>NZ_FQVN01000022.1 GCF_900129375.1 Streptoalloteichus hindustanus | reverse complement strand
GCACCCCCCGACCCCGGGTCACGTTCTCCAGGAACGGCCGCACGTCCTCCGGGCCCTCCGGCCCACCGAAGGACAGAAACAACAACGCGTCGTAGTTCACTCGTTCTCCTGGCAATCCGCGCACACGCCACGGAAGATGACCTGCGCCTGTTCGATGACGCCGACCGAATCCCCCGCGGTGAGGCACGGGGAGCTGCCCACGAGGCAGTCGACGTCGGAGACCCGTCCGCACACCCGGCAGACGAAGTGGTGGTGCCAGCCGCGGTCGAGCTCGTAGACCGCGGGGCCGTGGCCGATGTCGGCGACCGTGCAGATGCCCGCGCCGGTGAGCGCGGCGAGCACGTTGTACACGCTGGCCCGCGGAATCCTGGTCCCGGCCCGCACCAGGTGCGCGTGCACGTCGTCGGCGGTGCGGTGCCCGCCCATCTCGCGCAGCGCCTCGGCGACGGCCACCCGGGGGCCGGTGGCCCGCAGCCCGGCCTCCTGCATCCGCTCGACCAGCTCGGCGGTCCGGTCCGGGTCGGCCACGCGCGGAGCCCAGCCGGTGGGGTCGGGGCTCCCCTCCGCGTCCGGGGCGTCCGACCCACCCGTGCCCGATCTGTCTGTGCCCGACCTGCCTGTGCCCGATCTGTCTGTGCCCGACCTGCCTGTGTCCGACTCTGCCACGGCGCTCACCACGTACTCGCTCGACTCCGACCCGCTCGGGACGTCCACCAGCATCATGCCTGGTGGACGCCCTCGTCCCGGTCCCGGTCGCCGGCGGCGTCACCAGCGGCGTCCCCGCCGGCCGACCGGGCCTGCCGCTCGGCGCGCTCGTGGGCCAGCGCGCGCAGGCCCAGGACTACGGAGCTGTGCGCCTCGCCGAGCGCGGCCGCGGTGAGCAGGGCGCGCCGGGCGGTCTGCCCGCAGCGGTGGTGCTCGTCGGCCAGCCACTCCAGCACGAACTCGCCGGCGCCCACGGCCGTGTTGGCCTGTCGCTCGCGCGGCGCGGGCAGGGCGTAGCGCTCGCAGAGGCGTTGGATCTCGACGGAGAGGTCGTGCAGCGCGGCGACCAGGTCGCCGACCTGGTCGGTCAACGCCCTGCGGGGCAGTCGCTCGTCCTGGCCGCGCAGGGCACCGCGGGTCGTCGTGAGCAGGGCGTGGGTGAGCGCCAGCAGCTCGGCGAGGTGGCCCACCAGCAGCTCGGGCCGCAGGTCGTGGCCGGCCCCGGCGGCGCGGTGGCCGGTCGTCGTCCTCGTCGGTGCGCTGGGCGCGCTCGTGGTCCCGGCGGCGGTCCCGCCCGCCGCCCTGCTGGTGGTGCCCGTCCTGCTCGTCGTCCCGGTCTGCCGGGTGCGCTGGCTGACACGGCGCTCGTGGCGGTACATGAGGCTCCCCCCGTGTGCGGTCGGCATCGACGGACCCCAGTTTAGACAATGTCCATGTCCAGATAGTTGTGATGTCAACCGGCCGAACCGGTGAAACCTCCCCGGTGCGCGGGCAGCGCGGACCGCGCCCCCTCGGTGAGGTGGGCGGACAGACCGGAACGCGTTCGCCCTCGTCAGCGGGGGCGCCGACCGGCAGCCCCCTGTCGATGACCAAGATCACGAAGGGGCGCCGCTGCCCGGCGACGCGATGACGGGCGGCTCAGCCGCCGAGCATCGCCCGCATCCGCTTGATCTCCGCGGTCTGCGTCGCGATGACGTCCTGCGCCATCTCCTGCGCGAAGACGTCCACGCCCTTGGTCAGCAGGTCGGTCGCCATGCTCACCGCGCCCTCGTGATGGGCGATCATCAGGCGCAGGAACTGGCGGTCGAACTCGCCGCCGGTCGCGGCGCGCAGCGCGGCCATCTGCTCGGGAGTGGCCATGCCGGGCATCGCCGCGTGGTCGTGCCCGCCGGAGCCGGAGCCCAGCCCGTTGCGCTCCAACCAGCCGCGCATCGCCGTGATCTCCGGGCCCTGCGCGGCGCCGATCCGCGCGGCGAGCCCGCGCACCTGGGCGTCGGCGGCCCGCTCCGGAGCCAACGCCGTCATCTCCACCGCCTGCTGGTGGTGGGCGATCATCATCTGGACGTAGGCGCGGTCGGCCTCGCTCGGGGCGGCCGACGGGCGCACCCCCGACGAGGGCGCGCCGGACAGCGTGCGCGCCGGCTCCCCCGGCCCACCGGGGACGATCACCGGCGGCGCCGACTCGCGGACCGCCCCCTCCCCGGGGTCGCCCGAACAACCGGTCACCGCCAGCCCGAGCGCCAGGACAGCCACCCCGCGTCGCCACCCCATCAGCGACCACCTCCCGCCGCGTCGCCCGACCGGGCGTGACCGTACCGACGGCCGCGGCCCCGCCGGAACCGCCAGAGCGGCCCACCGGCGGCCGGCGAACGACCGCCGATCGGCCCTGGCACCGCGGGGACCGAGCGGACACACTGCGCTTCGTCGGGTACCGCCGCCGCCCGGACTTCTCACCCGCGACGAGGGGAGAACAGGTCATGTCGAGAACGAGATGGGCAGGCCGTCGGCGCGGGGTGTTCGCGGTCGTGGGAGCGGCGGCGCTGGGCGTCGCGCTGCTCACGCCGCCAGCCTCGGCGGGGCCGGAGGACAACGCCGACATCCCCGGCGTGGACCAGGTGTCGAGCAGCCGGAACATGCGGCAGCTGGCGAACATCCCGAAGCAGGCGCCGTTCGACAACACCAACGCCTACGGAACCGATATCGCCTTCGCGGACAACCACGCCTTCGTCGGCAACTACGACGGGTTCGTCGTGTACGACGTCTCGCGGCCGCGCCGACCGAAGATCGTCAGCCAGGTGCACTGCCCCGGT
This sequence comes from Streptoalloteichus hindustanus, assembly GCF_900129375.1. Lineage (GTDB taxonomy): Bacteria > Actinomycetota > Actinomycetes > Mycobacteriales > Pseudonocardiaceae > Streptoalloteichus > Streptoalloteichus hindustanus. The sequence goes on along the minus strand of NZ_FQVN01000022.1, from coordinate 47,533 downwards.
GGGCAGAACGACATCTCGGTGCACGGGAACCTGCTGTTCCTGTCGACCGACTACCCGAGGAGCAACAACACCTGCGCCAGCGAGGCGCGCACGGCCGCCGACGCGGACGCGTGGGAGGGCATCAAGGTCTTCGACATCAGCGACAAGAGCAACCCGCGCTACGTCGCGGCCGTCGACACCAAGTGCGGGTCGCACACGCACACGCTCGTGCCGGACCGGACGGGCGAGTCGGTCTACCTCTACGTCTCCTCGTACAGCCCGCGGCCGAACTTCCCGAAGTGCCAGCCGCCGCACGACCAGATCTCGATCGTCAAGGTGCCGTTGCGCCAGCCCGAGCGCGCCGCGGTGGTGGCCGAGCCGGTGCTGTTCCCCGACGGCGGCAACCCCGGCCAGCCGGGGCAGTTCCCCGCCCGGTACGTCACCGAGACCACCGGCTGCCACGACATCACGGTCTACCCCGAGAAGGACCTCGCGGCGGGCGCGTGCATGGGCGACGGCGTGCTGATGGACATCTCCGACCGGGAGCGCCCCCGGGTGTTCGAGCGGGTCCGCGACGACCGGAACTTCGCGTTCTGGCACTCGGCCACGTTCAACAACGCCGGCACGAAGGTCGTCTTCACCGACGAGCTGGGCGGCGGCGGCGCGCCGACCTGCGACGCCAAGACCGGGCCGGAGCGCGGGGCGGACGGCATCTACGACATCGTGGGCCAGGGCGACCAGCGCAAACTGGTGTTCCGCAGCTACTTCAAGATCCCCCGGCCGCAGGCCGAGACCGAGAACTGCGTGGCGCACAACGGGTCGCTGATCCCGGTCCGCGGCCGCGACATCATGGTCCAGGCCTGGTACCAGGGCGGCGTGTCGGTGTGGGACTTCACCGACTCGGCCCGGCCGAAGGAGATCGGCTACTGGGAGCGCGGTCCGCTGACGACCGACAAGAAGATCACCGGCGGCTCCTGGTCGGCCTACTACTACAACGGCCATATCTACTCGAGTGACATCCAGAAGGGGCTGGACGTGCTCGACCTGACCGACCCGCGGACCCTCGGCGCGAAGCTGGTGCGGGTGGACGAGCTGAACGTGCAGACCCAGGGCTCCTACCGGGGCTGACCTGCGGCTGACCGGCCCCGACACCCCGCTGGGGCCGGGCCCCGGTCCCCCTCCCGGCCTGCCAGCGGGGTCCCGCCGGAGCGGCGGGACCCCGCTGGCGTTTGCTCGTTCACCGGCCCGGGGTACACCCGGGTGAGGAGGGGTGGGCGGGGAGGTGGTGCGTCATGTCCCAGCCGGTGACCCTGGAGACCAGCGGCCCGCTCGGCCCCGGGCGGCTCGCCGGCGACCTGGAGGTGCCCGCCGACGCCACCGGCGTGGTGGTGTTCGCGCACGGCTCCGGCAGCTCCCGGCACAGCCCGCGCAACCGGGCGGTGGCCGGGACGCTGCGCGACAGCGGGTTCGCCACGTTGCTGCTCGACCTGCTCACCCGGGGTGAGGAGGAGGTCGACGCGCGCACGACGGAGCTCCGCTTCGACATCGGGTTGCTGACCGACCGGCTGACCGCGGCCGTCGACCAGGCCGCGGAGTGGCCCGGCACCCGGGACCTGCCGGTCGGGCTGTTCGGGGCGAGCACCGGGGCGGCCGCCGCGCTCGTCGCCGCCGCGCGCCGACCGGACCGCGTCGCCGCCGTCGTGTCCCGGGGCGGGCGGCCCGACCTCGCCGGCGACGCGCTGCCCGCGGTGCGGGCGCCGACGCTGCTCGTCGTGGGCGGCCACGACACCCAGGTGCTCCAGCTCAACCGGCAGGCCGCCGCGCTGCTGGGCGGGCCGCACGAGCTGAGCGTGGTGCCGGGCGCGACGCACCTGTTCGGCGAGCCGGGCGCGTTGGCGAAGGTGGCCGAGTTGGCCGCCGCCTGGTTCCGGGAGCACCTCGGCGGACAGCCCGGCGAGCACCCCGGCGGCCACACCGACGTCCGCCCGGCGCGCCCGACCGAAGCCCGGGGCGACCACGTCCGCCCGCCCGAGCCCGTGCGTCGGCAGCCGTTCGCGTAGGGAGGGGCCATGCACTGGCGACCGCTGGCCACCGTGCGGTTCGAGGACCGCAGGGAGGGCGGCCGTCACCTGGCCGCGCAGCTCGTGCGGATGGAGTGGACGGACCCGGTCGTGCTCGGGCTGGCCAGGGGCGGGGTGCCGGTCGCCTTCGAGATCGCCCGCGCGTTGGGCGCGCCGCTGGACGTGGCGGTGGCCCGCAAGATCGGCGCGCCGTTCCAGCCGGAGTTCGGCGTCGGCGCGGTGACCGTCGGCGGGCCGCCCATCTACGACAGCGGCAGCCTGGCCATGCTCCGGCTGCGCGCCGAGGACCTCAGCGACGTCTGCGAGCGGGAGCGGGCCGAGGCCCGTCGCCGGGTGGAGCTGTACCGGGCGGGCCGGCCCGGGGTGCCGCTGGCCGGCCGAGACGTGATCGTCGTGGACGACGGCCTGGCCACCGGGGTGACGGCCAGGGCGACCCTGCGGGCGTTGCGGGAGGAACGCCCCCTGCGGCTGGTGTTCACCGCGCCGGTGTGCGCGCCGGACTCGGCGGAGGTGTTGCGCTCGGAGGCCGACCTGGTGCTGTGCGCCGCCGAACCGGTTGACTTCCGGGCCGTCGGGCGCTGGTACCGGGACTTCGGGCAGACCACCGACGACGAGGTGCTGGAACTGCTCGACGAGGCCAACTGCGAGTGACCGGGCCGACCAGGGCCTTCTCAAACCAGGGTCCAAAAGGGACGGCGCCGCACTCCAGCGGGAGTGCGGCGCCGAACGTCAGCCGAGGGGCCCTACCGGTAGCGGGGGTCCGCCTCGGGCAGCCCGCGGTCCGGCTTGTCCGCGTGCAACGGCCCCATCGCCTTGAACCAGGTCGGAGCCGCGATGTCACCGCCGTACGCGCCGGTGCCCGAGAAGCCGCAGAGCCGCACGGGGGTGTGGCAGATCACCTGGGGCGCGACACCGTCGGTGAAGACCAGGACGGCGCCGGCGTAGTCGCGGGTCGCGCCGAGAAAGCCGGAGGACTTGTGGTCCTCGGTGGTGCCGGTCTTGCCGATCATCGGCCGGCTCCAACCGTTCGCCGAGGCAGCCGTCTTGGCGGTGCCGGACACCGAGTCCTTGCTCAGTCCCTGGGCCAGCGAGTTGGCCAGGGCCGGGTCGACCACCTGCTCGCACGGCTCCTCCCTGACCGGCACCGGTTTGCCGTTGCGGTCCAGGATCTGCTCGATGGGCGACGGCGGGCACCACCTGCCCTCGCTCATGATCGTGGCGCCGACGTTGGACACCTCCAGCGCGCTCGCCGGCGTCACGCCCAGCGTGAAGGAGCCGCTGTTCTCCCTCAGCATCTGGTCGTACACGCTCGACCAGGAGTCGCCCTTCTTGTGCTCACCGGCCTTGTTGACGCCCTTCATGCTCTCCCGCATGCCGAGCTTGTAGGCCATGTCGAGCACGTTCTTGAGGCCGGCCTCCTCCTCCATCTTGATGAAGGGGGTGTTCGGGGAGAGCGCGAGCGCGCCCTGCACCGTCGAGCTGCCGTCGTACTTGCCCGCGTTCTTGACCGTCCACCCCCGGCCGCCGTCCTTGAAGACGGGGGAGGTGTAGGTCTCGGGAACCGCCACCGGCCGGCTGATCCCGGCGTTCTTCTGCTGCATGTACGCGGCCGCCGTGAAGACCTTGAAGATCGACCCGGCGCCGAACGGCGTGACCTGGCTGGGCAGCTCGTAGGAGCTCTGGCCCTTCTCCGCGTTGTTGCCGAAGTCGCGGTTGGCGACCAGGGCCCGGACCTTGTGCCGGTCCTGGCCCGGCTCGATGATCGCCATGGTGTTGGCGACACCCCGGGTGTTCTTGGGCACGGTCGCCTCGGCGGCCTTCTTGGCCTCCGTGCTCGCCTTCGGGTCCAGCGTGGTCCGGATCGTGTAGCCGCCGCGCTTGATCTGGTCCATGTCCAGACCGGCCTTCTTCAGGTAGCTCAGGGCGTACTCGCAGAAGAAGCCGTCGGTGGGGCCGGCCCCGACGCAGCCGCTGGTGCGCAGGTTCAGCTCGGGCAGGACGCCCAGCGCCTTGGCCTTGTACTCCTCGGCCAGCCGCTTGTTCTCGTCGGCGTCCCTGCTGAGCATCTTGTTCTCGGCCATCTTGTCGATCACGATGTCCCGCCGCTTCTTCGCGTCCTCGGGGTTCGTGACCGGGTTCAGCGCGCCGGGCATGTTGACGATGGCGGCCAGCAGGGCGGCCTGGTGGATCTCCAGCTTGTCGGGCGTGGTGTTGAAGAACGCGCGGGCCGCCTCGGCGACGCCGTAGATCTGGTACGGGAACGGGACGATGTTCAGGTACCGGGTGAGGATCTCGTCCTTGGAGAGCTTGCGCTCCAGGTCGAGGGCGATCCGGATCTCCTTGAGCTTGCGCGCCGGGGTCTGCTCGATCGCCTTCTTGTACTGCGGGTCCTTGGCGTTCTTCGCCACGACGAACGCCAGGTAGTTCTTGACGTACTGCTGGGTGAGCGAGGAGCCGCCGCCGGTGATCGAGTCGGAGGCGGCGTTCTTCACCATGGCGCGCATGGTGCCCTGCCAGTCGACGCCGTTGTGGTCGAAGAACCGCTTGTCCTCGATCGCGACGATCGCGGCCTTCATGGTGTCGTTGATCTGGTCGGCGTTGACGATCACCCGGTCCTGGTCGTACAGGTGGGCGATGGGGTTGCCGTCCTTGTCCGTGATCGTGGTCAACAGCGGCGGGTCGACGCTGACCAGGTCGGCCGAGACCTTGTCCACCGTCTCCGCCGCCTGGTTGGACGCCAGGCCCAACCCGCCGAAGACCGGGAACAACATCGCGGCCACGAGCACCCCCGCGACCACGCAGAGTCCCAGGAGCTTCACCATCCCCGACGCCCGTGCGACACGCACCGTCCGCACATCCCCTTCCACGCGCACCAGACGACCAACCCGGACACGGCCCGGGTGGTCGGACACCACCCCGTGGTCCCGGCGATACCCGCCGACGAACCCCAACACTCCCACTCGTAAGGTCGCCGCAGGCGGGCAGGGGGTTGCCTGCCCCGCCCCGGATCAGCCGAAACCGGCTGCTCACCAGGGCTTCCGGTGACCGACATCACGTCCGTTCGCCGCGCAGCCACCGCGTCTCGCGCCACCACGCCCCGCGCTCCGGCCGGGCGGCAACGCCCCGCACGACGGGCCCGGCCAGCGGGAGCCGGCCCGGCGGCGCGCGGAACTCGGCCTCGGTGATCCGGAACCCGGCGGCGGACATCGCCGCCACGGTGCGGCGGTCCGGCCGGCAGCCCCGCGCGAGCCGGGACCACAGGGGCGCGACCAGGTCCTGGCACCGGCCCGGGAACCCGGCGGACCGGACGTGCTCCAGGAACACCAGACGGCCCCACGGGGCGAGCACGCGGCCGATCTCGGCCAGAGTCGCGTCCAGGTCGGCGACCGCGCAGAGCGCGAGAACGCTCACCACGACGTCGACGCCGCCGTCCGGCAGGGGCAGGCGCTCCGGGTCGGCCGCGACGACAGTGGCGGGGAAGCCGAGATCGGCGGCCTGCCGGTCGATCACGGTCCTGGCGCCGGCGTCGGGCTCGGCCACCAGCAGCCAGCGCGGCCCCCGGTAGTGCGGGAGGTTCGCCCCGGTGCCGTCGCCCAGTTCGACCACCCGGCCGCGGACCGGGCCGACGACCTCGGCCCGCCGCTGGCTCAGCCAGTCCTCGTGGGCCCGGCAGGCGGGGCCGCCACGGCGAGGGGAGCGGGCGAGCGGGCACCGGGCCACCCGGTCCGTTCGCGCCACGACACGCCCTCCGGGTCGGCGCCCCCTCGGTCCTCGTACGCCGAGGGTAGCCCCTGGCCGGAGCTGGTTCGGGTCTGGCGCGGGCTGGTCCGGCGCTGGTTCGGGCTGGTCCAGCGCTGGTTCGGGCCGGTTCAGCCGCGCTCCTGGTCCGTCCGCAGACGGGTGAGGGCCCGGTGGGTGAGGACGGCCGCCGCGGCCAGGGCGCTGGTCAGCCAGGAGATCGCCACCGCCTGGATGGACAGCGGCCACACGGCGTGCACCGCCGACCAGACGAGCAGCAGGACGAAGCCGATCGCGAGCAACACGGCGGTCACGCCCATCAGGGGACGGCGGGGCAACGTCCGGGGCAGTCCGCGCAGCGCCGGAACGGGCACGCGACGGCCGAAGGCCAGCACGAGCGCGGCGACGACGAGGCAGAGCAGGAGCCCGAGCCAGGCCAGGCCCTGCCCCGGCCGGGGGTAGCCGGCGAACAGCAGCGCCAGCCCGCCCACGCCCTGGACGAGCGCGACCTGCCGCAGCAGACCCCAGGCGACGGTCTCCACGCCGGGGGGCGGCGGCGCGGGGGCGTGGCCGTTGCCCCCGCTCCGCAGCCGCCGGACCAGGGTGAGGTTCAGCTCGGCGTGCTCGCTGCCGGGGTCGATCCGCAGCGCGTCGCGGTAGGCGCGCTCGGCGTCGTCGAGGCGACGGCCGGCCAGGGCCACGTCGCCGAGCACCTCCCGGGGGCGCGCCTCGTGCGGCGCGAGCCGGACCGCGTGCCGGGCGGCCTCGACGGCCTCGGTCGAGCCGGCCCGGCCGTCGGCCACCAACGCCTCGGCCAGCGCGACCTGGCACCGCCACTCCCCCGGTTTCAGCCGGGCGGCCTCCCTGGCGGCGAGCACCGCCTCGGCCGGGCGGTCCATCTCGGTCAGGGCCAGGCTGGCCAGTCGGTGCGCCCACTCCAGGGTCGGGTCGACCACGGCGGCGCGGCGGGCGGCGTTGAGCGCCGGCTCGTGCTGGCCGTCGTCCAGGAGCGCGGCGGCGAAGTGGCACCAGGCGACCGCGTGGTCCGGGTGCGACCGGACGACCGGGCGCAGCAGCCGCAGCGCCTCCGCGTGCTGACCAGTGCGGTTCAGTTCCGCGGCGCGCAGCAGGACGCCGTCGATCCCGGTCACCGCGCCAGTCTCGCAGTCCTCCGTGATCAGACGCACCGGATTGTCCGGCGTGGCCCGGAAAAACCACGAGCACGGACCAAGGCGAGTGATCGACATCGGCGAGCGGGACTGGTCCGACCGCGGCGACAGGGCCGCGGCCGGGTCCGTCCGGTCGGGTTTCCGTCAGACAGGCGGGTTCGCAAGCCGTCAGGCGGGTTTGGGGCGGTCGATGCCGGGCCGGGCGTCGCGCCAGCGCCCCCGGGTGAAGTCGGGGAACGGCACGGGCGCGCCGCCGCGCCGGATCGACTCGACGCTGAGCGCCACCGGCGCGCTCCACGTCGCGGAGTCGTAGACGTCGATGTCGGGGACGAGGCCCAGCCGCATCGTCTGGATGGTGCGGTAGAGCATCACGTAGTCCATGCCGCCGTGGCCGCCCGGCCCCGGGCCGACGTCGGTCCACAGCCAGTGGTCGTAGCGGGCGTAGTCCTCGAAACGCGCCCAGCGGTCGCCGGAGTGGTCGGGCTCCAGGTAGATCCGCGCGGGGTAGTCCTCGAACACGCCCTTCGTACCGGCGAGCTGGTTGAGCCGGCTGTACGGGTAGGGGTTGGAGACGTCGTGCTGGAGGCGGATCACACGGCCCTTCGCGGTCTGGATGAGGCTCATCGTGGTGTCGCCCTTGACGTAGCGCTCCCGCCAGGAGGAGTCGCCGGGCTGCTCGTGCTGCTGGCGGTACTCGGCGAGGCCGAGCGCCGGGGTGCTCATCGCCGTCATCCGGACCAGCCGGTCGCCGCGGTTGACGTCCATGTAGTTGGCCACCGGCCCCAGGCCGTGGGTGGGGTAGAGATCGCCGTTGAGCCTGGTGTGCCAGGTCCTGCGCCACTCGCCCGCGTAGTACGTGTCGGAGAACATCAGTTCCCGCAGGTCGTGGATGTAGGCGCCGGCGCCGTGCAGCAGCTCGCCGAACTTGCCGTCGTGGGCCATGCGCAGCACGCGGAGCTCGTTGCGCCCGTAGCAGCAGTTCTCCAGTTGGATGCAGTGGCGGCGGTGGCGCTCAGAGGCGTCGACCAGCTCCCACAGCTCGCGCAGGGTCATGGCCAGCGGGCATTCGATGCCGACGTGCTTGCCGTTGCGCAGCGCGGAGAGCGCCATCGGCACGTGCCACTCCCACGAGGTGGCCACGTACACGAGGTCGATGTCGTCGCGGGCGCAGAGCTTCTCGAAGTCGTGCTCTCCCCCGGCGTACTGGGCGGGTTCCGGCTGACCCCCGTCGCACACCTTCCTGGCGGCGCGCCGCACCGCCTCGGCGTTGGTGTCGCACACCGCCGTGATCCGCGCGCCCGGCACGGCGAGGAACAGCGGGATCATGCTCAGTCCCCGGTTGCCGAGGCCGATCACGCCGACGCGCACCTCGTCGTGCCGGTCGAACGGCACGCCGACCATCGAGCGGCCCTGCGGCCTGGGCCACGAGCGCTCGTCCTCCCCCACGCCGGCCAGCGGCTCGGACGCGGACGCGGCCCCGGTCGCCGCACCCATGCCCAGTGCGGTGCCTGCCACCGCGCCGGTTCGGAACAACGTCCGCCGGGACAGCTCGGTCCCACGCTCGTCCATGCGGCCTCCTGTGCGAATTTGCGCGAAAGAGGGGAACACGACGCAGATTCGCACAACATCGCGCAACCTCACCAGCGGACGATCGGGCGAATCGCGGCGGTGCGCCGACGACCGACGGTCACTACGGTCGGGATATGGACGCCCTGGTGATCGGAGCCGGAATCGGTGGCCTCGCCGCCGCTCTCGGGCTCCGCCGCGCCGGGTGGCGGGTCCGGGTGCTCGACGAGGACCACGAGGAGGGCGAGGAGCGGAACGAGGGCGTCGCCCTGTGGCCCGTCGCGCTGTGGCCCAGGGCTCTGAGGGCGTTGGAGTTGCTGTGCCCGGGGCGACTCCGGGAGGCGCGCCGCGCCGCCTGGCCGGCGAACTCCGGCGTGTTCGACCTCGACGGACGCCCGCTGATCCGGCTCGACCCGCTCGTGGCGCGGGGCGTCGCCCCGATCGTCCTGCCCCACACGGAAGTCCACCGCCTGCTGCTGCACGCCCTGGGCGCCGACCAGGTGCTGCCAGCAGCCAAGGTGATCGGTGTCCGGGAGACCTCCACCCGCGTTGTGGTGCGTCGCGGGGACGGCGTCGACCACCTGACCGACCTGGTCGTCGCGGCCGGCGGACCGGTCAGCGCGCTCCGCCCCGAGGTGGACAGCCGCCCGCGAGCCCGACGGCTGGACGGAATGCGTTGGCACGGCGTGGTTTCCCGGGAGCAGGACCCACCGGAGTGGTGTGGCGAGATGTGGGGGCGCGGCGAGACATTCGGCATCGCGCCGCTGGCCGACGGCGGTTTTGCCTGGTACGCCGTCACTCCACCTCCCGAACCCGGTGAGCGCGACGATCTCCGCGCCCTGCGCGAGCGGTTCGGCCACTGGCCAGAACCCGTCCCCCGCATCCTCGCCGCCACCGGCGACAACCCGCCAACCGCCCGTCCCGTCGAGGTCCTGCGCCCCCTGCCACGCCGCTACGTGCGCGGGCGCGTCGCCCTGCTCGGCGACGCCGCCCACGCCATGCCGCCCGCACTCGGCCAGGAGGCCGGCCAGGCGCTGGAGGACGCCGCGGTCCTCAGCCTCGCCCTGCGCGCCGAACCCGCTCTGACCGAGGCGCTGCACCGCTACGACCAGGTGCGACGGCCACGAGCGAACCGCGTCGCCCGACTCTCCTGGCTCGCCGGCTCGCCGCACCGCCGCCCGCGCCCGTGGGCCGTCGACCTCCGCGACGGCCTGCTCGCCCACACTCCACAGTGGATGATCACGACAGCGCTCCGTCGCCTGCTCGGCACTTCCGGCCCCTGAGAGACCGGGGAATCACCGCGTCGCGGTCCGCACGGCGTGGAAGTACCTGTTCGCACCCCGGGCATACATCAGCACGGTCGCGCCCGCCACAACGACGAGCAGCACGAATGCCACCCAGTTCCCCTGGAGAGAGGGGAATCTCAGCACGAAGACGACTGCGACCAACAGCAACGCCGCCCGTGCCCAGCGCCGGCCGGCCTTCATCCTGACCGCCAGCCACATGACCAGGAGCGCCACCACCGGAAGGACCGCGAGGACGAGGTTGACCTTCAGCTCCACCCACGACAGGTCCGCTTTGGTGACGTCCAAACCCTTCCGCGCCTCGTACAGGACGTCGTCCCGCAGGAAACCGAGGACACACCAGACGAGAAGCGTCAGCCCACCCACCCCCACCCACAGCGCGCAGGCCACGTCGACCTCGATCGGTGTCTCCTGGGTTCGGGTGGCGTGGAGGCTCCGGCGGCGGGGGTAGGTCACGGGGGAAGAACGTAGGTGTTGGACCTACGGCACCCAAACCACCGCGTCAGGGGATGAGGCTGGGGAGGTCGGCTTCCTGGAGGTCCTCGACGACCACCGGGGCCTGGTTGTCGACGAGGGCCTGGAGGGCGTCGCCGTCGTCCCAGGTGTTGACGTTCATCGCCGCGTGCACGTGCCCCTCCCGCAGCCAGAAGGCGACGAACTCGCGGGCGCGGAGGTCGCCCCGCACCACGACCTCGTCCTCGGGGCGGGCCAGGCCGCGGAACTCCATGCCCAGGTCGTACTGGTCGGTGAAGAAGTACGGCGTGGCCTGGTAGGGCGTCGGCGAGCCGAGGAGGGTCTCCCCGACGTGCCGCCCCTGCTCCTTGGCGTTGGCCCAGTGCTCGACGCGGACGCGCCGGCCGTAGCGCGGGTGGTGGTGCGCGGCGACGTCGCCGGCGGCGTAGATCTCGGGGGCGGAGGTCCGCAGGCGCTCGTCGACGGCCACGCCGCCTCCGGGGACCTCGTCGGTCACCGCCAACCCCGCCTCGGCGGCCAGGGTCAGCCGGGGCGCCGCGCCGACGCCGAGCACGACGAGGTCGGCGGGCAGGGAGGCGCCGTCCGAGAGCCGGACCGCCCGCACCCGCTCGTCGCCGTCGAAGCCGGTGACGCCCGTGCCCAGTCGCCAGGTCACGCCCTGTTCGGCGTGCAGGTCGCGGAACACCTCGCCCATCCGCTCGCCGAGCACGCGGACGAGGGGCAGCGGTTCGGGCGCGACGACCGTGACCTCGGCGCCGTGCGCGCGGGCCGCCGCCGCCACCTCGCAGCCGATCCAGCCGGCGCCGACCACCACGACCCGGGGGCGTCGGCGCAGGTCCTCGCGCAGGGCGAGCGAGTCGTCCAGCGTGCGCAGCGTGCGGATGCCGGCCAGGTGCGCGCCGGGGACGTCGAGGGTGCGCGGGCGGGAGCCGGTGGCCAGCAGGAGGAGGTCGTAGCGGATCTCCTCGCCGTCGTCGGTGTCCACGACGCGGTCGGCGGGGCGCAGCCGGACGGCGGTGACGCCCCGGCGGTGCTCGATCTCGTGGGCCGCGTAGTAGTCGGGCTCGTGCACCCAGTCGGGTTCGTCGACCTGGCCGAGCAGCAGTCCCTTGGACAGCGGGGGGAGCTCGTAGGGCGGGTGCGCCTCCTGGCCGATCAGCCGGATCTCGCCGGTGAAACCGTTGTCCCGCAAGGAACCCGCGGCCGACGCACCGGCCAGTCCCGCGCCGATGATGACGATCCGCCCCGGCCGCGCCATCGCGTCCTCCCGTGATCAGGATGAGCCCGCGCAGCCGACGCTAGCGCCCGCGCCTGTCGTCCGCTCGGCCCAATTCGGGGGATTTCGCGCCCGCCGCCCGTCACGGGGGCCACCGTCGGTCGTCCCGCTCCAACGGAGTGGATCCGACGAGAAGGTGGGAGGTCGGGGGACGTGAGCGGCTCCAGGGAGTGGCCAGGGGAGTGGACGGTGAGCTGCCGGGACGGCGCGGGCCGTCGACGGGAGCTCGTCGTGTCGGTGCGGGACGGGCAGGTGGTGCTGGTGCCGCCGTCGGGCGAGGCGGTGGCGCTGACCCTGCTCGCGGTGGGGCGGTTACGGGCCGCGCTGCGCGAGGCCGTTGTGGCCGCCGTCAGCGACGAGGACTGAGAGCGGGCGGGCCACCGTGCGCGGCGGCCCGCCCGCCGACCGCCGTTACCTACTGAAAAGTAGTAATTCGCCCCGAGCTCTTCCTACTCGTGAGTAGGAAGTGGCAGTATCCCGGGCGAGGAGGCGGCGGTGGCGACGTACTTCGTGACCGGGGCAACCGGTTTCATCGGTCGACGGCTGGTCGGTCGGCTGCTCGGGCGGCCCGAACGGCCGACGGTGCACGTGCTGGTCCGACCGGGTTCCCGGGCCCGGCTGGCCAGGCTGGCGGTCGACTGGCCGGCCGACCGCCTGGTCGAGGTGGTCGGCGACCTGACCCGGCCGGGGCTCGGCCTCGCCGACCACGACCGCGACGCGCTCCTCGGCGTCGACCACGTGGTCCACCTGGGCGCGCTGTACGACCTCGCGGCCGACGACGACGCGAACCGGAAGTCCAATGTGGACGGAACGGCGCACGCGCTCGACCTGGCCGCCGAGCTCGGGGCCGGCTGGTTCCACCACGTGTCGTCGGTGGCGGTGGCCGGCGACCACCGCGGCCGGTTCGCCGAGACCGACTTCGACCTGGGGCAACGGCTGCCAACGCCCTACCACGCCACGAAGTTCGCCGCGGAGCGGCTGGTGCGGGAGCAGGACCGCGTGCGCTGGCGGGTCTACCGCCCGTCGGTGGTCGTCGGCGACTCGCGCACCGGCGAGATGGACAAGATCGACGGCCCGTACTTCTTCTTCCCCGCGTTCGCCGCGCTCGCCCGGCTGCGCCCGCTCCACCGGCTGACCAGGAGCGTGCCGCTCGCCGTGCCGGACATGGGCGCCACCAACATCGTCCCGGTCGACTACGTGGTCGCCGCGCTGGACCACCTGATCCACGCCGACCAGCCCGCCGGCAGCACCTTCCACCTCGTCAACCCGAAACCGCAGCCGCTGACGGAGGTCTACGACGCGTGGGCGGCGGCAGCGGGCGCACCGCGCGTGACGACCGCGGCCGCGTGGTGGGGTGGGCCGCTGTCGCGGGCGGCCCGCGCGGTGGCGCGTCCGGTCACGTCGCTGGGCGCCGCGCTCAACGGCCGGCTTCCCCGCGCCCTCACCGCGAAACGCCTGCTGGCCGAGGTCGACGTCCCCGTCGAAGCGGTGCGGCACATGGGATTTCCGGCCGTCTTCGACGACACCGCCACCAGGAGGGCGCTCGCCGGCTCCGGGCTGAGCGTGCCGCCGCTGGCCGAGTACGCCGCCGTGCTGTGGCGGTACTGGGCCGAGCGGCTGGACCCGCACCGGGCCCGACGACCGCACCCCGACGGCGCGCTCGTGGGCCGGCGGATCGTGATCACCGGCGCGTCGTCCGGGATCGGCCGCGCCACCGCACTCGCCGTGGCCCGGCTCGGCGCCGTTCCGCTGCTCGTCGCGCGCCGCGCGGAGGAGTTGGAGAAGGTGCGGGCGGAGATCGCGGCCGCGGGTGGCGTCGCGCACTGCTACCCCTGCGACCTCACCGACGGCGAGGCCGTGGACGCGCTGGTGAAGCGCATGGTCTCGGACCACACGGCCGACGGCGGCGGCATCGACATGCTCGTCAACAACGCCGGGCGGTCCATCCGGCGGTCGCTGCGGCAGTCCGGGGACCGGCCGCACGACTTCGAGCGGACGATGGCCATCAACTACTTCGCGCCGGTGCGGCTCGTGCTCGGCCTCCTCCCCCACATGGCCGCGCGGCGCTTCGGCCACGTCGTGAACATCTCCACCCAGGGGCTCCAGGTGGGCTCGCCCCGGTACGCGGCCTACCTGGGGTCCAAGGCCGCGCTCGACGCCTTCAGCCGGGTGGCCGCCGCCGAGTCGCTCGGCGACGGGGTCACGTTCACGACCGTGCTGATGCCGTTGGTGCGCACGCCGATGATCAAGCCCACCGCGATCTACGAGCGGTTTCCCGCCGCCACGCCGGAACAGGCCGCGCGGTGGGTGGTCGACGCGCTCGTGCGGCGCCCGAAGCGGGTGAGCCGGCCGCTGGGCACGGTCGCGCAGGCCGCCTACGCCGTCGCCCCGAAGGCGGTCGACGCCGTGCTGCACGTGGTGTTCCGGGCCCTGCCCGACAGCTCCCCGAGGGGGACCGACCGAAAGTGAGGTGAGCGCCGGTGCGTGTGGCGGCCCGTCGGATCATCGCGGCTCCGGTGGAGCGGGTCTGGGAGGTCCTCTCGGACCCGACGGCCTACCCCCGTCTCGTGCCCGGGCTCGCCACCGTGGCGGCGGCCGGCGAACGGCGCTACGCCTACCAGCTCCGCTGGGGCGGCGTCAGCCACGAGGGCGCGGTCGAGGTCACGGACGCGACGGCCGGAACCGAGCTGGTCCTGACCGGGGTGGACGGGCCGCTGGTGCGGGCGCGCTGGTCGTTGCGCGCCGTGGGCGAGGGCCGGACCGAGGTCCACCTCGACCTCACCTGCCAGCCGCGGGGCCGGGGGTGGGCCGACGCCGCGACCGGCGTGGTGCTGCGGCGGCAGGCACGACGCGCGCTGGACTCCCTCGCGGCGCGGTGGCGCGAACCCTCGACGTCGTCGGCGAGCGCGCTGCGGGACCAGGCGAGCACCCAGGCGTTGGCGTTGGTGACGCTGGCCCGGTGCCGGGTGGTCGCGCCGATGCGGCCGGACCGGCTGCTCGGCGTCGCCCGGGGTTTCCTGCGCTGGGGCCTGACCCCGCCCGGCGGGTACGCGATCGGCGCGGCGCGGCACCCGGACCGGCCCGCCGTCGTCGACGAACAGGGCGCGGTGACCTTCGCCGAGCTGGACGACCGCACCACGCGGCTGGCCAACGGGCTGCTCGGCTCCGGTGTGAAGGCGGGCGACCGGGTCGCGGTGCTGTGCCGCAACCACCGGGGTTTCGTGGAGACAGTCGTGGCCTGCGCGAAGATCGGCGCGCACGTGGTGCTGGTGAACACCGGGTTGTCCGCCACCCAGACCGCGGCGGTGCTGCGCGACCAGGGCGCGTCGGTGGTCGTCGCCGACGCCGAGTTCCGGCCGATGCTCGCCAGGGCGCCGCGCGGCGTGCGGCGGATCATCGCGCTGGCCGAGGGCTCCACCCGCAGCCTGACGCTGGAGGGGCTCGTCGCCGAGAGCCCGGCCGCTGCCCTCCCCCGGCCGCCCCGCAGCCGGATGATCGTGCTCACCTCGGGCACGACCGGGACGCCGAAGGGCGCCCGTCGCCCGGAACCGCCCAGCCTCGCGCCGGCGGCGGCCGTGCTCTCCCGCATCCCCCTGCGGGCCGGCGAGCCGATGCTGGTCTCCGCGCCGCTGTTCCACACCTGGGGGCTGGCCGCGTTCCAGCTCGCCCTGGTGCTCGGCTCGACCCTGGTGCTGCACCGGCGGTTCGACCCGGTGGCGGCGCTGCGGGCGATCCACGAGCACCGCTGCACGTCGTGGTTCGTGGTGCCGGTCATGCTGCAACGGCTGTTGGAGACGCCGGAGGCCGACCGCGGCGCCTGGTCCACGGCCTCCCTGTCGGTCGTGGCCTCCAGCGGCTCCGCCCTGCCCGGCCCGCTGGCGGTGCGCTTCCAGCGGGAGTACGGGCGGGTGCTCTACAACCTCTACGGCTCGACCGAGGTGTCGTGGGCCAGCATCGCCACGCCCGACGAGCTGATGGCCGCCCCTGGCACCGCCGGTCGGCCGCCCAGGGGCACCCGGCTGGCCGTGCTCGACCCGGACGGCGCGCCCGTGCCGCCCGGCCGGCCCGGCCGGATCTTCGTCGCCAACGAGATGCTGTTCGACGGCTACACCAACGGCGCGGGCAAGGAGGTGCGCGCCGGGATGATGGCCACCGGCGACGTGGGCCAGCTCGACGAGGCCGGCCTGCTGTTCGTCGTGGGCCGGGACGACGAGATGGTCGTCTCCGGGGGCGAGAACGTCTACCCGCGGGAGGTCGAGGACCTGCTCGCGGGGCTGGCCGGGGTGCGGGAGGCCGCCGTGGTCGGGGTGCCCGACGAGGAGTACGGGCAGCGCCTGGCGGCCTACGTCGTGCCGGCCGAGGGCGTCGACCTCACCGCGGACGCGGTGCGCGAGCACGTGCGGGCCAACCTGGCGCGCTTCTCGGTGCCCAGGGACGTCGTGTTCCTCGACGCGCTGCCGCGCAACTCCACCGGCAAGGTGCTCAAGCGCGAGTTGCCTCGACCGTGACCAACCGTCCCTGACTGACGTCCCCGACCGCCGCTGACCGTCACCGCGGCCGGCGTCCCGCTTCGGCGGGATGCCGGCCGCCCC
Organism: Streptoalloteichus hindustanus; assembly: GCF_900129375.1. Classification (GTDB taxonomy): domain Bacteria; phylum Actinomycetota; class Actinomycetes; order Mycobacteriales; family Pseudonocardiaceae; genus Streptoalloteichus; species Streptoalloteichus hindustanus. The sequence continues at coordinate 31,354 of NZ_FQVN01000022.1, read as the reverse complement.
GGGGCGAGCCGAGTTCCGGATTCGAGCCGAGTTCTGGAGGAGCCAGTGCGGGACAGTGCGCCGCGAACAGCAGTGCGCCGCGGAACCGCGGTCGGCGTCGACCGGGCCGGAAGCGCCCGGGACGCGCGGACGTGCGAGATGAAGAGCGCCCGGTGGGAGCGGGAGGTTGGGAGGGGCAGGCTCCCAACCGGGCGCTCGGCGCCACCGTCAGCGGCCCTGGGGCCGGTGGGGCCGGACGGCGGGGGCGGGTGGGCGGCGACGCGTGTCGCCGCGACGGGACGGGACCGGACGAGTCAGAGCCCACCCCGGTGGCGCTGCCGGCCGCCGCCAGCGGCAGCGCCACCGGAGCAGGTCTGGTGCCCGGCCGACGGGTCGGGGTCGCCACCCCGCCACCGCGACCGGGAGCTTGGTGTCTCGGTCATCCAGCTCGGTTGTCATCTTCTTGACCAACCTTGCCGAACGAAAGCTATCACCGGCCCCGGCAGGACAACAAGACTTGACAAAGAATTGTCCAACCCGCTGCGCCACCGTGCTCATCAGTTGTCGGAAAGGTGCTCTTCCCGGCTCCCGGACAGGGGCCGGGACGGGTGTCACCCGTGTGAGGGCCGAACGTCACCGGGGCAATTGACAAAGCGGGTGCCCTCCCGCCCCGCACCCAGCTCGGCCAGGCAGGTCATGGCCGCGTGGACCCGGTCACGCCCACCCCGTCCGTGGGATAAGCGCCTCCCCGACGGCTTGGCACCAGAAGGGGCTTCAACTACCTTCTGCATACGCGTAAGGGCACGGGGTGACCGCGAGGTGGGCATGTCCGAGAGGCCGCGAGGGTCGCGGACAACGCCTTCCCCTCCACTTCATCATGACAGTTATGTGTCAGTAAATCGACACGCCAGTGTCAATGCGTTCCGGCCTGCCCCTGGCCGACGGACGCAGGGCGGAGCGGGGCCGCACCCCTCGACGCCACTCCGCGCCCCGCGCGCGACCCCATCCCTGCACACCCCCGACGGAACGGAACTGCAGATGCGCCGACATCCCGCTGCCCCCCTGCTGGCGGTCGCCGCGCTCGCGCTCGGCGTCCTGACGACGGTGGCGCCCGCCGCCGCCGCTGCCGCCGAGCCGGCCGCGACGCCCGTCGCCGGCGTCCCGCACTGCCCGCCGCCCGGCTCACACGCCCTCGGTGACCAGCCCTGCGGCATCGAGTGGCCCGACCCGTAACGCGTCACCCGGTCACCGCGCGTTCACTTGATCGACGAACACCGGTGACGCACCGGCCCCCGCCGGGCGCGAGCATCCGCGACATGCGAAGACGAGGTTCCCTCACTTCCCTGCTCGCCGCGCTCGGCGTGGGGCTGGCGGCGCTCACCGCCCCGCCGGCCACCGCGGCGAGCCGCGTCTCAGACACCGCGGCGAGCCGCGCATCGACTACCGCGGCGGACCGCGCACCGGTCGCAGGCGCACCGCGCGTGGCCAGCCACAACGTCTTCATGCTGTCCAGGAACCTGTACCCGAACTGGGGGCAGGACCAGCGCGCCGACCTCATCGCCCGCCAGGGCGTGCTCTCCGGTCAGGACGTCGTGGTGCTCCAGGAGGCGTTCGACAACGAGGCGTCGGCCAGGCTGCTCGCCAACCTCGCCGCCGAGTACCCGCACCAGACCCCGGTGCTCGGCCGGTCCCGGGAGGGCTGGGACGCGACCACCGGACCGTTCTCGGACCTCGCCGTGGAGGACGGCGGCGTGAGCGTGGTCAGCCGCTGGCCGATCCGCGAGCGCCGGCAGCACGTCTTCACCCAGAAGTGCGGGGCCGAGACCTTCGCGCAGAAGGGGTTCGCCTACGTCCGGTTGGCCGCGCCCTCGGGGGCGGTGCACGTGATCGGCACCCACCTCCAGGCCGAGGACGGCGGGTGCGACGACGCGGCGGCCGTGCGCGCGAGCCAGCTCGACGAGATCCGCCGGTTCGTCGACGAGCGGCGCGTCCCCGCCGCCGAGCCGGTGTTCGTCGTCGGCGACCTGAACGTGGTCGCCGGCAGCGCGGAGTTCGACCGCGCGCTGGCCCGGCTCGACGCCCGTCGCCCCACGTTCGCCGGCCACCCCTTCTCCTGGGACCCGGGGACCAACTCCGTGACCGCCGCCCAGTACCCGGGTCAGGCCCCGCAGCACCTCGACTACGTGCTGCCGCTCAACGGCCACCCGGTCGCCGCCACCTGGACGAACCGGACCACCGCCGTGCACAGTCCGAAGTGGACGGTCAAGTCCTGGTTCCGGGAGTACACCTACACGGACTTCTCCGACCACTACCCCGTCCTCGGCCACGCCTGACCCGCACGACCTCAGTCCCTCCTGCCGGGCACGACCGCGCGCAGCGCGAGTTGGGCGACGTTGCGCCACAAGGCCGGGTCGATGCTGACCGACCCCAGTCGCTCCAACAGGTCGGCCAGCTGGGAGCGGGCGGCGAGCAGCCGTTCGGCGTCGGCCAGCTCCACCGCCGCGCGCACCAGCAGGACGCGGCACCGCAGCTCGTCCTCGTGGTCGAGCGCGCCCATCGCCAGGGCGCGCTCGGCCAGCTCCCACGCCGCCCGCGCGTCGCCCACGCGCAGCGCCAGCTCGCCGCGCAGCGCGTCGACCTGCGCCGCGAGCTGGGAACGGGGCGCGACGGTCGCGGCGACGTTGTTGAGCACCGCGGTCAGCTCGGCCACCTCCGGGTGCTCGGCGCGCAGGCCGATCGCCACCGCGGCCAGGCTGACCCGGTGCCGGAACTGGGGTTCGACGTCGACGGCGTCCAGCAGTCGCTGCGCGGTGACGATCGAGCGGCTGGCCTCGGCGCGCCGCCCGAGCCGGTCCTCCACCTGGGCCTTGACCCACCAGCCCGACACGGCGACCCGGTCGGGCTCGGCGTCGCGCAGGGCGGCCCCGAGCTGCTGCACGGCCTCCTCGGCCTCCGCCAGCCGGGCCGCCCTCGCCAGCTCGCTGCACAGCGCCACCAGGCACCGCAGGTGCGTGGCGGCCGTCAGCGCGTCCTGCGGGTCCTCGGTCAGGGCGACGGCGGTGCGCACCGCGTGCACCGCCTCGGCCGTCCTGCCGAGCTGCCGCAACGCCGCCGCCCGCATGACCTCGACCAGCGCGTCGACGGCCGCGCCGGGCGACCACGCGTCGAGCAGCTCCTCGGTGGCGACGATCAGTTGTTCCGGCTCCTGCCCCCTGGCCAGCAGCGCCGCCCGCGTCCACCGCACGCTCCAGCCGAACATCGGCTCCTCGGCCACGGAGCCGAGCTCGTCGAGCAGGGTCACGGCGCGGGACGTCTCGCCGTCGCGGTGCGCCAGCACCGCCTCGCACCACAGCAGCGCCTGCCGTTGCTCGACCGCGGGGGCGCGGCCGACGAGCTCCGCCGGCTCGACCCCCAGCGTGGCGGCCAGATGGGCCACCACCTGCGGGGACGGCGCCCGCTCCCCGGACTCCAGCCGGGAGACGTAGCTGGTGGAGACGCCCGGCCCCGCCAGGTCCTTCTGGGCGAGGCCGCGCCGCAGCCGGAGGGCGCGCAGGCGTTCGCCGAACCCGGCGGCCGGCCGTGCGGTCATCGTGGATGACTTCCCCGGGCCTCTGTTGTCAGTTGTTTCGCGTGCCACCGGCAGCCCATCGCAGGAGAGGTTGACAAGTCTTCCGGCATTATTGTCACCTCCGTCACCCCGCTCCGTGTCGCCCGGCCAGTCGTTACCTGATTGCGCGTGCGGACGCCCGCGCTGCACCTGATTGCGCGTGCGGGCGCCCGCGCTGCCACCCTGATCGTGTGAAGCAGAACGGGGAGACGGGGGACGGACGGCCGCGCCTGCGCGCACCGCGCCACCGGGTGAGCCGCAAGGCGATCACCTGGTGGACGCTCGAGGAGCTGATGGGGGTGGTCATGCTGCTGGTTCCCCAGCTCGTGGCGGCGTTCTTCTGGGACGCGGGACGCCCGTGGCTGGTGGGGACCTCGATCGCGACGGTGGTCCTCGGCGCGGTCGCGTGCCTGGTGATCCCGCGGTGGCGGTACCGCGTGCACCGGTGGGAGGCCACGGGGGAGGCCGTCTACACGCGGACGGGCTGGTTCGTGCAGGACTGGCGGGTGGCTCCGCTCTCCCGCATCCAGACGGTGGACACCCAGCGCGGACCGGTGCAGCAGATGCTGGGGCTGGCCACGGTGACGGTCACGACCGCGTCCGCCGCCGGCCCGCTGGAGATCCCGGGACTGGACGTCGACGTGGCGCAGCGCCTGGTCGAGGAGCTGACGGCCGTCACCCAGGCGACGCGGGGTGACGCGACGTGACCGCGCCCGACCCGACCCCCGGCGTCCCGCCGCTGGACCTGCCACCCATGCCGCCGGCCGCCGAGGCGCCGGCGGTCCCCTTCGAGCAGGACTGGCGCCGCCTCGACGCGCGGATGCTCGCCGTCAAGCCGATCAGCGAGGCCGGCAAGCTGCTGCTCCCGCTGGTCGTGGTGCTCTTCGTCGGCGGCACCGACTGGTGGAAGCTGTGGGGCGCGCTCGCCGGCGGCGGGCTGCTGGTCGTCGCGGGGGTGGTCCGCTGGGCCACCACGCGGTACCGGATCAGCGACACGCACGTCGAACTGCACTCGGGGCTGATCTTCCGGAAGCAGCGCTCGGTGCCCAGGGACCGGCTGCGCACGGTCGACGCCACCTCCGACCTGGTCCACCGGCTGTTCGGGCTGAGCGTGGTCAAGGTCGGCACCGGCCGCAACGACAAGGTCGGGGAGGAGGACGAGCTGTCCCTCGACGCGGTCTCGGCGGCCGAGGCCGAGCACTTGCGTCAGGTGCTGCTCCGCCGCGCTACCGGCGCGGCGACTACGACCGGGACCGCGACTGGGGCCACGGCCGAGGCCGGCGCGCCGCGGCCCGAGACGCCGGCCGAGTCGGAGCCGGGCGAGGTGCTGGCCTCGTTCCGGACGAGCTGGCTGCGGTACGCGCCGCTGACGTTGTCCGGACTGGCGGCGATCGGCGCGTTGACCGGTGGCGCCTTCCAGGTCGCCAACGAGCTCAACCTCGACCCGACCGACCTCGGCCCGCTGCGGAACGTGGGCCACTGGCTGGAGGACGGCTCGTTGCCGCTGGTGCTGGCCGCGGTGGTGCTCGTGCTCCTGATCGTGATGACGGCCGGCGCGGTCGTGCTCTACCTGGTCCAGTACTGGCAGTTCACGCTGAGCAGGGAGGCCGACGGGACGCTCCGGGTGCGGCGCGGCCTGCTGACCACGCGGTCGGTCTCGCTGGAGGAGGAGCGGCTGCGCGGCGTCTGGATCGCCGAGCCGCTGTTGCTGCGGGCCGGCGGCGGCGCGCGGTGCGGCGCCGTCGCGACCGGGCTGGACACCGGCGCCGGCAGCGACACCCTGCTCCCGCCCGCGCCCCGCGCCGAGGCCCACGAGGTCGCGGCGACCGTCCTGGCCGTGGGCACCGCCCCGACGACCGCGCCGCTGCGCCGGCACCCCCGGTCCGCCCGGCGCCGCCGGCTCGTGCGGGCCGTCGTGCCGGTCCTGGTGCTGGCCGCCGGCCTCGGCGCTGCCGCGCTCGCGGGCGAGCTGCCGCACTGGCTGTGGTGGGTGTCCGTGGCCCTGCTCCCGCTGGCGGTGCTGCTGGGCGTCGACCGGTACCGCAACCTCGGCCACGCGCTGACCGAGCGGTACCTGGTGGTGCGGTCGGGTTCCCTGGTGCGGGAGACGGTGGCGTTGCAGCGCACGGGGATCGTCGGCTGGCGGGTGCGGCAGTCGCCGTTCCAGCGGATGGCCGGGCTGGCCACGGTCAGCGCGGTGACCGCGGCCGGCGAGGGCGCCTACGCGGTCACCGACGTGGATCTCGGTGACGGAGTCGCGCTGGCCGACGAGGCGGTCCCTGGTCTGCTCCGGCCGTTCCTGGAAACGTCGTGAGGGTGCCCCCGCGACGCTAGGGAGAGGCGATCCGATGGCCCAGCCGGCTGACCCCGCCGACGACCTGCCCCGCTTCCCGATGACCCGCTGCCCCGGTTTCGACCCGCCAGGCGAGTACGAGCGGTTGCGGGCGGAGGACCCGGTGACGCCGGTCCGGCTGCGCCACGGCCAGCGCGCCTGGCTGGTGACCCGCTACGCGGACGTCCGCCGGGTGCTCAGCGACCCGGCCCGGTTCAGCTCCGACCCGAGCCGGCCGGGCTACCCGCAGCTGCGGCCGGTGGTCGACCGGAAGGCGGCGCCGGGCAGCTTCCTGGTGACCGACCCGCCCCTGCACACCCGGTACCGGCGGATGCTGGCCCACGACTTCACCGCGGGCCGGATGGCCGCGTTGCGCCCGCGGGTGGAGCGCGTCGTGGAGGAGTGCCTGGCGGCGTTCCTCGCCTCGGACCGACCGGCCGACCTGGTGGAGGGGTTCGCGCTGCCGATCCCCACCCAGGTGACCGCCATGCTGCTCGGCGTGCCCTACGCGGACCGGGAGTTCTTCACCAGCCGCAGCCGCCGGCACCTGGACCGGTCGCTGCCGGCGGAGGAGGTTGGCGCGGCGCTCGGCGAGCTGGAGTCCTACCTGGCCGGGCTGGTCGACGCCAAGGACCGGGACCCGGGCGACGACCTGATCAGCCGGATGGTCGTGCGGCACCTGCGGTCGGGCGGGGTGACGCGGGACGAGCTGGTCGGCATGACGCTGCTGCTGCTGGTGGGCGGGTACGAGACGACCGCGAACGCCATCGCGTTGTCCGTGCTGGCGCTGCTGGAGCACCGGGACGAGTGGGTGGCGCTGGTCACCGACCCCGACCGGGTCGACGACGTGGTGGAGGAGCTGCTCCGCTACCTCGGGCTCATCCAGCACGGGTTGGTGCGCGCGGTCACCGAGGACGTGGAGCTGGGCGGGCGGACGATCAGGGCGGGCGAGGGCGTGGTCGTCGCGCTGTCGTCGGCGAACCGGGACGCCGACCGGTTCGCCGACGCCGACCGGCTGGACGTCTGCCGGGCGGCGAAGGGGCACCTCACGTTCGGGTGGGGTGTGCACCAGTGCATCGGCCAGCACCTGGCCCGGCTGGAGATGACCCTGGCGCTGCGCGCGCTGGCGCGGCGGGCGCCCGACCTGCGGGCGACGGTGCCGCTCGACGAACTCCCGTTCCACTTCGAGACGCCGTTCTACAGCGTGCGGTCGCTGCCCGTGACCTGGTAGGCGCCCGGGAGGACGCGCCCGGCCCGGCCTTCCGAACGGCCGGCGCGCCTCGCCCGGGCACAGTGAACCGTGACGCCGGGCACACCAACTGACAACGTGCCCGAAGCCCGCACCAGGATGGCGGGCTAGGCTCGCGCGGGTGAACGACCGTCTGGTGTGGATCGACTGCGAGATGACGGGGCTGGACCTGACCAAGGACGCCCTGATCGAGATCGCCGCGCTGGTGACCGACGCGGACCTCAACGTCCTGGGAGACGGGGTCGACGTCGTGATCCACGCCGACGACGCGGTGCTGGGCACCATGCCGGACGTGGTGCGCGACATGCACGCCCGCTCGGGCCTGACCGAGGAGGTGCGCCGCTCCTCGGTGACCCTCGCCGAGGCCGAGCGACTCGTCCTCGACTACATCCGGCGACACGTCCCCGACTCCCGCACCGCGCCGCTGGCAGGCAACTCGATCGCGACCGACCGCGGGTTCATCGCCCGCGACATGCCGAAGCTGGACGCCCACCTGCACTACCGCATGGTGGACGTCTCCTCGATCAAGGAGCTGTGCCGGCGCTGGTACCCGCGCATCTACTACGCGCAGCCGGAGAAGGGGCTGGCGCACCGCGCGCTGGCCGACATCAAGGAGTCCATCCGGGAGCTGGCCTACTACCGGCGCACCGCGTTCGTCCCGCAGCCCGGCCCGTCCAGCGACGAGGCCCAGGCGGTGGCGGCCGAGCTGCTGGAGCGCGACCGCGCCCGGGAGCGGGAAACGCCTGGTGAGGCCGCCACGACGGCCTGAGCGGCGGGGCGATTTCTGATCTCGCGACCCGACGCGCTACGATATGCCGGCGCCACGGCGAGGAGCCGCGGAGAGCGTGGTGGGTGTAGCTCAGTCGGTAGAGCACTGGGTTGTGGTCCCAGGTGTCGCGGGTTCAAATCCCGTCACTCACCCCAACGGCGAAAGGGCCCCGGTTTTCCGGGGCCCTTTCGCTTTGTCCGCTCCTCCCCGCCATCCCCCTCGACTGCCCCCGGCTCCGTTCCCGCGCCCGGCTCCGGCTGCTACCGCTGGCCGCCCAGCACCCAGGTCTCCCACGGGATCTGCCAGTCGCCGTAGCCGTCCCACCACTGGAGCTGCGGCCCCCCGCTGCTGGTGACGATGACCACGTCGCCCTTCTTCACGGTGTCGTGGAACCACTTGGCGTTGCCCGGCGCGAGGTTGATGCAGCCGTGGCTGACGTTGCGCACCCCCTGGTCGCCGACCGACCAGGGCGCGGAGTGCACGAACTCGCCGCCGTTGGAGATCCGCGTCGCCCAGTCGACCAGGAGCCGGTAGCCGCCCCGCTCCAGCGGCAGGCCGTAGGTGGTCGAGTCCATCAGGAACTGCGGATGGCGCTCGGTGACCACGTGGACCCCGTTGTTCGACGGGAACTCCGGGCTCCCCATGGAGATCGCCATCGTGTTCGCGACCTCGCCGTTGATCGTGACCGTCATCTGGTGGGCAGCGCCGTCCGCCCTGGCCACGAACGCGTTGCCCACGACGAAGCTCGTCCGGCGGTCCTCCGCCCCGTAGGCGCCGTTGCCGAAGTCTCTGCCGTACACCCGCGCCTCGACGGCGACCCGGGTGCCCGGCGCCCAGAACTCGCGGGGACGCCAGTGGAGCTGGTTGTCGGCGAACCAGTGGAACGCCCCGTCGACCGCCGGGGTGGTGGTGATCCGCACGGACTGCTCGACCACGTCCTTGCGCGCCACCGGCCCGTCGAACACCAACACGATCGGCTGGCCGATCCCCACGACCTCCCCCTCGGCGGGGTCCGTCTCCACCGTGAGCATCGACGCCGGCCGGACCGTGGTGAACCGCGCCTCGCCGGTCACCTGCCGGTTGTCGCTCCCCTCACCGGTCGCGGACAGGGTGTAGTTCCGCCCGAAGCCCAGCGGCTCGGTCACCCGCCAGCTCCGTCCGTCCGGGGCGAGCTCGCCGGACACCTGGTGGCCCGCCTCGTTCGTCATCACCACGCGGAGGAGACGCCCGTTGCTGGCCGTGACGCTCACGGGCTGGAGCGGCGGCACGTCCGCCGCCCTGTCCGCCGGGTCGAAGGCGAACGACACCGGCGGGGGCGCCGAGCTGGTCGGCGCCGGCGCGTCCGGTCCGGAGCAGCCGGCGAGCGCGACCAGGACCACCGTCAGTGCTGCGCATGTGACCTTGCCCACCGTCCGATGACACACCCTCACCCGATCCCTCGCCGCCCAGGGCCCTCACCACCCCTCCACCACCACCCGATCGGCCTACAACACCCCGCTTGACCAGGCGATTCGTTGTCCACACGAACCCTGTGCTAACTTTTCTCCCGTCGCGCCGGACGGAAACACACCGGACGGAGCGAGCGCCGCTAGCTCAACTGGCAGAGCAGCTGACTCTTAATCAGCGGGTTCGGGGTTCGAGTCCCTGGCGGCGCACTCACTCGATGGGCGAGGTATGTTCGCGGAGAGCGCGAACGTGCCTCGCTCGTCGTGTTTTGTGGGGGCGGAGCCCCCACACCCCACCCCGGGGGCACGCCCCCGGACCCCCGCTGGGGGCGCCTTGCTCCGCCGGCGCCGCATCACACCGCGCGGCTGACGCCGGCGCTCCCCCTCCAGGGCATCACCCCGCAGAGGCATCACGCCCTTCACACCGACGCCGCTTCGCGGCAGCCACACCACTCTCTTCACCGCGCACGGCTGACGCCGGCGCGGCCTTTCGGGCATCACCGGAGAGACGCCCCGCCCCTCACACCGACGCCACTTTGCTTGAGCTACATCACCACCCGCCTGTCACAACGCGCGGCTGATGCTGACCACGCTCAAGCCCCTTTCCACGGGCGTCGCGGAGCCTGCCAGGAAGCCGACGTGCTTCTCGCCTTCACCGTGACGAACTGTCGATCAACAACCCTGTTGGGTTCGAGCTTCTGGTGGAAGGGGAAACCCACGCCGTCATCAACACGGCGTGTGGCCACGATCTCCCACAACCAGCCCGGCCATTTCGGCCGCACCACTCGTGACGCTCAATGACGCCGGTGGTGTCCTCCATGGGCAAGAGCACCCGCCTGGCGGTGACGAACTAGGCGGCCCCATGGGCGCGCATGAGCCATGAGTTCGGGTGATGCGCTGCATGGAGACCTTTGGTCAGGCGCTCCGGAGGCCAAGGCAACAACACGCCGTGGCGTGCGCGTGTCGCTCAAGCTGGCGGAGCGAGCACCTGACCTGGTTCTGCCCGGCGACGAGCCGTGGGTTGTCAGCGACATCGGGTCGCAAAGCCTGGAACAGCTCCGAGGACACGGCCGAGCTGCTCGGCAGTCGTATGACCGCGAGCTGTTGGTGGCCGCCGGCTGGCTCGCGCTTCTGATTGGCGGCCTGGAGTACGACATGGGCTCAAGTGACCAGTCGAGATCAGCCGCAACGCATCTTCCAGCTCGGTCGTGAAATCGGGCGTGGCGAGATTGTGGCGTGGTCCATGAGTTGAGCGTTTGGTTCGCGCTCGCGCAGGGCCGGTTGCGGTTCCGTTCCCAGTTTCGCCGGCTCAGAGCAGCAAGCGGCGCATGACGCCGAGGTCGCGTTGAGCGCTGGCTGGGGTTCCGTCATGCATCTCGCCGTGTTGATCGGGGAGGTGGCTTCCGAACTTCGTCAACGGCACGGCAAGATCGCCCGCCGCGCACTTCCACCGACGTAGCGGAGTCAGCGATGTCAGCGCTTCCTTCGCCCGCTGGCGGCCTTCGGGGCGTCTTCGGCCGGGCTGTCGCCGTTCTGCTCGACTTCGACGGACCCATCTGCGGTGTCTTCACCGGGCTCAGCGACCGCGAAGCGGCGCAGCGCCTCGTCGCGGTTCTTGCCCGTCACAGCGAGCAGGTGCCCGGCGACCTGGCGCGCACCCGCGACCCCTTCGACGTGCTCCGCCACGTCACCGACGAACTTCCGGCCCTCGCACGCGAGGTTGAGGAAGCACTGCGCGTTGTCGAGGTGGAAGCCGTCATGTCCGCCGCGCCGACGCCTCACGCTGCTGAGGTCATGCGGTGTTGCGGGGACACCGGCCGGAAAGTCGCCGTCGTCAGCAACAACTCGGCGGCAGCCGTCGTGGCCTACCTGCGACACCACGACCTGCTCCGTCTGGTCGACGTCGTCTCCGCTCGCGAGCCAGGCGACGAAGCGCGCCTGAAGCCGAATCCGCACCTCGTCCACCAAGCGTGCCAACGCCTTCGGGTCGAGTCAGGCGACTGCGTGCTCGTTGGGGATTCCGCGACGGACGTTCAGGCCGCCCACACCGCGGGTGTGCCCGCCATCGGCTACGCCGACAAGCCGGGTAAGGGTGAACGACTTCGTCAAGCGGGGGCTGACGCTGTCGTGGTGAGCATGGCCGAGCTGGTGACACCAGATCTTGAGTAGAGAAGGGGCGGATGCTTGGTCCGCCCCCTTCCTCGTGAGGGACAGGGTGACGGAAACCGCCACCACATGGGCGGCGGTGGCTACCTACCGCAACTACCGCGCTGACCGGCGTGCCCTTCCCCATGCGGGGAAGACATCGGACGGTAGGGATGGGGCATGGCGCGGAACGACTACTACAACGACCCCAACGCCCCAGCCCCCAACAGCATCGTCGTCGCGGTCACCGCGTTCGTCCAGGACGAGCACGACCGCCTGCTCATGATCCAACGCACCGACAACAACCTCTGGTCCATCCCCGGCGGAGCACAGGACTTCGGCGAGACCATCGGACGGACCGTCGTGCGCGAGGTCCAGGAAGAAACCGGCATCGAGGTCGAACCGACCGAGATCATCGGGGTCTACACCGACCCACGGCACGTCATCGAGTACACCAGCGACGGCGAGGTCCGACAGGAGTTCTCCCTCTGCTTCCGCGCCACGCCCGTCGGAGGCCAGCTCGCCACCAGCGGCGAGTCCAAGCAGGTGCACTGGGTGGAACGAGAACGCCTGGCCGAGCTGACCATCCACCCGTCGATCCGCCTCCGGATCGAACACGGCTTCCAGGACCGGCCCACTCCCTACTTCACCTACTGACGGCTCGCTCCGCTGCGCCTGCACGCAACCACTCGACTGGGGGTCGAGCCGGGCGATCAGCAGCGGGCAGCATCCGACTGTGAGCCAAGGGTGGCGAGGCAGGACGGGTGTCGGTCAGTCCGTTTCCCGTGCGCACGGGGCCGGCGTCGGCCCGAGGGGAGAGTCACGGGGAGTGGTCGGGGAACAGCGAACAGCATTCCCTCCGGGGAGGGCGGCTGAGAGAATGAGCACGCCCCCACGCGCCCGGCTGGTCGAGGATCGGGAGGAGGTCGCCGTGCGGCTCCGCAGGCTCCGCCGAGACTGCCGGTCCCGCATCCGCGACCTGAACATCCCCCTGCCGTTCGACATCGGGGTCTTCTGCGCCGACCTGGCCAGGCAGCGCGGCCGGCCGCTGCACCTCCAGCCGATCAGCGGCCTCACGTCGCCGGGCGCGCCCAGCGGGATGTGGCTGGCCACCGACACGGCGGACCACATCTTCTTCGAGCAGGACACCAGCCCGCTCCACCACGACCACATCATCCTGCACGAGGTCGGCCACATGCTCTGCGAGCACAACCAGCTCGCGTTGGACGAGGCGCGGACCGCGTTCCGCGCCATCGGTTCCGTGGACCCGGCGCGGGTCAGGAGTCTCCTGCCGCGCATCCGGTACAACCAGTACGAGGAGCAGCAGGCCGAGATGATCGCGACCCTGATCCTGGAGGACATCGGACGGATCCCGGCGCCGTCGCCGCTGACGGGCTTCATCGCCGGCCTGGAGGCCGGTATCGGCTACCACCGCAGCGCGGAGTAGCCGGCATGGTGCTGGAACTCGTCGGCGTCGCCAGCATGTGGCTGGTGGCGTTCGTCAAGGCGCCCCAGGCGATGCGGCACCCCCAGCAGCGCGCCCTGTGGCTGGCGATCACCACGATCGCGGCGGCAATGACGTTGCGCCTGGACGGCATCGACCGCGTCCTGCACGGCCTGGTCCGCGACCCGCACACGATCGACCTGGCCCGGCAGGTCTTCGCGACGGCCGACGCCGCCGCGCTGCTCTGCTTCGTCCTCCTCGCCGCCGGCCGGCCGCGGATGATTCCCCCGGTGCTGGTCATCGGCGGGAGTGTGCTCGTGGCGCTGCTGTGGATCGACGCGACGTCCCCGCCGCACGTCCGCAACGTGGTCGACGCCGACCCCGGCCCCTCCCCCGCGTACTGGGCCCTCTACTTCGCCTTCCTCTTCGTCGCGGACTTCGTGTGCGCGGTGGTGTGCTGCTACCACGGCCGACGCGCCGACCACCGCCCCCTGCGCGTCGGGCTGCTCATGTTCGGCATCGGCATGGGCCTGGCGTGCCTGCTGTGGATCCTGTTCCTCCTCTACCTGGCCACCGAGTCACCGGTCGCGCTGGCGCTGCTGTCGCCGGTCACCGGGATCGAGGCGTTGTTCCTGGCCGGCGGCGTGCTCGTGGCGTCCTCGGCGGCGTTGTTCCGGCCGCTCCTCTCGCTGGTGGCGTTGCTGGAGCTCCGGCCGCTGTGGCGGGACGTCACGGCCGCGGTCCCCACGGTGGTGATGGTGGAGGCGCACCGGGGCGTCACCATGCTCACCGCGCCCAGCCTGCGGGTCTACCGGACCATCATCGAGATCCGCGACGGCCTGTTGTTCCTGCGCAACTACGTGGCGCCGGCGACGGTGCGGGCGGCCAGGGAGCACGTCGTGGCGAGCGGCGTCGCCGAGGAGCTGGTCGACGCCACGGTGACGGCCTGCTGGCTGGCCGCCGCCCTCGACGGCCGACGCCGCGGCGAGGAGCCGCAGCCGGAACCGCCGAACCTCGCCAGCCAGGGCGGCACCCAGCTCGACGCGGAGGTCCAGTTCCTCCGCCAGCTCAGTCGCGCCTACCGGTCCCCGCTCGTGCGGGACTTCGCCGCCAGGGCTCGGGTGGCGTAGCGGCGACGGCGCGTGGGACGGCCCAGCAGAACCCCGACCGGGAAAGGACCTCGTTGATGACACGGCGGGCGGTACTCGTCACCGGCGCCTCGGGCGGCATCGGCACGGCCATCGCGACGGCGTTCGCCGCCGCCGGCGACCAGGTCGTCCTGCACTACGCCAGCGGCAGGAAGCGGGCCGAGGACCTGCTCGCCGCGCTGCCCGGCGACGGCCACCACGCCGTCGGCGCGGACATCGCCGATCCGGAGGAGGCGCGGCGGCTCGTGGAGACCGCGGTGGCGGCGGTGGGCCGGCTCGACGTCCTGGTGAACAACGCCGGCGTCGCCGAGCCCTACCACCCGGTCCTCGACTCCTCCTACGAGGACTGGCAGGCGGCCTGGCAGCGCATGGTCGCGGTCAACCTGACCGGCCCGGCCAACGTCACCTTCTGCGCCGTCCGCCACATGCGCGGCCGGGGCGGGCGGATCGTCAACGTGGGCTCCCGGGGCGCTTTCCGGGGCACCCCGCTGATGCCGGCCTACGCCGCGACCAAGGCCGGGCTCCACGCCTTCGGGCAGACCCTCGCGCTGACGCTCGCCGAGCACGGCATCTCGGTCACCGCCGTCGCGCCCGGCGTGGTCGACACGGGGATGGCCGAGGACCTCCTCAACGGCCCGGCCGGCGACTCGGTGCGCGCGCAGAGCCCGTTCGGCCGGGTCGCCACGGCGGAGGAGGTGGCGCACGCCGTGCTCTACCTGGCCTCGCCCCAGGCCGAGTTCGCCAGTGGCACGGTCATCGACGTCAACGGCGCCTCCTACCTCCGCACGTGAGATCAAGTCCACTATGGACAGATGGCCCGGGGTGGCCGACACGCGGACCGCTCACGTTCCAGGCCGTACGATTGATCACCGTGACGGCACGGACGGCGGACGGGGAGACGAGTCCCCGCGGTAGACGAGCCCGTCACTTTCGGGTGAAACGCGCCCGCCACGCCCACCGTCGCGGGATAGAATCACTGGATAACCGGAAACCGGAAACCGGAAACCGGAAACCGGAAACCGGAAACCGGAAACCGGAAACCGGAAACCGGAAACCGGGCGCCGTAGCCGGACAGCCGGCGGTCCGCGGCCCCTCCCGGATCGGCCGCGACCCGCTCCCCCGGAGCCACGATGCGTGGTGAGAGGTGGTTGGAGACGCCGATCGGCCCCTCGGCCGACCGGTGGGTCACGGTTCCCGCGCGGCGTAGGGTCCTGGCGGTCGCGCGCACGGTGACCTCGACCGGCCGACTGCTGGACGTGCTGCCGGTCCTGCGGGACGACTTCCGGGTCGAGGTGTTGTTCACGGTCGCCGGCCGGTCCGCGTTCGACGACGGCGTCCACGAGTTCCTCGCGGCGATGCAGGCCCGCCTCGTGCCCTGGCGCCAGGTCAGGAGAACCCGATTCGACCTGGCGATCTCGGCGAGCGAGAACGGGGCCCTGCACCAGATCAGGGCACCGCTGCTGCTCCTCCCGCACGGCGCCGGGTTCCACAAGTTCGTCATGTCCGGTTCGGACAGTGGTCCGGCGATCTCCGGGCTGGCGAGGAAACAGCTGGTGCGGCGCGGACGCGCGGTGCCCTCGGCGCTGGCCCTGTCGCACCCGGACCAGCTCGCGTTGCTGGAGCAGGTGTGCCCGGAGGTCGCGCCGCGCGCCGTGGTCGCCGGGGACCCCTGTTACGACCGGATCACCGCGAGCCGTCGGCTGCGCGAGCGGTATCGGCGGGCGTTCGGCGTCGGGGACCGCAAGCTCGTGGTGCTGACCTCGACCTGGAGCACAGAGTCGTTGCTCGGGCGGCATCCCCGGCTTCCCGAGCGGTTGCTCGCGGAGCTGCCGGTGGACGAGTACGCCGTGGCGGCGGTCCTGCACCCGAACGTCTGGCACGGGCACAGCCGGTGGCAGACGCGGTCCTGGCTGGCGACGGCGCAGGAGGCCGGGCTGATCCTGGTCCCACCGACGGAGGGCTGGCGCGCGGCGCTCGTGGCCGCGGACTGCGTGATCGGCGACCACGGATCGGTCACGTTCTACGCCGCCACTCTGGGTGTCCCGGTGCTGTTGGCCAGTGACGGGGGCGGCCAGGTCGTGCCGGACACGCCCCTGGCCGCGCTCCAGTCCCTCGCGCCGCGCCTGGATCTCGGCCGTGGTCTGCGCGCCCAACTCGCGGAGGCGGCGGACGAACCACAACCCGCCCGCTACGCCGGTCTGGCAGCGGCGGCGTTCGCCGAACCCGGTCGCTCGGCGCACTTGCTGCGCGACCTCATGTACCACCTGATGGACCTGACCCCGCCCTCGCGTCCACCCCGGACGGACCCGGTGCCCGTGCCGTCGACGCGGCTGCCCGCCGTGACGGCTTTCCAGGTCTTCACCGAGGTCCAGGACGCGCCCACCCCGGTGGTGCGGCTCCACCGCTTCGCGGCCGTGCTCGACGACGACACCGATCGCGGCACGGGTCTGCGCCGTCAGCACCTCGCGGTCGACCTCGACGAGCCGGACGAGCGGTTGCTGGAGAGCGCCTCGGTGTTGTTCCGCCGGGACGTGGACGAACGCGACTGGGCGCGGGGAGCAGATGCGGAGGAGATCTTCCGGCGTTATCCCGGCTGTCGCGTCGTCGCGGGAGTGGACGACGCGCACCGGTGCCTTCTCCGGTTGCGGGACGGCACTTCCCTGCTGACATTCATCCACAATGGACGGAGTAGCTGGTCGGTTCCCGGCGAGGCTCTTGCCTCGGCGGTCCACGCCTGGGTCGCCGGTGGGAGATCTCCGAACGACCTGGGTCCGGAGTTCCGCCTGCGGCTGGGCCCGGCGGAAGTCAGCGTGGTCCTGGCCTCTTCTCCCTGAGCCCGCCTGCCCTAACCCGTGATCTTCGCCAGCCGCGCCTGGTACTCCTCGGTTCGAGGGCTTCCCGTACTCGCGTGGATTTCCACCAGTCGGCGCAGGTTGTCCACACGCCCCTCGTCGTCTCCTGGCAGGTCCACCAGGAGTTCCAGGGCTTCCGACTCGTAGCCCCACGCCCCGAGTCGACGCATGGTCTCCGCCGCCTCGGACAGCACGACCCGCGCGTCCCTGTCGCGGCCGAGGTTCCGGTAGACCTCGCCGAGTCCGGTGAGGACCCGGGCCCGGGTTCGGTCGTCACGCAGCTCCGTCAGCAGGTCCCTGGCGCGCTCGAACTTCTCCACCGCCGCGGCGTACTCGCCGAGCTGGTTCAGCGTTCGTCCGATGAACTGGGTCTGCAAGGCGACGCCGCGTGCGTTCGTCAGCTTTTCCCGCACCAGCTCCTCGTTCACCGCGAGGGACCACTCGAACGCGGCGAGGGCGCTCGGGTAGTCGCCCTGGTCGTAGTGGGTCAGCCCGATGAACTCCACGACGGAGGCGAGGAGTTGGCGATCTCCCGCCTCCTCCGCGGCGCTCCGCGCCTGCGACAGCTCCTCGTGGGCCTTCGCCCACTTCTTCTGCTCTCGCAACGCCCGGGCGAGTTGGCTGCGCATCCGGGCCTCCGCCCAGCGGTTTCCGCAGCGGCTTGCGGCCTCGATGGCCAGTCGGTGCGTCTCCTCCCAGTCGTGGTAGTGCTTGCGGTGCAGGAACAACACCCACAACGCCTCGGTGAGCTGCCAGACCAGTTCGTCCCAGCCCTGCTTCGCGGCGACCCGCACGGCGTCCACCAGGTTGGCCCGCTCGTCGTCCATCCACTGGAGCGCGGTGGCGGAGTCGAACGGTGGCATCCAGTCGGCGACGAGCGAACTGTGGTCGGCGCGCCGCATCCGCTTCTTCATCACCAGCAGATCCGCTGCCGCGGCGGCACGGAGGTACCACCGCACGATGCGTTCGGTGATCCGATTCCGCTCGTCGAGTGATTCCTCGTCGCGGGCGCGTCCCGCCGCGTGAACCCGGATCAGCTCGTGGTGGAAGCGAAAGCGGCCGGACCGGTCCTCCTCAACGAGGTGGCTGCGGTAGAGGGTGTCCAGGAGTTCGTCGACCGTCTCCGCCGGCAGGTCCACCGCCGCGACGACGACTTCGCGGCAGAAACGCGGTCCTGGATGGAGACCGAGCACCCGGTACAGCCGCCGCGCGGGCTCGGGCAGGTCTCGGTAGGAGGTGTCGCAGGCAGCGCTGACCACCGCTTTGCCCTCCATCGACAGCCGGTCCAGCAACGAGGGATCGGCGCGGAGTTCCCGCACCAGCGCCGCGATGGACTGGGTGCGGCGACGGCGCAACCGCGCGCCGATCACGCGGAGCGCCAGGGGAAGGCCGCCGCACAGCCGCACCAGATCCGCCGCCGCCTCGCGTTCGGCCGACGTCCGATCCTCGCCGACGAACTTGGCGAGCAACCGCACGCCGTCCTCGTCGCCCAAGGGCGCGAGGCGCAACGCCTCGGCGCCGTCGGCCACCAGCTCGTCCAGCTCCCAGTGGGTGGTGACGACGACGGCGCTGTTCCCCGAACTCGGCAGCAACGGCGTGATCTCCGCCGAGTTGGCGGCGTTGTCGATCACGACGAGGACGCTCCGGTTGGCCGTCCTGGTCCGGAACAGGTTGACCCGGCCCGCCAGGTCCGGGGGAATCCACTTCTCGTCGGTGCCCAGCGCCCGGAGGAAGTCGCCGACGACGTCGCTGATCCCGCTGCCGCCCCGGCGCCGGACCGAGCCCAGGTCGGTCCACAGCTGGCCGTCGGCGAACCGGTCGCGCACCTGGTGCGCCCAGTGCAGCCCGAGCCTCGTCCGGCCGATGCCCTCGGGTCCGCTGAGCACGGCCACCGCCGGCCGCCCCCGGGTCCGCCCGCGCTCCAGGCCGGCGCCCAACACTGCCAGCTCGGCGTCGCGGTTCACGAACCAGACCGGCTTCGGCGGGAGTTGTCGTGGCACGACCTCGGGCGGCGGCTCGGAGATCTGGAAGGAGGCCCGGTCCACGCGGCCGATCTGCACCACGGTGCCCGAGACGTCGTGGACGACGTTGGCGTGCGCCGGCGCGTCGTGCGGTGGGTCCTGGTGCTTCTCGCCGTCCATGCGCCGCTCCCCGCCCGCGTCCGACCCGCGCCGTCCACCCGGCCAGCGCTGCGGACGGTGACGACCAATCTACGCCACGCCACCCCGACCGCCGGGCTCGCTCTGCCGAAGGCGCTGGTTTCCCAGTTCACCGGCGAGATCCCGTCGAGTCGCGGGTTATCCGGGGAGCTGGGTGAGAAGTCCCTCGCAGGTGCGGACGACAGTGCGGGCGAGGTCGCGTTGGTGTTGGTCCAGCAGGGGATTCTCGGTCTGGACCTGCCACCGGAGCAGGGCGTCGGTCGTCGCCGAGTGGAGTTCCCGGTCGGGCAGCTCGTCGGGCGTTCCGAGCCTCGCGGCCGGGTCGAGGCCCTGGCCGCCGAGCAACCGCTCGGCCTCGGTGGCGAGGTCTCCGGGCAGGGTGGTGCGGCCCGAGGTCAGCGCCGCCAGGGCGCGGAGTTCGCGGAAGTCGTGTGTGGAGACCAGAAGGCGCTCCAGGTCGGCGGCGAGGCGTCCGGCGGTGGGGCGCGGTTCCCTGCGGAGCACCAGGTCCAGGGCGAGCAGGGCGGAGCGCGCCTTGAGGACGTGGTGCCGGTCGGTGAGGCACCGCGTCACCGTCTCCCGCAGTTCGGCCAATCCGCTGCGCCGCACGAGCTGCGTGGACAACTTGGTCCGCGTGTCGCAGCCGGTCCGGATCAGGGTGACGGTGAGGCGGACCCCGAAGAGCCCGAACCGGTCGAGAAGCGCGTGCCGCTCGCGCTGTCCCAGGACGGGGACGGCCGCGCCGGCGAACCGGTCCACGGACAGCAGGAAGCCCTCCAGGTCGGGCCTGGGCACGGCGGCCAGCGCCGCGAGGTCGGCGAACTCCGGTTCCCGCAGGGTGCGTCCGGCGTGGGCCAGCAGCCCGGACAGCGCGACGACGTTCGCGCACACCGCGCGCAGCCGGACGTCGGTCCGGTGCCGGCGGGCGATCTGCCGGGCGGTGGTGAGGGCGTCGATCCGGCCGGCGTTGGTCTCGTCCGCGCGCGAGAGCACCACGACCGCGTTCGCCGGCAGGGCCGACGCCACCGGACTGTCCTGAGTGGACCGGAGCAGCCGCAGGTCGCCCTCGTCGGGGTGGCGGGTGAGGTGGAGGGCGGCGTCGACGTCGGACAGACCGACGCCCCCGCCCTCCCCTGCCGCCTCGGACAGCGACCGCTCCACGAGCGTCGCGTCGCGCAGCCCCCGCCCGGTGACGGCACTGACCACTGTGGACTTCCCCGAACCGGGCGGCCCCACGACGGCGATCCGCAGCGGCTCGTCCAGTCGGCGCAGGTGGTCCTGGAGCCAGCGGCCGGCGCGGGGGTTGTCCCGGTAGACCGAGAAGGCGCCGCCGAAGAGGGCGCGGACGGCGGTGGCGAGGTCGGTGCTCACGCGGTGATCTCCAACGGGGTTGCCCTGGTGGCGACGGCCAACGCCCGGGCCCGCCGGTCCAGGGCGAGGAGCCGTTGCAGCTCCTGGTTCCTGCGGTCCCGCTCGACGGCCTCGGCGTTGGCCGCCTCCTTGGTCCGGCGCACCCCCTCGACGATGCGCTCCTGCAGCTCCTCGGTGAGGGCGGTGAGGTGGTCCCGGAGCACGCGGTGCACGTGGCGGGCCGCGTCCCGGCACTCCTTGCCGAACCGCAGGAAGAAGTCGTCGACGTGGCGCTGCACCGCGGCCTTCGCGACCGTCTGCCGGCGTTGCAGCCGGTTCCTGGACTCGTCGCGCACGCTCTTGCCGGCGAAGGCCGCGCCCGCGCCGAGCGAGAGCGGGTTGATCATCGGCAGCCCGGCCAGGCTGGTGACCAGGCCGAACATCAGCACCCCGCCGTAGGAGCCCTTCAGGCCGATGAACGCCTTCTGCGCCGCGGTGAACCGCTCGATCTTCGGCATGTCCACCGCGGACACCTCGTCGGCGGGCAGCCCGAGCGCGGTCAGCGGCGCCGGCGCCCGCGCGTCCGCGGCCGGGAAGCCCAGCGCCACCTTCTCCGCGATCCACTCACAGCGCTCGACGAGCCAGGTGGAGCTGGCCTCCGCCACCTCGGACAGGTTGCGGCCGAGCCAGTCCTCCAGGATCTCCCACACCGCGAGCGGGTCGGCCTCGTCGAGGACCCGGTCCACCTCGCGGAGCACGCCGCGGGTCCGCTCCCGCAGGTCGTGGTCGATGTCGGCGGTCAGGTCCGCCATCTCGTCCGCGAGGACCTGGTGGCAGCGGCCCGACCGACGGCGCAGCTCCTCCAGTTGCCGCTGCGCCTCCTCCAGGCGGGACGCCGCGACGCCCGTCCGGCTGGGCAGCGCGACCTCGGCCCGCACCCTGGCGACGACCGGCTCCAGGGCGGCGGTGGTCGCCACGGCCACGGTCCACCTGGCGAGCTGGTCGCGGCGGGCGACCACCGACCGCCGCAGGTGGTCGAGCAGCTCGGGGAACCCGGACTCGCCGTTGAGCGCCCGGTCCCCGGCGTCGGCCGCGCGCAGCCGGAGGGCCGCCGAGACCGGGAGCTGGGGCACCGCCAGCCCGGCCCCGGCCAGCCGCGCCCGGTTCCGCTCCAGCACCTGCCGCCACCCCGTGACCAGGTCGATCTTGGTGAGGGCGACGAGCACGGCCGGGCAGGACGCCGCGACCTGGCGCAGCAGGTCGAGCTCGGCCCCGGTGAGCTCGCCGGTCGCGTCGGAGACCAGCACCACGGCGTCGGCGTCGGCCAGCGCGGCGTGGACGGCGCCGCCGCGCTCGGTGGTCGGGTCCCCGAGCGGTGGAGTGTCCACAAAGGACAGACCGGACGCGAGCAGCGCGCGCGGGATGCCCACCTCGGCGCGGAGCAGACCGGCCCGCGCGCCAACCTCCCTGGCGACCTGGTCGACCGGGACCGGCACCCGTGCCGGGGGCGCGCCGGCCGCAGCGGGACGCGCGACGAGGACCGCCGACGGTGTCTCGGCGTGCTGGACGACGGTGGCCGCCGAGGGGGAGACGTCGTCGCCCACGGCGCAGACCGGCGCGTTGACCAGCGCGTTCACCAACTGGCTCTTGCCCTGCTTGGCCATCCCGACGACCACCACCCGCAGGTGGGGGGCGAGCAGCCCGGCCCGCCGGCGGCGCAGGCCGTGGGCGAGGTCCTGGCGGCGGTGGGCCTCGCAGACCCCGATCGTCTCGTCGAGCACCGCGAGCCACGGAGACGCCGACCCGGCGGCCGGTGTCGTGGCCGGCGGGTCGGCGGCGCGCAGGGCCGGACCCGTCGAGGCGACGGGTCCGGCCAACTCCCCGGGTCTCAGAGACCGACGCCCAGGTCGTGGTGTCCCAGGTCGCCCGCGCCCACGGCGTCGGACAGCCCGCCCACCGGCTGGGTCAGGCCGCCCACGGTGTCGCCCAGCCCCGTGTGCGAAGCGCTGACCTGGTGGTGGGAGTGCGTGTCCGCGCCGCCGGCCAGGTCGGCGGTGGCGGGGTGCTGGGTGCCCACACCCACGCCGGCGCCGACGCCGGCACCGACACCCGCGTCGACCCCGAGGCCGGCGCCAACCCCAGCACCGACCCCGACGCCCGCACCCACACCGGCACCCACACCGAGACCCGCGTCGACGCCGACGCCCGCGCCCACACCAGCGCCCACGCCAGCCCCGACACCGGCACCAACCCCAGCGCCCACGCCGGCGTCAGCACCCACACCCACGCCGACCCCAGCGCCAACCCCGGCACCGACGCCCACACCAGCGTCAACACCGGCACCCACGCCAGCCCCGACACCGACTCCAGCGCCCACGCCGGCTCCGACACCCACACCGGCACCGGCGTCGACGCCAACTCCCGCGCCGACCCCGACACCAGCGCCGACGCCCACACCAGCGTCAACACCGACGCCGGCGCCAACCCCGGCACCGACACCCGCGCCCACGCCGGCACCAACGCCGACTCCAGCACCCACACCAGCGTCAGCGCCGATCCCGACACCAATCCCAGCGCCAACACCCGCGCCGGCGTCCGCACCGATGCCCACACCAGCCCCGACACCGGCGCCAACCCCAGCACCGACACCGGCACCCACACCGAGACCCGCGCCAGCACCCAGGCCAACACCGGCACCGAGGCCGAGGCCGGCGTCGACGCCAACGCCGGCACCGATGCCCGCGCCGACACCCACGCCAGTGCCAACCCCGGCACCGACACCCGTGCCCACGCCGGCACCAACGCCGACTCCAGCGCCAACACCAGCACCCACGCCAGCCCCGACACCGGCACCGACGCCGGCGCCAACCCCGGCACCGACACCCGCGCCCACGCCGGCACCAACGCCGACTCCGGCACCAACACCAGCACCCAGGCCAACACCGGCACCCAGACCGAGGCCGGCTCCGACGCCGGCCACCACACCGAGACCGGCGCCGACACCGCCCACCACGTCCAGCGAGCCATCGACGTCGCCGCAGGCGGTGAAGTCGCCCGCGACCCCGGCACCAGCGCCCACGCCGAGGCCGGCACCGGCACCGGCACCGGCACCGGTCGCGACCGCCGGGTCGACCGCGGGCTCGGTGGCCGTGAACTGCTGGGTCACGGCCTGGAGCTGCTGGATCGCGCCGGCGGAGCCCTCGGCGGCGGCCGCGTCGGTCGGGTCCATCCCGGCGAGCCGGGCGGGGGCGTAGTCGAGCACCAGCGGCACGACCTCCTGCACGTCCTCGGCGCGGATGTCACTCAGGCCCGCGTCCCGCAGGACGCCCTCCGGGTCGTGCTCGAAGGCGGCCCGCGCCTGCGGATCGCTCAGCAGGTCGAGGACGAAGTCGTGCAGCGTCTGCGAGTGCGTCATCGGGAGTCTCTCTCCGTGAAAACCATCGGCGACCATCAGTTGACCAGCCAGGACACGGCCGGACAGCCGGCCAGGGCGGTGTGGACGACGCTAGGCCCGCCATCACCCTGTGCACATCGGGGATCACTCCTGGTTAGATGTTGGCCCCGGGTGCACCCACCTCGGCCGTCACCTTTTAGGGGATTCGGGGGTTGCCGTTGTGACGGATCGGGGCTGCCACCCGGGGGAGTCCCCCTTGATACGAACAGGTGAGCCGAGCGGAGCGGCGGCCCGGCGCCCCGCACCGCCGACGGAGGAGGCGACACGCATGCCCTACGTCCTGGGCGTCGACGTGGGCACGGCCCGGACCA
This sequence comes from Streptoalloteichus hindustanus, assembly GCF_900129375.1. Classification (GTDB taxonomy): domain Bacteria; phylum Actinomycetota; class Actinomycetes; order Mycobacteriales; family Pseudonocardiaceae; genus Streptoalloteichus; species Streptoalloteichus hindustanus. Next base: position 7,110 of record NZ_FQVN01000022.1, on the reverse strand, counting down.
CGGCCGCGGTCTGTCGCCTCGACAGCCCGCCGGACGGGGGCGGCCAGCCGGTCCGCCTCGGCGCCGCGGCGACGGCCGTCCCCACGGCGCTGCACCTGTCCCCCGACGGGACGGCCCTGGTGGGTGAGGACGCCGAGGAGCGCGCCCCCGCCGAACCCGCGCTCATCGCCCGGGGTTTCCCCCGTCGGGTGGGTGACCCCGAGCCCATGGTCGTGGGGGGCGAGCCCTACCTGGCGGAGGTGCTCACGGCGGTGCTCGTCCGGTGGGTCGCCGACCAGGTCGCGGAGCAGGAGGGCGGCCCAGCCCGACACGTCGCCCTCACCCACCCCGGCGACTGGGGGGCGCACCGCCGCCAGGTGGTGCTCGGCGAGTTGCGGGCGGCCGGGCTGACCGAGGTCACCCTGGTCCCCCGGCCCGTCGCCGTCGCCGAGCAGCACGCCGTCAGGGACCCGGGCGCGGCCGCACTCGCCGTCCTGGTCGTGAACAGCGACGACGTGGACTGCGCGCTGGTCCGCCGGACCGAGGACGGCGGGTTCGACCTCGCCGGACGGGCGGACCGCCTCCCCGGGGTGGGCGGCGACCACCTCGCGGACCTGGTCCTCGGCCGGGTGCGCGCCGAGTTGGGCCGCCACCTGGACGGCCTCGACCACGGTGATCCCCGGATCCGCCACGCGCTGTGGCGACTGCGCGCCGACTGCGCCCACGCGGCGGAGGCGCTGGCCGGGGCGCCCGAGGCGGTGGTCCCCGTGCGGTTGCCCACCGTGGCCACCCACGTCCGGGTGTCGCGCGCGGCCGTGGAGGACCTGGCCCGCCCCGCGTGGGAGCACGTCGCCGACGCCCTGGCCCGCGTCGCCCGGTCCACGGCGGACGCCCGTCCCCCCGAGGCCGCGGTACTCGCCGGCGAGGCCGCGCGGGCGCCACGGGTCGCGAGCCTGGTCGGGTCGGCGCTCCGGTGCCGGGTCGCGGTCGACCAGGACCCCGGGACGGTCCTCGCCAGGGGCGCCGCGGTCGCCGCGCGGTGGCTGGTGGACGGCCGGCCCCGCCCGCCCGCACGTCCCCCGGTGGCCCCCCCGGCGCCCCCCGCGGAGCGGACCTCGGTCCTCGAACCGGCGGTCAGCGCGCCGGTGGTCCTCCACCCCGTCGACGACCGGCTCGACGACCTCGGCGAGCCACCTCCCCGGCCCCCGGTGGCGGTCATCCCGATCGAGCTGCCCCGGCGCCGCTCCCTGCTGGAGCGCGTGCCCGGAGTCCGCGCCGACCGCATCGGCAAACCCGGCGTGGTCGCGGCGGCCGTGGTCCTGCTGCTCATGGGCGGCGCGGCCCTGACCTTCGGCTTCCCCGGCGACGCCACTCCCCCGCCGGGAGCGGGGGCCGGCCCCGCCGCCTCCGTCGGCCCCGCCACCTCCACCGCCACCGGCACCCCCACCGCTCCGAGTCCCTCGTCCCGCCCCCCGTCGAGCAAGCCCCAGCCCGCCAAGGACGGCCGTTGACTCACCCCGTGACCCGCCCCCAGCCCCTCCTGGACCCGCGGACCAGACACCTCCTCGACACGTTCGCCTCCGTCCCCGACCCCACACCGCGCCTCGCGGTCGTCGCCCCCGGCGGCCACGGGAAGACCACGCTCCTGCGCGCGCTGGCCGAGGCGTGCCGCCGCGCGGGCGTCGACGTGGCGCCCCAGCGGCGGGACCTGCCCGACACCGGGGACGACCCCGTGCTGCTCGTCGACGACGCGCACCACCTGAGCGACCCGCAGCTGCGCGACCTACGCCGCCGCGTGGAACGCGGGCGGCAGGGCGTCGTCGTCGCCTGCCGTCCCTGGCCGAGACCCACGGCGCTCACCGACCTGCTGGAGACGCTCGACCTGGGCACTCCCCCGCTGACGCTGGGCCCGCTGGACCACGAGCGGACCGCCGGGCTGCTCGCCGAGTCCCTCGACGCCACCCCGCCGCCCGGCCTGGTCGAGCACGTCCACGCCCAGACCGGGGGGGTTCCCCGGTTCGTGCGGCGGGTGGCCGAGGCGCTGGCCGACCAGCGCCGCCGGGGCGACCGGGACCTCCCGGCCGAGGTCCCCCCGGCGGCGGTGGCCCGCTTCCGGCACGACCTGGACCGGCTGGACCCCGACGTGCGCCGGCTCCTGCTCGCCCTGGAGGCGGGGGTCGGACTGCGGATGGACCTGCTGGGCGCCCTGTTGGGCCGGGCGGCCGACGAGGTCGGCGAGGTCATGGCCGCTGCGCGCGCGACCGGCCTGCTGGCCGCGGACGGCGCGCTGCTGCCGATCAGCCGCGCCGCCGTCCGGTCGCTGCTGCCCGCCGAGCAGCGGGTGGGAGTGCGCCAGCGGTTGGCCGAGCTCCAGTTGGCGCGGGGCGGCCCGGTCCTGCCGCTGGCCCGGTCGCTGCTGGGCACCGGCATCGGCGGGGAGAGCGTCGCCGCCGCGTTCGAGGCCGCCGCGGGGGAGGCGCTGACCGCCGAGCCCGCGCTGTCGGCGCAGCTGTTCGCGGCGGCGGCCGCGGCCGGGCGACCGGTCTCCGCGCTGGCCACCGGCTGGGCGCGCGCGGCGGCGTTGGCCGGTGACCTCGACCCGGCGCTGCGCCTGGCGGACCAGGTGATCGGGGCGGACGACTCGGCGGACCGCGCGGACGCCGCGCGGGTGGCCGCCGCCGCCCTGGCCCACCGCGGTCAGCTCGGCCGCAGCGCGGAGCTGTACCGGTGGGCCGGCTCCGGCTCGGCGCCGGCCTTCGCGGCCGTCGGCCTGGTCGGGACCGGCCAGCTCGGGCCGGCCGAGCCGCTGCTCGCCGAGACCCCGTCCGGCGAGCCGCCCACCCTGCTCGCCGGGGCCGCGTCGCTGATGGCGCTCGGCGTCCACGAGTCGGTGACCGGCTGCTGGACCGGCGCGCTGGCCACCCTGGTCCGGGCCTCCTCCCTGTTGGAGCCGGCCGGCCGGGCGGTGCCCCTGCCGGACAGCCCGGCCGCGCTGGCGGCGCTCGTCGCGCTGCACTGCGGCGAACTGGACGTCGCCGACTCCGTGCTCGCCCGCGCCCTCGCCGCCGGCATGGGCGGCGCCCTCATGACCCCCCGGCACCGGCTGCTCCAGGCGTGGATCCTCATGGCCAGGGGGAAGACCGCGCTCGCGGCGGAGCGGTTGGGCCAGATCCGCAAGGACACCCGGGCGCTCGAACCCCGGGACTGGTTGTTCGCGGTCGCGCTCGACGTGGGGCTGGCCCGACGGGGCAGCGACCTGCCCGCGCTGCGGGAGACCTGGTCGCACGCCGGCGAGGCCGTGCTGCGCCACCCGGTCGACCTGTTCACGTTCCTGCCCATGGGCGAGCTGGCCGTGGCCGCCGCCCGGCTGCGGGAGCAGGACCGGATCATCCCGCACCTGCGGGAGGCCGCCGCGCTGGCCCGGCGGCTCGGCGACCCGCCGCTGTGGGTGACGCCGCTGCACTGGGCCGGCCTGCACGCCGCGCTGGTGGCGGACCAGCACGCGGTCGCGGAGGAGCACGCCACCGCGTTGGTGGCCAACCGCCACCACAACCGGTACTGCGCGGTGCTCGCCGCCGCCGCCGAGTGCTGGTTGGGCGTCGCCTCCGGCGTGATCGACCCGGCGAGGACCGAGGCCGCCGCCCGCGGGCTGCGGGACGCCGGGCTGTGCTGGGACGGGGCCCGGCTCGCCGGCCAGGCCGCGATCCGGACCTCCGACCGCAAGGCCATGGTGGGCCTGCTGGAGTGCGCGCGGATGCTCCAGGGCAGGGCCGCCGGCGCCCGGACCGTCGCCGGCCAGGCCGTCCCGCACCGGGGCGGCGCCGGGCGCGGCGACGGGGCGCAGCTCAGCGACCGGGAGCGCGAGGTCGCCACCCTCGTGCTGTCCGGCCTGACCTACAAGCAGGTCGCCGACCGCCTGTTCATCTCCGCCAAGACGGTCGAGCACCACATGGCCCGCATCCGCACCCGCCTCGGCTGCGCGAACCGCAGCGAGCTCCTCACCCAGCTCCGGCACCTCCTGCGCGGCGACAACGCGCCGGCCTGACCCCCGGACCTGTCACCCCCCGAGGGCATGATCAGCGGCGAGAACCCGACCCGGACGCCGACTCCCCCCGGAAGGGCCCGGAGCCGGCACGTCATTCCTGTGGCGGAGAGGCATGGACGAGACCCAGCTCCTCGAGCACCTGCGGACACTGCGCAAGGCGAACAACACGGCGCCCCACAAGCCGCTGCTTCTGCTGTGGCTGTTGCGGCGGTTCACCACAACCGGTTCCACCTGGGTGCGCTACGCCGACGTGGAGAAACCGGTCGGTGAGCTCATCGACCGGTACGGCAAGCCGACGGTGAAGCCGCTGCCGGACCGCGCCGCGATGCCCTTCGTCCACCTGGAGCGGGAGCTGTGGGACGTTCGGGACGGCGCGGACGAGCCGATCGACACGAGCGTGCCCGAGCGCGGTTCGTGGCTCCGCGAACGCGAGGCCCACGGTCGGCTCCACGACAGCGTGGAACACCTGCTGCGCGACCCCGAGATCCACGCCGCCGCGCAGAAGACTCTCCTGACTCACTTCGACCCCGACACCGCGGAACGGGTCGTCATCGACATCGGCGGGCGCACCCCTGCCGCGTCGCTGGAGTACACCGGGACTCACCACCCGGAAAAGCGCCACCGCGGCGAAGACTTCGACCGCAGACTGCGTACCGCCGCCATGGAATGGCTCCAGGAGCTCGCCGACCAGGGACAGGAGACAGTCACCGCCAAGCAACTCACCGAGTTCCGGTTCGAGGGCCAGCGGATCCCACTCGTCGGAGACGGCAGGAGGGTCTGGGCACCGCCCCCGCTCGACGCGGCCCTGTCGATTCGCGGCCCAGTTCCCGAGTCAGAAGCCGACGACGGCTTGGCGCGCTTCGGGTACGACGGAGAGGAGCCTTCGGCGGAGGAGGCGATTCGCCGCGCCCTGGAGCGGAACGCGCCGCTCGTCTGGTTCGTGGAGGTCGACCAGGACCTTTACCTGCCTCATTTCCCGGTCCGGGTGGTCGCCGACGAACCGGCCGAGCGACGGGTCGTCCTCGCGCTCTCCGGCGAGAGCCCCGAAGAGAACGACAGCGACGAACGCCGCTACGGGGAGCGGCTCGTCAGGTCCAGGCTTCACCAGAAGGTCTTCAGCGCACGGGTGTTGCTGGCCTACGGAGCCGCCTGCGCGGTCTGCGGCCTCCACTACCCCGACCTGCTCGACGGCGCGCACATCCTTCCCGACGGGCACCCGGACGGCCGCCCGGTCGTCCCGAACGGAATCGCTCTCTGCAAGCTCCACCACGCCGCGTTCGACCGGAAGCTCATCGGGATTCGCCCGGACCTCCGGATCGAAGTCGCGCCCTGGGTACGGGCGGACCGGAGCGACAACCTGATGGCTCGGTACGGGCTTCGCGACCTGCACGACACGCGGTTGACGGTTCCTCGCTCGCCGCGCGACCGGCCCAACCGGGAGGCCCTGGAGGTGCGGTACCACGAGTACCTCAGGCACGTCGGGGCGGTGGAGCGGTCGCGCTGAGGACGGCCGGGAAGCCGGTTACCGTCGGGGCGTGGCGCTCGGGGTCTGCCTGCTGTTCGACCGACGGGCCGAGCGCGCCCTGCGGGGGCTGTGGGACCGGTTGGAGAGCCGGGGTGTGCCGACGCTGCGCACCCACACGCACGGCCAGCACCACCCGCACATGTCCTACGTGGTGCTGCTGGAGTGGGACGTCGACGAGGTGCGGGCCGCGGTCGAGGCGCTTCCCGACCGGGGCCCGTTCGCGATCACGTTCGACGCCATGGGCGCGTTCCGCCGGGGCCGGATCTCGCTGGTGCCCGCGGTGCCCCAGGACCTGGTGGCACGACAGCAGGCGGTCGTGGAGGCCGTGCGCGGCACCGGCGCGTTCGTGCACCAGCACTACGAGCCGGGCCGGTGGCTCCCGCACTGCTCGCTGGCTCCCCGCGCGCGGCTCGGGCAGCTCCCGGTGGTCGCGGCGTCGGTGTACGACATCCTCCCGCTGCACACCGAGGTCGTGCGGGCGGCGCTGATCAACAGCGCGACGGGCGAGCTGTGGCCGCTGCGGACCATCCCCTGAACGGGGGTCCTACCCACGGTCCCTGCCGGCGAGCCGGGCGGCGGCGCCGTCGAGGAGGAGCTCGACGAACAGGTCGTGGTAGGGGCCGTGGAAGGCGGCCAGCTCCTCGGGCAGCGCGTGCCGGGCGTACTCCCCCATCGCGGCCAGCCCCGGTCGGGCGAGGTCGCCGCGGAAGGAGCACAGGACCTCCATGACCCGGAAGTAGGACGCCGGGTCCCGGTGGTTCTCGTCCTCCCAGGCCACGAGGAAGAACCCGCCGTTCAGCAGGAGGCTGAAGACGGCGGGGGCGTCGGCGCCGAACCCTGCGCGGCGCAGCACCTCCACCCCGCGGTCGATGAAGTGCAGCGCGGACGCGACGACCGGGCCCCGGCGGACCAGGCGGTTCGCCACGCCGGGGAAGCACCGGGCGACCCGGCGGCCCTCGACGAGCACGGTCCGGAACCAGTCCCGCCACGGCGTGTCGACGTCCGGGCAGGGGATGCGGCCGACGACCCGCTCGGTGACGGCGTCCATGACCGCCTCGCGGTCGCCCACGTGGTGGTAGATCACCGTCGGCCACACGTCGAGCTCCGCGGCGAGCTGGCGGATGGTCCAGCCCTGGAGCCCCCGGTCCGCGGTGAGCCGCTCGGCCGCGTCGACGACGCGGCGGGCGCTCATCTGCCGGCGGCCGGTGCCCCGGCCTCGTGCCCCGACCTCCGCGCGCGCCACGCGGGCACCCTAGCCCTTTCGTGGGACGTCACGTCCTCGGGCGAGGGATCACCCGGACGCCGGAACCCGCCCGTCACCGCTCCGGCGCACCGCCCGGAGCAGCACCTGCGCGACGTCCAGGATCTCGACGTGGCCGGGCGCCACGCGTTCGTTCTGTCGTGTGGTGAGTCCGTCGGTCATCATGACCCGGCAGAACGGGCACCCCGTGGCGATCTTGGACGGGCCGGTGCCCAACGCCTCGTCCACCCGTTCCAGGTTGATGCGTTTGCCGACCCGTTCCTCCATCCACATCCGTGCCCCACCCGCACCACAGCACAG
>NZ_FQVN01000010.1 GCF_900129375.1 Streptoalloteichus hindustanus | reverse complement strand
CAGCGCCGATGGTACTGCACTCGTGGGGGTGTGGGAGAGTAGGACGCCGCCGAACTTTTGTTGGGGTTGTGGCCCGCACCGTGTGGTGCGGGCCATGACTCGTTTGTGGGGTTTGTTGGGTGTGTGGGGGGCCTTGTGGCCCCCCTTTTTTTGTTGGTGTGGGGCTTGTCCTCTAGGGCGGGTGGGGGCTGTCCCGAGAACGTGGGGCCAGGGTGCTGGCGGGAGCGTTCTCTGAGGGTCGGCCTCGGGCGCTGAAGGGCTGTGTGGTTGCCGGCCTGGGTGTGGAGAGCCAGTCGAGCCTGATCCGAGGCCGTGGAGTTTCGAGGCGCGGAGACGGCGAGGCCGGGTGAGACATCCGGTCGCGTGTGTTCCGGGACCCCGCGGTCGAAGCGGGTTGAACAGCCAGGTGAATGCCGGCTCGGAGAGGTCCCAGGGCTGCGAGAGCGCGAGCCCGGCGCACGCTGTCGGCGCGGAGGACGAGGCTCCCCGGTGCGGTGGCGCCCGGCGTGCGGGCCGGCCCGGACGCCACCGCGGGCGGACTGACGTGCCGGTGTGGTCCCGGCCCTGGGGGTACACCGGTCCACCTCGTGCTCACGCCAGCCAGGCGCGTGTCCGTACGAACTCCGGCCCCTGCTTCCGGTGTCCGTGCGGCGCGCCGTCCACCCGGCGGCTGTCGTCGGGGAGCTTGACGCTCGGGTGGACGTCATTCATGTTGCCCGGGGATGACGGGGCCGCGCATCGTGCGATCGTCCAAGTCCCGATGGTCGCCGGTCGTAGCCCGGAGGGGTGAGAAACGCGCCGGTCGACCGATTCGTGCTGTTCAGCCCGGGTCTCGATACCCGGATGGGCGCGAGACGACCGGCGCGGGCCGTTCGGCTCGCGACCTGATGGACCAGACCACTGCCTCCGGTCGGCAGGTGGTTCGGCGGCCGGAGGAAAGCGCTTACGGGGAAGCTGACGATACCTGTCCTGACTCCGCCGTGACTGCTGGTTTTCTGCCTCGGTCAACGATTCGGGAAGTGGCCGTGCCGGCCTTCCCCTGCGGCGAACCGGGCGGCGCCCGGGCCCGCGTCCGCGGCGAGGGAACGCAGCCCGTGCCGGAACTCCGCGGCCATGGCCCGGTCCTCCGGCTCCCCCTCCTGGTCGAGCAGGGAGAGCCGGTCGTGACGCAGGCAGGTCTGGGGGAACGCGGCGAGCCGCCGGGCGAGCTGGTGCGCCTCCGCCCTCGCCCGGCCGGTCGGGACGACGCGGTTCACCAGGCCGATCCGCAGCGCCTCCTCGGCGTCGACCGGTCGGCCGGTCAGCACCAGGTCCATGGCGTGGCTCAGGCCGACCAGCCGGGGGAGGCGGACGGTCCCGCCGTCGATCAGCGGCACGCCCCAGCGGCGGCAGAAGACGCCGAGCACGGCGTCGGCCTCGGCGATCCGCAGGTCGCACCACAACGCCAGTTCGAGCCCGCCGGCCACCGCGTGGCCGCTGATCGCGGCGATCACCGGTTTGCCGAGCCGGAGCCGGGTGGGTCCCATCGGGCCGTCGCCGTCGGGTGCCACGCGGTTCCCGCGCTCGGTGCCGACCGCCTTCAGGTCCGCGCCGGAGCAGAACGTCCCGCCCTCGCCCCACAACACCGCCACGGCGGCCTCGGGATCGGCGTCGAACTCCCGGAACGCCTCGGCGAGGGCGTGGGCGGTCGGCCCGTCGACGGCGTTGCGGACTTCGGGCCGCGCGAGCACCACGGTCGTGACGGGGCCGTCGCGCTCCACCCGGACGGCGGGCCGGGCAGCGGGGTCGCCCACGAGCCTCACCCCACCTTCGGCGTCGCGCGTTCCAGGATGGCCGCGGTGTTCACCGTGGCGGACAGGGCGCCGAAGGCGAGGCCGCCCTCGTCGCCCAGCCGCGACGCGCAGAACGCGTCCGCCACGGCGGGGTGCCCGTGCCGCACCAGGAGACTTCCCTGGAGTGCCAGGGCCATCCGCTCGACCAGGCGGCGCGCGCCCGCCGCCACGGTGTCGCCGTCCGTCGCGGGCAGGGTGGCGAGCTCCCGCCGCAGCCGCCCCACAGCGGCGTCCAGGCGGGGGTCACCGCCGGCCGCGGCGTCCAGCTCGGCCAGGAACGCCCCCACGGACCCGGGCTCCCGCGCCATGGCGCGCAGGACGTCGAGCGCGGCCACGTTGCCCGAGCCCTCCCAGATCGACACCAGCGGCGCCTCCCGGTACAGCCGGGGGAGGCCGGAGTCCTCGACGTACCCGTTGCCGCCCAGGCACTCCAGCGCCTCGGCCGCGTGCGGGGCCGCGCGCTTGCACACCCAGTACTTGCTCACGGCCAGCGCCAGTCGGCGGAACGCGGCCTCGTGCTCGTCGCCGGCCACCGCGCGGTCCGTGGCCCCGGCCAGGCGCAGCGCCGTGGTGGTGGCGGCCTCCGACTCGACGGCCAGGTCGGCCAGGACGCTGCGCATCAGGGGCGCGTCGGCCAGTCGTCGGCCGAACGCCGACCGGTGGGCGGCGTGGTGCGCGGCGTGGGCGACGCCGAGGCGCATGCCCGCCGCCGCCCCGAGCACGCAGTCGAGCCGGGTGGTGTTGACCATCTCGATGATGGTCCGCACGCCCCGCCCCTCCTCGCCGACCAGCCAGCCGGCAGCCTCCTCGTACTCGACCTCGGCGGAGGCGTTCGAGCGGTTGCCCAGTTTGTCCTTGAGCCGCTGGAAGCGCAGCCGGTTGCGGGAGCCGTCCGGCAGCACCCGGGGCAGCAGGAAGCAGGACAGGCCGCCGGGGGCCTGGGCGAGCGTGAGGAACAGGTCCGACATCGGCGCCGAGGTGAACCACTTGTGGCCGGTGAGCCGGTAGCCACCGTCGCCGGCGGGGACGGCGCGGGTGGTGTTGGCGCGCACGTCCGAGCCGCCCTGCTTCTCGGTCATGGACATGCCGGCGACGAGTCCGCGCTTCGCCTCCGGCGGTCGGGTCCCCGGTTCGTAGTGCGGGGCGGCGAGCAGCGGCTCGAAGCGCTCGGCGAGGTCGGGTGCGCGCCGCAGGGCGGGCACCGAGGCGTAGGTCATCGAGATCGGGCACCCGTGGCCGGCCTCGACCTGGCTCCAGACGAGGAAGGCCGCCGCGCGGGCGGTGTGCGCGCCGGGCTCGGCGGACCGCCAGGGGGCGGCGTGCAGGCCGTGCCGGACCGCGACGCCCATCAGCTCGTGCCACGCGGGGTGGAACTCCACCTCGTCCACCCGGTGGCCGTATCGGTCGTGCGTGTGCAGCACCGGGGTGTGGGTGTTGGCCAGGCGGCCCCACTCCTGGGCCTGTTCGCCGCCGGCGAGGCGCCCCAGCTCGCGCAGGCGGCCCTCGGACCACCCGGCGCCCTCCCTGCGCAGCGCCTCCAGCAACGCCGGGTCGTCGGCGACGTCGTGGTCCACCAGGGGCGGAACCTGGTTGACGACCTCGTGCGTGGCGCGCATGGCTCCTCCAACGGCTCGTCGGCGGTGGCAACCACCGTACGGAGGTGATCAACCCCGACGGTTGGTCAACACCGACGGGCGTTCCGCCGTGCCGCCGTTCCGCCGTGCCGCGCGGACCCGCCGGTCAGGCGTCGCCGTAGACGGGGATCGCCGCGCCGCTGATCGGCGTGGCGTCCGGTCCGCACAGGAAGGCCACGACCCGGGCGATCGCCTCCGGGGCGACGGCCTTCGCGACCGCCGAGCGCGGCATCCACTCCCGGTTCGCCGGGGTGTCGATGACGGACGGGAGCACGCAGTTGACCCGGACCCGTTGGGGGCGCAGCTCGTGGGCGAGCACCTGGGTGACGCGCAGGACGGCGGCCTTGGCCGCGGCGTAGGCCACGGGGGCGGCGCCCTCGACCGCGGCCCGCGCGGCGACGGTGACGATCGAGCCTCCCCCGACCGCCACCATCCGGGGCGCTGCGGCCTGGAGGCACCAGAGGCCGGTGACCAGGTTCGTGTCCATCATGGTCGTGACGTCGCCGAGGTGGAGGTCGGGCAGTCGGGCGGAGGCGAACCCGCCGGCCACCGCCACCAGCGCGGCGGTCGGCCCCAGGGCGTCGATCCGCTCCCACGCGCCGTGCACGGCGTCGCGGTCGGTCAGGTCGAGGCTGACGCCCAACACCACGTCGTCGGAGTGCGCCAGCTCGTCGAAGCGGTGGCCGGCGCGGTCGAGCCCGACCACCCGGTGGCCGCGCCCGGTGAACTCTCTCGCCACCGCCCGGCCCAGGGCGCCCGCCGCCCCGGTCACCACGACGACCCCGTCCCCGGCGTCCGCCGCGCTCCTCGTGCCCTCCGTGCCCGATGCGGACATGGCGCTCGATGCGGACATGGCACCTCCACTCCCGCGCGTTCGCCCGATCGTCGCAGGCCGGCGAGCCGCGGGGCGGTCGTCGCCACCCGGCCGGGTGGGCTGGCCACCTCCGGATGTCACCCGCCGGGGCAGTGCCGGGCAGGGCGGGTGTGACCCGCGGTTTCCCGGGTGACCGCCCACGTGGGTCCTTCTTCCCAGTGAGGCGGCGGCCGTTCTCCGCGCGGGGTGCGAGGGCCTTTCGTGACGCATTGCGTCCACTGTCATTCCTTCGGGTGGTTATTCCCGCACGGTCAGGTTTCGGGTCCTGCTTCGGAACCGGGGGGCCGTCTATAAACGGGGCGTCAGATCGATCACGTCGGCGATCTCGTGGAGATCACGGGAGAGCGCCGTCGGCGGGTGACGGCGTGCACAGCGCCCCGTCAGGCCCAGCGCGCGCGGGAGGGTGGCCGGCTGCTTGACAGCCGGTCCGCGGCCCTGGCGCGGCCGGCGGGAACAGCGGAGGGCCGCATGGAGAGGATCCGACATCAGGCGGGCGACGGGCCGGCGGCGATCCCGGTCGACGCCCTGCCGGCGTTGGACGGCGAGTTGGTGGTGGACACGGCCAGCCGCGCCGCCCTGGCCGACGACTTCGGGCACACCGCGCACCGGCTCCCGCTGGCCGTGCTCCGACCGGCTTCGGTGGCCGACGTGGCGGCGATGCTGCGGTTCGCCGCCGCGCACGGCCTCCGCGCCACGCCCCGGGGTCAAGGGCACGCGACGGGCGGTCAGGCGCAGGTCAGCGACGGTGTGGTCATCGACATGCGCACGCTCGACACGGTGCACAAGGTGTTGCCGGACCGGGTCGTGGTGGACGCCGGCGCCCGCTGGAGCGATGTGCTCGTGGCGACCGTGCCGTCCGGCCTGACCCCGCCGGTGCTCACCGACTGCGTCGAGCTGACCGTGGGCGGAACGCTCGCCGTCGGCGGCGTCGGCGGCACCTCGCACCTGCACGGCCTCCAGACCGACAACGTGCTGGAGCTGGAGGTCGTGACGGGCGACGGGCGGGTGCGGACCTGTTCCCCGAACTACGACCGACCCCTGTTCGAGGCCGCGTTGGCCGGGCTCGGCCAGTGCGTGGTGATCGTGCGCGCGACCCTGCGCCTGGTCTCCGCGCAGTCCTCGGTGCGGCGCCACCGCCTCCACTACGGCGACCCGCGCCGGCTCCTCGCCGCCCAACGCCGCCTCGTGACCCACCACCGGTTCGACCACGTGACGGGCCACGCGCGCCCCGACGAGCACGGCGGGTGGGCGTACGTGCTGGAGGTCGGCCGCTTCCACACGCCCCCGGCGACGGCCGAGGACGAGACGGCGCTCGCCGACATCGCGCCGTGGGACGGCGAGGTCGAGACCAAGGACCTGCCCTACCTGGACTTCGTGTCGGGGACGGGCCGCGACGGCGACGAGCCGCCGGCGGCGGGGGAGTGGACTCGGGCGCACCCCTGGCTGGGCGCGTTCCTGCCCGACCTCTCGGCCGGGGAGGCCGTCGCCGACGTCATGGCGACGCTGACGGGGGAGGAGGTGGGTGAGGGCGGCCGCGTGGTGGTGCACCCGACCACGACGGACCGGTTCAACACACCCCTGTTCCGGGTTCCGGGCGGGCCGGTCGTCGTCCACGTCGCCCTGCTCCGCGCGGCCCCGCCCGACGACCCGGCCGCGATGGCCCGGATCACCTCGGCCAGCCGCGCCTTCTCCGAGCGGGTGCGGGCGGCGGGCGGCGCGGTCCACCCCACCGGGACGCCCCCGCTCACCAGGGACGACTGGCAGGCGCACTTCGGGCCGGTGTGGCCGCGGTTCGCCGCCGCCAAGGGGCGCTACGACCCGCACCACGTGCTCACCCCGGGACAGCGGATCTTCCTGTCCTGACCGACCTCCGGCCGCACTCCGCCACCCGTCGCCGAGAGCGCTCGCTCTGAGAGCGACGTCACCAGGCCCGAGGAGTAGACCTCAAGGAAGGTCGACGTCCTACGTTCGGTCCCGACGCGCTGCCGATCACGGGGAAGCAGCGCCCAGGCTTCCTGGCCGCACCGGGACTCCCGTCGCGTGCCCGGCACGCCGCGGGGAAAGGACGTGACGATGAGAGCAGCGGTCTTCTCGACCCCGGGGCCGCCGGAGGTGCTCCAGGTGGCCGAGGTCGACGACCCGCAGGCCGGGCCGGGCGAGGTCCGGGTCCGGGTGCGCGCCGCCGGCGTGCAGCCGGTCGACGCGGGGGTGCGCACCGGCTTCGTGCTGCCCGGGACGGTTCCGAGCTACCCGCAGGCGCCGGGCAACGAGTTCGCCGGCGTGGTCGACCAGGTCGGCGAGGGCGTCACCGCGTTCTCCGTGGGTGACGAGGTGCTCGGGTACCGGTTGCTGTCCTGCTACGCCGAACTGGTCGTGGCGCCCGCCGACCAGATCGTCGCCAAGCCCGCGGACATGCCGTGGGAGGTGGCCGGCGGGCTCTCCGGCCCCGGTCAGACCGCCTACACCGCGCTGCGCGCGATCGGCGTCGGCCAGGGGGACACCGTGGTGGTCCACGGCGCCGCCGGCGGGGTCGGCACCATCGCGGTGCAGCTCGCCAGGGCCTGGGGCGCCACCGTGATCGGCACGGCGAGCGAGCGCAACCACGACTACCTCCGGGCGCTCGGCGCGATCCCGGTGAGCTACGGGGACGGCCTGGTGGACCGGGTGCGGGCGGTCGCGCCGAACGGCGTGGACGCCGCGTTGGACGGCGCCGGCGCGGAGGCCGCGCGGGCCTCGGTCGAGCTGGTGGCCGACCGGAGCCGGATCGGCACGATCGTCGCCTTCGACGTCGCCGAGGAGCTGGGGGTGCGGGCGATCCGCAGCCAGCGCAGCGCCGCCCGGCTCGCCGAGCTGGTCGAGCTGTACGAGAACGGGCAGCTGCGCGTCCACGTGCGCCGGACGTACCCGCTGGACCAGGCGGCGGACGCGCACCGCGAGATCGAGAAGGGGCACGGCCGGGGCAAGGTCGTGCTGGTGGTCGGCCGATGAGCGAGGGGGGAACGCGCATGCTGGTGGAGGTCTGGTCGGACATCCTGTGCCCGTGGTGCTACCTGGGGAAGCGCCGGCTTGAGACGGCGCTGGCCCGGTTCGAGCACCGCGACGCGGTCGAGGTGGTGTGGCGGAGCTTCGAGCTCCGGGCCGACGAGCCGACGGTGCCGGGCCGGTCGCTGCTGGACGTGATGGCCGGCTACGGCATGGACCGGGACGCGACGCTGGCGAAGTTCGCGCACATCGGGCAGCTCGGGGCGGCCGAGGGGTTGACGATCAGGCTGAGGACCGCCTGGCCGGTGAACACCTTCGACGCGCACCGGCTGACGCACTGGGCGGCGACCCACGGGCTGCGGAGTGAGCTGAAGGAACGCCTGTTCCGCGCCTACCACGAGGAGAACCGGGTCCTCTCCGAGCACGACACGCTGGCCGAGCTCGCGGGCGAGGTGGGACTCGACGTCGACCAGGCGCGGGAGGTCCTCGCCGGCGCCGCGTACGGCGAGGACGTGCGCGCGGACGAGCGGCGGGCCCAGGAGGTCGGGGTGAGCGCCGTGCCGACCTTCCTCGTCGACGGCCGGCGGGTCAGGTCCGGCGCGTTGACGTCCGACGCCCTGCTGAGCCTGCTGAAGGCGTCCTGGGCGGAGCGGGAGACGCAGCCCGCCTGATCCTCGACTGGCGGGTGGGGGACGGGCGCATCTCGTCCCCCACCCGGTCGTCACCGGCGCGCGCGGGCGCGTTCGGCGCGCCACTGGTCGAGCACCAGGTCGGCGAGGTCGGAGCAGAGCGGCGTCCAGCCGAGCGCCCTGAGCCGGGTCGTGTCGGCCCGCAGCTCCGGGACCTCGGCCGGGTGCGGCGGGTGGTGGACGGCGTGCACGGCGCGCCCGCTGGTCTCGCCCACCCTCGTGACGATCTCGCTCACGCTCGCCGGGGTGGCACCCACGTTGAACACCTGGTGGACGCCGGGCTCGCACGCGTCCAGCGCGCACGCGACGGCCTGGGCGACGTCGGCGACGTGCACGAAGTCGCGCACCGCGGAGCCGTCGCCGAACACGTCGAGGTGGGGGATGCGACCGGCCGCGACGGCGCAGGCGCGGGTGATGACCCGGGTGTCGTCCGGGTCGCCGTGCTCCCCGCACGCCCCCGCCACGTTGAAGATTCGCAGCGTCGCCGCGCCCAGTCGGCCCGTCGCGGCCTGCCAGCCGACCACCTGCTCCGCGGCCAGCTTGGACGCCGCGTAGGGGTTGCGGGGGTCGGGCGTGGCGTCCTCGTCGACCGGCTGTCGGCGGGGCGCTCCGTACACGGTGGCGGTGGACGCGAGGACCAGCCGCGCGCGGGGCCGCCGGTCGAGTGCCTTCAGCAGGGCGACCGTGCCGCCCACGTTGACCTCGAAGTACCGCGCCGGCTGGTCCACCGCCTCCCGCACCCGGCACAGCCCGGCCAGGTGGACGACGGCCTCCACGCCCGTCAACGCGTCCGCCACCGCGACGGGGTCCAGCACGTCGCCGTGCCGCCACTCCACGTCGGGAACCGGGGGTGGCGGGGTGGTGTGGGCCAGACCCACCACCTGGTGCCCCGTGTGCGCCAGGTGTCGGACGACCGCGCGGCCGAGGTAACCGGTGGCCCCGGTGACGAGAACGCGCATACCGGTCATCCCAGCAGAACCGCCCACGCCGTGCCCAGCTGGACGCCGTGCTCGGTCAGGCGCTGTTCTCAATCAGAAGCGGTGCCCGGTCAGGAACCCCGCCCGGCTAGACGCCGAGGTCGAGCGCGAGCTGGGCGCGGTGTGCCGGAACCCCTGGCGCCGCGGCGCCCCGGCACCGCTGGTGCTCGCAGGTCACCTGCTCGCTCGTCGGGTGCAGGTCCCCGCCGACTCCCGGCCCGCCCCAGCCCTGGCCGCAGGCCGGCCCGGGCAGCGACAGCCCGCCGAGCCACGGGTAGGCCCGCACGGCGTGGACCACGCGGCTGCGTCGGATCCGCAGGTTGTGCCCGGCGAACCGGGACGCGGAGTCCCTGGCGATCCGGCCCAGGGCGGCCAGCGTCGGGTCGGGCTCCGCCAGCGCGTCACGTTCGGTCACTCCCGCATCGTGCCTGACCGGTCCGACGCCGCGGGCGGCGCGGCCGCGCGTCGCCGCTCACAGCGGGGACACCGCCGCGCCCTCCGGACCCGTGCCGACCGGGATGGTGGCGACGACCGTGTTGGTGGCCTGGTCGATGAGCGAGATCGTGTTGTCCAGCGCGTTGGTGACGAAGACGAAGCTGCCGTCCGGCGCGGCGGCCACGCCCTCGGGCTGGTTGCCGACCGGGATGGTCGCGATCACCTGGTTCGTGGACGGCTCGATCACCGAGACCGTGTTCCCGCCGGCGTTGGCCACGTAGACCAGCCCGTTCGGGGCGAAGGCCACCCCCATCGGCGCGGCGCCCACCGGGATGGTGGCGATGGGCTGGAGCGTCGGGATGTCGATCACGGTCACCGTGTTCGCGCCGGTGTTCGCGACGTACGCGCGGTTGCCGTCGGGCGAGATGGCGATACCCGAGGGGAACCGGCCGACCGGGATCGTCGCGATGGGCTGGAGCGTGGCCGTGTCGATCACGGTCACCGTGTTCGACCCGTTGTTGGTGACGAAGACCTTGGAGAAGTCGGGGGTGACCGCGGGGGTGTGCGGGAACCGCCCCACCGGGATCGTCGCGATGACCTGGTTGGTCTTGGGGTCGATGACGGACACCGTGCCGTCCCCGAAGTTGGGCACGAACACGCGATTGGGGGTGGCGACGACCCCGAAGGGGTGGGAGCCGACGGGGATGGTCGCCACGACCTGGTTGGTCACCAGGTCGATCACCGAGACCGTGTTGGTCAACTCGTTCGTGACGTAGACGAACCGGCCACCGGGCAGGAAGGCCACCCCCACCGGGACGCCGGGGATCGGGATCGTCTGGATGACCCGGTTGAGCCGGGTGTCGAACACGGTCACGTCGCCCGACCCGCTGTTGGCCACGATGAGCGGGACCCGGGGAGGGAAGAGGTCCTCGGCGTTGTCAGCCGAGGTGGTGTCAGCCGAGGTGGTGTCAGCCGGCCGCACCGTGGCCGACTGCCGCACCTCGGCCGGCTGCGCCGTCCCCGGTCCGGCCAGCGAGAACAGCACCGCGAGGAGCAACGACAGCCCGACCCACCGGCGGCGTCGGGGGTGGGCGGAGGTGGTGACACGACGGGTCGTCCTCGTACGCGCCTTCATGAGGCGACTCCTTCTCTTGTCCTGCCGATCCGCGGGAGCAGGTCGGGCTTCCAGGGCGGCGCGGTGACGCCCGGCGTCGAACGGCATCGCCGCGGACCGTCAGATCGGCTGTTCGGCGCTGGTGGAAGGCGGTGCCGACCGTGCCCCTCGCCTGCGTTCCGCACGCGGGTTCGCGACCTCTCCCCGTGGGCGCGGGCGCGCGGCGCCCCGGCACCGTCGGCCAGCGGTGCGGCGGGACCCCGGCCGGTGCCGCGACCCGTCGCCGCTCCCCGACGGGGAACGCCGTCCGGGCCACGCCGGCTCGCCGGAACGCGCGTCGCGGACCGGAGGGGCTGCGCAGTCCCCGCCGCCCGACTCGTCCACGGCGCACGGCACGTCCGTCACGGCCTTCCTGCCGCCTCCCCGGCGTTGGTGCGATCGGGAAGGAGCGGCTCGGAACCCACCATGCGCAACGTCAGCCACACCCGCATCTCGACTCCCCCTGCCGAGCAACGCCCGGCAGGGGGAGCAGGACACCGGAACCACGAAGGTCAATTGCCAACGAGAAAGTGAAGGCACCCCGGGAGCGCGGCCGGGGTCTGCCCCCGCGCAGCAGGTGGAACCCGCCGCGCACGCCTGGAGAGCCAGGTCGGGGCGTGGGACACGGCACTGGGCGCGCGCGGCGTCACCCCTGTCCAGACGCCAGGCCGTGCTCCACGGCGGAAGAACCCGGACGGCGCTCCAGCTCTGCCGGGACGAGTGATGACGAGCGGCCGGCGGAGCCGCGACACGGCTCGTCGCACGGAGGTCGCACGACATGCGGAAGGGGTGTGGACGGTAGCCCGTCCACACCCCTTCTGACCTGTGCCCCCGGCAGGACTCGAACCTGCGACACCCGATTTCACGTTGTTACAGGTTGATCTGGGCAGGTGCCGATGGAGCCGGGTGAACTTGCTTGACGGGCGAAGGGCCCTGGCCGCCCCTTGTCCAAGCCCGGACCTGCGTGCCCCTCGACCACACCGTGTCGGAGGTCGAGTCGGTCGAGAGCCCGGCGTTGGCTAAAGCAGCAGCGCAGCGATCGGTGCCCCCTGTGCGGCAACCCGGCCGGAGGTAATCAGCCGACCGGGGCATCAAGGTGCGGCTGAGCGACAAACGAGGCCAGGCGGCTCTACGGCGTGGTGGCCAACGCCGTGTAACTGGCGTGAGGTGAGCGCGAAGGGTGAGAAGACCCGGAAGCAGCAGGAGCTCCCCCCGGGGTCTCTTGCCCTGTGGGAACTCGGTTACGGCGCTTCGTCGACGGGCGGGTCTTCGCGGCCCCAGCCTTGATGTTTGTCCTGGTAGATCACTCTGATGCCCGCGGAGTGGACGTAGGCCAGCAAGTCGGGTCGGGGCCGGGACGGCACCAGGATTGCGTGGGTTTTCGCGTCGGCGAAGCGGCCGTAATCCAGCAACTGCCCGACCGCCATCCGCAACTGTTCGCGAGTGACGGTGCTCTTGGCCTCGATCAACTCGCGGGTGGTTTCCACCCACAGGTCCGAGTAGAGCGGCTGGGACTCCCCGGGGGGAACAACACGGAGGCGGCTGACCGTGTGCCCTTCACGGAGCAGGTGTTGCTTGTAACGGGTGACCAGGGCGGATTCCCGTCGTTCCAGTTCGTAGGGCTCACGGTCGGGGCTGACGAAGGAGCGTTCGGTGTGGTGTTCCTCGACCGGCACCGTCTCCACTCGCGGCTGGGAGGTGGGGCTGAACGGCAGGTTCGGCAACGCGACCGGGACGCGGGTGAGGGGGCGGAGTTTGAACACCACCACCTGGCGCAGGGTGGTGGGGTCGCCGGTCTCGTGGGCGTCGGTGAAGTAGTGCTCGACCAGTTCGAACTCGCCGAGGTAGGTCACGGTGGGACCGTTGGCGAGGAAGCCTTCGAGGGTTCGGCCATCGACGGCGTGGTTGAGGATGGCTTTGTTGCCTTGGGTGAGTTGCTGGTCGCCGCGTTGACCTTCCCCGACGTAGTGGAAGAGGCCGTTGGTGTCCCAGCCGTCGTAGTAGCCGTGTTGTTGGCCGATGGCGGGGTTGGTGAAGAAGAGGACGACGTTGGTGCGGCTGGAGGGACCGATGCCGCCTTGTTGGCGGCCTCCGTAGCGGGCGTGGACCTCGCGGCGGGGGAGCCGTTCTCCGGGAGTCAGTCCGGGTAGCACTGGTTTACCCCTCTCTTTTAGCCCTCTTGTTGAGCCTAAATGGTGATCTTGGAAGGGGCTAGAGGTTTAGGCACCATGCCGGGACGCGGATGACAGGCGTAGAGGGGATCCCGCCTCCGCAGGGAACGCACCACGAGGTTCCCGGCGTCGGCGGGACGAGGAGAGACGGTTTGTGCCGACGCCCCGACCACGCATGGTTCGCCACGGAGGTCGGGGCATCGTCAGGGAGTCGGCCTTGTGCTGACGAGCAGGTGACAACACGGCGCCGATCGCAAGGGGTTGTCTGCAAGGATCGTCGCTGCTCGCAACCCCAGTCGGGTACGTTGTCCGCGGGTTCTCAGCTTCCGTAGCCCTCCGGCTGCTGGTATCGGGGGACCTGACGGGGAAGGGGCCACAGGACGCTCGTCACGCCGGCTTGCTTGAGCAGTCGGGTGACCCAGTCCCGGTCAGCCCCCACCACTTCCGCGATGGCGACCACCAGCGGCGGGTGGAGCAGACCGGCGGTCAACGTGTTTCGAACCGGCTCCACGGGGAAGCCCACCTCTTCGGCGAGCCTCGCGTGATTGGTGGAGGGATCGTGCTGGTACCAGCAGATCCACAGGTAGAGAGCCAGCGTGCGCCGTACTGGTGAGGCCGTGACACGGAGGCGGAGCACGTGCTGGCCCGTCTGCGCCAACAGGCCACTGAGGCTCTTGGTGTCGGCCTCCTCGCCGAGGACTCGCCCGACCACGGTCTGGACAGGGTCCATCAGCTGTATCGCCGTGCTGGTCTGGCGGACTTCTCGGTTGGCGATAGCCAGGGACATGGCGATGAACCGCACCAGGTCGTCGTTCCGCTTCTGGAGGCGTACCTGGCGACGGTTCTCACATGTCACCATCCGCGTCAGGACTTCCTTGTCGAGCCTGGCCTGCTGCTCGTCGTGCTGGGCGGCCTGGAGTTCCTCTTGAGCGAGTCCGAGGTCGCGGGTGAGGACGCGGTTGGCCCGGATCGCGGTGCCCAGGTTTCCTTGGTAGAGGGCGTTGTCGGCTTGGCTGCGCGCGAGGTCGGCTTCGAGCTTGGCGCAGCGAACGACCAACTCGGCGGTGATCTCCAGGCGGTCGTCGTCCAGCACCGGCAGGGTCGGCGTGGGCAGGACGTCACCCCGGAAGTCCACTGGGGAATCGCCGTGAGCAGCGGCCCACAGGCTGGCCAGGGCCGCTAGTTCCCCCTCGATGTCCTCTTCGCAGCAGCAGCGGACGATGACTTCCACGTAGTGCCATTCGGGGCCGCGGGGGTGGCGCCGGCTGCCCAGCCGGGCCGAGAGGCGCTTGACGGCCTGGGTGACGTGGCGTGCCCGATCGACTGGCCGGGCCGACCTGATGTCGGCGGGCATGCCGAGCTGGCGGTGCAGGCCCAGCGTGATGGCGTGATCAACCAGCGCCCGGAGTGTCCCGGCGTGACCAAACCGGGCGTGTAGGTGCTGCTGGAGGCGCGTGACCAGGACGATCGTGGCGTCGCTGCAGCCGGTCTCACGCATCCGCTGCACGGTGCGCAGGCGTCGACCTCCTCTGTTGGGCCTGTCCATGTCGGCCTGGTTGTCGGCATCCACGTGCAATGCCGGTGTCCCTTCGCATCCGGCGCCGACAGTCGGGGTTGTCGGCGAACGTTGGGCGGGCCGTGGCCAGATAAGCGCGGCCACGGCTGACTGGATGGGCGCTCACGTGGGGCGTTGATCCCCGGAGCGGGGTGTGGAGTGCAGCCGTCGTCGAGACGGATGGATCAGCGCGCCGCTCGCAGGTATCTCAGCCTGTTGGGCCGGATGGCCCCGTGCGAGGAGCGTGCATCCCTCTCGTTCTCGACCGGAAGGAACTCGTTCATGTCCCTTTGGGCCTGGGTATGGACCGCCGTGCTGTCGGTCTTGGTCCTCATCGCCGTGCTCGGCGCCGACTTGCGTGTCCACCGGTGGACTGGTGCCTGCGGGAGGGAACGGCTGCTTCGTACGCGGCGCCGTCGGGGCGGTCGACACCGCCGGCCTCGCGGCGTCCGCCCACCCATGCCACCCCCGGACGTGGACGCGTAGGACCGCGTCCCCCGGAATTCGTGAGCATGCAGGTTGACACGGCATGGCACGTGGAGTTGATCAGCATAACAAATTCCAATCTTCACTTGTCTGGGTAGGCGCCAGCTGCGGACTCGGGTCTCACATCACTGCCGCGTCGGCGCGCACCGTGAGCGGAGGACCGCCCCCTCCCCTCGTCACGGGGAGGGGGAGCGACCACTCACGCTGGTCGGTTGTGCAGCTGGGATCAACCGTTCGGTAATCGCTGATCGGTGTGGCCCCAACGTCGAACGGTTATACCGGATAGTCGGCGGGGTCAGCCCCTTGGGTGCTAGCAGGTGGGGTCGATTACCCGGCGCGGTTACTCGCAGTGTGTGGAAATCGCCGGAAGGGGCGCTCTGAAGTATGGGCAGATGCGCTCGCGGGAGAAACGAAGGTGCCTGGCGTGAGGTGCTGACCAGGTGCTTCGCCTGGGTGACCCCTGGGGCCGTGTTCGCGATTCATTACACCGGTTGGGTGATGGTTGGTGTCAGCGTCGCTCAGGAGAGCTTCGAGGTCCTCCTGAGATGTCAGGAAGTGAAGCTGATATCCGATGGGTAGGCGACGCTTGCGAAAAATCACCTGTTTCAGTGAAAAACGGGGGGTGAGGGGAATTTCCCGTAGCGTCCCGCAACGCTGTTACGTAGAGTGCGCAGAGGGTGAGTTCGAGTGGTGCGCACGGACGTAAAGCCAACCGTACGGGTGAATCTGGAGGTTGGGTGAACACCGCAGCGTGACGTGACGACTGAGGCTCGCGTAGCGGCGTGAGCTGGTCAGCCAGCGTGCCGGAAGCTGCTGCTCAAAGCTGACGCGTCTTCGGGGCGCTGTCCTCTCGGCCCAGCCCCCGCTGTCCGCCGTGCGCTTCCGGCAGAACGCATCGGTCTTGTGGCTGAGTGACGCTCAGCCAGTCCTGCGGCCAGCGCGGAAGAAGTGCCTCCTGCACGTGCAGGGGCTGAGGACCGGCTACGGATGCAGAAGGACATCGAAGCCCACCCCCGCGTGCGCGGGGACAACCATCCGCACCCAAAGCTCACTGCAACCGATCGACCGGCACATCCCCGCGAGGGCGGGGACCGGAGGAAGACTATCCGCGGGATCTGAAGCCGCTGCGCACCCCCGCGTGCGTGGGGACCATCCCGTGCTGGATCAAGGGATCGGACAGGGGGTCGCGCCAGGACGATCCATCGTCATCGTGGTCCCAGTTGTCGTGATGGCCACCTCGGTACCGCCGCGGTACCGAGTCCGTCCTGGCGGTGGGCCACGAAGTGGGAGGAGAGCAAGGGGGGCTCCACCAGCATGTGACGAGCAAGCGGGATCGTGACATCGCGGCCGAGATGAACCGTTAGGCGCTGGCAGACAGCTGCGAAGAAGCCCGTGAGGCGGGGCGCGGCGAGTCTCGTCGCACGGAGGTCGCACGACATGCGGAAGGGGTGTGGACGGTAGCCCGTCCACACCCCTTCTGGCCTGTGCCCCCGGCAGGACTCGAACCTGCGACACCCGATTTAGGAGATCGGTGCTCTATCCCCTGAGCTACGAGGGCGGGTGGTCACCGAGGGACAGCGTAGCGGGCCGCCGGAGGGGAGGGGGCATCCGGGGCGTGTCGTCCGTCGCTACTCCGGTCGAGGGACACTCGCGGTGTGCCGAGACCTGTGGTGAGCGCCGACAGCTGCGCTGTGCTGTCCGCCGGGCTCGACGAGCCGATGGCGGGCACCGCCCCGACGGCGTCGGCGTGGCTGTGCCTGGAGCAGCCCGGCCCGTGGGGGGACAAGGCGCTCGTGCGGAGCCACCTCGACCCGGCGGTGGGCGCGGAGCTGCAGCGCCGGGGGGACGAGGTGGGCGTGCGGGTCGTGCTGGTCCGCCGGCCCGGGCAGCACGCCGACAGCGGTCCGCCCGCGCCGCGCCGGGTGTTCCTGGCCCACACGCGGCCCGGGGCGAGCTGGCTGGCGCGGGCGGACGTGTCGGACCCGAAGGAGCTGCTGGACCTGGACTTCGCGGCGTTGGCCGCGGGGGAGCGGCCGCAGCTCGGCGAGCTCCACACCGGCCCGGTGCTGCTCGTCTGCACGAACGGCCGCCGCGACCGGTGCTGCGCGCTGCTGGGTCGTCCCCTGGTCGGCGACCTGGCCGAGCGCCACCCGGGGCAGGTGTGGGAGAGCACCCACACGGGCGGGCACCGGCTCGCGCCGGCCGCGGTGGCGCTGCCCACGGGCTACGCCTACGGCCGGTTGGACGTCGAGTCCGCCGAGGACGTGCTGCACGCCACCGCCGGGGGCGAGGTGGCGGCCGTGGGGTGCCGGGGCCGTTCGACGTGGTCGAAGTTCGGTCAGGCCGCCGAGCTGGCGGTGCGCGGCCGGACCGGCGAGCGCGACGCCGACGCGCTCGTGGTCGAGCGGGAGTGGGCCGACGGCCAGGAGCACGTCGTCCGGGTCGCGCACCGGGACGGCCGAGGGTGGGAGGCGCGGCTCGTGGAGCGCGTCCAGGAGCCGGCCAGGCCGACGAGCTGTGGCAAGGCGCCCGTCACGCCCGTGGCGGTCGAGGTGGCGTCCCTCGTCCCCGCGTGATCCCGACACCTACCCCGACACCGACGCTGGCGCCCCGCTCCGGGCGCCGCCGGCGTCGGCCCCCTGGCTGAGCCCGGGTGCCCCGTCCGTCGGAGCCGTCGACGGATTGGTGACACAGAGCCAGAGGCGTCGCCCTGAGCGGTGAGACAGTGATCACCATGTTCGGTGTGAAACAGGACTGAAACAACTGTGCGCGGAGTTATACCCGGCGGTTATGGCCGTTCGGGGGAAGAGCACTACACCATGGAGTGAAATCGTGGTGAGATGTGGCGAGCTGCGTAGTCCTGCACCCACAAGGGCTCTACTGAGCACGCCACGCCGCCGGGGAGGCGTTCGTGATCAAAGTTCTGCTGGCCGACGACGAGGACCTCGTCCGCTCCGGCCTGAGAATGATCTTGCGCAGCGCCGGTGACATCGAGGTCGTCGCCGAGTGCGACGACGGATCGATGGTGGTCGACCTGGTCCGTCGGCACCGCCCGCACGTGGTGCTGCTCGACATCCGCATGCGGGAGGCGGACGGGTTGGCCGCGTTGCGCCGGTTGCGCGAGCTGGCCGACCCACCGCAGGTCGCCATGTTGACCACCTTCGACGTCGACGAGTACGTCAGCGAGGCGCTCCGGCTGGGCGCGAGCGGCTTCCTGCTGAAGGACACCGAGCCGGCCCAGCTCGTCCGCGCGGTGCGCGACCTGGCCAGGGGCGGAGCGGTGCTGGACCCGGGCGTCGCCTCCCGCGTGCTGGCCGCGCTCGCCGACGAGGAGCGGGTGGCCGAGCCGGCGCGGCGGCTGCTGTCCGGCCTGTCCTCCCGCGAGCGCGAGGTGCTCGCGCTGATCGGGCAGGGCATGTCCAACGCCGAGATCGGCGCGGCGCTGCACCTGTCCGAGGCGACGGTCAAGGGCTACGTCTCCGCGGTGCTCGGCAAGATCGGCGCGGTGAACCGGGTGCAGGCGGCCCTGGTCGCGTACCGAGGGGGGCTGATCGCCTAGCGACGCGGGAGGAGCCTCGGGCCGCGCGAAGACGGGAAGGCGGGCCGAGATCAGCCGAGGCCGGCGTGCTCGGTGGCGGGCGAGGCGTCCGCGGTGGTGTCGGGGGAGTCGCCCAGCGGCGGGTGCACCTCGACCCGGTTCCGGCCGTGGCGCTTGGCCCGGTACAACGCGATGTCGGCGGCGGCGAAGAGCTGGTCCAGCTTGGCCGGGCCGGCCGCCACGCCGATGCTCACGGTGGGCCGCCGGGTGTTGCCCAGCATCATCGTCCAGTCGTGGTCGTCGACGGCCGCCCTGATCCGCTCCGCCACCACGGGCCCCGCGTCCTGCCGGTCCTCGCTGGCGTCGACCAGCAGCACCACGAACTCGTCGCCGGCCCACCGGGCGACCAGGTCGTCGGACCGGCACTCGCGGCGCAGCAACTGGGCGATCTCGCGCAGGGCGGCGTCGCCGGCCGCGTGCCCCGCGTCGTCGTTGACGCCCTTGAACCAGTCCACGTCGACCAGCACCAACCACGGCAGCCGGCCCCTCGCCGCGGTGCGCTCCAGCAGGTGCGGCGCCGCCCGCTCCAACCCGAGCCGGTTGGCCAGCCCGGTGAGCGGGTCCCTGGCCGCGGCCTCCTGCGCCGCCACGGCCAGCCGCTGCGCCTGCACGGCCACCCGGCGCTGCTCCAACGCCTGGGCCAGGCCCTCCTGCAGGGTCTCCACCGCCTTGCGGCCGGCGCTGACCGTGCGCCGCAGCGCCGTCGCCTCGCCCACGTGGTCGCCGAGCTCGTCGCAGATGTCGGCCAGGTCCTGCGAGAAGCGGCGCAGCAGCGCCGCGTCGTTGATCCGCTCCGCCTCGGCCACCGCGCGGCTGCCCAACGTGCGGGCCTCGGGCAGCGCGCCCTGGGCCCGGCGCACCGTGGCCAGCACCCAGTTGCCCACCGCCAGGCCCCAGCGGTCCTCGGCCCGCCGGGCCAGCGCCATGGCCTCCCTGGCGACGCGCTCGGCGTGGTCCAGCTCCCCGACGCCGGCCAGCGAACGTCCGTAGGCGCCCAGCAGCGCGCGGTGCACGTA
The DNA here is from genome assembly GCF_900129375.1 of Streptoalloteichus hindustanus. Lineage (GTDB taxonomy): Bacteria > Actinomycetota > Actinomycetes > Mycobacteriales > Pseudonocardiaceae > Streptoalloteichus > Streptoalloteichus hindustanus. The sequence continues at coordinate 138,884 of NZ_FQVN01000010.1, read as the reverse complement.
GCCCTCGTCGACCAGGCCGAGCCCCTCCTCCAGCAGCGACCGGGCGTCGGCGAACAGCCGGCGCGCCGCGGTGGGCGCGGCGTCCAGGGCGCGGAAGTTCAGCGTGCCGCCCAGCCGTTGCAGGCAGTGCGCGAGGGTGTGCGGGTGGCCGGCGTCCCGCGCCACCCGCACCGACAGCCGCATCATGTCCTGCGCGGCGCGCCGGTGGCCGATGCTCTCCAGCAGGTAGCCGAGCATCCCGATGGTCTGCGCCGCGGCGGTGCCCTCGGGCCGCGCGGTGTCGAACTCGGTCCAGCCCTCGGCGGCCAGCTCCAGCGCGAGCGGGATCCGGCCGAGCCGCCAGGCCACCACGGCGCGGTGCACCAGCACGGTGGCGCGGCGCCAGCGCTCGCCCCCGCCGCTGGGAACCCGGGCGACCACCTCGTCGAACAGCATGTTCGCCTCGGGCACGCGGCCGGAGTCCAGCAACAGGCGCACCTCGCGGTCCTCCCGCGGGATGTGGCCCGTCATCAGAGGCTCGTCGTGCTCCACTGCGTCCTCGAGATCCCCTAGCCCGACGCGTGCCCCCGGGTGGCCCTCGTCGCCGGGCGCGCGGCTTGGCGACAGGCTACCGGGACGGTCGCTGCCCGTACCGCTCATAGTGCACAACGTCATCGAGGGGCATTCGCTTCCGCCACCCGTGCCGCTCCAGGTCGGGGGTCTGGTGGAGCTGCCGGACCGGGCCCAGACACAGCCAGGCGACCGGCCGCACCCGGGACGGGATGGTCAGCAGCCGGCGCAGGAAGTCCTCGCGGTAGAAGCTGACCCAGCCCACGCCCAGTCCCTCCGCGGTGGCCGCCAGCCACAGGTTCTGGATGGCCAGGCACACCGAGTACAGGCCGGCGTCGGCGATGGCGTGCCGGCCGAGCACGGCGGGGGAGCCCCGGTCGGGGTCGTAGGTGACCACCACGCCGAGGCTGGACTCCAGGATGCCCTCGATCTTGATCCGGGCGAACGTCCCGGCCTGGGTCGCGTCGAGCTGGGCGGCGAACACCGACCGCTCGGCCTGCACGTGCTCGCGGAAGGCCCGGCGGGTGGCCTCGTCCCTGACCACCAGGAAGTCCCACGGCTGCGACAGCCCCACGCTCGGGGCGGCGTGCGCCGCGGTGAGGATCCGGCGCAGCACCTCGGTGGGCACCTCGCCGCCGGTGAACTCCGCGCGCACGTCGCGTCGGCGGTGCAGCACCTCGTAGAAGGCGCTGAAGGCGCTGAAGGCGCTGGCGGCGTCGCTGTCGCCGGGTCCGAACGCGCTGGGAACGCCGTTCGCGTCCAGCTCGGCGGGTGTCGGCGGGACGCTCTGGTGGTGGGGTTGGGCCGGCATCACCCGTTCGATCCTGCCGCAGGCCGCGCGGCGGGCGGCAGACCCCCGGGGCCGACCCCGTCAACAGGGCGTCAAACCTGCCCGAACGGTCGTCAAGACCGCGGTATGACCCGCGGTTCGGGCGCCGCCCGACGGGACGCTGTCCCCCATGGTCCGCGAGAGAACGGCGCTGCCGAGGCTGGCCGGGGGCTACGGGTCCGCGCTGGGCTTCGGCGTCGGCGTGCTGACGACGACGGCCGCCGTCGCCGCGGGCGCGGCCGGCGCGCCCCTGCTCGGGCTGACGGCGCTGGCGGTCGCGGTGTTCGCGGTCTCCGCCGTGACCACCCTGCCCGGCGCGGTGCTCACCGCCGCCCAGTGCTGGGGGCTGCACGCGGGGTTCGTGCTCGGTCGGGCCGGCGCGATCGCGGTCGACGGCCCGGCGGCGCGGGCGGCCGCGGTGTTGCTCGCGGCCGCCCTGCTGGGCACCGGGCTCGGTCGGTTGTGGAACGGGCTCGCGCCAGCGCGGCCGGCACCGCCGGCGCCGGGCTCCCGGTTTCCCGAGCGGCTCCCGGCCCCGAGGACGGCGTCACCCCCGGGGCCGGTCGCCGCTGCCGCGGCTCCCCTCGTTCCGGACGCGGTCGTCCCGGTCAGCGGTGAACCCGGGACGGGTACGGCAACAACGCCATCTCCCGCGCGTTCCTGATCGCGGTGGCGACGGCGCGCTGCTGCTGGGGCGTGAGCCCGGTGACGCGCCGCGAGCGGATCTTGCCTCGGTCGGAGACGAACGTGCGGAGCAGCCCGACGTCCTTCCAGTCCAGTTCGGTCACGCCCTCGCGCTGGAGCGGGTTCGGCTTCCGCCGCGGCGTGCGTGGTGGCCTCATGTCCCTCCTCACCAGCTCGACTTCGTGACGCCGGGCAGCTCGCCGCGGTGCGCCATCTCCCGGAGGCGCAGCCGGGAGAGCCCGAAGGCGCGGTAGTAGCCGCGCGGGCGGCCGTCGACGGCGTCGCGGTTGCGCAGCCGGGTGGGGCTCGCGTCGCGCGGCAGTCGGCCCAGCGCCCGTTGGGCGGCCTCCCGCTCGTCGGCGCTCGACCGCGGCGACCGGACGATCTCCTTCAGCTCGGCCCTGCGCTCCGCGTGCCGGGCGACCACCGCGCGGCGCTGGCGGTCCTTCGCGATCTTCGACTTCTTCGCCACGGCTCAGCGCTCCTCTCGGAACTCGACGTGCCGCCGCGCCACCGGGTCGTACTTGCGCAGGCGGAGCCGGTCGGGGTCGTTGCGCCGGTTCTTGCGGGTCACGTACGTGTAGCCGGTGCCGGCGGTGGACCGGAGCTTGATCACCGGACGGATCTCGGAGCGGGCCATCAGATGCGCTCCCCCCGCCGGCGCAGGTCGGCGACGACGGCCTCGACGCCCCGCCGGTCGACGGTCCTGACGCCCTTGACGGACACCCGCAGCACCACCCAGCGGTTCTCGCTGGGCAGCCAGTAGCGACGTCGCTGGATGTTCGGCAGCCACCGGCGCGTGGTGCGCGTGTGGGAGTGCGACACCCGCTTGCCGAAGCCCGGCCGGCGGCCGGTGACCTGGCAGCGCTGGGACACGGTCCCTCCTCTACTGAAACTGACGATCATTTTCACAAATGTCGGTGAGGAGGGTAGCGTGCGTCCGGCAGAAGATGGAAATCGTTCTCAACAAGGGGGTGTCGTGTCGGACGAGCGCACACCGGTCGTGCTGCTGGCCGGGCTGGCCGGGGCGGTCCTGGACGAGGTGGCGGGCGCCTTCCTCCGGCTGCCGGGCACGGCCGTCGTCCACCACGACCTGCGGGAGGTCGCCCAGGGCGTCGTCCGGCGGCGCGTCCGGTGGGGAGCGCCCACGCCGGCGGCCTCCGGTCCGCGCGCGGACCACGGCGCGGCCGGGCCAGCCGCCCGAGCGGGCCTTCCGGTCGACCAGTGGCACGTGCTGGAGCTGGCGCACGGCTGCGTGTCCTGCACGCTGCGCGAGGACCTGTTGCCGCTGACCCACCGCCTGAGCCGGACTCCCGGCGTCGACCGGATCGTGCTGCACCTCGACCCGGCGCTGGAGCCGGAGGCCCTGTGCTGGGCGTTGCGACACGTGGTCGTCGACGGCGAGACGGTGCTGGAGCGCGCCCGCGTCGAGGCCGTGGTCACCGTCGTGGACGTCGGGACCTGGCTGGCCGACGCCACCGGCGACGAGACCCTGGCCGAGCGCGGCCTGCTCGCGAGCGCCGACGACGACCGCACCGTCGCCCAGGTGTGCGTGGGCCAGGTCGAGTTCGCCGACGTCCTCGTGCTGGCCGGCGCCGCGCCCGACGCGTGGGCCGCGGAGCGCGTCGCCGCCGTGCTGGACCGGCTCGCGCCCGGCGCGCCCCGCGTCCCGCTCGCGCGGCTCGACCTGGCCGCGCTGCTGGCGCGCGTCCCCCGCGACGCGCGGCGCGGTGAGCTCGCCGACGCCCACGCCCCGCTGCTCAGGGGACAGCCCCCGCTGGACCCGGACTGCGGCGTGTCCACCGTGGTGTTCACCGAACGCCGTCCGTTCCACCCCCAGCGCCTGCACGAGGCCGTGGACGTGCTCCTCGACGGGGTCGTGCGGGCCAGGGGGCGGGTGTGGGTGGCCAGCCAGCCCGACGTGGCGCTGTGGCTGGAGTCGGCCGGTGGGGGCCTGCGGGTCGGGCACGCCGGGCCGTGGCTCGCCGCGCTGGAGGCCGCCGGCGGACCCGACCCCTGGGCGGGCGTCGACCCGCAGCGGCGGGCGATGGCCGCGTTGCGCTGGGACCCCTACTACGGCGACCGCGACCAGGAGGTCGTCGTCATCGCCCACCACGCCGACCCCGGCGAGATCGACGCCGTGCTGCGGCACGCGCTGCTCACCGACGCCGAGCTGGCCGAGGGCGAGGAGGCGTGGCGGAGCTGGCCCGACCCGTTCGGCGAGTGGCACAGCGATCCCTGCGAGGACGTCGACCGGGACAGCGATGGCGACGGCGACCGGGAAGGCGTCGGCGTCGACCCGGGCCGGGACACGGCCCCCTGGAACACGGCCCCCACGAACACGGCCGCCAAGAAGGCGGACCCCAGGAAGACGGACCCCAGGAAGACGGAGGAGAAGTGAAGGCAGGAATCCACCCCGACTACCACCCGGTGGTCTTCCAGGACGCGTCGACGGGCACGGCCTTCCTCACCCGCTCGACCGCCGTGTCGAACAGGACGGTGGAGTGGAGCGACGGCAACACCTACCCGTTGGTCGTCGTCGACATCACCAGCGAGTCGCACCCGTTCTGGACGGGCGCGAAGCGGGTCATGGACACCGCCGGCCGGGTGGAGAGGTTCCACCGCCGCTACGGGAAGCGCGGTGACCGCTGATGGCCGTGCCCAAGCGGCGGACCTCGCGCAGCAACACCCGCCACCGCCGGTCGCGGTGGAAGGCGGCCGCGCCGGACCTGGTGCCGGTCGTCGTCTCCGGTCGGCGGGTGGTGGTGCCCCGACGACTGGCGCGCGCCGTGGAGCGGGGGCTGGTCCCGCCGGCTCCGGCCTGAGGCCTGAGTGCGCCGGAAGGGGAAGGCCTCCGGCGCCTTCCCGCCCCTTCCCCGGAGGGCGCCGGCGGAGCGCGGCCGGTGACGCCGACCCTGCACGGGCGTCACAGTCGCGTCCCGGGCTCCCCGCGCTCCGCTCGCGCGGGGAGCCCCGGCGGTCGTCCACGACAGGCCGCACCTGGCGGGGGACGTGCGGCGACGTCCCCCGCGAGGGCCTGTCCCGGCCTCCCGTCCGCTGTTACAGTCCGGCAGCGAGTCGAGACGGGAGTGTCACATGATCAAGTATGTCGCCCTGTACCGGAAGCCCGCCGACGCCGCCGGGTTCGACGAGCGGTACTTCGGCGAGCACGTGCCCCTGGTCACCGCGACCCCCGGCCTGGTCCGGTGCGAGGTGGCCAAGGTCGCCAGGGTGTTCGTGCCCGGCTTCCTCGGCGACACCGAGCCCTACCTGATGGCCGAGCTGTACTTCGAGAGCAAGGACGCGATGAAGGCCGCGTTCGCCACCGACGAGTGGAAGTCCTCCGGGGCGAACCTCGCCGAGATCGGCGGCATGGAGCTGGTGGCCATGTTCTCCGCCGAGGTCGTGGAGGACAACGCGTGACGGCGGCACCGGTCCCGCTCGGCGGGGTGGCCGCATGACCGCTCCCGCCACCGCCGCGGTGATCGGCGGCGGCACGATGGGCGCCGGCATCGCCCACGTCCTCCTGGCCGCCGGCGCGCGGGTCACCCTCGCCGAGGCCGGCCAGGAGCGGGCGGCCGCGGCGCGCGAGGCCGTCGCCGCGTCCCTGGGCAGGGCCGCCGGCCGCGGCCGGCTCGACGCCACTCCGGAGGACCTGCTCGCCCGACTGTCCACTGTGGACGGCGCTGCGGCGCTGCCGGCCGCGGCCGAGCTGGTCGTCGAGGCGGTCCCGGAGACCGTCGACCTCAAGCGCGCCGTGCTCGCCGACGCCGCGTCGGCCTGCCCGGACGCCGTGCTGGCCTCCAACACCTCCTCGCTGTCCATCGCCGAGATCGCCGCCGGCCCCGCGGCCGACCGGGTGCTGGGCATGCACTTCTTCAACCCCGTCCCGGCGCAGGAGCTCGTCGAGCTGGTCGTGCACGACACGCTCGACCCCGCCGTCGTGGAGCGGACGCGGGGCTGGGCCGAGGCGCTGGGCAAGACCGTGATCGTGGTGCGGGACAGCCCCGGCTTCGCGACCTCTCGGCTCGGCGTCGCCGTGGGTCTGGAGGCCATCCGCATGCTGGAGGAGGGGGTGGCCTCGGCCGAGGACATCGACACCGGGATGCGGCTGGGCTACCGGTGGCCGATGGGTCCGCTGCGGCTGACCGACCTGGTCGGCCTGGACGTCCGGCTGGCCATCGCCGAGCACCTGGCCCGCGAGCTGGGTCCGCGGTTCACCCCGCCGGCGCTGCTGCGCGACAAGGTGGCCAGGGGGGAGCTGGGCCGCAAGAGCGGGCGCGGCTTCTTCGACTGGGCTGGTTGAACTGGGCCGATTGAGCTGGGCTGGTTGAACTGGGTCGACTGAACTGGGTCGACTGAACTGGGCCGGCTGAGGCCGGAGCGCCCGCCGGCCGGCGTTCCGCCGAGCCGGCCGAGCCGCCTTGCGCCGTCCGGCGGTGCCCGCAGACTGGGGTGGGTGGGAACGCGGCCGTGACCGGGTGCCGCCCGGTCACGGCCGCCTCGACCGGGCACGGGGAAACGCCCGTGAGCCAACGCGCCAACGGGTTGGGGAGCCATGGCGGGACCGGACGCGACGCCGACCTCGTGGGAGTCCGCCGAGGTCGTGGCCGACTACGTGGTGCTCTACGACCTGGTTCGCTGGGTGCTCGGCTACCCGTTCGCGTTCCGCGCCGCCGGGCTGGGCCGGCCGGACGTGCGCACGGTGCTGGACTTCGGCTGCGGCCCCGGCCTCGTCGCGGACCGGATGGCGCGGCGGTTCGGCGTGCGGGTGCACGCCGTCGACGCCTCCCCTGAGATGGTCGACCTCGCGGCGGCGACCGGGAACCCCCTGGTCGAGGCGCGCCGGGTCGTGGCCAACCGGATGCCGTTCCTGGCCGACGGGTCGGTCGACGCGGCGATCTCCTGTTTCGTGTTCGTCTGCGTCCCGGCGCGTGCGGACCTGCGCGCGATCCTCGGCGAGATCCACCGGGTCCTGCGGCCAGGGGGCCGGTTCACCCTGCTCACGCCGAACCCCGACGAGACCGGCCTCGTCCGGCACAGCGCTCGGTTCGGCGAGCCCCACACCCACTACGCCTCGGGCGACCCGGTGCCGGTCTCGCTCCGCAAGCACGACGGGTGGATGGACATCGTGGACACGCACTGGTCCACGGCGACCTTCCGCGAGCTGTTCGAGGAGGCCGGGTTCCGGATCGTCGCCGAGGAGCGGCCGCTGGCGGCCGACGCGCGGGACGTGGTCGACGCGGAACTGGTCGAGAACGCGCCGTGGGTCGACGAGCACCGCGTCGGCCCGTTCCTCCTGTTGACCGGTGCGCGGTGACGCCCGTTCCACCTGTCGAGAACGCTCGTTCTAGCCGCTAAGCTGCGCGTTCGTGTTGCTGCTGGTGCTGGAGCTGGCGGGTACCGCCGTGTTCGCCGCCTCCGGCGCGCTGGCGGCGGTCCGCGCGCGGCTGGACGTCTTCGGGGTCGTCGTCCTCGGCATGACCACCGCCCTGGGCGGCGGGGTCATCCGGGACGTCCTGCTCGACGTCAGTCCCCCCACCACCCTGCGGGACTGGCGGTACCTCCTGGTGCCGGCGATCACCTCGCTCGCCGTGTTCTGGTACCACCCCCAGGTCGCCCGCCTGCGCCGCGCCGTGCTGCTCGCCGACGCCGCCGGACTGGGCCTGTTCACCACCGCCGGCACGACCACCGCGCTGGCGCTGGGCGCCCCCGTCTACACCGCGTGCCTGATCGGCATGACCACCGGCATCGGCGGCGGCGCGCTGCGCGACGTGCTGCTCCGGGAGATCCCGATGGTGCTCCGCAAGGAGATCTACGCGCTCGCCGCGCTGGCCGGGGCCGCGGTCGTCGCCCTCGGCGACCGGCTCCAGTTGCCCGCCGGGCCGGTCAGCGTGGTCGGCTCCGCGCTGGTGATCACCATCCGGGTGCTGGCGCTGTGGCGGCGGTGGCACGCGCCGGTCGCCCGCGGCCTGGACGGCTAGCGCTCCGCCCGCGGGGGCTCGGCCGTCTGGCGCCGGCCTTCCGAGCGTCGGCAGCCCAGCCGCCGGCTGCCCGGGCGGCCACCCGCCCGGGACCCCGGGAGGTGATCTCACGCCGCCTTCACATCCCCTTCTCAGCTCGGTCTCAGGCGTCCGGGTCAGACTGACCGCATGCGGATCCTCGTGGTCGACGACGACCGGGCCGTGCGCGAGTCGCTGCGGCGCTCGCTGCAGTTCAACGGCTACCAGGTCGAGCTGGCCGGCGACGGGCTGGAGGCGTTGGACGCGGTCGGCCGGCACCGGCCGGACGCGATGGTGCTCGACGTGATGATGCCCAGGGTGGACGGCCTGGAGGTGTGCCGCCGGCTCAGGGGCACCGGCGACGACCTGCCCATCCTGGTGCTCACGGCGCGGGACGCGGTCTCCGACCGGGTCGCCGGCCTGGACGCCGGCGCCGACGACTACCTGCCCAAGCCGTTCGCGCTGGAGGAGCTGCTGGCCCGGCTGCGCGCGCTGCTGCGCAGGGCGAGCACGGCCGGCCCCGACGACGCCACCCCGCCCGCGCTGCGCTTCGCCGACCTGGAGCTGGACCCCGGCACCCGGGAGGTGCGCCGCGGCGACCGGCCCATCAGCCTGACCCGCACCGAGTTCGCGCTCCTCGAACTGCTCCTCGCCCACCCCCGCCAGGTGCTCACCCGCGGCCGCATCCTGGAGGACGTCTGGGGCTACGACTTCCCGACCTCGGGCAACGCGCTGGAGGTCTACGTCGGCTACCTGCGCCGCAAGACCGAGGCCGGCGGCGAGCACCGCCTGATCCACACCGTGCGCGGGGTCGGCTACGTGCTGCGGGAGACGCCCCCGTGACCTTCCCCGGCACGGCCGAGTCCGGTCACGGCGTGCCCGGCGCCCCGCCGCGCGCGCCCCGGCCCCGGCGGATCTCCCTGCGCACCCGCATCACGCTGCTCGCCGCGATCTGCGTGGGCGGCGCGGTCGCGCTCGTGTCGCTGGCCGCGTTCCTGACCGTGCGCAACAGCGTCTACGGGCAGCTCGACGAGAGCCTCAGCAAGCGCGCCAACGACGCGGCGCACACGACCCTCGTGCAGGCCGAGCAACTGCGCGCGGTCCCTGCCGCGTTGTTCGGGGTGTCCGACGTCGCGGTCGGCCTGCTCCAGGAGGGCGGGCGCCGCCTCATCTACGCCACCGGCGCGGAGGCGCCCCCCGTCGGCGACGCCGAGATCGCGGCCGCGCGCACCGGCGAGCCCAGCCAGCCCCGCACCGACAGCCGGACCGACACCAGGGTGGTCGCCGTGCCGGTGGGGCAGGGCTCCGCGCTGGTCATGGCCCAGCCGCTGGGCGACGCGCGCAAGACCCTCGAACGGCTGAGCGTGGTGTTCGTGGTGGTCGGCGGGTCGGGCATCCTGCTCGCTGCGGCGGCCGGCACCGCGGTGGCCACCGCCGGCCTGCGCCCGGTGCAGCGCCTCACCGCCGCCACCGAGCGGGTCGCCCGCACCGGCATGCTGGAGCCGATCCCGATCGCCGGCGACGACGAGCTGGCCCGGCTGACCCACAGCTTCAACTCGATGCTCGGCGCGCTGGCCGAGTCCCAGGAGCGGCAACGCCGGCTCGTCGCCGACGCCGGCCACGAGCTGCGCACCCCGCTGACCTCGCTGCGCACCAACGTCGAGCTGCTCATCTCCTCCGAGCGGGCGGGCGCGCCGCAGCGGCTGTCCGCGCAGGACCGCCAGGAGATCTACGACGACGTGCGGGCCCAGCTCACCGAGCTGTCCACGCTGGTCGGCGACCTGGTGGAGCTGGCGCGGGAGGACGCGCCGCAGGTGGTGCACGAGCCGGTCGAGCTGGTCGAGGTCGTCGAGCGCGCGTTGGACCGCGCGCGCCGCCGTGCCGCCACCTCCGGCATCACCTTCGATGTCCGGCTCCAGCCGTGGAACCTGCTCGGCGACTCCAGCGCCCTGGAGCGCGCCGTGCTCAACCTGCTGGACAACGCGGCCAAGTGGAGCCCGCCGGAGGGCGTGGTCCGGGTCGAGCTGCGGCAGCTCGGCGACGGCACGGCCCTGCTGGAGGTGGCCGACGCCGGGCCCGGCATCAACGAGGCCGACCTGCCGCACGTCTTCGACCGGTTCTACCGGTCGAAGGAGGCCAGGACGCTGCCCGGCTCGGGGCTGGGCCTGGCGATCGTCAAGCAGGTCGCCGAGCGGCACGGGGGCGCCGCCGCCGTCGGCCGCGCCCCGGAGGGCGGAGCGCTGCTGTCGCTGCGCCTGCCCGGCCGTCCCGCGTGATCCTCAACGCACTCCAACAAAAACGCTCACCCGGACGGGTGTCCTGACCGGACCGGGCAGTGTGCCTCCCACCTGGGATTCCGGTCGGGTTTTCGGTCGGGTTCTCCCGTGTTGGGTTGTGTTGACTCTGTCCGGTCCGGTCCGGCACGCTGGAACCAGCGGTCGGCGAACGGAGGGACGGGCGTGCTGGCGGGTCAGCGGCAGACGATGATCCTGGACGAGGTGCGGCGCACCGGCGCGGTGCGGGTGAGCGACCTCGTCGCCCGGCTCGGCGTGTCGGACATGACCATCCGTCGCGACCTGGACGCGCTGGCGCGTCGCGGGCTGGTCGACAAGGTCTACGGCGGCGCCACCGCCGTCGGCGGGCGCAGCATCGACGAGCCGGGCTTCGAGGCCAAGTCGATGCGACAGCTCCCGGAGAAGACCGCGATCGCCGAGGCGGCCGCGGCGCTGGTCCGGCCGGGCACCGCGATCGGCCTCTCCGCCGGCACCACCACCTGGACCCTGGCCAGGCACCTCGACGACGTGCCCGACCTGACCGTGGTGACCAACTCCGTGCGGGTGGCCGACGCGTTGCAGAGCGCCGGGCGCGCCGACCGCACGGTGGTGCTCACCGGCGGCGTGCGGACCCCGTCCGACGCCCTGGTCGGACCGGTCGCCGTGCAGGCCCTGCGCTCGCTGCACCTGGACGTGGTGTTCCTCGGCGTGCACGGCATGTCCCCGCGCGCCGGGTTCACCACGCCCAACCTCAACGAGAGCGAGACCAACCGCGCCCTGGTCGAGGCCGCCACCCGCGTCGTGGTCGTCGCCGACCACACCAAGTGGGGCGTGGTGGGCATCTCCACCATCGCCGGCCTGGACGAGGCCGACGTGCTGGTGACCGACGACGGCCTGCCCGAGGCGGCCGCCGGCGAGCTGCGCGAGCGCGTCGGCGAGCTGGTGACGGCCGGTCGGCCGGCCGCGGCGGCCGCGGCGGCGGAGGTGGGGGCGTGAGGCGGACCGCGCGCCGACTCGCCGACGGCAGGGAGATCGTCTACTTCGACGACGACCCGCAGGCCCCGCCCCGCGACGCGGTGGACACCAGGGACCTCCCCGCCCAGCGGCCCCGGTCGGAGATCCGGCTCGACCCGCTGACCGGGGAGTGGGTGGCGATGGCCGCCCACCGCCAGACCCGCACCTACAAGCCGCCCGCCGACCTCTGCCCGCTGTGCCCGAGCACCCCGGGCCGGCCCACCGAGATCCCCGAGCCGGACTACGAGGTCGCGGTCTTCGAGAACCGCTTCCCGTCCTTCGCCCAGGGCGTGCCGGAGCCCGGGGACCCCGTGCTGGGCGACCTGGCGCCCCGCCGCGCCGCCGTCGGCCGGTGCGAGGTCGTGTGCTTCACCTCCGACCACGACTCGGCCTTCGTCGAGCTGAGCCCGCGCCGCGCGCGCACGGTGGTGGACGCCTGGGCTGACCGCACCGCCGCCCTCGGCCGGCTCCCCGGTGTCGAGCAGGTCTTCTGCTTCGAGAACCGGGGCGAGGAGATCGGGGTGACGCTGCACCACCCCCACGGCCAGATCTACGCCTATCCGTTCGTCACCCCGCGCACCGAGCGCATGCTGCGCGTCGCCGCCGAGCACCACGAGCGGACCGGGCGGCACATCCTCGGCGACGTGCTCGCCGCGGAACGCGCCCACGGCGAGCGCGTGGTGGCCACGTCCGACCACTGGACCGCCTACGTGCCCGCCGCGGCCCGCTGGCCGGTCGAGGTGCACCTCGTGCCCCACCGGCAGGCGCCCGACCTGCCCGCGCTGACCGACGCGGAGCGCGACGACCTCGCCGAGCTCCACCTGGCCGTGCTGCGGCGGCTGGACGGCCTCTACGCACGCCCGCTGCCCTACATCGCCGCGTGGCACCAGGCCCCGGTCCGCACCGGGAGGGAGCTGTCCTGGCTGCACCTCCAGGTGTTCTCCGTCCTGCGCACCGCGGACAAGCTGAAGTACCTCGCCGGCTCCGAGTCCGGCATGGGCGTCTGGATCAACGACGTCACCCCCGAGCAGATCGCCGAACGGCTCCGCGCCGCCGGCTGAGGAGACAGGCGGTGGGGCCGGGCGGCCGAGGACACGCGGTGGCCGGGCGGGGACCGGGTGGGGACGATCACTGAGGAAGATCAGAGTCATCGCACAAGTGATGCCCAGCGTCATCTCAGCGTGCTCTCAGCTGCGCGGCGCACAGTAGAGCCATGACCGAGCAGAACCCGGGCGCTCCCGGCGGGCAGCCGGAGCGGCCCGCCCAGCCCGCCGAAGGCGCCCCGCAGCCGCCGTCGGCCGAGGCCGGCCAGCAGCCGGCCGGTTCGCCGTGGCCCACGCCCGCCCCAGCGCCGCCGGCCGCCGAGCAGCCGCCGTCGGTGTGGGCGCGGGAGCAGCCCCCCGCTGGGTCACCCACGACTCCCACCACCGGGACCGAACAACCCCACCCGGTCGGGCTGGCCGCGCCGCACCAGGCCGGCCAGTCCGGCCAGCTCGGGGACCAGCCCGGCGCCGGCCAGTACCCGTGGCAGCCCATCGGGCCGCAGGGCACCCACGTCGGCGGAGCTGTCCCGCCGGCGGGTGCCACCCCGGCGGCGGGCGTCGGCCCGACCGATCCGGCGCCCGGCCACGGCGCGCCCCACCAGGGCGGCGTGTTCCTCCCACCCCCCGGCCAGCCAGCCCGGCCCAGCCGGGCCGGCAAGCTCGTCGGCGCCGCCCTGCTGGCCCTGGCGCTGGCCACCGGCGCCGGCGTCGGCGGCGGCTGGGTCGGCTACGAGTTGGCCAAGGACCGGTACCACGGGCCGAGCGCACTGGAGGCGGCCCCGCCGGCGGCCCGCTCGGCGAACTCCGCGCCGGCGGGGTCGGTCGAGCAGGTGGCGCAGAAGCTGCTGCCCAGCGTGGTCGAACTCCAGGTGCAGGGCCGCACCCAGTCCGGCACCGGCTCGGGCTTCGTGATCAGCGGCGACGGCTACGTCCTCACCAACAACCACGTGGTGGAGGCCGCGGCGAACGGCGGCCGGATCGGCGTGGTCTTCCAGGACGGGCGCACCCTGCCCGCCCAGATCGTGGGCCGGGCGCCCACCTACGACCTGGCGGTGGTCAAGGTCGAGGGCGCGTCCAGACTGCCCCAGGTCGAGCTCGGCCGCTCCGACGACCTCCAGGTCGGCCAGGAGGTCGTGGCCATCGGCGCGCCGTTCCAGCTCGCCGGCACGGTGACCAGCGGCATCATCAGCGCGATGAACCGGCCGGTCTCGCCGGGCGACGGGCAGAGCGACGTGCGGCTGGTGCTCAACGCCATCCAGACCGACGCCGCGATCAACCCCGGCAACTCCGGCGGCCCGCTGGTCGATCGGCAGGGACGGGTGATCGGCATCAACTCGGTGATCTACAGCCCGAAGAGCGGGTCCGGCGGGCAGGCCGGCTCGGTCGGCCTGGGCTTCGCCATCCCGATCGACCAGGCCAAGCGGGTGGCCAAGGAGCTGACCGAGCAGGGCAGGGCCACCCAACCGGTGCTGGGGGTCTCGACCAAGACCGCCCGCGCGGGCGGCGCGGAGATCGCCGAGGTCGTGTCCGGCAGCGGCGCCGAGCAGGCCGGCCTCAAGGCCGGCGACGTGATCACCAAGGTCGACGCGCGGCGCATCTCCGGCAGCGAGGAGCTGGTGGCGACGGTCCGGTCGTACGCGCCCGGAACCAAGGTCAAGGTGACCCTGCGGGCCGACGGCGGCGGGGAACGCACCGCCGAGGTCACCCTGGGGTCCCAGCCGGCGAGCGAGTGACGACGTCCCGTCCCGCACTGCCCGGGGGGACGGGTGAGTCGGGGCCACGTCGGGTGCGACCTCCCCTCGAACACCCGGCGTGGCCCCGCGAACCGTTGGCGTCGCCGTGCCGCCCCATCGGGGTGGGCGTCACGGCGACGCCGATGTTCTTCTCCAGGCTCTTCTCGGGACCCTTCTCTCGGGTCCCTTCGCCGAGGTGGAACCACCCGGGAACCCCATGCCGGCTCCGGCTCCGCACAGCCCGCTCCGGGCGTCCAGAAAAGCCGTGCCCCGCAAGGCTTTCCGCCCCACCTGAGGTCAGCCCCCACCCGCCCTGGGGGGCGAGCCCTGCTCCAGCCTATCGGCCCCCACCCCGCCGCAAAACCGCATCACCGCGCCCTGTGGACAACCAGAGCGCCTGTGGACAACTCCCGCCGAACACGGCAAAACGACTTGCCCCACACCGCTTTCTCTGACAGGCCACCACAGAACGAGCCGCCCTCACTCAGACGCGCGAACCGCCCCGCCCCGATCACCCCGCGCCACGGCGGTGCCGTCACCGCCCCTCGACCGACTGACCAACCTCCACGAACGGCCAGCCCGAAGCCTCAACCCGAGACACCACCGCCACGGACAACGACAGCAGCCCCGGCTTTGGCCGCGCGACCCCGCGTCACGGGAAACCCGACCCGGACGAGAGGTTCGCGGAGCTCGCTCGGCAACGTCGACGCCGCGGCGGCGATCTCCATCCGCACCTGGTCACCCGCCCGCCTCGCGTGCCGCACGGCGATCCGCACCGCGCGCGCCGCGACGTCGTTGACCTCCCCGCCGAACACGACCGGCAACGCGGCCAGCGCGTCGTCCCCGTCCGGCCGGTACGCCGCTCTGTCCAACCAGGACAGTGCACTTCGGACGATCCTCTTCTCCCGTCGGAACAGCAACGCCTCCAGCGCCTCGCGCAACTCCAGCCCGCTGAGCCAGCCGCCCTCGGCGGCCCGGCGCAGCTCCTCGGCCGCGAGCTCTGCCACCGGCCCCGCCGCGCCGGGCAGCAGCCGCAGGAACGACACCACGTGGTCGGCCGCCTCGTCGGCCGTGGGCGCGAGCTCCCGGTACAGCAGCGTGAAGAAGCGCAGGTGCCGCGCCTCCCCACCCCGCAGGAAGCGGGACAGGCACCCGGCGAGCAGCATCGGCCGGGGCAGGCGGCCGGCCGCGACGAGCCGCGCGATCCGGTGCGCCTGCCGTGGCGCGTTCACCGTCAGCGCCGCGCCCACCCCCTCGGCCACGAAGATCCGCGGCGCCATCACCGGCAGGAACGGGTCGGCGCGGAGGCGGCCCCAGTCGGCCCGGTCCACCGCCTCGCACCACGCGACCACCAGCGGGTCGTGCCGTGGTGGTTCGACGCCGCCGGCACGCAGCAGGGTGGCCGCGACCTCCCACGTGCCCCGCTGCGGTCGGAAGGCGTCGGCGTAGTGCGTCGCGAGATCCGCCAACCACGGAGTGGGTCGATCGTGCAGCACGTGCGACAGGTAGGCGACGTGTTCGCTGTTCGGTGTCCAGAACCGGAGGATCTCCCGGTGCGCCAACCACTTCGCAGCAGTGCCGGCGCGGATGGCACACCCGGCGCCCGCCAACCACAACGATGGCGCGTGCCGGGGGTCCACCCGCCCATGCGGGCAAAGCCGACGGACCTCGCGCAGGAACGTCGGAAGCCAACGCCCCGCGGCGCGCCTTTCGGCGGGAGCGAGCGAACGGACAACGCGCGCCACACCAGCGACATCGCCTCCTTCGATGAGCGTGCGGAGCTCGTCGAGGGCGTTCACGCGCTCACCGTCCGCTGCCCAGGACAGGCGGAAAGGTGGTGAACGCGTAGGCCGTCAGGAACGACATCGACGACAGCATGGCCTCCCGAGAACTGGCCGCGGAAGGACCGGAAAGATTCTTCGGGACTTCGCGAGAAACAGGGGGATGCCGAACCCTGTCCCTTGCCTGTGCGTCGATTCGCGCGCGTCGTCGTCGTTCCTCGCGAACGATCGGGGTGCGGACGGGACAGGAGCCCGTCCGCGCACATCATCCAACGCGCCCCGCCGCGGTGAGCCTGGCGGCTGGCGCCGTCGAGCTGCCCGTGGCCCTCGCGCGCCCGGCCCCGAGAGGTCAATCCCGATGTGCGCACGTGGTGACCATACGAAAACGTTTGAAGGCCGATAACCCTCTTTGTGCGGTGACGGAATTCGTCACCGACTCGTGGTTCGAGGTGACCGTCCACTGGGGACGTCCAGGTAGGCGACCGCCCCGAGAACTCCTGGGCTGTGACCTGACGAAGTCGCCTGCCGGCAACGCGCTGACATGACCGGGTGGAACGCCGTTGAGCAGTTCGTTTCGCCGAAATCGGCCCTCGTGGGTTCATCAAGTGGAACCTGGCGGCCACATCCCGGACCACCCTCGGCATGCTGGGGACATGGCGGACGCTCGGACAGACCCGGACGAGGATCCCGGCACCGAACCCACCCGGCCGCGCCGGAGGCAGGCTCGCGGGCACCGCCGCATGGCCCAGATCCTGGACGCCGCCGCCGAGGTGCTGGCCGAGCAGGGCTACGAGAGCACCACGACGAACGCCGTCGCCGCCAGGGCGGGCGTCTCCCCGAGCACGGTCTACCAGTTCTTCGCGAACAAGGAGTCCATCGCCGAGGCGCTGGTCGCCCGCTACCTGGCCGCCCTGCGCGCCGCGTACGAGGAGGCGTTCCCGCCCGAGCTGGCCCACCTCCCGCTGGCCGAGCTCGTCGACCGCATGGTGGACCCGATCCTGCGGCTCCACCTCACGCACCCCGGCCTGCGGCCGCTGTTCGCCAGGACCGACATGCCCGAGCGGCTGCTGGCCTCCACCCAACCCCTGCACCAGGCCGTCCGCGAGCGGGTCGACAGCGTGTTCGCGGCCCGCGCCCCGGAACTGCCCGCGGACCGGCGACGGCGTTGCACGGAGGTCAGCGTCCAGCTCTTCCGCGGCCTTCTCCCCCTCGTCCAGGCGGCCGAGGGCGCCGACCGGCTCGCGTTCATCGACGAGCTCAAGGACGTGCTCCGCCGCTACCTCATGCCGGTCGTCGGCAACCCCGCGCGGGACTGAGGCCCGCCCGGGCCGTGCTGTTCTCCCTGGAGCGTTCACGCTCAGTCGGTGCCCCTCGGGCCGGCCGACCACACCTCCTGCCGCCGGACAGCCGGGAAATTCCGCACATCGGTGTCGACACGCCGGAATTCCCGGGGCCGGATCGTCGGGGCGCGGCGCGTCGCCGATCCGGAGTCCGTTTCCCCAGAAAGGAATTGCCCTCACGTTCTCGTCCCGTTCACGCCGCCGACAGATTCGACCCCGTGACGGGGCCACGACGCCGCCAGCCGCACCGGCTAACGTGACCGGCATGGAACGCACGCAGCGACTCGGCCGGGCTCTCGTCGTGATCGTGGACGACCGGATCGCGCAGGGCGAGCACGACGACAGCACCGGTCCCCTGGTGACCGAGCTGCTGGAGGAGGCCGGATTCATCGTCGACGGCACCGTGGCCGTGGCCGGGGAGACCGTCGACATCCGCAACGCCCTCAACACCGCCGTCATCGGTGGCGTCGACCTGGTGGTGACCGTGGGCGGCACCGGCGTCTCACCCCGCGACGTGACCCCGGACGCCACCGCGGGCGTCCTGGACCGCCCCATCCCGGGCATCGCCGAGGCCCTGCGGGCCTCCGGCCTCGCGGCGGGCGCGACCGACGCCGGCATCTCCCGCGGCCTCGTCGGCGTGTCCGGCAGCACCCTGGTGGTCAACCTGGCGTCCTCGCGGGCCGCGGTCCGCGACGGCATGGCGACGCTCACCCCGCTGGTCCAACACGTCATCGAGCAGCTTTCCGGGCTCGAGAGCGCCTGACCCGCGCGGGGGCGGCACGGCCACGTCGGGTCGTGCCCGTCCGACCGCGGCGTCTTCCGTGGTGGTCGAGCAGTCGCCCGGAAGACGCCGCGAAAAGGCGCCTCAGCCCGTCCCGTGGAGGCGTTCGAGGGCCGGAGCACTCGCGCGCCCTCTCCGCCGGCTCCTCGCG
This sequence comes from Streptoalloteichus hindustanus, assembly GCF_900129375.1. Taxonomy (GTDB): domain Bacteria; phylum Actinomycetota; class Actinomycetes; order Mycobacteriales; family Pseudonocardiaceae; genus Streptoalloteichus; species Streptoalloteichus hindustanus. Next base: position 120,704 of record NZ_FQVN01000010.1, on the reverse strand, counting down.
TGGGCGCCGGCCCCGCTGTCATGCGGGACCATGGGGGAGTGACAGGCAAGACCTCAGACCACGACGAGCGGCCCCGTCCGGTCGACCACGACTGGCTCCGCAGAGTCTTCGGCGACGTGCTCCCGGAGACCACCCGCGACGAGCGCGACCCGGAGGCCCCGCGCCGCGACACCGACACCTGGTACCGCGAGAACCGGCCCCCGCACCACGACCGCTGACCCCGGCGCCCTGCCCAGCCCGAGCTCACAAGATCGACTCACCTCTCGCGGGTGGGGCCCCTCCCCCCACCCCCTCCCCGCCCCGCTCCCCCTTCGTGTTGGCCCCTGGCCCCCGGCCGTGTTGGTCCGACCCCCGCTCCGCGTGGAGTGCGGTGGTGGTTGGTGGAGTTGTCGTCAGTCGATGGTGTTGCCGCGCGGCGCGTTGTCGGTGCTCGCCGTGGTCCGCCCCTGGGCCCGCAGGAGGTCGCGGATCTCGGTGAGCAACTCGATGTCGGTCGGCTCGGCCGGGCCGGGCTCCTGGCCGCGACGCCGGCGTTCCTGGAGCTTGTTCATCGGCAGGACGAGCAGGAAGTAGACCACCGCGGCCACGATCACGAAGTTGATCGCGGCGTTGATGACCCCGCCGAGGTCCAGGAACGTCGAGTCGTTGCCGGGCAGGATGTTGAAGCCCAGGCCCCGGGCCGCGTCGCTGCCACCGACAGTGTTGATCAGCGGTTTGATGACGCCGTTGGTGAACGCCGTGACGATCGCCGTGAACGCGGTGCCGACGACGACAGCGACCGCGAGGTCGATGACGTTGCCGCGCATCAGGAAGTCCTTGAAACCCTTCAACACGAGCTGTGCCTCCTGGCGGAGTAGTAGCCGGTGGTTCCTTCGGTCGAGACAGGACCTCAGCGCAGAGTAACGGCGACCCCCTGCGAGAGTGACGCTGCGGTTACCCGGGTCGCCTCCTCCCGCGCCACGCCGACCACCACCAGGCGGCCCGGGTTGGCGGGCGTGCCGCTGGCTGGTCGGACCGCCACCACCACGGCGTCCGCGGCCAGGACGGCCGGCCCCGCCCGGTCGGGCGCCAGGGAGACCACGTCGACCCGGCTGCCCGGGCGCAGCAGGTCGGCCACGTCCGGGTCGGCCAGCCGCACGGGCACGGCGGCGGCCGCGCCGCGTCGGGTGACGAGCTCGGTGAACTCCGGGCCGGCCAGCCGCACGTCCGTGAGCGGCTCACCCGCGCGGGCCGCCCCGGCCAGGACTCTGCCGACGGCCTGGGCGGGTTCCTGGAGCGCGTGGGCCGGAGCGCTGTCGGCCGCCGCCCGCCGCTGTGCCACGTCGGCTGGCTGGATCAACGCGCCCGGGGCGATGTCCCTGGCCGCCACCAGGACCGGCCCGGTGTCGGGTGGTCGGCCGGGCGGTGGGTGGAGCGCGAGCACCAGGGCCAGCAGGGTCAGCGCGCCCGCGAGCGCGCGGCGGAGCAGGACCGGGCGTCCCCAGCCGCCGTGGAGCAGGCCGCGGACGCGGTCGCGCAGCGGAGGGGAGAGGGGGTGGGGGAGTGCGCGGGTCGGGCGGTTCTCCCTGGTCATGGCGGGCTCCCTGCGGTCGGTGCCGGTTCGTCGGCTCGACGTTAGGGCGCGGGGCGCGACCGGGAAACGACAAGCGCCCCGGCTGTGGACAAACCGGGGCGCCTGTGGATAAGTCGCGTTATTCGCTTGACAACGACCTCAGGACGCGGCCGACGCGGAGGTGCTGCTCGACGTCGTGCCGGAGGACGAGCCGTTCGACGAGCTGGAGCTGGTCGAGGTCGTCGACGAGGAGCCGGACGTCGACGAGGCCGACGACGTCGAGGTCGTCGACGAGGACTTGCCGGAGCTCGACGAGCGGTTGTCGGTACGGTAGAAGCCGCTGCCCTTGAACACGATGCCCACGGCGTTGAACAGCTTGCGCAGCTTGCCGGAGCACTCCGGGCATTCGGTGAGCGCGGCGTCGGTGAACGACTGCACCGCCTCGAACCGGTGGTCGCACTGCGTGCAGGCGTAGGCGTAGGTCGGCACTGTTACCCTCCGCGGCTTCCCGATCTGGCACTCGCCAGGCGAGAGTGCCAGACCGATGATGCGTCAACGAGAGCCTGGACGCAAACACGTCCTGGTCACACCCGGGTGGGTGACAGTTGGCGCATTGTCGCTGACCGCGGTCGTGACGCTGGCGCGCTCGTCGTGGCGCCCGACGCGCGCGCCCGGCGAAATTTGATCAACTTCACCCCGGCGGAGCGAGCGGCACGAGCCCGCGCGCGGGCGTGAGCACCGCCCCCACGCGCACGTCGTGCGGCTCCGCCGGCAGCTCGGCGACGACCTCGCCGTCCCGCACGACGGCGACCAGCAGCGTCCCCGGTCGGGTGAGCGGCAACGAGCGGTCGTAGTACCCGCCCCCACGCCCGAGGCGGACACCGCGCGCGTCGACCGCCAGCGCCGGCACGAACACGACCTCCGCCTCCGCCGCCGCGTCCGGCCCCAGCCGCGGTCCCGTCGGCTCGAGCAGCCCGAACGCGCCCCGGGCCAGCGACCCCTCCCCCCGGTACTCGGCCCACTCCAGTGCTGAGGGCCCCACCCGCGGAGCGGGCACGACGGGCAGCAACACCCGCCACCCGGCCCAGCGCAGGGCGTCCAACATCGCCGACGACCCCGGCTCGGTGCCCACCGGCACGTAGGCGCACGCGGTGCCGCGCTGGCCGCTCGCCCAGCGGCCGACCGCGTCGGCCAACGCCGTCGCCTCGGCCGCGTGGGTCGCGGCGGAGGCCGCCCGTCGTTCCGCGAGCACCCTCGCCCGCCACGCCGCCTTGTCGAGCTGGTCGAACCCGCGCTCTACCACGGGACGTGAGCGTACGGTGGCGGATGGCTCAGCTCCCTTATCCGATCGCCGTTAGGCTCGCTCACCATGAGCTCGACGAGCACGTTCCGCACCGCGATCGTCCCCGCCGCGGGCCTGGGTACCCGATTCCTGCCCACCACGAAGACCGTGCCGAAGGAACTGCTCCCGGTCGTCGACACACCCGGGATCGAGCTGGTCGCCGCCGAGGCCGCCGAGGCCGGAGCCGCCCGTCTCGTCATCGTCACCTCCCCCGACAAGCGCGCCGTGGTCGACCACTTCCGCCCCCGTCCCGACCTGGAGGCCACGCTCGAGGAGCGCGGCAAGACCGCCCTGCTCGACAAGGTGCGCCGCGCCCCCGGCCTGATCGACGTCGACGTCGCCATCCAGGACCAGGCGCTGGGCCTCGGCCACGCCGTCGGCTGCGCCGAGTCCTCCCTGGACGGTCAGGACGAGGCCGTCGCCGTGCTGCTGCCCGACGACCTGGTGCTGCCCACCGGCGCCCTCCGGGCGATGGCCAGGGTGCGCGAGGAGTTCGGCGGCAGCGTCCTGCTCGCGCTCGACCTGCCGCGGGAGGAGGTCTCCGCCTACGGCGTGTTCGACGTCGAGCCCACCGGCGAGCAGGATGTGCTGCGGGTCAAGGGCATGGTGGAGAAACCCCGCCCCGAGGAGGCGCCCTCCACCTACGCCGCCGCCGGTCGGTACCTGCTCGACCGCGCGGTCTTCGACGCGCTCCGCAGGATCACCCCGGGCGCGGGCGGCGAGCTCCAGCTCACCGACGCGATCGCGTTGCTGATCGAGGAGGGGCACCCGGTCCACGTCCTGGTCCACCGCGGTTCCCGGCACGATCTGGGCAACCCGGGCGGGTTCCTCCGCGCGGCGGTCGACTTCGCGCTGGAGAACCCGGAGTACGGCCCGGGGCTGCGCGAGTGGCTGCGCGAGCGGGTCACCGAGGTGTGACGCGCCCGGCGGCCGACGGCCGGCGAGCGCCGGAAGGGGGGAGTGCGAGGTGTCGGGAGTTGAGGTCACAGCGATGAGGTCCGTCGAGGAGCAGCTCCACCGGGTGCTGGCGGCCGCGGTGCGCCCGGCGCCGGTCCGGGTGGCGATCTCCGAGGCACAGGGCCTGCTCTGCGCCGAGGAGGTGGTCGCCGAGACCGCGCTGCCCGGCTTCGACCAGGCCGCCGTCGACGGCTACGCGGTGCGCAGCGTCGACGTGCAGGCCGCGGCCGAGGAGCCGGTCGTGCTCCCGGTCGTCGGCGAGATCCCCGCCGGCTCCCGACAACCGCACCGGCTGCAACCGGGGCAGGCCGTCCGGGTGGTCACCGGCGCGCCGCTGCCCACCCTCGCCGACGCCGTCGTCCCGCTCGGGTACACCGACGAACACCCGGCCAAGGTCACCGTCAACCGACCGGTGCCCTCGGCCGGGTTCGTCCGCAAGGCCGGGGAGGACGTGCAGACCGGCGACGTGGCCGTGCGGTCCGGCTCCCCGATCGGATCGGCCCAGGTCGGCCTGCTGGCCGCGGTCGGCAGGAGCAAGGTGCTGGTCCACCCGCAGCCGAGGGTGTCGGTCATCTCGGTGGGCGACGAGCTGGTCGACATCGACCGCGACCCCGGCCCCGGGCAGATCTTCGACGTCAACTCCTACGCCCTGACGGCGGCGGCCAGGGACGCCGGCGCCGAGGCGACCAGGGTCGGCATCGCCAGCACGGATCCGCGCCGGCTGCGCGAGATCGTCGAGGGGCGGTTGCTGATCTCCGAGGTCGTGGTGATCGCCGGCGGGGTCGGCGGCTCGGCCGGCGACGAGGTGCGGGCCGCCCTCGCCGACCTCGGCGAACTCGACGTCACCCGGGTCGCGATGCACCCCGGCTCGGTGCAGGGCTTCGGCCGGCTCGGCCCGGACGCGGTCCCCACCTTCCTGCTGCCGAGCAACCCGATCAGCGCGCTCGTCGTGTTCGAGGTGCTGGTCCGGCCGTTGATCAGGACGGCGCTGGGCAAGCGCACCCCGACCCGGCGCAGCGTGCGCGCCCGGCTGCTGGCGCCGGTCACCTCGACGAAGGGTCGCCGCGGCTACCTGCGCGGCCAGTTGCTGCGCGACACCGAGACCGGCGAGTACCTGGTGCAGCCGCTGGGCACCGCCGGCGCGCACCTCCTCGCCTCGCTGGCCGAGGCCAACTGCCTCGTCGTGATCGACGAGGACGTCACCGACGTGGCCGAGGGGGACGAGGTCGAGGTCAGCTTCCTGGCCCAGCGGGGCTGAGCCGCGGTGCGCCCGGCCGACGGCGGGACCGTGGAGCTCGCCGCCGGGACCAGGCACCCGGGCTGGCCCGCCCGGCTCGGGCCGCTCCTGGTGCCCGCGGGGGCCGTCGAGCTGCGCCCGCCGCGACTGTTCGACGGGGCCGCCTGGAGCCGGGTCCGCCTGCGCGACCGGGCCCACCTGGAGCGGTGGGAGCCGACCGTCGCCGCCGCGTGGGAGGACCGCAACGCGGTGCTGGCGTGGCCCGGCCAGTGGTCGTCCCTGCGCTCCATGGCGCGCCAGGGGCAGGCGCTGCCCTTCGTCATCACCGTCGACGGGGAGTTCGGCGGCCAGATCACCATCGGCAACGTCGTCCGGGGCGCGCTCCGCTCCGCCTGGGTGGGCTACTGGGTGGCCGGCGACCGCGTGCGGGGCGGGGTGGCCACCGCGGCGGTCGCCCTCGCCGCCGACCACTGCTTCGCCGCGGCCGGCCTGCACCGGCTGGAGGCCACGGTGCGGCCGGAGAACAGCGCGTCGCTGCGGGTGCTGGCCAAGCTGGGCTTCCGCGAGGAGGGGCTGTTCCGCAGGTACCTGGACGTGGACGGGGCCTGGCGGGACCACGTCTGCCTCGCCCTCACCGTCGAGGACGCCCCCGAGGGCCTGGTCGCCCGCCTGGTGGCCGCCGGCCGCGCCCGGCTCGGCTGAGCGCGTGGCCTTCGTCACCGGACGCTTCACGTATCCGCCCCCGGGGCATGGCTACCTGATCAGGCATGTGGGGGAGAGGGATGACGCGGAGTGGGGACCGCGGGCCGCGTAACGGGGGTCGGGCGGCCGTCGTTGGTCCGTGCGGGTGGTCACGTCGGCGTCATGCTGGCGCGTCGAGATCGTCATCCGGTTCGATGAACGCATCGGGTGATCTCTACCGCCTGCCGGGAACGCGTGCCCGTCGGCGCGCCTCCGACACTGGTGTGACTGCTGTGACTAGCGTGGCGGTGGCACACGCGCGCTGCTCGACGACCGGGGGAGGTGGCGAGTCATGAGCTCGTTGATCTTCGCGGCGCTGGCCGTCGCCTGGCTCGTCGTGCTGGTCCCGATGATCGCCCGGCGGCGCCAGGAGGTCGTCCGCACCGCCGACTCCGCGTTGGCCGCCCGCGTCCTGCGGCGGGGCGGGTCCCGGCGGGCCGGCCAGGCCAGCAGCACGGAGGACGGGTTCGACATGGCCGACCCCGACGGCGACGGCCACCCCGGTGGCGAGGGTGACGGCGCCCACGGCCCGTACGAGGCGTACGGCGACGGCGACGACCGCCCCGGGCCCGACGAGCGGAACGACCTCGCCGACGAGCCGGGGACGTCCCGGCGCTACCGACCGGGCCGGGGCGGCTTCGACCCCGACCACGCGGCCGCCGTCGCGCGGGCCAAGTACCAGTTCCGGCAGCGCGTGGTCCTCGCCATGCTCCTGCTGGCGCTCGTCAGCGGCGTGCTGGCCTTCGTCTCCCTGCCGCTCCTGTGGTGGGTCCACGGCGGGCTCGACCTCCTCCTCGTCGGCTACCTGACCTACCTGCGCCGCCAGGTGCGCATCGAGGAGGAGGTCCGGCAGCGCCGCCTCGCCCGGCTCGCCGGCGCCCGGCGCCGCGCCGCCGGGCAGCCGCACCCCACCACGGCGCCCGCCGAGCGGGACGAGCAGCTCGCGGTCCCACCCAGCCGGTCGCCGCGCCCCGGGACGATCGTCGTGGAGATCGACGACGAGGACCCGGCGTTCGACGAGCTCGACGCCCCCACGCCGTTCAGCTACCGCCGCGCGGTGGGCGAGTAGAGGGGGGTGGCGAAAGTGCCCCCAGAAACCTGCTATGCTTTGGGGGCACCAAGCACGGGGCTGTAGCGCAGTTGGTAGCGCGTCTCGTTCGCATCGAGAAGGTCAGGGGTTCGATTCCCCTCAGCTCCACGTCCGACTGGACGACCCCCGTTCGCGGAAAGCGCGAACGGGGGTCGTCCTTTATTGTTTTGGAGGGCCGAGCCCCCCATGCCCCCCACGGTGCGAGCTCCTCGCCTTGGCGGGCGCTGGGCGCGACATCTCGGACCAGCATCTCTTCTTTTGTGTCTTACATCACTGGGGCGGGGTCGTTCTGTGGGCTCCGGGGCGTATTTCCGCTTGCTGTGGTGAGGCTCACGTTCTTCTTCTGGGGTGGGGTGGGCCGTGGCGGTCTTCGACCGCACAGCTGGGAGGACCTCGGCTCGCCTCGGTGGCGCCGGTGATCTCTGTTGGCCGATCGCTTGGTGCGGGCGCTCGGAGTGTCCACATGGGCCCATGAAGGGCTGTCTCTTCCTCGCGCAGCGTCGAAGGATCAGGGCCATGGCTGTCTTCGACCGCATGGCTGGGCACAGCTTGCTGTTGGCGTGGTTGCCTGGCGGTGCACGCCTTTGGGACTGTCCACGTTGGCTCTGGGGGTGCTCAGGGGCTGTGCGGTCGTCTTCGATCGCACGGCTGCACAGAACGGCTGTGGGGGTTTGCCGCTGGCTCAAGGTCTTCTCTGGGAGGGGCAGTCGCCGAGAAGTGGTGGGCTTTGGCGGTGGTTCGGCCGTACGGCTGACGGGGGTGCTCGCTCGGTATTCGCGCTCGGGAGAGCTGTCAGGAGCCCGGGTTGTTGGGGTGGGTGCCAGATCTCTGCTGTTGACAGCCCCCACCCGCCTTGGGGGGCGAGCCCTGCTCCAGCCTATTCGCTCGGGGGCGCGTGGCAAAGGGCTGAGGGTTTCGCTGTGGATAACTTGGGGCCCTGTGGACAACCTGGTGGAGTTGTTGGGGATGGCCTGTTGATTGCGCTGGCTTTGGGGGGCGAGTCGCCGGCGAAGATGCAGGTCATCGCCGCTCTCGGGTGGGGATCAGCTGGGCAGGCTGGTGCGCAATGCCTGGATCGGGTGGTTCGCGGGGGATTGTGACTGCAGCGTCATGCGACGCCTTGATTCCGCAGGTGATCACGACATGTCGTCTCCTCCCGCGCGGCCGCAGATTTTCTCGCTTACCTGGCCGACTCGTCCGTAGTGCTTGCCAGGGTGCGGTTGTTCAGCACAGGATAGAAGACCAGCGTCACCAGGATGAGAAAAACGCCACCGGCGACATACGAGACCTGGACGGCGAACAAGCTGGCGAGAACGCCGCCGAGTGCCGCGCCAACCGGACCCCCGGTCATTACCACCAGTCTGCTCGACGAGAGCACTCTCCCCAAGAGTTCATTGGGCACGATCTGCTGGCGCAATGTGCTCACCACGACTTTCTCCGCGGTCATCAGCGCGCCGGTCACCATCATCATCGCGGCCGCGACCCACGCATTGGCGACAAGTCCCAGAACCAGAACGGCCGTGCCCACGCCGGCTTTGCCCGCGAGCACCACCGTGCCGGGGCCGAATCGCTTGCCGGCGGCCGCCGCGGCCAGTCCCCCGACCGTCGCGCCGACCGCGGTGGCCGTCAGCAACAAACCGAAACCGAAGTCCGGAAGTCCGAGGACCTCCTTGGCCAGCAGCGCGAGCATCGCGAACTGGGCGGTGACGGCGATGTTGCCGAGGCAGGAAGCCGTGGCCAGCGCCCGCAGGGTCCGGTTCCCGAACAACCACCGGATGCCCTCGGCGATTTCGCCCCGCACGCTCCTGCGCGGAGTTCCGGACGTCTCCTTCGGCTTGGCGTCCGTCCGGATCGAGAAGATCAACAGGCCGCTGGCGGCGAACGAGAGGGCGTTGCCGGCGAACGGCAGGAGGTTCCACAGGCCGAACAGGGCGGAGCCAAGCGGAGGCCCCACGAAGTCCTCACCGTTGCTCTCCGCCGCGACGATCCGCCCGTTCGCCGTTGCCAGGCTCCGCGGATCCCGCGACACGAGGTCGGGAACGGCCGACTGGGCGGCGATGTCGAAGAAGACCTGGCCGACGCCCAGCAGGAACGCCGCGAGCACCAGACACACCAGGTTCACCAGCGCGGTCAGGACCAGCACCGCGAGAGCGACCAGGACGGCGAACCGCCCCAGGTCGGCCCACACCATCACCCGCCGGCGGTCCAGTCGGTCCACCACGACACCGGCGTGCAGCGAGAGCAGCACCCAGGGAACCTCGGCGGCCATGACGACGGAGCTCAACGCCATCGGGCCGCTGGTGCTCTGCAGGACCAGCAGGGGCAGCGCGGCGGCGTGCATGCCGGTGCCGATGGCCGACACGAGCGTGGCGCCGAAGAGTCTGTGGAAGCGACTTCCCAGTCTCACCTTGGCGTCGCCAGATTCCTTCGTGCGCACTTCGAGAATTCCTCTGGCCAGAGTTTCACAACAGAAGGCTCCAGTGCTGGGTATCGCGCCGAGCCGAACCGTGCGAACACGTCCGAGACGATTCCGCCGATGCTCAGAACGGATTCCGCGTTCACCATCTCCTCGTGCTCGCAGTCGATCGGGCAGGTCTCCACTCCTCCCTGGGTGAGACCAGTCCACCGCGGAAGTTGATACGGAAAGGCCGGGCGTGGGGCGCCCGGCCTTTCCTGGGGAATCTGGTGGGTCAGCGGTGGCGGGCGACGTCGTAGGCGGCGCAGCCGATCAGCTCCAGGGAGACCTGGAGGCGGTCCAGGCTGATGTTGTCCTGGATGGTGTCCTCGGGGGTGTGGTAGGTCGGCTCCAGCAGCTGCGGCCCGGCTTCGCCGCGCCAGCTGAAGTTCGCCGAGGCGATGCCGCGCTGGTGGAAGGGCACGTGGTCGCTGGAGCCCCTGGCCACCGGACCCTTGGTCTGGGGCGTGTAGCCCAGGCGTCGCGCGGCCCCGGCCACCGCCGAGGTGGTGGTGTTGTTCCCGCCGTCGACGGAGAGCAGCCAGTAGTGCTTCGCCGGGTCGTGGCTCGTGGCGACCATGTCGTTCTGGAAGCAGCCGGCGATGCGCTTGGCCGCGTCGTCGTCGAGCTGGGACACGTAGTGCTTGGAGCCGATGAGGCCCTGCTCCTCGGAGCCCCACAGCGCGAAGCGCAGGGCCTTCTGGGTGGGCAGGTAGCGCAGCACGCGGGCCAGCTCCAGGCAGAGCGCGGTGCCGCTGCCGTCGTCGTTCGCGCCCGGCGAGCCGGGAACGGAGTCGTAGTGGGCGGTGACCATCACGACGCCCTGGTCCCGGGACGGGAAGGTGGCCGGGCGCTCGGCGAGCACGTTGTACGAGGTCAGCTTCTTGTGGTGGGTGACGCGCAGGCTCAGCCGCAGGCCGCCGCCCGCGAGTCGCTTCCTGGCCTTCTCGCCGTGCACCTGGGCCAGACCGAGCACCGGGACGCCGACCCGCTCGCCGATGGCGGGGGTGAAGGAGCCGGCCCGCTGGTTCGGGGCTGTCGGGGCGGGTGTGGCGACCAGGAGCACGGCTGCCGCGCCCTTCGCGACCGCGGTCCTGACCTGCTTCGCCTCGCTGCCGCGCACGCGGTCGACCAGCACGATCCTGCCCCGGACGTCGGCCGGGTAGTCCCCGTCGCCACCGGCTCGGGCGTCCACCACGTCGCCGGTCACGGTCACGTCGAGCGCGCCCTCCGACGAGGCGGCGGACTGCCAGCGGACCCCGTCGCCCAGCACGTCGGCGAGGTACTTGTCGGCCACCGGGAACGGCTGGAGCCGCACGTTGTACCGCAGGTCCCGCAGCACGTCGGCCAGGTAGTCGGCCGCCCTGCGCTCCGACGGCGTGCCGCCGATGCGCGGCCCGATGGTCTCGCTGAGGTGCCGGATGTGCGCCAGAGCGCGCCTCGCGCTGACCCGCGCCGTGATCGCGTGGTCGCCGATGCCCAGCGAGGGCGGGTTGACCGCGCCGGGGCGCTGGCGGGTGGCCGCGGCGGCCGTGCCGGGCAGGAATCCGACGGTGGCGAAACCGGCCAGGGCCGCGGCCCCGGCGAGCAGGTCACGGCGGCGTACTCCGGTCATGGGGTGTCTCCCGTGCGTTCGGCAGTCCGCGAAGGCCCCGCCGCTCGGACGCGACGGGGCCTTCCCGGAAGGCTTCTTCGTATGTCGACGCAGGGCACCCTGTGCTGAGGAAACCTAGGTTCGCTCCCCGCCGGGAACAACCCGCCGTTCGGCGGGGTCGGTGGCGGCGGGCGGTCCGCCCGGGCGCGGGCTCGGGGCGCTGCTCGGGGCCCTCGGCCGGCGGACCACCGGCCGAGAGGCGCTCCAGCTCTCCGCGGCGGGGCGTCAGCGCCAGGACGGCAGCCACATCTCCGCGTTCCACCACCACAACGGGATGGCGTTGCCGTTCAGGATCGGCCACAGCCAGGCGAAGTTGGCCACCACGAGCCCCGTGTAGATCGCCACCACGAGCAGGCCCGTGCCCCGGCGTTCCGCGCCGGCGCGGGCCGAGCCCAGGATCTCGCCCATCACCAGGACCAGCCCGAGCACCAGGAACGGCGCGATCGGGGTGACGTAGAAGTAGTACATCTGCCGGTCGAGGTTGACGAACCACGGCAGCCAGCCCGCGGCGTAGGCGACCAGCACGGCCGCGTACCGCCAGTCCACGCGGGTGACGGCGCGCCACAGCGCCCAGCCGAGCATCGGGAAGGCCAGCCACCACATCGCCGGCGTGCCGACCAGCATCACCGCGCCCAGGCAGTCCTGCCGCCCGTCGCAGCCCGGCGCGCCACCACCCGACTCCAGGTAGTAGAGCATCGGCCGCAGGCCCATCGGCCACGTCCACGGCTTGGACTCCCACGGGTGCGGCTTGTTCGGGTCGGTGACCAGGGAGTTGTGGAACTCCAGGACCTTCGAGCTGTAGAACCACAGCGACCGCAACGCGTCCGGCACGAACCAGAAGGGCGAGTCGGCGCCCACGTCCCTGCCCACCGCGTGGCGGTCGACGCCGGTCTCGCTGCCGAACCAGGCCCACCAGGTGGCCAGGTACGCCAGGATCGGCACCACGGCCAGCGCCCACAGCGCGGGACCCAGGTCGCGCACGACCGTGCCGACCCAGGGCCTGGGCACGCCGGCCGCGCGGCGCGCCGTCACGTCCCACACCACGCAGAGCACCGCGAACGCGGCCAGGAAGTACGTGCCCGACCACTTGACGCCGCAGGCCAGGCCGAGCAGCACACCGGCGCCGAACCGCCACCAGCGGAAGCCCATCCGCGGTCCCCAGGGCGTCTCGGCCACGCGGCCCTCGCGCACCGCGACCGCCAGGCGTTGCCGCACCTGGTCGCGGTCCACGAGCAGGCAGCCGAACGCCGCCAGCACGAACACGGCCAGGAAGGCGTCGAGCATCCCGACCCTGGACTGCACGTGGCTGAGGCCGTCGCAGACCAACAGCACGCCGGCCAGGGCGCCGAGCAGCGTCGAGCGGGTGAGCCGGCGGGCGATCCGCACGATGAGCAGCACGCTGACCGTGCCGGCGACCGCGGCGGAGAACCGCCAGCCCCATCCGTCGTAGCCGAACAGCCACTCGCCGATCGCGATGAGCTGCTTGCCCAGCGGGGGGTGCACGATGAGCCGGTAGCCGGCGTTGTCCTCGTAGCCGCCGTTGCGGAGCACCTGCCACGCCTGCGGCACGTAGTGCTTCTCGTCGAAGACCGGCGTGCCCTTGTCGGTGGGGAAGCCCAGGTTCCAGAACCGGACCAGACCGCCGAGCGCCGCGAGCGCGAGGGCGGTGGCCCAGCCGCGGAGCCGGTCGGTGGGCGGGGGCGGGCCCAACCGGTCGACGGGGTCGGCCGGCGCCGGGTCCTCCGGTGGCGGCAGCGCCCCGACCGGCACGACGGCGTCGCCGGGTTCCGGCGCCTGGCGCACCAGGACACCGACGCCGGACTCCTCGGCGTCGGGGACGGTGCGAGGGACACCGCTGTGCTCGATGGTTCGCTCGCTCCGCTCGCTCACTCGGCCGATCGTAGGGTGGGCGGCGTGAGCCCCGTATCCGGTTCCGGCCGCCTGGTGCTGGCCGCCGCCCCGATAGGACAGCCCCGTGACGCCTCGCCCCGGCTGGTCGAGGCGCTCGGCGCTGCCGACGTCGTGGTCACCGACGACATCGCCTGGCTGAGGGGCCTGGCGAGCGCGCTCGACGCGCCTCCCGCCGGACGGGTGGTCGACACGGACGAGCCGGTCCGGCCGCTGGCCGAGGCGGTGCGCGACGGGGCCACGGTGCTCGTGGTGACCACCGACGGGATTCCCGGGGCCGCCGCGGTCGGGCTGGTCGCGGCCTGCGCGGCCGAGGGGGCGCCGGTGACCTGCGTGCCCGGCCCGTCGGCGGTGACGGCCGCGCTCGCGGTGTCCGGGTTGCCGTCGGACCGGTTCTGCTTCGAGGACGCGCCGCCGACGGAGCCGGAGGAGCGGGGGCGCTGGTTCGCGGCGTTGGCCGGCGAGCAGCGGACCGTGGTGTTCTGCGCGGACCCCTCGACGTTGGGGGAGACGTTGGCCGAGGCGGCCGCGGTGTGGGGTGCGGACCGGCCCGCGGCGGTGTGCCGGGACCTGACCGGTCCGGGGGAGGACGTGCGGCGCGGCGGCCTCGCCGAGCTGGCCGAGTGGGCGGCGGGCGGGGTGACCGGGCCGGTGAGCGTGGTGGTCGCGGGCGCCGAGCCGTCCGACCTCACCGGGGACGACGTGGACGCGCTGGTGGCGGAGGTGGAGCGACGGGTCGCGGGGGGCGCCCGGCTGAAGCAGGCCGTGGCCGAGGTGGCCGAGACCAGCGTGGGAACGGGGAAGAAGGCGCTCTACGACGCGGTCCTGGCGGCTCGGCGCGCGTAGGGGGACGAGACTTTTGCCGGAACCCGGTTGTTCGCCGCCGGAGTGAATCCGTTCGAGGCGAATTTTCACTCTCCCGGGGTGGCTGTGACCGGCCGAAACTGTCAGACCTCGCCGTCATGATGTGAAAAGGGGGTTCCCCCTAGCTAAGGGCTGTAGGCACGAGGCGGGCGCTCGGTCGGCGATTCTCGGGGGTCTCGGCGCGGACTCGGGTGTGGGCCTGACCGCTCTTCACATGAGTGGCTGGGTCAAGGGGCTGCCGAGTCGGGCGGTGTGCGCGCCGACGGCCGGGGTGGGGGCCTCGGGGTGCAACAGGGCTTCGAGCGGGGCCGCCTTCGTCAGGCACTCCTGCCACTCCGCGTGGGGGTCGGAGTCGGCGGTGATGCCGCCGCCCACGCCCAGCCAGAGGCGGTCGCCGTGTTGTTCCAGGGTGCGGATGGCCACGTTGAGCTCCAGGCCGGCCAGCGGCGAGGCCACGCCCACCGCCCCGCAGTAGACCTCGCGGGGCGTGGTCTCCAGCTCGGCGACGACCTCCAACGCGCGCAGCTTCGGCGCGCCGGTCACCGATCCGGGCGGGAAGGCCGCGGCCAGCAGGTCGGCGTCGGTGGCCGCCGCCGGCAGTCGTCCCTCCACCGTCGACACCAGGTGCCAGACGCCCGGGTGCGGCTGCACGTCCAGCAGCTCGGGCACGGTCACGCTGCCGACCTCGCAGACCCGACCCAGGTCGTTGCGCACCAGGTCGACGATCATCACGTTCTCGGCCACGTCCTTGGTCGAGCGGCGCAGCAGCTCGGCGTTGGCGGCGTCGGCCGGCCCCCGCCGGGGCAGGGTGCCCTTGATCGGGCTGGACCGCACGAGCCGGTCGTGGCGGGCCAGGAAGAGCTCGGGCGACAGCGACGCCACGGCGCCCCACCCGCCGGCCACGTACGCGGCGCGCGCGGGGCGCAGCCGGGCCGAGCCGGCCGCGAACACCTCCAGGGCGTCGCCGTCGAACTCCCACTCGAACCGGGTGCACACGTTGGCCTGGAAGATCTCCCCGGCCGCGATCCGCGCCACGCACCCGACCACCGCCGCCTCGTGGCGTTCGGCGGGAGAGCGCCGCAGCGGGCCGGCCAGCCAGGGGCGCTCTGGCGGGTCCTCGTCGGCGGCGACGAGCTCGGCGAGCTCGGCGACCAGCTCCTCCGGCGCGGGGCGGTCCACCGGCACCAGCGCCTCGAACCACCACTGGCCGCGCGCGTCCCGGCGCAACACGTGGTCGGCCCAGCCCCACGCCGCGTCCGGCAGCAGCCGGGCGCGACCCCCGCCGGGCCCGAGCGGCCCGGACCAGCGGCCGGGATCGGTCAGGCCGTAGCCGAGAAAGCCGAACCACCCCCCGCCGACAGCGCCGGGGGGCAGGTCGGGCGCGGCCACCACGACCGGTTGCCGGTCCGGGGTCGTGAACGCCTCGGCCGGGGAGGTCGGAGCGACGAGGACGGTCGGCGCGAGCACCGCCTGCCCGCCGAACCAGTCACCGATCACCGCCGCCGGCGGGGCCGTGCCGGCCGCCGCGGCGCGTGCCGCCAGTCGTCGCAGGACCCGCTCCGGCCCGGCGTCGCCGGCCAGCGGCCGCGACACGACCCACACCGCCTCCATGACCCCACATCTTCACCCAGTCGGCGTAACTCGCCGTCACCCGGTCATCGGGCCGGCCCATTCTCGTGGGGCGGTGGGCCGGCCCGACAGGCCGGTCAGGCGTTCCGCCGCCGGTAGGAGCGCGTGCCCCACACCACGGTGAACCCGAACACGACCACCACGACCAGCACGCCGACCAGCACGTCGGTCGCCGCGTAGTCGCCGAGGAACAACGCCCGTTCGGCGTCCACCGCGTAGCTGAGCGGGTTGAACCAGGACACGACGCGCAGCCAGTCCGGCGCGAGGGCCATGGGCAGGAGCACGCCCGAGAGCAGCATCAACGGCAGCGTCAGCGACTGGACGACGGGCGCGAACTGGTACTCGTTGGGCAGGGAGAGGGCCATCGTGTAGGACGCCGCGGACAGCGCCCCGGAGAGCACCGCCGCCAGGAGCAGCCCGAGCGCCAGCCCCGCGACGGGCGCGCGCATCCCGAGCACGGCCGCCGCGGCGAGCAGGAGCACCGCCTGGACCATCGTTACCACGACGTCCCGCAGCACCCGGCCGAGCAGCAGCGCGGTCCGGCTGACCGGGGTCACCCGCATCCGCTCGACCACGCCGGCCCGCAGGTCCGGCAGCAGCGCGAACCCGGCGAACCCCCCGGTGAACAGGGCGAGCTGCACCAGGATGCCGGGCGCGAACACCTGCCAGGAGTTCGTCGCGCCGGGCACGCGCACCAGGTTCTCCAGCAGCGGCCCGAACAGCACCAGGTAGAGCACCGGGTGGACCATCGAGATCACGATCGTCACCGGGCTGCGCAGCACCGGTCCGATCGTGTGGCGGAAGACCAGCAGGGTGTCACGCGGCACGGGTTGCCTCCGGGGCGTCGTCGCGGAGCGAACGGCCGGTCACGGCCAGGAAGACGTCGTCCAGCGTGGGATGGTGCACCTGGACGGAGGTGAGCGGCACGGACGCCTGGTCCAGCGCGCGCATCAGCTCGGGCAGCGCCGTGTCGCCCCGGGGCACCCGGAAGCGGACGCTGTCCGCGGTGGTCGCCACGTCCCGCGCTCCCCGCAGCCGCCCGGCGATCTCCGCCAGGGCGGCGAGCCGGGGCCCGGCGACCTCGACCACGTCCCCGGAGACCTGCCGCTTCAGCTCGGCGGGAGTGCCGGCGGCCACGATCCGCCCGTGGTCGATCACCAGGACGCGGTCGCACAGCGCGTCGGCCTCGTCGAGGTAGTGGGTGGTCAGGAAGACCGTGGCGTGGTGGTCGGCGTTGAGCGCGCGGACGTGGTCCCACACGTGGGCGCGGCTCTGGGGGTCCAGCGCGGCGGTGGGCTCGTCGAGGAACAGCACCGCCGGGTCGTGGACCAGGCCGATGGCGAGGTCCAGGCGCCGGCGCTGCCCGCCGGAGAGGGTGGCGGTCGTCCGGTCGGCCAGGTCGCCGAGGGCGAACCGGTCCATCAGCTCGTCGACCCGCCGGCGGGCGCGGTCGCGGTCGAGCCGGTGCAGGCGGGCCTGGAGGACCAGCTCCTCGCGGACCCGGCCCTGCGGCGAGCAGCCGCCGCCCTGGGCGACGTACCCGATCCGGCGGCGCACCGCGGCCGGTTCGCGGCGCAGGTCGTGGCCGGCGACCTCGGCGGAGCCGGCGGAGGGTTCGAGCAGCGTGGTGAGCATGCGCAACGTCGTGGTCTTGCCGGCCCCGTTCGGGCCGAGGAATCCGACGATCTCGCCGGCGGCGACGTCGAGGTCGACGCCGCGGACCGCGTCGACGGTCGCGCGGCGGGTCTGGAAGCGGCGGGCGAGCCCGCGCACGTGGATCACGTGACAACCCCCTGGGAGGGAGAGGAGGAACGAGGTCTGCTCAGAAGTCAAACTTGACTACCGGTGGGCAGCATGGCCTTCGACGCGACTGGTAGTCAAGTTTGACTAGATGGTATTTCGTATACGATCTACGACCCCTATGGAGGGTCGAAGCGATATCGCATACGAAAGGCGAACTCCTCCGCGGCTGAGCGGGTCAGCCCGGTCAGGCCTCGCCGTCCCGGTCCTCGTCCTCGCCGGCCATGCGGTAGTCCCCAGCGCGGAGTCGGTCGACGAGGCCGAGCGCCCACTCCACCTCGGCGTTGACCTGGGCCGTCCACAGCAGCACGTGCTCACGCACGTGCTCCGGCTTCCCCACGTCGGTCACGCTCCAGCTCGTCAGGCGGGCCAGCGAGGCCCGGAGCTGGTCCACCCGCAGTGTCAGCAGCGTGACCGCGTCCTCGCGGCGCAACGCCGGCAGCATCGACAGTCCCGCGCTGAGCGCGTAGCCGTCGCCGGCCTCGCTCAGGGCGCGGCGCAGCAGGAGCTGGAACTCGGTCTCGCCGTCGTCGGTGAGCCGGTAGACGGTGCGCTCCGGCCCGCCCTCGCCTGCCTCCGGCTCGTCGGCGGCGAGCAGGCCGTCCCTGGTGGCCTTGCGCAGCGCGTGGTAGATCGACCCCGGCTTGGTGTTGGCCCAGCTGTCGGCGCCCCAGGTCAGCAGCTCCCGCCGCACCTGGTAGCCATGCGCCCTGCCGGCCATGCGCACCACGCCCAGCACCAGCAGCCTGGTCGCCGACATCGCCAGCGCCTCCTCCCCACCACCCGGGACCCGACAACCCGGTCGGGTGGGCGGGTCGGTCGACCGTAGGCTAGGCGGACATGAGCACCCATGTCCTCACCGCGGTGGCCTGGCCGTACGCCAACGGCCCGCGGCACATCGGGCACGTGTCCGGGTTCGGCGTTCCGTCCGACGTGTTCTCCCGCTTCCAGCGAATGTCGGGCAACCGGGTGCTCATGATCTCGGGGACCGACGAGCACGGCACCCCGATCCTGGTGCAGGCGGACAAGGAGGGCCGCACGGCCAGGGAGACCGCCGACAAGTACAACCGGGTGATCGTCGAGGACCTGCGCGGCCTCGGCCTGTCCTACGACCTGTTCACGCGCACCGTCACCGGGAACCACTACAAGGTGGTGCAGGAGCTGTTCCTGGCGCTGCACCGCAACGGGTACGTGATCCCCAAGGTCACCAAGGGCGCGATCAGCCCGTCCACCGGCCGCACGCTGCCGGACCGCTACATCGAGGGCACCTGCCCGATCTGCGGGTACGACGGCGCGCGGGGCGACCAGTGCGACAACTGCGGCAACCAGCTCGACCCGGCCGACCTGATCAACCCGAAGTCGCGGATCAACGGCGAGAAGCCGGCGTTTGTCGAGACCGAGCACCTGTTCCTCGACCTGCCGGCGTTCGCCGAGTCGCTGGGCGAGTGGCTGTCCACCCGCACCCAGTGGCGCCCCAACGTGCTCAAGTTCAGCCAGAACCTGCTCGGCGACCTCCAGCCCCGCGCGATCACCCGCGACCTCGACTGGGGTGTGCCGATCCCGCTGGACGGCTGGCGCGACCAGCCCCTGAAGCGGTTCTACGTGTGGTTCGACGCCGTCGTCGGCTACCTGTCGGCCTCGGTGGAGTGGGCGCGGCGCAGCGGCGACGCCGACGCCTGGAAGGCGTGGTGGACCGAGCGGGACGCCCAGGCGTACTACTTCATGGGCAAGGACAACATCGTCTTCCACTCGCTGATCTGGCCCTCGCTGCTGCTCGGGCACAACGGCCGCGGCGACCGCGACGGGCGGCCGGGCTCCTTCGGCGAGCTGAACCTGCCGACCGAGGTCGTCTCCAGCGAGTTCCTCACCATGAGCGGCTCGAAGTTCTCCACCTCGCGGGGCACGGTCATCTACGTCACCGACTTCCTCCGCGAGTTCGGCCCGGACACCCTGCGCTACTTCATCTCGGTCGCCGGCCCCGAGAACCAGGACACCGACTTCACCTGGGAGGAGTTCGTCCGCCGGATCAACTTCGAGCTGGCGAACGAGTGGGGCAACCTGGTCAACCGGTCGATCTCGATGGCGCACAAGAACGTCGGCGCCATCCCGAGGCCCAGCGCCCCGCAGCAGGCCGACGAGGAGCTGAAGGCGTTGGCGCGCAACGCTTTCGACGTGGTGGGCGACCACCTGCGGCGGTCCCGCCTCAAGGCGGCGATCGGCGAGGCGATGCGGGTCGTCGGCGCGGCCAACCGCTACCTGTCCGACCAGGAGCCGTGGAAGCGCAAGGACGACCCGGAGCGGCGGGACACGATCCTGCACACCGCGTTGCAGGTCGTCAGCGACGTGAACACGCTGCTCACGCCGTTCCTGCCGCACTCGGCGCAGAAGGTGCACGAGCTGCTGGGCGGTACGGGCGTCTGGGCGGCGCAGCCGGAGATCCGCGAGGTCGACGACCTGGACGTGGCCGGCTCCGCCTACCCCGTGCTCTCCGGCGACTACGCCGCCGAGCAGGCGCGGTGGGAGTCCCGGCCGATCGAGGTCGGTCGGCCGCTGGCCAAGCCGGCGCCGCTGTTCGCCAAGCTCGACCCCGCGCTCGGCGAGACCGGGCCGGAGTGGGCCGCCATCCAGTGAAACCCACCGTCGTGTCCACGGTGGACAGACGGCGCGCCCGGCGCCCGGTCCGTCCACCGTGGACACGACGGACCACTGTGGACTGAGGGGAACTCCTTGGCGCGTAACGGAGAGCGCCCGCCCGCACCGGAACCCCTTCCGGCGCCGGCGGTTGACGCGCACACCCACCTGGACGCCATCGGCTGCGCGGACGCCGCCGACGTCACCGCCGCGGTCGACCGCGCCGCGGCCGTCGGCGTCACGCGCGTGGTCACCGTCGCCGACGACCTGGACTCGGCCCGGTGGGCGGCCCGCGCCGCCACCTGGGACGACCGCGTGTTCGCCGCCGTCGCCCTGCACCCCACCCGGACCGCGAACTTCGACGACCGGGACCGCGCGACGCTGGAGGAGCTGGCGCGCCAGCCGCGCGTCGTCGCGATCGGCGAGACCGGCCTGGACTACTACTGGGACTACTCGCCGCCGCACGCCCAGCACGAGGCGTTCCGCTGGCACATCGACCTCGCCAAGCGGGTCGGCAAGCCGTTGATGATCCACGACCGGGACGCGCACGAGGACGTCCTGCGGATCCTGGCCGAGGAGGGAGCCCCGGACACGGTGGTCTTCCACTGCTTCTCCGGCGACGCCGACTTCGCCCGCCGCTGCCTCGACGCGGGGTACGTGCTGTCCTTCGCGGGCACGGTGACCTTCCGCAACGCGGGCGCGCTGCGGGAGGCCGCCCGGCTGACGCCACCGGACCAGATGCTGGTGGAGACCGACGCCCCGTTCCTCACGCCCCATCCGTTCCGGGGACGGCCCAACGAGCCGTACTGCGTGCCGTACACGTTGCGTGATCTCGCCGCGCTGCGCGGGGATGACCTTGTTGGGTTGGTCTCAGCCGTCACGGCGACGGCCGAGCGCGTTTTCCGACTCGCCGAGATCCCTTCTTTGTGACGCAACGTGGTTAGCGCCGGAGCTCCTCTCCACGTTCAGTGTTTGATCCAAAAAGGGGTTCCGGCGACATTGTTCTGAACGCGATCTTCCGTTAGCGTCCCGTTACCGACAGCCGGGATGGGGAGATCCCCCGGTGCCCCGCGAACCGGGCGCCGCCGGGCGCCGACGTCGAGGTGCGAGCCGACGACGTCGCCCACGGTGTTGTTCCGCCGATTCGCGGGAGATCGGCCGCGTCATTCCCCCGTGACGCCGTCGACGCGCACTCTCCCCTGCCCGGAACCCCGATGACAGGACAACAGGTGAGCAAACGCACGTTGGCCAGGGCAGCCGTCGCGGCCACGCTCCTGGTCCTCACCGGCGGCGGCGCCACCGCCGTGGCCATGGACAAGTCCGTCACGATCTCCGTGGACGGCGAGACGCGTGAGCTGAACACCTTCGCCTCGACGGTCGGCGCGGCCCTCGACGCCGCCGGGCTGCGCGCCGGCGAGCACGACGCGCTGGCCCCGGCCTCGAACGCCACGATCGGCGACGGCAGCCGGATCGTCCTCAAGCGCGGCCGACTGCTGCGGATGACCGTGGACGGCAGGAGCCGCGAGGTCTGGACGACGGCCCTGACCGTCGAGGACGCCCTGCGGCAGCTCGGCATGCACTCCTCCGGCGCGGTGGTCTCCGCGGACCGCGCCCGACGCATCCCGCTGGAGGGCATGTCCCTCGACCTGCGCACCGCGAAGGTGGTCACCCTCGTCGACGGCGGCGCCAAGCCCCGCGAGGTCGCCACCAACGCCGCCACCGTCGAGGAGCTGCTCCGCGAGCTGGGACTGGCCCTCGAACAGTCCGACACGGTCAACCCGGCGGGGGTGACCTCGCTGACCGGCGGCAGCCGGATCGAGGTCACCCGGATCCGGGTCGAGGAGGTCACCGAGAAGCAGAAGATCGAGCCGCCCGAGGAGAAGGTCGACGACCCCGAGCTGGTCAAGGGCACGCAGAAGGTCGAGGACAAGGGCGAGCCGGGCGAGAAGACCCTCGTCCTCAAGGTCACCAGGGTCAACGGCAAGGAGACCGCCCGCGAGCAGGTCTCGGTCAAGGTGACCAAGGAGCCCAAGCCCAAGAAGGTCCGCGTGGGCACCAAGCCGGTCGTCGACGGCGCCGTCTGGGACAAGCTCGCGCAGTGCGAGGCCACCGGCAACTGGGCGGCCAACACCGGCAACGGCTACTACGGCGGCCTCCAGTTCAACAAGGGCACCTGGGACGCCAACGGTGGCGGCCAGTACGCCGAGTACCCGCACCAGGCCAGCCGCGAGCAGCAGATCGCGGTGGCCACCAAGGTGCGGGAACGCCGGGGCGGCGGGTACAGCGCGTGGCCGCACTGCGCGGACAAGCTCAGCCTGCCGAAGTAGTTTCTCTCCCGTGGCAGAAGACCTCACACCGGCCGGGCCGGGGAGCAGTCAGCTCCTCGGCCCGGCCGACGTCCGCCAGCTCGCCGAGGAGCTGGGAGTGCGCCCCACCAAGAAGCTGGGGCAGAACTTCGTGCACGACACCAACACGGTGCGTCGCATCGTGGCCGCGGCCGAGCTGCGGCCCGACGACGTGGCGTTGGAGGTCGGGCCCGGCCTCGGCTCGCTGACGCTGGCCCTGCTGCCCGCCTGCCGCGCCGTCGTCGCGGTGGAGATCGACCCCGTGCTCGCCGAGCGGCTGCCGCGCACCGCGCGGGAGCGCGCGCCCGAGCTGGCCGACCGGCTGCGTGTCGTGCCGGCCGACGCCATGCGGGTCAGCGCCGAGCGGATCGGCGCGCCCGAGCCCACCTCCCTGGTCGCGAACCTCCCGTACAACGTGGCCGTGCCGGTGGTGCTGCACCTGTTGGCGGAGCTGCCGACGCTGCGGCACGGCCTGGTGATGGTGCAGGCCGAGGTGGCCGACCGGTTGGCCGCGCCGCCCGGCAGCCGGACCTACGGCGTGCCCAGTGCCAAAGCAGCCTGGTACGCCGACGTGCGGCGCGCGGGCCCGGTGCCGCGCAGCGTCTTCTGGCCGGTGCCGAACGTGGACTCCGGACTGGTGGCGCTCACCCGGCGGGAACCGCCGTCGTCCGTGAACCGGGACGCGGTGTTCGCGGTCGTCGACGCCGCCTTCGCGCAGCGGCGCAAGACCCTGCGCGCCGCCCTCGCCGGCTGGGCCGGCTCCGCCGTCCGCGCCGAGGCGGTGCTCCGCGCGGCGGGCGTCGACCCCTCCACGCGGGGCGAGCAGTTGGGGATCGGGGACTTCGCGCGGATCGCCGAGGTCGCGGCCACGCTGTAGCCCTGGTTCGCTTCCAGCGATGGCGCTGGACAATGTGCCGGCGCCGTCTGCACAGCCCGACGAGGCCCCGAGCGCGGCCACCTCAAGGATCTAGCTGGTCCGGGGTGGCCACCACCCGCTCGGGGCCTTTCCGCGTGTTTCGCCCCGCTGGGCGACCCTCGCCGGCCGGTTTCTGTCGGCCCCGGATGGGATGTTGGAAGTGGGGGGTCCCCCTTACCAAGGCCTGTAGGCGACGAACGACGCACGCACGGCGTCGGCCTGTGGTCTGCCTCTCGGCGAGAGCGCGGGCGGCGGGAGTCGTGCCCGGCGCGGCTTGAGCCCGGGGCCGGGACGGCACGACAACCCTCGCCGGGGAACCGCACGTCGAGTGATTGTGCGATCACCGAGTGGTGCGATACCACGGGATGCGTTCGGCCGCGGGTGTGATGTGGCGAACGATCCACGTCCTGGGACGGCCCTGGGCTTGCCATTCGTGGGACGCGTGCTGTCTACTGTCCGGGCAATCCATCCCGAGCGGCCGAGAGACCTGGCTCGTTGACGCCGCAGCAACCACCCCTCGGGGGCAGGTGCTAACGCCAGGAGCGATGGAGCCGAGATGCCTCGTCAACGAATGCTCACGCGTCGGCGTGTGGTCGACCAGTGCCGACGCACCGCGTCCGGCTGTCGCCGCGCCGACGCCTGATCCAGCGCATTTCCCCTTCCTGAGTCCCCATCGGACGCCTCCGCGCCGCCGTACCCGCCGGCCGCGCGGCGGAGGCGCCCGGTCGCGTGCTGCCCTGGAGTTGACGTGATCACTGTCGAGAACCTGGTCAAGACCTTCCGAGGACGCGGCGAGACCCTCGTCGCGCTGGACGGCGTCTCGCTGGAGGTGCCGCAGGGCACCGTGTGCGGCGTCGTGGGTCAGAGCGGTGCTGGCAAGTCGACCCTCGCGCGGTGCGTCGCGTTGCTGGAGAAGCCGGACTCCGGGGCGATCCGGGTCGACGGCACCGACCTGGTCAGCCTCGGCGGCGCCGCCCTGCGGGCCGCGCGGCGCCGGATTGGTGTTGTGCCACAAGGGGATTCACTGTTGCGGCAACGCACAGCCGCTGGCAACGTCGCGCTCCCGCTGGAGTCGGCCGGCGCGGCCCGGTTGCAGCGCCGCGCCCGGGTGCTGGAGCTGCTCGACCTGGTCGGCCTGGCCGACAAGGCCGGCGCGTACCCGGACCAGCTCTCCGGTGGTCAGCGGCAGCGCGTGGCGATCGCCAGGGCCCTGGCGGGCAGCCCCTCGGTGCTGCTGGCCGACGAGCCGACCTCGGCCCTGGACCCGGAGACGACCGCGTCGGTGCTGGGCGTGCTCGACCGCGCCCGCGCCGAGTTGGGCGTCACCGTGCTGATCGTGACCCACGACATGGACGTGGTGCGGCGGATCTGCGACGACGTCGCGGTCCTGGAGAAGGGGCGCGTCGTCGAGCACGGCAAGGTGCTCGACCTGGTGGCGCGGGAGAGTCGCACCGCGTCGGCCCTGCTGCCCACCACCGACCAGATCACTGGACTGTCCAGTGTGGACAGTGAGCGGGGCTACGGCCGGTTCGACCGCATCGCCGACGTCACGCTGGTCGGCTTCGCCGCGGTCGGCGCGCTGCTGCCCGAGGCGTCCACCCGCTTCGGCGTGCAGCTCGCGGTGCTGGGCGGCGGCCTGACCCGGCTCGCGGACACCCCGGTCGCGCGGTTCCGCGTCGGCCTGTCCGGCGACCGCGCGGACGCGGCGCTGGACTTCATCACCGAGCACGGCGGTGTGGTGCAGCGCGCCACACGCGAGGAGGTAGCTGCGTGAAGGCGGAAACGCCTTGGTCCAAGGTCTTCCAGCTCGTGCTGGAGGCGACCGGTGACACGATCTACATGGTGGGCGTGGCGACGGTGTTCGCGGCGCTGTTCGGCGTCCCGCTCGGGGTGCTGCTCCATGTGACCGCGCCCGGCGGACTGAGCCCGCAGCGCCTGCTGCACCGCTTGCTGTCCCTCGTGGTCGACGTCGGCCGCTCGATGCCGTTCATCATCCTGCTGCTGGCGATCTCGCCGTTCACCAAGGTCGTCTCCGGGACCACGCTGGGTGCCGACGCGGCGATCGTGCCGCTCACGGTCGGCGCGGTGCCCTTCGTGGCCCGGCTGGTCGACAACGCGCTGCGCGAGGTCGACGCCACGGTCGTGGAGGCCGCGGTGACGACCGGCGCGAGCCGGATGAAGATCGTGCACAGCGTGCTGCTCCGCGAGTCGGCGCCCGGCCTGGTCGGCGCCATCGGCGTCACCCTGGTCGCCCTGGTCGGCTACTCGGCCATGGCCGGCGTCGTCGGCGCCGGCGGCCTCGGCGACCTCGCCATCCGGTACGGCTACCAGCGCTACGACACCCGCGTGATGATCGCGTCGATCGTGGTCCTCGCGGCGCTGGTGATCGTGGTGCAGTTCGGCTTCGACCGCGTCGCCCGACTGCTCGACCGACGCCGGCGCGTCAACGCCTGACGCTCCCTCCAGCTCCGCACACTCACCCCGACGAACCGGGCAGCCGCCCGGTCCCGCGTCGACGCACGCCCGGCGGCGGGTCGACGCGCACCCGAAAGGACCCTCCCATGCGATTCCGCGCCCTCACCGCGGCCGTGCTGGCCACCACCGTGACCCTGGGCCTGGCGGCCTGCGGCGGCGGCTCCGACGCCGCCAAGAACCCCGACGCGCCGCTGCGGGTCGGCGCGAGCCCGGTGCCGCACGCCCAGATCCTCAACTACGTCAAGGACGAGCTGGCCAAGGACAAGGGCCTCAAGCTCGAGGTCGTCGAGATCACCGACTACGTGACGCCGAACACGTCGCTTGCGGAGAAGAGCCTGGACGCCAACTACTTCCAGCACAAGCCCTACCTGGAGAAGTTCGAGGCCGACAAGGGCGTGAAGCTGCAGTGGGTCGGCCCCGTCCACCTGGAGCCGCTCGCGGCGTTCTCCAGGAAGGGCGTGAAGTCGCTGGCCGAGCTCGGCGACGGCGCCAAGGTCGCGGTGCCCAACGACCCGACCAACGAGGCCCGCGCGCTGACCCTGCTCGCGCAGAGCGGCGTCCTGGAGCTCAAGGCGGGCACCGAGCGGACCGCCACCAAGAACGACGTCACCAAGAACCCGAAGAACCTGCAGATCGTCGAGCTGGAGGCGGCCCAGGTGCCGCGCAGCCTGGACGAGGTGGACGCCGCCGTCATCAACGGCAACTACGCGCTGCAGGCCGGCCAGGACCTCAAGAGCGCGCTCGCGGTGGAGAAGGCCGAGGGCAACCCGTACGCCAACGGCCTGGTCACCCGGCCCGAGCTCGCCAACGACGAGCGGATCAAGAAGCTGCAGGAGCTGCTGACCTCGCCGAAGGTCAAGGAGTACATCGAGAAGAACTTCAAGGGCGCGGTCACCTCGGCCACGAGCTGAGCGCGAGGGCCGGCGGCGGTCCCGGGGCGGCCACGCCCCGGGACCGCCGCCGGCGTGTTCGACCCCGATCGGGTGTCGTCACCGCGGGTTTACCCGGATAGGGGACGATCGGAGTCCGGGCTGCCCCCGTTCGGGGTGGAGCGGATGGACAGGGTGGACAGGGTGTTCCACGGGGTGAGCGGAGTCCACCGACGTGGTGGCGCGAGGTGGGCGGAGGTGCGGTGGTGAGCCGGCTAAGTGCGAGGCGGGCCCAACGCCGCGTAGGCTCGACGGACGTGCTCGCCGTCGTCCCTCCACCGGTCACCGTCCGCGTGCCGGCCAAGGTCAACCTGCACCTGTCCGTCGGTGACGTTCGGCCGGACGGTTACCACGAGTTGGTCACCGTCTTCCAGGCGTTGTCGTTGACCGACGAGGTCACCGTGGCCGTCGCCGACGACCCCGGCGTCGAGGTCCACGGCGAGGGGGCGGCCACCGTCCCCACCGACGCCTCCAACCTCGCCTGGCGCGCCGTGCAGGCGCTGGCCGAGCGCACCGGCCGCGACCCGTACGACCCCAAGGTCCGGGTGGTGATCCGCAAGGGCATCCCGGTCGCCGGCGGGATGGCCGGCGGCAGCGCCGACGCCGCCGCCACCCTGGTGGGCCTGGCCGCGCTGTGGAAGCTCGACATGACCCGCGACGAGCTCGCCGAGGTGGGCGCCCGGCTGGGCAGCGACGTGCCCTTCGCGCTCTACGGCAACACCGCGCTCGGCACCGGCCGCGGCGAGCGGCTCGTCCCCGTGCTCGGCCGGCACGTGTTCCACTGGGTGATCGCGCTGGACCGGCGGGGCCTGTCCACCCCGGACGTCTACCGGGAGCTGGACCGGCTCCGGGAGGAGAGCCGGCCGCCGCGGGTGGGGGCGGTCGAGCCGGTGCTGGAGGCCCTGGCCACCGGCGACCCCCGGCAGCTCGCCCTGCTGCTGGGCAACGACCTGCAGTCGGCGGCCGTCTCGCTGCGGCCCTCGCTGCGCCGCACGCTGCGCGCCGGCGTCGCCGCCGGCGCCCTCGTCGGCATCATCTCCGGCTCCGGCCCCACCTGCGCCTTTCTGTGCAGCGATGCCGGAGCCGCCGTCCGGGTGGCCGCCGAGCTCTCCGGCGCCGGGGTGTGCCGGACGGTGCGCGTGGCGCAGGGCCCGGTGCCCGGCGCCCGGGTCGTCGCCAGCGAGGAGCCCAGCCGGCCCACCCCGCCCGAGGTCCACGCGTAGGCTCCGCGTTCCCACCCCGGCACGGGGACGGAGACGGGGAACGCCGGACGAGCGTCGTCGCGCACAGGCGCGCAGGAGGAAAAGAGTTCCGTGGCCAACCTGGTCAACCTGGAGTCGGTCAGCAAGAGCTTCGGTGTCCGCACCCTGCTCGACGCCGTCTCGCTCGGCGTCAACACCGGCGACCGGATCGGCGTCGTCGGGCTCAACGGCGGCGGCAAGACCACGCTGCTGGAGGTGCTGGCCGGCGTCGAGCCGCCCGACGACGGCCGGGTGAGCCGCACCCGAGACCTGCGGATGGCCGTGGTCACCCAGCGCTCCGAGCTGGCGCCGGAGGCCACCATCCGCGAGTGCGTGATCGACCCGCTCGGCCACGACGCCGACCACGAGTGGGCCGCCGACCCCCGCGTCCGGTCCGTCCTGGACGGGCTGGGCATCTCCGCGCTCGGCCTGGACACCCGGGTCGGGCCGCTGTCCGGCGGGGAGCGCCGCCGGGTGGCCCTGGCCGCGGCCCTGGTCCGCGACCTGGACCTGGTGGTGCTCGACGAGCCCACCAACCACCTGGACGTCGAGGGCGTGCGGTGGCTGGCCGACCACCTGCTCGCGCGCCGCTGCGCCCTGGTCGTGGTCACCCACGACCGGTGGTTCCTGGACACGGTCTGCACCCGCACCTGGGAGGTCGTCGGCGGCCGCGTCGAGCAGTACGAGGGCGGCTACGCGGACTGGGTGTTCGCCCGCGCCGAGCGGGCCCGGCTGGCCGAGACGCTGGAGGAGAAGCGGCGCAACCTGGCCCGCAAGGAGCTCGCCTGGCTGCGGCGCGGCGCGCCGGCCCGCACCTCCAAGCCGAGGTTCCGGATCGAGGCCGCCGAGGCGCTGATCTCCGACGTGCCGCCGCCCAGGGACAACGTCGAGCTGCTGGCCTTCGCGAAGCGCCGGCTGGGCCGCACCGTACTGGAGCTGGAGGACGTCTCGCTGGCCATCCCCGGCGACGAGGGCCGGGTCCTGCTCGACGGCGTGACCTGGCGGATCGGCCCCGGCGACCGGGTCGGCCTCGTCGGCGTGAACGGGTCGGGCAAGACCACGCTGCTGCGCCTGCTGGCCGGCGACCGCGAGCCGGAGGCGGGCGTCCGCGTCCAGGGCCAGACCGTGCGGTTGGCGCACCTGTCGCAGGAGCTGCACGACCTCCCCGGCGAGCTGCGGGTGCTGGAGGCGATCGAGGAGGTCGCGCGCCGCGTGCAGCTCGGCAAGCAGGAGCTGTCCGCCTCGCAGCTCGCCGAGCGGTTCGGCTTCCCGCAGGGCCGGCAGTGGACACCCGTGTCCGACCTGTCCGGCGGCGAGCGGCGCCGCCTCCAGCTCGCCCGGCTGCTGATGGCCGAGCCGAACGTCCTGCTGCTCGACGAGCCCACCAACGACCTGGACATCGACACCCTCCAGCAGTTGGAGGACCTGCTCGACTCGTGGCCCGGAACGCTGGTCGTGGTCTCGCACGACCGGTACCTGGTGGAGCGGGTGTGCGACGGCGTCGTCGCGTTGTTCGGCGACGGGCGCATCACGCACCTGCCCGGCGGCATCGAGGAGTACCTCCAGCGGCGGGAGGGCGCGGCCAGCCCGGTGGCCAGGGTGGCCGAGGAGGCGCGCCCGGCCGAGCCGGCCGCCAGGGGCGGCGGCCCCTCGGGTGCCGACCTGCGGGCCGCGCAGAAGGAGCTGACCAGGCTGGAGCGGCAGCTCGACCGGCTCACCGGCCGCGAGGCCGAGCTGCACGCCGCACTGGCGGCGGCGGCCACCGAGCCGGACCGGTTGCTGGCCCTGGACGCCGAGCTGCGGACGGTGCTCGCGGAGAAGGACGAGGTCGAGCAGCGCTGGATGGAGCTGGCCGAGCAGGTGTCCTGAGGCGACGCGATCACTCCTGAGGCGCACGACCACTCTGACGGCCCGCCTCAGGAGTGGTCGTGCCTCGGCGGTGCGCCGGCGCGTCGGCCGCCGAACGTGACGGAGCCTCATCCCGCCTTCTTTCCGCACCTGGCCGGGGGCCGCCTTGGTCCTGGGGTCGCTGGTGGGGAAGAGGACGATCCCGGCGGCGGCCAGCACGGGCGTCAGCACCAGCGCGAGCAGGTGGGACGCGTCTTCGCCGCCCGGCTCCGGTTCCCGGTCGCCGACCACCTCCCGCACCTGCTCGCTGTCGTTGCCAGCTCGGCTCCTGACCGGCGCGACGAGGGGTGCTCTGACCGCACGGACGGCTTCGGTCCAGCCGGGCAATCTCACTAAAAGTGACGATTTTGACACTTTCGGTCGCTACCGGGCACGTTGTTCGTCGACCCTCCGTCGCCCCTGTCACTCGTTCTCTCCCGACAACGCCCCGGTCGGGTTTTTGTCGGGTCGGAGGGGGACCGCGAGTCGATCTCCGGTCGTACTCTCCGCAGCATGAGCCGGTTCGTGGACCTGCTGGTGGCCACGGCGCGGAGCGTCGGGGGCCTTGAGCGCGGCATGACCACCGGAGCGCCCGCCCGTCCCACCCGTCGGACCTGGGCCGAGGTGCACCGCGAGGCCCTGTGGATGGGTGGGGCGCTCTCCGCCGACGGCGTGCTGCCGGGCGACGCCGTCGCCGTCCTCGCCGGCGACCCGGCCCTGATCGCGCCCGCCGTCCAGGCGGTGTGGCTGGCCGGCGGCAGCGTCACGATGTTGCACCAGCCGACGGCCCGGACGGACCTGGCGACCTGGGCGGCCGACACCCTGCGCGTCCTGGCGATGGTCGACGCGCGCCTGGTGCTGCTCGGCGACCCGTTCGACGCCGTCGGCGACGTCCTCCGCCAGCACCAGGTCGCGTTCCGCCGGATCACCGAGCTGACCGGGACCCCGTTGGTCGACCCGGTGCCGGTCGACGGCGACCGCACGGCGCTGCTCCAGCTCACCAGCGGCTCGACCGCCGACCCGAAGGCCGTGCGCATCACCCACGACAACCTCGCGGCGAACCTCGCCGCGATGACCGAGGCGGCCCGGCTCGACGCCGACCACGACGTGGTGGTGTCGTGGCTGCCGCTGTTCCACGACATGGGCATGGTCGGCTGCCTGACCGCGCCGATGGCCTTCGGCCTGGAACTGGTCAAGGCCACGCCCGCCGACTTCCTCGGCCGGCCCCTGCTGTGGCTGGAGCTGGTCAGCGAGTACGGCGGGACGGTGACCGCCGGCCCGAACTTCGCCTACGCCGTCGCCGGCCGGAGGCTGGCCAAGGCGGAGGACGGCGCGCTCGACCTGTCCACGCTGCGGTTCGCGTTGAACGGCGCCGAGCCGATCGACCCCGACGCGGTTCGGACCTTCCTGTCCGCCGGCGCGCGGTTCGGGCTGCGGCCGGAGTGCATGGTGTGCGCCTACGGCATGGCCGAGGCGTCCTTGGGCGTGTCCTTCGCCCCGCTGGGCGCCGGCCTGCGGCTGGACGTCGTCGACGCCGAGGCGCTGGCCGGCGGCGGGCGCGCGGTGCCGGTGCCGGTGCCGCCGGCGGGGACGGGGACGGAGGCGGGGACGGAGGCGGTCCCGGCGAGCTCAGCGAGCTCGGCCGTCCGCGCGTTCCCGCTGCTCGGACCGCCGCTGGCCGGCCTGGAGGTGCGGGTGGTGGACGAGCGGGGGCGCGCGCTGGGGGAGCGGGAGGTCGGTCTGATCCGGCTGCGCGGCACCTCGGTCACCCCCGGCTACCTCACCACCGACGGGCCGGTGCCGACCCAGGACGCGGACGGCTGGCTGGACACCGGCGACGAGGGCTACCTCGTGGGGGGCGAGGTCGTGGTGTGCGGGCGGCGCAAGGACGTGATCATCCTGGGCGGGCGCAACATCTACCCGACCGACATCGAGCGCGCCGCGTGCGCGGTCGACGGGGTGCGGGCCGGCAACGCGGTCGCGCTGCGGCTGGACGCCGGCAGCCGGCGCGAGCGCTTCGCGGTGGCGGTGGAGTCCCGGCTCGCCGGTGACCCGGCGGCCGAGCGGACGCTGCGCAAGGAGGTGACCGCCCGGGTGATGGACGCCGTCGGGGCGCGCCCGGTCAGCGTCGTGGTGCTCCCGCCGTCGAGCCTGCCCAAGACGCCCTCGGGCAAGCTGCGTCGCGCCGCCGCGCGGGACCGGCTCGCGCCTCTGATCGACGCCTGATCTCCCCGGGGGCCGTCAGCTCGCTCCGCGGCCGGGACGGCAGGGGAGAAGGGGCGAGCGACGGAGAACGTGCGGCGACGAGCCTCAGGGCGCGTGGAACTTGTTCTGCGCGACCTCGATGCCGTCGGTCATCAGCGACTCCACGGCGTCGGCGCAGCGGTCCACGACGAACGGCAGTTCCTTGCGCTCCACGCTGGAGAAGTCGCGCAGCACGTAGTCCGCGGGGTCCATCCGACCCGGCGGCCGGCCGATGCCGAACCGCACGCGGTAGTAGTCCTTGGCGCCGAGCGACTTGGAGATCGAGCGCAGGCCGTTGTGGCCGCCCTCGCCGCCGCCCAGCTTGAGCCGCACCGCGCCGAAGTCGACGTCCAGCTCGTCGTGCACGACGATCAGGGCGGCCGGCGCGACCTTGTAGAACCGGGCGGCGCCGACCACCGGGCCGCCCGAGACGTTCATGAACGAGCGGGGCTTGACCAGCACGGCCCGCCGACCGGCGAGCCGGCCCTCGACGACCTCCGCGCCGCTGCGGTGCGCCTTGAACCGGCCGCCCATCCGCGCGGCCAGCTCGTCCAGCACCATGAACCCCGCGTTGTGCCGGTTGCCCGCGTAGTCCGGCCCGGGGTTGCCCAGGCCGACCACCAGCGCCAGCTCCTCCGTCACGTGTCGCTCCCCGTTCCGGTTCCGCACTCGGTGAGCACGAACGGCGCGCCGCCCCGGAGGGTGACGCGCCGTTCGTGTCGGCGCCTCGTTGGCCGGTTCCGGCCACGACGTTCGTTGGTCGTCGCGCCCGGCACGGCCTGGTGCCTGACTAGCGCCCGACAGTGCCCGTCATGCCCGACGTCTGAGGGCCTGCGGCTCACGCCTCGGCGGTGGCCTCCGCGGGCTCGCCGGCCTCGACGGTGGTGGTGCCCTCGGCCTCGAGCTGGGCGGCGGTCGGCGCCGGGACGATGTTCACGACCAGGGCCTCGGCGTCGGTCGCGAGGGTGACGCCGCGCGGCAGCACCAGCTCGCTGGCGTGGATCTGGGTGCCGGCCGCGACACCGGCCACGGACACCTCGACCTGCTCGGGGATGTGCAGCGCCTCGGCCTGCAGCGAGACCACGGTCAGCTCCTGGGTCAGGAGCGTGGCCGGGGCCGGCTCGCCGGTGACGACCACCGGCACGTCGACGGTGACCTGCTCGCCCCGCTGGACCAGCAGCAGGTCGACGTGCTCGATGTAGTTCTTGATGGGGTGCGTGGTGACGGTCTTGGTCAGCGCGAGCTCGCTGTTGCCGTCGCCCAGGTCCAGGGTCAGCACGGCGTTGTGGCCGTGCTCGCGGACCACGCGGGCGAACTCGAGCGCGGGCAGCGCCAGGTGCTTCGGGTCAGAGCCGTGACCGTAGAGCACCGCGGGGATCTTGCCGGCGCGGCGGGTGCGACGGGCGGCGCCCTTGCCAAACTCGGTGCGCGGCTCGGCGGCGAGACGGACCTCGGACACGGTGGTGCTCCTCGATGACGTCGGGCGGGTGATCGGGTCTTCGGCCTGCGGCGGCGGGGGGCGCGGTGGGGTGAGGACAGCGCGCGGCATCAGCGCCGCCGCGTCGATCACGCCAGGCGCGAGGCCCACCCTCGCCGAGGCAACCCGGAAAGTGTAGGCGGTGCTTCCGGCGGGTGCGAACCGGGGTGCGGTTCAGGCGTCGACCTGATCTCCGCTCTGGTCGCCGTCGTAGTTCGCGCGCGCGTCGAGCACCTCCGAGACGTGACGCTCCGCCCAGCGGCCGATGGCCGTGATGGGGGTGCGCAGGGAGGCGCCCAACGCCGTGAGCTCGTACTCCACGCGTGGCGGGACCTCCGCGTACACGGTCCGCTTGATCAGCCCGTCCCGTTCCAGCGCCCGCAGGGTCTGGGTGAGCACCTTCGGTGCGATACCCCCCACACCGCGCCGCAGCTCGGTGAACCGCATCGGGCTCTGCCGGGAGAGCAGGAGCACCACGAGGACGGTCCACCGGTCGCCGATCCGGTCCAGCACCAGCCGGGTCGGGCAGTCGGGGTTGTGCAGGTCCGGCTCCCGCGCCTCGGCGGGTTCTTCGGTAACCACAGGGTATCTATAGCACGTTGAAGTACTCGATAACCAGTAGTTACCGTGAGCCGACCTGCGAGAACGACAGGAGTGGGACATGAAGCTCGTACTGATCGGCGCCACCGGCATGATCGGGAGCCGGGTGCTCGACGAGGCCGTCCGCCGGGGGCACACCGTGACCGCGGTCGCGCGGAACACCGCGGGGCTGGCCGAGCGGGCCGGCGTGACCGCCCGGACCGGCAGCGTGTTCGACGCCGGGTTCCTCGCCGACGTCGCGGCCGGCGCCGACGTCGTGATCAGTGCGATCTCGCCGCGGGTCTCGCCCGAGGGCACCCTGGCCGACGCCGCCCGTCGACTGCTCGACGCCGCGCGGACCGCCGGCGTCCGGCTGGCCGTCGTGGGCGGGGCCGGCAGCCTGGAGGTCGCGCCCGGCGTGCTCCTGGTGGACACGCCGGACTTCCCCGAGGCGTACCAGGCCGAGGCGCGGGCGCAGCGGGACGCGTTGGAGGTCGTGCGCGCCGAGGGCGCCGACGTCGAGTGGACCTTCCTCTCGCCGGCGGCGGAGATCGCGCCGGGCGAGCGGACCGGGCGGTTCCGGCTCGGCGGCGACCAGCTCCTGGTCGACGCGGCCGGCACGTCCAGGATCTCCGCCGAGGACTACGCGGTGGCCCTGCTCGACGAGGTGGAGAAGCCGGCGCACACGCGTCAGCGGTTCACCGTGGCGTACTGAGTTCGGGTGTCGGGTGCCGGGTGCCGGGTGCCCGGTGCCGCCCGGGGCGGGCAGGGCGACCGGCGCGCGTGCGGCCGGAGATGAGCGAAAAGGCCGCTCCCCTGAAGGGGAGCGGCCTTTTCGCGTGCTCTGGGCTCGTCGCGCTCAGGAGGTGAGGGCGATGACGGCGGCCACGACGGCGCCCACGCCGGCCAGCGGGCCGAAGTACTGCATCGGCACGAAGAAGAAGCGGTGCTGGTTGCGGAACATCACCGGCTGACCGGTCTGCGGGTGGAAGCCCTGGACCGGCCGGTTGAGCCGCTGACCGAGGAACCAGATCGCCACGCCGGCCACCGCCAGCCCGACCGCGGTGCCCAGGTTCGCGTGGTCGGTCGCCCCACCGAGCGCGACCCCGATCCCGGTGCCGCCACCGCCGCCGAGGGCCAGCAGCACGAAGACGAGAACTCCCCAACCCGTCCAGACCAGCACGTCGTCACCTCCGACTCGTTGTACGCCGGGCAGATCGACGTGGTCGCGACCGATTCGGTTCCCCCGAATGGGGAAATACCTGTCGCTGGGCCGTGTTCTGCTTCACGCTCCGGTGTCGGAAAGCTGCACATTCGTGGTGAGTGCCGTGGGGCTTTCTGTCAAACCATTTGCCTGAGTTGTGCACAGGCGCCCGGAGTTGTCCACAGCGCAAGGTGATGTGCTGGTCACGGCTGGTGTTGGGTGGATAGGCTGGAGCGGGGCTCGCCCCCCAGGGCGGGTGGGGGCTGTCCTCGGGGGGAAATGGGGGCAGGTGTCCCTTTTCGGGGCGAACGGGCGTTCGCGGCGCACGGGAACGGAAAAGGCGGCGCGCCCCGCGGACGGGGACGCGCCGCCTTTCTCGGCGTCGTGCTCAGGCGTTGCCGTCGAACAGGCTCGTCACCGAGCCGTCCTCGAAGACCTCCTGGATCGCCCTGGCCAGCAGCGGGGCGATGGAGAGCACGGTGAGCTGCGGGAACCGCTTCTCCTCCGGGATCGGCAGGGTGTCAGTGAAGATCACCTCGCGGGCGCCGCTGTTCGCCAGCCGGTCCGCCGCGTCCCGGGACAGCACGCCGTGCGTGGCCGCGATGATGACGTCCTTCGCGCCCTCGGCCAGCAGCTGCTCGGCCGCCTTGGCGATGGTGCCGCCGGTGTCGACCATATCGTCGATCACCACGCAGGTGCGGCCCCGCACCTCGCCCACCACCCGGTTGGCCACGACCTCGTTCGGCTTGAGCGGGTCGCGGGTCTTGTGGATGAACGCGATCGGGTAACCGCCGAGCGTGTCCGCCCACTTCTCGGCCAGCTTGGTCCGGCCGGCGTCCGGCGAGACCACGGTGATGTCCGAGCCGGAGTACTTCTCCTTGACGTGCGAGGCCAGCAGCGGCATCGCCCACAGGTGGTCCACCGGGCCGTCGAAGAAGCCCTGGATCTGCGCGGTGTGCAGGTCAACGGTCATGATCCGGTCCGCGCCCGCGGTCTTGAACAGGTCGGCCACCAGCCGCGCCGAGATCGGCTCCCGGCCGCGGTGCTTCTTGTCCTGCCGCGCGTACGGGTAGAACGGCATGATCACGGTGATCCGCTTGGCGCTGGCGCGCTTCAGCGCGTCCACCATGATCAGCTGCTCCATCAGCCACTGGTTGATCGGCGCGCAGTGGCTCTGGATGACGAACGCGTCGCAGCCCCGGACGGACTCCTCGAACCGGACGAAGATCTCGCCGTTGGCGAAGTCGTAGGCCGACTGGGGCGTGATCGTCACGTCCAGGTGCTTGGCCACCTCCTCGGCCAGCTCCGGGTGCGCGCGCCCGGAGAAGAGCATGAGGCTCTTCTTCGGTGTCGCGGACATCGCGCTGACGCCCATGCTCATTCTCCCTCCCCATGGGTGTCCCCAGCCGCGCCGTCGGCCGCGCCCGTCTCCAGGGCGGTGAGGGCGCGCTGGGCGGCCTGGTCGGCGGGGCTGCCCGGACGCCGCCGGGCCACCCAGCCCTCGACGTTGCGCTGCCGGGCGCGGGCGACCGCCATCGCGCCGGGCGGCACATCGTGGGTGATCACCGAGCCGGCTGCCGTGTAGGCGCCGTCACCCACCTGGACCGGAGCCACGAACATGTTGTCCGAGCCGGTGCGGCAGTGGGACCCGATGACGGTCCGGTGCTTGCGCTCCCCGTCGTAGTTCACGAAAACCGTGGCGGCGCCGATGTTGCTGTGGTCCCCGATGGTGGCGTCGCCCACGTAGCTCAGGTGCGGCACCTTGCTGCCGGCGCCGATGTCGGAGTTCTTCACCTCGACGAACGCGCCGACCTTGCCGGAGACGCCCAACCGGGTGCCCGGCCGCAGGTAGGCGAACGGCCCCACCGAGGCGTTCGCGCCGATCTCGGCGCCGGTGCCGTGGGTGCGCACGACCGTCGCGCCCGGGTGCACGACGCAGCCGACGAGCGTGGTGTCCGGCCCGACCACCGCGCCCTCGCCGACCGTCGTGCCGGCCCGCAGCTGCACCCCGGGCTCCAGCACGACGTCCCTGGCCAGCTCCACGTCGGCGTCCAGCCAGACCGAGGCCGGGTCGACGACGGTGACGCCGGCCCGCATCCACCGCTCCAGCAGCCGGCGGTTCAGCTCGCCGCCGAGCCGGGCGAGCTGCACGCGGTCGTTGACGCCCTCGACCAGCCACGGGTCGTCGCAGACCAGCGCGCCGACCCGCCGGCCGTCGCCCCTGGCCACGCCCAGCACGTCGGTCAGGTAGAGCTCGCCCTGGACGTTGTCGGTGGAGATCCGGCCGAGCCCGTCCCGCAGCACCTCGGCGTCGAACGCGTACACCCCGGAGTTGATCTCCGTGATGGCCCGCTGCTCCGCGCTGGCGTCCTTGTGCTCGACGATGCCCGCGACGGCGCCGTCGGCCTCGCGCAGGATGCGGCCGTAGCCGGTCGGGTCCGCCACGACGGTGGTGAGGACGGTCACCGCGTTGCCGGCCCGCGCGTGCTCGACGAGCAGGGCGCGCAGCGTGTCCGCGTCGAGCAGCGGCACGTCGCCGTAGCTGACCACGACGGTGCCGGTCAGGTCGGCGGGCAGGACGTCGAGCGCGCAGCCCACGGCGTGCCCGGTGCCCCGCTGCTCCTCCTGGACCGCGGCGCCCAGCTCGCGGCCCAGGCGCGTGGCCAGGCCGGTCAGGTGCTCGCCGACCGCGTCGCGGCCGTGGCCCACCACGACGACCAGGTGCGCCGGGTCGATGCCGGCCGCCGCGCGCACCGCGTGCTCCACGAGGGGGCGACCGGCGACCGGGTGCAGCACCTTGGGTGTCGCCGAGCGCATCCGGGTGCCCTCGCCGGCGGCCAGGACCACGGCTGTCACCGGGCCGGCCGGGGTGGGGTCGACCGGGTTCGCGCTGGTCCGGGCCGCGCTGGTCGGGTCGGCACCGGTCCGGTCCGTGTCGGCGTCGGTCGGGGTGCGGTCGGTCGCGGAGCAGGCTGAGGCGGTCCCGCCCTGGAGCATCAGCTCTCCCTAGATCCGTCGTCGCTGATCGGTGGGGCGCCGCAAGGCGGTGGCCCAGGGGCGCCGAGGCCCTCCGGGGTACCGATCCTACGGTGCGTTCGGGACGACGACGTCGTCGCGGTTCGGCCCAGCTCGCCGGGGGTGATCGACAGCGCGGGCCGGTGGCGGGGACGGGGGCTAACCGCCGGTGGCGATCTGGTTGCCGCCCCGGCGTTTCGCCTGGTACATCGCGGCGTCGGCGCGGGCGAGCACCTCGGTGCCGGAGTCGGCGGGGTTGGCGGCCACCACACCCACCGACAACGTCACACCCCGGGAGAAGGTGAGCGGGAGCTGCGCGACCGTGTCCACCGCGCGCTGCAGCGCCGCCTCCGCGGCGGGCAGCGGGGCGCCGGGCAGCAGCACGACGAACTCGTCACCGCCGTACCGGGTGACCACGTCGTCCAGCCGCAGCGCGTTGCGGAGGGTGCTGGCCACCAGCCGCAGGACGTGGTCGCCCTCGGCGTGCGAGCACCGGTCGTTGACCTCCTTGAAGCCGTCGAGGTCGACCAGCGCCACCGACAGCGGCTGCTCCCGCGCCTCCTCCAGCAGGACGACCAGGTGCTCGTCGAGCGCCCGGCGGTTGGGCAGCCCGGTCAGCGGGTCCTGGAAGGCCGCCACCGCGATCGCGCCGGCCCGGCGGCTCAGCCGCTCGTGCTCCAGCCGGGTCATCAGCGTGGCGATGCGCGCCTGCCGCAGCGACCACAGCTCGGTCTCCAGCTCGTAGGTGTACTGCTCCAGGGCGCTCATCGTCACCTCCCCGCCGTCCGGGCCGGACAGCCGGGCGAACTCGCGGACCAGGGACAACCGCAGTGCCGGCTCCGAGGTGTCCTCGGCCAGGTGCTTGCGCGAGGTCGCCAGCACCCGCAACGCCTCCTCCGGGTGGCCGTCGAGCTCCAGGCACCGGGCCAGGGCGAGCGCGACGAGGATCTCCTCCTTGGGGTAGATCGACGAGTCGAGTAACGACCGCAGCAGCGGCACGTGCTCGCCGCCCGGCCTGGCCAGCGCGAACGCCGCGCCCAGCACGGGGAGCTGCTCCCAGGCCGGCAGGTCCTCCCTGCGGGGGAACAGCGACTCCCGCCACGGCCCCTCCACGGCCACCGCGATCGCCGCGGCCGTGTCGAAGCGCTCCTGGGCGGCCCGGTCCCTGCCCACCCGCTCCAGCCGCAGGCCCCAGCCGATGAGCAGTTTCACCCGGTTGATGAGGTGCACCGAGATCTCGTGCGGGCCGCCGTTGTTGCGGACGCACTGGTGCGCCCTGGCCAGCACCTCGTCGGCGATCTCGTGCACGCCGAGCTGGATCAGCACCAGGCCGATGTCCACCAGGGCGGTGGCCAGCATCCGCTCCCAGATGCGCTTGGTGACCAGCGGTTCGGGCACGGGGTTGTCGAGCATCGCCAGCGCGGTGGCGATCGAGGACAGCGCGATGTCCTCGTTGCCCACCTGCAGGGCGCGCGAGCCGCGCAGCGCGAAGGCGTCGGACTCCAGCACGACCAGGTCGTGGCGTCGGGCGTGCTGGAGCAGCTCGTCCAGGACCGGGTCGGCGGTGTCGACCAGCGCGGGCGTGACCAGCCGGACCACCGCGTTCGCCCGCAGGACCTGGCCGAGGGTCCACGGCTCGTCCCGGAGCTGGGCCTCGGCGAGCAGCAGGCGCGCCTCGTCGGCGGCGGCCAGTTGGCCGTCGGCCTCCGCGCGCTGGGCGTGGGCGATCAGCTCGCGGGCACGGGCCAGCAGCCACGCGTCGGACACCTCGCCCAACGTGGGCCCCGGGTCGCTGGCGGCATCCTGCAGCGGCGAACACCCCCTGTGGGCAGGGCCGGTCCCGGCCACCACCGCTGCCGGCGGGGGTGGCCCCGGCAGCTCCGCCGCCAGGATTCGAACCTGGACCATCGGAACCAAAATCCGAGGTGCTGCCGTTACACCACGGCGGAACGGCGACGCCCGCGCGCGAGGCGCGGACTCCACCGATCGACATCGTGGCACATCCGGGCGGCGGATCAGAACGCCGACGAGACTGTGATCTTGCCCCCGTCCGGGGGGCGACGCGCTCCGCCGCAGGTCGGCGCGGGTGCGGGCGGTCGTCACCCGCGCAGGAACTCGCTGACCGCGCTCTCGTACCGGGCCGGGTCGGCGTTCCACTCCGCGACGTGCTCGGCGTCGGGGAACTCGACGTACCGCACCGGCCAGCCCAGACCCGGCGCGGCGGCGGCCAGCTCCCGGGAGGTCTGCACCGGCACCGTGCGGTCGGCGGAGCCGTGCAGCAGCAGCGTCGGGGGCTTCGCGGCCGGCGGGTGGGCGGCCAGCTCGAACCGGTCGAAGTCCAGGTCGGCCCGCCAGCCGGAGACCAGCTCGGCGACCGGGGTGAACGCGCTGGGCACCCCCCGGTTGCCGGCCTGGAGGTCCAGCGTCCGCCGCCAGCTCAGGACGGGCGCGTCCAGCACCACCTTGCTCACCATCGACGCCAGCTCGGACCGGGCGAGCAGCTGACCCACGATCGCCCCGCCCATCGACCAGCCGTACAGCACGACCCGCTGCGCGCCCTTGTCCCGGGCGTAGCGCATCGCGGCCTCCACGTCCCGCCACTCGGTGTCGCCCAGGTGGAACAGCCCGTCGGGGGAGGCCGGCGCGCCCACGTCGTTGCGGTAGGTGATGGCCAGCACCGGCAGGCCGAGCCGGTGCACCACGGGCAGCGCCCGCAGCGACTCGCGCCGGGTGGCGCCCCGCCCGTGCACGGTGATCACCCACGGGGTGTCGGCGGTGGCCGGCGCCGTGGCGGGCGCCGGCACGAACCAGGCGGGCGCGTCACCCAGCTCGGTGCGCACCGCCACGTCGGTGAACTCCAGGCCGTGCGCGCTGCGCGGGTCGCCGTGCCACACGTCGCTGGTCATGCGGACGCTGGCGCCCTCGGGGGGCGCGCCGGCGACGAGGCGCCGCTCCACCCGGCCGTCGCCGCGGCGCAGGACGTCGCCCACCCGCACGGAGCCGGTCGCCCACTCCAGCCCCCAGGTGCCGGGTTTGGCGGTGCGGGCGGACTCGGTCAGCACCACGGACGCGTCCGGCCCCTCCGGCCGGACGCTGATCACCTTCTCGGGGTAGTCGACCGCCTGGACGCGGTCGGGCTGGAGCAGCTCCGCGCTGTAGTACCAGGCCCCGCCGGTGCTGCCTGTCAGCAACACCACGACCACCGTCAGAGCGACAAAAAACCCGATCCGGCGACGTCGACGACTGCGGTTGGTGACGGAGCGCATCGGCACATCCTCCGCCCTCCGACGTCGGGGGGAGGTTGGGGTGGTCGGCGCGACACGCCTGGTGTGGCGGGGACGACACGCCGCCGGTGGGGAGGCGGCTCTGGCGCTCCGGTCGCCGGCAACTTACGCTGGCGTAGGTTACGGTTCCGTAGCCGTAGGTTTGAACGGCTTGCCGTCTCCCGACACCGAGGTAGCAGCGCATGACCCTCGCCCAGGAGGCCCCCGCGTCGGAGCGGGCGCCGAAACCGATGTTCGAGGAGCCCCGCGGCGTCACCGCCCAGGTCTCCGTGTACCTCTTCGTGATCCTCCCGACCCTGGCCCTGGTCGCCGCCGTGCCGCTGGCGTGGGGCTGGGGGCTGGGCTGGGTGGACGTCGCCCTGTTCGTGGCCTTCTACGCGATCAGCGGCCTCGGCGTGACCGTCGGCTACCACCGGCACTTCACCCACGGCTCGTTCAAGGCCAAGCGCGCCCTGCGGGTCGCGCTCGCGGTCGCCGGCAGCACCGCCGTGCAGGGCTCGGTCGTGGACTGGGTGGCCGACCACCGCCGCCACCACGCCTACTCCGACAAGGAGGGCGACCCGCACTCGCCGTGGCTGTTCGGCTCCTCGCCGTGGGCGTTGACCAAGGGCTTCTGGCACGCCCACATGGGGTGGCTGTTCGAGCGGGAGTCGACGAACAAGGAGCGGTTCGCGCCCGACCTGGTCGCCGACCGCGACATCGTCGCCGTGGACCGGCTCTTCGTCCTGTGGACCGCGCTGAGCCTGCTGCTGCCCGGCGTGCTGGGCGGTCTGATCACCTGGACCTGGTGGGGTGCGCTCACCGGCTTCTTCTGGGCCGGGCTGGTCCGGGTCGCCGCGCTGCACCACATCACGTGGTCGGTGAACTCGATCTGCCACATGATCGGCGAGCGGCCGTTCGCCAGCAGGGACAAGGCGGCGAACTTCTGGCCGCTGGCCATCGTGTCCTTCGGCGAGGCGTGGCACAACCTGCACCACGCCGACCCGACCTGCGCGCGGCACGGCGTGCTGCGCGGTCAGATCGACATCTCGGCCAGGACGATCTGGCTGTTCGAGAAGTTCGGCTGGGTGTGGAACGTGCGCTGGCCGACGCCGCAGCGGCTCGCCCGCATCAGCGCCAAGTGACGGTGAACCCGGTGGAGCCGTATGCGCCCGTGCCGCCCACGACTCCGATCGTCGGCGGCGTTGGCGCGTACGGCCCGGCGTTCGCCCTCGTCATCTAGGCTGTTCGGGTGGCGGTGCGACGGCGAGGGCGAACCCGGGAGGACGGGTCCGGGGGAGGCGACGCCAAGGTGGCCCGGGTCCGGATGACCGGCAAGGAACGCCGCGAGCAGCTGCTCGACATCGGCCGCGCGCTGTTCGCGGAGAAGGGCTTCGAGGCCACCTCCATCGAGGAGATCGCGCACCGGGCCGGCGTCAGCAAACCCGTGGTGTACGAGCACTTCGGCGGCAAGGAGGGGCTCTACGCGGTCGTCGTGGACCGGGAGATGCGCAACCTGCTGGACCGCATCGTCTCCGCGCTCACCGGCGGGCACCCGCGTCAGCTCCTGGAGCAGGCGGCGACCGCGCTGCTGGACTACATCGAGGACTGCACGGACGGCTTCCGTATCCTCGTCCGCGACTCCCCGGTCGCCAGCGCGAGCGGCACGTTCTCCAGCCTGCTCAACGACATCGCCAGTCAGGTCGAGCACATCCTGGGCGTTCAGTTCGACGCCCGCGGCTACGAGCCGAAGCTCGCCGCGCTCTACAGCCAGGCGCTGGTCGGCATGGTGGCGCTCACCGGCCAGTGGTGGTTGGAGGTGCGCAAGCCCAAGAAGGACGAGGTGGCCGCGCACCTGGTCAACCTCGCCTGGAAGGGCCTGTCGCACCTGGAGCACAAACCGCAGCTCCGCACCCGCCGCTGAAGCTTCGTCCACAGTGGATTCATATGTCCACAGTGGACTCGGCTGCGCGCGGTGGACTCGTCGGCGGGCGCAGCCGCCACGCGGTCACCCCCGGGTGATCCGGAGGACCTTGTCGTCCTGTCCGTTGCTGGTGGTCACGTAGAGCGCTCCGTCCGGGCCGCGCTGGGCGCCGCGCAGCCGGCCGTAGGCGCCGTTCAGCTCCGGCGGAGTGGTCACCCGCCGCACCTCCTGCCCGTCCGGGGAGAGGTGGGCCAGGAGCAGCTTCCTGCCCTTCAACGCGGTGATCGCCACCGTCCCGTCGAGATCACCCCACTGCTCGCCGGCCAGGAACGCGACGTCGCAGACCGCCTCGGTGGGCCGGCCCGAGCTCCACAGCGCCTCCACCGCCTCGGGGAAGCGGGCGCGGTCGGTCATCGGCACGTCCTCGTCGTAGCCGTTCGGATCGCCCTCCGGCCCCCAGCCGTAGTTCCCGCCGGGGCGCACCAGGTTCAGCTCGTCGTCCACCGTCGGGCCGTGCTCGGCGAGGTAGACGCGGTCCGTGCCCGGCCGCGTCG
Organism: Streptoalloteichus hindustanus; assembly: GCF_900129375.1. GTDB lineage: Bacteria > Actinomycetota > Actinomycetes > Mycobacteriales > Pseudonocardiaceae > Streptoalloteichus > Streptoalloteichus hindustanus. The sequence goes on along the minus strand of NZ_FQVN01000010.1, from coordinate 76,791 downwards.
CCAGCCCCTGCACGTTGCGGTGGCCGTAGGTCAGCGTCAACCGCTCCTCGGGCGTCGGCGAGCCCAACCACGGGTTCCCCGGCCACGGCTCCCCCGTCTGGAGGTTCATCCGCAGCACCTTCCCGCCGAGCCGGGACCGGTCCTGCGCCATCCCGTTGAACGCGGCGTCGCCGGTGCCGACGAGCAGCGCGCCGTCGTGCGCCAGTTCCATCCGGCAGCCCGCGTGCCGCCCGTTCGGATTCACCGGAAGCCCGGACAGCAACGGGTCCCTGACCCGCTGCGCGCTGCGCCCGTCGTCGGCGAGTTTCCAGGTGACCAGCCGGACGTCCTCCGGCGGCCCGCTCGGCGCCTTCCGCGACTGGCACGTCGTGAACTGCCGACTCGTCGCGAAGTCCGGGTGCACCAGCAACCCCATCAGCCCGGTCTCGTGCTCCACGTACACGTCGCCGAAGTCGGCCTCCACCGGCGAGACCGTCGCCCCCGGGCTGCCGCTCGACACCAGGGCGAGCCGGCCGGCCCGCTGCGGCACGAGCAGCCTGCCGTCGGGCAGGAACCCCACGTCCCAGCCGTGCTCCAGGCCGTTCGCGACCACGTCGACGCGCAACCTGGGCTCGTCCGCTCTCGGCTCGCTCGACGCGACGCCCGGCGCACCGGAACAACCGGCCACCGCGACCGCCATCACCACGACGACACCCAGCACCCCAAGGCTCCGCGTGAACACGATCACATTGTTCCCCCGAGGCGCACATCCCGTCCGGGTGATCCCTTCCGACAGAGGTGAGCCCCTGGTCCGCGCACGGCGAACCAGGGGCTCACTGACCAGCGGGGACAGATCAGCTCTTCGGCAGCTTGCCCCGGTGGACCTGCTGGTAGTTCGGCTCCTGCGGTTGGTCGGCCCGCGCGTCCAGCGAGCGCGGTGCCGGAGCGTTCTGCACCGCGGCGCTGGCGCCGTAACCCGCCGTCCACACCTGGAACTCGGGTCCCACTCGCCAGGTGACCCACAGCGTGTTGTTCGCGCCGTTGAGCATGGCGAGGTCGGTGTCGCTCTCGGGACCGCCGTTGAACGGCTTCCACTCCCGGAAGGTGCCGCTGTCGGGCGAGGTGAGTCCGGTCTGGAAGACGACGTTGTCGGTCGAGCGACGCGCGACGATCTCCACCCCGCCGGTGTTGGTGAGGACGGCCGACGGCGAGCCCGCGATCTTCAGATCACCGACAGCCCCCCACGGGCCCTGGAAACCGAGCACCATGTTGCCCTGGTGGTTGTAGACCTTGCCGTCCACGCCCCGTGCGAAGAGCCGCAGGGAGTCGATCGGTAGCTGGCTGCTGAGCCTTTGCACCAGAATGGCGGGGCGTCCCGTGGTGGCCATGGAACCAACGCTTCGTCCGGATCCAGACTTCCCGTCGGAGAAGAGGAACACTCGCACGGTGCCGTCCTTGGCTCGGGCGGCGAAGTAGAAGGTCTGTCCGTCTGGCCCGAGGACGACGGAGAAGTCAGGGGTCAGGTTCTCGCTCCCGGACTGCTTCCAACCGAGGAACGGGCTGTTCTCCGCGTACTGCGTCCGGTGCCAGAGCTTGCCGTCGGCGTCGACGGCGAAGGCGGTGTGCAGCTTGTTCTTGTCCCGCATGACGACGGGGTCGCTGAGCATGGCGCCGCCGAGGTTGGCCACCGGGCGGAAGGAGAAGCTGTTGTTGCTCGTCTCGCGGTAGGCGAGGACGTCCGAGGCGTGTTGCCCCGCCTGGGCGTGGCCGAAGAGCTCGGTGGTGCCGTCGGAGTGCTGGACGAGGCCGGGAACCCCGGTGAACTCGTGGTAGCCGGTCATGCCGGACCAGTCGATGATCCGGGGGTCGGCCGCGCTGCGCTGCCTTCCGTAGGTCAGCGTGCCGTTGTCCTGGACCAACGCGTACCGCATGAGGCCGTTGTCGCCCTGGAGGAGCGCGTTGCGGGCGGGCAGCGACGCCGGCACCGCCGGGCGCTGGGGCGTGGCCGTGGTGGTGAGCTTGCAGTCGTTGGTGGTCGCGACCACGTCGAACTCGTGGTGCCACCCGGTGCCGACCAGCCTGCCTACTCCGGTCGTCTTGTCGTCGTCCCAGGTGTTGGTGTCCTCGTGGTAGCGGTACCAGAGGAGCTCGCCACCGCCCGTCTTCGGGTTGACCCAGGTGGCGTAGAGCACGTCCCCGCCAGGGGAGGACACGTGCTTGAACGCGTGCCAGCCGTGCCAGGGGCCCTTCTGGTACTGGATCCAGCGTTGCGACGCGACGTCGTAGCGGAAGCGGTACAGCTCGCCGTTGGGCTTGCGCGCGTAGAGCACGCCGTCGCCAGCACCCACGATCATGTCGTACTGGTCCCAACCGGTGTCGATGATGTCACCGGTGCCGTTGATCCAGTTCTTCTTGGCGTCGTCCCAGCGGAAGAGCTTGAGCTTGCCCTCGGGATTGATCTCGTAGATGTGGCCGTTCTGGTCGACGGTCACCTTGTTGCGGTGTTCCGGCTGGGTGTACCTGGCCCACCCGGATCCGACCGTCTCGTACTGGAGTCCGTCGGCGAAGGTGTCCCACCCGTTGCCGTTCCAGCGGTACCGGCGCAGGTCACCCTGGTTGCCGTCCGCTCGCAGGCTCCACATCCAACCATTGGGGCCGGCCAGCGTCCTTCCCTGGTGCCAGCCATTCCCGATAGTTTTCTTCTGGCCCCAGGAGGCCGCGCCGGTCTCCGGTTCCTCATGCGGGTAGAGATAGAGGTCGCCGTCCTGCTGCACGCCCATGACGCTGGCGCTCGTGCGACACGAGATGTTTTCGGCCGCGTGCGCGACGTTGTTGCCGAAGGGAACGAATGGGGCGATGGTGGCGGCGGTGGCCGCGGCCATCGCGAGAAGAATTCCTCTGCCGGTTCTGCCTGGTCTCGAAGGTCTCATTCTTCTTCCTTTGAGATGGGACGTCGCGCCGGGGTGACGGCCGTGGGCGGTGGTGAGTTCCTCCTGGTCCGGTCGCCCTGGCCTTGTCAAGGTAGCCAGACGGAGACGCTTCGCGCAGCGCTTTCTTTGGACGCGGAAAGGCCTTATCCCTTCCTTGTGGATGCAAGCAAGCGTCCGTTTGTGTGAACTCCTGCGCGTTACCGTCGCGACGGTGATTCACGTCACGGACGCCTGCTTTCGGCTGCTCGCCGACAAGCCATTCGCACTCTTGTGCCCGCACTGACCCCACTCCATCCTCAAAGCGATCGCGGCCCGTTCACGGGACGCGGCGGAACGCTGGGTGGGTGTCCACAGTGGGGGGAAGGTTCGCCGTGCGCGCAGTTCGCCGATCCCGCCGTCATCGTATTTCCGGCCGAACGCGTGCCGACCGACCAGGAGGCAGAGGCAGACCTCGTCCGGCCGTCTACGGGGTGATCCTCGCCCTGTTGCTGGGCGTGGTCGGACCGTCGGCCGCCGAGGTGATGCCACCGTTCGGTGGGCTCGCTTGGGCGGAGAGCAAGGACCCGCGTGAGCTGGCCCCGCCCCAGGAGTGGGGCACGGCGAAGAAGGACGAGCCGCACACCGTCGAGGGGGAGGGCGCGAACCGCGCCGAGCCCCTCTCCGACCAGGGGAAGCACCCCCAGCTGGCGGCCCAGCCGGATCCCAAGCCGCGAAACGAGGTTCGTGCGGTCGACGCCCCTACGCAGGTTCGGGGCTTCGACAGCGCGAGCAGCCGGGAGCTGGCCGACCGGCGTGGCGCGCACGAGCGCACCTACCAGAACGCCGACGGGACCAGGACCACCGAGTTCAGCCGGGACCCGATCCACTACCGCAAGCCCGACGGGGCGTGGGCGCCGATCGAGACGGTGATCGTCAGGGACGGCGCGGAGTGGCGGAACACCGCCGACCAGGTCGACATCCGGTTCGCCGCGCGGAGCGGGCAGAACGACCTGGTGCGGATGCGCCTCGACGGGAACCGGGAGTTCGCGTTCGGGGTCGCCGACGCGGGTGTGGCGCAGGGCGAGGTCAACGGCAGCGCCATCACGTACGCCGCCATCCGGCCGGAGTCCGACCTGCGTGTCGACGTCGTTCCGGGCGCGGTCAAGGAAACCCTGGTGCTCCGCTCCCCGAAGGCGCCTCGGACCTGGCTATTCCCGTTGCGGCTCAAGGGGTTGAGCGCGAAGACCGACGGCGACCAGGTGCTGCTCCTCGACGGCGAGGGCAAGGAGCGCGCCCGCATTCCCCGCGGCTTCATGACCGACTCCAAGGTCGACCCCACCACCGGTGACCCCACCACCTCCTACGGCGTGACGTACAAGCTCGTCGACCACAACGGTCAGCAGGCGTTGGCCGTGGAGCTGGACCAGGCGTGGCTGGACGACCCGGCGCGCCAGTACCCGGTGTCGGTCGATCCCACCGTCGCGACTGTCAACAGCAGCGAGAGCATGTACGTGGAGAAGTCCACGTCCGGCTACAACAAGCGCTTCGACGGTGCCCAGGAACTGCGCGTGGGTCGCGCGAACTCGGGTGGCGTCGACCTGACCGCGGCGAGCTACGTCAAGTTCGGCGACCTCGGCCCCGGCGGGAGCCTGCACAACCACAAGATCTTCGGCGCGCAGCTCTACCTGACGAACTACTGGTCGTGGTCGTGCCAGCCTCGGCCGGTCACGGTGCACCCCGTCCTCACCGACTGGGGAACCGGCGGATACCCCGGCCCCGGCGTGGGCGATTCGCTCGCCGAGAAGTCGTTCGCGCACGGCTACATCGGGCTGGGCCAGTCGGCGTCCCCCTGCCCCACCACGCCGGAGCTGATCGACCTCGGCGAGGGCGGTCGCGATCTCGTCCAGCGGTGGGTCAAGGGCGAGCAGGTCAACCACGGCCTGTCGGTCCGCGCCTCCGAGACGGACGTCTTCGGGTGGAAGAAGTTCGCCGGCCACGGCACGGCGAACCCGCCACGGCTGTTCGTCACGCACACCGAGTACGACGCCGAGTACCGCATCGACCGGGGCACGCCGGAGCCGCCGGTGCTGCGCAACCAGGGCGGCCGCGTCAAGATCACGGTGACCAACCGGGGCGCGAACACCTGGGGCGCCAACGACTTCGCCCTGGGCTACCGGGCCTTCACGGCGGGCGGCAGCCCGGTCAAGTCGCCCGAGGCGGCGTCGCTGCCGCACGACGTCGCGCCGGGGCAGTCCGTGACGCTGGAGCCCTACGTCCAGCCCATGGAGCCGGGTGACTACCTCCTCGACTTCAGCATGTTCCGCCGGGGCGGCGCGTACTTCACCGACGAGCAGATCCGTCCGGCCCGGCTGGCCATGTCGGTGTTCAACATCGAGCCCATCGTCAAGGCCCAGTACCCGCCGAGCGGGCACGCCGCCCCGACGCTCACCCCGCAGCTGTGGGTGGACGCGGTGGACGTCGACGCCCCGCCGGGCTCCGCGTTGCAGTACCGGTTCGAGATCTGCCGCAGGGGAGCCGACGGCAACCCCTTCGACTGCTGGGACTCCGGCCGCGTCGGCCAACGCACGTGGACGGTGCCCAAGGGCAAGCTCCGGTGGGGGCAGACCTACCTCTGGCGTGCCTTCGCCTGGGACGGGGAGACGGAGAACCAGAAGCTCGACTTCAGCGTCCTCACGACCTCGGTCCCGCAGCCCGAGATCACCTCGCACCTGGGCGGCGCGCCCTACAGCACCAACGACCGGGACTTCGACCCCCAGGTCGGCAACTACTCCAGCAGCGCAGTGGACGCGTCGGTCAAGGTCACCGGGCCGGACCTGACGGTGGCCAGGACCTACAACAGCCAGGACCCCCGGCGTGATCTCGCCTTCGGAGCCGGCTGGTCCACCCGCTACGACATGCGGATCGTCCCCGACGGCGACGGCTCGGGCAACGTCGTGGTGACCTACCCCGACGGCCAACAGGTGCGGTTCGGCGCGAACGCCGACGGCCTGACCTACGCGCCGCCGCCCGGGCGCTTCGCCACCCTGTTCCGCGTCGGAGACCAGTCGGGCGGCGGCTGGCGCCTCGTGGACAAGGTGCGCAACGTCTACACCTTCCGCCCGGACGGAAAGCTCGTCAGCATCCACGACAACGCGAACCGGTGGATCGAGCTCGACTACAACACCGGCGGCGACCTCCAGCGCGCGATCAGCCGGACCAGCAACCGCACGCTGCACTTCACCTGGGCGGGCGGCCACGTGGCGTCGGTGAAGACGGACGCGGTGGACGGCAAGCAGATCACCTGGACGTACAAGTACGAGGGCGACCGCCTCAAGGAGGTCTGCGACCCCAAGGGCGGGTGCACCAAGTACGAGTACGGCACGGGCTCGCACTACCGCAGCGCCGTCCTGGACTCGCAGCCCGACTCGTACTGGCGGCTCGGCGAGCCCAGTGGTGACTCGGCGACCAGCCAGGTGGCCGTCAACCTCGGGAAGGACTGGGGCCGGTTCACCGACGTGGCCCTCGGGGCGAAGGGACCGGTCGAGGGCAGCCCCGACACCGCGGCGACCTTCAACGGCAGGTCGTCGTGGGTGAAGCTCCCCGAGGGATCGGTCAGGAAGAGCCGCGACCTGGCCCTGGAGCTGTGGTTCCGGACCACGGGGAGCGGCCCGCTGGCCGGCCTCCAGACCCACGCCTTCACCGAGAACCCGACCGGCGCGCTCCCCGCGCTCTACGTCGGCAACGACGGCAAACTGCGCGGCCAGTTCTGGCACGGCCGGGTCGACCCGATCACCACGGCGCAGCCGGTGAACGACGGCAAGTGGCACCACGTCGTGCTGTCCGGCTCGCTCGCCACCCAGACGATGTTCCTCGACGGCGCGAAGGTCGGGTCGACCGAGGGCGAGATCGACCTCGCCTCGATGAACCACGCCCAGATCGGCGCCGCGTACACCGTGCCCCCGTCGGCCTGGCCGGAGTGGGGCGCCGACGCCAAGCGCCACTTCGCCGGCGACATCGACGAGGTCGCGCTCTACCAGCACCCGCTCGGCGAGGCGGCGGCCCGCGCGCACTTCGAGGCGCGGCGGGCGTCCGACCAGATCACGAAGGTGACCACTCCTGGCGAGCGGATCGCCGCCGAGGTGAAGTACGACGTCACCAACGACCGGGTCAGCGAGGTCGTGGACCGCGACGGCGGGCGGTGGCGGATCGCCGCGCCCGTGATCACCGGCAACCCGAACAAGGACGATGCGCAGGGCCGCAAGGTCCGCAACCTGATCCGCACCATCCAGGTCACCGACCCCGGGAATCGCCTGCACGTCTACGACTACGACCCGATCAAGGGCCGCATCCTGCGCTCCGTCGCGCCGCTGGGCGTGGGAGCGCGGGAGGAGGACAAGCTCGGCTCCACGGGCACGCCGGTCACCACTCCCTCGGCGACGCCGTGCCCGAGCAAGCCGACACCCAACCCGGACGGCAGCCCGCACTACTGCGGCGGTCAGAGCACGAACGACCCGAGCTGGGTCGGCGGCCCGGTCCAGGGCCTCGGCGTGCGGAGCTTCGACTACGACGAGTCGGGCTTCCAGCACACGATCACGGACGAGAACGGCAACCAGGTCGTGCTCAAGCACGACGAGCGCGGCAACGTCCTGTCGCGCACCACGTGCCGTGGCCCCGGGAACTGCCAGACCGTCCACAACACGTACCACCTGCCGCCCAAGAACGGCACGGACGACAACAACCCGGTCAACGACAAGCTCCTGACCAAACGGGACGGTCGCTCGTCAGGACCCGCCGACGACACCTACCGGACCGCCTACACCTACACCGCCACCGGCGACCTGGAGACCCAGACCAACCCGGACGGCTCGCAGGTGCGGCACACGTACACCGACGGGAGCACCGCCGCCGAGGGCGGTGGCAACGAGCCGCCGGCGTTGGTGAAGACCACGACGGACGCGCGCGGCGCGAAGACCACCTACCGCTACTACGCCAACGGCGACGTCGCCGAGACGATCGATCCCGCCGGTCTCCGCACCAGGTACCGGTACGACGTCCTCGGCCGGAAGGTCGAGGAGACCGAGGTCTCCGACAGCTTCCCCGGCGGACTGACCACCAGTTACGTCTACGACGAGCGGGGCAGGGTCGTCGCCGTCACGGAGCCGCCCACGACCGACGCGGTCAACGGCGCCAAGCACCAGCGGCGGACGGTCACCGCGCACAACGCCGACGGTGACCCGGTCTGGGTGCAGGTCTCCGACGTCACCGGTGGGGACCAGACCCGGATGACGGTCTACGACTACGACCGGCACGGTCGCCAGTCGAAGGTGACCGACGCCGAGGGCAACGCCACTTACTACGGCTTCGACGCCTTCGGCAACCGGACCTGGGTGGTCAACCCCAACGGCACGAAGATCGAGTACGCCTACACGGCCAGGAACAAGCTGGCCGAGGTGCGCCTGCGCGGGTGGCACGGCAAGCCGGTGAGCCCGGACGAGAGCGGGCGACCCGGTGACGGCGAGGGCGACAAGAACGTCGGCGAGACCCTGCTCCTCAACTCCTACGTCTACGACCTCGGCGGTCGACTGGCGAAGCACACCGACGCCATGGGCCGGCAGACCGAGTACCGGTACCACGGCGACAACCTCCTCTGGCGAGTCCGCGCGCTCCAGGTCCGACAGGCCGACGGCAGCAAGAAGGACGTCGTCCTGGAGGAGAACAGCTACGACGCCGCCGGCAACCTGACCAAGCGGGTCGGACCGGGTGGGCGGGCGACCGTCCACGAGGTGAACGCCACCGGCCGCATCACCGCCACCACGGTGGACCCGGAGAACCTGAAGCGGCGCACCGAGTTCCGCTACGACGCCAACGGCAACGTGTTGCAGGTCGTCAAGAGTGGCAACTTCTCCAACGCGGGGTCGTTCCAGGCGACCGCCGCGGAGGTCGTCGACTACGAGTACGACGCGGCGGGGCGCCAGACCGCCGAGAAGCTCCGCAACGGCTTCGCGGCGCTGACCACCACCCGGCGGTACGACCAGCACGGTCGGGTCGTCGCCGAGACCGACCCACGCGGCAACGCTCCGGGGGCGAAACCGGCCGACTTCACGACCGAGTTCCGCTACGACGAGGAGGGGCGCGAGGTCCAGGAGATCGCGCCCACGGTGCAGGTCGAGAGCGCCGGCAGAGCGCCGTCGGCGGCGCGTCCGACGAAGTTCACCGGCTACAACACCTTCGGCGAGACCGTCGCCACGAAGGACGAGAACGGGAACGTCGGCAAGCGCTCGTACGACCGGACCGGCCGCCTCGTCGAGGTGGAGAGCCCCGGCTACACCCAGCCGGGAGCGTCCGAGCCGGTGCGGAGCGTCAGCAGGAACCGGTACGACCACGCGGGCAACCTGGTCGAGACGACCGATCCCCGGGGAGCGGTCACCCGGTACCGCTACGACCAACTCGGCCGACTGCTGGAGCGGCAGGACCCGAAGCCGGACAAGCCCGGTGAGGGTGGCGGCACCTGGCGCTACACCTACACCCACACCGGCGAGCGGCTGTCCGAGACCGACCCGCAGGGCGCGCGGACCGAGGCCACGTACGACGAACTCGGCCGCAAGATCACGCAGAGCCAGCTCGAACGCCGACCGGTCGCGGCCGCCCACACGTCGAAGTACGAGTACGACCTCGCCGGGAACCTGGTGGCCGAGACCTCCCCGACCGGGGACGTGGTCCGGCACGCGTACGACGTCCTCGGCCAGCGCATCAGCACGACCGACCCCGCGGGCGTCGTCACGCAGTTCGGCTACGACGGGGCCGGCCGCCCCAACTACGGCAGGGACGGGCTCGGCCGGACCTCGTTCTCCCAGCGCGACGCGGCCGGCCGGCTCGTCACGCAGGCCGACTACGACGCCAACGGCCAGCTTCTGCGCCGGGTCAAGGCGGCGCACGACGCGGCGGGCAACGTGGTCGCCAGGACCGACGCCCAGGGGCACACCACGAAGTACGCCTTCGACGCCCTGAACCGACTGGTCCAGCAGGTCGAGCCGGTCTCGGACACCGAGACGATCACGACCAGCTTCGGCTACGACGCCAAGGGGAACCGGACCCGCTACACCGACGGTCGGGGCAACGTCACGACCTACAGCTACAACAGCTGGTCGCTCGCCGAGTCGGTGGTCGAGCCGGCGACGCAGGCCCACCCCGAGGCGAAGGACCGCACGTGGACCGCGATCTACGACGCCGCGGGCAACACGGTCAAGCAGCTCGCGCCGGGCGGAGTCACGCGGGATCGCCAGTTCGACGCGCTGAACCGGCTGACCAAGGAGACCGGCTCCGGCGCGGAGACCGCGACCTCGGAGAAGGTGTTCGAGTACGACCAGATCGGCCAGCTCACCTCGCTGAGCGCGCCGGGCGGCAGGAACACCTTCAACTACGACGACCGGCGGCACCTGCTGTCGGCTGAGGGTCCGTCCGGAAAGGCCAACTTCGAGTTCGACGGCGACGGGCGGATCACCGCCCGGACCGACGCCGCCGGCACGACCCGGTTCGGCTACGGCAAGGGACGGCTGACGACGGTCGCCGACGGCATCACCGGCGTCAACGAGGCACTGTCCTACAACGAGGCCGGCCAGGTCTCGAAGGTCGACTACGGCACGGGGCGGGTGCGCGAGTACGGGTACGACAACCTCGGTCGACTTGCCTCCGACGCGCTGAAGAACTCGGCCGGCACCGCCGTGACGTCGGCCGTCTACGAGTACAACGCGAACAACCAGTTGACGCGCAAGGCCACCGCCGGCACCGCGGGCGCGGGTGACAACACCTACGGCTACGACTACGCCGGCCGGCTGACCTCGTGGACCGTGGGCGGCAAGACCACCCAGTACGCGTGGGACGCGGCCAGCAACCGCACGCGCAACGGCGACAAGACCGCGAGCTACGACGAGCGGAACCGCCTGCTGGCGGACGGGGACTACACCTACAAGTACACGGCCCGAGGCACTCTCGCGTCGCGCACCAGCTCCGGGCTGGAGGAGAAGTTCACGTTCGACGCCTTCGACCGGCTGATCGACGTCGGCAAGGCGAAGTACGAGTACGACGCCCTGGACCGGGTGACCAACCGCAACGGGCAGAAGTTCTCCTACGCCGGAACCGAGATCGACCCGGTCAGCGACGGCATCACCACCTACAGCCGAGGTCCGGCCGGCGAGCTGCTGGCGTTGGCGCAGGGCGGTGACAAGCGGCTCCTGTTGTCCGACAAGCACGGCGACGTCGTCGGCGGGTTCAAGCCGGAGGGCGAACTCACCGGCCTGGCCGACTCCGCCACCTACGACCCCTTCGGGCAGGTCACGGCGACCGGCGGGGCCAAGCGCGCGGTCGGCTTCCAGGGCGACTGGACGGACCCGGACACCAACCAGGTCAACATGGGCGCCCGTTGGTACAACCCGGGCACGGGCTCGTTCCTCTCCCGGGACACCGTCACCGCGTCGTCGGGTGGCGCGGCCTGGTTCAACCGCTACACCTACGGCGTCGGCTCACCGCTGAACTTCATCGACCCCGACGGGCACTGGTCGTGGGGCGACGTGTGGGACGTCGGCAAGAAGGTCGTCAGCGGCGCGGTCGAGGTGGTCAAGGAGGTCAGCGGCTACAACGACGTCAAGAACTTCATCGACGAGCCGAGCTTCGGGAACTTCCTCTGGGCGGCCTCCAACTTCGTGCCATTCGGCAAGGTCGCCAAGGGCGTGAAGTACCTCGCCAAGTACGGCGACGACCTCATCGGCGGCGCTCGGCGCTACGGGGACGACCTGGTGGGCGCCGGCCGCCGCTACGGCGATGACCTCGCTGGCGCCGCCCGGCGCTATGGCGACGACCTCGCCGGCGCGGCTCGCCGGTACGGCGACAACATCGCCGGCGCGGCCCGACGCTTCGGCCGAGGGGTGGCCAAGTACGGCAAGGCGGCCGGCCGGTACGGATCGATGGCCGCCCGCGCGGGACGTGCGGGGATCAGCACCATGAGCGCCGCGGCCGCCGCTGCGGCCCGACGCGCCGCACAGGAGGCGGTGACCCGGGTCGCCCGCCAGGCAGCGGAGACGGCGGTCCGGCGCAACCCGATCCCGGTCCTGCAGGCGGCGCTGAAGCCGACCTACCTGATGAAGGACCTGGTGTCCTCCGCACCGCATCTGCCGGCGAAGGCGGTGCAGGCGCTCAAGACAGACGTCCAGGACCTGAACAAGATCTACGACACCATCAAGGCGACGATCGTCAAAGCTGGGACCGAGGTCATCCAGAGCGTCGCGGAACAGGCGGTCTCGGAGCTGGTGAGCAGCGTTTCACCCGAGGCTGCCGCGGCGATCGACCTCCTCGGCGGCCCGAAGGGCAAGCGCGGCGCCGGCCAGGCCCGCGCGTCGGGCCGGACGGCCAGAGCCGAGGCGGCGACCGGGTGCCGGGTGAGTGGTGTCGGCACAGCAAGCCTCGACCGGCACAGTTTCAGTCCCGAGACACCGGTCCTGATGGCCGACGGCTCGCGGAAGCCCATCAAGGACATCCAGCTCGGCGACCAGGTGATGGCCACCGACCCGACCACCGGTCAGACGGGCATCCGCGAGGTCACCGACGTCCGGTCGCACGACTCCGACAACGTGCTCGTCGAGGTCACCATCGACACGGACGGGCAGGCTGGCGACCAGACCGGCAAGCTGGTCGCGACCGACGAGCACCCGTTCTGGGTCGAGAGCGTCGGCAAGTGGCTCCACACGAAGGACCTGAAACCCGGCTACACCTTCCGGACCGCCGACAACCGTCCGGCGACCGTCACCGGAACGCGCTCCTTCAGCGAAGTCCGCCGCGTCTACAACCTCACGGTCGACGGCCTCCACACGTACTATGTGCTGGCGGGGCCCACCTCGGTCCTCGCCCACAATTCCAACCCCACCCGGGCCCACAAGTGCGGCGAGGTGGCAGTCGATACGAATGCCGTGACGGACGCGCTGTCGGGCGCGAAGACCACTGAAGTCGATGCCGCATTGGCGGGACGCTCCCCTGTCCTTTCGCCCACCGCCCACCGTGAACTGCTCGAAGGCGGCCACTCGGCGGACGACATCGATGGCTGGCTGTCGGCGCGAGGAGGTCGCATGGGGCCAGCTGCCACCAGCGAAGGTGTTGCTTCCCTTCAGGCTCGCCTCAGGAGCATGTGGAAGGCTAAGTCGTTTAGGCCCATGATTGCCGACGATGATGCCGCGGTCTTGCATTCGGCAATACAGGACGGGCTGTCCGTGATCACAAACGACAAGAGGTTTTATAAGAATATCGAGAGACTTGGATACTCGAGTGAACGATATTAGCTGGCGATGACTTGGGGTGGCCCGCTTGTTTGATTGCGGGCCACCCCTCGACTGTTCGGCCGCCAAATACGCCCATGAAAGTGGTATACATGCGCGAAAGTGAGATCGAAGAGATCGAGGAGCTGTGCTCTGCCGCCACGCCCGGACCCTGGTTCGTTAGGTCCTTGGACGATGACTATGCAATGAATCTTGTGGCTGTGAGCACTGTTCCTGACACTGGTCGATCGGAGAGGTGGCCGGACTTCGACCACCGTGAAATAATCGCCGCAACACTGGTGCAACATCCTCGATATGTAGACTCTGGTGATGAGCGTTGGGATGAGAATGCGGCCTTCATCGCGATGGCGCGAGAGGCTGTTCCGCGTCTAGTGGGAGAAGTGAGACGCCTCCGTGCCTTGCTTGCGGACAAGGAGAGTGGCTGAGAGGTGCGTTCTGTTCACGGTCCGACCATGGTTGTTCGCGACGGATCGTGACAGCTCGTAGGGGCTGCTGAGGGTAGGGGGCAGCCCTCCTTTGGCAGCTCCTGCCTGTTGTAGTTTGAGGGCTTACTGTGGATGACATCGCTCTCTCGACTTCGCTAGCCAAGGCTGGGTTGCGTCTGCTGGGATCGGTTGACGCGACTGAACCGCTTATTCCTCCGAATCTGGCGACGTTTGCCAATAGTTGCCCCGCGGAGGATGGGGCATTTGGGGGAGTGGTCGAGCTGGATGATCCGCGTCTGTGGGAAAAGGCGAACTCTGAATGGTATGGCCTAGCGCTGCGGTTCGGATTGTTCAGTGCGGTTGACCCTCGTTTTCTGGTGGCAGTCCGCTGTTCAGGTGGCGGATCGCCCCAGTGGTGGTGGGTGTGAGTCGAGTTGCTGGACGAGTGGGACATTGTCGGCGAGGGGGCGTCGACTGGCGTTTTGGGAGCCTGCTTCTGTCGACCCGCCTTCGTCATGCTGTCTCTGGATGGCGGTGTCATTTTGAGATGTGATGTCGGGGAAGTTTCCATCGATTTCAGCGTCGTGCGTGAACCTCATCATGCTCAAACCCTTGTGCGGCATGGAGAATGGATGGCAGGGTCGCCGCTTGTCGATGAAAGCATCCGCTCCGCGATAAAGCGCTGGCTGGCGAGTTATCGTTGAGCGGAAGCGTCAGTTAACGTGGGGGCGACCAGGCCGTCTGTTTCCAAGAGCTTCGGGCTCGTTCTCCTGTTGCCATTCAGTGGTTTGCGGGCTGCCTATATTTGTTGGCGTGTCGCATGAATGCCTGGGGGTGGTTTTCCAGCGAACCGGCATTGCACTTGGCGCTGGCGACGTGAGGGCGATGGTTGCCGGTGGGTGTCGGGCGCTCGAAGGTCTGCTCGCCGGAGTGGTGTTGGGGGAGGGTCGTAGGGTGGGGGTTGAGACCCCTGACCGGTGGCTTGTCCCGGGCAGGGGTGTGCCCGCTTTCCCGAGTCGCGTCCCACCACGCAGCGTCCACCCCAGGGGGAGTCCCGTGTCGCACCCCGCTCCGTTGTCCGGCCTGTTGACCGCCGCCATGGCCGACGAGGCACTTCGTGCCGTCGTCGGCGCCGCGGGCTCGTCCACCCTGGAGGTGGAGGGTCCGGCGGCGGCCCGACCCCTGGTCACCGCCGCGCTCGCCGCCAACCCCGACCGGGGCGGAGCGGGCCGGCCGGTCCTCGCGGTCACCGCCACCGGCCGCGAGGCCGAGGAACTGGCGGCCGAGCTGGCCGAACTGCTCGGCCCTGACATGGTGGCCACCTTCCCGTCATGGGAGACCCTGCCGCACGAGCGCCTGTCACCCCGGGCCGACACGGTCGGCCGTCGGCTGTCGGTCCTGCGGCGCCTGGCGCATCCCGAGGAGCACCCGGCGGGGTCGCTCTGCGTGGTCGTGACGACGGTGCGCAGCCTGATCCAGCCGCTGGCTCCTGGCCTCGGCGAGTTGGAGCCGGTGCGCATGAAGGTCGGCGACGAGCACGACTTCGAGGCGCTGGCCGAGCGGCTGACGATCCTGGCCTACAGCCGGGTGGACCTGGTGGAGAAGCGGGGCGAGTTCGCCGTGCGCGGCGGCATCCTCGACGTCTTCCCGCCGACCGCCGAGCACCCGCTGCGCGTGGAGTTCTGGGGCGATGAGGTCAGCGAGATCCGCGCGTTCTCCGTGGCCGACCAGCGGTCGCTGCCCGACCCGGTCGCCGAGCTGTTCGCCCCGCCCTGTCGGGAGTTGCTGATCACCGAGGACGTCCGGACGAAGGCCGCCGCGCTGGCCGAGGAGCACGCGGGCGACCAGCACCTCGCCGAGATGCTGGACAAGATCGCCTCGGGCATCCCGTGCGAGGGCATGGAGGCGCTGATCCCCGCCCTGTGCGTCGGCGAGCTGCGCCTGCTCACCGACGTGATGCCCGAGGGGACGCACGTCCTGCTCGCGGACCCGGAGAAGGTGCGCACCCGGGCGCACGACCTGGTGCGGACGGGGCAGGAGTTCCTGGAGGCGTCGTGGATGGCCGCCGCCGGGGGCGGCAAGGCCCCGATCGACCTCGGGGCGTCGGCCTACCGCGAGCTGGGCGAGGTCGCGACGAGCGCGCGCGACGTGGGCCTGTCCTGGTGGACGCTGAGCCAGCTCACCACCGCCGAGGCCGGCGTCATCGAGATCGAGGCTCCGGTCCGGCTGGACATCAGGAACGTGGAGGGATACCGGGGCGAGGTCGAGCGGGCCTTCGCCGACCTCCGGGCGCACACGGCCAGCGGCGGCGCGGCCGTGCTGGTCTTCCCGGGCGCGGGCACCGCGCAGCGGGTCGTCGAACAGCTCCGCGAGGCGGAGGTGTCGGCGCGGCTGGTCGACCGGCTGACCGCGCCGCCGGCTCCGGGTGTGGTCACGGTGGTGCGGGGCGCGCTGGAGGACGGCTTCCTCGCGCCCGGCGTGAACCTCGTGGTGCTCACCGAGACCGACCTGACCGGCGGTCGCGGTGGAACGTCCACAAAGGACATGCGGCGGATGCCGTCGCGGCGGCGCAACGCGGTCGACCCGCTGGCGCTCAAGCCCGGCGACTTCGTCGTCCACGAGCAGCACGGCATCGGCAAGTACGTGCAGATGGTGCAGCGCACGGTCGCCGGGGCCACCCGCGAGTACCTGGTGCTGGAGTACGCGCCCAGCAAGCGCGGCCAGCCGGGCGACCGGTTGTTCGTGCCGACCGACCAGCTCGACGAGATCTCCCGCTACGTTGGCGGCGAACTGCCGACGCTGAACAAGCTCGGCGGCGCGGACTGGAAGAACACCAAGGCCAAGGCGCGCAAGGCCGTCAAGGAGATCGCGGCCGAGCTCGTGCAGCTCTACGCCGCCCGGCAGGCCGCGCCCGGCCACGCCTTCGGCGGCGACACGCCGTGGCAGCGCGAGCTGGAGGACGCCTTCCCCTACACCGAGACGCCGGACCAGCTCTCCGCGATCGACGAGGTCAAGGGGGACATGGAGAAGGCGGTCCCGATGGACCGGGTGATCTGCGGCGACGTCGGCTACGGCAAGACCGAGATCGCGGTGCGCGCCGCGTTCAAGGCGGTGCAGGACGGCAAGCAGGTCGCGGTGCTGGTGCCCACCACGCTGCTGGCGCAGCAGCACCTGAACACCTTCACCGAGCGGATGCGGTCGTTCCCGGTGACGGTCAAGGGGTTGTCCCGGTTCACCGACCCGATGGAGTCCGAGCAGGTCGTGGCGGGCCTGGCGACCGGCGACGTCGACGTCGTCATCGGCACGCACCGGCTGTTGCAGACCGGCCTGCGGTACAAGGACCTCGGCCTGGTGATCATCGACGAGGAGCAGCGGTTCGGCGTCGAGCACAAGGAGCACATCAAGGCGCTGCGCACGCACGTCGACGTCCTCACGATGTCGGCGACGCCGATCCCGCGGACGCTGGAGATGAGCCTGGCCGGCATCCGCGAGATGTCGACGATCCTCACCCCGCCCGAGGAGCGGCACCCGGTGCTGACCTACGTCGGCGCCTACGACGAGAAGCAGGTGGCGGCGGCCGTGCGGCGCGAGCTGCTGCGCGACGGCCAGGTCTTCTTCGTGCACAACCGGGTCAGCACGATCGAGAAGGCCGCGCGCCGCATCCGGGAGCTGGTGCCGGAGGCGCGCGTGGTGACCGCGCACGGCCAGATGCACGAGGACCGCCTGGAGAAGATCATCCAGGGCTTCTGGGAGCGCGAGTTCGACGTGCTCGTGTGCACCACGATCGTCGAGACCGGCCTGGACATCTCCAACGCCAACACGCTGATCGTGGACCGCGCCGACCTGCTCGGCCTCTCCCAGCTGCACCAGCTCCGCGGCCGGGTCGGCCGGGGCCGCGAGCGCGGGTACGCGTACTTCCTGTACCCGACGGAGAAACCGCTGACCGAGACCGCGCACGACCGGCTCGCCACCATCGCCCAGAACTCGGAGCTGGGCGCGGGCATGGCGGTGGCCATGAAGGACCTGGAGATCCGCGGCGCCGGCAACATCCTCGGCGCCGAGCAGTCCGGGCACATCGCCGGCGTCGGCTTCGACCTCTACGTCCGGCTGGTCGGCGAGGCGGTGGACGCCTTCCGCCGGCACTCCGGGGCGGGCGGCGCGGCCGTCGAGGAGGAGGAGCCCGCGGAGGTGCGGGTGGACCTGCCGATCGACGCGCACATCCCGCACGACTACGTGCCGGGCGAGCGGCTGCGCCTGGAGGCGTACCGCAAGATCGCGGCGGCGGTGGACGCGGAAGGGCTGGACGCGGTGCGGGAGGAACTGGTCGACCGGTACGGCGCTCCGCCGGCGCCGGTCGAGCGCCTGCTCGCCGTCGCCGGGTTCCGGCAGGCGTGTCGTCGCCACGGTGTCACCGAGGTCGCCATGCAGGGCAACAACATCCGCATCGCGCCGTTGGAGCTGCGCGACTCGCAACTGGTGCGGATGCGGCGGCTGTACCCGCGCGCCGTCCACAAGGCGGCGACGAGGACCGTGTCGGTGCCCCGCCCCACCGAGGGCGCGGCCGGCGGGCGGATCGGCGCGCCGCCGCTGCGTGACGTCCCGTTGTTGCAGTGGTGCGCGAACTTCCTGGACTCGCTGGAGGTTCCGGCGCCGGTGACCACGGGCTGAGGCACGCCGCTCCCGCACGTCGGCCCTGGCCCATGGCCGGGGCCGACGAGCGGTGCCGCCGCCATCCCGACGGGGGAGCGCGCCACCCGGGAGAAGGGTGAAGGTTCTCGGTGAGCACCTGCTGACTCAGCGTCGCGGTCATGAGAAGGTAGGCGACTGTGACGACCGCCATCCGCCGTCCCGCCCGCCTGCTCGCCCTCGTCGTCGCCGCCGGCGCGTTGCTGGTCGGCTGCGGCTCCGGCCCCAGCCAGGTCGGCGCGGCCGCCGTCATCGGCGACTCCACCATCCCGCTGGACCACGTGCGGCAGCGGTTGGACTCGGTGTTCCACAAGGACCCGGACATCAAGTCGGACCTGCGGCGGCAGGGCACCCTCGACGTGGTGGCCCGCAACATCGTGACGCTGTCGGTGCGGCACGACCTGATCGGCAGGGCCGCCGGCCGCGAGGGGCTGTCCTACCGGGAGGACCAGGTCACCGAGCTGATCGACAAGCAGGGCGGGGCCGAGGCCGCCTCCCGGGGCACGGTCTACGACGAGCACACCTTCCGCGAGCGGGCCGCCGACCAGCTCCTGCTCGTGGAGCTGGGCAAGAAGTACCTGGACCGGCTGAGCATCACGGTGGACTACACGCAGGCCAGCTCGCGCAAGGCCGCCGAGGAGAAGGCGCGGCAGCTGGCGAACGAGCCGGCCAGGGCGCGGGAGATCATCACCAGGGACCGGGCCAGCGGGGTCCCGGCCGGGCTCAACGAGCGGCTGCGCGCGTCGGACAACCTCCAGCTCGCCTCGACGCCGTTGTTCAGCGCGGAGAAGGGCAGCGTGCTCGCGTTCCCGGTCAGCGACCGGGACGGGCAGTGGCTCGTCGCCGTGGTGCGGGAGCGGACGCTCGCGGACAGCGGGACCGCGACGGGCGTCGACGCCAAGCAGCTCGACCCCCGGCAGCTGGAGGCGATCGGCCTGCGCATGCTCGCGCCGCTGTCCGAGGAGCTGGGTGTGCGGGTGAACCCGCGCTACGGCGTGTGGGACTCGATGAGCCTGGCCGCGGTGGCCAGCGCGGAGGAGACCGGTGGCTTCCGGTTCCCGCCCCGCGAGCCCACCCCCTGAGCCCGCCTGCTGAGTCGGCCCGCGGAACTGGCCCACTGAGCCGGCGCCCGGCCGGGCGGTAAGACTGGAAGGGTGAGCGACCCCGACATGCAGGACCCCACGCCGCGGCCCGTTCCGGTCGCCGGTTGCGCCGTCGTGCTGCTCAGCGACCGCTTGGGCGCTGTGCTGCCGGCCGCCGCGTTGCCGCTGCTCCGCACCGCCGAGGCGGTGTACGCGGCAGCGGACCTGGACGACGCGCTGCGGGCCGCGATGGGCGCGCACCCGGCGCCCTCGCCCTCTGCTTTGGTACTGGAGGCCGGCGAGCGCGCGGTCGTGCTGGTCGCCGCGGACGCGGGCGAGCCGGCGGCGGCCGCGCTCCACGCCGCGGGCGCGCCGGTGCTCGGCACGCCGGAGCCGGGCGGCGCCGCGCTGTTGGACGCCGTGGCCGTGATGGACCGGCTGCGGTCGCCGGGCGGGTGCCCGTGGGACGCCGAGCAGACGCACGACTCGTTGCGGCAGTACCTCATCGAGGAGACCTACGAACTGCTGGAGGCCATCGAGGACGGCGACCGGGCCGCGCTGCGGGAGGAGCTGGGCGACGTCCTCCTCCAGGTGCTGTTCCACGCGCGGATCGCGGCCGAGGACCCGGCGGACCCCTTCTCCGTGGACGAGGTGGCGCGGGACCTGGTGGCCAAACTGGTCGGCCGGCACCCGCACGTCTTCGCCGACGGCGACCCGCACGTGCACGACGCGACCAGCCAGCAGCACCGCTGGGAGGAGCTGAAGCAGGCGGAGAAGCGGCGGGAGTCCGCGTTGGACGGTGTGGCCACCGGGCAGCCGGCGGTCGCGTTGGCGGCCAAGCTCGCGCAGCGGACCGCGCGGGCCGGGTTCCCTGCGGACCTGCTGCCGGAGGGGGAGTCGGCGGGCGAGCTGTTGTTCGTCGTCGCGGCGCTGGCCAAGCTCGCGGGCGAGGACCCGGAGGGCGAGCTGCGAGCGGTGGCGCGCGGGTTCGCCGAGCGGGTGCGGGACACCGAGCGCGTGGCGCGCGCGGCGGGGGTGGACCCGGCGACCATGGGGCCCGCCGGCTGGCGTCGGTTCTGGGCGGTCGGCGCGCGGTCCTGAACCGGCCGCGGTCTTCCATTGCCTGGCGCGGGGATCGGGCGGGCGTCCCGGGTTTTCCGTTGTCGCGTAAGGCAGTGCGGGCGGACGTGACTGTTGTGCGGGCTGGTGTTGTTTGGCGGACGGCGAAGGAATTACTTGTCAAACGCAATGCTTGAGTTATCCACAGGCAAGGGCCTGTTCCCTCGTGTGAGTGACAACTTTTCCGAGTTGTCCACAGGGGGCGGTGTTTGTGGTTTCTCGCGGGGTTCTCGCTGGATAGGCTGGAGCGGGGCTCGCCCCCCAGGGCGGGTGGGGGCTGTCCCGGGGGAGGCGGGATTTCGCGGCGCGGCGGGCCCGGAGCGAGTGGGGCGACGCCGGACGGCGGTAGGCGGGGTGGGCGAATGCCCGTTCCGCTCGCGATCACGGGGGGTAACGTCGCCATGGTGACCGGTTACCTCCGCTTCCCACATCTGCATGGTGGGCTCGTGACGTTCGTCGCCGAGGACGACGTGTGGTTGGCGCCGCTGGACGGCGGCCGGGCGTGGCGGGTCTCCGCCGACCGCGTGCCCGTCAACCACCCCCGGTTCTCGCCCGACGGCGACCGACTGGCCTGGACGAGCCACCGTGACGGCGCACCCGAGGTGCACGTGGCGGCCGTGGACGGCGGGCCAAGCCAACGGCTGACGCACTGGGGCGACCCGCGGACCAGCGTGCGCGGCTGGACTCCCGACGGCGCGGTGCTCGCCATCAGCGCCACCGGCCAGGCCTCGACCCGACGCACCTGGGCGCACGCCGTCCCGGTGGACGGCGGTCCCGCCCGGCGACTGCCGTACGGGCTGGTGAGCGAGGTCGCGTACGGCCCCGACAACGCGGTGCTGCTCGTCTCGGCCGGATTCCGGGACCCCTCGCACTGGAAGCGCTACCGCGGCGGCACGATCGGCAAGCTCTGGCTCGGCCGCGCGGACGGCGACGACGTTCCCGAGTTCCACCGCATTCTGTCCGATGTGGACGGACAGTTGCACTCGGCCGGCTGGGTCGGCGACCGCGTGGTGTTCCTGTCCGACCACGAGGGCGTCAGCAACCTCTACTCGTGTCTGCCCGACGGGTCGGACCTGCGCAAGCACAGCCACCACACGGAGTTCTACGCGCGCCACGCCACCACCGACGGCACGCGGGTGGTCTACCACTGCTCGGGCCAGCTCTGGCTGCTTGAGGACCTCTCCGCCGAGCCCCGTCCGCTGGAGGTCCGGCTCGGCGGTCCGCGGACAGCGCGCCAGCCCTACCCGGTGCGCGCGTCCAGCGAACTCGGCGAGTTCCAACCGGACCGCACCGGTCGGGCCAGCGCGGTGGAGGTGCGCGGCACCGTCCACTGGCTGACGCACCGGGACGGTCCGGCGGTCGCGCTGACGGTCGAACCCGGTGTGCGGGCGCGTCTTCCCGTCGTGCTCGGCGACAGCGGTCGCGTCGCCTGGGTGACCGACGCCAACGGCGAGGACGCGATCGAGATCGCTCCTGTGGGGGACCGGGAGTCCGCGGCCGCCCGTGGCCGCGCCGCGTCCTCCACTCAGGACGAGGGGTCGGGCGAGTCGCGGGACAGGGGCGAGAACGAGGAAAAGGGCGAGGAAAAGGACAAGGGCAAGGGCGGGGAAGAGGGCGCGGACAAGCGCAAGGGCAAGGACAGGAGCAGCGACGCCGCCGAGCGCCCTGAGCGTTCCTCGACGGCGGCGTTCGGAGAGGCGGCGGGTCCGTCGCGGGACGCGCTGCAGCCGCGCCGGCTGGCCACCGGCCAGCTCGGGCGGGTGCTGGAGCTGGTCAGCTCGCCCGACGGCCGCACGCTCGCGGTGGCCACGCACGACGGCCGGCTGCTGCTGCTCGACGTGGAGACCGCGGAGCTGCGCCAGGTCCTCGCCTCCGAGGACGGCGAGGTGCAGGACCTGGTCTTCTCCCCGGACTCGGCGTGGCTGGCCTGGTCGCACCCGGGACCGCCGCCGCTGCGCCAGATCCGCGTCCTCCGGCTGGCCGATCTGTCCATTGTGGACGTGACGTCGCTGCGGTTCCTCGACTACGAGCCGGTGTTCACCCTGGACGGCAAGCACCTGGTGTTCCTGTCGGTGCGCACCTTCGACCCGGTCTACGACGCGCACGTCTTCGACCTGTCCTTCACCGCCGGCTGCCGCCCGCACCTGGTGCCGCTGGGCGCCCGCACCCCCTCGCCGTTCGACCCGCGCCTGGGCGGCCGGCCGGCCGGCGACGCCGACGACGACGCCGGGGAGCGCGAGGGCAAGAACGGGGCGCGCAACGGCGAACCCGAGCCCGTGGTCGTCGACGTCGAGGGCATCGCGGAACGGGTGGTGCCCTTCCCCGTGCCGGCGAGCAACTACTCCTCCCTGCGCGCGGGCAAGGGAGGAGTGCTGTGGCTGCGCGAGCCGCTGAGCGGCACGCTGGGCCACGACATCGCCGGCTCGGACGCGGAGCAGCCGCGCCCGGTGCTGGAGCGGTTCGACCTCAGGGAGCTGCGCTGCGAGGAGCTCGTCGACGGCGTGGACGCCTTCGACGTCAGCGGCGACGGCGCGCGGCTCGTGCTGCGGGACCGGGGCGCGCTGCGGGTACAGCCCTCCGACCGCAAGGCGGAGCGGGACAGCGGCGCGGACGGGGTGATCGACGTCGACCTGTCCCGGATCCGGGTCCAGATCGACCCCGGCGCGGAGTGGCGGCAGTCCTACCACGAGGCCGGCCGGCTGATGCGGGACCACTTCTGGCGGGCCGACATGGGCGGCGTCGACTGGGACGCGGCGCTCGGCAGGCACGCCGCGGCGCTGGACCGCCTGGGCAGCCACGACGACCTGGTCGACCTGCTGTGGGAGGCGCAGGGCGAGCTGGCCACCTCGCACGCCTACGTCGTCCCGCCGTCGCACGGGGTCGAGTCCGGCCGGCGCCAGGGCCTGCTCGGCGCGGACCTGGAGCGGGCAGGGGACGGGACGTGGCGGGTGGCACGGGTGCTGCCCGGCGAGAGCTCCGACCCGGACGCGCGGTCGCCGCTGGCCGCGCCGGGCGTCGGCGTGCGCGCCGGCGACGTCCTGGTGGCCGTGGACGGCCGCCCGGTCGACCCGACGAGGGGCCCGGGGCCGCTGCTGGCCGGCACCGCCGGCAAACCGGTCGAGCTGGTGGTCCGGCCTGCCGACGGCGGGGCCACGCGCCGGGTGGTCGTGCGGCCGCTCGACAGCGAGGAGCAGCTCCGCTACCACGACTGGGTCGCCGGCCGGCGGCGGCACGTGCACGAGCTGTCCGAGGGCCGGGTGGGCTACCTGCACGTGCCGGACATGGTCGCGAGCGGGTGGGCGCAGCTGCACCGGGACCTGCGGCTGGAGCTGCGGCGGGAGGCGCTGGTGGTGGACGTGCGGGAGAACCGCGGCGGCCACACCTCCCAGCTCGTGGTGGAGAAGCTGGCCCGACGCGTCGTCGGCTGGGACTACGGCCGGGGCTACCGGCCGGTCAGCTACCCCATGGAAGCGCCGCGCGGCCCGGTGGTGGCGGTGGCCAACGAGTTCTCCGGGTCCGACGGCGACATCGTCAACGCGGCGATCAAGGCGCTGGGGATCGGCCCGGTGGTCGGGGTGCGCACCTGGGGCGGTGTGATCGGCATCGACTCGCGCTACCACCTGGTCGACGGCACCCTCGTCACCCAGCCCCGGTACGCGACCTGGCTCTCCGGGCCGGGCTGGGGGGTGGAGAACCACGGCGTCGACCCGGACGTCGAGGTGGTGATGACCCCGCAGGACTGGGCGACCGGCCGGGACCCGCAGCTCGACACCGCGGTGCGGCTGGCGTTGGAGACGCTGGCCGAGCGGCCGGCGGCCACCCCGCCGCCGCTGCCCCGCGACTGACCGCCGAGGTCGCGTCGGGACGTGCCGGACGACACGTCGGGGAGCCGGGAGGTGGATGTCGACCACCTCCCGGCTCCTCTCTCAGAGGGGCCGCAGGGTCGCGGTCAACCGAGCATGCGGCCCCGGTCCGGTGCCGGTGGAGCACCGCGGGCCCCACAGCCGTCGGGGCCGGGAACCCGCCGTTCGGCCCAGCATCGCCGGCCGGCATTCGGGCGATCTTCGGGGGCGGTCCGCGCCAAGGAGCCGTCCCCGACCCGCCTCGCACACGTAGCCTGGTCGGCGTGCCCATGACCGAGGCGCCGTTCCCCGCCGCGTCCCAGGCCGACAGCCCGCGCCCGCCACGCCGCCGACGTCCCCGGTCGTTCGGCTGCCTGGTGCTGGTCGCGGTCCTGCTGACCGCGTTGCTCGCCGTGGTGGCCGGCGTCGTCTGGGCGCTGAGCTCGCTCGACCGCGTGACCGGGCCGGGCCTGGCCGATCCCGTCGACCCCGCCCCGGTGGAGCCGGGGTCGGCCGCGCCGGGCTTCGGCGGCCCGCTGCCCGAGGCCGGGCAGGCCGCCGCGACCGACGAGTGGGCCCGCCGGATCTCCGAGCGGACGGGCGCCCCGGCCAGGGCGCTGACGGCCTACGTCCGCGCCGACCTGGCCATGCGCTCCCGGGCGCCGGCCTGCCACCTCTCCTGGGCCACCCTCGCCGGCATCGGGCGGATCGAGTCCAACCACGGGCGCTGGGGCGGGGCCACCCTCAACGCCGACGGCCGCCCGTCCCAGCCGATCATCGGCGTCGCCCTGGACGGCTCGCCGGGCCTGGAGGCGATCCCGGACACCGACCAGGGCCGGCTCGACGGCGACGCCCAGCACGACCGGGCCGTCGGCCCGATGCAGTTCATCCCCGCCACCTGGAAGATCTGGGCCACCGACGGCAACGGCGACGGCGTCGCCGACCCGCACAACATCGACGACGCCGCGCTGACCGCCGCCCGGTACCTCTGCGCCAACGGTAGGGACCTGGCCACCGGCCAGGGCTGGTGGGCCGGGCTCCGCTCCTACAACAACTCGGTGGAGTACGGGCAGCGCGTGTTCGGCGTGGCCGAGCGCTACGCCCGCGCCAGCGCCACGGGCTGACCGCCCGGCTCAGGAGCCGTCGTCGTCGCGCACGTTCTGCACGGCGATCCGCGCCCGGAGCTCGCCCAGCGCCTCCTGGTAGTCCGGGGTCGGGTGCATGACGGCCGCCATCCGGAGCTGGGTGTGCGCCTCGGTGAGCCGGCCCTGCCGCTCCAGCGTCCTGCCCAGCGCGAACCGGGCGTAGTGGTCGCTGGGGTCGATCTCCAGCACCCGGCGGAACGCCTGCTCGGCCCGGCGGAGCTGGGCCGACAGCAGGTAGGCGCGGGCCGCGAGGAGGTGGACGCTCCTGGCGTGCGGCGCGGCGTCGAGCACCGGGCGCAACGCGCGGAGCGCCGCCAGCGGTTGCCGCGCCGCCAGCAGCGACTCGGCCCGCCGGAACGCCTCGAACGGGGTGTCCGCGCTCATGGTTCGGCTAACGCTACGCCCGGGTGGGCTGTTCCTGGACCGCCATCTGGTGGGTGCCAGGGGCGGGCTCGGCCGCCTTCGGCGTCCGGGTGCCCAGCACGCAGGCGACCGCGCCGAGCACGAGCCCGACGACCGCCCCCACCGACGGCGTCTCGCCCAGCACCGGCCAGGAGACCAGCGCGGTCACCGAGGGGACGGCGCTGAACAGCGTGCCCGCCCGCGCGGCCCCGCCCCGCCGGACGACCTCCAGGAACAACGTCCCGCCGGCCGCCGACGCGAACACGACGAGCCACAGCACCGCCAGCGCGGCCTGCAGCGGCTCGGTGACCGTCCCCGGCTCGACCAGCGCGAGCACCCCCACCAGCGGGGTCGCGGCGACGAGCTGCACCGCGCTCGCCGCCTTCACGTCGACGCCCTGGCAGAACCGCTGCTGGTAGACCGCGCCGGCGGAGACGCCGACCAGGCCGAGCAGCGTGAGGCCGATGCCGGCGTCGATCCCGGTCTCCGCGACCCGGCCGCCCAGCGCGGCGACCACGGCCGCCACGCCCACGACCAGGCCGACCACCCGCGCCCTGCCGATCCGCTCGCGCAGCACCACGGCGGCCAGCCCCGCGATCACCACCGGGTTCAGGCCGATGACCAGCGCTGTGACCCCCGCGGGCACCCCGGCGCGCATGCCGCCGTAGACCCCGACGAACTGCACGCCCTGGAACAGCAGCCCGGACACGGCGACGTGCGCGAGCAGCCGCCCGCGCGGCCACCGGGCCCGCGTCACGGCCGCGATGCCGGCCATGAGCACGGCGGCGAGGGCGAACCGGACCGTGGTGACCAGGAACGGGGGAGCCGCCGCCACGCCGAGCGCGCCGGCCAGGTAGCTCGTGGCCCAGATCAGGATCGTGAGCGCCGCGAGGCCGGGGGGAATCCGCATGCGGACAAGCGTCGCCGCGCCGTCCCCGCGCTGTCCAACAACGATCAGCGATCGCGATCGATCAGTGAACGTGATCGGTCAGCGGACGTGATCGGTCGCGGTAGCCTTCGCCCCGTGGCGCCGGTCCTGGACATCGTCCCGTTGCGCAGCCTGGTCGCGGTGGCCGACTGCGGCGGCTTCCACCGCGCCGCCGCCGCGCTGCACCTGACCCAGTCCGCGGTGAGCCAGCACGTCCGGCGGCTCGAACGCGTGCTCGGCCGGCCGGTCGTGCGCCGGGAGGGCCGTCGGTTCCGGTTCACGCCGACCGGGGAGGCGCTGCTGGCCGAGGCCCGCCGCCTGCTGAGCGTGCACGACGAGATGATCCGGCGGCTCGACGTGGAGCGTCCGGGAACCCTCGTCGTCGGCTCCACCGAGTACGCCGCCGACCAGCTCCTCCCGGAACTGGCCGCCGCGCTGCGCCACGCGCTGCCCGGCGCCGAGGTGCGGTTCCGGCTCGACCACAGCGCCCGGCTGGCCGAGGCGGTCGAGCAGGGGGTCGTCGACCTCGCCGTGCTGCTCGGCGGCCCCACCGGCGGCCGGACGCGCGCGGCGGGCGTGCTGCCGCTCGCCTGGTTCGCCGCACCCGACTGGCGGCCGCTCCCCGGGCGGCCGCTGCCGGTCGTCGCCTACCACGAGCCCTGCGTGCTGCGCCGGATCGCCGTGGAGACCCTCACCGCCGCCGGCATCCCGCTCGACGTCGTCGTCGAGGCCGCGGACCTCGCCGGCGTGCAGGCCGCCGCCAGGGCCGGGCTCGGCGTCACGCTGCTGCCCGCCGGCTCCCGCCGACCCGAGGGGCTGGCCCCGTGGTCGGAACTGCCCCCGGTGCCGCTGCGCCCGCTGCGGGTCCGGGTGCGCAGGGGCCTGCCCGTCGACCTGGCCCGCGACGCCGCCGCGGCCGTCCGCGTCGCCCTCGGCACCGCCGGCCGCCACCCGGTCGAGACCCCCGCCGCCGCCGTCCGGTGACCCCGGCGCTCACCTCGTCACGGGTTGTGACGTGCGTCGGGCACCGCGCGTCCCCGACCCGGACGACCGACGGGGCCGACTAGGCTCGCCCCCGGTTGTGGCAGTCCGCACGCTGGTAAGGAGCGCACGTGGCGGTCATCGAGCAGGTCGGCGCCCGCGAGATCCTGGATTCTCGCGGCAACCCCACGGTCGAGGTCGAGGTCGCGCTGGACGACGGCACCCTGGCCCGCGCGGCGGTGCCCAGCGGCGCCTCGACCGGCGAGCACGAGGCGGTGGAGCTGCGGGACGGCGACACCGACCGCTACGCCGGCAAGGGCGTCGAGAAGGCGGTCTCGGCCGTGCTCGACGAGATCGGCCCCGAGCTGGTCGGCGTCGAGGCGGTGGAGCAGCGGGTCATCGACCAGAAGCTGATCGACCTCGACGGCACCCCGGACAAGTCCCGCCTGGGCGCCAACGCGATCCTCGGCGTGTCGCTGGCCGTGGCCAAGGCCGCGGCCGAGTCCAGCGGCCTGGAGCTGTTCCGCTACGTCGGCGGCCCGAACGCGCACCTGCTGCCGGTGCCGATGATGAACATCCTCAACGGGGGCGCCCACGCCGACAACGACGTGGACATCCAGGAGTTCATGATGGTCCCGATCGGCGCCGAGTCCTTCCGGGAGGCGCTGCGCTGGGGCTCCGAGGTCTACCACGCGCTGAAGTCGGTGCTGAAGTCCCGCGGCCTGGCCACCGGTCTCGGCGACGAGGGCGGCTTCGCGCCGGAGCTGTCCAGCAACCGCGAGGCCCTGGACCTCATCGCCGCCGGGGTCGACAAGGCCGGCTACAAGCTGGGCCGCGACATCGTGCTCGCGCTCGACGCGGCCGCCACCGAGTTCTACGCCGACGGCGCCTACACGTTCGAGAAGTCGAAGCGCAGCGCCGAGCAGATGGCGGCGTACTACACCGAGCTGGCTGACGCCTACCCGCTGGTCTCCATCGAGGACCCGCTGGCCGAGGACGACTGGGACGGCTGGGTGCGGCTGACCGCGGAGCTGGGCGAGCGCGTCCAGCTCGTGGGCGACGACCTGTTCGTCACCAACCCGGAGCGGCTGGAGGAGGGCATCTCGCGGCGCGCGGGCAACGCCCTGCTGGTCAAGGTCAACCAGATCGGCACGCTCTCCGAGACGCTGGACGCCGTCACCCTGGCGCACTCCTGCGGCTACCGGACGGTGATGAGCCACCGCTCCGGCGAGACCGAGGACACCACCATCGCCGACCTCGCGGTGGCCGTCGGCTCCGGCCAGATCAAGACCGGCGCCCCGGCGCGCAGCGAGCGGGTGGCCAAGTACAACCAGCTGCTCCGCATCGAGGAGGCGCTCGGCGACGCGGCCCGCTACGCCGGCGAGCTGGCCTTCCCTCGGTACAGCCCGGAGAGCTGATCCCGGCATGACCGGGCGCGAGCAGGACCGGGAGCGGCGCCGCCGGCGGGGCGACCCCTCGTCGGCGCGCCGCCCCGAGCGCGCCCGCCGCACGACGCGCGGCGGGCGCGACGGCGCCCGCACCGGCGGCTTCCCGCCGCCGTGGCGGCGCCAGCGCGTCGGCCCCGGCACCGGGGGCGCGTTCGGGTTGTCCTCCACCCGGCGCGCCGCGCTGCTCGCGCTCGTCGTGTGCGCGCTGGCGTTGAGCGTGGCGGTGCCGTTGCGCACCTACCTCAGCCAGCGGGCCGCGGTGCAGGAGGAACAGCGTCGCCAGGGCGACCTGCGACGCGAGGTGGAGGAGCTGCGCAAACGCAGGGACCAGCTGGACGACCCCGCGCAGGTGGAGGCCGAGGCCCGGCGTCGGCTGCGGTTCGTCCGGCCGGGCGAGACGCCCTACGTCGTGCAGCTCCCGCCGAGCCAGCAGGCGCGCCCCACCCAGCACCAGCCGGAGGGCGAGCGCGCAGAGTGGTACACGGAGCTGTGGAACTCGATTTCGGGGAGTGGGTCGTGACGGGGCAGGAACCCGAGCCGGTGGCGCGGCCGCCGCACCTGGAGCCGGTGAGCGAGGCCGACCGGGCGGCGATCCAGGCCCAGCTCGGCCGCCCGCCCCGCGCGTTGCGGGCGGTCGCGCACCGCTGCGGCTGCGGCCTGCCCACGGTCGTGCAGACCAGCCCCCGGCTGGAGGACGGCACCCCCTTCCCCACGCTGTACTACCTGACCTGCCCGAAGCTGGCCGGGATGATCAGCACGCTGGAGGCGTCCGGGCTGATGCGGGAGATGACCGACCGGCTCGCCGAGGACGAGGAGCTGGCCGGTCGGTACCGCGCGGCGCACGAGTCCTACCTCGCGCAGCGCGACGCGCTGGACCCGCTCGGCACCGCGGTCACGGCCGGCGGCATGCCCGGCCGGGTGAAGTGCCTGCACGCCCTGGTGGCGCACTCGCTGGCCATGGGGCCCGGGGTCAACCCGTTCGGCGACGAGGCGCTGGAGCTCCTCGGCGACTGGTGGCGGACCGGGAGCTGCGTCCACACCGCCTGACCCCGGTCGAGCGCCGGCGCCGCGTTCCGCGCGTCAGAAGTGGGTCGCGTCGCCCGGGTGTCGGATGGTTCGCTGTGCCGACGGCGCACGGTGTGCCGCGCACGGCTCGCGGCGACCTCCGCGGTGTCGTGGGTGGACGCGAGAGCCCGCGAGAGCCGCTGATCGGCGGGTTGCGCCGCACCACCGCTCCTGCTGGTCTGGGGCATGTCGCTCGCCTGGGGGATCGGTGTTCGCGGGGCGCGCGTGGACACGCCGGGGGAGACGTGCGGCCCGGGACATCCTCCGGTGAGATGTGGTGACAGTGCGTGGCACGTCCGGCACGCTGTCCCCAGCACACGTGGCACACACAGCACAGCCGGCACAGTGGGCACCAGAAGCAAGCGAGCACCAGAAGCAAGCCAGCACGAAGAGCAGTGAGCTCCAGAAGCAAGTGAGCACGGGAAGCAGCGCGGGAACGTCGGGCGCGGGGCGGCGGTGACGTCGTGGCCGGCCCGGACGGTTCGAGGAGGGTGTGGGCATTCGTGGCAGCGCCGCTCGGGAAGGCAGGCAGAAGATCGCGTCGGCGGTTGTCCCGTCGGCGTCACCGACTCGGAGGAGCGGCGGCCATCCTCGGCGCCCTGATGGTGCCGGTCGCCGTCGCGGGCACCGGAACCGTGGGCCTGCTGCCCGCGGCCGACGGCAATCCGCTCGGCCTGGGGATGCCCGGCGCGGGTGACGTCCTCGCCGTGCTGAACGCCAGCAACAGCTCGGAACTCGGCGCGGCCGGCCGGCTTCCGTCCGCCGAGGACGTCAGCCCCGACCTGCTGGGCGACGTCGACACCGGCGACCTGGACACCGACGGCGGTCCGCTGTCCACCGTCCCCAGTGGACCGCTGGGCCTGCCCGGCGTCATGTTGCAGGCGTACCAGCGGGCCGAGCGCGCGTTGGCCCAGACCCAGCCCGGCTGCGGCCTGCACTGGTCGGTCCTCGCCGGCATCGGCCGCATCGAGTCCGGGCACGCCGGGGGCGGCCGGGTCGACTCGACCGGAAGGACGCTCAGGCCCATCCTGGGGCCGCAGCTGTCCGGCGGTCCGGGCATGGCGGCCATCCGGGACACCGACGGCGGCCGGTTCGACGGCGACACGACCTGGGACCGCGCGGTCGGCCCGATGCAGTTCATCCCCTCCACCTGGGCCTACTACGCCTCGGACGGCAACGGCGACGGCAAGAGCGACCCGCACAACGTCTTCGACGCGGCGCTGGCGGCCGGGAAGTACCTCTGCGCCTACAACGCCAACCTCCGGGACCCGCGCCAGCTCGCCGCCGCGGTCTTCCGCTACAACCACTCCAACGAGTACGTCCGGGACGTCCTGAGCTGGGCGAAGGCGTACGCCGCCGGGGTCACGCCGCTGGAGGTCGAGCCCGGCCCCGCCGGCGAGCACGTGGTGGCCTTCCCGCCGCCGCAGGCGCGCCCCGGCGACCCCGCGGCGCAGGGCGGCGGTGACCCCTCCGGACAGGGCGGGGGCGCGCCGTCCCAGCCCGGCCAGAGCAGTTCCTCGTCGGCGTCGTCGACACCGTCGAGCACCACCGGGTCGTCCACCAGCAGCTCTTCGTCGCCGTCGAGCACCACGAGCACGACCACCACCACGACGACGACAACCACCACCACGACCACCCCGACGACGACCACGCCGAGCTGCACGACCCCGACGACGACCACGGGCACCTCGACGTCGACCAGCACGACGACGACCACGCCCGCGCCGCCGACGGGCTCGTCGACGTCGTCGGCGCCGTGCGTGCCGACCACGAGCCCGACGGCGCCGTCGACCGGCACGACCACCGGCGGCACGACGCCGACCACCTCGCCCAAGGTCATGCCGACCCGCTGACACCACGACGACCCGCGACGTCCGCGCTCTCTATGGTGGTGGGGAAACCCCTCACCACCGGGAGGACGCCGATGTCGCGGGTCGCCGCCATCGACTGCGGGACGAACTCGATCCGCCTGCTGGTCGCGGACGTCACCACCAGGGACGACGGCTCGCACTGGTTGCGCGACGTGCACCGCGAGATGCGCGTCGTCCGCCTGGGCGAGGGCGTGGACGCCACCGGCGTGCTGTCCCCGGACGCGTTGCGGCGCACGGCCGACGCGCTGGCGGACTACACGCGGGTGCTGCACCGCAAGGGCGCCGAGCGCGTGCGCATGGTGGCCACCTCGGCCACCCGGGACGCCGCGAACCGCGAGGACTTCTTCGGCATGGTGCGGCAGGTGCTCGGCGTCGACGCCGAGGTGATCTCCGGTGACGAGGAGGCGCGGCTGTCGTTCACCGGCGCGGTGGGCGACCTGGAGCCGGAGGACGGCCCGTTCGTCGTCGCCGACGTCGGCGGTGGCTCGACCGAGCTGGTGCTCGGCACGTGGGACGGCGCGAAGGCGCTGGTGGAGGCGGCCCGGTCGGTGGACGTCGGGTGCGTGCGGATCACGGAGCGGTGCCTGCGGTCCGACCCGCCCACGGCCGAGGAGGTCGCCGACGCGGAGCGGGTCGTGCGCGAGGTGCTGGCCGAGGCGTTCGACGCGGTGCCCGTGGAGCACGCCCGCACGTGGGTGGGGGTCGCCGGAACGGTGACGACGCTCTCGGCGCTGGTCCAGGAGCTGCCCGAGTACGACTCCGAGCGCACCCACCTGTCCCGGCTGTCCCTGGACCAGGTGCGGTCCACCACCGATCACCTGCTCGCGATCCCGCACGACGAGCGGGCCCGCTACGGGTGCGTCCACCCCGGCCGGGTGGACGTGATCGGCGGCGGCTCGCTGGTGGTGAAGGTCCTGGCCGAGGAGCTGTCCCGCCGGGCGGGGATCACCGAGCTGGTGGTCAGCGAGCACGACATCCTGGACGGCATCGCCCTGTCCGTCGCGTGACCCGCGCTGACCACTGCCGGGGTAAGCCCACGGCCACCAGACGAAGGACGGCCCGCCGGTCCGCGTGATGGCAGCCGAGACCACGCGGCCGTAATGCCGGCCGCCGCACCTCTTCGGGTTACCCCGTCACCCACACGCACAGTTGCGAGTCCGGCTCCGCTGGCGCCTCATGGCCGAGGGACGTCCGTGTCCGAACCGGACGCGGGCGCCCGGAACGGGACTTCGGTCCCGCCGTGGCACGGAGGTGGCCGTGAGCGACCGGACACGGGACTGACGCGGGGATCGGGGCGGTCCCCATGGGCAGGGCGAAGAGCGGTGCTGGCGCGGGCGTCGGCGTGGGCACCGGCGCGGGCGTCGACGCGGACGAGCGGCGGCAGCTGACCCGGCAGTTCGGCGTGCCGCTGGCGGGCCTCGGCGTCTCGGTCGCGCTCGTCGTCTACTTCGGACGGGAGTGGGCCAGGGCGCACGCCAGGGCGCTGGGCCTGCACGAGGGCGTCCTCGGAACGTCCACAGAGGACTACCTGGCGCGCGGTCTGGTGGCGATGGTCCCGGCGTTCCTGGTGGTCGGCGCGGTCGGGCTCGGCTGGGCCTGGCTGGACCGCCGGGTGCGGCCGTGGTGGCGGCACGCCCGGCCGGGGCCCGTGCTCGGCCCCGCGCTGGCGGTGCTCGCCGGCTCCTGGCTGCTGCTGCCGATGGTCGCGACCCTGGTCGGCCGGGTCCAGCCGGGGCTCGGGCACGTCCTGCTCCCGCTGTCCTTCGGGGTCGGGCCGCTGGTCTCGGTCTACGTCCTGCACCTGGAGCACGTGGCGCGGCGGGACGTCGAGCCGCGGTGGCGACGCACCCTGGTCGCGTCCTTCACCGTGGCGGTCGTGCTGGTGAGCCTGCTGTGGACCACCAGGAACTACGCCGACCTCCTCGGTCGCGGCTGGGCGGACGAGTTCCCGGCCCGGTTGGCCGAGCAGGCGCAGGTGGTGGTGTACAGCGCGGAGCGGCTGCACCTCACCGCGCCGAGGGTCGACGAGGAGCGCCTGGAAGGCGACGCCTCGCGTTACCGCTACCGCTACAGCGGGCTGCGGTTCCTGGACTTCGCCAACGGCCGCTACTTCCTGGTCTCCGACGGCTGGATGCCGCAGTTCGGGGTCGTGCTGGTGCTGTCGGCCAACGACCCCTCGGTGCGGTTGGAGTTCGTGCGCGACTCGCGGGTGCCGTGAGCGGGGGCGCCACGGGAAGGAGGCGCGATGTTCCGGACGACGCACGGCGGGGCGGCGGCCTCGGTGCCGGGCCTGGTGCTTGGCCTGGTGTTGGGCTCGGTGGTCCTGCTCGCGGGGTGCGACGTCGTCGGCACGCCCACCGGGCAGGGCCTGGCGCTGCCCTCCCCGCCGCCCCGGTCGCCCAACCTGCCCCGGCCGACCAGGGAACGGGAGGTCTACGAGGCGCTGCGCACCGGTGACCCCGCCCGTGCGCAGGAGGTCCTCGACCGCGACTGGCAGGACATGACCAGCCCCCGCAACGTCGTGCTCTACCAGGCGGCCATCGCCGTGGCCTCGGGGGACGGCGCGCGGGCGAAGGCGGAGATCCAGAAGGTGCGGCAGCACTACTCGCTGGGCACGGGGAACGCGACCGGCGTGCTCGACTGCAACATCCTGCGGGCACTGGCCGAGCGGCTGTCCGACAAGTCGCTGGACTGCCAGGCCGACCCGCCGCCGCCCTGGCCGGCGGGTGGGCGGCAGGACCCGCGCGCCGCGGCCGTCCCCTCCGGCCCCACCGCGCGCCCCACCAGCCCGCGGCCGACCACGGGCATCCGGCCGACCGGGACGACCAGGACGTCCGCGCCGGGCGGACCGGGCACGCGCGGGACGACGGGGAACACCGCGGGCAAACCGTCCGGGACGACGGGAAGCTGGTGATGCGGGCGCGTCGACTCGCGCCGCGCCCGCGCCCTGGCTCCTCCGCGGGAGCCGGGCCGGGCGGTGACTGGACCGAGCTGGCCAAGCTGGCGGGCGGCGTGCTCGCCAACGCCACCGTGCTGTCCGCGTTGTTGATCTACTTCGGTTGGCAGCGCGCGGACGCGGAGTCCCGCGCGCTCGGCGTCGACGAGAGCCTGCGCGGCCTGTCCAACCAGTACTACCTGCTCAGCAGCGTCGGGCCGTTGTTCCCGGTGCTGGCCGTGCTCGCCCTGCTCGGCCTCGGCTGGCTGTGGGTCGACGGTCGACTGCGCGCCCGCGTCGGCGCGCCAGGACCGGGGCCCCGGGCGAGGCACGCCCTGGCGGTGCTCGCGCTCTCCTGGGCGCTGCTGCCCGCCGTTGTCCTGGCGGTGCGGCCGGCGGCTCCGGTGCTCGCGCGGCTGCTCTTCCCCGTCTCGATCGGGATCGGCGCGCTGGTGTCGTTGTACGCGATCTCGCTGCGCCGGCTGCCCGGGCGGCCGGCCGACGGCTCGTGGCGGTGGCGGCTCGCGAAGGGGTTGGCGGCGACGGTCGTCGCGTTGAGCCTCTTCTGGTCGGCGTCGCGGTACGCCGAGGTGTACGGGCAGTGGCAGGTGGACGGGTTGGAGCGCGGGCTGGCGAGCCGGCCGGCGGTCGTCGTCTACGCCCGCGAACGGCTGCACCTGGACGCGGCGATCGCGCAGGAGACCCGACTCGACCCGGAGAACGCGCGCTACCGGTACCGCTATCGGGGGCTGCGGCTGGTGGAGTACACGGGCAACAAGTTCTTCCTGATCCCCGAAGGCTGGACCAGGGGGCGAGGGTCGGTCGTGGTGTTGCCGGACGACGCGAACACCCGGATGGAGTTCGTGCGC
The DNA here is from genome assembly GCF_900129375.1 of Streptoalloteichus hindustanus. Lineage (GTDB taxonomy): Bacteria > Actinomycetota > Actinomycetes > Mycobacteriales > Pseudonocardiaceae > Streptoalloteichus > Streptoalloteichus hindustanus. The sequence continues at coordinate 40,783 of NZ_FQVN01000010.1, read as the reverse complement.
GGGGGCTGATCGGCGGCTCCGCGTCGCGACGCCCACGCCGTGTTCTCGCTGCGTGACGGGCCTTCGCGAGCATTGGTTTCAGGGTTTGGCCGGGCCACGTCTCGGTACGGCCAGAAGACCCCCGCGGATCATGCCCTGCGCCAGCCGTGCTTCGCCAGTTCTTTTCCCGAGTTGTGCACAGGGGCCCGAACTTGTCCACAGGCGACGGTTGTCGGGTTTGCCCGTCTGAGCTGGGCCGATAGGCTGGAGCAGGGCTCGCCCCCCAGGGCGGGAGGGGGCTGTCCGGAGGTGGGGACAGGTCCACGTCGCGGCGAGGCGCACGGCCTCCCGGGAGAGGCCGCGAGGGGCGGCGAGGGGCCCGGAAGGGCGCGTTCGGCGGACCGAGGCGCCCCGTCCGGGCGTTCGCCGTCAGCGGGTCGGGGTGGCCGACCGGAGGAAGGCCGCGATGTCCGCGGACTGCTGGACGCGCGACGGCTCGTGGACGTACATCATGTGGCCGGCCTCGTAGTACCGGAACTCGATGTTGTCCCGCAGCACCGGCGGGATGGCCAGGTTCGCCAGCGTGTGCTCGGCGGCGGTGAACGGCGTGGCGCCGTCGTGGTAGCCGCAGGCCACGTGCACCCGGAGGTGGGGGTTGGTCCGCAGCGCGTTCGCGAGCTTGTCCGCGACGTTGACGTGCGCGCCCTCGAACTCCTTGTAGGACCACGGGTGCACGCGGTCGGTGAGGATCTCGTAGGGCAGGTCGTTGTGGTAGTCGAGCTCGGCGTGCACGTAGTGGTTGAGCGCGGCCGTGTAGGGACCCGTGATCGCCAGGAGCGACGGGTCCTCGGCGAAGCGCTCGCGACCCGCGTCCGGGTCCCAGCCCGTGAACCGGCCGTCGAGCCGACCGACCACCTGACGCCGGTCGCGCAGCACCTCGGTGAAGAACCGGAGGTGCTCCAGCCGGAGGTTGACGCGGTCGACGTAGTCCTCGTCGAGCCCGGTCAGCGACGCGACCCTGCGCGCCACCTCGGCGCGCTCCGCCGCCGACAGCCGCGCGCCGCGGGCGAGCGCCCACGGGTAGTCCCTGGCGGCGAAGTCGGCGGCCTCGGCGAGCACCTCGGACAGCGGCCGGTCGCCGTGCAGGCCGTGGTGGTGCGCGATGGCCGCGTAGGTGGGCAGGAACAACGCGTACGGCAGGTCGTTGCCCTGCGTGAAGCGGATCGTGCCCATGTCGAGCACCGCGGAGATCAGCACCAGGCCGTTGAGGTACATGCCGTAGCGCGTCTGCAGGTGATCGGCCAGGGCGGCGGCGCGCAGCGTGCCGTAGGACTCGCCGGCGAGGAACTTCGGGGACATCCAGCGCCCGTGCCGCGTTGTCCACAGCCGGATGATCTCGCCGACGGACTCCAGGTCGCCCTGGAAGCCGTGGTAGTCCTCGGGCTTCTCGCCCTTCACGGCGCGGGAGTAGCCGGTGGAGACCGGGTCGACGAACACCAGGTCGCTGTGCGCCAGCAGGGTTTCGGGGTTGTCCGCGAGCGCGTACGGCGGGGGCGTCAGGTCGCCGGCGTCGCCCGACACGACCCGGCGCGGGCCGAGCAGGCCGAGGTGCAGCCACACGCTCGACGAGCCGGGGCCGCCGTTGAACGCGAAGGTCACCGGGCGGGTCGCGGGGTCCGCCCCGTCCAGGGTGTAGGCGGTGAGGAAGACCTCCGCCTTCGGCAGGTGGCCGTCGAACTTGCCGTCGTTGTGCACCTCCTTGCGCAGCACGACGCGACCGGTGGTGGCGGTGTAGGCCAGCTCCCGGTCGCCGACGGTCAGCGAGTGCCGGGTGGTGACCAGGTCGTCGGTGGGTTCGACGGGCGCGCCGGCGGAGGTGTCCTCCTGGCCGTTCGGCTGCGACCGCTCCGCGGGGGTGCTCGGACTCGGTTCCGTGGCGTCCTTCGACATGCTGAGTCACCCTAAAGGTGATCACGCCCACGATGGGAGGAGTCCGAGGTGCTCACCGATCCGGCCGATGCTGCCCGGGGCGTGACCGACCTGGCGGATCTGGACGAACTGGTGACCCACTGCCGGGCGTGCCCGCGGTTGGTGGCCTGGCGAGAGGAGGTGGCGCGCACCCGCCGCGCCGCCTTCCGGGACCAGGTGTACTGGGGGCGGCCGGTGCCCGGCTTCGGGCCGCCGGACGCCCGGCTGGCGATCGTCGGGCTGGCGCCGGCGGCGCACGGCGCGAACCGCACCGGGCGCATGTTCACCGGCGACCGCTCCGGCGAGGTGCTCTACGCGGCCCTGCACGCTGTCGGGCTGGCCTCCCGGCCGGTGGCCGTCAGCAGGGACGACGGGCTGGAGCTGCACGGCGTGCGGATCACCGCCCCGGTGCGCTGCGCCCCGCCGGAGAACCGGCCCACGCCGGGGGAGCGGGACACCTGCCGGTCCTGGCTCGCCAGGGAGCTCCAGCTCCTGCGGCCCGCGCTGCGGGCGGTGGTGGTGCTCGGCGGGTTCGGCTGGCAGGCGTTGCTCCCGGTGCTGCGGGAGACGGCCTGGCGGGTGCCGGTCCCGCGGCCGGTGTTCGGCCACGGCGTGGACGTGGTCCTGCCGGCCGTCGACGGGGGACCCGACCTCCACCTGTTCGGCTGCTACCACCCCAGCCAGCAGAACACCTTCACCGGCCGGCTGACCCCGGCGATGGTGGAGGAGGTGCTCCGGAGGGCCGGCGGGACCGCCGGTCTCGCGACCCTCTAGTTGATCAAGAAAATCCGGCCGGCGCACAGCCCGACCGCCCCGCTGAATTGATTTGGGGCCGGAATCGCCGCAGGTCAACGCATACGTAGACGCGCTACTGTGACGTGCGTCTACAACGGACGTCACACCCGTAAGGAGGGTGTCAAGCGACTGGTTGGGGGCGGTGCGACCATTAGGCCATGGCAGCAGGGAAGAGCGGTCCGACACGGATCCTCGTGGCCGGCGGTGGATACGTCGGCCTCTACACCGCGCTGCGGCTGCAGTCGAAGCTCCGGCGCAACGAGGCGTCGATCACCGTCGTCGACCCGCAGCCGCACATGACGTACCAGCCGTTCATTCCGGAGGCGTCGGGCGGTTCCATCGAGCCGCGGCACGTGGTCGTGCCGCTGCGCCGCGTCCTCCGGAAGTGCAACGTCCTCACCGGGCGGATCACCAAGGTGGAGCACGCCCGCAAGGTCGCGCTCATGGAGGCGCCGGACGGGCACGTCGAGGAGATCGAGTACGACCAGCTGGTCGTCGCGCTGGGCTCCGTCGCGCGGACCCTGCCGATCCCCGGGCTGGCCGAGGTCGGCATCGCCGCCAAGACCATCGGTGAGGCGATTTACCTCCGCAACCACGTGCTGTCCCGGCTCGACGCCGCGGCCAGCACCCCGGACCCCGAGCAGCGTCGCCGGATGCTGTCCTTCCTGGTCATCGGCGGCGGCTTCGCCGGCATCGAGATGGTCGGCGAGCTTGAGGACATGGCGCGGTACGCCTGCCGGTACTACGACAACATCAAGCCCGAGGACATGCGGTGGGTGGTCGTGGACGCCGCCAACCGGGTGCTGCCCGAGGTGAGCCCCAAGATGGGCGTCTACACCGTCGAGCGGCTGATGGACCGTGGCATCGAGGTCTACCTGGAGACCCTGGTCAAGAGCGTCGAGGGCGGGCACGTCGTGCTCAGCGACGGCACCGAGTTCGACACCGACACGGTGATCTGGACCGCGGGTGTGAAGGCCAACCCCGTGCTGGCCGAGACCGACCTGCCGCTCGACCCGCGCGGCCGGCTGCGGTGCACCGCCTCGCTCCAGGTCGAGGGCACCTCGGACGCCTGGGGCGCCGGTGACTGCACCGCCGTGCCGGACCTGTCCCGGATCGAGGAGGACCCGCAGGCCACCTGCAGCCCGTCGGCGCAGCACGCCGTGCGGCAGTCCAAGGTGCTGGCGAACAACATCGTCGCCAGCCTGCGCGGCCGCAAGGTCAGGGACTACTACCACAAGTACCTGGGCTCGGTGGCCAGTCTCGGCCTGTACAAGGGTGTCGCGGACGTCGCCGGCATCAAGCTCAAGGGTTACCCCGCCTGGGCGATGCACCGGGCCTACCACGTGAGCAAGATGCCGACCTTCAACCGGAAGTTCCGCATCATCATGGACTGGACGATGGCCCTGCTGTTCCGGCGCGAGGTGATCTCGTTGGGGCAGATCAACGAGCCGAAGGCGGAGTTCGAGCGGGTCGCCAAGGGCTGACCGCGCGCTCCGGGCCGGCCGTGGGGCCGGGGGGAGTCCGCCGGATGGAGTCGATCGTCGCCCGGAGTCGCGTAGGCTCCGGGCGACGTCGTGTTCGGTGGTGGCCTCGTACGCCAATCGTTGGCGGAGGTTGCTCTCCTCAGGTGACAAAATCACCGAACCGACTTGACTTTGCGTTAGGTGAAACCGAGACTACCCGAGGTGTATCACCTGAAAGTGTGAACACCGTGTGGGGAGAGGTGACCGCCATGTCGCTGCAGGAGTTGGCGGCGCGGGTCCGCCGGGGTGAGGTCGAGGACGGCGTGTTGGCCGAGTACGCCTCCGAGTACGCCAGGGCCCACAAGATCTACGCTCGGAAGAAGGACGACTGACGTGCGCGGCGCCGGGCGGGACGGGCAGGACAATCCCCTCCCGCCCGGGCCCCTCGTGGACCACGCGTTACCGGACCGGCCCCCGCTCGCGGCCACCCGGACCCCGACCGCCCCGTTGACTCCGCAGGCTCCGGCTCCCCTCGCCCCGGCCGCGCAACCCCCGGCCGCACACCACGCGGCCGCGCAGCCCCCGGCCACGCGCCCTCCGGCGCCCCAGTCGCTGATCTCGCGGTCCCGGATCACCGATCGACCGGCGCCCCTGCTGCTCCAGGGGCAGGACTACTTCTTCCGCGCTCCCGCCACCTGCCTGGACTTCCAGGAGCGGGTGCACGGCGGCGACCTGGTCGCCGACCCCGGCGGGGAGCCCGTGCCCTGCGTGCTGGTGTTGGCCCGCGCGGCCGACATGGAGATGAACGAGCTGTCGCTCGCGCTGGCCGAGCACGGCGTCCGGATGGCCCGGATCGACGTCGACCGCTGCCTCGACCTCGCGCTCACCGTCCACGTCGACACCCCGATCATCGAGCTCGACCGCTGGCTGCTGCGCCCGGTCCTGGTGTGGCGACGGCACTTCGACCTCACCGCGCTGCCCGTCGACCCCCGCACAGTCGCCGGCGCCTACGCGCGCACCCAGTGGCAGGCGCTGGCCGACTGGCTGGCCACCCGCGCCGACTGGTCCCACGTCAACCCGGCCCGGCACACCGCGCACCTGGACCGGCTCACCCAGCTCACCGACGCCGCCGCGTTCGGCCTGCGGGTGCCGCGCACGGCCGTCACCACCTGGCCGGGCCGCAACCGCCCGGGCGGCGGCCCCTGTGTGGTCAAGAGCACCGGGCACCACCTGCTGGAGCCGCGCCCCGGCGCGTTGCACGGGCTGTTCCCGCGCCCGCTCGACGTCAACCGGGCGGGCGAGACCCCCGAGCCCGCGCCGGTCATCGTCCAGCAGTACCTCGACGCCGACCACGAGCTCCGCGTGTTCGTCGTCGGTGAGCGCCTGATCACCTACCGCGTGCGCAAGGACGATCCCGCCCAGCTGTGGGTCGATCCGGAGGCCGTCACGGTGGACCGTGCGCACCTTCCCCTCGCGTTGGGTGAAAGACTGCTCGCGCTGACCCGACACTGGCGGCTCCAGGTTGCCGCCTTCGATCTGCTCGCGGTCGAGGGCGAGCACGTCTTCCTTGAGGTGAACGTGAACTGCGACTGGCGCTGGTTCGAGCATCGAGCCGGAACCACCGAGGTGTCCGATGCCGTGCACGCGTGGGTGGCCGCGCGCTTCGAGGAGCTGCGGTATGCGGGTCAAGGTCGCTGAGTACGCGGCCCTGTTCTACGAGCGCGGGCGCCTGGTCTGGGATGACTACCTCCACCACCGGCAGTTCGAGCTGACCGAGGTCGCCGAGCGGGTGTGCCGGGCCTTCGCCGAGTTCGCCGACCCGGACGAGGTCTGCGCCGAGCTGGCGCCTGAGGACGCCGCCGCGGTGCGCAAGGTCGTCGACGAGCTGGTCGAGGCCAGGGTGCTCGTGGTCGAGGGGTCCGCCGAGCACGGCGAGGAACAGGCGTTGCTGGCGGCATGGGCCAGTTGGGGCTCCTCCGCCCGGCACTTCCACTTCGCGACCAGGACGCTGGGCGACACCCGCTACGCGAGCTGGACCGAGCAGGACGCGGAGCTGGACGACAAGCTCGCCACGAACCCGCCGCCACCGCCGTTCAAGCGCGTCGGCACCGGTCCGGTGGAGCTGCCGAAGGGCAACGGCCTGCCGGACTGGGCCAACCGCCCGTTGCTGCAGGTGCTGTTGGAGCGGCGCACCACCCGGCGGTTCGGCGAGCAGCCGCTCGACCTGGCCGAGCTGGGGCACCTGCTGCGGATCGTCGGCGGCCCGCTGCCGGTCAAGGGCGCGATCGGCCGCTCCGGCACCGTGTTGAAGACGAGCCCGTCCGGCGGCGGCCGCCACCCCGTCGAGCTGTACCTGCACGCGCAGCGCGTCGAGGGCCTGGAACCGGGCTGGTACCACTACGACGCCGCGCGGCACGTGCTGGAGCCGCTGGGAACCACGTGGACCCCGGAGCAGGTCGCGACCTCGGCCGGCGACCAGGAGTGGGTCGGCGAGGCGGCGGCCGCGATCTACTACACGGCCGTGCTGGGGCGCACGCGGTGGAAGTACGACACGGCGCGCGCCTACCGCGTGGTGCAGATGGACGTCGGGCACCTCTCGCAGACCGCGTACCTCGTGGCAACGGCCATGGGGCTGCGGGTGGGTTTCACCGCCGCGCTGCGGGACGAGCTGGTGGAGGAGGTCCTGGGCTGCGACCCCCACCACGAGATCGTGCTCGGGGTCACCGCGCTGGGGCGTCCCCGCCGGCGGCGCTGACGCGGGGCGGGGGGACGCCGGGACAGGAGTCGCGGAGGCCGGAGCGAGGTCCGGTCGAGGGTGTCGAACGGGTGCCGACGCGCGTCGGCACCCGTTGCTCCATGCGGCCGAGTCAACACGGTTGGTCACTGGGCCGGGCGGGGGAGTTGTGGTCAAGTCCGTTCGCAAGCGCGGCGAAAGGCCCTAGGCTCCTCCTGCCCCCGTAGCCCAATCGGTAGAGGCAGGCCCCTTAAAAGGGTTCCAGTGTCGGTTCGAATCCGATCGGGGGCACTCTCCGTAACCAAACCCGATCGGCCTCTCACCTGGAAAAACAGGCGAGAGGCTGATCTTGTCTGGGGAAGTTACCCCAAGTGGGGTCGGTCGCTGCGCCGAACGCGGTCAGGTTCGGGGCCGGAAACATCACGCAGCGTGGAGGAAAGCGAGTGTCGCCCGGTGGCGGCCCACCGCGACCGGTGCCGTCCCGATTGCGCCGGGCCGGAGAGGCTGGGGTGGCCGACCGGCGAGCAGGAGAAGTAGTTGATTCGTCAATTCGTTTTCCTGCGATTCTCGGCGTGTTGTCCACAGGTACTCGAATTGTCCACAGTGGAGCCCGAGTGGCTTCGGCCGCGGGCGCCGAGCCGATAGGCTGGAGCAGGGCTCGCCCCCCAGGGTGGGTGGGGGCTGTCCGGAGGGCTGAGCGGGCGGGAGAGCGCTTTTCCGGGGCGCGGCCATAGGCGAACAAGGGCAAGCGGTTTCGTGCGCTCAGATCGCCGTGTGTGGCGACTTCTGCCCCGCCCGTGGGTCTCCCGAAGCGGAAGGGGTGCGCCAGCGGCCGCTGACGCACCCCCGGTCGGTCCCGCGCGGACCTCAGACGCTCTTGGCGAGCTCCGTCTCCTCGGCCGTCGCGACGTCCCGCACCGCGCCGCGGTCCTGCGGCGACGGACGGCCCACCCCGCGCAGGGCGAGCAGGCTGGTCAGCAGGCCGGAGAACAACGACACCACGCCCACGCCGATCGCGGTGGCCGAGGGCATCACGATGCGGATGATCGTCTGCGGCTCCAGGTCGGCGAAGCCGCGCGAACCCCACCAGGACACCGCGCCGACCGTGCCGACCAGGCCGGCCGCGATCAGCGCGAGCCCCGCGCCGAGCATGACCTCGAACCGCATCAACGACAGCCAGAGCGGGCTGTTGTCGTCGCGGAGGATGCCCGAGCTGCGTCCGTAGATCTTCGCGCAGGCGCCGAACAACAACAGCTGCACCGCGACCAGAACCAGCAGGCTGGCGTACACCAGCGCGGCGATGTCGAACCGCACCCCGGCGACGGTGACCGGACCCCTGGTCAACGCCACGGTGCCGACCAGGCCGAGCACCAGCAAAATCGTGCCGGGCGCGATCAGGGTCTTGCCCGGGGCGAACATGAGCAGGAAGCGCAGGTGCCGCCAGCCGTCCCGCCAGGTCCGCAGGTGCGGTGGCCGGGACCGGCCGTCCGGCTGCAGCGTGGTCGGCACCTCGACGATGTCGTAGCCGGCCAGCGCGGCCCGCACGACCAGCTCCGAGGCGAACTCCATGCCCGGCATGCACAGCCCCAGCGCGAGGACGCGCTCCCGGTTGAAGCCCCGGATGCCGCAGTGGAAGTCGCGGACGCTCCTGAGTCCGAACAACACCCGGCCGAGCCAGCTCAGCACGGGGTTGCCGAGGTAGCGGTGCAGCGGCGGCATGGCGCCGGGCGCGATGCCGCCCCGGAACCGGTTGCCCATCACCACGTCGTGGCCCTTGCGCAGGCCCTCGACGAACGGCCCGAGGTTGCTCAGGTCGTAGGAGTCGTCCGCGTCGGCCATGATCACGTACCGGCCGCGTGCCGCCTTGATGCCGGCCAGCAGGGCGCCGCCGTAGCCCTTGATCGGGGCGTGCACCACCCGCGCGCCGTGTTCCTCGGCGATGCGCTGGGAGCCGTCGGTGCTGCCGTTGTCGGACACCAGCACCTCACCGGCCACGCCCAGTTCCTCCAGGCTGCGGCGCGCCTTGGTGACGCACACGGCGAGTGTCTCCGCCTCGTTCAGACAGGGCAGGAGCACGGTCACTTCGAGCTTGTCGTTCACGAGGTCTCCACGTCGACCTTGTTCGGAGCGGCCCGGTCGGAGCCGCTGTCCTCGTCCGTCGGGGAAGGGACCCGCTCCGCGGAACGGGAGCCGGCGGTGATCAGGCGGTGCGCGGCGAGCGCCCCGCCGACCGCCATCAGCACGACCGAGGGCGCACCGTAGCGGACCTCGTACATCGACGTGGCCACGGACGCGGCCATCATCGCGAGGCCGGTGCCGACGAGCACGAAGCCGTCCAGGCCGTCGCGCCACCCCGGCCGGCGGGGGCGGAACACCAGCGCCGCCACGGCCAGCAGGACGGACAGGCCGAGCGCGAGGTGCGGGGTCTGCACGCGCTGCGAGTAGACGTGCAACGCCCTCCGCAGCGCGCTGGGCTGGTCGGCCGCGGGGTCGGCGTGGGCCGAGCCGAACGAGTCGGGCTGGGCCAGGAACGGCTTGCAGCGGGCCAGGTCAGGGCCCTCGTCGCGCACGTCCACCGGCATGACCCACCAGCCGAACAGGCACGAGTGCGCCGGACCGACCTCCTGGCCGGGCAGCAGGTAGCGGGCGGTGTCCCGCAGCACCAGCCAGGCGTAGTCCCCCGGCTGCTGGCGGATGACCTCCTTGGCGAAGCCGCCGATGAAGTCGTCGGCCGAGAGCGGGTAGCTGGCCAGGTTCTGGTCGAAGGTCAGGTACCAGTCACCCCGTTCGGGGCGCTGGTCCAGCGGCTGGCTCGGGCACAGCTTGCGCTGGTCCGGGGTGAGCTCCAGCCGGTCGCAGTCCGCGATCTTCGCGGTGCGGGAGTAGAGGTACCGGCCCTGCAGCGGGCTGAAGGTCGCCTTGCCCGTCTCCTGCCTCGTCCACTCCAGGTAGCCGCCGACCAGCACGGCGACCGTGAGTGCGAACGCGCCGCACTGCTTCCACCCCGCGCGGCGGACCAGCAGGACGAGCAGGAGGATGCCGGCCACCCCCAGCCCGACCGAGCGGGTGAGCACCGCCGCCGACATCAGCACGCCGGCCACCAGGCAGGCGAGCACGCCCGGCCGCTCCCGCCACAGCAGGAGCAGCGCGGCACTGGTGAGCAGCACGATGAACAGGACGTCCGACATCACGTAGTGCTCGAGCACCACCTGGTGCGAGTCGAGCAGCACGGGCGCCGTCCCGAGCGCCGCCAACCAGGCCCGCACCCCTCTGCGCCGGAGGAAGGCGTAGATCGCGACGCCCAGCCCGAGCCCCGCCAGGTGCTGGAGCACCGAGACGGTGGCCAGCGAGTCGGTCGGGCTGAGCAGCCGCAGCAGCGCGGGGTAGCCGATGCCGTTCACGCCCGACGCCGGCCGGAGGTTGCCGCTGGCGTCGAGGTAGCGCCCGCTGTCGGTGAGGAACCAGAAGGCCGGCCAGTAGGAGCACATGGTCAGCACCCGAACCGCGAGCCCGGCGGCGAACAGGACACCGAACAGCCAGTGCCGGGAGGCGAGGGCGCGGAGCCGCCGACGGGAGGACGGTCTGTCGGGCGTCGGCAACGGTGACCTCTCGGGTGCGGCTGGCGAGGGAACGGGAAGATCGACTTGTGACATGCCCTGGGCTTCTCCGGACGGGGCGGAAGCGGCGAACCGGGACGAAAGGATACACCGCTAACGCGAATGGCTGATCGATGTCCGTTCCATGAACACCTGGGGCCATTTGCTGACGCTATGTCACCGCTCGCGCGTCGGGCAGGACCGCCTCTCTCGTTCCGCTTCGAAGTGCTTGCACCGGAACGGACTTTCGGTTTGTTTATGTCGACAACATTACTCCGTTCGTGGTGTTTGTCTCTCGCGTCTTTGTTGTTACGGGAAAATGACTTTCTTGTGGCATGTGCGTGGACGTCCGTGGTTGCGGGTGTGCCTTGGGGGCGCTGTCAGGGCTGGCAGGCTGGGTGGAAGGTGCGGTACACGACAGGGAATGGAGGCTTCGGGCGGTGGAGGTAGCGGTTTGGTGGTTAACTCACGGCCGCGCTGAGGGTGTGAACGACCGCCGCACGTGCCGATCGTCGTTGTCGCGGTAACGTGGAGGCGCCTCCTGGAATCTTCGTCGTCCGCTTTCCTGCCTCCGGAAGAGGCGGCGCGAGGAACGCGCGGAGAGGAATGGCGTGGGATGGGTAGCTCGCCATCCAGCGCGCCAAGCGGGCTGTAGCTGACCCAACGCGCTTCGTGGTCTTGGTCACGGGTGCCGAGGTCAGGTGGCTTCGATGTGAAGTAAAGATCAAACTCGGGCCGGTTCGCGAGGGGCAGTTCCCGTCCTCTCGTGGTGTCCGTATCTCCTGGCAGGAGCCGTCAGGTGGAGTCGACGGAGACCGTGCCAGCGTTCGAACGAAGCACGATCCGGTTGTCCGCGCCGGGAGAGTGGCTCGCCGCCACCCTGGCCGTGCCGACTCTGGTTCTGGCGTCGACGGCATACGACGTGTTCCCGGGAACCCGCACGTCGATCGCGCCGACCTCGGTCCGAACCTCAGCCAGTGTTGGTGGTCGGTCGAAGCCGAGCTTCACGGCACCCGCGTGGGCGGTCACGGAGACGTTGCGGCTCCCCAGGTCGACGGCGTGCACGCGCCCGGCTCCGGTGTTGACTCGGAGGTCACCGTGGAGGCCCCGCACCGTCACCGAACCCGCGCCGGAGTCCACCTCAAGCGCCGTGTCCCGGGGGAGCCGGAGCTGGTAGGCGACCTCGCAGACCCGGTCGTCGGTCGCGGCGCCGCACCCGTGGTTCTCCAGTCGCAGGGTCGTGCCGTCGACTGTGCGGGAAGTGGGCGGTGGATCGCCGCTGTGCCGAATCCGCTCCCGCACCCGGACTGGCCCGTCTCCCACGTCCACGTCGATGGACGCGGCCTGCGTGCGGAGCGCCACGGTCAGGATTCGTTCTCCGTACTCGTGGGTCTCGTCCGTCTGCCGGTCGCCGTCAGCGTCGCCGCCGCCGTTGGTGTTGATCGCCGGAGACGTGCCACTCCGAGGATGACCAGCCTGCCGAGCCTCCCAGCAGCCGGCGAGTACGCCTCCAAGAGCCATCACCGCCAGGACGATCACAATGCGTCGCATCACCATGGTGGTCCCCTTCCCCTGGTTCCGGTCGCGGAACTTCGTCGCGGTTCACGCTAGGCAGCGGGAACTCCGGGCACGAGGGTGCGCGGCACAGTCCTGACCTGAGGAAAACCACGCCCGGGAGGGGAAGGGAAACCGCACCTTCGGGGGTGTCGACCAGCTTCCGCCGGTCCCGCGCTCTCGGGCGGGGCGGCGAAAGTGGTGGGCGGCCCAGGAGATGCGCGAAGGCGTGGTCAGAACTCGAGAACCGTGCCGTCGTCCAGGATCTCGACACCAGCGGCGGCGACCTCGGCTCGCTGCGGGGAGGCTGCGTCGAGCAACGGGTTGGTGTTGTTCAGATGGGTGTAGATCCGGCGGGACCCGCTCAACCCGCGCAGCCGGTGCAGAGTGCCGTCTGGCCCACCAACGGGCAGGTGGCCCATTGCGCGCTGCGCCTGGTCGCCTACTCGCGCGCCGGTCGCGCCGGACATCTCCTCCGGTCCGAAGAACGTGCCGTCCAGGAGCACGCAGTCGACCGCCGGCAGCAGGTCGTCGAACGCGACGGGCCACTCCGCCAGACACGGCGCGTAGAGCAGAGCCCCGCCCGTCCGGGGGTCGACGACGCGGTAGGCCACCACCCAAGAACCGTCTACTGTGGACTCTCTCGCGTACTTGGGGCGTTTGCTGCCCACGGAGAACGCGGTGACCCGGAGTCCGCCGTCCAGCTCGAACCCGACGTCCGGCTCCACCAGAGACCACCGCACGCCGTTGTAGTGCTGGAGCACACCACCGAAGCTGCCGCGCACCGAGTCCAGAACCGGGGCGGTGCCGTGGATTCGAAGGTCGATGCCCTCGCGCAGCATCACCACGCCCAGCGCGTGATCCAGCTCCGCGTCAGTCAGCAAAACGCCCCGCAGCGGCGTTTCGCGCGGCCCGGGACCCGCGGTGAGTTCGGGCGCGGCCAGGATCTGCGCCCGCAGATCCGGAGATGCGTTGAGCAGCCACCAACTCCGCCCGTCGCCGCTGACCGCCACGCTGTCCTGCGTGCGGGTGGGAACCCCGGGTTTGCCCGCGCGCACGCACAACGCGCAGGCGCAGTTCCACTGGGGAAAGCCGCCTCCAGCCGCGGTTCCGAGCAACCGGACTCTCATGACGCGCCCCCGTTTCGGGCGGCGGGCATCCGTCGGGGGACGCTCGGCGGCGGCACGAGGGCGGTCTGCTCGGAAAGCACCCGGTCCACCACCTCCCGGTGCGGAGACAGCGAACAGACGGGGTCGGTGTTGGCGGCGTCCCCGGTGAGCAGGAACGCCTGACAGCGGCAGCCACCGAGATCGACGTCCCGGAAGGCGCAGCTCCGACACGGCTCGCGCATCCAGCCCGTGCCCCGGTAGGCGTTGAAGGACGAGGAGTCGTACCAGATGTCGGCGAGGGTCCTCGTGCGCACGTTCTCCAGCGCCAGGCCCTCGATGGACCCGGCGGCGGGGCACGGGAGCACGTCGCCGTTCGGCGCGACCGTGAGTTGACGGCTTCCCCAGCCGTTCATGCAGGGTTTGGGCCGGCGCTCGTGGTAGTCGGAGTACACGTACGCGATCTCCATCTGGCCGGCCAACCGCTCCGTCGCGGCCCGCACGACGACGTCGGCGGCGCGGAGTTGCGCGGCCGTGGGCAACAACGCCGCCCGGTTGCGCAACGCCCACCCGTAGAACTGGGTGTTCGCCAGCTCCAGGCGGTCAGCGCCCATCCGCTCCGCGAGATCCACGATCGCGCCGACGTGGTCCAGGTTTCCCCGGTGGAGCACGGCGTTCACCGTCAGCGGCAGACCGAGGCGCCGCACCACGGCCGCCGCGGCCACCTTGCGCTCGTGCGCCCTGACGCCCGCGATCACGTCGGCCAGTCGAGCGTCAGCGTCCTGAATGGACAGTTGCACGTGGTCGAGCCCCGCGGCCACCAGCTCGGTGGCGGTGGCGTCGGTCAGCGACAGCCCGGACGTGACGAGGTTGACGTAGCAGCCCAGCGCGTGGGCGTGCTCGACCAGAGCGGGCAGATCGCGGCGGGACATGGGTTCGCCGCCGGAGAGGTGGACCTGGAGGACACCGAGCTGTCGGGCCTGGTCGAGGACCGAACGCCACTGACCGGTGTCCAGCTCGTCGGCCGCCGGCACGAGCTGGACGGGATTCGAGCAGTAGGCGCAGTGCAGCGGACAGCGGTGGGTCAGCTCGGCGAGAAGCCCGAGTGGGGGGTTGACGGAGGGACGGGGCTCACTCATCGCCGCGCACCGCCTCCCCGGGCTCGGTGTTCTCCACGATCTCCACGAGGCGCCGGCGGACCAGGCGGCGCAGGAGTTCCGAGACCTGGGCGGCGTCGACGCCGTCGAAGTCCTCGGCGAGCGAGGCCACGATCGTCGCGACGTCCGCGCCGCCGTCGCACCGGCCGAGCACCGCCGCGGCCGTCTCGTTCGGCAGCAGCACGCCCTCCGGGTACAGCAGCACGTAGCTGTCGCGGGTCGGGTCGAAGCTGAGCCGCACACCTCGGCGCAGCCGGGGAACGGCGGTGCCCGGCAACGCGGCCGCGGCGGGGGAGGAGTCGGGCGTCGTCATGGCGCGATCTGGTGGCACGCGTAGTCGATGCTGTCGAGGATGGCGCGCAGCACGTCGCACTTGAACGCGAGCGCGGCCACCGCCGCTTCCTGCTGCTCCCTGGTGCCGCAGTGCTGCACCACGATGTCCACTGTGGACCGTCCCTCGCCGGCGACCACCGCCAACCGCGAGGTGAAGTAGGCGAACCCCTCCTCGCCGATCCACGGGTAGTGCTCGCGCATGTCGGCGAGCCGGCGGCGCATCAGCCCCGGCGAGAACATCTCGGTCAGCCCCGAGGCCACGCCCTCCTGCCAGGAGCGGGCGCGGGCGAAGTTCACGTAGGCGTCGACCGCGAACCGGACGCCGGGCAGCACGTGCCGCTCGTCCAGCACCTCAGCGCGGTCCAGCCCGACCGCCTCGGCCAGCCGCAGCCAGTTCCGCGCGCCGCCGTCGCCGGCGTCGCGTCCGTCGTGGTACACGATGCGGTCCAGCCAGTGCCGGCGCACCTCCGGCAGCGGGCAGTTCGCGATGATCGCCGCGTCCTTCTGCGGCAGGCACCGCTGGTAGTACCAGCGGTTGGCGGCCCACAGCTGCAGCTCGGGCTTGGTCAACCGGCCCTCGTGCAGCCGGAGGTGGAACGGATGGCGGTCCCAGTACCGGTCGGACAGGTCCCGCAGCGCGGCGACGAAGTCCGCCGCCGGCATCGGGCCGGTCGGCGTGTCCGGGTCGGTCGGTGCGCTTCCCATGCCGAAGACCTCGGTCCCCCCTGCCGTGCCGGTGAGGCGCAGTCCCCCGTGTTCACTTCTTCGGATGACGGGCGCTCGTGGGCGTGACGCCACCGGCGCGGCGGTCTCGGCCCGCCCGGCGACCGGGCGAACACCGCGCAGGTTCACGGCGCGGTGTTCGCCCGGTCGTGGGACGGACCTGA
Organism: Streptoalloteichus hindustanus; assembly: GCF_900129375.1. Lineage (GTDB taxonomy): Bacteria > Actinomycetota > Actinomycetes > Mycobacteriales > Pseudonocardiaceae > Streptoalloteichus > Streptoalloteichus hindustanus. The sequence continues at coordinate 25,211 of NZ_FQVN01000010.1, read as the reverse complement.
CGGAATCAGAACAGTCGGGGCGCGGACCGCGTGGGCCAGCGCCTCGCCGGGATCGGACGGCCACGCGCTCTCACCGGCTCAGCTCTGTGGACCAGCCGGCGACGCCGTGCCCTCTCGGACGCCGATGCGGTGAGTGGCGCGGCCCCGGGCGGTGTCAGCCGCGGGCCACGTAGGCGGTGACCTCGGCGGCGGTGTCGAAGTCGGTGAAGTCGGGGCGCACCCAGTGGCGACGGGAGTCCGTCGTGGTGTGCCGCTCGGTGTCGGTGGCACCGGCCCCACGGGTGTTCGTGGTCGTGGACATCGGCCTCACTCCCTCGTGGTCGGCGACCGGCCGGGCCGGTCGCGGGGCGGCCCCAACGTAATTCGGGGTGGTGGAAAGAGAACAGCGCTACAGGGGTGAACCTCTACTCCGATTCGGGTGAGGAGGTGGTGACGGGGCGTGCCGATCACGGGTGGTGAGGGCGAAACGGACGCGGCCGTTCGCGCCGTCGACTGCGTCGTTCGGGTCGCGCCCGGTGACGGGTACGGGTCAACATGCCGGTGGGACGCGGTCGGTGGACGCCGGCGCGGTCGGCGGACGGGTGTCCCGGCGCCAGTGGCGGCACCGCACTGTCCACATCGGACATAACCGGACAATCGTCGCTGGTGGGACACGGTTGACATCGGGGAGGGCCACACGTTGTAGCGATTGAGCTCACCGGGTGGTCGTCCGATACCGCTGGGAGGCGTCGTCGCGTGTGTCGGGACCACCGGCGGCGGGGTGACGTCCCCCCCGGTCAGCACACCTGGAGGTTAAGTGAGCATCAGACGCAGCGTCGTCGGTGTCGCCCTGGCCCTGCTGCCCTGCGCGGTGGCCCTGTGCGCCGCCCCCGCCGCCACCGCTGCGCCGCCCCCGCCCGCGGGGCGGAACGAGGAGCGCACCCTCGCCGGCGGCCTCGTCGTGCCGTGGGGCATCGCGTTCCTCCCCGACGGGACCGCCCTGGTCACCGAGCGGGGCACCGGGCGCGTGCTCCGGGTCTCCGGCAGTGGGACGACGGAGGCGCAGAAGATCCAGGACGCCGTCGCCTACGGCACGGACGGCGGGTTGCTCGGCATCGCGGTGTCGCCGGACTACGCGAGCGACGGCTGGGTCTTCGTCTACTACACCACCAACGAGGACAACCGGATCGCCCGGTTCCGGCTCGGGGAGCAGCCGGAACCCGTCGTCACCGGGATCTCGCGACACCTCTACCGCAACGGCGGCCAGCTCGCCTTCGGCCCGGACGGGATGCTCTACGCCGGGGTCGGGGACGCCTACGGCTACCAGGTCGCGCAGGACAGGAACTCGTTGAACGGGAAGATCCTGCGGATGACCAAGGACGGGCAGCCGGCGCCGGGCAACCCGTTCCCGGGGTCGCTGGTCTACTCCCTCGGCCACCGCAACGTGCAGGGGCTCACCTGGGACCGGGAGGGGAACCTGTACGCCGGGGACATCGGCGAGTCCAACTGGGACGAGGTCAACCGCATCCAGGCCGGCGGGAACTACGGCTGGCCGGTGTGCGAGGGCTACTGCGAGAACGGCGAGGGCCACCTCGACCCGGTGATCGTCATGCGACCGGAGGAGGGAGTCCCCTCCGGGCTCGCCTACCGCGACGGCTACCTCTACATCTCCACGCTGCGCGGGGAGAGCCTGATGCAGGCGCCGATCGCGCCCGGGGACGAGCGGACCAGCGCATATCACATGATGACCGCGCGCAACGGTCGCCTGCGGGCCGCGGCGGTCGCCCCGGACGGCACGCTGTGGGTCACCACGTCCAACCGGGACAACCGGAGCTCCACGCTGGCCGACGACGACGACCGCGTGATCAGCATGGACGTGCTGCGCGGCTGACGCCGCCCGGCCCGTCCGGTGGTGACGTCCGACCCCTGGGGCGTGGCCGACGGCCTTCCCGGTCCGGCTGGGGCGCCGGTCCCGGCGAGGAGCCCGCTCGGCCGCGCCCCCGGTGGCCCCGGCCGCCACCGATCCCGGCCCGCGCCGCCCGTTGTCCGCCGTTCGCCGTTCGATGCCCGCCGTTCGGCGACTCGCCGCGACCACCGCGCGCTTTCCCCGGTTCGAGGTATGCGCTCACCGGCCGGAACTGTCAGCCCCGCCTGCCATGCTGAAGTCAGGGGGGTCCCCCTACTTCAGGCCTGTAGTCGCGCGCGAGACCTGTCCGGCGGTGTCCGACCCCGACGCGGGGCTTCGATCGCCCCGCGAGGCCGGCCGACAACGCCTCAGGTCGTGGGTTCGGCCACCACGATCCGGTTCTCGTCGTAGCCGAGGTCTCCGCCGACCCAACGCCCGCCGCAGGTCACGAGGACGAGCCGGTGCGCGCCCTCCTGCCCGAACAGCGCGTTGGCCCGCGCGGGCAGGTCGTCCTTGTCGACGGTGTGCACCTCGGTCACCCGGTAGCGCCAGGCCGTGCCCGCCGCGTCGGCCACGCTGACCTCCTGCCCCCGCTGGGTCCGCCACAGCTCGGCGAACGGCCCAGTGGCGCCGCGCCAGTTGACGTGGCCGGCGAGGACGGTCGCGCCGGCCGCCGCGCGGAGCCCGGCGCCCCACCAGGTGGCGTCGCCGACGCCCTCGGGCACCGGGAGGACGCCGTCGCGGCCGACCTCCTTGCGCACGAGGCGGGCTGTGCCCCCGGCGGGCAGGCGCACGGTGCCCGGTCGCTGGCCGGCCGCCGGGCGTGGCGGCGACGGCTCCGGCTCGGCCGCAGCCTGGCCCTCCGCCGGCTCGGCGGCCGGCGGCTCCTGCCCGGGCGCCCCGCCACCGGGGACGCCCCAGTGGCGGTCCCGGCCCTCGTCGTCCCGCAGGCTGTGGGCCGGCGGAGCCGGCGGCGGGTCCCCGGCGGTTGGAGTGCCCGGCACCAGGTCCGGCGGTGCCGCCCAGAGCGCCACCGCCAGCACCGCCACCGTCAACAGGGCGAGCCCGGCCGGGCGGGGGGCGAACCCCCACCCGACCGGGCCGCGGTGCGCTCCGCGTGTACCCGACGTTCGTCTGCGCCCCGGCATGGTCAGCGCCTCCTGGTCACCGCCCGCCGGACCGACGGGTGACGAGCCGTCGCCAGCAGAGCGCCCCACCCAGCCCCGCGCCGAGCAGCGTGAGCGCGCCCAGCCCGAGGATGCCGGCCGGGGTGAGCACGGTCATCGTCGACGCGACGCCGGTAGCCGGTTCGGAGCCGGCGGGGATCGTGACGGGAACCACGGGCTTCGGCGCCGGGTTGGGCTTGTTGACCAGCGTCAGCGCCAGCGTGCTGCCCGGGGTGAGGGAGCCGCAGACGGTGGGCGGGTTCTTGGCGTCGAAGCCCTTGTCGTACCCGGGAGCGGCCTCGGTCTCGATGAGGCAGACCTCCTGGGGGGTCTTGAGGTCGGGCACCGCGGCCTTCCCGTCCTGCCCGGTGCGGACCACCAGCGGCTTACCGTCCTGCCCGGTCAGCTTGCCGTCGTCCTGCTTGAGGGCGGGGCTGGTCCTGTCCGCGGCGGTCACCCGCAGCGAGACGCCGGCGATCGCGGCGCCGGTCGACGCGTCGACCTTGGACACCGTGACCTGGCTGGGGGCGTTGCGGGCCGGGACGGTCCCCTCCTTGTTCAGGGGGGTCTCGCCGCCGGTGGTGATGACCTGCTGGACCCCGGCCTTGCCGGGCTTCAGCAGCACGGGCTGCGCGCTCGGCGCGCGCACCGAGGCCGCGAGCTTCGGGGTGAAGCCCGTCGGGGTGACGTCGACGGCCAGCGGAGCGCCGTCGGCGGGCGTCTTGGCCGAGCCGCCGGCGGCGTCCCCGCCGAGCGTGCCCTCGGTCGCCGTGAGCTGCACCGGCACGCCGCCCACCGGCTTGCCGGTGGCCGAGACGACCTGGACGGTCCACTTGTCCGCCTTGCCCACGGTCTGCGCCTGCTTCGGCGGGGTGAGCGTGAGCTGCCACGGCCCGCGGTGCGCCTCGGCGTCGGCCTCCAGCCGGCCCACCGCCTCCTTGGCCTTCGGCTGCTTCTTGCCGAGTTCGTCGAGGTGGGACTGGACGTTGTACCCGATGGTCTCGAAGCCGTTGCCCGGGTCCAGCCGCTTGGGGTCGGTGGTGCCCGCGGTCCACGAGTGCAGCAGGTGGGCCAGCGCCGCGGCCTCGTCGGCCGAGGTGGTGTTCTGGTAACGCAGCAGCAGGTAGGACACCTTCGCCGCGACCTCGGGCGCCAGTGGCTCACCCCACTTAGTGGTGAGGGGGCCACCCGGTTGGAAGTCGACGTCGTCGGTGGGCTCGTGCAGGGCGAACTGCACGCACCACACCTGCTGGTTGCGCCACGTGTACGAGCCGAGCCAGTCGGTGGTCTTGTCGGTGGGGCGGTTCTTGTACGGCTGGCCCGCCACGGCGTGGCCCAGCCGCTCGCCGGCCGCGGTCGCGGTGCCCGGCAGCGCGGCGGTGGCCGCCGCCGCGAGCAACGTGGACCCGGCCAGCCAGGAGAGCAGCTTCCGCAGCCCCTGCATGTGTTCCCCGCTTCCCGAATCGAGTCCGTGCGGTGGGCGGTCGGGCCGGTGGTGTGCCGCCCGAAGGGGAGCGGGTTCTGCCGGCGTCCCCCGATGACGATCGACCGCGCCGGTCCACAAGGCTTTCCCTTGATCACGGTGAGTCACAAGCCGCCAGTGGGAGGACGCGTGGTGGCACGCTGCGCGGTGATCTTCACCGGACCCGTGTGGCGGTTCACCGGAGTGGATCAGCGGTGGGGCCGTTCGGGGAGTCGGGCGATCACTGTGGGTGTCGTGACGGACATATCCCCGGAAAGCCCGCGTCGGAGGGGCCGGGGCCCGAGTAAAGTCGCCTTTACCGTCCGGGGAACCGGCCGGCGGCAGCCGCCGTTGAACCCTTGACGGCGTGACCACGCTCCAGGAGGACTTCAGGTGCGCACGACGAGCAACCCTGCGTTCCGCAACCTGCCGACGGGTGGCGGGTACGCGACTTTCGACCAGTACCCGGCCGGCGGCTACGGCTACCCGGCCGCCGGCGCGCCCACGACCGCCGAGCGGCCGATGACCATCGACGACGTGGTCACCAAGACAGCGATCACCGCGGGGTCGGCGCTGGCCGCCGGCGTCCTCACCGCGTGGAGCGGGCTCTACGTCCTGGCGCTGCCCGCCGCGATCATCGGCCTGGTGCTCTCCCTGATCGTCATCTTCCGGCAGAGCGCCAACCCCGGCCTCGTGCTGGGCTACTCGGTGGCCGAGGGTGTGTTCCTGGGCGCGCTGACCGGCGTGCTCGACAAGGTCTACCCCGGCATCGGCTTCCAGGCCATCGTGGGCACCGCGGGCGTGTTCGCCGGCATGCTGCTCGTCTACAAGACGGGCGCCATCCGGGTCACCCCGCGCCTGACCCGGTGGATCGTCGGCGCCACGATCGGCGTGGGCGTGCTGATGCTGGCCAACCTGGTGGTGAGCTTCTTCCACACCGGCGGCCTCGGCCTGCGGGACGGCTCGCCGCTCGCGATCGGCTTCAGCCTGCTGTGCATCGGCATCGCGGCGTTCAGCTTCCTGCTCGACTTCGACGCCGCCGACGAGGCCATTCGCTCCGGCACCCCGGCCAAGTACGCCTGGTACATCGCCTTCGGCCTGATGACCACGCTGGTCTGGCTGTACCTGGAGATCCTGCGGCTGCTGCAGTACTTCCGCGAGGACTGATCGGACGGTCAGACCCACGAGGGCCCCGGCGCGCGCCGGGGCCCTCGGTCTTTCCGGGCCCGTTCACGCCCCGCTCGCCCGGACGCCGACGCCCGCTCGTCGGCCCTCCGCGTGGAGGAGCGACGAGCGGGCGTCGGGCGGAACCGCGCCCCGGCGACCGGGGGCGGCGGGGCTCAGCTCAGCCGCTCGATGACCATGGCCATGCCCTGGCCACCGCCCACGCACATCGTCTCCAGGCCGAACCGCTTGTCGTGGAACTGGAGCGAGTTGACGAGCGTCGTGGTGATCCGGGCGCCGGTCATGCCGAACGGGTGGCCCACCGCGATCGCGCCGCCGTTGACGTTGAGCTTCTCCAGCGGGATGCCCAGGTCCTGGTAGGACGGGATGACCTGCGCGGCGAACGCCTCGTTGATCTCGACCAGGTCGATGTCGTCGATGGTCATGCCGGCGTTGGCCAGCGCCCGGCGCGACGCCTCGACCGGGCCGAGGCCCATGATCTCCGGCGACAGGGCGGACACGCCGGTGGACACGATCCGCGCCAGCGGGGTGACGCCCAGCGCGCGGGCCCGCTCGTCGCTCATGATCACCAGGGCGGCGGCGCCGTCGTTGAGCGGACAGCAGTTGCCGGCGGTCACCCGCCCGTCGGGCCGGAACACCGGCTTGAGCCCGGACACCTTCTCGTAGGTGGTGCCGGCCCTGGGGCCGTCGTCGGCGCTGACCACCCGGCCGTCCGGCAGGGTCACCGGGGTGATCTCCCTGGCCCAGAAGCCGTTCGCGATGGCCTTCTCGGCGAGGTTCTGCGACCGCACGCCGAACTCGTCCATCTCCTGGCGGCTGACGCCCTTGAGCAGCGCCAGGTTCTCGGCCGTCTGGCCCATCGCGAGGTAGATGTCCGGCAGCTCGCCGGCCGCCCGCGGGTCGCGCCACTCCTGGGCGCCCTCCTCGGCCACCCGGGCGTTGCGCCGCTCCGCGTCGGCGAACAGCGGGTTGCGCGTGTCCGGCCAGCTGTCGGAGTTGCCCTTCGCGTACCGCGACACGGTCTCCACGCCGGCGCTGACGAACACGTCGCCCTCGCCCGCCTTGATCGCGTGGAAGGCCATCCGGGTGGTCTGGAGGCTGGACGCGCAGTACCGGGTCACCGTGCACCCGGGCAGGTGGTCGTAGCCGAGCAGCACCGAGACGACCCGGCCCATGTTGAAGCCCTGCTCGCCGCCGGGCAGGCCGCACCCCAGCATCAGGTCGTCGATCTCGGTGGGATCGAGCTGCGGGACCTTGTCCAGCGCGGCCCGCACGACCTGCGCGGTCAGGTCGTCCGGGCGGATGTCGACCAACGAGCCCTTGCCGGCACGTCCGATGGGCGAGCGTGCCGCGGCGACGATCACGGCCTCAGGCATTACGGAACTCCTTTGTCCGGGTTTGCCGTGAGAGTAGTGTCACGCGTCCCGGCCGCCGGTGCGACGAAGGCCACTCGCGCCGAGCCGTCCAGTTCGCGCCCACCCGGGGCGTGCTCGCCCGGCTCGCGCCGGCTCGTTCAGCGCTCGCTCATTCCGCCGCCACCCCTTCCGCCGGGCGCGCGGCCTCGGCGCGGCGCAGCGCCCGGTTGAGCCGGGAGACGATCCGCGCGGTCGGCCGGCGGGCCTCGGCGGTGGCCGAGCGGGCCGGGGCGGCGGGCACCGGCCCGGACCAGACCGCGGCGGCCACGCACAGCGCGGGCAGCAGCACCTCGCGGGCCGCGGCGTACCCGGCGGCGGAGGGGTGGAACTGGTCGGTGCTGAACAGCTCGGCCGGGCGGGTCAGGAACTCCGGCGACAGCAGGTCGGCCAGCGGCACCGGCTGCCCGCCGGCCGCCGCCACCGTCCGGCGCTGCGCCCGGGCCAGGGCCAGGCTCCAGGTCCGCGCGACCGAGCGCAGCGGCTGCGGGATGGGGCGGATGGCGCCCAGGTCCGGGCAGGTCCCGACGACCACGGACACGCCGGCGGCCCGCAGCCGGGCCACCTGCTCGCCCAGCAGCTCCGCCGAGGTGCGCACTGACAACTGGGTCGTGACGTCGTTCGCGCCGATGATGACCAGCGCCAGGTCGGGTGGCTCGACCAGCGCGGCGTCGACCTGGCCGGGCAGCTCCCTGGTGGTCGCGCCGCTGATCGCGTGCGTGACCAGCCGCACCGGCCGCTCCGCCTCCGCGGCGAGGCCGAGGGCCAGCAGCACGCCGGGCAGCTCCTCGGGGGCGTCCACCCCGACGCCGGCCGCGGAGGAGTCGCCGAGCACGGCGAAGGTCAGCGGCGTCCCGGCCGCCGCGGCGTTGTCGGCGTTGTCGGTGTCGTCGGGGGCGAACGGCCCCGACCCGTCGGGCAGGTAGACGCCGTCCGCGCGCAGCGGCGGCGTCTCCGGAACCCCGATGACCCGCCGCGCGCGACGCGACTGCTCCGTCAGCAGGCCGTAGGCCGCTCCGGACAAACCACCGAGCGCGCCGGTCGCGAACGCCACCGTGCGCAGCATGCGAATCCCGGTCACCGCGACCCCCTTCCCGGTTCACCCGTTCACGAGGGCGGTCGGGGCCGCCAGCTACGCGAACCGCCAGGAACAACACCGGCGCTGAGGGAAATTAACGCACATGGCTGACAGCGCCCCCGGCCACGTCCCCACGGCCGCCGGGCTCACTCCACCCGCTCGGTGGCGGGGTCGGGACGTTCGCCGAGGAACTCGATCCACGCCGTCTTCGCGCACGGGTAGTGCTTGGCCGCCTCGACCAGGTCCATGAAGCCGACGATCATGCGCTCGAACCAGTTCTGCAGCCGCGGGTCGGCGATCCAGCCGTTGTCGGTGAACGCCTGGTGGGCCTGGGCCAGGCTGAACATCTCCGGGTACACGCGCGCGCCCAGGTGCTCCAGGGGCACGCGCAGCGCCCAGAGCCCGCGGTTGCCGCCGGCCATCGACGGTGAGGCGGACATCAGCAGCCCGTGCCGCTCGTTCAGCGGCTGGGGCTGGAACCGGGAGACCCAGTCGATCGCGTTCTTCAGCCCGCCGGGCACGGAGAAGTTGTACTCGGGGGAGCTGATCACGAAGGCGTCGTTGGCCTCCAGCCGCCGCCGGAACTCCGCGGCCCCCTCGGGGAAGCCGTCCAGCTCCTGCACGTCCTGGTCGTAGGAGGGGGCGTCGAAGTCGCGCAGCGCGGCGAAGTCCACCCGACCGCCCAGGGCCTCGATGACGGTGGCGGCGAGCCGGGCCAACCGGTGGTTGAGCGAGCCGGCGCGCAGGGATGCGGCGAAGACCAGGAAACGGAGCCGACGACGGTCGTCCGTTGCCATGCGACCTCCCCGCGGGGGCCCGGTGCCCGTGTGAACGGGGACAGGCTAGGCAAGCGGGGGATGGCCCGCCTGTCGGCGCGCGCGGCGACCGTGGGCGTCCTCGCCGCCCGCCGTGCCCGCACCGGGTGGCGCCGGCCATTCGTCCAGGTGATGTTGCGGTGGTTCGCCTCGACGCACGTCCGCGTCGGGTTTTTGATCCCGCACGGGATCCAGAGAACTGGTCCAGAAATCCGAAAGACATTCGGGAGCGGAGTTGCCAAAGATCAGGAATCTCGCGGTCTTGATGTCCGCGGGTGCCGCGCTCGCCCTCGCTGGAGGTGGCACCGCCAACGCGGCCCAGTCGCCGAACGGGTTCGGCGCGCGGGACACCTCGTTCGGGCCGCAGGGCATCACCCACGACGGCACGAACTTCTCGGCCAAGGGAATCCGGGCCGTCCTGGACTACCCGGCGATGGCCGAGCAGGCCGGTCTCAAGGGGTTCGGCAAGGACAGCGCCTTCGCCCAGGCCCACCCGTGCAAGGTCTTCGGGATGGGGGCGCACGGCATGCAGCAGCAGGCGTGCTGAAACAGACGTCGGAGCGCACCGGGGCCACGGTTCCGGGCGCTCCGACGTCTGCGAGCGAACCCCGTGACCGGCGATCCGGCCCGAGCCGACCCGACGAACGGCGGGCGCCCGACCGGGCGCGTCCTGTACGCCGGTCGAGGCAGGACCTAGGCTCAGGTGGAGCGTCTCAACGACTGGGAGGGCACTGGTGGAGTACGTCGAGCACGTCGTCGACCTCGTCGGGAACACCCCGCTGGTGAAGCTGGGGTCGGTGGCCGACGGGTTGGCTCCGCTGGTGCTGGCCAAGGTCGAGTACCTCAACCCGGGCGGCAGCGTGAAGGACCGCATCGCGCTGCGCATGGTCGAGGCGGCCGAGGCGTCCGGCGAGCTGCGGCCCGGCGGCACCATCGTCGAGCCGACGTCGGGCAACACCGGTGTCGGCCTCGCGCTCGTCGCCCAGCGCAGGGGCTACAAGTGCGTCTTCGTCTGCCCAGACAAGGTCAGTGAGGACAAGCGCAACGTCCTCAAGGCCTACGGCGCCGAGGTCGTGGTGTGCCCGACCGCCGTCGCCCCCGAGCACCCGGACTCCTACTACAACGTCTCCGACCGCCTGGTGCGCGAGATCCCCGGCGCATGGAAGCCCAACCAGTACGCCAACCCGGAGAACCCGGCGAGCCACTACCACTCCACCGGTCCCGAGCTGTGGCGGCAGACCGAGGGGCGCATCACCCACTTCGTCGCCGGCATCGGCACCGGCGGCACGATCTCGGGCACCGGCCGCTACCTGAGGGAGATCAGCGGCGGGAAGGTCCGCATCGTCGGCGCCGACCCCGAGGGCTCGGTGTACTCCGGCGGCACCGGCCGGCCGTACCTGGTGGAGGGCGTCGGCGAGGACTTCTGGCCCACCACCTACGACCGGGAGATCTGCGACGAGATCATCGCGGTCTCCGACAAGGACTCCTTCGAGATGACCCGCCGCCTGGCGCGGGAGGAGGGCCTGCTGGTCGGCGGCTCGTGCGGCATGGCCGCCGTCGCCGCGCTGCGGGTGGCCGAGCGCTGCGGTCCGGACGACGTGGTCGTCGTGCTGCTGCCCGACGGCGGCCGGGGCTACATGTCGAAGGTCTTCAACGACCAGTGGATGGCGTCCTACGGCTTCCTCTCGCCCGACCACTCGGGCGCCTCCGTCGGCGACGTGTTGCGGCGCAAGGTCGGCGACATGCCGGAGCTGGTGCACGCGCACCCGAACGAGACCGTCGGCGACGCGATCGCGATCATGCGGGAGTTCGGCGTGTCGCAGATGCCGGTCGTCAAGGCCGAGCCGCCGGTGATGGCCGCGGAGGTCGCGGGCGCGGTCAACGAGCGGGACCTGCTGGACGCGTTGTTCACCGGCAAGGCGCAGCTCGCCGACCGGCTGGAGCTGCACATGTCCCAGCCGCTGCCCGCGGTGGGCGCCGGCGAGTCGATCAACAGCGCGCTGTCCGCGCTCTCCGACGCCGACGCCGTCCTGGTGCTGGTCGACGGCAAGCCGGCGGGCGTGGTCACCCGGCAGGACGTCCTGGGCTTCCTCGCCGGCCGCTGACCCAGAAGCCCGCCGAGCAGAACGGCGCTGAACAGAGCGGCGCTGAACAGAGCGGTGCCGAACAGAAGGCGCTGAACGAGAGCGACGAGAGCTGAGAGCGACGCGGCGCCGTTTCCCGCCCGAGGTGGGGGACGGCGCCGTCGCGTTCCTCCGCCGGGGCTCGACCCGTCGTTCGACCCGCCGAAACGAACGGGTGGACAAGCGCTCTTCTCACAAGGTCCGAACGGAGCATCCGCTACGGTGGTGCCCCGTTCGTGACCGGCCCGGCCAAGGGAGTTGCATACCCGATGACCGCTCCGCAGCCGCCGCACGGTGGCGCGGCGCCGGGAGCGCCGTTCGGCGCCCCCGTGCCCCAGGACCCCACGGTGAGCCCGGGCGGCGGGGGCCAGCCCCCGGTGGCGGGCCAGCAGCAGATCGCCGACGCCACCCAGGTCGTCGCGCCCGGTCAGCAGCCACCGGCCCCGGCCGGCGGTGAGGCGGGCGTGACCCAGGTGGTGTCCCCGACCCAGGCCGCGGCGCTGACGGCCCAGCCCGACGTGACCGCGGCGGCCGACGCCGGGGCGACCCAGGTGGTCCCGCCCGGCCAGGCGGCGCCGGCCGCGCAGGGCGACGCCCCCGCCGGCTCGGCCGCTCCCACCGCCACCGGCGACGCGGGCGCGACCCAGGTCGTGTCCCCTGGGCAGGTCTCGGCGCTCGCCCAGAGCCCGGCCGCCGGCCCGGACTCCGGCGCCACCCAGGTGGTCAACCCGAGCCAGTTCGGCCAGCCGGCCCCGAGCGGCTTCCCGCAGGCGGGAGTGCCGGGCGCGCAGCCGGCGTGGGGCCAGCAGGCGCCGCAGGGCGCGTATGGGCAGCAGCCCGGGTTCGCGCAGCCGGGGATGGCGCCGGGCTTCCCGCAGCAGGCCGGCCAGTGGCCGGGAGCCCCGGGCATGCCCCAGGCGGGCCAGCCGTACGCCGGCGTTCCGGGCGCTGCGCAGCAGGGGCAGTGGCCGGGAGCCCAGCAGGGCGCCTACGCGCAGCAGCCGGGCTACGGCCAGCCGCAACAGTGGGGGCAGCAGCCCGGGTACGGGCAGCCGTACGGCGGCTACGGCCAGCCCTACGGCGCGCCGGGCGGCCAGCTCGCCGACTGGGGGTCCCGCGTGGTCTCGGCGCTGATCGACTTCGTGGCGCCGGTCGCCGTCGTGAGCGTGCTGTGGGTACTGGGCGGGGTGATCGGTGAGGTCGGGTTCATCCTGCCCATCATCGGCTACCTCGGCCTGTTCGCCTTCACGCTGTGGAACAGCGTGTTCCACCAGGGCAAGACCGGGCAGTCGCTCGGCCGCAGGATGGCCGGCACCCGGCTGGTCAACGAGCAGACCGGGCAGCCGGTGGGGGTGGGCACCGCGTTCCTGCGGCAGATCTGCCACGCCGTCGACTCCCCGTTGGCCATCGGTTTCCTCTGGCCGCTGTTCGACGAGAAGAAGCAGACCTTCGCCGACAAGATCGTCCACAGCGTGGTCGTGAAGGTGAACTGATCCATTGCCGCGGCACGGCCCCTGGCGTCGGGAGACGCCAGGGGCCGTGTTTCGTTCGGAGCCCCGGAGCGTTCGGGCACTCCTGGGCCGTTTCACCCAGCCGGGATCGTCCGGCGAGATAACGTCCCCGTTCATGTGGAATCCCGGCCCGCCTGGTCAGCAACAGCCCGGCCACCCGGTCCAGTACGGCAACCCCGGTCCCCTGGCGCCACCGGCGCCCATTGCCAAGCGGCCCAACAACGTCACCACAACCCTCGCGGCCATCGTCGCTCTCTTCGCCGCGGCCCTGGTGGGCTTGGGCATAGTGGACATGGCGGTGAACGGTGCTCTGATCTTCATCCTCAGCATGAAGGCCGGACCGCTGTCGTTCATGTTCACCCTGCTGACGCTCGTCCGGTTTCCGTGCCTCGGCCTCGGTGGGCTGCTCCTCGCGCTGGGCAAGCGGGCCGGCCAGGTCCTGGTCCTCGTCGGCGCGGCAACGGGACTGGTCACCGTGACGGTCACCGTGATGATGTTCGGCCTACCTCCCCTGGCCCACAATGCGACGATCCAGATGCTGGCCCACGTCGTGCTGGGGATCGCGGTGATGGTTCTCGCTCTGCTCCCGCAGACCATCCGGTACCTGGCCGACAAGCGCGCCCAGGCATCGGGAGCGCCCGCGTTCATCCCCGCCGGGCCGCCGACCGGTCCTGGTATGCCTCAGGGCTACGGTCCGCAGCCCGGTATGGCCCAACCGGGGGCGTACGGTCAGCCGGGCGGGTTTCCGCAACCACCGCAGGCACCGGGATACGGGCACCCTCCGCAGGGTTGGTCCGGATGACAACGCCCAGTCGGGTCATTTCTGGCGTCGCCCGTACGTCTTGCATCGGGAAACTCGAAGATCGAAAGGAAGTTCGCTCTTTCGTGGGTTTTCCCAGGAGCTTCCCCTCCAGCTGGTGACGCGAGCTCCCGTTTTTGTCAGACCCGGACGCGATGCTTGAGATGGGGGTTCCCCCTACTACAGGGCTGTAGTCGCGCGCGAGATCCGGGCGACAGGAAGATCCACTCGGCAGTGACATCGCCAGGGGACAGCCGGGGAGGGTTGCCCGAACGTCCCTGAGAAGACACGGCAAGGACCAGGACAGACGCGTGAGTCCCACCAGGTGGACGGTCGCCCAGGTCTGCCAGGCCGCGCAGCCTGGCAGACCGCCCGGTGGGCTTACGTCGGGGTCGGTCCGCGGCATCGCTGACTAGGCTGCGCACATGAGTGACGGCTTCGCCACCAGGGCCATCCACGTCGGCCAGGATCCCGACCCCGGCACGGGCTCGGTGATCGTTCCGATCTACGCCACCTCGACCTACGCCCAGGACGGCGTGGGCGGGCTGCGGGGTGGCTACGAGTACTCGCGCACCGGCAACCCCACCCGGACGGCGCTGGAGGAGTGCCTGGCCTCCCTGGAGGGCGGCCGGCACGCCCGCGCCTTCGCCTCCGGCATGGCCGCCAGCGACGTTATGCTGCGGGCGGTGGTCCGGCCCGGCGACCACATCGTCATCCCGAACGACGCCTACGGCGGCACGTTCCGCCTGGTGGACAAGGTGTTGCGGCACTGGGGCGTCGAGCACACCCCGGTCCCCCTGTCCGACGTGGACTCGGTCCGGGCCGCGCTCCGCCCCAACACCAGGGTGATCTGGTGCGAGACGCCGACCAACCCGCTGCTCAACATCGCGGACATCACGGCGTTGGCGGACGTGGCGCATGGTGCCGGCGCGAAGCTGGTCGTGGACAACACCTTCGCCTCGCCCTACATCCAGACCCCGCTGGAGCTGGGTGCCGACGCGGTGCTGCACTCCACCACCAAGTACCTGGGCGGCCACTCCGACGTCGTCGGCGGCGCGTTGGTCACCAACGACGACGAGCTGGCCCAGCAGATCGCGTTCCTGCAGAACAGCGCCGGCGGCGTGCCCGGCCCGTTCGACGCGTGGCTGACCCTGCGCGGCGTCAAGACGTTGGCGCTGCGGATGGAGAAGCACTCCGACAACGCCGAGCGGATCGTCGAGGCGCTGCTCAACCACCCGAAGGTCGAGCAGGTTTTCTACCCCGGCCTGCCCACCCACCCCGGCCACGAGGTGGCGGCCAAGCAGATGCGCCGGTTCGGCGGCATGGTGTCGTTCACCGTCGCCGGCGGTGAGCAGGCCGCGCTGGAGGTCTGCTCCCGCACGCGGCTGTTCACGCTCGCCGAGTCGCTGGGCGGTATCGAGTCGCTCATCGAGCACCCGGGGCGGATGACGCACGCCAGCACGGCGGGCTCCCTGCTGGAGGTCCCCAACGACCTCGTGCGGCTGTCGGTGGGCATCGAGGACGGCGCCGACCTGGTCGCCGACCTGGTGCAGGCGCTCGGCTGACCCGGGCAGGGCCAGGAGCACGACCGGAACACGACCGAGGGGCCGTCCGACAGATCCGTCGGACGGCCCCTCGGCGTCGGTCCTACTGGCCTACTGGTCGTAGAAGTTCAGCGAGTTGGAGTGGGTCTCGCCCTGGCGCGACCCGACCCTCGGGTGCTCCAGGCGCGGGACCTCGCGCAGGTCGCCGTGGTCGACGCAACCGCCGACCAGTTCGACGACCCCGTCCCGGGACACGTAGCGACCGGGGTCCGCGCATCCGGCCCTGGCCACCGTGAACACCGCCGCGCCGGCCAACGCCACGGCCGCGGCCAGGGACGCGACCAGTGGGGTCGTTCCGGTACCCCGACCCAGGCGCGTCATGTCACACCTCCCAGCAGCGGTGGCTCGACGTCGTGGAGTGACCGCGTGTGCGCCAACGGCCACGCGCGTCCGAGCGTACCGGGCCGGCCGGCGGCGCGTCGGCGGGACTCGATCTTCCGCGCTGATCCACCATGTCCGCGTGGAGCTGGTCAGCCCGGACCGGATCCGAGCCGCGCGTCTGCTGTTGGCCGGCGTGGCCCGGCAGACCCCGCTCGAACCCTCCCGCGCCCTGGGCCGCGACCACGGCCCGATCCATTTGAAGTGCGAGAACCTGCAACGCGCCGGCTCGTTCAAGGTGCGCGGCGCCTACGTTCGCCTGCACGGGCTGACGCCGGTCCAGCGGTCGCGCGGCGTGGTGGCGGCCAGCATCGGCAACCACGCGCAGGGCGTCGCGCTCGCCGCCTCGCTCCTGGGCATCCGGGCCAACGTGTTCATGCCCGAGCGCGCGCCGCTGCCCAAGATCGCCGCGACGCGCGGCTACGGGGCCGACGTCCGGTCGCACGGCGAGAGCCTGGAGGACGCGCTCGCGGCGGCGCGGGAGTTCGCGGCCAAGACGGGCGCCGAGCTGATCCACCCCTTCGACCACCCCGACGTCGTCGCCGGGCAGGGCACGGTCGGTCTGGAGGTCCTCGACCAGCTTCCCGAGGTGGCCACCATCCTCGTCCCGACCGGTGGCGGTGGGCTGCTCAGCGGCGTCGCGGCCGCGGTGAAGCCGCTGCGGCCCGAGGTGCGGGTGGTGGGGGTCCAGGCCGAGCGGGCCGCGGCGTGGCCGCCCTCGTTGGCCGTCGGGCACCCCGTGCGGCTCGCCGAGGCGCGGACGATGGCCGACGGCATCGCGGTGCGGGAGCCGGGGCCGGTGACCTACGCGCACGTCTCGGCCCTGGTGGACGAGATCGTGACGGTGGACGAGGAGTCGTTGTCCCGGGCGTTGCTGCTGTGCCTGGAGCGGGCGAAGCTCGTCGTCGAGCCGGCGGGGGTGGCCGCCGCGGCGGCGTTCTCCCGGTACCCGGGGCGGTTCCCCGCGCCGGTCGTGGCCGTGTTGTCCGGGGGCAACGTCGACCCGTTGCTCCTGCTGCACGTCATCCAGCACGGCATGACCGCCGCCGGCCGCTACCTGGCCCTGCGCCTGCGGATCCCGGACCGCCCCGGCGCGCTGGCCGAGCTGTTGGCGCTGGTCGGCCGGCTCGGCGGCAACGTGCTCGACATCGAGCACTCGCGGGTCTCCGGCCTGCTGGCGCTGGGCGAGGTCGAGGTGGCCATGAACATGGAGACCCGGGGCCCCGACCACCGACGCGAGGTCGTGGCCGCGTTGCGGGAGGCCGGCCACACGGTGACCGAGCAACCCTGACTGTCCTTTGTGGACTCACTCCCTCTCTGCGCGCGGGGGGAGTGCTCCGGACAGGACGATGCCCCCGGCGCGGGCCGGGGGCATCGTGGGGTCCGGTCCCGGGGGCGCGGCGCCCCCGCGGGATCAGAGGTTGCCGCGGCGCTCCTGCTCCCGCTCGATCGCCTCGAACAGGGCCTTGAAGTTGCCCTTGCCGAAGCCCAGCGAGCCGTGCCGCTCGATCAGCTCGTAGAACACCGTCGGCCGGTCGCCGATCGGCTTGGTGAAGATCTGCAGCAGGTAGCCGTCCTCGTCCCGGTCGACCAGGATGCCGCGCTTCTTCAGCTCCTCGATCGGCGCGCGGACCTTGCCGATGCGCGCCCGCAGCTCCGGGTCGTCGTAGTAGGAGTCCGGGGTGTCCAGGAACTCCACGCCGGCCGCCCGCATCCGGTCCACCGTGGTGAGGATGTCGTTGGTGGCGAGCGCGATGTGCTGGCAGCCCGGGCCGCCGTAGAACTCCAGGTACTCGTCGATCTGGGACTTGCGCTGCGAGACCGCCGGCTCGTTGAGCGGGAACTTGACCCGGTGGTTGCCGTTGGCCACGACCTTGCTCATCAGCGCCGAGTAGTCGGTCGCGATGTCGTCGCCGACGAACTCCGCCATGTTCACGAAGCCCATGACGCGGTTGTAGAACTGGACCCAGTAGTCCATCTTGCCGAGCTCGACGTTGCCGACGCAGTGGTCGACGGCCTGGAACAGCCGCTTCGGCGCGTCCGCCGGCTTGGGGTAGGCGCCCTGCCTGGCGACGTAGCCGGGCAGGTAGACGCCCTGGTAGCGGGACCGGTCCACCAGCGTGTGCCGGGTCTTGCCGTAGGCGGCGATGGCGGCGATCCGGACGGTGCCGTGCTCGTCGGAGACGTCGTGCGGCTCCTCCAGCACGGTCGCGCCCTGCGAGCGCGCGTGCTCGATGCACTTGTCGACGTCGGCGACCTCCAGCGCGAGGTCCACGACGCCGTCGCCGTGCTCGCGGTGGTGGTCGAGCAGCGAGCTGCTCGGGTGCACCGCGCCCTTGATCACGAAGCGGGCGGACCCGGACTTGAGGACGAACGCCTTGTGGTCGCGGTTGCCGGTCTCCGGGCCGGAGTAGGCGATCTGCTCCATCCCGAAGGCGAACTGGTAGAACAGGGCGGTCTGCGTGGCGTTGCCGACCACGAACACCACGGCGTCCATCGACCGCACCGGGAACGGGTCCTTCGACGCGTCGTAGTCCACCAGGCCCACGAGCTGTTTGAGCTGGTCGAAGCTCACGTCGTCCAGGCCGCTGTCGCGGTTGATCATCTCGGTCATGCTCTGCCTCCCGCGGGTGTCGCCGCTCCGGTCGTGCCGGGTGGCGAGGTCACTGGCGGCAGCATGGGCCGGTGGGGCAAGCTGAGCAAGAGCCGGCCGGTTCACTGGACAGACTGCGCAGCGCGGGGCCGGGATCGGCCGACAGAATGGGCAGACTGACCAGGAGGTGTGACGTGGCTCCCACCGATCGGGAGGACGGCGTGCTCGACGAGCTGGACGCCCGGTTGCTGCTGCTGCTCACCGACGAACCGAGGCTGGGCGTGCTGGAGTGCTCCCGGCGCCTCGGGGTGGCCAGGGGCACCGTGCAGGCCCGGCTCGACCGCCTGGTCCGGCGCGGGGCGCTGCGCGGTTTCCCGCCCCAGCTCGACCTCGCCGCCATGGGCTACGGGCTCACGGCGTTCGCCATCCTGGAGATCGCGCAGGGCCGCCGGCAGCAGGTCGCGGAGCGGCTGGCCGCCATCGACGAGGTCTGCGAGGTGCACGCGACGACCGGCCAGGGCGACCTGCTGGTCCGGATGGTGGCCCGGTCGAACGCGGACCTGCAGCGGGTGATCGACGAGGTGGTGGACGTCGAGGGCGTCACCAGGACGTCGACGTCGATAGCGCTGTCGACCCCGGTCCCGTCCCGGGTGCGCCCCCTGCTCGAACGCTCGCTGGACGGGCCGGCCGAGAGCTGACCGCGCAGCCCCGGCGGCCGAACCCCCGCGGCCGAACCCCCGGTGTCCGGGCCGGACCCGACCCGGACACGGCACGAGGCCCGCCGTCGGAGTCGACGGCGGGCCTCGGGTGATCGGGGGGACGCGGGCTCAGCCTCGGTACGGCTCCGCCTTCAGCAGGGTCACCTTCATGGTGTTGCCGTTGGGCAGCTCGTACTGCCGGGTCTCGCCCTCCTTGGCGCCGACCAGCGCCGAACCGAGCGGCGAGTTGGGGGAGTAGACCTCGAGCTTGCCGTGCGAGCCCTCCTCGCGGGCGGCGAGCAGGAACGTCTCGGTCTCGTCCTCGTCCTCGTAACGGATGGTGACGACGCTGCCGGGGTGGGCGACGCCCGACTCCGTCGGGGCCTCACCGACCTTGGCGGTCCGCAGCAGCTCCTGGAGCTGGCGGATCCGCGCCTCCTGACGACCCTGCTCCTCGCGCGCCGCGTGGTAGCCGCCGTTCTCCCGGAGGTCGCCCTCCTCCCGGCGCTCGTTGATCTCCGCAGCGATCACCGGGCGATTGGCGATGAGCTCGTCCAGCTCGTGCTTGAGCCGGTCGTAAGCCTCCTGGGTCAGCCAGGTCACCTGGGTCTCGCTCACGGTCACCACTCCTCGTCTGCTCCGGTCCCGCGGCTGCGGGTCGGCACGCTCCGGGCACGGTGCCGCCCGGAACGGAAAAACACGGCCCGCCTTGGGGCCGTGCTGTCATCGAGGGTAACACGTTGGCAACGAGCCGTCGGCGTGAAAGACGTCAACGGCCCGCTCGGCGGCCGCGTTTCACCTGTTTGGCCGCGGCTCGCTCGACAAGTATGCAGGAACCTGGTACGAGCAGCCGAACACCTCCCCCGTAACGGGGCGCTTGGACGTTCTGACCACGGCGTTCAGCACGGTCCGGTCGGTGCCCGGCGGCACCAGGACCTCCCGCCGTCCGGCCTCGTCGCCGTCCTGCGACCGGGTGCGCACGATGCACATCGCGGCCCGGTCCGGGTGGTCCCGCACGACCTCGAAGCCGACCTCCACGGCTCCCTCGTCCAGCACGCGGTACGCGACCTGCTTTCCCTCGATCGG
Source organism: Streptoalloteichus hindustanus (assembly GCF_900129375.1). GTDB lineage: Bacteria > Actinomycetota > Actinomycetes > Mycobacteriales > Pseudonocardiaceae > Streptoalloteichus > Streptoalloteichus hindustanus. The sequence continues at coordinate 5,416 of NZ_FQVN01000010.1, read as the reverse complement.
GGGAGAGCCGAGGTTGCGGAAGAGGATGACGGCCAGCGCCAGCCCGGCCAGCGCCACCACCGCCGTGAGCACGGGGTAGGCCCAGCGCGGCGCCCGCCGTCGACCGACGCGGCCGTAGCGGTCGGCGAGGGCCCTCTCGGCCTCGGAGCTGTCGGTCTCGGCCACCGGTGGTCCGGACCTCCCAACGGGAACTGTCATGCCGACGGGGACAATGGGCGGCGACGCCCAGTCGCTAGTACCTGTCGAGTATCTCCCGTCCCGCTCGCACGCCTGTCGGCAGGGGCCGTGGACGGGGAGGAGGGACACCGGTCGCCGATGGCCGAGAAGCTGCGTCTGATGACGGTGCACGCCCACCCGGACGACGAGTCCAGCAAGGGGGCGGCCACCACGGCCCGCTACGTGGCCGAGGGCCACGAGGTGATGGTCGTGACCTGTACCGGTGGGGAGCGGGGCAGCGTCCTGAACCCCGCCATGGAACGCCCCGAGGTGCTGGCCGACCTGGCTGCCGTCCGCCGGGGGGAGATGGCGCGCGCCGCCGAGATCCTCGGGGTGCGGCATCACTGGCTGGGTTTCGTCGACTCGGGCCTGCCCGAGGGCGACCCCCTGCCCCCGCTGCCCGAGGACTGCTTCGCGCTGGTCCCGCTGGAGGAGTCCACCGAGGCCCTGGTGCGGGTGATGCGCGAGTTCCGGCCGCACGTGGTGATCACATACGACGAGAACGGCGGGTATCCGCACCCGGACCACATCCGGTGCCACGAGGTGTCGGTCGCCGCGTTCGACGCGGCCGGCGACCCGGACCGGTTCCCCGGCGTCGGGGATCCGTGGCAGCCGCTCAAGCTTTACTACTCGCACGGGTTCTCCCGGGCGAAGCTCACCACGTTCCACGAGGCGCTGGAGGCGCGCGGCATCGAGTCGCCGTACGGTGAGTGGCTGGGTCGGTGGGACCCCGACCGCGCTGACGTCCTGGAGCGCGTGACCACCCGGGTGGAGTGCGCGGACTACTTCGAGCAGCGGGACGAGGCGTTGAAGGCGCACGCCACGCAGATCGACCCCAACAGCCGGTGGTTCGCGGTGCCGAGGGAGGTCGAGCGCGAGGTGTGGCCCACCGAGGAGTACGAGCTGGTGCGGTCGCTGGTGGACACGACGTTGCCGGAGGACGACCTGTTCGCCGGAGTGCGGGAGAAGGTGCATTGCTCATGACGGCCTGGTCGGGCCCGTTGCCGGGGCACGTCGGCTTCGCGGAGTCGGTGGCGGTGGTCGCGCAGCCGCCCACGCCGAAGCCGAACGATCCCGGGGGGCGGGGTGAGGACTTCGGCAAGTCCTCGCCCGTCGGCCTGTTGTTGCTGATCCTGTTCTTCGTCGCGGTGGTGTTCCTGGTCCGCTCGATGACCAAGCACCTGAAGCGGCTGCCGGCGAGCTTCGACGAGCCGGCCGGCGGCACGTCGGGCGACGGGAAGTCGGGGGACGGCGCGTCGGGTCCGAAGCCCGACGTGAAGGTCGACGCGAAGACCGACGCGAAACCGCGGGACAGGGGCAGGAAGAACAGCACCGGGCACACCGCCACGGCGTGACGCTCATGCCGTCCCGGCCTCCTGGGGCCGGGACGGCATTGGTGTCCCTGTCTCGCCACGTGACCTCATGCCGGCGTGGGGCTCTGTCCACAGTGGACTTCTTGGGTGCTGGGCGGGCTGGCGGCTGTCTCCTCGCCGACCCGTTGTCCTCTCCGGTGATCCCCCGATGTGGTGCTTCTGGCCTGGATCGGCGGAGTTGTCCACAGGGGGACGGGGGTGTTGTCCACAGTCACCCGAATTTGTCCACAGCGGAGCGCTGTCACCTTGGACGCCGTGTGACTCGCCGATAGGCTGGAGCAGGGCTCGCCCCCCAGGGCGGGTGGGGGCTGTCCGGAGAGGTGGGGCTCCGCACGCGGCGGACGTCGGGAAGCGGGTCGTTCAGCGCGAGTGGTCCAACGGGCGCGTCGGCTCCGACCAGACGCGTTGGGCGAGCACCCAGACCACTTCCCGCTCCGGGTAGCGCAGCGCCGTGAGCGTGCCCCCGAAGACGCATCCGGTGTCCAGGCACATCGTGTTGTTCACCCACACCGCCTCGGGCGTCGGCGTGTGGCCGTAGAGCACCGTCGCCCGGCCCCCGTAGTCCCGCGCCCAGGGCAACCGCACCGGAAGCCCGAATTCGTCGACCTCGCCGGTCGTGTCGCCGTACAACGCGAAGCTGCGCACGCGCCCCGACTCCTTGCCGTGGTGGCGCTCGGGCAGCCCGGCGTGCGCCACGACCAGTCGGCCGCCGTCCAGCAGGTAGTGCGGGACCAGCGCGTCGCAGAACTCCCGCACCCGGTGCCGGAACTCCGCGGGCTCCGCCGCGAGCTGCGCCAACGACTCGCCCAGGCCGTGCCGCACCGCGACCCTGCGCCCGTCCAGGGCCCGCACGAGCTTGTCCTCGTGGTTGCCCCGGACGGCCAGCGCCGTGCCGGCCTCGACCATCCCCATGGCCAGCCGGAGCACCCCGGGCGTGTCGGGACCCCGGTCGACCAGGTCTCCGAGGAACACCGCGGTCCGCCCCTCGGGGTGGTGCGCCCCGGTCGCCCGCCCCCGCTCGTCCCGGCGCAGCACCCAGCCGAGCCGGCGCAGCAGCTCCTCCAACTCCGCCCGGCAGCCGTGCACGTCGCCGATCACGTCGAACGGCCCGGTCGCGTCGCGCCGGTCGTTGCGCAGCGGCTCCACCACGACCTCCGCCGCGTCGACCTCCTCCGGGGTGCGCAGGACGTGCACCGTCCGGAACCCCTCGCCGGCGAGGCCGTTCACCGAGGTCCGCAGCAGCTCGACCTGCCGGCGCACCACGTCGGGGTCGACGACGCGGTCGGTCCGCGCGGCGGCGCGCTCCAGGCACACCTGTTCCGGCAGCGCCAGCACCACCGCGACCGGACGCACGTCGTGCTCCTTCGCGAGCTGGACGAGCGGGGCGCGCGCCTTGCGCTCCACGTTGGTGGCGTCCACGACGGTCAGCCGGCCGGCCGCCACGCGCTTCCGGGCCACGCTGTGCAGCAGCTCGAAGGCGTCGGCCGTGGCGTCCTGGTCCGCGGGGTCGTCGGCGACCATCGCGCGGAAGGCGTCGCTGGACAGCACCCGCGTGGGGGAGAAGGCGCGGCGGGCGAAGGTCGACTTGCCCGACCCCGCGGCGCCGACCAGCACGACCAGCGACCGGTCGGGGATGCGGAGTTCCACGTGGCCATCGTGCCCGACGGCTGCGCCGGACGGCCCGGCCTGCCAGGCTGGGCGCATGGCGAACCGGCTTGCCGACTCCACCAGCCCGTACCTCCTCCAGCACGCCGAGAACCCGGTCGACTGGTGGCCGTGGGGCGAGGAGGCCTTCGCCGAGGCCCGCCGGCGCGGCGTCCCGGTGCTGCTGTCGATCGGCTACGCCGCCTGCCACTGGTGCCACGTGATGGCGCACGAGTCCTTCGAGGACGACGAGCTGGCGCGGTTCATGAACGACAACTTCGTCAACGTCAAGGTGGACCGCGAGGAGCGGCCGGACGTGGACGCGGTGTACATGGAGGCCACCCAGGCCATGACCGGGCAGGGCGGCTGGCCGATGACCTGCTTCCTCACCCCCGAGGGCGAGCCGTTCCACTGCGGCACCTACTACCCGCCGTCCCCCCGGCACGGCATCCCGTCGTTCCAGCAGTTGCTGGAGGCCGTGCGGGACGCGTGGGTCCAGCGGGGCACGGAGGTGCGGATGGCCGCGAAGCGGATCGTGCAGCAGCTCGCCGCGCGGGCCCAACCGCTTCCCGAGTCCACAGTGGACGCCGAAGCGCTCGCCGGCGCGGTGGCGAAGCTCGCGGCGGAGGCCGACGAGCGCGACGGCGGGTTCGGCGGAGCGCCCAAGTTCCCGCCGTCGATGATCCTGGAGTTCCTGCTCCGGCACCACGAGCGCACCGGCTCGGAGACCGCCTTGGCGCTCGTGGCCGCCACCTGCGAGCGGATGGCCAGGGGCGGGATCTACGACCAGCTCGCCGGCGGGTTCGCCCGCTACAGCGTCGACGCCGCCTGGGTGGTGCCGCACTTCGAGAAGATGCTCTACGACAACGCCCTGCTCCTGCGGGTCTACGCGCATTACGCCCGGATCAGCGGATCCGCACTGGCCCGCGAGGTGACCGAGGAGACGGCGGCCTTCCTGCTGCGCGACCTGCGCACGGCGGAGGGCGCGTTCGCCGCCTCCCTGGACGCCGACACCGAGGGCGTCGAGGGCCTCACCTACGTGTGGACTCCGGCCCAGCTCGCCGAGGTGCTGGGCGCGGAGGACGCGGCGTGGGCGGCCGACCTGCTCGCTGTCACCGACGAGGGCACGTTCGAGCACGGCACGTCCACGCTGCAACGCCCCAGCGACCCGGACGACGCGGAGCGCTGGGCGCGGGTGCGCGCCGCCCTGCTCGACGCGCGCGCTCGCCGCCCGCAGCCCGCGCGGGACGACAAGGTCGTCACGGCCTGGAACGGCCTGGCGATCACCGCGTTGGCCGAGGCCGGCGCGGCGCTGGACCGGCCGGAGTGGATTGAGGCCGCGGTGGCCGCCGCCGAGCTGGTGACCCGGCTGCACCTCGTCGACGGGCGTCTGCGGCGCAGCTCACGGGACGGGGTGGTGGGGGCCGCGGAGGGCGTCCTGGAGGACCACGGGTGCCTCGCCGACGGCCTGCTGGCCCTGCACCAGGTCACGGCCGACCGCCGCTGGCTGGACCGGGCCGGCGAGCTCCTCGACGCGGCGCTGGCGCGGTTCGCCGACCCCGAGGCGCCCGGCGCCTTCCACGACACCGCCCACGACGCGGAGACCCTGGTGCGACGTCCTTCGGACCCGGCCGACAACGCCAGCCCCTCCGGGGCCGCGTCGGTCGCGGCGGCGTTGCTCACCGCCTCCGCGCTGATCGGCGACGACCGGGCCGGGCGGTACCGGGACGCCGCGGAACAGGCGATCAACCGAGCCGGTCTGCTCGCGGCCAGGGCTCCCCGTTTCGCGGGCCACTGGCTCACCGCCGCGGAGGCGGCCCAGCACGGCCCGGTCCAGGTGGCCGTGGTCGGCGCCGGGGAGGCGGCCGAGGCGCTGGTCACCGCCGCCCGGCGGGCGCTGCCCGGCGGGGCCGTGCTGGTGGCCGGCCAGCCGGACGCCGCGCCCCTGCTGGCCGGCCGCCCGCTCGTCGACGGCGCGCCGGCGGCCTACGTCTGCCGTGGCTACGTCTGCCACCGCCCGGTCACGGACGCCGAGGCACTGCGCGCGGAGTTGGCGCGTCAGGGGTAGAGAGTGAACCAGATCGCGATGAAGTGATCGCGCTACGCGCGTGACCTGCGCTGTGGCCCCAACTACGGGCTTGAACAGGGCAAACGCGTCTCGCTGACTCTCGGCACTTCTCGCC
>NZ_FQVN01000026.1 GCF_900129375.1 Streptoalloteichus hindustanus | reverse complement strand
ACCCGGTGCCCCTTCTGAGAGGGTCGGCCCGGCCGGACGCGCCAGCGGCCCGGCCGGTGCCGCGCCCTCTCAGAACGGGGCCATGGCCGGGCCGCGGCTCTACCGCGCGCCGCCGGCCGGCGGCGCGCCTTGATCCTGTAGAGCGGAATTCGGCAACGAGCCACGGTGCGTGCCTGCGGGTTGCGCGTCGGCTAGATCAGCCTGCTCGTGTAACCCGCCGCGACAAGCCGTTCGTAGGCCGCGTGCACGTTGTCGGGCACGTCCTGGTGGATGGCGAAGCCGCGTTCGGCGTAGACCGTGATGCGTTGGGTGTCGCCGACCAGCATGTCCACAACCCGCTTGGTGTCGCCGATGCTGCGGATGTAGTCGGCCAGTGGCAACGGTCGGGACGAGCAGATGACCTCGACCTCGGGCCACAGCTTCTTGCAGGTCGCGTAGGCCCGGCGCTGCTGGTATGGGCGGGAGATCAGGATCAGCGACCGAACCTCGATGCCGTCATCGGCCAGTAGCTTGCGGGTGAACTCGATGTTCTCCCCGGTGTTCCTCGCGTTCGGTTCAACGAGGATCGCCCCGTCGGGGACGCCCAGTTCGAGCGCGTGTTCGCGGTAGTGCACGGCCTCGCCTCGGGGGAAGCGCTCCACGGTGGTGGGCGCGTTGGCCCCGGTGAAGACGATCCGAGGGAACAGGCCGCAGTGGAACAGGTCGGCGGCGTGGATCGCCACGCCCAGGTCGTGACTGCCCAGCCCCACGCCGATGTCGCATGGCCGCGGTTCGTGGTGCATGTCGTGGTAGTCCCACAACGTCTTGACGTCGGCGTAGAGGTGGTCAGGCAACTCGTGGGCGTCCACCGACGTGTGTCCTCTCCGGCCGGAAGCTGAAGCTGTTGCGCCGCATCAAGCGTCGGCATCCTCCACTTCCTGCTCCTAGGCCCGTCACGCGGGCGGGAGTGCGCGGCGGGCGGTCAGGAGTTGGTCGAGCAAGGCTGCTGCGGCGGGGTCGTTGTCGTGCCGATGGCGGAGTTCGGAGACCATCTCGCCGGTGAGCATCGCCAGGGACATGACGGAACGCCGGTCGGTGCTCAACGCGACCTCGGTCCAGCTTTGGGCCGCTTCGAGGTCGCCTTCCCGGAGCGCGATGATGGCCAGCGTCAACCGCGCTTCCAGAGCGCGCATGGGGCTTCGCTCGGTGCCGTCGGGACGTTGTGCCAGGTGGATGACTTCGTGGGCGTGCTCTGCGGCCTTCTTGTGTTCACCGACCAGGCGATAGCAGTCCATGGCGTAGAAGTCCCACTTCGTCGGGTCGATGACGAAGTGGTTCTCGGGCCGCGACGGATGATCGTGTTTGTCGAGAAGCCGGAACCCCTCGTCCAACATCTTCTGCACTTGGTCGTGGTCGCCCATTCGAGCGTGTGCCTTGGCGGCCTGGGCTGCGAGTTGGACGGCGACGGAGGCTTGGGGCGCTGCCTGCTGTCCTGCGCGGGCGTAGCTGGGGACGGAGCGCAACCGGTCCTGGGTGAGGGCGAACCAGGCGCTCAACTCGTGCGACCAGGCGATGATCTCTCCATGCCCGGTTTCGCGGCCGAGCTGGAAGGCGGCGTTTCGGCTGATCTCGGCGGGCCGCTTGAGTCCCATGTCGTACTCAAGGCAGCCGATGAGCAGCGTGAGCCAGCCGGCGGCGACCAACAGTTCGCGGTGCTCCCGGAGGGTGACGCGGCTGTCGAGCAGCTTCGCCGTGTACTCCAGCCACACCTTGGCTTCCCCCCGTAAGGTTGCGGGGTCGCGCCAGGGGTACTCACAGCAGAGGTCTTCGACCGTTCCCCGGAGCTGTTCCAGGGTTTGTGGCCCGACGTCGGTGCGGTGGAGGCGGCGGGCGACGTCGCTGACACTCCATGGATCGTCGGTGGGCAGGACCAGGTCAGGTGCTCGCTCCGCTCGCTCGGGCGGCACGAGCACGCCTCGGCGGTCGTGTTGTTGCAGGGTGAGAAGAAGGCCGCCGGCCTGAAGGACCGTGTCCAGCAGTCTGGTGGTGCTCTCGTCGGGGACGCTGTTGCCGCTCTCGGCTCGGCTGATCTGGCTTTGGCTCCACTTCGTGGCCCTGGACAGCTCGGCCTGGCTGAGGCCAGCCTGTTGCCGCAGCCTCCGGAGAGCCTGGCCGAAGGTCTCCATGCAGCGCATCACCCCAGCTCATGGCCTATGCGCATGCGATGCGCATAGGGCGCATAACGCGGTCATGGGCAGCCTAGTTCGTGATCCTGGGGACGTACACGTGACGTCTGCGGGCTGAGGGCCTGCGCAGCACCCCATGGGGGCGGTCGCATGGGTTTCTACGTCGTGGTCTATCCGGAGCCGGGCGACGAAGCGCAAGTGAGCGAGGTCGAGCCAGGGGCTCCGACACTGGTCATGGAGGTCGGGAACAGCGCACTCGTCGTGAGAGTGAACGTGGGAAGGCTCGGCGCGTACGAGGTCGCCGCGCAGTTCGGCCGGCAGCTCGCGGCCGCTGCAACCCAGTTCGCTGATCGATGCGAAAACATGATCGACCCCGCGTTACCCAACCTGGTGCCTACGGGAAGGAACGCGAGCGAGAGGGACGAGGGCCGCCATGGATGAGGGTCAGGCGTGGGACGAGGTCCGTTCGCTGGCTGTTGCGGTGCGAGAACTCAGCGCTCGTCTTCGACGCGTGGAGCGGCACCTTGGCCTTCCAGCGCCCGTTCAACAGCCTTCATCCGAGCGTCCAACGCTTCCACGGAAGTCCTGAGCTCCTTGAGAAGGCGCACGATGTCGTCGGGTACGCCCGAGACCTCGGGGCGGACATCCGGCTTCCGGAGGACGACCGCCCCCTTGCCCTGGCGAACGGCGACAAGTCCCTTGTTGACCAGGATCTTGACGGCGTTCCGGATCGTGATGTTGGAGACCTGAAACTGCTTCTCCAGCGTGGGATTGGAGGGCAGGAGCTCCCCCGGCTCGTACGCGTCTTCACCGATCATCGCCTCTAGGTGCGCCGCGATCTGCTCATACGCCGGACGCCGGTCGGCCGGGTCGATGCTCACCGCGCAAGCGTAGCCACTCAGTGCACTCAGTAGACATACACTCGAACGGAGTAAGTATACTACGTTGACTCTGTATACGGAGTGGCATACCTTCGTGGTGCCGCTGGATGAGCGGCCTCAAGGGCAGAAGACGGCAGAGAGGACGCATGGCAATGGCGATGCCAAGGGGTTACCGGTTCGCGGTTCCGTTCGAGGTGGTCTTCCCGAAGGGCCTGGTGCTGGTGGGGGAGCTGGGGCCGGACAACGAGTACCAGTCGCG
>NZ_FQVN01000019.1 GCF_900129375.1 Streptoalloteichus hindustanus | reverse complement strand
CTCTACCACCATCCGGCAGGAGCTTGGTTCGCGGCTCTCCAGCGCTCCGGCCCCCGTTTCGGAGTCCGTTCCGCGCTGACCTGGAGAAATTTACGCACCGGACCGGAGAAGGTCAAATCGGCTGGTCAGAGGGGGTGCGGCGATCGAAAGCCACCCCGGGCGCGCTAGCTCAGGAAGCCCCGCAGCAGGGACGCGGTGCCGGCGAGGTGCTCGGCCATCGCCGCGCGGGCGGCCGCGGGATCGCCGGCGAGGATCGCGGCCACGATCCGCTCGTGCTGCTCCCGCGAGTGCTCGATGTTCCGCTCCAACAACGGGATCGCGTCCAACAGCTCGTTCAGCCGGGTCCGCACGTCGGCCACCGCGGAGATCAGCGAAGGCGAACCCGCCACTTCGGCGATCGCCAGGTGCAGCCGGGAGTCCCTGCGCCGGAAGGCCGTGAGGTCGGCGGAGTTCGCCTCGGCCAGGCGCGCGGTCAGGTGGTCCCGTTCGGCGGCGGTCAGCTCCCGCGCGGCCGCGGCCTCGGCGGCGCCGGTCTCCAGCACGTGCCGGAAGGTGAACACGTCCTCAAGCCCGGCCGCGCCGAGTCGCCTGGCGAGACCGCGCGCTCCCCCGCGGGTCGCGCGGGGCAACCGGTCGACGACGAAGGTCCCGCCGTGGCGACCGCGCCGGGACTCCACGTACCCGGCCTGGTGCAGGGCGCGGATGGCCTCGCGCAACGTCACACGGCTGACGTGGAGTCGGGCCGCGAGATCCCGCTCGGCGGGCAGGCGCTCGCCCGGACCGACCACGCCGAGCCGGATCGCCTGCAGCAGGCGTTCGACGGTCTCCTCGAAGGCGTTGCCGGTGCGCAGCGGCCGGAAGATGGCGTGGTTGGCGCCCAGCGACGCCTGGTCGCACGTCCGACTGCCGTCGGCATTCGCAAGGCGGCGAGCAGCGTCGACACCAGCGGAAACACGTGGATTCGCGTTGTCCCGCCTCCCCATCGCCGCCCTCCCCCCACGGGCAATGGTCTGACCGAGAAGAGATTAGGCACCGGCGCGACGGCACACGGTGATACGCCACGCAAAAGGTCCGGCGCCACGACACCGGGGGGTCGCGGCGCCGGACCAGCGGAGCCGTCGGGCGTCAGGCGCCCAGGCCGGGGTAGAGCGGGTGCTTCGCCGCGAGCGCGGACACCCGGGCGCGCAGCGCGTCCAGGTCCGGCTCCGGCTGGAGCGCGCCGGCGATCACGTCCGCGACCTCGGCGAAGTCCTCGGCGGTGAAGCCGCGGGTGGCCAGCGCCGGGGTGCCGATCCGCAGGCCGGAGGTCACCATCGGCGGCCGGGGGTCGAACGGCACCGCGTTGCGGTTGACCGTGATGCCGACGGAGTGCAGGAGGTCCTCGGCCTGCTTGCCGTCGAGCTCGGAGTCCCGCAGGTCGACGAGCACGAGGTGCACGTCGGTGCCGCCGGTGAGGACCCGCACGCCGGCCTTGGCGCAGTCGTCCTGGCCGAGCCGCTCGGCCAGGACCTTCGCGCCCTCCAGGGTGCGGCGCTGCCGGTCGGCGAACTCGGGGCTGGCCGCGACCTTGAAGGCCACCGCCTTGGCCGCGATCACGTGCTCCAGCGGGCCGCCCTGCTGACCGGGGAACACCGCGGAGTTGATCTTCTTGGCGATGGCCGCGTCGTTGCTGAGGATCACGCCGCCGCGCGGGCCGCCCAGCGTCTTGTGGGTCGTGGTGGTGACCACGTGCGCGTGCGGCACCGGGTTGGGGTGCAGGCCCGCCGCCACCAGGCCGGCGAAGTGCGCCATGTCGACCATGAGGTGGGCGCCGACCTCGTCGGCGATCCGGCGGAACTCCGCGAAGTCGAGCTGGCGCGGGTAGGCCGACCAGCCGGCGACGATCAGCTTCGGCCGGTGCTCCCTGGCCAGCCGCTCCACCTCGGCCATGTCGACCTGGTAGTCCTCCTCCGACACGTGGTAGGCCACCACGTTGTAGAGCTTGCCGGAGAAGTTGATCCGCATGCCGTGGGTGAGGTGGCCGCCGTGGGCCAGGTCCAGGCCCAGGATGGTGTCGCCCGGCTCCAGCAGGGCGAACATCGCGGCGGCGTTGGCCTGCGCGCCGGAGTGCGGCTGCACGTTGGCGAACCGGGCGCCGAACAGCGCCTTGATCCGCTCGATGGCCAGGCGCTCGACGACGTCGACGTGCTCGCAACCCCCGTAGTACCGCCGGCCCGGGTAGCCCTCGGCGTACTTGTTGGTCAGCACCGAGCCCTGCGCCTCGAGCACCGCCACCGGGGCGAAGTTCTCCGAGGCGATCATCTCCAGCGTGCCCTGCTGGCGGCGCAGCTCGGCGTCCACCGCCTCGGCGACCTCGGGGTCGAGCTCGGCGAGCGGGGCGTGCATCAGGTCCATGCGTTGCTCCTCGTCGTGGGGTGGGGTTGTCCGCCGGACGCCCTCGGCCGGTCAGTCGTCGGCACCGACCAGGGCACGGTAACCCGCGGCGTCGAGCAGGTCGGGCAGGGTGTCCACCCGCACGCGGAACAGCCAGCCCTCGCCGTAGGGGTCGTCGTTGACCAGGCTCGGGTCGTCCACGACGGCGGTGTTGACGGCCACGACCTCGCCGGAGGCCGGGGCGAACAGGTCGCTGACCGACTTGGTCGACTCGATCTCGCCGCAGCTCTCGCCCGCGGCGATCTGCTGGCCCACCTCGGGAAGCTGGACGTACACGACGTCGCCGAGGGCGGTCGCGGCGTGCGCGGTGATGCCGATCGTGGTCACGCCGTCCTCGACGGCGGTGCACCACTCGTGCTCCTCGCTGTAGCGCAGGTTCTCGGGAACGCTCATGGCTTCCTCCGTGGACTGGAGAGTGGGTATGAGTGGGACACGCCACAGCGCCGTGCGGTGGCGCGGGCGTGGAAGAGCGAGGGGTGTCGGGAGAGGCGGAGGCGCTCAGGCCTCGCGGCGGTAGAACGGCAGCGCGACGACGTCGACCGGCTCCTGGCGGCCGCGGACGTCGACAGCCAGCTCGGTGCCCGGCTCGGCCCGGTCGAGCGGGACGTAGGCCATGGCGACCGGCTTGCCCAGGGTGGGCGAGGGCGCGCCGCTGGTCACGACGCCGAGCGCGGCGCCGGTGGCGGGGTCGACGACCGGGTAGCCGGCGCGCGGGGCGCGGCGGCCCCGGCCGACCAGCCCGACGAGGGTCTCGCGCGGTCCGCTCTCGGCGCGGGCGAGCAGCGCGTCGCGCCCGACGAAGTCGCCCTTGTCGAACTTGACCACGCGGCCGAGGCCGGCCTCGAACGGCGTGCGCTCGGCGGTCAGCTCGTTGCCGTACAGCGGCATGCCGGCCTCCAGCCGGAGGCTGTCGCGGCAGGCCAGGCCGGCGGGCAGCGGGACCTCGGGGCCGCCGGCGGCGCGCAGGGCCTGCCACAGCGACTCGGCGTCGTCGGGCGAGCAGAACAGCTCGAACCCGTCCTCGCCGGTGTAGCCGGTGCGGGCGAGCAGCACGGGGTGGCCGGCCACGGTGGCCGGCGCGGACGCGTAGTACTTGAGCGAGCCGAGGTCGGCGTCGGTCAGCGGCGCGAGCAGCTCCACCGCGCGCGGCCCCTGCAACGCGACCAGCGCGTAGTCGTCGGTGGCGTCGCGCAGCTCGGTGTCGAAGCCGGCGACGCGCTCGGTCAGCGCGGCCATGACGACCGCGGTGTTCGCGGCGTTGGCGACGACCATGTACTCCTGCGCGCCGAGGCGGTAGACGATGAGGTCGTCGAGCACGCCGCCGTCGGCGTCGCAGATCATCGTGTAGCGGGCGCGGCGCACGGCGAGCTTGCCGATGTTGCCGACCAGGGCGTGGTCCAGCGCGGCGGCCGCGCCCGGCCCGGTGAGGACGAGCTCGCCCATGTGGGACAGGTCGAACAGACCGGCGGCGTTGCGCACCGCGTGGTGCTCGGCCAGCTCGCTGGTGTAGCGCAGCGGCATCGACCAGCCGGCGAAGTCGGTCATCGACGCGCCGAGCGCGACGTGCACCGCGTGCAGCGGCGTGGGCCGGGACTGGTTCCGGCGCGGCGTGTCGGCGCCGGACACGTCTTCGGACATGGAGGCTCCCTCGTTACGTGCCGGTCCGTCGCCGGCATGCCTGGGTCGGCCTCCCCGCTCTGTCATGGACCTGAGAGCTTCACCGCGCCCGGGGGCGGGTTTGCACCGTGGGTGAGGGCGCGGGCACGCCCGCACACCTGCTTTCCAGAGTTCGCCTCGCCCGAACGGTTGGTGGTGCCTGAGAGTTTCCAGGGAGTGGTTGCTCCTTCGGCGCCCCCGGTCGTCGCCGGAGGTCTCTCCCGCCCGGGCTCGAACGGCGCTGTGTTCGGTTGTGTGGCCCGCAGCATACGCAAGGCCGACCGGAGCGCATACCCCAACGGGTGAACCGGGCGCGCCGCGGCGACTCGCGGGGGTGCGGCGGCCCCGGTGCTGGTCGGCGCCGGGGCCACCCGGGGCTCGACGGCTCAGCCGCCGATCTCGTGGGCGCGGAGGACGGTCCGGTCGAGCGAGTCGCCGTCCGCGTCCGGGGCCACGCCCCGGTACTGCTGGTCAGGGCCGGGCCGCCAGGTCGCTCCGGTGCGCCGACCCGGGGAACGCTGGTGCCCGGGGAGGCGGAGAACCAGGCGTGAGCCTCACGTTGCGCGGACCGCCGCCGGCGCACTCCCGCACCTCACCGCGTGGACCGGCGGCCCGAGCGAGAAGAACCCGTCATGATCGCCGGCGCCGCGGAGGACACCGGGCGCACGGGCGTGAGTTGTGCCTCCCGGACGGCCGGGATCCAGATCACAGGGGAGAAACGTGTTGCCGCACAACGAGAAGCGACCCTGACGCTCAGGAACGTCAGGGTCGCTTCGGGTGTGGGCGGGGAGGTGGCGGTCGCCTCAGCTCGCCTTGTGGGCCTGGGCGGGAGAGCTCTGCTCCAGTTGGAGCTCGCGTTTCCGCTGCTCCTCCTTGAGGTCCTCGACCTTCAGGGCAAACTTCCGCAACGCCTGCTCCTCCGAGCAGCCGTCGTACTGGTCGATCCTCAGCTCGGCAGCCACGTACTCCTTCTCGATCGCGTCCGCGGTCTGCTGCTGGTTGAAGCTCCGCTCGCGGTACTTGAAGTAGCCGGTGAAGCCCGCGGAAACGCTCACCAGCGCGGCGGTGACGACGGCCGCCCAGCGGAACCACGGCTCTTCGAGCCCGGCGCTCGTCAGGCTGGTGACGATGATCGACCCCAGGATGATGATCCCCTGGAAGAAGTTGTGCACGCGGCGGTTGCGGCGGGCCTGCGCGCGGTAGTCGTCCGCGTCCTCCAGCGACTCCACCCGGTAGATCCGCAGGGCGGTGAGCGGGTCGGACTCCCCGGCCGCCGTGAGTTCCGTCCGCAGGTTCTCCAGCTCCAGCAGCTCGTACCGGAGCGACGCGAGTCGCGGTCGCATCCCGAGCACGCGGTGGGCCGCGAAGGCCGCTGAGACCAGGCCCGCGAGCAGGCCGACGTAGCTGAACGGCAGGGGGTGGGACCGCCAGATGCCGACGACGGTCGCCCAGCCGAGCACCCCGCAGACGGCGAGGCTCGCGACCAACCAGACGGCGCGCAGGCGCAGTGCCACCCGGAGCTCGCTGAGCTGGGTCTCCTTCGCGTCCAGCTTCTTCGCGTTGTCCCGCTTCCGCGCCTCGATCTCGCCGGCACCCGTGCCAACCCCAGCCATGCCAATCCCTTCCCCGCGCCGAGAACGGCTGCCACGTCACTCTTCACCGCCACTCTGGACGCGGTGGGCAGCAACATCAACCACAGGAAGCAGAACGCGCCCCTGACACGGGAGAGCGTGTCAGGGGCGCCGGGTGGTCGACGGGAGTTCTGGGCCGCCAGCGGGCCGCGACTGTCTACAGTGGAGTGACGTAGGCGCCGGAGATGCCGCCGTCGACGAGGAAGGTCGACGCGGTGACGAACGAGGCGTCGTCGCTGGCGAGGAAGGCCACCGCGCCCGCGATCTCCTCCGGCTTCGCGAACCGGCCCATCGGCACGTGCACCAGACGGCGTGCCGCCCGCTCCGGGTCCTTGGCGAACAGCTCCTGGAGCAGCGGGGTGCTCACCGGCCCCGGGCACAGGGCGTTGACCCGGATGCCCTCGCGGGCGAACTGCACGCCCAGCTCCCGGCTCATGGCGAGCACCCCGCCCTTCGAGGCGGTGTAGGAGATCTGCGAGGTGGCCGCGCCCATCACCGCGACGAAGGAAGCGGTGTTGATGATCGATCCCCTGCCCTGCCGCCGCATGTGCGGGATGGCGTGCTTGCAGCACAGGTAGATGGAGGTGAGGTTGACCTCCTGCACCCGGCGCCACGCCTCCAGCCCGGTGTCGAGGATCGAGTCGTCCTCGGGCGGGGAGATGCCGGCGTTGTTGAAGGCGACGTCGACCGAGCCGTACTCGTCGACGGCCGCCAGGAACAGGGCCTCGACCTCGGCCTCGTCGCTGACGTCGACGCGCACGAAGAGGCCGTCGACCTCGCTGGCCGCCGCCTTGCCGGTCTCCTCGTCGATGTCGGCGCACACCACGCGCGCGCCCTCGGCCGCCAGGCGCCTGGCGCTGGCCCGCCCGATCCCGCTGCCGGCGCCGGTGACGACGGCGACGCGGCCCTGTAGACGCTGCATGGTCACTCCTCGGTCGCGATGAACACGTTCTTGGTCTCGGTGAACGCGGCGAGGGCGTCCGGCCCCAGCTCCCGGCCCAGGCCGGACTGCTTGACGCCGCCGAAGGGCGTCCAGTAGCGGACCGACGAGTGCGAGTTGACCGAGAGGTTGCCGGCCTCCACCGCCCTGGCCACCCGCAGCGCGCGCCCCACGTCCCTGGTCCACACCGAGCCGGCCAGGCCGTACTCGGTGTCGTTGGCGACGCGGACCGCGTCGGCCTCGTCCTCGAACGGCAGCACGGAGACGACCGGCCCGAAGACCTCCTCCCGCCAGCTCCGCTCCGCGCCCGTCTCGGCGAGCAGAACCGTTGGCGGGTACCAGAATCCGGGGCCGTCCGGGCACTGCCCACGGAACGCGACCCTGCTTTCGTCCACATAGGACGCGACGGTGTCGCGGTGAGCGGCGGAGATCAGGGGCCCCATCTCGGCGGTCTCGCGCGTCGGATCCTCGACGCGGACGGCGGCGACCGCGGGCTCCAACAACTCCAGGAAACGGTCGTGAACGCGGCGTTGCACGAGGATTCGGGAGCGCGCGCAGCAGTCCTGGCCGGCGTTGTCGAACACGCCGTAGGGGGCGGCGGCCGCCGCGCGCTCCAGGTCCGCGTCGGCGAACACGATGTTGGCGCTCTTGCCGCCCAGCTCCAGGGTCACCCGCTTCACCCGCTGCGCGGCGGCGGCCATGATCTGCTTGCCCACCACTGTGGAGCCGGTGAAGCAGATCTTGCGGACGTCCGGGTGCTCGACGAGCCGACTGCCCACCACCGAGCCCCGGCCGGGCACCACCTGGAAGACCCCGTCGGGGATTCCGGCCTCCCTCGCCAACTCGCCGAGCCGGACGGCGGTCAACGGGGTCAGCTCGGCGGGTTTGAGCACCACGGTGTTGCCGGCGGCCAGCGCGGGCGCGAAGCCCCACGCCGCGATCGGCATCGGGAAGTTCCACGGCACGATCACCCCGACCACGCCGACCGGTTCCGCGAAGGTGACGTCCAGCCCGCCGGGCACGGGGATCTGCCGGCCGAACAGCCGTTCCGGCGCGGCGGCGTAGTAGTGCAGCACGTCGCGGACGTTGCCGGCCTCCCAGCGGGCGTTGCCGATCACGTGGCCGGCGTTGCGCACCTCCAGCGCGGCCAGCTCCTCGCGGTGCGCGTCGACCAGGTCGGCGAACCGCCGCAGCAACCGGGCCCGGTCCCCCGGCGCCACCGCGCGCCACGCGGGGAACGCCGCGACCGCGGCGGCGATCGCCGCGTCGGCCTCCTCGGCGGTCGCCATCGGCACCGCCGCGACCACCTCCCCGGTGGCCGGGTTGATCACGTCGTGGGTCGGGGTCACCGGTTCTCCCTCCTGCTCGCGTGTCTCCCCGCCGCCCTGACGAGCGCGGCGAACAACCGCAGCGCCGGGCTCCCGGCGTCCGTGCCGCCGCCCGCCGGCGCGCGGGCCGCGTCGGCTGACGCCTCGGCCTGCTCGGCCTCCTCGGCGTCCTGCTCCGGGTGCCACTGCACCCCGACGACGAACTCCCGGCCGGCGTCCTCCACGGCCTCGACCGTGCCGTCCTCGGCCCACGCCACGGGTGTCAGGCCGGCGCCGAGCCGTGCGACGGCCTGGTGGTGGTAGCAGGAGACCAGGCAGCGCCGGCCGACCCGCCGGGCCAGCCCGCTGCCCTCGGCGACCCGCACGGCGGTGCGGCCGAACTCCGCGGGCGCCCGCTGGTGCTGGACGTGGCCCACGTCCTCGGGCAGGTGCTGCCGGAGCGTCCCGCCGTAGCCGACGTTGAGCAGCTGCATCCCCCGGCAGACGCCGAGCACCGGGAGGTCGCGGTCGAGGGCCTGCCGCAGCAGCCCCAGCTCCCACGCGTCCCGCTCCGGTCGGGTCGCGGTGGTGCGGGGGTCGGGTGTGGCTCCGTAGGTGGCGGGGTCGACGTCCGCGCCGCCGGCCAGCACCAGGCCGTGAACCGTCGCCACCGCGTCGGCGGCGCCGCTCGTCAGGGGTGGCAGCAACACCGGGAGCCCGCCGGCCCGCAGGACGACCTCGGTGTAGGAGCGGGGAAGCAGGTCGGCGCGTCGACGCCACACGCCCCAGCTCGCCACCTCGGAGTAGGTGCTGATCCCGATCACCGGCCGGGACACGGGTACGCCGTCCGGCGTGTCACAGCCGCTCGAAGCCACGACGGCGCTCCCAGTCGGTGACGGCCGCGGCGAAGGCGTCGATCTCGACTCTCGCCGCGTTGAGGTAGTGCTCCACCACGTCGTCGCCGAACGCGGCTCGCGCGATCTTGCTGTCGCCGAACAGCCGGGCGGCCTCCGGCAGGGACCCCGGCACTCTCGGCCGGTCCCCGGCGTAGGCGTTGCCGTCGCACGCCGCGCCCAGGTCCAGTTCCCGCTCGATGCCGTGCAGTCCGGCGGCGATCATCGCGGCGACCGCGAGGTAGGGGTTGACGTCGCCGCCGGGCACCCGGTTCTCCACCCGCAGCGAGGGCCCCTGACCCACCACGCGCAGCGCGCAGGTGCGGTTGTCGCGGCCCCACGCCACGGCGGTGGGCGCGAAACTGCCCGCGGCGAAACGCTTGTAGGAGTTGACGTTCGGGGCGAACAGCAGGGTGAGCTCGGGCAGACAGGCCAGCAGCCCGGCCACGAACCACTCCATCACCGGCGAGAAGCCGTGCTCGCGGTCCCCGGCGAGCACCAGGTCGCCGTCGGCGCTCCGCAGGCTGAGGTGGATGTGGCAGGAGTTCCCCTCGCGCTCGTCGTACTTGGCCATGAACGTGAGGCTCATGCCCTCCTGCGCCGCGATCTCCTTCGCGCCGGTCTTGTACACCACGTGGTTGTCGCAGGTGGTCAACGCGTCGGTGTACCGGAAGGCGATCTCGTGCTGGCCGAGGTTGCACTCCCCCTTGGCCGACTCGACGTACATGCCGGCGCCGGCCATGCCCGTGCGGATGCGCCGGAGCAACGGCTCGACGCGCCCGGTGCCCAGCATCGAGTAGTCCACGTTGTACTGGTTCGCCGGCGTCAGATCCCGGTAGTCGCGACGCCACGCGTCCTCGTAGGTGTCGCGGAAGACGATGAACTCCAGTTCGGTGCCGGCGAGCGCGACCCAGCCCCGCTCGGCCAGCCGGTCGAGCTGGCGGCGCAGCACCTGGCGCGGCGAGGCGACGACCGGGCTGCCGTCGGTCCACGTCAGGTCGGCCAGGACCAACGCGGTCGCCTCGTGCCACGGGACCACCCGCAGCGTGCCGAGGTCCGGCCGCAGCACGAAGTCGCCGTACCCGCGATCCCAGGAGGACATCGCGAAACCGCCGACGGTCCCCATGTCGACGTCGACCGCGAGCAGGTAGTCGCACGCCTCCGCGCCGTGCGCCAGCACCTCCTCCAGGAAGTACCGCGCGGACAACCGCTTTCCCTGCAAGCGGCCCTGCATGTCGGTCATGGCCAGCAACACGGTGTCGACGCGTCCGCCGTCGACCGCCGCCCGCAGCCCCTCGACGTCGAGCACACCCTCGGACCGCCCCACGCCCGCGCCTCCCGATGTCGCCGGCCGACGCCGGCTCAGCGTCGGCCCCGTGTTGGCCCCGTGTCGGCCGAATGGGTCACGAACAGACCTTTGGTGCCGCCGGATGCAAGCAGCCGGCGACACCGGTGTCAACACCCCCGACGCGGCGGACGCCGGGAAGTCCTGTCCCCGCAAGGGGTCCCGCCAGGGGTTCCCATCAGGGGGAGGTCCCCGGTCCGACCCTTGACAGCGACCGGCCCCGGCACAACCCTCTTCGCCCATCCGGCTGAATGATCAGCCACTGACCCGATTCCGGCCCGTCGCCGAGCAGAGTCGACGCGGGGGCGCGCCGGCGGACGGGCGACCCGGCGGACGGAGGGGCGCGTGAACGACGACCGACCACACTCCCGGAACGTCGGCTACCAGCGGGTGGACGCCGGCTACCTGGACCGCAGGCGGCTGCGCCGGGGTGCGGCCGGCTGGGTGCTGCTGGCCGGGCTCGGCGTGTCGTCGGTGATCTCCGGCGACTTCGCCGGCTGGAACTTCGGGCTGGCCCACGGCGGGTGGGGCGGCCTGCTCGTCGCCACGGCCCTGATGGCCACCATGTACACCTGCATGGTGTTCGGCCTGGCCGAGCTGGCCTCCGCGATGCCGGTGGCCGGCGCCGGCTACGGCTTCGCGCGCCGCGCGCTGGGCCCGCTCGGCGGTTTCGCCACCGGCACGGCCATCCTCGTCGAGTACACCATCGCGCCCGCCGCGATCGCCGTGTTCATCGGCGGCTACGTGGAGGCGCTGGGCCTGTTCGGACTCACCAACTCCTGGCCGGTGTACCTGGCCTGCTACGCGATCTTCGTCGGGGTCCACCTGCGCGGGGTCGGCGAGGCGCTGCGGCTGGTGTTCGCGGTCACCGCGGTCGCGGTCGTCGCGCTGGTGGTGTTCGTGGTCGGCATGGCACCCCGGTTCGACCCGGGCCGGCTGTTCGACATCCCGCCCACCGACGCGGCCGGCGCGAGCCCGTTCCTGCCGTTCGGCGTCACCGGGGTGTTCGCCGCGCTGGTGTACGGGATCTGGTTCTTCCTCGCCGTGGAGAGCGTCCCGCTGGCCGCCGAGGAGACCCGCGACCCGGGCCGCGACCTGCCGCGCGGGATCGTGGCCGCCACGGTGGTGCTGCTGGGGCTCGCGGCGCTCATCCTCGTGGTGGCGCCCGGCGCGGCCGGGTCGGCGGCGATCGCCCGCTCGGACAACCCGTTGCCGCACGCGGTGGTCGTCGCCTCCGGTGGCGTCACGCCGCTGTCCCAGTTCGTCAACCACGTGGGGCTGGCCGGACTGGTCGCCAGCTTCTTCTCGATCATCTACGCGTACTCCCGGCAGCTCTTCGCCCTGTCCCGCGCGGGATACCTGCCGAGGTGGCTGTCCCTCACCGGGCGCCGGCGCACGCCGTACACCGCGTTGCTCGTGCCGGGGACGGTCGGGTTCCTCCTCGCGGCGTGCGTCGGGGACGGCGAGCGGCTGATCAACGTCGCGGTCTTCGGCGCCACGCTGTCCTACGTCCTGATGACGTTGTCGCACATCGTGTTGCGCGTCCGCGAGCCGGACCTGCCGCGCCCGTACCGCACGCCGGGCGGAATCGTCACCACGGGCGTGGCCCTGGTCCTGGCGGTGGCCGCCGTGATCGCCACGTTCCTGGTGGATCCGACCGCGGCGCTGGTCACCGCGGGGATCGTCGTGGTCGCGCTGGCGTACTTCTGGTTCCACAGCCGGCACCGCCTGGTGGCCGACGCGCCCGAGGAGGAGTTCGCGGCCGTGGCGCGCGCCGAGCGCGACCTCGCCTGAGATCCCGCCCGGGGACGGCCGGGTCGGCGGGGGAAGGCTGGGACGGCGCCGCGCGGCGCGAACGGGGTGAACAGGGCGGGTCGGGTCAGTTCGGGCCGTCCCAACTGTCGATCATGGCCGCGAGCACCCGGTCGGTCAGCCCCTGCGGCACACCGTCGGCCCGGTCGAGGACGTCGTCCAGGCGCAGCACCAGTTCGACGCGTGACTTGGCGCGGTCCCACTCGGGCCGCGGTGGGGGGACTTCGGACAGCACGCTGTTCTCCTCCGAGGGTGGGAATGCGATCTCCACCATCCAGACGCGCCAAGCCCCCCGCCATGACGCGTGAGAACGATCCCATGTTTCCCCGGTGGACCCAAGTCACGAGTGCCGCTCGGCCAGCGCCGACAGCACCGGCCGGCGAGCCGGCGAGCCGACCCGGTCAGTCGGCGCTGTCGGCGTTGGCCAACGCCCGCACGACGCGGGACGGGCTCGGCCGGCCGAGCCGCTCGGCCATCCACACGCTGGTCGCCACCAGCGCCGCCAGGTCCACCCCGTGCTCGACGCCCAGCCCGTCGAGCATCCACACGAGGTCCTCGGTGGCGAGGTTCCCGGTGGCCGAGCGGGCGTAGGGGCAGCCGCCCAGGCCGCCCGCCGACGCGTCGACCGTCGTCACCCCGGACTCCAGCGCGGCGAGGGTGTTGGCCAGGGCCTGGCCGTAGGTGTCGTGGAAGTGCACCGCCAGGTCGGCGAGGTCCACCCCGGCGGCGCGGAACGCCGCGATCAGCGCCTGGACGTGCCCCGGGGTGCCGACGCCGATGGTGTCGCCCAGGGACAGCTGCTCGCAGCCCATGTCCACCAGCCGGCGGCCGACGGCGACCACCTGGTCCACGGCCACCTCGCCCTCCCACGGGTCGCCGAAGCACATGGACACGTAGCCGCGCACGGTCAGCCCCTCGGCCCGCGCCCGGCCGACCACGGGCTCGAACATGGCGAACTGCTCGTCGAGGGAGCGGTTGAGGTTGCGCCGCGCGAAGGTCTCGGTCGCGGATGCGAAGATCGCGATGTGCCGCACCCCCGCGGCCAGTGCCCGGTCCAGGCCGCGCTCGTTGGGCACCAGCACCGGGTACCGCACGCCCGGTCGCGGGGTCATGGCGGCCAGCAGCTCGTCGGCGTCGGCGAGCTGCGGCACCCACTTCGGGTGCACGAAGCTGGTCGCCTCCACCACGCCCAGGCCCGCCGCGGCGAGCCGGTCCAGGAACTCCAGCTTCACCGCCAGCGGAACCACGGTCCCCTCGTTCTGCAGCCCGTCGCGCGCGCCGACCTCCCAGATGGTCACCCGCTCCGGCAGCCCCGCGCGTCCGACCCGCTGTGGTGCCCGCATCCGCCCGACCTCCTCGTCCCCGGCCCGCTCCGCGAAGTTAACGTCCACTAACCAGTGTCGTCCAGAGCGGACCGACCCGGCCCCCGGGTTGACCTCCGTCACACCGCGACGGTCACGGGGACGGCGCGATCACGGGGACGACGCGGGCGCGGAGCCGTCGTGGTCCCGGGTCGCGGCCACGGCGGGGCCCGCGAGGAGGCTGACCTGCCGCGCGGCCCACTCCCTGCTCGGCCCGCCGTGCTCCAGCCACCAGTCCCCCGCCGCCAGCACCAGGCCGGCCACCGCGTGGCTCCACAGGTCGAGCGGACCGCCACCGCCACCGTCGCCGTCCCCGGCCATGCGCCGCCGCACCAGCTCGCGGACGACCTCGATGACCGTCGTCCGCCGGGACCCGACCGCCGGCGGCGCGCCACCCGCCTCGACGTGGACCAGGCACCGGTAGAGCTGGGTGTGCTCCTCCACCACGGCCAGGTAGGCGTGCGCGAGCTGGAACAGCCACTCCGGCGCGGGCGCGTCGGCCAACTCGTCCGGGGAGGGCAGCCGCCGGCGCAACAGGTCCATTCCCCGCTCGCACACGGCGTCGTCGAGCTCGGTCTTGTCGCGGAAGTACCGGTACAGCACGGGTTTGCTGACGCCGGCCGCACGCGCCATGTCGCCCATGCCCCAGTCGGGCCCGAGCCGCCGGATCACCCCGAGGGCCGTGTCGACCAGCGCCTCCCGCCGCGCGCGGCGGTGTTCCGACCACCGGTCGCGGCGGCCGTCGGGCCCGGAGGCCGGGGACGGGTCATCCACGCCGCGCATGTCGCGTGTCCCCCGTCTCACCGCTCGGGTCCGACCCCGGTGTCAGGTGGCCGACATCGTCAGTCCGGGCAGGCTCGCGACCGGCGCCACCCCGACCGGGTCGTCCACTTCGGACGGAGTGCGGACGGGGTGGGGCAGCAGCGGGACAGGCGGGAGCTCCGGGGTGAGGGCCACCGGTGCCAGGCCGAGGACCCGGCCGGTCACGCGCGTCGTCCGCACGGTGACTGGCCCGGCCAACGCGACCCCGAGCACCTGCGACCCGGCCCTGGGCAGGACGCGCGGAACCTGGTCGGCAGCGCAGGGTCCGGCAACCTGACGCGGGGGCGTCGGTCGGGACGGCGCGCCGGGGCCGGGTGGTTCCCGACGCCCGCCCAGCAGGAGGGACGTCGACGCCGCGACGGCCACCGCGAGGCAACACCGGCGCCTCCACGTCATGCCCGTTCGCCGGCGGTCGGCGGGTGGGCGGACCGCCACGCCCCCGCACCGCTCACCAGGGCCAACGCCATGCCCAACGGGAACCCGTTGCGGTCCTGGAGCAGCGACCGCCGCCGGAACCGGGCCCGGCGGGACGGCCCCCGACCGGAACCCGGACCACGTCCGTCCACTGTGGACGTTCTGGCGAACGGCGAGATCAGGAACACGCGTGCCGCCCGCGATCCAGCGCCAACCGCATCCTGGGCAGCCGCTCCGCCACCGGCCCCGCGCTCCGGTCGGCGGCGGCGCACCCGCGGGACGCCCCGGGATCAGCCATAGGTCCGGCCGTTGCGCGCGGCCGTCGCCGGTCGGTCCTGCGGCCGCGCCGGCGGGCTGAGGCGGTAGGTCGCGCAGACCTCGGGCAGGCGCAGGCCGGCCAACCGGAGCTGGGCCACCCGCGCGTGGAAGGCCGCCCCGCGCATGACGTGCCGCGCCACCTCGGCGACCCGCCGGTTCGGCAGGGGTTCGAGCACGGTGCCCCGCACCCAGTCGTTGAACGCGCCCATCGCCGCGCCGCAGCGGATCTGGTAGTCCTGCTCGTGCGTCGGGTCGCCGTCGACCGCCCAGCCGGCCGTCCTGGCCAGGTGCCAGCGGAAGAGCAGGGCCATGGTCTGCTTCGGGTCGCGCTCCGCGCGGTCCAGCGCGGCCGGGTCCTGCTGGCCGAGCTGGTCGCGGACCCGACGCCACGCCTGGTCCAGGCCGCACCCGAAGACCTGCGCCTCCAGCCAGCGGCGCTCCGTCGGCGCGATCTCGTGGATGGCCTCGTGGGCCAGGAACACCTGCCGCAGCCGACGCGCCCGCGCCGAGTACCGCGTCCCGTCCCGCAGCACCGGGACCACCGCGCCGTCCTCGAAACCCGTCGCGCAGGGCGCCAGCTCGCAGCTACCGACGCCCGCCCTGGCGAGCAGCCGCTTGACCGCGTCGGAGGTGGCCGCCTCCACACAGGACTGGTTCACCGAGCCGGTCACCACGTAGTCGACGCCGAGGTGGAACGCGGCCGCCGCCGCGACCGGGGTGCCGATGCCCCCCGCCACGCCGACCCCGACCGGCTCCGGGTACCCGTACCGGGCCTGGGCGCGGTCGCGCGCGGCCAGGACCGTCGGCAGCGCCACCGCCCACGGGCAGGCGTCGCCGGCCCCGTCGACCTCGACCGTGACGTCGTCGGCCATCGGCACCCTGGCGGCCAGCTCGGCCTGCTCCGGCGTGAGCTGCCCCCGCGCCACCAACGCCCCGAGCAGCGGCCCCGGCGCGGGGGCCAGGAACCGCTCGGCCGCCTCGACCCCGACGACCTTGGCCACCACCCGGTGCTCGGCCAGCACCCGCCCCTGCGGGTCCCGGCGCAGACCGGCCGCCCGGTACCGCACCAGCGCCGGGGCGAGCTGGGCGAACGCCGACGCCTCCACGCACCGCACCCCGCGCCGCAGGAACAGCTCGACCAGCGTCTCGACCTGGTCCGGCCGCCGGGCGTCGTCGTGCAGGTTCACCGCGAACGACCCGCCGGGCAGCTCGCGGCGCAGGCGGCCCACCGCCTCGTCCACCCGCGCCGGGTCGACGCCGGCGGCGCCGTAGGAGG
Organism: Streptoalloteichus hindustanus; assembly: GCF_900129375.1. GTDB lineage: Bacteria > Actinomycetota > Actinomycetes > Mycobacteriales > Pseudonocardiaceae > Streptoalloteichus > Streptoalloteichus hindustanus. The sequence continues at coordinate 53,256 of NZ_FQVN01000019.1, read as the reverse complement.
CGAGGAACCCGGCCCTGGCCAGCGCGACGACCAGCGGCACGGAGGCGACGCCGCCGCCCATCGCGCCGGCCATGTAGGGCTGGCGCACCCCGTGCCGGCGCGGGAACTCCGCCGAGCCCAGCCGCTCCGGCGGTGTCGGCGGGCAGTAGGCGAGGACGTCCACCGGGCTCTCGGACGGCAACGCGGCGCACGCGCCGAGCCCGCGGGGGGTGCGGACGACGAAGCACGGCGCGTCCGTCGCGGCGATGATCTGCCGGATGTTCTCGATGTCGTGGTGCACGCCGCGTTGCGGCGGCACGGCGCCCGGGGTGAGCGCCGGCGGGGACGAGCTCGTCACCGGCGCTCCTCGGGCCGCCCCCACGGGCGCTGGTCGCCGCCGGCGCCGAGGCCGGCGATCAGGCGCTCCTGGATGGCCTGGTGCGCGTCGAGGGTGGCGGCGTGCGCGCGCAGCACCTGGTGGTGCAGCACCTGGATCTGGTGTGACATCGCCAGGAGGTCGTCGTGTCCCCTCGGCTCCCCACCCCCCTGGGCACGCGGGTCGTCGCCGGCGACGGCGAGCGCGTTCGTCGGGATCCCGGATTCGGGAACGGCCATCCTCAAGCACCTCACGCGACAGGAAGGATCACATCGGTCGGGACGGGCGCCGGCCGGCGCCCGTCAGAACTCAGCCGGCGGCCTCGGTCAGGGCCGGCGCCGGCGAGGGCTCGCCACTGGCCGGCCCCGCCATCGACACCCCCGTGTACCGCTGGTAGACCCGCCCGTCGGGCGCGCACGCCACGACAGTGCAGGACAGGCCGGCCGCGCCCCGGCGCACCGCGTCGACCTCCAGCACGAACGGCTGGTCGTCGGGCAGCCGGTCGAACATCTCGACGCGCTCGATCGCCACCGGCAGGCTGGACACCCCGTGGCAGCGGGCGGCCCCCAGCATCGCCGCCTGCAGGACCTGGTCGGCCAGCACCGGGCTGTGCAGCCGCCCGGCGAAGGCGCCGTGCGCCAGCGGCACGTCGCGCATCCGGCACTCCACGACCAGGCGAGTCCCGTCCTGCTCCAGCAGCCGGCCCAGACCGCGCAGGCTCGGCCCGGTCGACAGGACGTCCTCGTACCAGGCCGGCGCGCGCTCGCCGCCGAGCTCGGCCAGCCGCCGGGCCCAGGACCGCCGGACCGGGGGCGCGCTCAGCGGCCGGTCGGCCAGCCGGAACGTGCCGGCGTAGCGCGGCCAGGACCGGGCGGGCGCGTCCTCGCTGACGATCGTCACCTGGAAGGCGTTCTCCCTGGCGGGCACGGCCTCCAGCACGAACCGCGACCACTCGCCGCCGTCGCACACCACGCCCTTGTGCAGCCGGACGTCCCGGCACTCCACGACCTGCCACCCCGGGTGCGCCCGCTCCAGCACGTTGACGCACCAGCCGACGGCGGCGGCCAGCGGCAGCACCGGGCTGCCGCCGATCCCGTGGTCCTGGACGACCGGGTCGCACGCGAGCCGCTCCAGCCGGCGCTCCACCTTGATCCCGGCGAACGGCGCCGGGGCGCGCGGCGGCAGGGCGCGGGCGGCCGGGGCGACCAGCACCACCGGGCTCTCCTCGGCGTCGAACTCGGCGAGGAACCGCTCGACCCCGGCCTCCCTCGGCAGCAGCGGGACACCCCGCAGCGCGAAGCCGGCGCGGGCCCACGGCTCGACCATGCCGCCGTCCCACGGGCCCCAGTTGACGGCGGTGACCCGGCAGCCGGGGCGCCGCGCGCGCCAGGCGCAGGCCAGCCGGTTGAGCGCGGCGTTGGCCGCCGCGTAGTCGGCCTGCCCGGGGTTGCCGAACCAGCCGGCCGCCGAGCCGAACAGGACCAGGTGCCGCAGGCGCTCCTGGTCCAGCGCGGACAGGACGTTGCGCAGGCCGGTCAGCTTCACGCCCAGCACCCGCTCCACGTCGGTGGCGTTCTTGCGCGGCAGACCGGCGTCGGCCAGCACGCCGGCGCCGTGGACGACCGCGGTGACCCGGTGGGCGTGCGGCCGCAGGGCGGCCTGGACCGCGGCGGCGTCGGTGACGTCCACGACGAGGTACTCGGCGCGGGCCCCGGCCGCGGTCAGCGCGGCCAACGTGCCCCGGATCTCCCTGCGGGCGCGGACGTCCCGCACCGCCTGCGCGAACCGGGCGGGGCCGAGCACCGTGCCCCTGGCCCTGAGGTGGGCCGTCAGCGCGTCGGGCAGCTCGCCGGCCGCCCGGTTGACCGCCCACTCGGGCTCCTCGGTCAGCTCGGTGCGCCCGAGCACCAGCACCGAGCAGGGCTGCCGGCGCATCAGCTCGGTGACGCACCACGCGGTCACCCCGCGGCCGCCGCCGGTCACGACGAGGACGTCGTCGGCGCCCAGCGCCGGCGGGGCGGGCTCGCGCGCCGGCAGCGGGCTGGGCACGGCGGTGACGGTGCGCCGGCGCGCCCCGTCCAGCGCCACCTCGACCACGTCCCGCGCGACGTCGTCGAGCTCGGCGACCACCAGTCGCGCGGCCTCGTCGGCGGGCAGTGTCGGGGCGAGGTCCAGCGCCCGGCAGAACAGCGCCGGCGCCTCCAGGGCCAGCGTCCGCACCAGCCCGGACACCCCGCCGACCAGCGAGGAGTTGGCGGCCGAGCCGGTGTAGCCGAGCGCCCCGTCCAGCCGGGTCACGGTCACGAACGCGGCGCGGCGGCCGGCGCCGGCGGTCGCGGTCAACGCCCGCAGCACGTGCTTGGCGGTCAGCACCGCGTGCGTGAGCCGGGGCACCGCGTGCTCGTCGTCGGCGACGATCGGCAGCACGCACAGGTCGACGCCCTGCCCGGGCAGGACTCCGGCCAGCGTCGCGGTGAGCGAGTCCTCGCTCCAGTCCCCGAGCCGCACCGCCTCCGGGTCCTCGACCGGGACGCCGGGCAGGGCGAGGACGCGCACCCGCCACCCCCGCTCCCGCAGCGCCCTGGCCAGCGCCGGCGGCAGGTCGGAGCCGTCGGCGACCACCATGGCGATCCGCTCGGTCCGGAACGCGCCGGCCAGCGCGTCGATCTCGGGCAGCTCGACGAGCCCGACGCGGGACCGGAGGATCTCCTGCGGCTTCGCGGTGGGCGACGCGGTGCTCTGGAGCAGCAGGCGCGGCAGCCGCAGCGCGTCCCCGACCGTGCGGAACGCGGTGAGGTGGGCCGTGGGCGTGGCGCTCTGGTCGAGCCGGACCGGGAGGCGTCGCCAGACCTCGCCGAGGACGCGCACCCGGTCGAGCGAGTCGAGCCCCAGGTCGGCCTCCAGGTCCAGGTGCGGTTCGAGCGTCCGCGGGTCGCGGCCGGCGCGCTCGGCGATCAGTTGCCGCAGCCGGGCGACGAGGTCCTGCTCGTCCGGGCCGGTTCCGCCGGCCTCCCGGCGCTGCCGGGGCCCGGTCGCGGGCGGGCGGGCCGCCGGTGGCGCGGCGGGTGGGGGCCCGGCGGGTGGGGTCTGGGACGACGTCGGCGGCGGCGTCTGAGGCGGGGCCTGCGGTGGGGTCGCGGGTGCGGCGCCCGCGGGGAGGGCCGCCGGTCGGACCGGCCGGTTCGGTGGCGGCACGGCGTGCCGCGGGGTGGCGGCGACGCCGGCCGCGTTGGCCGCGTTGGCAACGTTGTTCTCGGCAGGGGCGGGGACGCCGGGGTCCTGCCGGGCCTCGTCGGCCCCGGGCCTGGGCGCGGCGGGAGCCGGGCCGGTCGGGACGCCGGGGTCGGCGACGCGAGCGGCGGGGGCGGCGGCAGCGCCCGGCGCTCCGGTGGCGCCGCTGGTGCCGGTGGCCTCGGCGTTCAGCCGGAGCAGCGCCGCCAACGCCTCGTTCGCCCTGATGTGGGCCTCGCCCAACGCCAGGCTGTGGTCGCGCAGGGCGGTGACGCCCTCGGCGAGCCCCGCGGTGTCGAGCGAGCGGGTGAGCAGCGACCCGAGCCGTTCGGCCACCCGGAGCTGACCGTCCAGGTAACGCCGGTGCAGCGCCAGGTGGTCGGCGGCGATCCGGGCGAGGTCCGGGGTGGGGTCGGCCGGCTGGCCGGCCGCCGCCGCTGGCTCCGGCTCGGGAGGCGCGACCGCGTCGCTCTCGCTCGTGGTGCGCCACGTGGCCACCGGCTCCGCCGGCCGCGCGGCCCCGACGACCCGCTGGACCGGGGCCGGGGCGCGGTCCGCGACCGACGTGGTGGCGGCGGCGTCCGGCGGGACCGTCCACTGGGGCAGCCCGGCCGCCCGCTCCACGGCGGTCCCGGTGGCGGCCCCGGTCGCGGTGCCGTCAGCGCCCGCCCCGGGTTCCCGCCCGGCCTCGGCGCGCCGCCGGAGCACGACGGCCGACGGCGACGGCGTGCGGCGCTCCGGCGCGGGGGCCAGGTAGCGGTTGAGGTCGGCCAACGGCTGCCCGAGCAGGGCGAGCTGGAGGCCGGCGCGCTTGAGCTGGACGTCGGAGTCCTGGTCGGGGCCGCCGTCGGTGGCGACCGCGACGACGCCCCGGTCGCCCAGCGTGCGCTCCACCAGCCGGGTGAGCGCCTGGCCCGGGCCGAACTCGACGAAGACCCGGAAGCCGTCCCGGTGCATCTCCTCCAGCCGGCCGGCGAAGTCCACCGGGTGCCGAAGCTGCTCGACGAGCACCCGCCGGGTCGCCTCGACGTCCTCGCCGTAGCGGGCGCCGCGCGTGTTGGCGTACACCGGGACGCGGGGCGGGCGGAACGCGGCGGCGGCCACCGCCGCGGCGAACTCGTCGACGGCGTGCTGGACGTGGGCGGTGTGGAACGCGGCGGCCGCCGGCAGCACCCTGGCGAAGATCCGCTGGTCGGCGCAGGAGGTGACGAAGGCGTCGACGGCCAGCGTGGGGCCGCCGACCACGAGCTGGTCGGGGGCGTCGTAGTGGCACACCACCAGGTCCGGGTGCGCGGCGAGCAGGGTGTCGACGGCGGCGGCGGGGGCGCGCACCATCGCCATCGCGCCGGGGTCGCGGCCGTTGTCGACCTGCGGCGCCATCGCCCGGCCCCTGGCCACGGCGAGCTGGAAGAACGTCTCGTCGTCGAGGCAGCCGGCCGCCCACAACGCGGTCAGCTCGCCGAAGCTGTGGCCCAGCAGGCCCTGCGGCCGGAAGCCACACACCGTGAGGAACCGGTACTGGCCCAGTGCCACCGCGCCGATCGCCGGCTGCGCGTACTCGGGCCGCCGCAACAGCTCCTCGGCCCGCGCCCTGGCCTCCTCGCCGGCGGCGCCGACGACCCCCGCCACCGGCGGCGGGAACACGACGCCGGCCAGGGTCGGCCCGGTCGTGAACCGCTGGTTGACCGCGTCGAACGCGGCGCGCGCCGGCGGGACCGCGAGCACCGCGGTCCGGGCCATGCCGACGTACTGGCTGCCCTGGTCGGCGAACAACGCCGCCACCCGCGCCGACTCGGGCAGACCCGACGGGCGCAGGTGCACCCCGCGCCGGTGCTGCCACGGGGTGCCGCCGTCCCACTCCCGGAGCCGGTCGAGCAGCAGGGCGCGCAGTTCGGCGAACTCGGCGGGGTCCCGGGAGACGAACCCGGCCCGGAGGCGGTCCTCGGGCACCGGGGTGGTCGTGCTCAGCCCCGGGCCCTCGGCCACCGCCGCGCGCAGCGACGCCACGTCCGGCGCGTGCCAGAGGTGGACGCGGGCGCAGGCGTGGGAGACCTGGAGCAGGCCGGCCGACGGCTCGTGCTCGTCGAGCACGACGTGGAAGGAGGCGCCCCCCGCGCCGAAGGCGGACACGGCGGCCCGGCGCACCGGTCGGCGCGGGTCGCCGATCCACGGCCGGGTCTCGGTGTTGACGTAGAGCGGGGACTCCTGGCCCAGCGCCGCCTCGGCGGGCCGGTCGACGTTGACGGTGGGCGGCAGGACCCGGTGGTGTAGCGCCAGGGCCAGCTTGACCAGCCCGGCCGCGCCGGCGGCAGCGCCGGTGTGCCCGATCTGCGACTTGACGCTGCCCACGGCGAACAACGCCGCCGGCGCCGGCGGAGCGGAGGACCCCGGCGGCGCGGGCGGGTCGGTCCGGTCGGTCCGATCGGTCCCCGAGGTCAGCGCGTGCAACGCGCGCAGCTCGATCTCGTCCTCGCCCGGCGTCCCGGTCCCGTGCGCCTCGAACAGCGCCACCGACCGGGGCGGGCAGTCCGCGTCCTCGTAGGCGCGGCGCAGGGTGACGAGCTGGCCCTCCAGGCTGGGCGCGTGGACGGTGGCCCCCCGCGCGTCGCTGCCGTGGCCCATGCCGCGGATCACCGCGTAGACCCGGTCGCCGTCCCGCTCGGCGTCGGCGAGGCGTTTGAGCGCCACCATGCCAACGCCCTCGCCGAGCAGCGTGCCGTCGGCGTTGGCGTCGAACGGGCGGACGACCTGGGTGGCCGACAGGGTGGGGGCGGCGCCCGGTCCGGCCGGCGCCGCCGGCTCCTCGGCGACGTCGCAGCCGCCGGCGATCATCAGGTCGGCCCGGCGCTCGACCAGTTCGCCGACGGCCACCCGCACCGCCGCGAGGGAGCTGGCCCCGGCCGCGTCCACGGCGCAGGCCAGGCCGCCGAGGTCGAACCGGCTGGCGATCCAGCTCGCGAGGGCGGTGTCCAGCGCGGCGTCCGTGTCCAGCGCGGTGTCGGGCGGGCGCTCCCCGGTCCGCCGGCCGTGGGTCGCCTCCGAGAAGTTCGCGGTGTCCCCGCTGTCCGGGGTGTCGGCCGTGGTCCGGGCGTCCCGCGCGGCCCGGCCGGCGGACCCGTGGCCGACCCGGTTCGCGATCTCGTCGATCCGCCGCTCGTCGAAGCCGGCCTCACGCAGGATGCCGCGCAGCACGGGGACCCTCGCCCACGCCGAGATCGCCGAGCTCACCGAGAGCTCTCCCCCGGCCCCGCCGCCCGAGCAGCCGAGGACGACGCCGGTCCGCGCCGGGTCGTACCACGGGGCCACGTCGCAGCCCGCGTCGCGCAGCGCGTCCCTGGCCACCACCAGGCTAAGCAACCGGGCGACCCCGGCCGAGGCCGCCACGTCGGCGGGCATGCCGAACTCCAGCGGGTCGAAGGTGACCTCGGGCAGGACGCCGGCGCGGCGGCGGCCGTCGGCGCCAGGTCCGCCGGGTCCGACAGCGCCGACAGCTCCGCTCTCGGCGCCGGGTTCGGGGTCCGCCGGGTTCCCCGTGTCGCCCAGGTCGCCGGGCACCCGCCACCGGGCGCCCGGCACCGCGCTCGTGCAGTCCGCGCCGGCCACGACGTTGGTCCAGAACTCGCGGACGTCCCGTGCCCCCGGGAAGACGCCCGCCACGCCGACGACGGCGACGGGGTCGCGCGCCAACCGGCGGTCAACGTGAGCCGACTCCGCTGCAGACATGGATTCCCCCGCGGTGATCAGAAGTGGCGATCAGAACACGGAACCCCGGGCGACACCGAACGGCGTCGCCATAGCATGTGCCGTTGCCTCACCGAGCTGATCGTCATCGAAGCACGCGCGACGGAAGGGGGACAACTCGGGTCGCGACGACCACCCGAAGCGGTGGCCACCCCATTCGGGACCGCCGCCGGAACCGTCGGCCGGGAATTCTCCTCCCGTTTCCGACGCCGAGGCGACCGACCCCGTTCGGTGACCGTTCGCTGATCATTGTCGAATTCGGGTGTTCCCCGTTCCCGTGACCAGGAGCGGCGGTGGACGCGGGGCGTCAGCGCCGCCGGCGAACCCCCGCCGGCCACTCGACCGAACCGTGTGACCTCGCCGAACCCTGATCGGTGGTCGGTCGCGCCGCCCACCGCCGGCCCGGCCGGCCACACTCGGCCGGGCCGTCGGGGAGACCGTCCCCGCCGCCGGGGGCGGAACGGCGCGCCGACCGCACCGGGAATGCCCGATCCCCACCACCCGACACCCCCTGATCGGGGCGGACACGGCGATTTCACCCGAAAGATCGTCGTTTTCCCGGGCCGCCGGGCGCACCGACCCCGCATTTCCGTACTCCCCTTCCCACCCGCTCGCCCGGAAAACCGCACGACGGCGCCGAACCCCGGAAACAACCCGACGAAGAACGACATCGAGTGTCACTCGCCTGAGGGGAAATGCGCGTGCGGGACGCGGGCGGCACGCGCGCCCGCCCGGCGCTCCCCGTCCCCCACGGTCGCCGTCCCCGCTCGCCCGTCAACCCCCGGGGTGAAGTGGACGAACCTGGTCGGGCACCATCGGTGACGCTATGACGCTCACCGACCAGCTCCCCGCCGCCCCCGACCCCGACGCCCTCTTCGACGCCTTCTCGGCATGGGCGGAGGGCAGGGGCCTCTCGCTCTACCCCGCGCAGCAGGAGGCGCTGATCGAGATCGTCTCGGGGTCCAACGTCATCCTGAGCACGCCGACCGGGTCCGGGAAGAGCATGGTCGCCATCGGCGCGCACTTCACGGCGCTGGCGGACGGGCGCCGCAGCTTCTACACCGCTCCGATCAAGGCCCTCGTGTCGGAGAAGTTCTTCGCGCTGTGCGAGGTCTTCGGCGCGGCCAACGTCGGCATGATGACCGGCGACTCCAGCGTCAACGCCTCGGCGCCGATCATCTGCTGCACGGCCGAGGTGCTGGCCAACATCGCCCTGCGGGACGGGGCGGACGCCGACGTCGGCCAGGTCGTGATGGACGAGTTCCACTTCTACTCCGAGCCCGACCGGGGCTGGGCGTGGCAGGTGCCGCTGCTGGAGCTGCCGAAGGCGCAGTTCCTGCTGATGTCGGCGACGCTCGGTGACACCGCCTTCTTCGAGAAGGACCTGACCCGCCGCACCGGCCGGCCCACCACGCTGGTCAGCTCGGCCGAGCGGCCGGTGCCGCTGTTCTTCTCCTACGTCACCACGCCGATCCACGAGACGCTGGAGGAGCTGCTCGGCACGCACCAGGCCCCGGTCTACGTCGTGCACTTCACGCAGGCGGCGGCGGTGGAGCGGGCGCAGTCGCTGATGAGCATCAACGTGTGCACCCGGGCCGAGAAGGACCGGATCGCCGAGATGATCGGCGGGTTCCGGTTCTCCGCCGGGTTCGGGAAGACGTTGTCGCGGCTCGTCCGGCACGGCATCGGGGTGCACCACGCGGGGATGCTGCCCAAGTACCGCCGACTCGTGGAGCGGCTGGCGCAGGCGGGGCTGCTGAAGATCGTGTGCGGCACCGACACGCTGGGCGTGGGCATCAACGTGCCGATCCGCACCGTGCTGTTCACCGCGCTGAGCAAGTTCGACGGGGTGCGGACGCGGCACCTCAAGGCGCGGGAGTTCCACCAGATCGCCGGGCGGGCGGGCCGGGCCGGCCACGACACGGTGGGCACCGTCGTCGTCCAGGCCCCCGAGCACGTGGTGGAGAACGAGCGGGCGCTGGCCAAGGCCGGCGACGACCCGAAGAAGCGCAGGAAGGTGGTGCGCAAGAAGCCGCCGGAGGGGTTCGTCACCTGGGGGGAGCCCACCTTCGACCGGCTGGTCGCCGCCGAGCCGGAGCCGCTGACGTCCAGCTTCGCGGTCAGCCACCCGATGCTGCTCAACGTCATCAACCGGCCCGGCGACGCGTTCGCGGCGATGCGCCACCTGCTGACCGACAACCACGAGGAGCGGCCCGCCCAGCGGCGGCACATCCGCCGGGCGATCGCGATCTACCGCGCGCTGCTGGCCGCCGGGGTCGTGGAGCGGCTGGAGACCCCGGACGAGCACGGCCGGCGGGTGCGGGTCACCGTGGACCTGCAGTTCGACTTCGCGCTCAACCAGCCGCTGTCGCCGTTCGCGCTGGCCGCGATCGAGCTGCTCGACCCGGCGTCGCCGAGCTACGTGCTCGACGTGGTGTCGGTGATCGAGGCCACGCTGGAGGACCCCCGGCCGGTGCTGTCGGCGCAGCAGTTCAAGGCGCGCGGCGAGGCCGTGGCGCAGATGAAGGCCGACGGCGTCGACTACGACGAGCGCATGGAGCTGCTGGAGTCGGTGACGCACCCCCGGCCGCTGGCCGAGCTGCTGGACGCCGCGTTCGAGACCTACCGGCGGGGCCACCCGTGGGTCGCCGACCACCGGCTCGCGCCCAAGTCGGTCGTCCGCGACATGTACGAGCGGGCGATGACCTTCACCGAGTTCGTCTCCTTCTACGGGCTGGCGCGCTCGGAGGGCCTGGTGCTGCGGTACCTGGCCGACGCCTACAAGGCGCTGCGGCAGACGGTGCCGGACGAGGCCAAGACCGAGGGGCTCAGCGACCTGACCGAGTGGCTGGGCGAGCTGGTCCGGCAGGTCGACTCCAGCCTGCTCGACGAGTGGGAGGCGCTGGTCAACCCGGGCGAGGCCGGCCCGTCGGGCCAGGTCGAGGAGCGCGCGCCGGCCGCCGTGACCGCGAACGCGCGGGCCTTCCGGGTCCTGGTCCGCAACGCGCTGTTCCAGCGGGTCCAGCTCGCGGCGCGGCGGGACCACGCGGCGCTGGGCGAGCTGGACGGCGGGTCCGGCTGGACCGCCGAGCGCTGGGCGCAGGCGCTGGACGACTACTTCGACGAGCACGACGAGATCGGCACCGGGCCGGACGCCAGGGGGCCGGCGCTGCTGGTGATCGAGCAGGAGCCGGACCGGTGGCGGGTCCGGCAGATCTTCGCCGACCCGGCTGGCGACCACGACTGGGGGATCAGCGCCGAGATCGACCTGGCCGCCTCGGACGAGGCCGGCACGGCCGTGGTCGTGGTCACCGGGGTGGACCGGTTCTGAGCGCGGGGTGGCCGGGCCCGCCCCGGCCACCCCGGACTCCCGCGCCCGGCCCGGTCGGTCATGAAGTGACCTCGGTTGGGGTACTCGCCCTGGGGCGGCACCGCCGGGACCGGCGAGGTGCCGGCGCGCCGCGAGGCGTGTGGCGAGGCCGCCCCCGACGCCGAGGAGGAACCGTGACCCAATCCGCGCAGGAAGACCTGTTCTCCGTGCTCATCACCGACCACCGCGAGGTCGAGCGGGCGTTCCGGGACCTGGAGTCCGGCGCGATGAGCGACCCGCAACAGCGGCGGGACATGGCCGACCACGTGATCGCCGAGCTGGTGCGGCACTCGGTGGCCGAGGAGATGTACCTCTACCCGACGGCGCGGAAGAAGCTGCCGGACGGCGACCAGGTCGCGGACCAGGAGATCGCCGAGCACGCCGAGGCCGAGCGGGTCATGAAGGAGCTGGACGGGCTGGAGGCGACCGACCCCCGGTTCGACGAGCTGCTCCGCACGCTGATGCGGGAGATCCGCGACCACATCCGGGGCGAGGAGAACGACCTGTTCCCGCGGCTCCAGGCCGCCTGCACGCAGGACGAGCTGCTCGAACTGGGCCGCAAGGTGACCAGGGCCAAGCAGACGGCGCCCACCCGGCCGCACCCGTCGGCGCCGCACAAGCCGCCGGCCAACAAGCTGCTCGCGCCGGGCGCGGGTCTGGTCGACCGGCTGCGCGACGCGCTCAGCGGCCGCCACACCTGAGGGATCGCGAGCACGGGAGGCCGTGCCGTCGGGACGACGGCGCTCGACGCCGGGGTGACGACAGTCGTCACCCCGGCGTCGTCGTCTGCTCCGCCGGGCGCCCGAGACATCCCAACACGCAGCGTGGCGGATCAGCCACCCGTTCGGGGACCCTACCGACCACGCCGGACACGCGCAGGGAGCCTGCTCACACGTCTTCCCAGGACAACGGGGGGCAGGTACCGTGACACGAGCCGTCGCACCTCCCCGACCGGGTGGCGACGAGTGACTGTCCGTAGTACGTACCCCGCATCGCACCCCGAGTGCCCCGACCGTGGAGTGAGGTTGCCGCATGTCCGACGACCTCTCGCCCGTTGTCGCGGCCGCGGCGCAGTGGCTGGCCCGCGCCTACCCCGCCGTCGGCGGCGTCTTCGCCGCGACCCTGAGCGAGGTGCAGGCCCGGCAGGCCGCCACCGTCGCCGCGTGGTTGCGCTACCCCACCTCGACGGACGCGGCGTTGCTCGACCTGCTCGGCCCTGGCGGCTCCGACCGGCTCGACGGACTGGGCGGCGCGGACCCCGCGGAGCGGCCGCACGAGGACCACGGGTGGCGCACCTGGGTGGACGAGGTCGTCGTGAGCTGGGCCGCCTGCCTGCTCAGCGACCCCGACCTGGCGGCGGCGGCGGTGGCCGCGCTCGCCCATTCCGCGCACGCCCGCGGCTACGAGGGCGGTTTCGCCCGGCTCACCCGGCCGTCGGAGCGGGACGTGGCGGCCGCCGCGCTGCTGCGGCACCCCGACCTGCTCGCCCCGGTCGCCGACCTCCACCGCGCGGAGCTGGTGGCCCTGCTGGAGGCCGGCCCGGACGTGCGCGACGCCCCGGAGCCCGACGCCGACTCCGCCGACGCGGCCTGAGCCCCACCCGCCCCTCCGCGCGCGGCGGCACACGGCGCACGTCTGTCCTCAACGGAGAGCATGTCTGTCCTCTATGGACGTCCACTGAGGACAGACGTCGGGAGGGTTCACGGGTCCCGGGTCACGACGACGCGGTGTCCCCGGCGGTTCCCGCGTCCAGCCCCAGGATCTCGACCGCCCGCTCCCGCATCTCGACCTTGCGGATCTTGCCGGTGACGGTCATCGGGAACTCGTCCACCACGTGGACGTACCGGGGCACCTTGTAGTGCGCCAGCCGCCCCCGGCAGAACTCCCGCAGCCGCTCGGCGGTGAGCGGCTCCGCGCCCGGCCGCAGCCGCACCCAGGCCATCAGCTCCTCGCCGTACCGCGCGTCCGGCACCCCGACCACCTGCGCGTCCAGCACGTCCGGGTGGGTGTACAGGAACTCCTCGATCTCCCGGGGGTAGATGTTCTCCCCGCCCCGGATCACCATGTCCTTGATCCGGCCGGTGATCGTGACGTAGCCGTCCTCGTCCATCACCGCGAGGTCGCCGGTGTGCATCCACCGCGCCGCGTCGATCGCCTCGGCCGTGCGCTCGGGCTCCTCCCAGTAGCCGAGCATCACCGAGTAGCCCCGCGTGCACAGTTCGCCGGGGGTCCCCCTGGGCACGGTCAGACCGGACTCCGGGTCGACGACCTTGACCTCGACGTGCGGGTGCACGCGGCCCACGGTGGCGACCCGCCGGTGCAGCGAGTCGTCGACCCGGGTCTGGGTGGACACCGGCGAGGTCTCGGTCATGCCGTAGCAGATGGTCACCTCGCGCATGCCCATGCGGTCGATGACCTGCTTCATGACCTCCTGCGGGCAGGGCGAGCCCGCCATGACGCCGGTGCGCAGCGAGGACAGGTCGTAGCGGTCGAAGTCGGGGTCGTTGAGCTCGGCGATGAACATCGTCGGCACGCCGTAGAGCACGGTGCACCGCTCGTCGTGGACGGCCCGCAGGGTCGCGGCCGCCTCGAACGCCGGGGCGGGGATCACCACGCACGCGCCGTGCGAGGTGGCGCCGAGGTTGCCCATGACCATGCCGAAGCAGTGGTAGAAGGGCACCGGGAGGCAGACGCGGTCCTCGTGGGTCCACCGCTGGAGCTCGGCGACGAAGAAGCCGTTGTTCAGGATGTTGTGGTGCGACAGCGTGGCGCCCTTGGGGAAGCCGGTGGTGCCCGAGGTGTACTGGATGTTGATCGGGTCGTCCGGGGAGAGCTGGGCCAGCCGCTGGCGCACCGCGTCGGCCGGCACCTCGGCCCCGCCCGCCACCAGCTCGTCCCACGAGGCGTCGCCGACGTACACGACGCGGTCCAGCGCGGGGCAGTCCGGCCGGACCTGGTCGATCATCGCCCGGTAGTCGGAGGTCTTGAAGCTGGTGGCCGACACCAGCAGCCGCACGCCGGACTGGTTGAGGACGTAGGCCAGCTCGTGCGCGCGGTAGGCGGGGTTGACGTTCACCAGGATCGCGCCGACCTTGGCCGTCGCGTACTGGAGCAGCAGCCACTCCGCGCAGTTGGGCGACCAGATACCCACCCGGTCGCCCTTGGCGACGCCGGCGGCGAGCAGGCCGGCCGCCACCGCGTCGACGTCCCGGTTCAGCTCCGCGTAGGTCCAGCGGCGTCCGGTGGCGCGCTCCACGAGGGCCGGTCGGTCGGCGTGCGTCGCGACCGTGCGCTCCAGGTTCCCGCCGACGGTCTCCCCGAGCAGCGGGGTCGTGGCGGTTCCCGAAGCGTAGGACGGCGCGCTCGCGGCCATCGTGCCTCCTGCGGTTGTTGACCGATCACCGGACGGTGGGGATGGACCGTATGGCGCAGTGTGACCCGCGTCAACACCTCGCCGGTCGCGGGTGATCCGCGGCCGGCGCGAGCCCGGCCGCGGTCGGCCACGGCCCGCGCGAACGGCGGCGACGACGATGTCCTGTCCACTCTAGACGGTGCGGGCCCCCGATAAACGATCACGCGTCGTCTCGCGCCCCGCTGCGCTTTTCGTCCGGCACGCGGACGTCGTAGGGAAAACCGCCATTCGGTTTTCCGCGCCGCGTTCCGGACACAGGGCAGGCGACGCTCGGCATTCTCCGGCGAAACCGCCGTCGGCGACGGAATCGGACGTCACCGGGTGCGCACCGACCAGGCGAGGACCGGCGGCGGGCGGCCGATTCCGGGGTTCGGCGACCAGACAACCGCAGTTAGCGGATGACACTCGTGTGAGGGCCCGCTTATCGTCCGACCGGAGCCTGATCATCAACGCAATGCGATACGACGATCAGTGCCCTTGGTCGACTGGGGAGTTCGACGACGAGCCGCCGCCGGCGCCGCCGACGTCGCGTGCCCGCCGTCGGGAGGGGACCGGTATGAGCGCATCACGTCCGACCGGCGTCGTCCTGCTCAACATGGGTGGCCCCGAGGAACTCGACGAGGTCGGGCCGTTCCTGGAACGGGTGCTCGGCGACCCGGAACTGGTGCGGCTGCCGTTCCAGCGCCACACCGCGCGGCTGTTCGCGCGACTGCGGGCGAAGTCGGCGCGCCGGCGCTACGCGGCCATCGGCGGGGGCTCGCCGATGCGCCGGTGGACCGAGGCCCAGGCCGAGGCGCTGGCCCGCCGGCTGGACGAGGTCTCGCCGGCCACGGCCCCGCACCGCTGCTACCCGTGCTTCCGCTACAGCGCGCCGACGAGCACGGAGGTGCTGCGCGCGATGCGGGACGACGGCGTGCGTCGGGCGGTGGCCTTCAGCCAGTACCCGCAGTACTCCTGCACTTCCACCGGGTCGAGCCTGCACGACCTGTGGCGCGCCGCGCGCGAGCTGGGGCTGGCCGAGGAGTTCGACTGGACGGTGATCGACCGCTTCCCCACGCACGGCGGCTACGTCCGGGCGTTGGCCGGCAAGATCGCCGAGGGGCTGGCCGAGTACCCGGCCGACCGGCGGGACGACGTGGTGCTCCTGTTCAGCGCGCACTCGTTGCCGCGCAAGGTGATCGACAACGGCGACCCCTACCTGCAGGAGGTCACCGCCACCGTCCGGGAGACCCTGCGGGAGCTGGACGTGCCCAACCGGCACGTCCTGGCGTTCCAGGACGCCTCGGCCGCGTGGCAGGGGCCGGACGCGGCGACCGTGCTCCGGGCGCTGGCCGCACAGGGGCACCGGGACGTGCTCGTGGTGGGGGTCGCGTTCACCAGCGACCACCTCGACACGTTGTGGGAGCTGGACATCGAGCTCGCCGAGGCGGCGCGCGCCGCCGGCGTGACCGGGTTCCGCAGGGCGCCCGCCCTCAACGACGACCCGGCCTTCGTGGCCGCGCTCGCCGACATCGTGGTGGCGCACCTGGAGTCCGGCGAGCGGTGTTCGCGGCAGTTCGCGCTGCGCTGCGTCGCCTGCGTCGATCCGGACTGCCGCACGGTTCCCGGGGCGGGAGCGCCGTCGACCGCGCCGGTGCCGTCGCCGGCGCCGGTCACCCGGACCGAGCCGGAGCGAGTCCAATGAGGACAGAGGTGTCGTCGCCGCTGCCCCAGCGGGTCGAGACGGTCGTGGTCGGTGGCGGGATCTCCGGGCTGACGGTCGCGCACGAGCTGGTGCGGCGCGACCCCACCCGCTCCGTGCTGGTGCTGGAGAAGGAACCGCGGATCGGGGGGATCGTCGGCAGCCGCGACGTGTCCGGCTACCGCGTCGACACCGGGCCGCACGGCTTCGTCCACGGCGAGACCGGGGTGCGCACCCTGGTCGACCACCTCGGGTTGGGCGAGGAGCTGTTGCCGGCGACCGAGGAGGCCGAGGAGATCCTCGTCCTGCGCGAGGGTCGGCTCGCGCCGGTTCCCACGACGGTGCGCGGGTTCCTCACCAATCCCCTGTTGTCGCCGATGGCCAAGCTCCGCGTGCTCGGCGACCTCGTCGTGCCGCCCCGGTCGACCGAGGAGACGGTGTTCGACTTCTGCGTCCGCCGGTTCGGGGTGTCGGTGGCGCGCGCGTTCGCGGTGCCGGCGGTGCGGGGCGTCACGGGCGGCGACGCGCGGTCCCTGAGCATCGACGCGAAGTTCCCCTCCGTGCGGGCGTTGGAGAAGCGGTACCGCAGTGTGCTGGTCGGCGCGACGTGGGAGTACTGGAAGTACCGGCGGGCCGCGCTGCGGCGCGGGGGGAATCTCCCCAGCGTGCGCGAGTTCGGCATGCGGCTGCACACCTTCCGCGGCCACGGGATGCAACGGATCATCGACGCGCTGGGCGCCGACCTGGGCGAGCGCGTCCGACTCGGCCGGACCGCGGAGCGGCTGGACCGGGTGGACGGGCGGACCTGGCGGATCGCCCTCGCCGACGGGCAGGCGGTCGACGCCCGCCAGGTCGTCCTGGCGTTGCCCACCGCGGCCACGGCGGACCTGATCGAGCCGCACCTGCCGGAGGCGGCGACCACGCTGGCCGGAGTGCACCACCCCGACGTTCGGGTGATCGCGCTCGGCTACCGCCGCCGCGACCTGCCGGCCGACCCGCGCGGCATCGGTTTCCTCGCCTCGCCGGGCGACGGCGCCAGCATCCTCGGCACCATCCACACCTCGACCATCTTCCCCGAGCAGGCGCCGGCGGACCGGGTGCTGATCCGCACGCTGGCCGGCGGCAGCTCGTCGCCCGGCTTCGCGGCGCTGTCCACGGCGGAGGCCGCCGCCGTGATCCACCGCGAGCTGGCCCGGGTGTTCCGGATCGGCGGCGAGCCGGTCTTCACCTTCGACCACGTCTGGCGGCGCGCGATCCCCGAGTACCACGTCGGCTACCGGGAGCAGGCCGACCGGGTGCTCGCCGACGTGGCGGCGACGCCGGGGCTGCACGTCGCCGGCAACGCCTACCGCGGGGTGGGGGTCAACGACTGCGTCCGCCTGGCGTTGGCGGTGGCGGGCTCCGCGCTGGCCGAGCCCTGACCCGCGCACGAGATCAGCATCGAACATGGGGGGTTGTTGCTGATGACCGGTGGGGACCTGAGATCCCTTCTGTCCACAGTGGAGGCGGCGCACGCGCGCATCGCGCCGCGGTTCCTGCGGGCCGAGCCCCGGCGCCGCGCGTTGCGGTACCTGTGCGGGCTGGCCCTGTCGAACGGGCCGAGGGGCGGCCGTCGGCTGGTGATGCGGGGCGGGGAGGAGCAGCCCGACGGCATGCAGCGGCTGCTCACCTCGGCGCAGTGGGACTCCGAGGTCGTCCGGGACGACCTGCAGGACATGGTGGCCGAGCACCTCGGCGACCCGGGCGGGGTGCTGGTCGTTGGCGAGCGCCACTTCCGCAAGAACGGGGTCCGGTCGGCTGGCGTGCACGAGCGGTACGACCGGCTGACCGGCCGCGTGACGAACGGCCAGCTCGGGGTGTTCCTGCTCTACGTCTCCCCCCGGGGGAGCGCGATCGTGGACCGCGAGCTGTACCTGCCGCCGGTGTGGCTGGCCGACCCGAGGCGACGGCGGGACGCCGGGCTCGGCGACGAGGTGCGGTTCCGCGAGGTCGGTGAGCTGGCGGCGTTGATGGCCGCCCGGACCAGGGTGCCGGCGGCCTGGCTGGTGGCGGGCCGGCCCTACGGCGCGAGCGGGTCGCTGCACACCGCCTTGCAGCGCAGGGGAATCCCGCACGTGCTGGAGGTGGACCCGGCGGAGGTCCTGCCGTTCCTGGTGGACAACCGGGTCGTCGCGCAGTCCGTCGACGCGGTGCTCGGGCGGTCGGGGCACGCCGGGCACGGCCCGCGCGGAGCGGACGAGCCGGCCCGGCCCCGGCGGTGGAACACCGTGCGGTGGGCTCGGTTCCCGTTGGCACCAGCGGCACACCACGGCTTCTGCCGGTGGCTGGTGGTGGCGGAGCCGATGTCGCCGGGGCTGGTCCGACGCTGCCACGTGGCATGCGGCCCCACCGGAACCCCGCTCAACGAGCTGGCGCGGGCCGTCGAGACCGCCGAGCGGGCGCCGGACTGCCTCGCGGCGGCGTGTGTCCACGCCGGACTGGACAACTACGAGGCGCGGCAACGCACGGCGTGGTACCGACACGTGACGTTGTCCGCGATCGCGCACTCCTGCCTGGAAATCGCACGAGCCGACGCTGACCCCGCCCGCGCGGAGTCGAGCCCTGGCCGGACGGCAGCAGTCGTCATGGGCGCTGTGGGAGCCATCCCGCGCGGAGCCGGCCACCGAACGCGAACGGCACGCGGGACCAGCTTCCCGCGGCGGTGGGAGCCGGCCGACTGGATGAGCGCGCGACCGGTGGGAGGACGCGTTGGCTGAGGACACCCCGGATCCCGTGCCGACGGCCATCCGGCACGCGACCGAACGGTTGAGGCGGTACCACCGACTCCGGGCACTGCACGGCGCGAGCCACGCCCGCGAGCTGATGGTGCGGGAGGAGACGGCCAACCAGGCGGCCACCCTCGGGCCACTGCTCGGCGCGGACACGTTGGCCACGGGGTTCGCCCGCGCCGTGCCGATCCTGGCCTCCCTCGGGCTGGTCGTCGACTTCGTCGACGTCTCGACCGGCGACGAAGACGCCGCGCTGGAGCTGATGATCACCTGCACCTGCCTGCGCGCCGCCGAGGAACTCGGCGCGGCGGAACGCGAACCGGTGTTGTGCGACGTCGAGCTGGCCGCCGCGTGCCGGGCACTGCCCGTGCTCTCAGCACAGGTTCTGGCGCGCCAGACCGACGGGCGGCCATGTTGCGTCTTCCGCTACGCACGCCGGCGCGACGCCAATCCCGGTGTAGCGAGTGATCCCGCCGTCGACGGCACCCACAGCGATCAGGGGCGGGGCGACCATGACGAATGACGTGTCACCTCTGGTGCGGAGCGTCGAGCTCACCACGATCACGGCGATCCACGGCGCGGGAGATCGCCGCAGTGGTCGGCGAGCCATGACTGTCCGATGTGGACGTTCGGGGCGACTGGCCGGCCGGGCACGGCTGGCGGGTCCGCCCGGCCGGTCCACGTGCGATCGCCCTGTCCTGGGGCCGGCGCCGACCGTTCGCGGCCGGCGCGGACGGGTCTCTCCGCACCTTGCTCACGCGCGGTGCGCGGGCGGCGGAGGGCTCGGGGGAGCGCTGACCGCCGCCCGACCGAGGTCGGTGGCGGCCGCTCGTCGGCACGCGGTGTCACACGAAGGACGTTGATCTCCTCATGTCGATCGTCGAGATTGGACTGAGCCACCGTCGCTGCGACGGGGCCCTCCTCGGCGGGGCGGCGGTGGCCGCCGACGACCTCGCCGAGGTCCTGCGGCGCCTGCGGGGGCACCCCGCCGTCCTGGAGGCGCTGGTGCTGTCCACCTGCAACCGGGTGGAGGTCTACCTGGTGGCCGACGACGTCGTCGCGGCCACCCGGCACGCCACCGACCTGTTCGCCCTGCGGACCGGCGGGGCGCGCGAACTCGCCGAAGCGCTGGACGTCCGCGACGAGGCCGGGGCCACGCGGCACCTGTTCGCGGTGGCCTGCGGCCTGGACTCGGTCGCCGTGGGCGAGGACCAGATCGTGGCCCAGATCCGGACCGCGCTGCGCGCCGCGCGCGAGGCCGGCGCGCTCGGCCCCACACTGGGCGCGCTCGTGGACGCGGCCCTACGGACCAGCCGGCGCGCCAGAACCCGGACCGGGGTCGGCGCGGCCGGCCGCACCATCGTCCACATGGGACTCGACGCGGCGCGCGCCGAGCTCGGCGGGCTCGCCGGGCGGACGGCGGTGCTGCTGGGCGCCGGCGCCACCGCCACGCTCGCGGCCCGGCTGCTGCGCGCCGACGGCGCCGGCGACCTGTGGATCGCCAACCGGACCGAGGAGGCCGCCCGGCGGCTCGCCGCCCAGGTGCGCGGCCGGCCGGTGCCCGCCGGCGAGCTCGTGCCCGCGCTGGCCCGCGCCGACCTGGTGGTCGCGGCGACCGGCGCGCCGCACGCGGTGGTGGGCCGGCGGGAGCTGGCGCGGGCCAGGGAGTTGGCCGGCCCGCGCCCGGTCGTGGTGCTCGACCTGGCCGTGCCGCACGACGTGGCTCCCGAGTGCCGGGAGCTGCCGGGGGTGACCCTGCTCGACATCGCCGCCCTGGCCAGGACCGCGACCGGCGCCGAGTGCGCCACCGAGGTGGACCGGGCGTGGGCCGTCGTCGTGGCGGGGGCCGAGGAGTTCCTCGCCCGGCGCGGCGCGGCGGCGGCGACCCCGGTGATCGTGGCCCTGCGGTCGCTGGCCCAGGGCGTCGTCGACGACGAGCTGCGCCGCCTGCGGGCCCGGCTGCCCCACCTCGACGACCGCGAGCGCACCGAGACCGCGACCGCCGTGCGGCGGGTCGTGGGGAAGCTGCTGCACAAACCCATGACGCGGGCGAAAGAGCTGTCGACGTCCCCGCACGGGCACGTCTACGTCGAGGCGCTGTCCCGCCTGTTCGACCTCAACACCGAGGAGATGATCGCGTGACCGGCGACGTCGGGTCCCTGCCGACCGGAACACCGGAACTGTCCACAGTGGACATCGCAGGCGGTCGGACCGCCGGCGGGACGAGCCGGCGCGTGTTGCGGCTGGGCACCAGGGAAAGCGCCCTGGCCGTGGCGCAGTCCCGGTGGGTGGCGCGCCGGCTCGCCGCCCTGGGCCAGCCGGTGGAGTTGGTCCTCAGCACCACTCCCGGCGACCTGTCGACCCTGCCCGTCGACCAGCTCGGCGGCACCGGCGTGTTCGTCTCGGCGCTGCGGGAACGCCTGCTCGCCGGCGAGGTGGACCTCGTCGTCCACTCGTGCAAGGACCTGCCGACCGCCCCCGCGCCCGGCCTGCTGCTGGCCGCGGTCCCCGAGCGCGAGGACCCCAGGGACGTCCTGGTGCGCCGGGCCGACGGCCCGCCGGACACGTGGCCGCCGGCCGGGGCCCGCGTGGGCACCGGCTCGCCCCGACGCGGCGCGCAGCTCCTCGCACACGACCCCCGGCTGCGGATCGTGCCCCTGCGCGGCAACGTCGACACGCGGCTGCGCAGGCTCGTCGCCGGCGAGCTGGACGCCGTGGTGCTGGCCAGGGCGGGGCTGGCGCGCCTGGGCCGGCTCGCCGAACCCGGCCTGGCCGCCTCGCCCCTGCCGCCGTCGGTGGTGCTGCCGGCCGCCGCGCAGGGCGCGCTGGCCGTCGAGTGCCGGGCCGACGACCACTCCCTGGCCGCCGTGCTCGGCCGGCTCGACCACCCGGCCAGCCGGGCCGCGGTCGAGGCCGAGCGGAGCCTGCTGGCCGCGCTCGACGCCGGTTGCACCGCCCCGGTCGCCGCGCACGCCGAGGTCGACGGCGACGCGCTGCGCCTGACCGGGCTGGTGGCGGCCGGGGACGGCGGGCTGGTGCTGCGCGACACCGAGACCGGACCCGCCGTCGAGGCGGAGGCCATCGGCCGGCGACTGGCCCGCGCGCTGCTCGCCGCCGGAGCGCGGCCCCTGATCACCGAGACCCGGGCGGCCGTCGACCCGTCGGCCGCCCCCACCGGAAAGGCGGGACTGGCATGACGACACGCACGACACGGGAAACTCCGCTCACCGCCGGCCTCGTGCCCTGGCCGGTGGCCCGACCCCGCCGCCTGCGCACGACACCGGCCCTGCGCCGCCTGGTCGCCGAGACCCGGCTTTCGCCGGCCGATCTCGTCCTTCCCCTGTTCGTCAAGGAGAACGCGACCGCGCCCACGCCCATCACGTCGATGCCGGGCGTGGTGCAGCACACCCGCGACTCGGTGCGGAAGGCGGCCCGCGAGGCCGCCGAGGCCGGAGTCGGCGGCGTCATGCTGTTCGCGGTGCCGGAACACCGCGACGCCACGGGAAGTCAGGGAGTCGCGCCCGACGGCGTGCTGAACCGGGCGATCCGGGACGTCGTCAGCGAGGTCGGCGACGAGCTGGTGGTGATGGCGGACCTGTGCCTGGACGAGTTCACCGACCACGGGCACTGCGGGGTGCTGCGCGCCGACGGCGCGGTCGACAACGACGCCACGCTCGACCACTACGCGCGGATGGCCGTGGTCCAGGCCGAGGCCGGTGTCCACGTCGTCGGTCCGAGCGGGATGATGGACGGCCAGGTGGCCGCGATCCGCGCCGCCCTCGACGCCGCAGGGCACACCGACGTCGCGATCCTCGCCTACGCCGCGAAGTACGCCTCCAGCTTCTACGGCCCCTTCCGCGACGCGGTCGAGTCCGCGCTGCGGGGCGACCGCAGGACCTACCAGATGGACCCGGCCAACGCGGTGGAGGCCGACCGGGAGATCCGGCTGGACCTGGCCGAGGGCGCCGACGTCGTCATGGTGAAACCCGCACTGTCCTCTTTGGACATCGTGGCGCGGGCCGCGGCCGTCGCCGACGTGCCGGTGGCGGCCTACCAGGTCTCGGGCGAGTACGCCATGATCACCGCCGCGGCGGCGGCCGGCTGGTTGGACCTGGACCAGGCCGTGGTGGAGACGCTGACCGCCATCCGGCGGGCCGGCGCCACGGTCATCCTCACCTACTGGGCCGCGTCAGCCGCCAGGAGGTTGCGATGACCGCGGAGAAGACCGCCACCTCCCCGGACACCAGCGCCCCGGACAGCAGCGCCCCGGCGGTCGCCACCCCGGCCAGCGGCGCCTTCCTGGACGCCGTGCGCGGCCGGGCCACCGACCACGTGCCGGTCTGGCTCATGCGGCAGGCCGGCCGGTACCTGCCCGAGTACCGGAACCTCAAGGAGCGGCACGGGTTCTGGGAGATGTGCCGCACTCCCGAGCTGGCCGCCGAGATCACCCTCCAGCCCCTGCGCCGGTTCCCGCTGGACGCCGCGATCATCTTCAACGACATCGTCACCCCGCTGCCGGCGATGGGCATGGAGGTCGAGTTCGCCCCCGAACCCGTCCTCGCCCGACCGCTGCGGACCAGGGCGGCCATCGAGGCGCTCCGCCGGCCCGACGCCGAGGAGATCGCCCCGTTCGTGGCCGCCGCGATCCGCCAGGTCCGGTCCGCCGTCTCCGTCCCGGTGATCGGGTTCGCCGGCGCTCCGCTGACGATCGCGATGTACGCGGTGCAGGGGCGGGGTTCCAAGGACTACGCGGAGTTCCGGGGACTGCTCCGGCAGGACCCGGACGCGGCGCGCGCGCTGCTGGGCCGCATCGCCGACGTCACGGCCGACTACCTCAGGCAGCAGGTCGCCGCCGGGGTCTCCGCGGTGCAGTTGTTCGACAGCTGGGCGGGAATGCTCAGCCCCGACGACTACCGGGAGTTCGGCCTGCCGTTCGCGCGCCGGGTGCTCGCCGCGGTGGCCGACGTGCCCCGGATCTACCTCGCCGTGGGGGCCAGCCACCTGTACCCGCTGATCGCCACCCTGCCGACCGAGGTGGTCAGCGTGGACTGGCGGCTGCCGCTGTCCCGGTGCCGGCCCCTGCTGCCCGGAAAGGTGTTGCAGGGCAACCTCGATCCCGCTTCGTTGCTGGCCGACCGCGCCGTCGTGCGCGCCCACGCCCACGAGGTGCTCCGCCAGGCCGGCGGCCGGCCCCACGTGTTCAACCTCGGCCACGGCGTCCTGCCGTCGACCCCGCCGGACAACGTCGCGTGCCTCGTCGACGAGGTACGCGCCTACCGGCCCGAGCAGCCACCGGAGGAGCCGTGACGAGCCACGCGGCCGAGATCGCCGACCACCTGCGGTCCGAACAGGACCGCCTGGTCGACGCGTTCGAGCGCTACGACGGCGAACGGCGGTTCCGGCGACGGGAGTGGCGGCGGGACGGGCTGGGCGGCGGACGCGCCTGCGTCCTGGAGGGCGGCGCCGTGTTCGAGCGCGCCGGTGTCAACGTCTCGCTCGTCCACGGCGCACGGGTCCCCCCGGCGCTGGAGGCGCCCGAGCTGGTCGGAAAACCGTTCCGGGCCACCGGGATCTCCTTGGTGCTGCACCCCCGCAACCCCTACGCGCCGTCGTTCCACGCCAACTTCCGCTACTTCGAGGTCGCCGACCGCACCTGGTGGTTCGGGGGCGGGCTCGACCTGACCCCGAGCTACGGGTTCGACGTCGACGCCGTCCACTTCCACCGCACCCTTCGGGAGTGGTGCGACCGGCACGACCCGAGCCTCTATCCACAGTGGAAGGACGAGTGCGACCGGTACTTCTTCCTGCGGCACCGCCGGGAGATGCGGGGCGTCGGCGGGGTCTTCTTCCACCGGCTGCGCGACGACCGACCCGGCGGGCACGAGCGGTGCCGCGCGGTGGTCGTCGACGGGCTGGCGACGATCCTGCCGGCCTACCTGCCGATCCTCGACCGTCGCGTCCCCATGCCCTACGGGGAACGGGAACGCGCGTGGCAGCTCACCCGACGCGGCCGGTACGTCGAGTTCAACCTGGTCTACGACAAGGGAACCCTGTTCGGCCTCCAGACCGACGGCAACACCGAGGCCATCCTCATCTCGATGCCCCCGGTGGTCCGCTGGGGTTTCGACGTCCGACCCGAGCCGGGCAGCCCGGAGGCCGACACCGCCCGCTTCCTCCAGCCCCGCGACTGGGCCGCGACCGAGCCGGGCCCGGTCAGGACGGGCGGTGTCGGGCCAGATGGCGAGAGGGGCACAGCCGCCGGCCGGTCGGCCGAGACCGGTCGCCCGTCCGCCCTGGGCCACCCGGTCGCCGGTTGACGCGGCCCGACCGCCGCGCGGCATCCGACGGGTACCGTCCCCGCCCACACGAGCGGACGCCGCCGGGACCGCGGGCGGTTTCCCTTGTCGGCACGGAAAACCACGGCACGGAGGCAGCGGAGTGAAACGTTCGGCCCAGGTGGTCGTCACCGGCACCGTCTTCGTCGACCTGTTGGGCTTCGGCATCATCCTGCCGCAGCTCCCCTACTACGCCGAGCGGCTCGGCGCCTCCGGCACCTGGGTCGGACTGCTGCTGACCGCCTACTCGGCCGCCCAGCTGGTGAGCACACCGGTGCTCGGCGCGTTGTCCGACCGGTACGGGCGTCGGCCGCTGCTGCTGCTGAGCCTGTTCGGCTCCACCGTCTCCCTGGCCCTGGCCGGACTGGCCGACACGCTGCCGCTGCTGTTGCTGACGCGGCTGTTGGCCGGGCTGTTCGGCGGCAGCATCTCGGTGGCGCAGGCCTACGTGGCCGACGTCGTGCCCGAGGAGGGGCGGACCAGAGCGCTGGGCCTGCTCGGCGCGGCCATCGGCATGGGGTTCGTCCTCGGCCCCGCGCTGGGCGCAGCGCTCGCGCCGTTCGGGTTCGCCACGGCGACGTTCGCCGCGGCCGCGCTGGCCGCCGCGAACCTCGTGCTGGCCTGGTTCCGGCTCGTCGAGCCCGCCAGGACCGAGGAGCGGCGGCCCGAACGGCGGCCGGGCGTGCTGGCCGGCCTCCGCGCCGCGCTCGGCGTCACCGGTGCGTCCCCAGTGATGGCGGCGATGTTCCTGTCCATGTTCGCCTTCGCCAGCATGGAGGCCGTCTTCGCGTTGCTCGGCGAGCGGCGCTTCGGGCTCGGCGGCTCCGGGCTCGGCCTGGTCTTCGCCGCCGTCGGCGTGGTGACGGCCGTCGTCCAGGGCGGTCTCGTCGGCCGGCTCGCCCGGCGCTGGGGCGACCGGTCGGTCGCGGTCGCCGGCGCCCTGCTCATGGCGGGATCGCTGGCCGCCCTCCCCTGGGCGCCCGCGCCGGCGGCCTACGTCGCGCTCGGTCTGCTCGCCGCCGGCCAGGGCCTGATCACGCCGACGCTGACCAGCGTCCTGTCCGGCCTGACCGCGCAGCGCGGCCGGGGCAGCCTGCTCGGCATCGGCCAGTCCGTCTCCGCCGCCGCCCGCGGCGTCGGCCCGCTGTGCGCCGGCGTCCTGTTCGACGTCGGGGCGGGCACGCCGTTCTACCTCGCCGCGGTGCTCGCGGCGGTGGCGGCGGTGACCCTGCTGGCCTTCGCCGGCGGACAGGACGACCATAACCGTCCACAGTGGACAGAGGAGACACGGCGCCATGGGTGAACACGTTCTCGTCACCGGAGCCTCCGGCCGCAACGGCGCGGCCGCCTGCGCGCGCCTGGTCGCCCTCGGCCTCCCGGTGCGCGCCGCCTGCCGACACCCGGAGCGCGTTCCGGTCAGCGAGGTGGAGCACACCCGACTGGACTGGGACGACCCCGAGACCCACGAGCCGGCGTTGCGCGGGGTGGACCGCCTCTACCTCATCGTCCACGAGCGGTTGCGCAACGGCCCCGAGATCGCGCGCGCCTTCGTCGAGCGCGCGCTCCGGAACGGGGTGCGCCGGTTCGTCGTGCTCTCCGCGCTCGGCGTCGAGACGGCCGTCGGCACTCCCCTGCACGGCGTCGAGCAGGCCGTCCGGGAGCTCGTGCCCGACGCGGCCTTCCTGCGTCCCAACTGGTTCATGGACAACTTCACCGGCGGCCGCTACCACCGCACGATCACGGAAGAGGGCGTCATCCGCGTGCCGGCCGGCGACGCGGAGGTCAGCTTCGTCGCGGTCGACGACATCGCCGCCTGCGCGGCGGCCCTGCTCGCCGCCGACACCGAGCTGCCCGGCGGCCACCTGGTCACCGGGCCGGGCGCACTCGGCTTCGCCGACGTGGCGGCGGAGATCAGCGCCGCGAGCGGCCGACCCGTCCGGTACCAGCCGCTCGACCTCGACGACCCCGACCTCATGGCCGAACTCGGCGTCCCCGGCGCCGACCCGCGCATGGCGCGAACCCTGTTCTCCCGCGTGCTCTCCGGCGGGGAGGCGGTCGTCACCGACACGGTGCGCGCCCTGACGAACCGGCCCGCGACGTCGTTCCCGACCTTCGCCCGCCAGCACGCCGCCGCCTGGTCCTGACCGGACCGGACCGCGCCGGCGGCGGACGACGGCGCGGTTCCACCGGGCCCCCGGATTCGAACAGTCAATCACCCCTGACATTCCCGTTCACGTCAACCAACATCCGTCCCGGGCACCGAACCACGACTAATGCCCGGTCGTCGGGAACAGATTTCGGAACAATGTGCCCGGAATCACACGCCACCGGATGGAATATTTTGCCGAGCGGGCCCGACCGGCGGTCGCCGCATCACCCGGTCGGTGGTTGTTCCAGCAAAGAGGCCCTGGTTAACGTCCTGGTCGCCGATGACGAGACAACCGGAACCGGGGGAATCACGAATGGCGAGAAAGCGTGTGATCGCGGGAGCGCTGGGACTTCTGCTCTCGGCCGCGGTGACGGCCGGAGCGCCCGCCGCCGTCGCGGACACCACGGACGGGCCGGCGTCGTCGCGGGAGACGTCCGCCGCACCCGCGTCGGCGGGGGCGGTCCCCGGCGCGCCGACGCTGGAGCTGAACGAGGCCGCCGGCGGGCACCAGGTCGCCGAGGGCGCCCCGGAGGTCCTGCCGTTCGACTTCTCCTTCAGCGTCTCCACCCACCTCAACTCGCGGCGCTTCTACCCGTCCCCGCTGGGCCGGGCGTGCGTGAACCTGAGCGCGACCTCGAACGTCTCGACACTGCGGTCCATCAAGGTGGAGATGTGGGACGCCGAGAGCGGCGGGCACCTGGGCACGCGGATCGGCGAGCCGATCGACTTCCGGGTGGACAAACAGACCCACGGCTACTGCTGGACCGCGCTCTACTCCAACCACGAGCACTTCTTCCGACTCGTCAAGGACGACGGCGACCCCCACGTGTGGGCTTACGGCAAGGGCAAAGTCACCGCCAACGCGGAACACCGCCGGTGAAACCGGCGGAAAACTGAACAAAAGCGACGTGGTGAGTGAGCGCGCGTGCTCACTCACCACGTCGCGGTCGGCCCCGCCCGGCGACCGTCAGAACGGCCAGCCGATCGGCGGCAAACCCACCAGCACGTCGACCGCGATTCCGGCGAAAACGGCGGCCAGGTAGCCGATGGAGGCGTGGAACACCGGCATCGGCTCCCCCGCCTCACCGCGACGGACCTGCGACTGGAGCCGGTGCGCCCGGCTCAGGAACCAGCCGCCCAGCACGCCGGCGACGGCCACGTACACCCAACTGGTCACGGGGAACAACAGCAACGAGATCCCGACGGTCAGCCACGCGTACGCCACGGTGCGCCGAGCCACGACCTCCGGCGGCGCGACCACCGGCAGCATGGGCACGCGTGCCGCCGCGTAGTCCTCCCGGTACCGCATCGCCAACGTCCAGAAGTGGGCCGGCGTCCAGACGAAGATCACCGCGAACATCACCCACGCCGGCCAGTCGACCGTCCCGGTCACCGCGGCCCAGCCGATC
Organism: Streptoalloteichus hindustanus; assembly: GCF_900129375.1. Taxonomy (GTDB): domain Bacteria; phylum Actinomycetota; class Actinomycetes; order Mycobacteriales; family Pseudonocardiaceae; genus Streptoalloteichus; species Streptoalloteichus hindustanus. The sequence goes on along the minus strand of NZ_FQVN01000019.1, from coordinate 24,805 downwards.
ACCACCGGCATGCACCCGGCCGCGCCGCCCCACACGATGTTCTGCGACGTCCGGCGCTTGAGCACCAACGTGTACACCAGGACGTAGAACAGGATCGCCGCCACCGCGAGCGAGGCCGCCAACAGGTTCGACGTCGCCCACAGCACCGCGAACGCGAGAACCCCCAGCCCCAGCCCGAAGAACAGCCCCTGGCGCACGGACAGCGCGCCGGTGGCCAGCGGCCGCTCCCTCGTCCGGTTCATCACCTTGTCGATGTCGGCGTCGATCACGCAGTTCAGCGCGTTCGCACTGCCCGCGGCCGCCGCGCCGCCGACCAAGGTCCACAGCACCAGCCACAGCGACGGCACCCCGCGCGCGGCGAGGAGCATCGCGGGCACGGTGGTGACCAACAGCAGTCGGATGATGCGGGGCTTGGTCAACGCGAGGTAGGCCCGCACCTTCTCCCCGCCACGGGCCGGAACCCCGGTGGGCGCCGACGGCGCGACCACCACCTCCCGAAGGTCGCCGATCGTCATCGCCATCCCCTCTCGTCGCGCAACCCGCCCGCTCCGCTCCGCGCTACTACGCGCCGTAGTATGACAACCCGTAGTAGGGAGCCGGCGACCCGGGTCCCACCCGTCGCCCACCCGCCGGGACAATCACGGGCGAGGATCGTCAGGAGGCCACGTGCGCAACCTCGGTGCGCTGGAACGCGCGGTGATGGACGTGCTGTGGGCCCGCGCCACACCCGCCACCGTGCGCGAGGTCGTCACCGACCTCGCCGACCGCAACCCGGCCTACACCACGGTCATGACGGTCCTGGACCGCTTGGCCCGCAAGGACTTCGTGCGGCGCGAGCGCGGCGAGGACGGCCGCACCTGGCGCTACGTCGCCGCCGCCAGCAGGGAGACCTTCGTCGCCGAGCTGATGCTGCAGGTCCTCGACCTCGCCGGCGACCGGGACGCCGCCCTGGTCCACTTCGCCCGGTCCGTGGCCGGCACCGAGGCCGACGTGCTGCGGGACGCGCTGACCGACGACCCCGACCGAGAGCCGCCCGACCGACGATGACCCACGCCCTGCACCACGTGGTGATGCTGGCCGTCTGCGCGGCCAGCGTGGGGCCGCTGGCCCGCAGCCGGTGGCCGTGGCACAGCCCCCGGGTCGCCCTGCTGCTGTGGCAGGCGCTCGGGCTCGCGGCCGGGCTGTCCGCGGTGAGCTTCCTGCTCGCGGTCGGCCTCTCCCCCTACGGCCGGGGCGTCGTGCCCGCCTGCGCGGCACTCGTGGCCGACGTCGTCGCCGGCCAGGTGTTCACCGCGCTGAGCCTGGCCCACCTCGTCGCGGTCGTCGTCGGCCTCGCGCTCGCCGCGCGGCTGCTGGTCGGCGCGGTCGCCAGCGTCTCCGGCACCCTGCGGGCGCGCCGCCGGCACCGGTCCCTGCTCACCCTGCTGGGCCGCGACACCCCGGACGGCGACGACGTGCTCCTGGTCGACCTGCCCACGGCGGCGGCCTACTGCGTGCCCGGCCGCCACCCCCGCGTCGTGATCAGCACCGCCACCCGGCGCCTCCTGGACGACAACCAGCTCCGCGCGGTGCTCGCGCACGAACGCGCGCACGCCCACGAGCGGCACGACCTGATCCTGTTGCCCTTCACGCTGCTGCGCCGCGCGCTGCCGAACAGCCGCCTGCTCGCGGAGGCGGCGCGGGCCGTGGCGATGCTCGTCGAGATGCGCGCCGACGACCGCGCGTTGGCCCGGCACCGGCCCGAGACGTTGGCCGGCGCGCTGCTGTGCTTCCACCCCGGCGGCCCCACCGCGCCGGGCGGAGCCGCGCCGGCGAGCCACGAGATCCAGGCGAGGGTCCGACGGCTGCTCACCCCGCGCCGCCCGCTGTCGGCCGGCGTGCGCGCGCTCCTGGTCGTCACCGCCGCGCTGCTCGCCCTCACCCCGGCGAGCCTGCTGGTCCTGCCGGGCTGAGCGCCCGCCTCGCGCCCGCGGGCCCGAGGGGCCCTCGCCGAGGGCGCGGGCCCCGTCCGGCACGAACCCCGTGCGGCCGGACAGGGCCCCGCCCCGGCGGCGGCCCGGGCAGGGCTTCCGGAACCGCCGTCCCCCTGTCGCGATTTCGCCCTGCGACAGCTCGTTCCCGGCGGCGGTCAGAAATTCCCCGGCACCGCGCCCGCAACGTGATCGGGAAACACATCGAGGTCGTTGCCGCGTTTCACCCACGGGACGTCGCGCCGCCGGACCACAGTGACCGGGCGACCGACCGCGAAATGCCGTCGCCCCACCCCAACATCAGCGTGACCAGGGACTACAGACCAGCCAACCAGCCACGAGATCCCGCGTGGAACCACGCATCGCACGATCAACGACAAACGAACATGAACTGCGAACAAACATTTGACCGCCGTCGGGAAACCCTCGTCGAACGCTCCACCCACTCGCCGACCAGGCTTCCCGACACACCGATTGACGAAACCCTAACGGGCATCCGCGAAGAATGTCCAGACGCCTGGCCCCGACCCGTTGCTCGACGCAGCCGACGAGGCCAACCCTCCGCCACCCCTGACTCAGCGTGACTGTTTTCACTACTCACTGAAGCCCTCGGTTCCACTGTGGCCGCACTTCCTGCCGCCACCCCGTTCCCTTCTCCCCGCCCGCTGGCGGACCATAGGGTTCTCCTGAACAGGGGAAGCTGGAATACACCGATCGGATCAGTGGCGGGAACGGGGCGTCGCCGCTCCCCCGAGAAGTGGCTTTCCTGTTTCCTCCCAATGCACCATGCGACGGCCGCGTGACTACCGATAGTTTCCACCCCACCACCGCGCGCACTGGCCGTTCCGCTCCCCCGGACCGGACTGCTGTCAGGGAGGCGCTCGCGATGAACCAACCCGACCACGGCGGCACCGGCGAGCAGCGACCCGCTGCCCCGTACCACCCGTCGCCGCCCCCGGTCGACCAGCTCGTCACCGACCCCGGCGAGCTGGCCGAACGGCTGACCGTCGGCGTCGAGGAGGAGTTCCTCCTCGTGGACGCCGACACACGACGGGTCGCGCCGGCCGCCACCGCGGTCCTCGCGGCCGGCGCGGACATCTCACCGGTGCTCCAGAAGGAGATCACCCTCTACCAGGTGGAGACGACCAGCCCGGTGTGCCTGAGCGCCGTCGAGCTGCGGGACCACCTCCAGCGCCTCCGGGTCAGCCTGGCCAGGACCGCGGAGGAGCAGGGCCTGCGACTGGTCGCCACCGGCACCGCCGTGCTCGGCGAGGCCGTCCCCCCACCGCTCACCGCCGTCGAGCGCTACCAGCGCATGGCCACCGAGTTCGGCGGGCTCATCGACACCCACAGCATCTGCGGCTGCCACGTGCACGTGGGCATGCCCGACGCCGAGACCGCCGTGCAGGTCAGCAACCACCTGCGACCGTGGCTGCCGCTCCTGCTCGCGCTGAGCGCCAACTCACCGTTCTGGCACGAACGCGACACCCGGCACGCCAGTTGGCGGTCGATGATCTGGGCGCGCTGGCCGTCGGCCGGCCCGCCACCCCACTTCGCCTCCACGGCCGAGTACGAGTCGGCCGTGCGGGCGCTGCTGGAGACCGGGGCCGCCATGGACCGGGGCATGATCTACTGGGACATCCGGCTCTCCGACCACCAGCCGACGATCGAGATCCGGGTCTGCGACGTCTCCCCCACCGCCGACGAGGCCGCCCTGCTCGCCGCGTTGGTCCGCGGGCTGGTGGCGACGGCGGTCGTCGACATCCGCGCCGGGCGGCCGGCGCCCGCGCCCCGGGCCTCCGACCTGCGCGCGGCCCTGTGGCGCGCCGCGCACGACGGCCTGGAGGGGTCCTGCCTCGACCCGACGACCGGTCACGTCGTTCCGGTGGAGGAACTCACCACCCGCCTGCTGGACCGCCTCCGGCCCGCGCTGCTGGCCGGCGGCGACCTCACGTTCGCCACCGAGGTCCTCCGGTCGCTGCACGCGACCGGCTCCGGCGCGCAACGCCAACGCCGGGCCCTCGCCCGCCGCGGCCGCCTCACCGACGTCGTCGACCTGCTCGCGGCGCAGACCTCCGGCAGCCTCCTCATCCCCGCCCAACCCCGCCCCGCCTGACCACCCACCAGGCTCACCCCAGAGCCGGCAGGCCCTTCACCCCAGTGCTCTGATCACCACCCGTCGGCCGACTGCCACCCCACACACGTGGGGCGCCGGCCGCCAGTCTGGTGAAACTCGTGCACAGCAGCCCGAAGCAAAGCGAGGGTGATGGCAGCGTCGGCAGGGAAGGGGGTCTCGGAAGCGATGTCCCGCTGCAGAATCGCCTCGCTCCGTGACTGGTCGGACTTCGTCACCCAGGAACCGTCGAAGTCCGGGCCGACATAGGCGATCGCGGCGACACCGCAGGTGGGATCGATGTCGATTTTGATCCCGTGGTCGGGAAGCTGAAGGGGACCGAACAGCGGGCGCTCGACCACGATCGCCGAGGGGTTGTGGTTGAACGCCGGTGCGACGGCGATGATCCGGTCCAGCGCGGCGTCGATCTCCTCCCTGGTGCGAGCGATGATGGGGCCTCGATCGGCCTTGGCCTGAAGACCGAACCTCACCGTGTAGGTCACCTCTGTCGCCCACCCTTTCCTCTGTAGACATGAGTTCCGAGGTCGTCGTGAACGACAAGCACCTGCCCCGGCGCGAGCACGCGTGGCAACAGCCGATGACAGCCGTAGAGCTCCTTGTCGATCTCGTTGTTGATCGCCAGCTCGGCGTGCGGAGTGTTGCTGACACGCATGCGGTAGGCGACCTTCAGTTCCACATGGCGTGATCCGTCTGGTCTGGTCATGTCGGGGCGTACCAGTCCCTCGCTCCACATGAAGTACGCCAACTCCTGGTCCAGCCCATCCTCCTCCGCGCCGGAGCGAACGCTGTGCTCGATGCCGTCCTGGTCGACGTAGGTTCCCAGGGTTGGGCCTCGGCCGTTCGGTCGGACAGGTAATCGCGCACGGGCTCGTTGGCCCCATTGTCGGTCGACCGGCGAACGTGTCTGCCTGGTTGGCGGGACCGGTGTTGAGGTGCGGGCCGGGGGCGACGGGTTCGCCAGGTGATCCGCGAAGCGGTGGAGCCTCGTGCGGAGTTCCGCGACGAGCTGGGCGACCTCCGTCAGCCGTTCCGCCGCCGACGCGAGCCAGGCGGCGGCCTGCGCGGGCTCCTCGGCCCCACTTCCCTCCGTGGCGGTCACAACCGCCTCATGGCAGTCCCGCAAGGCATCCGACGCGACGGTGATCTCCTGGGCGGGCAGCCGCTCGGCGGCGGCCCTCACCCCTGCGGCGGCCTCTTCGACAGCGGACACGGGGCCGAGCGTCACGACCGGGCTGTCCGGAAGCGGGCGGTTCAGCTCAGGATCACTCGGGTGGCCGCGGGGAGGTCACCTCTTCGGGTCGTCACCCCGTCGGTGGCTGGTCGGGAAGCGCGAACACGGCGCCCGACGCGGAGAACCCACGAGAGCCCGGGAGAACACGGAGGCACCGGCCGACGCCACCCCCGTCGCGTCGACCGGTGCCTCACTCCCCCGGGGCGATGCCCGACCCCTCCCTCGTGGACGTGGTCCGTCGTTGCCCCCGGACGGCCCCGTCCCGGTCGGGGAGGTGAGCCCGCAACCCGCTGGCACACGCGACCCCCTGCTCTCGTGGCCGGCGATCGTGGCGGGGCGGCTCCGCCGCCGAGCCCACCTCCCTCGTGCACCCCCCTGGTGGACGGGGCGACCCCGTCCACGACCAGAAGAGCGGGGCGCCGGGCGCCAGATACCGGACAGAGGTGGTTTTCCGGGAGCCGGCCGACTCTCACCCGATCAGGGCAAGCTCGGGGCGACCCGCCGGCGCGGCGCGAGGAGCATGACCAGCGCGACGCCCAGCGTCGTGCCGTGCAGCACCAGTCCGGCGGTGCTCACTCCGGGCAGCAGCATCGGCGGCACGCTGGCCACGGCGGCCAGCAGCCACGGCAGCCACCGGCCGCTCAGCCCGGCCCGCGTGGTCCGCACCAGGTAGACGCCCAGCAGCAGGTGCAGCAGGTTCTGCATGGAGTCGACCTGGAGGAACAGCACCGTCCGCCCGGCGGGGCCGGCGGCGAAGCCGGTCGCGACGAACCCGACGATGCCCAGCGCGGCGAAGCCGAGCCCGAGCAGGGCGGCGACCCGGTCGTGCGGGGACTCGATGCGGCGCGCGGTCGGCGTGGGCATGGTGTCGCGCTCCAGCCGGCGGAGCACCACCACGAGCACGGCCAGCAGGCCGAGCAGCACACCCATCCACCCCGACCCCGACCACGGGACCTGCAGGCCGAGCATCCCCAGCGATTCCACGCCGACCAGCACCACCGCCAGGTGCCAGAGGTACAGGCTGACCGGGGTGGTGCCGAGCCGGGCGACCACGCGCAGCCAGCGCCGGCGGGACAGCCACCGCGCGGCCGGCCCGCGCAGCAGGAGCACGAACGGGAGCTGCCACGCGGCCAGCGCCACCGCGCTGACCGCCCACGGGTTCAGGCCGGAGACGGTCGTGCCCGGCACCCCGCCCAGGTCACGGGGGTAGGCCCCGGTGAGCGCGAGCCCGACCAGGGCCGCCACCCCGCCGAGGGCGGCCGCGGCCAGCGCCGGCCGGGGCAGCCGGGACAGCGCGCCGTCGGCCTGGAGGAACCCGAGCTGGTGCACGAGCAGCCCGACGACCACGACGTTCGGGTAGCCCAGCAGCGCCTCGTCGGTGCCGGCGCGGACGAGGTCCACCAGCAGCGTCACGCCGAGCAGCGCGACGGGCACGGCCCAGCCGAACCGGCGGTGGGCCATGGCCATCACCGGCGTGGCGGCGGTGACGACCAGGTACACGCCGAGGTACCAGAGCGGCCGGGCCACCATCCACCCGAGCGCGTCCAGGTGCGCGTCCTCCCCGCCGAGCAGGCCCAGGACGACCGGCAGCAGCAGCCAGGCCAGCACGAAGCCGACCACCGGCCGCAGCATGCCGGCGAGCCGGTCGGCGAGGAACTCCACCGGGCCGCCGCCGGCCCGCTGGACGTCGCGCCAGGCGGCGAGGTGGGACCGGCCGCCGGCGAAGAAGAAGATCGGCAGCACCTGGAGCACCCAGGCGGCCAGCCACAGCCCGGGTTGGCGGGCGACCCCGCTGTCCCACCAGCCCACGACCGCCACCAGCGGCAGGCCGAGCAGGGCGAGCAGGATGCCGGCCACCGGGAGCCCGTCCACGGCGCGCACGGCGGTCCCGGCGCGCGCGGCGGCCCCGGCCCGCGCGGCGGCCCCGGGCGTCCGGACGCGGGCGGGAACGCGGACCGCCGGGCGTCGGCGGTCGCGCCACCAGTGGGAGATCCGGCCGGGGCGCCGGGCGAACAGCAGGCAGGCGATGACCGCGAACCCCACGCTCCACGCGCCCATCGGCTCGAAGCTGGGCGGGCCGTAGCGCTGCCGCCAGGAGTTGAAGCCGACCCCGGCGGAGTAGACCTCGGCGAGCGCGTGGCAGAGCGGAACCTCCACGCCGCGCTGCGTGGAGCACCGCGCGTGCATGTCCGCGCCGAGTTGGCCGTCCACGCGGCGGCGGGCGTCCGGGCCGAGCGGGTGGCCCTTCTTCTCCGCGTACCGGAGCACGTCGTAGCCGAGGTCGTGCGCCTTGCAGCCGGCGTCGAAGTCGAAGCGCGTGGCGCCGCCGGGCGACGAGCAGTCCCCGCGCGGGTGGATCGCGCGCAGGTTGCCGTCCGGGAAGCGGACCGTGACGGGCCGGTACCCCAGGTGCTGGGCGAAGTCGGCCGGCAGGTCCGCGAGCGGGTCGTGGTCGGGCGAGGGGTTGGTCATCGCCGCGACCACCCGCGCGGCGCCCTCGACCGCCGGGGCCGGCGGCCCCTCGGCGGGGCCGGACGGGCGGAAGAGCATCAGCCCGCCGGCGAAGACGGCCAGCACCAGGGCCAGCGCCCGCACCGGCAGCGGGAGCCGGGACAGGCGCCATGGGGCGCGGAGGCCCGGGAACGCGCGGGGCGGACCGGCGGCGGGGGCGCGCGCCGCGACGCGCGCCGGAGGGGCGTGGTCCTCGGAACTCACCGCGTGGGTCCCCTTCCGGCTTGGTCACGATTCGGCCACGAAGCCAGCAGGCTAGGGGACGCCCGCAGGGGCCCGCCTCCCGACCCCGGCACACCGTCGTCGGCGCAGGTCAGCCCGGCCGGATCGGGGTCGTCGGCGGGTGGGCCGCCGCGATGCGCACTACCGTCAACGGCACAGGGGGGCGCGTGCGAGGAGGAACCGTCGTGGGTGGCGTGATCATCTACGAGCCGGAGCCCGGCTCCCCACTCCAGGACCTGCCCTGGATCGTCACGTTCCGCTCCTGGGACGACAGCTGGGACCCGTTCGTCTGCGGCCCGTACGAGCGGGCGCACGCGATCGGGTTGGCCGAGGCGGTCGCGGTGGACTCGGAGGACGTGCTCGCCGACGTGGAGCCGCTGCTGCCGGCGATGACCCCCGAGGACGTGCTGGCCGACATCGCCGAGCTGCGGGCGGCCGCCGACGCGGAGACCGTCAGCCCGAACGGCGAGAGCGACGAGGAGCCCGAGGACCTGGTTCCCGCCGAGACGCCGCTGCCCGCCCCGGAGGAGGTGCGGGCCGGGATGGGGCGGGTGCTGCGGCGGCTGCTCACCGAGGGCGAGGAGCCGGAAGGCGGGACGGCGGGCGACGACGCGGGGCGCTGACCCCTCGCCCGTCGCACGACCCGCGCCACGACGCGAACGGTTCGGCGCGGAAGAACCCCCGGGCGGGCGCCGGCCGATGACGTCGGGGTCGCCCACCTCCGCCGCTGTTCCCCGCACCGGCGACAACACGGGCCACCAAACCGGGCGTCGGCTCTGGCATACCCACCCCGAACAGCGCAAACTGGGCAGTGCGGCGTGCGACCGCGCGGACGGGCGGGGCCGGTTCGGCCCGACGTCGGCCGTCTCCACCTGATGCCTCCGCCCGCCACCAGCGGCAGTTCCCGCGCTCCGCCGGCCCCGGACGCCGGCGGGCGCCGACCGCGGGAGGTCGCGATGAGAGGCTCGCCCACATCGGTGATGCCCAACGTTCGGGTGCAGGCGGGGGGTGGGGTGTCGGCCAGAGCGCAGGACTACGCCAGGGACAAGGTGCTCGCCCTGTCCCGCTGCTGTCCCGGTCCGGTGCCCTTCGCGCGGGTCAGGCTGACGAGGTCCCACGACCCCTCGGTGCCGACCCCCGCGCTGGTGCAGGTGAACCTGGAGGTGACCGGGACCGAGGTGCGCGCCCAGGCGGCGGCCCCCACCTTCACCGAGGCCGTCGACCTGGTGCAGGACCGGCTCCGGGAGCGCCTGCGCCGGTTGGCCAGGACCAGCCGCAACCGGCACGGCGCCGAGCCGCGCGGGGTGCCGACGCCCAGGGGTGCCCTCCCCGCCGAGGAGCCCCGGGTCGTGCGGCACAAGACGTACGCGCCGGAGCGGGTGACACCGGAGGAGGCCGCGTTCGACATGGAGCTCATGGACTACGACTTCTTCCTCTTCCGCGACGCCACCACCGACCAGGACAGCGTGGTGTTCCGCGACGCCACCGGCCAGCCCCGCCTGGTGCGGATGCGGCCGGCCGGGGTGAGCCCGACGCCGTTCCCGCTGGCCGGCGCGGCCGCGCCGCGCCTGACGGTCGGCGAGGCGGTGCGGCGGCTGGAGACGACCGGCGACCGGTTCGTGTTCTTCGCCGACACCCGGACCGGGCGGGGGCACGTGGTCTACCGCCGCTACGACGGGCGCTACGGGCTCATCAGCCCGGTTCGCTGACCCGGCGCGGGGAACCCCGGTGGACGCGGGCACCGACGGTGGGCGAACGAGGAGGCCGATCATGGCGAACAAGATGTGGAACGTCCAGATCACCATCAGCGAGGTCGACCGGATGACCAGGGCCGAGGCCCGGCTGAGCGGGAAGGACTCCGAGGAGCTGGTCGGTCAGGGCACGGCCCGGTGCAACCCGGCCGACGAGAACGTCCCGAGCATCGGCGACGAGCTGGCCGTGGCCAGGGCGTGCTCCGACCTCGCGCACCAGCTCCTGCACGCGGCGGCGAAGGACATCGAGTCGCACACCCACGAGCGGGTGCAGCGGTTGCGGACCTGACCCGTCGCCGGCGGCGTCGTTCCGGCCCGCGCGGTGCCGCTGTCACCGCGCGGGCCCGGACGGGGCCGCGGCCCGGTCCGGTCGGAAGTCCGCCAGGTCCGGCGACGGGCGGCGGTCCAGCGCGAGCTCCGCGGCGACCGCGCCGACGAACGGGCCGAGGGTCAGGCCGTTCGCCCCGAGACCGGTGGCGACGACCAGCCCGGGGTGCGCGGGCACGGTCCCCAGCACCGGCCGGTCGTCCCGGCTCGCCGGTCGGAAGCCCACCCGCAGTTCGCCGACGGTCGCCTCGGCCAGCGCCGGGGCCACCGCCAGCGCGCCGTCGAGCACGTGCCGCAAGCCACCGGCGGTCATCCGGTGGTCGAAGCCCGCGTTCGGCTCCCTCGTCGCGCCGACGACGATCCGGGAACCGGGGAAGCCCACCAGGCAGTGGTCGCCGAAGGTCATCGTCACGGGCACCTGGTCGGTGACCGCGCCCGGCAGGTGGAGGTGCGCGAGCTGACCCCGCATGGGGTACACCGGCAGGTCCACCCCCAGCGGTCGGCACAGCTCCGCCGACCACGCGCCGGCCGCCACGACGACGGCGTGCGCGCCGAGCACCTGCCCGGCGATCTCCACCCCGGTGACCCGCCCGCCGGCCGTCGTCAGCCGCGCCGAGCCGCTCCGCCGACGCGCGCCGTGCCGCTCGGCGGCCGACAGCAACGCGTCGCGCAGGATGCGGCCGTCCACCCGTCCCGCCGCCGACACGCGCACCCCGGCGAGCTCCGAACTCAGGCCGGGGAACACGCGCGCCGGCTCGCCGGGTTCGAGCAGGTCGACCTCGCCCAGCGCCCACCGCTCCCGGTCGCGCAGGCGCGTCAGCTCGTCCCGAGCCCGGCGCAGCGCGCCCACGTCCTCGCTGATCCGCAGCCCGCCGACCTGGGCGTACCCGGTCTCGGCGACGCCGCCGACCTCGCCCAGCGCGGCGAGCAGCAACGGGTAGTGCTCGGCGGCCGCGAGCCACAGCGCCCTGGTCGCCGCGTGCGGCTCCCCGACCGGCCAGGGGAAGACCACCCCGGCGCCGACGGCGCTGGCCTGCCCGGCGTCGGCGCGGTCCACGACCAGCACGTCCGCGCCCTCGATCGCCAGGTGGTAGGCCGCGCTGGCGCCGACGACCCCGGCGCCCACCACGATCACGCGCATGCCCCCACCCTGCCCCGTCCGCCCAGCAGGGGGAACCCACGTCACCCGACACGCCGAGGGGACGGGTCACCGCCGCGCGGTGGTGCCGGGGCAGGACGGCCCGGGCGGAAGCCAGGCCATCCGGAAGCCCCCGCGCCTGGCCGTCCCGACACGCGCCGGGACGCCGGTCGCTCGGAGACCTGGGAATGACGGACAGGGGTTCAGCGTGGTGGGGACTCGACCGCGGGCCGACGCGCAATCCCTGTCAACTGATCGTCGGGCCGGCCGGACCACGCTCCGCGGCGGTGGCGGCCACGCCGTGTCCGGTGGACTCGGCACACGCCACGCCCCGACACCGCGTCGGCTCCGGAACCAGGCGCGCCGTCCGGCGCTGTCCGGAAGCGGTGGTGGTCCGGCCGCCCGACCCCGACGCGCTAGATCGGCCTGACCTTCTCCGCCTGCGGCCCCTTCGGGCCCTGCGTGACCTCGTACTCGACCCGGGCTCCCTCGTCGAGGGACTTGTACCCGGTGCCTTCGATGGCCGAGAAGTGCACGAACACGTCCGGGCCCTGGTCGTCCTGGGAAATGAAGCCGAAACCCTTGTCGGGGTTGAACCACTTCACGGTGCCGGTTGCCATCTTCCACGTTCCTTCGCCCAGCCTGGCGGACCGGCTCGGCCGGCCCGTCGCCCCGGCTGTCGCCCGGGTGTCTCATCGTCCCTCGCGACGGCGACCGGCCGCAGGTGTGACCGCCAGGATCACCTGTTCGAGACCGGCGCCGCGACCCGCTCGACGGGGCGGGCGCGCGCGGCCGAGGAACCCGGACGATCACCCTGGCCGGGTCGCCCTACCGGTCAGTACTGTCCGCGCATGGACCGCACCGACCTCTGCTTCGCCGGTCCCACCCGGCAACTGGAGCTCATGCGCGCCGGGGAGCTCACCGCCACCGAGCTGGTCCGGGCCTACCTGGAGCGGATCGAGCGCTTCGACCGCGAGCTGAACGCCTACCGCGTCGTGCTGGCGGACTCGGCGTTGGCGGCCGCCGCCGAGGCCGACCGGCTCCGGGCGCGGGGCGCGGACGCCCCGCTGCTCGGCGTGCCCCTCGCGGTGAAGGACGACGTCGACCTGGCCGGCGAGGTGACCGCGTTCGGCACGCAGGCGGTGACCACCCCGCGCCGGCACGACGCCGAGCTGGCCCGCCGGCTGCGCGCGGCCGGCGCGGTGGTCCTGGGCAGGACCCGCATGCCCGAGCTGGGCATGTGGCCGGTGACCCAGAGCGCCTTCGCCGGCGCGACCCGCAACCCGTGGTCGCTGGAGCACAGCGCCGGCGGCTCCAGCGGCGGTTCGGCCGCCGCGGTGGCCGCCGGGCTGGCGAGCGCGGCCATCGGCTCCGACGGCGCGGGCTCGATCCGCATCCCGTCCGCCGCGACCGGGGTGTTCGGCCTGAAACCGCACAACGGCCGCATTCCCCTGCACCCGCACGGCGGCCACTGGACCGGGCTGACCGCGGCCGGCCCGATCACCCGGCGCGTCCTGGACTGGGCGCTGCTGGCCGACCAGCTGCACGGCCCGCTGGCGGCGGAGCCGGACACCGCCCTGCCGGCGCCGCCGACCTCGTTCGTCCGGGCCGCCGCCCAGCCGCCCGGCCGGTTGCGGATCGCCGTCTCCACCCGGGGCATGGCCGCCGCGACCCGGGTGCACCCGGAGGTGCGCTCCGCCCTGGCCGACACCGCGCGACTGCTCCGCGAGCTGGGCCACGAGGTGGTCCGACTCGACCCCGACCTGCTCGACCCGACCGGCATGGCGGTGTTCGCCCCGCGCTACCTCCGCGCGGTGGCCGAGAGCGCGGCCGACGTGGAGCACCCGGGCCGGTTGGAGCGCCGCACGAGGATCGCCAGCGCGCTGGGGCGCGCGCTCGGCCCCGCCCACCGTCGGCTGCTGGCGCTGGGCGCCCGCGCCGCCGAGCGCGCCAACCGCGTGTTCGACCGGGCCGACGTGCTGCTCACGCCGACGCTGCCCCGCCCGGCGATGCCGGTCGGGGAGCTGGAACGGCACGCCACGGTCCCGGCGCTGGTCAAGGCGAGCCGCTACGTGGCCTTCCTGCCGCTGTGGAACATCGCCGGCAATCCCGCCGCCTCAGTCCCGGCCGGCTTCACCCGGTCGGGGTTGCCGCTGGCGGTGCAGTGCGTGGGCCGACCGCACGACGAGTGCACGCTGCTGTCGCTGGCCGCGCAGATCGAGGCCGCGCGCCCCTGGGCCGACCGCCGGCCCCCGCGCTACGCCGCCAACGGATGACCGTCACCGCGACGCGCGGCCGGACGCCTCCCCGGACGGGGCACGGCCCCGCGCCGTCCCCGTCTCCGGGAGAGCCGGTCAGAACCCGCGCTGGGTGAGCGCGTCGAGCAGCTCCCGGTCGGCGACGTGCCGCGTCTTGACCTCGTCGAGGTAGTGCGTGAAGTCGTCGGGCCGGCCGCTGCGGTCGGCCACCACGCGGAGCTGGTCGAGCAGCTCGGGCACCTGCGCGGTGGCGGCGCAGGGCTGGGCGAGCTGGCGTTCCACGAGCCGCCGGTAGACGGTCAGCGCCTGCTCGGGATGGGTGTCGGCGCGGCCGTGCGCCAACGCCGACCAGGTGTCCTCGTCGCAACCGCGGTCCTGGGCCACGCGCCACGCCGCCTCGTGGTCGCCCTCCCACAGCAGGATGCGCACCAGCGTCGAGCTGCGGTCGAGGTCCTCGCGGGTGGGCTGGGCCGGGGCGTCGTCGGGGGCGAGGACGGCCCCGAGCGCCGCGCGCTCCGCCGGCCACCGGCCCAACGGCTCGGCCACGGCGCGCAACCGCAGGTAGGTGTCCAGTCCGGGGCGCTGGCGGAACGCCGAGCGCAGCAGGCCGACCGCCCGCTCCGCCCAGCCCTGCCGCAGGCACTCGTCGACGGCGAGGTCCACCAACCGGGCGGCCGCGCCGCGGCCCCTGGTCGCGGCCAGGCCCCGCTCGACCCAGCGCAGCACCTCCTCGGACCGGCCGGCCTCCTGGAGCACGGTGGCGATCCGCAGGTACTGCCACCCCGTCGACAGGTCCTTGGCGAGCACGGCCACCTGGAGGTCGACGTCGCCGGTGTGCTCGGCCAGCTCCTCCATCACCCGCAGCACCGCCCACCGCCGGCGGTCCAGCCGGGGCGGCTGGCCGAACGGCACGGTCGGGAGCTGGGCGCACAGCCGCTCGGCCCGGCGGCGGTACGCCGCCAGCCCCTCGGCCCCGAGCGCGCCGGCGTACTCGGCCAGGGTGACCTCCGGCCCCTCGGGGTGCTCGACTTGGAGGGCGAGCAGCCACTCCGCGAGCCGCACCGGGTCGGCGCCGCCGGCGCCCGCCGCCGCCGCGTGCACGGCCAGCGCCTCCTCGGCGAGCTCGCCGACCCCCGAGTCGGGGTGCCGGTCGGCGACCGCCGCGAGGGCCGTCACGAGCCGCTGCGCGAGGGGCAGCACCTCGTCGGCGCGGCCGTCATCGACGCACCGCCACAGCGAGCCGACCGCCGTTCTCAGCCGCGCCACCCGTGCGGCGTCCACGTTCCCGCCCGCGATCGCAAGCTCCCGAGCCAGCGTTCCGCGGACCAGCGCAACATCCTCGGTGCCACTGCCCACGCCGCCACCCACGAGGGGCATCAAACCGCACGACGACCCCGTTTCGTCAGGGTGGCGGGCAAGCTCGGAACGATCGGACCAACCCGCTGCGCCAACCGTGTTCCCCGCCGTCGCGGTCGGTGAGCGCCGACGCGGGCGAACGCCGGACGCGGCTGGGACGTCCGGGGCCGCAGGCCGGCCGACTCCGCCGCGGCGCTGGCCGGGAACGGCGGTTCCCCGCGCCGGGCGATAAGCCGGAAGCGCCCCGCCCGGGCACCCGCGCGGCGGGCGTGCGGGCACCCCGGCGGTGACGCCGTCGCGACGCGGCTCAGACGATCCAGTCGTGCGTCAGCCAGGTCCCGGTCAGCGGGACCAGCCAGAGCAACGTCAGGATCACCGCGCCGCACAGCAACGCGATGGCGATGGCGGCGACGAAGCCGCTGATCACGCAGCCCAACAGGCTGCTGCGCCCGCCGTCGGCGGGCCCGGGGTCCGTGGTGTCGTCCCCGATCACCGTGGCCTCACTGCTGTGGTGGCTGGTCGGACAGTTCGGTGTAGGACGCCGGCGGAACGGGCTGGCCCTGGGGCGGAACGGGCTGACCCTGGCCGATGCCCTTCGGCGCGTCCGGCGCCTCGACGGCGGCCGGCTGGGCCGGCTGAGCCGGTGCGGCCGGCGGGATCGACGGGCGGGGCAGGGACGAGCCGGACGAGCCCAGCGGGGTGAGCGGGCCGGGGACCTCCTGGCGGGCGACCGCCTCGGCCTCCTGCACCGCCCTGGCCACGCTCGGGTCCGCCGAGGTGTCGAACCAGTCGGCGATGTCCTCGTCGTCCTGCTCCGGCCGCGACGCCGGCGGCTCCTCCTTCGGCGGCTCGTAGCGGAAGACGCCGTCGGCGCCCTTGCTGCCGAGCATGGAGGCGAAGCCCTCCAACGCCTTGTTGAAGTCGCTGGGGATCACCCACACCTTGTTCGCGTCGCCCTGCGCCATCTGCGGCAGGGTCTGCAGGTAGGTGTAGGCGAGCAGCTCCGGGGTCGGCTTGCCGGCCTTGACCGCGGCGAACACCTTCTCGATCGCCTTGGCCTGGCCCTGCGCCTGCAGGTACCGGGCGGCGCGCTCGCCCTGGGCGCGCAGGATGCGGGACTGCCGCTCGCCCTCGGCGGCCAGGATCGCCGCCTGCTTGGCGCCCTCGGCGGACAGGATCTGCGCCTGCTTCTGCCCCTCGGCGCTCTTGATCGCCGACTCGCGCTGGCCCTCGGCGGTGAGGATCATCGCGCGCTTCTCCCGGTCGGCCCGCATCTGCTTCTCCATCGAGTCCTGGATGGAGGGCGGTGGGTCGATCGCCTTCAGCTCCACCCTGGCGACCCGGATGCCCCAGCGCCCGGTCGCCTCGTCCAGGACTCCCCTGAGCTGGTTGTTGATCTGGTCTCTGGAGGTCAGCGTGTCCTCCAGGCTCATCCCGCCGACCAGGTTGCGCAGGGTCGTGGTGGTCAGCTGCTCGACGCCGACGATGTAGTTGGAGATCTCGTAGACCGCCGAGCGCGGGTCGGTGACCTGGAAGTACACGACGGTGTCGATGGACACCGTCAGGTTGTCCTGGGTGATCACCGGCTGCGGCGGGAAGGAGACGACCTGCTCCCGCAGGTCGATCCGGGCGCGCACCCGGTCGAGGAACGGGACCAGGACGTTGAGCCCCGGCGGCGCGACCGTGCGGAACCGGCCGAGCCGCTCCACCACGGCCGCCTGCGCCTGGGGGATCACCAGCACCGACTTGACCACGATGGTGAGGATCAGCAGCACCAGGACTGCGACGACGACGAGCGTGACCACACCAGCCTCCTTCAGGGTCCACCCCAGACCACTGCGGTGGCCCCGGAGATCTCCATGACGGTGACCGCCCGTCCCGGCTCCAGCACCTCGGTGGGGTCGTAGGCACGAGCCGACCAGACGTCTCCGCCGATCTTCACGCGACCGCCCTGGGTGTCCACTGTAGACACCACGGTGGCGGTACCGCCGACCAACGCCTCCACGTTGGTCCTCGTCAGCTCCGGCGGCTGCAGTCGCCGCCGCAACGCCGGTCGGGCCACGGTGACCAGGCCCAGCGAGGCCACCGCGAAGACCGCCACGTCGACCAGCAGCGGCGCGCCCAGCGCCGAGGAGCCGGCGGCCGCCAGCGAACCGACGCCGAGCATCAGCAGCACGAGGTCCCCGGACAGGACCTCCACCGCGACCAGCAGCACCCCGGCGATCAGCCACAGCAGAGCGGCCATGGGGCCATCGTGGCAGAAGCGCGCGGCCGGCCGGGCGCTCCCACCCCGGTCGATCACGTCCGTGACCGACGCGTGATCTCCCGGGCCGAGCGGCGGCCATGCGGCCCAACCTGCGCCGCGAGGGCGTCGCCGGCCGGTCGGAGCACCCGCGGCCCCGGTCGGCAACCCCACCCGATGTGACGACCCGGTGTGCCGACGGAGGTCGCGGGTCGGCGTCCGGAACGGCGGGGCAGCGGCGTCTGTGGCGCCTGTGGGGTCGGCGGGGATCAGCCGGGCTCGGTCACGAAGTCGATGAGCCGCTCGACCGCGCCCACCAGAGGGGTCTCCAGGTCGCGGAAGCTCGACACCGCCGCCGAGACGCGCCGCCAGCCCTCGGCCGGGTCCCCCCAGCCCAGCGCCGCGCACACCCCCTCCTTCCACGGCACGCCCCTGGGCACCTCGGGCCAGGCGGCAACGCGCACCGCGGCCGGCTTCACCGCCTGCCAGACGTCGACGTAGGGGTGGCCGGTGACCAGCACGTGCGGGTGGTCGATCCGGTCGACGAGCCGGGACTCCTTGCTGCCGGGCACGAGGTGGTCGACGAGCACGCCGAGCCGCCGGCCGGGGCCGGGCGCGAACTCGGCGATCCGCGCGGCCAGCGCGTCGACGCCGTCCAGCGGCTCGACCACGACGCCCTCCACGCGCAGGTCGTGGCCCCACACCCGCTCGACGAGCGCGGCGTCGTGCACGCCCTCCACCCAGATGCGGCTCGCCCTGGCGGTGCGGGCGCGCAGGCCGTCGACCCGGACCGAGCCGGACGCCGAGCGCGCCGCGGGCGCGGGCGCGGGCGGGGCGGCCGGCGCGGGCCGCACCAGGGTCGCGGGCTTCCCGTCGAGCAGGAACGCCGCGGGCCGCATCGGGAACGTCCGCCGCCGGCCGTGCCGGTCCTCCAGCACCACGCCCTCCCGGTCGACCCGCAGCACGGCGCCGCAGAACCCACTGGCCGGGTCCTCCACCACCAGGCCCGGCTCGGCCGGCACCTCGGGGACGCGGGCGCGCCGGGTCCCGGCGAGCACATCACGGCCGTAGTTCACCGATCGCATGCCCATGCCCGCACCCTAACCGTTGATCCACGCGGGAGATCGCTACGCGACGTCCGCCTGCCCCCCGGCACGGCATGACCGGACGGGCGGTAGAAGGCACGAACGGGGGATGCACGTCACCCGGCCCAGGGCCGATGGAAGGACCAGTCGACCGCGCCGCGACCGAAGGTGGGCCCCCGATCACCGGAACAACCCTGAGCACGCGCCCCGTCGGTCCCGTCGACCTCCTCACGCTGACCTACCTCGCGGTGGTCGCCGGCGTGGCGGTCCTGTTCCGCGACCGGGTCGACGGCTGGCTCCCGCTCCTGGTCGGGCTCACCGGCTACGCCGCAGTGCTCGTCGGGCTGGCCGCGCTCGCGCGCCGCCGGCCGCACGACCGCCGACTCGCCTCCCTGCGGCTGGTCTGCCCGCTGCTGGCGCTGCCGTTCCTGTACGGGGCGGTCGAGCGGTACGTCCTGGTCCTGCACGGCGAGTTCCTGGACGCCAGGGTCAACGCCTGGGAACGCGCGCTGCTCGGTTTCCAGCCCAACCTCGTGCTCGACCAACTCGCGTCGCCACCGCTGACCGAGTTGCTGATGGCCTGCTACTTCTCCTATTACGCGTGTTTCCTGGTACCCCCGCTCGTGTTCCTGCTCAGGGGTCGGCCGGACCACCTCGAACGCTATGTCTTCGGTCTGCTGCTCGCCCTGTACGTGTGTTATCTCGGCTTTCTCGTCGTCCCGGTCCTCGGTCCGGCCCACGCGCTCAGGGGCGAGTTCACGACGCCGCACCTGGCCGGCCACTTCTTCGTCCCCGTGCAGGACTTCCTGATGGCCCACGGCGACCCGGTGGGGGCGTGCTTCCCGTCCTCCCACGTCGCCGGCGCCTGGACCGCGGTGCTCCTGCTCAGGAGGTGGGTGCCCCGGGCGGCGTTCCGGTGGTTGGCCGGCATCGCCGTCGGGCTGACCGTCGCCGTGGTGCACAGCCGCTACCACTACCTCAGCGACGCGGTCGCCGGCCTGCTCGTGGCGGCCGCCTGCCACCGGGTCGCGACCCGAATCCGTTTCCGAAACCCGTTCGCACCCCAGTCCCCGGAGGATTCCAGGAAAAACGATTTCGCCCCATCGGGCGAAACGGAGCCACTGGTTTGCGTGGTGGCGGGGGCGTCCGCAGAATCGGACCCCCCGAACGGCGCCGACCCGGCTCCGCGCACCCGCGCCGCACGGGCCTGCGCGCGTTCGGACCCGCGCCACCGGCGTGGACGCTGACCACCAGAAGCGACCGCCGACCACCGACCGAGGACCGCCGGGCGCCGCCGTTCCCGCGGCCCCGGCCCCCCATCCCGACAATGGACGAAAGCACCACATGAAAGACGTCTTCGACAAGTGCCGCTCGTGGGACAGGGACCGCCCGCTGAAGGAGGCGGGCATCTACCCCTTCAACCATCCGATCACCGAGGTGGGCGAGGGCACCGAGGTGGTGGTCGAGGGACGCCGCGTGATCATGGCGGGGTCCAACGACTACCTGGGACTGTCCACCGACCCGAGGGTCAAGGCGGGCGCCATCCGGGCCGTGGAGCGGTTCGGCGCCACCTGCTCCGGCTCCCGACTGCTCAACGGAACCCGCTCGCTGCACGAGGAGCTGGAGCACCGGCTCGCCGTCTTCCTCCGGCGGGAGGCGGCCCTCGTGGTCTCCACGGGCTTCCAGACGAACCTCGCGCTGGCCGCGTTGCTCGGGCCGCACGACGTGGTGTTCGCCGACCGGCACAACCACGCCTCGCTGGTGGACGCGGTCCTGCTCGGCAGCGCCGCCCACCGCCGGTACCGGCACGGCGACATGGCCCACCTGGAGCGCCTGCTCACGGCCGCCGACCCGGCGGCAGGCAAGCTGATCATCACCGACAGCGTGTTCTCGGTCGAGGGCGACCTGTGCGACCTGCCCGGCGTCGCCAAGCTCGCCGCCGAGCACGGCGCGCGGGTGGTCCTCGACTGCGCCCACGACCTCGGGCTGCTGGGCGCGCACGGCAGGGGCGCCCCGGAGCACTACGGGCTGGAGGCCGAGGTCGACCTGGTCACCGGCACGTTCTCCAAGTCCTTCGCGTCGCTGGGCGGGCTGCTGGCCGGCCCAGCGGACATCATCAACTACCTGCGGCACGTGGGCCGGTCGGTGCTCTTCTCCGCGGCGATGACCCCGGCCGCGGTCGGCGCCGCGCTGGCCGCGCTGGACGTGGTCGAGCGGGAGCCCGAGCGCCGCTGGCGGGTGCTCGACCTGGCCGAGGAGGCGCACAACGGGCTGCGCGCCCTCGGCTTCGACACCGGCCGCTCGGCCACCCCGGTCGTGCCGGTGCGCGTGGGCGACGAGACGTTGTGCTTCCGGTTCTGGGCGGAGCTGCTGGCCGCGGGGGTGTTCACGAACGCGTTCACCGCGCCGGCGGCCCCGGGCGGCGCGGCCCTGATCCGCGCCAGCTTCACCGCCACCCACACCGACGCCCAGCTCGACCGCGTGCTGGACGCCTTCGCCACGGTCGGCCGTCGGCTCGGGATCATCCCGCCGGCCCCGCCGACGGGCTACGACCCGGTGCGGATCGCGCGTCCCGCGCTCCCCGTTCCGGCGTGACCGCCCGCGCCGGTGGTCGCCATCGTGCCCAGGCACCCCTTCTGACCAGGACCGCTTCCCTGACGAGGACTGTCGGAGCAGAGCATGCGTGTTGACTCGAAACGCGCCCCCGCGATCAGGGGGCAGGACGGGGACGTGGTCGTCGAGCCGGTGCGCGACCGGCGCGACCGCGCCGCGTTCCTCCGGTTCCCGTACGCGCTCCACCGGCACGACGTCCACTGGGTCCCCCCGTGGACGCGGGAGCGCAGGGAGTTCCTGGACCGCCGCCGGAACCCCTTCTTCGAGCACGGCGACGTCGAGCTGTACCTCGCGCGGCGGGGCGGGCGGGTGGTCGGCCGGATCGCGGCGGTGCACAACCCCCGGCACAACGAGTTCCACCGCGCCAGGGACGGGTTCTTCGGCCTGTTCGACTGCGTCGACGACGTCGACGTGGCCGGGCGGCTGTTCGACGCCGCCGCCGACTGGTTGCGGGGGCACGGCCTGGCGACGGTCCTCGGGCCCACGGACTTCAGCACCAACCGGGAGTGCGGCCTCCTGGTCGAGGGCTTCGACTCACCGCCCGCGATCCTCATGCCGCACCACCCGCCGCACTACCGGGACCTGTTGACCGCCAACGGCTTCACCAAGGCCAAGGACCTGTGGGCGTGGGAGCTGGACGTGGCGGGGGGCCTGCCGGCGCGCACGGAGCGGGTCGCGGACGCGGTCCTGCGCCGGGCGGGCGTCCGCGTCCGGCCGGTGGACCTCGGCGACTTCGCCGCCGAGGTGGCGCTGATCCGGGAGCTGTACAACACGACGTGGGCCGGGAACTGGGGCTTCGTCCCCATGACCGATCGGGAGTTCCGGCGGCTGTCGGCCGAGTTGCGCCGCGTCCTGCGGCCGGAGCTGGCGCTCGTCGCGGAGGTGGCCGGGGTGCCGGTCGGGTTCGGGCTCAGCCTGCCCGACGTCAACCAGGCGTTGCTCGCGACCGGGGACCGGCACGGGCGGTACGGGTCGCCCACGCGGTGGCCCCGGCTGTGGCGCGCCACCCGGCGCATCACCCGCATGCGCGTCCTGGCGCTCGGGGTGAGGGAGGAGTACCGGGGGCGCGGGGTGGACGTGGCGCTCACGGTCGGCATGGTGCGGGGCGCCCAGCGGCTGGGCTACACCGACGCCGAGGTCTCCTGGACGTTGGAGGACAACCGGGCCGCGAACCGGGTGGCGGAGTACCTGGGCTCGACGCGGTCCAAGACCTACCGGATCTACCGGCGCCCGCTGGAGGAGCCGTGACCCGGTTCCTCGTCACCGGCGCGACCGGGTTCGTCGGCCGGCGGCTCGTCCGACACCTGGTCGGCCGGGGGCACGACGTGACGGCGCTGGTCCGGCCCACCTCGCGACGGGACGACCTCGCCGAGCTCACCGAGCTCACCGACCACAGCGCCCCCGGGCACCCCGGCGGGCGGGGCGTGCGCCTGGTCGAGGGCGACCTGGTCACCGGCGCCGGGCTCGCGGAGGCCACGCGGGGCGCGGAGTGCGTGGTCCACCTCGCCGGCGTGACCAGATCGGTGGACGCGGTCGGGTTCTTCCGGGGCAACGGGACCGCGACGCGGCGACTGGCCGCCGCGCTCGCCGAGCTGCCCGCTCCGCCCCGGCTCGTGCACTGCTCGTCGTTGGCGGCCGCCGGGCCGTCGACGCCGGGACGGCCCCGGGACGAGTCGCGACCGCCGGAGCCGGTGTCGGCCTACGGTCGGAGCAAGCTGGCTGGCGAGCAGGCGGTGCGCTCGGTGGCCGACCGGGTGTGGGCCAGCATCGTCCGTCCGCCGATCGTGTACGGGCCGGGGGACCGGCAGTTCCTGCCCACGCTGGCCGCGTTCGTGCGGCGGGGGCTGCTGCCCAGGGTCGGCCCGCGCGGCCCGCGCCTGCACTCGTTGATCCACGTCGACGACCTGTGCGTGGCGCTGCTGGCGGCGGCCGAACGCGGCGCGCGGCTGCGCGGGGACGACCGCGCCGAGGGGGTGTACTTCGTCTCCGACGGGGTGGAGCACCGGTTGGCCGACGTCGGCGCCGCGGTGGGGCGGGCGCTGGGCCTCGCCGCTCCGCGGGTCGTCCCGGTGCCCGGTCCCGTCGCCCGCGCCGCGGCCCTCGGCGCGGAGTGGGTCCAGCGGGCCCGGGGCCGTCCCGCGGTGATCACGGTGGACACGGCGCGGGAGGCAGCGTGCCCCGCGTGGACGTGCTCGCCGGCCCGCGCGCGGTGTGAGCTTGGTTTCACCGCCGCCGTCGATCTGGCCTCCGGCCTGGCTGACGCGCTGGGCGGCGACGGTGTCCGGTAATTGGGGACAGCGGCCCGGCGGACATCGTCGGCGGTTCCCCGTAACCTCGGTCGACGTGCCCTGTCCCAGTGCGACCCTGGTGGTGTGGACGTCGGCGTGGCTGCACGGAGCCGCGGCGTCCGACGACGTACTCGACGCCCTGCTGACCTGGGCCGAGGCCCACGAGGTGGTGGCGGCCGACGACGCCACGGCGCTGCGGCTGGACCTGCCGGTCGCCGGGGACCGGCCCGCCGCGCCCGCGCTGCTGCTCGCCGCCCTCCGCCGGGTGGGCGCCGCCACCGGCCGCCTGGTGCTGCCGGTGCCGGGCGACGTGCGCGGCCTGGGCGGCGACGGCGCGCTCGGCACGGCCGCGCTGCGCGCGGGCGAGGCCGTGGTGCTGCCCGGCGCGGGCCTGGGCGTCGTGCCGGAGACGGTCGCGGAGAGCGTCCTGCGGTGGACCGTGCACCCGCTGCCGCCGTTGGCCCCGGCGCCGGAGTTCCTGTCCATCGGGGAGGCCGAGCACGGGATGACCGACGCCGTGCGCGCGGCCACGGCCACCCTGGTCTCGCTGGACGTGGCGCGGCACCGGCCGAACGTGCGGGCCGAGATCGAGGCCGCGTTGCGGGCCCGGCCGAGGGTGGCGTGGCCGAAGGGCACGCCGGGTCGGGCGATCCGGGTGTTGGAGCGGGCCGCGGAGGTCGAGGCGATCCTGACCGCGGCCCGGGCCGGCGACGGCTCCGCGGTGTCGGCCTCGGCCATGCGGGGCCGGACCGACGCGTTGCGCCCGCTGTCGGACGCGGTGCGTCGCGCGCGCTGCGCCGCGATCGACGAGGCGGTCCGGGTGCTGGCCGACTCCGCTGGCCGGCACTGAGCGAACACGTACCCCGGCCGCGCGCCGGTGCTGGGCCAGCACGCGTGACCGACCTCCCACAGGACGCCGAGGACGTCGCGGACTTGGACGTGCTGACGACTGAATGTCCAGGTCACCGGTTTTCGGCGGCGCTCGCGATCGCACCCCCCGGCTGCCCGTTGACGTGACGCGCGGGGCTCAGCGAGGTCGGCCCGGTCCTGGTGGCGTGGACGCACCAGGACTCGCCGCACCCGCCCCCGATCTGAGGCCGGTACCGCGTTGACCAGTGCGCTGTAGCCGCTCGACACCGACGGCCAGCACACCGGGCAGTGGGACACCAGTCCGCGTCGACGCGGCACGCGCGGCGCTCACCGGGCCGATGCCCGAGGTCGAGCTGAGCGCGACGGTACGGCGGCAGGTTCCCGACCCCCGCTCGCGCGGTGGCGCCGGCCGCTCGCGGAGCGCGGCACTGTGGAAGAGGGCCTGCCCCGGTTCGTCGCTCTGCCGGCCGGCGCGCGGCTCGCGCTCGGCCGGCTCATCGCTGGTCTTCGCTCCCGCCGAGGACTGGCCCGGTCGCCCGGAGCGGGCGGCGTGAGCCGACGCCCTGTTGAGCGAGAGGTCGAGGGGGAGGCGGCGCGGAGCACCGAACTCCGGCAAGTGTCCACAGTGGACACTCGTCGGGTGGAGCATTCCCGAGGTTCGGCCCGGCGGGCGCGCGCCCGCCGGGCCGTCACTCGTGCGGACCAGCCGGACCAGTCAGGCGAACTGGCCGACGACGTAGCTCCCGGCGGGCTGCTGGATCGCGACGTTGACCCGGTTGAACGTGTTGATCAGAGCGATGAGCGACACC
>NZ_FQVN01000020.1 GCF_900129375.1 Streptoalloteichus hindustanus | reverse complement strand
GGCTTGGCCCGGTTCCACACCTCACGGATGAAGTTGTCGTCCGACAACTCCAGCATGCCCTCGGTGGGCTCGACCCCGAGCACCTGGCGCATCGCGGTACTTGTCGCGGTCATCGCGCAGCGTGTCGGGCCGAGAGGTGGATGGCCGTATGTGCTGATCACCGAGGGTGAGATCCTTGGGGATCTCTGGATCGGCGGCGGCGATGGTGATGAGTCCATCGTGGACACCAACCGAGCCCATTCCAGTCAGTCGGGCGCACGGTGGAGCGAATGGTGGCTCACGGCTCCCGGTAGTCGTGGCTGTGGAAAGTGCCGCTGAGAAAACCGGGTTCGTCATTCCGCACTGCGCGACGTTGCCGGGGTGTTCACCTGATCGGGGTTGTCATGGGCGTGCGACGATGAGTGTCCGCGTGATCAGAGGATCGAGGAGCGATGCGACCTGGCGGTGGATCTGACATTGTCGGTGTGATCGACTATCGGACGGGCAACAGTCAAAGCGTGGTCCACGCCCTGAGCCATCTGGGAATCCCCAACAGGCTGGTGGCCGCCCCCGAGGAAGCGGACGGCGTGGGCCGGGTCATCCTGCCGGGGGTGGGAGCTGCGGGCACCACGATGCGTGTGCTGCGGTCGCGGGGCTGGCCGGAGTGGCTGGCGCAGCGGGTTTTGGTTGAGCGGACGCCGTTTCTGGGGATCTGTGTGGGCATGCAGGTGCTGTTCGAGCACAGCGCCGAGCAGGACACCGAGTGCCTGGGATGGTTGCCGGGACATGTGGTGCCGTTCGTGTGGTCGAGGACGGTGAGGGTGCCGCAGATGGGGTGGAACCGTGTCCGTCCCCGGCGACGTCACGCCTTTGTGTCGGAGATGCCCGAGGGCGGCTACTTCTACTTCGTCAACAGCTTCTACGTCGTGCCGAACCAGAACGACGACGTGGCGGGCAGGACCGAGTACGGCGAGACGTTCTGTTCGATGACCGCGCACCGCAACATCGTCGGCTGCCAGTTCCACGTGGAGAAGTCCGGACCGCTGGGTCTGCGACTGCTGGTCCGGTTCGCCTCGCTCACCTCGGAGGAACTGTGCTCGCCGCCCGCCTGATCGCCTGTTTCGACGTGATCGACGGGCGGGTCACCAAGGCGCGCCGCTTCCAGGACAACACCGACGTGGGAGACGCGCCCGCGATCGCCTCGCGGATGTACGAGGACGGCATCGACGAGCTGATCTTCTACGACATCCTCGCCAGCGCGCGGCGACGGCAGGCGGATCTGGCCACGATCACCGCGGTCGCCCAGCGGGTGTTCGTGCCGCTGACCGTGGGCGGGGGCGTCCGCTCCCTGGAGGACATGCACGCGGTGCTGGACGCCGGGGCGGAGAAGATCAGCCTCGACTCCATGGCCGTGCGCGATCCGGAGTTGCTGCGGCAGGGCGCTGAGGAGTTCGGCCGCCAGTGCGTCGTACAGAGCATGCAGGTCAAGCGCGTCCCCGAGACCGAGGCGATCCCCAGCGGCTACAGCGTGTTCGTGGACGGCGCCCGTGTGGACACCGGGATGGACGCGGTGTGGTGGGCGCGGCGGGGCGAGGAGCTCGGGGCCGGTGAGATCGTGGTCAACTCCATCGACCAGGACGGCACACACGCCGGCTACGACCTGCGCGTCACCCGTATGGTCGCTGAGGCGGTCGGGGTGCCGGTGGTGGCCTCGGGTGGGGCGGGCAGCGTCGCCCACGTGGCGGAGGCGTTCGTGGAGGCACAGGCCTCGGCGGCGATCGTCAGCTCACTGCTGTACTCGCCGCGGATGGAGCGCAACCACACCGTCGAGGAGATCAAGGCAGAGCTGAACGAGCGGCACAACCTGCCGGTCCGCCTCTGACCGTCTCAAAGCACTGCCATGACCGGACAGGGACCCGCGAGGCGAACCTCCGGGGTCCCTGTCCCTTGTGGAGGGTCAGGGAAAGCTGGGCGCCCGGGCCTCCAAACCCCGCACTTGCTCCGCCGAGGGCAGGACGGCCAAGTTCGCTCACCGTCCCCCGGGGTAGCAACGCGGTCTTGTCGCCCTACGGCGACTGCTCCGGCGAGGACCTCGTGCGTGGTTGTGCAGGGCCACGCAGACCCGACGGATGCAGGTTATCGGCGCCGACGTCGAGGGGCGACAGCCAGGACGGGTCGCTGCGGCAGGGCCTGCTGTTCTCCCCCTGGGGATTACCAGGTGGAGTCGCAGAGAATGCTCACCTGGATGATCTCCGAGCGGCCGGCTCGCGCCGCGTCGGCGTCCTCTGTGGACAGACCCTCGGTGGGTACCTCGTTTGCTGGCAGGCGGGTGCCGCCGCCGAAGATCCCGCAGCCGTCGACCGGCCCCTGGGGCCGCTCCGTCTGGCGGTCCGGGTCGGAGAAGGGGTGCAGCGCGGGACCTTTCACCAGGGCTTTGGCGTCGCCGGTGGTGGGGGCGCCCACGAAGTAGGCGCGCAGGAAACGCCGGTCTCCGGCGTTCTCGAACCGACGACCGCCGAGGCGGTGCTCGGCCACACCGACGTGGCCGAGCACCGCCTCCAACCGCTCGTCGTGGGTGGGGGTGGTGGACTTCAGGAGCCAGAGGCCGCCGCTGACCAACGCCACGAAGAGGCCGGTCCCCATCAGTGCGCCCACCGTGTACGTCAGCCGTTTCGACCTCATGCCCCTGACCCTCCTACTTCGTGATGCACATGTACGCACCGCTGTGGCACATGATCTTGTCAGCCTTGTCGCGCCACTTGCGGATGTCGTCCCGGTGCAGCAGCGGGTCGCCCTCCCAGTCCTTGCCGTCGGGGCGGGAGATGTTGGGGGCCTTGTCGTGGCCCCACCAGTAGTACATGTCCATGTTGTCCCAGTCGGAGTTGTTCTCCCTGGCCGCCCTGGACGTCTTCGGCAGCACCTCTTCCTTGAGGTACTTGTAGTAGTACGCGGTCACCCAGATCGCGACCTCGTCACTGGTGGCGAGGTCGGAGAACTTGGCTCGGCCGAACACGTTCGGGTACTTGGCCTTGACCAGGTCGAACACCGGCTGCTTGATGTTGGAGATCCCCATCGAGGGCCCGTCGCCGGCGTTCTTGCTGCTGTCGGCGAAGCTCGCACAGGTGGAGTAGAGCCCCAGGTCGTGGCACATCAGCTTGAGCCAGTTGTCGGCCATGACCAGGCCGCGGCCCGGCCCGGAGCCCGCGTGCTTGTTGCTCATCTCGATCAGGATGCGGGCGAGCACCATGCGGGGGTCGACGCCCGCGGCCCTGGCCGCCTTGATGGACCGGCTCAGCCAGTCGCCGTTGTTCTGGCACCAGTCGACGCCCGGCGTCGGCTGCGGGCTGCGGTCGACGCAGCCCACCAGGTCGCCGTCGGGGTGGTTGCGCAGCCGGTTCAACGCGTCCTCGACCGACTTCGCGTCCAGTCCGCCCAGCACCGAGCTGAGCTCCTTGCCCCGCTCGTTGCCCTTGGCGCCGAAGTTGTCGGGGTCGTTCTCCAGTCGCTCCTTCGCGTACTTGTCGCTGATGATCTTGATCGTCTCCAGGTACAGCCCGGCCGCGGTCGCGGCGTTCTTGCCAGCCGCCTCCGCGTCCGCCTTGGCCCGCGCCGCCGACTGCGCGGCCGCCGCCGCGGACAGCCGGGCGTCGGCGGCGGCCGCCTCGGCCCGCCGCGCCGACGCCTGCGCCGACCGGGCGGCGCGTTCGGCGCTGTCGCGGGCCGCGGTGGCCTGCCGGGCCGACTGAGCCGCCCGGTCGGCGTTCTCCTGGGCCCGGCTCGCGTGGCCCTTGGCCTGATCGGCGTAGTTCGAGGCCACCCTGGCCGACTCCTGCGCCTGCTTGGCCCACTGGTCGGCCTCGGCCGCGGCGCCGTCGGCCCGCAACGCGGCCTCCTGCGCCTCGGCGGCGTTCTGCTTGGCCGTCGCCGCCGACCTGTCCGCGCTGGCCAGCAGGGCGCTGATCAACGCGACGTGCGCCGTGGTGTCCTCGTCCCGGGTGCGCGCCTTGTGCAGGTCGACGTCCAGGAACTTGCGCAGGTAGGACGCGGGCCCCTCCAACGCGGCCTGACCCGCGGCCTTCACCTCGGGGCCGCCGGCGGCGACCGCCTGCCCCACCAGCACCCGGTCGTCGTCCTCGCGAGCCCGGAACTGCCCGACCCGGAGGAACTCCCGGACCGCCGCGGGCCCGGCGTTGATCGCCTTGTTGGCCGCGGCCCGCACGCCGGGACCGCCGGCCTGCATGATCTTGCCCGCCTCGACCAGGTCGTCGTCCTCGCTGCCCGGGTAGGTCTTCTCCGCCAGGAACGACCTGACCTGCTCGTAGTCGGCGGTGGCCACCTCGGAGGCCCTCTTCCGCAGCCCGGGACGGGCGCCCGCGCTGGCCAGGTGCACGGCGCTGGTGCGGTCGTCGAGCTGCACGGCCTGCGGCAACCGCTGCCTGGCGAACTGGATCACGTCATCGGCCTTGCCGGCCAGGGCGTTCTCCGCCTCGGCCCGCACCCACGGGCCGCCGGTGCGCCACAGCCTCGCGGCGGCCCGGCGTCCACTCTCGACGGCCACCGCGGCGGTGGTGTTCGGGTCGGCGGCCACCCCGACCAGGCGCTGGGCCTCGGCGTCGAGCTTGTTGGCCTGGCCCGTCTCCCACGCGGCGGCCTCCTTCTTGCTGTTCTCCTCCGCCAGCGCCTCCTGGGCGTCGCGGATCGCCTGGCTGCGCTGGGCGGCCAGGCGCTCCTCGTCGGCCTTGCGGGCCAGGTCGGAGATCGTGTGCGCCTTGGTGGCGGCGTTCTGCGCCTCCTTGGCCCATTCACCGGCCGAATCGGCGAACTCGTGCGACTTGCGGGCCGCGACCTGCGCCTCCCACGCTGCCTTCGCCGCCTCGTCCGCAGCGGCCGCCGCGGCCCTGGCGTGCGCCGCGGCCTCGTTGGCCGCCTGCCGCGCCTCGTTCGCCGCCGCTGCGGCGTCCCTGGCCAGCGCCTGCGCCGCCCCGGCTGCCCGGCGGGCCTCGTTGGCGGCGGCGCGGGCCCGGTTGGCCTGCCGCCTCGCCTCGGCCGCGCTGGCCCCGGCCTGCTCGGCCCACTTCCCGGCCTCGCCGGAGGCGCCGGCGGCGGCGTCGGCGTTGGCGGCCGCGCTCATCGCGGCGGTGAGCGCGGTGAACACCGCCTGGAGGGCGTTGCCCGCCTGCGCGGCGGCCTCACCCGCGGCCTGCGCGCCGTTGGCCGCGTCGCGGGCCTGCTGCGCAGCGGCGACGGCGCCCTCGGACTTGCTCTTGTCCCGGGCGGCGGCGCTGGCCGCGCTGTGCGCCCTGGCCGCGGCCTGGTTGGCCAGCGAGGCCGCGCGGACGGCCTGACCCGCGGCGTGCGACGCGGACCTGGCGGCCTCGGTGGCCACCGAGGCGGAGTTGATCGCGGTCTGGGCGGCCTCCGCGGCGCGGCGCGCCGAGTCGGCGGAGCGGTTCGCCGCGCTGGCGGCCCGTTCGGTGGAGTGCTTGGCGGCCTCGGCCTCGGCGGCCGCGCGCTGCGCCGCCTCCTTGGACACCCGGGCGGCCTCCACGGCCTGGTCGGCGGCCTCCTTGGCCAGCTGGGTCTGCACCGCGGCCTTCTCGCCCGCCTCGCGCGCCAGCTCGGCGAGCGCGGCGACCGACTTGACCTCCTGGTCGCGTTCGGCGGCGACCTGGTAGCCGACCCGCAGGAAGTCGCGGACGTCCTGGACGTCGCCGCTCAGCACCCGGCTGGCGACCCGCCGCACCTCGGTGCCGCCGGTCGACATGAGCTGGCCGACCCGGACCCGGTCGTCGTCGGCCTGCTCCCGCGGGTACTCGACGTTGATGAACCGCAGCATGTCGTCGGTGTCGCCGTTGAGGGCCTTGTTGCCCGCCCGCTTCACACCCGGGCCGCCCGCGGTCATGAGCTGGCCGATGCGCACCCGCAGGTCGTCCTCCCACGGCTTCTTCCAGCCGTCGGCCAGGAACTTCCCCATGTCCTCGACAGAGCCGTTGAGGGAGTCGCTGCCCGCCTTGCGGACACCGGATCCGCTGACGTTGAGCAGCAGCCCGATCTGCACCCGCAGATCGTCCTCGGCGAGCCGGGGGAACTCCTCGGTGAGGAACTTCCTGACGTCCTCGTCGGAGCCCGCCAGCGCGGCCTCGGCCGCCCTGGAGACCCCCGGCCCCGCCGACTTCATCAACGCGAGTGCCCTGGCCCGGTCGGGCGGCGGCGGCGGATCCTCCGCCATCGCCACGCCCGAGGGGAGCAGTCCCGACGTCAACGCCAGCGCGGTGGCCAGCGCGACCCATAATCGCGCGAGCATCCGAACCGTTCGCATGTGAACCCCCGGAGAACAACCGACAACCGAACTGAAAGAAATTGTATTGAATCAAGGTATACGTCACCCGTGGCGCGTGGCACAAGACCGTGAAGTGGTGGTGAAAGAATGTGCTGGGCCGTCCGGCCCAAGCCCTCCGCTCCGCCGGGCCCGCACCCCTGAAAGGAATGCTTGAAGCGTGCTTGACCAGGCCGAGACGGCGTTGCTACCTTGCACCCGGTTCCAGGGTTCGGCGAAGGTGTGTAAATCGCGCGCGGCTCTTCGGTCCGCTCGGATGAAACGGAACAACTCATTATGCGAACTCACGCTCGACTCGCGGCCCTCGGCGCCATGACCGTCGCGGTCGCGCTGGGCTGCGCGACCGCGGCCCTGTCGGCTCCGGCGAGCCCGGCCGAGGACACGCCGCCGCCACTCGTCGAGGACTACAGCTACCCCGGCGCGGCCAAGATCCTCCAGGAGCGCGGCATCACCCTGATCAAGGGGGACGGCCACATCCTGCTCATGGACGCCTGCCCCTCCGATCTCACCGGCGTGCTCGCCGTCCGCAGCCGCGGCAGCAACCCCGCCTGCTTCCAGGTCAGGGGCACCACCGGCTACCTGACCATGAAGATCCCCAACGTGATCTTCGTCAAGGGCACCGCGAACACCGTGTCCGCCACCGTGAGCAACGCCAACGGCGAGAAGAGCTACGCGATCCGCAAGGAGGAGTGGACCGAGGTCGGCGAGGCCGCCAACGACCCGGCGTCCACCCTGCTGAGCCTGTCCGTCAAGCCGTAACCCCACCGCACCCACGCGAGGGCGGCCCGCAGTGCGCGGCCCGCCCTCGCGGCGTCGGTGACGCAGCGTGCGGCAGCCACGGCGCGGTAGGCATCGGCGGCTGCCTGGTCCTGCCTCGCATGCCGCTGAAGTAGCCACAGATGTCTTGTGCGCGTCCTCCCCGGAGACCCGTTGCCGCCTGAGGGCCTCGCCTTCTACGACGCCGCACCAACATTCACCACGTCGGCCTCCACCCCGGGGCCGACCAATTGATCCACGCCCCGACCCGCACAGCGGTTCCGGTATCGTCGTGTCCACCGCTTTCTCATTCAGGACCACCAGATCTCGGAGCGATCTGCGGCACCAACGGGATACCTCGAACCGAGCCTTCGATGAAATGGGTCGGGGGGCCCGGCGCCCACGTCGTGTGTGGATGCCGGGCCCCCTTTTTCTTCTCGTTCTTATGGCCGGCCGGTGCGGGAGGGCTCAGAGGTCGTTGATGCGCAGGTAGAGCTTGTGGTACCCGCCGTCGCCGCCGTTGAAGTGCCAGACGTCCTCGTTGTTGGGCCGGGCGGCCAGGGCGAGCAGGCCGGCGCGGGTGAAGCCGATGCTGCGTTCGCACACCAGGTCGTCGTCGTTGGTCAACCAGCCCAGGATGGCGTTGAGCAGGCTGGCGCCCACCGACATGAAGGCGGCCCAGGCGGCGGCCCTCGCGGTCTCGTTGTCGCCGGCGGTGGTCAGCTCGGAGGAGGCCCTCGCGGCGTAGCGGGCGAAGTCCGACAGCGCCGAGCGCAGGTCGTTGTAGAAGCCGCCGCTGCTGTGGTCGGCCTCCCAGCACTCGATCTCGGCGGTCAGGTGCTGGTCGACGGTGCCGTTGAAGATGTAGGTCTTGTCGCCGTAGGAGTAGTCGAAGGTCTCAGTGTCCCCAGTGGACACCGCCCCGTACTCGCGGGTGGTGAAGGACTTGCGGGCGGTGGTGTCGCTGCCGGCGCCCACCGCCCAGTAGATCTCGTCGCGCCCGGACTCCCCGGACTCCCGCACGCAGTGGAAGCGGTCCATGCGCAGCCGCACGGTCAACGCCGCCAGGGTGCTGGCGTCCGGCACGGGCGGGCCGGTGACGATGGTGAGACCGCGTCCGTGGTCGGCCAGGGCGGTGGTGAACGCATCGTCGTCGATCGGCTCGTCGGGGGCCAGAGCGCCCAGGTCCACCACCCGCGCGTTGGGCTGGGCGAGCACCTGCTGTCCGATCGTCGGCAGGTTGTCGGTGAACTCCGCCAGCGAGTAGCCCGACTCCACCGATCTGCGCGTGACCGTCTCGGGCAGGGCGGGGACGGGGCCCGCCGCCAGGGCCTCGGAGTAGGCGCGGCCGAAGGCCCGCAACTCGGGCACCGGAACGTAGGTCGAGACCAGTTGGACCAGGTGCTGCTCCAGGTCGGTCAACGTCAGGCCGGCTTCCAACCGGGCCCCGGCGTGCAGCAACGCCCCGAGCAGGATGTTGCCCGACCGGTTGGTGTGGATCCGCCGCGCTCCGCGGGTGTCCGCCCGGGCGCCGCCGGACAGGATCGCCCGGGTGTGGTCCATCCGCTCCTGTTCGCTCCGCACTCCACGCGCCGTCGAGGTCGCCTGGCCAGCCTGGGAGGTCTCGGTGGTGCCTGTCACGCTCACACGTCCTTTGTGGTCGATCGGGTGTTCACAGGTTCTGCGGTGTCCTGGACGCGGCGGGGACGCGCGACGGCTGAGGGGAACCGGTCCGTCCTCCTCGTCGCCCACGCCCCCGATACGCCCAGCCTGCCGACACTGTCGCAACCCTCCCGACAGCCGGAAGTGATCAAGTGACAGAAGTATGTGTTCTGAAAGGAAAATCGCCTGTCTGGCGCAGGATGTCACCGTCGGTACTCCCCCGCGGCCGGGCTCGACAGGTCCCGCGTCGCTCTCTGTCCTGTTCGGACTGGTACTCAACAGTTGGCGAGCTTCCCGAGTACGCCGACCAGTGGGAAACCGGTGCTCTACCCCCATATTCTCCAGCGAAGGGTGTGAAGACAAGACTGTTCCTTGGCCTCAGGGGACATGACACTGCTCCCCATGGGAATGCTTGGCGCTCGCGGCACTGCTTCTGACCTTGCTCGCCGGCTTGCGCACGTCCGTTGGCTCGCCGGCGGCACAGGTGCCGGGAAGAGCACCGTGGCCCGGATCCTGGCTGAGCGCTTCGGCACGTACGTGTACGACGGCGACCGGGCTGAGCTCGGCTGGGTCGCGCGGTGCACGCCCGATCGACACCCGTATCTGTGCGCGATGGCGAGGCTCGCCGACGAGCAACGAAGCCAGCTCACGCCTGAGGACCAGTTCAACGGGATGGCCAGCCTGCACGGCGAGACGGTTGAGTTCCTCGTCGAGGATCTGCTCGCCCTCCCCGCCGACCGTCTTGTCCTGGTGGACTACTTCGGTATCGCGCCGCGCGACCTCGCCCCGCTGTTGACCTGGCGCGAACAGGCCGTGTTCGTCCTGCCCACGCCCGAGTTCCGGCGCCGCGTGCTCGGCATCCGCTTCGCCGACCCGGATCGAGCCCGGGTCAACTGGGGGGACGGCGACCACACCCGGGCGTTCGCCAACCGCCTTGCCCGCGACGAGTTGTGGGACGCCGAGCTTCGCCGACAGGCCGCCGCGGCAGATCTGCCGGTGCTCGCGGTTGACGGCACCCGCGATGCCGCGGAACTGGCTGATGACCTCGCGCGGCGGTTCCGGCTGGTGGATGACCGCAATGGCCAAGGGGTGTAGGACCACACAAGCGAGATCGCGTGGCGGGGACTGGTTCCGGCGAGCACGAGGTACCAGGTGGACAACAACGTCCTCCACGTCGACCAACACCGGTCCATCCGCGCGTTCGATCCATGAGACTGTCTGAACCCTGGGCTGATTCAGGAGACCGTTCCTGACTTCTCTCGCGATAATGGCCGACGTGGAGGAGGTCCAGGTCGTCGTCGCCCATCACGAGCGCGCGACGCTGCGCGTCGGCGACGCGTTCCTGAAGATCGACACTGATCAGGCGCGCACGGACGTGGAGGTCGAGGCGATGGCTCTGGCGCCGATCCCCACTCCGGAGGTCCTGTGGCGCAAGCCGCCCGTGCTCGCGCTCGCCGCCCTTCCCGGGACGGCACTCGGCCGCCTCGGCGAACCGTCGACCGCGTCGTCGGCGGCGTGGGCCGCGGCGGGCGCCGCCGTGCGGAGGCTGCACGACGCGCCGCTGCCACCCCGGACCGGTGGGAGCTTCGTCGAGGTCGAGTCGCACCTCGACGACGAATGTGCCTGGCTCATCGCCAATGGCGTCCTTCCCACCGACGTGGTCACGCGCAACCGCCGGATTGCCGAGGCTGCCCTGCGGCCGTGGACGCCGGTGTTCACGCACGGCGACCTGCAGCCCACCCACGTGTTCGTCGACGGTGACGAGATCACCGGTGTGATCGACTGGTCCGAGGCGGGCCGGGGTGATGCCCTGTTCGACCTCGCGACCCTGACGCTCGGCTACGAGGAGCACCTGGGCGACGTCGTCGCTGGCTACGGCGCTGACGTCGACCTCGACGTGATCCGGGCGTGGTGGTCACTGCGCAGCCTGCGGACCGTCCGCTGGCTGATCGAGCACGGCTTCGACCCGTGGCCCGAGGTCGCCGTGCTGAATTCCCAGCTGTGAGGCTGCCCGGGCCTGACGGCTCCGAGTGCCGTTCGGCTAGAGCACGGTGCCACCATCCGTCACCCCATAGCTCCAACACAGACCCAAGTACGGGGTCGGCGAGGGTGCGGTCAGAACCAGTGCAGGCAGTGCGGGGGGCGCTCGGCGCGGAAGAGGGTGTCAGCGACGGTGGCCGCGTCCGGGTTGTGGGCTCGGATGTGTCCGGCGCGCACGAGCGTGCTCGGGGTGGTGCCGCCGAGGTAGACCGAGGCCAGGTCGCTCACGTCCAGGGACAGGTCGGGCTCCAGGTCCGTGGGGACGCAGTCGGCCTTGCTGTCCCGGACGGTCAGCAGGTAGCGGCCGTGCTCGCCGAGGAACGGGTCGTCGACGTCGAGGACGAGTTCGCCGTCGGTGAGCCAGCCGCGCGAGGTCAACGCACGCGGGACGTCCAGCAGCCGCACCCAGAGCCAGTCGGTGCTGTCGCTCACCTTGCCGGCGTTGAAGTCCGCGAGCTGCCAGCGCAGCGGGTGCTCCGGCGGGAAGTGCTTGAACACGACCTCGGTGATCAGGTCGTGGCCGAGCGCGAACCGGGCCAGGGCCGTGAAGACGGCGTCGTCGGTGGCGATGGTCTCGTCGACCGTCAACGTTGCCTCGTCGACCGAGTAGCTGGCGTACCCGTCCGGGACGCCGTCGGCGTCCCGGTGGACGGCGACGTAGCGCGGCGCCGGAGAGACCGGGGGCTGCCCCGCGCCCAGGGCCCACCAGCGGTGTGGGCGGGACAGCGCGCCGGGCTGGGCACGGCGGTACCGGTCGTAGACCTCCTCCAGGATCTCGCCGCACTCGGCGCGACGCAGCAGCTCGACCGAGCCGGTCGCGAGGGCGTCGGCCGTTCCGCGTGCTCGGGGGACGGCGAGGGCGGCCTGGCGACGTGGCACCGTCAGCCGCTGCGTGTACGTCGCCGGTCCGTAGCCGAACCTGCGGTAGATCACGGCTTCGGAGGCGAGGAGTGCGGAGAGGAATTCCCCGCGGGCCCGCAGCTCGGTGAGCTGACGCCGCATCATGGCGGTCAGCACGCCCTGGCGCCGGTGCGAAGGCAGGACGCCGACGCAGGTCACCCCCGTGGCCGGGGCGAGGATCTGACCGGGCAGGGTGAGCTCGAAGGAGTACGCGCCGGCGGTGCCGACGGGCCGTCCGTCCGCCGTCACGGCGAGCAGGTTGCGATCCATCTCAAGCGCCGACCACCAGACCCCGCCGCCCTCGGTCGGGGTTTCCGGGAAGCGCCCGAACGCGGCATGGACTGTGTTGACGAAGACGTCGAGGTCCTGGTCGCTCGTGGGGCGGATTTCCATTGCTGCCGCTGCCTTCCCGGGGTGCCGGTACCACGACTCGTGGTGTTCCGCCACAGTGGCGCTGACCTGTGGCCAGATCAAGTGAATTGCGGCCGGGCCCAGCAGAAGCAGCGGCAGGAAGGGGCGAACACCGGCTCCGCCCCCTCCGCCGCGCCGAGAACTCGGCTCCGCTGTTGCCGTCCGCGACGACAGGCTCCGAATCGTGGGCCTTCAGCCCGCCGTCACTCGTCGCCCATCCGGAAGCACGCCGTGCTGGTGGTCGGGACCACCTCCGGCTGACGGCGTGAGCTCCGCGAAGGGCGGGTCAGCCTCTGCTGAGGTCGTTCTGCCAGGAGCGGGAGCTGAAGCTGGTCCTGGTGCCGAAGGGGTCGTCCCAGGTGGTGCCGTAACGGACGGCGGCCAGCCAGGCGCGGTCGCCGCTGCTGTCACGCATGCGGATCGAGCCGGTGTACTCGTTCTCGGAGATCCACGAGTCGCCGGCGCCGGAGATGTCGAAGCGCAGCGCGAACCGGATCTGCTCTGGGTAGATGTTCCAGTTGATGATCTTGCGCATGCTGTCGCTGGAGCCGGTGTGGGCGAGGTAGTGGTACTTGCCCTTGCGCTGCACCGGACGAGACCAGGAGCCGGTGGGGCCGACGCGGTACTGGAGCTCGGCGTTCTTGATGGTGTGGTTGTCGATGTCCCCGTCGGCGGTGACGAACCGGCACTGGATGACGCCGGACTTGCTCACCGAGCTCTTGGGCATGAAGTCCTTGCCCTCCCACAGACCGAGCGGGTAGTAGGTGTCCCCCGTTCCCTTGCACCAGTAGAGGAGGAACGGCATGTTGGCGGCGAGCCGGCGCTTCTTGTTGTCCTTGTCCTTGTAGTGGATGAAGTGCTGGTTGGACTGGACCCCGGACTCGTCGTCCTTGGCCGCGCGCAGGGCGGCTGCCTCGTCGGCCGTGGTCGGGTCCTCGGGCTGGGCGGTGCCGTCGACGGTCACGTTCTTCTCCCGGAAGGGTCGGTGGCGGTCAGAGGTC
Source organism: Streptoalloteichus hindustanus (assembly GCF_900129375.1). Classification (GTDB taxonomy): domain Bacteria; phylum Actinomycetota; class Actinomycetes; order Mycobacteriales; family Pseudonocardiaceae; genus Streptoalloteichus; species Streptoalloteichus hindustanus. Next base: position 44,343 of record NZ_FQVN01000020.1, on the reverse strand, counting down.
GGTGTCGTGCCGCTCGGCGCCGGCGCGCAGGTCGGCGGGGAGCAGGTCGGCGGAGAACCGCAGGCCTCCGTCGCCGACCGCCCGCACGCCTGAGTCGCTCTGGCTGGCCAGGGACTGGACGTGGGAGACGAGCGCCTCGGTCATCGGGGTGGAGCGGAGGGTGTAGACGTCCTTGAGGTTGCCCTCGATGCCCGGCGCCTCGATGACCCCGCTGAACCTGCCGATCTTCCGGGTGCCGGACTCGGCGCGCAGGTAGATGAAGTCGCCGTCGAGCACGCGTGCCACCGGGGAGACCTCGATCCAGGACACCCAGCCCGGACGGATGGTCACGGTCATCGTCTGGGTGAAGGTGGTCGACTCGCTCCACGAGGCGCTGAAGGAGTACGTCGTCGACGCCTTGACCAGGTCGAAGAAGCTCGCCTCCGCCGAGTACTCGATCCCGAAGGTGTACTCCGAGCTGATCGTCCTGGACCCGCCGACCGTCATCGAGGCGTCGTCGGGGGTGTCGTTGAAGACCGGGTCCCCCACGTAGGTCGGGATACCCCGGTAGTAGCTCATGACCTTCCAGTTGCCGACGACGCCGTACCCGTTGGTGTTGTCCCCGACGGGGTCCTTCCAGTGGGCGGCGGGCACCTCGCTCGACCTGATGACCGGGACCTTCTCCGGGAAGTCGTAGTAGCTCCCGAAGCCGAGCCGGTGCATCTTCTCGCTCAGGGCTCGCTTGTCCGGATCACGGCTCAACAGCAGTTCGCGGTCGTCACTGGCCACAGCGGTCCTCCACGAAAGGGGAAGAGGGGACGGGTCGACGAACACTCCAGGTGACCGAAGCACGGACACCACCCCACTCTTGATCACGGAGGACGCCACCCAAAACCCCCAGACGAGGGACTGACCATGTGAGCGACGAGCCACCCCCGCCCCCGCGGCGAGGAGGGAACACCCTCCTGCTCTCATCCGGGACAATCCCTGATGGCGGGTGGGGGTGGCGGCGTTAGCGTCTTGGTGTGTTGAGACGCGTGTTGTTGGTGGTGGTGGCCGGGGCGGCCGCGGTTCTGGTTCCGTGGACGGTCTTCCTGTCGGCCACGTTGCCGACGCGGTACGACACGGGCCTGTGGCGGTGGAGCTGGGTGGGGTTCGACGTCGCGCTGGTGGGTTGCTTCGCCGCGGCGGCGTGGCTGGGCTGGCGCCGTCGGCGGGCCGCGGTGACGCTCATGACCTTCACGGCGGCGATGCTGTGCTGCGACGCCTGGTTCGACGTCACGCTGGGTTGGGGCTCGCCGGGGCACTGGAGCGCCGTCGCGTTGGCCGTGTTGGTCGAACTGCCCGTCGCGGGCCTGCTGCTGGCCAGGGCCCACGTGCTGTTGACCGGCGGCATGGTCCGCCGGGAGTTCACCGTCGCCGACATCGAGCTGCACACCCGGCCCGAGTACCAACGGCTGCAGGAGGCCCTCGCGACGACCGAGCCGGCCACCACCGAGGAGTTGGCCGACGCGCTCTCGTGTCCGGCCGACGAGCTGTCCCCGATGCTCGATCGACTGCTTCGGGCCGAGCGGCTGAGGCGCGGGCGGGACGGTCGCTGGCGCCGCGTCCCCCAGTCCCTGATGCCCCCCGCGCTCGAGCGCCTGAGCGAGGCCGACCAGGCGCGGCTCCGCGCCTTCTACGACGAGAAGTACGACTACGAGCTGCGGTTGTTCGACTGGGCGGTGCGACACCGCGACGAGTTCGGCTCGTGGGCGCAGGGAAGCCGAGGCAACGCCCACCTCACCGAGGCCGAACTCGCCGAGTTCAACGCCGAGTACGAGGGAATGTTCACCCGGTACTGCCTGCTCCGCAGCAGTCCCGCTCCCGGAACGCGCCACATCACCGTTCGCTGGTACGCCTTCCCCACTCCGGAACACCCGCTGACCGCGCCAGCGCACGCACCACAGCAGACTTCACGCGTCGCGCGGGAACCGGAACAATGAGGTTCGCCCGTCTGTCCACTGCGGACCGAGCAACGCGGACACCTCCGGACGCGTCCCCTGTGGACACTCCGACTGTCGCAAGAGGAGTGATCAGCCGGAGCGCCAGATCTTGATCAACAAAGGGAAAGCCGTCGCCGCCCGCCCGATCGCCGGGCGGAGTGGGACACGCCACGGTTCCCACCGCGTCCGCCGCTCGTGGCCGGCCGCTTCGGGAAGTGGACATTAGAGTCAAAAGGGTGAATGGTGTCGCGCTGCCCCGCTGGTCCGTCGTCGTCCCCCCGCTGAGTGTGCTGGTCCTCGCCGTCGGCTGGGGACGCGAGAGCCTCGGGGTGGCGCTGCTCGTGCTCGTCTGTCTGGCGCTGGGCGGCGCGGTGATCGCCGCCGTGCACCACGCCGAGGTCGTCGCGCACCGGGTCGGCGAGCCGTTCGGCACGCTGATCCTGGCCATGGCGGTGACCGTGATCGAGGTCGCGTTGATCGTCACGCTGATGGTCTCCGGCGGCGACAAGGCGGCCTCCCTGGCCCGTGACACGGTGTTCGCCGCCATCATGATCACCTGCAACGGCATCGTCGGCCTGGCGCTCCTGATCGGGTCGTTGCGGCACCGCGTGCAGGAGTTCCGCGCGCACGCCTCCGGCGGCGCGTTCGCCGTCGTGCTCGCGCTGGTCACGCTGAGCCTGGTCCTGCCCACGTTCACGACCAGCAGCCCGGGGCCCACCTTCTCCGGCGCGCAGTTGGCCTTCGCCGGTGTGGCGTCACTCGTGATGTACGGGCTGTTCGTGTTCGTCCAGACCGTGCGCCACCGCGACTACTTCCTGCCCAAGGTGGACCGGACCCCCGACGACCACGCCGAGGCGCCGTCGACGCGCACGGCGCTGCTGAGCCTGGGCCTGCTGCTGGTGTGCCTGGTCGGGGTCGTCGGACTGGCCAAGACCGTGTCCCCGACGCTGGAGGCCGCCGTCGCGGCGGCCGGCGCGCCGGTGTCGCTGGTCGGGGTGCTGATCGCGCTGCTGGTGCTGATGCCCGAGACCGTCGCCGCCGTCCGGGCCGCGCTGCGCGACCGCCTCCAGGTGAGCCTGAACCTGGCGCTGGGGTCCGCGCTGGCCAGCATCGGCCTGACCATCCCGGCGATCGCGCTGGCCTCCCTCTGGCTGACCGGACCGCTCGTGCTCGGCCTGGACGGCAAGGAACTCGTGCTCCTCGTGCTCACCGGCGGGGTGGGCACGCTCACGCTGGTGTCCGGCCGCGCGACGGTGCTCCAGGGCGCGGTGCACCTGATGGTCTTCAGCGCGTTCCTCCTCCTCGCCGTCACCCCGTAACCGGAGGGCGATCAGCTACCGTTTGCCGTTAACCCCACTCCTGGACACCGGCGGACTCGTTCACACGTGGAACACTCGGCTGAGTACGGGGCCACTCTGGCTCAGCCGAGCCCCTGAATCACGCGCCTTTCCGCCAGGGAGAGACCCAAAAGGGAACGAACAGGCCGGTGGCAACGACCGACCAACCGCACACCACCACCTGAGAAGCCAGCGCCTTCCGCATTCCGGAGGAACGTTGCCAGCACGCCCTCCCCTCAGGCCTGAGTTTTTCGTCATTCCACACTGCGTCATGCCCGACCCGATATCCGCGATGCTCGCGCACTTCGCCCACCTCCACCTCGCCGATTCCGGACCCCGTCCCACGCCACGTCCGCTGGACCACCAGGGCGACGACGGCGGTCAGGCCGTGGCGTGGAGGTGGTGGACCGTGGCCAGGTGGGCTGCTGTCAGGCGGGTGTGGGTGGCTGCTCGCTCCTCGGGCGTGGTGTGCGGGTGGGTGTGGGCAAACAGCCACATCAGGTCGTGGTAGCGGTACCAGCCGGACTGGGGTGAGTCCAGCAGACCTCGGTCCACGAGGTCCTCGACGAGCTCTTCCGCCGTCGCCGGTGGCCGGTCGAGAACGGCGGTGGCGGAGCCGACGCAGAAGCCGGACCAGGTGGGGACCGCGAGCAGTCGGAACGCCCTGGACAGCTCGGGGTCGAGCTGCTCGTGGCTCGCGGCGAAGCAGTCGCGGATCGTCAGGTCGCCGGCGCGCAGTTCGGTGAGGCGGCGGTCCTGGTCGGCCAGTCGGGTGGTCATGGCCGACAGCGACCAGGTGGGCCGGGTGGCCAGGCGCGCGCCGATGATCCGGATGGCCAGCGGGAGGTGGCCGCAGGCGGCCGCCAGGTCGACGGCCGCGTCGGCCTCGGCGCTCACCCTGGCCTCGCCGAGGATCGCGGTGAGCATGGCCAGGGCCTCGCCGGTGTTCACGGTGGTCAGCGGGGACCGGGTCACCGACCACCCGGTCAGCCAGCTCAGCTCCGGCAGGGTGTGCCTGCTGGTGACCAGCACGGCGCAGTGCGGGCCGGTGGGCAGCAGGGGGCGGATCTGCGCCGCTCCGGCGGCGTTGTCCAGCACCAGCAGCACGTGCCGGTCGGCGGTGACGGAGCGCAGCAGCTCCACCCGTTCGGTCGACGAGGCGGGGATCGCGGCGGGGGCCACGCCGAGCGCGCCGAGGAGGTCGGCGGCCACCTCGCCGGGGTCGGCCGGCTGCCGGTCGGTGCCGCGCAGGTCGACGTGGAGCTGCCCGTCCGGGTAGCGCTCGCGGACCTGGTGGGCCAGGCGCACGGCCAGCGCGGTCTTGCCGATCCCGCCCATGCCGGTGATCGCCACCAGCGGGCGCGGGCCGCGCAGGGCGTCGCGGAGGTGGGCGAGCGTCGCGGCGCGGCCGGTGAAGTCGGCGGTGTCCTCGGGCAGGTGGGTGGGTGACGGGCGGGCCGCGGTGCCGCGCGGGTCAACAGGTGCAGGTGAGGCGAGGAGCAGCGGGTCCGCGCGGAGCACTCGTCGGTGCATCTCCCGGAGGCCCGGTCCCGGCTCGATGCCCAGTTCCTCGTCGAGCACCCGGCGCGTGTCGGTGTAGACGGACAGCGCCTCCGCCTGGCGTCCACACCGGTAGGCGGCCAGCATCAGCAACTCCGCCAACCGTTCCCGCATCGGGTGGGCGGCGACCAGCCCGGCCAGCTCGATGGCCGCCTCCTCGTGGCCGCCGGTCTGGAGTTGCCAGTCGAGCGTCTGTTCGGCGGCGCGCAGCCGTTGCTCGGCCAGCCGGGCCCTGGTCGCCTCGGCGAACGGCCCGGGGATGCCGGCCAGGCCGTGCGCGGGCCACTGGTCGAGGACCTGCCGCCCGATGCGGGCCGCCCCGGCGACGTCGCCGGCCGCAGCCGCCGCGGCGGCCTCGGCCAGCCGGGCCTCCTGCGCGGCGAGGTCGACGGCCTGGCGGGGCACGCGGAGCAGGTAGCCGTCGCTCTCGCGCACCAGGGTGTTCGGGACGACCAGGGCCCGGCGGAGCCGGGAGATGTGACTGCGGAGGGTGGTGCGGGGCTGCGCCGGCGGCGTCGGCCCCCACAGCCCGTCGACGAGCTCGTCGACGGCGACCAACTGGTCGCAGCGCATCAGCAACATCGCCAGCACTGCGCGTTGCTGCGGAGCGCCCAGGGCGAGTTCCCGGCCGCCGTGCCAGGCCCGGACCGCGCCGAGGACCTCGAACCGCAGCGGACCGCCCGCGCTGGCCCGCCCCGGCTCGGGGGACGAACCGACGGGCTGGCGCCACATCACGATTGACTCCTGCACAGGTACCCCCAGACCCCTGGTCGATGACGCGGCCCGAGTCTGGTGAGGCGCCCGCAACAACCAGCCAATATCCGTTCAACACGCTATTGACGCTGGTCAGAGCGTTGTTCGAGCAGCCGTCCCCGGTACTTCGCGCCTGCCCCGGCGGCAGCGGTGGCCGCCCATCCGGGCAGGGGCGACGTGCGTAGGCTCAGCGGGCATGGCTCCCGAGGATGATTTGCACTTATCGGTCAACTTGCTTGGCGCGCTGCGTGTTCTGCGCGGTCGGGCGGAGCTCGAGTTAGGGCCGCCCCAACAACAGGCGCTGCTCGCCTTCCTCGCCACCCGGCCCAACCAGGTCGTCCCCCGCGCCGAGCTGATCGACGGGATCTGGGGCGAGCAGCCACCCGCCACCGCGCGCCGCATCGTCTCCTCCTACGTCGGCGCGCTCCGCAAGATCCTCGACCCCGAGGACACCGGAGGGGTGCTCACCAGCACCGGGACCGGCTACCGGCTGGAGTTGGCGCCGGACCAACGAGACGTCGGGCGGTTCGAGGAGCACCTGGCCAGCGCCCGTTCGCTGCGCGAGGCCGGGGACGCCGAAGGCGCGCTCCGGCACTGGGAAGCGGCGCTGGAGCTGTGGCGCGGCACCCCACTGGCCGAACTGCCGGGTGCCTTCGTCGAGGCGGAGCGCTCCCGCCTGGTCGAACTCCGACTCACCGCGATGGAGGACCGCGCGGAAGCCCTGCTCGACCTCGGCCACACCAACACGATCACCGCCGAGCTGACGGCGGCGGTCAGCGAGCACCCGTTGCGCGAGCGGCTGCGCGGGATTCTCATGACGGCGCTGTTCCGCGCCGGCCGGCAGGCCGAGGCGTTGGAGCAGTACGACCGGCTGCGCCGGGTGCTCGCCGAGGAGTTGGGCATCGACCCCGGGTCGGCCGTGCGGCAGGTGCACGAACGCATCCTGGCCAACGACCCCGATCTGTTGGGCGGGGCGACGCGGCGGGAACCGCCCCCGGTGCGGCAGACCAGCCCGTACCCGGGTCTCGCCTCCTTCGACCTGGGCAACGCGCAGTACTTCTTCGGTCGGGAGCGGCTGACCACCGCGCTGGTGGACCGGCTCGGCGAGGACAGCCGCGACGGGCCGGTGGTCGTGGTCGGCGCTTCCGGCTCCGGCAAGTCCTCGTTGCTGCGCGCCGGTTTCGTCGCGGCGCTGGAGAACATGGACCTGGCCACCGACCAGCGCTGGTCGTGGCTCCTGCTCACCCCGGGCGACAAGCCCGTCCACCACCTCGCGACGGCGCTGAGCCGGGCGACGAGGATTCCGGTCGAGCAGATCGAGGAGGCCGTCGACTCCGACCAGGACGCCCTCGTCGATCTGCTGGCCGGGGCCCGGCGCGCGCCCGTGGACGGGCACCGGCGGGAGCGGTTCGTCGTCATCGTCGACCAGTTCGAGGAACTGTTCACCCTGTGCCGCGACGAGACGCACCGACGCCGGTTCGTCCGAGCCCTGTGCGCGGTGAGCGCCGTGGCCGGGAACGGGGCCGAGGGCGTCGGGGAGCCGGTGGCGAACGTGGTCCTCGGTCTGCGGGCCGACTTCTACGGGCACTGTGCCAACCACGGGGAGCTCGTGCCCGCCCTGGAACACGCCCTGGTCGTCTCCCCCATGACCGGGGCGGAGCTGCGCGAGGCGGTGGAACGCCCGGCCGAGCTCGTCGGGCTGGAGCTGGAGGACGGCCTCACCGACCTGCTGCTGCGCGACCTCGGCACGGTGGAGGACGAGAGCGCGAGCGGTCTGCTCCCGCTGCTCTCCCACGCCCTGTTGGCCGTCTGGCAGCTCCGGGAGGGCAACCGGCTCACCCTGCGCGGCTACGCGGAGACCGGCGGCGTGCACGAGTCGATCACGACCACCGCGGAGGCCACCTACTCCCGGCTCGACCCGCGGGCCCGGCGCATCGCCCGACATCTCCTGCTGCGCATGGTGCACATCGGCGACGGCCTGGAACTGGCCCGCCGCAGGGTGAACCGCTCCCGGCTGATCGAGGACTCCGCCGACCCGGACACCGCGACCGCCGTCCTGCACGCGCTGGCCGACGCCCGGCTGGTCACCCTCGACGAGGACAACGCGGAGATCAGCCACGAGGCGCTGTTCCGCGCGTGGCCACGGTTCCGGGAGTGGATCGCGGCGGACCGCGAGGGCCTGCGGTTCCACCAACAGGTCCACCAGGACGCCAACTCCTGGGCGCACGCCGGTCGCGAGATCTCCCTGCTGTACCGGGGAAGCAGGCTGGCCATCGCGCAGGACTGGCGCACCGAGTCAGGGGCGGAGCGCGCTCTTTCCCCTGTTGAGCAGGAGTTCCTGGACGTCAGCGTCGCCCAACAGGACGCCGAGCAGCGGGCCACCCGGCGCAGGACGCGGCGGCTGCGCCAGTTGACCGCCTCGCTGGCGGCGCTGCTGGTGCTGGTCACCGCCACCACGGTGTACGCCTTCGCGCAGCGGTCGATCGCGCGGACCCAGCGCTCGGAGGCCGTCTCCCGGCAGCTCGCGCTGCGGGCGAACTCCCTGATCGGCGCCGATCCCGCGCTGGCCGCCCAGTTCGGCCTCGCCGCGTACCGCATGTCGTCCACTGTGGACGCTCGGGGCAGCCTGCTGTCGGCGGCGGCTCCGGCTCCGGCGACCCGGTTGCTCGGGCACGGCGACACCGTCGCCGCCGTCGCCTACAGCCCGGACGGCAAACTCCTGGCCAGTGGCGGCAACGACGACACCGTTCGGTTGTGGGACACGGGTTCCCGCCGCCAACTCACCGAGATCAGGATGAACGGCCACGGGTTCGCCGTGGCCTTCCACCCCCAGGGGCGGCTGCTCGCCAGCGGGGAGGGCGACGGCACGATTCGCCTGTGGGACATCGCGAATCCGGCCAATCCCGTGGAGGTCGCGCGCAACCGCGACCACACGGGCAGCGTGATGTCCCTGGCGTTCAGCAAGAACGGGGACCAGCTGGCTTCCGCGAGCACTGACACGACCGTGAGGTTGTGGAAGGTGGAGAACGCCCGGGCGCTCACCGCGGTCTCCAGGTTCACCGGGCACCGACGGGACGTGGTGGCGGTGGCCTTCAACCCGACGCTTCCGTTGCTGGCCAGCGCGAGCTACGACGCGACGATCCGGCTGTGGCAGACCGACGTCCCGGCCGAGAGTGCCTTGGCCGACACGTTCTCCGCCAACCCCGGGGACTCCTACACCACCTCGGTGGCGTTCAGCCCGGACGGCGCGAAACTGGCCACCGGCAGCGCCAACTCGGCCGTCCACGACGTGACGATCTGGGATGTGAGCAGCCGCAAGGCGGTGCGGAACGGCGCGGTGAAGGGCGCGACGAGCGTGGTCGAGTCGGTCGTGTTCAGCCCGGACGGCAGCAGGATCGCCGCGACCGGCGATGACCAGACCACCCGGCTCTGGGATCTGGCGGATGGGCGCCAGCTCGCCGCGTTCCCGTCTTCCGACACCGTGCGCAGCGTCGCGTTCAGCCCCGACGGCGCCGCATTGGCCACGGGTGCGGCCAATCGCGCGGTGACCGTGTGGCCCGTCCGCACCGCCGCCGCGCTCGGCGCCGCCTCCTCCGCGTGGACCGTTGGCTTCAGCGGCAAGGGCGATCTCCTGGCCAGCGGCCACTACGACGGCAGCGTGCGGTTGTGGGACAGCGCGGACATGGGCAACCCCACGGTGCTGGCGACGGCGACCGGACACGGCAAGGCGGTGGTCGGGGTGTCGTTCAGCCCGGACGGGCGGGTGCTGGCGACCGCCAGCTACGACCGCACAGTGCGACTGTGGGACGTCAGCGATCCTCGGCGGCCCGGCGCGCTGACCACGATCACCGCTTCGGACAAGCAACTGGCGGCGGTGGCGTTCAGCCCCGACGGGCGGGTCCTGGTCAGTTCCGCCGAGGACCACAGAATCAAGCTGTGGGACGTCAGCGACGTGCGTCAACCCGTCCAGCTCGGCGGTGATCTGAGCGGCCACACGGACGTGGTCAGCTCGGTGGCGTTCAGCCGCGACGGCCGCACCATGGCCAGCGCGGACTACCAGGGCACCGTTCTGCTCTGGGACGTCTCCGACCCCCGGCACGCCACGGCGCGCGGCCGGACGCAGCCGGGAAAGGGCGCCGTGCGGCAGATCGCGCTGAGCCCGGACGGCAGAACCCTGGCCAGCGCGGGAAATGACCACATGGTGCACCTGTTCGACATCGGCCAGATCGCCTCTCCCGCGCGCCTGTCCAGCCTGGCCGGCCACAACAACACCGTGACCTCGGTGGCGTTCAGCGCGGACGGCAGGACCCTGGCCAGCGGCAGCTGGGACCGCACGGCGCTGATCTGGGACGTGGGCAACCCGCGTGAGTCGGCGTTGGTCGCCGCCGTGTCCGGCCCGAAGAGCAACGTCACGTCGGTGGCGTTCAACCCGAAGGACAACTCGTTGGTCGGTGGGGTCGCCGACGGCCCGATGGCGGTCTGGCGACTGGACACCGCCGCCATCGGCAGCGGGATCTGCGCGGCCCGGGGCACCCCACTCACCCGGGCCGAGTGGGAAACCTACGCGCACGGCGTGTCCCCCGAGGACCCCTGCGTCGAATAGTCGCGAGACGGTTGGTGGGGCGATCCGCCCGTCCCACCAACCGCTCCGCCCGTGCCCGAGCGGCTCGGCCGTCACGAGACGGGCACAACGCACATCGCTCCCCCACGCGGGAATCCGGGCTCCGCGATCGCGGACCGAACCGGTTTTCCCTTCCACGACGCGTGGTTCTCCTGGCCGCCAGGCCGGTGCCCGGCCATTGCGCGAACCGCGCAAAGGGCTCTGACCTCTGCGGCAATCATTCGTCAATCGATCGTCAACGCGGTAGCGGCTCGCGCTGAGCACACTGGGTTCCAGCGGGCATGACAGCGATACCGCACAGCGCACCCCGCACACGGCAAGGCCCCGGACGTCGAGGGGAATCCGGACAGCGGGTTTGGCGCTCTCGTCGAGACACGCGGCCCACGCGCATCGCTGGCAGACCCGCCGACACTCCGCACGACGGTCTTTGCCGAGTAGACAAGGGAAAACCATGGCTCCGCAACCGACTTCGGTTTCCACTCCGGCGATGCGGAAGGCGGCCGGTGAGTTCGAGGCCGCGCTGAGCACGTCCAGGACCACGTCGAACACGATGCAGACCACCATCGCGCAGCTGGGCACGTCCTGGCGCGGCGAGGCCGCCGCCAGGTTCGTCGGCTCGCTCAACGCCTGGTCCGGCGAGTACCAGAACATCATCAGGCAGCTGGAGACCATGTTGCGGGCCCTGCACGGCAACGCGCGCAACTACACGGTCACCGAGGACAGCGCCCTCGAACGGGCCGCCACGGCCATGCGCGGCCTGCCCGGCCTGTGACCGGCACACCGACGACGCCCGACGCGATCAGGGAGAGCGGACGAGATGGTGCAGTACAGCGTTGACTTCGGCAGGGTGCAGGCGGTCCTCGGCGAGATCGAGGGCGTGGACAAGCAGATCAGGTCCATGCTGGACACCCTGGAGGCCAACTCCGAGCGCAGCCTCGCCGAGTGGCAGAGCGACGCCCGGCTCGCCTACAACGACTGCAAGGCGAAGTGGGACGCCTCCGCCGCGCGGATGCCCGAGCTGCTCAGGCAGGCGCGGCAGGCGCTGACCGAGATCATGACCAACTACAACCGCGCGGAGGGCACCGGCTCGGACATGTGGAACAGCCTGGGCGTCGGGCGGAGGTGAGCCGTGACCCACGAGGGCATCGCCCTGCAGAACCAGAACCGGCAGGATCGGGAGAAGCAGGAGAAGAAGTCGCCGACCGAGTGGGACGGGTCGTCCCGCGGCGACCAGGGATCGCTCCAGAACAACAGCCCCCTGCCCGTCCCCCCGGTGTTCAAGGGCGAGGGTGGCAAGGGTCCGGTCACCGTCGACGGGATGGCGCTCAAGCACTTCGCGGCGGCCGTCAAGGAGCTCCTGCCACACCTGAGGAACGCGGTCAGGGACGTCGACTCGCTCGCCATCAGGGCCGGGAACTTCAAGCACGGCAACGCGATCCGCGACCTGATCACCGGCCCGACCGGCAACGCCGGGCTGAAGAAGGAGTACTCCGACGCCCTCAAGAAGATGGGCGCCGCCTTCGAGAAGTTCGTCGCGGGTGTCGAGGAGCTGGCGGCGAAGTACCAGACCACCGAGGAGCTCAACTCCAAGGGAGCCAACGACGTCGCCGACCTGATGAAGCAGTTCGGCGCGGGAATCCCGGGCGTGGCCGGGGGTCCGTAGCGGTGGCGGCGGTCGGACCGCCGCGCCCGTCGGAAGTCGGGTGAGAGAGCGAGCACGGGACAATGGTGCAGGCAAAGGACGTCCCCACCGGGGACGACTACCAGAACTGGACGTGGAAGCAGATCAAGGCGGCGATCTGCGGCGGGTCCGAGGAACACGGCGGTGACGCCGCCAGGAAGGCGCACAGCGACCCGGCGTCCTTCTGGGACGCCGGCAACAAGATCCAGAACCTGGGGCGGGTCTTCGCGCTGTGCCGCGACACCCTCCGCGTCCACGCCAAGGCCATCGCCGGGCCGGGCGGGGTGTGGAAGGGCCCGAGCGCCGAGGCGTTCCTCAACCAGATGGACTACTACGCCAAGGTGTTCGACGCCCACGTGGACCGGGTGACCAAGCCCGAGTTCGGCGGGAGCCGGTCCCTGCCGCAGGAACTGGTGGACGCGGGCAACAAGCTGAGCACCGCCCAGGCGAAGATCAACGCGATCGACCTCTGGTACGCGGACCAGGCGACCAGGCTGGGCGCGTCCACCTTCGAGAAGGACGGGGCCAAGCTCGTCACGGTCTCCAGCAAGCCGGAGGTCGTGAAGCTGCTCGACCGCGACATGCGGAAGGTGATCGGGGAGCTCGCCGGCGAGTACGAGGTCAAGGTCCCGACGTTCAGCGCGCCGGTGCCCAAGACCCCGAACGTGAACCCCAACAACCCGGGCGGGCCGAACCCGTACGGCGTCAACACGGGTCCGCCCCCGCAGTTCGTCCCACCACCCGGGAGCGGCGGGCCGGGCCAGCAGTTCCCCGGATTCACCGGCGTGCCCGGCGGGTCGTTGACCAACTTCCCCGGTGGTGACGGCTCCGGCGGTGGATTCCCGGGTGGGGGGTACCCCGGTGGCGGACTTCCCGGTGGTGGGGTTCCCGGCCAGTTTCCTGGGGGCCAGTTTCCTGGAGCCGGGGTCCCGGGTGGCGGCGTTCCTGGCGAGTTTCCCGGAGGCACGTCGGCCGGCACGCACGTCCCGGGCGCCGACCTCTCCGGTGGCGTGCCGGGACAGGTGCCAGCCCAGTACGCCCCGCTCAGTCCGAAGGAACTCGGGCTGGCCCCCGACCCGTACGACCCGGGCACCGGGCTGGCCGGAACAGGAGCGTTCACCCACACCCAGGCCCCGTACGCGCCGGGTGCCCGCCTCGACCCGTACCACCCCGGCGGTTCACCTGGTGCCACTGGTTATCCGGGAGGCGGGGTTCCGGCCCCCTACCCGGGGAGCGGGCCGGGATCGGGCGGCCCAACTCCCTTCCCAGGCGCCGGCCAGGTTCGCTATCCGGTTGTCAAGCCGGGCAGCCGACCCACGCCCTACCCCGGTGGCGGGCCGGACGGCGGGCTGGCTCGGTATCCGGTTCTCAGAAAAGGCGGTGGCGTCACGCCGTATCCCGGGGACAAACCGGGTTCGAGCGACCTCGCCGGCTTCTCCGGTGGCGAGCCCGGCAGGCTGAAGCCGTACCCGGGCGGTGGTCCCGGTTCCACCGACCTGCCGGGCTTTTCCGGTGGCAAGTCCCAGGGTGGCCCGAGCCCGTTTCCCGGCGGGGGCGGCGGAATACCGGGCGGCGGAGGTGTTCCGCCGTACAGCCCCGGCAGCGGTTCCCTTCGCGGCGGGGGCGTCAAGTCCTATGGGGACGGTGCCGGCGGCCCCGCCTCCGGCGGTCGACCCGCCGGTGGCGGCGGCAGGACCGGCGGCACGGGTGGTCCCGGCGGCACGGGGCCGGGCAGCGGTCGGGGTGGAACCACCGGTGCTCCCGGTATGCCGACAAGCCCCGGAATGCCCGGTGCACCGGGCAAACAGGAGCAGGAACGGGAACGCGCCACCTGGCTGGTGGAGGACGAGGACGTCTGGGGCGCCAACCCGGACGCCCCGCCCGGCGTGATCGGGCGGTCCGGCTAGACCTGCCCCCGCCGCTCCCGGCGTGGCCCGCCGTCGCACGTCGGGAGCGCGGGGCGGTCGACCGGCTCCGCGCCGTTCTGGGGCTCGGCGCGGAGCCCCTTCCCCGCGTGGCGAACCTCTTGGGAGTGGGCAATGACCTCGCCGTCCGACTACGACGAGCGCATCGACGAGCTGATGGCCGAGTACCGGCGCCGGCGCGCCGGCCTCGCCGAGATGCAGCGCCGGATCAGGCGGATCTCGGTGACGGTCACCTCGCCCAACCGCGCGGTCTCGGTCACCGCGAGCGTGCGGGGGGAGATCACCGAGCTGAGCTTCCCCTCCGGCGCGTACCGCGGGATGGCGCCGGCCGAGCTGTCCGCGCTGCTTTTGTCCACAATGGACGAAGCGCGGAAGGCGGCCCACGCGGAGATGGTCGAGGTGATGCGACCGCACATGCCCACGGGGCTCTCCTTCGGGGACCTGCTCGGCGGTGATGCCGACGCCCTCCTGCCCGAGCGCCCACCGATGACCGACGCCGTGCGCGAGCTCGTCTCCGACGACCCGCGCTTCGCGGTGCCGGACACACCGGGCAGGGCCGCGGCGCGCAAGGGCGATGCCGAGCAGGGCGAGCGGAGGTGGTGGTGATGACGCGGCAGTTCGGCGTCGACACCGAACGGCTCGGCAAGGTCTCGGGTGACGCGGAGAACCTGGCCGTCCGGTTGGAGCGGATCTACGACAACCTCCTCAGCCGCACCCAGGAAGTCGGCCAGTGCTGGGGCGACGACAAGACCGGGAAGTCGTTCGAGCAGAACTACCTCGCCAACAGCAAGGACGTGCTGACCGCCATGCGCGAGATGAGCAGCGTGGTGCGCAGCATGCGCGACGGCGTGAACACGATGGCCAAGGGCTTTCGCCGCACCGAGGCCAACGCCGTCGACACCCTCGCGGTCGGCCTGCCGAAGACGGAGCCGAGCACCGCGCCGAGCGGTGGCGACCGCGTCTGGCACCGGGTGAGCGGACCGCGGTCATGAGCGTGCGGATTCCCGAGGAGCTGCACGGGTTGGTCAGGATCGTCTGCGGCGACGAGTGGCCGAAGGGCGACGAGGACAAGCTGCGAATCCTGGGCACCGCGTGGGAACAGGCGGCGCAGGAGCTGACCGAGCTGCGCGGCGAGGTCGACTCGGTCACGGCCTCGGTGCTGGGCGCGTTGCAGGGCACGGCCTCCGCCGAGTTCCGCAAGTTCACCGCCGCGTTCCAGCAGCAGGTGCCGGCCGTGGCGACGACCGCCAAGCAGCTCGGCGAACTGGCCAGGAAGACCGCGCTCCAGGTCGAGTACGCGAAGTACATGATCATCGGTACGTTGGTCATGCTGGCCGCGCAGATCGCCTGGGCGCTGGCCAACGCCGCCTTCACCTTCGGCGCGTCGACCGCGGCCATCCCCGCCATGCAGGCCGCCGCCCGGATCTCGGTCCAGGTGGTCGTCCGGAACCTGGTCCAGGCCGTGCTGTTCGGCGTGGTCTTCCAGGTGGGGATGGACGTGGCGATCCAGGGCATCCAGATGCTCAAGGGCGACCGCACCCAGTGGGACGCGAACCTGACCAAGAGCGCGGGGATCACCGGGGTCGTCGGCGGGCTGGTCGGGTTCGGCCTCGGATCGGCGCTGGGCAAGTTCGCCCCCAAGTTCGCCGGTTCGCTGCCCGGGTCGATCGTCCAGGGCGCGGCCCACGAGTGGCTCACCGAGCAGATCAGCAAGGGCGTGCAGGGCCAGTGGGAGGACCTCAACCCGTTCGCCGCCACGGCGGGCGGGGTCGAGGGCGCGGTCAGCGGCATGGGCCGGAGGGGCCGGGCCGGCGGTCGTGGCCCGCACGGCGGCACCGAGATCAACAAGATCGATCCGAACACGCTGTCGCAGATGCCCCCGCCCGCCAACGGTTTCGGGGGCGGCGACCGGGGTGGAGGCGGCGGCCTGCCGAAGGGTTCCGCTGACGGCCTTCCGACCGGCGCCCCGGACATCCCGACGAGGAGCGCCCCGAACACCCCGGGCCTCTCTGACCCGCCTGTTGTGCACCACGGGGGAAGCCCGTCCCCCGTTCCCAGCCCGAACACCACGCCGAGCCGCGACCCCGGCAGCAGTCTGGCGAACACCTCACCGAACAACACGGTGCCGAACAACACGGTGCCCGACCCCGGACCGACTCCGACGCCGACGACGCCGAGACAGTCCACTATGGACGGTCTTTCGTTCGTGGGCGGACAGCGCACTTCTCCTCCGCGGCAGCCTCGCCCGCGGCCGGTCGAGCCCACCGCTCCCCCGGCGCCCAGGCCGGGAGGCACGCGGATTCCGAGCAGCTCGCAGCAGCCGGACCTCACCCGGCCACGGGACGGCGCCGATCCCGTTCCGCAACGACAGCCGCAGCGGGGACCTGCCCAGCGGTCGACCTCGCCCGTCTCACCCGTGGACCGGCCGCAGCAGCCGTCGCGTCCAGCTCCGCCTCGTCCACCCCTCCCCGGGGAGCAACCGGAACACCGGCCCGCGCCCCGGATCCCACCGCGCTCGTCGTCCCTGCCGTGGCAGCAACCCGCCCCACCACCACAGCCCAGCCAGGTCCAGCCGAGCGCACAGCCACCCCAGATCCCACCGCGGACGTCGTCCCTCTCGTGGCAGCAGCCCGCCCCGGCACCGGCACCGGCACCGGCAAGCCTGCCATCGCACCAGACGAGCCTGCCGACGCCACCCCAGTCCGCTCCGGCGCAGCCGATCCCGTCGGCACACCAGGTTCCGCCGGCACAGCCAGCACCACCGGCGCCCCCGGCACCGCCGCTTCCGCCACAGCACTCCGGCACGACATCGCAGCCGATCCCGCAGGCGCCACCGCCACATCAGGCCGCGCCACCGGCACCACCCCTGCCTCCTCCACACGCCGGTCCCGTTCCCCAGTCCGCGGTTCAGCAACACGTGGCGCAGCAACCCACCTCTCCCCCGCCGCCACCTCCTCCACCGCCACCTCCCGCACCACCCCAGCACTTCGGGCAGCCAGGTGTTCCGCTGCCAGCCCCGCCACCGGTTCCCGGCCACACGCCGCCGATCCCGTCCACCACCGCCAGCTCGGCTCCCGTCGAGCCGAACATCCCAGCCCCGTCCACCACACCCGGCAGCGCCCCCACCACCCACACCGCACAACCGCAGTCCCCACAACAACAGTCCTCTCCGCAGCACGTACCGGCTCCTGTCACCACGTCAGGGCCACCAACCGCGCCCGCCCCACCTCCACCTCCACCTCCGGCGCACCCTTCGAGCCCGAGCGCGCCACCGCCACCCCCTCCGGGGCGGCCCCCGGGGCCGGGCGCGCCACCACCTCCGCCCATCCCGGGACAGGGGCCGCCGCCGCCCGTTCCTCCCGGGCAGCCCTCCAGCTCACCGGCACCGCAGAGCACGAGTTCCCAGAAGTTCTCGGAAATCCGGGACGCGGACCTGAAGCAGGGCATCCTGGACGGGCTTCCACCCGAGTTCGGCAACGAGAAGCTGACGATCGCGGGCGTCGACGTCAACCTCGCGCAGGTCCGCAGCGGGTTCGACGCGCTGTTCGGCAAGCTGGGCAGAGACCCCGGCATCACCAGTACGAACAAGGTGAGCAGTGAGCGGGTGGTGCAGCTCGACGAGCTGACCTTCGCCAAGCACTTCGCCGTTCAGCAGGCCATGGACGAGGCGTTGAACCAGCAGAACCGAGGACAGGCCGACCTGACGGTCGATCAACTCAAGGAGCACGGCGTTGACCCGAAGGACGTGCGTCGCCAGATCCTGGACGAGAACTTCCTGCGCGATCTGACCAACCCCGCCAACCTCGCGGTCCTCGACGGGGTGCTGGACCAGGTCGCCCAGGCCAAGGCCGGCCGGGGCGCCACACCCGAGAAGGTCAACAACGAGCGGAACGAACTGATCCAGAACTGCCTGACCAACCCGGCCCGAACCATCAACGGGCACGTCCTGCTCAACACCAACCACCTCGACGGACTCGCCGTCGATCCCCAGCGTAAGGCCGATGCCATCCAGCACCTGCTCGTCCACGAGTTCATGCACCTGCACTCGGTGGGCAGTGACCGGACCTTCGCCCACCGCGAGGGAGAAGGCGGCGTCTACAACACCAACCTCATCCCGGACGAGGCCGTGACCGAGCTGCTGGCCCGCGGGATCACCAACGCCCTCGCCGCGAGACTCGGCACGAACCCGCAGTACAACCAGTTCGAGAACGGCAGTCAGCGCTACCAGGAGAACATCGACAACCTCAACAAGGAGTTCGACAGGAAACGGGGCAAGTGGGACCCGTTCCGCCCGAACGACGTCTTCGACACCATGCTCCGCGAGTACTTCGTCGGCCCGGTGCAGGGTTCCCCCACGACGTCCGGCACTCGTCCCGCGCACCCGGTGGAGAACCCCGCCGACAGCACGTCCCGAACGACTCATCCCGAGCCGCCGGTCGCTCAGAACCGGTCCGAGCCGGACACCAGGCAACCCGTGGTTCCCCGGCGTCCCGGTGACGACGAGACCTGGCGCCACAGCACGGCGAAGTCCGCACCCTGGTCCGAGCCGAACCGTCCACTGCGGCCGGAGCAGTGGGATTCGATGCGCGACCGCGCCCACGTGCGCACCGTCCACACGGAAGTGGCGGACGTGCTGACCAGCAGCGGGACCACCACGGGACAGGGCGGCCGGTCGAACGCGGGCCTGAACTCGGTCCTCGGGCTGGTGCGCTACGACCTGCGGCGAATGGAGGTCGAGCCCGGCCACTGGGTGCAGGAGTACACCCTGCGCGTGCATCTCGACCGGGGCGACCGGGCTTCTCAGTCCGAAGTGGACACTGTTCGCGCCAGAGTGACCGAAGGGGTGGACTCCGTGCTGAACAAGGGATACCGGTTGCCGTCCGGTGACCAGTTCCACGCCAAGGTCGAGTTCGTCGCCGACCGGAGCCAGGCCCACACCACCGTGCGGATCACCGAGGGGACCTCCGCCGACCAGACGAACTGGGGCGGGAACAGCTCCGCCAACGTCCTCGCGCACGAGGTGGCGCACTACTTCGGGCTGCCGGACGAGTACCGGGACAGCCGGGGAAACCAGGAAAGGATCTTCAACAGCGACGGCAAACGGCTGCCGGACGGGCACACCCGGTCCAATCTCGTGGTGCCGGACAACGGGTTGATGGGCGCCGAAGTGCACGGCTCCCCCGCGCTCAAACCCCGGCACCTGTGGATGATCGAGCGAACCGCCAACAGCCAGGTCATGGTGCCCGACACGCGGTACGACCAGTCGGGGCCGGTCCCGACCTCCACGCGGGACACCGGTCCGCTGGACGAGGGGAACACCGCGCCGCGGACCAGGCCCGCGTTCGACGACCCCACCCACTGGAACCGCCAGGACACCGCCGCCGGCCAGCCAACTCAGCGCATCACCCGTCTGCTGGAGGAACATCCGGTGAACACCGCCGAACTGTTCAACGAGCTGCACCGGGCGCGGCAGTCCCCAAACGGGGCCGAGGGACTGCGCGGACCGCTCGCCGACGCGCTCAGCCAGGCGGTGAGCCGCGGCGACCTGCGCCCGGTCGACTACGAACGGGCCCTCGTCGTCCTGGGTTTCGCGGACGTGTTCTTCGCCGACCCGGCACGCGCCCCCCACCTGGGACCCACCGCCGTGGCGCCGGGGAACGACCCCGCGACGCTGCCACCGGTGCGGCAACTCGCCGAGGAACTCGGCAGGCGGGTGCGGGCGCGGGAGTTCGACGAGGCGATGACCGTCCTCAGTGGAACGGGCCGGGACCCGCGGACCATCTGGGCCGTCCGGGACGCCTACCGGGAGCTGCTCGGCACGGATCTGGAGACCGATCTGCGAAGCCTGCGCCCGACGCACACCGACTACGCCGCGCA
Organism: Streptoalloteichus hindustanus; assembly: GCF_900129375.1. Classification (GTDB taxonomy): domain Bacteria; phylum Actinomycetota; class Actinomycetes; order Mycobacteriales; family Pseudonocardiaceae; genus Streptoalloteichus; species Streptoalloteichus hindustanus. The sequence continues at coordinate 24,625 of NZ_FQVN01000020.1, read as the reverse complement.
CCAGCTCGGCTGGTCGAGCGAGAACCCGGTGCCGCGGGCCCAGGCCGTCCAGTGGTACGAGGCACTGCGCGGCCTCACCTTCAACCACCACCTCTTCGGGCAGATGGCGATGCCGACCGAGCACCCCGAGGACGGCTGCTACCTGCGCGCGCACCTGTGGGCGCTGGAGCTGAACCGGCTCGGGGCCCAGCCCTACAAGATCTTCGCGGCCCGGAGCGATCCCGCGCTCCTGGTGATGTCGGAGTACGCCGCGGGGGCGCGACCGGGCCAACCCGCGCCGGTCTTCTGGAACTACCACGTGGCCCCGGTGGTGCGGGTGGAGGGCGCGAACGGACCGTGGTGGGCGGTGTTCGACCCGGCGATGGGCGCCGGCCTGCTCAGCGCGGACGAGTGGCTCGGTCGGATGGGCCTCAACCACGGCAACACCTGGCTCCTGGAGGGGAATCTGGCGCAGGTGCAGGGCGAGTTGGTCATCAACTCGGTGCTGTTCCCGGAACTCTGGACGGCGGACCCGCTGAACCCGAGGCCGACGGGCACGGCCGTGGCGGTGGTCACCGACGCGCACGCCTACGGTTTCCCCAGCACCGCGCAACCGCAGTCCCTCCAGCAGACCGACAGTCTGGTTCGGCAGCAGGCGGACACTCTCGCCGAGTACGCCCTGGAGGCGGGCAGCCGCAGGGCCGACCACAGGTTGACCTACGCCGTGAGCGCGGTGGAGGCCTGTGTCGACGTGATGGGGCCACAGGACCCGGCCTGGTTGCTGCCGATGATCGCGAGCGTCGCGCAGCAGGAACCGGTGGGCGCCATCGGACTGCTGGACCGCAACCCGGATCTGGCGAACCGGTTGCGGGCGGTGCTGCCCGGGCACGAGGCGCGGTTGCGGGAGTTGTTCCCCAGCTTGCTGAACGTGGCGGGGCTGGACATCGCCGGAGGCGCTCAGGCCAGGCCGGCCCCACCACTGCCCGAGGACCACGCCGGCAGCGGGCGCCGGTGACGTCGACAACAACGAGGACTGGCAAGGCAACTGGCGTGGTGCCGCACGGCTGATCGTGGCCACCGCCGAGGACGCCCTTCACCAGGAGAGCAGCGACATGCGGATCTCACGGGTCACACCGGGTTTGCCGGCGGTGGTGCTGATCGCGGTGCTGGCCACCGTCTCGGCACCGGGCGCGCCGGCCCGCGCGGGAACCGACCAGCCGGGCCGGCCGACCGTCCCGCCCCTGGAACAGCCGTCGGGGCAGGGGAGGTGCGCCCCTCGGTCGAACACGGTGCACCCGGGCGTGACCTGGGCGCAGCAACGCCTCGCCCCGCACCGGGTGTGGCCGCTGACCCGAGGCGCGGGCCAGGTCGTCGCGGTGGTCGACTCCGGAGTGGACGGACAGGTGCCGCAGCTGGCCGGGCGCGTGTTGCCGGGCAAGGACATCGTGTCCGGACAGGGCCGGGCCGACACCGACTGCTTCGGCCACGGCACGTTCGTCGCCGGGGTGATCGCCGCCGGCCAGGCCGAGGGCACCGGGGTTGTCGGCGTGGCCCCGGCGGCGGTCATCCTGCCGCTGCGGCAGACCAACGGCACCGACGGCAGCGCGGCCAGCATGGCGGCGGCGATCAGGGCGGCGGTGGACGCCGGCGCCAGGGTCGTCAACCTGTCGGTCACCTCCGCCCATCCCACCGCCGAGCTGGAGGCGGCGGTGGGCTACGCCAGCCAGCGCGACGTGCTCCTCGTGGCCGCCGCCGGCAACGACGCGGAGAACGGCAACCCCAGGTCCTACCCGGCCGCCTACCCCGACGTGCTGGCGGTGAGCGCGATCGCGGAGGACGGCTCCCGGGGCAGGTTCTCCGGTGTCGGCGACTTCGTGGACCTGGCGGCGCCGGGCGTCGACGTGATCGGGCTGAGCGCGGCGGGCACCGGCCACGTCTCCGCGCAGGGCACCAGTTTCGCCACCCCGTTCGTCGCGGGCACGGCCGCCCTGGTCCGGGCCTACCACCCGAAGCTGACCGCCAGGCAGGTCAAGCACCGGTTGGAGGCCACCGCCGACCGACCGGGGCGCGACGTGCCCGACCCGCAGGTCGGCTACGGCGTGGTGAACCCGCTCACGGCGGTGACCGCCGTGCTGCCGGAGGAATCCAGCGGTCCTCGGCGAGCCGACGGACAGCCGGTGGTGGTGCCACCACCGGTTTGGCCGCACACCGACAACTCCGGGCGGCTCGTCGCGGCGGTCGTCGCGCTCGGCGCGGTGGGGCTGGCCGGTCTGGCCTGGGCGCTCCGGAGCCTGGTGCCGAGGGCACGGCGGAGGAACTGGCGGGCGGCGGAGCGGGTGGAGTCGCCGTGAGCGCGACATCGGACATGACGACCACGACGAGGGTGATGGGGAGCGGGCTGTGAGCACGTTCGTGATCAGCCGTCCACCGCGCAGGCCGGGACCGCCGCTGCCGCAGGGCGAACTGGAGTTGCAGGAGCCGCCGGCGCTGCCCGAGGCGCAGGGCGCCGACGTGTCCTCCGTGCTGACCTACCTGCCGATGGGGCTCGGTTCCGGGGCGACGGTGCTGATGTTCGCCAACCCCGGCGCGAACAGCGGGATGTACGTGGCGTCCGGGCTCATGGCGCTGTCCACAGTGGGCATGGTGTTCAGCCAGCTCGGCCGGTCCTCCGGGGAGCGCAAGCGGAAGCTGAAGGGGGAACGCCGCGACTACCTGCGCTACCTGGCCCAGGTGCGCAGGCAGGTGCGCAGGGCGGTCGACCAGCACCGGGCCGCGGTCGACTGGGACCACCCGGAGCCCGCTCGACTGTGGACGGTCGCGGCGGGGCCGAGGCTCTGGGAGCGCAGGCCGGCGAACGCCGACTTCGCCGAGGTGCGCATCGGCACCGGGGAGCAGCGCTCGCTGCTCCGGCTGGTGCCGCCGCAGACGAAGCCGGTCGAGGACCTGGAACCGTTGTCGGCCGGAGCGTTGCGCCGGTTCATCCGCGCCTACTCCACGGTGTCCGGGGTGGCCACCGCGCTGCACCTGCGCGGGTTCTCCGGTGTCGAGCTGGTCGGCGCGCCCGCCGAGACGCGGGGTTTCGCCAGGGCGGTGCTGGCCCAGTTGGTCACCTTCCACGCGCCGGAGGACCTGCGGGTGGCGGTGCTGGCGAGCCCGGACCGGGTCGACACCTGGGAGTGGACGAAGTGGTTGCCGCACCTGGAAAGCACGCGGGCGCAGGACGCGGCCGGCGCCGCGCGGCTGTTCGCCACCGGGCACGACGAGCTGCTCGCCCTGCTGGGCCCGGACTTCGCGAACCGCGGCGAGTTCGAGCCGGACGCCCCCGTCAGCCCCGCGGAGCCCTACACGGTCGTGCTCTGCGACGGTGTGGTCCTGCCGGAGCACTCCAGGCTGGCCGCCGGCGGACTGCGCAACGCGCTACTGCTGGACGTCGGGGGAACGGCTGGCCACGAAGGGGCCTACCGGCTGAGCCTGGAGGTCGACCGGGACCGGCTCGCCGTCACGGGCACGGCGGACGGCAGGAAGCTGGCTGTGCCGGACTTTCTCGGTCAGGCCAGGAGTGAGTCGTTGGCCCGGTTGATGTCCCCGCTGCGCACCTCCGGCGCCGTGGACGCGGACGAGCCGATGGCCACCGACTTCGATCTGGCGCAGCTGCTGGGCATTCGCGATCCCCGCGCCTTCCCGGTGGACGCGCTGTGGCGGCCCCGGGCGCAGTTGTCCGCGCAGTTGCGGGTGCCGATCGGTCTCGGCGAGGACGGTTCGGTGGTGGAGCTGGACCTCAAGGAGTCCGCACAGGGTGGGATGGGTCCGCACGGCGTGCTGATCGGCGCGACCGGGTCGGGCAAGAGCGAGCTGCTGCGCACCCTGGTGGTCGGGCTGGCCACGACGCACTCCCCCGAAGCGCTCAACTTCGTCCTGGTGGACTTCAAGGGCGGTGCGACCTTCCTGGGCGCGGAGGAGCTGCCGCACACCTCGGCGGTGATCACCAACCTGGCCGACGAACTGCCGCTGGTCGACCGGATGCAGGACTCGCTGCACGGCGAGATGACGCGGCGGCAGGAACTGCTGCGCCAGGCCGGTCACTCCTCCCGGCTGGAGTACGAGAAAGCGCGTGCCCAGGGCGCGCCACTGGACCCGTTCCCCACCCTGTTCGTCGTCTGCGACGAGTTCAGCGAGCTGCTGGCGACCAAGCCGGAGTTCATGGAGCTGTTCGTGATGATCGGCCGGTTGGGGCGGAGCCTCGGGGTCCACCTGCTGCTGGCGTCGCAACGCCTGGACGAGGGCCGCATCCACGCGCTGGAGAGCCATCTGTCCTACCGGATCGCGCTGCGCACCTTCTCCTCCTCGGAGAGCCGCAGTGTGATCGGGGTGGCCGACGCCTACGAACTGCCCTCGGCGCCGGGGCACGGCTACCTGAAGAAGGACACGACGTCCCTGGTGCGGTTCAGGGCCGGGTACGTCTCCGGTCCGCTGTCCTCCCCCGTCGTCGAGGAGAATCCGGTGGAGCCACAGCAAGTCGCGCGGGAAGTGGTCCCCTTCGGCCCGCTCCACCAGCCATTGCCCACCCCGTCGCGGGCGGCGGAGGCGGAGCGGCCGCCCCACTCGCCGGACCAGTCCGAAGTGGACGATTCGGTCACCCTGATGGACGCGTTGATCCAGCGGATGCGCGGGCAGGGCCCGCCGGCCCGCCAGGTGTGGCTGCCCCCGCTGGCCGACCCGCCCAGCCTGGACGTGCTGCTGCCCGCCGTGGTGCCCGACCCGCACCGGGGTCTGGGCACGGCGGACTGGGCGGGCAGCGGCGCGCTGCGGGTGCCGGTCGGCGTGGTGGACCGGCCGTTCGAGCAGCGCCGCGACCTGTTGCTGGCCGATCTCGGCGGGGCGGCCGGCCACGTCGGCGTGGTCGGCGCGCCGCAGACCGGCAAGAGCACCCTGCTGCGCACCCTGGTGCTCTCCCTCGCGCTCACCCACACGCCCGCCGAGGCGCAGTTCTACTGCCTGGACTTCGGCGGCGGCACCCTGGGCGGCCTGGCCGGGCTGCCCCACGTGGGCTCGGTGGCCGCCCGGCTGGACCGGGACCGGGTCCGGCGCACCGTGGCGGAGCTGACCGACCTCCTGGAACACCGGGAACGCGCTTTCGCCGACCTCGGCGTGGAATCCATGTCCGCCTACCGGCGGGCACGCCGGAGCGGCGCCGGCGCCGACCGGTACGGCGACGTGTTCCTGGTGGTCGACGGGTGGTCCACGGTCCGGCAGGACTTCGAGGACCTGGAGTCGGCGATCTCCGAGTTGGCCGCGCGTGGACTGGGCTACGGCGTGCACGTGGTGGTCGCGGCCACCAGGTGGTCGGAGATCCGGCCCTGGCTGCGCGACCTCCTCGGCACCCGCTACGAGTTGCGGTTGGGCGACTCGTTGGAGTCCGAGGTCAGCAGCCGCGCCGCGGCCGGGGTGCCGCCGCTGCCCGGCCGCGGGCTGACCACGGACGGACTGCACTTCCTCGGCGCGCTGCCCCGACTCGACGGCGGCAGCTCCACTCAGGACCTCTCCGTGGCGACCAAGGGGCTGGTCGAGGAGATCGCGGAGTTCTGGCCGGGCGAGGGCGCGCCGGAAGTACGGCTGCTACCGGCCGAGCTGCCGGCCAGGGAACTGCCGCCCGCCGAAGGGGACCTGCGCGTCGCGCTCGGTCTCGACGAGCAGCGCCTTCGCCCGGTGTGGCACGACTTCGGCCAGGTGCCACACCTGATGGCGTTCGGGGACGCGGAGACCGGCAAGACCAACCTGCTGCGGTTGGTGGCGCGCGGCGTCATGGAGCGCTACCGCCCGGACGAGGCCAGAATCCTGCTCGCCGATCCGCGCCGCGCGCTGTTCCCCCTGGTGCCGGAGGAGTACCGGATCGGCTACGCGGTGGCCGGCGACACCCTGGCCGAGTTGGCGGGCAACGCCGCCGTGTCGTTGCGCGCACGCCTGCCCGGCGCGGACATCACGCCGGGTCGGCTGCGCAGGCGGGACTGGTGGAGCGGTCCCCGGTTGTTCGTCCTCGTCGACGACTACGACCTGTTCGTCGGCGGCATGGGCGGTGTGCTGGAACCGCTGGCCGAACTCCTGGCCCACGGCGCCGACATCGGTTTCCACCTGGTGGTCGCGCGCAGCACCTCGGGCGCGATGCGGGCGATGATGGACCCGGTGCTGCGCAGGATGTGGGAACTGGGCTGCCCCGGTCTGCTGTTCTCCTACCCGCGCGAGGAAGGCAAGTTCCTCGGCGAGGCCCAGCCGCGTCAACTGCCCGCCGGACGCGCCCAGTTCGTGACCCGCAGGAGCGTCCAGCTCGTCCAGACCGGATTCCTGGCCCAACCCGAAGAGGACTCGACGTGGTGACCACATCGGACTCCCCCATATGTCCACAGTGGACGGACAACGCGCCGGGCGCGGGTGAGCGGCGATGACCGCGGTCACCGACCCTGGCCTGTGCCGGCTGACCGTGCTGGCGCCGGACGGCCGCGCGGACTTCGCCGTCCCGGTGGACACCCCGATCTTCGACCTGCTGCCCGTCCTGGTCCGCCGGGCCGACCCGGACCGCGCCCACGCCGCCGCCGGCCGCGGCCACTGGGTGTTGCAGCGCATGGGAGACCCGCCCCTCGACGAGGAGGGCACCCCGCGGTCGCTCGGCCTGCGCGACGGCGAGGTGCTGCACCTGCGCCCGCGCACCGCGCCGCTGCCCCCGATCGACTTCGACGACGTGATCGACGGCGTGCGCACGGCCGTCGAGGGACGCCGCGACAACTGGCGGCCCGAGCTGACCAGGCGGCTGTTCCTCGCCCTCGGCGCGCTGGGGCTGGCCACCGCGCTGGCCGGCGTCGTCCTGCACCCCGGGGACGTCCTGCTGCGCTGCCTGACCTCCGGTGCGCTGGCCGTCGCCCTGCTCGGCGGGGCGGCGGCCGGTTCCCGCGCCCTCGGCGACGGCGTGGTCGGCACCCTGCTCGGCGTCGCCGCGGTGCCCTTCGCGCTGGTGTCCGGGATGCTGCTGCCCGGGGCGGTCGGGGTGACCGGCGCGCCGGCGATGGCGGCCGGCGCGGCCTTCGCCACCGCCGCCGGGATCATCGCCCTGCTCGCGACCGGCGCCGACACCCCGCTGTTCCTCGGGATCGTGCTGACCGGCGCGGCGACGGCCGGCGGCGGGCTGCTGTCCGCCGTCGCCGGGCTGACCGGGGCACAGGCGGCCGGACTGGTCGCGGGTGTGGCGTTCCTCGCCGGGGTGGTCGCGCCCAGCGCCGCCGCGCGCATGGTGCGGATCAGGTTGCCGCAGATCCCCACCGGCGCGGGTGATCTCGGCCAGGACGTCGAGCCGGTGCCGGAGCGGACCGTGCTGGCCAAGGCGGCGCGCGCCGACCAGCTCCTCTCCGCGATGTTCGTGGCGATCAGCGTGGTCTGCGTCGGGTGCTTCGCGCTGCTGGTGCCCGAACCGGGCTGGGCCCCGAGCACCCTCGTCGGCGTGGTGTCGGTAGCCCTGCTGCTGCGGTCCAGGGTGCTGGTCGGCGCGTGGCAGCGGATCTCGGTGGCGGCGGGCGGCGCCGTCGGACTGGCCCTACTGGTGCTCGGGTTGGTCGCCGGGCTGGCCCCGGTCGCGCGGATGGCGTTGGTGGCGGCGCTGGTCGCCGTGGCGGTTCTGCTGCTCACGGGCGCACGCCGGCTGCCCGGCCGCCGGCTGCTGCCGTACTGGGGGCGTGCCGCCGACATCGCCGAGACGGTGTCGGCGGTCGCGGTGGTGCCGGTGGCGCTCGCCGTGCTGGACGTGTTCTCGCTGGTGCGCGGGCTGGCGGGCTGAGGGCTGGCGGGGGCTGAGGGGAGGCGGTCGTGCAGAACAAGCGAGACCAGTTGCACGCGCACCTGTTCGTCGTGGGCAGGCTGGTGTCCGCGCTGGTCCGGGGCGAGCCGGACGCGCAGGAGACGCCCATGCGGCGGACCACCGTCGGCGCGGCGTTCGGGGCGCTGCTCGGCGTGGTGCTGATGGTGGGCTTCCTGGTGTACGGGCTGGTGGTGCGGGGCGGCGACGACTCCTGGCGGCAACCGGGTTCGATCGTGGTGGAGAAGGAGACGGGCAGCAGGTACCTGTTCCTCGACGGGACGCTGCGCCCGGCGCTGAACTACACCTCGGCGCTGCTGGCCGCCGGCGGCGGCAAGGCCGAGGTCCGCACGGTGCCCCGGTCCTCGCTCGACGGGGTGCCGCACGGCCTGCCGGTGGGCATCCCCGACGCGCCCGACGCGCTGCCCGCGCCACCGCGCCTCGTCACCGACTCCTGGCAGGTGTGCTCGGCCGCGGTCAGCTCCCCGGGAGCCGTCGACCGGCCGGGCGTCGCGGTGTCGGTGGGCCGGTCGTGGCCGGCCGAGGCGGTGCCCGAGGACCGGGCGGTTCCGGTCTCCACCCAGGACGGCGCGCATTACCTGGTGTGGCGCGGCAAGCGGATGAAGGTGGTCAGCCAGGCCGTGCTGGTCGCGCTCGGCTTCGGCGGCAGCCCGCCGGTCAGGGTCGACCCGTCCTGGCTCAACGCGCTGCCCGCCGGTCCGGACCTGACCCCGCCGGCGGTGCGCGACCGCGGCGCACAGGGACCGCGGGTGGCCGGGCAGCCCACCCGGGTGGGCCAGGTGTTCGAGGTGACGGTCACCGGCGGGGCCAAGGACCACTACCTGGTGCGCGCCGACGGGCTGTCCGCGCTGTCCGGCACGGATCTCGCGCTGCTGCTGGCCGATCCCGACACCGCCAGGGCGTACCCGGGGCAGCCGGTGCGACCGATCCCCCTGACCCCGGCGGCGGTCGCGGAAGCACCGAAGTCGGCGACCGCCCAGGGCGGCAGCGGCCTGCCCGGACAGCCGCCCGCGCCGGCGGCGGACCTGGACGGCAGGGCGCTGTGCGTGGAGCTGGGCTTCGCCGCGGAGGGCGCCGGCGCCCGGCTGGTCACCGTCGACCAGGGCCGGGTCCGGGTGGCCGCGGCCGGCCGCCCGGCCCGCGCCGGGGCCGCCGACGAGCGGACGGCCGACCAGGTGCGGGTGGCGGCCGGCGCGGGCGCGCTGGTCGTCGGGCAACCGGCGCCCGGCGTGCGCGCCGGCACGAAGTACCTGATCACCGATGTCGGCATCAAGTTCCCCCTGCCCAGCGACGAGGTGACGCGCGCACTCGGCTACGACGGCTCCGCGCCGGTGCCCGTGCCGACCTCGGTGCTGGCGTTCGTGCCCACCGGCCCGGCCCTGGACCCCGAGGCGGCCAGAACGCAACGGAGCACCCCATGACGACGGATCTCCAGCCGACCACCGCGCGGGCACCGGCCCCTCGGAGCTCGGCGTTGACGTGCGACCCGGTCGGGTCGGTGCTGCTCGCCCACCCGGTCGGCGTTCCGTCGGACGCGGCGGTGGAGTTGGCCCGGGCACTTCCCGCCGAGCGGGGACGCACGGTGGTCGTGGTCGACCCGGCCGCCGGTGACGACCCGGAACTGACAGTGCGACTCGCCGCGCTGCTCCCCGCCGGGCGGCCGGTGCGGCTGGTGCTCTCCCGCGCGGGCTCGGGCGGTGCCGGCGCGATGGCGAACCTCCTCGCCGAGCGGCTGCGGACGGAGGTCGTCGCCCCGGACGGTGTGCTGCGGCAGGTGCCCGGCGGCTCGGTGTTCGTGCTGGCCGACGGTGGCAGCGGCCGCTGGCTGTGGTTCCGGCCAGGAGAGCCACCGCGGCAGGGCGGCAACCGGTTCCCTGAGCCTGCCTGGGAATCTGGCCTTCCACCACACGCGGTGAAGATCGGGACCAGCTTGGTCGTCGAGCCGATCCCGGCCGGGTTGTGGCTGCACCACGGAGCTTTGGGGGCGCCGCCGTCTCTGCTCGACCTGCCCTGCGAAGCGGGCACCCTGACCGTGGTGGTCGGCGGCCCGAACTCCCGTGCCGTGGCGGTGTCCGAGATCTGCCACCTGGTGGAAGCGCTGCCGGCGGTGGCTCGGGCTCTGGTCGCGCTGGCGCCCTACGGCACCCATCAGCGCGGCGATGATTCGCTCGGCCAGCTCGTCGCGGACGCGCTCGACGGACCGGTGGCCGTGCGGGCCGGAGTGTCCACTGTGGACGGTGTGATCACCGCCGATGGGCGGCCGGGGTGGTGGCCGTTCGCCACGGTGCTCGGTTACTGGCCGCGCCGGGTGCCCATGCCGGGAGTGCCCAAGGTGCTCCGCTACCGTGCGCCGCTGCCGGGGTTGGACGAGATCCGCCCCGGGGCGTTCCGCCTCACCGACACCGTCGCGGTGGAGGTCGTCCAGTCCGGGCTGTGGGTGCGCACGGCCGGCGAACCGGTGGACGGCAGCGAGGTCCGGGCGGTGCCGCTCGACCCGGGGCACGCGCGGATCACCGTGGGCGAACCCGGTCGAGACCGGCCCGGCGAGCTGACCGAGGCGGCAGCTGACCTGGTCCGACACCTCGACCCCCTCACCCGGCGGGCGGTCCGGCTGGTGTTCGCACCGTCCGAACAGGACGAAGAGGAAGCACGAAGCGAAGAGCTTCCGCCGGGTTCCCTGGCAGCACAGCTGGCCGGAGAACCCGCCGCTCCGGCCACTCCCGAGCCGGCCACTCCCGAGCCGAAGCCGACCGACGAACCACCTCCGGTCGACGATCCGGCTTCGGTCGGCGAACCGGCTTCGGCCGACGAACTCGCTTCGGTCAGCGAGCCCCGTACCGCCGACGAGCCAGAGCCGGCCGAGGAGCCCGGGTCGGACCGGATCACCCGCGATCACCACAGCGAGCCGCGCGAGCGGGAATGGCTGCGCCGGACGCTGGGCTCCCGGTACGACGGCTACGCCGGCGCGGTGACGCGGTTGCTGGCGAACTGGCCGGGGCCACGCGCCGACGAGGACGGCCAGGACGCCGTGGTGACGGATCTGGTCGCCGTCCGGGTCTACGCGGAGGCCGTGGACCAGGGCTTCGACCGGGCGCAGCGCACCGGCCACCTCGGCGCGTTCCGACCGTACGCCGGGTGCGTGGTCTCCGGACTGCGCCGACTGCCCTCCTACCGCGGCCCGGTGCTGTGCTCGGCGGAGGTCGACCCCGAGCTGTGGGAGCAATACCGGCCGGGCGCGATCCTCACCGAGGACGGCTTCCTGCACGCCCTGGCCACCCCGTTCGTCTCGCTGCCGGGCAACGTCGAGTTCCTGGTGTGGGCGCTGACCGCGCGACGGATCGAGATGTTCACCGACGCGGAGGGGCCGGAGTACCGACGGGTGATCTTCCCACCAGGCGGCCGGTTCAAGGTGCTGGCGGTGCACGAGATCACCGGTGGAAACCTGCCCGCCACGCACCGAGTCCTGCTCCGCGAGGTCATCAGGGAGGAGCCGGACGGGCGCGACGCGTCCACACTGGACCGACTGTCGAGCATGGCGGCCAACCGCGACGCGGTCCCCACCCACCAGCAACAGAGCCTGGACAACCCGGGACGCTTCCACCACGCCATCGGCCTGCGCTGAACACAGCTGCGGACACGGAGGCTGACTACGCCCAGCCTAGGGTCGCGGGAAAGCCCAGCACATGGTGGAAACCCAAGCTAGGGCGGTGAACGCCAGCCCGAGAAGGCGATCGCGAGCATCACCCGGAACGCGATGCCACACACGGTGGCGCTCAGGCCCGCGAGAATGAGGCCAGCGCCGAACGAACTCCACGACGAGTTCAGTGGGCGGATGTTGAGCCGACATCCCCCGACGGAGGCGCCGAACGCGATGCCGGCTTAGTGATCAGTTCAGAATGAGCTCGCGTAGGCGGATGATCGAGCAGGCCAGGCTGAGCATCGCTTGGTGGACGTCGGCTCGTCGTTCGGTGCGGACGCGGAGTCGTCGGAAGTCTTTGATCCAGGTGAAGGTTCGCTCGACCGGCCAGCGGCGCCCATCCAGGCCGGAGCCGTGCTCCACACCGCGGTGGGCGATGAGCGAGGTGGTGCCGCGGTGCGGACCAGGCCAGTGGTACTTGTCGTGGTCGTAGCCGCGGTCGGCGTAGAGCCTGCATGTTCGACGGCGTGGTCGACGGCGTGGTGTGCCGACCACGCCTCGGATCGGCGGGATGGCGTCGATCAGTGGGATCAGTTGGGTGACGTCGTTGCGGTTGCCGCCGTCGGCGGGTTCGCGGCCGGGATGACGGAACCGTCGCGGGTGCACCGGGATCAAGGGCTCCAGACGGTCACAGCTGGTCGGTCAGGACCTTCTCACGCACGCGCTGATCTTGGTACGCCCTGTGTCACAGGCAAAGCCGGCACCCCAGCTCATTCTGAACTGCCTACTTAGGCGTAAAACGAGTCGAACCGGCTCCAACCGATCACCTCGCGGAGGGGCTGATGGGAGGCACACAGCACCAACATCAGGAGCAGGAGCGGTACCACGAGACCAACGGTTGCCGCCGCTGGTTGCGGAGGCAACCGTTGTCTGGGTTTCGTCATCCGCCCAGGGTTGTGGTTCGTCTGGTGCCTTCGCGCGCGTAGGACTACCGACTCGGAAAACTGATCTATCCGAGGTCGGGTGCCTCTCGGAGCTCGATGGTGGGGCCGGCGTGGTGGAGTTCGAGCGCGATCAGCTCGTTCACCCCTGGTCGCCACAGGGGCGCCGGTGCGTAGAGGGTGCGTTGTGGGCCGATGTCCCAGTACCGGCCGAGCAGAAAGCCGTTGAGCCACAACAGGCCCTTCCGCCATCCGGGTAATGCGAGAAACCCGTCCGCCGGCTGGTCGACGCGGAGAGTCGCGCGGTGGAACACCGGACCCGGCAGTGTCGGCGGTCGGCTGGAGAAGCGCAGGTGGCGGAGGTCGTCCAGGGGCAACGGGAAGATCTCCCAGTTGAACAGCGCCTGGGCGCCGAGCAGGACGTTGCCACGGATTCCCTTGGTGTCGTTGAGGTTCTGCCCGAAGTTGAGTCGCCCGCCGGCGTCGACCAGCAGCTCCAGCCGGGCGGAGTCGCCGGTGACCGCGACGTCGACGCCCTGGTCCGGCTTGTTGCGGTCGAGCAGCCCGATCTCCTTGCCGTCGAGGAAGACGAGCGCGCGGTCGCCCAGTCCCGGCACGCGCAGGCTTCGCTTCGCGCGCGGCCCCTGGACGGTCGTGCGGTAGTGGATCAGCCCGTGGGGCTGGCCCAGGCGCTCCATGGGGACGGGGGCCGCGACGCGGACGGGTTCGGCGAGTCGGCCGAGCGAGTCGAGCAGTCCGACCCGCTGCGTCGGCCGCACTGTCCGCGCCGGCAGCCGGGCAGGGCTCGCGGGCAGTGGCTCGTCGGGCAGGGTGACGTACTTGCCGATCACGGCGCGGAGCCGGTGGAACTTCTCGGTCAGCTCGCCCGACTCGCTCACGGGAGCGTCGTAGTCGTAGCTGGTGACGGTGGGCTGGTAGGTCCTGCTGCCGTCGTCGAAGTTGGCGCCGCTCCCCCAGCCGAAGTTGGTGCTCCCCGCCGCCATGTAGAGGTTCACCGAGCCGCCGGCGGCGAGAATCCTGTCCACATGGGACGCTTCCTTGGCGGGGTCCGTGACGTGGTGCTTCTCGCCCCAGTGGTCGAACCAGCCGTTCCAGAACTCGGTGCACCACAGCGGCCCGTGGGGCTGGTAGCGGCGCAGGGCGTCGAACGGCTCCTTCGGGTCGCCGGAGAAGTTCGCGGTGGCGAGCACGTCCGGCAGATTGCCGCCGCGCAGCATGTAGTCCGCCGTGCCGTTGGAGCAGAACAACAAGCTGTCGATGCCGTGCCGCCGCAACAGCTCCGCGATGTGCCGCAGGTGCTCCTGGTCGTTGCCGTAGCTGCCGTACTCGTTCTCCACCTGCACGGCGATCACCGGCCCGCCCCGGGATGCCTGGAGCGGCGCGACCGTCGGGATGAGGTGGGCGAACCACGTGTCCACGGCGCGGGTGTACTCCGGATCTCCGCAGCGCAGCGCCGTTTCCGGGTTGGCCAGCAGCCAGGGGGGCAGTCCCCCGAGATCCCACTCGGCGCAGATGTAGGGGCCGGGCCGGAACACCACCTTGAGTCCCAGCTCACCGGCGGTCCGGACGAACCTCGGCAGGTCGCGCCACCCGTCGAAGTCCACCTCGCCGCGTCGTGGCTCGTGGAAGTTCCACGCGACGTACGTCTCGACCGTGTTCAGCCCCATCGCCCGCAGTCGGAGCAGCCGGTCCCGCCACAGGTCCGGGTGGATCCGGAAGTAGTGGACGGCGCCCGAGACGATCTGGAACGGCTTGCCGTCCAGCAGGAAGCGGTCGCCGTCCACGGTCAGGCCGGAGGGGTGGCCGGCCTGGGCGAGCACGGTGCGCGGGCTTGCCCCAGCCACACCGGCGGAGGCGGCGACAGCGCCGACCGCGCCGACCGCGCCCAGGAAGCCCCGTCTGCTGACGCTGCTCATGTGCGCATCCCTTCGAGCAGTTGTGTTCGAAGATGTTGCTTATCGATCAGTCTTGAGCATCTCTGGGCAGTGGGCAACCGACTGTTCGTGGGAACCCCGTCTTCGTCCGCGCCCCCCTGGGCATCCGCGACCACCGTCCCCGCGCGTGTTCCCCAACCGGACGTGCCTGCGCCAAGATCGGGAGGAGTCCGTCGCCGACGGTCCCGGAGGAGGTGCCTGTGTCAGCGGTGTCCGTCGCCACCGACCCGGAGCTGGTCCGAGGCCTGCAGGAGAGAACCGCCCTGGCTCTTCCCGCGGAACGGGTGGAGCACGCGAAGGGCTGGTGGCTGCGCCACGCTCCCCGCTGTGCCTGGTGGGTGGGCACGGTGCTGCCCCACGGCGAGGCGGGGCCGGGCGAGTTGGAGCTCCGCGTCGCCGCGGCGGAGAAGTTCCACGCCGCTTACGGCACTGTCGCCCGGTTCCAGATCACTCCGGGCGCCTGTCCACCGGAACTCGACACACTGTTGGAAGAACGCGGCTACCGCTGGGAAAGCCCGATGTCGCTCCAGACCGCCTCGACCGCACACGTCCTGAGTCGACTGTCGGCGAACCCGCCCGGGGTTGAGGTCGACGACCACCCGACGCGCGCCTGGTTCGACGTCTGGCACGCCGTGCACGGACACGGCGGCAACCCCCGATCCGAATGGGACATGCTCGAACGCGTGGAACGGCCGTGCGGCTACGCGCGCGTGGTGGTCGGGGACGAGGTCGTCGCGGTGGGTCGTGCGGTCGCCGACACCGGCTGGGCCGGCGTGTTCGGCATGGCGACGCTCCCCCACGCCCGGGGCGGGGGCGCGGCCCGCCGCGTGCTGGCCGCCCTCGCGGACTGGGCCGGCGCCCACCAGGCCGACCAGCTCTATCTCCAGGTGGAACAGGACAACGTCCCGGCTCGCCGGTTGTACGAACAGGCGGGGTTTGCCGAGATCTGCGGCTACCACTACCGCACCGCGAAGTGATCCCCGGCACGACGACGTTCGCCCGCGTCGGAGTTGATCGTCGGAGTTGGTCGCTACCCTGCGCGGTGTGGGTGTCGTCGAGTGCGCGTTATGGGGTCTGTTCGGTGGTTTCGCCGTCGAGGGGCTGGACTTCGCCGGAGCCATCCGGCGCACGGGCGGTTGGCCGTGGAGGCAGCCCGGTGAGCCCGGCCCGGCGCCCCTCCTGATCTCGGTGGTCATCCGGCTCACCGTGGGCGGCGGCCTGGCCGCGGCGGCGGGCAGCGCCGGCCAGGTCGGCGGGCCCTTCGGCGCGCTGGCGATCGGCATCGCCGCGCCGCTGGTCGTGGCGCAGCTCGCCAGCCAGGTGACGCTGCCGACGGGGTCGTCGAACGCGCCCCGGAAGGACCAGTCCCCGCCCCGAGCCCGCAGGAAGCGAGCCGAGACCCGCGACGAACCTCCCACCGTCACCGCGAGAACAGGGAGCAACGATGCGGAGTGACTCCTTCTGGGGCCAGCTCGTCCGGGCGCTCGCGCGGAACACGCCCGCGTTCCGGTCGACGTCACCGGAGCCGACCCGCCCCGGCGCCGACGCCGAGCTGTTGAGCGCGCTCGCCCGGCAAACCCCCGCTTTCACCGGCGCTCCACCTGTTTCCGCCCCCACCGGGGAGAACGAGAAGGTCGTCGCTCCTGACCGCCGTTGGGAGGGCCTTGACGGCGTGGCGCGGCACGCCGCCTGCCTGGAGGCCGCACGGGCCGGGAACCAGGAGGCGTTGGCCGCCCTCGTCTCGGAGTTGACCCCCCTGATCTGGCACGTCGCACGGGGAAACGGAGCGAACCGAGGGCAGGCTGAGGACGTCGTCGCGACGGTGTGGCTCGGATTCTTACGCCAGATTCGGGAAATAGGCGGCACCCAGCTCCCGGGCTGGTTGATCAGAGTCGCGGCGATCGAGACGGAGCGCGTCCTCCGCCCCATGCGGCGGGCGTCCTCCCTCTCCACGCCACGCCGCATCGGAGGTGCCGGTGGAGGAAGCGACCCGGGTGGCGCGGCCGCCTTGCGCGAGGCGTTACGCCCGGGAAGCCGATGGGACGCGCTGCGCGGTGCGGTCGGCCGGCTGAACCGCACTGATCCGGTTCCGGACCGGCTGATCGCGCAGGTGCGCGCCTTCGTCCGTTGAGGACTGATCGACTGGACTGATCTCCCGCTGCCTCACCGAGGACTGTCGCGCCAGTCGACCGCGAACGCGCGAGCCGGGTTCCGGGTGAGGATCGCGGCCGCGACGTCGGCGCCGAGTTCCCGTTCGATCCTGGGACGCAGTCCGGTCAACAGGAACGGCATCCCGGGACCGTCCGCGGTGGACCGCGCGCCGGAGGTGACCGTGTCTCCGCCGAGCAGGATCTGGTGGGCGTGCCCGGCGTCGACGAGGGCGCGCAGGCTGGCCAGCAGACGCCAGTCGGTGCCGTGGTGCGGACGGGAAGGGCCGTCGAAGACCAGGAACGCCCCGGCCTCGGCGACCTGTTGGTGGATGGCCGGGTCCGGGAACCGGTGCACGTGGCCCAGGAGCACTCGGTCCGGGGCGACACCGTGTGTTCCGCACAGCAGATCGAGCACGTCCAGTGCGGCGGTGCCGGCCTCCAGGTGGACGCCGATGGGAGCTCCGGTGGCGTGGTGCGCGCCGGCAGCGGCGGCCATCACGTGCCGCGCGTGGTCGTCCAGGTGGTGGTACGCCCCGGCGACCTTGATCATCCCGGCCCGCACCGGCGCGCTGGTCAACTCGTGGACGAACAGCTCGGCCAGCTCGTCGACGCCGGGCGTCAGATCGGCCTGGCCGTAGTGCTTGGCCTGGTGCATCCCGGTCGCGGCGACGAGGCGCACGCCGGAACGCCGGGACAGGTCGGGCAGCGCATGGAGGTGCCGCCCCATCCCCCGGGGCGTCCACTGCACCACCGCCTGTCCGCCGGCGGCGGCGAAGGCGTCCAGCTCGGCGAGGGCGGCCCCGGGGTCGTCCAGTTCGTGCCCTGGCATCAGCGGGGAGCGGAGGAACAGGTGGTCGTGGGCGTCGCAGACACCCAGTTCCCCGGGCAGGACATCCCCGAGCACGGTTCGGATCGCGCCGGTCGTCGTGCCGGTCCCCGAGGCCGTCACCGTGATCGCCGTCGTCGCCGTGATCGTCATCGTGTCGCCTCCTGCTCGTCGGCGTTCTCCGCCTCGGCGAGCGCGGCGGCGGCCACGCGCAGCCCGGCCAGGGCCTTGGGCACACCGACGTAGGGCGCCAGGTGGACGAAGACCTCGACGATGTCCTTGCGGCTCATGCCAACCCGCAGTGAGGTCCGGACGTGGCTGGCCAACTGCGGGTCGACACCGCCGAGTGCGGTCAGGGCCGCCAGGTTCACCAACTGCCGGTCGCGCGGGGACAGCCCCTCGCGGAGATAGGTGCCGCCGAACAGGGCGGTGACGATCCAGTCGGGGAACCCGGGGGCGAGCTGGTCCAGGCCGGGCAGGGTCGCCTGCTGGCTGGCCCGGTCCTGCAGCAGGTCGAGCACCCGGTACGCCTCGTCGCGGTCCAGCCGGGCCGGGGTCAGCTGTTCCGGCAGCGACGGTGTCGTCGTCATGATCACGCCCTTGTCCGGGGTCGGTGCCGTCCCGCGCCGACCCGCTGTAACGGTTGATGCGTTACAGCGGACGCTAGCACACGTAACGACCAGAGCGTTACACTCGCCGGGTGGGGAAAGAGGACGCGCTCGCCTTCCGCTTCGACTGCGGCGCCGTGTGGCTGAACCTGCTCGCCACCCGGGGCCGCACGTTCAGCGCGAACCCCGTGGAGCGGCTCAGCACGCCGGAGCGGCTCGGCGAGTGGCTGGAGCACTGCGAGCTCACGCCGACCAGGGCGCCCAACGAAGAGGATCTCCGCCAGACCTGGCGCCTGCGTGAGGCACTACGCGCCCTCGCACTGTCCACTATGGACCAGACACCGCCGCCTGCGGACGCGGCAGCGGAACTGGAAACCTTCCTCAGTGGACACAGCAGCGCGATCCGGTTCACTGTGGACGACCGACTGCGGCGCGAACCCCCGGCGACGGTCGGCGACGCCCTCGCCCGCATCGCCCACCAGGCCGTGGACCATCTGACCAGCGCCGACCGGCACGCCCTGAAGAGCTGCCCGGAACACGACTGCCGAGGCGTGTTCGTCGACTCGGCCGGGCGCCGTCGTTGGTGCCCCTCGCCGACGTGCGCGAGCCGTGGCAGGGTCCGCGCCCTGCGCGCCCGCCGCACCGCGGCCGCTCCCGACAAATCCGATCTTCGTTGAGCCGCCCTCGCAGGCGGACAACCAAAAACGACACCGGCTCCAGGCAAGAGCCTGGAGCCGGCGCGTTCGTGCGCGCGTCTGCGCGCTTACTTGGTGGTGCTGACCTGGATCACGGTCCAACGCTGGTTGACGCCGGCGAGGTCGGCGTAGTGCCCGACGTAGGCCCCGTTCTCGGTCTTGGGTCCGATCACGTCCGCGACCTTCGCGGAGTGGACGCTGCGCAGCGCCACCGTGTTGTCCGCCGCGGTCGTGAACTCCCACTGCTGGGTGGAGCCGTAGTGGCAGCTGTACTGGACGATCGGGGTGGTGTTGCTCAGGTCACCGTAGCGGAGGTCCAGGCACTTGCCGGAGTTCCGGTTCTTGAGCGCGTACTTGTTGTCGCCCAGGCTCACCAGGTCCCAGATCTGCTTCGGCGCGCCGCCGATGCAGTCCCAGATCTCGGTTCCGGCCAGGTCCGCGTGCGCGTCCTGGTTGATGCCCGCGACCTGCAGGCACCGTCCTGACTGGACACCCCTGAGCGCGATCGCGCCCGGCGTCATGGTGAGGACCTTGTAGGCGATCGTGTGCCCGCCGTCGTTGCTCCAGTCGATCCGACCGCCCTGGAAGACGTTGCGACGTCCCTTGGGCAGGTCGAACTCGTCGGTGGTCGGGTAGCCCAGGTAGGACTTCTCCGCGCCGAGCTCGTTCCACTTGCCCCGGATGGCCCCGTACACCAGGTGCGCGCCGGTCGCGGGGTGCCAGTAGATCCCGCCGCCGCCCTGGCTGAAGTTGATGTACCGGCCCACGCCGTCCGACGTGGCGGCGGCCTCGTTCAGCGGGTACCCCAGGGGCCCGGCCTCGTACTTGAACTCGGCGAACTTCTTGTGGAACTCGCCGTGGATCGCCACGGCGCCGGTCTTCGGGGTGTAGTAGACCGACCCGGTGGCGAACCGCTGGAAGCGCCCGCCCTCGGTGCCGAAGGTGGTCTCCTCGCCGACGGGGTGGCCCAACGGCCCCTCGTGCCGGCCCAGGGACGCGAACTTCTGGTGGATCTCACCCCGCGTGGTCCGGATTCCGACCTTCGGCAGGTAGTAGATCGACCCGCCGGTGAAGTGGTTGAACCGGTTGCCCTCGCTGCCGAAGCCGGACTCGTCGGTCGTGGGGTACCCGAACGGCCCGGTCTCCCCGCCCGCCTTGGCCCAGGTCTCGCCGATCAGACCGTGGACCTCGTGGGCGCCGGTCGCCTGGCTCCAGATGATGTACAGGTTCTGACCACCCGCCCGGGGACGGTCGACCCGCACCACCTGCCCCTTGCCGTCCTTGGCCGGCGCCTGGTCGTTGAACTTCCCGCCGAGCGCGTTCGGCCCGCCCATCTCCACGAGCTTGTCGAGGACCGGACCGTTGTAGACCACGTGGACATCAGTTCGGACGAAGTCCCCGTGGTCGTTGCGGGTGCGGTAGAGGCGGCCCTTCTCGTACTCCCGGTACCCGAGGTTGTCCTTGTCCAGTACGGGGTCGCGCACCGGCTTGCCGAGGCTGTCCCTGAGCTTCTGGTCCGAGGCGTAGCGCCGGTCGAACGGGGTGGGCGGTTGGGGGGACTCGACGTTCCAGACCGCCGGACCGGCCGTGCCCTCGTCGTCCCGGACACCAGGAACGAAGAGGTACTTGTTCGGCGCGCTGACCGGAGAGATGACGACCGTGTTCCCGCCGCCCCGCACGCACCAGGTCGCCTCGACCTTGAAGGCGTTGGAGCCGTCGGAGGGGTCCACGCCGACGAAGGCGCGGTAGTGGCCTCCGGCGTTCTTGCGCCAGTGCAGGTAGTTGTTGGGACGAGTGACCGACTGGAACGAGAAGCAGGTCGGGTCGCTCAGCCCCGCCTCGATCTTCCACGCCTGCTCCGGGCGGTCACCCGGCTGCCATTCCTTCAGCACCGCGTCACCGTTGCTGTCGGTGAGGTAGATGTCCGGTCCGAGCGAGGTGATGGCGCGCAGGGACTGGGTGAGGTGCTGGTGCTGGCCGACCCGGACGAACCGCTCCCGGTCGACCGGGCTCCCGGCCAGGGCCGCGTCGGCGGCCGCGACCAACGCGGGACGCACCAGGCTCTTCACGGCCCGGGTGCGGATCTCGCCGATCTGGCGGATGTACTCGTCGTCGCGTTTCTTGAGCGCGTTCTCGATGTCGCGGAGGTGCGCCTCCTTGGCGCCCTTGTCGATGAAGTACTTCCAGTCCGCGGGATTCCGGCTGCGCACGGCGGCCTCGGCGGCGCCGTGGACCTCGGTGTCACGGGGAGCGCGGTTCCAGATCTCGATGACGAAGTCCTGGTCGCTCAGGTTGAGCAGGGCGTCGTCGGCCTTGATCCCCAGGGCGTGCCATGCGGCGTTCGCCTTGGCTTCACGGGACAGCGCCGCGGCCTTCTCGGCCTCGGTCTTGTCCTTGTCCTCCTGGATGAGGCGGTCGACGTCCTTCTTGTGCTCGTCGAAGACGCCGACCGTGAGGAAGGTCCACTGGGCCTCGGCGGTGCCCTTCAACGCCGCGCGCGCCGCTTCCTTGACCGCGGCGTCCTTGTGGTTGTCGGCGTTGAGTTCCAAGTGGACGATGAAGTCGTAGACCGACTTCGACAGCACCGCGTCGTCGACCTTGATGCCGAGAGCACCGGCGGCCTTGGCCTTGACCGCGCGGTCCTCCTCCTGCTTCTTGCGGCGCTCGGCGACGATCTGCTGGTCCTGCTTGTTCGCCGCGGCCATGCCGGTCCTGATGAAGGTGGTGCACTCGTCGTCGTTGGCCCCGAGGGCGGCGATGGCCGCCTCCTTCACCTTCTGGTGCTCGGGCTCCAGCGGGTGCGGCTTGTCCAGGTCGTCAGCCGCGTAGTACATGGCGGCGGTGAAGTTGCGGTCGTTGAGCACCAACAACTCCGGACCCGCGACGATGCCGAGCTCCGCCGCGGCCTTGCCCTTCTCCACATCGGTGGACTGAGGCGCCGGTGCCGCCGCGGGTTGCTGGCGTGCCGCGAGCTCGGGCTTGTCCGGCAACGTGCCGATCGCCAGGGTCAGCGGCTTCTGCTCCGCCGGGGACTTCGGGTCCCCGGAGCCGGCGGAAGCGGACGGATTCGGTTGCGGGGAAACAGGTCCGGGTTGGGCTGGCTGCTGGGCGGCCGCGGCCGACAGGGGTAAGGCCAGGCCGATGGTCGCGGCGAGCACGGCGCTGGCCGCGATCCCCCGCAACGCACGACGCGGCCGTGTCCCCGGCACCGCGGACTGACAGGATTTTCTCAAAGAAATCCCCCGTGACAGAGAAAAGAAACCAAATAGCGCGCGAACGCGGCCCGCGCCCCAGAATCGTTGACCGGGAGGAAATGCGGGTCAACCAGGTGGTTGAACCGTCACCGAACCGCAACCCGGCCGTGATGACAGATTTCCGACCACTGTGACCGGGATCACCATCCGCTGATCCCGGTCACGTGTTGTGCCATAGTCCAGCGGCTGGTAATCGCGTGACTCCGACACATTACTGGGGGGCGTTCGTGCGTTTACGTGTCACGTTTACCGGGCTCGCGGCGGCAACAATGATCTTGGTTTCCGGCGCGCCCACCGCTCTGGCCGCGCCGTTTCCCGCGGTCGAGGTGGAGACGCGGTCTGTTGGTATCGAGCAGTCGCCGTGGTATCCGATGGTTCGGCAGGTCGCGCTGTACCACTCCGAGGCGTTGGTGCGGGTCGCGGCGTGGCAGGCGTTGCGTTCGGATGAGGGCGAGCCCGCGTTGCGGCGGTTCGTGGCCTCGGGGTTCCGGGAGGCTCGGGAGCGGGCGCAACAGAACGCCGCGCGGAACCGGGATTTCGCCCAGCGCGTGGCCAACACCTACAGCCCGCAGTTCTCCCCGCGGGTGCACGCCGCCGCGCAACAGGCGCTCAAGGGCACGGATGCGGATCGGGAGCGGTTCGCGCGGACGGGGTTCGCCGAGGCCAAGGCGCTGGATGACGCGGCGCGGGAGGCGGATGAGCAGCACCGGCAGGTGATCGCGCAGGCCGAGCGGGACTTCGTGCGGCTGCTGGCGCAGAGTGATCCGGGTGAGCAGGTGCGGCTGGCCGCCCAGCACGCGATCCGCCCCGGTGCCACCGATGCCGATGTGCGGGCGTTCTACGCGACGGGGTGGATGGCCGCGGCGGCGGTGGATGTGGAGATCTTCCGTCTGCGGTCGCAGGACGCGGGTGTGCGGTTCCTGGCGGTGATCCCTGGATTGGTGGCGGACGCGCAGGAGGCGGAGCGGGAGGCGTTGGCCGCGGGTGATGCGGCCGCGGAGCAGGCGCGGGCGGTGGCGGCGCGGGCGTGGGCCACCAGCCGGGAGAAGGCCGAGGCGGCGCGGAAGGCGTGGGAGGACGAGCAGCGGTTGTGCGCCGAGCAGGCCCGGTACTGGCAGACGGTGATCGACCGGGCGAACACCGAGGCCGGGCCCGTGTGGTCGGCGATCGCTTCGGGTGCGAAGAAGAATCGTGACAACTGGACCGGGGAGAACACCTTCGCCGGTGACCAGTCGCGTCAGTGGGCGGATGTGTGGGGGCAGTCCCAGGCCGGTTACGACCGCATGACCAAACGCCCCTGAACAACGGAACCCCTTCCGAAATCCCGCTGAATCCCCGCCTGTTCCTACGAATTATGGGGCGTGTTTTGTGATGCGTAAGTTATCGCGAAGACCACGACGTGGAACGCTGGTCCCGAACTGGTTCCGCCGCGCCGTCGTGCTGATCTTGGCCACGGTGCTCACGGGTGCGGCGGCCGCGCAGGGGACGGCGGCGGCCCTTCCCACCGGATGGGTGGGACTGCGCGGTCAGTCCCAGTCGCCGGCGCAGGGTGCCACCGCCGAGAACAAGTCGTCCTCGTCGCCGGCCGAGGATCCGGATCAGGACGCGGTGTTGCGGCAGTTGCAGCTGGACCTGCTCGCCGACATCGCCGCGTTCGACGAGGACGAGGAAGTCCGGACCGCCGCCCGCGAGACCCTGAAGAAGGCCGAGGCCGGGGACGCTGGGGCGATCCAGCGGTTCTTCGACCACGGGCAGCAGGACGCCAAGGCCCAGGCCAGGAAACGCAAGGACGAGGCGGATGCCCGTAACCGTGCCCTGATCGAGTCCCTGGCGGGGACGGGTGGTCCGGTGTTCAACGCCGCGGTGGAGCGGGCGTTGAAGGGCAACGCCCATGACCGGGCGGACTTCCTGGCGTTCGGGCGGGACATCGCCGCCGAGCAGGACCGCCGGGACGGCGCCTACGACAAGGAACTCAAACAACGCCGCCGCGCGCACGTGCAGCTGGCGGCCGACCGGGGCACCCCGGAGGTCTCCGCCGCGGCGAAGGCGGCGTTGGCGGCGGGCGATGCGGCGATTGAGGAGTTCCTGAAGACGGGCTACCTGGCCGCGGCGCAGCGGGACGCGCAGGCGCGGGACAAGCAGCTGGAGGAGTTGGAGCGCAAGCGCAAGGAGGCCGAGGCGGCCTCCGAGGCGGCGCAGCGGACCGCGCGGGCGATGCGGGCCCGCCAGAACCTCCTTGCCGCGCATGCGGACGGGGTGCGAGCGTTGGAGCGCGCCGCGAACGACATGACCTCGGCGGCGAACGTCTCCCGCGAGGCCGCCCGGACCCTGGCCTCCGATCAGGCCGGGGGCTCCTACCACCCGGAGTTGTATCAGCGGGCCAAGGACGAGGTCGCCCGTTTCGTCGGCTACGCCGTGAAGGACGCGCAGGACGCCAGGGCCGCGGCGGCCGGGGCAGGCACGCAGGTGGACATCCTGGTGCAGAACGGGATGCCGCACGGGGCGCAGTGGGCCAAGGTCGTGCAGGGCATGGCCGGCTCGGCCGAGGCCGCCAAGGGCGCGGCGGAGACCGCGGCGCACGCGGTGGACGCGATCGCGGCGGAGGCGGCGGCCACGGATGCCGCGGGCAAGGCCAAGGCGCATGAGGAGAACGCGAAACGGTGGCGGGCCAACGCCGAATCGCACGCCGCTGCCGCCGCCCGACTCGCACAGGCCGCGCAGG
>NZ_FQVN01000012.1 GCF_900129375.1 Streptoalloteichus hindustanus | reverse complement strand
ATCGTCGACGAGTTGGCGCCGGGTGCGGGCGATGTGGTGTTGACGAAGTGGCGGTACTCGGCGTTCGTGCGGACCGATCTGCGGGAGCGGATGCGCCAGTGGGGGCGTGACCAGTTGGTGGTGACCGGGATCTACGGTCACATCGGGGTGTTGATGACGGCGGCGGACGCGTTCATGAACGACTGCCAGTCGTTCGTGGTGGCGGACGCGATCGGGGACTTCTCGGTGGAGCGGCACCGGATGGCGGTGGAGTACGCCGCCCAACGCTGCGCCGTGGCGACCACGACCGGGCGAGTTGTGGCCGAACTGCGGGAGTACGCCCCCGTTCTCCCCCCGCGCGGGTGATCGAGGTAAGGGTAGGCTAACCCGCGCTTCCCGGGTCTGCGGGGGAGCGGCCCGGCGGCCCGTGCGGCGCGGTGCGCGGACCGGACTTGCCGGAGCCCGGCCGAGGCGGAGAGGAGCAGTAGGCGTGACCAACCCCTTCGACAACGAGGACGGGCGGTTCTTCGTCCTGGTCAACGACGAGGGCCAGCACTCGCTGTGGCCGGCCTTCGTCGAGGTGCCCGCCGGGTGGACCGTGGTCCACGGCGAGGAGAGCCGTCAGTCCTGCCTCGACTACGTCAACGAGCACTGGACGGACATGCGCCCCAAGAGCCTCGTCGAGGCCATGGGCGACTGAACGGCCCTGACGGCGGACGACCCGGTCCGCGGCCGTCGCGGCCACCGGGTCCACTGTGGTCCGCCACGTTTCCGCACGGCGCCTGGAGGTGGTGGGAACCGCCTCCAGGCGCCGCGTCGTTCGTCCGGTTCGTCATGTGCGCCCGAACCTGGCGCCACCGTCCACGGTGGACTTCCTCTCTCCTCCGCCCCGTCGGCGGGCTTCTCGGGGTCGGGGCCGGGGCCTGGACGGGGTGATCGCGTCCCCCTGGGCCCTCGCCGCAGCCGAGCTGGCCGCGGCCCGTCTTCTCCCCGCCGAGCCGCCCTCGACGGGTCCGGCGCCCACCTGGGCGGCATACGCACGGATTCGGAGTGGCGGAACCCCGGGGCGGTGCGGGGCGCGTGACAAGGGGGGCGGGATAGCGCGTCGATCACGCCCCGGAGGAACCAACATTCACCCTTCGGTTGGCCATCACGTTGAGCGCAGAGTTGGTCACGCGGAGGTCAACGGCGGGGGAAACAGCCGTGGTGAGCACCCTGAACGGCCTAGGAAGCGGCTCGCCAACCCGCGGGAGAACCCGGCCCGCCCGCGCGTGGCAAACACGGGGAACGGTCCCGCCGGAGATCCGTTCCCCGTCAAACAACAACATCGCCGGGAAGGGGATGTCGCCTTGTCGGACGCCCGTTCGGCGATCGTGGCGGGAATCACGTGCCGCCGCGATCTTCCCCGGAGCGCCGGTTGACCCGGTATGACCCTTTCGTGCGGCGTTCGGCCCAGCGCGCGAGGCCGGACGGCGTCGGCCGCGAAGATTCCCCACGAGCCGCCGCGGGCCTCTCCGCCGCAGGTCAGCCCGTCGGGCACGGCCATCCGACGGGGGACGCTCCCCGCTTCGGCACCGGCCGGAGGTGGGGCCGGCTGCGGCGGACGGCGGCGCGCTTGCTGGGGCAAAACTCCTGTCGTCGATTGCTGCGGTCGGGGGTTGACAGGGGGATCGTCGTCCTGGCCCGGCCGGAACGTGCACACTATTTCACACCCCGATCCCCGCTCTCCCCCTTTCGATAACGCCTGGTGGAGTGTCGGACGTCGCTGTGTCGCCGGGGTTGCGGGGCGCCCTCGGCCGTCCGCGCGCAAACCCCTGTCGCCCAAGGGCAGAAATGCGTCATAATTGCGACGCGACTCGCCGTCGGAGTATGGTGAGCGCCCCTGACGCACAAGTCGCCGCGTGGAATGCGCGGTTATCGGGGAGGGCGAGGCGGATGGCACAGAAGGTCACCGTGGAACTCGTGGACGATCTGGACGGCACCAGGGCCGAGGAGACCGTCGAGTTCGCGTTGGACGGTGTCGGGTACCAGATCGATCTGTCGGCGACGAACGCCGGCAAGCTGCGGGACGCGTTGGCCACTTTCGTGGCTAGCGCCCGTCGCTCCGGCGGCGGCCGCAAGCGCGGCGGCACGGCTCCCGCGCGCAAGGGCGGGCGTCCGGCCAGCGCGGATCGCGAGCAGAACCAGGCGATTCGCGAGTGGGCGCGCAAGCGCGGCATGAAGGTCTCGGAGCGGGGGCGCATCTCCACGGAGGTGCTCAACGCCTACCATCAGGCCAACGAGTGACGGTCGGGCCGGTGGCGGGCGGCGACTGACGTCGCCGCCGGAAGCCGGCCTGGTGCGGGTCGGGTGAGGCCGCGAGGTCGTCGCCATCCGATCCACGGTGCGTACCCTGGGTATTGGTCGCACGTGGATGGGAGGGCCGTGGGCTCGCAAACGTATCTCGCCCGTTTTGTCGGAGGGCCTCTCGACGGTCGTTGGGAGACGTTTTCCGGGTCGTCCGGCTCTCCGTTGCCGACGGTCACCCACGTGCACCTGCACAACGGTCCGAAGATCCTGCACCACTACGACCTGCGGTACACCGCGGAACAGGGCTGGGAGTACCGGCTTCGACCGGTTCCGTAGTCAACGTCCGGGCCCCGTTTCGTCACGGGCCCGGACGTTGTCGTCTACTCCTTCCCGGTGGCTCTCCCGCCCGGACATGAGGCTGTCGTTCCGCCATTGGGGTTTACTTCGCGCGGTCCGGTTGTCCGCGTCGGCGGCGTTCATCCCCGCGCCGCGCTGTTCGTGATGTTCGGCGGTTCCGCGCGCCCTCGGCGCGCTTCGTAACCCTTCTGTGGCTCTTCCGGGCCCCGAGGATCGTCGACGCGCTTCTCGCGCACTTGCGGACAACCGCTGTGCGCACTTCTTGCCGTTCCCGCGACCGGCTTGTCGCCCGTGATGTGTCTCCCACGACCACACCTGTCGGTTCCCTTGACAACAACATCAACCGGAAGATTAGGTGAGCCTAACCTACTTTTGGGGCACGGTCGTGCGCGTGGGGCCGTCGAGGTCTGGGGGTAACGGTGACGTCTGGGGTGGCCGGCAGGCCGATCGACGGGGTGCCCGTCCACGACGTGGTGGGCGTCGGGTTCGGGCCGTCCAACCTCGCGCTGGCCGTCGCGGTCGAGGAGCACGAGTGGCGTGCGCCGGCCGGGGAGCGGGTCGACGCGGTGTTCCTGGAACGTCAGCCGCGGTTCGGCTGGCACCGCGGGATGTTGCTCGACGGGGCCACCATGCAGGTGTCCTTCCTCAAGGACCTCGTCACGATGCGCGACCCGACCAGCCCGCACAGTTTCCTGTGCTATCTCCGGGAACGCGGCCGTCTGGCGGACTTCATCAACCACAAGACGCTGTTCCCGTTGCGCACGGAGTTCCACGACTACCTGGAGTGGGCGGCGGCGCGCGTGGACCACCTGGTGCGCTACGACTCCGAGGTCGTGGCGGTGCGCCCCGTGTTCGGACAGGAGGCCGTGGCAGGCAACGGCACGGGGACCGGTGAGGACTTCCACGAGGACCCCCGTGCGGACACAGTGGTGGCCTTCGACGTCGAAACCCGACGGGGTGACGGCCGAACGGAGGTCCACCGGGCCCGCAACCTCGTGGTGGCGACCGGACTCCGGCCGTTCCTGCCCGCCGGGGTGCGGGTGTCGGACCGGATCTGGCACAACCACGACCTGCTGGACAGGGTTGAGCGGCTCACCGACGCGCCCCGCCGGTTCGTCGTGGTGGGCGCCGGGCAGAGCGCGGCGGAGACGACGGAGTACCTGCACCGCCACTTCCCGGACGCCGAGGTGTGCGCGGTGTTCGCGCGCTACGGCTACACGCCCGCCGACGACAGCTCGTTCGCCAACCGGATCTTCGACCCGGAGGCCGTGGACGCCTTCTACGCGGCCCCGGAGCCGGTCAAGCGGATGCTCGTCGACTACCACCGCAACACCAACTACTCGGTGGTGGACGTCGACCTCATCGACGACCTGTACCGCCGCTCGTACGCCGAGAAGGTCTCCGGGCGGGAGCGCCTGCGCATCCTGCACGCCTCCCGGCTGGTCGACGTCCGGGAGTCCGGGAAGCGCGCTGACGGCAGTGACGGCGCTGGCGGCGCTGGCGGCGTTACCGTCTCCGTCGAGTTCCTCCCCACCGGGGAGCGCACGACCCTCCAGGCGGACGTCGTCGTCTACGCCACCGGGTACCGGTCGACGGACCCGTGGGACGTCCTCGGCCCGCTGGGGGAGCGGTGCCGGCGGGACGAGGCGGGCCGACCCCGCGTCGACCGGGACTACCGCGTCGTGACCGACGACGCCGTGCGGGCCGGGATCTACCTCCAGGGCGCGACCGAGCACACCCACGGGATCACCTCGACGTTGTTGTCCAACACGGCGGTCCGGGTGGGCGAGATCCTCGGCTCGATCGTCGACCGCGCGCGCCGGGCGCCCGCCCCCGCTCCGCGGCCCGCCGCCTACGCGTTGAGCGCCCACGCCGGCTGAGGGCGCGGCGACCGGGCGCCGACGCGGCCGGTCCGGTCGTCCTCCTCGTGGCGCGTGGGCCCCTGTTCCTGTCCTGGCTCCACACCGAGGTGCGGTGCGGGAAACCGAACCCGTGTCCGCGGGTCCCCGCATCCCCGGTCGGCCGCCGCTGGAGGGGTGGGGCCACCGGGATCTCCAGGAGGGGATCGCCATGGGGAATCCGAACAGGGGACCGGTCTGGTCCCGCCGATCCTTGGCGGCCGCGGCGGTGGTGGTCGCCGCCGGCCTGCTGACCGGGGTCGCGCCGGCCCACGCAGAGGCGGGCGGTGCCGGTGCCGGCGTCACGTTGCCGGCGCCGACCGGCCCGCACCGGGTCGGCACGTGGCAGTTCCACCTCGTCGACACCGCGCGCACCGACCCGTGGATGCCCGGGGGCGGCCGCGCGAACTGATGACGCAGGTGTTCTACCCGGCCGTGGGATGGGCGCCGCGCGCCCGCTACCTGCCCGCGAGCGTCGCCGAGTCGGTGGAGAAACGGCTCGGCGTGCCCGTCGGCACCTTCCGGCCCGTTCGGCCGAACGCGCGCGAGGGCGTGGTTGCGGTGCCCCGGAAGGGTGGGTGGCCGCTCCTCGTGTTCAGCCCCGGCCGGAGCGACTCCCGCGCCAACGGGACCGCGGTGGCGGAGAACCTGGCCAGCCACGGCTACGTCGTGGTGACCGTCGACCACACCCACAACAGCCCGACCGAGTTCCCGGGCGGTCGGTTCGTGCCCGACAGCCGTCCCGCGGCCAACCCGGCGGTGTTGACCGAGGAGACCCAGGTGCGGGCCGCCGACCTGCGGTTCGTCCTGGACGTCCTCACCGCGGCGCGGCCGGACGCGGCGGTGGCGGAGCTGGCCGGGCTCGTCGACCGCGGGCGGGTCGGGGTCTACGGCCACTCCATGGGTGGATCGGCGGCGGTGGAGACGGCCCGCACGGATCCGAGGGTTGGCGCGGTGCTCGCCGTCGACGGCGCGCTGTGGACCCCGGCCGTGGACACCGGGCTCCGGCAGCCGACGTTGTTGCTGACCGAGGCGGCCGTGCACCACGACACCTGGCGCAGGCTGAAGGCCAACCACCGGGTGTGGGGCCGGCACCTGACGTACGCCGGGAGCGGCCACTACAGCTTCGCCGACTGGGCGACGCTCGCCGACGACCTCGGCTTCGCCCGCGTCTGGCCGCCGGAGAAGCTCAGGGCCTACTTCGGGGAGGCCGACGGGAACCGGTCGGTGGACGTCACCCGGACCTACCTGCTGGCCTTCTTCGACCAGCACCTGCGGGGCCGGCCGTCGGCGCTGCTCGACCGGCCGTCGCCGGCCCATCCCGAGATCGACCTCGTCTGGCGGTCGCCGACGACCGGCTGACCGGCGCGGGGGTGCGGGCCCGGGCCCGCACCCCCGTCCGTCACGGGCGGGCGCGGGCCCGCCCCGGCAGCCAGGTGTCGTCCGTGGCCAGGACCGTCAGCCGCTGCGTGGCCCTGGTCAACGCGACGTACAGGGCCCGCCGTCCGGTGGGCGACTCGTTGAGCAGGTCGGTGGGCTCCACCAGCACGACCCCGTCGTACTCCAACCCCTTCGAGTCGAGGCTGCCCACGACCCGCAGCCGGTCGTCGGCCAGTCCGGAGACCCACTCCCGCACCTCGTCGACCCGGTCCATCGCCGGGATCACCGCGACGGTTCCGTCCACAGTGGACAGAAGTTCGGCCGCGGTCGCCCTGGTGGCGTCGGCCAGGGCGTCGGCGGCGACGACGCTCACCACCGGCGCCACGCCGGTGCTGCGCACCGCCTTCGGCAGGTCGTCGTCGCCGGCGAGGTCGCCCAGCGCCGCGGCCGCCACCCCGAAGATCTCCGCCGAGTTGCGGTAGTTCGTGCGGAGCCGGTAGCGCCGCCGGGTCCGCGCCGAGCCCAGCGCCTCGTCCCGTGCCCCGGCCGCCTCCTCCGGGGTCGGCCAGGACGTCTGGACCGGGTCGCCGACCAGCGTCCAGCTCGCGTACCGGCCGCGGCGGCCGAGCATGCGCCACTGCATCGGCGAGACGTCCTGCACCTCGTCCACGACGATGTGCGAGTACTCGTCGTAGTGCTCGGGTCGCCGCGGTCGCCCGTCCGAGGGGCGGTCGTCCGAATGGGGCGACCCCGTCCGGCGGCGGCGCTTCGGCGGCGGCCCCAGCAGCACCCGCAGCTCGTCCAGCAGCGCCACGTCGGCGGTCGACCAGCCGTCGGCCTCGGCCACGGAGCCCGCCAGCAGGTCGATCTCCTCGCGGTCCAGCACGCCCTTGGCCGCGCGGGCCAGCCGGTCGCGGTCCCGCAGCCAGCTCAGCACCCAGGTCGGGCTCAGCACCGGCCACCACCGCACCAGGAAGCGGTGGAACTCCATCCGCTCGCCGAGCTCGTGGACCATCTCCGCCCGGTCCGGCCGGAAGGTCTCGTCGGCGTACTCCTCGGCCTTGCGGGCCAGCGCCTCCAGCAGCGCCTCCGCCGCGTCCACCCGGTGCTGGTTGGGCTGGCCCGCGCGGTGCACCCGCCGCCGCACCCGGTCCAGCTCGCGCGCGTCCAGCCGGATGACCTCCCCGCCGTAGACGATGCGCATCTCGGTGGGGGTGTCCGGGGGTGTCTGCCGCACGAGCCGGCGCAGGACGCGGACCATCCGGGTCGACCCCTTCACGGCGTTGACCGCCGGCGGGTCCACCCGGGTGGCCGGCGCGCCGTCGAGCAGTTCGCCGAGCGAGCGCAGCTCCGCGCTGGTCTCGCCCATCGACGGCAGCACCCGGGAGATGTAGCTGGTGAACACGGGGGAGGGGCCCACCACGAGCACGCCGGTGCCGAGCCGGCGCCGCTCCCGGTACAGCAGGTAGGCCACGCGGTGCAGCGCCACCGCGGTCTTGCCGGTGCCGGGGCCGCCGGTGATCTCGGTGACGCCGCCGGCCGGCGCCCGGATCGCCTCGTCCTGCTCCCGCTGGATGGTCGCCACGATGTTGTGCATGGCCTCGCCGCGGGCCCGGCCCAGCGCGGCCATCAACGCGCCCTCGCCGATGATCGGCATGCCCTCGGGCAGCGCCTCGGGCATCAGCGGCTCGTCGTCGACGTTGGTGACGGTCTCGCCGGAGCAGTGGATCACCCGGCGGCGCAGCACGTCCATCGGCTCCTGCGGCGTGGCCTGGTAGAAGGCCGCCGCCGCCGGCGCCCGCCAGTCGGTGACCAGGTTGTGGTGCTCGGCGTCGCGCACGCCCATCCGGCCGATGCGCAGCGCCTGCCCGTCGGTCGTGTCGAGCCGCCCGAACACGAGCCCCTCGTGCTCGGCGTCTAGGGCCTGGAGCAGGCGGTTGGCGTAGCGCACCATGGCGTCCCGGTCGAACAGCATGGCGGCCTGCTCGAAGGTGGCCTCCTGGCCGGCGCCGTGGGCGAGCTCGTAGCCCTTCGCGCGCATCGTCTCGGCCTCGGCCCGCAGCTCGGCCAGCCGGGTGTACACCCGGTCGACGTGCTCCTGCTCGGCGGCGATCTCGGCCTGCCTGATCGTCGCGTCCAACACGGCGACTCTCTCCTGTACGGCTCGACGGAAGACGGAAGTGCGACAGTACGTGTTCCCCGTCGACCGGAAACCAAGCCCCGGGGGCGTCTGGTGGGAGGTCGGCGGAGGTAATGTAGATGTTGTCCACACCGGACCTGGCTTTGGCGGTGTTCGGACGTTTCCCGCCCCAGATCACCGAGTGTTGTCACGGGCTGTCACCGCCACGTCACGTCGTCGTTCCCCTCGCGTCGGCGGCCGGCCACCTGCTGCGCGGGCGGTGTGGCCCAGGGTGGCCAGGACAGTGGCGGACCGAGAGTGATGTCCACTGTGCACAGAGTGGGGAACGGTGGCAGCACGGAGTTTTTCCCGGTTTTCCCGGATTCGTCGGTGAACCGTCCAAACCGGACACTCGCGCTGGGGGCGGTCGTCTCGCCGGCGCCCGCCGCTCCGCGACCTCGCGCCAGCCGTCAGTCGTCATGAGCAGTCTCACACTGTCCCGAGGAAGTTCTCGGACAGTTCTCCGGCGCGCGGGCGGCCCTGTCCGGCAGGGGATCGCGTCCCGTCGTGCCCATACCCTCGGTGACGGGCGTGGGTGGGGGTTCCTACGCTGCGCGTGGGGGAGACCGCGCTGATCCTGTCGCAGGGGGCGAGATGACGTGGTTGTTGTGGCGGTGGTGGGTTCGTGACCGCTGTCGGCGGGTGATGGCGCGCCGGGGCGGCCTGCGGGTGGAGCTGGACGGCCGGCGGCGGATCGTGGTGATCACGCCCCGGGGTGAGCACGTCGTGCTGGACCCGTTGCAGGTGGGCGTGCTCCGGGCGGAACTGCGGGCCGCCGTCCGCGCGCGGGCGAGGTCGGACCAGTAGGGGTGATCCCTCGTGGCGGCCGCGTTTCCCGGCCGCCACGGGGTTTCCTCAGCCGACGCCGGCGTCGCCCGGGCCGCACGCGACGCCGTCGCCGTTGGTGTCCAGGCCGTGGCGGTCCCGGCCGTGCACGGTCAGCGGGCCGAATCCGTGGTCCCGCAACCAGTCGCACCTGTTCTCGGTCCCAGGTGGGAACTGCCACGGCACGCACTCGTGGCTTTCGCCGTAGGCGTGGTCGCAGCCGTCGCCGCCCTCGGGGGCGTCCACCGGAACGGACGGGCCGGAGACCGGCGGGGAAGCGGTGAGCGGGCGCGTCCGTGCTGTCGAGGGCGGGCCGTCCGGGGCGGCGGTGGTGGTCGCGGTCGGCTGGGTGAACGGCAGGACCTGCGGTGCGGCGGCGGCGGTCCGAGGCGGTGGGGTGGCCGGGCTGTTCTCCGGGTAGAGCGACCGCACTGTCACCGCGGCCACGGCGAGCAGGGCGACGACAGCGCAGCACACCAGGCCGGCCATGCGCAGGCGCGGACGGCTCATCCGACGCGCGCCCCTCTCGCGGCCGACGGCGCGTCGCCGTCGGAGGCGGGCGAGGCGAAGAGCGAGGTGCCGGTCGGGACCGGCTTCTGCCGGCTGGGCGGTGCGAGGAGGGGGTGCGACGCCGCCACCCGGAGGACGCGGGGCAGGCCCACGACGCCGGCAGAGATCACGGTTCCCTCCTCCGTGCCGCCCGGACACCCCGCCGGGCCGTCCTCTCGGACCACCTGCGCCCCCGGCCGCGACGGGAGCGATCTGGTGATCGTGTCGCCGGATTTCCCCGTTACTCCCCGCAACCGGCGAAAAAGGTGAGTGACTTTCGGGTTGGCCCACCGAAAATCCGGTCCGTACCGGGACCGTTGCGCCGTCCGGGGGATGCGCGCCCGCTTCTGAGGTGAATACTGCTGGCTGGGG
The DNA here is from genome assembly GCF_900129375.1 of Streptoalloteichus hindustanus. Lineage (GTDB taxonomy): Bacteria > Actinomycetota > Actinomycetes > Mycobacteriales > Pseudonocardiaceae > Streptoalloteichus > Streptoalloteichus hindustanus. The sequence continues at coordinate 132,293 of NZ_FQVN01000012.1, read as the reverse complement.
ACGTGGCGGCCGATCAGGCCCCGCCGATGGCTGACCGCTTCCCCGGTGCTCGGCAGCGGCCGTCCGGCGTCGTCCTCGCCTCCCTTCGGTGGGAGTTTCGGGATGGCCTGGCGAGAACACGGCCGGATTTGGTCACTGAACGTGAGGGTTGGTGTGCGGGAAACCCGGACGCCGGACAGCCGGACCAGACCGGCGGCCGGGCCCTCTGTGACCGCCCTTTCCCCGACCTGTCGAACGCCCGGTCGGCCTCCGACGACCACGGGCGGCGATGTGCGACGGTTCTCCACAACCGCGTCGTCGGCACGAGAACAGCACGTCTCCGGGAGGCACTGATGGTCGCTGCACCCGTCACCGGACTGCCGGACCTGACCGGCACGGTCGCCCTGGTCACCGGGGCCGGTGGCAACATCGGGGCGGGGATCGCCCGCCGGTTCGCCGCCGCCGGGGCCACCGTGGTCGCCCACTACTGGTCCAGCGCGGACCGCGCCAGGGCGGTGGCGACCGACATCCGGGCCGAGGGCGGCCAGGCCACCTGGGAGCAGGCCGACCTGCGCGACCCGGTGGAGGCGGACCGCCTGCTGGCCGCTGTCGTCGCCGCGTTCGGGCGGGTCGACGTGCTGGTGAACAACGCCGGGGTGCAGCCGGTGGAACCGTTGCCCGACATGGACTTCGACCAGTGGCGCGAGGTGATCGGCGCCAACGCGCACAGCGCGTTCCTGGCCACCAGGGCGGCGGCGCGCCACATGATCGAGCAGGGCGACGGCGGGGCGGTCGTCTCGATCGCCTCGATCGAGGCCACGCGGCCCGCGGTCGGGCACGCCCACTACAGCGCGGCCAAGGCGGCGGTGCGGATGCACGCCCGCGCGGCGGCCGTCGAGTACGGACCGCACGGCATCAGGGTGAACACGGTCTCGCCCGGCCTGGTGGTCAGGGAGGGCATCGAGCGGGACTGGCCGGAGGGGGTCGAGCGGTGGCACCGCGCCGCGCCGCTGACCAGGATGGGCACCCCCGAGGACGTCGGGAACGCCTGTGTCTTCCTCGCCTCGCCGCTGGCCTCCTGGATCACCGGCCACGACCTGGTCGTCGACGGCGGCGTCTCGGCGGGTCCGACGTGGTGAACCGGACGCACCCGGAGGCCGCCCGGATCATCGCGGCGCTCGGGTTGCTGCCCCTTCCGACCGAGGGCGGCCACTGGGCGCAGACGTGGCGGGACGAGCACGGCTCCGCCATCTACTACCTCCTGGCGGCCCCGGAGTTCTCCGCGCTGCACCGGCTGGCGCACCCGGAGGTCTTCGCCCACCACGTCGGCGCGCCCGCACGGATGTTCCTGGCGCACCCCGACGGCCGGGTCGAGGAGCCCGTGCTGGGCCCGGACATCGACGCGGGGCAGCGACCCCAGGTGGTCGTGCCGGCCGGGACGTGGCAGGCGACCGAGACGCTCGGCGCGTGGTCGTTGCTCGGCACGTTCATGGCGCCGCCCTACACCGACGACGTCGTCGAGTTCGCGGCGGCGGCGGATCTCGTCGCCCGGTACCCGGAGCACGCGGAGCGCATCCGTCGGCTCAGCCCGTTCTGACGCGCGCCCCCATCCCTCCACTTCGGACGTCCGATGTGGACAATCTGTGGTGGGCACGGAGAAAGGGGCGATCCGGTGGAAACCGGATCGCCCCTTGTGCCCCGGGTGGACGCCGTCGACGGGTCACCGTCGCGCGGTGCTGGTCGCCTCAGGTCGTCACCAGGTTCTCGGCTGTCACATGTCCCGGAAGCCGTGGCCCTTGTGGCCGTGGCCGCTGGAGGTGGCGCTGTCGATGTCGACGTCGCCGGTGTCGCCGGTGTCGCCGCTGGCGCCGTTGCCGGAGCCCGCGGTGCCGACAGCGGTGATGTCGTCGCCGGCGATCGAGATGACATCGACGTCACCGAAGTTGTTGCCACCGGCGGCGACGACGTCGCCCGAGTCGCCGGTGTCGCCGCTGACGCCGAAGTTGGCGCTGGTGGCGTCGTCGTCACCGTAGCTGCTGTAGTGGTGACCGTACCCCTTGTGGTGGCCGTAGCCGTGGTGCCCATAGCCGTGGTGGCCGTAGCCGTGGTGCCCATAGCCATGGTGCCCGTAGCCCTTGTGGTGCCCGTAGCCACGGTCCCCGTAGCCCTTGTGACCGTAACCCTTGTGGTGACCGGAACCGCTGGAGGTGGCGCTGTCGATGTCGACGTCGCCGGTGGTGCCGGTGGCACCGGTGGCGGCGTTGCCGGAGGCGACGGTGCCGGTGCAGGTGAGGTTGTCGCCGGCGATGGAGATGCAGTGGATGTCGCCGTAGTTGTTGCCGCCGGCGGCGATGGCGTCGCCGGAGTCGCCGGAGTCACCGGAGACGGCGACGTCGGCGCTCAGGGCGTCGGAGTCGTGGCCGCTGTAGCCCTTGTGGTGGCCGTACCCCTTGTGGTGCCCGTAGCCCTTGTAGTGCCGGTGGAGGCGGTGGCCGTAGCCCTTGCTGCCGGCGTGGGTGGCGCTGTCGATGTCAGCGTCGCCGGTGGCGCCGGTGGCACCGGTGGCGGCGTTGCCCGAGGCGACGACGCCGAGGCAGGAGTTGTTGTCGCCGGCGATGGAGATGCAGTGGATGTCGCCGTAGTTGTTGCCGCCGGCGGCGATGGCGTCGCCGGAGTCGCCGGAGTCACCGGTCACCGCGACGTCGGCGCTGGTGGCGTCGTTGTCGTCGTAGTCGTAGTAGTCGGAGTAGGGGCCGTAGCCGTGGTGGTGGCCGTACCCGTGGTGGTGGCCGTAGCCGTGGTGGTGGCCGTAGCCGTGGTGCCCGTGGCCCTTGTGGCCCTTGTGGTGGTCGTAGGTCCGGCCGTCCTTGCCCTTGTCGTTGTTGCCACCGGTGGCCTTGTTGCCCTTGTCGCCCTTGTGTCCCTTGTGGAACTTGTGGCCGTGGCCCGCGGTGGTCCAGCTGTCGATGTCGACGTCGCCGGAGTCGCCGGTGCCGCCGGTCGTGACGTTGCCGGAGTCCACGGTGCCCTGGCAGTTGGGCTCGTCGCCGGCCACCGAGATGCACTCGACGTCGTTGTAGTTGTTGCCACCGGACGTGAAGGCGTCACCCGAGTCGCCGGTGTCGCCGCTCGCCGCGAGGTTCCAGCTGTTGGCCTCGTAGCTGTCGTAGTCGTAGTAGTCGGAGTAGGGGCCGTACCCGTGGCCGTGGTGGTGGTGGCCGTAGCCGTGGTGGTGGGCGTAGCCGTGGTGCCCGTGGCCCTTGTGGTGGTGCCCCTTGTGGTGATGGCCCTTGTGGCCCTTGTGGTGGTGCCCCTTGTGGCCCTTGTGGTGGCCGTAGCCACTGCGGCCGTGGGCGTTGCTGTCGATGGCGGCGTCGCCGGTGTTGCCGCTGGTGCCGCTCGTGACGTTGCCGGAGTCCTCGGTGCCACCACCGCAGAACTTGCCGGTGGCTTCGCCGACGAGGAGCTTGCAGACCTCGCTCCAGTTGTTGCCACCGATCGAGAGCGCCCCGCCGGTGTCGCCGGTTTCGCCGGTGCCCGCGAAGTTCCCGGTGGAGGAGCTTCCTCCCGGGTGCCCCTTGTGGGGCTTGAGGAACGGCAGCCACTGCTGGGCGCTGTGCTCCGCCCTGGCGCCGTCGTCCAGCTCGGCCGCCTGCGCGGGGCCTGCGGACAGCAGGCTGGGGAGCCAGAGGCTTCCCGCGATCGAGGCTACGGCCAAGCCTCGGCGAATCTGTTTCGACATCGCACTTCCTTTCCTTGTCCCCGGGTTCTGCGGACCCGGCGGGCCTTGCTGGCGGCTGCCGCGGTCGGGGTACGGAATCAGGGACACCGCCCGGGATGTCCGGATCGGCTCGGGCCGGCCCGGTCGTCCGTGCGTCGGGTCTGGGGAGGACCCGGCGGTCGGCAGGTCGTGTCGGTCCTGCGGACTGGTGGAGTTGTCGTCGCGTTGTCGTGGAGGGACTGCTCGTTCGGTGTCGCGTGGTGCTGGTCGATCGGTTTTCGGGGGCGGAACCTCGTTCCGCCAATACTGCTTACCAAGTCCCGGTGCGCCGAACAGGACGAGATCGCAAGAAACGCCTGTACTGGTTACGGGAGGCCGACCGAACCCGTGGTTCCGGCCTTTTCTCAATGCCGTCCCGATTTTTCACTCGCCAGGATGGCGGCATCCCGTTGTGATGGGTCGGCCGAATGCGACCAGTAGTCGGGTCGCGCTGGTGGGGGACGGCGACGCGGAGAGGAGGGTCGGCGGGCGCGGCCCGGCGACAGCGCTTCGTCACCACTGGTCCGGCCGCTGCGGCGACCAGGTGGTGACGGTGCGCGAGGTCCCGCCCTCAGCCGTCCCCCTGATCAGCGACGGAAGCGGCGCGGGGCCTGCGCGGACCGCGACAAGATCCCCGATCGACGGGGGAGAACGGTCATCTCGTGCCGGACGGAAGCCACCGTTCGGACGGCGTGTCGCCCGCGGAGCCCTGGCGCGGCAGCGCCGGCACCGGGAGCGGCTCGGGCACCGGGCCGACCCCGGCCGCGTCGAGGTGGTCGGGCAGCCCGAGGGCGAGGGCGGCCCGGCGAAGCCGCTCGTCGGCCGGCCCACCGAGGCAGCCTGCCGCCCTGTCATCCGGGCGGCTCGCCGCCGTGTCGTCCGGGCGGCTCGCCGCCGTGTCGTCCGGGCGGCTCGCCGCCATCTCGTCGAGCACCGCGCGGTGCACCCGGACGAGATCGGCGCGGGACATCCCCGCCCGGCCCGCCTGCCGGGCCAGCGCCTTGGCCTTCGGGCCGGTGACCCGGCCCTCCGCGAGCACGGCGGTCAGCAGGTCCCGGTAGGCGGCCACCCCGGCCGGCTCCGGCTCGTGCAGGCCCCGCACCGGCAGGCGGTCCATCAGGCAGGCCAGCCAGCCCCGCTCGCCCGCCCGCAGCGCCGCGGCCCTCGGCCGCGACCGGCCGGAGGAGGGCACCGCCGGCAGCGGGTGGTGGCGGGGCGGGACCGCGAGCCGCAGCTCGTGCGGCGGGTTCAGCAGGGCCAGCAGGAGCTGGCCGCACGCCCTGGCGTCGTCGAGCGCGGCGTGGATCGCCACCGCGGGCAGCGCCAGGGCCTCGATGAGCGCGCCGAGCTGGAAGCCGCGGAGCCGCAGGTGCGCGCGGGCCGCGCGGAGCGTGCACAGGCCGGGCAGCGGGGGCGGGCTGATGCCGAGCAGCGCGAGCTCGTGGGCGAGGAACCGCTCCTCGAAGGCCAGGTTGTGCGCCACCAGGACACTGCCCTCGCACAGCGCGAGCAGGTCGCCGACCACGTCGGCCATGGCCGGCGCGCCGTCGAGGTGCTCCCGGGTGATCCGGTGCACCCAGGTCGCCCCGGGCGCCACTCCCGGCCCCGGGTCGACCAGGGTGGACATCTCGGCGAGGACGGTGCCGTCGCCCCGCATCCGCACCGCGCCGACCTCGATCACGCGTCCCGGCGGGGACAGGCTGGTCGTCTCGAAGTCGACCACCGTGAACTCCAGGTCACGGGTCGGCACCCCGCCGTCCCTGGCGAGGGAGAGATCGTTGACCAGCGTGCTCACCTGTCGACCGTAGGCCGGCCCACCCCCGCTGACCGGCCGGTGGCGGCCGCGACGTGGCGATGATCACCCGATCAGCCCAGGGATTTCCCGCCGCGAACGTCCTTTTCGGTCACCGAGGCGGGAGGCGGACGACTGGTCGGCGCGCGGCGGTCCGCGGTTCTGTCGGTGTTCTTTCGAAGGATCTTCCGCGTCGAGTGCCCGGTGCGAAGATCGGGTCGCCGGAGAACGTCGAAACCCCGTCACGTCGGGAAAAGCGTCGGCCCGTTTCATGATCGCCGTATTCGGTTCACCGATTTCGCGTGCCGCGGTGGGGTTCGGCGAGAAAGACGATCACGAGAAACTCCGGTCGGGTCGGCGGTGGGCCGGCGTTCCTCCGGGGCGGGCGTGCCACCCCGTCGCCGCCGCGCGTCGTCCGCCGCCATGGCTGTCTACTGTGGAGGGAGCGGGATGGTCGAGCGGGAGTCCGCCGAAACCCGACTGCTGAACGAGATCGCCAAGATGGCGAGCCTGATGGCTCCGTGGGCCATCCGGGTCGCCGCCACGGAGCGGCTGCCGGACCTCGTGGCGGCCGGCACGACCGACGCGGCCGAACTGGCGGCGCGCACGGGGAACGACACGGACGCGACGAACCGCCTGCTGCTCTACCTGAGCGCGCTCGGGCTCTTCCGGCCCACCGCGCCCGGGAACTACGAGCTGACCGAGCTGGGCGAGCTCCTGCGGGACGACCACCCGATCGGCCTGCGGGCCTTCCTGGACCAGAACGGCTTCGGCGCGCGGCTCGACGCGGTCACCGCGCACCTCGCGACGGCCGTGCGCACCGGCCGCCCCGTCTACCGGGACGTGTTCGGCCGCGGGTTCTGGGCAGACCAGGACTCCTACCCCGACGAGAGCCTCTCCTTCAACCGGGTCATGGCGGCGCACACCCGGTGGTTCGGTCCGGACCTGCGGCGCTCCTACGACTGGGGTGCCTTCCGCCACGTCGTGGATGTCGGCGGCGGCACCGGGGCTGGGACCTTCCTCGCCGAGCTGTTGCGGGCTTACCCCGCCATGCGGGGGACCCTCGTGGAGGACCCTGCCGAGACCGCGATGAGCGGCGTGGACGCGCTCGCCGAGGTCGGGGACCGCTGTGACGCCGTCACGCAGAGCCTGTTCGACCCGCTGCCCGAGGGCGCCGACGCGTACGTGCTGACCACCATCCTCCGCAACTGGGACGACGACAACGCCGTGCGCCTCCTGCGTCGCTGCGCGGAGGCGGCGGGCGCGGGCGGCCGGGTGCTGGTCATCGAGCGCGTCCTGAGCGACGACGACCACCAGCTCCACGTGCGGGACGCGAACCTGCGCATTCTGTTGCTGCTCGGCGGAAAGGAGCGGGAACTGGCGGAGTTCCGGGCGGTGGGAGCGGCGGCCGGCCTGGAGCTGACCGCCACCCTCCCCACCGACTACTCGCACCTCTACCTGTTGGAGTACCGGATCGCGCGGTGACTCGTCGGGCGTCCGGTCAGGTTCGGGGCGGCTCCGCCAGCTTCGCGGCCGGTGCGGGCGCGCGGACCAGCGTCGTCGCCAGGATCGTGGTGAGCGGCAGGACGATCACCCACAGGTACGCCAGGTGGAAGCCGGCGACCAGGGCATGGGCGTCCGGCCGGCCCGACGACCCGGACACCGCGTCCATGCCGGCGGTGGCGACCGTCGCGAACACGGCCAACCCGGTGGCCCCGCCCAGTTGTTGCGCGGTGCTCACCAGGCCGGAGGCCAGCCCCTGGTCGCTGTTGGCGACCCCCGAGGTGGCCACGATCATCGACGGGGCGAACGACAGCCCGGCGCCGAGGCCGGTCAGCAGGATGCCCGGCAACACGGTGGTGAAGTAGTCGCCGTCCACCGACATCCGGCTCAGCCAGAGCACGCCGAGGATGGTGACCACCGAGCCCGCCCGCAGGAGGTCGCGGGCGCCGAACCGGGCGACCAGCGGCGCGGTGCGCCGACCCACCACCATGATCAGGACGCTGACCGGGGCGAACGCGACGCCGGCGAGGAACGGCGGCAGCCCCAGCACCTTCTGCAGGTACAGGGTGGCCAGGAAGGTGACCACGAGCGACGTTCCGGCGTTCACCGCGTTGACCACGTTGCCGGCCACCACGTTCCGGTTGCGGAGGAGTCCGAACCGGACCAACGGCTCGGGGTGCCGCCGCTCGACGAGCGCGAAGGCCGCCAGCAGCGCCAGGCCCGCGACCGCGGTCCCCGCCACGACGCCGTCGACGCCGCGGTCGGTCACCGAGGTGATCGCGAAGACCAGCAGGAGCAGGGCGACGGTGAGGGAGACGGCGCCGGGCACGTCCAGCCGCTGCCGCCGGGCCGGGGCGTCCGGCGTCAGCAGGCGGAGCACGGCCAGCACCGCGAACACGCCCAGCGGCAGGTTGATGAAGAAGATCCACCGCCAGCCCAGCAACCCGGCGACGACGCCGCCGAGGGCGTACCCGGTGATCGCGCCGCCGGTGGCGATCACCGCCCACAGGCCCATGGCGCGGTTGCGCTCCGGCCCCTCGGCGAACGAGGTGGTCACCACCGACAGCGACGCGGGGATGACCACCGCCGCGCCGAGGCCCTGCATGCCGCGGGCCGCGAAGAGCTGCCAGCCGAGCTGGCTGACCCCGCACAGCAGGGACGCCGCCGTGAACACGGCGAGCCCGACGACGAGCATCCGGCGCCGGCCGTACAGGTCGCCGAACCGGCCGGCCAGCATGAGCAGGCCGCCGAAGGTCAGCGTGTAGGCGGTGGTGACCCACTGCAGCGCGGCCGGCGCCACGCCGAGCTCCTGCTGGATCACCGGCAGGCCGACGGTGACCACGGTGGTGTCGAGGGAGATCATGAACTGGGCCGCGCACAGCACGACGAGGACCAGGCGGCCAGGGGCGGACGCGGTCGGGGCCGGCGGTGTCTGAGCGGGCATGCCCGGGATGTCCTTTCCAACGGGGAGGAGTGGCTGGGGACGGGCGCCGGGAGACCGCGTCGACGCGCGCCGCGTCGCCCGCCCCGGCGGAACGGCGCGTCGGTTCGGTGTCGGTTCGGCGACCGCCGACGACGTCGGGGTGACAGGTCGGGGTGACGGCGACGGCCCGGACAGACCCGGTTCGCGTGCTCCGGACTTCGTCGCCGGTCGTCGCCGTGTTCCTGGTTCCGCAGTCGGAAATCGTAGACCCGGAGACGCCCTCGCGGAGCGTCGGGGGAGCGTTCGGCGGCATTTCCGCCGAGTTTTCCCACGAATAGCGTCAACGGTGCGCTCGTGCTCACTCACGCGAGTGGCGGAAATGGCAGAAAATGGCAGGAATTCGCCGGCGCCGGCTGGCGGGCCGGTCGGGGGCGGGCGCGGGTCAGTCGGTGGCCGGCTCCGTCTCGAAGCAGCCGGCCACGGCGAAGCCGAGCTGGCGGTGCGAGTCGACCTCGTTGGAGGAGACCCAGTACTCGACGAACCGGCCGGCGTCGTAGCGCAGGAACTCCATGCCGGAGAAGGCGACCGCCGTGCCGACGGGGGCGGTGGCTCCGGGGATGCCGCCGGCGTACCGGCCGCGGAACGTCCAGCGCGCCGCCGCCAAGTCGCCGTCGACGAGCGGCCCGAGATCCACCGTCATCCTCGGCTCGGTGAACGCCATCAGGCCCGCGCGCAGCCACTCGGCGAGCGCGTCCGGGCCGTGCACCGCCGCCTCCGGCCAGCGGCCGACGAAGTCGGGGGCGAAGATCTCCCCGGCGAGGTCGGCGATCCGGTCCAGGTCGGCGTGCCACAGTTCGTCGATCCAGCGCCGGTGCAGCCGGATGATCGCTTCCCGGTCGTTCGACATGTTCTTCCTTTCCCGCCGCGGTTGTCGCCACGGTCGGTGATCGTGTTGTTTTCCGAATTCTCGGCGCCCGTGCGTGGCGAATGCTCGTTGGTCACGGATGCCGGGAGAGGCGGGGTCGTCGAGGTGATTTCGCGGCCGAAGTCGGCGGGATTGTCGGAAAACGGGGACCGGCGTCGGCGCGGGAGGCGCCGGAGGGAGCTCACGGCTGGCCTCCGTCCGTCTGGAGTGGACAGTCAGCCTCCGCGTCGTGCGTGTCCGCGCGGCGCGCCGTGACGACACCGACGCCGCTGGGCAACCGCCGGACCCGGACGTCGACCAGACCTGCCGCGCGGAGAAGATCGGTGATCTCCCCGGCGGTGCGCTCCCGACCGCCGTCCCCGCCGAACAGCGACAGCATGTAGAGGTCCAGCAGGGCGGCGTAGCGGTAGCCCGCGTCGGCCGTGCCGGCGGCGGTGCTCTCCGCCGCGACGAGGTCGATCACGAGCAGGGTGGCGTGCGCCGGCATGGCCTTCGCGCACACGCGCAGCAACGCCACCGCGTCCGCGTCGCTCCAGTCGTGCAGCACGTGGGAGAGCAGGTAGAGGTCGCCGCCGGGCGGGACCGCGCGGAAGAAGTCGCCGGCCCTGGCCGCGCAGCGCCCCGCCAGCCCGCGCTCCGCGATCCGCCGGGCCGCGAGCGCGGCGGTCTCCGGCAGGTCGAGGACGATCCCGGTGACCCCGGGCCGGGTCGCCAGCACCGCGGTCAGGAACGCGCCGTCGCCCCCGCCGACGTCCACGAGCAGGCCGTGCTCCGGGAGGTCGACGTGGGCGAGGATCTCGTCCAGCTCCAGGGCGAGGCCCTCGGCCTGCGAGCGGGCGAAGACCGCGCGGACCTCCGGCCGGCGCTCCAGGTAGTCGAAGAACCCCGCCCCGAACGCCTCCTCGAAGGCTGGTTGTCCGGTGCGCACGCTCCGCGGGAGCTCGTTCCACGCCGTGCCGACCACACCGCCCACGAGCAGCGCCGACGGCCGGGCCGACGCCGGCGCGTCCCGGCGCAGCGTCGCGCCGAGCGGGGTGAGCGCGAAGACGTCGGGCGCGGGCTCGGTGAACACCTCGAACAGGACCAGCGCCCGCAACACCCGGCGGAGCGCGGCCGGGTGCGCGCCGGTCCGCGTCGCCAGCTCGGCGACGGGCAGCGCGCCGTCGGCCAGCAGGTCGGGCACGTCGAGGTGGGCGACCGCGCACAGGCAGCGGGAGACGAGGTGGGAGAACAGCATCTCGCGCATTCGGCCGGCGAGGTCGAGGTCGTCCCGCGGCCCCGCCGGCCGGGCGGACCGCGTCGTCTGCTCTGTCATCGCGACTCTCCTGGGGCGAGGGGGTGTTGTGCCGGCGAATTGCGTGTCGTTTCCGGAATTGGCGCTCCCCTGGCTGGGAACGGGGTCGCCCCCGCCTCGGGAGAAAACTGGTCCGGGCGCCTGGAGGAGAGTGTGCGGTGGAGGGCGGCGGCGCGGGGAACGCGTATTGGTGAGGTATGTGGTCCGGACCTGTGGCAGTTATTGTCAGGTAATTCGCCAGATGGCTGCGAGGCAAGGGGACGCGAGGCGTCCAGCACTTTCCCACCGGGAGTCCTTGCCGGGGTGTTCTCAGCATAGGCACAGCTCAGATGGGGTGAGAGGTGTGGTGAAGAGCTGGCGACGGCCCGTTCGTCGTGCGATGGGAGCGGCCAGGGGCGCCGTTCTTGGCGGTGTGCCGCGACCGGCAGGGGAAAATGGTGACAGCGCCGACAGGATTCGCCCGCGACTGATCCGGGCAGCCGGTCGACGCCGCCAATCGGGTGATGGTGTTTGCCGGATTGCCGGACGTGGGGCTCGATGAATTCGGCGCCCCCGGCCCTCCTATGCTCGGGGCGGCCGAAAACCCGCGGGGGAACCGCGGGGCTGGGGACGGGGAGGACATGGAGGAGCGCATGCCGGGGACCGGGACGGACGGCGGCGGGGTCGGCGCCGGGACCCCAGTCGGGACCCCAGTCGGGGCCGCGGCCGGTGCGGCGGCCGAGGTCGGCGAGTGGATCGACGTGGTCGGGGCGCGCACCCACAACCTGCGGGACGTGACCGTGCGCATCCCGCGCGGCCGGATCGTGGCGTTCACCGGGGTCAGCGGCAGCGGCAAGACCTCGCTGGCGATCGACACGGTGCACGCCGAGGCCCAGCTCCGGTACCTGGAGGGGCTGTCGCCGTTCGTCCGGCAGTACGTGACGCCCCGGGACCGGCCGCAGGTCGACCGCATCCTGAACCTCGGCGCCACCCTGGCCGTGGACCAGCGCAAGCTGAACCGCAACGCGCGGTCGACGATCGGCACGATGACCGGCATCGACGCCTACCTCGGGCTGGTGTACTCCCGGCTGCCCCGGTTCGCGACCGGCTCCGCCGAGGCGCCGCTGACCAGCACGCACTTCGACCGGCACAGCCCGGAGGGCTCCTGCCCCGCCTGCCACGGCTCCGGCGGCACGCCGCACGCCGACCCCACGTTGATCATCACCCGCCCCGACCTGCCGCTGCTGGACGGCGCCTCGCCGTGGTACGCGAAGCTGATCTCGCCGGAGCAGGCGGCCGTGCCGTCGGTGGCCGAGCACTACGGAGTGGACCTGGGCCGGCCGTGGCGCGAGCTGCCGGAGCGCTTCCGCCACGCCATGCTGCACGGCACCGGCGACGAGGCGATCGACGTCAGCATCCGCATCCCGAACAGGAACACCGCCTCGGAGTGGACCTACAGCAACCGGCAGGCCTTCCGGGGTGCGCTGGCCGAGGTGGAGCGGCTGTTCGCGGCGGCCACGACCGACACGGCCAAGCAGCGCTACGCCAGGTTCATGCGCCAGGTGACCTGCCCGGACTGCGCGGGCAGCGGGTTCGGCGAGGTGGCGCGCAGCGTCAAGCTTGGCGGCCTGACCTACCTGGAGGTGGTGAGCCTGCCGGTCAACCAGGTGCGCGGGTGGGTCGACGCCGTCGACCGGGAGCTCACCGCGACCCAGCGGGAGATCGCCGACACCCTGCTGCCCGAGATCGCCTCCCGGTTGCGGCTGCTCACCCTGCTCGGCCTGTCCCACGTCCAGATCAGCCGGGACGCGCCGTCGCTGTCCGGCGGCGAGCTGCAACGCGCCCGGGTCGCCGCCCAGCTCGGCACGGCGCTGACCGGGATCATCTTCGTGCTGGACGAGCCCAGCTCCGGGCTGCACCCGGCGGACAAGGAGCCGCTGTTCGAGATCCTGGTCCAGCTCAGGGACGCCGGGAACACCGTGCTGCTGGTCGAGCACGACCCCGAGCTGGTGCGCAGGGCGGACTGGGTGATCGACATCGGCCCGCTGGCCGGCAGGGACGGCGGGCGGCTGGTCGTCTCCGCGCCGCCGGCCGAGGTCGCCCGCCACCCCGAGTCGCTGACCGGCCGGTACCTGGACCGCGGCGTGCGCCGCGCGGTGCGGGAGCGCCGCCCGGTCAGCCCCGGCTCCGGCGCGTGGCTCACCCTGCGCGACGTCGCCGTGCACAACGTGCGGGTCGACCGGGTCGCCTTCCCGCTGGGCCGGCTCACCTGCATCACCGGGGTCAGCGGCAGCGGCAAGAGCAGCCTGCTGCACCGGGGGTTGGCCGCCGCCGCGCGTGCCGGCCTGGACGGCGGGCGGGCCGAGGCGGTCGGCGCGCTGACCGGGCTGGAGCGCCTGGACTGGGTCACCGTGGTCGACCAGGACCCGATCGGCCGGACCCCGCGCTCCAACCCGGCCACCTACACCAAGGCGTTCGACGCCGTCCGGCAGCTCTTCGCCGGCACCGCCGCCGCGAAGGCCAGGGGGCTGACCAGCTCGTCGTTCTCGTTCAACTCGGAAGGCGGCCGGTGCGAGGTCTGCAGGGGCTACGGCCGGCGCCTGGTGGAGATGCACTTCCTGCCCGACGTCTGGGTCACCTGCGACGCCTGCGACGGCCGCCGGTTCCGCGACGAGGTCCTGGCGGTCACCTACCAGGGCATGACCGTTGACCAGGTGCTGGCGCTGACCGTCGACGACGCCGTCGAGCGGTTGACCGGTCCCAAGGCGTTGGCCACGACGCTGCGTGCCATGCAGCGGGTCGGGCTGGGCTACCTCCAGCTCGGGCAGAGCGCGACCGAGCTGTCCGGCGGTGAGGCCCAGCGGCTCAAGCTGGCGAGCGCGATCATGCGGGGCACCCGGGGGGAGAGCCGCGGCCTGGTGATCCTGGACGAGCCGGTCACCGGCCTGCACCCGGCCAACGTGCAGTGCGTGGTGGACGCGTTCGAGGCGTTGCTCGCCAGCGGCAACACCGTGGTGGTCGCCGAGCACGACCTGCACTTCGCCGGCTGCGCCGACTGGATCGTGGACATGGGGCCCGGCGCCGGCGTCGAGGGCGGGCGCCTGGTCAACGAGGGGACCGCGCGGGACGTGGCCGCGGGCGAGGGGCCGACCGCGCGGCACCTGCGGCGCCTGCTGGAGACCGGCCAGGTGTGAGCCCGCCGGCCGCGCCCCCGCGGCGCCCGGCGATGCCGGGTCCGTCGTCCTCGTGATCGCCGCCGTCGGGGCGCGGGCGCGGTCCACGCGGCTCATGCGTAGGTCGCCCTGAAGTACTCCAGCAGCTCGGGGAACTCGGTGCGGTCCAGGAAGTGCCCGCCGCCGAGGATCTCGAAGGAGGTGGCGTCGAGCGCCTCGGCCACGAGGGCGAACTGCTCCTGGGGGATGAACGGGTCGTCGTCGCCCCAGAAGACCGCGGCCGACTCCTGGTTGCGGCGCATGGCGTCCCAGTCCCACGGCTGGTCGAAGTAGCCGCTGGCGCGCTCCAGCTCGTCGTCCAGGCCGGTGTACGGCGAGACCAGGACGGCGCCCCGCAACCGGTGCCCCTCCAGGTAGCGCAGGGTGGCCACGGCCCCGGAGGACCAGCCCAGCAGCACGTCGTCCGGCCCCACCGCGAGGTGTTCGTCCAAGAAGGACAGCCAGTACTCGCGCCGGGCCGCGATGGAGTCGGGGAAGGTCTCGAACACGGTGGCGAAGCCCAGCGCGGCCAGCTCGTCGCGCAGCCACGGGGCCCACGCCGTCGACCACCGCATGGTGCGGTTGCCGTGGACGTAGACGACCCTCGGTCTGTCCACTGCGGACACTTCGGCCACCTCCGGGGCCTGGCCGGCGCTGGGCCGGGCGGCGGGTCATGCCGGGTCGGTTCCCGGCGACAGCACGAAGAGCCATTCGAGGGGGTGGCCGAACGGGAGCTCCCGCTCCACGCGGTACCCGGCGTCGAGGAACATCTCCCGTTGCTCGGCGCGGGTTCGCAGCCCGACGCCGGTGAAGTCGTGGAAGAGCTGGTAGGCCAGGGTGAACAGCGGCGCGGGGCCGGCGTCGTCGGTCGGTTCGGTTCGCGGGTCCCGGAAACCGTCGGCGAAGACGAAACTCCGCGCCCGGGGGAACGCGGCGCGCAGGGCGGTGAGGAACGGCCGACCGCCCACCCGCTCGCCGACGAAGTGGTGCAGGATGAAGTACGACGTGACCAGGTCCGCGTCGGTGACCTGGGTGAAGGCCTCCGGCGCGCCGACGACGCCCAGCACGTCCGCCTGCACGATGGTGATCCGGTCGTCCAGGCCGGCGCTCTTGACGTTCTGCCTGGCGAGCTGGCACGCCTCGCCGCTGACGTCGACGCCGACGCCGGTCACGTCCGGCCGGCCGCCGACGAGGTGGATGAGCCGGGCCGCGGCGCCGCAGCCGATGTCGGCGACCCGGCCGAACCCGAGGTCTCCGGTGGCCCCGTCGAAGATCCGGCGTTGGAAGTCCCAGTTCTGCGCGCAGCCCAACGCGGTGTAGTGCCCGTTCTGCAGCACCGACCTGCCGAACTCCTCGGGCCAGGCCAACAGCGTGTCCAGGTGCCGGAAGACGTCGCCGAATCCGCCGACCGTGGCGGTGAAGTACCCGCGCACCCGGTACGCCTCCCGCCCGCCGGGGGTGAGCGCGACGGTGTCCGTCCCGGCGTCCCCGTGCACCAGCCCGAGGCGTTGGGCGGCCCGCAACAGGGCGCGGAGGGCGGTGGGTTCGGAGTGGGTGGCCTCGGCGAGGGTCGGGACGGACACCGACCCGGCGGCCACGACCGCGTCGAGCACACCGCTCACCGTGAGCGCGTAGAGGACGTGCGTGCCGACGAAACCGTTGAGGAGCTCGGCCGCGGGGACGTCGACCGGCAGCGGTGCGGGGGAGGCGGAGGTCGGGGCGTCGTGGTGTCGTGCCATCGCGCGGAACTCCGATCGAGCGCCCTGCCGCGCAGGGGAGGGGGAGCGGGTCGGTGCGTCGACCCGGGCCGGGGCGGGGCGAGCGCGCGTGCGCGCGGGGAGCACGCACCGCGCGCCTCGACCCCGTCTCACTTGGTCGCGGCGATGATTCCGTGGGGCGTCCACGCGGCGCAGGGCAACCGGTGGATCCGGGTGAAACCCGCCTCCCGCAACCACTCCTCGTACTGCCGCCAGGCGTAGATCATGCCGCCCTCCGCCGGCAGCGCCGCGAAGTAGACGCTGTCCAGCGCCGCCATCAGCGGTCCGTCCCCGTCGTCGTCGGAGATCGAGCTGAAGATGACGGTCTGGCCGCCCGGCGGCAGCGCCTCGTGCGCGCGCCGCAACAGCTCCACGTTCTGCTCGGGCTCCCAGATCACGAGCTGGTGGGAGAACAGCACGCAGTCGGCCCCGGTGGGGAACGGGTCGCGGAAGATGTCGCACTCGTGCACCGAGACACGGTCGGACAGCCCGCTGTCGGCGATCCGGCGCCGGGCGATCGGCCCGGTGGCCGGGATCTCCAGCACGGTGACCTCCAGGTGCGGGTGCTCCCCGGCCAGGGCGATGGCGTTGACCGCGTCGCCGCCGCCCACGTCGAGCACCTTCTTGACCCGGCCGAAGTCGACCTTCTGGAGCAGCAGCGGGTTGGCCAGCTCCGACCAGGACCGCATGTACCGGTAGAAGACGCGCTCCAGGTGCGGGTTCTCGGCGAACCGGTGGTAGAGGTCCCGTCCGGTGCCCCTGATCCGGCGCAGGCCGACGTTGGTGTTGTCCCGCAACGACTCCACGAAGTCGGCCTGTCCCTCGTAGACGATGTGCGCCTCGAAGGCCACGACGTTGGCGAAGTTCTCCCAGCGGCCCTCCCTGACGAGCTGGTCGATGACCGGGGCGTTGCGGTAGCGGCCCTCCACGCGGGTGGTGAGCCGCAACGAGGTGGTGCCGAGCAGCAGGACGTCCACGGCCCGGTCGGCCAGCCCGAGCCCGTCCCGCACGTTCTCTCTGGTGAGATCGGGTTCCCTGGCCAACAACGCGAACAGGCCCAGCTCGCAGCCGGCGTTGAGGTACTGGAAAGCGGCGTGGCCGAACAGGATCGGCGTGAGGTCGTCGAGGGTGAGGTCGGGGTCGGCGCTCATGGCGGGTCCTTTCGGAGTGGGGAGGACGGACGGTGCTAGCGCAGCGACCCCGGCCGCATGTCGGTCCAGGTGCGGTCGATGTGCGCCAGGCACTCCTGACGGGTTCCGGTGAAACCGGAGTCCCGCCAGCCGGGCGGGTTCTCCCGGTCGGCGGGCCAGATCGAGTACTGCTCCTCGTCGTTGACGACGACCCGGCACACCAGGGTGGTGTCGTCGTCGTCCAGGAACCCGGGCATGGCGTCCTCCTGGGGTGGGGTGGGCTGAAGGCGGGTCGTGGCGCGGACGTGGGTGGCGCCGCACGCCGTGCCCGGTCCGAGGGCCGGAGCGGGGTCGGGGGCCGCCGTCGGCGCGGACTCGGGCAGGCCGGGTGTCCGGTCCACGACCCGCAGCACGGCGGGCCGGTCGGGCCGCAGGACGAGGTCGATTCGGAGGCCGGACGTGGGAATCCCGTGCAGCCACAGGGAGAAGTCGTCGTCGGACGGGATCTGGGGCGGGCCGGGAACCTTCTCCACCGCGTACGCCAGGACCCGTGCGCCGGACAGGACGAGCACCGCGTCGGTGGCTCCCCGGGGCGAGGAGAGGGTGAGCTGGAGGTGGCGGTGGTCCCCTCGCCGGTGGTCGTCGACGACCGTCACGGTGGGACCGGGCAGGGGCAGCGCCGGCGCCGGGACGTGGCGGAAGTGGTGGAGGGAGTGGGGAAGGAACTCCCGCAGGCGGTCGCGGCCCACCTCGCCCGCGCTCCGGTCGAGTGCGTGGTGGTCATCGTCCACTGTGGCCCACAGGGCTTTGCCGGTGTCCGTGTCCAGCGCGTAGAGGACGCCCTGGAACCGACCCGTCGACGTGGTGGGCCGCGCTGACACTCCGGCGATCGTGAAGCCGACCAGGGCGGTCGCCGCGGCGACGATCGGCAGCGCCCAGCCCGTCGCCAGGGTGATCACGTTGAGCACTGGGGTCAACAACAGTGTCAGCGAACCGACCACGGCTGTGGGCGCTACCGATCCCTTGAGCAGCAACCCGACGAAAGTGAGGTGCACGAGCGGGGCGAGGAGGTGAACCGGAACTACGGCCCCGAGCGCGAGACCCGCCACCACCAGTGTCGGGGATTCCGCGGCCGCCGGGGGCAGCGTGAGCACCGCGAGGCCGAGGGCGGCGAACAGCAGCGGCCACTGGGCCAGGTAGTTGGCGCTTGCCAGGCGTCGGGCGGTGGCCAGCGTCAGGAGGACCCACCAGACCGTCCCGCCCACGGCCAGTGCGGAGATCTCCAAGTAGGGGCGGAGAAGCTGGATCAGCAGCGCGTACGAGCCCACGGTGGCGGCCACCAGGGCCACCAGGTAGGCGGGACCACCGCGGCGCGGGTGGCCGTGGAAGGTCGTCTCCGGTCCGCGGGCGACGATCCGGCGGGGCAGCGTGCCGAGTGTCAACACGGCCGCGACGAGCCAGGCCGCCCCGACGAGCGCCCCCAGCAGTGCGGACGGCGCGTGAACCTGAGAGTCCACTATGGACAGTGCGACGACGGTGGCCCACAGGGTGACCGTGGCGAGGGAGAGGGGAAGCGACCACGTCGCGGGGTACCGCGCCAGCCCGTGCGGCAGCCGGAAGAACACGGAATCGCCCCGCGAGGCGAGGCCGGTCAGGTCGGCGTCGCCCAGTCGTCGGGCGAGCCCGAGCGCGTGTTCCCCCTGGTGTTGCAGGCTGCTCCGGCTCACGTTGTCCGGGGTGTCCGACGCGCTGTGGTAGTGCTGGTACCCGTCGATGTAGGCGAAGTTGAGGCCCGGCAACCCCTTCTCGCGGAAGACACCGAAGTCGGTCAGGTTCGGCATCCGCCGGTACACCTCGTGGAACAACGACGAGGCGTAGGACGGGCGCACCGCGCCGGCGAGCGCCGTGACGAGCCGACCGTTGCGGGGTCCGGTCTCGAACATCAGGACCGGACCCCGGCTGCCGCGCGCCTCGAAGTTCAGCACCACGCCCACGCGCTTCCGCAGCGGATGCCGGTCGGCGAAGGCCCGCGCCCCGAGCTGCCCCACCTCCTCCGCGTCGGTGAACAGGAGGATCACGTCGTTGCGCAACGGGTTCGGCGCGGCCAACAGCGCCCGGGCGGTCTCCAACAGGGTTGCCACGGCGGCGGCGTTGTCGTTCGCCCCCGGCCCCGACGAAACCGAGTCGTAGTGGGCAACGAGCAGCACCGCCGGTCGGTCGGCGGCGCCCTCCGCGCCGGGCACGACCGCGACGACGTTGCGCGCCTCTCCGGCCGAGCGGAACCGGGTTCCGCGCTCCATGCCGTCGACCTCGTTGACGCCCACGGCGGTCTGGACCTCGGGGGAGAGACCGAGTTCGGAGAGTTTCCGCACGAGGTGGTCGCGCACCCGAATGTGCTCGGCCGAGCCGACGGGACGCGGCGCCCGCGCGATGTCCTCGACGTGCCGCATCGCCCTGAGCGCCGAGAACCGCTGCTCGTCGGCGTGGGCCGGGACGACCGCGGGCGTGCGCAGCGCCCGGAACGCGACGACGGCGGACACGACGACCAGCGCGACCGCCGTCAGGGCCCCGGCCAGACCACTGGCGCTCCCGAACTCCACGGCGCTCACGGGGTGGCCCCGTCAGTGTCGTGCTCCCTGGAGCGCACCAGTCCACTGCGGACCTTCTTGAAATGGTCCAATGTAGACACCGCAGAGCGCGGCGACCGGGCCGCCATGAGCACGCTCGACTGCTCGGTGCCCACGAAGTGCCCGCACACCGCCCGGTGCGCGTCGTAGGTGGCGGCGAACGCCGCCAGGAACCGTTCCCGTTGCGGCTCCAACCGGGGATCGAGCTGGGCGAACAGCGTCCGCGTGCCCCCGAGCACCCGGATCAGGTGCTCGTGGTCCCGCCACCGCAGCCCACTCATGTCCGGCGGCGCGGTCGGCGGCATGAGGGTGGGCCGAATGTTCCTCTGGTACTCGGAGAACGGGAAGTCACCGGTGAACCGCAGCGCCGCCGCCGCGCCCCGCATGACGACCGCGGCCACCTCCAGCATCCGCTGCGCCTCGGGGATCTCGCCGGCCGACGCGTGGTGCGCGAACCCGTTGAGGCTGATCACCAGGCCCTGCACGAGGACCATGAACACGTGGTGGCCCCGGATCCAGCGCTGGAGCGCCTGGTTGTCCCGGTAGCTCGACGGCCTCGGCGGCAGGCGCACGACATCCGGCCCCGCCCGCTCGTCGAGCGGCGTGAAGTCCCCGGAGATCAGGAGCACCAGTTGCCGCATCGCCGTGCGCAGTGGCCGCCACTGCTCGGGCGTCAGGTCAGTGCCCGTGCCCAACGCCTCCTCCAACAACGTCACGTATCCCTGGAGCACGGAGTGGGCGAGCACCCGCGAGACGTCCCCGCGCACCCGCACGAACCGGAAGGCGGCGTCGTTGGCCCGGTTCCCCGCGGACTCCTCCGGATCGTCGGTCACGACGGCGATCTCCCCGGTGGAGAACCCGAGAACCCCCAGTGCGGCGCGGAGTACGACGAGCTCCTGGTCGTCGGTCCGGTCGGCGGGACCGGCGAGCGCGGTGGCCAGTGCGGCCGCTGTCGCGCTGCCCGGCGCGGGCGCGAGCACGTGCGTCGACGCCGGCAGGTCCTGCGGGCGTAACAGGGGGAAGTCGTCGCTGCGCATCGGGTTCTCCCTCGACGGTGGCAGGGACGCCGCGTGGCGGGGGCGGTGTCAGGAGGGCAGGTCAGGAAGGTGGTGTCAGGAGGGCGGTGTCAGGAGGGTGGGGGACGTTCGCGCGGGCCGTCTCGGGGGGTTCGAGGTGGCCGTGCTCGACCAGGTACCGCAGGACCAGGTGGGCCTGCCGCTCGTCGGCCGGCGGGCAGACGATGCCGCTGCCGGCCAGCGCCCGCGCCGTGTTGCGGCACTCCAGCTCCGGCTGGACCCGGTCGATCAGCCGGGGGTCCAGGGACTCCTGCGGCTCCACCTCGGCGTCCCGGATGAGCGGAACCATGGAGTACAGCGGGTGGCCGGGCCGGACCCCCAGCGCCAGCTCCCTGGCCCGCTCGAACGGGACGATCCGGAAGTCGTAGCCGTAGGAGCGGATCCAGTCGCAGAACCGCCGGATGCTCACCGGAGCCGGGTTGAACAGGTGGTAGAAGTCGCCGATCGCCCGCTCCCGCAACGAGATGTGCACGATGGCGGCGGCGACGTAGTCCACCGGAACCGCGTCCAGGATGCGGGGGTAGTCCGGGACCACGCCCATCGCGACGAACCCCCGGAAGGAGACCACGAGGTAGTCCTCGGGCTGCGTGGCGCCGGTCCTGGTGTGGCCGAGGATCAGGCCGGGCCGGTAGATGGAGACCGGAATCCCCCGTCGGCGCGCGATGTTCGCGATCTTCTCGGCGACCCACTTGCTGCCGGTGTAACCGCCGGGGTCGTCGCTGGGCGTCCGCAACGCCGTCTCGTCCTCCAGCAGCGGGCGCGGCATGTGGCTGGCCAGCACGACATCCGCGGTGGAGACGTGGTGGAACGCCTTCAGGCGTTCGGCGCAGGCCAGGCGCAGGAGTTGCTGGGTGCCATGGACGTTCGGCTTCCGCAACGCCGAGTACGGGTAGACGAAGTTCACGGTCGCGCCGCAGTGGTAGATCGCGTCGACCAGTCCCGACAGCTCGTGCCACTGCCCCTCGGTCAGTCCCAGCCGTGGTCGGCCCAGGTCGCCGACCAGGGGGCGGATGCGGTGCGCGTAGCTGTCGTCCCAGATGAGGTAGCGGCGCATGGTCTCGCGCAGCCGCTCGGACGCGTGCTCCCGGCTCTTCGCCCGCACCAGGCAGCAGACGTCCGCTCGGGTGCGGCGAAGTAGCTGCTCCAAAAGGAAAGCGCCGAGGTAGCCCGTCGCTCCGGTCAGCAGCACCGTGTCCGGGTCGAGGAAGTCGGCCCTGGGCAGGCCGTCCGGCGTGATGTCCTCGGCGAGGGTGGCGTCGTTCTCCAACTGCGTCGTGTGCCGCGTGGTCAACGCGCCCCGGACACCGTCCTGTTGGGACTCCTGGATCGTCTCGGCCACGCCCGCCACCGTGGGAACCTTGAAGAGCTGGTGCACCGGCAGCGAGACGTGGAAGTGGTGGAGGAGCTGGGAGGCCAGCCGGGCGAGCACCAGCGAGGAGCCGCCGAGCTCGAAGAAGTCCTGGGCGATGCCGACCCGGTCGATGCCCAACGCCCTGGCGAACAGGCCGGCGACCTCGTTCTCCAGGGCGGTGCGGGGCGCGTCGTCCGCCCCGTGCGCAGCGCGGGGAGCGCCAGGGGCGGGCAGTGCCCGGCGGTCGACCTTCCCGTTGGGCGTCACCGGGAACTCGTCGAGCGCCACGATCGCCGAGGGCACCATGTGGGACGGCAGGAACTCGGCCAGGAACGCCGACAACGCCGACGGCGTCGGGGAACTGCCCTCGGTGCGGGTGACGTAGCCGACCAGCCGGCGGTCGCCGGGCGTGTCCTCCCTGGCCAGCGCGACCGCCTCCCGCACATCGGGGTGCTGGGTCAGCGCCGCCTCCACCTCACCCAGCTCGATCCGGTAGCCGCGCACCTTCACCTGGTTGTCCGCCCGCCCCACGAACTCGAGCACGCCGTCGGCGCGGTAGCGGCCGATGTCGCCGGTGCGGTAGAGCCGTCCGCCCGGCTCCACGCCGAAGGGGTCCGGGACGAACCGGCCCGCGGTGAGCCCGGGGCGGTTGTGGTAGCCGCGGGCCAGACCGACACCGCCGACGCAGATGTGCCCCGGCACGCCCGGCGGAACGGGGCGCGCGTTGTCGTCGAGGACGTGAACCCGCAGGTTCGCCACCGGACGGCCGATGGGCGCGGCCTCCGGCTCTGACGTGCGCGGGCAGACCCAGGCCGTGGAGTCCACAGTGGTCTCGGTGGGTCCGTAGAAGTTGACCAGTTCGGCGTCGAGGCGGGAGAACACCGCGCGCTGGAGCCCGCCGGTGAGCATCTCCGCCCCGCTCTGCACGTATCGGATGCTCGTGCACTCCTCGATGCCCGGCTCCTCCATCAGTACAGCGTTGAGCGAGGGCACCGCCGCGTACAGGGTGATCTCCTCTTCTCGGAGGAGACGGACCAACGCGCTGCTGTCGTACTTCTGGCCGGGCGGCGTGACGACGGTTCGCGCGCCGGCCATCAACGGCCAGAAGGTGGCCCACAGCGAGGGGTCGAAGCTGAACGAGTGGTTCTGGAGGACCCGGTCGTCGGGGGAGAGCGGCCAACGCCGTTGCCGCCAGGTCAGGTTGTTCACCGCGCCGCGGTGGGTGAGCATGACGCCCTTCGGCTGGCCGGTGGAGCCAGACGTGTAGATGAGGTACGCGAGGTTGTCCGGCTGCGCCACCGGTTCCGGGTCGTGCCGGGGCGCACGGGCCACCGCCGGCCAGTCCTCGTCCACCAGCAGGCGGTCCGAGGTCCCCTCGGGCAGGCCCGCCACCAGTTCGCGTTGGGTGACGAGGATCTGGGCGGCGCTGTCGGAGATCAGGTACCGCAACCGCTCCGCCGGGTACTCCGGGTCCAGTGGCACGTACGCGCCCCCGGCCTTGAGCACCCCGAGTATCGCGATCACCATCTCCACCGAGCGTTCCAGGCAGATCGCGACCCGTCCCTCCAGACCGAGCCCCCGCTCCCG
Organism: Streptoalloteichus hindustanus; assembly: GCF_900129375.1. Taxonomy (GTDB): domain Bacteria; phylum Actinomycetota; class Actinomycetes; order Mycobacteriales; family Pseudonocardiaceae; genus Streptoalloteichus; species Streptoalloteichus hindustanus. The sequence continues at coordinate 108,898 of NZ_FQVN01000012.1, read as the reverse complement.
GAGGTGGTGGGCGAGTTGGTTGGCCCGTTCGTTGAGCTCCTGGTAGGTCGCCCTCGCGCCGCCGCAGGTCACCGCCACCGCGCGGGGCGTCCTGGCCGCCTGCGCCTCCACGAGCTGGTGCAGCAGGGCGTCGGCGGGAAAGCCCGCGTGGTCTGCGTGGTCTGCGTGGGCTGGTCCGTCCTCAGTGGACTCGTTCCAGGTCCGCAGGACGGTGTGCTGCTCCTCGGGGGTGAGCAGGGGGAGCTCGGAGGCCCGCCGGGCGGGGTCGGTGGTCGAGGAGAGCAGTGTCCTGAGGTGGCCCAGCAGACGGCGGGCCGTGTCCGTTCCGTACAGGTCCGTGTTGTGGTCGAGCCGGAGCAGCAGCCCGGTGTCGGCGCGGACGGCCGTGAGGGTGAGGTCGACGGCGGTCCGCCCGACCGGCAGCGGGTACGGGGTCACCGTCAGGCCGGGCGCGTCCCGCAGGCTCCACCGCCCGTCCCGGAAGGCGAACATCACCTGGAAGAACGGGGTTCGGCTGACGTCGCGGTGGGTTTGCAGGTCGTCGACCAGCGTGCCGAAGAGGACCTCCCGGTTCCGCGCGGCGTCGTCCGTCGCGGCGGCGACCCGGTGGACGGCCTCACCGACGGTGGGGTCGCCGGTCAGGTCGACGCGCAGGACGACAGTGTTGCCGGCGGGGCCGAGCAAGCCGCTCCACCGCTCGCCTCGGACCGAGGTGCGGGTGCCCACCGCGATGTCGGAGTGCCGGGCGTAGCGCGAGAGCAGGATCTGGAAACCGGTCAGCACGACGGTTTCCAGTGGCACGGCGAGCCGGCCTGCCAGGTCCTCCAACGCCTCGGTGGTGCTCGTCGACAGTCCTAAGTGGACAGACGAGCAGGCGTAGGTCTTGGTCGCCGGTCGACCGTGGTCGGTCGGCAGCGGCAGCGGGGGCACCTCCGCCAGGCGCTCGCGCCAGAACGCGAGTTGCCGCGCGTGCTCGTCGCCACCGGCCAGCACCTGTCGCCACCGGGCGTAGTCCGCGTAGGCCGGCGCTTCGGGTTGGGGCACCACGTCCGAGTCGTCGAGCAGCCGGCGGCAGGCGGTGACCAGCTCGCGGACGAGCAGATCGGGGGACCACTCGTCGGCGACGAGTTCGTGCACGGCCAGCATCAACACGTGGTCCCGCTCGTCGAGCCGGAGCAGCCGCGCCCTGGTGAGCGGGCCGGTGGCCGGGTCAAAGGCCTGCGCCAGCTCGCGTTCGGCGTTGCGGCGCACGAACTCCTCCGGCGACTCCCGCGCCTCCGGCTCCGCCGCCACGATGTTCAGCTCGGTCGCCGGGTTGACCACCCGCAACACCCGTCCCGCCACCTCGACGAAGGTGCTGCGCAGCACCTCGTGCCGGCGGGCCACCTCGGCCAGACCCTGTTGCAGCACCGGGAGGTCCAGCGCGCCGCGCAGCCGGTACCCGGCGACGAGGTGCGCCGGCATCCCCGGCTCCATCCGCGTCAGCATCAGCAACCGCCGCTGTTCGGGCGAGAGGGCCGTGGCGTTGGTGACGCCGTGCTCGGTGAGCAGGCGGGTCACCAGGGCGCGTCGGGCGTCCTCTCCCGCCGGCTCCGTCCTCCCCGGCTCCTGCGCGGGCTGGTCCACAGGCCCCGTCATCGGTCCCACTCCTTCGCCGTGCTGGCTCGTTCGGGGAGATCGGGCGCGCCGCCGGACAGCAGGGCGTCCCACTCGTCGTCGGTCAGGTCGTCCAGAGCCGGAACCGGGTGCCGCCGGTCCCCTGGCGCGCCCGTCGGGTCGCGGCGGGCCTCGACGGCCGCCGCCAGGTGCGCCACGGTCGCGTCGAGGAAGAGCTCCCGCAAGGGGACCCGCACGCCGAACTCCCGGCGCAGCTCGTGCACGAGTCGCCCGGCGAGCAGGGAGTTGCCGCCCAGCTCGAAGAAGTCGTCGTGCACGCCGATCCGGTCCTGGTCGAGCAGTGACGCCCACACCGCGGCGATGCGTTTCTCCGTGCGGTCCCGGGGTGCGACGTGGCGCTGGTGCGCGGCGAGGACGGCCCCCTCCGGTGGTGGCAGGGCCGCACGGTCGACTTTTCCGTTGGGGGTGCGGGGAAGTCGGTCCAGGAAGACGAACCCGGCCGGGATCATGTAGTGCGGGAGACGCTCCACGAGGTGGTTGCGCAGCGCGCGGGCCAGCTCCTCCTGATCGCCGTCGGGCGGAGCGGGTGTCACGTAGGCGAGCAGGCGACGTTCCCGTCCTTCACCGTGGGGAACGACGGTTGTTTCGTGGGTGTGGGGGTGTTGGTGGAGTGTGGTTTCGATTTCTGTGGGTTCGATGCGGTGGCCGTGGAGTTTGGTTTGGTGGTCGGTTCGGCCGTGGTAGTGGAGGTGTCCGTTGGTGGTGCGGTGGGTGAGGTCTCCGGTGTGGTAGAGGCGGTCGCCGGGGGTGGTGGTGTGGGGGTTGGGGGTGAAGTGGGTGGCGGTGTGGGTGGGGTTGTGGTGGTAGTTGCGGGCGAGTGGGGTGCCGGCGAGGTGGAGTGGGGTGGTGGTGTTGGTGGGTGTGGGTTGGTGGTGGTGGTCGAGGAGGTAGGTGCGGGTGTTCGGTAGCGCGACACCGATGCTGACCGGATCACGGCAGTCCGCCGGGAGATCCTGGTAGGTCACGTAGGTGGTGGCTTCCGTCGGCCCGTAGAGATTCGTGACGCGTCGGGTTGACGTGCGGTCGTACAACGCGCGGACCAGAGCGGCCGGAAGTGGCTCCCCAGCCAGGTTGATGGCCCGCACACTGCGCGGAATGCCTTGGACGGCATGCAGTTCCGCGATGGCGGAGGGGACCGTGTTGACCAGGGTCACGCCGACGCCGCCGAGGTCCGCCAGATCCAGGGCGTTGTCAGCCAGGATGAGCATGGCCCCGGTGGTGAGTGGGGTGAAGATTTCGAAGATGGAGAGGTCGAAGCAGATGGAGGTGGCGGCGAGGGTGCCGGCGAGTTCGTCGGGTGTGTAGGTTTCCTGGGCCCAGTGGATGAGGTTGACGGCGCTGCGGTGTTCGATGGCGACGCCTTTGGGTGTTCCGGTCGATCCGGAGGTGTAGAGGACGTACGCCAGGTTCCGTGGATGGAGCCGAGTGGTCGAGTGGAGGTCACTGTCGCCGAGCGCGTCCAGCTCTCCGAGCCCAGGAAGGCGAACCGCTGTGACGTCACCGGGAACGCTGTCGAGGTCGTCGGTGATGACCAGCGACGGACGGGCCTCCCGGAGGATGACGCCAACTCGGTGCGCGGGGTGGTCCGGGTCGAGGGGGACGTAGGCCGCGCCGCTCTTGAGGACACCGAGGATCGTGATGATCAGGTGCGGGGTGCGGGGCAGCCGGATCGCGACCAGGTCCTCCGGGCCGACACCCCGGCCGCACAGCAACCGCGCCACCTGGTTCGCGCGTCGATTGAGCTCTCGGTACGTCAGTCGATGCCCGCGCCACACCAGCGCGGTGCGGTCGGGCGTCCGGTGCGCCTGCCGTTGGACGAGCATCGGCAACGTGACGTCCAGGTCGTAGGCGCGCTCGGTTCGGTTCCACCGGACCAACGCCTCGTCGACCTGCTCCGGGGGCAGGAGCGACAACCGGGACACCGCCCGGTCGGCGTTCGCCAGCGCGGCGGTGAGCAGTTCCGCGTAGCACTCCGCTATCCGGCGGATCGTGGACGCGGCGAACAGGTGCGGGTCGTACTCCCACCGGCCGATCAGCTGACCGTCCACTTCGGACAGAGTCAGGGTGAGGTCGAACCGCACTCCCGCCGGCTCCACCGGGAACGGCGTCAGCCGCACCGGTCCGACGGACACCGACGTCTCCGGCACGCCCATGTCCAGGGCGGCGAGCGCGTCCGGGGCGCCGGGCCGGGTTCCGTGGAAGGCGAACGAGGTCCGGAAGAACGGCGTGCTGTCCGCGTGGCGCTCCGGATTGAGGCGCTCGACCAGGATCGGGAACGGCAACCGCCGGTGCCGCAACGCTTCCCGCACCTCGCGGCCGGTCCGACGGGCCAACGCGCCGAAGGGCGGATCGTCGGCGACGTCGACCCGCAGGGGCAGCGTGTTGACGCAGTACCCCACGAGCCGGGCTGATCCGTGCCAGTCCCGGTCGGCCACGTGAGTGCCCACGACGATGTCGTGGTCCCCGGTCCACCGGTGCAGCAACACCTGGTACGCGGTGAGCAGAACGGTGAAGGGCGTGATCCCGTGTCGCCGGCCGAAGTCGTGGACCCGCGCGGTCAGGTCACGCGGCAGCGCCACCCCGTGCGTGGGCGGTGCCGGGGGCGGCGCGTCGATCCGCTCGGTGGGAAGGCGGAGCCGGGGAACCGGGCCGGCCAGCCGCTCACGCCAGTACGCCCAGTCCTCTTCGGCCTCGGGGCTGGTGAGGTACCGCTCCTGCCGGCGCACGTAGTCGCGGTGGGGAACGGGATCGGGCAGGAGGCCGGCCGGTTCGGCCCCGGCTGAGGCCGCGGACAGCAGCACGCGGAACTCGTCGAGCAACAACCCCAGCGACCAGAAGTCGGCGACGATGTGGTGGACGGCGAACACCAGCACGTGCTGGCGCGGGGTCTCGGCGAGCAGCGCGGCGCGCACGAGCGGCCCCTCGGCCAGGTCGAACGGCGCGGTCGCGCGGTCGCGCGCCCACTGGTCGACCGCGTCGACGTCGCCGCCGACCATCTCGACGTCGAGGGGCAGTTCCACGACGTCGTGGACCACCTGCGCGGGTTCCCCGTCGACCACGGTGAACGTCGTCCGCAGCGCCTCGTGCCGGGCGACCAGCGTCCGCAGGACGGAGCGGAGCGCCGCGACGTCGAGCGGGCCGTGCAGTCGCACCGCGCGCGCGATGACGTAGGCCGGGTCGCGAGGGTTGAGTTGTTCGAGGAGCCAGAGCGCGCGTTGGCCCTGGCTGAGGGGGAGCGGACCACGGGTGGCCGCGGTGTTCGACGGTCCGGTGTCCAGAGGTTTGGTGTCCGGCGGCCCGATCTCAGTCTCGGTCTTCGGTGTCGGTGCGGCTGGCGCCTGATCGATCCGCTCCAGGATGTGGTCGGCGACCGCGCCGAGACTGGTCGCCGCGATGAGGGCGGACGGGCTCAACGTGACGGCGTGCTGCCGCTCCGCCCGGTGCTGGAACTCGGTCACCGCCAGGGAGTCCAGGCCGTTGTCGACCAGGCCGCCCTCCGGATTCTGTTCCCCCACCGGCACACCGCCGAGCTCCGCGACCAACGCGGCCACAGTGGACAGTGCGAGCGCTCGACGGCTCCCGAGCGGAGCTCGGCGGAGGTCGTTCCGCGCCGCGTGGCCGCTGGGTGACACCTGCTCCGGCCCCTGCGGACCGGGCGCGTCCCGATCCACCCGAAGCAGATCCCCCGCCAGGTAGGCCGCGCGGCAGGCCCGCCGCTGGATCTTCCCGCTCGACGTCTTGGGGATCGTCCGCGTCGCGACCAGCACGACGTCGTCGACCGCGACCCCGTGCCGCGCCGACACCGCACGGCGCACAGCCGCCGCGACCTCCGCCGGCCGCACGTCGTCGGCCCGCCGCGCGACCTCCTGCACGACGACGACCCGCTCGACGCCGCCGTCGTCCGGGGCCTGGAACACCGCGCAGCAGCCGGGCCGCAGCGCGGGGTGGCTCCGCTCCACTGTGGACTCGATGTCGTGCGGGTGGTGGTTGCGGCCCCGGACGACCAGCACGTCCTTGTGGCGTCCGGTGACGAACAGCTCGCCGTCGTCGAGGAAGCCCAGATCACCCGTGCGCAACCAGCGTTCCGGGGCGGCGGGGTCGGCCAGCCGGGCCCCGAACGTCTCCTCGGTCGCCTCCCGGTCGTCCCAGTAGCCGCCGGCCACACTCGGCCCCGCCACCCAGATCTCTCCGATTCGCCCTGGTGACAACGGCATCCGGGTGTGCGGGTCGACGACGAGCACCCGCGAGCCGGGAACCGCGCCACCGCACCCCACCAGCCGCTGCGTCGTGCTGTCGGCGGGGGCCTCCTCGTCGACGGGGAGTGCTTGTCCCCGCGTCAGCGCGTCGCGGTCGAACCGCGCAACCCGGGCTCCGCCTCCCGCCGGGCCCCCGGTGACGATCAGGGTGGCCTCGGCCAGTCCGTAGCACGGGAAGAACGCCTCCCGGCGGAAGCCGCAGGGTGCGAAGGCGGCGGCGAAGGCGTCCAGCGTCTCGGCCCGCACCGGCTCCGCGCCGCAGAACGCCAGGTCCCACCCGCTCAGGTCCAGGCCGGCTCTGTCCTCTTCGGACACTTTGCGCACGCAGAGGTCGTAGGCGAAGTTCGGGCCGCCACCGCAGGTCCCGCCCCGCTCCGAGAGGGCGCGCAGCCAGGTGACCGGGTTCCGCAGGAAGGTGAGCGGGGAGAGCAGGGTGACCGGGAAACCGCCGTGGATCGGCCCGAGCAGACCGCCGATGAGCCCCATGTCGTGGTACGGCGGAAGCCAGATCACGCCGTGGCTGTGCTCGCTCAGCCCGAACCTGTCGTGGATGGCGGCGAGGTTGCGCATCAGGTTCGCGTGCGTGAGCACGACACCGCGGGGCGATGCCGTCGAACCCGACGTGTACTGCAGGAAGGCGGGGGAGTCCGGGGCGATCGGCGGAGTCCACGCCCCGTCGTCCGCGTCTTCCAGGTCGGTCGTGGTGCTGTCGAGGTCGTCGGTCGCCAACCACGTCGACTCGCCGAGCCCGGCCTGCTCGCCCACCGCGGCCGCGCCCTCGCGCACCGCGGTGGTGGTGAGGACCAGACGGGCCCGCGCGTTCCCGGCGATCGCGCGCAGGCGGCCGAACGACCGCTCCCGCCGCGGGTCCGGGGGATACACGGGCACCGCGAGCACGCCGGCGTACAGGCAGCCGAAGAACGCCGCGACGTACTCGGGGCCGGGCGGGTACAGCAGCAGCGCGCGATCCCCTGGAGATCCCGCCGCGCGCAGTCGTACCGCGATCCCGCGCGCCAGGCGGTCGAGAGTCGCGTAGTCGACCGTTCGTTCCGCGAGGGGCGCGGGCCGCGCCAGTTCGGGGCCGTCGCGGCTCTCCAGGAAGGTGAACGCCTCGGCGTGCGGGGTGCGCGAGGCACGCGCGCGGAGCAGGTCGGGCAGCGTGCCCACGGGGTGCCGCTCTCGCATGCGCAATCTCCCGGTCGGTGGCCGCGCGACGGTCGGTGCCCACCGACGACCGGTGGGACCCGGCGATGATTTCGTGGCTTTCCGAGAAGTGGGCTCGGCTTTTCCCGTGATCGTTTCACCGTCGACGGGAAAGTCGGGCCGTCAGCGAAGCTACGTCGGCGCGGCGAACGCTGTCAATGGTCCGGACGGGGCACGGAACGGCCCCACGTGAACGGTCCTGTGTGAACGCGGGTCGAGAACGGAGTGAACAGCGCGGACGGATGCGGCCGACTTTCGGTCACGTCTCTGTCCGGCTGTTCCCGGCGACGTCGACCGCGCGGCACGATTTGTCGGACCGACGTATTCCCCGCATCGCATGACCCAGAGCCGGCACGAAGATCGCCCGTTCTCACCTGCGACGACGGCGACGCGCGCCCGGGAGCGGCTTCCGCGCCGAACGGCGGGTTTCTCGGCCGCCGTGGTCGCCGCATTTCGCGCGTCGGCGTCGTGGCGGGCCGGCTCGGGCGGTCTGCGCGCGCATTTCCGACCGTCCCGTCCGCGCCAGGATCGGGTTCCGCCGCGACAAGAGGAAGACATGCCGATCATTCCCGCGGTCACGCCGAACAACGGTGTGCGAATGCCCCGGCTCGGTCTCGACGTCTTCCGGCTCCCGGAGGCCGACGACACCCCGGTGCGCGCCGCGCTCGAAGCCGGTTACCGGGCGTTCGGCACCGCGACGATCGCCGCCTTCCGCGCCACCCCACCCCGCGGCGCCTGACCCGCCACTCACCTGCCGGAGTACAGCCCCCACCCGTCCCGGGGGGCGAGCCCCGCGACCAGCCTATCGCCGAACGCCCGGCCGCCACGAGGCGAGATTCGTCCGCTGTGGACAACTCGGTGGCATGTGGACAACTCGGCTCACGAAGGTGTGGATCTATCACCAGGGCGGGGCGTTCAAGCTGTCCTCAGTGGACAGAACAGAGCTCGGGAGCGTGGCCGACGGCACGCGCTCCGGCCCGCACCCCGACGACGTGAACTGAGCGATCTGGATCGGACCCCGAGCGGGACCGGGGGAGAGCCGAGGGGCGCGGCCTACCGGCGTCCCCGGCCGGGGCGGCCGGCCTCCACGCCGGGGTGCCGGCGCCCGCCGTGCTCGTCGCCGCGCCGGGTGGGTCCCCGCCGGGGTCGGGGCACCGCGTCGTCCGACGCCTCGGGCGCGCCGACCCCGGCGTCGAACTCCAGCAGGTAGCCGCGGCCCCACGCGGTGCGGATCGCCAGCCCCAGCGGGGCGATCCGTCGCCGGAGCCGCTTGATGTGCAGGTCGAGCGCGTTGCGGCTGGCCGTGCGGTCCCCGTCGGACAGCCGCGCGCGCAACGCCTCCCTGGGCACCAGCGCGGCGAACCGGAGCACGAGCAGCTCCAGGAGCTGCGCCTCGGCCGGCGAGACGGAGATCGACCGCTCGCCCAGGCACAGCACGCCGCTGGGGTCCAGCCGCGGCGTCCGGTGCGCCCGCGCCTTGGCGCGCAACGCCGCCATCCGGGCCAGCAGGTCCTCCCTGGGCACCGGCGCGCGGACCCAGTCCTCCCGGACGTCGGAGCAGATCGGGGCCGCCGACCCCGCCTCCACCACGAGCAGGCGCAGCACGCCCAGCGCCCGGCAGTGCTCCCGCCGCGCGGAGTCGAAGGGCCAGCGCAGGAGCTGGACCTCCTCCCGGTCCCAGCCCGCCGCGCCCGTCGCCCCGGGATCGACCCGGGCGGTCTCGTGCCGTGCGGAGCCCACCATCTCGGACACCCCGTCCCCTTTCTGTGGCCGGTCACGTCCCACCCCACGGGACGAGGACGAACAACGTGGGTGGTCGCGCGGGACGGCGCTGGAGCGGCGGCGGGCCGCGAACCCGATGACTCCTCACCCGTGTTTTCTGGCCGTCTTTTCGTCCCGCGAAATCCGGCCGTATTTTCTGACAATACCCGACAGGGACCGATGCTATGGACGAGGGTGTTCCTCGTCAAGTGCGCTTGTTGTTCTCACAAGGACGGAGTACGGGGCGGCGACAGCGGTGTCAGGACCCGGGGACGAACAGCGGAATCCGTGAGCGCCCGCGCGGAGTAGCGACGGCGGAAAGGAGGACCCGGGAACTGGTGCCGATGGGTGTGACGTGCGGGTCATGCTTGGTGCTCATGTGTTTCTCGTTACGGGAGAGGTCCGGTCGGCGGCGGAGGACAGCGCGATTCGGGTGGCGGTGAAAATATTTCGAACCGTATTGGCCGGTGTTCACCCGTTCACTCGGCCGGATCCTTTCGGTGGGCGTCTCCCCGCGGCGCTCGCCGGCGTCGCGGTCGAGATGTCGAGACGTCGAAAAGGCCGTTCGGACCGGACGCCGCTCAGGGCAGCTCGATCGACTGGGGCAGCCGGAAGAACCCCTCCGGGTCGTACGCGGCCTTCACCCGGCGCAGCCGGGGGTAGTTCGCTCCGTAATAGGCGTGCTGCCAGTTCGGCAGCTTCGGGTCGACGAAGTTCTGGTAGGCGTGCCCGGAACCCCAGCGCCGCAGGGCCTGGAAGCAGCCGTCGATCCACTGCTCGCCGGCCCGTCTGCCCTCGTCGGTCACCCGGGGGTCCATCCCCGTCGAGTAACCGGCGTAGAACCGGTGCGTCCGGTGGGCGAAGGCGGTGGCGTCCGGTGGCACCCGGTTCGCCGCGCCGCCGAACGCGATCAGGTCCAGGTCCCGCGCCTGGCCGGCGCACCGCCCGCGGTCGAAGGCGTCGAGCAACGCGCGGACGCCCTCGCGCGGCAGCACCGACTCCACGAAGTTCCCCCTGGCCAGGGCGAACGCGTAGCGGCTCAGCTTCGCGAGCGGGTTGTGCCCCACGGTGTGGCACTCGGCCACGCTGAAGCCGTCGCAGTCGAACCAGGTCATCAGCGCGCTCCGGTACGACCGGGGCAGGATCGTGCTGTCCGCCGGTTCGGTCCCCACCCGCTCCACCAGACGGTCGAACAGGGGCGGGAGGTCGGCCGGGTCGCCGAACCAGACCCCGGCGGCGCGCAGGCGGGGCTGCCGGCCCTCGGCGGCGTCCGGCATCCCGACGTTCAGCACCGCGGCCAGCTCGTCCGGGGCGTCCGGCGCCCACCGCTGCCACGCGTCGACCACGTCCTCGGCCACCGCCCACGGCCAGACCAGCGTGTAGCTCACGACGTCGCGGGGCACCGGGACGGGGCGGAAGGTGAACTCGGTGACGATGCCGAAGTTGCCGCCGCCCCCACCCCGCAGCGCCCAGAACAGGTCGGGGTGCCGCTCGGCGTCGCACTCCACCACCCGCCCGTCGGCGAGGACCACCGTCGCGGACAGCACGTGGTCGACCGTCAGGCCGTGCGCGCGGCACTCCAGGCCGATCCCGCCGCCCTGTGCCAGCCCGCCCAGGGCCACCGTGGCGCACCACCCGGCGGGCACCGCCAGGTTTTCCCGGAGCGTCCGGTCGTACACGTCGACCAACTGCGCGCCCGCCTCGGCGCGCAACACCCCGTCGGCCAGCTCCACCCGGTCCATCCGGGACAGGTCCACGACGACGCCGGGTCCCGCCGTGTAGCCGGCGTTGCTGTGCCCGCCGCTGCGGGGCACGCACCGGAGCCCGGTCGCGCGGAGGAACGCGACCGCCGCCCGCACGTCCGCCGTCGTCTCGCACAGGACGACCGCCCGTGGGCGGATCTCGTCGAACTGGCGCAGTGCGACCTGCCGCGCCGCGTCGTAGCCGTCGTCCCCTGGCAGGACGAGCTCCCCGTCGAGGCTCCGCCGCAGGGCGCCCCAGTCCGGGTTCGGTGTGGCCATGGATCGTCCTCGCTTCGTCGCGGTGGGGGCGGCGTCGAGCAGGCGTGTCCGGCGGCGCTGGGCGCGGCGTCCCGCGGGGCGCGCGATCAACCCGGCCGGGTGACCACGGTGACCAGGAAGCCCGCCGCCGGGCCGCAGCGCGTCGCGCGCAGCCCGGCGCCCGAAGCCAGGGCGACCATCACGTCCGCGTGCCGCAACCGGGGCAGGCGTCGGGTCAGCCACAGCGACAGCCGGGTGACCGGCCCGGGCGGCGGGTGCTCGACGACGACGCCGGCGCCGCCGGGGCGGAGCACCCTGGCGACCTCGGCGAGCCCGGCCCGCTGGTCGGCCCAGTGCCCGAACGAGGTGGTGCTCACGACGACGTCGACGCTGGCGTCCCCGAGGGGCAGCGCCTCGGCGGCCGCCACCGCGGTCCCGGCCAGGGGCGCCTGCCGCGCCGCGACCGCGACCATCCGGGGCGCGGGGTCCACGCCCAGCAGGCGGGCGTTCGGCCACCGCACGCGGGCGAGCGCCAGCAGCCGGCCGGTTCCGCAGCCCACGTCCAGGAGCACGCCGGGGGACACCCCGGCGGCGGTGACGGCGTCCAGCGCCAGCTCGTGGGCGGGAGCGCATCCCCGGCCGTAACGCGCGTCGTACACCGGCGCGATCCGGTCGAAGGTCCTGACGTGCCCCGGATTGCCCATCGCGTTCCCGTCGTGTGGATGTCGTCGCCGGTCGGCGCGCGTTCTCCCGAACCGGGTGTTCCGGTCACCCCGCCACGGCGCGGTCGGCGACCCGCCCCCGTTGTTCCGGGTGTTGTTCGAGAATGCCTCGCGGCCGGAGATCGGTATTTCCCATTCTCCGGGCGGCCGGTGCCCGGCCGTCGGCGTGCCGTATCGAATTATGGAGTGGCGGTGCGTCGAGCGGCAGCGCCGACCGGGTGAAGGAGCACCGGCGGGACCGCGTCGACTGACTGCGTCAAGTAAAAGGGTCGGCTGACAGGAACTCGACCGCACTCGGGGAGCCTCTTCCGGTCGTCCCACCGGCGCTGTTGATCTCTCCTCGTCGCCGTCAGCACAGGTGGGGAGGGTTTCAGCGGGGTCGGTAGGCCCTACTAGCGGTGACCGTGGCCGGACGGCGGGCGGGTGCGGACGGGATCTCCGGTCAGCGCGGAAAGAATCCTGTCATTGTTCTGTCCTGGCCGTCGCCGACGATTCTTCGGTGGCAATAGTGTTTCCCGGGCCCGTTCCGGTGATCAACTCGGGCGCGGTTCGGCCATGGCTGTCTCCGAACCCGACGACAACGCGCGGAAGAACGGCACGAGAACCGCGGACAACGGCTGACGACGGCTGGCAGCCCCTGACAGCGGCTGACAACGGGATGGCGGGGCATCGCCGGCGGGCGGAGGGAGCGCTGATGGGTTCCGTGCTCGTGGTGGGCGCCGGGCCGACCGGGCTGGCGCTGGCCGCCGAGCTCGCCGGCGCCGGCGTGCCCTGCCGGGTGCTGGAGAAAAGGCCCCGCCGCTCGCCGTGGTCCCGCGCGTGCGGGGTGGAGCCGCGCACGATGGAGCTGCTCGACCTGCGCGCCGACGTCGCGGACCTCCTCGACCGGGGCCTGCCGTGGGCGCGTCAGCCCGTCGGCGACGGCCGGGCCTTCCTCGACTACGGCCGGCTGGACACCCCGTACCCCTACATTCTGATCATCCCGCAGCAGCGCACCGAGGAGGTGCTGGAGGCACGGGCGGAGCGGGCCGGCGCGGAGGTGGTCCGCGACGTCCGCGTGGTGGGCCTGGAGCAGGACGACACCTCGGTCACGCTGACCGTGACCGGGCGGCGGGGGACGTGGACCGAGCGGGCGGACTTCGTCGTCGGCTGCGACGGCGTCCGCAGCGCGGTGCGCGAGCTGGCCGGCATCCGCTTCCACGGCCGGGCCCACGCGCAGTCCCTGGTCGTCGCCGACGTCCGGCTGGCCCACCCGCCCGAGCCGGCGGTCGACGCGCGCATCACCGGGCGCGGCATGGTGGCCGTCTTCCCGTTCGGCGACGGGCTGCACCGGCTCATCGTCCTCGACCACGACCGGATGGCCGTCCCGGTCGACCAGCCGGTGACCGTGCCGGAGCTGCGGGACAGCGTGGTGGCGATCTTCGGCCGCGACCTGGGCGTGCGCGACCCGGAGTGGATGTCCCGGTTCCGGTGCGCCGAGCGGCAGGCCGACCGGTACCGCAGGGGGCGCGTGCTGCTCGCCGGCGACGCCGCGCACACGCACAAGCCCTCGGGCGGCCAGGGCCTGCAACTGGGCATCCAGGACGCGGTCAACCTCGGCTGGAAGCTCGCGGCCGAGGTGGCCGGCTGGGCGCCGGCCGGTCTGCTGGACAGCTACGAGCGGGAGCGCTGGCCGATCGCCGAGCGGATGCTGCGCAAGGCCGAGCTGGCGTACCGGTACGAGACCGCGAACTCGGCGCTGGCCAGGGCCGCGCGCCAGGTGGGGTACTGGCTGATGCGGGTCGGTCCGTTCCAGCTCCCGGTCGTCCGGCAGTTCGCCGGGTTCACCCTGCGCTACCCGCCGCCGCCGGGCACCGGGAGCCACCGGCTCGTCGGCCGGCGGCTCCCCGACGCGCGGCTGCGGACCGACCACGACGTCGTCCGGCTGCTGGAGCTGTTCCGGCGGCACCGGTTCGTGCTGCTCGACCAGACCGGCGGAGCCGCCGGCGCGTGCGCGTCCGGTTGGGCCGACCGGGTGGACGTCGTGCGGGCCGAGGTCCTCGACGGGCGCCGGTGGCCGGAGGTCGTGTTGTTCCGGCCGGACGCCTTCGTCGCGTGGGCGGGCTCGCGGTCCCGGCTGGGCCGGTTGCCGGACGCTCTGCGGAACTGGTGCGGCGAACGGGGTTCGGGCGTGGCCTGAGGGTTCGCCCGGTCCCGGGGTGATCACACGAACGGACGGGTCGGGCGCCACTGAACCGAGTGATCTCGATGCCGGGAGGCGCCGCCGATAGCGGTCCTGTGATGGCGATGCGTGCCCCCTCGTCCGGCTCTCCAGGGTCGGCGGCCGACGCCGGTGGCGGGGCGGTGCCGTGGCGGCGGTTCGCGGACGAGGCGCCCGACCTGGCCGGGGCGGTGCGGGACCGGCTGCTCGCCGCCCGGCACCACGTGCTGGCGACCCTGCGCCGCGACGGCTCGCCGAGGGTCAGCGGCACCGAGGTGGACTTCCACGGCCCCGACCTCGTGCTCGGCTCGCTGTGGGGCGCGGTGAAGGCCCAGGACCTGCGGCGGGACGGCCGGTTCGCGGTGCACGCCAACCCGGGCGACGGCTCGATGCGCGGCGGCGACGCGAAGGTCGCCGGCCGGGCGGTCGAGGTGCGGGACCCGGCGGAGCTGCGGGCCTTCGTGGCGGCGGCCCGGCCGCTGGAGCCCTTCCAGCTCTTCCGGCTGCTGCTCACCCAGGCCGTGCTGACCACGCCGGCCGCCGACGGCCAGCACATCCTGGTCGAGAGCTGGTGGCCGGGCTCCCCGGTGGTCCGGTTCGCCCGGTTCCCGAGCTACCCGCCGCGCCGGCTCGACGACCAGGACCCCGCGCCCCGAGGCTGACCGTCCACTGTGGACGATGAGGGGTGAATGCCGCCCCTGGCGGGTGAAGTCCCCGGCACGCCGGCCCCGGTTGCCGCCGACCGCCGAGGGAGCTCGGCCACGCTGGCGTCATGGTGGGCGCGGCTGGTGCGGGCCGGAGGGCGTCGGGACCCGCCCTCTCCCGGAGAGCGGTTCTGGGCGTCGCCGGCGGCGCCCTCGTCGGCGGGTCGCTGACCCACCTGGCCTCGCCCGCCCGGTCCGACCCGCCGCTGCCGGGGACCGGCCACGGGGACGCGGTCGGCGGGCCGGGGGAGCCCAACGCCGCCCTGGCCGCGCTGTGGTGGGGCGACCAGCGCCAGGTGTGGACACCGGTGGGGTGGAAGGACCACCTGTTCCGGTTCAACGTCCTCTACGACGGCACCGTCCTGTGCGAGCCGGGACCCGCGTGGTCGAGCAAGCCCAACGTCGAGCCCTACCGGGACCGGAACTTCCAACTCGGCTTCGTGCCCTGGCCCGACGGGATCGCGCCGGCCCTGCCGGACCGGCGCTTCTACCCCTACCGCGAGGACATGGGCTTCGGCGTCCAGGGCTGGGACCCGGCGCACGCCGCGCCCGTCCTGTGGACCGAGCACCGCCTCCAGGAGGGGCTGGTGCTCCGCCAGTGGATCTTCGCGCACATCCCCGGCGGCGGGGCCGTGCGGACCGCCGTCGAGCCGCTGTACGCGTGGGTGCGGCTCTCCGTGGAGCACGTCGACGAGCGCCGCGCCCCCGCGAGCTTCCCCGTGGCCGTGCGGCTGTCCCGCCGCTACCTGGTCCACCACGCGCCCTACCTGTTCCAGGACGGGGTGGTGCTGGAGGCCCGCCCCGAACTGGCCCCGCTGGAGGAGAACAGGGGGGAGCTGCCGCACGCCGAGACGGTTCCGGCCGGCGACGGCGAGATCGTCTACGTCCTGAACCAGGCCGGCGAGGTGCGGCTGGCGGCCGGACCCGCCGAGCCCGGCTCGGTCACGTTCGGCCCCGGCGCGAACACCGGCGTCTTCAACCTCGCCGTCGTGCTGCCGGGCCGCAGGGGGGCGCGCGTCGACCTGCTCCTGCCGATGCTTCCCCAGCCCCGCGCCGACTTCGACGCCGAACTGGCCGTGGGCTTCGACCGGGCGCTGGCCGAGGCCGACGCGTTCTGGGCCCGCCCGCCGGGGGTCGCCTCGATCACCACACCCGAGCGGCAGGTCAACGAGCTGTTCCTGCGCAGTCCCGCGTTCGCCGAGGTGCTCGCCGAGCGCAGCCCGGAGAACGGGCTGTTCACCTTCCTCACCGCGTCCTTCTCCTACGACGTGCTGTACAGCACGCCGACCTCGATGGTCGCCCACATGTTCCTGGACCCGTTGGGCTGGCACGAGGTCGTGGACCGGCACCTGGAGGTCTACCGGGCCACGCAGGGCGCCGAGCGCGCGCCCGGCCCCGCCTACCCGCACCACCCCGGCTACCTCGCCTCGCCCGGCTACCTGCGCGCCTACGACTGGCTGTCCGACCACGGCGCGGTGCTGCTCTCGGTCGCGACGCACGCGTTGCTCAGCGGCGACGAGGACTTCGTCCGCCGGTGGCGCGACCCCGTCGTGGCGGGCTGCGAGTTCCTCAGGGACGTCTGCGCGATCACCGACCACGACGGCGTCAGGGGCCTGATGCCGCCGGGAGTCGCCAACGACGAGCTGACCATCGTCCAGGCCATCTCCACGCAGGCGTGGAACTACAAGGGACTCACGACGGCAGTGCGCATGTTGCGCGCGTGCGGGCACTCCAGGGCCGACGAGTTCGCCGCCTTCGCCCACCGGTTCCGGGAGACCTTCGTCGACGCCTACCGGGCGCTGTGCGCCGCCGCGCCGAAGTGGACCGCCCCGGACGGCAGCCGCCACCCGGTGCCCCCGGTCAGCTTCACCCCCAAGCCGGACAACATCTTCCACGAGGCGTTCATGCTCGACAGCGGGCCGCTGGTCCTGGTGTGGGCCGGCCTGCTCCCCGCCGACGACGAGCTGATGTCGTCCTGTCGCGAGTACTTCCGCGTCGGCCCCAACACCCGGCTGTACGGCGTGCGCGCCAACCCGATCGTGCGGCCGGTGCTCGTCCACGAGATCTCGTCCTGCGAGCCCTGCTACAGCTGGAACATCGTCCACTCCTGGCAGCTCGGCGAGCGCGGGCGCTTCCTGGAGGGGATGTACAGCCTGCTGTTCGGCGGCATCTCCCCGCAGACCTTCATCTCCAACGAGCACCGGCACGGCGTCTACGGCAACCTGTTCACCCACCCGCTGCTGACCTGGTGCGTGCGCGCCGCCGTGGTGGACGACGAGATCGCGCCGGACGAGCTGCACCTGCTCCGGCTCTGCCCGCTGGCCTGGATCAGCGCCGACACCGAGTCCGCCTTCGAGCGGATGGCCACCTGCTTCGGCCCGGTGACGCTGCGGTTCCGTCTCGACCAGAACCACGTG
This sequence comes from Streptoalloteichus hindustanus, assembly GCF_900129375.1. Taxonomy (GTDB): domain Bacteria; phylum Actinomycetota; class Actinomycetes; order Mycobacteriales; family Pseudonocardiaceae; genus Streptoalloteichus; species Streptoalloteichus hindustanus. The sequence goes on along the minus strand of NZ_FQVN01000012.1, from coordinate 91,958 downwards.
CACGGCACGACACTGGACGTCAGCTACCGGGGCGCGTGGCGGGTTCGACCGGAGGCTGTCGTCGTCCACGCCCCGCCGTGGCCCGGTCTGACCACGTTGCGGGTCAACGGGGTGAACCACCGGGTGCGCCCGGGACACCCCGTGCGGCTGCCTCCTGCGTAGCGGAAGATGACGGTGGCGACGGAGAAGCTGCGCGCGGAGACTTCGGTCCACTGAGGACGGCGGTGGGTGGTTTCCCCGGCCTCGCACCTGCTTGACGCGTGTTGGACCTTCTCCGCCGAAGGTTTGTCCTCTTTGGACAGCAACCGCTCGGTTCACTGACCCCGCGACGTTCCTCCACCTCGCAGGAGCACCGAGCAACGCTCACTCGATGGTGTGCTTTCCCCGCTACCTCGGCAGATCTCCGGGAAATCTGTCAGTCCGCCCTGAAACACTGGAAGTGGGGGTTCCCCCAATACATAAGAGGTGTCGCGCGCGAGGCGCCCGCCCGCACGAGCGCGCTGGGACCAGAGCCCACGGCCGCGCCGTCGCGGTTTCCGGTCGCACGTTCAGTCGCGGCGTCGACCGAGAACGAGCACCGCGCCCGCCGCCGCTGCCACCATCGCGACCGCGACGACCGCGACTCCGACCAGCGTCGCGGCCTCGTGCGTCGCCGAGTTCGTTCCCAACAGCCGCAACGAGATGGCCACCGGCGACACTCCCGAGCCCAGCAACGCGGCCAGCACCAGCCCGCAGCCGACGAGGGACGCGGTGCCGACCTTGGAGACCAGCGGTCGGCCGCAGACCAGGCCGATGGCGATGCCGACGAGGCCGCACGTCAGGTGGGCCACCGCCCCGGCGCCCAGCTCGGCCGCGCTCGCCGCGCCGTGGGCGAGCTGGGGCCACAGGAGGCAGAGCGCGACGTTGGCGACCAGGTACAGCAGGCAGGCCGTGATCTCGGCGACCAGCACCCGGAGCGGGCCGCCGGCGGCGACCAGGGTGACGCCGCGCTGCTCCGGGGTCTCCAACCCCCTGGCGTTGATCGCGAACCAGGCCGTGACCGGCACGAGGAGGCCGGCGGTGAGCACGTAGGCCGGCATCGCCGGCCCGGGGTCGTCGCTGTACAGGATCGCCAGCGCGACGAGCAGGACGAAGGTCGGCGGCAGGTACCGCTGGCTCAGTCCCACGTGGGCCAGGACGTAACGGACGAGGGCGGTCACGGCTGTCTCCTGCTGGCGGGCGGGGTGTGCGCGTCGCCCTGGTGCGGGCGCGCGCGGACGGGACGGAAGTGGCTGGCGTGTTCTCCGGAGCCGCGAGGGGAGCCGGTGATCCTCAGGGCGTGGGGAGTCCGAAGAGGACGGACGCGGGTCACCGCTCGGTGCGGGAGTGGTTGGCGGCGACCTCGGTGGCCCCGCTCACCTCGGCGACTTCGCTGACCTCGTGCACCGACCACCCGCGCCGCAACGCCTCGGCGAGCAGGGCGTCGGTGTTCTCGCGGGCCACACGGAGATCGACGAGGTCGGGTTCGGTCGGCCTCGCGGTGTCGGCGCGCTCGTCCGGGATGACCACCCCTGGCCAGTTCTCCCAGGCGCCAACGGCCTTCGCGGTGCGCCGAAGCCGGACGTGCACGACGGGGGCGGCGGCCCGGTGGCGAGCCGGCGGTGCGGTGGGAGAAACCTCCTCCACCGTCACGCGTCCGCCCGCGACCCGGGCCACCGCGCCGACCACCGACGGGTCCAGCGAGTCGGTGTGGTCGGTGACCACGACGATTCCGCCGTCCTGGCGGGTCTCGTCGATGACCTCGGCCAGGACGTCGTGCGCGGCGGCGTCCAACCCGGACCAGGGCTCGTCCAACACCAACAACCTCGGCGGGACGAGAAGTGCCTGCGCCAGCGCGACCTTCTGGCGGTTTCCCTTGGACAGGGCGCGCAACGGCCCGTCCGGGTCGCCCTGCACCGCGAACCGCTCCCAGAGCCGCTGGACCCGTCGGGTCGCGCCCGCCGCGTCCATCCCGCGCACGCGGGCCATGTGCCGCAGGTAGGCGCGGCCGGACATCCCGCCCTGGACGGGGAACTGCTCCGGCACGTAGGCGGCGACGCTCGGCCGGTGCAGGACGCGGCCGGTGGTCGGCGGCGAGATCCCGGCGACCACCCGCAGCAACGTGGACTTGCCGGCGCCGTTCGCCCCGCGCACCGCGGTGACCTCGCCGGCGCGCAGGCTCAGTGTCACGCCGGACAGGACCCACGGCCCCTTGCCGAAACGTTTGCCGACCCCGTCGAGCCGCACCACGACGCCACCTCCCCAGCAACCACGTCACACGAGTATTTCTCGCATTACGTGAGCCCCCGGTGAGCTGGCGAAAACGCGCTCGGGAACGCGCTCGGGGTGGTCCGCGTCCTCCTCTGTCGCGTTCGTCGGGCGGTCGCCGGGTGGTTCGGCCCGGGCCCGTGGGCGACCGGCTCCTGGCCGGTTCGTTGTTGGCTCACGAAATTACCGAGAAAACGTCGTATTTGTTGTGACAATGGATTTGGCGGCCGGTGGAACGGCGCGTCAAACCAGTGCCGCGGCGGCCGCCGGCGCGCTCTCCGCGTTCCGTTCCGCGATCTCCTCCGCCGGAATCGACAGGGGGACGTCGCACACCCGAACGGTCTTCGCCCCGCTCCGCCCCGTGAGCCGCCACACCCGCACCAACCAGCGCTGTCCCGGCTCCGTGGGGTGCTTGAGGGCGAACTCCTCGAACAGGGCACGGGTGTAATCCGTTGCGGTGGTCCGCATTTGGCGCTGGACCGTCCGGCCGATGTAGAAGCCGTGATCGTTGATTTCCTCGGCGTGCACGAGGACTCGTTGGCCTCGTTTGATCTGCCAGTACTCGATCCGGTGCCAGTGGTCCAGGTCCATGTGCTCGCCCTCTCTCCGGGTGGGGCCGCCGACAGGTCTCAGAAAGTACGACCAGGAATCCTGGTCGGAAATCCCCTGACTGGGGGCTCTCCGCAGGTTGGTGGGCATCGGGCACACTTAGCCCCGCCTGAGCGAAGGGAGGTTGCCGGATGGCGGCAACGAGCCCCGGTCCCGCGGTGCAGCGGCTTCTGTTGGGCGAGCGACTGCGGGTGCTCCGGGAGGCGGCGGGCATCGCCGCCGAGGACGCCGCACGCAAGCTCGAGTGGTACCGGGCGAAGATCAGCAAGGTCGAGACCGGCGCGGTGCGGGTCACCGACGCCGAGGTCGAGCGACTGCTTGAGCTCTACCGGGTCGGCTCAGCCGAGGCCAGACAGGTGCGCAAGCTCGCGAAGGAGTCCCGGCGGAAGAACCCGCCGGCGAGGGTGCCCGACTGGGCGAAGCAGTTCGTCAGCCTGGAATCCAGCGCCGACGAGATGGAGATCTTCTACGGGGAGTTCATCCCCGGGCCGTTCCAGACACCGGAGTACGCCAGGGCGATGCTGTCCATGTCGGTCGTGGTCGCCCCCGCCGAGATCGACCGGATGGCCGAGGCCAGAGCCCGTCGCTCCCAACGTCTGTCCTCATCGGACGCCCCCAGGGTGTGGGCGGTGTTCGGCGAGGAGGCGCTGCTCCGACGGATCGGCGGCCCCAAGATCCTGCGCGGCCAGCTCTGCCACCTGCGTCAGCTCGCCGCGCTGACCAACGTCACCATCCAGATCATGCCGCTGGCCAGTGGCGCGCACGTCGCGCTCGGCGCGCCGTTCACCCTGCTCTCGTTCGAGAGGGCGGGGGCCACGATCGTCTACGTGGAGAGCCTGACGGGCGCGGACTACCTCACGCGCCCGCAGCACACGAAGGCGTTCCGGCTGGCGTTCGACCGGTTGCGCGTGGCCGCGCTCGGCGAGTTCGAGTCGTTGGCCATGATCGACCGGCATCTCGCGGAACTCGACAAGGAGTAGATCAAATGTGGGTCCCGGCCCCGTCCCTGACCGGTGCGTCCTGGCGCACGTCCAGCTACACGAGCGGCGCCAACAACTGCGTGGAGGTGGCGGACTTCCCGACCGTCGCCGCCGTGCGGGACTCGAAGAACCCCACCGGACCCGCGCTGTTGTTCGCGCGGTGTGAGTGGGCGTCCTTCGTCCGAACCGTCCGAAGTGGACAGTTGGACCTGGGCTGACGGACGAGTCGGGGCCCGGCCTGGTGGGACGCGCCGCGTCCACCACGCCGGGCCCCGGCACGTCGGCCCCCAGCGGTCGGCCCCAGTGGTCGTCACAGTGTCAGATCCGGCGCCGCCGGCGGGCTCGGCGTCGGACTGACTCACCGGGGGACCGAAAGCCTTGGCCCACAAGGTGTTCTGCCGCCTCATCGCCGGACCAGGAGCCCGCCGACGAGCGCGACGAGGCCGCACTGCGCGGCGCAGACCACCCAGAACCACCGGTCGCCGCCGCCGGCCACGGCCAGCTCGTAGAGCTGCCCCCCGACGACGCCGCTGACGAAGGCGCCGACGCCGGCGGCGAGGCGTTGTTGGCCGAAGGCCAGCGCCGGCCGGTCCGGCGACCGCTCCAGCGCCGCCAGCTCGTTCTTCAGGAACAGCACCACCTCGCCGAGCGTGATGAGCGCGGTTCCCAGGAACACGGCCACCAGCCCGGCCTGCGCCAGCACCGCCATCCCGCAGCCGAACGCCGCGAAGGAGACCGCGATCGCCCACCGGTAGGACAGCTTCCCGATCGCCTTGGCCGCCAACGGTTGCAGCAGGATCACGCCGCCGGCGTTGACCAGCAGGAGCAGGCTGTAGACCTCCGGCGAGTGGTGCGCCGCCGTGAAGACTCCCATGTAGTTCTGGAAGAACATGTAGACGTAGATGGTCAACGCGTTGACCAGGAACGGCGCCGTGAGCGCCGAACGGCCCGCCGCCGCCAGCAGAACCTTCGCCCCGGGCGGCGCGTCGGCCGCCGACCCGCCGTCCCCGGACGCCTCGGGCTCATCCGCCGCCGGCTCGCCGGCGAGCACGACGACGTGGCAGACGGTCATCACCACGAAGATGCCGGTGGTGACGCCGAAGACGAGCAACGGCGCGTCCAGGATGAGCAACCCGGCCACCAGCGGTCCCAACGCCATGCCGGCGTTGAGCGCGGAGTTGCTGACCGACAGGAACAGCGGTTTCCGCTCCTCGTCGGTGCTCCGGACGATGTAGGCCTTGTTCGCCGGGAGGTACAGCGCCGCGCCGCACGCCGTGAGCAGGAGCGCGGGCACCGCGGCGGCGGACCAGGCCATGGCGGCGACGAACAACGCGAACCCGGCCGTGCGCACGACCAGCGCGAGCACCATCGTGCGCTTGAGCCCGAGCCGCTCGGCGACCGCGCCGCCGACCACGCCCCCGGAGAACTGGATGAGCGAGGCGGCGGCGAGCACGAACCCGACCCAGCCCAACGACATGCCGAGCCGCTGGTGCAGGAAGATCGACATGAACGGCAGCACCATGAAGCTGCCGAACGGGATCAGGAACGAGCTGGCGATCAGGAACCGCAGCCCGGGCGGCAGGCGCGGTCGCCGCGTCGACTCAGAACCCGGGATGCCAGAGGCGACCGTCATCGAACTCCACCCAGAAGGCGCGGCCGACCTCGCGCATCAGCGCGTACGCCGCGTCGTGGTCCGGCGCGTCCAGCAGGGCGTACCCGCCCCGCTGCGTGTTGTCGGTGATCTCCTTGAGCACCCGGCCCGGCGTCAGGTTGGTGTCGGCGTCCAGCACTCCCGGCAGCCGGCGCACGTCCGCGATGTCGGCGACCCGCCGCACCGTGCCCGCGGGGGGCAGGAACGGGAGGAACACGCCCACGCGGTCGCTGTCCGGAAGGTGCGGGGCGGTGACCGCGGGGTCGACCAGGCCGCGCAGCGCGAGGTCGATCTGGCCGACGCCGGTCGTCCGCTCGGTCATCAGCCAGATGCGGTCCCCGCCCACCCTGGTCTGCGACTCGATCACCCCGGGCCGGCCGTCCGGCCCGACCTTGATCTCGGTGTGCGCGACGCCCCAGGTCATGCCGATCGCGGTCAGGAACTCCCGCGCCGTCCGGACCACCTCGTCCCGCACCCGCTCGAACCCGGGCGGCGGCGGCACCATCGTGTAGCTGCCGAGCGAGTACGGGTAGCCGACGAGTTTGGTGTAGGAGAAGGTGATCACGGAGTGCTCGCCGTTCAGGGTGAGCGACTCCACGCTGTACAGCTCGTCGCTGTCGACCAGTTTCTCCGCCACGTACTGGCCGTCCCGCAGCCAGCCGGGGCTGGCCATGGCCGCGGCCAGCTCCTCAGCCGAGCGGATCTGCCGGACGCCCACGCTCGCCGCGCCGGCCACCGGCTTCACGATGATCGCCGGGCCGTGCTCGGCGTGGAAGCGCTCGACGTCGGCGGGGGTGGCGACCAGCCGCCACGGCAGGGCCAGGGACGGCACCCCGGCCAGCACCCGCCGCGTCCAGTCCTTGTGCCGGGTCACCGCGACCGGCCACAGCTCGGGCCCGGGCACGCCGAGCGCGTCGGCGATCACCGCGGCGCTCTCCAGCCCCAGCTCGGTGAACGAGGCCACCGCCGTGACCGGCCGCTCGGCGTGCAGCCGGCGGGCCAGCGCGAGGCACACGGTCACCTGGTCGACCGCGACCTCGTGCACCGAGGCGCAGCGCTCCAGCACGGCCGGGTCCAGCCCGCCGCCGGCGGCGGTCGGGCCGAGGTAGCTCACCGCGAAGCCGGCGTCGACCGCCTTCGCGATGACCTCGGTCCAACCGCCCACCACCACCAGGTGCGGCTCAGCCACGCTCGGGCTCCCCTTCGGTGTCGGCCTCGGCGCCGGTCACGCGCACCCGCAGCTTGCCGGCCGCGGACAGGACGTTGTGCAGGGCCAGCTCGGCCGTCTCGCCCTCGGCCAGCACGATCCCCACCGAACCCCGCTGGTCGGTCAGGTGCTCCACCCGCCGCCCCTCGGCGGCCGTGGGCAGCAGGGCGGGCGAGCCGGGGTGCCCCGGCAGCCGGTCCAGCCCGTCGACGCCGCGGAACGTCCCGACCCGGTCGGCGTACAGCAGCACCTGCGCCACGCCCCGGACGGGCTTGAGCGGCGCGTCCATCAGCGCCGGCCGCCGGCCGAGGGCCAGGTCGACGAAGGCGTCGTAGATGTTGAGCTCCAGCGAGCGGCTCACCGCCTCGCCCACCAGCGCGCCGCCCAGCCGGGGGTTGATCTCCACGACCTCGGGGCCGTCGGCGGTCAGGACGAACTCGGTGTGCGCGAAGCCGTCGTCGAAGCCGACGGCGGCCAGCACCCGGGTGATCCAGTCGGCCAGCTCGGCGGCCCGCTCCGGCGGGAACGCCACCGGGAAGGACAGCGACTCCTCGCGGAAGTGCGGCTCGGCCGACAGGCCCCGGCTGGAGACACCCAGCAGGCGCGTCTCGCCGTCCCAGGTCAGCGTCTCGGCGCTGAAGAGCGGGCCGGCGAAGTACGGCTCGACGAGCAGCGCGCCGCGCAGCCGCGCCGCCCGCCCGGCGGCCAGCACGTCGTCCAGGTCCTCGGGCCCGCCGAGCAGCCAGACGTTCTGGCTGCCGGTGCCCGCGGTGTCCTTCACGATCGCCGGGTAGCTGACGCGCGGCGCCAGCTCGGCGGCCGTGGTCGTGGCCGGGTCGAAGGCGTGGCTGGCGCCCCGGCTGAGGCCGGCGCGGTGCAGGTGGTCGCGCAGCCGGGCCTTGTCGCGCACCAGGCGGACCGCGGCCGGCGCGGGCCCGGGCAGGCCCAGCTCCGCCAGCAGGTCCAGCGCCACCAGGCTCCAGGTGTCGGTCGAGCTGATCAGCCCGCGCAGGTCGGGCACCTCGGCCAGCGCGCGCCGCACCGCGTCGGTGTCGAAGGTGTCGACGTCGACCACGTCCAGCGGCGCCGAGGGGTCGGCCGCCAGCCGGTCCAGCTCGTACCGGTAGACGTCGCGGCCGCAGGTGAGCAACCGCAGCCGGTGGTCGCGGGCGCGGACCGCGTCGACCAGCCGGCCGAGGCCGAACGTGAGCGCCTCCAGGGAAACCAGCGTCACCGGACTGTCTCCTCCATGATTCCGTTGATCTCGCTGCGCGCGGCGGCCCCCGCGTGGGCGGCCCCGTTGGCGGCGGCCGGGCCGTCGGCGTCGGCGTTGGTGTCGGCGTCGCCGTCGGGCGCCGCGGCGAAGGGCCGGCGGTTCCACGCCATGACCGACCACGGGAACGCCAGCTCGGCCAGGCTCGACACCCGCCGGGGGGCCAGGCCGTCCAGCGACAGGGCGTCCTCGTGCCCGGCGAAGACCTGGTCCAGGTAGCGGTGGCCGGTGTCGGCGGCGATGAACAGGTGGTTCCGCTCCGGGTGGTGGGCGGCCTCCCACCGGGTCACCAGGTAGCCGCACCCGGTGGACAGCCCGGCGAAGATCGCGTGCCGGCGGAGCAGCTCGACGCTGGCCGCGCGGGCGTGGTCGAAGCTCACCCAGTGCATCGTGTCGTACAGCTCGTGCCGCACGTTGCGGAACGGGATCGAGCTGCCGATGCCCGCGATGATGACGTCGGGGTCCTCGATGTGCTCGCTGCCGAAGGTCACGCTGCCGAACGGCTGGATGCCCACGAGCCGCACGCCGGGGTCGGTCTCGCGCAGCGCGGTGACCAGGCCGCCGGTCGAGGCGCCGGAGCCCACGCCGCCGACCACGGTCAGCCGGCGGCCGCCGATCTCCCGGCGCACGATGTCCGCGAACTCGCGGTAGCCGAGGTAGTGGATGTCGTTGTGGTACTGCTGCATCCAGTAAACCGCGCCGTCGCCGGGGTTCGCCTCGCTGTCGCGCAGGATCTGTTGGATGCGCTCGACGCGTTGTTTCTGGTCGAGTTTCAGGCTGGCCGACGGGCGTACCTGTTCCACCGTCGCGCCCAGGATCTCCAGCTGGGTCCGCAGCGTCCGGTCGACCGTCGTCGAACCGACGATGCGGCACTTCATCCCGTATTTGTGGCAGGCCATCGCCAACGCGTACGCGTAGATACCGCTGGAACTGTCGATGAGCGTGTCGCCCCGACGCACCCTGCCGGTCTCCAATAAGTGGCGGACCGCCGCGAGCGCGGAATAGACCTTCATCGTCTCGAACCGCGCGACGAACACGTTGTCGGTGAGCCGCACGATGTCCGGAATCTTGATGGCGTCGGCGATGTGGTCAAACATCCCGCCAGCCTCCTCGGGCGAAGTGGCACTGTTGGCCGAGCTCGCGAAAGAACGCGGAAAGGTCGTCCATCCGGGATCTGTCGGGTCGTTCCCGGAACAGGTAACCGATGATGCTGCCGGTGTGGGCCACGAAGATTCCGTCCGCCAGGAACGTCCGCTGGTTGGCCCGCACCTCGTCGAAGTGGCGCTTGGGCACGACGAGCTGGCCGAGCTCGGCGCTGCGGGTCGAGCTCCTGCCGAGCGCGCCGACGTCGCCGACCCGGAAGGCGGCGACCAGCTCGCCGAGGCAGTCCTCGTAGGCCGCGGCGTGCCGCCCGTAGTGGGCGAGCAGCTCGTCGCCGAGGTCCTCGGTGTCCACCGAGCCGTCCTCGGTGGTGTAGCAGGTGTAGAGGCCGACGTGGTCGCCGAAGTGGTGCACGACCTCGTGCCGGCCGCTGAGGTAGAGCGCGAACTCGTCGAGGAAGACGCTGTCCGCGCGTTCGATGCCGGCCAGGGCGGCCCGCACCAGGCGCTGGTCGTAGGCCAGGTCGAACAGCCGGAACAGGCAGCGCAGCGTCGCGACCACGTCCGCGGTGGAGCTGGCCATCCCGGCGCCGACGGCCAGCTCGGTGTGGAAGTCCCACCGGCCGGGGGGCAGCCGCAGCCCGAAGTGGTCGAGGAAGAACTCGACGGCGCGCTGCGACTTGCTCCGGCCCGCGGCGGCCAGGTCGGCCCCCGCCCCGTTGGCGCGGTCTCCGCCGGTGCGGACGCCGTCGTCCTCGGTGAAGTAGACCCAGCTGAACCGGTCGACGGGCAGCGAGACGATCGCGATCTCGGAGCGGTCGCCGCGCCGGAAGGGGCCCTGGAAGAGCTCGCCCAGGGTGCCCTGGCAGACCCCGGAGTGCACCTTCGGCCGGGCTCTGGCCGCGAGGGTCGGAATGGTCGTCATCTCTCTCCCGGACCGCTCAGGACGAACTCACGGACGAGGTCACCGCCCACGGCAGAATTCCCCCAGATTTCTTTGTGTGATGAGCACGACGTGCGCGCGAAACCGTTGTCGTGGTTGGCGTGCGCGCACGTCGGCGCGTCCGGATGTCGTGACAACATCGTCTTGCCCGGTGGTTGACGGGTCAATAGGCCGAATGTGGGAACGCTCCGCGACCGAAAGTGACAAGTGTGCGCCAGGGCACGTTCTGCTGCCCTGGCGCACACTGTGGGGTATGTGTCGGGCGCGTCCTCTCAGCCGGGCAGCCCGCGCAGGTACCCGGAGAAAGACTCGATCGCCGCCGGATTGCGCGGCCCCTCCACCAACGCGGCGTACGGCAGCGTGAAGAACCGCTTGTTCTTCACCGCGTTGACGTTGGCCAACGGCGCGTAGGACTCCAGGAAAGCCTGCTTCTCCGCCGCGCTCTGCTCGCCGTAATCGTTGATGACGATGATGTCCGGATTCGCCTGGACAACCGATTCCCAGCCGACCTGGATCCAACTGTCCCGCATGTCGGCGAACACGTGGTCCCCGCCGGCGCGGGTGATGATCTCGTGGGCCGCGGCGAACCGGCCCGTGGTGAACGGCTTGTCGGTGCCGGAGTCGTAGACGAACACCTTCGGCCGGGGGCGGTCCTTCGGGATCGACGCCTCCACCGCCGCCACCTGGGCCTGGTAGCGCCGCACCAGCTCCTCGGCCCTCTCGGACACCCCGAAGATCCGGCCGAGGTTGCGCAGGTCGGTGTAGAGCGCCTCCAGCGGGGGCACCACGCCCCGGCTGCGGTCGGAGACGCCGTTGCGGCAGGACTCGGTCAGCACGTAGCTGCGCACGCCCACCTGCTCCAGGTCCTGCGGGGTCAGGCCGCTGCCCTCGCGGAACCCGTAGTTCCACCCGGCGTAGACGAAGTCCGCCTTCGCCTCCAGGATGAGCTCCTTGCTCGGTCGGTCGGCCGCCAGGCGGTGCGCCTTCTCGAAGTCGTCCTTCCACGGGGAGTCGGCGACGCTGTGCCCGCGCCCGAGCACGTAGCCGGCCAGCTTCTCGCGCAGGCCGAGGGCGAACATCGTCTCGATGATGCCGACGTCGTAGGCGACCGGCCGGCTCGGCGCGCGGTCGTAGGTGACCTTCTGGCCGCAGTTCTCGACCGTCACCGGGTACCCGGCGGCGGCCGAGCCCTCCGGCCCCTGGCGGACCTGGGCGCCGCAGCCCGCGGTGAGCGCCAGCGCCGTGGCGGCGGCGGTGATCAGGGTCAGCCGACGGGAGATCCGACGGGAGGTCCAGCGGGAGGTCCGGGGGACTGGACGGCGGGCGGGACCGGGGGGAAGACGTCGTGACATGCGGGCACCTCTCGGGGACGGGACGGGGGAGCTCACCGGGGGAGCGGGGCGTCGAAGATCAGTTGTGGCGCCCCCGAGGTGGGGTGCGCGACGACGTGCGCGCGCACGCCGAACACCTCGGCGACGACCTCGGGGGTGAGGACCTCCTCGGGGGTTCCGCTGGCCACCACCCGGCCCTCGGCCAGCACGTAGAGGCGGTCGCAGGCGGCCGCCGCGAGGTTGAGGTCGTGCAGCGCGGCCAACACGGTCAGGCCCGCCTGCCGGACCAGCGCCAGCACCTCCAACTGGTGCCGGATGTCGAGGTGGTTCGTCGGCTCGTCGAGGACGAGCACCGCCGGCCGCTGGGCCAGCGCCCTGGCGATGAGCACGCGTTGCCGCTCGCCGCCGGACAGCGTCAGGAAGCTGCGGGCCGCCAGGTGCGCCGCGCCGACCCGGCGCAGCGCCTCCGCGCAGATCTCCCGGTCCTGGTCGGTGTCCGGGCCCACCAGGCCCTTGTGCGGCGACCGGCCCATGGTCACCACCTCGGCCACGGTGAAGTCGAACTCCACGTGGCTGTCCTGGGTGAGCGCGGCGAGCCGGCGGGCGCTGTCCCGCAGGCTCAGCGCGAACACGTCGTCGCCGCCCAGCAGCACCCGGCCCGCGGACGGGCGCAGCGCGCGGTAGACGCAGCGCAACGTCGTGGACTTGCCGCTGCCGTTGGGCCCGACCAGCCCGACGACCGCGCCGGACGGCACGCGCAGCCGCAGGTCGCTGATCAGGCGGCGACCGGCCGCGGTGACCGTCACGTCGGTCAGCTCGACGTCCATCACCGACCCCCGAACACGTAGCCGCGCCGCCGCATCAGCACCAGGAACAGCGGCACGCCGAACGCGGCGGTGAGCACGCCCAGCGGCAGCTCCTCCGGCGGCACCAGCGTCCGCGCGACCAGGTCGACCCAGATCAGGAGGCAGCCGCCGAGCAGCGGGGCGACCGCGAGCACCCGGCGGTGGTCGGCCCCGACGAGCATGCGCGTCAGGTGCGGCATCATCAGGCCGACGAACCCGACCGCGCCGCTGACCGCCACCAGCACCCCGGTGACCGCGGCCGAGACCACGAACAGCTCGCGCCGCATCCGGGTGGCGTCCACGCCGAGCGTCGCGGCGGTCTCGTCGCCCATGGCCAGCGCGTTCAGCCGACGGGCCGAGGCGAGCAGGTAGCCGACGCCCAGCGCGACCACGGCGGCGGCCACCGGCAGCGACTCCCAGGTCGCGCCGCCGAGGCTGCCGAAGGACCAGAACATCGCCGACCGGGCGGCCTCCCCGTGCGCGGCGAAGAACACCAGGACCGTGCTGATCGCCGTGAAGCCGTAGGCCATCGCCGTCCCGGTCAGCACCAGCCGCAGCGGCGTGAGCCCCCGGGGCGACCGCGCCGCCAGGTAGACGACGGCGGTGGCGAGCAACGCGCCGAGGAAGGCGGCGACCGACACCGCGTGGATGCCGAACGAGGCGAACACGCCCATCGTGATCACGGCGGTGGCGCCCACCGCGGCGCCGGAGGACACCCCGAGCACGAACGGGTCGGCCAGCGCGTTGCGCACCAGCGCCTGGCTGGCCACCCCGACCGCGCTCAGCCCCGCGCCGACCACCACCGCGAGCAGCACCCTCGGCAGCCGGATCTGCCAGACGATCTGGTACCGCGGCAGGTCGGCCGGCTCGATGAACCCGCCGGTGAACGCCGCGCGCAGGAGGCGCAGCACGTCGGAGAAGGGCACCTGCACCGCGCCGAACGCCACACCGCACACCACCGAGCCGAGCGTCAGCACGGCCAGCGCGAGGACCAGGGGCAGCACGGACCGCCGTCGCGGCAGGGACGCGGACGCGCCTGGGTCGGACGCGCCGGGCTCGGGCGGGGTCAGCTCCTCGCGCCGCGGCGAGGAGGCCAGGGGCGGTGACGCCATGCGGTGGGCCTTCCGGGGAACGGCCGGCGGGCTGCCCTCGGATCGCCCGTCCACGCCCCGGCCACCCGTGCCGGGGGTCCGGCGGCGTGGCGACGGGGCGGTGGCCGTCCCGGGGCTCCGTCCCGCAGACCTCGACGGGTGGTGGAGCGACACGTGTCCCGCGGGTACTCGGGCTCGTCGCACGCCTTCGCTCGTGCGACCCACCGTTGCGGGTCAGCGCCGGATTCGGACCGGACTTCCCCCACGGGACACGGATTCTGTTGTGGTTCGGTGCACGCTACCGACCGTCGGACGGTCGGGGAACACGCTGTGGCGGGAAGTGGGGACACGGCACGGGAAGCGCCCGGCCCCACTGTCCTCAGTGGACGGTCGTCAGCGCACGGCGGCGAGCACGAAGTCGTCGCCGACCTGCCACACGGGCGCGGCCGCGCGGAAACCGGCCTCCCGCAACAACGTCACGTGCCGCGCGCAGCTCAACCGGTTGCCGTCCCCGCCGACCAGGCCGCGTCGTCGACGCTCCTCCAGCAGGTCCGCCAGCCGCTCGTCCTCCTCGACGGCCGACCACCACGCCGCCCAGTCCTCGTTGTCCAGCACGCCAACGCGCTCCGCGCGGCGCTGTCGGACCGCCGTGGCGAGCTCGCCGACCAGCGGCTGCTCGTCGTACAGGTGGTCGCCGTTGACGAACACGCCGCCGGGCCGCAGCCGCGCGGCGAGGTCCCGGTAGAGCCGGGCGAGGGCGTCCTCGGGCAGCCAGTGCAACGCGGTCGTGGAGACCGCCGCGTCCAGCGGCCGGTCCACGCCCAGGCCCTGCCACCAGTCGGCGTCGGTGAGGTCGACGTCGACGAACCGGCCGACCTCGGGGTAGGCCGCCCTGGCCATGGCGAGCAGCAGCGGGTCGGCGTCGACGCCGAGCAGCCGGGCGTGCGGGAGCCGCTCACGCACGCGGGCCGACAGCGAGCCGGGTCCGCAACCGAGGTCGAGGACCACGGGCTCGCCGTCGGCCCGCGTCACGTGCTCGACGACGTCGACGATGGTCTGGAACCGCTCCTCGCGGTCCGCGATGTAGCGCTCCTGCTGGCGGTCCCACCGGCGCACCCACGCGCGGGCCCGGTCCGGGTCCAGCCAGGAGCCCGGGGAGGTCGCGGTCGTCACGTCGGGAGAACCTACTGCATATTCCTGGCGACAAGCGCTCCCGGTGCCAGGTTCCGGTGTCGGTGTCCCCGGGATGGGGCAGCGCCGCCCCGGGTCAGGTGCGGACCGTCAGGCGCGGACCAGGTGGACGGTCAGCGCCTCGGGCCGGGCGACCAGGGTCACCGGCGCGGTCAGCTCGTCCACCGGCAGGCCGTCGCGGACCAGCCGGAAGACGCCGGCCACCGGCTCCACGGTCAGCTCGGCGGCGACGTGCTCGGCGCCCTCGCCGACGACCCGCGCCCGGAGCAGGTGCTCGTGCAGGCCGGTGCGGAGCTGGGCGCCCCGCACGACGTGCCGCGTCCCGTCCACCACGACCGCCAGCTCGGCCTCGGTGAGGTCCTCCGGCAGCAGCGTGACGTGCGACAGCGCGATGTCGTGATCACCGCGCTCGCCCCGGACGTCGATCAGGTCCATCCGCCGCTCGGTGATCCCGGGCTCGGCCCCGTCGGCGCCGGTCTCGTCCAGCGCGTACAGCGGAGCGGCGAGCTGGGCGGCGATCCGGTGGGCGTCCCACGAGCCGGAGCCGGCGACGTTCACCACCGCGCCCACCGCCGACGACTCGCCCAGCGGCCAGCTGTCCGGGGCCGGGGTGGCCTCGACCGCGCGCACGCCGGCGCCGGCGAGGTGGTCGCGGACGGTGCGGGCGCGACGCCGGCTCTCCCGGTCGAAGCCGCGGACCACGGCGACGGTCTGGCCATCGGCCACGCCGCGGGCGGCGGCGTCGGCGAGGACCGCCAACGGAGACCATCGAGCCTCGGCGCCGGTCGCCGCCGCGATGGGTCCCGTGGTCGTCGTCATGGGGAGATCTCCGTTTCGATCCGCGTGGTCTGAACCTGGTCCGGGCACTGCCGTCCGAAGTCGTCCGTGTCGCCCTGGGCGCGGGTCCGTCGACGGGCGGCCCGGGCCGGTCCGGGGGCAGTCCTGTCGTCGCCCGTCGGCGACGGACGTCCTTCTTCGCCACTGATGGCCGGTCGACCCTATCCCCTGGTCGAGGGGCCCGAACACCCGGATGTGATCGAACCGCGCTGTGAACATTGTCGCTCTGTGGTGGAAACCCGTTCCTGTCGCGAATCGTTCACCCCAACCTCGCCACCACAGTGGTCTGGTTCACACGACGGCGGTCACATTCCCCGTGCGGTGCGGACATCCCGGTCGGGCGACCACAGTGCACTGTGCGATGTCGACGCCGCGGCGCGCGCCGACGGCCTCCGGCTCTCGTGGACGGCGGGCGGCGGCTCGGTTGACCCCCGTCCCGCGGGGTACTCGCGGAGCGGGAAGGAAGGGACCGGAGCGACCGGGCGCCACGATCGTCGAAGCGCGCGGTGACCGCCCGCTGATCGCGGCCCGTCGTGCCCGGGTCGGGCCATCCCGCCGGTTCCAACTTGCCGGGCCGTGGTCGTCGACCAACGATGACCAGGGAGAACGACCCCGACAACCAGGCCGCCGAACGGGTGGTGAACCGCCCACGGGGTACTTGGGGCTGGCAGGACCGCTCCTCATCGGGTGTCGCCGGTCCCGAAGGAGCTGGTCACGATGTCCCGCCAGAGCTACGCCGCCCCGAGCGGGCTGAACCGCCGCCACCTCGCCCTGCTGCGCGCCGTGGCCGACGGGCGCGCCGAGGTGACCTGCAGTTGCGCGCCGGATCTCCGCGTCGACGGGTTCTGGTGCGACCACACCGCCGCCACCGACCTGGTGCGCTCCGGGCTGATCCGCCCGGTGCGGTCGGCCCCGGTCGGCCAGCTCGTCCCCGCGGAGATCACCGCGCCGGGCCGGGCGGCGCTGGCCGGCGACTGAGCCGGGCGGGGTGTCGGGACCGTGTCGACGGGTTGACGCCGGGGCGTCGACCCGGTGTCGGGGGTGACGGGGGACGGTATCGGGTTCGTCGGCTGTCGGTGCGATGCGGCAGGCTGCACGCCGTCGTTGATCACGCTCGCGCCGAGGAGTTCGTCATGCCCCGACCCCGTCCGTTGTCGCAGGAGGAGCTGGACCAGCTGCGCGCCGAGCTGGGGGCCGGTCAGCACCCGACGGTGTGGTTCACCTCGGCCGCGGTCGGCGTGGAGGCCGGCCGCTCGGGTCGGGTGGTCGACCTCGGCGACCCGGCCGACGGCGACTTCATCCAGGTCCGGCCCACCGGCTCCAAGGACACGCTGTCGTTCTCGCCGACGGAGGTGACCATGACCAAGCCGGAGCGGAGGAAGCGGGCCGCGGCCGAGCCCGCGAAGCCCGGGCGGGCCGCGCCCGGCGTGGCCGCCGCGGCCACCAGCGCGCCGGCCGTGGCCGCGCCGGTCCGCCCGGCGGCGGCGCCGGCCCCCGCGCCGACGCCGACCGCCGAGCCCCCGGCGCCGCCGGCCACGCCGTCGGCGCCGGTGGCCCAGCCCGAGGCGTCGGCCCCCGGCGAGGCGGCCCGGCCGCGCCGGGGCGGGCGCCGGCCGGCGGAGCCGCCGGCGGTGGTGGTCACGCTGTCCTCGACCCCGGAGGGGGAGTGGACCGTCGAGGTGGTCACGGGCAAGAAGCGCTCGGTGCGCGCGCTCCCGGTCGGCCCCGGCGCGGTGGCGCAGGCGGCGCGGGCGCTACACCCCGAGGTGTCCTCCGCGATCGAGACGGTGCTGGAGGCCGCGCGGCACCGGCAGCGGGCGCGGGTGGAGCAGTTGCAGGCGGAGCTGGAGGCGGCCCGGCGGATGCTCGACGAGCTCGTCGAGTGACACCGGGCCCGGGGCGGTGGCGCGACGGCGAGTCCGGCGGTGGTGAGACCGGTGCGCGGGAAACCAGTTCGCCGCCCCGGATCGGCGCACGGGTCGCCGGAACGCAGCTCGGCGCGGCGAAGACGCCGGTGGGCGCGCGTTCCGGCCGTTCTCCCGGTGCGGCGGCCCCCTCGGCCGCAGAATCGGCGGGTGTTCGGCTAACAGAGTGACTGTGTCGGCCGACACCCCTGATGGAGGTGCCAGTCAGAGATGAGCGTTGAGACAGCCACGGCAACCGGGGAAGACACGGGCACAGCGACGTCCACGGCGTCCAGCACGTCAGTGGCGTCCGCGGTGACGTCCCCGTTGCCCACCGCCCCCTACAGCGTCGTGTGGAGCGGAGGCCACCCTTACGTCCGCGAGGGCGACGAGGGCCGGACCCGGTGGGTCGGGCTCGACGACCGGGGTCGTCCGCTCAGCCTCACCGACGCCGACCTGCTCCGCCGCGGCTGGAGCCGCACCCAGCGCAGCTGACCGGAGGTCGGGCGGGCGGGGGAACACCGCCCGCCCGACCTCCGCGCTTTTCCTTCTCCTCCCTCTCCGGCTTTCCCGGTCGTCGACGTTGCCGCCGGTCCGCCGGTCTGCTGGGCCGCCACGCGGCCGACCGCGCTCCCGCGTGAGCCGAAGATCCCCGCGTCCGACCCGGTGTGGCAGGCTTGTCCACACGGGACGCCAGACGGGTGGCAGGCCGCCCCGCGTCGGTTCGCGGCGTGCGGCGGCGGGGAGGGGATTCACCGTGGTGCAGGGTTCGGCGCAGCGCCCCGACCAGGCCGGGCGGGGGGAGACCCCGCGCGGGGTCGTCGCCGACGTGGCGCAGGACCGCGTGTTGACGGTCCCCAACCTGCTGAGCTTCCTGCGGCTCGCCGGCGTTCCGCTCTTCCTGTGGCTGCTGCTCGGGCCGAAGGCCGACCTGCTGGCCCTGGTGGTGCTGGTGGTCAGCGGCCTGACCGACTGGCTCGATGGCAAGCTGGCCCGGCTGCTCAACCAGTACAGCCGGCTCGGCGCCCTGCTCGACCCCGCCGTCGACCGGCTCTACACGCTGGCCACCCTGTTCGCCTTCCTGGTGCGCGAGATCCTGCCGTGGTGGGTGGTCGCGGCGCTGGTCCTGCGGGACGTGGCGGTGTCGGTGTCCCTGCTGCTGGTGCGCAGGGCCGGCTACGCGCCGCCCGAGGTGAACTACATCGGCAAGGCGGCCACCTTCAACCTGATGTACGGGTTCCCGTTGCTGCTGCTGGCCCAGGGCGACTCCACGGCGGCCGAGATCGCCCGGCCGTTCGCGTACGCCTTCGTGGCCTGGGGCGGCGCGTTGTTCCTCTGGTCCGGCCTGCTCTACGTGGTCCAGGTGGTGATGGGGCTGCGGGCCGACCGGATCGGGACCGCCGGGGCGGCCAGTGCCTGACGACCGGACTCCCGACGAGCGGAACCCCGACGGCCGGACTCCCGACGACCGGACTCCCGACGAGTCGCGGTCGGCCGAGGCCGTGTCCCCGCCCGCTTCCGCGCCAGCGCCCGAGGGTGTGCCCGAGCGCGAGGCCGCGGCCGACCGCGCCGACGCCCCTCGGCAGGTTGTCGAGTCGGTGTCGGATCGCGAGGCGTCGAAGGCCGGTCGCCCCGACGACCGTCGTCCGGCGGATGAGTCGAAGGAGCCAGACCGAGCGCGGGCTGACGCCACCACCGTGCGGACCGGCGGCGATGCGCTCCCGCCCGCCGCGCCGGGCGCGGCCGAGGCCGCCCACCCGCTGTGGCGTGAGGCCAACCCGGCCTGGCCGGAGCCGGAACCGCCGTCCGCGTCCCCCGCGCCGGCCCGCCCGATGGACTTCGCGGCGTCGCTCCTGCGCGGCCTGTTCGTGCAGCGGCTCGACCCCGGGTACGAGGAGGCCGCCCGGCGCCGCGGTGGCCGTCCGGCGGGCGGCCCCGCCCACTGGCTGTGGCTCGTCGTGGGCACCGCGCTGGTGGGCGTGCTCTTCGCGGTGGCCGCGCTGGACGCCGCCGACCGGCAGCCCGGGTCCGAGGAGGCGCAACGCAGCCTCGCCGACGACGTCCGCTCGGCCAGGGGCGACACCGACGAGCTGGCCCGCCGCGCGGGCGCGCTGGCCAGGGAGGTCGACCGGGCCAGGGAGTCGGCGCTGGCCGGGGACGCCGGCGGCCGGGCCGCGCTGGACCAGCTCGGCGAGCTGGAGCGCGCGGCCGCCGCCGTGCCGGTGACCGGCCCCGGCCTGCGGATCACCGTCGAGGAGCCGGCCGGCCAGGGCGGCACGCGCCGGCAGAACGTGCTGGACCGCGACCTCCAGGTCCTGGTCAACTCGTTGTGGGCGGCCGGGGCGGAGGCGGTCGCGGTCGGCGGCGTTCGCCTGCAGCCGAGGGCCACCGTGCGGCAGGCCGGCGGCGCGATCCTGGTCGACAACCGGCCCATCCGGCACCCGTACGTGCTGGAGGCGATCGGGTCGCCCGAGGATCTCCAGACCCGCCTCGTCGGCACCGACGGCTACGGGCGGTTCTCCGCCTTCACCCAGCTCTACGGCACGCGCTTCGAGGTGCGGCGGGTGGACTCGCTCCAGCTCGCCGCGGCCAACCCGGGACAGCCCAGGGTCGCCACCCCGACCGGCGGCCCGTCCCCAGCACCCAGCCAGGAGGGACCGCGGTGAGGACGCCGTTGCTCGGCCCCGTGATCGGCCTGCTCGCGCTCGTCGTGGGCGTCGGGCTCGGCCTGTGGCTGGACCCGACCGTGCCGCCGTGGGTGCAGCCCTACCTGCCGATCGCCGTCGTCGCGGCGCTGGACGCGGTGTTCGGCGGGGTGCACGCCATGCTCGACGGCCGGTTCGACGCCAAGGTCTTCGTCGTCTCGTTCGTCTCCAACGTCCTGGTCGCCGCGCTCATCGTGCTGCTCGGCGACGCGCTCGGCGTCGGCGCGCAGCTGTCCACGGCGGTGGTCGTGGTCCTCGGCATCCGCATCTTCAGCAACGCCGCCGCGATCCGGCGGCACCTGTTCAAGGCGTGAGACGCGTGGCGGGGACGAACGGGCGACGTGGCGGTCGGACGAACGGCAGGGGTCGGCACCACCTCGACCCGCAGCGGCGCGCGGAGGCGCGGCCGACCGGGCTGCGGGCGCACCCGGTGCTGTCCGGCGTGCTCATCGGCGTGCTGTGCCTGGCGCTCGGCGTCGCCCTGGTGACCCAGGTCCGCAGGACCAGGGCCGGGGACACGCTGGCCGAGCAGCGGCCGCAGGACCTCGTGGTGCTGCTGGACGGCCTCCAGCAGCGGGAGGCCGCGCTGCGCAAGGAGATCGCCGACTCCGAGGAGACGCTGAGCCGGCTGCGCGCCACCGGCGACCGGGCAGCGGCCGCGCGCGAGGAGGCCCAGCGCCGGGCCGCCGCGCTGGGTGTGTTGTCGGGCACGGTGCCGGCGGCCGGGCCGGGGGTGCGCATCGGACTGACGGACCCGGCTGGCAAGATCAGCCCTGAAGTGCTGCTGGACGCGTTGCAGGAGCTGCGCGCGGCGGGGGCGGAGGCGGTGCAGGTCGGGGAGGTCCGGGTGGGAGTCGACTCGGCCTTCACCGGCGCGGCCGGCGACGTGCGGCTGGACGGCGTCCAGCTCCGCGCCCCCTACTCGGTGCTGGCCATCGGTGACCCACCGACGCTGGCCGCCGCGTTGAACATCCCCGGCGGGGTGGTCGACACGGTGGAGCGCTCCGGGGGCAAGGTGGAGGTCCGGCAGGCCGACCGGGTGGAGATCACCGCCTTGCGACCCGTCCGAACGCACAAATACGCTCGGCCGACCGGTTGAGGAGTGAGGAGAAACCGCTGGTGGTTCCTGAGGAGCTGAGGTACACCGAGCAGCACGAGTGGATCGCCCTCGTGGGTGATGACACCGTGCGGGTGGGCATCACCGAGTACGCCCAGAGGCAACTCGGCGACATCGTCTTCGTGCAGCTCCCCGAGGTCGGCCGGCAGGTCACCGAGGGGAACTCCCTGGGCGAGGTGGAGTCGACCAAGAGCGTCTCCGACATCTACGCCCCGCTCGCCGGTGAGGTCGTGGCGATCAACGACGCCGTGGTGACCGCGCCCGAGACGATCAACGAGGCGCCCTACGGCGACGGCTGGTTGGTCGAGCTCCGGATCTCCGACCCGGCCCAGGTGGACGGCCTGCTCGACGCGGCCGGCTACCGCGAGAAGATCGGCGAGGTCTGAGGCGATGATCTTCGGTTTCGGCTCCCGGAAGAAGCGGGAGTCGGGGCGAACGCGCCGTGAGCGGCGCGGTACGTTGGGAAACATCGCGGCTACCTTCAGGAGGAGAGCTCAGGTGAGCACGAACGACGGGCCCGGCGTCCCGCCGGAGAAGGCGGTGGAGAGCACCTCCGTCTTCCGGGCCGACTTCCTCGCCGACGTCGAGGGCACCGCCGCGCCCGAGCCCGAGACCACGACGGTCTCCGGGGTCGACGCGCTGCCCGCCGGCTCGGCGCTCCTGGTGGTCAAGCGCGGCCCCAACGCCGGCTCCCGGTTCCTGCTCGACAGGGACACCACCAGCGCGGGCCGGCACCCCGACAGCGACATCTTCCTCGACGACGTGACCGTCTCCCGGCGGCACGCGGAGTTCCGCCGCGAGGGCGGTGACTTCGTGGTGGTCGACGTGGGCAGCCTCAACGGCACCTACGTCAACCGCGAGCCGGTGGACACCGCCGTGCTGGGCAACGGCGACGAGGTGCAGATCGGCAAGTTCCGCCTGGTGTTCCTGACCGGTCCGGGCAACGGGGGTCAGGGGGCGCGGTGACCGCGGCCGGGCGGGCCTCTTCCTCGGGCGCGGGACACCCGCACGGAACCGGTGCGGGTGTCCCGCACGGTTCGGCTGCGAGCGTCCCGCATGGAGCTGGTTCGGGCGTCCCGCACGGGGTTGGTGCGGGTGCTCCGCACGGCACCGGTGCGGGCGCCCCGCACGCGCAGCGCGCGGGGATGAGCATCGGGGCGGTGCTGGCGCAGCTCCGGCCCGACTTCCCCGAGGTGACCATCTCCAAGATCAGGTTCCTGGAGTCCGAGGGGCTGGTCCACCCGGCACGCACACCGTCCGGCTACCGGCAGTTCTCGCCGGCCGACGTCGAGCGGCTCCGGTTCGTGCTGGCCGCCCAGCGGGACCACTACCTCCCGCTGAAGGTCATCAAGGAGCAGCTCGACGCCCTGGACCGCGGAGTGCGGCCGGGCGGCCCGTCCCCCCGGCCACCGCGTGGTCTGGTGGCCGTGGAGGGGCTGCCCGGCCCGGACTCCTTCCGGGCCGCCGGCGAGATCCGGATGACCAGGGAGGAGCTGCTCGCCGACTCCGGGGTCGACGAGGGGCTGCTCGCGGAGCTGGAGCAGTACGGGCTGGTCCGGCCGGGCGCCGCGGGGTTCTACGACGGCGACGCCGTCGCCGTGGCGCGCACGGTCCGGGCGATGACGGCGTTCGGCATCGAGCCCCGGCACCTGCGGGCCTACCGGGCGGCGGCGGACCGCGAGGTGGGGTTGCTGGCGCAGATCGTCACGCCGCTGGCGCGGCAGCGCGACCCCGACGCGCGGGCCCGCGCCGAGGAGGTCGTGCGGGAGCTGGCGGCGTTGTCGGTGGCCCTGCACACCCTGTTGGTCAAGGCGGGGCTGCGGGGAGCCGTTGGTGGCTGACCGTCCCCGACGGGTGGACGGTTCATCCGGGTGAGGGTTGGCCATCCGCGGTTATACGGTGACGACTGGGTAACCAGATTGCAGCCGAACAGGCGAAGGGCAGCGCTGGACGCCCCAGACGGGTAGCGTCGAAGGCGACGGTACGCGATCCTCGATCCACATCGGGGCGCGACCTGTCGGGGACATGGCTGGCGCAGTGGAGGAGGCGAGACCGATGAGCAGCGAGATGCGCGTCGTCGGCGTGCGGGTTGAGCTGCCCGCCAACCAGCCGATCCTGTTGCTGCGCGAGTCCGAGGGTGACCGCTACCTACCGATCTGGATCGGCACCATGGAGGCCAGCGCGATCGCCCTGGAGCAGCAGGGGGTCCGGCCGTCCCGGCCGTTGACCCACGACCTGCTCAAGGACGTCATCGGGGCGCTGGGGCGGCAGCTGCAGCAGGTGCGGATCACGGACCTGCAGGAGGGCACCTTCTTCGCCGAGCTGGTCTTCGACGGGGACATCCGGGTCTCCGCGCGGCCCAGCGACTCGGTCGCGCTCGCGCTGCGGGTGGGCGTGCCGATCCACGCGGAGGAGTCGGTGCTCGCCGAGGCCGGCCTGGTCATCCCGGACGAGCAGGAGGACGAGGTGGAGAAGTTCCGGGAGTTCCTGGACTCGGTCTCGCCCGAGGACTTCCGCGGCGCCGACACCTGATCCACCCCACACGACTCGCGCGACGGCGTCCTCCCCCCAGGGGAGGGCGCCGTCGGCGTTCTCGGGACCGGCCCGGGAGCTGCCCGCGGGGCGCCGCGCGCCCGTGGTGACCCTGGCGGGTCGTGCCAAGCCGCGTCGCCTGCCTGACGGGGGAGTTCGCCGGATAGAAGGAGTGAAACCGCGGCGTGGTGACCCGAGCGTGGTCCATGATCACCCGATCACCGCAGCACGGCGTGGGTGAACCGGAGCAGGACGGGCACGCTGCGAGTTGACCTTAACCCTCAAGTTGAGATTGATGTTCACCGGCGCCCGCGCGTCGCGTTGACCGGCCGCACCCCCGGTCTTACCGTCGAGTCGAGCGAATCGCGCCGGTGTGATTCCACCGCACCGGGGGGTTCTGGCGGTGGTGACGCGTCCGGTCCGGAACGCGCAGCCGCGGTCGTCGGCCGTCGTGGCCGCGAGGGGAGGCAGGCGTGGTCGAGGAAGCGCCCTACCGGGACGGCGCCGAGCAGGGCGAGCTGTTCCCGGACGCCTCGCTGCCGGACGAGCTGGTCGGCTACCGGGGACCGGCCGCCTGTCAGATCGCCGGCATCACCTACCGGCAGCTCGACTACTGGGCCCGCACCGGACTGGTCCTGCCGTCGATAAGGAGTGCCTCCGGCTCGGGGAGCCAACGGCTGTACTCCTTCAAGGACATCCTGGTCCTCAAGGTCGTCAAACGGTTGCTGGACACCGGGGTATCGCTGCAGAACATCCGGGTCGCGGTGGACCACCTGCGCCGTCGGGGCGTGCACGACCTGGCCAGGATCACGTTGTTCAGCGACGGCACCACGGTCTACGAGTGCACCTCGCCGGAGGAGGTCGTCGACCTGCTCCAGGGCGGCCAGGGCGTGTTCGGCATCGCGGTGAGCGGGGCGATGCGGGAGATCAGCGGCACCATCCACGAGTTCCCCGCCGAGCGGGCCGACGGCGTGGAGATCGAGCCCCGCCCCGAGGACGAGCTGTCCCGGCGCCGGCGCACCCGCCGCACCGGCTGAGCTCCTGGCGTTCCGCCCTCCTGTCGTCTCCGTTCCGTTCGTCTTCGCCCTGTCCGCACGGGTACTCCGAGGTGCGCACGCGCGCGTCCGGCGCGACGGCGTTCCCGCGCCGGTCGCCGCGTCGTGCCCCGCGCCCGTCCCTCACCCGGGGGACCGCCGCCCACCCGCGCGGACGGTCCAGTCGGCTCCTCGTCCCGACTGATCGGTGCTCCCGCACGGACGGGGTACTCTGCGCGGTGTAATCGCAGACCCCACGCGGGAGAGACCGTCGCCGAGCGTGCTCGGGGGCGGCGCCGAAGGAGCAACTCCTCCCCGGAACCTCTCAGGCAGCCAGGACCGCGTGGGCGAGATGCCTCTGGAAAGTGGGCCGTGCTGGTCGGTGCGCCGACCCGTCCGGCCCCGCCGACGGTGCAAGCCCGGTGCCCCGGGTGAAGCTCTCAGGCGTCCGCCCCGGCGGGCACCGACAGAGGGGGAGGGCAGGCGGAGCTGTCTCCGCACGCCCGTCCCCGAACGCCGGAGGCGAAACATGACGCAGGCCAGCAACGACCCGCGCGACCCGCGCGCCGGACTCCCGGCCCCGGACCGCGTCCCCCTGGCCGCGCTGGAGCGCGGCACCCCGTTCGCCGACCGCCACGTCGGCCCGCGGCCCGCGGAGCTGGCCGGGATGCTCGACGTCGTGGGCGTCGGCTCGCTGGAGGAGCTGGCCGACCACGCGGTGCCGGCGAGCATCCGCGAGCGCGACCTCACGATGCGGCTGCCCGAGCCGGCCACCGAGGCCGAGGCCCTCGCCGAGCTGCGCGAGCTCGCCGGGCGCAACCGGACTGCGGTGCAGATGATCGGCCTGGGCTACCACGGCACGCTCACCCCGCCGGTCATCCTGCGCAACGTCCTGGAGAACCCGGCCTGGTACACGGCCTACACGCCGTACCAGCCGGAGATCTCCCAGGGCCGGCTTGAGGCGCTGCTGAACTTCCAGACGGTCGTGGGCGACCTGACCGGCCTGCCGATCGCCAACGCCTCCATGCTCGACGAGGGCACCGCGGCGGCCGAGGCCATGACGCTGCTGCACCGCGCCGGCCGTTCGAAGTCGGACCGGTTCCTGGTGGACGCCGACACCCTGCCGCAGACCATCGCGGTCATCGAGACCCGCGCCGAGCCGCTGGGCATCGAGGTCGTCGTCGCCGACCTGTCCCAGGGCCTGGAGGGCCTCGGCTTCGGCGAGGACTTCTTCGGCGTGCTGCTGGCCTACCCCGGCGCCTCCGGCGCGGTCCGCGACCACGAGTCGGTCATCGCCGAGGCGCACCAGCGCGGCGCGCTGGTCGTGGTCGCCGCCGACCTGCTCGCCCTGACCCTGCTCCGCCCGCCGGGCGAGATGGGCGCCGACGCCGTGGTGGGCACCACCCAGCGGTTCGGCGTGCCGATGGGCTTCGGCGGCCCGCACGCCGGCTACATGGCGGTGCGCCAGGGCCTGGAGCGCCAGCTCCCCGGCCGGCTGGTCGGCGTGAGCGTGGACGCCGACGGCAACCCCGCCTACCGGCTGGCGCTGCAGACCCGCGAGCAGCACATCCGCCGGGAGAAGGCGACCAGCAACATCTGCACCGCGCAGGCGCTGCTCGCCGTCGTCGCCTCGATGTACGCCGTCTACCACGGCCCCGAGGGCCTGCGGGCGATCGCGACCAGGGCGCACCGGATGGCCACCGTGCTGGCCGCCGGCCTGTCCGAGGGCGGGGTCGAGGTCGTGCACGGCGACTTCTTCGACACCGTGCTCGCGCACGTGCCCGGCCGGGCCGACGAGGTCGTCGCGGCCGCCCGCGAGCTCGGGGTGAACCTGCGCCGGGCCGACGCCGACCACGTCGGCGTCGCCTGCGACGAGACCACCACGCGCGAGCACCTCCACCGGGTGTGGCGGGCCTTCGGCGTCGAGGTGCGGGACGTGGACGCGCTGGACGCGGACACGGCCGACGGCATCCCCGGCGAGCTGCGCCGCACCTCGGAGTACCTGACGCACCCGGTGTTCCACGCGCACCGCTCGGAGACGGCGCTGCTGCGGTACATGCGGTCGCTGGCCGACAAGGACATCGCGCTGGACCGCAGCATGATCCCGCTCGGCTCGTGCACGATGAAGCTCAACGCCACGGCCGAGATGGAGCCCATCACCTGGCCGGAGTTCTCCGAGCTGCACCCGTTCGCACCGGCCGAGGACGCCGCCGGCCTGCTGCGGATCGTGGCCGACCTGGAGCGGTGGCTGGCCGAGATCACCGGGTACGACGCGGTGAGCCTGCAGCCCAACGCGGGCAGCCAGGGCGAGTTCGCCGGCCTGCTGGCCATCCGCGCCTACCACCGCAGTCGGGGCGAGCAGGCGCGCGAGGTCTGCCTCATCCCGGCCAGCGCGCACGGCACGAACGCGGCCAGCGCGGTGATGGCGGGCATGCGCGTGGTCGTGGTCCGGTGCGACGACAAGGGCAACATCGACATGGGGCACCTGCGCGAGCTGGTGACCGCGCACGCCGCCGACCTCGCCGCGATCATGATCACCTATCCGTCGACGCACGGCGTCTACGAGGACACGGTGCGCGAGGTGTGCGGGCTGGTGCACGACGCCGGCGGCCAGGTGTACGTCGACGGCGCGAACCTCAACGCGTTGATCGGCCTCGCCCAGTACGGCAAGTTCGGGTCGGACGTCTCCCACCTGAACCTGCACAAGACCTTCTGCATCCCGCACGGCGGCGGCGGGCCGGGCGTCGGGCCGATCGGCGTGCGGGCGCACCTGGCGCCGTTCCTGCCCAACCACCCGCTCCAGCCGGCGGCCGGCCCGGAGACCGGGGTCGGCCCGATCGCGGCGGCCCCGTGGGGCAGCGCGTCGATCCTGCCGATCTCCTGGGCCTACGTCCGGATGATGGGCGCCGACGGCCTGCGCCGGGCCACGCTGACCGCGGTCGCCGCGGCCAACTACGTGGCACGCCGGCTGGACGAGCACTACCCGGTGCTCTACACCGGCGAGGGCGGGTTCGTGGCCCACGAGTGCATCCTCGACCTGCGGCCGATCACCAAGGCGACCGGCGTGACGGTGGACGACGTGGCCAAGCGGCTCGCCGACTACGGCCTGCACGCGCCGACCATGTCCTTCCCGGTCGCCGGCACGCTGATGATCGAGCCGACCGAGAGCGAGGACCTGGCCGAGCTGGACCGGTTCTGCGAGGCGATGATCGCGATCCGGCGGGAGATCGACCGGGTGGGCTCCGGCGAGTGGCCGGCCGACGACAACCCGCTGCGCAACGCCCCGCACACGGCGGGCAGCCTGGCCGGCGAGTGGAACCACCCGTACACCCGGGCGGAGGCGGCCTTCCCGACCGGGCCGACCAAGCCGAAGGCGTGGCCGGCGGTGCGGCGGATCGACGGGGCCAGGGGCGACCGCAACCTGGTCTGCTCCTGCCCGCCCCTGAGCGCCTACGAGAGCTGAGCTGCCCCGGAAGCTGAGCCCCGCGCACGCGGACGAGCCCGTCGACGACCTGTCGGCGGGCTCGTCCCGTGTTCCGGCTCAGATGGGGAAGCGGTCACGCGGTCGTGGCCAGGCGGTCGGCCGGTGACGTCCGCACGAGAAACGGCAGGCCGGCGCCGACGAGGGAGACGCCCGCCGCGACCCAGAAGGCCGCGGTGAAACCACTCTCGGCGGGCGCCTGTCCGCCGGGAACGGTCAGCGAGCTGAGCATTGTCGCCGCGAGCTGGCTGCCGAGCGCGCCCCCGACGGTGCGCGCCACGGTGTTGACGCCGTTCGCGCTCGCGCCGCGCGCCACCGGCACCGCGCTGTTGACCAGGCGGGGCAGGGCGGCCATGGCGAACCCGAAGCCCACGCTCGCCACGAGGTAGCCGACGACCACCGCCCCCTCGGAGCCGTGCCACGCGGCGAGCGCCGCGCAGCCCAGCGCGGTCGTGGCCAGCCCGAACACGAGGGGAGCACGGCGCCCGAGGCGGCGCTCGACGGTGTCGGTCACCACGCTCGCCGGCAGCATGACGAGCGTGCCCGGCAGCATGAGCAGCCCCGCGCCGGTCACCGACAACGCGAAGCCGTAGTCGACCAGCCCCGCCGCCTCCGGGGGCAGTCCGTGCGGGAGCTGCGCGATCCGGGGCACCAGCACGTAGGTGAGGAACTGCGCCGCGCCCAGCAGCAACGCGCCGAGGTGCGCCACGAGCAGCGGCCCGCCGCGCAGCATGCGCACGTCGACCAGCGGGTGCGGGTGGCGGAGTTCCACCACGACGAACAGGGCGAGGGCCAGCGCGCTGGCCGCGAACAGGCCCAGCACGGCGGCGGAGGCCCAGCCCCACGCCGGCCCCTGGGTCAGCGCGACGAGCAACGCGACCAGCCCGCCGCCGAGCAGGGCCGCGCCGCCGAGGTCGAGCGGGCCGTCGGCGCTGCCGGACCCGGCGGGCACGAACCACGCCACCAGGACGATCGCGGCGACGGCGACCAGGCCGCCGACCACGAACAGCCAGCGCCACGAGACGAGGTCGCAGATCAGCCCGCCGACGACGAGGGCGAGCCCGGCCCCGCCGCCGACCATCCCGGAGACGAGCGCGGTGCCGAAGGCGGTCCGGTCGGGCGGCAGGGCCTCCCGCACGAGGCCGAGGGACAGCGGGACCACGGCGAGGCTGACGCCCTGGACCGCGCGGCAGGCGAGCAGCACGCCGATGCCGGGCGCGAGGGCCGCGCCGACAGTCGCGACCAGGAAGCAGACGAGCACCGCGAGCAGCACCCGGCGCCGGTCGTGGCGGTCGCCCAACGTCCCGACCAGCGGCGTGAGCACCGCGCTGGTCAGGAGCGGGGCGGTGAGCACGGCCCACGCGGTGAGCCGGGTGTCGGCGGACAGGGCGGCCTGGAGCACGCCCACGGCCGGCACCAGCATCGTCTGCATCAGGCCGTAGGACAGGACCGTCGTGACCAGGGCGGTCAGCACGCCGGCCGTGCTCGGGCGCGCCCTGCCCGTCGGGGCGGGCGGGGTGACGGCCAGGGACACGGGACCTCCTCGGGACAGGTCGGGCGGGTGTCGGGAGCCGACACCACCCCAAAGGCGAACGATGTTCGCGAAAAGTGAGGCTAGCCTAAGGTGGACTCGGTCGACAGGGTGGCGCCCACTACAGTCACGGGGTGTGGGGGTGCGCGACGGACGTCAACGGCTGAACCGGAACGTGATCGTGGCCACGGCCAGGCGGATCGCCGAGGCCGACGGGCTCGACGCGCTCACACTGCGCCGCGTCGGCCACGAGCTGAGCACCGGGCAGGCCTCGCTGTACCGGCACATCACCGACCGGCACGAGCTGCTGGAGCTGCTCGCCGACGACGTCGCCAGGGACCTGCCCCGGCTGCCGACCGAGGGGGACGCGCGTCAGCGGCTGCTCACCCTGTGGCGCGCGGCGCACGACTACCTCGCCCGGCACCGCTGGGCGGTGCGGATCATCGCCGACGGCGACATCGAGGCGCCCAGCGCGGTGGGCTTCGCGCGGACCGCGCTCGCCGCACTCGTCACCGCCGGCTGCCCGGAGCCGCAGGCGCTGCGCGGCTACCGCGCGCTGTGGCACCTGCTGCTCGGGCACCTGCTCAACGCGCACCCGCTCGGCCACCACCTCGACGAGCACCACGTCGAGGCGCACGTCGCGTTCACCGCCGACGACCCCGGCGCGGAGTTCGAGTGGGCCATGACCCGACTGGTCGACGGCATCCTCCGCACCCCGAGCTGAGCCACCGAGTTCGGCTGGCCGGGATGCGGCGCGCGGCTGCGGCAGGAAGGCCGGGTCAGCCCGGGCGTCTCGTTGTGGTTGACGGCGTGGGAGACGTCGCCCTGATCGGTGGTGACCAGCAGGCGGGGACGGTCGCCGAGCAGGTGGGGCTGGTGATCGCGGATCGCCATGAGCACCTGCCGCTCGGCGCTCTTGGGGTCGGTCAGTACCCAGGTGCCCGGCAGTCCGGTGGGAGGCGTGTAGCCCTGCGGCTGCGGCCCCAGAGCCAGCGCGAGTGCGTGGCGGCAGTCGCATTGCACCTGGCCGGTCAACGGTGGGCGTTCACTGACGGGTGTCGAACGGGTGCGCTCCGCCGGCGTGGAGTCGATGATCCAGACCGGGTGAGTCCAAGAGGTCGGTGTCGGTGGGCGACAGGTGTACGACCTGCTCGGCCAGCGGCAGGGCGTGGTGAGGGTGACCAGCCCCGCGTGGGGCAGCCTGGGCGGCCTACCTGTCCGGGGCGCTGCCCCGACTTCCGAGCTGCTCGTCCGGCTGGTGGCTCAGGTCACCGAGGACAGCACCTGGCTGATCGCGGCGTCGAGTGCGCGGGCGTCCGGGACGACCGACAGCGTGCCGTCGACCGCTCGGGCCAGGTCGGCGAGCTGGGCGCGGTCCAGGTCCGGTCCGAACGCGACCACGTCGATCGCGACCGGTCGGTCCGGCTTCCGGAGCGCGCCGAGCTCGGTGCGGAGCTGCTCCAGGGACATGCCGCTGTCGTTCGGGCCGTCGACGACCACCACGAGCCGGTTCGGCTGTCCGGGGCGGAACCGCTCCACCGCGTCCCGGTAGGCGGCGACCAGGCTGGTGTGGAGCTGGCTGTCGCTGAACGGCCGGAGCTGGTCGACCGCGGACAGCAGGGCGTCGCGCTGCCGCTCCACCGGGTCGGTCGGCGCGAGCTGCCGGTAGGGCCGCTCGCCGTCGACGCCGCTGGAGAACATCCACAGGCCGACGGCGGCGGCCGAGGAGCGCTCGACCTGGCCGCGCAGCGCGGACTTCAGCCAGTCCAGCCGGCTGCGCCCGTCGCCGCCGTCCTGGCCGACCGAGCGGGACACGTCGACCAGGAAGGTCGCCGTCCGCCCGCCGGTCGCGTTCGCCCACGCCGCGGCCACCTGCGGGGACACCGCCGCCTCCGCGGCCGTGACCTGCTCGCCGAGCCGCTCCCAGCGCAGGCCGGGGGAGAAGCTGGGGTGGTCCTGGGTCGACGGCACCCGCAGCCCGGCGAGCGCCAGGACGCGCTGCCGGTCGCCCTCCCGCGCGAACTCCCGGAACCGCTGCGCGGCCCGGACCAGCACGCTGTCGGTGCGCTGGCCCTGGCCGGTCAGCGCGACGAGCGGGAAGTCGGCGACCGGGGTGGGGCCGCTGACCGGGACCGCGATGAGCGGTTCGTCCGGGGACACCGCGCCGTCCTGGCCGGTGTTGCGCCGGTAGAGGTCGACCTCGGTCACCGCCGTGGCGGTCGTGTTGACGGGGGCGCCGTCGGAGGTGGTCGCGTCCTTCTTCGCGGCCATCGCGATCAGCGCGTCCCTCGGCTTCGCCGGGACGCCGGCGGGCCGGGCGGCGGCCAGCCGGGCGAGCCGGTCCCTGGCCGCGTCCTGCCGGAGCGTCTCGGCGGTCACCGGCCCGGTGCCCGGCTGCTGGGCGCCGGCCAGGACGGCCTGCACCGCGAGGGCGCTGGCCGGGTCGGCGAGCGGGTCGGGCAGGGCCACGGTGAACCGGCCCCACTCGGGCCGGCCGAACCGGCCCCAGCCGTCGCCGGCGGCCACCAGGTCCGGCAGGTCGGCCCAGCGCGGAGCGCCGGACTGGAGGGCGAGCGCGGCGCTGGCCTGGGCGGCGAGCACGACCGGGCTGCTGGCCACGGACTCGGGCTGGGAGCCCAGCACCGCGGCGTCGCGCGCCGCCAGCCGGTGGACCCACAGCGAGGAGTCGGGGATCCAGGCCGAGGGGCGCGGGCCGAGCCGCGCCTCGTCCCAGCCCCGCGTCAGGCCGGTCAGCACCGTCTCGGAGTCCAGTTCGGCGACCCGGACGGTGACGCACCGGTCCTGGACGACGGGGTGCTGGTCCGACCAGGCCGTGGCGATCTCGCGGATCGGCCCGGCGGCGCTCGGGGTGACCGCGAGGCTGAGCACGGCCTCGCCCTCGACGCAGTCGCGGGCCTCGGCGGCGGCGCGCCGCTCCAGCAGGCCGCCGAGCCAGGTCCACCCGAGGTAGCTCAGCACGACGAGGGCGACGACGCCGAGCACGGCCAGCGGCCACCACGCGATGCCCCGGCGCGCGTCAGCGCTCCGTGACCGGTGTCGCCCCATCGACAGGCCCCCCTTGCCGCGACACGTGGTTCCACTCCGTGATCAAGCTCTGTGACCGAGCACGGTCAGCACTCGCAGTAACGCGGCACATCCCGCACTGGTTCCCGCATTTCACGCTAACAGGTGAACGCGGACGGTCAAGAATGGTCACGCGTCGTAGCGACGTGGTCGCGGGCGTCCTCGCGGGGCGTAACCGGCCGCTGACCCCACTCCAGCAACCGGCGGCACTCGTCGGCCAGCCGGGCGCGCAGCGGCGCCGACCTCCTGGCGAAGTCCGACTGGCGGCGGGCGTACTCCGCCCGGCCCTCGGCCGTCTCGATCCGCACCGGCGGGTAGCCCAGCGCGGCCAGGTCGTAGGGGCTGGCCCGCATGTCCAGCTCCCGGATCTCGACGGCCAGCGCGAAGCAGTCGGCCACCAGGTCGGCCGGCACGAACGGGTCCAGCTTGTACGCCCACTTGTAGAGGTCCATGTTCGCGTGCAGGCAGCCGGGCTGTTCGAGCCGGAGCTGGTCCTCCCGCGTGGGCTGGAGCGCGTTGCGCGGCCGGGCGGGCTCGGTGAAGAACCGGAACGCGTCGAAGTGCCCGCACCGGATCGACTGGGACTCCACCACCTCGTCGGTGCCGGCCGGGCCCAGCCGCAGCGGCCACGCCGCGTGCCGCACCTCGTCCTGGTCCAGCCGGTAGACCATCGCCCACTCGTGCAGCCCGAAGCAGCTCAGCCGCGCCGGCCGCGACGCGGTGGCGGTGAGCAGGGCGAGCGCGAACTCGGCGGTGCGCCGCCGGCCGTCGGTGAACGCGGCCGGGTCGAGCGCCACGCCTCCCGGCACGTCCGGGTGCTCGGCGTAGCCCGTCCACGACAGGTACTCCCGGGCCGACTCACCGGTCAGCACCACGTCCGGCCCCGGGTGCCACCGCTCCAGCCGGGCCGGCCGGTGCGAGTAGTACGTGAACAGGAAGTCCAGCACCGGGTGCTTCTCCAGGCCGGCGCGGCGGCGCAGGTGCGGCGCGGTCCACCGGCGCACCCGACGCAGGTGCTCCTCCCGACGGGTGTGCCAGGTCGCCTCGTCGAGCACGATCGGACCGGACACCACCCCGCAACGGTACGTCGTCGCCCCGAAGGAGTGGTTCGCGGTGTCGCCCACGTCGGTCGGTGACGGCCTCGACGCGCCCGGGACACCCCGGGCGCGTCGAGGAGAGCGCTAGCGGGCGGCGCCGTTGACGTGCGTGCCGTCCCGCACCGTCCCCACGAACTCCTCCACCAGGTCCTCCAGCGCCACGACCCCGAGCAGCGCGCCGTCCTCGCCCACCGCGCGGGCCAGGTGGCTGCGCGCCCGCCGCAGCGCCGAGAGCGCCTCGTCCAGCCGGGCGTCCGCCGGCAGGTCCGGCAGGCCGCGCACGCGCGAGCGCGGCACCGGCGTCGCCGGGTCGGCGCCCGCCAGCTCCAGCACGTCCTTGACGTGCAGGTAGCCGACCAGCCGGCCGTCGGCCCTGCGCAGCGGGAAGCGGGAGAACCCGGTGGTGGACACCGCCGTGGCCACGTCGCCCACGGTCGGGCGCTCGGGCACGGTCCGCACCTGGTCGATGGGCACCAGCACGTCGGCCACGGTCCGGTCGGCGGAGGACAGCGCCTGCGCCAGCCGCCGGTGCTCCGGCTCGTCCAGCAGGCCCTCCCGCCGCGACTCGCCGAGCATCTCCGCCAGCTCGTCGCGGGTGTAGGCGGTGTCCAGCTCGTCCTTGGGGCGCACGCCGACCACCCGCAGCACGCCGTTGGCGCACACGTTGAGCAGCGAGATCACCGGCCGGACCAGGCGGACGAAACCCACCAGGACCGGCACGAGCAGCAACGCGGTGCGCTCCGGCCCGGCGATGGCGATGTTCTTCGGCACCATCTCGCCCAGCACGACGTGCAGCACCGAGAAGATCGCCAACGCGACGACGAAGGCCAGCGGGTGCACCACCGCGCCGGGCACGCCGAACGGGTGCAGCAGCCGCTCCAGCTGGCTGGCGATCACCGGCTCGCCCAGCGCGCCGAGGCCCAGCGAGCAGACCGTGATGCCGAGCTGGGCGGCGGCCAGCATCAGCGACATGCGCTCGCCGGCCAACATCACCGTGCGGGCCCGGGGCTGCCCGGACTCCACCAGCGCCTCAAGCCGGTCGCGGCGGGCGCTGATCAGGGCGAACTCCGCGCCCACGAAGAACGCGTTCGCGCCGAGCAGCAGGATCGCGAGGAAGAGGGAGACGAGGTCGTTCACCGGGTCGCCCCCTGCGTACGGCGGGCGTGCTCCGGCTCGGACCGCTCCGGCGCCAGGGACACGCGCAGCTCGGCGACGCGGTGGCGGTCCATCCGCATCACCGTGATCCGCCAGCCGTCGTGGCACACGTCGTCGCCCACGGCCGGGATGCGGCCCAGCCGGGCGATGACGAACCCGGCGAGCGTCTCGTAGTCGCCGTCCGGGATGCGGAAGCCGGTGGCCTCGGCCACCTCGTCCCCGCGCAGCAGCCCGGAGACCATCCAGCTCGCCCGGCCCAGCGGGCGGACCGGCGCGACCTCCAGCCGGTCGTGCTCGTCGCGGACGTCGCCGACGATC
This sequence comes from Streptoalloteichus hindustanus, assembly GCF_900129375.1. Lineage (GTDB taxonomy): Bacteria > Actinomycetota > Actinomycetes > Mycobacteriales > Pseudonocardiaceae > Streptoalloteichus > Streptoalloteichus hindustanus. The sequence continues at coordinate 56,656 of NZ_FQVN01000012.1, read as the reverse complement.
TCCTCGACCAGGTCCTCCAACGTGACCAGGCCGGCCGTGCCGCCGTACTCGTCGACGACCACGGCCATCTGGAGGCCGGAGCCGCGCAGCCGGTCCAGCAGGGCGTCGCCGTCCAGCGTCTCCGGCACGGTCGGCACCGGTCGGGTGAGCGCGGACACCGGGGTGGTGTCGCGCTGCGCCGCGGGTACGGCGAACGCCTGTTTGACGTGCACCGCGCCCTTGATGTCGTCCAGGTCGCCGGCGTGCACGGGGAACCGGGAGAAGCCCGTCCGCCGGGCGGCGGCGATGAGGTCGAGCACGGACGCGTCGATCCGCAGCGCCTCCACCTGGACGCGCGGCGTCATCAGCTCGTCGGCGGTGCGCTCGCCGAAGCGCAGGGAGCGGTCCAGCAACGTCGCGGTGCCCTGGTCGAGGGTGCCCTGCGCGGCGCTGCTGCGCACCAGCGAGCCCAGCTCCTGCGGGGAGCGCGCGGAGCGCAACTCCTCGGCCGGTTCGACGCCGAGCCGGCGCACGACCCAGTTGGCGGAGCCGTTGAGCCAGTGGATGAGCCAGCGGAACGCGGCGGAGAAGCCCGCCTGGGCGCCGGCGACGGCCCGGGCGGTGGCGATCGGCCGGGCGATCGCCAGGTTCTTCGGCACCAGCTCGCCGAAGATCATCGACAGCGCGGTGGCCAGCAGCAGGGCCACCACCAGCGCGACCGGCTCGGCCACGGCGGCCGGCACGCGCAACGCGGTCAGGCCCGGCTCCAGCAACGCGGCGATCGCCGGCTTGGCGACGAAGCCGGTGACCAGGGTGGTCGCGGTGATGCCGAGCTGGGCGCCGGAGAGCTGGAAGGACAACGTGCGGTGGGCGCGCTGGACGCTGCGCGCCCTGGCGTCGCCGACCTGTTGGGCGTGGGTGTCGACCTGGCTGCGTTCCAGGGCGGTGAGCGAGAACTCGGCGGCCACGAAGACGGCCGTGCCGAGCGTCAACACGCCGACAACGAGCAGACCGAGAAGGGTGATCGCGATTCCGGTCACCGCGCACCCCTCAGGTCGGCGTCCGGAGTCCTGTGGCAGCCGGGTGATCCCGGCCCACTACTGCAGCCAGGTGACTGCGCGTCGCGCACGGAAAGCGTCACTCCTCGTCGTGAGCGGGCAATATCTGTCCGCCAGTGTAAACGTGGAGTAAGGAAAGCGGGATTCCGTCGCGCGAACGGAATGAGCCGGCCGAGTGGGGAAAGGCCGCCGGACGGAGGACATTCCGTGTCCGACGTCCGGCGGCCGATCCCATGGGTGAGGCAGTGCTACTGGGCGTTGCCGGGCGTGCCTCAGGCGCGCCCGGCGGTGCCAGCAGGGGTGCCAGCGCTCAGGCGGTGGTCACGCGGCGTTGGCGCCGGCCCGACGCACCGCGGCGGCGCGGCCGCCGACCGCCAGGCCGCTCACCAGACCCAGCGCCACGGCGGCGAGCGCCCAGCCCAGCGCCGGCCGGTCGATGCCGAGCAAAGCGTCCACCGACACCGAGCCCGGGCCGGTCAGGGCCAGGCCCGCGCCGGTCACGGCCAGCACCAGCGCGTACTCGTACCCGCTCTGGGTGACCCACAGGCCGTTCGCGGCGTGCGTGGTGGCGGCCACCACCATGGTGCCGATCACCGCGGCGCCGGCCAGCGGGGTGAGCAGGCCCAGCGCGAGCCCGGCCCCGCCGGCGACCTCGCCGAGCCCGGCCAGCAGCGCCATCACCCGGCCGGGGCGGAAGCCCTGCGACTCCAGCCAGCCCCCGGTGCCGGCCAGCCCGTGGCCGCCGAACGCGCCGAACAGCTTCTGCGCGCCGTGGCCGACCAGCAGCAGGCCGACGACGACGCGGAGCACCAACAGCCCGAGGTCGAGCGTGGTCATGGTCGTTCTCCCGTTCCGTGTCTCGCCTGTTCGGCCGCGACGTCCGCCGCGGCGCACGGATACCGGAACGAGGTTGAAAGTTGAACTATTTCCACCGCGATCAGTGACCTGGGCCATGTCGCGCGGGTGAGGGAGACCGCCCCCACCTGCGGCGTTGGTCAACTCGACCGCCAGCCGCCGGCGACTCGCCAAGCCAGGGCGCGGGTCCGGTCGACGGCCGAGGCTCCGAGACGAGCTCTCAGCGCAGGCCGACACCAGGGGCCGCGGTGCTCTCCCGCAGGACGACCTCGGCGGGCATCGACACCTGCCGGTGCTCGGCGGCCGGCGGCTCGTCGAGCGCCATCCTGGCCGCGCACCGCCCCATCTCGGCCAGCGGCAGGCGCACCGTGCTCAGCGAGGGGACGAGGTCCCGCAGCGTCGGGATGTCGTCGAAGCCGGCGACCGAGACGTCCCCGGCCACCCGCACCCCGCGCTCCCGCAGCGCCGCCACGGCGCCGACGGCCATCACGTCGTTCACGGCGAACACGCAGGTCGCGCCGGTCCGCCTGGCCAGCAGCTCCAGCGCGGCGGCGTGCCCGCCGTCCCGGGTGAACTCCCCGTGCACCACCGCCTCGGCCGGCAGCTCCACCCCGGCCTCGGCCAGGCCGGCGCGGAACGCCGCCAGCCGGTCGGTCGCCGTGACCAGGGTGGTCGGCCCGGCGAGCGCCGCGAACCGGCGGTGGCCCAGCGCTACCAGCTCGCCCGCCAGCGCCGCCGCCCCCGCCCGGTTGGCCGGCACGACGGTGTCCGTGGGCAGCCGGGCCTGGGAGACGCAGGCCACCCGACCGCCCTCGGCGACGAACGAGCGGATCTCGGCGGCCAGGCGCTCGGTGGCGGCCGGGTCGACGGCGCGACTGCCCACGAGCACCACTGCCCGCGCGCGGTGCGCCCGCAACGTCGCGAGCAGCGACCGCTCGCGGTCGGGGTCGCGGCCGGTCGTGCCCAGCACGACGACCAGCCCCGCCCGCTCGGCCACCTCGGTCACGCCGGCGGCGATGGTGGAGAAGTAGGGGTCGGAGATGTCGTGCACGACCAGCCCGACGAGGTTGCTGCTGTTGCGGGCCAGGGCCTGCGCGGAGGCGTTGGCCCGGTACCCGAGCGCGCTGGCGCTGGCCAGCACCCGCTCCCGCAGCGGGGCGCTCACCCTGCGGCCGCTCCCGTTGAGCACCCGGGACGCGGTCGCCAACGAGACCCCGGCGTGCTCGGCGACCTGGACCAGCGTGGTCTGACGAGCGGCCACGGACACCTCCTGCTTCCGTGCCGGAGGGTAACCACCAACGGGTGATCTCGTACCGGAACGTGACAGAAGCGGGCTGGCCGGGACCGGCCGTGTGGTTACGGACGGCGACCGAGCAGGGCCACCAGCCGGTCCTGGGTCGGGGCGGAGTCCGGCACGGGCACGGGCGGGTCGAAGATCCCGATCCCCTGCCAGGAGTCGACCTGCGGGCGGACCGCCGCGTACACCGCCTCGACGAGCTCCTCGTCGAGGGTGTCGTCGTCACCGATGCCCCTGGCCAGGTCCCACCCGTGCACCGTGAGGTCGGTGGTCATCTGCCAGCCGTAGTCCCTGGCGGGGAGCACGCCGCCGCTGGTGTGCACGGTGCCGTCCAGCGCCCCCTGCCGGTGGAAGCCCTCCCTGGCGACGCCGGCCGCCCGGTCCCACCGCCGGGGCGGGTCGTCGCCGAGCTGGTCGCCGTCGAACCGGTCGCCCACCTCGTCGAGGGTGGCGCCGCGCAGGAGCCAGGGCGCCCACAGCTGTTCGGACGTCAGGTGGTTGACCAGATCGCGCACCGTCCACTCCGCGCACGGGGTAGCCGCGTTCCACTGGTCGGCCCGCACCCGGTGCACCCGTCGGCCGAACCCGGCCAGCGCCCGGTCGTACGCATTCAGCAAATCCATGTGAGCAGTGCAACATCAGGAGTGCGGCGTGGCCACTGGACAATGAAGAATGCGGTCCAACCTGACGGAATGTGGTCTGGACCACGTTCCGTGTCCATGATTTCGGAGCGCTTCGCCAACCGGCGTAGCCTCCGCCCGTCGTGCGCGGACGGTTACGGCCGGCCGCGCGGTCGAGGCACGAGAGGACAACACACCGTGAGCGCCACGGCGACAGCGGCCCCGGTCAACGACGACCGGAGCTTCTTCGGCCACCCACGCGGTCTGGCCACCCTGTTCTTCACCGAGATGTGGGAGCGTTTCTCGTACTACGGGATGCGCGCCATCTTGGTGTTCTTCCTCTCCGCGTCGGTCGCCAACGGCGGCCTCGGTATGGAGAAGCCGCTCGCCAGCTCGCTGGTGAGCGTCTACGGCGCCGCGATCTACATGTCGGCGCTGGCCGGTGGCTGGCTCGCGGACCGACTGCTCGGGTCGCAGCGCTCGGTCTTCTACGGCGGTGTGCTGATCATGGCGGGCCACATCTGCATGGCCCTGCCGTTCGGCTCCACCAGCGTGTTCCTCGGCCTGCTGCTGATCATCCTGGGCAGCAGCCTGCTCAAGCCGAACATCTCCAGCGTCGTCGGCAGCCTCTACGAGAAGACCGACGCCCGCAGGGACTCCGGCTTCTCGCTCTTCTACATGGGCATCAACATCGGCTCGTTCTCCGGCCAGCTCGTCACCGGCTACCTCGGTGAGAAGGTCAACTGGCACGTCGGCTTCGGCGCCGCCGCGGTCGGCATGGCGATCGGCCTGATCCAGTACAAGCTGGGCGCGCGGCACCTGGGCGCCGCCGCCGCGACCCCGTCCAACCCGCTCACCGCGGACGAGCGGTCCAAGGCGTACGGCCGGATCGGCATGTCCGTCGGGGCGATCCTGGTCGTCGGCGTGGTCATGTTCCTCACCGGCACCCTGACCGCCTACGGCATCAAGAACGCGATCTCCATCGCCGCCATGGTGCTGCCGGTCATCTACTTCACCGTGATGCTGCGCAGCCCGAAGACCACCAAGGTCGAGCGGGACCGGGTCAAGGCGTACATCCCGCTGTTCATCGCCTCGGCGCTGTTCTGGCTGATCTTCGAGCAGGCCGCCAACGTGCTGAACATCTACGCCGACGAGCGGGTCGAGAAGACCGTCTTCGGCTGGGAGTTCCCGGCGTCCTGGTTCCAGTCGGTCAACCCGATGTTCCTCATCGTGCTGGCGCCGATCGTGGCGTGGATCTGGCTCCGGCTGGGCACCCGGCAGCCGTCCACCCCGCGCAAGTTCGCGGTCGCGGTGGCCACGGTCGGCCTGTCCTTCGGCGTGCTGGCGCTGGTCGCCCTGTTCGGCGACGCCACCACCAAGGTGAGCCCGATGTGGCTGCTGCTGGTCTACGGCATCCAGACCGTCGCCGAGCTGCTGCTCTCCCCGGTCGGCCTGTCGATGACCACCAAGCTCGCGCCCGCCGCGTTCCTGTCGCAGATGATGGGCATGTGGTTCCTGTCCACGGCGGCCGGCTACGGCATCGCCGCGCAGGTCGTGCCGTTCTACTCCGCCGAGAACGAGCTCGCCTACTTCGGCATCCTGGCGCTCTGCGCGATCGCGCTGTCGGTGCTGATCTGGATCGGCGCGAAGCGGATCAAGAAGTTGATGCACGGCGTGATCTGACGTCGCCCGACGTCCCCACCCGCCGTTCGACCCTGTGGCCACGGTGCGCTCGCCGCGTACCGTGGCCACATGTCGTTGGGGGAGTTGTTCGATCCGAGCTCGCGGTTCGAGCGGGAGCAACGCCAGTGGACGCAGTTCTACCGGCGTGAGCAGAACGAGGCGGCGGACGGTCCGCTGGACCTGGACTCGGGCGTCGTGCGGCTGCGGCTCCCGGCGGCCACCGACGACGCCGGCTGAGCGGACGACCGCACCCCGACGTGCCGGGACCCGGAGGTCCGACGAGAGCGACGAGAGCTGAGGGCCGCGGAGCTGGGGCCGAGATCAGGCCGGCGCCGCCGACGGCGGCGCCACCGCGCCGGCCGGCTCGTGGCACCGCACGGGGAGGTCGCGCACCCCGTGGATCAGCTTGGTGGCCCGGGGCCGGGGCCGGCCGGCCAGCTCCAGGCGCGGGAAGCGCGTGAAGAGCTCCCGCACCGCGACGGCGCCCTCCAGCCGGGCGAGCCCCGCGCCGAGGCAGTAGTGGACGCCGCCGGAGAACGACAGGTGGTCGCGGGCGTTCGCCCGATCGACGTCGAAGCGGTCCGGGTCGGGGAACACCGAGGGGTCCCGGTTGGCGCCGCTGAGCAGCACCAGGACCGGCTCGCCCCTGCGCAGCCGCGCGCCGTGGAAGACGAGGTCCTCCTTGGCGACCCGCGCGGTGAACTGCACCGGGGAGTCGTGCCGCAGCACCTCCTCGACCGCGTTCTCCGCCAGGCCGGGGTCGGCGACCAGCCGCTCCCGGGCCTCCCGGTGGGTCAGCAGCGCCAGCACCCCGTTGCCGATCAGGTTGACCGTGGTCTCGAAGCCGGCGACCAGGAGCAGCTCGCTGGTCGCCAGCAGGTCGTGCGCCGTGACCTGGTCGTCCTCGCCGCTGCTGCGCACCAGCTCGCTGACCACGTCGTCGCCGGGGTTGCGCCGCCGGAAGTCGGTCAGCTCCCGGAAGAACGCCTCCATCTCGACCATCGTGGCGTGCAGCCGGTCCAGCTCCCGCAGCTCGAACAGGCCGTCCAGCGCCGTGGCCAGGACCTGCCCCCACGCGACGAACCGCTCGTGCTCCGGCCGCGGGACGCCGAGCAGGTCGCAGATCACCTCGACCGGGACCGACGTCGCGAAGTCCGCCATGAGGTCGACCGGCTGGCTGGTGTCCAGCGCGTCCAGCCGACGCCGGACCACCCCCTCGATCCGGTCGGTCCTGGCCCGCAGCGCCCTCGGGGTGAACCAGGGCGCGACCAGCCGGCGCAGGCGGGTGTGCCGCGGCGGGTCCAGGGACAGGAACGAGTCGTTGATCGGGTGCACCAGCGCGTCGCCGCCGACCCTCGGCTGGGGGACGAACCCCCGGCTGTCGCCGGCGAAGGCGACCACCCCGAACCGGGGGTCGCGCAGGAGCTGGCTGACCACCGAGTAGCGGGCCGTGGCCCAGGCGCCCAGCCGGCTGCGGGCCATCGGCCCGGCCAGGCGGACCCGCCGGTAGGCGTCGACCAGGGGGACCGCGCTGCTGGGCGAGATGACCTGGGCCAACGGGTCGCCGAACAACGAGTGCGCCCGCAGCACGGTCCTCGTCGTCCACAGCGACAACGCGTTCCGCAGCCTCGTGGCCGGCATGGCTACTCCCTCCGGCGGGTCGACGCCGTGACGGGGAATGGTGATCCTCCACGATGGCGGCGGTGCGTGAACGCCGTAAAGGGCTGGACGGGTGAGGCGGACGGCGTTCACCCGGCGGTGCGCCCGACGGGTGACTACGGTCCTGGCATGGCCGGAGAACTCGCGCGTCTGACGCGGCCGAGGCAGGGGCGGTGGATCGCGGGCGTCTGCCTGGGCATCGCCAGGAGGTACGGCTGGAACCCGGCGCTCGTGCGGCTGGCGTTCGTGGCGTCCTGCCTGCTGCCCGGCCCGCAGGTGCTGGTCTACCTGCTGCTGTGGATGATCATGCCGGGCGAGGGGCGCGCGTCCCGTTGGTGATCGCGTCGCCCCGGCGGGTGGTCCGACCCGACGCGGCGTCCAAGATCCGCTTCCGCCGGCGGGCGCCGGCCTAGCCTGGCGCGGTGGTGGCCGTACCCGAGTCCTCGCCGGCGTCGTCGGCCGCGTCGTCCGCTTCCCATGGCGCGGCGGGACCGCTGTCGGAGATCTCCCTGCGGGGCAGGAAAGTGCTCGTGACCGGCGCGTCCTCGGGCATCGGCGAGGCGGTGGCCAGAGCGGCGGCCCTAGCGGGCGCGCGGGTGGCTGTCCTGGCGCGGCGGGTCGACCGGCTGACCGCGCTGGCCGAGGAGATCGACGGGGTGGCGGTCGCGGCCGACGTGACCGACCACGAGGCCGTGGCGGAGGCCGTGGCCGCGGCGGCGGACCGGCTGGACGGCCTGGACGCGCTGGTCAACTCGGCCGGGATCACCCGGCCGGGGCTGCTCGCGGACACCGACCCCGCAGCGTGGCGGATGTTGTTCGACGTCAACGTGGTCGGCCTGCTCGCCGTCACCAGGGCCGCCCTGCCGCACCTGCTCGCGGCCAGCGCGCCCTCCGTCGTGAACGTGTCGTCGATGTCGGGCCGCCGGGTCGCCGGGCCGGCCAGCGGAGCCTACGCGGCGACCAAGTTCGCGGTGCACGCCCTGGGCGAGGCGTTGCGGATGGAGCTCCAGCCCAGGGGGCTGCGGGTGACCACGGTCGCGCCCGGGTTCGTGCGGACCGGGATCGCCGACGGCGAACCGGAGAGCCCGTTCCGGGAGCAGCTCGCGGCGCGGCTGGCGGAGGAGGGCCTGCCGCCGACGGAGATCGCCAGGGCGGTGCTGCACGTGCTCGCGCTGCCGGCCGAGGTCACCGTCGTCGAGTACGCCGTGATGCCCACCGCCCAGCGCGACCACGGGTTCCTGGAGCCTCCCTCGTCCTGACCCCCGCTTCGTCCGACCTTCGGTTCCGTTCTGACCGCTGGCGCAGGTCACGCTGGTCAGGTGGGCGATCCGGAGCCAGGACGGACGTCGACGTCGGGGAGGAACCGGCGTCGCGCCCGGTCGTCGAAGCCGCCCGCGACCGGGTGGAGGACGGCGGCGGCGGAGAGCGCGACGGCCGCGCGCAGGACCTCCGGCCAGGCCAACCCGTCCCGCAGGCCGGCGGCCAGGGCGGCGACGCACGCGTCACCCGCACCCGTCGGGTTGCCGGCGACCCGCTCGGGCGGCGTGGCCCGCCAGGTCCCCTCGTCGGTCACCGCGAGCACGCCGGCCGCCCCGAGCGAGGCCACGACCGCGCGGGCGCCGGCCGCCCGCAGGAGCGCCGCGCCCGCGTCCGGGTCCGCCTCGCCCGTGGTCGCCCGGAGCTCGGCCGCGTTCGGCTTGACCACGTCCGGTCGGGCGGCGACGGCCAGGCGCAGCGGCTCGCCCTCGGCGTCGACGACGGTGCGTGCGCCGTGCTCGGCGGCGATCCGGGTCAGGTCGGCATAGGCCCCGACGGGGGTGCCCGGGGGCAGGCTGCCCGACAGCACGACCACGGCCGCGTCCGGGACCAGCGCGGCGAAGCGGGCCAGGAACCGCCGCCAGTCCTCCTCGGCGACGTGGGGCCCCGGTTCGTTGAACACCGTGGCGTCCCCCTCGGCCGCGCAGACCACGGTGACCGTGCGGCGGGACTCGCCGGCCAGGTCGACCAGGGCGTCGGCCAGGCCGGCGCGCGCCAGGTCCGCCCGCACCGCCGCGCCCGTCGCGCCGCCGGCGAAGCCGGTCACGACCACGGGGTGCCCGAGCGTGTGGAGCACCCGGGCGACGTTGACGCCCTTGCCGCCGGCGCGGCCGTGCATCTCCTTGACGCGGTGCGAACTGTTCGGAACCAGCCGGTCCACGTGATAGGTCGTGTCCAGCGCGGCGTTGAGCGTGACGGTGAGGATCACGGGGGCTCCGGGATGGGACACGGCCGTTTATGCGTGCTCGTGCATTCTAGGGCGATTTTTCACTCAATTTCACGCATTTCTGTCGGTGTTGTCCGTCGATGTGCGTGTTTTGCCTGACCTCGTGCGCGCCAGCGACCACCCGACGAGCGCGGCCACCACCTGGCAGCCCGCCACGATGCCCAGGGTCGCCGACGACCCCAGTTCGGGGACCAGCCGGGCGCCGATCGCGGCGCCCAGGGCGTACGCGCCGACCTTCAGGCTCGCGCCCGTGGTGTGCACCTGCGCCAGCATCTCCGGGGGTGTGTGGGCGCGGCGCGCCGAGATCACCGCGGGCAGCGTCGGGCCCTCGACCAGCCCGGTGACCACACCGGCGACCACCAGCAGCGCGGGGGTGGGCGCGAGGGGCCACAGCACCAGGGCCAGCCCGTAGCCGGCGGTCGACGCGAACACGACGTTCTCCGGTCGCCGGGCCCCGATCCACCGCGCGAGGACGAGCGTGCTCGCGGCGCAGCCGACCTCCAGCGCGGCCCACACCCAGCCGGCGGCCCCGGCCTCGGCGCCGAGGTTCCGCAGGTGCAGGGGCAGCGCCAGGGTCAGCAGACCGGTCGACCCGAAGCCCAGCACCGTCGTCGCGGTCGCCCCGAGCAGGGGCGGCGTCCGCAGCAGGTGGCGGGTGCCCGCGACCACCGAGGCGAGGAGCGGGGGAGGAGGTGACTGGCGCGGCCGCCCGGAGCCGTCGGAGGACGGGCGGGCGGCGCGCTCCGCCGTCCGGTCGGCCGGGTCGTGCGGCCGGTCGAAGGCGAGCAACGCCGTGCCGGCCAGCCCGGCGAGCGCGCAGACCGCGGTCACCGCCATCGCGCTCCCCGCGTTGACGGTGGCAGAGAGCGTGCCGGCCAGCGCCGGACCGGCGATCGCCGCCGCGTTGAACGTCGCGGCGTCCCACGCGGTGACCACGGCGGACTCCCGGCCCCGGGCGATCCTCGGCACCAGGCTGCTGAACCCGCCGCTGGTCATCGGGGAGGCCACGCCGGCGAGGACGGCCAGCGACACCGCGGCGGCCGGCGCGCGCCCCGCCGAGGCCAGCAGTCCCAGCGCGGCGACCGCGAGCAGCACCTGGTTGGCGGCCAGGGCCGCGCGGGTGTGCCGGGTGCGGTCGAGCCACGCGCCGAGCAGGGGTCCGGAGACGACCGCCGGCAGGGTGTAGGCGGCCACCGTCCACCCGGCGGCGCTCTCGCCGCCGCCCCGGTCCAGCACCAGCAGGACCACGGTCAACGGCAGCATCTCGCTGGCCAACCGGGTGAGCGTCGCCGCGACCAGGTACGCGGGCACGCCCCCGCCCCGCCGGCTCGGTCATGGGCACCCGCGTCCTCCTCGTGGTCGCGTCCCGCTCGGGCCGCGCTTGGCGGCAATTCGCCCTACCATCGCTCACGAGTGTTTCGAGCCGGTCCGAAGAATTGCGCTGACCGTCGGTTCGGCCGCCTCCGGTCGGCGGAGGAAGACCGGGTGCGGACCGTAATTCAGGGAACGCCGAAATGCGTTGAACGCCGTACGATAACGGCCGATGACCGAGCAGCGAGGACTTCGCGAACGGAAGAAGAACAGGACCCGTCACGCGCTCGCCGACGCCGCCCTGCGGTTGTTCGTCGAGCGCGGTTTCCACGCCACCACCGTGGCTGACATCGCGGCGGCCGCCGACGTCTCGCCGCGCACGTTCTTCGGCCACTTCCGGTCCAAGGAGGACGTGGCGTTCGTCCGCACCGACGAGCGGTTCGAGCTGTTCCTGGCCGGGTTGCGGGCGGCCCCGCCGGACGCGCCGCTGCTCGACCAGCTCCGGAGCTCGATCCGGCAGGTGGTCGCCGAGACCATCGTCGCCCCCGGCGAGCGGGAGCGGAACCGGCTGCGGATGATCTTCTCGGTGCCCGAGGTGCGGGCCAAGACGCTGGTGCGGCTGTCCGAGGCGCAGGTCGAGGTGGTCGCCGTGCTCACCGCCCGGCTGAGGCCGGGGACGGATGAGGCGCTGGTGACGGCGGCGGTCGGCGCGCTGGTCGGCGCGCTGGTCGCCGTGGTCGTGCGCTGGCTGCGCTCCGGGGGCGGCGGCGACCTGCTGGCCGAGGTGGACCGGGCCTTCGACCTGGTCGCCGAGGGGGTGACCGCGGTGCCGGGGCTGGGCGAGTCGTTGCCGGACACCGCCGCCTGAGCGCAATCCTGGCCCGAATCGCCCGCCGGGTCACGGGTCCGGGTTGTTCGGATGAGGGCTGCCGGCATGGGGTCCGGCGGGATGGGGTCGGGTCAGTCCAGGACGGCGCCGGCCCTGCGGTGCCGCCGCACGCTCTCCTCGACCAGGTCGAGCACGACGTCCAGGTCGTCGGCGGGCAGGCCCATGGCCAGGTGCGACACCAGGCCCTCCAGCACCAGCTCCAGGAACGCCGTCAGCACGGTGACGTCGACGTCGTCGCGCAGCTTGCCGGCGTCACGCTGCCGTTCCAACCGGGCGCGGGTGGCGGCGGTGAGCTGCTCGGAGCGCTCGGCCCACCGGGCGCGGAAGTCGGGGTCGGTACGCAGCCGCCGGGAGACCTCCAGCCGGGTGCCCAGCCACTCGGCCGGGTGCTCGCCGACGGTGTCGGCGCGCTCCGCCAGCAGGTTCCGCATCACCTGGACCAGACCCTGCTCGGCGACGACGTCGGCCATCCGCCGCGCGTCGTCCTCGGCGAGCGCGAGGAACAACGTCTCCTTGTCCCGGAAGTGGTGGAAGATCGCTCCACGGGACAGCCCGGTCGCCTCCTCCAGCCGGCGCACCGTGGCACCCTCGTACCCGAAGCGCGCGAAACAGGACCGTGCGCCGTCGAGGATCTGGCGGCGACGCGCGTCGAGGTGGTCCTGGCTCACCCGGGGCACCGGTCGATCGTGTCAGCCCCGCGTTGGCTACGCAATCCGTACGTACGGCTTGCGTCTCGTGTCTCACCGAACGGGGCGCCCGGCGAACCCGAACACCCCCCTGTGGGTGTGTCGCTCGATCTGCGGGACCAGCGCGGGAAGCCGATGCTGGTAGCGAACGAACGAGCCCGCAAGCCCCGTTGGCCCGCACCGATGGGTGCGAAAGAACCCCGGGTTGTGTAGCTTCAAGGCCAGGCGATTACAGGGGGTGGCGCTGTGACTGCGCTCCGCATCGCTGATGACGCCGACCGAGCTCCCCGACTGTTGCGTTCCCGGGCCGAGGCCGAGTCCCACATCGCCTCGGTCGCCTTCGCCCCCGGCCCGCCCCGCCTGCTCGGGGTCGAGCTGGAGTGGGTGGTGCACCACCGCGCCGACCCCGGCCGGCCGCTGGCGGCCCCGCAGCTCGCCGCCGCGCTCGGCCCGTACGCCCCGCCGACGCTGGCGCCCGAGGGCCCGCACCGCCCGCTGGACCACGGTTCCACGGTGACCGTCGAGCCCGGTGGCCAGGTCGAGATCTCCAGCGCGCCGCACTCCTCGCTGGCCGGCCTCGTCGCGGCGACCTTCGCCGACGTCGCCCAGCTCGTCGCCCTGCTGGCCGGCGCGGGCCTGGTGCTCGGCGAGCACGGGATCGACGCCCACCGACCGCCAACGCGGCTGCTCCAGATCCCCCGGTACGAGGCGATGCAACGCGCCTTCGACCGGATCGGACCGGACGGCAACACCATGATGTGCAGCACCGCCGGCCTCCAGGTCTGTCTCGACGCGGGGGAGCCGGACCGCGTCGCGGCCCGGTGGGCGGCGGTCCACGCCGTGGGTCCCGCGCTCTCCGCCGCCTTCGCGAACTCGCCGGTGCTGGCGGGGGAGCGGACCGGCTGGGTGTCCTCGCGGATGGCCTCGCTGTTCGGGACCGACCCGCCGAGGACCCGACCGGCCGTGATCAACGGCGACCCGGCGGCCGGCTGGGCGCGCCGGGTCCTCCAGACCCCGCTGGTCTGCGTGCGCAGGGCGAACGGGGTGTGGGACGCCCCGCCGGGGGTGAGCTTCGCCGACTGGATCGCCGGGGCGTTCGCGCCCGCGCCGACGGTGGAGGACCTCGACTACCACATGAGCACGATGTTCCCGCCGGTGCGGCCGCGGGGTTACCTGGAGGTGCGGTACCTGGACACCCAGCCGGGCGACGACTGGGTGCCGCCGGTGGTGGCGCTGGCCGCGCTGTTCGCCCGGGAGTCCACTGTGGACGCCGTGCTGGAGCTGGCGGCGCCGACCGCGTCGCACTGGGTGCAGGCGGCGCGGGAGGGGCTGCGCGACCCCGCGCTCGCCAGGGTCGCCCACGGGTTGTTCGACCTGGTGCGCGACGCGGTCGGGGACGTCGACCTGCCCGACGGCGCGGCGGAGCCGGTGCTGGAGCGACTGCGCGCCAAGCTGCGACCGCCCGGCGGGGCGGGTGCGGGGCCGACGGGAGGAGCACGCCGATGACCCCGGAGGACATGCCGAGCGAACGGCTGCGCGCGCACGTGGCCGCGGAGCTGACCAGGACCCGTGCGCGCAGCGCCGCGCTCACCGACGCCGTCGACGACGCCGACCTCGTCCGGCAGCACTCCCCGCTGATGTCACCCCTGGTCTGGGACCTCGCGCACATCGGCAACCAGGAGGAGCTGTGGCTCGTGCGCGACGTCGGCGGCCGCGAGCCCGTGCGGTGCGACATCGACGAGCTCTACGACGCGTTCCGGCACCCCAGGAAGGACCGCCCCCTGCTGCCGCTGCTCGACCCCGCCGAGGCCCGGTCCTACGTGCGCGAGGTCAGGGACAAGGTCCTCGACGTGCTGGACCGCGTCCCGCTGAGCGGGCGGCCCCTGGTCGACGCCGCCTTCGGCTTCGGCATGATCCTTCAGCACGAGCACCAGCACGACGAGACGATGCTGGCCACCCACCAGCTCCGGGTCGGCTCGCCGGCGCTGGCCGACGAGCCCGTGCCGCCGGCCCCCGCCGACGCCGGCCGGCTGCCCCGCGAGGTGGTGGTGCCGGGCGGTCCGTTCACCATGGGCACCTCCACCGAGCCGTGGGCGCTGGACAACGAGCGCCCGGCGCACGTCGTGGACGTCCCGACCTTCGTCGTCGACACGGTGCCCGTGAGCAACGCCGACTACCTCGGGTTCGTCGAGGCGGGCGGCTACGACGACCCGCGCTGGTGGAGCGGGCCGGGCTGGGCGCACCGGAGCCGGGCGGAGCTGACCGCGCCCCAGTTCTGGGAGCGCGACAGCGACGGCCGGTGGTGGCGCACCCGGTTCGGCCGGGTCGAGCCGCTGCCGCCGGACGAGCCCGTGCTGCACGTCTGCTACTTCGAGGCCGAGGCGTACGCCCGCTGGGCGGGCCGCCGGCTGCCGACCGAGGCGGAGTGGGAGAAGGCCGCCCGCTTCGACCCGGTCAGCGGCCGGTCCCTGCGCTATCCCTGGGGCGACGAGGACCCGGGGCCGGCGCACGCGAACCTCGGGCAGCGGCACCTGCGGCCCGCGCCCACCGGCAGCTACCCGGCGGGGGCGGCGCCGTGCGGCGCGCGGCAGCTCGTCGGCGACGTCTGGGAGTGGACCAGCACCGACTTCCACGGCTACCCGGGGTTCGCCGCGTTCCCGTACCGCGAGTACTCCGAGGTGTTCTTCGGCGACCGGTACAAGGTCCTGCGCGGCGGCTCGTTCGGCACCGACCCGCTCGCCTGCCGGGGGACCTTCCGCAACTGGGACCTCCCGGTCCGCCGGCAGATCTTCTGCGGCTTCCGCTGCGCCCGCGACCCGCGGCCGGACGAGCTGGGGTAACCGCGGTGTGCCGGCACCTGGCCTACCTCGGCCCGCCGCGGTCCCTCGCGGAGCTGGTCCTGGACCCGCCGCACTCGCTGCTGCGGCAGTCCTGGGCGCCCCGCGACTCGCGCGGCGGGGGCGCGCTCAACGCGGACGGGTTCGGCGTGGGCTGGTTCCCGACGCCGGACGGCCCCCCGGTGCGCCACCGCACCACCAGTCCACTGTGGTCGGACGTCGGGTTCGCCGAGCTGGCGGCGGTGACCCGGTCCGGCGCGGTGCTGGCCTCGGTCCGCTCGGCGACCGTCGGGATGCCGGTCGTGGCGACCGCGTGCGCGCCGTTCACCGACGACGGCTGGCTGTTCGCGCACAACGGGGCGGTCAGGGGCTGGCCGGACTCGGTGGCCCGGCTCGCCGAGCAGCTCCCGGTGACCGAGCTGCTGACCATCGAGGCCCCGATGGACTCCGCGTTGCTGTGGCTGTTGCTGCGCCGTGAGCTGCGCAAGGGCACTGAGCCCGGCGACGCGCTGGCCAGCCTGGTGCTGACCGTGGCGGCGGAGGCGCCGGGCGCCCGGCTCAACCTCCTGCTGACCAACGGCGAGGTCGTGGTCGCCACGACCTGGACCCACTCGCTGTCGGTGCTGGCGGGCCGGGGGTCGGTCGCGGTCAGCTCCGAGCCGTGGGACGACGACCCGGCCTGGCGGGCGGTGCCCGACCAGCACCTCGTGGTCGCCGACCGGTCCGGTGTGGAGCTCCATCCGCTGGCCCCTCGGTGGGGCGGCCCGATCCCGACAGGAACCCGATGACCGATCCCGTGCTGGAGGTGCGCTTCACCGAGCGGGACGCGGCCGTCGCGTTGCGCTCCGACGTGCGCGCCGGGCTGACCGACGCCCCGAAGTGGTTGTCGCCCAAGTGGTTCTACGACGCGCGGGGCAGCGCGTTGTTCGACCGCATCACCACGCTCGACGAGTACTACCCGACCAGGGCCGAGCGCGAGGTGCTCGCCGCGCGCGCCACCGCCATCGCGGAGCTGACCGACGCGGAGGAGCTCGTCGAGCTGGGCTCGGGCTCGTCGGAGAAGACCCGGCTGCTGCTGGACGCCCTGGTCGCGCACGGCTCGTTGCGCCGCTTCGTGCCGCTGGACGTGTCCGAGCCGGCGCTGCGGGCGGCGCTCGCGGCCGTGGCCGCGGACTACCCGGGCCTGACGGTGCACGGCATCGTGGCCGACTTCACCGAGCGGCTGAGCATCCCGACCGAGGACGCGCGGCGCCTGGTCGCCTTCCTCGGCGGGACCATCGGCAACCTGCTGCCGCAGGAGCGGTCCTGGTTCCTCAAGGAGCTGCGGCACGTCCTGCGGCACGGCGAGTTCCTGTTGCTGGGCACGGACCTGGTGAAGGACCCGGGTGTGCTGGTGCGCGCCTACGACGACGCCGAGGGGGTGACCGCGGAGTTCAACCGCAACGTGCTGCGCGTGGTGAACCGGGAGCTCACCGCGGCCTTCGACGTCGCAGCCTTCGACCACGTGGCGCTGTGGAACGCCGAGCAGGAGTGGATCGAGATGCGGCTGCGCGCCCTGCGGGACATGCGGGTGCGGGTCGCGGCGCTCGACCTGGAGGTCTCCTTCGCCGCGGGGGAGGACCTGCGGACGGAGGTCTCGGCGAAGTTCCGCCCGGAGCGCGTGGCCGACGAGCTGTCCGCGGCCGGGTTCGCGCTCCGTCGACTGTGGACGGACGATGGCATGCGCTTCGGGCTCTCGCTGGCGCAGGCGGTGTAGCGCCTCGTTTGCCCGGGACGCATCTGGCCATCTGTCTGATGTCCATTGTGGACGATTGGAGTGGACGGTGCCGCGCGGTCCTGCCCTCGGGTGTTGCTCCGTTCGGGGAACGGGTTCGCCCCGCGGCGCGAGGGCGACGACGATGGGGGCATGAACGTGTTACGACAGGCTTTCCAGTGGGCCCAACGACAGTCGTGGAGCAGCAGGTTCGGCCGGTTCCTCGGTCCGCTGGACCTGGCGGTGCAGCGGCGCACCGCGGGCCGGGTGCGCCCGCTCTCGCTGCTCGGCGTGCCCACGTTGCTGCTCAACACCACGGGTCGGCGCAGCGGCCAGACCCGGCAGGTCGCGTTGCTGCACATCCCTTACCGGGGCGGACACCTCGTCATCGGCTCGCACTACGGGCTGCGGGAACACCCGGGGTGGTCGGCGAACCTGTTGGCCCACCCCGACGCCGAGGTCATCGCCGGTGGCCGGACCGTTCCGGTGCGGGCGACGTTGTTGACCGGCGACGAACGGGCCGAGGCGTGGCGGGAGATCACCCGCCTCTGGCCGGTCTACAACACCTACGCCGCCCGTGCCGGACGGCAGATCCGCGTGTTCCTGTTGACCCGGCGCTGACCCCCGCCGCGCGGGCCGCCCCGGCCGCCCGGGGGACCATCTACCGGGCTGAGCAGGGGGGAACCCCCTTTTCAGATCATCGCGGGTGGGTCTGACAATTCTGGGGTTCCGGGGTGGTCCTGGTCGGGTGAAAGCCGTCCGCGGGCCGGTGATGGGGCGCGGTGCTCGCCGGGCCGCCCCGGGGGACCATCTACGGGGCTGAAGCGGGGGGAACCCCCTTTTCAGATCATGGCGGAGGGGTCTGACATTTCGGCGGGTCCGGGGTGGACCTGGCTGGGTGAAACCTGTTCCCGAGCCGGTGATGGGTGTGCCCGCGGGGCCGGCCGGCGGCGTCTCGTCTGCGGCCGGCCCCCGCGCGGGGCTGCCTCCAGCGTCCCGTCCGTCATGACCAGCTCGGGGCCGCCCGCGACCGGGGTCAGCCGAGCAGGCTCCGGCCGGCCAGGAGCACGGCGGCCACCGCGGAGGTGACCAGCACCGTGGGCCGCACGCGGCCGGCGTCGAGGAACCGGCGCAGCGGTCCGGACAGCACGAAGCCGAGCACCACGAACGGCAGCAGCGACAGCGCGGCCCACAGGTGCGCCACCTCGACCCGGCCGGCGACCCCGAGCGTCACCAGGGACGTGATCGAGCCCAGCAGGAAGTAGGCGCTCAGCGTCGCCCGGACCCGGGGACCCCGCTCGCCCTGGTAGATCAACGCCATCGGCGGGCCGCCGATCGCCGACGTGGTGCCGAACGCGCCGCTGGCCGCGCCGGCGAGCAGCAGGCCGTTGCGGGTCGGCGTCGGCCGCCACGAGACCACCGA
Organism: Streptoalloteichus hindustanus; assembly: GCF_900129375.1. GTDB lineage: Bacteria > Actinomycetota > Actinomycetes > Mycobacteriales > Pseudonocardiaceae > Streptoalloteichus > Streptoalloteichus hindustanus. Next base: position 38,343 of record NZ_FQVN01000012.1, on the reverse strand, counting down.
CAACCCGACGCAGACCAACACCGATCCCGCCACCACGAGCGAGAACTCCCGCAGCGGCAGCGACGCCACGACGAGCATGCCCAGCACGTTCCCGCCCCCCCGGCCCAGCACCGCCCACCCGACCCCGCGCCAGTCCGTCATCGCGTGCTCCCGCGCCACGCCCAACCCCGACTGCACGGTGGCGACCAGCAACACGGGCACCGGGACCAACGCCGGGTCCACCAACACCAGCAGCGGCGCGCACAACAGGTTCAGGCCGAAGCCGGCGACGCCCTGCACCACGGCTCCGACGAGGGCGACCGCGCCGGCGACGGCCAGCGCGCTCGGGCTGAGCACTGCCGCTCCCTCCTCCGACGCCCAGGCGTCGGGACTGATCCGGAAGACGGGAAGGGCCCCGTCCGACCGGACGGGGCCCTTCCGCGCTGACCACCAGGTCACTCAGCTCCGGAGCATCTTCCGCAGCACGTACTGCATGATGCCGCCGTTGCGGTAGTAGTCCGCCTCGCCGGGGGTGTCGATGCGGACCACCGCGTCGAACTCCACCGCCGAGCCGTCCTCCTTGCGCGCGGTGACCTTGACCGTGCGCGGGGTCTCACCGTCGTTGAGGGCGGTGATCCCGGTGAAGTCGAAGGTCTCCGTGCCGTCCAGGCCGAGCGAGGCCGCCGTCTGGCCGGCGGGGAACTGCAGCGGCAGCACGCCCATGCCGATCAGGTTCGAGCGGTGGATGCGCTCGTAGGACTCGGCGATCACGGCCCGCACGCCCAGCAGGCGGGTGCCCTTGGCCGCCCAGTCGCGGGACGAGCCCGAGCCGTACTCCTTGCCGGCCAGCACGACCAGCGGGACGCCGGCCTCGGCGTAGGCCACCGACGCGTCGTAGATGGTGGTCTGCTCGCCGCCCGCGAGGAAGTTGCGGGTGAAGCCGCCCTGCACGCCGTCCAGCAGCAGGTTGCGCAGCCGGATGTTGGCGAAGGTGCCCCGGATCATCACCTCGTGGTTGCCGCGGCGGGACCCGTAGGAGTTGAAGTCGCGGCGCTCGACGCCGTGCTCCTGCAGGTACCGGCCCGCCGGCGAGTCCGGCTTGATGGCGCCGGCCGGCGAGATGTGGTCGGTGGTGACCGAGTCGCCCAGCAGCGCCAGCACCCGGGCGCCGCTGATGTCGGTGACCGCCTCCGGCTCCATGCCCATGCCCTCGAAGTACGGGGGCTTGCGCACGTAGGTGGAGTCGGCGGCCCACTCGAAGGTCTTGCCGGTCGGGGTGGGCAGCGACTGCCACCGCTCGTCGCCGGCGAAGACGTCGGAGTAGCTGGCGGCGAACGCCTCGGCGGACAGGGCCGAGGTGATGACCTCCTGCACCTCCTGCGGCGACGGCCAGATGTCGGACAGGTAGACCGGCTGGCCGTCGGAGTCGGTGCCCAGCGGCTCGGTGGTCAGGTCCATGTCCATCGAGCCGGCCAGCGCGTAGGCCACCACCAGCGGCGGGCTGGCCAGGTAGTTCATCTTGACGTCCGGGTTGATCCGGCCCTCGAAGTTCCGGTTGCCGGACAGCACCGACACCACGGCCAGGTCCTGCTCCTGGACCTTCTTCGAGATCGACTCCGGCAGCGGGCCGGAGTTGCCGATGCAGGTGGTGCAGCCGTAGCCGACCAGGTGGAAGCCCAGCTTCTCCAGGTACGGCAGCAGGCCGGCGCGCTCGTAGTAGTCCATGACCACCTTCGAGCCCGGCGCCAGGGTGGTCTTCACCCACGGCTTGCGCTCCAGCCCGCGCTCCACGGCCTTCTTGGCCAGCAGCGCGGCGCCGATCATCACCGACGGGTTCGAGGTGTTGGTGCAGGAGGTGATCGCCGCGATGGCCACGTGGCCGTGGTCCAGCTCGGTCTCGGTGCCGTCCTCCAGCGTCACCGGCACGCTCCGGTGCGGGCGCGCGCCGTTGGTCCCGGCGTTGTGCGACGGGGCGTCGCTGGCCGGGAACGACTCGTCGATCTCCTCGTCGACGTTGTCGGCGGAGACGTAGTCCCGCACGGCCGAGCGGAACTTGTCCTTCGCCTCGGCCAGCGCGATGCGGTCCTGCGGGCGCTTCGGGCCGGCGATCGACGGGACGACCGTGGCCAGGTCCAGCTCCAGGTGCTCGGAGTAGACCGGCTCGGCCGCCGGGTCGTGCCACAGGCCCTGCTCCTTGGCGTAGGCCTCGACCAGCGCGAGCTGGTCGGCGCTCCGGCCGGTGAACCGCAGGTACTCGATGGTCTCCTGGTCGACCGGGAAGATCGCGCAGGTGGAGCCGAACTCCGGGCTCATGTTGCCGATGGTGGCCCGGTTGGCCAGCGGCACGGCGGAGACGCCGGAGCCGTAGAACTCGACGAACTTGCCCACCACGCCGTGCCTGCGCAGCATCTCGGTGATGGTCAGCACCAGGTCGGTGGCGGTGGCGCCGGCCGGCAGCTCGCCGTGCAGCTTGAAGCCCACCACGCGCGGGATGAGCATGCTGACCGGCTGGCCCAGCATGGCGGCCTCGGCCTCGATGCCGCCGACGCCCCAGCCCAGCACGCCCAGGCCGTTGACCATGGTGGTGTGGCTGTCGGTGCCGACCAGGGTGTCCGGGTACGCCTGGCCGTTGCGGGTCATCACCACGCGCGCCAGGTGCTCGATGTTCACCTGGTGCACGATGCCGGTGCCCGGCGGGACCACCTTGAACTCGTCGAAGGCGGTCTGGCCCCAGCGCAGGAACTGGTAGCGCTCGCGGTTGCGCTCGTACTCCAGGTCGACGTTGCGCTCGAAGGCGTCCGGCCGGCCGAAGATGTCGGCGATCACCGAGTGGTCGATGACCAGCTCGGCGGGGGCCAGCGGGTTGACCTTCGACGGGTCGCCGCCCAGCTCGGTCACGGCCTCGCGCATCGTGGCCAGGTCCACGACGCAGGGCACGCCGGTGAAGTCCTGCATGATCACCCGCGCCGGGGTGAACTGGATCTCGGTGTTCGGCTCCGCGGTGGGGTCCCAGCCGGCCAGCGCGCGCACGTGGTCGGCGGTGATGTTGGCGCCGTCCTCGGTGCGGAGCAGGTTCTCCAGCAGGATCTTCAGGCTGTACGGCAGGCGCTCGGCGCCCTCGACGGCGCTGAGCCGGAACACCTCGTAGGAGGCGTCGCCGACCCGCAGCGTGCCGCGGGCGCGGAAGCTGTCCTGGCTCGCAGGTGCAGTCACGTCCAACTCCATCTCGCGACGGGTTGCAAGGTTTCGGGAACTTGCTGTCGGGGCGAGTCTCGCGCACGCCGTCCGGGTCCGCTCCGGTCGCCCTGTCGCCCCAAACAGTACGCTTGTCCTGTATTGGGGTTCAAGCCGGGGCACCCCCCTTCCCCGCCCGGTCCGCGCCGTGGTGCCGCTCGCGCCCCGCTCCCACCCGCGCCGATCGCCCGGAGATCGCCTGGAGGTCGCCCGACGTTCGCCAGGAGATCGCCCGGCGTTCGGCCAGTGATCGTCCGGCGGTCGTCCGGCGATCGACTGCGGGCGGTTCTACGCTGCGGGTGTCGCCCCTCCCATCCCGGCACCGGGAGTGACCGATGACGGAGCGGTACGTCCTTCCCGGCGGCGCGGTCGCCAAGCGCCGGCTCGACATCATCGCGGGCTTCCTGCGCCCGGCGACGCTGGCGCTGCTGCGCCGGGTCGGCGTCGCCCCCGGCCACCGGTGCCTGGACCTGGGCTGCGGGGGCGGGCACGTCACCGCCGACCTCGCGCGCATGGTCGCCCCGTCCGGCTCGGCGCTCGGGCTCGACGCCGACGCCGAGGTGCTGGAGCTGGCGCGCGCCGACGCCGTCGCCGGCGGGGTGCGGGGCGCCAGCTTCGAGGTCGGCGACGCGCGGGAGCTGGACATGACCGGGTTCGACCTGGTCTACGCGCGGTGCCTGCTCGGGCACCTGCCCGACCCGGCCGACGTGGTGCGCCGGATGGTCCGGGCCGCGGTGCCCGGCGGCGTCGTGGTGGTCGAGGACATCGACCACGACGGCGTCCTCACCTATCCGCCCTCGGCCGCGTACACCACCTACAGTCGGGTCTACCAGGACCTCGTCCGCCGGCGGGGCGCCGACCCGACGATCGGCTTCGCCCTGCCGGGGTTGCTGCGGGACGCCGGGCTGGCCGAGATCGGCCTGAACGTCACGCACCCGGCGTTCCTCGCGGGCGCGCCCAAGCGCGTGCACTGCTCGACCCTGGTGGCGATCATGCCGCTGGTGGTGGGCGAGGGCCTGCTCGACGAGGCCGCGGCCGAGGCGTTGCTCGCCGAGATGACCGCCGTCGCCGAGGACCCGGGAACGGTCGTGACCGGCCCCCGCGTGGTGCAGTCGTGGGGCCGCCGGCCGGTCGACGGCGCTACCGACCAGTAGCGCACCGGCGTGCCGGAAGCCGAGGTGTGCTCACGTACCGTGAGGGTGGGGCGTGACGCCGGCGCGGGGCACGCGGCGGCGGGTCGGGCCGCGAGCGGGGGGAGAGCATGGTCGCCCAGGGACACCAGGACGGGGGCGAGGGCGGGACGGCCGCGTGGGCGCGGGCGTGCGAGCTCTTCGCCTCGGCCCGGCGGATCACCGTCCTCACCGGCGCCGGCGTCTCCACCGACTCGGGCATCCCCGACTTCCGCGGACCGCAGGGGTTGTGGACGACCAACCCCGAGGCACAGCGGCTGTTCACGTTGCAGTCCTACGTCGGGGACCGCGAGGTCCGGCGGCTCGCGTGGCGGCACCGTGCGGAGCACCCGGCGTGGCACGCCCGGCCCAACACCGCGCACCGGGCGCTGGTCGACCTGGAGCGCGCCGGCCGCCTGCGGGCGCTGCTCACCCAGAACATCGACGAGCTGCACCAGCGGGCGGGGTCCAGCCCGGAGCTGGTGGTGGAGCTGCACGGGTCGCTGTTCGGCACGGTGTGCCTGACGTGCGGGGCGCGGGGCGACATGGCCGAGGCGCTGCGGCGGGTGGCCGCCGGCGAGGACGACCCGCACTGCGAGGGGTGCTACGGCATCCTCAAGTCGACCACCGTCTCCTTCGGGCAGCCGCTGGACCCCGAGGTGCTGCGCCGCGCCCAGGAGGCCGCGCTGGACTGCGAGCTGCTGCTCGCCGCCGGCACGTCGCTGACCGTGCAGCCGGCCGCCGGCCTGGTGGGGCTGGCGGCGAAGGCCGGCGCGGCCGTGGTGATCTGCAACGCCGAGCCGACCCCCTACGACGGGTTCGCGGCCGCGGTCCTGCGCGCCCCGGTCGCCGAGGCGTTGCCCGAACTGGTCGCCGTGCCCGTCACCGGCGCGTCGGCGGCCGGGGTGGTCACCTGGGGCGACCCCTCCACCTGGGAGTGACCGGAACCGGACGCGTTCCCCGAGGGCGGCCCGCCGCGAAAACGTTTTCCGGTAATTGGCCGCCGCGGCCGCTCGCGCTCGTGAGTCTTTCTCTGGTTTTCTTTTCGGTATGCCAACCGCCGGTCGGCCGGAAAAGAGGGTGACAAACGGCGTACGTCGCGGTGATCCGACAACGCGTTTTCTCGGCTACTCGTCAGTAGTTACCGACTTTCGTCCTATCGCTTGTCTGGACAAGTGAGAAGTATTGTTGCCGTGACAACGCCTGATCGGGCTCGTTGCGCTGATCGGCGCATTTGTCCCACTGCTTGCGGGCGCAGTCGTCGGGTCGGTTGATGCTCCGTTCGAGTGAAAATCGCTTTGAGTTCGTCAACGGTCGCGAAGCTGGTAATGTCGCGCCGGCTCCCCTCCGATAGTCGGGTCGGCGCTGTCGATTGCCGGAACCGCGCTCCGCGCGTCGTCGCCGTCCCCTGCCGGCTGATTGGAGAACGCGTCAAATGTCGTTTGCCGCCTGGATACGTTCTGTTTCCCGCACGACGGGTTCCCGTGACTCGGCCCGTCGGCGGCGACCCGCCGTCCGGCCGACCCGGTCCGTCCGACTCGCGCTGTGCGCCGTGCTGGCGCTCGTCGGCACGCTGCTCGCCGCGCCACCGGCCGCGGCCGCCGAGCCCCGGATCGACCTGCGGGTCCTGCTCGTCACCGACGGCAGCCACTCGGTCGAGGCGATCCGCCACTTCCTGCAGCTCGAAGGCGTGCCCACCACCGTCGTGGACCTGGCGGGCGGCACCCGCCAGAAGATCACCCCCGACTTCCTCGCCGACCAGGTGGACGGCGTGGACCGGGCGAAGTTCCAGGCCGTGGTGCTGCCCAGCGCCTCGACGCCGGGACTGGCCGCCGCCGAGCACACCGCGCTCGCCGACTACGAGCGCCGGTTCCGGATCCGGGAGCTGGACGCCTTCTCGTGGCCGGGCGCCGACGTGGGCCTGAACACGCCCCGGTACGCCGGCGGCCTGGACGGGATCACCAGCACCGTCAGCACCGCCGGGCCGTTCCGCTACCTGCGGGGACCGGTCCGGTTCGAGGACAACTCCCCCACGGTCACCGAGTCCTACGGGTACCTGGCGGAGCCGCTGCCCGACGACCCGGCGGTGGGGCGCCGGTTCGAGACCGTGCTCACCGCGCCCGTCCCCGGCGGCGCCGGTGAGCGGGGCGTGCTGGCCGGCGTGCTGCACGAGAACGGGCGCGAGCGGCTCGTGCTCACCTTCGCCAGCAACCCGCACCAGCAGCAGTCGCAGGTCCTCTCGCACGGCCTGATTACCTGGCTGACCAGGGGAGTGCACCTCGGCTACCAGCGCAACTACTTCTCGGTCCACATCGACGACGTGTTCCTGCCGGACGCGCGGTGGAGCGTCGAGCACAACTGCACCCCCGGCGACGGCTGCCCGCCCGGCGTGCCGAAGACCCCCGACATCCGGATGAACCCGCTGGACGTCACGCACCTGCTCGACTGGCAGCGCCGCAACGACTTCCCGATGGACATGTACTACAACGGCGAGGGCAGCGACGAGGCCGTCGACCGCGACGGCGTCGACCCGCTGACCACCTCGTTCGTCACCCTGCGGTCGTCGTTCCGCTGGGCCAACCACACCTACACGCACGCCTTCCTCGGCTGCGTCCAGGACTACACGGTGGTCCCGTGGCGGTGCGCGACCGACCCGGCGACCGGCCAGGTGCTCTACGCCAGCCAGGAGCAGATCGCCGAGGAGATCAGCAGGAACCTCCAGTGGGCGCGGGACCGCGGTCTGGCGATCCGCGAGGACGAGCTGGTGACCGGTGAGCACTCCGGCATGCGGCTGGTGCCCCAGCAGCCGATCGACAACCCGAACCTCGCGCCCGCGCTCACGCAGACCGGCATCCGCTGGATCGGCTCGGACAACTCCCGCGACCCCGTCCAGCGGCGGATCGGCTCGGCCCTGACCGTGCCCCGGTACCCGTTGAACACCTTCTACAACGTGGCCAAGGTGGTCGAGGAGGTCGACGAGTACAACTGGATCTACACGTCGCGGGCCGACGGCGGCAGCGGCATCTGCGAGGACAACCCGCAGACCACCACCTGCATCCGCCCGTTGGACCTGACCACCGGCTACCGGGAGAAGATCGTTCCCGAGGGCGTCGCCATGACCATGCGGCACGTGCTCGGCAACGACCCCCGGCCGCACTACGCGCACCAGTCCAACCTGGCCGAGGACCGCATCCTGTACCCGATGGTGGAGGGCGTGCTCCAGGGCTACCGCGCCATCTACGCCGCCAACGCGCCCATCGTGAACCCCCGTCTCTCCGAGGCCGGGCTGCAGCTCCAGCGGCAGGCGGCATGGCGCCAGGCCGTCGAGCGGGGCGACGTCGTCGCCTACCAGCGCGGAGGCGTCGTCACCGTGCAGGGGCCGGCCGGGGTCGAGGTGCCGCTCACCGTGCCCGAGGGCGCCAGGGTCGGCACGGCGACCGGCCCGGCCTACGGCGAGGGCTACGCCGGCGAGCGGTCCACCTACGCGCGGCTGACCGCCGCCCCGCTGACCGTCGTCACACCCGCGACGGCCACCGGCTGAGCCCGCCGCGGTCATGGAGATCGGACTGATCACCGAGGGCACCTACCCGCACAGCTTCGGTGGTGTCAGCGTGTGGTGCGACCAGCTCGTGCGGGGGCTGCCGCGGCACGACTTCCACGTCGTCGCGCTCGTCGGCTCCGGCGGCGAGCCGACGGTGTGGGAGCTGCCGGACAACGTGTCGGCGGTGTCGACGGTCCCCCTGTGGGGGCCGACCGCGCCGCGGCGGCCGGGCCGCGCGGCCCGGCACCGGTTCCAGCCCCTGTTCGAGGTGTTGGTGGATTCCCTGCTCGACCCGGAGGAGCACGCCCAGCCGTTGTTCGCCCGGTCCTTACAGGCGTTGGCGGAGTTCGCGCGGGAGCACGACCTCGTCGCCGCCATGACCGACGAGCCCGCCGTGCGCGCCCTCACCCGCCGGTGGAACCGGGTCCCCCGGTACGCCATGACCCAACCGACGGTGGCCGACGCCGTCACGGCGCTCGGGCTGCTGGCCAACTCCCTGCGCCCGTTGACGGTCCCGCCGCCGAGGGTGGACGTGACGCACTGCGTCGCCAACGGCCTCGCGGCCCTGGTCGGCCTGGCCGCGCGGTGGGCGCACGGCACGCCGCTGCTGCTCACCGAGCACGGCATCTACCTGAGGGAGCGCTACCTGGGCCTGCGGACCGCGCCGTACCGCTGGCCGGTCAAGGCGCTCCTGCTCGCCTTCACCCGCCGGCTGTGCGCGCTGGCGTGCGCCTCGGCGGACCTGATCGCGCCGGGGAACCAGTACAACCAACGCTGGGAGGAACGGTTGGGCGCCAACGCCGCCAGCATCCGCACCGTCTACAACGGGGTGGACCCGGCCGCCTTCCCCCCGGCAGGGGCCGAACCCGCGACGCCGACGCTGAGCTGGGCCGGCCGGATCGACCCGATCAAGGACCTGGAGACCCTCATCCGGGCGTTCGCCCTGGTGCGCGAGGAGATCGCGGACGCCCGGCTGCGGATCTTCGGCGGCACGCCCAGGGGCGGGGAGGCCTACCACGCGCGGTGCCGGGAACTGGCCGCCGAGCTCGGGGTGGCGGAGGCGGTGGCCTTCGAGGGCCGGGTCGAGGAGATCCGGGACGCCTACGCCGCGGGGAACGTGGTCGTGCTCTCCAGCATCTCCGAGGGTTTCCCGTACACGCTCATCGAGGCGATGACGTGCGGTCGCGCGACCGTGGCCACCGACGTGGGCGGGGTGACCGAGGCCGTGGGGGACACCGGACTCGTGGTGCCCCCGCGTGACCCGGAGGCCATGGCGGCGGCCTGCCTGCGGCTGCTGCGCGACCCCGAGCTGCGGAGCCGGCTCGGCGCGGCCGCCCGGATCAGGGCCTTGGAGGAGTTCACCGTGGACAAGGCGGTCGGCACGTTCGACGACCTGTACCACGGGTTGGCCGCCAGGGCCGAGGGGCGGGCGGTGGTGATCGCGTGAGCGCGGGCACCGTCCCCGAGCTGGCGCCGCCGGTGCTCGGGGCGCCGAGTCCTGCCCACCCGCCGGCCGACCTCGACGACCCGGTGCTCCGGCTCGCGACCGAGATGCGGTCGGTGTGCCTGAACGCGGTCGACGTGCTGGAGATCGCGGCCGCGCTGGAGGCGCAGGGCGTCAACGACCGGGCGGCCCGGCACCGGTACGGCCTGCCCGACGTGTTCGCGCTGGCCGAGCTGCTGCACCGGCTCGTGCCGCCGCGGCCGGTCGAGCCCGCCGAGGAGCCGTGCCCGTGGCGCCCGCGCCCGGTCACCCACGTGCTGCGCGGCGCGTTGTTCGGCCTGCCGGGGGTGTGCACGGCGGCGCTCGCCCCGGCCGGCGCCGGTGTCGCGCAGGTCGTCGTGCTGGTCGTGGCGCTGCTGGTGTCCTGGCCGCTCGGGCAGGGGCTGGCCTACGTGGGGTGGTCGCGGCTCGGGCGGTCCGACCGCGGGGGCGCGCTTCGCCTGCTGCGCAGGGGGTTCCTGCTCGCCTCGGCGCTGACGGTGGCCGCCGTCGCCGGGTTCGCCCTCGCGCTCGGCGCCGGCCCCACCCAGGCGGCGCTGGCCGGCGGGCAGGGCGTCTACCTGCTCGGGGCCACGGTGTTGCTGGTGCTGGGTGCGGAGTGGTGGCTGCTGGCCGCGCTCGCGCCCGCCCTGCTGGCCTGCGGCGCCCACCTGGCGCTGGGCCAACCCGGCGGGCTGGTCTCGCCCGTGCGCCTGGTCGTCCTCGCGTGCCTGGTCGCGGTGGTCGTCCTGGCGCTCGTGCGGACGCGGGGCGCTCCGGCGCCGACCCAGGGGCGGCTGCGGTGGGCCGAGCTCGGCGCGGCGCTGCCGCACGCCCTGTTCGGGCTGGTGGCCGCCGGCGTGCTCCTCGTGGTCGCCGTCGGCGTGCCGACGACCACCACGCACCCCGTGGTCTGGAGCGCGGTCCCGCTGTCGCTGAGCATGGGCGCGGCGGAGTGGAACCTGACCTGGTTCCGGCGGCGGACCTTCCTGTTGCTGCGCCGGACGTCCCACACGCGGCGGTTCGCCCGTCGCGCGCGGCTGGCGCTGCTGGTCGCGTGCGTCCGGTACCTCGTGGTCGCGGCGGCGCTCACGGCCGCGGGCACCGCGCTGTCCACGTCGTCACTGTCCACAGGGGAGGGTCCGGCCGCCGAGCTGGTGCTCTCCGGGGCGGCGTCGGTGGTCGTGGGCGGGGCGTTGTTCCTCGCGTTGTCGTTGCAGGCGTTCGGAATCAACACGGTCGCGCTCGCGACCAGCGTCGTGGCGCTCGCCGTCGACGTGGTGTTCGTCTTCGGGCCGGCGTCCCCTGCGTGGCCCGATCCCGTCCTGGCCCAGGTCGGCGTGGTCGGCGCGTGGTTCGCCGTCCTGCTCGGCTACGCCGGGACGGTCCTGGGGCGGGCCTCGCTCCATGGCTGAGGGGGGAACTGGAGGAGAGTGGCTGATGACCAACCAAACGCCGACCAACCGAGCGGTGTCCGACCAGGCGGTGTCTGACCAGGCGGTGTCCGACCAGGTGGTGTCCCACCAGGCGCGGGGGACCGTCGCGGTGACCGGGGCCGAGGGCTTCATCGGCTCCCACCTGGTGGAGCTGCTGGTGCGCTCCGGGTACCGCGTCCGCGCGATGGCGCTGTACAACTCGTTCGGCTCGTGGGGGTGGCTGGAGACGCTGTCCCCGGACGTGCTGGCCGGGGTCGAGGTGGTGCTCGGCGACGTGCGTGACCCGGCCAGCGTGCGGGAGCTGATCGCCGACGCCGAGGTGGTGTACCACCTGGCGGCGCTCATCGCGATCCCGTACTCGTACCGGGCCCCCCGGTCCTACGTGGACACCAACGTCGTGGGCACGCTGAACGTGCTGGAGGCCGTGCGCGAGCTCGGAACGCCCCGGCTGGTGCACACCTCGACCAGCGAGACCTACGGCACGGCCCGCACGGTGCCGATCAGCGAGGAGCACCCGATCCAGGCGCAGTCGCCGTACGCGGCCTCGAAGGTGGGCGCGGACAAGCTGGTGGAGTCCTACCACCTCAGCTTCGGCCTGCCGGCGGTGATCCTGCGCCCCTTCAACACCTTCGGCCCCCGGCAGTCGGCGCGCGCGGTCATCCCCACCACCATCAGCCAGATCGCGGCCGGCGCCGACGAGCTGCGGCTGGGCTCGCTGCGGCCCACGCGGGACTTCCTGTACGTGGCCGACACCGCCGAGGCGTTCCTGGCGGTGGGCACCGCGCCCGCCGACGCGGTGGTGGGCGAGCACCTCAACGCCGGCACCGGCGAGGAGGTCTCGATCGGCCAACTCGTCGAGGACATCGCGCGGCTGATGGGGCGCGAGGTCCAGGTGGTGGAGGACCCGGCGCGGGTGCGGCCCAAGGACTCCGAGGTCATGCGGCTGCTGTGCGACGCGCGGAAGCTGCGCGAGCGCACGGGGTGGCGGCCGAGGCACACCAGGGACGAGGGGCTGCTGCGGACCATCGAGTGGTTCCGCGACCCGGCGAACCTCCAGCGGTACAAGCCCGAGTTCTACAACCAGTAGTGACAGGAGAGGACACCATGCACGCAGTCATCCTGGCCGGCGGCAAGGGAACTCGGCTCCGGCCCTACACCACCTGCCTGCCCAAGCCCCTGGTCCCGATCGGCGACCAGCACTCCATCCTGGACATCGTGCTGTGCCAGCTCGCGGCCTCCGGCTTCGCCAGCGCGACGTTGGCGATCGGGCACCTCGGGCACCTCATCCGCTCCTACGTCGGGGACGGCAGCCGGTGGGGCATCGCCGTCGACTACGCGGAGGAGGAGTCCCCGCTGGGCACGATCGGCCCGCTGCTGGGGATGCTCGACCGCCTCCCGCCGCACTTCCTGGTCATGAACGGCGACGTCCTCACGAACCTGGACTACGCCGTGCTGCTGCGGCGGCACGTCGCCGAGGACGCGCCGCTGACCGTGGCCACCTACCAGAGACAAGTGAAGATCGACTTCGGTGTTCTGTCCACAAAGGACGGACAGATCGTGGAGTTCGCCGAGAAGCCGACCCTGGACTACCGGGTCAGCATGGGCGTGTACGGCGTGAGCGGCGAGACGCTGCGCCGCTACACGCCGGGCCTGCCGCTGGGCTTCGACGAGCTCGTGCTCGACCTGCTCGCCGGGGACGAGCCGCCCCGGGAGTACGCGTTCGACGGCTACTGGCTCGACATCGGCCGGCCCGACGACTACGACCGGGCCAACGCCGAGTTCGACCTGTTGCGCCCGACGCTGCTGGGGGCGCGGGCGTGACGCGCTACCTCCTGCTCGGGGCGTCCGGGTTCCTGGGCCGGCACGTCGGGGACCGGCTCGCCGCGGAGGCCGGGGCGGAGGTGGTCACCGCCGGGCGCGCCGCGCCCGGCGGTGACCGTCCCCACCTGCGGGTCGACCTGGCGGCGGTCGACGCCGACCGGCTCGCCGGGGCGCTGGCCGAGGTCGCGCCGGACGTCGTGGTCAACGCGACGGGCGCGGTGGGCGGGGCGCCGGCCGCGCTGGCGGCGCTCAACGTCACCGCGGTCAGCACGCTCGCCGCCGCCCTGTCGCGCGTCGACCGGCCGGCGCGGTTGGTGCACCTCGGCTCGGCCGGCGAGTACGGGCTGGTCGAGCGGGGGCGGCCGGTGACCGAGACGACCCCGCCCCACCCGGTCGGCGGCTACGGCCTCAGCAAGCTCGCCGGGACCGAGGTCCTGAGACTGGCCAGGGAGACCGGCCTGGACGTGGTCGTGCTCCGCGTGTTCAACCCGATCGGTCCCGGCGTCCCTGCCTCCAGCCTGCTGGGCCGGCTGGTCGAACAGGCGCGCGCCGCCGAGATCCGGCTGGGGCCGCTCGGCGATTACCGCGACTTCGTCGACGCCAGGGACGTCGCCGACGCCGTGGTCGCGGCGGCCACCGCCCCGCGGCCGCCGTGGCTGCTCAACATCGCCAGCGGTCGGGCGCGGACCGCGCGGGAGCTGGTCACCCGGTTCCTGGAGATCGTCGGGTCGACGGCTCCGGTGCTGGAGGCCGAACCCGGCTCGGACCGCTCCGCCCAGGTGCCGTGGCAGCAGGCCGACATCTCGCTCGCGGCGCGGACCCTCGGCTGGCGGCCGCGTCGGGACCTCGACACCACGTTGGCCGACGTCTGGGCGGCGGTGTGCGTCCGCTGACCAGCGCGGTCGTGCCGGCCTACTTCCACCCGGCGGTGGCGCCCGACGACTGGCGGCGGCTGGCCGCCGGGGGAGCGCGGGCGCGCCTGGTGGTGCTGAACCTCGCCGCCGGACCGGGCCCCGGTCCGGACGGCGAGTTCCGCGCCGTCGTGGACCCCCTGGTGTCGGCGGGTGTTCCGGTCGCCGGCTACCTGGACACCGCCTACGGCGAGCGCGCGCCGGAGGAGGTCCGCCAGGACGCCCTGCGGTACCGGCGGTGGTACGGCGTCGACCGGGTGTTCCTGGACCGGGTGCGGTCCGACCGGGCCGCCCTGCCGCACTACCACCGGACCGTCGCCCTGCTCCGCGACGACGGCGTGGGCGAGGTCGCGCTCAACCCGGGCGTCTACCCCGACCCGGGCTACGCCGAGCTCGCCGACCTCGTCGTGACGTTCGAGGGGCCGTGGCGCTCCTACCGCCGGCTCGTGGTCCCGGCGTGGGCGCACTGCCTCCCGGCGCACCGCTTCTGCCACCTCGTCTACGCCACGCCGAGGATCGCGCAGCGGTGGGTGCGCCGGGCGGCGGGCCGGCGGCACGTCGGCGCGCTGACCACGACCGAGCTCGACGGGGCGAACCCGTGGCGGCGGCTTCCGGCGTCCTGGCGCGGGCGGTCGTGAAGCGGTGATCTCCTTGTGCGGCCGAGAAATTCGTGGGAACGCCTGCCGCGCGGCGGGAGACGGGTGTTCGATGGGATCTCGGACGTGGGTGCTCCGTCGGGAGACCGCGCGGGGTTCCCCGGAAACCGGGCGCTGACCATCTGGAGGCAGCCGTGCGGAAAACCCCCGCCGGTCTGGTGTTGTTGGTTCTCGTGTTGACGTCGTGCTCCGGCGGGCCGAGTGGGCGGCAGGATCCCGCCACACGCGTCCCCTCCTCCCCGCCGGCGATCAGCGCGACCCCGACGGGCACCCCGGCGGCGACTCCGACAGCGGCACCGACGACGGCGGCGTCGCGAACGACTCCCCAGCCGACGTCCCAGGCGGCGGCAGGCAGCACCGCGCCCGCGCAGCGCAAGTGGTGGGTTCCCGCCCCGGGAACCGCCTGGCAGTGGCAACTGCACGGCGAGATCGACCTCAACGTCGACGTGCCCGTCTACGACGTCGACGGCGTCGAGACGAGCGCGGACACCGTGCGGGCGCTGAAGGACCGGGGACGCAGAGTCATCTGCTACGTCAACGCGGGCGCGCACGAGGACTTCCGGCCCGACAAGCACCACTTCCCGGAGCAGGTGCTCGGCGGCGGCAACGACTGGAAGGGCGAGCGGTGGCTGGACATCCGCCGGCTCGACGTCCTCGTCCCGCTGATGGCCCGCCGGTTCGACGAGTGCCGGGACAAGGGCTTCGACGCCGTGGAGGCCGACCTCGTCGACGGCTACCAGCACGACACCGGGTTCCCGCTCACCGCCGACCACCAGCTCGCCTACAACCGGGTGCTGGCCCGGCTCGCGCACGAGCGCGGCCTGGCCATCGGGCTGAAGAACGACCTGGACCAGGTGCCCCAGCTCGTCGACGAGTTCGACTTCGCCGTGAACGAGTCGTGCGCCGAGTTCAACGAGTGCGAGAAGCTCACCCCGTTCGTCCGCGCGGGCAAGGCGGTGTTCCACACGGAGTACAAGCTGGGGAACGAGCAGTTCTGCCCGCGCACCAGGGCGCTCGGTTTCAGCTCGATGCGCAAGCAGAAGGACCTGAACGCGCAGCGCTGGCCCTGCTGACCACTCCGCCGCTGGCCACGCCGCTGTTGACCGGCTGGTCGAGCGGCTGTTGATCAGCGCTGGTCCCTGTGGCCCGCGTCACCTAGGGTGTCGGCAACATGACACCTGGGAGGTGCTGGCATGCGGGTTCCGCTCACCGTCGCCGATTTCCTCTACCGCGCCGAGACCGTGTTCGCCGACAGCCCGGCCATCGTCGACGAGCCCCGGCAACCGGCGGGGCCGGTGCCGACCACGACCTACGGCGAGCTGGCCCGCCGGGTCCGGGCCTGGCAGGCCGGGCTGGACGCGCTGGGCGTGGCCGAGGGCGAGCGGGTGGCCGTGGTCAGCCACAACTCGGCGCGGCTGCTGGAGCTGCTCTACGCCGTGCCGGGCAGCGGCCGGATCTGCGTGCCCGTCAACTTCCGGCTCCGGCCCGACGAGATCTCCTACATCGTCGAGCACAGCGGCGCGTCCGTGCTGCTGGTGGACCCCGAGCTGGACGAGGCGCTGCGCGGGGTCGACGCCCCGAAGCGGTTCGTGCTCGGCGAGCCGACCGAGACCGGGGTGATGCGGTTCGACGTCGAGCCGCGCCCGTGGTCCCTGCCGGACGAGGACGCGACCGCCACGATCAACTACACCTCCGGGACCACCGCCCGACCCAAGGGCGTGCGGCTCACCCACCGCAACATCTGGGTCGACACGATGACCTTCGGCCTGCACACCCGCACCTGGGAGCAGGACGTCTACCTGCACACCCTGCCGATGTTCCACTGCAACGGCTGGGGGATGCCCTACGTGCTCGCCGGCCTGGGCGCCAAGCAGGTCGTGCTGCGCAAGGTCGACGGCGAGGAGATCCTGCGCCGGGTCGACGAGCACGGCGTGACGTTGATGTTCGGCGCGCCCGCCGTGTGGAACATGGTGCTCGACGCGGCGCGGCACTGGGACGGCGAGATCCCCGGCCGGGACCGGGTGCGCGTGGTGTGCGCCGGCGCGCCGCCGCCCACTCGCATGATCGCGCGGATGGAGGAGGAGCTCGGCTGGGAGTTCCAGCAGATCTACGGGCTCACCGAGACCAGCCCGCTGCTGACCTTCAACCGGGCGCGGCCCGCCGACCGCGCCCTGCCGGCGGAGGAGCGGGCCCGCAGGCTCTCCCGCGCCGGCGCGCCCGCCCTCGGGGTGCGGCTGCGGATCTCGGAGACCGGTGAGGTGTTGGCCAGGGCCAACGTCGTCCTGGACGGGTACTGGCGCAACGACGAGGCGACCGAGGAGGCGTTGGACGGCGGGTGGTTCCACACCGGCGACGGCGGCGAGCTCGACGCCGACGGCCACCTGACCATCAGCGACCGCAAGAAGGACGTGATCATCAGCGGCGGCGAGAACGTCTCGTCGATCGAGGTGGAGGACTGCATCTTCACCCACCCGGCGGTCGCCGAGGTCGCGGTGATCGGCGTGCCGCACGAGCGGTGGGGCGAGACGGTCAAGGCCCTGGTGGTGCTGGCGGAGGGCGCCGAGGCCACCGAGCGGGAGATCATCGCGCACTGCAAGGAGCGGCTGGCCGGCTACAAGGCGCCGACCTCGGTGGAGTTCCGGGACGCGATCCCGCGCACGGCCACCGGGAAGATCCAGAAGTTCAAGCTCCGCGAGCCCTACTGGGCGGGGCGGCAGCGGCAGGTGAACTGACACGCCGACACCCTGACGCGCGCCCGCCGGAGTCGACTCCGGCGGGCGCGCGTCGGTCAGGCGGCCACCAGACCGGACCAGACCGTGCTCGGGCTGTTCGGTCGGCGTTCGTCCGCGTTGTTCGGTGTTGGTCGGCGTCGGCGTCGGCGTCGGTCGGCGTCGGTTGGCGTTCGCCAGTGTTGTTCGTGTTGGTCGCTGTGGTGGCCGGGCTGGATCAGCGGCCGTTCTCCGACAGACCCAGACCGCGCCGCACGGCCCGCTCCACCGGCGAGTAGTCGCCGTCCGCCCGGTCGAGGTCGAGCAGCCCGGCCGGGTCCAACGGGGGCTGCGCCATGAACCGGGGGACCGTGCCCCGGTGCGGTTGCGCGGCGTGCACCAGGAACGGGTGGCACAGGTAGACGTCACCCGCCGCGCCGGTGGCCAGGGCGAGCGGCCGGTGGGCGGTGGCGGCCTCGGCCACCGGGCCGAAGGCGAACGGGTCCACCCCCTCGTCCCCGGCCGGCGCGAGCAACGCGGGGACGTCCAGGTGGGAGCCGACCCGGATCCTGGTCGGCGCGTCGTCCTCGCTGATGTCGGAGAACAGGAACAGCATCAGCAGGGCGCGGCCCCGCGACCGCAGGTTCAGCCGGTACGCGCTGCCGTCGTCGGTGAGGAAGCTGGCCTCGACGTGCCACCCGGCGTCGCCCGGGTCGTCGTCGCTGGGGAAGCGGACGGGGAAGGTGCCGAGGCTGTGCCTGGGCACCCACCGGCCGGCGCCGACGAGCTGGTCGAAGGCGGAGTGCAGCACCGGGGTGTTCGCCGCGAGCCGGAAGGGCTCGTCGGCGAAGCCGCCGAGGCGGACCACGGGCTGGGTCCAGGTCGCGGGGTCGTCGGGGTCCAGACCGGTCGCCCGCCACAGCAGGGCGCGCCCGGCGTCGGCCAGTTCCCGGGGGAAGGCTCCCGCCAAGTGGACGAACCCGTCGGTGACGAACCGCTCGACCTGGTCGTCGGTCAGGGCGGGAACTGGCACGTGCATCACCTTCCGCTGCTGGGGTTGTGGATCCGGCGGTCGAGACTCTGCGCTCAGCGACGCGCGCGTGTCCACCGAGTTTTCGTTCCAGGAACGGCCCCATCGCCGCAGGAAGCGCGGACATCGCCGTCGGGACAAGGGGAAACCGGTGGGTGCTCTTTCGTCAGATGACGGAATCCCAGCGGTGTTCGGCAACCGGCCGAGGTCGAGGGGGAACGTCTCCCACTGTCCACTGTGACCAGACGATCGCCTCCCCGTCGCGATCGGCGCCGGTGGCTCGTTCCGGGGAATACCGGGGGGTTCGGCCCGCCGCGTCCGTGCCCCGATCCGGTCAATGGCGGCTGTCGAGGGCCCGGTTCCCCTTCTGGATCAGGAGGACCACCGGAATCCGCCAGTGACGACGACGGGTCCGGTCCACCCGACGTCGCGCGCCCTTCGGGGGGTGGTCCCCGAACCGTGGGACCGGGCGGCGGTGACGCTGCGTGCGCGTGTGGCCCTGGTGGCTGAGGGTGTGCCAGGGACAGTTGTTTCGGCTGGCAAGCAGGGGGAGCGGGTGGCACAGTCCTACGGCGGCGAGGACGTACCGCTGTTCGGTGGAACCGGGACTCGCTCCAGCAGCCGAGACGAGTCGGACGCCGAACCCGGACGACGAGGCCGCTCCCGCGGGCGCAGGACGCCCTGGCGGGGAGCGGTCCGGTCGGGAGGTGGAGATCGTGTCGACGCGACGCGGAGTATCCCCCGTGATGAGCGCGAGATCCCTCGTGGTCGCCCTGTCGGCGGGGCTCGCGGTGGCTCTGTCGGTCAGCACCGCGGGACCGGCCGGAGCCGTTCCACCCCCACCACCCAACCCGAGCGACTCCGAGATCGAGGCCGGGCACGCCGAGACCCGCGCGAAGGCCGGTCGGGTGGGCGAGCTGACCCAGCGGCTGGTCGAGGCCGAGGGCCGGCTCCAGCGCCTGGTCGACGACGTGGCGTGGAAGCTGGAACAGGCCAACAAGGCGCTGGTCGACCTGGCGGCGGCCGAGGCGTCGGCCGCCGCCGCGCAGCGGGACGCGCGGGCCGCCAGGGCCGAGGCCGACGCCGCGGACCGGTCCGTCGAGGACGTGCGCCGCCGCGCCGACGCCTTCGTCGCCGGCAGCTACCAGCAGGGCAGCACGATCGGCTCGATCTCGGCCTACCTCGGCTCCGCCAGCCCGGAGGACCTGCTCGCCAGGGCCCAGCTGCTGAACGCGGTCAGCGGGTCGCAGCTCGACGCCATCGACCAGATGGAGCGGGCGCGCGTCGACCGGGCCAACAAGGACGCGGCGGCCAGGGGCGCGCTGGACCAGGCGCGGGCCCGGCAGTCCGCCGCCGAGGACGCCCGCCGCGCCGCCGAGGCCGCCAAGGCCGCGGCCGTGCGCGCGATGGCCGACCAGCGCCAGCAGGCCCAGCGGATCGAGGCCGACCGGGCCGAGGTCGAGCGGCAGCTCACCGAGGCCCAGGCCGGGGTCGCCGGGCTGGAGGACCAGCGGAAGCGGTACGAGGAGTGGCGGGAGGCCAAGCGGCGCGAGGAGGAGGCCGCGCGCCGCGCGGCCCAGGAGGCGGCCCGGCGTGCCGCCGAGGAGGCCGCCCGACGCGCCGCGGCGACCGCCGCGCGACGCCCCGCCGCCGGAGCCGCGACGAAGGCGACGAAGGCCCCGGGCCGGGACGAGGGGGCCGGCGACACCGAGGCCGCCGTCGAGGCCGTGGTCGCCAGGGCGTTGTCCCAGGTCGGCGTGCCCTACTCGTGGGGAGGCGGCAACGCCGACGGACCCACCCTCGGCATCAGGGACGGCGGCGAGGCCGACCTGCACGGCGACTACGGCAAGGTCGGGTTCGACTGCTCCGGCCTGATGGTCTACGCCTTCGCCGCCGCCGGCGTGCAGCTGCCCCGGTTCAGCGGCTACCAGTACTCCGCCGGCGAACGGGTTCCCCTCGCCGACGCGGCCCGCGGCGACATGTTGTTCTGGGGTCCGGGCGGCGGCCAGCACGTCGCGCTCTACCTCGGCGACGGCATGATGGTGGAGGCGCCGTACTCCGGAGGGCACGTCCAGGTGTCCTCGGTCCGGCACCACGGCATCCAGCCCTACGCCGTGCGCGTGCTCTGACCTGCCAGGCCGGAGGGATGTCCGGGCTCCGTCCAGATCTCCGGCGGGACTGATGGGGCTCGCCGGCCGCGCACGCGGTGCTTGAACCGGTGCGGCGGGAACCGGGTGCGCGGGCCCCGGCAGGGTGTGGTTCACGGCGAACGTGAACCGCGCCGGTGCCGCCTTGCTGAGTGGAGGAGTTGGGGTGGCCCGACCCCCTGTCGGGCCACACTCCAGAAGTTCTGCGACCCCTGTGTTCTTGGGGGAACCCCCATTTTCACTGTCTCATCGGGGGCTGACAGTTTCGGGGGGCAGGAGGGTCGCCCGTGGGGGTGACAGGGGCGGCGGAGGGGGGAACCCGCGAGGTGCCGCGCGAACAGCGCGCCGCCGCCTGCTCGAACTAGATTTGTGGTCGTCGTCATCCGGAGCGCACGCGACCCGAGCCGAGGACCCCCATGCGGATCGAGAACGCGGTTCCCCCCGCCCACGCCGTGCCACCCGCGGACCCGCAGCCGACCGCGGACCCAGGGCCGACCGGGACTCCGCCGAGCCCGCGCCCCTGGGCGGCCGTCGTCCTGGCCGGCGGCGGGGCCCGCCGGTTCGGCGGCCGCGACAAGATCGCCATGACCGTGGGCGGCCGGACCCTGCTCGACGGCGTCGTGGCCGCCGCGCGCGTCGCCGGCGCCCACCCGGTCGTGGTCGTCGGCCCCCGCCGCCCCACCGCCACCGCCGTCGCCTGGACCAGGGAGGACCCGCCGGGCGGCGGCCCGCTGGCCGGCCTGGCCTCCGGGCTGGCCGCCGTGCCGCCCGGCGTCACGGAGGTCGCGGTGCTGGCCGGCGACCTCGCCGCCGTCGGCCCCGGGACCCTGACCCGCCTGCGCGCGGCCGTGGCCGCCCACCCGGACGTCGACGGCGCGGTCCTGGTCGACGAGCAGGGCCGGGTCCAGTGGCTGGTCGGGGTGTGGCGGACCGCCGCGCTGCGCTGCGCGCTGCCGGAGCGGCCGGACGGGATCTCGGTCCGCTCCGCGCTCGGCGGGCTGACCAGGATCGACATCCCCGCCCTCCCCGGCGAGACCCTCGACGTCGACACGCCGGACGACCTGCGGGCGGCCCGCGGCGCCAACGCCGGGTGAGGCCCGTCTCCCAGCGCCCGTAAGGTCTTCACAGCGGTCATACCGCGAGTCCGGTTCCCTGTGCGGTGGAGTGGCGACCTGTCACGCCGCCGGTCCGTCGTAGGAGGTAAGCCAGTGACCGAGCCCGGGCACGCCGAGGGCGCGGGGAGCAGCACGCCGAACACCCCCGCGCGCGACGCCCAGCTCCTCGAACGCACGGTGTTCGAGGTCAAGCGGGTGATCGTCGGCCAGGACCGGCTGGTCGAGCGGGTCCTGGTCGGCCTGCTCGCCCGGGGCCACCTGCTGCTGGAGGGCGTGCCCGGCGTGGCCAAGACGCTGGCCGTGGAGACCTTCGCCAGGGTGGTCGGCGGGACCTACTCCCGGGTGCAGTTCACCCCCGACCTGGTGCCGGCCGACATCCTCGGCACCCGCATCTACCGCCAGGGCAGTGAGACCTTCGACGTCGAGCTGGGCCCGGTCGTGGCCAACTTCGTGCTCGCCGACGAGATCAACCGCGCGCCGGCGAAGGTGCAGTCGGCGATGCTGGAGGTGATGGCCGAGCGGCACGTGTCGATCGGCGGCCAGACCTTCCCGATGCCCGACCCGTTCCTGGTGCTGGCCACCCAGAACCCGATCGAGAACGAGGGCGTCTACCCGCTGCCGGAGGCGCAGCGCGACCGCTTCCTGTTCAAGATCGTCGTGGAGTACCCCACGGCCGAGGAGGAGCGGGAGATCGTCTACCGGATGGGCGTGCAGCCCCCGGAGCCGCACCAGGTGCTCAACCCGACCGAGCTGACCCGCCTGCAGGGCGTGGCCTCCCGGGTCTTCGTGCACCACGCGCTGGTCGACTACGTGGTCCGGCTGGTGGTGGCCACCCGGTCGCCCAACGAGCACGGCCTGTCCGACGTCGCCAACTGGATCGCCTACGGCGCCTCGCCGCGCGCCACGCTCGGCGTCGTGGCCGCAGCCAGGGCCCTCGCGCTGGTCCGCGGCCGGGACTACGTCCTGCCGCAGGACGTCGTCGACGTGGTGCCGGACGTGCTGCGGCACCGGCTGGTGCTGTCCTACGACGCGCTGGCCGACGGCGTGCCGGTGGACCACATCGTGAGCCGCGTGCTGCAGACCGTGCCGCTGCCGCAGGTCTCGGCCCGGCCGCAGGCCGCGCCGTTCCCGCAGGGCGGCCCGACGCCGCCGCCCGCGCCGCAGCACCAGCCGGCGCCGCTGGGCCAGCCGGGCCAGCCCGCCCCGGCGATGCCGACCGGCCAGCCCGGCCAGGGCGCGCCGGCCGCCGCGCCGAACCGGCAGTGACCGGGGAGGGAACCGAGGTGCCACCCATGTCCGCCGCCGGACCCGAGACCGGCGGCGCCCCCGACGGGGCGGCGCGCGCGGCGTCCGAGACCGGACCGGAGGAGGACCGGCGTCCCCCGTGGGCGCCGCCGGCGTTGCGCACCGGTCGCATGGAGGCCGCGCTGCGCACCCTGGAGCTGTCCGTGCGCCGCCGGCTCGACGGGCTGTTGCAGGGCAACCACCTGGGGCTGGTCCCCGGACCCGGCACCGAGCCGGGGGAGGCCCGCCCCTACCAGCCGGGCGACGACGTCCGGCGGATGGACTGGGCGGTGACCGCGCGCACCACCGAGCCGCACATCCGGGAGACGGTCGCCGACCGCGAGCTGGAGACGTGGGTGCTGGTCGACCTCTCGCCCAGCCTCGACTTCGGCACCGCCGCCTGCGAGAAGCGCGAGCTGGCGGTGGCCGCCGTCGCGGCCGTGGCGCACCTGACCCAGGGCGGCGGCAACCGGGTGGGCGCCCTGGTGTCCACCGGCGAGCGCACCGACCGCCTGCCGGCGCGGGGCGGCCTGGCCTACGCCAGGACGCTGGTGCGCAGGATCGCCGAGACGCCCAGGGCGCCCGAGGGCACCCGCGGCGACCTCGCCGCCCTGCTGGAGCAGCTGCGCCGGCCGCCGCGCCGGCGCGGGCTCGCCGTGGTGGTCTCGGACTTCCTCGGCCCGCTGGACTGGGAGCGGTCCCTGCGGGCGCTGTCGGCGCGGCACGACCTGCTGGCGGTCGAGGTCCTCGACCCCAGGGACGTCGACCTGCCCGAGGTGGGCACGGTCGTGCTGGCCGACCCGGAGAGCGGCCGCCAGCGCGAGGTGCACGCCACCCCCCTGCTGCGCAGGGAGTTCGCCGCCGCGGCCGCCGCGCACCGGGAGTCGGTGGCCGCGGTGTTCCGCCGCGCCGGCGCCGGCCACCTGGTCCTGCGCACCGACTCCGACTGGGTGGCCGACATCGTGCGGTTCGTCGTGGCGCGCAAGCGCAACTGGTCTGGAGGGGTTGCCTGATGCTGGGGTTGAGCCTGAGCGGGTTCACCGCCCCGTGGTGGTTCACCCTGGTCGTGGGGATCGGCCTGCTCGTCGCCGGCTACCTGTGGGTGCAGCGCCGGCGGCGGCGGAACACGTTGCGGTTCACCAACCTGGAGCTGCTGGAGAAGGTCGCGCCCAAGCGGGCCGGCTGGTACCGGCACGCGCCGGCCGCGCTGCTCGGCGTGGCGTTGCTGCTGCTGACCGTCTCCCTGGCCGGGCCGACCGTGCGCGAGCGGGTGCCCCGCAACCGCGCCGTGGTGATGATGGCCGTCGACGTGTCGTTGTCGATGAAGGCCACCGACGTGCAGCCGACGCGGCTCGCGGCGGCCCAGTCGGCGGCGAAGTCCTTCGTCGAGGGCCTGACGCCGGGCGTGAACCTCGGTCTGGTGGCCTTCGCCGGCACCGCGACCGTCCTGGTCTCGCCGACCACGGACCGGGAGAGCGTGAAGCAGGCGATCGACTCGTTGCGGCTGGCCGAGTCCACCGCGACCGGCGACGCGATCGTGGCCTGCCTGCGCACCATCGAGTCGTTCGGCAAGCTCCTCGGCGGCGCCGACGGCGCGCCGCCGGCCCGGATCGTGCTGATGACCGACGGCAAGGAGATGACCGGCACCACCTCGTCGACCGTGGCGGCCAAGGACGCCGCCAAGGCGAAGGTGCCGATCTCGTCCATCTCCTTCGGCACCGAGCAGGGCACCGTGGACATCGAGGGCAAGACCGTGCGGGTCCCGGTGGACGACGAGGCCATGAAGGAGATCGCCGAGCTGTCCGGCGGCGAGTTCCACAAGGCGGCGACCGCCGAGCAGCTTCGCAAGGTCTACGACACGCTGGGCGAGCAGATCGGCTACGAGAACAAGCAGGTCGACGCGAGCCGGCCGTGGCTCGCCCTCGGCACGCTGGCGGCGTTGGTCGCGGTGGCCGGGGCGTTGCTCCTCGGCCAGCGCATTCCCTGACGACGAGTTCCCCGACGACGAATTCCCTGACGGCGCGTTCCCGACGCGCTTTCGCCGGTCAGCGTTCCCCGGCCACGCGGTTCCCTGACGGGCACGGCCGAACGGTCGTCGTCCGCGCGCTCGAAGCGGCCCCGTGGGCGGCGGTTCTCCCGCCGCCCACGGGGCCGTCGGCGTTCGGGCGTTCGGGTGGACTTCGATCCGGCGACGAGACACACGCCGTCACGGTCCTTGGGCGAGACGGTCACGTTCAGTAGTCTGCGGCTTGCTTGTCCCGGTGATGGTGTCCATCCCAGGGGGTGTGGCCATGGCACGCGGGCGACGAGACTTCCTGGTCCACCGGGCCACCGTGCTCCTCCCGGTCCTCACCGTCCTGCTCGCCACCTGGTTCGGGCAGGGCGTCGTCGCGGTCGCGCCGCTGGCGGGGCCGCCGGCCGACGTGTACCGCTACCTGGACGATCCCGAGATGGTGGCCGAGGGCCAGGAGGCCCCGCACGCCGAGCTCCGGCCCTACGCCGACACCTCAGCCGCCGTGCGCGGCGACCGCGTGTCCCCGTGGGTCCACCTGCTCGACGGCGAGTGGCGGCTCCGGATGGCCGACCGGCCCCAGGACCTCCCGGCCCGCTTCGCGGCCGGCGGGCAGGACACCTCGGGGTGGCGGACGGTCACCGTCCCGCACACCTGGCAGACCGACGGGCTGGACCACCCGGTCTTCCGGAACTCGCCCACCGAGATGTGGCCGGACGACCCGCCCCGGACCCCGCGCGACCTCAACCCGACCGGGGCGTACCTGCGCGACTTCGAGCTGCCGGAGAACTGGTCCGGCCGCAGGGCGCTCCTCCGGTTCGAGGGGGTGACCAGCGCGTACCTGGTGTGGGTCAACGGCACGTACGTCGGCTACGACCAGGGCGGCTACACCCCGGCCGAGTTCGACGTCACCGACCACCTGCGCCCGGGGGGCAACACCCTCGCAGTGCAGGTGCACCGCTGGTCGGCGGGCTCCTACCTGGAGGACTACGACCAGTGGCGGTACTCCGGCATCTTCCGGTCGGTGTGGTTGTACGCCCCGCCGCGCACGCACCTGCGCGACGTCACCATCACGACGGACCTGGACGCGGCCTACCGCGACGCCACGCTCACCGCCGACGTCGAGATCGCGCGCAGGGGCGGCCCGACCGGAACCCACCAGGTGCGCGCGACGCTGCACGACCCCGGGGGCGACCCGGTCAGCCTGCTGACCGGCTCGGTGGAGGTCGGCGAGACCGGCGGCGCCGTCCGGCTGTCCGGCCGGGTCAGCGACCCTCCGAAGTGGACGGACGAGACGCCGAACCGGCACACGCTGGTGGTCGAGCTGGTCGACCAGGGCGGCGCCGTCACCCACGTCACCAGCCAGCCGGTCGGCTTCCGCAAGATCGAGATCCGGGACCGGCAGGTGCTGGTCAACGGCCGGCGCGTCGTGGTGCGCGGGGTCAACCGGGCGGAGACCGACCCGACGACCGGCCGGCACGTCAGCGCCGAGCGGACGGCGGAGGACGCGCGGCTGCTCAAGCGGCTCAACGTCAACGCCGTCCGCACCGCGCACTACCCGGCGGACCCGTCCTTCTACGACCTCGCCGACCGGCTCGGGCTGTGGGTCGACGACGAGATGGAGGTCGAGACCCACAACCACCAGGCGTGCCCGGACGACTGCCTGGCCGACCGGCCGGAGTGGCAGAAGGCGTTCCTGGACCGGTTCGTCGCGATGGTGCAGCGGGACAAGAACCACCCGAGCGTCCTGATGTGGGACACCGGCAACGAGGCCGGCCTCGGCCGCGCCCACCACGCGATGGCCGAGTGGGCCCGGGCGCACGCGCCGGGCCGGCCGCTGTACCACCAGCCCGGCGTGCCCGACGGCGACGCGCCGTTCGCCGACGTGTGGGGGCCGAGGTACCCGTCGCCGGCCGTCCTGGAGCACATCGCCTCGATCACCGGCAAGCCCGTGATCATGGGCGAGTACGCCCACGCGCAGGGCAACAGCCTCGGCAACTTCCGGGAGTTCTGGGACGTCGTGCGCCGCCACCCCCAGGTGCAGGGCGGTTTCGTCTGGGACCTGACCGACCAGGAGATCACCCGGCCGCTGCGGACCACCCCGGACGCCTCGCCGACCGGGGCGCTGGCCTGGCTGAGCGGGATGCCCGAGCACGTCGACGGGCGCAGCGGGCGCGCGCTGTCGCTGTCGGGGCTGGACGACTACGTCGAGGTCTACCGGGACCCCCGATTCGACGAGGTGTCCACCGCCGTCACGCTGGACGCGTGGGTCCGGCCGGCCTCCTGGTCCGGCGACTTCACCGTCATCGCCAAGGGCGACCACCAGTACGCGTTGAAGATGAAGACCGACCGGCTGCTGGAGTTCTTCGTCTACAACGACGGGTGGCACGTCATCCAGGCGCCGGTTCCCGGGGACTGGTACGGGAACTGGCACCGCGTCTCCGGCACGTTCGACGGAGCGGTGCTGCGCCTGTACATCGACGGCGCCGAGGTCGGCTCGACGAACTGGAGCGGCACGGTCGCCGGCTCCACCTGGCCGGTGAACATCGGCCGGAACCCGGAGACGGGCGACGAGAACATCCCCACCCGGATGGCGCACGGCGTGATCGACCAGGTCCGGATCTACCACCGCGCCCTCACCCCCGACGAGCTCGCGCGCGACCCCAGGGACCAGGCCGTGCTGGCGTTGGACCTCGACGAGGTGACCGAGCGGGGCACCTACCTGTCCTACGGCGCCGGCCCGAGCGGCAACGACGGGGTGCTCAACCCGGACCGGTCGCTCCAGCCCGAGGCCACCCAGATGGCCTGGACGCACTCGCCGATCCGGATCTCCGACGTCGCCGCGCGCGAGGGACGGCTCGCCGTCGTCAACGAGCGGTCCTTCGCGGGGACCGACGACCTCGCTCTGCGGTGGCGCGTGACGGAGAACGGCGCGACCGTCGGCCAGGGAGAACAGCCGCTCCAGGTGCCGCCGGGCGGCAGGGCCGAGGTGCGACTGTCCACTGTGTCCGGTTTCACCGGGCCCGGTTCCGGTTCTGGCTCCGGTTCCGGCGCGGAGCGGTGGTTGACCGTGGAGGCCGTGCTGGCGGCGGACTCCGCGTGGGCCAAGGCCGGGCACGTGGTGTCGTCGCAGCAGTTCCCAATCGGCGGGGATCTGGTGGCGGGCCCGCCCGCTCTTGGCGCGCCGCCCCCGGTCACGGCGACGGAGGACGGCGACAGCGTCGTCGTGTCCGGACCGGACTTCCGCTACGCGTTCGACCGCAGGGCGGGGACGCTGACGTCGATGGTGTCGCGGGGCGTGGAGTTGCTGCGCCGTGGCCCGGTGCTGGACGCGTGGCGGGCGCCGCTCAACAACGAGCGCCGGGACGAGGAGCTGTCCTGGCGCGCGGTCGGGCTCGACCGGCTCGCCACCGCGCCGGGGCAGATCAGGGTGTCCCAGGTCGGCGGCGAGGTGCGGGTGGACGTGCCGAGTACCGTCGCCGGCGCGGGCGACTCCTCCTTCCGGCAGCTCATGACCTACACGGTCAACGGCAACGGTGAGGTCCGGGTCCGGCACCGGGTGGAGGCCCAGGGGGCAGCGCGCAGGGTGCCGTACCTGCCCAGGCTGGGGTTCACCCTCCAGGTCCCGCAGGAGTTCCACCGGTTCCACTGGTACGGGCGGGGTCCGGTGGAGAACTACACCGATCGCAGGGACGGCCTGCCCGTCGACGTCTATTCGTCCACAGTGGACGAACAGTACGTGCCGTACTCGTGGCCGCAGGACTACGGCAACCACACCGACGTCCGCTGGGCGAGCCTCACCGACGGGCGCACCGGCGGCCTGCTGGTGGCCGGCGACCTCCAGGTCTCGGTGACGCCGTTCGACGCCATCGACCGCGCGGCCTACCCGTTCGCGTTGCGGCGCAACCCGGGGTGGAACACCCTGCGCGTCGACCACGCGGTCAGCGGCGTGGGCGAGACCTTCCACCCGGTGCTGCCCGAGTACCAGGTGCGGCCGGGGGAGGAGTACGGCTACTCGGTGCTGTTGCGCCCGCTCAGCGCCGACGAGGTGCGGGGCGGCGGACGCCCGGCGGGGCCGGCGATCTGCCGGCCGGCGGTGAGCGTCGGCGTCGACCCGGTGGACGTGCCGGCGGGCGGGCGGACGAAGGCCAGGGCGGTCGTCGGCAACCCCTGCCCGACCCCGCTGCGGGACCTGACGGTGGACCTGTGGACGCCCGACGGGTGGCACGCCGAGCCCGGCCGCGTCGAGCTGGGGGAGTTGGCGCCGGGCGCGACGACGACGGTGGAGGCGGAGCTGACCAGGGGCGCGAACACCGCCGGTGGCCGCCGCTGGTTCGACGCCGAGGTCACCGCGACCGGCACGCCCGAGGCCAGGGTGCGGTCGACCGCGCGGGCCGAGGTGCGCGGGACGCCCGTGCCGACGGAGGACACCACTCCGGTCGTCTCCCCGCGTGTGTGGCGGCCAACGCGCTGAGATCGGGTCGTCCGGCTCGCCGCCCCCGAATGTGTCCACAGTAGACATTCCTGCCGGCCTGGCGGGGCCGGCCCTCCCGCGTGACGCGGAGCACGGGCAGGGGTATGCGCCACGCGGTTGGAGCGCGAACGAGCCGCGTGTCAGAGTCGGGATCATGGAATCGCTCGGCCTGCTCGACGCGGTGGGCAGATGGGGCGCGGGGCAGTCGTTGGGCGGTTTCGCCCTGTGGGGCGTGCCGATCCCCTGGCTCGGCCGCGTCGGGATCTGCCTCCTGGTGCTCGGCGGGCTCGCGGTGGTCCTCGACCTGGTCGGCGCCGTGCGGCTGGAGCAGTGGGCGCGGGACGCGACACCCGACGGCGGCGCGGCGCGCGCCCGGCTGGTGCGCGCCGTGCGCGCGGCGTTGTCGTGGCGGGTCCTGCCCCAGCGGTACGCGGCGCGAGCGGAGCGGCGGTGGCGCGCGGCGCGCCGATTCCGGGCCGGAGCCCTGTGCCACGAGCGATACGTGGAGATCGTGGAGCGGAACGCGCCGACGGTCGGCGAACTGGGCCTGGTCCTGCTCGGCGCCGCCGTCCGGATCGCCGGGGCGGCCCTGGCCCACCAGTCGCTGGAGGGGGCGAGCTGGCCCTCCTGGCGCGTGGTCGCGCCCCTGGCCGTGCTCGTGTGGGGACCGGTGGGCGGCGCCCTCGTGCTCTGGCAGCTCGTCAGCACCGCGTGCGAGCGCGGCCTGCGCGGCGTCACGTCCCTCGCCGCCCGGGCGCTGACAGCCGGCGAAGGCACGACCGGCGCATGGCGCTGCGCGGCCGTGTCGTCCCTGCTCCTCGGGTTCGCGTTGACGCTGCTGGCGTCCTGACCCCGCTCCCGCCCCTGGGGAACGCGCGACTCAGGCCGGTGGTCGTGGGCCTGGCCGCTGTCAGCGGTCAGTGTGTCCGGCCGATCGCGCTTGATCGTCAGAGGGAAGCCGGTCGACGCCCCACTCTGAGATCGCCGATCGCCGCCCCAGCGCCACGGCATCTCTGAGCCGCCTGGTCAACGAATGGGGTCACCGGCTGCCTGGGGCCGGCCGCGCCGGATCGTGGCGGTCAGGATGGGTCCGCACCGCGCCACTCGGTGGAGGGCTGGCCCTCGTCGGCGACCATGGGCCGACCCGGTCGTCGCTGGAGCAGGTGGGGTTCGTGATCGGGTGCGGCCGTGAGCGCCCGGCGCGGTGTAGCCCCCAGAAGAAGCGGGGATTCGGTCCTGGGACCGGCCGATCGCCGTACCAGCGAACGCGGACACCCTCGCACCCCAGCCACCGAGGTGCACCCAGCCCCCATCCTGGTCGGGGCAACGGTGCTGTTGATCATCACGACTCGTCAGCACGATGGAGCAGGATCGGCGGGACGCGCCCTGGGGTCTGTCGTCATGCAGAGGTTGTCCGGATGATGTGGCGGACAGCGTCCGACAACTGTGTGGCGTTCGCGTGCTCATGGAGGGAACGACATCCCCCAGAACGGCGCAGGACGCCCACGCGGCTGGCCGGGCGGCGTGAACGCGGGCAAGGGGCGCTCCAGCCGGACGATGTGGGAGGTGGAGCGGGAGGCGGTGGCGGACTCCACCATCGTGCGTGCCCAGCAGCACGCGGTTGGACCTCGCCGGATCACCGGTGCCTATGCGGGTGGGCCGGTGGCTCGGGCGGCGGGGCGCGGTGAGCCAGATGATCATCTTCGCGGCCGTCTCTCGGGCGGGTGAGCACGAAGACCCACCTGGCCTGCGTGCCCTTGGGATGGGCCGTGGTCGGTGGTGCTGCCTGGGGCGACACCTACGACTCTCTGGTGTTCGCGTGGGTCGTGGAGGGGATCGACATCCCATGGAACGGCCCGAGGATGCCCCAGGCAGCCGCCGGCCAGAGAGTGATCGCGGACAGAAATCGCTCCAGCGGAGCGATGAGCCCGAAACGGGCGGACCAGAAAACTCACCGGCTGCGTCGGGGCAGGGCGGGTGAGGTCCTACCCGCCTTTGACCCGGTCGTTCGTCTGGCGCGGCATGCGAGGAGATGGAGCGGGAGTGATGGTGTGCGCCACCATCGTGCGTGCCCAGCAGCACGCGGTTGGACCTCGCCGGATCGCCGGTGCCTATGCAGGGGGCCAGCGGCTCGCGCAGCGGGGCGCAGCGAACAGCTGTTCATGCTCTCGGCCGTCTCCCAGGCGGGTCGATCAACAGGAATTTGCCTGGCTGCGTCGACCGGGGGCGACGTCAACGACGGCAGCATTCGGTGTCGGGTGGTGGCGAGTCGGAAGGACAAGACCGTCCGGTCCCACCGGGGCGTGGGGGAGCTGGCGGCGCTGCTCATGTGGCTGTCGAGGGCAGGAGACCTAGCCGTGTACCGCTCGGTACACCGCTGCCGCGCCCGGGTGCAGGGGCACTCCGCCGGTGCCGATCAAGGTACGCACGTCGAGGAACTGCGTGCCTGACGCCTCCCTCGGCACCAGGCGTGCCGCCCGGCGGACCAGGACCGCCGCGACGGCGGCCGCCACGGCGTCCGGCAGGTCGGGGGAGCAGAGCAGCAGGTTCGCCACCCCGACCGTCGGCACCTCGCGCACCAGGCGGTAGGCGCCGGCCGGCACGGTCACCCGCTCGTAGACGGCGCCGTGCGTGGCCCGCAACGGCGGCAGCGCCGAGTCCAGGGGCAGCAGCCGGATGCCCAGGCGCTCGTCGAGTTGGGACAACGTCGGTGTGGGCACTCCGCTGGACCACAGCAGCGCGTCGACCCGGCCGGATGTCAGCGCGGCGACGGCGTCCGCCAGCCGCAGCTGCACGGTGGTCACCGGCGATGTCGGACGCCCCGGCGTTGGCGGGGCCCCCGCGGTGGTCAGGCCGGTGGCCGTCAACAGCCGTTGCCCGAACAACGACGCGCCGGAGCCTGGCGCCCCGGTCGACATCGTCCGGCCCGCGAGGTCGGACAGCGCGTGGAGCGCGCTGTTCGCCGGCACCACGACCTGCATGTAGTTCTCGTACACCCGCCCCAGCGCCCGCAGCGGGGTCGGCCGCCCGCCCGGCAGTTCGCCGGAGCCGGCCGCCTGCGCCGTGTCGGCGAGCACCAGGGCGAGCTGGGCCTGGCCGGACCGCAGGAGGTCGATGTTGGCCAGGCTGCCTTCGGTGGTCCGTGCGGTCGCCCGCAGCCGGGGCTCCGCCGCGTTGATCTCGGCCGCGAGCAGCTCGGCGAAGGCCAGGTAGAACCCGCCCGACTCGCCGCCGGCCACCGTCAGCGAGCGCTCGGGGCCGCCGTACCCGTCGCCGGAGCACCCGGGCAGGCACGCCGCGGCGACGGCCGCCACACCCGCGCGCAGGACCGCGCGTCGCCGGAGCCGGTTCATCGCGTCACCTCCGCGGCCGGCAGCTCGACCACGACCGTGAGACCGCCCGGGTGCTCCGTCGGCCCGTGCTCCTCGGCGGTGCGCTGCTCGGGCGTCGGCTCCTCGTGCTCCTGACCACCGGTGGTGTGCCGGCGCCCCGCCGAGCGCAGCTCCAGCCGCCCTCCCCGGCCGGACACCATCCGCTCCGCGATCGGCAGGCCCAGGCCGGTGCCCCGCGTGCCCCGGTGCCGGTCGGCCCGCCAGAACCGGCGCGTGGCCAAGCGGAGCTCGTCGGCGCTCATCCCGGGACCGTCGTCGACGACCGTCAACCGGACCACGTCGTCCTCCCGGGCGCAGCGGACCTCGACCGTGGCCCCCCGACCCGCGTACTTGACGGCGTTGTCCACCAGCACACCCAACACCTGCGCCAGCTCGTCCTCGGCGCAGCGGGCGAGCGCGGGGCGAACCGCCAGCCGCAGGGTCACGCCGGCCTGCTCGGCGGCCGACCGCCACGCGTCGACCTGCGCGGTGGCCACCGCGGCCGCGTCGCACACCGCGTGCGC
The DNA here is from genome assembly GCF_900129375.1 of Streptoalloteichus hindustanus. GTDB lineage: Bacteria > Actinomycetota > Actinomycetes > Mycobacteriales > Pseudonocardiaceae > Streptoalloteichus > Streptoalloteichus hindustanus. Next base: position 5,449 of record NZ_FQVN01000012.1, on the reverse strand, counting down.
CTCGGCGGCGGCCACGTCCCGGCCCGCCGAGAGCCGGGCGGCGCGGTTCTCCACGTTCGCCAGCGCGAGCATGTCGTCGAGCAGCGCCTCCATCCGCTCCAGGTCGGACTCCACCGAGCGGTACGTGCGCCGGCCCGACTCCGGCACCTGCGCGCCCAGGGCGTCGATCCGCAGGCGCAGCGCCGCCATCGGGTTGCGGAGCTGGTGCGAGGCGTCGGCGACGAGCTGCCGCTGCTGCTCCGACGCCTCCGCCACCGCGTCGGACATCTGGTTGAACTGGGTGGCGAGCTGGCGCAGCTCGGGCGGTCCGCCGGCGGCGACCCTGGCGTCGCCGCGCCCGGCCGCGACCGCCCGCACCCCGCGCTCCAGCTCCCGCAGCGGCCGCAGCACCCACCTGGTCATGACCAGGGCCAGGAACACGCAGGCCACGGCGGCCGCGGCCGTGCCGAGCAGCACCAGCGCCCAGCGGCTGGCCACGTCCGAGGCTGTGGCCCGCACCGAGGCCCGCAACACCACCGCGCCCGACACCTTCGTGCCGGTCCCTGCCGGCCGGGCCAGCAGCACGTCCTCGCGCGACCACGGGCGCAGCGGGGCGAGCGGCTCGGCGGGCTGGTTGCGCAACGCGCCGTCGACCAGGCCGGCGACCGTCGGCTCCGCCGCGCGCATCCCCCCGGTCTCCACCACGGGGGCGCGGCGCGCGTCCACCACGACCACGGGCTCGCCGTACAGCTCGGTGTAGCGCTCGACCTCGGCCCGCAGGGTGGTGGCGTCGCCGGTCGCGGCGGCCTGGTCGGCCAGGACGGCGAACCGGTCCAGGTCGGCGGTGCGGGCGATCACGAGCTGCTGGGTGCGCTCGGCGGCGGTGGAGCCCAGCAGCGGCACCGCGAAGGCGGCCACGGCGAGCACCGAGAACGCCAGCAGCGCCAGCAGCACCCGCCTACGCATCGGGTTCCGGCTCCCCGAAGCGGTAGCCGAACCCGCGGATGGTGGTCAGCAGCCGGGGCCGGTCGAGCTTGCCGCGCAACTGGGCGACGTGCACGTCCAACGACCGGGAGACGGCCAGGTAGGCGTCGCCCCACACCTGGTCCATGAGCTGCTGGCGGCTCACCGCCGTGCCCGGCCGCCCGGCCAGCACCGCCAGCACGTCGAACTCCTTGGGGGTCAGCACGACCTCGCGGCCGGCGACCCGCACCCGCCGGGCGACCAGGTCGACCTCGACGTCGTCCACCCGCACCACGGACGCGCCGGCCCCCGGCGCGCGGCCGGCGCGCCGCGCCACCGCGTCCATCCTGGCCAGCAGCTCGGCCAGCCGCACCGGTTTGACCAGGTAGTCGTCCGCGCCGAGCCGCAGGCCGCGGACCACCGACCGCTCGTCGCCGCGCGCGGTGAGCACGAGCACCGGCACGGTCGCGACCCGGCGGAGCTTGCGCAGGACCTCCAGGCCGTCCTCGTCGGGCAGCCCGAGGTCGAGCAGCACCAGGTCGGCCTCCCGGTGCCGGGTGAGCGCGTCGGCGCCCCGCCGGACCCGGGTGGGGGTGTGGCCGTGCGCGCCGAGCACCTCGACCAGCGCGTCCGCGACGCCGTCGTCGTCCTCGACCAACAGCACGCGCACGGCCACACCCTCCTCGCTCAGCCGCGGACCCCGGCCTCCTCGTCGTCGGCGGCGCCGGCGGCGGTGTCCGACTCCAGCGCCGACTCCTTCGACGTCTCCCGCATGCAGAAGTACACGATGAGCGAGACGAGGACGCAGCCGGACACGTACAGGTAGAACCACGGCTCGTGGCCGGCGTCCTTGAGCCACAGCGCCACGTACTCGGCGGTGCCGCCGAAGATGGCCACGGTCAGCGCGTAGGGCAGGCCGACGCCGAGGGCGCGGATCCTGGTCGGGAACAGCTCGGCCTTCACCACCGCGTTGATCGAGGTGTAGCCGGTCACGACCACCAGGCCGCCCAGCATCAGCAGGAACGCGACGATCGGGTCGCGGGTGCCGCTGAGCATGGTCAGCAGCGGCACGGTGAGCACGGTGCCGGCGAAGCCGAAGAACATCAGCAGCGGGCGGCGGCCCACCCGGTCGGACAGCGCGCCGGCCAGCGGCTGGAGCACGACGAACACCAGCAGCGCGAAGAAGTTGATCCAGGAGACGGTCTCCTTGGGGATGCCGCTCGTGTTGATCATGAACTTCTGCAGGTAGGTGGTGTACGTGTAGAACGCCACCGTGCCGCCCAGGGTCAGGCCGGCGACCAGCGCGACCTCCTTGGGGTGGCGCAGCAGGGCCGCGAGCGTGCCGCGGTCGCCGGCGGCCTTCTCGCCCCTGGTGGCCTGCTTGTAGCTCTCCGACTCGTCCATCTTGCGCCGCAGCGCCATGACCACCACGGCGCCGAACGCGCCGATGACGAAGGCGATCCGCCAGCCCCACTGGTGCATCTGCTGGCTGGTCAGCACCTGCTGCAGCACGATCTGCACCGCCAGGGCCAGCAGCTGGCCGGCGGTGAGCGTCACGTACTGGAAGCTGGAGTAGAAGCCGCGCCGGCCCGGCGAGGCCACCTCGGACAGGTAGGTCGCGGAGGTGGAGTACTCGCCGCCGACCGACAGCCCCTGCAGCAGGCGCGCCGTGACCAGCAGGACCGGCGCGGCCACGCCGATCGAGGCGTACGACGGGGTCAGCGCGATCACGAGGGAGCCGACCGCCATCAGCGTGACCGAGAGGGTCAGCGCCGCCCGCCGGCCGAACCGGTCCGCGTACCGGCCGAGCAGCCAGCCGCCGATCGGCCGCATCAGGAAGCCGACCGCGAACACCGCGGCGGTGTTCAGCAGCTGGGCGGTCTCGTCACCCTTCGGGAAGAACGCGGTGGCGAAGTAGACCGAGAACGCCGTGTAGGCGTACCAGTCGTACCACTCGATCAGATTGCCGATGCTGCCGCGGATGACGTTGCCGACGACTCGGCGCTCACCGGACCTCGCTGTCCGGTGACCCTGCCCAACTGCCATGTTCCCTCCTAGAGACCTGGATCACGGTCGGGAGGCGAACCCGAGTCGACAAGGGGTCGGCGGGACTCTTTACATCCGCTTAAGACGGAGTGTGGTTGATCGACACCCTCCGTGATCGCCCGATGTCGGGGGAGGGATGGCGGGATCGGGGTTCGGGACAGGGCGGAGGGGCAAACCTGTCGTGGCGGGTCGTGTCGCCGGGCCGTGTCCGCCGACCGGCGCCCCGGCCCCGACGTCGACACGTGGAGGCCACCCCCGAGGAGGAGACCGGGATGAGCGCGCTGGACCTGCGGCTGCGGCAGGTGATCATCGACGCGTTGCGGTTGGACGAGGTCCGGCCGGAGGACATCAGCGAGGCGACGCACTTCGAGGACGACCTCGGCGCGAACCACGACCAGCTGCGGAGGCTGTTCCGGCAGGTCGACGTGCAGCTCATGGTCCGGGTCCCCGAGGAGGACCGGCCCCGGCTGACCACGTTCGGCCTGCTCCGCGACTACGTCAAGGCCAACACCCCGGCCAGGGGCGGCGGCCAGATGCCCTGAGCCGTCGGCCCGCCGGTCACCCGTCCGGGGTGACCGGGACGACGGGGCGGGGCGCGTCAGGCGTCCACCGAGGTCAGGGCCGGTGCGTTGTGCGCGCCTGCCAGTGTCGCGGTACCGGTCGTTGTGGGGTCCGCCCGTTTCGTGGGTACCGGTCGGTAGCGGATAGTGTCGCCGACGATCAGCCCAGATCCGACGCACAACAGCAGCAGGAGGAGCAGTCGTGGCACGGTCCGTTCTGGTCACCGGCGGGAACCGGGGCATCGGGTTGGCGATCGCCCAGGCGTTCGCCGCGCAGGGCGACAGGGTCGCCGTGACGCACCGCGGGTCCGGCGCGCCCGACGGGCTGCTCGGGGTCAAGTGCGACGTCACCGACGCCGCCCAGGTCGCCGCGGCGTTCCAGGAGGTGGAGGCCGCGCACGGCCCGGTCGAGGTGCTGGTGTCCAACGCGGGCATCACCGACGACACCCTGCTGCTGCGGATGAGCGAGGAGCAGTTCACCCGCGTCGTCGACGCCAACCTCACCGGCGCCTACCGCGTGGCGCAGCGGGCCGCCAAGGGCATGCTGCGCAAGCGCTGGGGCCGGATGGTGTTCGTGTCGTCGGTGGTCGGGCTGTCCGGCTCCGCCGGCCAGGTCAACTACGCGGCCAGCAAGGCCGGGCTGGTCGGCATGGCCCGCTCGATCGCCCGCGAGCTGGGCTCGCGGCACATCACGGCCAACGTCGTCGCCCCAGGCTTCGTGTCCACCGACATGACGGCGTCGCTGCCCGAGGAGCGCAAGAAGGAGATCCTCGGCCAGGTGCCGCTGGGCCGCTACGCCGAGCCGGCCGAGATCGCCGGCGTGGTGACCTGGCTGGCCTCCGACGCCGCCGCCTACGTCACCGGGGCCGTGATCCCGGTCGACGGCGGTCTGGGCATGGGCCACTGACACCCTCGAACCGTCCCCAACGGAGGATTCGCACGTGACCGGACTTCTGGAAGGCAAGCGGCTGCTGATCACGGGTGTGATCACCGACGCCTCGATCGGCTTCCACGTCGCCCGCCTCGCCCAGGAGCAGGGGGCCAAGGTGGTGCTCACCGGGTACGGCCGGCTGAGCCTGGTGGAGCGCATCGCCAAGCGGCTGCCGGAGGAGGCGCCGCTGGTCGAGCTGGACGTCACCGACGACGAGCACCTGCGGACGCTGCCCGAGCGCGTCGGCGAGCACGTGGACGGCCTGGACGGCGTGCTGCACTCGATCGGCTTCGCGCCGGCGTCCTGCCTGGGCAACCCCTTCCTCGACGCGCCGTGGGAGGACGTCTCCACCGCGCTGCACGTCTCGGCGTACTCGCTCAAGTCGCTGGCCGTGGCCTGCCTCCCGCTGATGAAGGAGGGCGGCTCGCTGGTCGGCATGGACTTCGACGCCCGCGTCGCCTGGCCGTCCTACAACTGGATGGGCGTGGCCAAGGCCACGTTGGAGGCCACGACCCGCTACCTGGCCCGCGAGCTCGGCCCGCAGGGCGTGCGGGTCAACCTGGTCGCGGCCGGCCCGGTGCGCACCATGGCCGCCAAGTCCATCCCGGGCTTCGGCGACCTGGAGTCGGCCTGGGGCGAGCGCGCCCCGCTGGGCTGGGACGTCACCACCGCGGCCGAGCCGGTGGCCAAGGCCTGCTGCGCCCTGCTGTCCGACTGGTTCCCCGCGACCACCGGCTCGATGGTCTGGGTCGACGGAGGCGTGCACGCCCTCGGCATGTGAGGCTGCCACACCCGGCGGGCCCGTTGCCCCGGTCACTGCGACCAGGGGGCGACGGGCCCGCCGTCGTGTCGGGGGAGCACGATCGGCCAATGATCTACGACGCGTTGTTGTTTCTGTCCTTCGGTGGGCCGGAGGGCCCGGAGGACGTGCGGCCGTTCCTGGAGAACGTGACCCGGGGTCGGGGGGTGC
>NZ_FQVN01000018.1 GCF_900129375.1 Streptoalloteichus hindustanus | reverse complement strand
CCGTCCCCGTCCCCGTCCCCGTCCCCGTCCCCGTCCCCGTCCCCGACCACCGCCCCGACCCGGGCATCACTTGTCCGGGCTCTCAGTCCCCCTCGGCGAACGACGAGCGCTGCCGGGGGAGCCGGTCCGGCAGGACCGTGGGCCGCGCGCCGTGCTCGGTGAGCCAGCGCCGCAGGGCGTCGCCGTGCAGGTCGTGGTCGCCGACGTGGGTCGGGCCGGAGAGGGTGCCGGTCAGGCCGCGCACCACGGTGTTGTCGTCGATCCAGACGTCGAAGGTCACGTCGTCGACGTGCGCGTTGGTCAGGTCGGCGCCCCGGAGGTCGACGCGTTCGAGCCGGCAGTGGTCGAGGGTGGCCGAGCGCAGGCTCACGTCCCTGGCGGCCGCGCCCCAGCACGACGCGTCGTGCAGGTCGGCGTGGTCCAGGCTCGCGCCGGTGAGGTCGGCGCTGTCCAGCTCGGCCTCGACCAGCGTGGTGTCGCGGAGGTCGGCGACGGCGAGCCGGGCGCCGTTGAGGTGGGCTCCGGTGAGGTCGGCCCCGGTGAGGACGACCCCGCGCAGGTCGCTGTCGTTGAGCCAGGCGCCGGCCAGGTCCGCGCCGGACAGGTCGGCGCCCCGGAAGTCCAGGTCGTCGGCGAACAGGGCGCCCCTCGGCTCGGCCAGCCACGCCTGGAGGGCCCGGGTCGCGTCCGGGTCCTCCGGCCAGCTCCGCACCTGTCTGGCGCCCATCGCAGCACCGCCCATCGCCGACGCCACGAGTACACACCGGCTCGGGGGAGCGCGCTCGCCGTCGTCCGGTCGCGAACCGGAGCGGTCAGAGGCCCTGCTGCGCGCCCCGGGAGCCGCGCCGGGCGGCGGAGCGCTGCCAGCGGATCACCAGCAGACCCACGCCGCCGAGCAGCCAACCGGTCAGCGCGGTCCAGAACCACACTCCCGGACCGTCACCCAGCGCCACCTGGGTGATGAGCAGGACGCAGAAAGTCACGAACCACGCGGCGCTGCCGACGAACACCAGCGGATCGGGGTTCACCAGGGAGCGGGGCAGCGGGGGCAACGCCCGGAGCTCGGCCGATCCCGAGGGGCCGTCCGCCGCCCGATCGGGGGCGGCGCCGCCCGGCTCCGTGGGCCTCGCGCCCGGGTCGCGTTCGCTCGCCTCCACCACGTCAGGCAGGCTACCTGCCGCAACGATTACCACTAACGGGGGAGAGGATGGCGAGCACATCCACGGCGCGCTCAGCGCCCTCCAGGCTGGACCGCTTCTTCCGGGTCTCCGAACGCGGCTCCACCATCGGCCGCGAGGTCCGCGGCGGAGTGGTCACGTTCGTGACCATGGCCTACATCATCGTCCTGAACCCACTGATCCTGGGCAGCTTCTCGGCCGACGACCCGGCGGCCAAGCGGGACGTGCTGGGCCACATCCTCCCCGTGCCCCAGGTCGCCGCGGTCACCGCGCTGGTGGCCGGGGTGATGACCATCCTGTTCGGACTGGTCGCGAACTACCCGTTCGCCATCGCCACCGGCCTGGGCATCAACACGCTGCTGGCGGTGACGATCGCGCCGCAGATGACCTGGCCCGAGGCGATGGGCCTGGTCGTCGTGGACGGCCTGATCATCCTGCTGCTGGTGGCCACCGGCTTCCGCACGGCGGTGTTCAACGCGGTGCCGGCCGAGCTGAAGGCGGCCATCTCGGTCGGCATCGGGCTGTTCATCTGCCTCATCGGCCTGGTGGACGCCGGCTTCGTCCGCCGGTTGCCGGACGCCGCGCACACCACCGTGCCGGTCGGACTGGGCATCAACGGCTCGATCGCGTCCTGGCCCACCGCGGTGTTCGTGTTCGGACTGCTGCTGACCGGCGTGCTCGTCGCGCGGCGGGTGCGCGGCGGGCTGCTGATCGGCGTGCTCGGCACGACGGTCGTGGCGATCGCGTTGGAGGCGGTGGTCAAGGTGGGGCCGTCGGGGGCCGGCAACGCCAAGGGCTGGAACCTCGGCTACCCGGCGCTGCCGGAGAAGGTCGTCGACCTGCCGGACCTGGCGCTGTTCGGCGACGTCTCGTTCGGCGCGTGGACCCGGCTGCCCTCGATCACCGTGGCGCTGCTGGTGTTCACCCTGGTGCTGGCCAACTTCTTCGACGCCATGGGCACCATGACCGGCCTGGGCAAGGAGGCCGGCCTGGTGGACCGGGACAACCAGCTGCCCGGCGTCGGCAAGGCGCTGTTCGTCGAGGGTGTCGGCGCGGTGGCCGGCGGCGCGGGTTCGGCGTCGTCCAACACGGTGTTCGTGGAGTCGGCGGCCGGCATCGCGGAGGGCGCGCGGACCGGCCTGGCCAACGTGGTGACCGGCGTGCTGCTGCTCGCCGCGATGTTCCTCACGCCGCTCTACCAGGTGATCCCGCTGGAGGCCGCCGCTCCCGCGCTGGTCGTGGTGGGCGCGTTGATGATCGGCCAGATCCGCGAGGTCGACTTCTCGGAGTTCTCGGTCGGGTTGCCGGCGTTCCTCACCATCGTGGTGATGCCGTTCACCTACTCGATCGCCAACGGCATCGGGGCCGGGTTCATCAGCTACGTCGTGCTGCGCTCGGCCACCGGGAAGGCGCGTTCCATTCACCCGCTCATGTGGGTGGTGGCGGTGGCCTTCGCGGCCTACTTCGCCATCGGTCCGATCCGCGCCGCGTTCGGCGCCTGAGCTCACCGCGAGCGGGCCACCTCCCGGCGCCACCGGTCGGGGAGGTGGCCCGCTCGTCCAAGATCCGCACGAAGGGGAGATCGTGAGGTACGCTAAGGATGTGTCGGACGTCGAGGAGCCCGAGCCGTCGCTGGCCAGCCGGTTGCGACTGGCCGTGGTGCGCCTCAACCGACGCCTCCGGGCGCAGCGCGTCGACTCGTCGGTGACGCTGACCCAGATCTCGGCGCTGTCCTGTCTGTACAACTGGGGTCCGCTGACCCCGGGCGAGCTGGCGGCCAAGGAAGGCGTGCAGCCCCCGTCGATGACCCGCGTGATCGCGGCGCTGGAGGAGCACGGCTTCGCCACCCGCCGCCCGCACCCGACGGACGGGCGACAGGCGATCGTCGAGGTGACCGACGAGGGGCGCCGGTTCATCCGGGCCGAGGTCTGCGCGCGGGAGCGCTGGCTGGACCAGCGGCTGGCGGCGCTCGACACCGAGGAACGGGCGGTGCTGACGCGCGCCGCCGAGATCATCGACAGGATGGCGGGGCAGTAACGAGTGGCTTACACGGGTGGTCAGGGAATCCATCGGCCGGATGACACCCACCCACCCGACGCCAGCTCCCCCCAGCGCCCCGGCGGCAGCACCGCCCCGCCGTCGGCCACCACCACGCCCACCAGCCCCGCCGCCGGCTCCGTCCCCGGCGCCCACCCGGCCCGCCGCCGGGACGCGGCCCCGGAGCGGCCCGCCCGCGGCGGCATGTTCGCCTCCCTGCGGGTGCGCAACTACCGGCTCTTCGCCTCCGGCCAGGTCGTCTCGCTGGTCGGCACCTGGATGCAACGGGTCGCCCAGGACTGGCTGGTGCTCCAGCTCTCCGGCGGCAACGCGCTCGCCCTCGGCGTCGCCGCCGCGTTGCAGTTCGCGCCGACCCTGCTGCTCTCCCTCTGGGCCGGTGTGCTCGCCGACCGCTACGACAAGCGCCGGCTGCTGATCGTCATCCAGGCCGGCATGGGGCTGTGCGGGCTGGCGCTCGGCCTGCTCGACGTCGCCGGCGTCGCCCAGCTCTGGCACGTCTACGCGCTGTGCGTCGCGCTCGGCGTCTTCAGCGCGCTCGACACCCCGGTGCGCCAGGCGTTCGCGCAGGAGATGGTCGGCCCTGACCAGCTCACCAACGCGGTCGCGCTCAACGCCATGACGTTCAACGTCGCGCGGATCGCCGGCCCCGCGGTGGCCGGCGTGGCGATCACCCTGGTCGGCACCGGCTGGGTGTTCCTGATCAACGCGGCGACGTTCGTCGGCGTCCTCACCGGGCTGTTCCGGATGGACCCCGCGCGGCTGTTCCGCGGCCAGCCCGCGCCCAGGCGCCGCGGCCAGATCCGGGAGGCGCTGCGCTACGTGCGCGGCCGCCCCGACCTGGTCGTCGTGATGACCCTGGTCGGCCTGGTCAGCACGTTCGGGCTCAACTTCCAGACCACGCTGGCCTACGTCGCCAGCCACGTCTTCCACCGCGACGCGGACGGCTACGGACTGCTGTCCACGATGCTCGCCGTCGGCACCCTGACCGGCGCGACGCTCGCCGCGCGCCGCAGCACGCGGGGTCGGCCCCGGATGCGGCTGCTCATCGGCGGCGCGCTCGCGTTCGGCCTGCTGGAGGCGTTGGCCGGGATCATGCCGAGCTACCTCGCGTTCGCGGCCCTGCTCGTGCCGGCCGGCGCGGCCACGCTGACCTTCACCACCACGGCGAACGCCACGGTCCAGCTCTCCACCGACGCGGTGATGCGCGGCCGCGTGATGGGCCTCTACCTGCTGATCTTCATCGGCTGCACGCCGGTGGGCGGCCCGCTGATGGGCTGGGTGGCCGACCACTACGGCGGTCGCGCGCCGCTGGTGCTGGGCGGGCTGCTGTCCGCCCTGTCCGCGCTGGCGTGCGGGTTCGTCCTGGCCCGTAGGGGCGGTTTCCGGCTCCGGCTGCGGCGGTGGTCGCACACGCGGGTGGTGCGCCGACCCGGCTCGCCGAACCGGACACCCCGGTCCTGACGCCGACCGCTTCCCCCCACCTCAGGACAGCCCCCACCCGTCCCGGGGGGCGAGCCCCGCTCCAGCGTAACGAACATCACCACGCCGGCCCAAGCGCGATCGGCCCGCCTGTGGACAACCGGCCGGAGAACGGCCCGAAGTCACTCCACCATCGGGTCCTCTGTGGACAAACCGCGGCGCCTGTGGACAGCGGGTTGCGGGCAGGGGGTATTCATGCTCACCACGCAGGACTGACACCGGCCGACCGGAACCGGTGACAGCGCGCGGCGCTCCTGGAGGTGTCCGTGATCTCGGTGGACCACGGCTGGGTCCCGTTCGTCCTCGTCTGTGTGGTGTTCGTGGCCGCGACCGCGCTCGTGGGGCGCGCGGCCGGGCTCTTCGCCGCCCGGCCCGTGCTGTGGGCCGCCGTGCGGGCCGTCGTCCAGCTCGCGGTCGTCTCCACCGTGGTGGCCGGCGTGCTCGCGTCGCTCCCGCTCTCGGCGTCCTTCGTCCTGCTCATGTCCGTGGTCGCCACGATCACGGCCGCCCGGCGGGCGAAGGCGACGCGCGTCCTGCCCGTCGGCCTCGCGGTGCTCGGGGGAGCGCTGCCCGCGCTGGGCGTCCTGGTGGCGAGCGGGCTCGTGCCGCCGCACGGCGCCGCGGTGCTGCCGATGGGCGGCATCCTCATCGGCGGCGCGATGACCGCCACCACGTTGTCGGCGCGGCGCGCCCTCGACGTGCTCGACCAGCGGCACGGGGTGCGGTGCGGAGGCTTCCCAAAGCAATCAAGTTAGGCTAACCTAACTCTCGTCCGCTTCGTGGTGGGAGCGGCAGTCAGTTCGGGAACGCACGAGGCCCCGCCCTCCGACCGGAGGGCGGGGCCTCGTGTTGTCCGCCGTCAGACCGAGCGCGCTACCCCGGAAACACGTCGAGGCCCTCCCAGGGGAGGGCCTCGACGCGGTGGCCGTCGGAGCTTGTCGGAGCATCCACGGCCAGCTCAGGGGGACCGGCTCAGACGGTCTCCGGCACCCACAGCCCGTTGTCGCCGCCGCGGGCCTTCTCGAAGCGGCGCTGGACGTCGGCCCAGTCCACCAGGCTCCACAGGTTCTCGACGTAGTCCGGGCGCACGTTCTTGTACTGCAGGTAGTACGCGTGCTCCCAGCAGTCGAAGACGAGCAGCGGGGTAGCGCTGATCGACAGGTTCGAGTGGTGGTCGTAGAGCTGGTGCACCACCAGGCGCCGGCCGATCGGCTCCCACGCGAGCACACCCCAGCCGGAGCCCTGCACCGTGGTGGACACGGCGGTCATCTGGGCGCGCATCTTGTCGTACGAGCCGAAGAACTCGTCGATGGCCGCGGCCAGCTCGCCGGTCGGCTTGTCGCCGCCCTCGGGGCTGAGGTTGTTCCACCACACCACGTGCATGGCGTGGCCGGCGAGGTTGAACGCCAGGGTCTTCTCCAGGCCCACGATGGAGCCGTAGTCACCCTTGTCGCGCGCTTCCTCGATCTTGTCCAGGGTGTCGTTGACGCCCTTGACGTAGGCGGCGTGGTGCTTGCTGTGGTGCAGCTCGTTGATCTCGCCCGCGATCGCCGGCTGGAGTGCGCCGTAGTCGTAGGGCAGGTCCGGCAGGACGTACCGACCCAATTCCGCCTCCTTGGTCAGGGTTCCCGCTCCTGTTGCAAGCCTTCCTCAGTTGCAACCTAGTGGCAACTGATCTCGGCTGTGACGCGGGCCCCTCGCCGTGACGGCACACGCCGCGGGGCCCGACCCCGCCGCGCCAGCGAGGTCGGGCCCGCGTGAGGGGGCTCCTGGGGGACAGCCCCCTCGGTCAGGCGAAGTCGTGCTCGCGCGTGGAGGCCGTCGTCGCGGGGTGGGTTTCCGCGCGACTCGGCCGCGTGCCGTCGCCACGCTCCCGGCGCTCGTGCTCCGCCCAGTTCCCGGGGATCGGCGTTCCGGTGGCGCGATGGGTCATGGACCGAAAGATCCCCGTCCTACCTGTCACCTTCTGTCAGGTATTCCGGGACACTGGGGTGACATGAGGGCGAGCCGCTTGCTGTCGATCCTGTTGCTCCTGCAGACCCGGGGGCGGATGACCGCGCAGGAGTTGGCCGACGAACTCGAGATCTCGGTGCGCACCGTGTACCGCGACATGGACTCCCTGAGCGCCGCCGGCGTCCCGGTCTACGCCGACCGCGGCCGCACCGGGGGCTACCAGGTCCTCCAGGGGTACCGCACCCGATTAACCGGGTTGAACACCGACGAGGCCGAGTCGCTGTTCCTGGCCGGGGCCCCGGGGCCGGCCTCGGAACTGGGGCTGGGCAGCGTGCTGGCGGCCGCGCAGCTCAAACTGCTCGCGGCGCTCCCGCCGGAGCTGCGCTCCCGCGCGGGACGCATCCGCGAGCGCTTCCACCTGGACGCGCCGCGCTGGTTCAACGACGAGACCCCGGCGCGCCTGGCCGAGGTGGCGGAGGCGTTGTGGAACCAGCGCCCCCTGCAGGTGCGCTACCGGTTGTGGGACGGCGAGAACGAGGTGACCCGGCGCGTCGAGCCGCTGGGCATCGTGCTCAAGGCGGGCACGTGGTACCTGGTGGCGCGCTCGGGGGAGAACCTCCGCACCTACCGCGTCTCCCGCCTGCTGGAGATGTCCGTGCTGGAGGGGCACTTCGAGCGGCCGGAGGACTTCGACCTCGTCGCCTACTGGCGGTCGTGGACCGAGCGCTTCGAGACCGGCATGTACCGCGACCAGGCGGTGGTCCGGCTCTCCCCCCGCGGGATGCAGATGCTGTTCCTGCTGGGGTCCGTGGTGAGCAAGCTCGCCAAGGAGAGCGCCGGGCCGCCGGAGCCCGACGGGTGGGTCGAGGTGAAGCTGCCCATCGAGTCGGTCCAGCACGCCGAGGTGGACCTGCTGCGGCTCGGCGCGGAGGTGGAGGTGTTGGCCCCCCAGGAGTTGCGGGAGCGGATCACCGACACCGCGCGGGCCATGACGCGGCTCTACGCGAGCTGACCCGCTGGCGGTCGGCGCGGGGTCAGGCGACCGGCCAGTTGTGCACCGGCTCTCCGGCGTGCATGAGCTCCACGTAGCGCTGCAGCATCCCGGCCAGCGCGGCGTCGCGGTCCATGCCCCGGGATTCCAGCAGGGACACGGTTTCCCGCTGCCACACCGAGCCGGTGCGCCGGGCGACGCAGCGCTGCTCGATCAGGCCGAGGTACCGCTCCCGCGCGGCGTCGGACACGCCGCACGCGCGCAGTCCCTCGTGCGCCATCGGCAGCAGCCGGCGCAGGACCAGCTCGTCGGGCGGGACCCAGCCGATGCCCGGCCAGTAGAGCTGGGCGTCCAGGCCGTGCTTGGCGCCGGCGTAGAAGTTCTCCTCGGCCGCCTGGAACGACATCTGTGTCCACAGTGGACGCTGCTGGTCGCACAGCGCCCGCTGCGCGCCGTAGAAGAAGGCGGCGTTGGCGATGGTGTCCACCACCGTCGGCCCCGCCGGCAGCACCCGGTTCTCCACGCGCAGGTGCGGAACCCCGTCGACCAGGTCGTAGACCGGTCGGTTCCACCGCCACACGGTGCCGTTGTGCAGCCGGAGCTCGGAGAGCTGCGGGGCGCGGCCGTCCTCCAGCGCCTCCAACGGGTCCTCCGTCTCGGACTCCGGCAGCAGCGCGGGGAAGTACCGCACGTTCTCCTCGAACAGGTCGAAGATCGACGTGATCCACCGCTCCCCGAACCACACCCTGGGCCGCACGCCCTGGTTCTTCAGCTCCTGCGGGCGGGTGTCGGTGGCCTGCTCGAAGATCGGGATGCGGGTCTCGTGCCACAGCGCCCTGCCGAGCAGGAACGGGGAGTTGCCCGCCAGCGCCACCTGCACGCCGGCCAGGCACTGGGCCGCGTTCCAGTGCGCGGCGAAGTCCCTGGGCGCCACCTGGAGATGGCACTGCACCGACGTGCAGGACGACTCGGGCAGGATCGACTCCGAGAAGCACCGGAGCTTCTCCCGGTGCCGTCCCGGCATCGGCACGCCCTCCACGTCGAGCACGATCTCCTCGCCGCGGGCCGCGAAGATCTGCCGGTTCAGCAACGAGTACCGCGGGTTCACCGAAAGCCAGTGCGGGTCGAAGTGCTCGGGCCGCAGCGTCGGCAGCATGCCGATCATCACCAGCCCCGCGCCCGCGTCGCCGGCCTTGGTGTCGGCCGAGTTGAGCGCGTCGCGCAGGTCGCGTTCCAGCTCCAGCGCCTCGTCCCCGGCCAACGGTCGCGGCGGAACGTTGACCTCGATGTTGTGCTGGCCGAGTTCGGTCTGGAAGCACGGGTCGGAGATCTTCTCCAGCACGACGGTGTTGGCCATCGCCGGGCGCAACGCGTCGTCCACCAGGTTGAGCTCGATCTCCAACCCCATCTGTCGCCGCGGGAAGTGGAACGCGTCGGTCGCGAGCATCCGGGCCAACGCGTCCAGGCAGCGCTGCACCTTCTCCCGGTAGCGCTGTCGGTCCTCCCGCGAGAACTTCCGTTCGCTGACGTCCCTACCCATGCCGTTTCCCCTCCGGTCGGCCTGGTTCGGAAGCGGTTCCGGGGATGGCCCACCGTGACACAGGGTCGACAGGTCCGCTAGCGGCCAAACCGGTGCAGTGAGTGACCCGTTTTTCACGCTGTGCAAGGGAATGCTGGTCAGCGGCTCGGCCGCTCCGGTTTCGCGCGGCCCCCGGCCGGGGCGGTGCGAGACTGGTCACCGTGGCACGTCTGATCGAGATCACCGACCCGGCCGACGAGCGGCTGGCCGACTTCCGCGACCTGTCGCGCGCGGACCGACGCCCGGACCGTCCCGGCGGGCGCGGTCTGGTGATCGCGGAGGGCGTCGTGGTGGTGCGGCGGCTGGTCGCCTCGCCGTACCCGGTGCGGGCGCTGCTCGGCGTGCGCCGCCGCGTGGAGGAGCTCGCCGAGGACCTCGTCGGGCTGGACGTGCCGGCCTACGTCGCCTCCGCCGAGGTCATGGCCGAGGTCGTCGGGTTCCACCTGAACCGGGGCGTGCTCGCCGCCGCCGACCGGGCGGCCCAGCCGACCGCGGCGGAACTGGCCGATCCCGGCCGGGGCCGGCGCTGCCTGGCGGTGTTGGAGGGCGTCGGCGACCACGAGAACCTGGGGGCGATGTTCCGCAACGCCGCGGCCCTCGGCGTCGACGGCGTGCTGCTCGGGGCCGGCTGCGCCGACCCGCTGTACCGGCGCAGCGTGCGGGTCTCGATGGGGCACGTCCTGCGGGTGCCGTTCGCCGTGCTCGAACCCTGGCCGCAGGGGCTGGACATGTTGCGGGACAACGGTTTCCGGGTTGTCGCGCTGACGCCGAGGGCGGACTCGGTCCCGTTGCGGGACGCCGGGCTGGACCGGGGCCGGGTCGCGTTGCTGTTGGGGTCCGAGGGGCCGGGGCTCACCGAGGAGGCCATCGCGGCGGCCGACTCGGCGGTGCGGATCCCGATGGCCTCCGGTGTGGACTCGCTGAACGTGGCCACGGCCGCGGCGATCGCCTTCCACGCCGCCGCCCGCCCCTGACCGCTCCGCGACGATCTTCATCGGCGGTCGGCACGCCCTAGGCTGCACCCGTGGAACTGCACGCCCGGGCCGGACGCGCCGTGGTGGTCGGCGAGCGGGACGGGGTCGAGCACGAGGTCGACCCGGACTCGTTGGCGCTGCCGCACGGACTGGCCACCGCCCTGCACGAGTGGGCGCAGGTGGTGGCGGCCGTGAGCGGGCCCGACGGTCCGCCCGGCGACACCACCGCCGAGCTGGTGTCGCGGCGCGGCAGACAGCTCGCCGGCCGGCTCGCCGCGGCGATGGGTGTCCCGGTCGACTACGCCGACCCCGTCCGCGGCGGGCTGGAGCGCGTGGACCTCCCGCCACCGCCGGCGCGCCGGGAACCCGCGCCTGCGCCCGCGCCCGCGCCCGCGCTCGTGCCCGAGCCGGCCTCCGGTGAGCCCACGCCCTGGGCGACGGGGCTGACGGTGAGCGCGGTCACGGCTGCGGTGGTCGCGGTCGCGGTGGTCGGGCTGACGCTGACCCTGGCCGGGACGAGCTGGTTGCTGGGCCTGGTCGGGAACCTCGTCGTGGTTGGGGGTCTGGCGCCGTCGGTGTGGTTGACCAGGGAGCTCCCGGTCTGGCGGTGGGTGGCGTACGGCGTGACGGTGGGCCTGGGCACCGCATGGGCGCTGTTGCTGCTCTCCCTGCTGGGCTGAACCCGCCGGTCCAGTCCTGGTGAACTGGGCGCGCTGAGCCGGTGCCGCCTACGGGATCACGAGGTCGTCGGCGCGAGCGAGTCCAGCCACGCGCGGTGCAGGCGGGCGAACCGGCCCCGGCCGGCGACCAGGTCCGCCGGCGGGCCGTCCTCCACGATCCGGCCGTCCGCCATCACCAGGACGCGGTCGGCGACGAGCACGGTGGACAGCCGGTGCGCGATGATCAACGCGGTGCGGTCGGCCAGCACCCGCTCCATCGCGGCCTGCACGGCCCGCTCGCTCGGCAGGTCCAGACTGGACGTCGCCTCGTCCAGAACCAGCACCCGGGGGCCGGCCAGGAACGCGCGGGCGAAGGCCACGAGCTGGCGTTGCCCGGCCGAGAGCCGGCCGCCGCGCTTGCGGACGTCGGTGTCGTACCCGTCCGGCAGCGCGCTGACGAACTCGTGCGCGCCGACGGCGGTCGCGGCCTCCTCGATCTCGGCGCGGGAGGCGTCCGGCCGGCCCAGCGCGATGTTGTCCGCGACCGTCCCCTCGAAGAGGAAGGACTCCTGCGTCACCATCACGACCGCGCGCCGCAGGTCCGCGTCGCTGACGCTGCGCAGGTCGACGCCGTCCAGGGTGACCGCGCCGGCGATCGGGTCGTAGAACCGGGCGACCAGCTTGGCCAGGGTGGACTTCCCGGCGCCGGTGGCGCCGACCAGGGCCACGGTCTGCCCGGCGGGGACGTGCAGGTCGAGTGGTGGGAGCACGAGCGGGCCCTGTTCGCCGTACCGGAACTCCACGCCGGAGAACCGGAGCTCACCTCTGGGATCGGGCAGCGGGACCGGGTGGGCGGGCTCGGGCACCGAGGGCGTCTCCTCCAGCACCCCGGAGATCTTCTCCAGCGCCGCCACGGCCGCCGAGTAGGCGTTGGCGACCATCGCCAGCTCGTCCAGCGGGTCGTAGAGCTTGCGCAGGTAGAGCAGGAAGGCGGCGAGCAGACCGAGTTCCAGCTGGCCGTGCGCCACCCGCCAGGCGCCGACGGCCAGCACGACGACCATCGTCAGGTTGCCGACGAGCCGGACCGACGCCGTGAACCGGGCGACCAGCAGCAGCGAGTTCTGTTGCGCGGCGCGGTAATCCGCGCTCAGATCGTCCATAATGGACTCGTTTCGGCGCTCCCTGCGGAACGCCTGCACCGCGCGGACTCCGTTCATCGTCTCGGTGAACTGGACGATCACCCGCGCAACCGTGGTCCGCGTGCGCCGGTAGGTCGACCGCGACCGGCGGCGGAACCACCGCGCCAGCAACAACAACGGCACGAACGTCGCGAGCACGGCCAGGCCCAGCGGCGGGTCCAGCCACACCAGCAGCACGGCCACGCCGGCCACGGTCAGCGCCGAGGACAGCAACCCGTCCAGGCCCATCTCCAGCAGGTCGTCGAGCGCGCTGAGGTCGCTGGTCAGCCGGGAGATCATCCGGCCGGACGTGTAGGACTCGTGGAACGACAGCGACAGCCGCTGGGCGTGGGCGAAGACCCGTCTCCGCAGTTCCAGCAGCACGTCCTGGCCGATCCGCCCGGAGAGCCGGAGGAACGCGAAGCGCAGGGCCGCGCCGGCGAGGCCGCAGCCCACGTAGCCGCCGACGTGCCAGGTCAGCGGCGCGGGTCGGCCGGCCAGCGCGGCGGGCACGCCGACGTCGATCGCCGCCGCGATCAGCAGCGGCCCGGTGAGCTGGGCGACGTTCTCCGCCACTACCAGGAGGAGCGCGAGCAGGGCGCCACCGGTGTGCGGCCGCAGCAGCGACCGGAGCAGGCGGCGGGACCGGGCCTGGAGCCGGGCGCCGACCTGGTGGTCGACCTCGTCCTGGTCCTCGGCGGCGACCCCGCGCCACGACTCGTCGGGCTCCGGCGGCCCGGCCGGGCGGTCCGACCGCTCGCCCGGGGGCCGGGGCTGGGGCGCCTCGCGGGTTGTTCCCCGGCTCACCGCGTCGTCACCTCCCCGGCGTCGTTCCCGGTGGAGTCGGGCCGCTGGCCGGCCGTCCTCCCGTCCGCCTTCCCGTCAACGTGTCCGTCCACTCGTCCGTCTACAGTGGACATCAGTGCCCGGTACTCCCGGCAGGTCCCCGACAGCTCCTCGTGCGTGCCGACCGCGACGACCCGGCCGCCGGACAGCAGGGCGACCCGGTCCGCGAGCCGCACGGTGCTCGGCCGGTGGGCCACCACGAGCGCGGTCGCGTCGCGCAGCACCTGGCGCAGGGCCGCCTCCACCTCGGCCTCGGTGTGCACGTCCAACGCCGACAACGGGTCGTCGAGCACGAGCACCGCCGGCCGGCCGAGCACCGCCCGCGCCAACGCCAGGCGCTGGCGCTGCCCGCCGGACAGGGACAGCCCCTGCTCGCCGATCCGGGTCGACAGCCCCCACGGCAGCGCGGCCACGAACTCCGCCGCGTGCGCCACCCGCAACGCGGCCCACACCTGCTCGTCGGTGGCCTCCGGCACGCCCAGCTTCACGTTCTCCCGCACGCTCGCGGAGAACAGCACCGGGTCCTCGAACGCCGTGCCCACGACGCGGCGCAGCTCGGCCACGGGCAGCTCGCGCACGTCGACCCCGTCGACGAGCACCCGGCCGCCGGTGACGTCGTGCAGCCGGGGGACCAGCGCGGTGAGCGCGGTCTTGCCGCAGCCGGTCGCGCCGACCAGCGCGACGGTCTCCCCGGGCCGGACCTCCAGGTCCACGCCGCGCAGCAGGTCGCCGTCCGCGCCGGGGTGCGCGAACCGGACCCCTTCGAACCGCAGGTGGCCCCGCGTCGGCGGGGCCAGCGCGCGCGGCCGCTCCGGGTCGGCGATCGACAGCGGGGCGTCGAACACCTCCCAGATCCGCTCGCACGCCGCCGCGGCGTTGTTCGCCTCGGCGAGCATCCAGCCGAGCGACTGGATCGGCCACTCCAGGTAGCTGGTGGCGGTGATCGCCGCGACGAGCGTGCCGACGGTCATCGCGCCCTGGGCGACCGCGTACCCGCCGAGGGCGAGCTGCCCGGCGATCACCAGCTCGGGGAGCACGACGCAGATGGTCCACAGCACCGCCAGCAGCCGGACGCGCCGGAGCTCCCGCCACCGCAGCTCCCTGGCCTGCCCGACGAACCGGCGGGTCAGGTGCGGGCCCCGACCGAAGGCCCTGAGCACCCGGACGCCGAGCACCGACTCCTCGACCGTGGTGGCCAGGTCCCCCTCCTGGTCCTGGCACTGCCTGGCCACCACGCGGTACCGGTTCTCGTACACCGAGACCAGCGCGACCAGCGGCAGCACGGCGACGGCCTGCACGGCGGCCAGCGCCGGTGACAGCCACAGCAGCAACAGCAGGCCCGCCACCAGCACGAACGTGTTGGCCAGCAGGAACACCACGGAGAAGTTCATGAACCGGCGGACGGTGGCCAGGTCGCCGGTGGCGCGGGAGAGCAACTGGCCGGACTGCCACCGGTCGTGGAAGGCCACCGGCAGACCCTGGAGGTGGCGGTAGAGGTCGGCCCGCATCCGCTGCTCCAGCCCGGTGATCGGCCGGCTCAGGACGCGGCGGCGCAGCCAGAACAGGCCGGCCTCCGCCACGCCGAGCGCCAGGATCGCGAGCAGCAGCGGCGGCAGCGCGCCGAGGTCGCGCTGGGCCACCGGGCCGTCGAGCACGCGTTGGAGCACCAGCGGGATGGACAGCCCGGCGAGGTTCGCCGCCAGCGCGGCGACGATCGCCAGGGCGAGCGCGCCGCGGATCGGCCGCAGGTAGGGGCCGAGCCGGCGCAGCACCGCGAGGGTGGAGCGCTGGGCGCGCCGGGCGCCTCGGTCGGGTCGCGTCGCCATCACCGTCCCCCCTCACCAGAGCGTGCGCGACGCTACGGACCGGGTTCCGGTGTGGCATCCCGTTTTTGTCCGGGCGCAGGCCGCTGACCTGGGTCTTGACGATGTCGGCAGCGCCTTCCGGGCGACGCGAAACCACCCGTTCGGGGGTCCCGAGGACTCGGCCTGGGCGGCCGGGCAGGGCATGATCGGACGGGTGACGCGACCCGAGACCGTGCGGTACTACCGAACCCCGCGCACGATGGCCTACCCGCACGGCCGCCTGCTCGCCACCCGCGAGGGGCGGTTGCTCGTGCTCGCCGCCGACGGGTGGGTCACCCTCGGCCGGCACCTCCCCAGCGGCGTGGAGCCGCTGGACAGGGAGCAGGCCGAGCGGTGGTGCCGGACCGAGGACGTGGACCTCGCCTGGCTCGACGCCGTGCCCCACCCGACCCGCTAGCGCGGCCCCGGCACGGCGTCAGCGGTCGGGAACGGCCTGGTTGGTGACGGGGTTGTGCCAGAGCGGCGCGTGTCGGTGATGTCCGGCAGACCGGGGCGACCGGCGAACAGGCGGGGCTCGTGCCGAAACTCGGTGATCCGCGGCTCGGCACGAGTCGACGCCTGGCGCGGGCGCGAGGACCGGTCAGCCCCGCTGGCCCGCTGGTGCCCCGGTAACGCCGTCAGCTCAGCGGTCGAGAACGGGCTGGTCGGCGGCGGGGGCGAGCGCGTGGGCCAGGGAGCGCGCGGGGCCGTCCGGCAGGTCCTTGCGCCATGCCACGCTGACGCGCAGGCGGAGCGGCGTCCCGCGCAGCGGGCGCCAGGCCAGCTCCGGCTCGTGCCGCGCCACGTGCTCCGGGAGCAACGCGACCACGTCGTCGTTCGTGGTCAGCTGCACCACGAAGGAGGTGTGGCGCCGGCTCTCGCAGGCCCAGGTGTGGGGGTCCCAGCCGTGCGCGCGGCAGGTCGCCAGCACCTCGTCGTGGTAGCCGGGGGCGGTCTCCCGGGGGAACCACGCCAGCCGTTGCCCCGCGAGGTCGGCCAGGGTCAGCTCGTCGCGCTCCGCCAGCGGATGGGCGACGTCCAGCACCACCCCGAGCGGCTCGGTGACCACCGGGAGCCGGCGCAGGTCGTCCGCGTCCACCGGCTCGCGCAGCAGCCCGAGGTCCAGCTCGCCCCTGCGGAGGAGGTCCGGCTGGGCGGCGGTCGTGGTGTCCCGGAAGACCGCGACGGCCCGGACGCCGAGCGCCGCGGTGGCCTCCTTGATCCGGCGGAGCAGGGCGGCGTCCACGCCGGCGGGCAGGCCCACCCGGATCTCCGGGCGCGCCGCCCCGGCCGCCGCCCGCACGGCCGCCAGGCTGTGGTCGGCCTGGCTGAGCAACATCCTGGCCTCGTCGAGCAGGACCTCGCCGGCCGGGGTCAGCGACACCCCGCGCGGGGAGCGCTCCAGCAGCGGCGCGCCGACGGCGCGCTCCAGCGCCTTGATCTGCTGGCTCAGCGAGGGCTGCGTGATGCGCAGGCGCTCGGCCGCCCGACCGAAGTGCCGTTCCTCGGCCACCGCCCGGAAGTACGACAGCCGACGCAGGTCCCAGCTCATGCGGCCACGATAGGCGCGGCCTATCGGGCCAGTGGGAACCGGACTTGGACGGGGTGCGGGACGCGGTCGTCTACTGGGTGCCGAAGGCGCCGCACCGGCGGCGCCGGGGGAGGACCGACACCGTGTTCCTGATCCTGTTGGACTACGTGGCGCCGTTGGCGGAGATCGACCGCCTGCTGCCCGAGCACCGCGCCTACCTGGAGCGGAACTACGACGCCGGGCGGTTCCTGATGTCCGGGCCCCGGGAGCCGCGCACCGGCGGGGTCATCCTGGCGACGGCGAACGACCGGGCCGAGCTCGTCGCCGTGGTGGAGACCGACCCGTTCGTGACGTCCCAGGCCGCCACCTACGAGATCGTCGAGTTCACCCCGACCCGGAGCGAGGTCTCCCGTGTCTGAGCGGGTCGCCGTTCTCGGCAGCGGTCGGATGGGCGACGCCCTCGTCGCCGAGCTCGCCCCGCACCACACGGTGCTGTGGGGCAGCCGCGACCCGGAGCGGATCGCCGCCCGCGCCGCGGAACTAGGCGCGACCCCGGTCGACCACGAGGCCGCGCTCGCCGCCGACATCGTCTTCCTCGCGCTGTGGCACCGGGACGAGGTGCCGTTCGTGTCCCGGCACCGCGCGGCCCTGGCCGGGAAGATCGTGGTCAGCATGGCCAACCCGTACAACGCGGACTACACCGGCTTCACGACGTCGCCGGACACCTCGGCGGCCGAGGTGCTGGCCGCCGCCGTGCCGGAGGCCACCGTGGTGGGCGCGTTCAAGAACACCTTCTGGGGCGTGTTCGAGCGCCCCGAGTTCCCGGAGGGGCTCAGCGACGTGCTGGTCACCGGCGACGACCAGGACGCCAAGGACCGGGTGATGGCGGCGCTCGCGCCGATGCCGTTCCGGTTCCTCGACGCGGGTCCGCTGGACCGGAACCGCACCGTCGAGCGAATGACCCTGCTCGCCCGCGAGCTGTCGACCCGCTACGGGCACCACCCCCACGTGAGCTGGCGGCTGCTCGGCCAGGCCACCCCGGAGCCGACTGTGGCTTCCTGAGCGGACCCCGGGTTCCGGTGAAACACGACGAGCGGGGAGGCGTCCGGTGACGCCTCCCCGCTCGTCGTTCTGCTCTTCCGGAGCGGGTGCTCAGCCGCGCTGGGTGCGGACGCCGAGCAGGACGTCCTCCCACGAGGGAACGATCGGGTGGTTCTTCCGCCCGCGCCGGGCCTGCTTGCCGTCGCCCTCCGGCTCGCCCTTGCCGGCGGCCGCCGGCGGCTGCTCCGGCCGGTCGGCGGGGAGCTCCGGCTCCCGCGCGGCGCGGTCCGGGGCGGCCGGGCGCTGCGCCTCGGGCTCCGGCGCCTGCGGCGGCGCCGCTGTGGGCGCGTCCTCGGCGGCCGGCCCGTCGGCCGCGTCCTCCTCGACCCGCAACGCCTGCCTGGCCAGCGGGGTCACCGGCCGCACCGTCCGGAGCGGACGGGACGGGGACGGGTCGATCAGGTCGGCGGCGTGCTCGTCCAACGCGGTCACCGTGCCGCCGTGCGCGCCGGGGTGGTACACCCAGTGCGCGCTGTTGTCGGACCGGCCGGCCGTCCAGCGGAGCTGGACGACCCACTTGCCGTCCTCGCCCCGCCAGGAGTCCCAGTTCACCTGGGAGTAGTCCTGGCCGCGCAGCCCGAAGGAGTGCGCGACGACCTCGCCGAGGGTCTGCACGTCCGGGCCGTCCGCGCGGACCGGGTGCGCCCGCTGCGCCAGCTCGGCGGTGCGCGACCGCTCCAGGAGCACGGGGTAGGCGAACCGCTCGACGCGGTGCGACGGCATGCCGGCCACCTCGGCGACCTGGACCACGGACTCACCGGCGCGGATGCGGGCCTGGATCTCACGGGGGCGCATGGGGCTCTCCGTCCCGGTCTGGCTCTGGTCGGTCCGGGCGAGGCCGCCGCGGACCGCGCCCAGCAGCCGGTCGTCCGCGGGCAGCGTGAACCGTTCGCCACGCGCCGGGTCCTCGAGGATGACGTTCCTGCCGTCCTCGTCGAGCCCGACCACGCGCAGCGCTCGCATCACGGCCTCCCCACTGACTCCACCTCGCCGGTCCGACGGTAGGCCGGCGCGCCCCCTTGACGGGGAAGGCGCGCCGCACCGCTCCGCGATCCGATCGCGATCCGGGCGTGATCTTGCCCGGCCACGACCGGTGTTGCCAACGTGAGAACTACTCAAACCAGGGGAGTACCGCCAGTCGGGGCGCGCCTAACCCAGGTGCTCGACCACCCAGTCGACGGACGCGGTCAGCGCGGTCACGTCGTCCGGCTCGATCGCCGGGAACATGCCGACGCGGAGCTGGTTGCGGCCCAGCTTGCGGTACGGCTCGACGTCGACGATCCCGTTGGCGCGCAACACCTTCGCCACGGTCGCGGCGTCCACCGTGTCGTCGAAGTCGATGGTGCCCACGACCTGCGACCGCTTGGCCGGGTCCGTCACGAACGGGGTGGCGAACCCGCTGCCCTCGGCCCACCGGTACAGCCGCGCCGAGGACTCCGCCGTCCGCCCGACGCACCAGTCCAGGCCGCCGTTGCCGAGCATCCACTCGATCTGGTCGGCCAGCAGGAACAGGGTGGCCACGGCCGGCGTGTTGTAGGTCTGGTCCTTGACCGAGTTGTCCAGCGCCGTGGGCAGCGACAGGAACTCCGGCGCCCAGCGGTCCGAGCGGCCGATCTCGGCCACCCGCTCCAGCGCGGCCGGGCTCATCAGGGCGATCCACAGGCCGCCGTCGGCCGCGAAGCACTTCTGCGGCGCGAAGTAGTAGACGTCGAAGTCCTCGGCCCGCACCGGGAGGCCGCCGGCGCCCGAGGTCGCGTCGACGGCGACCAGCGCGTCGCCCGCGCCCTCCGGCCGCCGCACCGGCACCATCACGCCGGTGGAGGTCTCGTTGTGCGCCCACGCCAGCAGGTCGCAGCCCTCGCCGGCCACCGGCTCCGGCGCGTCGCCCGGCTCCGCCTTCACCACGACGGGGTCGGCGAGGAACGGGGCCCCGGCGGTGACCTTGGCGAACTTCGCCGAGAACTCGCCGTAGGCCAGGTGCAGCGACCGCTCGCGGACCAGGCCGAACGCGGCGGCGTCCCAGAAGGCGGTGGTGCCGCCGTTGCCGAGCACCACCTCGTACCCCTCGGGCAGCGAGAACAGCTCGCGCAGGCCGGCGCGCACCCGGCCGACCAGCGACTTCACCGGCTTCTGCCGGTGCGAGGTGCCCATCAGCGCGGCGCCCTCGCCGGCGAGTCGGGCCAGCTGGTCGGGCCGCACCTTGGACGGCCCGCAGCCGAAGCGGCCGTCGGCGGGGCGGAACTCGGCGGGAATCCGCAACGTGGTCGGATCGGCCGTCTGCGTCATGCGGCGCCTCCGGGGCGAGGTCGTGCGCGGGTCCTGGCCGGCGCCGTTGCCGGGCCGACAGTGTCGCAGCCGGGTGTCCGCCAGGTGTCGCCCGGGTGGCCGACGGGCGACCAGTCGGGCCCGGTCGCCGTGGCGGGGCCGGCCGACCGGTCGTCGGGCCGGCTGGTCAGGCGCCGAAGGTCATGGCGCCGCAACACTTCTTGTACTTCCGCTCGGAACCGCACCAGCACGTCCCGTTGCGGCCGGGCGGCCACTCGGTCGTCCTGCCGCGCCGCGCGAGGTCGGCCGCGTACCAGGCGCGGCTGCGGGGAGCGGTCGGGTCCAGGTCGTTGTCGACGACGAAGTCGGCGTAGTCGTCAACCGCTCCGACCGCGAGGAGCAACGTCGAGCGCGGCGCGTCCGAGACGTGCGCCGCGGGCGCCGAGTCGGCCACCGCGCGCCGCAGGGTCGCCTCCACCTCGCGTCGGTGCGCGTCGTGCGGGTCCCCGGTCGAGGTGTGGCCGGGGTAGCTGCCCGGCCACCGCCGGAGCAGCTCGGCGAACTCCTCCGGCGGCCAGTAGACGACCGCGACCTGCTCCACCGACCGCCGCTCGGACGCCTCCCGCGTCAGCTCCGCCCACCGCTCGCCCAGCGCCTCCCTGGCGAGCACCGCGACGCCGTCCCAGTCGTCGGGCGGCTGGTCGAGCGCGGCCCTGACCTGCGAGCGCACCGTCAGCAGGTCCAGCAACGCCAGGTCGCCGAGCACCTCCTCGGAGTCCACCTCCCGCAGCGGGCCGTAGCAGCGGGCGATCCCGGCGTTGGCCCAGCGCAGGGCGGCCGCCAGGTCGCCGACCTCCTCCAGCACCTCGGCGGCGCACTCGTAGGCGTCCGGGTCCCCTGGCCGGGCCGCCCACAGCTCGGCGAGCCGCGCCCTGGCCTGCTCGGCCCGGCCCAGGTCGAACAGGAACCCGGCGTACAGGGCCCGGCCGACGGCGGACTCGGGACCGCCGTCGGCGACCACCCGCCGGTACAGCTCCTCGGCCCGGTCCACCTCGCCGGCCAGGTGCCACTCGCCGGCCGCCTCCAGCAGCAGCGTCGCGCGGTCCGCGCCCCGCCGTCCGGCCTCCCGCTCGAACCGCCGGGCCTGGGCGACGTGGTGGGTGACGTCGCGCACCGTCATGGGTTCCACGCTAACCCCGCGTCACGGCCGCTTCCAGGCGGAGGCCGTGGCGCGGGGAGCCACCTTCGCTGGTCAGGCGGTGTGCGTGATGGTGTCCCAGCCCTCGACGTCCTCGGGCCGGCGCGGGCCGGGGCCGACGTAGTGCGCGGACGGGCGCACGAGCCGCCCGGTGCGCTTCTGCTCCAGGATGTGCGCGCACCAGCCCGCGGTCCTGGCGCAGGTGAACATCGCCGGCATCATGTGCGGCGGCACCTCGGCGAAGTCGAGGATGACCGCGGCCCAGAACTCGACGTTCGTCTCGATGGCGCGGTCCGGCCGGCGCTCCCGCAGCTCGGCCAGCGCCGCCTGCTCCAGCGCCGCCGCGACCTCGTACCGCCCGGCGCCCAGCTCCTGACAGGTCCGGCGGAGCACCCTGGCCCTGGGGTCCTCGGCGCGGTACACGCGGTGCCCGAAGCCCATGAGCCGGCGCCCGCCGTCGAGGATGTCGCGGACGACCTTGCGCGCGTCGCCGACCCGCTCCACCTCCTCGATCATCGGCAGGACGCGGGCCGGCGCCCCGCCGTGCAGCGGGCCGGACATCGCGCCGATGGCGCCGGACAGGCTGGCCGCGACGTCGGCGCCGGTGGAGGCGATCACCCTGGCGGTGAACGTGGAGGCGTTCATGCCGTGCTCGGCGGCGGACACCCAGTAGGCGTCGATCGCCCGCACGTGCCGGGGGTCGGGCTCGCCGCGCCAGCGGGTCATGAACCGCTCGGTGATGGTGCGGCACTCGTCGATCCGCTGCTGCGGGACGGCGGCGCGGCCGATGCCGCGCGCCGACTGGGCGACGTAGGACAACGCCATCACGGCGGCGCGCGCGAGCTGCTCGCGCGCCTCGTCGTCGCTGATGTCGAGCAGCGGCTGGTAGCCCCAGATCGGGGCGAGCATGGCCAACGCGGCCTGCACGTCGACCCGGACGTCCCCGGTGTGCACCGGGATCGGGAACGGCTCGGCGGGCGGCAGGCCCGGGCCGAACCGGCCGTCGACGAGCAGGGCCCACACGTTGCCGAAGGTGACCTTGCCGGCCAGGTCCTCGATGTCGACGCCCCGGTAGCGCAGGGCGCCACCGTCGCGGTCCGGTTCGGCGATCTCGGTCCGGAAGGCGACGACGCCCTCCAACCCCGGTCGGAAGCTCTGCTCGTCCTGTTGGACGGTGTCATACGCCACCTGGTCTCCCCGCATCCCCGACTCGATCGACGACTGGGTGCTCGTCGATGTTGGTTCCCGGTGTCGGAAAGACCTTGCACCCGTTCGGCGGTTGGCGGCAATCGTCCAGCGGGGACATTTCGCCCCTCCGGCCACGTGGTACACGTCACGTGGCCGCGATACGGGTGAAATTTGTCGAACGGGGGAGGATCTAACACGAACGGTACAAAGCTGGTCTCGCCGGGTAACTGGTTGCGACGCCAAGCGGTGATCATGCGCCTGAGGTCGCACGAGCGGGACAAGTCCTCTTCCCCGTGGCGGCAAACCTCGCGAGGTACGGCCCGCGCGCGGTCGCGACAGAGGCGCGTCTTGCGGGACCCCGGACCCGCGGAGGCCGCCAGTTGGGAGTGGCGGCCGCTCGTCCCGCGGGCGCGGGACGCTCGCGGGGCGATGGCCGTGGTGCCCGTGCCAGGTCCGCCTACGCCGTCCCGGGCCATTCCATCGGGTGATCTGTCTCGCTTCCGATGTTCCTTCTGAACCGATTGCTGAACCGATACGGCACCTCGAATTCCGTGTGACGCTTGAGCCATCACCACTCGGGCGGTTCCGGCGGGCCGGTTCCACCCCGTACGGTCCGTCGACACGGTGTGTGGTCGACCGATCCCGCGCCGGATCGGGCCGCGAGGTGTCGGGGAGGGAGTTCCAATGCCGGAAGGGAACATCGCGTTGCCGGCGATGCGGGTGTCCTACGAGGCGGGCTCGCTCGACGAGTCCTCGCTCGCGTCGACCTGGCACGAGCAGCTCCAGCGCTGGCTGGACGAGGCCGTCGGGGCCGGGCTGGCCGAGCCGAACGCGATGGTGCTGGCCACCGCCGACCCGCAGGGCCGGCCGTCGTCGCGGACCGTGCTCTGCAAGGGCCTCGACGAGCGCGGCGTCGTGTTCTTCACCAACTACACCTCGCAGAAGAGCCACGACCTGCGGGCCACCCGCTACGCCTCGGCCACCTTCCCGTGGTTCGGGATGCAGCGGCAGGTGAGTGTGCGGGGGCCGGTGGAGAAGGTCGACCCGGCCGAGACGACCGCCTACTGGGAGGGCCGCCCGCGCGGCTCGCAGATCGGGGCGTGGGCCTCGCCGCAGTCGCGGGTCGTCGCCGACCGGCACGCCCTGGAGGCCGCGCTGTCCGCGGTCGAGCGCCGGTTCGCCGACGCGGAGAAGGTGCCGGTGCCCCCGCACTGGGGCGGCTGGCGCATCCGGCCCGAGGTGGTCGAGTTCTGGCAGGGCCGGCGGGACCGGATGCACGACCGGCTGCGGTTCCGGGCCGTCGCCGACGGATGGCGGGTCGAGCGCCTGGCTCCGTGAGCCATTCCGAACACGATTTCTGATCTCGTTTTGTCGACATGACGTCCGAAATAGGGCGTCATGTCGACAAAGATCCGCATGGGCGTTTGTCGTGTGTGAGTCCTGTCAAATGCGGTGACCAGCGGCGGTGACGCTCCTTAGGCTGTTCTGGTGACTGGGCGGGGCGTCGACGAGCAGGTGGATTCCGAATCAGCCGAGACGCCCCGGCGGCGTCGCGGTCTGGCCTCCCGGGTCGTGATCGACACCCGCCCGCTCCGGTACGCGGCGTTCCGCCGGCTGTGGCTGTCCGGCATCGTCACCATCCTGGGCAGCCAGCTCACCACCGTCGCGGTGCCCAAGCAGATCTACGACCTCACCGGCTCCTCCGGGTACGTCGGCCTGGCCAGCCTGTTCGGGCTCGTGCCGCTGGTCGTGTTCGGCCTGTGGGGCGGGGCCGTCGCCGACGCGGTCGACCGCCGCAAGCTCATGCTCGTCACCAGCGTCGGCATCGCGCTGACCTCGGTGCTGCTGTGGGCCCAGGCCGCGGTGGGCAACAGCTCGGTGTGGGTGATCTTCGGGTTGCTGGCCCTGCAACAGGCGTTCGCCGCGGTGAACATGCCCGCCCGCAGCGCCTCGGTGCCCCGGCTCGTGCCCGCCGAGATGCTGCCGGCGGCGAACGCCCTGAGCTCCACGGTCATGCAGCTCGGCGCGGTGGTCGGCCCGCTGCTGGCCGGCGTGCTGATCCCGGTGCTCGGGCTCCCGGTGCTCTACCTGCTCGACGCGGTGGCGCTGAGCGCGGTGCTGTGGGCCGTGCTGCGGATGCCGCCGCTCCCGCCGCTCGGCGAGACGCCGAGCCGGGCCGGGCTGCGCGACGTGCTCGCCGGCTTCCGGTACCTCGCCACGCAGGGCGTGCTGCTGGCCTCGTTCCTCGCCGACATCATCGCGATGGTGTTCGGCAGCCCCCGGGCGCTGTTCCCGGAGATGGCGCAGAGCCTCTTCGGCGACCCGCCGGGCGGTGGCAGCGCCCTGGGCTGGCTGTACGGCGCGATCCCGCTGGGCGCGCTCGCGTTCGGCCTGGTCTCCGGCTGGGTGTCGCGCATCAGCCGGCACGGCGTCGGCCTGACCGCCGCCGTCTGCGCCTGGGGCCTGGCCATGGTCGGCTTCGGCCTCGCGCCGACGCTGCCGCTCGCCGTGCTCTGCCTCGCGATCGCCGGAGCCGCCGACTTCGTGAGCATGGTCTTCCGCGGCTCGATGCTCCAGGAGGCGGCGACCGACGAGATGCGCGGCCGCATGCAGGGCGTGTTCATCGTCGTCGTGGCCGGCGGCCCCCGCCTCGCGGACGTCCTGCACGGCGCGGCCGGCGCGGCCGTCGGCCCCTCCGTGGCGTCGGCCGGCGGCGGCGTGCTGGTCATCGTCTTCATGCTGCTCTCCGCAGCCTGCCTCCCCGCCTTCGTCCGCTACCGCGCCGCCACGGCCGACTGACCACCCCCGCACCGACCCGGGTCTGCCGGGGCCGAGGTTCGGAACCCCGAGCGCGTGCGCACACCCCGGGAGGTTCCGAACCTCCACCCCGCGGTGTCGGCCCCGCCTCCGGCTCCGACCCATCGATCTTGTCGCCCCTGTCGCGGATCCTCCCTGCTCGTGCAGGGCAGCGCTGGGCCTTCAAGCCCAGCGAGGATCGCAACCCCTGCGCAGCCCGCTCATAAACGATTTTCAGGCAGCAGCTCTGATGCTTCAGGGAGCGGGAAGCGCGGCTGGATGGTGGAGGGGTGCTGGGTCGGTTGGGTGTTGACCGGGGCCGGCGGAGTGGTGAGGGGGTAGTGGGCCGAGTGGGTGAAGGAGGTCGCGGGGAGGTCTTCGGGTGCTGTACGTGCGGTAACGACTGGTGACCTTGGGTAGGGGTGGGCTGTTGCCCGGGTTGTGTGACCGGGCACACTCCTCTGCCATGGCGAGCGAGACGACGGCGTCGGGGGCGACGCCGGGTCCGGCCGCGCAGCCCGAGCTGAAGCGCGCGATCGGACCCAAGCTGCTGCTGTTCTTCGTGATCGGCGACATCCTCGGCACCGGGATCTACGCCCTCACCGGGACGGTGGCCGGCAAGGTGGGCGGCGCCCTGTGGGTGCCGTTCCTGCTGGCCTTCGTGGTGGCGTTCCTGACCGCCTTCAGTTATCTGGAGCTGGTCGGCAAGTACCCGAGAGCGGCTGGCGCGGCGCTGTACACGAACCGGGCGTTCGGCATCCCGTTCCTGACGTTCATGGTCGCGTTCGCGGTGATGAGCTCGGGCCTGACCTCCGCGTCCTCGGCGGCGCAGGCGTTCAGCGGCACCTACCTGCAGCAGTTCGTCTCGGTGCCGGCCTGGGTGATCGCGATCGGGTTCATCGTGCTGCTCGCGCTGGTGAACTACCGGGGCGTCGGCGAGTCGGTGAAGGCCAACGTGGTGCTCACCTGCGTGGAGCTGACCGGCCTGCTGATCGTGATCGCGGTTGGCTTCCTGGCGCTGACGCAGGGCAAGGGCGATCCCGGCCGGCTGGTCGAGTTCAACACGCAGGGCCAGACGACGCTGTTCGCGATCACCTCGGCCACCTCGCTGGCGTTCTTCGCGATGGTCGGGTTCGAGGACTCGGTGAACATGGCCGAGGAGTGCCAGGACCCGGTGCGGATCTTCCCCCGTTCGATGCTCGTCGGCATGGGCGTCGCGGGGTTGATCTACCTGTTGGTGGCGTTGACGTCCTCGCTGTTGGTGCCGGTGGACGAGCTCAAGGGCGCGGGCGGCGGGGCGTTGCTCAAGGTCGTGCAGACCGGGGCGGAGCACTTCCCGCTCAAGCTCTTCGCGTTCATCGGCCTGTTCGCGGTCAGCAACTCCGCGCTGATCAACATGCTGATGGCCAGCCGGCTGGTCTACGGCATGGCCAACGAGCGGATCATCCCGAGGCAGTTCGGCCGGGTGCACCCGTTGCGGCGCACGCCGTGGGTGTCGATCCTGTTCACCAGCGCGATCGCCGTCGTTCTGGTGTCCACTGTGGACCTGGCGCTGCTCGGCGGCACCACGTCGTTGCTGCTGCTGGCCGTCTTCACCATCGTCAACATCGCGGTGCTCGTGCTGCGCAGGGAGAAGGTGGAGCACCGGCACTTCCGGACGCCGACGGCGGTGCCGATCCTCGGCGCGGTCACCTGCGCCTACCTGGCCAGCCCGCTGTCGGGCCGGCCGGGGAAGGAGTACCTGATCGCCGGGGTGCTGTTGTTGGTCGGCCTCGCGTTGTGGGGTGTGAACCACCTGTTCCTCCGCCGCGGCCGCACCAGGGCCGGGGCCCTGGCGGAGTGACCTGACCAGGTGGGTGGCGCCCCGGTCGTCCCGAGCGCCACCCACCGAGGCGATCTACGCTCGGGCACGTGCTCGTCAGCGGGGAGCAGTTCGAGATCCGACGCGGCAACGCCCGCGCCGTCGTCACCGAGGTCGGTGCGACGCTGCGGGTGTTCGAGGTGGGCGGAACGCCGTACCTGGAGACGTTCGACGCCGACGGGCCGCCGCCCAGCGGGGCGGGCGCGGTGCTGATGCCCTGGCCCAACCGGGTCGCCGACGGCCGCTGGACCTTCGACGGCGAGCCCCAGCAGCTCGCGCTCAGCGAACCCGCGCGGCACAACGCCATCCACGGGCTGACGCGCCACGCCTCGTGGCTGCTCGCCGACCGCGCCGAGGACGCCGTGCACCTGACCACCCGGGTCAACGTGCAGCCGGGCTGGCCGGTCCCGCTGCGGGTCTCGGTCCGCTACGCCCTCACCGACCAGGGGCTGGAGGTCACGCACTCGGTGACCAACCTCGGGCGGCGCGCGGTGCCGTTCGGGATCGGCGCGCACCCCTACCCTCGCGCTGGCCACGCGGAGACCGACGACTGCGTGCTGGTGCTTTCCGCCGACACCGTGCTGCCGGTCGATGTGCGCCTGCTGCCCAGCGGCCCCGCCCGGCCCGTGGGCGGCACCGAGCAGGACTTCCGCGCTCCGGGGCAGCCCCTTCGACGGCTGAGGCTGGACACGGCGTTCGGGGGCTGCGCCCCGGAGCCCGACGATCCCGAGCAGCTCGTGCGGCACGCGTTGCACGTGCCCGACGGCACGGGGGTGGAGCTGTGGGCCGAGCCGGTCTTCCGCTGGGTGCAGGTCTACGTCGCCAACCACTTCCCCGGCCGGGGGCGGGCCATCGCGATCGAGCCGATGACCTGCCCGCCGGACGCGTTGAACTCCGGGGTGGACCTGCTGCGGGTCGAGCCCGACGAGACGGTGGCCGCGCGCTGGGGCCTGCGTCCGCTGCCCTGACCCCGCCTCACAGCAGGGAGATCAGGAGGGGCAGCGCGTTGGTCGCGCCGTGGACGGTGAGGAGCGGCCACATCTCGCGGTACCTGCTCCACAGGTAACCGAGGAACAGGCCCTGGACGCCCTGGTTGACCACGACCGACGCGAGGTCGACGCCCAGAGGGCCGGTGCCCTGGATGCCGATGTGCCAGACCGCCCAGAACAGCGACGCCAGGACGATGGCCGGCCAGCGGCCGAGCAGGAACTCCCACCGGGTCTGGAGCCACCGCCGGTAGAAGACCTCCTCCAGGAGGGCGTTGAGGGCGAACCCCAGCACGAGGACGGCGACCAGCACGGCCGGGCCGAGCGCGGCGGCGTCGGCGCTCACCGGCACGGCCAGCGGGGTCGCGTAGCTGATGAGCAACCAGGCGAGAACGGGGATGGCCGGCGCGAAGCGCTGCCAGGACTGGGGTTTGGGGAAGTCGGGCTTCCAGGCACGTCGACGGCGTGACACCCAGAACAACACGGCGGGAACGCCGAGCAGAAGCAGCAGCTTCAGCGCCGTGTGCGCGGGTTCACCGCCGCCCAGCAGCCGCAGGCCCACGGCGAAGAGCGCGGCCGCTGCCAGGAGGACCACTGCCTGGACGCGGAGCCCGCGTCCAGGTGCCTTCTCGGGGGAGGGTCGCTCGTGGAGAGGCACGAGCCGGACCAGCGCGATGCCGACGAGTGCGGGCACCCACCGGAACCACATGGGGATGGTGCCCTGGTGATCAGCCGTGTAGCGGACTCCGGTGCCGCCGGTGAGGAGCAGTGCCAGGGCCGAGCCGGCGTACACCGCCAGCCCCACGCCGAGGACGACGCGCCCTGGCCACCGCCGTCGGGGAACCGTCGAAGTCTTTGACCGCACGTTTGTACGGTAACCGAGACCGAACAAGCGTGCTACAACTGGGGGCATGCCGAAGCTCGTCGACCACGACCAGCGGCGCGCGGAACTCGCCCGCGTGGTGTGGGAGGTCATCGGCAGGGACGGGATCGAGGCGGCCACCGTGCGGCGGATCGCCGAGGAGGCCGGTCTCTCGATCGGTGGTCTGCGGCACTACTTCGACAGTCAGCGCGGTCTGCTCCGCTTCGCGGCGGAGGCGGTGGGGCGCAGTGTCGGCGCCCGCGTCACGGAGCTCCTCCGGGCGGACCTCTCCGGCGTGGACCGGGCGCGGGCGCTCCTCGCGGAGATGCTGCCGCTGGACGCGGACCGGCGCGTCGAGGCCGACGTGTGGTTGGCCTGCCTGGTCCGCGCCCGCACCGACGCGTCGATGGGCGACCTGCGAGGCATCGCCTGGGCCGGCGAGCGCCACATCTGCCGGCTCGCGGTCGCGTTCCGCTGCGACGCCCGCCCGCCGGAGGTCGTCGGCGACGAGCTCCAGGACCCGTCGCTGGAGCGGCAGGCCCGCCGGCTCCACGTGTTCCTCGACGGGCTGACCCTGCAGGCGGCCACCTACCCGGGCGAGCTGTCGACGGGGGAGGCGCTCGACCTGCTCGGCGCGGAGCTGGACCTCATCGCCGAGCTCGTGGCTGCTCCAGCCGACTGAAGCCACCGAGGGCGACGGAGAAGTATCGCCAGAACCGTTGTCCATCCCCCATCCGGTCATTAGCGTTGCTAACCATGCGACTTGCGATCACTGGTGGTTACGTCGTCCCGGTCGACGGGGAGCCGATCGAGGGCGGCACGGTGCTGGTCGAGGACGGGCGGATCGCCGCCGTCGGGCCGGCCGACGAGGTGGCGGTCCCGGCCGACGCCGAGGTGGTGGACGCCGCCGGGCAGTGGGTGCTGCCCGGGTTCGTGGAGGCCCACGGCCACGTCGGCGTCTGCGAGGAGGGCGAGGGCTGGGCCGGCGAGGACACCAACGAGATGACTGACCCGGTCGGCGCCCGGCTGCGGGCGCTCGACGGCATCAACCCGGCCGACGTCGGCTTCGTCGACGCGCTGGCCGGCGGCGTCACGACCGTGGTGGTCAAGCCCGGCTCGGGCAACCCCATCGGCGGTCGCACCGTCGCCGTGAAGTGCTGGGGCCGCACGGTCGACGACATGCTGATCCGCGAGACCAGCGTGAAGAGCGCCCTCGGCGAGAACCCGAAGCGCGTCTACGGCAACAAGGACAAGACGCCCTCCACCCGGCTCGGCGTGGCCGCGATCATCCGCGACGCGCTGACCAAGGCCGAGGACTACCGGGCCAGGCGCGACCACGCCCGCGCCGAGAACAAGCCGTTCGACCGCGACACCACGATGGAGACGCTGACCAGCGTGCTCGACGGCGAGTTGCCGTGGTGCCAGCACTCGCACCGCGCCGACGACATCGCCACCGCGATCCGGCTCTCCGAGGAGTTCGGCTACCGGCTGATCCTCAACCACGGCACCGAGGCCCACCTGCTGGCCGACCTCATCGCCGAGAAGCGCATCCCGGTCATCACCGGGCCGCTGATCGTCGGCCGGTCCAAGGTCGAGGTCCGGCAGCGCACCTTCCGCAACCCGGGCATCCTCGACCGGGCCGGCGTGAAGATGGCGCTGACCACCGACCACCCGGTGGTGCCGATCAACTTCCTGGTGCACCAGGCGACCTTCGCCGTGAAGGACGGCCTGGACCGCACCTCGGCGCTGCGGGCCATCACCCGGAACCCGGCCGAGATCATGGGCCTCGACGACCGGGTGGGCGCCCTGCGCCCGGGCCTGGACGCCGACGTCGTGCTGTGGTCCGGCGACCCGCTCGACGTGATGAGCCGCGCGATGCGCGTCTTCGTCTCCGGCCGCGAGGTGTACCACTTCGACACCGAGCGCGGCGAGGGCGTGGTGGTCAACCCCTTCTACCGCGAGGGCTGACCACCGCGGGCTGGCCTTGTGCGTGGCGCGACGCACAAGGCCAGCCGTTCGCTATCCGCCGATGACGGGCGGGGGGACCTTGCGGCCGTCGCCCCAGTGCTCGTCCGTCGGCTGGACGTACTTGTTCTCGTGCTCCGCGTCCTCGCCGCCCTGACCCGAGCGTCCGCCGGCCATCCCCGGCGCTCCGGCCGTTCCGGGCGCCCCGGGGCGACCCGGCGCGCTCGCGCCCTGCGGACCGAAACCCGCCGGGCCCTGCCCCGGCATCCCCGCGCCGGCGAAGCCGCCCCGACCCAGGGGGCCGCCGCCCTGCCCTGGTCCACCAGGACCGCCGCCCACTCCACCGGGACGGCCACCCGCGAAACCACCGCTCGCCGACCCGCCGCCCGGGAACCCACCGCGCGGGCCGAACCCGCCGGGGCCGGGACGAGGACCGGGGAACGGACCTGGGCCGAAGCCGGGAGGCGGACCGCCCACGGGCGCGGGCCCACCCGGAGGAAACACGGGCGGAGGCGGCGGGGGAGTCGGACCAGGCGCCGGGATGATCGACTGCTTGTTGACCAGAGCGGGATCGTCTCCCGGCAGGGGCCGGGCGCGCGGCGGGTCGACGTTCGTGTTCCCACCACCGGGCGGGCGAGAATTGTCCTGGAAATGGTTCTGCTCGAAGGGCCTGGGCTCGACGGGCCTTTCGGAGCCGAAAGGACGCGCGTCGACCGGCCGATAGGCGTTGTCGTCGCCGGTCCGCCCCCGGTGGTCGCTCGTCTGCGGATAGTCGATCCGGTTGTTGTGCGACGACGTCGTCTGGTCGCCAGCCTCAACCGTCACCTTCGGCGCGGCCGGGTACGACGCGAGATTCGTCGTCGTGCTCTCGGTGCTGTCCGTGTACCGCGTGTACAGGGCGCGGGCGGCGTCAGAGCTCTGCTGCGCCGCCTCCTCCTGCTTCTCCGCGTCGGTCTTGTCGCCCCACAGGTGATTCCAGCCGCGAGAGAAAACGTTGTCGGTGGCCGTGACCTTCACCGGAGCCGGCATGCTGTCCCGCACTGCCGTGAAGTGGTTGGTCTGGTCGGACACCACCTGCGCCATCGACTCCGACACGCTCTTGGCGTCGCGCACGAACTGCGCCATGGGCGACAGGCCGCTCGTGAACGCCTCCGCCGCCTGCCCCTGCCAGATCGGGCTGACCTTCTTCATCGTCTCGGTGATGAGCTGGTCAACCTCGTTGAACCTGGCACCCACCCGCTCGCGCCACGCGGCGGCGGCGTTGGACATCCCCCCGGTACCCGCCCCGCCGTGCAGTTCGTCGTAGATCCTCTGATGGTCGAAGGCCGCGCGGGGAGTTCCCGGCACCTTCCTGTCGAACGGCCACATGGGCCCACCCCCTCGGTCGTGCTCGAATCAGCTTGCTGCCGGCAGGTTGGACAACACCATCCCGGCGACCTTCTCGGCGAAAGCACACCGGTCCTTGTACTCCGGCTTCACGTCCCGAAGCACGGTCAAGCTGATGGAAAGAGCCTGCGTGTCCGAAGCGCCGATCCAAAGACCGCAGGACATGCTTTCTTTCCCGGACCGCAGTCCGGGATGGCCATTAACTGTGGTGGCTTCGGAGTTGTTACGCCGGTTGGCGTAGGCGATGGCTAGCCCCTTGCCCTGTGTGGTGTCCGGCGCAAGGTGGACATTGAGGTTGTCGTTGCGCCAAGTGCAGGTACCCTCCCCCCAGGGGGATTTATCGGGCCGAGGTTGACTGGCGCCGAGTTCCTGGAGTTGTTGAGGGCTAAGGAGCTGGCATGCGTCGGCGATGGCCTTGAGGTTCTTCGGCTTGGTGACCTTGGGTACGACGTCGACGGCTGCCGTCGTGCTGGCCGCCACGCTGCTTTGGGGAGGCGAAGACGTGGGGGCTTGTCCCGAGGTGGTGCTGGTGCAGCCCACCACTCCTTGGGCGATCAGTGCCGTGGAGATGATCAATAGTCCGCGCATTTGACGCCTCACCCTGGTCAGCTTCCCGGGGGGAGGTTGGTCAGGACCATGCCGGCGATCTTCTCGGCGAATGCGCACCGGTCCTTGTACTCGGGCTTGACATCCCGGAGGATCGTGACTGCGGTCAAGAATGCCTGAGTATCAGAGACGCCGACATAAACACCGCAGCTCATGCCGTCCTTGTCGGCTTGCAGGCCAGGGTGCCCACTGACAGTAGTTTCTGTGGAGCCTGGCTTGCGATTGGAATAAGCGGCGCTCAGCCCGCGTCCTTGGGAAGTGTCCGGCGACAGTCGCAAATAGAGGTTGTCGTTGCGCCAAGCGCAGTTGGCCTCTCCCCAAAGGGATTTGTCGGGTCGCGGCCCGCTGGCTCCGAGTTCTTGCAGTTGTTGAGGTGTGAGGAGTTGGCAGGCGTCGCTGATGGCCTTGAGGTTCTTCGGACTGGTTACCTTCGGCGCGCTGCTGTTGGTTGACGTGGGTGCAGCGCCAGTTTGATTTGGAGAGGCTGGGGCAGTGGAGGCTTGCCCTGGCATGCTGCTGGTGCAGCCGGCCAAAGCCAGTAGGGCCGTGCAGGCGGCGGCTGTGGCGAGTCGTCGTGCGTGGATCACATGTCACATCCGGGAGTCGTCGTCGGCCTGCTGGTAGGTCTTGGTGAGGGCATCGATCTGGTCGATGATGTCCTGAAGTCGCCGCGTTCCGTCGTCGACGGCCTTGAGAAGAGTGCCGTCAGGACCGTCGACTTGGCGGGCGAAACGTTCGACCGCCCGCCTGCTGACCTCATCGTTTCCCGGTGCCGGAATGCCCAGAAGCTCAAACGCATCCGATCGGAGGGCGATGAGCTTGTCCTGGGCCTGTTGGAGGCCCTGGCGGAGGACTGGGAGTTGGTCGGGGTCGACGGAGAACGAGGCTTGGTGGACGCCGCCGGCGCCGTCGTTCACCCAGGTGTGGATCGTGGACAGCGGGTTCAGCAGGCGTGACAGGTCGCCGGAGCCCGGGTCGTTGGCGGGCATGTGTGTTCGCTCCTCCCCTGGCGAGCACTGTGTGACGTCGCGTGTTTCCTCATCGTGACACGCGATCATTCGCTCTCAGACCAAGAACGAGAGAGGACGATCTCGCACTACGTCATTCGGGCGGTCTCGTCCAGCAACTCCCGGACCACCCTGACGAGCAGCGCGTGATCGGCCGGAGCGATCACCAGGTAACCGCCCCGGCGGTACAGGGCGCTCCGGCCCTCGGCGGAGTCGATGACCCGGGTGGACTGAGTGCTCCGGTGGCGTCGGCCGAGGTGATCACGCGCTGCGGCACCGAACTTCCCGTAGAGCCGGCGCTCCCCGCCCAGGAGCCGAACCGCGGTGCGTGCGTCGTCGGAGGAGATGCCCCTGGACCGCAGGCCGGCGAGGACCGCGCTGTCGGAGGCGTTCTCGCCGGCCTCGGCCACGGCGGCGTCGAAGTCGGCCTCGGGGAGGCTGATCACCGGTCCGGAAGCGCGGGGAACGGCTGGCAACACGCCGATCAGGGCGTCGATCGCCGAGTACGCGGGGATGCTCTCCACCCGGACGTAGTCGTTCTGAAGGATGGCGCGGGCGGCGAAGTCCCCACGCGCGGCGACACAGGCGCGGACCTCGGTCCCGGGCGCCGGCGCGAACCGGAGATCCACCTCGGTCGATCCGGCGGTGAAGACCTCCAGGATGGCGCGCAGTTCCTCGTCGAGGACGCTGCCGGTGCGGATGAGGCCCCGCGCCCGCAGGCGGTCCTCGGCCTCGTCCAGCGCGCGCTCCGGGTCAGCGGGCGTCGAGCCGTGGTTTCGCCAGGTGAACAAAGTCGGTAGCTCCGGCAGGTTCGACACCTGCCACGCCACGCCCAGCTCCACGTAATCCATCTCCAGAACGGCCACGAACGAGCGCTCCCCTCTCTGTGGACTTTTGCTGACGTGCGTTTGCCGGGTTCTCAGTCGTTCCTGACTCGCTTGACGAAGGCCGCCCACGCCTTCCGCTCGAAGCTCAACGCCGGGCCACTCCGGTCTTTCGAGTCACGTACCCCGACGGCCTCGTCAGTGATCCGTACCTCGACACAGTTGTTGCTCGCTGCGGCGCTGTGGCTGCTCTTGTACCAGCCTTTGTTGCGCACGATCATTTCTCCTTGAAGCGCTGGAGGAAAGACGACCAAGCGTGATGGCTGAAGTTCAGGGTGGCTCCGCTGCGGTTCTTGGAGTCACGGACTGCGACCGTGTTGTCCGTGATGCGGACTTCCACGCAAGAGTTGTTCGCGGCAGTGCTGCGGCTGCTCTTGTACCAGCCGGTATCACGCTGCATGTTCAGCTCTCCTTTGTTGCCTTGAGCAGGAGGGACTTGGTCTCGGCTGGACTGAGCGCCAGGGATTGAACTCTCTCGAGTAGGCGGCGCATCGGCTCGATATCGTCGGGTTGATCGAAGTACGTGCCCGGCCCGTACAAGGTAGGCAGATGGCAGATTGAAGGTGCCGCCGCGAAGTCGAGCAGCATCAGGCCGCCGCCGAGTCCTGGGTTGTCGACGGTCTCCGACGGAACGATCCGCACGGTGACGTTGGAGTGCTGAGTGGTGAGTTGGAGCAGGTGGGCTGCTTGTCCGGCCATGACGGTCTGGCTGCCCACGATGTTCCGCAACGCGTCCTCAGTGAAGATGACGTCCAGATGTTTGTGGCCGTCGGTTGTCAACACACGGCGTTGCTGGTTGAGGCGAAACGCGATGCGGCGCTCGGTCTCCTCCGGGGACTGCGGCCACCAGACGCCGTCGCCGCTCGTGATGATCGCCCGGACGTAGTCCGGTGACTGGGCGAGACCAGGAACGAGACCCGTTTCGTAGTAGGTGATCGCGGTGGCGTCGGCTTGGAGGTCGGCGAGACGTTGGAAGGCGTCGGGGAGGAGATCGGTGTAGACCTGCCAGGGCTGGTGTCTCCGCTTCCTGGCTTGGGTGCCGAGTGCGAGCAGGGTTTCTCGTTCGTCGCCGACGACGCCGTAGAGGTCGAGGAGTGTGCGGAGCTCTTCGACGCTCAGCGAGCCCTTGCCGTGCTCGACCTGGCTGATCCTCGGAGCGGAGCGCCTGATCGCGTTCGCGGCGTCCTGCTGGCCCAGTCCGGCCTGCGTGCGCAGGCGCTGCAGCGCCAGGCCGAGCTGTCGGCGCTCCACCGTCTGCTGAACCTGGCCCACGCGCGCACTCCTCACCTGATCGGGGCAGTGACTTTCGCCATAGCTTAAGTCTACGGTGATCTTAAGCCTTGAAGGCTTATCTGTGATCGGCTGCTCACTCATTGTTCCTGATGGTCATTACGTCATAGCGGGAGGCGTCGTGGTCGGTGGTAGGCCCGTGGAGGCGGGCGTCTACGTGGACATCGCCGAGGGGTTCAGGATGCAGCAGCTCGTGACGAAGGAGGGGTTCGTCGAGCTGACGTTCGGTTCGCGGGGCATGTTCTCGGGTGGGCATGACTTCGTCCTGTCGTTCACCGCCGAGGCGTTCCAGGAGCTGCGGGAGCGGTGGCCCGAGCTGCTCAGGGCGGTGGACGAGAAGGCGGCGCGGGTCGCCGCCGGTGAGGTCGGCGAAGACGAGGACTAGAAGGCGAGGACTAGACACCCCGGGCGCGCCCTGTGTACCCATACGGCACGTCGCCGGCCGGGGAAATCGGCCGTCTGGGTACACGGGGCGGGGCAATGGGTGCGGTGAGTCCGGGGTGGATCGTCGTCGGCGGGGAGGCGTTGGTCGACCTGGTGCCCGGGGCCGGAGCCGCTCCCGGCGTGTTGTCCCCGATGACGCCGCTGATGGGCGGGGGGCCGTTCAACGTCGCGGTGACCCTCGGCCGGCTCGGCGCTCCGACGCGGTTCCTCTCCCGGATCTCCACGGACACCTTCGGCGAGGCGCTGGTGGAGCGGCTGCGCCTGTCCGATGTGGATGTCTCGATGGTCCAACGTGGCGCGGAGCCGACCACTCTGGCCGTGGTGGGCCTGGCCGAGGACGGTTCGGCGCGGTACTCGTTCCACGTCGAGGGCACCGCGGACCGGCTCGTCGCCGACCCGGGGCCGCTGCCCGACGACGTGCGCGCGCTGTCGCTCGGCACGGTGTCGCTGCTCCTGGAGCCGGGGGCGAGCGCCTACGAGGCGATGTTGCGCAGGGAGTCGGCCGCCGGCCGGTTGGTGTCGCTGGACCCCAACGTGCGGGCGGCGTTGGTGCCGGACGCCGGGGCGTACCGGGCGCGGTTCCGCTCCTGGCTGCCGGACGTGGGGTTGCTGAAACTGTCCGAGGAGGACGCCGGCTGGCTGGCCGAGGGTGCGGACCCGCTGGCCGCGGTCAGGGAGTGGCACGGGCGCGGTCCCGCCGCCGTACTGCTGACCAGGGGCGCGGCCGGTCTCGCGGCGCTCACCGGCGCCGGGGACCTGGTGGAGGTCCCGGCCCGTCCGGTGACCGTTGTGGACACGATCGGGGCGGGCGACACGGTGCACGGCGCGGTGCTGGCGTGGCTGGCGGAGCACGACGCGTTGTCCGTCGACGCGGTGCGCGCGCTGGACGCGGACGCCTGGCGGGAAGCGCTGTCGTTCGTCGCCGACGCCGCCGCGGTGACCTGTTCCCGGGCCGGGGCCGAGCCCCCGTTCGCCGCCGAGCTCGCGGCGCGCTGACCTGGGGAATTGGGCGGTTCGGGCGGAAAGCGGCGTGCGTCGCCGGTCCCTCGGCGGTCGACCCGGAGCCGGCTGACGGCACGGGAAGGATATTGAGCGTGGTCGACCCGATGCGGATCGCAGCCGGGCGCCCCCCTCGGCGTGTGATACCTGTCCCAAGTGCCCTCACCAGCTAACACGGCTGCTGCGCGAGGCCGGTGGTGCGGACTAGCGTGAGGGGCTGACAGGACCCCAACGGGGCGGTGCTGCGGCGCGGTCGACCCGACCGGCGAGCGCTCGTGTGACTTGTCAGTGGGCGTCGAAACGACGTGCTGGCCGGTCGGAGCTTTCAGCATCGTCCCGTCCGAGCGTGAGAGGGACCCGAATGCCCGACGCGACGCCCGCTGACCGTTCCGTCGCGCTGCGCCACGGGGGCGGCGAGCACGAGATGTCC
Source organism: Streptoalloteichus hindustanus (assembly GCF_900129375.1). Taxonomy (GTDB): domain Bacteria; phylum Actinomycetota; class Actinomycetes; order Mycobacteriales; family Pseudonocardiaceae; genus Streptoalloteichus; species Streptoalloteichus hindustanus. The sequence goes on along the minus strand of NZ_FQVN01000018.1, from coordinate 56,714 downwards.
GTGGTGCCCGCCACCGACGGCGCGGCCGGAATCGACCTCGGCAAGCTGCTGGCGAAGACCGGCATGGTGACGCTGGACCCGGGTTTCGTCAACACCGCGTCCTGCTCCTCCGGGATCACCTACATCGACGGTGACGCCGGAATCCTGCGGTACCGCGGCTACCCGATCGAGCAGCTGGCCGAGAGCTCGACCTTCGTCGAGGTCAGCTACCTGCTCATCTACGGCGAGCTGCCGACCCAGGCGCAGCTGGACGACTTCACCGACAAGATCCGCCGGCACACGCTGCTGCACGAGGACCTCAAACGGTTCTTCGACGGCTTCCCGCGCGACGCGCACCCGATGCCGGTGCTGTCCTCGGCGGTGTCCGCGCTGTCCACCTTCTACCAGGACAGCCTGAACCCGTTCGACGACCCCCAGGTCGAGATGTCGACCATCCGACTGCTGGCCAAGCTGCCCACCATCGCGGCCTACGCCTACAAGAAGTCGGTCGGCCAGCCGTTCCTCTACCCGGACAACTCGCTGGGCCTGGTGGAGAACTTCCTGCGGATGACCTTCGGCTTCCCGGCGGAGCCCTACAAGGTCGACCCGATCCTCACCAAGGCGCTCGACCAGCTCTTCATCCTGCACGCCGACCACGAGCAGAACTGCTCCACGTCGACCGTGCGCCTGGTCGGCTCGTCGCAGGCCAACATGTTCGCCAGCATCTCGGCCGGCATCAACGCCCTGTTCGGCCCGTTGCACGGCGGCGCCAACCAGGCCGTGCTGGAGATGCTGGAGGGCATCCGCGACAGCGGCGGCGACGTCGACACCTTCGTGCGGAAGGTGAAGAACAAGGAGGACGGCGTCAAGCTGATGGGCTTCGGCCACCGGGTCTACAAGAACTACGACCCGCGCGCCGCCATCATCAAGAAGACCGCCGACGAGGTGCTGGGCAAGCTGGGCGGCGACGACCAGCTTCTGGGCATCGCCAAGGCGCTGGAGGAGCGCGCGCTGTCCGACGACTACTTCGTCGAGCGCAAGCTCTACCCGAACGTCGACTTCTACACCGGCCTGATCTACCGCGCGATGGGCTTCCCGACCCGGATGTTCACCGTGCTGTTCGCCCTGGGCCGGCTGCCGGGCTGGATCGCGCACTGGCGCGAGATGATGAAGGACCCGGCCACCAAGATCGGCCGTCCGCGCCAGGTCTACGTGGGCTCGCCCGAGCGCGACTACGTCGCGATCAACGAGCGCTGACCAGCGCCCGTCAGCGGTGACCCCGGCCGGGTCGCCGCCACGTTCCCGCCCCGGGGAGGCCGCCGAGACCGGCGGTCCCACCCCGGGGCGGTCGCCGTTCCCGAGCCTGGACCACCTCACCTGACGGTGTCACTCTCCGGCGGGTCCTGGCGTGCGTCGCCGGTCGGGCGGTCGTAGCGTCCGTTCGTGGATGCCGCCGTTCTCTGGTTCCGTCGCGACCTGCGTCTGGGCGACCACCCCGCCCTGGCCGCCGCTGCCGAGCGTTCGCACAGGGTCGTAGCGTTGTTCGTGCTCGACGAGGTGTTACTACGCCCGGCCGGGGCGCCTCGCCGCGGCTTCCTGGCCCGATGTCTGCGTGCCCTGGACCACGACCTGGGCGGGCGGTTGCTGGTCGTGCGGGGAGATCCCGCGCGGGTCGTGCCCTCCGTGGCCGCGCGGGTGGGCGCGCGCAGTGTCCACGTCAGCGCCGACACCGGTCCCTACGGCCGAGAGCGGGACGCCGCCGTCGAGCGGGCGTTGGCCGAGGCCGGCGTCGAGTTCGACCGGACCGGCTCGCCCTACGCGGTCACCCCGGGCCGAGTGGTCAACGCCCAGGGCGAGCCGTACCAGATGTTCAGCGCTTTCTACCGCGCCTGGCTGAACCGCGGCTGGCGGGAGCCGGCAACCAGTGATCCATCCGAAGTGGACTGGTTCGATCCGTCCGAAGTGGACGTCGAGCGGGCTGCGGTCGCGGAGCCGCCGGCCGACGGCCTCCCGGCGGCGGGGGAGCGGGCCGCGTTGCGGCAGTGGGAGACCTTCCTTGACGAGCGGATCGACCACTACGACCGCGACCGGGACCGACCCGACCTGGCCGGCACGAGCCGTCTCTCCGCCGCGTTGCACTGGGGCTGTGTCCATCCCAGGACGCTGCTGCACGACCTGGCCGCGCACTCCGGCTCCGGCGCGGCGGCCTTCCGCGCGGAGCTGGCGTGGCGGGAGTTCTTCGCCGACGTGCTGTGGCACCGCTCCGAGGTGGCCCGGCGCAACTACGACCGGCGCTACGACCACTACCAGCACGACACTGGCGAGGACGCCGACGCCCGGTTCACGGCGTGGGCCTCCGGTCGCACCGGCTACCCCCTGATCGACGCGGGGATGCGGCAGCTCCTCGCCGAGGGCTGGATGCACAACCGGGTGCGCATGGTGGTGGCCAGCTTCCTGGTCAAGGACCTCCACCTGCCGTGGTGGCGCGGCGCGCGGCACTTCCTGCGCCACCTCGTCGACGCCGACCTGGCGTCGAACCAGATGAACTGGCAGTGGGTGGCCGGCAGCGGCACCGACGCGGCGCCGTACTTCCGGGTCTTCAACCCCACCACGCAGGCCGAGCGGTTCGACCCGAACGGCGACTACGTCCGGCGCTGGGTGCCGGAACTCCGCGCCGTGCCGGGGAAACGCGCGCACACGCCCTGGCTCCTGCCCGCCGGCCCGCCCACGGGCTACCCGCCGCCGATCGTCGACCACGCCGAGGAACGCCGAGTCGCCCTCGGCCGCTTCTCCGCCCTCAAGGCCGTCGCGCCCTGACCCCGCTGTCAGGTGTTGAACAACCACAGGTGCACGGTCGACTGCGTCTTGTCCGTGCGGTCCACCGTGACCTCGCGGAAAACCTCATGCTTGCGGCCCTCGCCCGGAGGCAGGCTGTCCTGGGCCCACGCGAGGTCGGTGCCGAGGGTCAGTCCGGGTAGCGGGGACATGCTGCCCCGGTTTGTCCTGTCCAGGGGCTTGGTGAACTTCGACGTCGCCAGCAGGGTGTCCACGGCCTCGGGCGGCATCCTGACGGCGAGGACGTAGAGCTGGTCGATGCCCTTCTGACCCTGGACACCAAGCACGGTGGCGGAGGGCGGCAGGACGATCCCGCCGAAAGTGAGCGCCTCGGTGATACTCGCCTGGTCGGTCCGGACGGCGCTGCTGTCGCGTGGGGGCATCCTGTTCTCCTGACTGGAACCGGACTCGCAGGCAGCGGTGGTCGCCGCGAGGCCGACGACGAGAGCGAGGGTTCCGATCGTTGCGACGAGCGGGCGGAAACGCTGGAGACCACTGGCGGCTGGCCGGCGAATCCCCGCGTCTCCGGCGGTTTCTACTGCGTCCACGGGCAACCTATTTCCGGGTCGGATCGGTGCGGTCGTCTCGGTCGGGAGGGGGCTGGGGTAAGTCGGGCTTTTCGCCAGGCGGGGGAACGCGACCCGCGTAATGCCTCGGTTCCGACGAGCCGGAGACGTCGAACTCCTGGGCCACGCCCGCGCGGTGCATGTCCGCCATCGACTGGTCGGTGATCGTGACGGGGCCGATGTCGGTGCTCTTGCCGCCGTCCCAGTTGTATCGATCGAAGACGTGCACCTGGTAGTCCATCTCCACCCGTGGCTCGCCACCGGGCTGGTCGGGTGGGTGCACAGTGGCCACACCGGTCACCGCGTACTTGATGCCGCCGAGGGCGTAGTACCAGTCCTTGCTGTATTCCTGCTTGATGTAGTAGCCGACCCAGCCGGAGTTGAACGGAATCGGCTTGCCGTACGTGCCGTTCGCCCTGGCCTCCTCGGCGAGACGACGCATCTCCGCGGCCGCCTTCTTGTCGACCTCGTTCCGGAACTCCGGCACGTCGCCGGTGATCTCGTCCGGGCTGACGGACAGCGGCGTCCCCGAGTTGTCGAGGAAGTGCCGGAGGTGCTTCGCGGCGTGCGTCCAACCAACGCTGTCGGCGAAGATCGCTGCCTGGCCGGCGAGCTCCTTCTTGATCCGCTCGCCGAACCAGGCTCCGGGGTCCGATCCGTGCGCCCCCGCACCGCCGTCGACTTCTGGGCGGGGTGGCGGTCCGGGCAGGCCCGGTTTGTCGACGCCCTGGAGCGCACCGGCTGTGGCCGCGGCGAGCAGGGTGGTGGCGCCGCCGTCAGTGACCCGCCCGTCGCTCACCTTCTCGAAGACGCTGTTGAGGTCGCGGTCGACCTCCTCCGCCCTGGCGATGATCCGCTGGACCCGGTCCCGCAGTTCGGCCCTGATCCGCTCGCGTTCCCGCTCCACCTCCTCCGCCTGGTCGGCGGGGATGTCGGTGGCCGTGGCGGCGTCGGTGACGACCCCGGTGTGATCGATGGTGAAGTGGTGGGCGCGTGCCAGTGCCTCGGCCTCCGCCACCAGGTGTTCGAGACCGGTCAGCCCGTCGGCGGCGGCCATGATGCCGGTCCGAGCGGCGTTGACCCCGGCCACCAGGTGTTCCAGCTCGTCGGCCAGGCGGGCGCAGCGCTGCCGGGCGGCGTCGGCGGCCTCGCCGTGCCAGTCGCCCGGCCGCGCCATGTCGGTCAGTTCGTCGGCGAGCCCCACCAGGGTGTCGGACCTGGCCCTGAGCAGTCGCTCCGCCTCGTCCAGCGGCTCGTCCCGCCACCGGCGCACGTCTCCGTAGCTCACCACGTCCCTCACCGCCCGGGATCGGGAGAGAAGCCGTGTTCCGCCGCGCGTTCGTTGTCCGCGTACAGCCGCGCCGACTCCTTGAGGTCGTGGCCGAACGCGGCCGACGCGCCGCTCCAGTCCTTGATTCGCGTCTGCCAGAAGTCCGCGAGTTTCCCGGCCGTGTCGGCGGAGCGGGTGCCGGGCAGAGCTTCGGTCACCTCGCGCAGGACGGCGGCCAGGTCCACCACCCGCGCCTGTTCCCCGGCGCGGGTGGCGGCGTCGCCCGCCGACGACAGTGCTGAGATCACGACGTCGAAACCGCTCACGTGGCCCTCCCTCGGCGACGGCAGGAGCACGTTAGGAAGATCACATCCTTGCCGGGGGTGAGATCAACCGACTCGGCCCGAACAGCGAGCGATGACCACTCGTGTGGTGCATGAGTGTCATCGGAGTTGCCGGGGACCTCGGCTGGGTGGCGGCGAGGAGATGTTCCGGGCAGCGGGGGCCGCAAAGGACGAATGGCCCGCTCCCTGAGTGGGAACGGGCCATTCGCGGGAGTTGGTCACTTGGCGCGGAGCGCGTCCCGGAGCTTGACGCGGGCGCCGGTGCGGAGCACGGCGTTGGCGTAGATGCGGCCGCCCAGCCAGGCCATCGCGGCCACCGCGAGGACGGTGAGCCCCACCGACAGGGCGATCTGCCACCCCGGGGCCACCCCGAGCGCGATCCGGCTCGGCATGAGCACCGGCCCGAACGGCGGGATCATCGACAGGACCTCGACGAGCTTGTTGTTCGGGTTCTGCAGCAGCGTGAAGCCGACGAAGAACGACACCATCAACAGCATCAGCACCGGGGTGAGGACGCTGCCCAGCTCCTCCTGTCGCGACACCAGGGCGGCGGACGCCGCCAGGATCATGGCGTAGAGGAGGAAGCCGACCAGGTACCAGCCGAGCACCGAGACCAGCGTGCCCACCGCCGCGTCGGGCAGCGTGAGCATGTCACCGCCGATCGCCGCCACCAGGCCGACCCCGCCGATGATCAGCAGCTGCACCAGGCCGACGACCCCGATGCCGAGCACCTTGCCCAGCATGAGCTGCCACGGCCGCACCGTGGAGAGCAGGATCTCCACCACCCGGCTGGACTTCTCCTCGACCACGCCCTGCGCGACCATGGTCCCGAACGTCTGCACGGAGAAGAACAGCAGGAACAGGCTGGCGAAGGCCAGGACCTTGCGCTGGTCCTGCTGCGGGTCGGGAACCTCCAGTGTGGACACCGCGACCCGCGCGCCGGCCACCTCGCGGTTCACCTCGACCGGGTTGAGCCCGGCCTCGGCCAGCCGCGCGTCCAGCACCTGCTGCCGGGTGAGCCCGTCGAGCGCGGCGCGGAGCTGATCCTTGATCTCCTTCTGCACGACCACCTTCAGCGCGCCGGGCGCGCCGACGACCAGCGCGTCCAACTCGCCCTCGCGCACCAGGCGCTCGCCGGTCTCCGGGTCGGGGACCGTGCGGGTCTCAACCTCCTTGCCCAGCGCGGCGACCGAGGACTTCAGCGGCTCGGCGACCGCCGTCGCCTGGCCGGTCAATCCCACGTTGATGCGCGACGCGCTGTTGCCCATGAAGTACATGAAGCCGACGTAGGCGGCGATGACCGCGATGGTCAGCAGCGTGCCGATGACGAACGAGCGCGACCGCAGCCGGGTGCTCATCTCGCGGCGGGCCACCAGCACGACCCCGCGCGCGGGGGAGAGAGCTCTGCTGCCGGACGGTGCGGTCGGCGCTGTCATGCCGCGGCCTCCTCGGTGACGACGTTGCGGAACAGCTCGCTGAGCGAGGGGCGGTGCGGCGCGAACTCGCGCACCCGCCCGGCGGCGGACGCCGCGCGGAGCACGACCTGGTCGTCGACGCCGTCGCCCAGCTCCAGCACGGCGCGGGAGCCCTGCCGCTCGACCACCCGCACGCCGGTCAGCTCGTCGACCCAGCCGTAGCCGGCGCCGTCGACGTCGACCATGACCCGCTCGGTCGTCCCCGACCGCAGCTCGGCGACGCTCCCGCTGGCCACCATCTGTCCACTTCGGACAATTCCGACCCGGTCGCACAGCCGTTCCACCAGGTCGAGCTGGTGGCTGGAGAAGACGACGGGGACGCCCTGGTCGCACTTCTCCCGCAACACCTGGCTCATCACGTCCACCGCCACCGGGTCCAGGCCGGAGAACGGCTCGTCGAGCACGAGCACCTCGGGGTCGTGCACGAGCGCGGCGGCGAGCTGCACGCGCTGCTGGTTGCCCAGGCTGAGCTTCTGGACCTCCTCGTCGCGCTTCTCGGTCAACCCCAACCGCTCGATCCAGACGTCGGCGGCGCGACGCGCGGCGGCGGACCCGCTGCCGTGCAGCTCGGCCAGGTACGCGAGCTGCTCGGCGACCTTCATCTTCGGGTACAGGCCGCGCTCCTCGGGCATGTACCCGATGCGCCGCCGCGTCTCGAAGGTGATGGGGGCGCCGTTCCACCGGACCTCGCCGGAGTCGGCGGCGAGCACGCCGAGCGCGATGCGCATCGTCGTGGTCTTGCCGGCCCCGTTGCTGCCGACGAACCCGAACATCTCGCCGGCGCGCACCTCGAAGCTCATGTCCCGCAGAGCCACGACGTCGCCGTAGCGCTTGGAGATCCGGTCGATCTCCAGCAGCGCCTCAGGCACGGACATCCCCTCCTCGCTCCTCACACACCACGGCCGGAACGTCCGCCGTGGCTCCCCAGTCCTCGGGCTCATCGTCGGGCAGGTTCCACGCCGCCAACAGCGTGGGCAGGGAGCCCGTGAGCCCGATCACGGGCGGCAGCACACCCATCAGTCGCCAGCCGAGGTCGGGCGTCTCCACCCTGACCACGACCACGAGGAACACCAGGCCGAGCACGGCCATCGCGAGCTGGAAGCTGACGAAGGCGTAGCGCCCCCGCAGCGCGAGCTCGCGCTCGTCGAGCAGGCTCGCGTGTCGTTCCCCGACGGAGCTCGTCACCACCCGCAGCACGAACGTCGCCGCCGCGAACGCCACGAGCGCGCCGAGGTAGGGCGCGGCCTGGACGAGGTTCAGGTCGCCCCCGGCGTACACGTGCCAGCCGACGGCGACCATCGCCAGGCCCGACCCGGTCACGCCGGCCGCCAGGAGACGGCGCCGTGCCCTGGTCCGCCAGCGCGGCAGCATCCGCCGCTCGCGTCGCGCGACGGCCTCGGCCCGGCGGAGGTACTCGCCACGGAAGCGCGCGCTCCAGCCAGCCATGGTGCTCATCGCCCCTCCTCGCGTCGGCGCCCACCCGGGGTGTCCTCCGGGCGGCCCAGCACGCACGACGCGAGCTCGGAACGAGCGTCACAGAGGTGGCCCCACTGGTCCCCAGGGAGAGCCGACCGCGCGTCGTGCGTGATCACCCTGCGGAAGTGTTGCAAAAACCCAACAGCTAGACAAGTTGCTGCGAGGTGATCACTGCGGGGCGTGGAGGCGGGGCGCGGGGCTCAGGCGAGGATGCCGGCCAGGGTGCGCTCCACGAGATCGGTCACGGCGGGGAGGGCGGCGGCCCGGTCGGCGGCGACGAGTCCGACCCGCGTGCGCCGGTCCAGCACGTCGTCGACGTCCAGCGCGCCCTCGTGGCGCACCGCCCACACCACCTCGGCGGCGTTGACCGGAACGCCCGGCGCCACCGGTTCGGCCAGGGTCGGGTCCAGCTCCGCGAGCGCCGCGACCCGCACGGACTCGGTGCCGTACCGGGAAACCAGGTGCTCAGGTGCGTCCAAAGTGGACAGACGGGCGGGCGGCGCGGCGCCCACGAGCGGCACGTCCCTGGTGCGGGAGGGTCCGGCGGGCAACACCCGGCGCGCCACGGCCGCGTCCACCGCGTCGGCCGCCATCCTGCGATACGTGGTCAGCTTTCCGCCCACGACCGTGACGACGCCGTCCTCCGACGTCAGCACCGCGTGCCTGCGGGACAGGTCGGCGGTCCGGCCCGCGTCGCCGGCCAGCAGCGGGCGCAGCCCGGCGAACGAGCCGAGCACGTCGGCGCGGGTCAACCGGCGCGCGAGCACGGCGGAGGCGGCCTGGAGCAGGAAGTCCACATCGGACTCCGGCACCTCGGGCACGTCCGGGACCGGGCCCTCCACCGGCTCGTCGGTCAGTCCGACGTGGACCCGGCCGTTGGGCTGCGGCAGCAGGAACACGAACCGGTTGGCCTGCCCGGGAACCGGAGCCAGCACGGACGCGCCCACGATCCCGGTCGCGCGCGCGTCGAGCACGAGGTGCGAGCCGCGGGAGGGGCGCAGCCGGACGTCGGGCGTCAGCTGGTCGGCCCACACACCGGTCGCGTTCACCACGGCGCGGGCCCGGACCGCGAACCGCCGGCCGGTGCGACCGTCCTCGGCCTCCGCGCCGTCGCCGGTCAGCTCCACGACCCTGGCCCTGGTGACGATCCGCGCGCCGAACCCGGCCGCCGTCCTGGCCAGCGCGACGACCAGCCGCGCGTCGTCGACGAGCTGGCCGTCGAAGGACAGCAGCCCGCCGCGCAGCCGCGCCCGCCGCAGGCCGGGGGCCAGGGCCAGCGCCTCGGCCGTGGGCACCCGGCGCGGCGCCGGCAGCACCGACCCGGGGGTGCGGGCGACCCGGCGCAGCACGTCGCCGGCGTGCAGGCCGGCCCAGAGCGCTGCCTCCTCCCGCCGGCCCAGCTCCGGCAGCAACGGGACGAGCTGCGGCAGCGCCCGCACCAGGTGCGGCGCGGTCCTGGTCATCAGCACGCCGCGCTCCACCGCGCTCTCGTGCGCCAGCGCGACGTCGCCCTGCGCCAGGTAGCGCAGGCCGCCGTGCACCAGCTTGCTGGACCACCGCGAGGTGCCGAAGGCGAGGTCCTGGGCCTCCAGCAGGGCGACGCGCAGGCCCCGCGACGCCGCGTCCAGCGCGACCCCGGCCCCGGTCACCCCGCCGCCGACCACCAGCAGGTCCACGAGTTCGCCGCCGGCCAGCGCGTCCAGCTCGGCGGCGCGGCGCGCGGCGTTGAGCGAGGTGGCGCGCAGGGAACCGGCGGGCAGCGGAATGGTCATGACGTGCTCTCCTCCTCGGTGGCCGGACCGGGACCTGGACCTGGACCTGGACTGGGGCGCAGTGCCGCGTCCAACTGGTGCGCCAGCTCGGCGAACAACGCCGCCGGCGCGGTCCCGTCGGAGCTGGCCGGGCGCAGCGACAACACCAGCGACTGCGTGGTGAGGAAGAGCAGGCGGGACTGGACGGTGGCGTCCCCCGCCCGCACCGAGCCGTCGGCGTGCCCGGCCACCACCTGCTCCCGGAGGAACTGCTCGGCCACCCGCTGGGTGCCGCCGATCCGCTCGACCACGTAGGGCAGCAACAGCTCGGGGTCGATGTCGAGCACCGTGCGGAGAAGGGGGTTGTCGGCGAGCAGGCGCACCGCGCCCACGACACCGGCCACCAGGCGCTCGCGCGCGTTCGCGGTGCTGGGCACGCCCTCGGCCGCCGCGCCGAGCAGCGCGCCGAACTCCCGGGTCATCAGCTTCGCGACCAGCGTCCGGATGTCGGGGAACCGGCGGTAGAGGGTCATCCGGCTGACGCCGGCGCGACGGGCGACGTCGGTCAGCGTCGTGCGACGCACCCCCACCGCGAGCACGCACTCCCTGGCCGCGTCGAGCAGCGCGTCGTCGTCGACCCGATTGGGCGGAACGCGCGGGACGGCGGGATCAACACTGTGACGCTGAGACGTCATATGTCACACTGTAGCGGTGACCGAGGCCATCGACCACACCGTCCGTGGGAGCTGGACTCCCGCCGGCGCCGCGCGGTCCCCGCTGCCCGCCCACGCCCTGCGCTGGTTGCGCGCCAGAACCGGACTGGTCGGCGCGACCACGCCGGCCGCACCGGCCTCCGTGCTCGCCGTCCCCGACTCCGCCCTGCCCGAGGGCGCGCGCGCCGCGCTCGCCGACGTCGTGGACGAGTCGAACGTCCTGCTGGACCGGGAGGCCCGGCTCGGCCGCACGGGCGGACTGTCCTATGTGGACCTGGTTCGTCGGCGCGGCGGCGCGGAGCTGGCGGTGCCGGACGCGGTGGTGCTGCCCGAGTCGCCCACCCAGGTCCAGCGGGTGCTGGAGGTGTGCGTCGAGCACGACGTGGCCGTGGTGCCCTTCGGCGGCGGCACGTCGGTGGTCGGCGGGGTGACCGCTTTGCGGGGCGACAAGAAGGCGGTGGTCGCGCTCGACCTCGCGCAGCTCGACCGGCTCGTCTCGGTCGACCCGGTGTCCCGGATCGCGGTGCTCCAGGCCGGCGTGCGCGCCCCGGACGCCGAACGGCTGCTCGGCGCGCACGGGCTGACCCTCGGCCACTTCCCGCAGTCCTTCGAGCGGGCCACCGTCGGCGGGTTCGCCGCCACCCGCTCGGCCGGGCAGGCGTCCTCCGGCTACGGCCGGTTCGAGGACATGGTCGAGGGACTGCGGCTGGCCACGCCGGCCGGGGAGTGGCGGCTCGGCGTCGCCCCCGCCTCGGCGGCCGGCCCCGACCTCCGGCACCTCGTCCTGGGCAGCGAGGGAACGCTCGGCGTCATCACCGAGGTGGCGTTGCGCGTCCGCCCCGCCCCGACCGTGCGCCGGTACGAGGGATTCGTCCTCGACGGCTGGGAGCGCGGCGTCGCCGCCGTCCGGGCGCTGGCCCAGCAGCGCGAGCTGGCCGACGTCACGCGACTGTCCGATGTGGACGAAACCGAGGTCTCGGTCGCGTTGTCCGGCGGTCTGAGGACGAAGGCCCTGCGCGGTTACCTGAACCTGCGCGGGGTCTCCCGCCCCTGCCTGCTCGTGCTGGGCTGGGAGGCCGAGGACGGCCGGGAGCTGGCCTGGCGGCGGGACGCCGCGCTGCGGATCGTGCACACCTTCAGCCCCGTCACGCTCGGCTCGGCGGCCGGCGAGTCCTGGCGCCACAACCGGTTCGCCGGCCCGCGGCAACGGGACGCCCTGCTGGACGTGGGCGTGTGCGTGGAGACGCTGGAGACGGCGACGACCTGGTCGGCGCTCCCGGCGCTGTGGGCGTCGGTCCGGGGCGCGCTGGTGGACGCGCTGACCACGCCCGGCCGTCGGCCGGTCGTCATGTGCCACATCTCGCACGCCTACGAGACCGGGGCGTCGCTGTACTTCACCGCGATCGCGCCCCGCGACCCGGACGACCCGGTCGGCCAGTGGCAGCGGGCCAAGACGGCCGCGTGCCGGGCCATCGCCGGCAGCGGCGGAACCCCGGTCGGCACCATCACCCACCACCACGCCGTGGGCACGGACCACCGGCCCTGGCTCGCCGGCGAGATCGGTGACCTCGGCGCCGACGTGCTGGCCGCCGTCAAGCGCCGCCTGGACCCGACCGGCATCCTCAACCCGGGCAAGCTCATCCCGGGCCCGGAGCGCCCAGATCAAGATCAACCGATCGGGTGAGGTGCCACGCAAAATTTTCTGTGGCATCCTGTCCGCGACAAGCCAGTCGGTCTGCGGACGCGGCTGGAAGTGGCTCCTCAGGAGCCCGCGTGAGCCCGGGACCCCCCGCCGGACGACGGGAGCCCGGGTTTCGCGTTATCGGGGGTCAGTTCACATCGATGACGTGTGTCGCGGTGATGATGTCCCACGGCTCAGGCTCGTCGTGGAGGAGCGCTGACACATACGCCCCCACGACGAAGTCAGCCAGCCACAGCCGTTCGTCTTGGCGCTTGCGGACATGAACCACCCGAAAAGGCGAGTTGACTTGTCGTGATCGTTGTAGGCGGTTCATGGTTCGTCGATCGTGGCAGTCGCTTCCGTGCCGGGACTCGATGATCGCGGCGTCCACCCGCTCGACGTGCTGCAGTCGGGGCAGGAGTCGGGCGAGAAGCCGAGCCCGGGCCAGCTCCTGCTCGTTGTTCCTGGTCGCGCGCGTGGTGATGATCGCTCCGGTGAAGCTGAGGGTGGCGATCAGGTGAGCGATCTCGACGCGTCGTTTGCCGCTCTCCGAGTGGTGGTGGATGTGGTCCTGTCCATCGAGGAGTGGGACGCGCATCCCGCTGCGGAGAGCGGCTTCCTCGCTCTCGGGGGAGAGCACCGCCGCAAGGACGTAGAGGCGTCGCCCCTCGGGCAGCGGGCCGCCGCCCTCGTCAACGTGAGCAAGATTCCGCACTGCCGCAGGGCCTTTCGTCCGTCGAGATCCGGGGCAGCTTAGGGGGCGCCTCGCCCGCTACCCGATCGTGCGAACTTTGGCTCTACGGCTGGATTTTTCGACGAGTCATCTGCTGGTGTGGTTGCCGCAAGCCGGTCGGTCTGCTGACGCGGCCGGAAGTGGCCCCGGAGTTTCCGAGGCCCGCGTGAGCCCGGGAACCCCCGCCGGACAGTGGGACCCCGGGCTTCGCGTCTTTCCGGGTCCTTTCCGCCGTGCGGGAATGACACTGATCTCGTGGTGATCCACGATCCCGCTCGGCGCTGGCAGGGGGAAAGCTTGGTGGTGCGGGACGGGAGGGACGAGGGGCACGCGGCAGGGGCAGCGTGGACTGGGGGTCCACACAGTGCGGGAGCCGTGTCGTCCCTCCCGTCCCGGGCTTCGCGGGAGGCCCGGCGGGCGCGGGTGACGCGCGGTCGATCTCTCCCGGCCCGGCCGGCCTCGCCTCCGCGCGGCCGCTTTCACGCCACGATGATCCGCGTGGCGCTGCTCGATCGTGATGACCAGCTCGCGACGATCGCCGCCGCCGCGCGGCGCACCCGCGACGGCGCCGGGCGGCTCGTCCTGGTGCGCGGCCAGCCGGGGAGCGGGAAGACCTCCCTGCTGGCCGAGGCCGGTCGGCGGGCCGAGGCCACCGGGATGCGGGTGCTGCGGATCGCGTGCCGGGAGCCGGACGGGCCGGACGCCGCGTTGGACCGGCTCCTCCCCGGCGCGCCCGGGGCCGCGGCGGACGAGCACGCGCTGTTCCACCAGCGGTACCGGTGGCTCCACCAGCTCGCGGCCGACTCGCCGCTGCTCCTCGCGGTCGACGACGTGGACCTCGCCGACGACGCCTTCCAGCGGTGGCTGACCTTCCTCGCGCGTCGGCTGGACCGGGTGCCCGTGCTCGTCGTGGTGACGGAGCGGCTGCTCTTCCGCTACAGCGGCGCGCCCGTCGACCGGGAGCTCACCCATCGCCTGCCGGGCTCGCTCGCCACGCTGGTGGACCTCGGTCCGCTCGGCGCGGACGCCGGTGTCGCGTTGGTGCGCGCGCGGTTCGGGGCGGCGGTGCCGGAGGAGGTGGCCCGGGAGTGCGCGCGGGCGTCCCTGGGCGTCCCGATGCTGCTGCACGCGTTGCTCGACGACCTGGCCGCCGTGGGCGAGGGCTGGCCGGAGGTCCTGGCCGGCGGGGCGGAGTGGTTCCCCCGGGGCCGCTACGGCGCTGCCATCCGCACCCTGGTCTCCCTCGCGGCCTGGGACGCGCGCCAGGTGGGGCGGGCGTTGGGCGTGCTGGACGGCGAGGAGGCGACCGAGGCGCTGCTGCCGGCGGTCAGCGGGGTGGACGGCCCGTGGCTGCGGGCCGTGCTCCAGCAGCTCCGCCACCAGGGCAGCGTCGTCGGCACTCCACCCCGGCTGGCCCACCCCCTGCTGCGGGACGCGGTGCTCAGCGGCGTGGAGCCGGCGGAGCGGCAGGCGGCGCACCGCGCCGCCGCCAAGCTGCTCTACGAGCGCGGCGCTCCGGCCGAGGCGGTGGCCCGCCATCTGCTCCGGACGCCGGGGCCGACCGAGCCGTGGGCGGTGGACAGCCTGCTGTGCGTCGCCGACGGCGCCATCGGGGAGGGGCGGACCGATCTCGCGTTGCGCCTCCTGCGGCACGTGGCGGACTCGCCGTTGCCGTCCCCTGCCCTGGCGGAGGTCCTGTCCCGGCTCGGCGCTCTGGAGGCTCTGTCCGATCCGCTGGCCGGCGCGCGGCGGCTGGGCGAGGCGCTGCGGCTGCAGCCCGACGAGGGCCGGCGGGCGGCGATCGCTCCCGCGCTCGGCATGGCGCTGGCGGCCGGCGGCGAGGTCGCTGGCGCGGTCGCCGCGCTGGACGAGATCGCCGAGGGACTCGCCGACGTCGAGCTGGCCGAGGGAGTGCGCGCGGTAGCCGTGCTGGCCGCCGCGCCGGACGACGCGGTGTGGGTCGCCCGGCTCGAACAGCTCCGGGCGGTCACGGACGGGATGTCGCCGGAGTCGCTCCCGCACGCGATCGTGACCCTGTACGAGGCGGGGGCCGGCCGGATCTCGGCGGCCGAGCTGGCGGCCAGGGTTCGGCACGTCCTCGCCGGGCGGTGGCCGGCGCCGCTGGACCCCTGCCTCCGCGCGCTCGCCGGCTCCGCCCTGTGCTGGGCCGACCGCACCGAGGAGGGGCACCGGCTGATCGACGAGGTCGCCGAGGGCATGGCGCCGTTCGCGCCGCAGTTCGCGACGCACGTGGCCGGGCAGCGCGCCGACACCGCGGTGGTGGCCGGCCGGTACGAGCGGGCCCTCGCCGCCGGCCGCGACCCGCGCGTCGCGTCGACCCCGTACCCGGCGGCCCAGGTCGTGCTCGCCCTCGTGGAACTCGACCGGCTCGACGAGGCTCGGCGCCTCGCCGACGACGTGACGGCGCGGGCGCCCCGCATGTCGTGGGAGTGGAACTTCTTCCTGTTCGCGCGGGGATACCTGCACGCGGCCCTCGGCGACCCCGACCGCGCGCTCGCCGACTACCTGGAGTGCGGCGAACGGCAACTCGCGCGTCGGTTCCCCGGCCCGATGCTCATGCCGTGGCGGGTCGAGGCGGCCCTTACCCACGCGGAACTGGGTCGGCCGGCGGACGCCGCGCGGCTGGCGGAGGAGGACCTCGCCCTCGCCAGGACGTGGGGGACCGAGCGGGCGGTGGGGCGGGCGCTGCGGGCGCGCGGCGTCGCCCTGGGCGGGGAGGACGGCGAACGCGCGTTGGCCGAGGCGGTGGCCGCGCTCGCGCGGTCGCCCGCCGAGCCCGATCTGGTGCGGGCGCTGGTCGATCTCGGCCGCGCGCGGGTCGCGCTGGGGCGGGGCCGAGCCGGCCGCGAGGTGCTGCACGAGGCGCTGGCCAGGGCGGAGCGGCTCGGCGCGCCCCGGTTGACGCGGCTCGCCCGCACCGCGTTGGCGGCGGCGGGCGCCCGGCTCCGCGGGGCGGCGCGGTCCGGGCCCGGCGCGCTCACGGCCGCCGAGCGCCGGGTCGTCCGGCTCGCCGCGGACGGCCACTCGAACCCGGAAATCTGCGCGGCCCTGCACCTGACCCGGCGCACGGTGGAGACCCACCTGACCAACGCCTACCGCAAGTTGGGCATCACCCGACGGGCGCAGCTCGCCGAGGTGTTGGCGGACGAGTGAGGACCGGACGGGAGAGGCGTGCTGTTCGAACGTGACCACGAGCTGACGACCGCCGCGAACCTGGCCGCCCGCGCCCGTGCCGGGTCCGGCGGGCTGCTCGTCGTGGCCGGCGGGCCGGGCGTCGGCAAGACCACGCTCCTGGACGAGATCGCGCTCCGGGAGGCCGGCCCGGCCCCGGACCGGATGCGGGTGCTGCGCGCGCGGTGCTCGGCCGAGGAGAGCGGCTTCCGGCTCGGCGTGGCGCGGCAGCTGTTCGAGGTGGCGTTGGAGGAGCGGTGCCCGTTGCGCGGGGACCAGCCGTCGGGACCGGACGACGAGGCGTTCGACCACCTCGACGTCCTCCTGCGCCGGCTGGCGGAGGAGGAGCCGCTGTTGCTCGTGGTCGACGACGTCCACGTCGCCGACCCGGCCTCCCTGCGCTATCTCGTCCGGTGCGCCGACCTGCTCGCCGATTTGCCGGTCCTCCTGGTCGTCGCCGAGCGCACCAACCCCGGAGTGCCCGGCCGCCTCGCGGCGGTCGGCGCGGCGACGGTCCTGCGGCCCCGGCCGCTGAGCCCCGCCACGGTGGCCAGGATCGTGCGCGCCGGGCTCGGCCCGACGACGCCGGACGAGGTGTGCGACGAGTGCGCGCGGATGACCACCGGGCACCCGTTGCTGGTGCACGCGTTGGTCCGGGATCTCGCGCTGATGGCGGGGGACGGGCCGGTCGGGCGGGCGCCCCGACGGCTGGCCGACGTCGGCGGCGGCGCGTTCGTGCGGGCGCTGCACCGCCTGACCAACGACGGTGGGACGCGGAGGGACCACCTGCTGCGGGTCATCGCGGCGGTGGAGGGGGAGGACCACGCGGCCGAGCTGCTGCCCGCGCTGACCGGGGAAACCCTCCCGTGGCTCGCCGACTGGCTCGCCGCGATGCGGGAGCAGGGCGTCCTGGACCGCGCTGACCCGCCCCGCTTCACGCACCCGGTGCTGCGGGACGCCGTCCTCGCGCTCTGCTCGGAACCCGAGGAGCAGGGAGCGCTGCACCGCAGGGTCGCGGCGCTGCTGCACGAGCGCCGCGCCGCGCCCGAGGCCGTGGCCCGCCACCTGGTGCAGGCCGACGTCGTGGCCGAGCGGTGGATGGCGGACACCCTCTGGACCGCGGGCCGACGGGCGTGGAGCGGGGGCCGGCCCGAGGAGGCGACGGCGTTCCTGCGCCGGGCGCTGGACGCCCCGCTGTCCCCGGAGCGGCGGAGCCTGGTCCTGGCGCGGCTCGGGGAGGTGGAGATCTCGGTCAACTCCGAGGCGGCCGTGCGGCGGCTGACCGAGGCGCTGCGGGAGGCCGGCCCGCGCCTGTCGGCCAGGATCGCCCCGTCGCTCGGCGCCGTGTTGGCGGCCAACGGCCGGGTCGACGCCGCGCTCCGGCTGCTCGACGACGTCGGCGCCCGGGTGGGGGACGGCGACGGGTTCGCGGCGGCGACGCGGGCGGCGGCCGCGTTGATCGCCGCCCAGGACGTCCTGACCTGGCCCGCCGCCGTCCGGCGGCTGCGCGCGGCCGCGGCCGCCGCGCCGGGGGAGATCGAGCCGGTGGCCCGCGGGCTGCTGGCCGTGTGCGACGCCACCGCCGGGCTGGTCTCGGCGGAGGAGGCGTTGGCCAGGATCGCGCCCCGGCCCCCCGCGCCGCCGCCCCCGGCGCTCCTGCCCTACTGGCACGCCTCCGCCGCCATCGTCACGCGGTGGGCCGACCGGTTGCCCGAGGCGCGGCGGATCGCCGACGAGGTGCTCGGCGACCGACCCGACCTCAGCGACCCGGCGCGGCGGGTCCTGGCCGGCGCCCGGGCGGCGGCCGCCGTGGCCGAGGGGGCGTTCGCCCGCGCGATCGAGGAGAGCGAGCCGCTCGTGGTGGCCGCGACGCGGGGCGGGGTGCGCCCGGTGCACGTGGTCTCGCAGGTCGTCCTCGCCCTCGTGGGGCTGGACCGGCTGCCGGAGGCGTCCCGGCTGGTGGAGCTGGTGGCGGGGGACGAGAGCACGTCCTGGGAGTGGTGCGACCTGCTCTACGCCCGGGGCGTCCTGCGCGCGGCGTCCGGCGACCTCGCGGGCGCGCTCGCCGACTTCCAGGACTGCGGGGCCCGGCAGCTCGCGTGGGGCCGGGTCTCGCCCGTGGTCACCCCGTGGCGGTCGGCCGCCGCCCACGTCCAGGTGGCACTCGGCCGGGTCGCGGAGGCGGTGCCGCTGGCAGAGGAGGAGCTGCGGCACGCCCGCACCTGGGCCACGCCCCGCGTGGTGGGCCGCGCGTTGCGGGCGCTGGCCGCGACGGCCGCCGGCGAGCGCCGGCTCGGCCTGCTGGCGGAGGCCGTGGACCTGCTGGCCGGCTCCCCTGCCCCGGTGGAGCTGGCCGAGTCGCTGGTCGACCTCGGCCGCGCCAGGGCGGCGCTCGGGCAGGGCCGGCGGGCACGGGAGGCGTTGCGCGACGCGCGGGCGTTGGCCGACCAACTCGCCATGCCCCGGCTCCTGCGACGCGTCGACGGGGCCCTCGGCGAACTGGGCGAACGGAGGGAACGGCGGAACGGGACCGGGTTGGCGGCGCTCACGGACGCGGAGCGGCGGATCGTCGGCCTGGCCGCGGCGGGGCGGTCCAACAACGAGATCTCCGAGCTGACGCGCCTGGCGCGGCGCACGGTGGAGACCCACCTGACCAACGCCTACCGCAAGCTCGGTGTGCGCCGCCGGACCCAGCTCCCCAGGGAGCTGGCGGAGTTCCGGGAGGCGGAGCGCTGACGCGCCGCCCGAACTCCCCGCCCCGCGGGGAGAACCGGGGAGCCGCGCGGGTCAGCCCTGGCGGTAGTGGGTGAGGAAGTGGCCGATCCGGCCGATCGCGGCCTCCAGGTCGTCGACCCTGGGCAGGGTCACGATGCGGAAGTGGTCCGGGCGCGGCCAGTTGAACCCGGTGCCCTGCACGACGAGGAGCTTCTCGGCCAGCAGCAGGTCGAGCACGAACTTCTCGTCGTCGTGGATCGGGTGGACCTTCGGGTCGATCCGGGGGAAGGCGTAGAGCGCGCCCATCGGCTTCACGCAGGAGATGCCCGGGATCTGGTTCAGCAGCTCCCAGGCCCGGTCGCGCTGCTCCAGCAGCCGCCCGCTGGGCAGCAGCAGGTCGTTGATGCTCTGGTGGCCGCCGAGCGCGGTCTGGATGGCGTGCTGCGCGGGCACGTTCGGGCACAGCCGCATGTTGGCCAGGATGTCCAGGCCCTCGATGTAGCTGCGGGCGTGCTGCTTGGGGCCGGAGACGGTCATCCAGCCGGAGCGGAACCCGGCGAGCCGGTAGGTCTTGGACAGCCCGTTGAAGGTCAGGCACAGCAGGTCGGGCGCGAGCGAGGCGGTGCAGGTGTGCGTCGCGCCGTCGTAGAGGATCTTGTCGTAGATCTCGTCCGAGAACAGGACGAGGTTGTTGCGCCGGGCCAGCTCGACCAGCTCGGTCAGCAGCTCGCGGGGGTAGACCGCGCCGGTCGGGTTGTTCGGGTTGATCAGCACCAGCGCCCTGGTGCGGTCGGTGATCTTCGAGGCGATGTCGGCGAGGTCGGGCAGCCAGCCGGCCTGCTCGTCGCACACGTAGTGCACCGGCCGGCCGCCGGACAACGTCACCGACGCTGTCCACAGTGGATAGTCGGGCGCGGGGATCAGCACCTCGTCGCCGTTGTCCAGCAACGCCTGCAACGACATGACGATCAGCTCGGAGACCCCGTTGCCGAGGTAGACGTCCTCGACGTCGAGCCCGAGGACGCCGCGCTCCTCGTAGTGCTGCACGACCGCGCGCCGCGCCGACAGCACGCCCTTGGAGTCGCTGTAGCCGGTCGCGTTCGGCAGGTTGCGGATGACGTCGCGCAGGATGGACTCGGGCGCGGCGAACCCGAACGGCGCCGGGTTGCCGATGTGCAGCTTGAGGATGTGGTGCCCCTCCTCCTCCAGCCGCTGGGCCTGTCTGAGGACCGGGCCGCGGACGTCGTAGCAGACGTCGGCGAGCTTGCTCGACTGGGTGATCTGCATGCCGGTGCCTTCCTCCCGCGGTCGCTCCTTGGTTCTACCAAGCGGGTACTTGGAAAGTCCAACCGGATCGGTACCCTGATGGAGTGCCGCGTCGGAGTTACGACCAGTTCTGCCCCATCGCCAGGGCGCTCGACCACCTCGGAGAGCGCTGGACGCTGCTCGTCGTGCGGGAGCTGCTGGGCGGTCCCCGCCGCTACAGCGACCTGCTCGCCGACCTGCCGGGGGTGAGCACCGACGTGCTGGCCGCCCGGCTGCGGGAGATGGAGCGGGACGGCCTGGTGGTCCGGCGCCGGGTGCCGCGCTCGACCGCGCACGTCTACGAGCTCGCGCCGGCGGGCCGCGAGCTGACGCCGGTCCTCGCGGCGCTGGCCGACTGGGGCGGCGGCCGGCTCGGCGAGCGCCGCTCGACCGACTCGGTGCGGGAGCACTGGTTCGCCGTGCCGCTGGCGACGATGCTGCGGCCGGTGGTCGACGTGGCGACGGTCGAGGTCCGGCTCGGCGAGGTGGTCTTCACGCTGCACGTCGCGGACGTGCCCGGCTACGCCGACGGGCCCGCCGACAACCCGGCCGCGGTGGTGGAGACCGACCTGGAGACGGCGTCGGCGCTCGTCGCGGGCGAGCTGGACCTGGACGGCGCGGTCGAGCGGGACCGGTTGCGCTACAAGAAGATCGGGGTCGAGACGGCGTCAGCCGAGCCACTGCCCGGCTGACCCGCCCCGACCCCGCTCTCCGGTCCCGGCGCGAGCCGCTCAGCGCGACGCGATGTTCACCAGCATCTTGCCGACGTTCTCGCCCCGCATCATGCCGAGGAACGCGTCGACCGCGTTCTCCAGGCCGTCCACGACGGTCTCGCGGTACTGCAGCTTCCCGTCGCGCAGCCACCCGCCGACCTCGCGCTGGAACTCCTCGCGCAGGTGCGCGTGGTCGGAGACCAGGAAACCGCGCACCGTGAGGCGCTTGCTGATGAGCTGCACGAGGTTGCGCGGCGCCGGCGACGGCGACTCGGCGTTGTACTGCGAGATCATCCCGCAGACGGCGACCCGCCCGTGCAGGCGCAGCGCGGAGATCGCGGCCTCCAGGTGGTCGCCGCCAACGTTGTCGAAGTAGAGGTCGATGCCGTCCGGGGCGGCGGCGCGGAGCTGCTCGTGCACCGGCGCGTCCTTGTAGTTGAACGCCGCGTCGAAGCCCAGCTCCTCGGTCAGGAAGCGGACCTTGTCGGCGCTGCCGGCCGAGCCGATCACCCGGGACGCGCCGCGCAGCTTCGCGATCTGGCCCACCAGCGACCCGACCGCGCCCGCCGCGCCGGAGACGAACACGACGTCGCCCTCGCGCATCGCGCCGACCTCCAGCAGGCCCGCGTAGGCGGTCAGCCCCGGCATGCCGAGCACACCCAGGTAGGCGCCCAGCGGCGCGGCGTCCGGGTCGACCTTGACCGCGTTCTTCGCGTCGACCAGCGCGTAGTCGCGCCAGCCCTGGAAGTGCAGCACCACGTCGCCGGGGCGGAGCGCGTCGGTCTCGGACGCCACGACCTCGCCGACCGCGCCGCCGTCCATGGCCTTGCCGAGCTCCATCGGCGGCCGGTAGGCGGGGCGCTCGTCCATCCAGCCCCGCATGGCCGGGTCGACGCTCATGACGAGGTTGCGGACCAGCGCCTGGCCCGGTCCCGGCGTGGGGACCGCGGCCTCGACGAGGTCGAAGTTCTCGTGCGTGGGCCAGCCCTGCGGACGGCTGGCGAGCCGCACCTCGCGGCCGGTGGCGGGCGGGGTGGGGACGGACATGGTGACCTCCAGGGCAGACACCGGGAAGACCGGGGAACGACCGCGAGAGAAACTGTCACTCGCTGACAAAAGACACTACACGACAGAATGCGGTGGCTGACGTAAGGTGGCGGGCATGGGTGCCGGAGGGGAGCAGATCGGGCTGCGCGAGCGCAAGAAGCAGCGCACGCGCGCGGCGCTCGTCGACGCCGCGCTCGACCTGTTCGCGGCCAACGGCTACGACGCGACCACCGTGGAGGGCATCGCGGCGGCCGTGGAGGTCTCGCCGCGCACGTTCTTCCGGTACTTCGAGGGCAAGGAGGACGTCGCGCTCGCCCCGGTGGCCGAGCTGGACCAGCTCGTGCTGGCCGGGCTGACGCGGCGCCCCGCCGAGGAGCCGCCGCTGACCGCGCTCCGGGCGGCCTACCGCGCGATGCTGGACCACCTCACCGCGCCGGACCGGACCGCCCTGACCCGGTACCTCACCGTGCACCACCTCGTCCAGGTCACGCCGGCGCTGCTCGCCGGCAGCCTGCGCCGGCAGGCCGACGGGGAGCGCCTGATCGCCGCCGAGATCGCCGGGCGCGCGGGGGTGTCCGAGGCGGACCTGCGTCCGCGCCTGCTCGTCCGGCTGGTCCTGGCCGGCGCGCGAGTCGGCTTCGAGACCGGCTGCCAGCGGGGGGTGCTGACCGACCCCGCGCTGCTCGTCGCCACCGTGGAGGAGGCCCTCGACCTGGCCACGGCCGGGATTCCCGAGCGGTGGGGTCCACCCTGGCGTTGACGGCTCCGCGCCCACGCTTCCAGTGGTACCCGTTCCGGGGCTGGTCATAGCTGCATTGACCAGCGAAAACGGTGGGGCAGTCGAGGTGGTGGAACCTCGGTGCCACCGGGCCGCCCCGCTCGTACAACGTATACGATCACGCTTCGCCCAGTAGTTCATCGTATTTCGCATACGATCACGCCTCTCGGCGCGGCCAGCGGTTGCACAACGTATACGATCTACGGTTGCGAAGCCTGCGATGGCGCAACGTATACGATGTTCGACTCGGAAGGTCGCGGGCGCGTGGCCCTCCTTCTCAGTGGATGCTCGCTGTGCTTCGTGAGAACCCGCACCCCGGGGTTCATGAGCGCCGAAGAGCGATGATCGCTCACGATCCCCGCGGTGTTTTGCGGGACACCCGCACCCGGTCGGGGATCATGAGCGCCGAAGAGCGATGATCGCTCACGATCCCCTCCGGTACCGGAGGAACCCGCGCTTCCGCAGCGCGTCCTCCAGGGCCTGGTAAGTGCGCTCCACCTCGCGGTCCAGGTGGTTGAGGTCCGGGCGGGAGATCGGCAGGCCGTCCAGCGCCGCCACGTCGGCCGCGCGTTGCGGAGCCAGGTCCTCCTGGGCGGGCAGGGGCTGGATGGACATCCAGCGCTCCTCCCACAGCGCCTCGACGGCGGCCTCCCACTGCGCCTCGGCGATCACCCGCACCATGTGCTCCCGCTCGCCGGCCTCGGCGAGCTCCTGCCACGCCCGCAGGGCGACCCGCTCCAGCACGACGGCGCGCTCCCGGTCCTGCTCCCGCTGCCGCGCCACCAGCTCCGCCACCCGGCCGGTGATCTCCTTGTACCGCGCCGCCGCTGATCCCGGTCCGCTCATCGCGGGTCCTCCAGCACGTCGAACGGGATGACCACCTCGGGCCGGGTGTGCTCGAAGCGGTCGAAGAACAGGCCCCGCCGGGCCCTCGGCGACCAGGTGATCACCTGACCGGCGGCGAGGCTGGCCAGTTCCTGGCCGTGCACGTCGAAGGCGACCCACGCCCCGACGTCGTCGGTGGAGCCCAGCGGGAGCATGGCGCGCAGCCGGCCGACCCCGCGCCACCAGCCGATGGTGTGCACCCCCAGCTCCGGGCCGTGCCGCAGCACGTGCCGGAAACTGTCCACACCGGACTTCGCGGCGCCGGGGTCCTTCTTCTCCAGCAACGCCTGCGCCGCGTCCACCGCGTACAGCACCAGGTAGTGCGACGGCGCCCGCTCGGCGCTCGTCGCGGAGAGCCGGCCGGTGATCTGGTCGGCCGTCCCTGTCAGCAGTGCGCGCAGCCCGTCCAGCCCGAGGAGCTCGACTTCGTGCCCGGCCTCCTTCAGCTCCCGCTGGAGCTGCTCCGCCGGCGCCCACGCCTCGTCGACCAGGCAGGCGATGGTGAACCTGGCCTCGCCGGGCGCGTGCTGCCTGGCCAGGGACGTCGTCGCCGCGGCGAGGACGCCGCCCGCGTCGCGCAGGGACGAGCCGAGGGCCGCGACGTTGCGGCCGGGGCTGCGCGGCAGCGTCACCTTCGCCGCGCTGCCGGCGACGTCGATGACCTGGCCCAGCAGCACCACCGGCGCCCCGTCGCCCACCGGCGCGAGGGCTTGGAAGTCCCGCACGTCGGCGAGCCGGGGGACGTGGCTGCCGTCGAACAGCCGGGGCTCGGCCAGCGCGGGGTCGCGGTGCTCCCACAGCCGGACCTGGAGGGCGTCGAAGGTGCCCCGGCTGGTGGCGTCCGGGATTCGGGCGAGCTGGTTGCCCAGCCGCACCCCGGACTCGTGGTTGACCACGGCGTGCCGCCGGGGCAGCTCCATCGCCACGTCGTTGGTGTCGGCGAGCACCCGGCGGGCCTTGGGCAGCGCGACCCGCAGGATGAACTGCTCGAAGATCGCCGGCTTGCCCCAGAACGCCTCGATGCTGGAGACGTCCTGGCTGGACAGCACCAGGTGGATGCCCTGGGACCGGCCCCGCCGCGCCACGTCCTCCAGCAGGCCCACCGCCTGGTTCGTCACCGCGTCCCGCTCGGCGAACAGGTACTGGAACTCGTCGATCACGGCGACGATCCGCGGCCACCGCCCGTCCGGGTCCTCGGCCCGCAGCTCCTCCAGCTTGGTGACCTCGTGCCGCTTGGCCGCGTCCGCCCGCCGGCGCATCTCGTCGGTCAGGAACCGCAGCAGGGCCAGGCCGAACTCCCGGTCGGTGTTGACGTTGACGCCGACCAGTCGGGCGTGCGGCAGCCAGCTCGGGTCCTTGCGGCCCGGCGTGAACTGCGCGAAGGACACGCCCTCCTTGAAGTCGAGCAGGTACAGCTCCAGCTCGTCGGGGGAGTAGCGGGCGGCGAGCGAGCCGAGCAGCGCGTACAGGAAGTTCGTCTTGCCGGAGCCGCTCGGCCCGCCGACGAGCACGTGCGGGGAGGAGTCGCCCAGCGACAACGTCACCGGCTGGCCGTCGTAGTAGCCGATCGGCGCCTGGAGACCGGTGGTGGACCGGGCGGTCCACGTCCGGGGTGGCATCAGGTCGTCGAAGGCGCAGACCCGGCTGCGGCGCTCCGCGGCCTGCTCGGCGATCGCGCCGCACGCCCGCAGCGCCGCCTCCCGCGACGGGGGCGGGTCGATCCGCACGGTCACGTGCGGCCCGGTCATCGTGCTGCGGCCGATCGGCCCGCTGGTCAGCTCCACGGTTTCCACCGGGGAGTTCACCGTGATCGGGATGTCGACGATCACCAGTTGCACGCCGCAGTCCAGGCCGTTGCGGGCGATGCGCTGCAACTTCTGCTGGAGCTCGTCCTTCAGCCGCTCGCGGTGGCCGAAGAGCACGGCGACCCGCCACGGCTCGGTCCGCCGCCCGGTGGTCGCGGCGAGCTGCCGCAGCGAGGCGTGCCCCTCGACCAGCACGCTCGTGTGGATGCGCCGGATGTGCTCGGCCAGCTCGTCGAGCAGCACGTGGAGCTGCGTCGGGTCGTGCATGGTCAGCAACCCGGCCCTGGTCAGCGGGTACAGCGCCGGCAGCGCGCCGGTGAGCTGGCCGACGTCCCAGACGTGGACCTGGACCAGCCCGGGCTGGAAGTAGCCGAGCACGCGCAGCAGCAGCGACTCCACCAGCCCCTCGGCCGCCGCGCGGCTGGTGTGGTTGGTGCTGACGTGCAGGTGCGCGGTGTCGAGGAGGGGCACCGCGAGCGGGAACTCCTCGTGCGTGGGCGCGCGGTCCACGCTCGCCACACCCACCCGCCACAGCTCCGGCACGGCCGAGACGCCGTCGTGCCGGCCCGGCGGCCCCAGCCACTCCTCCCACGGCAGGGAGGCCGGGCCGGGCGCGCTGGCCGCGACCAGCTCGGCGGCCTCCCGGGGGCCGCTCCCGGTCCACCGCGCGAAGATCTCCGCCCGCTCGGCGAGCGCCTGCCGCAACACCGGGGCCAGCACCGGGTTGCGCAGGGCGGCCCCCAGCTCGCGGGAGGCCAGCGCGCGGTCCACCCCGTCCTGGCGCACCCACAGCTCGACGACCGCGCGGGCGTGGGCCAGCGCCGCCCTCGCCCGGTCGGTGGCCGCCGCCGACAGGGCCGAGGCCACCGCGTGCCGGAACTCCGCGAACGCCGCCTCGATCCGCCTGCGCCGCTCGGTTCGCCTCTCCGAAGGCACTGCCCACCTCACTCGTCGCCGGGTAGGGCGGGCGCGACCGTCCCGGCCCGGGCGCCGACCCGGGCGGGGTGGGCCTCCCCTCGGGGGACACCCACAACGGTCTTCCCGCGGGACACCGCGGACCCGAGCCACCACACCGTCGTGATCACGGTATCCGCTGCTGTGCCAAGGCGTTCCTCACAGCCGGGTGGTGTAACCATCCAGGCTGGTGATCGCGGCGACGAGCACCGTCAGCGCGTGGTCGAGCCGCTCGACGGCCTTCGGCAGCTCCGGCGGCAGCAGCGGCTCCGGGTGGTTGCGGCCGACCTCCAGGAACACGTTCCCGGACTCCTCCAACGACTCCCTGGCGGAGTTCGCCGAGGCGTGCGCCGCGCAGAGCTGCTCGCGCACCACCGCCAGGGCGGCCCTGAGCTCGGCGATCGACGACACGGCTACAGCCGGCTCGCGTAGCTCTCGGCGGAGGAGATCGCGGCGTTGACGGTCTGCTGCACGTCGCCGATGCTCTGCAACGCCTGCTGGAGCAGGCCGTTGATCTGCTCGGCGTCGCTCTGGCTGCTGCCCTCGGACGCCTGGGCGAACGCCGTCTGCGCCTGTTCGATGGCTGTCGCCGCCTGTTGCAGCGCGCCGATGCTCTCCGACGCCTTGTCCGTCGCCAACGCGATTCCCGCTCGGACCTGCTCGACGCTTGCCATTCCGTCCACGCTCCCCGATCGCGGCCCCGCCGGTGGCGTTCCTCCGGCGCGGGAGCCGCATCGACCTCGACGCTAGTACCGCCGTCCGGCGACGCAAGCAAGATCGTCTCATTGGGTGCGCCCCTTGCGCCGGGTAGGGGTGGTTTGCCCGGACCAACGGTGAGGACGCCGCGAGTTTCCCGACGTTCGGCTCCTTGTGCCATGCGGTGACGGAATGGTCACAATCCGTGGACCGTATTCGTGACGTGGAAGGACGTACCCGAGATGCTCCGACGTCCCACCCGGACACGCAGGGCGCTGGCCGCCACGGCGGCCGCGCTCGCCGCGGTGACGGCGCTGGCCGTGACGGCCCCCGCCTCCGCGGCGACCGACCCCGCCGCCGCGCCGACCACCGAGCTGCTGACCGTCACCTCGCCGGGCGAGGACCCGGCGCTCCTCGCCCAGCGGCTGGTCGAGAGCGGGCTCGACGTCGTCACCCGCGACGGCGACAAGGTGGTCGTGGTCGGCTCCGAGCACACCCGGGAGCAGCTGGACCAGCTCGGCGTCCAGACGGTCCACGCCCGGCCCGTGCCGGTCGCGGCGCCCACCGAGTCCACGGCGGCGTACCCGCTGCCCAGCCGGCTCGCCGACCGCCAGTACCCCACCTTCTACGGCGGATACCGCACCGTGCAGGGCTTCCACCAGTTCGTCGCCGACGTGGCCCAGCGGTACCCCGAGCTGGCGCGCCGCGTCTCCTACGGCGACTCCTGGCAGCGCACGCAGGACCGGAGCAAGGGCAATGAGCTGACGGCGCTGTGCCTGACCGCGCGGCCCGACCAGGGCTGCCAGCTCCGGCCGGACTCGGCCAAGCCCCGCTTCCTGCTGATGGCGCAGATCCACGCCAGGGAGATCACCACCGGCGAGACGGCCTGGCGGTTCGTCACCCGGCTCCTGGACGGCTACCGCGCCGACGCCGAGGTGACGGCGGTGCTGGACGGCACCGAGGTCTGGGTGGTGCCGCAGGTCAACCCGGACGGCATCGAGACGGTCCAGGAGGGGCTCGGCGCGGGCGACGTCGCCGGGAGCAGCCGGGCGTGGCAGCGCAAGAACCGCGACGACAGCAACTCCGAGCCGCCGTGCGCCGGCCCGTGGCAGGTGTCGCAGGAGGGCATCGACCTCAACCGGAACTGGGACTCGCACTGGGGCGGGGCGGGGACCTCGAAGAACCCGTGCAGCCTGGTGTACCCGGGGCCGAAGCCGGCCTCGGAGCCCGAGACCACCGCGCTCGCCGCGTTGTTCGAGCGGCTGTTCCCCGACCAGCGCGGCCCGGCCGACACCGACGCCGCGCCGGCGAACGCGCGGGGCGCGATGGTCACGCTGCACACCTACGGCAACCTGGTGCTGTTCCCCTGGGGCCACGACAAGAACGTCAAGACGCCCAACGACGCGGGCCTGCGGTCGATGGCCTTCCGCATGAGCCACTTCAACGGCTACAACACCGGCCAGCCGGGCGAGGTGCTCTACAACGCCTCCGGCGGCACCGATGACTGGACCTACGACAAGCTCGGCATCGCCTCGTTCACCTACGAGATCGGGCCGGGCTCCGGCGAC
Source organism: Streptoalloteichus hindustanus (assembly GCF_900129375.1). Taxonomy (GTDB): domain Bacteria; phylum Actinomycetota; class Actinomycetes; order Mycobacteriales; family Pseudonocardiaceae; genus Streptoalloteichus; species Streptoalloteichus hindustanus. The sequence goes on along the minus strand of NZ_FQVN01000018.1, from coordinate 28,233 downwards.
TGCACGGGCTTCTTCCCCGAGTACCGGTGCCAGGACAAGTTCTGGGAGCTGAACGGGTCGGCGCTGCTGTACGCGGCGAAGTCCGCCCGCTCCCCGTACACCACCTCGCTCGGGCCGACGATCTCCAACGTGAACGTGCAGCGGGCGCACGGCCCGTGGGCGTCAGTCGGCGCGAAGGCGGACGACAACGCCTACGGCGGAAAGGGCGTCAACCGGCCCGCCGCGCAGAAGGTCGTCGCGGCGGAGGCGTACGTCGGCAAGGCGCCCTGGGAGGGCGGGGTCCCGCAGACGCTCCGGGTGAACGGCGACGGGTCCACTGTGGACGTTGGCGGTGTCTTCGACGCCACCGGTGACACCGGTGAGCACCGACTCGTCTACGTCCGGGCCAAGGACGCCGACGGCAACTGGGGCCCGGTGACCGCCGCCTGGTTGCCGCCGCGCAGCAACGACTGAGCACGGCAACGGTAGTCACACAGCGGAGCCCGGATCGCTCAGGCGATCCGGGCTCCGCGCTACTCAAGTGCTGGCGACGTCTCCGTCACTTCGTCGGAGAGGCTGACGAACCAGCCGCGCTCGGCCATTCCCCGCTCGACGGGCATGGGGGAAGGACTGCGCGCTGTCCGCGTGCGCGGGCCTCTCGGACCAGTTCCTCGGGAATCACGGGCTGGACGTGAACAAGTTGGGGGAGCTGTCGGCGGAGGTCGTCACCCCACGCCTTCAGGTCGACGTCGCGCATGGGCAGGAGCCAAACGCTCGCCGGAAGCGCCTCGGGGCGGGCGAACGCCAGCAAGTCCTTGTGCTCAGCAAAAATTCGCTGAAACCAAGCGTAGTTCTCCTTCTGGCTGGCGTAGAACACGCGCCTCGACCGGGGGTCCTGGCTCATGATCCGTGCGACCTGAACCATCTCCTCGTCGGTCTTCACGGAAAGCCGCAGTTGGGCTCCGCACACCGGGTGGTCCGCGAGGGGGACCGGCTCGGGAGAACGTTCCTCCGGCGGCTCGGTGAACACGAACCGCCAGAACGAGGTTCCGGCGACGGCCACGGCCACGACGAGCACGGTCAGCGCGAGGACGACCTCGCGACCGCGTCTTCGGAGCCTGGGCCGCTCCTCGGGGGTTGACGGAACCTGGTCCTCGGCGGATTCACTGGCGGACTCACTGTCCACAGTGGAATCCTCGGACGGTTCGACGCCGTCGCGGCCGGCCGATCGCGAGAGGTGGGCCGGAGCGCCAGATCAGCGGGGAACGGGGGCGGTGGCGTCGGCGGCCAGCTCGACCGCGGAGATCCCCGAGGGCGGCGGGGACGGCGTCCGCCACCCCGCGACCACCGCCCGCTCGGTCCGCTCGGGCGGCGTCCAGCCGGTCCCGCCCAGCGTGGCCACCGCCGTCGCCACGACCTGCCCCGGGTCGCCGTCGACCCGGCCGAGGTCGAAGCCGACCCGGATGGCCGTGGTGTGCCGCGCCACCCCGGTCAACCGCGCCTCGCGCGTGATCCGGCTGGCGACCGCGCGGGCCTGCCACTCCGCGCCGGCCTCCCGCTCGGCCACCACGTCGACCCACAGCCGGAGCCGGGGCCCGCTGCCGTCGTCGACCGGCTCCGGCTCGGACCAGTCGTCGCTGTCGTGGGCGTCGCCCGTGTCGTCCACGTGGTCGGAGTAGACCGTGTGGTCCGTGTGGTTGGTCCTGCCCGGCCGGGCGCCGCCGGCGGCGAAGTCACCGCCGGCGGGCAGCCAGCGGGCCCCGGTCCACGCCTCGACCAGCAGCCGCTCCCCGCCGGGGACCAGTGGAGCGACCAGGTCCGGGTCGTCGACCACCGTCCACGCGGTCGGCGGCTCGCAGGCCACCCTGCTGGTGGCGAACCCGGGGTCCAGTGAGCGCAGGAACGAGCGGATCGAGCGGGTCAACGCCGCCGCGGCGGTCGACCCGGCCCGCTCGCCGGGGCGGACGCTGATCGTCACCGACCAGCAGCCCGGGTCCTCGTCGGAGCAGTCCGCGGTCTCCACCACCCGGCCGCCCACCCGGGCGCGCAGCCCCCGGCAGGCGGCGCGGGCCTGGTCAGCACCCTCGGCCGCGACCACCGCGGTGATCAACAGCTCCAGCTCGTCGTCCATGGCGTCCCCGATTCTTCCGCAGGGCGGGACCGGGCCGGCGGCCGGCCGGCCCCCGGGCATCCTGCCGTGTTCCGGGGGAAAAGGGGCGCAGCGACAGGAACGAGAACGAGAAGGAGGCGGGGTCCCGAGGGACCCCGCCTCCCGAGGCGAACCGCCGCGCCGGCCGGGCTCAGGCGCTGAGCGCCAGCTCCGCGTCCAGGGTGACCGCGGCGGCGTGCACCACGGCCGCGACGCGCAGGGCCTCGTGCACGGTCTCCCGGGGCACGCCGGCCTCCCGCAGCGTCTTCTCGTGCGACTCCAGGCAGACGCCGCAGCCGGTGATGGCCGAGACCGCCAGGCTCCACAGCTCGAAGTCGACCTTCTCCACGCCCGGGTTGCCGATCACCTGCATGCGCAGGCGGGCGGGGAGGGTGTTGTACTCCGGGTCGCCGACCAGGTGCTTCGACCGGTAGTAGATGTTGTTCATCGCCATGATCGAGGCGGCGGCCTTGGCCGCGTCCACCGCCTCCGGCGACAGGTGCTCGCCGGCGGCCTCGGCCAGCTCGCGCAGCACCACGGCGTTGCGGGACGCGACGGCCACCGCGAGCACGGTGCCCCACAGCTGCTGCTTCGGCAGCGTGGACGTGCCGATCACCGAGCCGAGGTTCAGCTTGGTGTCCTTCGCGTAGGACGGCAGCGCCGCCTTGAGCGCGTCCAGCGACATCAGGCCTCCACCATCAGCTTGGCGGCGTCGAGGGTGTCCTGGCCCTTGTTCCAGTTGCAGGGGCACAGCTCGTCGGTCTGCAGGGCGTCGAGCACCCGCAGGACCTCCTCGACGTTGCGGCCGACCGAGCCCGCGGTGACCATCGCGAACTGGATCTCGTTGTCGGGGTCGACGATGAAGGTGGCCCGCTGCGCCACGCCGTCCTCGCCGAGCACGCCGCAGGCCGCCGACAGCTCGCGCTTGATGTCGCTGAGCATCGGGAAGGGCAGGTCGCGCAGGTCGGGGTGGTTCTTGCGCCACGCGAAGTGCACGAACTCCGAGTCCACGGAGACGCCGAGCACCTGGGCGTCGCGGTCGGCGAACTCGCCGTTGAGCCGGCCGAAGGCGGCGATCTCGGTCGGGCAGATGAAGGTGAAGTCCTTGGGCCAGAAGAAGACGACCCGCCACTTGCCCTCGTAGGACTTGTGGTCGACGTTCTGGAACGCGTTGTCCGCGTCCAACGACACACATGCGGTCAGCGCGTACTCGGGGAACTGCTGGCCGACGGTCAGCACCGTGCCTCCTGGGTTGTCGACGACGTCGTAGCCAATGGGAGCAAGAATCTATTGATAGGAGAAATCACCGGACTCGACTAGACTGATCGGACGTGCCGATCAGTCACACCGGCCCAACGATCGCCCAGCTCAGGGCGTTCGTCGCGGTGGCCGAGTACCTGCACTTCAGGGCGGCGGCCAGCGCCCTCGGCGTGAGCCAGCCGGCGCTGTCGGCCGCGGTCGCCGGCTGCGAGGAGGCGCTCGGAGCCCGTCTTGTGGAACGCACCACACGCCGGGTGATGCTCACCGCGGCGGGCGAGCGGATGGTGCCCCGCGCCCGGGCCGTCCTGGACGCGGTCAAGGCCCTGGTCTGCGAGGCGGAGTCGGTCGGGCAGCCGTTCGCCGGCGCCCTGCGGCTGGGGATCATCCCCACCGTCGCGCCGTACCTGCTGCCGGTCGCCCTCGACGGCCTGCGCAGCGCCTTCCCCTGCCTGGAGCCGGAGGTGCACGAGGAGCGCACGGAGCGGCTGCTGGAGGGCCTGTTCTCCGGCCGGCTGGACGCCGCCGTGCTCGCCCTGCCGGCCGGCGGCCGGGCGCTGGTCGAGATCCCGCTCTACGCCGAGGACTTCGTGCTCGTCGTGCCCAGGGAACACGAGATCGCCGGCTCGGCGTGCGTCTCCCGCGCGGCGCTGCGCGAGCTGGAGGTCCTCCTCCTGGAGGAGGGCCACTGCCTGCGGGACCAGGCGCTGGACCTCTGCCGGGAGGCCGGCGGCCGGGCCGCGAACACGACCAGGGCGGCCAGCCTCGGCACCCTCGTGCAGCTCGTCGCCGCCGGGATGGGCGTCACCCTGCTGCCCAGGACCGCGGTGTCCGTGGAGACGCGGCGCGCCGGGCTGTCCGTGGCCCGTTTCGGCAGCCCCGTCCCCGGTCGCCAGATCGGCCTGGTGCACCGGGCGACCACCGGCCGCCACGCCGAGTACGTCGAGATCGCCGCCGAACTCCGCCGCGCGATCCGCGCCCGCCGCCTCCCCGTCCGCCTCGCCTCCTGACGGTCCTTGACAGTTGCGCGGCGTGACCTCTGCGCTGCCCTGATGCCACCCTGTTCGGTGCGTCGACGGCGGGCGAGACGGCAGATGCCGAGGTACGACGGGGCCGTTCGCCAAGAAGGAGCAGGCCAACGTGCGTCCCCCGGACGATCCTCCCACCCCGAATCAGGCCGCCGGTGTTCTCGGTGCCGCCCACACCCCTCCGCGTCATCTGCTTGATGTGGGACGTATCCCCAACAGCCAGTGGGGAACAGATCGGCACCCCCGTCCTGCGGACCCGCTTTCCCCCGCCGAGCGGCAGAAGCAACGGCGGGAGTCCGCGCTGGACGAGATTGCTCGGATCACTCACGAGCACGGCGGCTATCCGGACGACTTCTGATCCTCCCGTCGCCTGAGTCGATCAGGGTGAGCGCACTGTGGGGTGCGTGCGACGTCCTGGTGACGGAGGGCCAGCGGTTGGCGGACGAGGTGGGGCGAGTCACCGGTCTGGACGTCCAGTCGCCGGATGTCTTCCTCACCTATGCCGTCGACGTGGACCTGCCGAGAGCGGCGAGGGCCCTGGTGGGGATGGCGCGCACTCGGTGGATCCGGTCGCTGGACGGGGAGTCGGCGGACTACGAGGTGCGCGCCCGGCTCATCAAGTGGGCCCGGGAGAACAGGCTTCCCTCTCTTGCGGAGATCCTGGACCAGGCTGACGTCGACTGAGGGGTGTTGGCGGAGGATCAGCCGGTCCAGGGGGTGGTGATGCGGTGGTAGGTGCCGTCGTGGAGGGCTCGGTCCAGCCACTGGTGGACCCAGCGCTGGAAGACGGCGTCGCCGAGGGGGAGGAGGTAGGCCTTCTCGGTGCGGGTGAACGGCTCGTCGGGGCGGACGGCGCACAGGCCGGGCCGCCGCCGGGACTGGTAGCGGCCCTCGGCGGCGTCGGTGACCATCACGTCGGCGCGCCCGGTGAGGATCTCGTCGAAGATCGTGGTGTTGTCCGGGTGGACGGTGATGGCGGCGCGCCGGAAGTTGGCCCGGGCGAACTGCTCGTTGGTGCCGCCGGGGTTGACGACGACGCGGGTGCCGGGCTGGTCGATCTGGTCGAGCGTGGTGAACCGGTCCACGTCCGCGCACCGCGCGACCGGCGCTTTGCCGTCGACGAAGGAGTGCTTGCTGTAGGCGGCTTTCCGCGCTCTCTCCGGGGTGACCGAGATGCCGCCGACGCCGATGTCGCAGCCGGCGACGAAGTCGTCGGTCAGGGTTTTCCACGTGGTGCGCACCATGGTGGCGCGGACCCGGAGGCGAGCGGCGAGGTCGCGGGCCATCTCGACGTCGATCCCGCTCCACTCCCCGGTTTCCGGGTCGAGGTGGGTGAACGGCGGGTAGTCCCCGGTGCTGCACACCCGGAGCTCGCCACGGGCGGTCACGACGTCGAGCCGGGACCGGGGCGGCGGGTCCACCGGGGCCGCCGCTGCGGCCGTCAGCGCCGCGCAGCCGGCGACGACCAGGGTCACGACAAGACTTCTCGGCCCCATCCGGCACCTCCGGCCGACATCATCGGCCACCGCCGACCGCTGTCGACCGGAAGTGACAGGGCTGTGCCCCGAAGAGCCGAGCGCGGGCGGCCCGCGGAAGCAGTAGCAGCGACGAGCCGCTCGGCGGATTCGCCGACCACCCCCGGCCCGCGCTCGGGCGCGGGCCGGGGCCGGGCCTAGACGGGGAAGAACGCGCTCACGGTGATTCGGCCGCTCTGGCAGACCGGCCCGAAGGACCACGGGACGGAGAACGTCTCCGTCTCGTCCGGCGGGATCACGGCCAGGGCGGTGGGTTCCGGCTGACACGGCCGGTCAACGGGCTCGCCGGCCCCGGGCACCACGCCCCACCGCAGGTTCGCCGCCGCCCGCGTGCCGGGCGCGAGCCGGAAGAGCTGCGGCCCGGGGTTGTCGGACCGGTCCACCGACGTCGGCAGCGGTGCGCGGCCGTTGCCCAGCAACTGCATGCCCACGTAGCCCTGGAGCGTGCAGGGGCGGTCGCTGGTGTTCGTCACGACCAGGCGGGCGTAGCGGTTGCCCGCGGCCGAGTCCTGCATCTCGACAACGCCGTTCAACATCTGGGGGTCACACCTGCCCTCGTTCGCTCGTGAGGTCGGGGCGGGGCGGGAGCCCGCGCCCCCCGTCGGAGCGGTCGCGCTGGTCGGGTGCCCACCGGCGGGTCCCTGGCTGGTCGCCCTCGCGGACGACGACGTCGGCGCGGCGGTGTCCGCGGGCGGGCGTTCGGGTCCGCACGCCACGAGCGCGAACCCGGCTAACAAGATCGTCGTCAAGGTCGACTTCATCGCGACCACCTCCAGTTCAGGAGGGTTCCCGCCCCTGCGCGGTTTCCCACCTGTCACGACGTGCGGAGGTGTGCGGGGTTAGCCGGAAGGCGAGGAAAGCACCCGATCGGTGGTGATTTGCGGCCATCCGTGTGGTAGCACCGGCATCCCGGTGAGGCCGTCGGGACTCGCCCAGACGTACGCCCAGCACACGGACGTGTCGGGTAGCCGGACGCGGACGCGCCGGTACTCGTCGCCCTCGTAGGCGTCGAGCCGGGCCAGGGCGGTGACGGGGTCGCGCAGGGTCAGAACCTGGCCGGGCACGGGGAACTCCCCGTCCAGTCGCAGGGCCGGGTAGCCCCGTCCCGTGTCATGCAGGGTGCCCGGCAGCGTCGCGGGGCGGCCCTCGCCGATGGCGAGCGGAGAGATCAACGACCACGCGGACGCGCCCGGCCGCAGCGTTCCGTAGACGAAGACCCGGTCCGGCCACTCGTCCGCGCCGGCGTCACCGTCCACTTCGGACACATCCAGCCCGTCGGGGCCGGCCTCGCCCCGCAGCGCCAGCGCGGCGTCCTGCGCGGTGTCGGCGCAGCGCACCGGCCGGCCGTCGACGAGCAGCGGGAGCCGCACCCCGGTGGCCGCCGTGTAGGCCCACGGCGCGTCGACCAGGGAGCCGTCCTCCAGGACGACGCTGCCGGTCCGCAGCCGGACCAGCCGGTAGCGCTCGCCGCGCCCCTCGCACCGGTCCAGCACCCGCACCTGCTCGGGCGTGGCCAGCCAGACGGAGTGCTCCTCGACCGCGCCGGGCGCCGCGCACAGCGTGGCCGGGCGCTGCCCGTCGCGGACCCGCAGGCCGGCGGCCCAGACGGCGGCGAGGTCGCGCGTCGTGGCCCGGAGCAGGACGACGGGGCCGGTGAGGCCCAGGTTCTCCCGGAGCCAGGTGAGCTTGGCGGGGTTGCGGTTGGAGCCGTAGGTGAGCAGCGGGACGCGCTCCGCCACCGGCTCGGCGTCCCGCTCGGCCAACCAGTCGTCCAGGTCGACGTCGCCGACCCGCCATCCGGCCGACGCCGTGCGGTCCGACAGGAGGGGCCAGCCCACACCACCATGGTGCGCGTACGAGTGGACGGGCACACTGCCCGGGTAGGGGTCGGCCGGATGCTCGGCATCCACGAACGGCTCGACCACGACCGACACGGTAGGAAGACGGTGGACGGCCGAACCATGGAATGGGTCGATGGTCACATCGTGACCATCGACCAGACGACACTGCCCGAGATCACCCCGTTGCGTCTGTCCACTGTGGACGACGTGGTGGACGCGATCCGCCGGCTCGCGGTGCGCGGCGCGCCGCTGATCGGCGTGACCGGAGCGCTTGGCGTGGCGCTGTCCGCGCGGCTCAGCGGGGAGAGCGGCTACGACCCGGAGCGCGTGCGCGCCGACGCCGAGCGCATCGCCTCCGCCCGCCCCACGGCCGTGAACCTGCGCTGGGCCGTGAACCAGGTGCTCCCGCACGTCGACGCCGGCCAGGACGCGGTGCTGGCCGCCGCGCTGGAGCTGCTGGAGGCGGACGTGCGCACGAACGAGGCGCTCGCCCGCCGGGGCGCGGCGCTGCTGCGCGAGCTGGTGGGGGAACGCCCCATGAGCCTGCACACGCACTGCCACACCGGCGCGCTCGCCTGCGTGGCGTGGGGCACGGCGCTGGGCATCGTGCGGGCGCTGCACGAGGACGGCCTGGTGCGCCAGGTGCTCGCCGACGAGACCCGGCCGCTGCTCCAGGGCGCCCGGATCACGGCCACCGAGCTGGCCGGCATGGGCGTCGACCACCGGGTGGTCGTCGACGGCGCCGGCCCCGGCCTGATCGCGCGGGGCCTGGTGGACGTGGTGGTCGTGGGCGCGGACCGGGTCGCGGCCAACGGCGACGTGGCCAACAAGGTCGGCACCTACCCGCTGGCCCTGGCCGCGGCGCGGGCCGGCGTCCCGTTCGTGGTCGCCGCCCCCGAGTCGACGGTCGACCCGGCGACGCCGGACGGCGCGGCCATCGAGATCGAGGAGCGGGACGACGCCGAGGTGCTCCGGTTCGCCGGGCGCGTGACGACGCCGGAGGGCAGCAGGGCGATCAACCCCGCCTTCGACGTCACGCCGGCCGACCTCGTCACCGCCGTGGTGACCGAGAAGCGCGTGGTGCGGCCCGCCCTCGGGGAGCGGATGGCGGGCGAGTAGCCCGGCCCCGCCGGCCGGTCAGCGGAGTGACAGGAGATCCGTGACCGGCCGGCGGGAACACCGGCGCGCCCGCCGGCGCTTGGTGAGAATGTGATCGTGGACTTGGCTGAGTTCCCCGAGGACTGGTCGTCGGCGCTGGTGGTCGTGGCGCACCCGGACGACATGGAGTACGGCGGCGCGGCGGCGGTGGCCCGCTGGACGGCGCAGGGCAAGCGGGTCGACTACCTGCTGGCGAGCCGGGGTGAGGCGGGCATCGACGGCATGGCGCCCGACGAGTGCGCCGAGGTCCGGGTGCGCGAGCAGGTGGCGAGCGCGGCCGAGGTGGGCGTGGACGTGGTCGAGTTCCTCGACCACCCGGACGGGATGATCGAGTACGGCCTGCCGCTGCGCCGCGACATCGCGCGGGTGATCCGCCGGCGCCGGCCCGAGGTGGTGCTCGTGGTCAACCACCGCGAGACCTACGGCGGCGTGTTCCTCAACATGGCCGACCACCGGGCGGTGGGCCAGGCCGCGATCGACGCGGTGCGCGACGCGGCCAACCGCTGGGTGTTCCGCGAGCTGGTGGACGAGGGCCTGGAGCCGTGGGGCGGCGTGCGGCACCTCGCGGTGATCGCCTCGCCGGACGCCACCCACGCCGTCGACGTCACGGAGAGCTTCGACGCCGGCGTCCGCTCGCTGCTGCACCACCGCGCCTACCTCGACGGGCTGGGGCCGGACTGGCCGGAGCCGGCGGTGTTCCTCCGCGAGGGCGCCGAGCGGGTCGCCGAGCGGTTCGGCGGACGCCTCGGCGTGTCGTTCGAGCTGCTCTGACCTCCGCCAGCCGTCCGGCCCGCGCGCCGCGCGCGCCACGCGGGCCGGATGGCGTCGGTCAGCCGAGGAGCACCACGCTGCGCAGGACCTCGCCGCGCTCCATGCGCTCGAACGCCGCCTCGACGTCGTCGAGCCCGATCCGCTCGGAGACGAACCGCTCCAGCGGCAGCCGGCCCTGAAGGTGCAGGTCGACCAGGGTCGGGAAGTCCCGCTCGGGCAGGCAGTCCCCGTACCACGACGACTTCAGCGCGCCGCCCCGCGAGAACACGTCGAGCAGGGGCAGCTCGACCCGCATCTCCGGGGTGGGCACGCCGACCAGCACGACCGTGCCGGCCAGGTCGCGGGCGTAGAAGGCCTGGCGCCAGGTCTCCGGCCGGCCCACCGCGTCGATCACCACGTCCGCGCCGAACCCGTCGGTCAGCTCGCGGACGCGCTCCACGACGTCGCCCTCGCGGGCGTCCAGCACGTCGGTCGCGCCGAACTCCCTGGCCCACTCCAGCTTCCGCGGGTCCACGTCGACGCCGATGATCCGGGTCGCCCCGGCCAGCCTGGCGCCGGCGATCGCGGCGTCGCCCACGCCGCCGCAGCCGATGACCGCGACGCTGTCGCCCCTGCCCACGCCGCCGGTGTTGATCGCCGCGCCCAGCCCGGCCATCACGCCGCACCCGAGCAGCCCGGCGACCTCCGGCGCGACCGAGCGGTCCACCTTCGTGCACTGTCCACTGTGGACAAGGGTGCGCTCGGCGAACGCGCCGATCCCCAGCGCCGGCGACAGCGGCTCGCCCGAGGCCAACGTCATCGGCCGGGCCGCGTTGAAGGTCGAGAAGCAGTACTGCGGTCGGCCGCGGCGGCACGCGCGACAGCTCCCGCACACCGCGCGCCAGTTCAACACGACGAAGTCGCCGGGCGCGACGTTCGTGACGCCCTCGCCGACCTCGACCACCTCGCCGGCCGCCTCGTGCCCGAGCAGGTACGGGTACTCGTCGCCGATCCCGCCCTCGCGGTAGTGCAGGTCCGTGTGGCAGACCCCGCAGGCCAGCACCCGGACCACGGCCTCACCGGGTCCCGGGTCGGGCACGACGACGGTGGTCACCTCCACCGGCTCGCCCTTCCCCCGTGCGACGACGCCGCGCACCTCGTGTGGCATGTCCGCCTCTCCTTCCCTGGGGCCCGCTCCGGCGGACGCCTCCGCCCGCCGCCCCCGATGATCTCCCGGGGCGGCCGGTGCGGCGCCAGTGCCCGACGGGTGATCAGTCCCGGTGCAGGCGGGCGGTGCGCGACAGCTCGGCCGCGTCGAGCAGGGCGGCCGCGGCGGCCCGGCCCGCGCTGGCCGCGCCGGAGGCCCCGTGCACGGCCGCGGTGACGATCGACCCCTCGACCACCAGCAGGAGCTGGTTGGCCAGGGCCCGGCCGGCCCCGGGCACGGCCTGTTCGGCGAGCTGGGTGAGGTAGGCCAGCAGCGCCTCCTTGTGCCGGCGGGTGGCGGCGGCGACCGCGGGGGAGACCTCGCCCAGCTCGCCGTGGGCGTTGATGAACGCGCAGCCCCGGAAGCCGGGCTCGGCGAACCACAGGCCGAGCCAGTCGAAGACGGCGAGGATGGCGTCGCGGGGGTCCTCGGCGGCCGACCGGACGTAGTTGGCGAGCGCGGCGCGCCACCGCCGGTCCGTGCGGTCGAGGTAGGCCGTGACCAGCTCCTGCTTCGAGTGGAAGCAGCGGTAGAGCCGCTTCAGCGACACGCCGGAGGTGCTGCGGATGTCGTCGATGCCCACGGACTGCAGGCCGCGCTCGTAGAACAACGCCTCGGCGGCGTCCAGCACGCGCTGGCTGGCCTCTTCGTCGTCCACACCCTTCCCCTTCCGTAGAGAACGGCCGTTCTCTAGAGTAGCCCCATGATCGGGAGAACCAGCGTTCTCCCGGGTGTCGTGCTCCGGTCGTGGGTCTCGTGTCGCCGAGGAGAGTGATCACTGATGGGTCCGCTGGTGCCACCGTTCACGGAGGAAACCGCCCGAGCCAAGGTCCAGGCCGCGCAGGACGCGTGGAACACCCGGGACCCGGACCGGGTCGCGCTCGCCTACACCGAGGACTCGGTCTGGCGGAACCGGGACGAGTTCCTCACCGGGCGGGCGGAGATCCGGGACTTCCTGCGCCGCAAGTGGGCCAGGGAGCTGGACTACCGGCTGCGCAAGGAGTTGTGGGCGTTCACCGCGAACCGTATCGCCGTCCGCTTCCGCTACGAGTGGCACGACGCCGACGGCCAGTGGTGGCGCAGCTACGGCAACGAGATGTGGGAGTTCGACGACAACGGCCTGATGCGCCGCCGCGAGGCCAGCATCAACGACGTGCCGATCACTGAGGCCGACCGCGAGCTCCTCGACGCCTGAGCCGCCGCCCCGACCGGGCACACCCGCGTGCGGAATCGACCGAGTGTCCACTGTGGACAATTCGGAGAGTCGTGGAAGGTGCCGGGCCCGCCGCCAAGGAAGCGCCACTTGTTGGCGGCGTCAACCCGACACCTCAGCTCACGGTCGTCTCAAGGTCGATCGTCAGGACCGTGACTGTCGGCCGCCAACGCGGATTGTGAATCGGATTGTTCGGATCGCCGGGGTGTGGGCGATGGGAGACCACGAACGTGAGCCTTCCGGCGCCATCCGCGAAGTAGCAGCTCCTCAGCCTCGTGCGCAGGTCGATGACGGCCCGGACCTGTTCCGGATCGTCGGTGAGCGCCTTGAGGATCGTGGCGACCTGGGCGCGTGCCCATCGGGGAGGGAGTGGTAGGTGCGGGCCGCGCTTTCCGCGAGCTGGACACGCGGTAGGTCACTCGGGAAACTCCCGTCGGAGGTCCTCCCAGTCGACGAGTCCGGTGTTGTCGCCGTGGTCGACACGGTCGACGAGTGCCTTGTCCTCGGCGCTCAGCGGGTTGGCGGCGAACTCGGCCTGTGCCCGCCAGCAGTGCAGAACCTCGTCCAGCCCGGCGGATCGCAGGGAAACGCGGTAGAGCTCGGCGGCGGCGCGGAACTCGCTCTCGAAGCGTTCGACGAGGTCGGGGGCGTGTTCGTTGAGCGCGTCCCGGATCGCTGCGGCCGCCCGAGGGACGCGGATGCGCGCGTGGGGCGTGGCCATGCTCCGATTCTCCCTGATCGAGCCGGGGGTGGGCGAGCGCTGCTCAGCCGCCGGACCGGGGTGGCATCAAGGTCGGGGCCGTGCGGCGGAAACTGAGCCAGGTCACAGCCCTCGGGTCCCCCTTTTCGCTGTTCGTGCCTTAGAGTGGCGGGCTGCGCCGGCCGTCAGCGTCGGCGCGGCCCGTCGAAGATGCATGGCGATCCGCTCGCTCCCCGGCTCCGACCCCTGTCGTCGGTCGTCGCGTGGGCGGGCACGGCAGCGGGAGGAGGGACTGGGCTTGGCGATGGTGGATGGCCGTCGAGCGGCCAGTCAGCGTCCAATGGATCACGGGGGCGCCGGCACGCCGGCCCGGATCCGCGAGTTCCTCGACCGCGAGCGCCCCGCGACGCCGTGCGTCGTCGTCGACCTGGACACGGTGCGCGAGCGCTACGCCGACGTCCGCGAGGCCCTGCCAGGGGCACGCCTCTTCTACGCCGTCAAGGCGAACCCGGCCCCCGAGGTCGTGCGCGTGCTCGTCGGCCTCGGCGCGTCCTTCGACGTGGCCAGCCCCGCCGAGATCGACCTGTGCCTGGCCCAGGGGGCCGCGCCCGAGACGATCTCCTACAGCAACCCGATCAAGAAGCGGTCCGAGATCGCGCACGCGCACGCCGCCGGGGTGCGGCTGTTCGCGTTCGACAGCGAGCAGGACCTGGAGCACCTGGCCGCCGAGGCCCCGGGCGCGTCGGTGTTCTGCCGGCTGCTGATCCACTCCGAGGGCGCGCGGACGCCGTTCGGCAAGAAGTTCGGCTGCGCCAGGGAGATGGCCGCCGACCTGCTCGTCAGGGCGGCCGAGCTCGGGCTCGACCCGTACGGCGTGTCCTTCCACGTCGGCTCCCAGCAGACCGACCCCGCCGCGTGGGAGGTCGGGATCGCCGACGCCGCGTGGGTCTTCCGCGCCGTCGCCGAGCGCGGCGTCCGGCTGCGCCTGCTCAACCTCGGCGGCGGCCTGCCCGCCTCCTACCTGGAGGCCACGCCGGCGCTGCCGGTCTACGGCAAGGCCATCCGCGAGGCCGTCGCCCGGCACTTCGGCGCCGACGTCCCGGAGGTCGCGGCCGAGCCGGGTCGGGCGGTCGTCGGCGACGCCGGCGTGCTGCGCACCGAGGTCGTCCTGGTCTCCCGCAAGTCCTACGACGACGACCACCGCTGGGTATACCTGGACACCGGCCGCTACAACGGGCTCGCCGAGTGCGAGGGCGAGGCCATCGCCTACCGCTTCGTCACCCCGCACGACGGCGGGCCGGTCGGCCCCGTCGTGCTCGCCGGACCCACCTGCGACGGCGACGACGTCCTCTACCAGCGCACCGTCTACGAGCTACCGCTGGCCCTGCGCGCCGGCGACCAGATCGACATCCTCAGCGCCGGCGCCTACACCGCGAGCTTCGCCTCGGTGTTCTTCAACGGGTTCGCCCCGTTGCCGACCCACTGCATCGGTGCGCGGGGCTGACGGCGCCGGGCGGCAGGACTACCCTCGCCGCTCGGTGGCCGGCCCGAGGCGCCGCCCCCACGACGTCTCCGTCGCCCATCGGTGATCCACCAGTTCCCGCCCCGGCCGTGACGGGGCGGTCCTCCACTGCGCGCACAGGGCGTGCGCGATCGAGATGGTTGGGAGTGATAGATGTTCGCTGACCCGGGAGCGGTGCAGACCGTCGGGCTGTTCGCCGGGCAACACGTACTCGCCGAGCTGGAAGGGGTCGACGCGGCCCTGCTCGACGACGAACCGTTCCTCCGCCGCACGCTGACCGAGGTCCTGGACCTGGCCGGTGCGACGGTGTGCGACGTGATCTCGAAGCAGTTCGAGCCGCAGGGCGTCACCGTGTTGGCCCTGCTGAGCGAGTCCCACGCCTCGGTGCACACCTACCCCGAGCGCGGCGCGCTCTTCGTGGACGTGTTCACCTGCGGGGACCGGGCGAAGCCCGAGCTCGCCGTCGAGCTGCTGACCAAGGCCCTGCGCCCGACCAGGGTGCAGTCCAAGACCATCCACCGCGGCGCGGACACCCCCGTCGCCGCGACCGGCCACCGAGAGGGGGCGAGTTGATCGAGATCGACGGCGGCCGCTACGTGCGCGAGCCGCTCGCCAAGGGCATGTTCCGGCTCTGGCAGGTCCACGACGTGCTGTTCGAGGGCGACACCGCCTATCAGCACGTGCTGGTCGCCAGCACCGACCAGGGCGTGTCGCTGTTCTGCGACAACGACCGACAGAGCACGGAGTTCAGTCAGCTCGTCTACCACGAGGCGCTGCTGGTCCCGGCCCTGCTGCTCGCGGACAAGGTCGAGAACGTGCTGGTCGTCGGCTCCAGCGAGGGAGTCGTCAGCCAGATCTCGGTGGCCTTCGGCGCCACCCGGGTCGACCACGTCGACATCGACGAGCAGGCCGTCAAGCTGTGCGCGCGCCACCTGCCCTACGGCTACACGCCGGAGGAGCTGGAGCGGGCCGAGCGCGGCGAGGGCCCGGTGCGCGTCCACTACACCGACGGTTGGCAGTACCTGCTCGACGCGGCCAACGGCGACGTGCGGTACGACGTCGTCCTGGTCGACCTCCCCGACGAGCGGGACGACGAGGACGCGCAGCACAACCGCCTGTACGGCGAGGAGTTCCTCCGCATGTGCAAGGCGGTGCTCGCGCCCGGCGGCGTGGTCGTCACGCAGGCCGGCTGCCAGACCATGTGGCGCAACACCACGCTGGTCCGCTCCTGGAACCGGTTCCAGGAGAACTTCGGCACCACGGTCTACTACGGCTCCGACGAGCACGAGTGGGCGTACCTGTTCGGCCGCGCCGACGAGGTGGCCGACACCACCGAGCTCATGATCGAGCGCCTGGAGAAGAGCGCCTACCGCCCGGTGTCCATCGACGCCGACGCGTTGCGCGCCAACACGATCCCGCCGTACCTCGTGCGTCGGGGCTGAGCCGCCCGGCGCTGGCGGAAGCGTTTCCCGGTGGCCCTGCCGTCTCGGACGAGACGGCAGGGCCACTGTTCTGCGGGGCCCCTGTTCCGCTGGGTCACCGCTCTCCACGGTCACCGCTCTCCAGGGTCGCCGTTCTTCCCGCTTCCTTCCGCGGCCGGAGGGGAGCTCGCGCGGAGCGCTACTCTGGGCGACGAGGTCGACACGATCCGGTCACCACGATGCGGTCGGTCGACCGACGACCAGCCCCGCCGCCACCTGGGGAGGCGTCATGCCCGACACCCTGGACCCCGGCATCGGCGACCGCGTGCGCGTGCTCCGGAAGCGGGCGGGGCTCACGCAGCACGACCTCGCCGGCGCGGTGGGGCTGTCCGTGGAGACGATCCGCAAGATCGAGCAGGGTCGGCGACACGCCTCGGTCACCACGTTGCAGCGGATCGCCAGGGGCCTGGACCTGGACCTGCCGTCGCTGCTCGGAAAGCAACCGGCGGTGCCGGGGGCGCCGGACGCGGGCGTCATCGCCGTGCGCCACGCCCTTGCCACCGTTGACGACCTCCTCCCGGTGGAGGACGTCCCGCTGCCCCTGCGGGAGGCGGAGCGCGTCGTCACCCTCGCATGGGGTTCCTACTGGGGAGGGCGTTTCGAACCCCTCTTGTCCCTGCTGTCCGATGCGCTCCCCTCACTCCGAGTCGCCGCGCACGAGGCCGGGAACGGCGACCGCCCCGCCGCTCACGAGCTGTTGGCCCGGCTGTACTGGGTCGCCGCCTGCGTCCTGCTCCGGCTCGGCCAGCCCGACGCGGCGTGGCTGGCGGTCCGGCACGCCATGGAGAGCGCGCGGCACGGGGACGACGGCTTCCTGGCCGCGACGATCCGGGGGCATCTCGCGGGCCAACTGCTCAGCCAGGGGCGGTACGACCACGCCTACCAGGTCGCGACGCGTGCGGCTCGGGACATCGAGCCGCGGGGCGAGGCGACTCCCGCGCACCTGTCGGCCTACGGGTCCCTGCTGCTGACCGCGGCGGTCGCGTCGGGCCGGGACTGGCGAACCGCGCGGGCCGACGACCTCCTCGCCGAGGCGTCCGCGGTGGCGGCCAGGAACGGAGCGGACCGCAACGACTACGAGACGGCCTTCGGCCCGTCCCAGGTCGTGATGCAGACGGTGGACGTCCGCGTGGTCACGGAGCGGTACCCGGACGCGCTCGCCGTCGCCCGGCGGATGCCCGCCGACAGCGCCCTGCCCCTGCTGGCGCGGGTCCGGCACATGGCCGACTGCGCCCACGCGTACGTCCGCGTCGGCGACCAGGAACGCGCGCTGGACGCGCTGCTGGCGATGGAGCGCATGGCACCGTCCTGGATCCGGCACCAGTCGCTGCCCCGTCTGGTGGCCGGGGAACTCGTCGCGCGGCAGCGCCGGATCGACCCGCGCCTGCGGTCCGTCGCTCAGCGTCTCGGCGCACTTTCACCCGGATGAGTAGGCGTGGTGGCACTGGTGGTGCCACCACGGCGGCCCCGGAACTCCTAGTTTTGTGATCGCTACCACAGGTGAGCGAGCACGAGGGGTGGTGCGGGGTGAACGCCACGGACCAGGCGGCGATCAGCGCGTTTCCGGAGTTGGCGCATCTCATCGCGTTGCGGAACGGGGGCTGGCGGTTCCTGCCGCCGGTCGTCAGGGACGGACGGCCGGTGGAGGTGGACGGGTTCCGCGAGTGGCCGGGCGGCGACCGAGACATGATCGGGGTGCGCTCACCCAGCGAGGTGCTCGGGCTGCGGGTGACCGGCGACGAGCCGCCGGGTCTGGTCTGGGAGCACACCGGGAGCCTGGCCGAGGTCGTCCGCGCGCTGCTGACGCTGCCGCCGCCGGGGACCCGGACCGCGCCGAGGCTCGTCGTGGCCGCCGGCCCCCCGCTGTGGACCCCGGACCTGGCGTTCGGCCCGCCGAGCTGAGCGCCCGCGCCGTCGCCGCGTCCGCCGACTGTCCACAAGGGACGAAAGGAGTCGGGACCCCGTGAACCCGATCGACTGCGATCCGCCGGGGATCGAGCTGAACGCCGCCACCGAGGCCACGGTCCTCAACCTCGCCCACGAACTGCGGCTGACCCCGAACGACATGATGCGCGTGCTCGTCGCGTGGGGCGCCGCCGTGCACCACTCACTCGTCCAGCGCCGCGAGATCAGCGTCCCCGACGGGGGCGACACCGTCCGAGTGCTCGCCTGCCGCGAGGCCCGACCGCCGATCCCCGGCCGCCCCTCCGCCTGACGCGTCCCGGCGGTTCGTCCGTCCCCGGACAACGGACCGCCCCGAACCTCGGCCCGTGCGCCGAGGCGGTGTGCCCCTGGGCCCCCGCCTCGGCGCACGGGCCGTTCTGTCGTGGCGCCAGAGTCGGTGTTCCTGTCGCGCTCACCCTGATGGCAGGTGGTGGGCCACTCTCCGGAGTGAGTCGGGGGCGACGGCCCGTGCCGGGCTCGACGCCACGATGATCACGCGATCGAGGAGCGGACCGCCCCCCGTCCGCGTCGCTCGTCGGTGCGCGGGCAACGCCCCGGGCGCGGGGGCTGGGCCGGAAGGGCTGCGAAGCTGACCACAGTGCGCCGAACGTGTCACTCCACAGACTGGCGACAGTGGGCGACGAGCGCGTACCGAGGGTGACGAAGAAGGCGACGGCCTGTGCCGGCTCGGGGGACGACACGGAAGCGTGGCGTCGTTTACCTTTGTTCTCGCGGGCCCGCACCGAATGAATTCCGAGAATTCAGGAGAAATCGTGTACGTCGTCGACCTGTACCACCACGCGCTCAACTCCGCCGGCGTGTTCCTGGGCCTCGGACTGGGCGCGGGACTGGTCATCTTCCTCTGAGGCGGCGTGCCGTCGCGCCCCGGCGCACGCGGCCAGGAGCGCCGAGCGCGCCCCGGCCTCGCCCTGCCCACCGGTGAGGCCGGCACCTTCGACGCTCTCCCTCGCTGAACAGCACCGACGCCCTTCCGCTCCGCCCACCGGAGCGGGGTGGCGATCCGCCGGCCCCACCCCCGTGCGGCCGGCGGAACGGGTGCCGGGACACCGCGGCCAGCGGCGCCCCGGCAAGGAGGACCTTCCGACAACCGCATGTCCCCGAAGTCCGGGAAGTCGGGCCGGCCGCCGTCCCGCCCGATCTCCCCGGAAACGGCCCCCGCCGGGTCGGAACTGTCGTCAGCCCTTTTCCCCCGAGGGCTGCCCGGCGCGGCCGGAAACGCCTGGCAAAATCCGGAAACGCACAGAAAGGCGCGGTGGCCGTCCCCGGTTCGGGGACGGCCACCGCGCCGTCGTGTGATGGGTGGTGCCCGGTCGGGGCCGCGGCCAGTGGCCCAGCCCCGGGCCGTGGATCAGTCGGCGGCCATCGCCGCGACCACCGACGTCCGCGCCGCGCGCCGGGCCGGCAGGACCGCCGCCACGATCGCCGCGACCAGGGCCGCCAGCAGCATCGCGCCGATCTGGCCGAACGGCACCGACAGGGTCATGGTGAAGTCCTCGCCGGACAGGGCGGCGGTCAGCGCCCAGCCGGAGCCGATGCCCAGCACCACGCCGAGGAGCGCGCCCATGAGGGCCATCAGCACGGACTCGACCAGCAGCATCAACCGGAGCTGGCCCTTGGTGAGCCCCAGCGCCCGCAGCAGCGCGGACTCCCTCGTGCGCTCCAGCACCGACAGGCTCAGCGTGTTGGCGATGCCGAACAGGGCGATCACCACGGCCAGGCCGATCAGCGCCCACACCACGGCGAGCGCGGTGTCGATGCTCTCGTTGAGGTCCTTCTTCACGTCGGCCGCGCTGCTGACCTCGGCCGTCGGGTACTCGGCGAGGGCCTTCTCCACGGCGGCCCTGCCGGTGGTGGGGCTCACGCCGTCCCGCATGTCCACCATGACCTCGTCGTAGCCCGTGTGCTTCGGGTCGAGGCGGGTGATGCTGTCCAGGTCGACGAGGGCGTCCGGCAGCGACCTGCCCTTGTACACGGCGACCACGCGGAGCTGGTGCTTCCGGTTGGCGTTCCGGTCGTCGCGGTCGGCCACGGACAGCGGGATGGTGTCGCCGACCTTGGCGTTGAGGGACTTGGCGGTCTTGTCGAGCAACGCGACGGTGTCGCCGCCCAGCCTGCCGAGGTCGCCCTGCTCGACCTTCGGGCGGACCAAAGTGCCGACGGCGCTCCTGGCCACGCCGCTGACCTCGACGGAGTTGCCGCTGGCCAGCTCCGCGTAGACCTTCGAGCCGGGCGAGACCCGCTCCACGCCCTCGGCCTTGGCCAGGGCGTCCACCACCGCGGGGGGCAGCGTGCGCCCGTACACGGTGGAGCCGACGGTGTAGTCGACGGGGAACTGCTGGTCGATCATGTCGTTGGCGCTCTTCTTGGCCGAGGTCGCCACCACGGTCACCAGCGACACGATCGTCACGCCGATCATCAGCGCCGCGGTCGTCGCCGCGGTCCGCTTCGGGCTCCTGCCCGCGTTGGCGGCGGCCAGCTTCGCCGGCACGCCGAACAACGCGCCCGGCAGCGCGCCGAGCACCCGGTTGAGCGGGCCCACGATCATCGGGCCGAGCGCGACCACGGCCAGGAGCAGCGCCATGGTGCCGGCGCCCGTGACCATCATCGCGGCGTCGCCCGTGGCCTTCATGCCGGCGGCGATCAGCCCGCCGCCGAGCAGGGTGAGGACCGCGATGACGGCGATCCGCAGCTTGCCGGTGCGCGCCACGTCCTCCTGGCTGTCCGGCTGCGACCGCAGGGCCGCGATTGGCGCCACCCTGGTGGCCCGTCGGGCGGGCAGCACCGCCGAGAGCACGGTCACGACCACGCCCACCCCGAACGCGGCGAGCACCGTGGTCGCGGTGATCGGGGCCCGCACCGGGCCGTCCGCGTCGTTCAGGGCGTTGATCCCGGCCTGGAGCGCCGCCGCCATGCCCACGCCGCCGGCGAGGCCGACCACCGAGGCGACCAGGCCCATGGCCACCGCCTCGACCAGCACGCTGCCGAACAGCTGGCCCCGGTCGGCGCCCACGCAGCGCAGCAGCGCCAGCTCCCGCGTGCGCTGCGCGACCAGGATGGTGAACGTGTTGTAGATGACCATCGAGGCGACCACCAGCGCGATCACCGCGAACGTCAGCAGGAAGGTGGTGAGGCCCTGCGCCTGCTTGCTGTAGGACTCCAGGGCCTTCCTGGTGGCCTCCTCGCCGGTCACCGCCTTGAAGTACGGCTTGCCGAGGGAGTCCTGGACCCGCTTGGCGAGGTCGGCGTGGTTCACGCCCGGCGCGGCGGAGGCCACGATCTCGTAGGCGCCCGGGGCGTCGGGGACCAGCGACAGCAGCGCGTTCCGCGTCGTGATGACCTGGTCGACCATGTAGAGCGAGCTGGCGGAGACGCCGCGCTCGTAGATGCCGACGACGGTGAGCTTCCGCCGCTGGTCGTTCTTGTCCACCAGCTCGACCTGCTGGCCCACCGAGATCTTCTCGTTGGTCGCCGTGCGCTTGTCGAGGGTGATCTCGTCGTCCCGCTGCGGGAACCGGCCGTTCTTGAGGTCGACCGGCAGGAGCTTGGTCTCCCGCACCATCGGGACGCCGATGGCCATCCGCGCCTTGCCGTTGGCCCGCACCATCGGCACCGGGACGTACTCGCGCCCCTCGGCCGCGGTCACGCCGGGCACCTTGCGCACGGCGTCGACCTGTTCCCGGGTGAACGTCGTCGGCTGGTCCTTGGGGACCGAGCCGAGCTCCACCTTCACGTCGACGTTGCGCGTGTCGCGCGCGAAGTTGTCCTTGGTCTGGGCGTCCATCGCGTCGCCGAGCACCAGGGTGCCGCTGACGAACGCGACACCGAGCACGATCGCGATGGAGGACAGCAGCAACCGCATCGTGCGGGCCCTGATGCCCGCGAGGGTGGCGCGCAGCATCGCGTCAGGCCCCCAGGTTCTTCATGGCGGCCAGCACGGAGTCGGCGGTCGGCCGGTGGATCTCGCCGGCGAGGCGGCCGTCGGCCAGCAGCACGACGCGGTCGGCGTAGGAGGCGGCCACCGGGTCGTGCGTCACCATGATCACGGTCTGGTTCAGCTGGCGGACCGAGGTCTGCAGGAAGTTCAGCACCTCGGCGCCCGACTTCGAGTCCAGGTTGCCGGTCGGCTCGTCGGCGAAGACCACGTCCGGCTTGGCCACCAGCGCGCGGGCGCAGGCCACGCGCTGCTGCTGGCCGCCGGAGAGCTGGTTGGGCTTGTGGCCCAGCCGCTGCCGCAGGCCGGTGACGGTGACGATGTTGTCGAACCAGGCCGGGTCCGGCTTGCGCCCGGCGAGCTGGAGGCCGAGCAGGATGTTCTGCTCCGCGGTCAGCGTCGGCAGCAGGTTGAACGACTGGAAGATGAAGCCGATCTTGTCCCGGCGCAGCTTGGTCAGGCCCTTGTCGGACTGCTTGGTCAGCTCGGTCTGCCCGATGTGCACGCTGCCCGCGTCGACCGTGTCTAGACCGGCGAGGCAGTGCATCAGCGTGGACTTGCCGGAGCCGGACGGACCCATGATCGCGGTGAACTGGCCGGCGGCGAAGTCGACGCTCACCCCGTCCAGCGCGCGGACCTCGGCCTCGCCCTTGCCGTACACCTTCACGAGCTGACGCGCCGCGACAGCGGTCCTGGTACCCGCGGCGCCGACAGTGCCGATGCCGGACAGCGTTGCAGACATGCGTGTTCCCACTTCCAGATTCCGAGCTGCCCGAACGTCGGGCGGAGGCGGCCCCGCGGACCCGGCCGCGATGACAGCACGAAGGTAGGCAGCGCGGCGGTGCCCGGACATCGCCCCGAGGTCCGGTTCGGCCTTGGGACCCCGGGGGCAGCGGGACAGGCGGTGATCAGACTTCGGTCGGAGGCGGTGTCATCCCGCCGGAGTACTAACCCCCTCGGGGGAGGTCACCGTTCCGGGCTGTGCGGCACGCTCCGTGAGGGCGGAGTGTCGCCCAGTCGTGACCATCGGAGCACCAACGCCTGACACACCAGGTACAGCACCATCGCGTTGAGCACGTGCCACAGGAAGTGCGTGCCGAGGGGCAGCGCGGCGCAGAGCGGTTCGTCGAGGGTCCGCAGCGCGAGGGACACCGTGAACAACCCCGCCGCGCCCACGAGCAGGTACGCGCACCGCCGCAGCGTCCGGTCCGAGTTGAGCAGCGCGACGCCGGCCCCGGCCAACACGGCCAGCGCCGGAACGTAGCCGGTCGACCCCCGCTGACCGCCCAGCGTCACCGTCACCAGGGTGGTCACCGTCAACGAGAACAGCACGAACGCCGGGACCGACCACCACGCCCAGCCCCACCGCACTCCCCAGAACCAGTGCAGGTAGCAGACCAGGTAGAAGACCATGAACGCGGAGATGGGCAGCACGTCGGCCGCGCTGGCCCACACCGTCGCGAAGGTGTGGAACGCCCCGCTGCCCAGGCCGATCACCGCGACCAGCGCCACCAGCGCCCGCAGGCTGGCCGGGATCGGCCGCCCCGCCCGCTGCAGCGACCGCCACACGGCGAACGCGGCCACCAGGAACGCCAGGTTGCTGACCGCGTTCACCGGCTCCGCGAGCAGCCCCGGCCCGGTCCGCTCGCAGTAGGAGTCGATCTGGTCCGTCCAGTCCACGTCGTCCACCTCGCGCAACGATCCTCCCGCCCCGCACCGTCCCGTGGGTGGAGACGACGTCACGATCCGGGAGATCGTCATGAACCTGACTCCTCTGTGCGACAGTCGCACCCGATTCCGCGTCGCCGTGCTGTGCGGGACGGCGTTGGCGCTGGTCACGGCCTGCGGGCAGCGCCCGGCCTCGCCGCCGTCCGACATCGAACCCGGCCGGCCGACCAGCTCCTCGGCGACGACGACGGCCGGCCCGCCGAGCGGGGCGCCCCGCACGGTCAGCCCCCGACCGGGGCAGGCCAACGTCCACCCGATCCAGTGGCACCAGGTCGAGCCGGTCGACGGCGGATCGGCCCTGCGGGTCAGCTTCTGGTCCGGGATCGAGCCCTGCCACGTGCTCGACCACGTCGACGTGCGCCAGGGCCCCGCGGAGGTGGTCGTGACCGTCCACCAGGGACACGACCCGGCCAGGGCCGACACCGCCTGCGTCGAGATCGCCGAGCTCCGGGCGGCCGTCGTGCGGCTCGACGCGCCGCTCGGCGCCCGGCGCGTCGTGGACGGCGCCGCCTGACCCGCCGTCGGTCGGCGCGCGTGCCGCGCCCGGCCGCGTTAGCTTCCGGCTGCCAGCGACCACCGCAGCGGAGGACCGCATGAGCGCCTACGGGGCAGGAGCGAGCCCGCCCATCCCGCCGCCCACGACGCCGGCGCAGCCCAGGGCGTGGCTGACCATCTTCACCGCGGGCCTCGCGCTGTGGGTGCTCACCGTGCTGGTCACCCTCCTCACCGGCAACACCAACCTCGTCCCCACGCTCGTCCTGCTGGGCAGCTTCCTGCTGCCGGTCACCTACGTGGCCTGGGCCTTCGCCCACGGTGGCGGCGGAGAGCTGACGCTGCCGGTCGTCGCCCAGGCGTTCTTCGTCGGCGGCGTGCTCGGCGTGCTCGCGGCCTCCCTGCTGGAGACCTACCTGCTCGCGCCCTCGCCGTGGATGTACGTCGGCGTCGGGCTCATCGAGGAACTGGTCAAGCTGCTCGCCCTGGCCTACGTCGCCCGCCACCTCCGGCGCCGCTCGCTGCGCGACGGGCTGGTGCTCGGCGCGTCCGTGGGCTTCGGCTTCGCCGCCTTCGAGAGCGCCGGCTACGCGCTCAACGCGTTGATCACGGTGCGCGGGCTGGACCTGCGCGCCCTGGTCGAGACCGAGATCCTGCGCGGCCTGCTCGCGCCGGTCGGCCACGGGCTGTGGACGGCGATCGCCGGCGGGGTGCTGTTCGCGGCGAGCGGCGCGGGGCGGTGGCGGATCACGGCGGGCGTGGCGTGGACCTACCTCGCGGTCGCGGCGCTGCACGCGCTGTGGGACTCGATGCACGGCATCGCGGTGTTGTTGACCATGGTCCTCACCGGCACCAGCTACCAGTACCGCCTGCTCCAGCTGGGCTACCTGCCCCGGCCGTCGCCGGCCCAGGTGCACCTGTTCACCCTGCTCAACTGGATCGGGCTGGTGGTCGTGGCACTCGTGGGCCTGGCCTGGCTGGTGGCGCTCCGCCGCGCCGCCGAGCTCCCGCCACCGCCGCCCCCGGTGCCCCCGACGGGCCCGGGGGGACCGGCGGGGCCGGGGACGGCACCGATCGCATGACCCCCGGAGGACGCGCTCCGGTTGCCGGGGCGTGGGGCGCTGCGCAGGCTGGCTCATGCGTGACCAGCCATGAGTTCGGGAGGTGCGTCGTGGCGACCTGCGACGTCTGCGGCAACGACTACTGGATGGCCTTCGAGATCAGGACCATCACCGGCGAGAAGTACACCTTCGACTCGTTCGAGTGCGCGATCCAGCGGCTCGCCCCGCTGTGCGAGCACTGCAAGTGCCGGATCATCGGCCACGGAGTGGAGGTCGAGGGCCGCTTCTTCTGCTGCGCGCACTGCGCGCGGAAGGGCGCGGACACCCTCGGCCAGCAGATCCGCGACACCGTCGGCGCCCACCCCGGCTGAGAAGAGGCGAGGGGCGGCTCAGTCGTCGTCCTGGTCGTACCCGTCCTGCTCGTGCCCGTCGCGATCGTGCCCGCGCCGGTGGTGCTCCCGACCCCGGTGTCCGTCGTCCCCGTGCCGGCCGCCGCGCGGTGTCCGGCTCGGAGTCGCGTCCGGTGTCGTCGCGCTCGTGCTCGTCACCCCCGACCAGATGGCGTCGGAGTCCAGGCGCGCACCGCCGCCCGCGCCGTTGACGGGCACCACGGAGCCCGGTCTGACCGGCGCCCCGTCCCGCACCTTGGGCAGCGCCGACATGGTGAGCACACCGACGACGACCGCGCTCGCGGCGAGCCCGAGCGCGGTCAACACCGTCCGACGTGGCAGTTCGGTTTCCCCGTACTCGTGCGAAGGGGCGTTCACGAGACGCTTAGTCGATCTTGAGAACGCTTCTGTTACTTGCTCCTCGTCAGGACAGTTCCGAGGAGCGCGGCGACCGCGACGACGGCGAGCGCGACCGGCGGCAGCCCGGCGAGCGCCAGCAGGGCCAGCCCCACGACCAGGTCCGGGCCGCGCAACACCTGTTGGATCAGCCCGATCGGCAGATCCCCGAACGGGGAGCTCACCGTGGGCACGTCGTACACGAGCGGTGGCCGGATCGCCGACCGCATCGCGCCGGCGCCCGCCGTCGCCGCGACGGCCAGCAGCAGGAACGCGGCCGTCGCCCGGTCGGCGTCGAGCGCCACGACCACGGCCGGCACCGTCGCGCCGGCCCAGACCAGCGCCGCCACCACCGGCACGACGCAGTGCAGCAGGCGCAGCGCGCGGTCCCCGAACGGCAGCATGCGCCGCAGGCCCGTCCGGCCGTTGATGGCACGAAGACCAGCCGTCAACCGCGAGACCGCGAGGGCGCCAGCCACCAGTTGCAGCGGCAGGACCCACGTCGACGACACCACCACCTTCGCCGCGTAGGGAACGAGGGCCAACGCCACCCATCCCGCCACCGCGCCGGGCATCCGCACCAACCGGCGCAGCTCCGACCACAGCAGCACCGAGACACCCCGGCCACCACCGCGCCGGCTCCGCACCGTCGCGATCCGCCGCAACCGGCGGAACTCCAGCGTCCCGGTCAGCAACGAGAGATCCATCCACGCGACCGAGGTGACCGTGACCATCGTCAGATCACCACCGGCGCCGAGCACCCCCCTGCTCAACCTGCCGAGGGCGCGGTGCGCGGACACCAGCACCGCCGCGGCGACGACGGCGACCAACGGCACCCCGACGTAGAGCAGCGGCTCCGCCGGAGGGACGTCCGGACGCCAACCGGTGAGCGGGGCCGACACCGGGATGAGGGCCAACAGCACGGCGACTCCCGCGAGCGCCGCGCTGCCCCGCCGCGACACCCTCTCCGCCTGGCCACCCGCCTCCAGAAGCACCATCGCCGCATACATGGCCACCCCGACCAGGGCGCCCAACACGGCGGACCAGGCGACCAGCGCCACGGGCAGGTGATCGGTCAGCGCGACCGCGGTGAACAACGCCGCCCCCGGCACGGCGGACCCGAGGGCGCCAGCCGAGAACCGCGTGGAGAGAAGCCCACGCCGGTCAACGGGCGTGGAGAGGACCCAGGTCAGCATGGGCCGCCCGGCCGAGACCGGCCCGAGCGCCCCCAGCACGCGAAGCGCCCCGGCCAACAGGAGCACCAGCCCGGCGACCAGCAGCCACGCGCCTCCCGCGGCATGGGTCTGCCCGACCTGCGCCCCGGACAGTTCGGCGAGGCGGCGCACGGACTGCACGACGAGCCCGCCGACGATCACGACATAGGGGAGGACATCCGTGACCAGCCCGACGAAGCGCTTCGCCGGGTGTGCCGCCCGGCGCGCGGTGCGCAGCGACTGACGGAGATCCCGCGCGGAGAGGACCGCCGGCGCGACCGCCGTCATCCGCCCACCTCGACCCGACGGTCGGCGACCGCGTCGGCCAGGTCCGGGTCGTGGCAGGCCATCACCACCGACACCCCGTCGGCCTTCTCCGCCAACAGGCGCTCCGCCAACCACCGGCGGCCGGCGACGTCCAGCCGCTGCTCCGGCTCGTCGAGCACGAGCAGCCGGCGCGGGCGGACCAGACAGGAGGCCAGCGCGAGCCGCTGCCGCTGCCCGGAGGACAGGGTCACCGGGAGCTGGGCGGCCGCGCCCTCCAGGCCGAGCTCCTCCAGCACCTCGTCGACGAGCACCTCGGGCTCGTCGACCCCGTGCGCCCTGGCGAGCAGGTCCAGGTGCTCGACGACGGCGAGGTCGGGGAAGAAGTCGACGTCGTCCAACGCCACCGCCATCGCGGCGCGCACCAGGGGGTCGGCCTCGTCGACCACCCGGCCGTTCAGCCGGACGGCGCCGGCGTCGGGCTTGTCCGAACCCACGACGCAGCGCAGGAGCGTTGTCTTGCCCGCGCCGTTGGGACCGGTGAGGACCACGGCCTCGCCCGGCTCGACCCGGAAGCTGACCCCGTCCAGCACGGCCTTCTCGCCGAACCGCCGGACTACCCCCTCGACTTCCAGCATGTCGGCAACGTACCGAGCACAAACCGGGCCACGCGTCCGTCCACAGACCGACTCTCGCCCCCTCCACGCGTGTTCTCGGAGGTGACGGCCATCACACTGCGATCACAGAGCTTCTCCACTAGCGTCGGTCGTGTTCGACGCGTGCCGCTGAACAGCGGTTTTGCGCGATGGGCCGGCGTGGCCAACTCGCTGACCAGGCGATTTGACCTGGTGGTGGACCGCGCGTAAATTTCTCTCTGCCAGCGCGGAACGGACTCCGAAACGGGGGCCGGAGCGCTGGAGAGCCGCGAACCAAGCTCCTGCCGGATGGTGGTAGAGTGGGCGGCCGCTGGTTC
>NZ_FQVN01000017.1 GCF_900129375.1 Streptoalloteichus hindustanus | reverse complement strand
GGCGCGTCGGTCGGCGACCTGGTCGACCAGGGTTTTGCAGGTGGGGCATTCGGGCCAGAGGCGTTCGGGGGCGCGGGGGTTGTCGTAGGTCGTGGTGGTGGCGGTGAGTCGGCAGTAGGTGGTGACGGCCTGCCCGTCGGGTCGTTTCTCGCCGGGGTAGGCGTGGCGGGCTCCGTCGTGGGGGAGCCAGGTGTAGCTGTGGTAGGGGAAGGTGTCGGACACGGTGGTCTCCACAGTGGACAGTGCTGGGAGGGGGTGGCGGGGCGGGAGGGGCGTCCCGTCCCGCCACCCGGGGGCCCGGCGTGGTGTGTCGGGGGCACACCACGACGGGCGAGTCAGACGAAGTGGTGACGCGGTCTGATCTCGGTGGGTGCGAGATCGTCCTCGGGTGGGACGGTGACCTGCATCGAGCAGAGCCGGCCGGTCACCTGGCCCCGCTCCCCGGTCAGAACGTCGACGGTGATCACCCACCGCTGCCCGGAGGGCACCTGCTCGTCGAGGAAGTACTCGCATGCGAGGGCGAGGGCGTATTCCTGTGGCCCGCACGGGGCGATGTACCAGTAGTCATCGTCATCGATCGCCCGCTGGTGCCGCAGGCGCCGCTGGCCACGGTCGTCGATGCGGTAGAAGGACATGAGGTGCCAGCGTGGAGGGACGTTCACGTCTCGTCTCCTTGTGTCACCGGTGGGATGCGCCGGAGCCGGTTGACGGCCTCCTCGACCTCGTGGGGGTTTTCCGTTGGCGTATTGGTGAGTTCTCGCTGGAGCCGCCGTGATCTCCGAGGTCGGCGCAGGTCACCGCGCCGCAGCAAGTCGTTGAGGGAGAGCCCGCCGCCAGCTTGACGGAGAGCGTGACGCGGAAGCGAAGTCGAGGACGCGGACACCGGCAACTCCGGCATCGGACGCGCCGCGACCAGGAACAGACCGCCGAGGACGACGGCGAACATGCCGAAGGTGACGAGCTGGATCACGGGATCGCCTCCCATGCGTGTGCTGTCCCGGGGAAGCGGTAGAGGCAGACATCGGTCGGCCGCCTCTGCCGCCGAACTCTGGGCAGGACCCTGAACACCGAGCAGAGCCGGTGCTGGCGATCCCCGCCCAACTGGAAGGTGACTATGTGGAAGGCCATGAAACTGGAAACCTTCCACTGCGTCATCCACCAATCAGGGGAACCTGCGGGATGATCACCTGGAGGGGCACACTGTGGATGCTCTGGACCTGGAGGTGAGCCGTGACTGACAGCAGTCGATCACTGCACCGTCGTCGGCTGGCAAGAACACTGCGCCGCTGGCGAGCTAACGCGGAGCTCTCGATCGAGGCTGCGGCGGCGGAGCTGCTGTGTGGAGTGGGCACCGTCCATCGGATGGAGAACGGCGAGAGCGCTCAGCCTCTTCGCGTGAAGGCTGCGTTGGAGCTGTATGGCGCACCGGCTCACGTCGTGGCCGAGATGGTGGAAGCCGCGAAACGCGGCCAGCGTCGTGGACATGTGCGACGTGCCTTCGCTGGGATCGCGGATGCGCTCGCTGAGTACTTCGAGCTGGAAGCTGAAGCAGACGCCGTCCACGTGGTCGAAGGCGAGCTGATTCCTGGTCTTCTTCAGACTGAGTCCTATGCAAGGGCTGTCATCGGTGGTGCCGACCCACACGTTGCACCAGAGGATGTGGACCGCCTCCTTGCCATCCGGATGGACCGCCAAACGCGGCTTGCTGGAGAGCAGCCGCTACGCTTGGAGGTCGTCCTTGGCGAAGGTGCGTTGCACTGGCAAGTAGGTGCCCCAAAGGTCCAGCGTGAGCAGCTTCGGCATCTTGTGGCAGTCGCCAGCGCGACCCCCACGATCGAAATTCGCGTACTTCCCTTCTCGGCTGGCGCGCATCCAGCCCTCGGCAGGAACTTCACGTTGCTGTCCTTCGCAGGGCATCCGGAGCCAGAGATGGTCTACGTCGAGAACGTTGCGGTGTTCGTGCTGACCGATGATGAGGCCGAGGTGAAGAGGTACGGCGTGTCATATGCTCGTGTGCGGGCTACGGCCCTCAGCCCAGAGGACTCGGTCTCGCTGATCGCCCGAGTCGCAGATGGGATTCAGTAACCCTACGACCGGGGAGGGGTAATGACTGCCCCCGTGACATGGCGGAAGTCGAGCCGCAGCCAAGGCAACGGTGCCTGCGTTGAGGTGGCCACGTTCAAGGATGACGCAGCGGTGCGGGACTCGAAGAACCCGACCGGCCCCGCGCTCATCTTCGCGCAGCCGGCTTTCGAGGCGTTCGTGGACGCGGTGAAGCGCGGCCAGCTCGACCTCGGCTGATCTGCAAACCTTCGACGGCGGGGGCCAATCGGGTGGCCCCCGCCGTCGCGCATCCTCAGCAAGGTTCCCCGTTCGTACCCTGATGTGCGGTCATCTCACGAGCAGGCGGGAGGGTGCATGGCAATCAGCAAGATCGACCCCTGGCGGAAGACCAGCCGAAGCGGAGCCTCCAACGGACACTGTGTCGAGGTAGCTCCGGTGACTGCACCCGCCGGCGCTGACTGGCGGAAGCCGAGCCAGAGCGCGCAGACCGGCGGCAACTGCGTCGAGGTGGCCGCCGGCGAGACCGTGGCTGCGGTGCGGGACTCGAAGAACCCCACCAGCCCCGCGCTCGTCTTCGCACCGGCCGCCTTCACCGCGTTCGTCAGCGCGGTGAAGGAAGGGCGGCTCGACCTGAGCTGACCGAGACAGAAGATGAGGAGATCTCTGGTGGTACGACCTGATCTGTCAGACGCGAAGTGGCGCAAGTCCAGCCGCTCCTCCGGCCAGAACGGCAACTGTGTCGAGGTAGCTCCGATGACTGCACCCGCCGGCGCTGACTGGCGGAAGCCGAGCCAGAGCGCGCAGACCGGCGGCAACTGCGTCGAGGTGGCCGCCGGCGAGACCGTGGCTGCGGTGCGGGACTCGAAGAACCCCACCAGCCCCGCGCTCGTCTTCGCACCGGCCGCCTTCACCGCGTTCGTCAGCGCGGTGAAGGAAGGGCGGCTCAATCTGAGCTGACCGAGACAGAAGATGAGGAGATCTCTGGTGATAGGACCTGATCTGTCAGACGCGAAGTGGCGCAAGTCCAGCCGCTCCTCCGGCCAGAACGGCCAGTGTGTTGAGGTGGCGTCCGTGGCGGAGATCGCTGCGGTGCGGGACTCGAAGAACCCCACCGGCCCCGCGCTCGTCTTCACGCAGCCGGCCTTCGAGGCGTTCGTGGACGCGGTCAAGGAAGGTCAGCTCGACCACGGCTGATCTGCGGAAATGAGAAGGTGGGGTGGCTGGTCCCCACCAGCCACCCCACCCTGCTTGCCTCTGCTCGTCAGCCCTGGAAGACCGAGCCGAGGGGCGCGACCCCGGTTCCCCCGAACCACTGGGCTTACCCTCACCGGCCCCGATTCCGGTCTACGAGGTTCACCCCGTCGCTGGTATCCAGCTTGGCTCAGGCGCCAGCGACACGCCGGGGACCACAGTCCTGACCTGGCGTCCGGAGGTCCCGGCCGGGCCGGCCGGAGCGCCGGCTACTCGGTGGCGCCGTAGACGGGGGTGCGGGACAGGTCGGTCTTCGGTGGGGGGAGCTTGAGGTTGCCGATCTCCATGCGGGCCTTTCCGCCGTCGGCGTCGAGCTGGTTGATCCAGCCCCACTTGGTGAAGAAGTCCGTGAGGTCGCGGCCGGAGATCTGGCTCGCGGCGACCATGAAGAAGCGTTGCTTGTCGAGGGCGGACGCCTGGGGGTCCCGGGTTCGGGCCGCCTTGTGCAGCGCCGGGTAGAAGTGGTCGCCGAAGGCCACGCGGAGCTGTTCGTACATCACGAGACGCTCGAAGGCGTACCAGTAGTAGTCGTCGTCATCGACGGGTTCCTTGTTGTAGTCCAGCTTGTCCGTCTGGACCTTCTCCAGGAACTTCTTGGTGTCCTCCCACTCCTTCAGCGTGCCGTGCTCCGGGCCGGGTCCGGCGCCGAGGAAGTGGCGTTGGACGGCCAGGGAGTAGAGGTTGACCGAGACCTCCTGGATGGCCGGCCAGTCGGTGGGGTCCAACTGGTGGTGGTGGCCGATCTCGTGCCAGCCACCCCAGAAGGACTTCAGCCCGTCGACGGTGAGGAAGGCCCGGGCGCTGTCGGTGGGGATGCTGACGACCTGGTCGCTGGCGTAGGGGAAGCCGGGTTTCCTGCCTCCTTCCACAATGGAGTGTCGCAGCGGGGTCGGCACGTCGGAGGGTGTTTCGCCGTCGAGGCCGCTGATCTCCTCCTCGACGCCGACGATCTCGTCGTAGGTCGACAGGAGGGCGTGCGGGCTCGGGGCCTGCTCGCGGAAGGTGGAGGTGCGGGCGGTCACGATGACGCGGTCACTCACCAGTTGCGCATAGGGCACCTCGGTGCGCTCCAGCATCGCCCGCCACTCGCGTTCGTCGCTGTGGCCCAGCACGTAGAAGGGCAGCGGCTCGGCGGCCTCGTCGAAGGCGATCGTGACGCGCGGGGCCACGCGTTCGAACAGGCCCTTGTCGGTCACGTACCGCACGGACAGCACGCCGCCCTTGGGGTCGGTGACCGTAGTGGTGCCCTCACGCAGCGGGTACGTCCGCACGTCGGCGGATTCGCCGTCGGGGTTGTCGTGCTGGACCAGGCCGGGAGCGCTGACCTGCAGCTCCAGTTTGGCGCCCTTGCGGAGGCCGTGGGGGTGCGCTGTCACGGTCAGCGGGCGGTCGGGTGGGAGGTAGTAGCCCGTGGGCTGGAAGTCGGCGCGCTGCATGGTCATCCGGAGTCGGTTCCGCTCCGACTGGGCGGACGGCAGCGCCGGCAGGGTCAGGGTGTGCGTTCGGGCGGTGGGAGAACTCGACGCGTGCCGCGGGAGCGCGTGGACCTCGGGAACGGCCGTCCCCGGTGACGCGACAGCGGTGGCGGGGAGCAGAAAGCTCGTCATGCTGACCGCGATCACGATCAGACGCTGACTGAGTCGGGCACCGGACAGTCTCACGTGTCGTCACCCCCGTGGAGAGCGGCTACCTCGGATCTTCCGGGAGGCAGTCTCACCAACCACCGCCGTGCCCGCCGGGGCCAGCGGGCATCGCCCGCTGATCGGGTCAGCGATGCCGCCCCTCAGGGTGACCTTGGGCCGTCGCCGCGCCCCGCGTCCGGGCCTCGGTCAACGGGCTGGCGGTCGCTGGGCCGTCGCTCGCCGGGCTGGCGGAGTTCGTCGAGCACCAGGTTGTCCTTGCTGATCGCGTCGCCGTGGTGGGCGGCGCGGCCGACGACCTGCGCGATGACGGGCGCGGTCACGAACTGGACGAGGGCGACCAGGACGAGTGGGGCCGCCTGGCCCGGGGTCACGCGCAGCGCGGTGCCCACCAGGATCATCAGCAGTCCGAAGGACTGCGGTTTCGCCGCCGCGTGCAGCCGGGCCGGGGTGTCCGGGAACCGCACCAGCCCCACCGCGCCCCACAGGCAGGAGGAGGCGCCGGCCAGCAGGAAGACCGAGGTCACCACGTCGGACACGCTCGTCACAGCTCCCGCTCCTTGGCCAGGCGGGCCGCCGTCATGGAGCTGACGAACGCGAGCAACGCGACCGCCACCAGCAGGGCGATGTTGCCGCCCCGGCCGGTCATGGCGATCTGGACCGCCGTTCCGGCGACGAGCAGGACGACGAGGACGTCCACCGCCACGATCCGGTCGAGGGCGCCCGGCCCGCGCAGCAGCCGCACCACGACCAGCAACGCCGAGGCCGCCAGCAGGCCCAGCACGATCGTGAAGACGACCCCCATGGTTTCCCTCCCCTGTCCTCAGGGCCGGCGGAGCGCGGCGTCGACGTCCTCGTCCGGGCCGAACGCCCGCGCCACCTGCCGCTCGATGGCCCACACCTCGTGGCGCACCCGCTCGGGGTCGTCGGGGGCCGGCAGCACGTGCGCGTAGAGCACGCCCGCGTTCCGGTCGAGCTCCATCACGAGCGTCCCCGGCGTCACCGAGACGACGTTGGCGGTGAGGGTGACCAGCAGGTCGGAGCGGACCCGCAGCGGCACCGCGACGATCGCCGTGCGCACGCGGCCGCCTCGGCGCACCACCTCCCGCGTGACCGTCACCGTCGAGACGACGAGGTCGACGAGCAGCCGGACCAACAGCACGACCAGCCACAGTGGACGGACCCGGAGCCGGTGCGCCAAGGGCGGCAACGGGAACAACACCACCACGAACGCGGCCACCACCACACCGCCGAGCACCGCGAGCGGGGTCACCGAGCCCCACAGCAGCAACCACACCACCACGAGCCCGATCGCGCCGGTTCGTCGTCGCCACGCCTGCCGAAGCCGGTCACGGATTCCCATCAGCGGCCCCCAACACAGCGGTGAGATACGGCCGCCGGTCCACCAGGTCGGCGGCGGCCCGGCCGCTCAGGGCGGCCAGCGGGCCGGCCAGGACGGCGACCAGCACCCCGAAGCCGGCCAGCGCGCTCGCCGCGCCGAGCATCACGCGCGTGCCGGGCCGGGGCGTCGAGTCCACTGTGGAGCGTCGTGGCTCCCCCGGTTCGCTCCAGAACACCCGGACCCACGCCCGGCCCAGCGTGAGCAGTGTCAGCAGGCTGGTCAGCACGGCGACCGCCGCGACCGCGAGGGGTAGCGCCGCGCCGGTGGCCACGGCCGCGCGCAGCAACGCGAACTTGGCGACGAAACCCGACAGCGGCGGAATGCCGGACAGGCTCAGGGCCGGCACCGAGAACAGCGCCGCCAACACCGGCGTGGACCGCAGCAGCCCGCCCATCTTCCGCATCGCCGGCGTTCCCGCCCGGCGCACCACCAGTCCGCTCACCAGGAACACGGTGGCCTGGGCGGTGATGTGGTGCACCACGTAGAGGATCGCGCCGGTCAGGCCCCGCACGTCGAACAACGCCAACCCGAACACCATGAAACCGATGTGGCTGACCAGGATGAACGACAGCATGCGGTTGATGTCGTCCTGGGCGAGCGCGCCGAGGATGCCCACCAGCATGGTCAGCATCGCGGCCACCAGCAGCACCGGCCACGCGTCCTCGCGCGGGAACAGCAGGGTCTGCGTGCGCAGCATCGCGTAGACGCCGACCTTGGTGAGCAGGCCGGCCAGCACCGCCGTGATCGGGGCGGGGGCGGTGGGATAGCTGTCGGGCAGCCAGAAGTGTAGCGGCGCCATCGCCGCCTTGATCCCGAACACGACCAGGAGCAGCAGGGCCAGCGCGGCCCGCAGGTCGGCGGGCAGCCCCTCCACCTTCCGGCCGAGGTCGGCGAGGTTGACGGTGCCGGTGGCGGCGTAGACGAGGGCGATCGCGGTCAGGAACAGCAGGGACGAGGTCAGGCTGCTGATGGTGTAGGTCATGCCGGCCCGCAGCCGGCGGGCGGTGCCGTTGAGGGTGATCAGCACGTAGGAGGAGACGAGCATGAGCTCGAAGGCCACGAACAGGTTGAACAGGTCGCCGGTGAGGAAGGCGAGGTCGATGCCGGCGACCAGGGTCAGGTAGGCCGGGTGGAAGATGGGGATCGAGCGGCTGGGCGAGCGCGCGGCGACGCCCTGGCCGACGGCGAACACCAGCACCGCGGTGGTCACGGTGGTGGAGACGACCAGCAGCAGAGCGGAGAGCCGGTCGGCGACCAGCGTGATGCCGAAGGGCGCGGGCCATCCCCCGGCCTGGGTGACCAGTGGGCCGCCGCGGTCGGCCGACACCAGCAGGGCGATGGCGTCGGCGAGCACGACGAGGAGGACCGCGACGCCGATCGCGCGCTGCGCGGTGGGGCGGCGGGTGAGGGTGAGGGAGACCCCGGCGGCCAGGACCGGCAGCACGACGGGCAGCGCGAGCAGGACGTTCACTCCCGTTCCTCCCGCGCGCGCCGGTCGGCGACCGAGCCGAGGCGGCGGTCCTCCACGTCGTCCCGCACGGTGTCGTGGCCGGTGAACGTCCAGGACCGGTAGGCCAGGGCGAGCAGGAAGGTGGTCAGGCCGAAGGTGATCACGATGGCGGTGAGCGCCATCGCCTGCGGCAGCGGGTCCGCCATCTCCCCCGGCGCCACCGTGCCCAGGACCGGGGCCGCGCCGGGTCGGCCGCCCACGACGAGCAGCAGCAGGTTGGAGCCGTGCCCGAGGACGGCGAAGCCGAGCACGACGCGCATCAGGGAGCGGTCCAGCACCAGGAGGAACCCGACCGTGTAGAGGCCGGCCACCACGAGGACCACGGTCAGGTCGAGGGGGTTCACCGGGCCTCCCCGCCGTTGTCGGTCTCGCGCTCGATCCTGACGCCCAGCGAGCGCAGCAACTTCAACGTCACGCCGACGACGACCAGGTAGACGCCGGCGTCGAAGAGCAGGCTGGAGGGCACTTCGACCGGGCCGAACACCGGTGGCTCGACGTGCAGCACCGCGCTGGTCAGCACCGGCTGGCCGAGCAGGAGCGGCGTCAACGCCACCGCCGCCGCCAGCGCGAGGCCGACCCCGAGGACCTTCTGCGGCTCGGCGGGCGCCGCCCGGGCCAGGTCGGCGCGCCCGCCGGCGAGGTAGCGCAGCACGAACGCCTGGCTGGCCACCAGTCCCCCGCTGAACCCGCCGCCGGTGCGGTGGTGCCCGGCCAGGAGCAGGTACAGCGAGAGCACCAGCACGGCCGGGAACACCAGCCTGGTCACGACCTCCAGCAGCATCGAGCGGCGGGGCACCGGGAGTTCGTGCGCCCCGGGCAGCCACCGGTCGCGCGGCTGGTGCTTGCCCCGGGGCCTCGGTGGGGTGTCCGGCCCGGGCCGGTCCGCGCTCACCGCGGCACCTCCTCGCGTTCCCGCTCCCGCTCCCGCTCCTGCTCCTGGCCTCGGCGGGGTCGGCGCGCGCCCACGACCAGGCTCGCGACGCCGACCGCGGCCACCGCGAGGACGCCGATCTCGCCGAGGGTGTCCAGGGCGCGGAAGTCGACCAGGACGGCGCTCACCACGTTGTGCGCGCCCGCCTGCTCGGCGTGGTCGAGGTAGGCGTGGGAGATCGCGGGCTGGTCGCGGGCCGCGGCGGCGCGCAGCGCGAACGCCCCGACCATCAGCCCGACGCCGCCGGCGGCGAGCCAGCGGGGCCAGTGCAGTCGCCACCCCCGGCGCAGGGGCGTGAAGCGGACCGGCATGCGGCGCAGCACCAGCGCGAAGACGACCAGGACGAGCGTCTCGACGAGGAACTGGGTCAGGGCGAGGTCCGGTGCGCCGTGCGCGACGAACAGGCCCGCGACCCCGTAGCCGACCACGCCGGTGAGCAGCACGGCACTGAGCCGGTGGCGGGCGCGGGGCACGGCGATCGCGGCGGCGAGGACGAGCACGCCGAGGGGCACCTGCACCACCAGGCCGTTCATCGTGGCGGGGACGCTCGTGGGCGCGTGGAGCGCCAGGAGCAGGCCGGGGCCGGCCAGGACCACGAGCAGGATCACCGTCAGGTACAGCGGCAGCGAGCCGACCTGGGTGCGCCGGGTCAGCTGGAGCGCGAGGGCGTCGAGGCCGCGCACCCCGTACTCGTACCCGCGTTGTGCTTCCGGCGCGCGGGGAAGTCGGGCGCGTAGCGCCGCCAGGCGGTCCCACGCCCAGCCCACTCCGACGCCGGCCACGAGCGCGACCGCGGAGAACAGCAGCGGCGCGGTGAACCCGTGCCACATCGCGAGGTGGTACTCCTGGGTCGGGCCGTAGCCGTTCGCGTAGCCCCGGGCGAGGTCGTCGGTGAGGCCCGGCCACAGTCCGAGCAGGAGGCCGGCCGCCGCCAGGACCGCCGGGGGCAGCACGAACCCGATCGTGGGACGCTGGCCCGCGCTGGCCTTCACTCCTGGTTTCGTGGCGAACCCGCCCCAGAGGAAGCGGACGCTGTAGGCGACGGTGAGGACCGAGCCCAGCACCAGCGGCGCCAACACCACGGGATCGCCGGCGAACGCCTCGTAGCTGGCCTCCTTGCCCAGGAACCCGACCAGGGGTGGCAGTCCGGCCATGGACGCGGCCGCGAGCACGGCCACCGCCGCCAGCCCGGGGAAGGTCCGCGCCACGCCGGACAGCTCCCGCGCGTCGCGGGTGCCGAGCTGGTGGTCCAGCACCCCGGTGAGCAGGAACAGGGCGGCCTTGAACGCGCCGTGCGCCAGGAGCATGGCGGCCCCGGCCGAGGCGGCCACGGGGGTGCCCGCGCCGAACAGCACCATCAGCAGCCCCAGCTCGCTGACGGTGCCGAAGGCGAGCAGCCGCTTCAGGTCCGTCTCGGCCAACGCCCGCCACGCCCCCACGAGCAGGGTGAGCAGCCCGACGACGAGCACGGCCGGTCGCCAGAAGGGCACGTCGGCGAACGCCGGTGTCCACCGCGCGACCAGGTACACGCCGGCCTTCACCATGGCGGCGGCGTGCAGGTAGGCGCTGACCGGGGTCGGGGCGACCATCGCCGCCGGCAGCCACGGGTGGAACGGCAGTTGCGCGGACTTGGTGAACGCCCCGACCAGCACCAGCGCCAGCGCGGCCTCCACCAGGCCGCCCCGGGGCGGGGCCGACAGGATCGCCGACAGCCGGTAGGTTCCCGCCGCCTCGCCGAGCATCACCAGGCCGAGCAGCATCAGCAGGCCGCCGAGGGCGGTGACGAGCAGGGCCTGCAACGCGGCCTTGCGCTCGGCGCGGGTGGCGCCCACGCCGCCGATGAGCAGGAAGGAGCAGACCGTGGTCAGCTCCCAGAAGACGTAGAGCGTGATCAGGTGGTCGGCGGTGACCAGACCGACCATGGCCCCGGCGAAGACCAGCAGGAGCGCGCCGACCCGCCCGGCGTCGGCGTCGTCCAGGTAGTAGGCGCCGTGGACCAGCACCGCCGCCCCGACTCCGGTGACGAGCAGGAGCACGAGCAGCGCGAGCGGGTCGAGGCGGAACGCGAAGCTGAGGTCCAGGGTGCCCGCCCACTTCACCGTCTCCCGAACGGCCTCGCCGGCGAGGACGCCCGGCGCGCGGGTCAGCGTCCAGGCGAGCGCGGCGGTGGGGAGCGCGGCGAAGGCCAGCAGGGCCCTCGGCCCCCAGCGGCGGGCCGCCGGGGGCACGAGGGCCGCCACCACGAGGTGGGCGATCACCAGGATCAGCACGCCGCGTCTCCGGGCAGACGCGGGGGCTCCAGGTGGACCAACATCACTACTCCCGGGGACGAGGACGCGTTGCTACCTCCCCTACCCTCACCCGAAGCGCGATAACCCGCCGCGTGAGAACGGGCCGGCAACCCCACCGGACGCCGCGCGCCGGCGTCGAGGCGCGTGGCGTGCTGGTCATCGTGGTGTGCTGGTCATTCGTGGCGCGCCCGCTGGCGCGTCAGCGCCCCTGCCCGGGGGGTCGCTGCGGGCGGGTGCGCCACGTCCTCGCATGGTCTGGACAAAGTGCGGCCGGAGGCCGGGTCGGGCGGTTCGCGTCCTCTCCGGCCCGCATGTCTGTCCCAAGTGGACAGTCATGGCGATGCGCGAGCCGCGAGCCGGTTCACCGGTCGGGGCCGTCAAAGCGGTCGACTCCCGGGAACGGCAGCGCGTCGCCCGGTGTCCAGAGCCGAGGCGCGGAGCCGGTGATCCGCCGGGGCGCCAGCCGGTCCCCCGGCGCCGGCAACGACAGCAACGCGAGCACGACCTCACCGAGACTCCCGGTGCGCTCCCACACGATGCCCGGCGGGTCCTCACCGGTCATCCGGAGACCGGTCACCTCGGTCGGCGAGCGCACCCCGATCACGTCGCGGGAGCCCTCCGGCCACTCCCGGAACCCGTCGATCTCCACGTGCTGTCCGTCCCGGACCAGTGGGGGGAGAAACCGCCACCCGCAGTGGCGCAACGTGATCAGGTGCCGCAGCTCCGGAAACGCCTCGATCGCCGCCTCGTCGAACGCGTTCATCGCTGGCACCCCGCCTGGCGCCGGAGCTGGTGACGCGCCTCGATCATCCCGAGTTCCTCGAACTCGACAGTGCCCACTTTCACCTCACACCGTCCTCTGTGGTCAAGCGCGGGACAGGATCTGCGGGGGTGGGACCCGTCTCGGACTCCCGGACGTGTCCCACCCCCCACGGCCCATCTCGCGGCTGGGGGTGGATCTCCCGAACACCCACCCGACAACCGTTCCCGCCGAGGATCGGACGAACGCAGGCATCGCGACCTCCGGTCGCTTCCACTGTTCCCCACCAACACCGGCAGCAGGAGGGAAACCCGTTCGCGGCCGCCACCCGAACTCTGTCCACACAGGACAGGACCGGGTGAGGTGGCGAACGTGTGGCGGCACGGGCGCGGGAGGAGCGACACCGTGTCGTTCAGCGACATCGCTGATGTTGGAGGTGGCCGTAGTACTGCCTTTCGCGTCGGGCGTCGACCGGAAGCTCCGGCGTCCACCTGACTCCGACCCGTCAACGGCTGGCGGGTGTGCGCCCTTCCCCGTGAGCGCGCACACCGTTGGATGCCGCGTGCGCCAAGAGGAAGGCGCCGGCCAGGAACCCGTTAGGGGCTCGCTGTCCGCAGACATCGTGAGGTCGGAGCGATGGGGACACCATCCCCGCGAATATCCCCCACGGGGATATTCCCGCTGGGGATGGCAAAGCGCCGAGCAGGCTGGTAGACGCGCGCCGCGCGCGCGATCACTCCCGCGATCCGAGTCTACTGTGGACCAGGTGAGAGAATCTCGCGGTTCAGCGATGGGCCATGAGAAACGGGAGGCGTCCGGTCGCCGGCCCGGCGATCGTCACGACGCGGGGGCGGTGTCCGTCGCCGTTTCGAGGTTGCGGGCCATGCGTTCCAGGACTTCCACGGCGGTGCGGTACTCGTCCCCGGAGATGCCCGTCGTGGACAGCTCGCGGAACTCGTCGACGCGCTCGGCGACCCTGACCAGGCGTTGCTGGCCGTCGGGTGTGAGGACGAGCTGGTTCGGCGCGGGACGGGTCACCCAGCCGTCGCTGAGCATCGTGTCGATGGCGGCCGACAGCGTGCGGGTGTCGGCGTTGGCGGCGAGGATGGCCAGGACGTCGGCGTCGGCGACGCGCGGGGTGTCGTGGACGACGTTGAGGACCTGCCAGGCGATCCGGGTGAGGCCGAACTCGGCCAGCATGCCGTTCATGGAGCTGGTGAGTGCCTGGTCGGTGCGGTTGAGCCAGTAGCCAATGGGTTTCACGGGTGTTCTCTCTCGTGGTCGGGTCGGGTCGGGCTGGGTGTCGCGGTCATCGGCTCGGGGCCGTGGCGGACAGGAGCGCGGGCCAGTCCTGGTTGCTGGCCCAGTCGGCGAAGCTGTGCCAACCGACCTCGGGGTAGTCGCGACGCAGCGCGGCGACGTCGACGTCGAGGCCGGTGGTGCCGAAGTAGTCGAACATGGCGGCCAGGTCCTCGGATCGGCTCCGCACGGCGGCCAGGGGCACTTCCTGGTGGACGACCGGGCGACCGAGGGCGGTGGCCAGGATCTCGGCCATCTCGGCGGGGGTGCGCTCGTCGGAGGCGATGTCGATGCGGTGGCCGGCGAACTCGTCGCGGCGCGACAACACCAACGCGGCGAACGCGCCGATGTCGGTGGCGGGGATGAGGGTGAGCGGCCGGGAGGCGGGCATCGGCCAGGCGAAGACGCCGTCACGGAGCCCGTCGAGGGTCCAGCCGCTGGCGTAGTTGTCCATGAACGCCGCCGGCGCGATCACCGTCCAGGGAACGCCGACGGCGCGCAGGTGCTGCTCGACCAGGTACTTGCTCTCGTAGTGCGGGACGCCGGTGCCGCGGTCGGCGTGTGCGGCCGTGGTCAGCACGACGTGCCCCAGACGGGCGGTGGCCGCGGCGTCGACGAGGGCCGTGCCCTGCCGGACCTCGGTGGCGAGGTCGGTGCCGAACGGGGTGGTGACCGCGAACAGGGAGTCCGCCCCGGCGAGCGCGGCGTCCAGGGAGACGCGGTCGTCGAAGTCGGCGTGGCGGACCTCCGCGCCGAGGGCGCGCAGGGTGTCGGCGGCGGGCAGGTCGGGGTGGCGGGTGAGCGCGCGCACCCGGTGACCGGCGCTGAGCAGGGCGCGGGCGGTGGCCCCGCCCTGGGTTCCGGTGGCTCCGGTGACGGCGACGGTGAGCATGGTTCCTCGCAAACTGTACGATCTGCTGTGTGGCGCATTAGCTGCGTCGCACAGCAGAGTAGACACAGATTGCTGCGTCACGAAGCGATTTGGAGGGTGATCCCGGTGACAGGAGCCCGACGGGCCCGGCTGTACGAGGAACTCCTGCTGGAGTCCCGCCGCTACCTCGCGGCCTACGTGCTGTTCAACCAGGCCGTCGCCGACCACCTCGGGCTGCACCCGACCGACGTGCAGGCCCTGAGCCTGCTGACGGCCGCGCCCGGCCCGCTCACGGTCCGGCAGATCGCCGACCTGACCGGCCTGACCACGGGGTCCGCCACCCGACTGGTGGACCGACTGGAACGAGGGGGCTACGTGGCCCGCGAGCCCGACCAGCACGACCGCCGCCGCGTGCTCGTCACCTCGGTGCCCGACCGCGTGGCCCGGGTCACGGCGGTGTGGGACGACCTCGGCCAGACCTGGCAGACGCTCCTCGACGACCACACCGAGGACGAGCTTGAGGTGATCACGCGGCACATGCGCCGGGCGCACGAGCTCAGCCACGTCCAGATGGAGCGCCTGCGGTCCCGGCCCAAGCCGGACTGACCCCGCGCGGGGCGGGCGGCCTGTTCGGAGCACATGACCGCCTCATCGGCCGGGGCCAGCCGCCTGTGTCCTCAGTGGACAGACACTCGGCGAGGGGCTCGGCGTCGACGCCGCAGGCGTGAGCGCGGGCGGGAACCCACGCCCCTCGGGGAGCGACATCTGCTCAGCCCCAAGCTCCTCCGGCGATCGGATGAAGTCCTGACCACGCAGGAAAAGCCGGCGCGGCCGAGGAGCACGCTCTCAGCCGACCGCAGGCGCGCGTGACGAGCGAGGCCGACACCGCTCGGCGGCTTCGACCGTGTGGTGGAGAAGCAGCGCGGTGGTGACCGGCCCGACGCCACCGGGAACCGGGGTCAGCGCGGCCACGGACTCGGCGACCGCCGGGTCCACGTCGCCCACCAAGCCCCCGTCGGGCGTCGGGTTGGTGCCCACGTCCACCACCACCGCCCCGGGTTGGACATGGTCCGGGGTGATCAGCCCGGCGCGGCCGACCGCCGCCACCAGCACCTCGCCTCGGGAGGTCGTCGCCGCCAGGTCCCGGGTGCGCGAGTGGCACACGGTCACCGTCGCGTTCCGGTCGAGGAGCAGGTGGGCCACCGGTTTTCCGACCACAGTGGACCGTCCCACCACGACCACGTGTCGGCCGGCCAGCTCGACCCCGTGGTGCTCCAGGACCGCCACGACCGCCGCCGCCGTGGCGGGCGCGAAGGCCGGCAGGCCCGCCGCCAACCGCCCCAGGGACAGCGGGTTCGCGCCGTCGACGTCCTTCGCCGGGTCGATCGACGCCGCCAACTCCTCCCGGCGGGCGCCGCCAGGCAGCGGGGCCTGGAGGATGACGCCGTGCACGGCGTCGTCAGCGCTGAGCGAGGACAACGTCTGCGCGATCCGCGCGTGTTCGGCGTCGGGGCCCAGATCGACCACGTCGCAGGTGATGCCGACGCTCGCGGCCGCCTTGGCGATCATCCGCACGTAGGCGGCGCTGGCCTCGTCGGCCGTCGCCGTCACCACGGACAGCCGGGGCGTCACCCCCTCCTCCGCCAGGCTCGCGACCCGCCGCGCCGCCTCGCCCCGGAGCGAGGCGGCCAACTGCCTGCCCGCCAACCGGGCGGCGGTCACCTCGCGATCTCCTTGCGCACCAGCGCCGTGACGTGCTCGGCGCGCCGGGCCAGGGACTGGACCAGGCCGGCGCGGGCGGTCAGCTCGTCGCGCACCGCGGGGTCGGTGATCCCGGCGAGGTTGGTCTCGACGTTGATCTGCGCCGTGGTCGCCGCGGCGCGGGCCGCCTCCACCGCCGCCGCCACATCGCTGATCACTGTGCGGTTGCCGATCGGGCGCAGTGTCTCGGCGAGGCTGACCAGCCGCTCCGCGACCCCGATCAGCTCGGCGGGCGCCATCGCCGCGCCGACCAGCGCGCCGGCGATCGCCGCCGAGCGGCTCCGCCTCGCCTCGCTGGTGTCCTTGGGCAGCTTGTAGGCCTCGGCGACCGCGCCGAAGGCGGCGACGTTC
The DNA here is from genome assembly GCF_900129375.1 of Streptoalloteichus hindustanus. Lineage (GTDB taxonomy): Bacteria > Actinomycetota > Actinomycetes > Mycobacteriales > Pseudonocardiaceae > Streptoalloteichus > Streptoalloteichus hindustanus. The sequence goes on along the minus strand of NZ_FQVN01000017.1, from coordinate 86,551 downwards.
TCCGCCATCAGCCGCAGCGCGGCCACGCGGAGCCGCTCGGCCTCGTCGAGGATCTCGCTGATCGTGGCCTCGTGCGCCTGGTGCTTCGGGCCGGTGCTGTATCTGGCCACCATCGCCAGCAGCGCGGCGCCCTGGGCGGCGTGGAGCGCGGCGACCGCACCCCCGCCCGGCGCGGGCACCCGGGCGGCGAGTCGGTCCAGGAAGTCGCTGATCACATGGTCGCGCACGTGCGTCCCCTCGGGTAGCGGAGGGCATCAGAGATGATCGAGACGAGAACACCATGCTAGCGAGAACGACCGACAGAACGGTCGAAGTCGAACAACACCCGGCTCTTCGGTTCACCTCGTGAGAACCTCCGCGACGTGCGGCTTCACGAAAACCTCACACGCGCCGAGCGCCTCGACCGCCGACCACCCGGGCCGCACAGCTCGGCCCGGCTGTCGCCATCGGCCACTGCTCCGCCCACCGCTGCGCTGATCCGCTGAAGGGTCCTCGCACGATGTCCTCGGCCGAAAGTCGCTGCGTGTCGTCAGAGATCTCCAGGCATCATGCGGAAATGGCCCGCGTCCGACTCCGACGAAATCCCCACACCAGAACTGGTGGCCGCGTGGGCGGCACTCGACACCGTGGCTTCCGAACGGGTCCCGCTCTGGGCCGCGCACTGGCTCGCCCGGGGCCACGACGGGGAGGCGCTGAGGACCCTGGCCGGCCTCAACGAAGCCGATCCCCGCGAGGTCAACGACATCCTGCGCGCCGCACTGGCCAACTGCGATGTGACTGTGCCGGATTCCCCGGGAGCCGCCGCCCACGTGGCGTTCATCGCGTTCGCCCGTCTGCTCGCCGACGACCGGGTCACCGAGCGGTGGGTGCTGGACAGGGTCGGCGAGGTTGTTTCCGATTCCTGTTATGCCGACAGCGTTCTCGACCTTCCACTCGGCCAGATCCTTGCTCTCGACGACGAGTGGGGAACCGACTGGGGCCGCCCGGAACAAGAACTCGCAATCGAGATCCAGGACGCGTGCAAGGACCAACTCGCCATGTCCCACACGTCCGCGTGAAGGTCGCGAAGGTGGAGCCCGGCGTGACGCGACAGCGGGTCGGTCACAGATAGTCGAAGAACCGGAGCCACCAGGTCGGGCGGCCCCGAGGCGGAGAGGACCACGCCGGAACGCCGGGGCCGTCGCAGCCGGCGGAGTCCGGAACGCCGATCGTGCGTGGTCGCGGGGAAACTCCAGGTAGGCCGGATCTGGAACGTTCAGCGCACGCAGCGGAACTCGCGCTTCCTGGTCACTCAGCGGCACGAACACACCTATTTTCGTCCACTATGGACACATGTGCCACGCGATCTTCCATCCCCGTCCGCCGACGAGGAGTTCCCGCGTTGCCACGGCGGTGACCTCCGCCACCGGTCTCCTGGCCTTCGGCGCGTGCCGCTCGGCGAGGGCGACCAGTTCCGCATGAGGGCGCGGGGCGTGTTCGGCGTCTGTGACCGCCTCCATCGGGCCGCACCCGTCTGCCAACAGCCACAGGTAGCTGGCCAGGTCCTGGGCCACCACGCCGATTTCCCCCCCTCCGACCCGAGAAAGACGACCGGCTGGTCAGCCAGCGCACGGCCGGGGCGGATCAGCCAGAACGCCGCGTACCCTCCCGTACCGTCGTGAACGAACACCGGCGAGCGCGGGCGGGAGCACGCGGTCGTCGGAAAGCATCATCCGCTCACCTTAAAGATCTTCTTGTTCGACCGAACCCCTGCCCTCGATGGGCGGCGAGTCCGTAGCTCACCACCAGTTAGGCGACGCCCGGTCGCCATGTGCACACCGTGATCGGTCAACCAATGGAGCCTGGGCTGTGGGCCACGCTCGCCGGTAGCCCCAACCGCTGCCGGGAAAGACCGTCCCAGCCACCTACCGCCGGCACCCAAGTGGCAACCGAACTGAAGCGTTCACTTCACGGAGCAAGCTTCCTGTGCGGATACTGGCGTGGTGGCAGTGGATCCGGAGTTGGCCGCTCGGTCGGTGCACGCGGTCGCGGCGGACGCCTCGACCATGGCCGACGTGGCCGCGGAGATGACCCGGCACCTGGCACGGGCCGTTCCGCACGAGGGATATCTTCTGATCGGGCTGGACCCGATCACGTACGGGGGGAGTTTCCGCGGCCAGCACAACAGCTACAGCGGGGCGATGGTGCGTCGCCTGTCCCACGACTTCGTCTACCACGACGGGTGGGGCCTGCTGGACGATCCGCTCCCCGTTCGCGTGCACGGCGGCGAGACGGGACACCGGCTCCCGGACTACTTCCGGCCGCGGCTGCGGGAGATGACCGCCGAGGGCGTGGGCAGCGAGATGGGTCTTCCCCTGATCCACCACGGGCGGACCGTGGGGGCGCTGCTGTTGTTGCGGGAGAACGGAAGCCGCCCCTTCTCCTTCGACGACGCCCGACACCTGCGGCAGTTCCGCGATCCGTTCGCCTCCGCGCTCCGGCACTTCGTCGCCAGCAAGCCCTTGCGGCGGGCCCGGCCGCCCGCGCGACCGCCGGGCGTGGTCGTCGTCGGCGCGGACGACACGATCAGGGCGGCCACCGCCAGCGCGTGGCACGTGCTCGGGGCGTTCGTCTCCCCGGAGGAGCGCGACGACGAACAGGAGGTGTTCAGCTCCGTCTGGAAAATCGTCTATCTGGTGCGCCGGACGGGTGCGCCCGCGGTGACCCACGTCCCGAGCCCGTTCGGCTGGCTGGCGCTGGACGCCCAACCCCTCGCGGGACAGAACGCCGGCGACATCGCGGTCACCCTGGAACCGGCCACGGGCGAGGCGCTGCTCCCCACGATCGCCGCGTGGTACCACCTCACCCCGAGGGAACAGGGGGTGGTCAGGGCCCTGCTGCGGGGTGAGCCGACCAGGCGCGTCGCCCGCGACCTCCACCTGTCCCCCCACACCCTGAACGACCACATGAAGGCGATCTACCGCAAGACCGGCGTCACCAGTCGCGACGAACTCATCGCCGGCCTGACCTGACGGTCTGTCCACAGTGGACTCCGTGCGGCCAACCAGGACGAGGCGTCGGACTGCGGGCTGTCAGACGATGTCCAGGCGGGGCGCCGCGGCGGCGGCCTGTGCTGCCTGAACCACCGCCTGTGCGTCACCGATGTTCCCGACGCGCACCGCCAGGGCGGGCACCGCTCGTCTCGTGGGTTTCGTGGTGTAGACGGCGAAGGTCCGCGTGGCCTGGTCGTAGATGACGGCCTTCGCCTGGTTCCAGTCGACCCGCAGGAACTGCTTTCGCAGCAGGCCGACGAAGAGGAAGAGCAGGCGTTGGTTGGTGCAGACGAGCACACCCGTGCCATCGCCCTGGGCTCCGGTCAGCGCCAGCACCTGCTCCTCGGGCTGGAGGTAGCCCTCCAGGAGGTTGATCTCCCTCATGGAGCCGACGAGCAGGCCGCGCACGCGGTTCAGCGCCGTGGCGATGTCCGGGCGCAGCGCCGTTCCGGGCGCCGGCGGCGCGGCATGGTGTTGGGGCGCGTGCGTTTCCACGGCGGGGACGCTGGGACGCACGGCGGTGTGGAACGTCCAGCGGTAGCCATCCCAGTACCGGAGCAGGCCGTCGTCGAGCGGATCGGGCAACCACGCGGCGGGCCGCCCGGCGGGAGCGACGGGAAGCGGGCCTCCAGGCGGGTACGTCATCGGTCACTCCACTCCATCGTCGGACAGGTCTCCGTCCCCGCCCGCGTCGGTGTGCGTCGCCGCGGCGGCCAACGCCGCATCCCCGCGGGGTTCCGCCGGTGGTTCCTCGGCGGCCGAACCGCTCCGTCGGCCGGGTTCGGAGGCGCGCCACTCGACGGCCTCCGCGGTGTCGGTGTACTCCAGGACGTGGTCATCGCCCAGGCTGACCAGGAGGTCCCTGACCTCGGCCGGGGTCGCGTAGAAGAACTCGCGGCGCGGGTTGACGAGGTTGACCCGCTTGTCGGCCAGCCGCTGGTGCAGCGCGGTCTCCAACGCCACCGCGTCCTCGGAGAAGATCAGGGCGTGGGTGTCGAACCGGAACGGCACCGACGCGTCGCCGAGTTCGCGCACCCGGTCCATCGGCTCCAGCCGGCGGGTCATCCCGATCTTGACCACGTCGGGGCCGAACGCCCCGATGTTGGAGATCACGTAGACGTAGCCGGCGCGGGCGTTGGCGGCCCGTTCCTCCACCCCGGCGATCGCGTCGTCGATCGCGTCGAGCTGCTCCTGCGCCCGCTCCAGCGCTTCGAGGTCGCCGTTCTCCCTGAGCCGCCTGACAACGGTGCGGTAGTGGGAGCGTTCCTTCCGCAGACGCTCCCGCTCCCGCTCGATCTCCTTCATCACCTTGGCTTCCTCGCGGAGACGCTCGCGCTCGGCCCGGGCCTGCTCGCGCTCGACCTCGACCCGCATCAGGTAGTCCGCGGTGAGGTCGATCTCCTGGAGCCGAAGCCGGTGGTAGTCCACCGAGATCGCGATCCGCATCAGCAGGCCGAGTCTGGCGATGGTGTCCCGGGTCGTGGTCAGCTTCTTCTTGACCGCCTCGCGGGTGTGCGGTTTGACCACGCGCACCGCGTTGTCGGCCTCGGCGTTGTAGGCGCGCAGCATCAGTTTGGCCATGTCCCGGCCGAGCTTCTGGCCTTCCTTCACCGACCCGTTCACGGCCCAGTCGACGTGACAGGTCACCGCGTCGCCCTTGGCGGCCGTCTTGATCTGCTGCTTCAGCGTGGCCAGCGCGTCCTTGTAGGCGAGCGCGTCGTCCAGCGGGTGCGCGTACTCGTAGACGCCGACCTCCTGGAGCAGGGCGAGGTCGCGGGTCTCCACGAGCTGCGCCTGCAACGACTCGGTCTCGGTGCGGAGCCGGTACCCCGACTCGGTCAGCGTCGCGTACTCCCGCTTCGACTGCTCCACCGCGGACCGGAGCTGGCGCAACTCGGCCTCCAGCGACGCCGTCCCGGCGCCCCGCAGGTGGTCCACCCACCCCCGCAGTTCGGCGATCGTGGCGTGCGCCGCGGCCAACTGCTGCTGGAGCGCGGCGATCTCCGCGCCTCCCCTGTTGCCGAACACGCCTGTTCCTCTCCCCATGTCCCGCCAGAACCCGTGCGACCGACGGGCCGTCGCCCGCCGGTCGCACTTGTTGATCTTTCTGGCCGGTCGTCGTGTTACACGCTTCCGTACCAACCGGCTTTGCGGGGCGTCGCGACAGGAGCGCCGTGCGGGGCGGCCGACGGGGTCCCCATCGAAGGACGTCGTGTCGTGAACGAGTGAATTCGCTCAAGGGGAGGGCCGCGCCACCAGCGCTTTCCCGCCGGAACACGGGTTCCGCCTGACTGGCTACCCGTTCAGGTGGGCGCTCTTGCTCCCCTTCAGAGCCCACGGTAGGGAGAACGGGAAGTGGCTTTCCGACGGGGAGCGCACTGGCGGGAATGTTCCGTGCAGTCCGTTCGCGAGGAGCGCGCCGATGGCAGCGACGCAACAGGACAGTGCGTCCACCCGCCACCGCAGCACGGGCGGGGCCGGCGGTCACGCGGCGCGGAGGAATCATGGGTGAGGACTACGACGTCGTCGTAGTGGGCGCCCGTTGTGCCGGCGCGCCGACCGCGATGCTGTTGGCGCGGCGCGGTCACCGGGTGCTGTTGGTGGACCGGGCGACGTTTCCCAGCGACACCCTGTCCACCCACTACCTCCATCTCCCCGCGGTGGCTCGGTTGCGCGACTGGGGATTGTTGGACCGCGTGCTCGCCACCGGCTGCCCGCGCATCACCGGAATCACGCTGGGGGTAGGAGATCTCTACCTCAGCGGTATGTCACCGGAGTGGGAGGGCGTGCGCTTCGGCGTCGCCCCACGGCGATTCCTGCTGGACCACCTCCTGGTGGAGGCGGCAGCGGCCGCCGGCGCGGAGGTGCGCCAGGAGTGGACCGTCGACCGCGTGCTCACCGCCGAGGACGGCAGGGTCGTCGGCGTCCAGGGCCGGGATCGGGCGGGACGAACCGAGGTCGTGACCGCGACGATGGTGGTGGGGGCCGACGGCGCGCGCTCGCTGGTGGCGCGGACTGTCGCGGCCGAGGAGCAGTTGTCGGCCCCGGCCCGCACCGCCGTCTGGTACGCGTACTGGCAGGGCACGGACATCCGGGAGATCCTGGTCCGGATCGAGAGCCCCGAGATCTTCATCGTGCCGACCAACGATGACTGCGTGAACGTGTTGGTGGGTTGTCGGAGCGAGGAGTTCGCCGAGTTCCGCGCCGACATCGAGGGCAGCTACCTGCGGGTGCTGGACCGCTTCCCGGACATCGGGCGTCGTGTCCGCAGTGGACGGCGGGTGGGGCCGCTGCGCGGAACGCGCGACACCCGCCAGTGGTTGCGGCGCACGCACGGCCCCGGGTGGGCGTTGGTGGGCGACGCGCTCCAACGCAAGGACCCCGTCGCCGGCATCGGCATCAGCGACGCCTTCCGGCAGGCCGACGCGCTCGCCCACGCCCTCGACGCGGGTCTCACCGGGCGCCGGCCGATGGCCCAGGCCCTCGCCGGGTTCGGGACCTGGTGCGCGCGCACCTTCCGGGACCACTTCGACCACGTCGCGGAGATGGCGAAGCTGGCGGCGTGCGACCCGGACCAGCTCCGGCTCTTCGAGGCGTTGCGGCACAACGAGGAGCAGCGCACCCGCTTCTTCGGGACCGTGGGGGCCCAGGTCTCCCCGCAGGAGTTCTTCGCCCCCGAGAACATCGCACGCATCATCTCGGGCGCGCCGGCCCACGCCGCGCGGCACGAGAGCTGTCGGAGGAAGGCGAGCACGCCGGCATGACCGTCGCAGACCACGCCCCCAGCGCCCCCCGCAGGCAGGTCCACCTCATCGACCTGACGTCCATTCCCGGCATGGTGTACAGCGCGACGTTGGGCTACCTCCAGGCCGCCGCCGAGGCGGACCCCGAGGTCGGCGCGGCCTGCGAGTTCCACCGCCACGTCCGGCTCCCGCGCGGGGAGGGGTTCGAGCGGGCCTGCGCCGACGTGCTGGCCGCGCTCGACGACCCGCTGGCGGTCAGTTTCACGATCTACTTCTGGAACCGGGCCAAGTCGCTGCTCATGGCCCGTCGCATCAAGGAGCGGTGGCCGGACTGCCGGGTTGTCGTTGGTGGCAACGACGTCAGCTACCAACAGGACGAACTGTTCGCCGAGGCACCCTGGGTCGACGTGCTGGTGCACGGCGACGGCGAGCTGCGGTTCGTCGACATCCTGCGCTCCCTCCTGCATGGCCGGGACGACTTCTGCGACATTCCCGGCGTCAGCTACTGGTCCGGTCGGGGCAGCGCTCGGCACGTGGTCACCACCGAGCCGGCGCCGCGCATCGCCGACCTGGCCGAGGTCCCGTCACCGGTCGCGGTGCACTCCGACCGCGAACTGGCCGAGACCTCCCTGGTCGTATACGAGACGAACCGGGGCTGCCCCTACGGCTGCGCCTTCTGCTACTGGGGCGGCGCGACCAACTCCAAGGTCCGCCAGTTCCCGCTGGAACGCATCGAACAGGACCTCGACCGGATCATCCGGCTGTCCGGGCCACAACTGAGTTTGGGGCTCGCCGACGCCAACTTCGGCATCCTGCCCAGGGACGTCGACATCGCCCGGCTGCTGGTGGAGCTGTGCCACCGCCACGGCAAGAACCCGGACCTGATCGTCACCTGGGCCAAGAACAGCAACGACCGGGTGCTGCGGACGGCGAAGATCCTGCACGACGGCGCGATTCTCGCGCCGGTCACGTTGTCCACCCAGTCCTTCGACCCCACGGTGCTGGACCTGGCGAACCGGTCGAACATCCGGCTGGAGAACTACCGCCGGCTCCAGACCGGTTTCCGCGAACTGGGCATCGCCACCTACACCGATCTCATCTGGGGCATGCCCGGGGAGACCTACGACAGTTTCACCAGGGGCCTTGAGGAAACGCTCACCGCCGGTGGGTCCCCGGTCGTCTTTCCCTTGCTGCTGTTGAACAACACCGACTACACCCGTGAGCGGTTCCGGGAGGAACAGCGGCTCGTCGTGCGCCGGTCGCCGGCGGACGTGACCGACCCGGAGATGGTGGTGGAGATGGTGGTCGGCCATTCCCGCATGAGCGAGGAGGACTGGCTGCGCGGACTGGAGCTGCGGCTGTGCGTGTACCTGTTCCAGAAGGCGGTGCTGCGCTGCGGCCTGCGCGTTCTGCATACCGCGGGGAACGCGCGGCTGGTGGACCTGTGCGACCGGCTGCGGGACTTCCTCTTCGGCTGGGACGGCGACGACGTGGTCCGCCGGCTCGCCCGCAACTACCGGGAGTCGTGGCGCAGCCCGGAAAAGGTGGACTGGGAGCTGATCGACGGGCAGTTGGGTGTGGAGTCCGGCGACAACGGGGTCTACCTGCGCAGCGAGATGCACTACGAGGCCATCCTGCACCGACTGACCCAGGACGGCGTGGCGGCCCGATTCCTTCGTGATGCCACCGGTTTTCTCCTGGACGGCCTGCCCGACGTCGACGAGGACGGTCGGCGGCTCGCCCGCGAGACGCTGGACGTGGATCTGGCGGCGGTCGCGGTCTTCCGGTCGCTGCGCAGCGGCGAGAGCGAGAAGGTGCCTGTCCGCGTGCCTGCGGCGGCGGTCCCTCTGTTGCGGGACAACGGAGATCTTCCCCCCGATCTCGCGTCGGACGAGGGCGACGTGGTCGGTGTCGCCCTGACGCCGCCGTCGCTGTTGGCCAACCACCATCCCCAGTTCTCGTTCAGCCGCTACGCCATGCTGGTCTGGCGCGGTCTGGCGCGGCCCCTGCACGACCTGGTGTTCGCCTGAGCGCGGATCACCAGGCGACTGGTAGTTCGGCCACGCGCCGCACCTCCAGGTCCACCCGCCACGGCACCCGCTCCCCTGGCACGGCCAGCCGGATTCCGGGCAACCGGGACAGCAGCGCGTGGATCGCGGTGCGCATCAGCATTCGGACCAGCGGGCCGCCCAGGCAGTGGTGGGTGCCGTAGCCGAAGGACAGGTGGGGGTTGCGGGGGCGATCGAAGATCGCGGTGCGCGGTGACGGGAACACGGTGTCGTCGAAGTTGCCGGCGGGCAGGGCGGGCAGGATCGCTTCGCCCGCGCGCACGGTGGTTCCGCCCACTTCGACGTCCTCGGTGGCGTAGCGGGCGAAGGTGGCGTGCGCGGGAAACGGCGCCAGGCGCAGGAGTTCCTCGATCGCGGGGGCCAGCAGCTCCGGTCGCTGCCGCAGCCGGACGACGTGGTCGGGTTCCCGGAGCAGGAGGTACACCACGTTGCCCAGTTGCGCCGAGGTGTTGTCGAAGACGGCCAGCAGCAGATCGCTGGCGAGCTCCACCAGGGACAGACCGGCCAGCCGGGTTCCGTCGCTCACCTCGACCAGCGCGCTGAGGACGTCGTCGCGCGGCTCCCGCCGGCGACGCGCCAACAGCCCGCCCATGTAGTCGAAGACCGCCGCGACGCGCTCCTCGAACTCCGGGGGCGGCAGGGTGTTGGTGGCCAGTGCCACCAGCCAGCTCCGGAACATCGCGCGGTCGGCGTAGGGGACGCCGAGCAACGCGCACCCGATCCCGCCCGCCAGCGGCACGGAGAACCACTCGTCGAAGTCGACGGGAGCACCGTGCCGCGTCATGTCGTCGATGAGGCGATGCGCGAGGCGCTCGACCTGGGGGCGCAGGCGCTCGATCCGCCCACCGGTGAAGGCGAGCGCGGCCACGATGCGCCTCCGGACCTCCGTGTGGTTCGGCGGGTCCAGCGAGAGGACGCTCGTCTTGAGGGGACAGGGACTCATCCGGGGTTCGTCGCGCCGCACCGCGACGGCCCGGCTGAACCGGGGGTCCCGGAGCACCGCCCGGAGGTCCCCGTGCCGGGTGACCAGCCACGCCTCGTCCCCGAAGGGCGGCCGGACCCGGGTCAGGCCGGCCCGCGACCGGCACCCCGCGTACGCGGGATCGAGCTCCAGGCCGTTTCGCGGGCCGAACGGGTAGGGAACGGGGTCCTGCCGCGCGCTCATGAGATCCCTCCGACGTCGTCGGACTGCGCCCGCCCCGGCGTGGTCGAACCTAACCGCCAGCGTGGGACCACAACTCCGGAAACGCCTGAAAGAGTGTCGTCGCCCCTCGGGTCTCCGGGTGAGGGCGTCGAGTCGTGGTGATCCTGTCGATCACCATGACTCGACGTCCACTGAGGACAGTCACCGGAGGTGGTTGTCAGACCGGCGCTCCTCAGGCGGAGGCGAGATCTTCCTGGCCGAAGTTGCCCACGACGTCCTCCACCCGGTCACGACGCCGGTACAGCTCCCAGCACCGCTCGGCCAGGTGGTCGGGTTCGACGCGCTCGACCTCCTGCTCCGGACGGACATCCGGGTTGGCGTCGAACAGCCGTTGCGCGTCGCTGCGCTCGATGAGCGCGCCGATCGGCAGCATTCCCGCGTAGACACCCTCTCCTGCCAGGGCGGCGTGCAGGTTGTGGACGTAGTTGCGCAGTCCGGCCAGGACGATCCCGACGTTGCCCATGAACGGAACCGGGTACTTGGCGGAAACCCCCGCCGCGAACAGCAGTCCGCCCTCGCCGCGTTCCCGCATGCCGGGCAGCACCGCGCGAACCAGGGCGATCGGCGTGCGCAGCATCAGGTCCAGGTAGCCGTCGATGCTCGCGGAGTCGACGTCGAGCACCGGCACCGGCAGCAGCCCGCGCTCCAGCCCGGAGGGACCGTAGTAGACGACGTCGAGGGAGCCGAACCGTGCGGTGATCGCGTCGACGACTGCCAGAACTCCGTTGGGGTCGGAAAGATCGGCAGGGAAGGCGGCGGCCTCCACACCCTGCGCCGCGAGTTCGGCGACCAGGGCGTCGAGCCGGTCCCGGCGCCTGGCCACCAACGCGACCCGGAAGCCCTCGCGGCCGAACCGGATGGCGATCGAACGTCCCAACCCGGGACCTGCGCCGAACACGGCGATGGTGCGTGACATGTCGTTGTGCCCTTCTCCTGGGAGCGGGTCGGCCAGCGTCTCCTGGCACCACCCGAACGGAAGTTGAGGCGACCCTCAAGATCGACCGTAGATTAACTTGAGGACACCCTCAAGTTCTAGGATCGAGACATGCCCAGCGCCCGCCCCCTGCGCCGCGACGCCCAACGCAACCGCGAGCTGCTCATCGACGCCGCCCGCACGGCGTTCGCCGAACGCGGCCTCGACGTGCCGCTGGAGGAGATCGCCCGCCGCGCCGGAGTCAGCATCGGCACGCTCTACAACCGCTTCCCCCACCGCGCCGCCCTCATCGACGCCGTCTTCGCCGACCGGATCACGGCCACCGCCGCACTCGCCGAACACGTCCTGACCATGGCCGACGCCTGGGAGGGCTTCGTCTTCTTCCTGGAACACGTCTGCGAGTGGCAGGCCGCGGACCGCGGCTACAGCGACCTGGCCGCCCGACACATCCCCGAAGCCACGGCGACCGAAGAAGCCCGACGACACGGGTACGCGCTGATGCAGCGCATTGTCACCCGAGCTCAGGAATCCGGAGCGCTACGAGCCGACATCACCCTGGAGGACCTGGCCTTCGTGATCTGGGGCCAGGCCCGCACGGTGGAGGCCACCCACGACGTCGCCCCCCGCGCCTGGCGCCGCCACCTCGCCCTGATGCTCGACGGACTCCGCGCCCCAGCCGCCCACCCCCTCCCCGAACCCCCACTCCGCCCCGAAGAGGCAGCACGAGCCATGCGGGGCCGCTGCGACTGACCTCCAAGCCGAGAAGATCAGAAGACTCCGCCCCGGCACCCCACCTCCCCCAGCACCAGTTGATCTATTGTCGAACCGAACTGGTCAAAAACACGACGAGCCCGCACCATCACCCCAGGTCAAGAAGTATCGGCCCCGCGCACGCGGGGATGAGCCGTCATCGCGCTCGCCGTCGACGGCGAACTGCGCATCGGCCCCGCGCACGCGGGGATGAGCCGGTGGCCAGGCCCGCCCGGCGTCGCAAGGCCGCATCGGCCCCGCGCACGCGGGGATGAGCCGGTCGGAACGACCCTGCGGCCAAGCGAGGCCGCATCGGCCCCGCGCACGCGGGGATGAGCCGTCCAGGACCCGGCCGCCCGGGCGGATGGACACATCGGCCCCGCGCACGCGGGGATGAGCCCCCACGACCTGACGGATTATGAGCGAGCTTTGTATCGGCCCCGCGCACGCGGGGATGAGCCGCTGATCTCCGCCCTCACCTCGTCTACGTCGAAATCGGCCCCGCGCACGCGGGGATGAGCCCTGCGCGAGGAGCTCGCGCAGTTCAGCGGCCAGATCGGCCCCGCGCACGCGGGGATGAGCCTGGGCGTGGGGTCCATGGGTAGCGGCTCCTGCTATCGGCCCCGCGCACGCGGGGATGAGCCCTCGTCCCCACGACTTGTGCGAGTTGCGATCGCATCGGCCCCGCGCACGCGGGGATGAGCCGGCTGGGCCGGGTCAGCAGCCAGACCTGGTCGGATCGGCCCCGCGCACGCGGGGATGAGCCGCCCTACCCGAAGTCGAAGGCGGGCCGCCGGGTGTCGGCCCCGCGCACGCGGGGATGAGCCCCAGTGATCGAGGATGCTGGCCACAGCGGCCTGGTTGGCCCCGCGCACGCGGGGATGAGCCTGGTCCGACAGGGCGGTGGCGAAGTCTCCGTAGATCGGCCCCGCGCACGCGGGGATGAGCCCTACGTGGGCGAGCTGTTCGCGATCTCCCCCAGGTCGACCCCGGGCACGCGGGGATGAGTCGTCCGAGCAGGCTGGCACGTCCTCGCGTGCCATATCGGCCCCGCGCACGCGGGGATGAGCCCGACCTGCTCTACGTGGACGACCAGGCCGAGCTGTCGGCCCCGCGCAGGCGGGGGTGGTGGTGGTTAGGCGACGAAGATGCAGAACGGGTGGCCGGCTGGGTCGGCGTAGACCCGGAGTGGTTCTTCTGGGTCGTCTCGGCGATCTTGGAGTAGTCGTCCGCCGAGGCTCAGGACGCGGTCGTGTTGGGATTCCAGGGCTTCGACCGACGGCACGGTCAGGTCCAGGTGCATCTGCTGGGGCACCGGATCATCCGGCCAGGTCGCCGGGGGCAGGTGATCCACCTGTTGGAAGGCCAGGCAAGGCATGCCGTCGGTGGTGGTCAGCACGAGCCAGTCGCGGTCTTGCTCGTCGGGTTGGCCCGTTGGTGGGGGTTCGTCGCCGGGACGGTAGGTCAGGCCCAGGAGGTGGCGGTAGAACTCCGCCAGTGATCGGGCGTCAGTGCAGTCGAGCACCACTTGGCGCAGGACGGGCAGGTTCGCCGGGTTGGCCATCGCGATCACCCCCGGTCATTCTGCACCTGGGCAGAAGCAGGCGCACAACAACAGGACGCGCGCGGGCTGGTGTCCACAGTGGACAGAAGGCTGTCAGGTGGTGTCGGTGCTGGACACCGGGGTGACCTCGTCGTCCTCGGTCACGTCGACGGTGCCCAGCGCCTCGCCCAGGTCGCGGTAGCGGTGGATCATCTCGATGCGTCCGTCGATGACCCGGAAGACGCTGGCCACCACCTGCGGTTCGGCAGGCTCGCTCGGCTCGTCGCCGGTGTCGCGCCGGCGGACGTCCTGCTCGGCCACGACGAACTCGCCGCGCCGGAACACGCGGCGGGGCACCAGCACGAGCGCGGCGTGGCCGAACCACTGTTCGACCATGGCGATCCCGCGCACCCCGCCGTAGGTGCCGCCCACCTCGACGTCGTCGTGCAACAGGGGCCGGAGCCGTTCGGGCTCACCGGCGTTGACCGCGTCGTGGAAGTCCAGGACGATGCGCACCTCGGCCGCAACCATGAGGTTCAGTATCGCGGCCGAGGCGCGTCGTCGCCGCGTGGCGGCGGGAGGCCCAGAGAGGGCTTACAGCTCCACGCCGAGCAGGGCGTCCACGGCGGTGCGCACCAGGGCGGGCGCGGCCTCGTCGCCGTCGCGCCGGTCCAGCGCCTCGCGCGCCCAGGCGTCGACGGCGGCCAGCGCGGCCGGGGTGTCCAGATCGTCGGAGAGGTGGTCGCGCAGGCGGGCCACCAGCGCCTCGGCCGAGGGGCCGGCCGGCAGGGCCACGGCCGCCCGCCACAGGTCCAGCCGCGCCTGGCCCTGGGTCAGGGTCTCGGCGGTCCAGGCCCGGTCGGCGCGGTAGTGGCCGGACAGCAGCGCCAGGCGCACCGCCATCGGGTCCACCTTGTCGGCGCGCAGGCGGGAGACGAAGACCAGGTTGCCCCGGGACTTCGACATCTTCTCGCCGTCCAGGCCGATCATGCCGGCATGCACGTAGTGCCGGGCGAACGGGAACTGGTCGGTCAGCGCCTCGGCGTGCGCGGCGCTGAACTCGTGGTGCGGGAAGGCCAGGTCGGAGCCGCCGCCCTGCACGTCGAAGGTCATGCCGAGCCGGTTGAGCGCGATCGCCGAACACTCCACGTGCCAGCCGGGCCGGCCGGCGCCCAGCTCGGACTCCCAGGACGGCTCGCCGTCCCTGGCCGCGCGCCACAGCAGGGCGTCCAGCGGGTGCCGCTTGCCCTGCCGGTCGGGGTCGCCGCCCCGCTCGGCGAACAACGAGGTCATCGTGGCCTCGTCGTAGTTGGACTCGTAGCCGAAGTGGCCCGAGGCGCGGTGGTCGAAGTAGATGTCGGGGTACTCGGCGTCCTCGACGCGGTAGGCGGCGCCGGAGGTCAGCAGCTTGCCCACCACCTCGACGATCTCCGGGATGGCCTCGACGGCGCCGGTGTAGTCGCGCGGCGGGAGCACCCGCAGCGCCTCCATGTCCTCGCGGAACAGCGCTGTCTCGCGCATCGCGAGCACGACCCAGTCCTCGCGGTCGCGCTCGGCGCGCTCCAGCAGCGGGTCGTCGATGTCGGTGACGTTCTGCACGTAGTGGACGTCGTGGCCGTTGTCGAGCCAGATCCGGTGCACCAGGTCGAAGGCCAGGTAGGTCGCGGCGTGCCCGAGGTGGGTGGCGTCGTACGGGGTGATGCCGCAGACGTACATCCGGGCGGTCCTCCCCGGCGCCGTGGGCCTCACCTCGGCGGTGGCGGTGTCGAACAACCGCAGGGGACGAGGCGTGCCGGGCACGCGCGGAACCGAAACCGAGGACCAGGGTTGCATGTTTTCGACCCTAACCAGAGAGACCGTCAACCTGATGACCGGGCGGTTGGTCACCCGGTCTCTCGGCAGCAACCACCGACGGGTGTCATCTGTTCCATCTCCGCCGAACGAGTGAGATCACCCCTACGCGCTGTCACCGCAGGTGATCAAGCGGTGGCGCGGCGCTGGTCGTCCTCCGATCGGGGCGGCCCCCCTGGCTGTCAGGTCCTGCGCCACGGCGGTCCGCCGCGCGGCCCGGTGCGCGGTGGCGGCGGCCCACCAGCCCCCCGGTGGACCGCCGCCACGGCAGGCGTCCGGGTGCGCCAGCTCCATAGCGCACCCGTCGCCGGCAGGGATCAAAGACGTTTCCGCCTGCCCCGTTGCAGGCTTTGTGTCCCGACCCTCAACAGGTTTGTCGCGTTGTCCACGGGAACGAACAACGCGGCGTTGTCGAATTCCCAGCACCACGGGTCCGACGAGCCGTGCTCGAAGCAGATGTCCTTCCCCGGTTTCTCCGACCGGAGTGGCGCTCGAACGGGCGCGGGTGGCCGTCAGGCCAGCGGTGCAGGCCAGGCGCCTCCGCGCACGTCGGACGAGACCGAGGGCAGCGGGACGGGACGGGCTGGCCACTGCCTCGGCGGCGGCGCTTCCGCCGTGACATCGGACGCACCAGTCCCCTCCCCCGCGCGGTCTCCACACCACCGAAATCCGGTCGAACGCCCTCCCCGAAGCCGACCACCCATTCCGGAGGCGCCGGCGACAAATCATCCGCCCCCGGCGCTCCGCACCAGGTTAACCCAGCAATCGGGCTCTTTTTGTGACTGTTGACGACGGATTGGTGACCTGCTAGTCATCAATCGCGAAGCGCGCGAGCGGGGAGGGGACGTGAGTGGTGGGCGGGACCCCAGCGTTCACCAGCTACGTCTGCTGCTCACGCTGGCCGAGGAGCTGCACTTCGGGCGGGCCGCCGACCGGTTGTTCATGACGCAGTCCGGGTTGAGCCGGCAGATCCGGGCGCTGGAGGAGCGGCTCCGGGTGAAGCTAATCCGCAGCACCACGCGCCGGGTCGAGCTGACCTCGGCGGGGCAGGCGCTGTTACCCCAGGCGGAGGCGGTGGTGGCCGCCATGGACGAGCTGCACCGGTCGGCCGCGCTGAGCGCGCGCTCGGCGGGCGGCCGGCTGGTCCTGGGCATGTTCGAGGGCTCCGCCGCGCTGCCCTCGACGCGGAGGGTGCTCGCCGCGCTCGGACACCGGCACCCGGACATCGCGGTGGACGTCCTCGTGGTGGACTTCGTGGAGCAGGTCCACGCCCTGCGCTCCGGGCGCGTCGACGCCGCGTTCGTCTACTTCCCCCACCCGGCCGGCGTCCAGGCCGCGCCCCTGACCAGCGAGGACCGGCTCCTCTGCGTCGCCAGCACCGATCCGGTGGCCGGCAGGGCCGAGGTCGACCTGGCGGACCTCCGCGGCTACCCGGTGGTCAGCGTGGCCGAGGAGGTCCCCCAGGTCTGGCGCGACTTCTGGGCCGTTGATCCACGACCCGACGGCACGCGGGCGCGCCACACCTCGCACCAGGTCACCAACCTGGAGGCGCTGCTCTCCGCTGTCGGGTTCGGCGACGGGATCGCCTTCGTCCCCGCGTCCACGCGCACCCTCTACCCGCGCCCCGGTGTCGCGTACGTCCCCGTGCGGGACCTGTCTCCCTGCACCTCGGGGGTGCTGTGGCCGTCGGAGAAGCGTGACGACCCGGGGGTCGTCGCACTGCGCCGGATCTGCGCCGACCTCCATCCGGACGGAGCGCCCCCTGGGACCTGACCGTCACGCGGTTTCGGCTGTGCGGTCGACGTGGTGTCGCTCCAGCTCCCCCGTGCGCGGAGTGGAATAAGGAGGAATTGTCGAGCGAGAGGAGAAGTCGTCACCCGTGGAGAAGAAGTGCTCGCGCACAGTTTTCACTCCTCTGGCGGCTTTTCTTCGAAACGATCATTCACGGGGGACGGGAACGCGGCAGGTCGTTCGCCCAGGTCAGGCGGCGTGCCGTGGTGCGCGGCGGCGCCCCTGTGGCTGCCACCTCGAAATACGGAACTGACCTGTACCCCATTAGTGTTACGCAGAGTGGCGTGGCCCTCAAAAAGCCCGCATGCGCTGGCTCTTCTCCGCCTGCGCTGGCTACTTTGGGCAACGGTCATTGCGCCGGACACCCGGGCTCTCCCCGACCGCCACCCCCGAGGCGGTGAGCCCCCGGTCCCCCCAGAGCGTCCCCCGACGCCGTCCGGCGGATCAACCCCAAGGAAAGGGATCTGCCCGTGCGGCGACGCATGCCGCCGATGTTCCGCGCCCTGGAACAACGGAACTACCGCCTCTGGGCCCTGGCCGACCTCGTCTCGGTCACCGGCACCTGGATGCAGGTCATCGCTCTCAACTGGCTCGTTCTCTCCCGCACCGGCTCGGCGAGCGCGGTCGGCGGCGCCATCCTGCTGCAGGCGCTGCCCACCCTGCTGCTCGGCTCGTGGGCCGGCTCGCTGGCCGACCGGTTCCCGGCCCGGCGCATCCTGGTCATCACCCAGGGCGCGCACGCGCTGCTGTCGGTCGGCATGGCCGTGCTCGCCGCCGGCCACGCCCCGCTGTCCTGGGTCTTCGCGCTCACCTTCGGCGCCGGCCTGGTCGGCGTGTTCGACGGCCCGGCGCTGGGCCGCTTCGGCTCGCAGGTGGTCGGCCGCAAGGACCTCGGCAACGCGCTCGCGCTGGGCTCGATCCTCAGCTCGGGCGGCCGCATCCTCGGCATGAGCCTGGCCGGCGTGCTGGTCGCCGTCACCGGCGAGTCGACGCTGTTCCTGATCAACGCGGCCAGCTTCCTCGTCGTCATCGGCGCGATGTTCGCCGTCCGCCCCGAGGAGCTGCACCCGCTGGCCACCAGCACCCCGGAGCGGGCCGGCGTCCGCGCCGGACTGCGCATCCTGCTGCGCGACCGCACCCTGCTGACCCTGTTCGCGCTGGCGTTCGTGCTGTCCAGCCTGGGCCGCAACTACCAGGTCACGATGGCCGCGATGAGCCAGGGCCCGCTGGGCGCCGGCGCGGCCGGCTACGGCCTGCTGTCCACGGTCTTCGCCGTCGGCACCGTGCTCGGCGGCCTGATGGCGGCGCGGTTCCGGGAGCTGTCGGTCAAGCTGCTGCTCGTCGCCGCCGGCGCGACCAGCGTGCTGCAGTCGGTCAGCGGCGCCATGGGCGGGCTGTGGACCTTCGCGGCCGTCCTGGTCCCCATCGCCGCGGGCGCGGTCATCATCGACACCACGATGAGCACCCGCGTCCAGCTCGACACCGCCGAGGACCTGCGTGGCCGCGTGGTGGCCACCCACGGCATGGTGGCCGCCGCCGCGGGCGCGGTCGGCGGGCCGTTGCTGGGCTGGCTGTGCGAGCGGTTCGGCCCCGGCCACGCGCTGGAGAGCGCCGGCCTGGTCACCGGCGTGGCCACGCTGGTCGCCGCCGGGCTGCTGATGGGCCGGCCCGCGCTGGTCCGGTGGCTGCCGGGGCGGTCCCGGGTCGCGCCGGCCACGCCCGAGCTGGTGGAGCAGTCCCCGGCCGTGCCCGGCCTGACCCTGGTCACCACCGTGCCGCCGGTCACCACCCCGGCCCAGCCCGCCGCGGCCCAGCCGGCCGTCGCGCGGCTGGCCACCGCCGAGGTCTGACCCCGGTCCGACCCTCGCGGAGGCCCGACCCCCGCGGAGGCGCCCCCTCCACACCCGTGAGCGCTCCCCGGCCACTCCGGCCGGGGAGCGCTCACGTCTGTCCAGGTCTGGGCGCGACCACCGCCGAGCCCGGCCGCACCTCAGCGCGTGCCGTGGGGGTGAGCGGGCCGGTAGGAGCGCAGCGCGTTGGCCATCAGCGTGGTGAGCGCCCGGCTCGGCGCGACCCCCAGCTCGGCGGCGAACTGCAACCGCACCACCTCGTAGTGGCGCAGGGCCTCCACCACGTTGCCCTCGGCCAGGTGGGCGGCCAGCACGCACCGGTGCCCGCTCTCCCGCAGCGGCTCCAACCGCACGGCCTCCAACGCGGCGTCGAGGGCCTCGGCGGCCCGCCGCTCCCGCAACAGGCGGCGGGACAGCGACTCCAACGCGTGGATGCGCAGTTGCCGCAACCGCTCCCGCTCGAACAGGACCCAGTCGTCGTACCAGCCGGGTAACAGCTCACCGCCGTGCAGCCCGGACAGTTCCAGGTCCTCCCTGGTCACCACCGCGTCCGGCCGCAGCAGCCGGCGCGCCCGCGCGGTCAGCGCCTGGACGTCCACCCAGACCGACCGCGCCAGGCTGAGCTGCTGCCGGCCGATGTCCAGCAGGTCGCCCGCGTACCGCCGCAGCCGCCAGATCGTGGTGCGCAGGCTGCCGTGCGCGTGCTCCTCGCTGACGTCGGGCCACAGCACCCCGGCGAGCACGGCGCGGCTGGCCACGCCGTGCACCGCCAGGTAGGCCAACAGGCGCTGGCAGCCCGGCGAGGGGTGCAGGACGACCTCGCCGAACTCCAGCCGGAAGCCGCTCAACAGCCGCAGCCGGAACTGCCGGGGCGTCGCGACGGCGCCGACCGAATCCTCTCCCCGAACACGCAGACCCATGGTTGCCCCCCACCAGATGTCCGCTCGCGAATCCAGGCTGTGCGGTGACGGTCCGTGACGTCAAGCGAAGTGCCGGACCGCCCCCCGGAAGTCGAACCTGTTGGCCCAAACGTCTTTGACCAGGCTCAACCGAACGGCCCATCGCCGGCCCGCGGTGGTCGACGTCCGCGCCGCTCACCTGCGGCGGCACGCCGGACCACCGCGGGATGCGCCCTACTCCCGCCCGCCGGCGGGGGACGGACCGAGCGTGACGGCCACCAGGGCGGCCAGCGCCAGCCCGCCCCCGACCCACAGGACCTCGGCGACGCCGAGCGCGTCGACCACGCGGCCGCCGATGGCGGAGCCCAACGCGATCGAGGCGTTGAAGACGCCGACGAACAGGCCGGAGGCCGCCTCCCTGGCGTGCGGGGCGGAGGCGACCAGCCACGTCTGTGTCGAGACCGACACCCCGCCGTAGGCCAGGCCCCACAACACCAGCAGCGCCGTGCCCACCAGCACCGAGGTGCCGATCTCGGGGAAGAGCACCGCGACCGCCCCGAGCACCGCGCTGATCGCCATCAGGGTCGCGCGCGGGGAGCGCGCCGCCCCGGCCGCGCTCACGAAGTTGCCGGCGATGCCCGCGACGCCGTAGGCCAGCAGCAGCGCGCTGATCAACGCCGGGGCCGCGCCCGAGATCTTCTCCAGCACCGGACGCACGTAGGTGTAGGCGGCGAAGTGCCCGGTGACCAGCAGGGCGACCACGACCAGCCCGGTGCGGACGGCGCGTTCCCGCGCCAGCCGGGCCATCCCGCCCAGCCGCACCGCCCGCGCGACCGGCAGTCGCGGCAGCAGCAGGAACAGCGCGAGGGCGACGAGCAGGGCCAGCAGCCCGGCCGAGGCCAACGCCATCCGCCAGCCCGCGGCCTCGCCGAGGTAGGTCCCGGCGGGCACGCCGAGCACCGAGGCCACGGCGACGCCGCTGAAGATCAGGGAGGTGGCGCCGCCCACCGCCGGTGGCGGCACCAGCCGCGGGGCGAGCGAGGCGGCGAGCGCCCACACCCCGCCCATCCCGACGCCGACTAGCGTCCGGCCCGCCATCATCACGCCGAAGTGCGGCGCCCACGCGGACATCAGGTTGCCGATCGCGAGCACCAGCATCAGCCCGCACAGCGCCGCGCGGCGGTCCAGCCGGCCCACGGCGGGGGTGACCAGCGGCGCGGCCACCGCCGCGACCAGCCCGGTGACCGTCAGGGTCAGGCCGGCGACGCCCTCGCTGACCCCCAGCTCCGGGCTGAGCGAGGTGAGCAGCCCCACCGGCAGCATCTCCGAGGTCACCACCGTGAAGGTGGCGGCGGCGACGGCGGCCACCGCCGCCCACCCGCGCCACGCGGGCCGGTCCGGCCCGTCCTCGACGGATCTCGGCGGTGAGCTCGGCACTGTCTCTGTCATGTGCCCCAGGCAACCTGGGGCCTCGACCGGGAACAACGACCAGTCCCTCATCCTTTGATGAGTCAGACTCATCGATGCTGGTGGTCGACCCAGCGCCAGCGAGCGGAGCGGAACGGACTGGAGTGGGGATGAGCGGCCTGGACATCCGCGAGCTGGAGTGCTTCCTCGTCCTCGCCGAGGAGCTCCACTTCGGTCGGACCGGCGAGCGGCTGTACCTGTCGCAGAGCAGGGTCAGCCAGCTCCTGCGCTCCCTGGAGAGCCGGATCGGCGCCCGGTTGGTGGAGCGCACGAGCCGCCGGGTGCGGCTCACGCCGGTGGGCGAGCGCTTCCGCGACCGGCTCCGGCCCGCCTACGACGGGCTGCGCGCCGCCGTCGACGACACGCGCGCGGCGGCCAGGGGCGTGGAAGGCTCGTTGCGCCTGGGCTTCCAGGGCACCGCCAACGACCACCTGATGAACGCGGTGGCCCTGTTCCAGGAGCGGTACCCGGCGTGCGCGGTGGAGATGGTCGAGGTGCCGTTGTCCGACCCGTTCGGCGGGCTGCGCCGGGGCGAGGCGGACCTGGCCGCCGTGCTGCTGCCCGTCGTCGAGGAGGACCTGGTGGTGGGTGCGGTCTTCTCCCGGCAGCCGCAGACCCTGGCGGTCTCGGCGCGGCACCCCTTCGCGCGGCGCTCCTCGATCTCGGCGGAGGACCTCGCCGACTGCGTGCTGATCGGGGTGGACGAGCCCGCGCCGCGCTACTGGCGCGACGCGCACGCCCCCGCCGTCACCCCCGCCGGCCGACCGATCCCGGCCGGCCCCACCGTCGGCACCCTCCAGGAGGGGCTCACCCTGGCCGCCGCGAACCGGGGCGCGATGCTGCTCTGCCGGCCCTCGGCGGAGTACAACCGTCGGGCGGCGCTGGCCTACGTCCCGATCACCGGTCTTCCGGACTCCGCGCTGGGGATCACCTGGTGCCGCGACCACGAGACCGCGCGCGTGCGCGCCTTCGCCGAGGTGCTGGCCGAGGTCTCGGCCGCACCGATCGCGATCGGCGCCGCGGGCGCCGCCTGATCGTGCTCTCGGCCGTCTCCTGGGGTGGGATCCAGGACCCGCTTGGCCTGCGACGGTCGGGGTGGGCGGGTGAAGGTCCACCCGTCGTCGGCCCGGTGGTCTCTTGGTGGAGGGAAGCGCTCGAAGCCACATGACCAACGGGGCAAGGTCCACCATGCCCTGGCAGGACAGGGCAGTCCGGTCATACCGGGTCGCCGCCGTCCGATACCGCTTCAACCGGTGACCAGCGATCACGACCCCGAAAGGGGCACCAGCCGCAGGTTGTCACCGGCCTCGTCTCCCGGGATGAGCGGCACGCGCAACGACAAGACGTCCGTCCACCACGAGGTGGATCTTCGATCACCACGACGCTCGGGGCACAGCCCCGTTTCCGGGCTCCGGCGGCGCGCTGATGCGCTCTTCCACGCGCACCGCTCCGGTAGATCACGCCAGGGCGCGCCGGCGCGGAGTGTCCGAAAGAACAACAACTCACCCCGACCCACCACAGCCGAGAACACACCGGACAGAGTGTGTTCTCGGAGCCACGTGATCAGCGGGGCCAGATCGGGCATTCCTGGTTATCCCGCTCCGGGATCGCGGCCCCGATACCCCGTCGCGGATCGGCGGAGGGCCGGGGATGTCGGTGGCGGCTCGCATACTGGTCCCCCGCGCCGGCCCTCGGCTGACGCGCTCCTCGTGGTTTAGTCGGGAAGGAACCGGGACGTGACCCGTTATGTGGCGCTGCTGCGGGGCATCAACGTCGGCGGACGGCAGAAGGTCGCCATGGCCGACCTGCGCGCGCTGCTGACCGGTCTCGGGCACACCGAGGTGAGCACTCTTCTCCAGAGCGGCAACGCCGTGTTCACCGCCTCCGACCAGCGGACGGAGCGGCTGGCCGCCGAGATCGAGGAGGCGTTGGCCCGGGAGCTGGGGCTCACCGTCAGGGTCGTCGTCCGCACCGGCGAGGAGCTGCGGGCGGTGGTGGAGCACAACCCGCTGGAGGTGGTCGATCCGGCCCGGTTCCTGGTGTCCTTCCTGGCCGAGAGGCCCGATCCCGCACTGTTCGCCGCGCTCGACCCGGCCAGCTTCGCGCCCGAGGAGCTGGCGGTCGGCGATCGCGAGCTGTACCTGTCGCTGCCCGACGGCATCCAGAGGGCGCGGCTCCCCCAGCTCGTGGACAGGCTCCTGCCGGCCCAGGCCACCGCGCGCAACTGGAACACCGTCACCAAGCTGCTGGCGCTCGTCGGGAGCTGAGGCGAGCGGCCCAGCGGGGTGCCACTCCTGGAGCACAGGCCTTGACCGCGCGCCGTGGCCGTGGGAACCACGTCCTGACGGCGCGCCCGGTGTCGTCGACCGCCCGGCCGCCGGAGATCGCCCTCGCCCCTCGCTCCGCCTGATCATCCGCCGGGGTCGGCAGGACCGACAGGAGGGTGGATGGCTGTGCCTCTGCGAGTCGTGGTGGTCGGTGGTGGCATCGGTGGTCTCACGGCCGCGCTCGCCCTGCGGCGTCAGGGCGTCGAGGTCGTGGTCCACGAACAGGCGCCGGCACTGGCCGAGGTGGGCGCCGGCATCGCGGTGGGGGCCAACGCCAGTCGGCTGCTGCGCCGCATGGGCCTGCTCGACGAGCTGGCCGAGGTCGCGGTGCGGCCGCTGCGCCTGCAGTTCCACCGCTGGCACAGCGGGGAGATCTTCTGCGCCCACGAGATGGGCGACAGCTACGACGAGCTGTTCGGCGCCCCGTTCCTCACGGTCCACCGCGCGGACGTGCAGCGGCTGCTGGCCGAGGTCTACGTCCGCGAGGGCGGGCGGCTGGAGCTGGGGCGCGAGTGTGTGGGGGTGGCGGAGGACGCCGGGGGCGTCGAGCTGGTCTTCGCCGGCAACACCACCCCCGTCCGCTCCGACGTCGTCGTCGGCGCGGACGGCGTGCACTCGGTGGTCCGCGCAGCGGTCGCCGGCGCCGACCGCCCCGTCTTCTCCGGCACCAGCGGCTATCGCGGCCTGGTGCCCGTGGAGCGGCTGCCGCGACTGCCCGAGCTGGGGTTCGAGCCGGACCGGCCGGCGCTGTGGCTCTTCCCCGGCCCGGGTCGGCACCTGATCTCCTACCCGGTGAGCGGCGGCCGCCTGGTCAACCTCCTGGCGGTGGTTCCCGACGAGGAGTGGACGCGGGAGTCCTGGGTGGCCCTCGGCGAGCCGGCCGAGGCGGTGGAGGCGTTCGCCGGCTGGAACGCGGTCGTCGCGGCCCTGTTGGGCGGTCTGGACGTGGTGTCCCGGTGGGCGCTCTACGACCGGGAGCCGGTCCGGCGGTGGAGCACGGACCACATCACCCTGCTCGGGGACGCGGCCCACCCGATGCTGCCGCACCAGGGGCAGGGCGCCAACCAGGCCGTCGAGGACGCGGTCGTCCTGGCCGACTGCCTCGCCGACGTCGGGCGGGACGAGGTCCCGGCCGCGTTGCGCCGGTACGAGTCCGTGCGCCGGCCCCGGACCCGCCAGCTCCAGCTCGCCTCGCGGCGCGGCCGCGAGTGCTTCCAGGCGCTGGACGGGCCGGCCGCCGAGGAACGGGACGGGTGGCTGCCCCAGCTCCCCGACCGGCTCGCCTGGATCCACGGCCACGACGCCCAGGCCGAACCGCGCGGACACGCGGGCTGAACCGGCACGGGCCGTTTCTGGTGAACCGTGTCCGTGCTCGGCGCCGCCGCGACGGGAGGCCGGGAACGACGACAGAAGCGAGCAGACGCGGCAGAAGGGGGTCGCGCGGCAGACGCGCCCGCGCGACCTCCTCCTCCGAGCACAGGTCGAATTTCCTGAGGTAAAGCGGTTCGCGCGCCACCTACACCACTTGCGTCGCCTCGACGGGATTCTCCACCGTGATGGTCACAGCCACGTCAATAGGGCTGAGGGATTCCGCGTGCAGGAGGAACTCCACTCCGCCGGCCTCGACGCCGGGCTTTCCGTGCGCCCCGATGTTGGTGACGTAGACGTTCGGCTCCTGTCCGGGCTCGCCGAGCACCGGCCGTCCCTCGGGCTCGAACGCGCCGCCGTCATGATGACGGCCGAGTCTGGCTGATGGCATCCCAGTTGAAATTCATCCGGTGCCTTCCCCGCACGTTGCGGAAAATCACCCGCATTGACCGAGCCATGGCGCACCTCCACTGATCGACCGACGGCGGCCGGAATGGCCGTGTCCGTCACCGGCCCACCGATTCCCCTCCGACACGCGTCGTCCTCGCGGGATTCGCTCCGCCTCCGGGCTGACGCGCTTGACCTGAGGAGTCGCGCGCCGTCCGCGGGACACGACTCTTTCACGTCGTTTCGAGCGGATTTTGTTCGCGATTCGGGGCCGAACCGCGCCGAAGGGCGGAAATTCCCTTCTGGTCCGACGCCTCCGCCACTTCCCGACATGCCCGCGCGCTCTGCTCGGGCGGGGGGCGGCCCGCTGACGGGACGCGCCCACGGCTGGAGGCCGCTCACCCGGGCACCCCCGACCGCGTCCGAGGACGGCGCCCGGTCCGTGCCTGTGCCCGCCCACCAGTCCAGGGGCCGTCGATCCGGAGTGTCCCGATCGGTCGCTCAGCTCTGGCTGGTCGGGCACAGGCAGAACGGGTGACCGGCCGGGTCGAGCAGGACCCGCCAGCGGTCACCGCCGGGCTGGAAGTCCGGCACGGTCGCGCCGAGCGCGCGACAGGTGTTCTCGGCGGCGGCCAGGTCCTCCACGGCGAGGTCGAGATGGTAGCGCTTGGCCCCGGTGGTGTCCGGCCATGCCGGGGGCGTGTGGTCCGGCACGCGCCCGAAGCCGATCGACGTGGTGCCGTCGCTGACCATGGCGTACTCGTCCTCGCTGTGCGTCACGGGCAGGCCGAGCAGCTCGCCGTAGAAGGCCGCCAGCCGACGGGGGTCCTGGCAGTCCAGGTTGACCATGATCAGGCGAGCCGTCGTCGTGTTCATCAGGGAGAAGCTCCTTCGTTCGTTCGCTGTGCCACCACCGTGTCAGCCAAACCCGACATCCTCTGTCGGGTACGTTTGCGAGACTTCGCGAATGCGCGCCTCCCGGATGCTCAACCTGCTGACGCAGCTCCAGGTGCGGGGCCAGTTGACCGCCCGTGAGCTCGCGGATCGGCTGGAGGTCGACGAGCGCACCGTCCAGCGGGACGTCCAGGCCCTCGCCGCCGCGGGCATCCCGGTCCGATCGGTGCGCGGCCCAGCCGGCGGCTACCGGCTGGAGGGCGGCTACCGCACCCGGTTGAACGGTGTGGGGCCGGACGAGGCCGCCGCGCTGGCCTTCCTCGGCCTGCGGGGCCCGGCGGACGACCTCGGGTTGACCGGGACGGTGGACACGGCGCGCACCAAGGTGTTGGCGTCGCTGACCGGCGAGGCCCGGCAGCGGGCGCAGCGCAGCGCGGACCGGTTCCACCTCGACCCCGTCCGCTGGTACGGCCGGCCGGAACCGACACCCTGTCTCGCCGACCTGGCGGAGGCGGTCTGGCAGGACCGTCGCGTCCGGATCGGCTACGTCCGCCGCGGCACGCTCGCCGAGCGCACCGTCGACCCGCTCGGCCTCGCGCTCGCCGCCGGCGACTGGTACCTGGTCGCGCTCCGCGACGGCCAGCGCCGCACCTACCGCGTGTCGCGGGTGCGCACGGTGGAACGGCTGGACGAGCCGGTGCGCCGCCCCGCCGACTTCGTCCTGGCCGAGGCGTGGGCACAGGCCCGCCACGAGATGGAGACCGAGCACACCTGCGTGGAGGTCACCCTCCGGGTCGCCACGGCCGCCCTGCCCCGGCTGCGCCGGGTGGTCGCGGTGGAGGGGCAGGACCGGATCGACCTGACCGCGACCGGCGACGAGATCGAGCTGACCGTCCCGTTCGAGGGCGAGAGCTGGGCGTGCACGGCGTTGCTGGGCCTCGGGCCGTGGGTGGAGGTGTTGGCGCCGGCCAGTCTCCGGCAGCGCATGGCCGAGCAGACCCGGGCCGCCGCCGCCCGCTACCAGAGCTGACCCGCGAGGAGCGGCGACGGACACGCGCAGGGCACCCGTGCGCGCACAGCCACTCGTTCGGGTGCTGCCCCGGGGCGGGACGAGCACAGCAAGATCGCTTCCGGGGCTGGTCAGGCCAAGCGCGCCGCCTCGGGAGTGGGGATGATCCCGGCGGAGGCCGGTCTGTCCGCCGGACCAGCCCGCCGCAGACAGGACCTCGCCCACCGCGTGCTCGTCATGGCGATCGGCGCGGCCCACGTCCGACGCGCCCCGCTCGACGAGAGGAGAGCTCACCATGGCCGACGAGCCCGGAGACTACGCCGACGCCAACGGCATCCGACTGTGGTACCGCGACGAGGGCGACCCCGACGGGCAACCGCTGCTGCTGGTCATGGGACTGAACTCGCAGCTGATCGCGTGGCCCGAGGAGATCGTCACCGGCCTCGGCGAACGCGGCTACCGGGTCATCCGGTTCGACAACCGCGACTGCGGCCTGTCGGAGAAGATCGACACCGGCACCGCCGACGCCTACCCGCTGGCCCGCGGGTACTACCTGACCGACATGGCCGCCGACGCCGTCGGCCTGCTGGACCACCTGGGCGTCCAGCGCGCCCACGTGGTCGGCGCCTCCATGGGCGGCATGATCGCCCAGCTCGTCGCGATCCACCACACCGACCGGGTCGCCACCCTGTGCTCGATCATGAGCACCACCGGCAACCGCCTGGTCGGCAACCCCACCTTCGAGGCCGCCCAGGCCATGCTGCGGCCCACTCCCCCCGAGCGCGAGCGGGCCATCCCGCACATCGCCGAGATCTACCGGATCGTCGGTTCGAGGACCCACGCCGAGACCGAGCAGGCCAACCGCCTCCGGCTGGCCGAGGCCTCCTACGACCGCATGTTCTACCCCGCCGGCGCGCAGCGCCAGGCCGCCGCGATCGCCGTCGCCGTGGACCGCACCGCCAAGCTGCGCGAGCTCACCACGCCCACCCTGGTCGTCCACGGCGCGGAGGACAGCCTGATCCAGGTCAGCGGTGGCCAGGCCACCCACAGGGCCATCCCCGGCTCGACCTACCTCGAACTGCCCGACATGGGCCACGACCTGCCCACGCCGCTGCGCCCCCAACTGGTCGACGCCATCGACGCCAACGCCCGCAAGGGCGCCCTCTGACCACGCGCTTCCCCGCCGGTCACGCCGCTTCCGGGGCCGCGCCGGCTCCGGAAGCGGCCGGGCACGGCGAGCTCAGAGACCGGGGTGGGGTTCCTGGTCCCCGGCGCGCTCCCCGGCCGTGGTGACGAGGGTGTGCAGCACCGCCTGCGCGGTGGGCAGGCGGTTCGCCGCCTGACGCCAGACCAGCGAGCGGTTCCCGTCGAGCACCTCGGACGTGATCTCCAGCCCTCGCACCGCCGGCAGGCAGTGCAGGACCACGGTGTCCTGGCGCGCCTGGGCGAGCAGGTCGTCGTCCACCCGGAAGCCGGCGAACCGCGCCACCCGCTCGGTCTGCTCGTGGTGCTTGTCCATGGGCACCCACGCGTCGGTGTAGACGGCGTGCGCGCCGCGGACGGCCTGGGCCGGCTCGGTGGTGAGCGAGACGGAGCCACCGGTGTGCGCCATCAGCTCACGGGCCTCGGCGAGGAGCGCCTGGTCGGTGTCGTACTCGCGCGGGCTGGCGATGGTCAGGTTCATGCCGGTCGCCGCGCACGCCCCGAGGAACGAGTGGCACGTGTTGCCGCGCCCGTCCCCGACGAAGGCCACCGTCATCCCGGCCAGCTCCCCGAAGTGCTCGCGCAGGGTCAGCAGGTCGGCCAGGGCCTGGCAGGGGTGGTGGGTGTTGGTCAGGGCGTTGACGACGGGCACGGTCGCGGCCCCGGCCATCTCCTCGACGACGGCGTGCGCGAAGGTGCGGACCGCGAGGACGTCGAGGTAGCAGGACAGCACCCGCGCCGTGTCCACCGCGGTCTCGCCCCGGTCGAGCTGCGTCTCCTCCCGGTTGAGCACGATGGCGCGCATGCCGAGCCGGTGGGCCGCGGCGACCAGGGAGACCCGGGTGCGCGTGGACGGCTTCTCGAAGAGGCAGCCCAGTTCCGCCCCGGGCAGGGCGCTCGTCCAGCCCAGCGGCTCCCGCTTCATCGCCGCCGCCAGGTCCAGCAGGCCGGCGAGGGTGTCCGGGGCCAGGTCGCCGACCCGGAGCAGGTTCCGCGGGACCGGGCCCGGCACGACCGGCCGGGCGGCGGCGTTCGCCGGTGTCGGGGTGGTCATCAGGGCCTCCGGGCTCGTGCTGCTGCGACGCCGTGCTCCCAGGGTGCTGCACGCGGGTACCGGAACGTGCTCAGCCACACGAACGGGCGACTCCGGAGCGGGGGATGGTCCGCGCTTGCGGATCACCCGGACTTCACGTCGCGTCCACCGTTGGTTCTTCCCGAGGTCTGCTTTGTTTTCACCACCGGATGGAGAGCGGACAACGCGCCGTAAATCACGGCGGGAATCCCCGTCGGCGCGGTTACCCCGATTGTGCGGCGACGCGCGTCCGATCGACGACGAGCACGAGCGGTGGCTGACGAGAAGCCTTTATCACTCACTTGCTGGATGTTGACCCCCGACTGATGACCCACACGGGTCGAAACAGGGGCGTTTCCGGCTCCGCCGTGGTTACGGTCCTGTCATGGCTCGCTGTGGGACCGTACTCGGTCGCTATCTGGTGGCGGTCCAGCGGTTCGTCGCCCAGCTCGACCTGCCGGAGGACGCCGCCCGGCTCGGCGGCATGGCGCGGGCGGTGTTGACCGGCGACGGCTCGGCGTTGCTCGCCTTCCTGTGCGCGGCCCGGAAGTGCCTCTCCGCGCACCACGCGCCGGAGGACCTGTGGGTCTGGCACGAGAAGGCGTTGGCCATCGTGATCGACCTCGTGGTGGGCGGGGCGACACTCGACCGCCTGGACACCGAGACGCACCAGGGACTGTTGAGCAGCTACCGGTCCGCCCTGGGCGAGACGTGAGGAGTCGCGGGTGCGGAGCGGACCAACAACGCCGGCCAGGCCCCGAAAACGCACGACCGTCCACCGTGGACACTGTTGGTTTCCCCCGGCTCCCGCGTCGACCTCACGGGGACATCGGGCCACCCGCGGTCCGGCGCGCCCGGGGAAATCCGAGCCGCCGTGCCCGCAAACCGCGAGCACGGCGGCCAGGAACCCCCTCGATCCGGTCAGGGCGGGCTGGCGCTCAGACCTTGCCCATCACCGGGCTCTCCGCCTTGGCACTGGTGAAGGCATCACGCCAGGCCTTCAGGTACTCGTCCTTGCTGACAAAACCGTCGTTGTCGTTGTCGAGCTGCGTGGCGCCCTGCGACGCGTCCCCGCGCGCCGCCCCGGTCGCCTCCAGCACCTTCTGGAGCTCCTGGACGGACACCCGGCCGTCGTGGTCGGTGTCCGCCACCGAGAACTCCGCCTCCCCGAGCGGACCGAAGTTCCGGTTGAACGCCTTCTCGTCCGCGGCCTGCCGCGCCATCGCCTGGCAGAAGTCCTCCAGGGTCAGGCTGTCGGACGGCTCGACGCCGGCGGCGTCGGCGACGGCCTCCCACGCCCGGTCGTACTCGTCCTCCAGCCTGCGGGCCTGCTCCGAGCTGGGGGTCACCTGGACCGCCTGGATGATGCGGTGCGCCAGTTCCTGGTAGTCCTCGCGCGTGATCTCCCCGTCGTTGTCCTGGTCGACGTTGTCGAACAGGCGTTGGTGCTTGCGCTCCACGGCGTCCTTCGCCATCTCCCGCCCTTTCTCCCGTTTCTCGCCGGTCGCTGGCCGGCCCTGGTTTCTCCACCCACCCCGGCGCGCCGCTTCCCCGCGACGCGCCGTGCTCGGTTCCGCTTTCCGCGGCGGACCGCGCTTTTCGATCACCGCTGTTTGGGGCACATCCTGAATAACAGAGGCCGTGGCGGGCGAGCAGGCCGGCTTTCGCGCCAGCACTCGATCGGGGCCAGGTCTACCGCCCGCGAGTGACGCGGCGGGGGAAGCCGGAAGCTCCGGTCCCCCGCCGGGTTCAGACCGGAACGCGCGCGAGCAGGTCCCGCACCGCGATCAGGACGTCGCGCTCGCCGGGCACGAGGTAGAAGTGGTCGCCGGGGAAGGTGCGGAGCGTGAACCCGCCCGTGGTGAGCCGTGCCCACGCCGCGGCGTCCGCCTCCGAGGTCATCGGGTCGTCCGCTCCCCGCAGCACGGTGACAGGGGCGGAGGTGGTCGGCAGGACAGCCGGGCGGTAGGCGCCCAGCAGGTGGTAGTCGGCCCGGACGGCGGGCAGCACCAACGCCCGCAGGGCCGGATTGTCCAGGATCTCCTGGGGCACGCCGCCGATGCGGCGCACCGCGGCGAGCAGGGCGGCGTCCCCCTCCTCCCACGGGGGCCGCGGCGGCATCCGGTCCGGTGGCGCGTGCGCGGAGAGGACCAGGTGGGCCGGCGCCCGGCCAAGGCCCTGTTCCAGGCGCGCCGCGACCTCGTAGGCGACGAGCGCGCCCATGCTGTGGCCGAACAGCACGACCGGCAGGTCCAGCAGCGGCTCCACCGCGCCGGCGACGCCCTCCGCCAGCTCCGCCATGCTGTCCGGGCAGGGTTCGGCGACGCGGTCCTGGCGGCCCGGGTAGCAGACGGCGAGGACGTCGACGTCGCCGGGCAACTGGCGGGGCCAGTCCCGGAAGAGCGCCGGCGTGCCGCCCGCGTGCGGCAGGCACACCAGGCGCAGGCGCGGCCGGACGACCGGGCGGTACCGGCGGAGCCACGGCGTTCCGGTCCCGCCGACGAACATCGTCATCGCACCCCTCCAGCCGGTTCGTCGGGATCGTTCGGGGAGCTCGGTTCGGGGTCACCGGTCAGGGACCGCGCCAGGCCGGCCACCGTGGGGGTGACGAACAGCGCCTGGGCCGGGACCACCACACCGAGCCGGTCCTCGCAGCGCTGGACGACCTGCAGCGCCAGCAGCGAGTGGCCGCCGAGGTCGAAGAAGTTGTCGTGCGCGCCCACCTCGTCGACACCGAGCACCTCGGCCCAGATGCCCGCGATCTCCCTCTCCAGCCGGCCTCGCGGAACGTCCCCGCCCGCGCTCGACCGCCGCTCCGGGCACTCCCCGTCCCCGCCGTTCCCCGCGGCGACGCCACCTCCGGGGACGGCCATCGCCCGGAGCAGGTCCTCCGGGGCGCGAGTGGAGACCACCACCTGTCCCAGCGGCAGGGCGGCCAACGCGAGGGAGAAGGCCGTCACCGCGTGGTCGGGGTCCATCCCGGCGGTCACCTCGGCCCCACCGAAGCCACCGGTGGCGCTGGACCGCGCCGCCATCCCGAGGCCGCACCACCGGTCCCAGTCGATCGAGACGACGGGCAGGCCCAGGTCCCGGGAGGCGTGCGCCGCGAAGGTGTCCAGGAAGGCGTTGGCGGCGGCGTAGCAGGACTGCCCGGGGGCGCCGGACAACGCCGCCAGCGACGAGAAGAGCGCCACGAAGTCGGGGGACGCGTCGACGGCGCGCAGCGCGTCGACCAGGGCGCACGTCCCGTCCACCTTCGCCCGCAGCGCCGCCGACACGTCAGCGGGGGTGAGCAGCGCGGCCGTCCCACCGCCCGGCACACCCGCCGCGTGCACGACGCCGTGGATCGCCCCGAACCGCTGTCGTGTCTCGTGCAGGACTTCCTTGATCCGGGCGCGGTCGGCCACGTCCGCGCGACGCGGCACGACCTCGCCGCCCAGCGCCCGCAGGTGTTCCACCTCCGGCGTCGCGGCTCCTTCGGGCGCCGACCGCCCCAGCAGCACCAGACGCGCCTGGTGGGCGCGCGCGAGGTGCTGGGCGACGTGGAGGCCGACACCGCCGAGGCCACCGGTGACGACGTAGACGCCGCCCTGTCGCAGTGGCGGCGCTGGCAGGTGCTCGGCGGCCAGCGGTTCGAAGTGCCGGGTCCAGCGGTGGTGTCCGCGGAGCGCGACCAGTTCCGGGGTGGGCGGCCAGTCCGGCGCGGCGAGCAGGTCCCACAGGGTTCGGTTGCGGGCCGCGGTGTCGGCTGTGGCGGGGTCGAGGTCGACGACGCCGACCGTGATCCGGGGCTGCTCCAGCGCCAGGGTGCGGGCGGCGGCCGCCAGTCCCGTCGCTGCCGGCGCGAGGTGTTCCGTGCCCACGACCGGGAACGCGCCCCGCGTCACCACCGCCAGCTCGACGTCGGTGGGGCTGGTCGCGACGGCGCGGGCGAGGCCGAGGAGCGTGGTCAGGTTGACACCGGTCCCGCCGGAGTGCGGTTGGGACCACAGGTCCACCACGCGCACCGGTCCCGGTCCCGGCCCCGGCCCCGGTCCTGGTCCGCTTCCGAGCGCGTCCAGCAGGAGGGCGTACTGGTCGGGCTGGTCCGGGGCGAGTTCGACGTGGCCGGGGGCGGTCCGCCGGAACGACGCCCCGGCCGTGACCTCGACGGGTTCGACGCCCTGGTCGCGGAGCAGGTCGACGAGGTCCCGGGCCAGGGGTGAGCGGTCGGACAGGACGACCCACCGCCGGCCACTGGGCGTCGTGGCTGTCCGTGTGTCCCCGACAGCGCCGCCGAGATCGACCGTGCGCTTCCAGCTCACCCCGTACAGCCAGTCCCCCGGCTGGTTCCGGCTTCCGCGCCGCACCGGGGTGGGTTCCTCGTCCAGTCGGTGCGGCACCCGCCGGAACGGGTACCGCACGGCGGGGACGCGCGCCCGGCGCTCGCCGGCGAACAACGCGGACAGCTCGACCTCGACGCCGACTGTCCACATGCGACCGATCGCGTCGAGCAGAACCTCCCGATCCGTGCGCTTGTCCCGAGGATGGCGGCTCGCGGCGACGACGAGCGCGTCGGAGTGGGGGTCGGAGTGGGCACCGACAGGGACCCCGGCACGGGACCCGATATGGGCACGCGCCAGCGTCGACATCGTGGTGCCCGGTCCGACGTCCAGCAGCACCGGGCGTTCACCGGCCAGCACGTGGTCCAGGCCGGCGGCGAACCGCACCGGCGACCGGAGGTGCGCCACCCAGTAGTCCGGGTTCGTGACCTCCTCTCCCACCGGGCGCCCGAGGGCGGCGGAGACCAGCGGCGCGGTGGGCCGGCGGAACTCGATGCGGGCCACGGTTTTCCGGAACTCCTGGAGCACGGGCTCCAGGAACACCGAGTGCGCGGCGCTGGCGAAGGGCAGCCGACGGCAGGCGATCTCGCGACCGGCCAGGCGGGCTTCGACGTCCCGGATCCGGTCGGCGGGTCCGGTGAGGACGCACAGGGCGCGGCCGTTGACGGCGGCCAGGGACACGCCGTCGGTCAACAGCGGCGCGAGGTCCTGCTCGCTGGCGGCCACGCTGAGCATGGCCCCCTCCGGGGTCGTGGCCATGAGCTCGCCGCGCCGTCGCACCACGGTGAGCGCGTCGCCCAGGGAGAGGACGCCGGCGAAGTGCGCCGCCGCGTACTCGCCGAGACTGTGTCCCAAGTGGACAGTCGGCCGCAGCCCGCAGGAGAGCAGGAGTCGGCCGAGGGCGATCTGGGTGACGAACTGGGCGGGCATCCCCCACACCGGATCGGTGATCGGCTCGGCGCGATCACCTTGCCCTGCGGGGAACATCGTCGCGAGGAGTTGGTCCCGCGCCGCGCTGTCGGGCAGGAGTTGGAGGCATTCCTCGACGGCATCCCGGTAGACCGGCGCGTGCTCGTACAGGTCGCGGCCCATTCCCGTGTATCCGGCGCCCACTCCCGGGAACAGGAAGGCCAGGCTGCCAGGAGACGACGTCGCGTCACCACAACTCGGCGCACCACTGATCTCATGCAGCGCGTCGACTGCTCTGACGCGGTCGGGGACCACCACGGCGACGCGATGTCCGAAGTGCCGTCGCCCCACCGCGAGCGTGTAGGCCACGTCGGCCAGATCGGCGTCGGGATGGGCGTCGAGGAAGGCCGCGCACGCCGTCGTCATCTCCCGGAGTGCTGGGGATTCCCGGGCCGACAGCACGAGAAGGTGGCTGCTGCGGCCGGGATCGGACGGTGGGCGCGGCGGAGCTTCCTCCAGGACCAGGTGCGCGTTCGTGCCTCCGATGCCGAACGCGCTCACCGCCGCCCGGCGCGGGTGCGCTCCCCGGAGCCAGGGCCGGCCCTCGACCTGCGCGGTGAACGGGCTCGCGGCGAAGCGGAGGTCCGGATTCGGTTCGCGCAACAGGGGATGCGGTGGCAGGAACCCGTGGCGCAGCATCAGCGCGGCCTTGATGAAGCCCGCCACGCCGGCGGCGGCGTCGGTGTGGCCGATGTTCGCCTTGACCGCGCCCAGGCCGCACGCGCCGGTGTCCGGCACTCCCGCCGCCCGGTACGCCTCGGTCAGCGCGGTGAACTCCACAACGTCGCCCAGCGGCGTCGCGGTGCCGTGCGCCTCCACGTACCCGATGGACGCGGCGGGGACACCGGCGGCGGCCAGCGCGTCCGCGATCACCCGGCGTTGCCCGGCCACGCCCGGCGCGGTGTAGCTGAGCCGGTCCGCGCCGTCGTTGTTCACCGCGCCGCCCCGCACCACGGCGTAGATCCGGTCCCCGCCCGCCACGGCGTCGGCCAGCCTCCGCAACACCACCACGCCGAGGCCGTCGGCGGGGACGAACCCGGAGGCGTTGCGGGCGAACGGCCGGGTGTGGCCGTCGGCGGACAGCGTGCCGCCGGGCTGGTGCAGGTAGCCCAGGCGGCGCACCGAGGCCCAGGACACGCCGCCGGCCAGCGCGGCGTCGCACTCGAACGTCAACAACGCCTGGCAGGCCAGGTGGACGGCGACCAACGAGGTGGCGCACGTGGCCTGCACCGCGATGCTGGGACCGGTGAAGCCCAGCCGGTGGGAGACGCGGGTGGGCAGGAAGTCCTTGTCGTTGGCCGACAGCAGCAGGTCGCCGATGGAGCCCAGGAAGGCGTCGCGGTCGATCGGCCGGTGGGTGCACACCGTCTGCCCCGCGTACACCCCGACCCGGCCCGGGAGGGTCTCGGGCGCGTACCCGGCGTCCTCCACCGCGTGCCACGCGGCTTCCAGGAACATGCGCTGCTGCGGGTCCATCAGCGCGGCCTCCCGCGCCGAGTAGCCGAAGAACGCGGCGTCGAAGTCCTCGCCGTCGGGCAGCACTCCGCCGACGGGGACGAGGTCGGGGTGGTGGAGCCGGTCGTCCCCCGCGCCCGCGCGGCGCAGCTCGTCGGGAGCGAACCGGGTGGTGCCCTCCCGGCCCTCGACGATGAGCCGCCAGTAGGCGTCGAGGTCGGGGGCGCCGGGAAAGCGGCAGCTCATCCCCACCACGGCGATGTCCAGGTCGGGTTCGGCGTCCTCGACGTGCACCCTCGTCGCCTCCGTCCACGCCGGCGCGCCTCACCCGGAGCGGGCGCGGCCGAGCTTCACGGCGTCAGTCGTGTCGGCTCGCCCCGCCCCTCGGTCCGTCGAGCGGGCGTGGCTCGGAACTGCTGGTGGAGCACGGCGACGTGCTCCCGGCGGAACCCGTCGTCGAGCGCGCGTTGGACCCGGTCGCGCAGCACCGGGAGGAACGACCCCGCGACACCGGACTCCTCGGCGACCGCGGACAGGTTGCGGAGGATGTCGATGTGCGTGGTGAGGGGCGCCTGCTCGTACCGGTAGTCGCCGCGCCCCATCAGCTCGACGCCGACGTCGATGGTGTGCTGCAGCCCCGGTTGGTACAGCGGGACCGAGCGGGCGAAGTCGTCCAGTGGCACGCCCAGGCTGGTGGCGAGCGCGGAGCACTCCAGCAGCGTGTTGACGATTCCGTAGTAGAACGCGGCGGAGACCGAGTGGTAGGCCTTGGCGTAGGGGGCGTCCTCGCCCAGGTAGAGGGCGGTGCCGCCCAACGCCCTGGTCAGCGGGCTGATCTCGCCGTACCACTCGGCGGGTCCCGCGTAGACCGTGAAGCACTGCTCGGTGCCCACGGTCTGCGGATAGTTGAGGATGGCGGCCTCCAGGTAGCGGCCACCGGCGTCGGCGACCCACGTCGCCAGCGGCTCGACCTGGTCGGGCACGCCACTCGCCGTCTGCACCACGATCCGGCCGGCGAGCCCCGGCCCGGCCGGCTCCAGGACCTGCCGCGAGATGGCGTAGTTGAGCAGGGCGAGCACCACGACGGGGCTGGAGCGCACCGCCTCGTCCACGGTGGCGCACCAGTCGACCCCCTGCGGCGCGAGGGCCACGCCACGCTCGGGAGTGCGGTTCCACGCCGCCACCGACAACCCCGCGCCCACGCAGGCCCTGGCCACCGCCGAACCCATCACCCCGGTTCCGATCACCGCGACGTCAGCCACCGTGTTCCCGGCCCCCTTCCCGTCGGCCGAACCACAGGACTCCCTCCCCGGGAAAAGCCCGGGAATGGTGGGGATCAGCCGGCGAACCCGTCCGCCGACGCGTCGTGGCGTTCTGCCACAGGCGGTTCTATCGCCGCCGGGAATGGACGTCAACGCGGACGGTCCTTCCGAGTGAAACGACCTCGCGGGCCAGGGCTTGCCCTGGTCCGGGCGGGTGCCGACCCCGGCCCACCTGTTCAGGGGATCAACATGGCCCGATCAGGGACGCGTTATCCGCCGCGCCCACCCGGAATTCACCAGAATGCGCTGCCGATAGCAGCGGGCCGGCAGGGAGCGCACCCCGCAGGTCACTGTGCCCGAGCGGAACCGGATGTCATCGAACGGGACGTCCGAACGGAGCGTGGGAAAGCGACGGACCAGCGCGGGGAGCGCGACGGCCAGCTCCACCCTGACGAGCGGGGCGACCAGGCAGTGGTGGGCCGCACCCGAAGGTCAGGTGGGGTGACGGTGGGCGGGTGATGTCGAACCGGTCCGCCTCCGCGCACCACTCCTCGTCCCGGTTGGCGGACGGCAGGGCGCAGAGCACGGAGTCGCCGGCCTGATCAGGGTCCGGCCCAGCACGACGTCCACGACCGCGGGCAGGATCACTCCGAAGTGGACGACGGACAGGTAGCGCAGGAGCTCCTCCACCGCGCGCTCGGCGAGCAGTGGGTCCCTGCGCAACGCGGCCAGCCGGTCGGAGTGGCGGACCAGCTGGGCCAGCAGGCCGTCGCCCGGCGGGGACACCCGGTTCCGCTGGCTGCCGGTGCGGGGCGGGGGCACCGGCCCCTGTCCGGCGGAGGTGTGGCTGAACCGCGTGGCGTCCATGAGCACGCGGCGGACGTCAGCGTGCCGGAAGATCACCCAGGCGGGTTCCTCGTTGGGCAGGACGGTCTGGGCGACGAGCTCGTCGGCGCGGAGGCGGTCGAACTCCTCGCACGAGCTGAAGGGGTCAGCTCGGCCGTGGGACTGGCCGTTCCTGGTCGCCGATTACTCGCCCCGACCAGGAGCCACCCCGCGCAGCGCCGCTGTGGGCGACGGACACGGCACGTGGCCGGGGGCGGACGGGGCTCACTCGTGTGCTGGATGTCGTCCCCGATTGATACCCCGGTCGGTTGAATCATGAACATCCCGGGCCCGGAGCTGGTTACGGTCCTGCCATGGCTCGCTGTGGGACCGTGTTCGGTCGCTACCTGGCCGCGGTCCAGCGGTTCGTCGCCCAGCTCGACCAACCCGAGGACGCCGCGCGCCTCGGTGGCATGACGCGCGCCGTGCTGGGCGGGGACGGCGCGGCGATGATCACTTTCCTGTGCACCGCGCGGAAGTGCCTGACCACCCACAACGCCCCGGAGGGCCTGTGGGCCTGGCACGAGAAGGCGCTGGCCATCGTGATCGACCGCGCGGTGGCCGGGTCGGCGCTGGAGCGCCTGGACAGCGAGACGCACCAGCGAATGCTCAGGAGCTACCGGTCAGCCGGCGGCTCTCCCGTCGACCTGTGAACGCGGGGATCCGAACGAGCTCACACCTCAATGGGCTGTCCACAAAGGATTGGGATCAGTCCGGAGTGGACGGTGGACACCGCTGGGTCACATGCGCGAGGTGCGGGGCTCAGCGGGAGGGCAGGAGGCGGAACAGCCCGCAGCCCAGCGTGCCGCCGGAATCCACCGAGGTGACGACGGCGATCCGGCCAGCGCCCTCACCTGCCGGTTCCCGTCGGCTGAGGACCGCGGCGACCTGGAACGCTCCCGTCGCCGATCCGGTCTCCCCGATCGGCGTCAGGTCCGGAACCCGGGTGAGCGGCTGTTCGCCGAACAGCGAGGTCACCGCGGCGCGTTCCTGCCGCCCGAGGTCCCCTGCCGCATGCGACGTCGAGGCGGCCCACACCTCGTCCGGGCTGATCCCGTGTCGCCGCAACCCTTCGAGGAGACAGCGGCGCAGCGCCTCCTCGACGTCGCCGTCCAGGCAGACCTGGCTTTCCACCCCCAGCACGGCGACCAGCGGCGGCGGAGAGTGTCGCGTCCAGCGCTCCAGGAGGAACAACGCGCTCCCCTCGCCCAGCACGCCGGGTGGGGCGGGCGCGTGGTGGTGGAACTCCAGCCACGCCCGCATCGCGCTGTACTCCTCGCTCGCGCCCACCACCACCTGGCGGGCGCGGCCGGCCGTGAGGAGCCGGCGGGCGTACGCCAGCGCGTGCAGTCCGGCGGTCCTGCCGGTGGTGATCGTGGCGTTGGGTCCCCTGAGCCGGTGCCAGATCGCGACGAGGCCGGCCGCGCAGTTCGGCACGCCGCTGGGCACCGCGCCGGGGTTGACGTAGAAGGGCCGGGTCTCCAACAGGGAGGAGCGGGTGAAGTCCCGCATCTCCTGCACGGTGCCGGAGGTGGCCAGCACCACCGCCGTGTCGTCCCGGTCCCGCGATTCCGCGTCGTCGGCGCTCCCCTGCGTGCCCTCTGTGCCCTTGGTGTCCTGCGGAAGGAGCTCCCGGGCCGCGGCGAGCGCGAGCCCGCTCACCCGGTCCACGTTGCGGGTGCCGTTGCGGCCCAGCACCGCGCGGACGTCGAACCCGGGAACGAGACAGGCCTCGTCCACCGGCGTCACCCCGTGCTCGCCGCCGAGTGCCCGGGCCGTGCTGGCCCCGGCGCGCACGCCGGTGGTGAAGGCGTCCCGGCCGATGCCGAACGGCGAGACCGCCGACCACGCCGTGACCACCGGAGCGCCTTCCGCGACAGATCTGTCCATAGTGGACTCCTCACCGCCCTTCCGGCCGCTGCTCGGGTTGGTGTTCCCCGAAGACCACGACGGCGTTGTTGCCGCCGAAGGCCAGCCCGTTGTTCTGCGCGATC
The DNA here is from genome assembly GCF_900129375.1 of Streptoalloteichus hindustanus. GTDB lineage: Bacteria > Actinomycetota > Actinomycetes > Mycobacteriales > Pseudonocardiaceae > Streptoalloteichus > Streptoalloteichus hindustanus. The sequence goes on along the minus strand of NZ_FQVN01000017.1, from coordinate 46,271 downwards.
CGCACCCGCGCCGACACCGCCCGGTTCGGGACGCAGTCCAGGGCGCAGTCGGGGTCGGTGCGGTGGTGGTTGATCGTGGGCGGGATGAACTGGTCCCGGATGGCCAGCACGCAGGCGATGCCCGCGAGCGCGCTGGCCGCGCCCATGGTGTGCCCGAGCATGGACTTCAGGCCGACGGTGCGCGGCGGGCGCCGGCCGAACACCTCGTGGATCGCCCGGCTCTCGGTGCGGTCGTTGGCCTTGGTGCCGGTGCCGTGCGCGGAGATCACGTCCACCTCCCCTGGCTCGACACCCGCGTCGGCCAGGGCCAGTCGCATGCACCGGGCCACCCCGTCCTGGTGCGGGGTGGTCTGGTGGTGGGCGTCGCAGGTCAGGCCGAAACCCCGGACCTCGGCGTAGATCCGGGCGCCGCGCCGGCGGGCGGACCCCTCGGTCTCCAACACCAGCATCCCGGCGCCCTCGCCGGTCACGATGCCCTGCCGGTCGACGTCGAAGGGCTGGCAGGAGTGCGGCGCGATCAGCCCGAGCCGGTAGAAGCCGGTGAAGTTGCGTCGGCACATCGCGTCCGCGCCTCCGCACAACGCGATGTCGGCCTCCCCCGCGCGCAGCGCGTCCAGTCCCTCGCCGATGGCGTAGTTGCCGGCCGAGCACGCCGTCCCCAGGGTGACCGCGTGGGCGCGGGCCAGTCCCAGTTCCCGCGCGACGCCGACCGACAACGCCCCGGCCGGCACCCGGCGGACCAGCGCGGCCGGCATCGCCCCCGGGCCGCCGGCGATCTCGGCGGCGACGAGCTGGTCCAGCTCGTACGAGCCGCCGTCGGTGGTGCCCACCGACACCAGCACCCGGCGGTCGAGCAGACCCGCGGCCGTGAGCCCGGCGTCGGCGACGGCCATGCGCGCGGCCGACGCCGAGAACTGGGCGGCCCGGCCCAGACCCGCGACGGCGGCGGGTCCCAACCACCGCCGCGGGTCGAAACCCACCACCTCGCACCCCGGGGCGTGCGCGAACCCGGTGGTGTCGAACAACGTGACCGGACCAGCACCCGAACGGCCGGCCCGCAGCGCCGCCACGAACTCCGGGACGCTCTGGGCGACGCTGCTCACCACGCCCACACCCGTCACCACGACCCGCTGGTCCATCACCTGCTCGTCCCCGTCTCGTCGCCGTGGCGGTCCTCCCGGACCGCCTCCTTCGGAATGCGGTGGTGTTCCCGGGCTGCCGGGCCGTCGATCCGCGTCGGGCGCGGACTCGCCGGTGCCGGCTAGCCGACGGGCAGCGGTTCCCTCGTCGTGGCCAGCACGTTGGTCAGGCACCGGGCCCGCTCGCCCGCCCAGCTGTACTGCTGGTTCTGGTAGACCGCGATCTCCGACCAGATGTAGCCCTGGTACATGAAGGTCTTCTTCCCCGCCGGGACCGAGAACACCATCGTCTCGGTCACGGACTTCGACCACTCCTGGCTGAAGGTGAGGGTCGTGGTCACCGTGACGCTTCCCTTGACGAACACGGCGTCGGCCTCCAGCGAGGTCGACACGCTGAGCGTCTCGGAGGTGCTGAAGGTGAACCCGACGGTCACCGACCGGGACCAGGCGGTCTCGGCGTCGGAGTTGGTGTTGTCCAGGGAGCCGATGATCTGCAACGTGGGCGCGTAGAGGATGATCGCCCGCATCTGGCTCTCGGTCCCCGGCAGCGGAATGCCCTTGTCGAAGACGTCACTGTCCACAATGGTCGGTCTGGAGGTGAGGATCTCGACCTGCTTCGTCGGAAAACCCACGCGTTGACTCCTCCTCGCTCATGTGCCTCTTGTCACGGCGCCTCTTGTCACCACGCCTCTTCCCGCCGCGTTCGTCGTCACCGCGTTTTCTCGTCACCGCGCTTCTCGTCACCGACGGCTCACCGCCGGGCGAGCGCCTCGGCGAACACCTCGCGGAGAGCGGCGAGGTTGACCATCCGGCGGATCTGGTCCTCCTCGAAGACCAGCGCGTACTCCCGCTCCACCGCCGCCACGATCTCGACCAGCGTCATCGAGTCGATGCCGCAGTCCTCGACGAACCGGCTCGTCTCGTCCAACGCGCCGTCGTCGAGTTCGGCGAGCTCCAGGACGATCTCCCGAACCCGGTCCCGCTTCCCCTCGGTCACCGCCGCGTTTCCCTGACCGGACAACATCCCTTCCTCCCCGGCTAGACGGGCAGTGGGGACTTGGTGGTCACCAGCACGTTGGTCAGGCACCGGGCGCGCTCGCCCGCCCAGCTGTACTGCTGGTTCTCGTAGTCCAGGACCTCGGACCAGATGTAGCCCTGGTACATGAAGGTCTTCTTCCCCGCCGGGACCGAGAACATCATCGTCTCGGTCACGGACTTCGACCACTGGCTGCTGAAGGTGAGGCTGGAGGACACCGTCACGCTGCCCTTGACGAACTCCACCGTGACCTCCGCCGTGGTCGAGACGCCGATCGTCACCGACGTGCTGAAGGTGAAGCCGGTGGTGACCGACCGCGACCACGACGTCGCGGCGTCGGAGTTGGTGTTGTCCAGGGAGCCGATGATCTGCAGGGTGGGCGCGTACAGGATGACGGCGCTCATCTTCTGCTCGGTGGCCGGCAGCGGGAGGCCCTTGTCGAAGACCTCGCTGTTCAGGACGGTCGGCCGGGACGTGAGGATCTCGACCTGCTTCGTCGGAAAACCCATGTTCTTCCCTTCGGTTCCTTCCCCGGTGGGCGGGCTGTCGCCGACGCCCGGTCCGCGCGTCAGAAACACGGGCTCCCGGTCGCGATCCTGTGGTAGTTGTTCAGGTCGTCCGGGTCGGTGAGCTGCACGCACCGGGCCCTGACCTTCGTGGTGGACCACCGGTCGGAGTCGTTCTTCGTCTTCTTGCGGTAGTCCTTGATGTAGATGTTGTAGACCACCGTGAGCACACCGATGCCGGCGACTTCCTTCTTCTCCTCGTCGACCCCGGAGGCGAGGAAGATGACCATGCTCTGGTCGCCGCTGTTGTAGTCGCTGTCCGGGATCGTGGAGGGCTTGATCCGGTTGGCGAGCTCGGCCTCGGTCTCGGTCTTGGCCAGGCCGCCGGACACCGTGGCCGACGCCCGGTAGGCGACCTCGGTGAACAGCCGCACGAACGCCTCGCCGCTGGTGTAGGGCTTCTTGTCCGAGCTCCACCACTCGCCGGTCTTCGGCTCCCGCTTGCCCAGGAAGCTGGACCCGAGCGTGTCCTCCAGCTTCTTCCAGCCCGCCGGCGCCTGGATGTTCTGCAGGCACTGGGTGTACTTGATCCTGTCGTAGGGGATCCAGGTGCCCGTCGCGACCGCGCTGAGACCGAGTTCGGACAGCTGCGCCACCACCGCGAGGCCACCGACCTCCAGCGCGTCCACATAGGACTGGAGGGAGCCGAGCGAGTCCTCGTCGTTGACGACCCTGCCGACGAAGTCCAGCGCCTCGGGCCGGGACTCCCTGACCTGGGCGACGAAGTCGTGGGTGGCGGAGTCGTGGTTGGCCAGCGCGTCCACGAAGTCCCTGGTGCCGGGTTCGGTGCTCGCCAGCTGGCCGATGAACAGCCGTGTCGCCAGGTCGGCGGAGGACAGCGACGAGACCAGGTCGCGCGCCCCCGCGACCACGGAGCCCGCCGAGAAGTCCTGCTGACTGGCGGGCTGGGTGATGGCGTAGCTCTCGGTCGTGTAGCCCGCGCTGCCCTCCAACACCTTGTCGATGTTGCCCCGCAGCTTTTCCTTCTCGGTCTCCGGGCAGGTGAGGCCGATCGTTTCGAGTTGCCGCACAAAACCTTCCGGCGTCGCCTTGGTGCGCTCGCCTTCAGCGGTTTTCCTGACGTACATGTCGTCGAACGAGCCGATGGGAAAACCCATGCCTCCACGCCTTTCGTCACCGAAAACGACGACGTTGACCAAAGTGGACCGAAGGACACCCGAGAGTGCGTGTCGTACGCGGTTCGGGCGCGGCGCTGCGGTCCCGCGTCAACATCAACAACCCTAGCGGGAGAACGTCCGCGCACACGGGGCACGAAAGGTCACCCACTCGTGTGGTTCTCCTCTACACACCGTCATCGGTGAAACACGCTCATCTCGCGCCGGGGACCGGTGGTGGGCGCCAACAGCAGCAGAGGACAGCGCCACCGGCGAGGTCAACGACCCAAAAACGGGGGATTGCCGGGGGCGCGGAAACGCATTACCCTCCAGGCGGCCCGACCGGCAAAAAGTGAGGACACCGGGCAATGGAGGAAGCGTCCCCGGCAAAAGGGACCCACCCCCGCACCGCATACGACACCTGGTCCCCGTTCTACGACACCGACTACGCGCACCTGCCCATGCGGCGGATCGTCTACGCGTTCGTCGAGCTGGCCCGGCGCTACCACGCGCCCGGCCAACGCCTGCTCGACCTGGGCTGCGGCACCGGGGCCAGCGCCCTGGCCCTCGCCGACCTGGGCTACGCCGTCACCGGGTGCGACATCTCCCCCGAGATGCTCGCGATCGCCCGGAGCAAGCCGCACGCCGACCGCGTCCGCTTCGTGGAGGCCGACCTCCGACACCTGCCCGACCTCGACGGCTTCCACGTCGCCACCGCGGTGAACGACCCCCTCAGCCACCTCCTGACCGAACGCGACCTCACGGCCGCGTTGCGGGAGGTCGCCCGGGTCCTGGCCCCCGGCGGCGTGCTGGTGTTCGACCAGCGCACCGAGACCGCCTACCGCCGCGTCTGCGGCCGCACCCTGGTCAGCGACCGCGAGGACCAGCGCCTGCGGTGGAGCGTCGTCGAGCACGACATCGGCGAGGAGGGCGCGGTCTTCGGAATGCGCATCGAGCGCGACCTCCGCTGCGGCGACGCCGCGCGCCAGGTGCGGCACGAGCACTTCCTGCGCTACCGGAGCACTTCCCTGCTCCGCCGGCTGTTGGGCGAGTCGGGCCTGGAGTGCGTCGGCGTCCACGGCCTCGACGGCCACTGCTTCCTCCGCGAGTCACCCGACGAGACGGTGGACACCACCGTCCTCTACGTCGCCCGCCGACCGCACTCGGTTCTGAGAGCCCACCCCGGGTTGTGACCCGCCCGCGGCACTGCGGCCGCGACCGGTGACGTCTGTCCACTGTGGACCTGATCGTCGACTGGGACGGCAGCGCCGTCGCCCTGTCCCCACCAGGGCGACCTGATCTCGGGTGGCGGTCGCGCACGCCCAGCGTTATAGTCGGTTTCTGATATCAGGGAGCTGCTATGGCGCGAAGTGTGGACAACCCGCTGGCCCTCGCGGTGCTGGGGCTGCTGGTGGAACGGCCGATGCACCCGTACGAGATGGGAGTCGTGCTCCGCGAGCGCGGCACCAGCGTCCGAACCAACCGGGGGTCGCTGTACGACGTCGTCGCGGCGCTCGAAGGTCAGGGGTGGGTCAGCGCCCGGGAGACGGTCCGGGACGGGCGTCGCCCAGCCCGCACTGTCTACGAGCTGACCACGGCGGGGCGCGACGCCTTCACGGAGCGGCTGGACGAGCTGATCCGGGTGCCGCGCCGGGAGTACCCGGTGTTCCTCACCGCGGTCGCCTACCTGGGGGCGCTGGGTCCGGACCGGGCGACGGCCGCGCTGACCGAACGAGCCGGCCACCTGCGCGCCGAGCTCGCCCAGCTCGACGAGGGACTGGCCGGGACCACCGCGCCCCGGCTGTTCGTCATCGAGGCCGAGTACGCGCGGGCGCTCGTCCAGGCCGAGTTGACCTGGGTGGACGAGGTCGTCGCGCGGATCGCCGACGGAACGCTGAGCTGGCCCGACAACGAGGAGAGTGGGAACTGATGGAGTACGGGATCTACCCGGGCAGCGTCGCCGGAGACGACCGGGGCGGGTTGGCGACGGGGCCGGCCGACGATCCGAGCCGGATCCTCGCGGCGCTCCGGGCCCTGCAGGGCGACGGCGCGCTGCTGGTGCGCGGCTACCTCGCCTTCACCGACCCCGGCCGCGCCCGCACCCAGACACCGCACGATCTCGGGCAGTACGCCGGAGAGGGGCGTCGGCTGGACGTGGTCGCCCAGTACCAGTCGGAGTCCGGCGACGTCCCGGGCTACCTGGACTTCGTCCGCGACCTCCTGCGCCGTCTCGGCCCCGCGACCGCCACCCTGCAGATCGCCGAGGAGCCGAACCTGACCGGCAACCCGACCCTGGACGGCCACTACCCCGAGGTGCGCCGCGCGGTGGTGGAGGGCGTGATCGCCGCCAGGGCGGAGGCCGACCGCCTCGGGTTGGCCGACCTGCGCGTCGGGTTCAACACCACTCCGCTGTTCGGCCCCGCCGCGACCTTCCTCTCCGAGCTCACGGCCCTGGGCGGGCAGCCCTTCCTCGACGCCCTCGGCTACGTCGGCCTCGACTTCTTCCCCGACGTGTTCGTGCCGACCCCGGACCCGGGAGCGGCCACGGCGGGGTTGCTGGCGATGCACCGCGACCTGATGACCTCCGCCGGTATCCCGACCAGCGTTCCGTTGCACATCACCGAGAACGGCTGGCCGACCGGCCCCGACCGCACCCCCGAGCGCCAGGCCGAGGTGCTGCGGGACGTCCTGGGCGCCGTCGTCGACGGGAGCGCCGCGCTCAACATCGGCGCCTACCTGCACTTCTCCCTCCGCGACGCGAACTCGTCCCACGAGGGCCTCTTCCACCGCTTCGGCCTGCTGCACGACGACTACTCCCCCAAGCCCGCCTTCGCCGTCTACCAGCGGTTCCTCTCCTCGACCGCGCCCTGACCTCCTGGGCGGCGCGGTGACGCGCCCAACGCCACGCGGTCAACCACCGGGGCCGTCTCCCCTCGCACGCCGTCCGGCGCGAGCGGGGAGGCGGCCCCGTCGCGCTTCCGCCGCTCCGCACGTCACCGATTGATCTTGCCTACCGGGCGCGGCCGGGCTAACGTGGTCTGTGAACAAACGACCGACTTGTTCATACGTTCACTGGAGGCGGCGTGCCACGGGCGTTCGACCAGGAGGAGCGGGAGCGGATCACCGCCTCCCTGCTGGCGGCGGGAGAGCGGTTGTTCACCACGCAGGGGTTGCGGAAGACCTCGCTGGACGAGCTCGTCGCGGCGGCCGGCATCGCGAAGAGCAGCTTCTACGCGTTCTTCGACTCCAAGGAGTCGCTGTACCTGGAGCTGATGCTCCGCCAGGCGCCCGTGCTGCGCGCGGAGCTCAACCGGGCGCTGGAGCTGCCGGACTCCGCCGAGGCGGTGCGGCACTTCCTGCGCGGAGCGATCGACGTGCTGCACCACAACCCGCTGTACCGGCGCATGGTCACCCATCCCGACGAGATGGAGGCGGTGCTGCGCCGCATCACGCCGGAACGCCTGGCGGAGCTGAAGCGCACCTCGCTGCTGCCCGTCCTGGAGTTCATCGAGCGGGCGCAGCGGGAGGGGCGGTTCGCGGCGGGCGACCCGGCGGTGCTGGAGGGCGTGCTGCGGACGGTGTTGCTGCTGCCGATGCACGCCGACCAGTTCGACCCGGCCGTCTACCCCCGGGTGATCGAGGCGGTCATCGACATCGTGTCGGCCGGGCTCACCCGGCGGACGACCAGCGAGGAGTAGAGCTGCATGATCACAGTGGAGGATCTCACCTTCCGCTACCCCGGCCGGGACGAGCCGGCCGTGCGCGGTATGACGTTCTCGGTCGACCGCGGCGAGATCTTCGGTTTCCTGGGCCCCAGCGGCGCGGGCAAGTCCACCACGCAGAAGATCCTCATCGGACTGCTGACCGGTCACGGCGGCCGGGTTTCGGTGTGGGGCAAGGAACCCGCCGAGTGGGGGCAGGACTACTACGAGCGCATCGGTGTCTCGTTCGAGCTGCCCAACCACTACCAGAAGCTGACCGCGGCGGAGAACTTAGAGTTCTTCGCGTCGCTCTACCGGAAGCCCTCGGTGGACCCCGGGGCGCTGCTGGAGTCCGTCGGGCTCGGCGAGCACGCGAACACGCGCGTCGGCCAGTTCTCCAAGGGAATGCAGATGCGGCTGGTGTTCGTCCGCGCGCTGCTGAACGACCCCGACCTGCTGTTCCTGGACGAGCCCACCTCGGGCCTGGACCCGGTGAACGCCCGCAAGGTCAAGGACATCGTGTTGGAGCAGAAGGCGCGCGGGAAGACGGTCTTCCTGACCACGCACGACATGGCGACCGCCGACGAGTTGTGCGACCGGGTCGCGTTCGTCGTCGACGGCCGGATCGCCGCGCTCGACGCGCCCCGGGAGCTGAAGGTCCAACGCAGCCAACGCCTCGTACGCGCGGAGTACCGCGACGGAACCGGCGAACTACGCGGACAGGACTTCCCGATGGACGGCCTCGCCGACAACGCGGAGTTCCTGTCCGTGCTGCGCGGCGAGCGGCTGGAAACCCTGCACAGCAAGGAAGCCTCGCTCGACGACGTGTTCGTCGAGACCACCGGCAGGAGCCTGCGGTGAGCCGGGCGGCCGGTGTGCTCCGACTGGAGATCACGACGCAGTGGCGGTACCGGTTCACGCACGCGGCGGTGATCTCGGGGGTGCTGTGGCTCGCCCTGCTGTTGCCGCTGCCCGGTGAGCTGCGGTCGGTCGCGGAGCCGTACGTGGTCCTCGGCGACCTGACGATCGTGGGGTTCTTCTTCATCGCCGCCTCGGTCTTCTTCGAGAAGGGCGAACGCACGCTGCACGCGCTGGTGGCCTCGCCGGTGCGGTTCGCCGAGTACCTGTCCGCCAAGCTGGTCACGCTGACCGCGCTGTCCGCGTTGTTGGCGGTGTTCGTGGCGACGGTGACCCACGGCGCGGACTACCACCTGCCGGCGCTGCTGCTCGGCGCGGTCTTCGGCACGCCCCTGTTGCTGCTGACCAGTTTCGTGACCTCGCTGCCGTTCCCGTCGGTCAGCGACTGGTTCATGCCGTCGGTGGTGCCGCTCACGTTGTTGAACCTGCCGATCCTCCACTACTCGGGGCTGGTGGAGTCGTCCTGGTTCTACCTGGTTCCCACCCAGGGTCCGCTGCTGATGCTCGGGGCGGCGTTCCACCAGAAGTCGCCCGAGCTGTGGCAGGTCGGCTACGCGGTGGTCTATCCGACGCTGTTCGCGCTCGGCCTGTTCTGGTTGGCGCGGCGGGTGTTCGACCGGTACGTGGTGGCCAGGACGGGAGGCGCCTGAGATGACGAGCGCGATGGCCGTGTTCGGCCGCAACGACCTGCGCGGCGTCCGCCGGGAGTCGCTGCTGCTCGGAGTGGCGCTGGCGCCACTGGTGTGGATCTCCCTGGTGCGGTTCGCCACGCCTCCGGTGACCACCATGCTGGCCGAGCGGTACCACGTCGACCTGGTGCCCTGCTACCCGCTGATCCTGACCGGCTTCCTGCTGCTCACCAGCCCGATCGTGGTCGGCGGGGTGGGATCGTTCCTGGTGCTGGAGGAACGGGACTCCGGCACGCTGGCCGCGCTGCGCGTCACGCCGGTGTCGATCGCGACGTTCTTCGGCTACCGGGCGATCACGGTGCTGCTGGTGACGGCGGTGTACGTGGTGGGAACCATGACCGCCAGCGGGCTCCTGCCGCTCTCCCTGGTCCCCGAGCTGGTCCCGATCGGCCTGCTGACCGGCCTGTCCGGTGTGGTGATCGCGCTGACGATCCTCTCCGTCGCCAGGAACAAGGTCGAGGGCATCGCCGTGGTGCGCGGGCTCGGCATCGTCGTCGCCGGACTGCCGCTGATCCCGTACTTCCTCGACTCGGACTGGCAACTGCTGTTCGGGCTGACGCCCACCTACTGGCCGAGCAAGGCGTACTGGGTCGCCGACCAGGGCGGCGCGTGGTGGCCGTACCTGCTGGCGGGCGTTGTCTACAACGGACTGTTGATCTGGGCGCTGTTCCGCCGCTTCGAGAAGCGCATCCGGTGAGCGCGGACGTGACGCGCACGGGAGTGGTGGGCGAGGTCTGAGGCACGCCCGACCCGGGGCGATCGGCGATGGCACGACGTGGTTCTGCCATCGCCGGTTGCCCACCACCGCGTGGCCTCCGCGTCCTGTCCACCACACCGGGCGCCTGATGTCAGTGCTGGCCCCCCAGTTCCAGGCACGCCACGCCGCCGATGACCAGTGCGACGCCCGCGGCCTGGACCCCGGTCAGGCTCTCGCCGAGGAAGAGGACGCCGACCAACGCCACGGCGCAGACACCGAGCGCGGCCCAGATCGCGTACGCCACACCGATGCCCATCCCGGCCCTGAGCGCCCGGGACAGCAGGAAGTAGGCGCCGACGACCCCGACCACGGCCACGACCGTCGGGAGCACTCTGGTGAATCCCTCGGAAAAGCGGGTGGAGATCGCACCGATCACCTCGGCCACGATCGCACCGAACAGGAACAGGTAAGCCATCGGGCGACTCCTTCGCGCACGCCTCCACCGCGGTCGGCAGGCGGCCGGATCACCAGAGGAGGTCGCACGGACCTCGGACTTCCTCTCACGCTCGACCCGCGCGAACACCATCGCACCGACGGGCCGCGGGCACCGGCCGAGGTGCGGAAGTCGTCCTCGGCCGGGGCGCGGTGGATTGACGAATTGGTCCAGGCCACCTAATGTCACCGGCGCGCCGCCGCGGTTCTCGACGACGGGAGCGCGCATGCGCCGAATCCCCGTACTCCTGACAGCACTCGTCGCCCTGTTCGCGTTGGCCACCCCGACCCAGGCCGCCGCGTCAGGGCTCACGGCGACCTTCAGCCGAACCGGCAACCAGGCCACGTTCGCGGTCGCCAACTCCGGCTCCACGGCGGTCAACGCGTGGTCGATCTCCTTCGACCTGCCCTCGGGTGTCACGGTCAGCAACGCCCAACACGCCACCGTGGCCCAGAACGGCACGCGCTTCACCCTCACCCCGGCCCACTACATCGCCACGATCCAACCGGGAAAGAACACCGGGGCGTACAGCCCGACGTTCACGCTCAGCGCCGAGGCCGACCCGGCCTCGTGCACGATCAACGGCGCGAACTGCGACGGCAGCGGCGAGCCCCCTCCCCCGCCGGCGCCGGTCACCGCGAGCTTCTCCCTCAGCGGAACGAGCGCGAAGTACGTGGTGAACAACAACACCGACACGGCGCTGACCGACTGGTCGCTCGTGTTCACCCTGCCCTCGGGCGTGACGGCGAGCAACGCCGACCACGCGTCGCTGACGCAGAACGGCACGACGGTCACGCTGACGCCCGCGTTCTACAACAAGACCGTCCGGGCGCGGGGCTCGACCGAGCCCTACAGCCCGACGTTCAGGCTCAGCCGGGCGGTCCAGCCCACGAGCTGTCGGATCAACAACGCCAACTGCGACGGCACTCCCGACGTCGCGCCGTCCGCGCCCGCGAACCTGCGGTCGCCGGTGAAGACGACGACGACGGTGTCGCTCGCCTGGGACGCCTCGACCCCGGGCTCGCTGCCGGTCGCGAGCTACGAGGTCTACAACGGGTCCGCCCAGGCCGCGTCCGTGACGGGCACCAGCGCCACGATCTCCGGCCTGACCGCGAACACCGCCTACACCTTCACCGTGAAGGCCAAGGACACCAAGGGAACCCTGTCCGCGGCCAGCGCGGCGCTGACCGTCACGACCAACAACCCGGCGGACGACACGGAACCCCCCACCGCGCCGGCGAACCTGCGCAGCACGGGGGTCGACGCGTCGAGCGTCACGTTGGCGTGGAACGCCTCCACGGACAACAGGGGCGTCGCGGGGTACGACGTCTACCTGGGCTCCACCCTCCGCACGACGGTCGCGGGCACGACGGCCAAGGTCGACGGCCTGTCCCCCTCGACCGACTACACCTTCACGGTGCGGGCGCGCGACCTGTACGACAACGTCTCCGGGCCGAGCAACACGGTCAACGCCCGCACGTCCGACATCGTCGGCGAGGGGTACGCGCGCGTCGGCTACTTCGTCCAGTGGGGCATCTACGGCCGCCAGTACTTCGTGCGCAACCTCGACACCACCGGGGCCGCGGCCAAGCTGACGCACATCAACTACAGCTTCGGCAACATCGACCCGGTCAACCTCACCTGCCTGCAGGGCGTCACGAAGGGCACCTCGCCCAACCCGCAGGACCCCAACCAGGGCGACGGCGCCGGTGACGCGGAAGCCGACTACGGCCGGCCGATGAGCGCCGGGCAGTCGGTCGACGGCGTCGGCGACAGCGGCTGGGAGCCGTTGCGCGGCAACTTCAACCAGCTCAAGAAGCTCAAGGCCAAGCACCCGCACCTCAAGGTGCTGATCTCGTTGGGCGGCTGGACGTACTCGAAGTACTTCTCCGACGTCGCGGCGACCGACGCGGCGCGCAAGAAGTTCGTCAGCTCCTGCATCGACACCTACATCAAGGGGAACCTGCCGAAGTACAACGGCGCGGGCGGGCCCGGCGTCGCGGCGGGGATCTTCGACGGCATCGACCTCGACTGGGAGTGGCCGGGCGCCGAGGGCCACGCGGGCAACCACATCAGCCCGGACGACAAGCGCAACAACACGTTGCTCATCGAGGAGTTCCGCCGGCAGCTCGACGCGCTCAGCGCCACGACCGGCAAGCGGTACCAGATCACCGCCTTCACCCCGGCCGACCCGGCCAAGATCGCGGCCGGCTGGGAGCTGGGGCGGATCGCCCAGTCCATGGACATCTTCAACGTCCAGGGCTACGACTTCCACGGCTCGGGCAGCGACAACTCCTGGGAGCCCAAGCGCACCGGCCACCAGGGCAACCTCTACGCGGACAAGGACGACCCGTACCCGTTCCACTTCAGCGTGGAGAACGCCGTCAACGAGTACCTGCGCGCGGGCGTGCCCCCACGCAAGATCACCGTCGGGCTGGCCTTCTACGGCCGGGGCTGGCAGGGCGTGGCGGCCGGCGGGCGCGACGGCGAGTGGCAGGACGCGAACGGCGCCGCGCCCGGCCAGTTCCAGGAGGAGGCGGGCACCCGCGGGTACTCCAACCTCATGGCGATGGTGCCCAACTGCACCGTGCGCCACGACGAACAGGCCGTGGCCACCTTCTGCTACACCGGCAACGGGGGGCAGTGGTGGTCGTTCGACGACGCCTGGTCCATCCAGCGCAAGAGCGCCTGGCTCCGCAGCAAGGGCCTGCTCGGCGCGATGATCTGGGAGATGTCCGGTGACACCGGCACTCTCATGACAGCGCTGGACAACGCGCTCCGCTGATCCACCACGACATCGGCGGTGACTATCCAAATCGGACAGTCACCGCCGATGTCGTTCCGCTGGCTACTCCGGGTGGGAGAACATGTTGGCGCGGCGCAGAACAACCCACTGCTCGCCGGGCCGGTCCAGGACAGCCGGGTACCAGCGCGGCCGCAACGCCGTGGTCAGTTCCTCACCCCGCTCGATCAAGGAGCTCACGGCGGGTTCGCCGACGACGATCAGGGCGGACCAGTCGACGTGCGCCATGAGGTGGTCCTCGGTGACCCCGAACCGGGCGTCCAGAAGCGTGACCACGTCATGGCCGGTGTCCGGACCAGCCTGGACATCGCTGACGTCGGGCGCCTCGACGCCCCCGACACCGGCGTCGCCCGGAGCATCGTCGGCATCACCGGCGTCGGCTTCTTCTTCCCCGTCCTCGAACTCGTCCCCGTCTTCCCCGCCTTCTTCGTCGTCCTCGAACTCGTCGCGCTGCTCGGACCACACGTGCTTGTCGAGGCTGTAGATCCGCGAGGTCAGGTCGAACGCCTGGTCGTCGGAGAGGATCAGCGTCACCGTGCGACCGTTGACCAGGGTGAACGTCAGCTCCGCCTCCGGGGCGCCGCCGGTGCCGGGTTCGGCCTCGACGTTCCCGGCGACCTCCCCGCACAGGGCGGAGTCGGCCGGACTCTCGTGGCCCGCGCCCAGCGAGGGCAGGTTCGCGGCCATCTCGACCACGCAGTGCGCGGCGGTCCAGAACGCCTCCTTGTCCCGGAACTCCGTGCGACTGCGGGTCAGCGTCCGTCCGAGCCCCGAGGTCTCGACGCGGGCCTCCACCGTGCCGGTGCCGGGCTTGTTCTCCCAGATCGCGATGACCGTGACGTTGTTGGCCAGTCGCCTGCGGTAGTTCTCGATGTGGCCGTGCCGGGCGAGTTCCCAGCCGCGCACCGTCTCTGGCCAGTCGTCGTTCACAGGGGATTCCTTCCGGGGCTTGATCACACGCTGCGGCGTGTCCCCGCGTCCGACGTGCCGCGCACGGCGATCGTTCCCGTGCCGACGACGTCATGACGGACGCGGGTCGGCCAGTTGCCGGGCGGCGCGTGTCCCACGGCTCGGCCCCGGCGTTCCGCGAAATCGGGACAGCGAACGTGAATCGGACCAACCACAATCATTTGCCATTCGCCTGTCGCGGGTGAAACCGGCGGCTCCGATTCGCACCTTCGGGCAGCCGCGCGGCACCTTCGGGCAGGTATCGGAAGTTGCCGCACGATCGAAAGAGCCCATCGGGCGGGTGGTGCTTGTTCGGCGCGTCGATTCGGCGAGCACTGCCGCCTGCCCGGCGGAAGGGCCGGAAACACCGAGGCCTGGAGGGAGCTCTCCGGACCGACTCGGCTTGGCCGACAGGCATTGACAACCCTGGGCAAGGCTCACTGCGTGGGAGATGGCTGGTCAAATACCTGTTGACATGGCATGTAAAATGCAGCGACCTTCAACCGGGTGCGTTCGAGTCGGCCAGCCGATCGGCGGCGGCGTCCAGCAGTCGACCGTGGAAAGATGGTTGGCCTAGACCAATCACCGCCTTCTTGCTTAGATTCGCCCTACCAGGTGAATGAGCAGTCAGACGAAGGTCGGCCGTAGTGGGGATGGCTTTGACGTTCGGACCACACGCACGCGTCCGGTTGTCGTAGTGGGCCTGTCACCACCGTAGCCGGGATTCCGGTCGGGCTTCTCAGCACGACGCCACTGGACCCGAAATCCGTTTCGGTTGTTCTCCGCGTTCCTCCTGGCGGGCGCGGAACACCCCGAAATGGTCGTGCGGGGTCTGGCGAGGCGCCTCCGCCGGGCGCCTGTCACGGGAGGGCATGCGGTATGAGTCGAAGGGCTGCGGACTTGGATCGGGACGGGACCGAGGACCCGGTGACCCCCGACCGCGAGCTGGGCGCGAACCCGGCGGTGCTGGTGTCGACCAACGTCATCCGCGGCTCGGACTCCCCTCGGCGCGGGGGCGAGAACGCGGCGCACGTCCGCGCGCTGGCCGAGGCCGGGACGCCGCTCCCCCCGATCGTCGTCCACCGCCGGACCATGCGGGTCGTCGACGGCATGCACCGGCTGTTGGCGGCGCGGAGCCGCGGCGAGGAGCAGATCGAGGTCATCTTCTTCGACGGCGACGCCGAGGAAGCGTTCGTCCTGGCGGTCAGGCTCAACGCCCGGCACGGGCTGCCGCTGTCGCGCGCCGACCGGATCGCCGCTGTCGTCCGGATCGCGCGCTCCCACCCGCACTGGTCGAACCGGGCGATCGCCGCGGTGGCCGGCCTGTCCGACAAGACGGTCGCGGCGATCCGCCGCTCCAGCCCGGCGGCGGCGCCGACGAGTGCCCGGACCGGACGCGACGGCCGGGTCAGGCCGAGCAACGGGGCGGAGGGCAGGCGACGGGCCAGCGCCCTCATCGCGGCGAAGCCGCACGCCTCGCTGCGCGAGATCGCCCACGAGGCCGGGATCGCCCCGGCGACGGTCCGGGATGTGCGCGACCGCCTGCGCCGGGGCGAGGACCCGATCCCGCCACGGCAGCAGCAGTCCGGAGCCGACCGTCGGGCCGAGAACGCCATTCCGGCCCGGCGAAGCCCGATCAACCCGCCGTCGAACGACCGTCAGCCCGAGCGGGCGGTTCCGACGGTGGCGTCGGAACCGCCGGGCGCCACGGACCTCTCGTTGGCCATGCGGGTCCTCAAGAACGACCCCTCGCTGCGGTTCTCCGAAGCCGGCCGCAGAATGCTCCGCCTGCTCGACGCGCACTCCATCGCCATGGACGACTGGAGCCAGTTCGCCTCCGCCGTGCCGGCGCACTGCGCCCCCACCGTCGCCCAGGCCGCGCAGCAGTGCGCGGAGGCGTGGCGGCAGTTCGCCGAGCACCTGGCGGATCTGAGCTGCGCCGCGGAGTGACACCAGCCCTGACAGTCCACAGAGGACAGACGGTCAGGAGGCGGCGCCGACGCTCCGCTCCTGCTCGCCGTCCGCGACGGGCGCGAGGGTGATCCGCGTGACGCACAGGGCGACCAGGGCGGCGGAGAGGGCGACGGCGGCCATGCCCCACGCCAACGTGGTGGCCTCGGAGACGAAGCCGATCACCGGCGGGCCGGCGAGCAGCCCCGTGGTCCCCATGGCGGCGACCAGGGTCAGCGCGTGCGGCCCCTCCTTCGCCGCCCCCACGTAGAGGCACGGCGTGACGGCGGCCATCCCCAGGCCCACGCAGGCGAAACCGACCAGCGCGGGGACGAGGCCACCGATCGCCAGCGCCAGGGAGAGCCCCACCGCGGCCAGCGCGGCGCCGGCGAGCACGACGGGCCGGTCGCCCCACCGGGCGCGCCAGTTGTCGGCGAACAGCCGGGCCAGCACCATCATCGCCGACACGACCGCGATGCCCAGTGGCGCGAGTTCCGACGACGCGTTGGCCACGTCCTTCAGGTACAGGGCCGACCAGTCGTTCATCGCGCCTTCGGTGACGGTGCCGAACACCATCGCCAGGCACAGCCAGACGGTCGTGCGGGACGGCAGCGCCAGCCCGTTGCGCTTCTTCTCCGGGGCCGGCGCGTCCTCGGTCAGCAGTCCGGGCCACGCGAAGGCGACCAGCAGCACCAGAACCACGGCGGCCGCGCCGAAGTGCACGGCCAGCGACGGCGCCGCCGAGGTGACGGCGGAGGCGAGCAGCGCCGCGCAGAACGTGCCACCGCTGAACGTGGCGTGCAGCTTCGCCATCGTCGTCCGCTCGTACCTGACCTCGACGGCGGCCCCCTGCGCGTTCATGGCGACGTTCAGGCAGCAGACGGCGACGCCGTCGAGGAACATGACGACCAGGGCGGCCGGGTAGTTCGGCACCACCGAGAGCACCAGCAGGACGACGCCGAGCCCGAGGCCGGACAGGCACGCCAACCGCCGCGATCCCAGACGTTTCATCAACATCGCCACGAGCGGGAACGACACCGTCGCGCCCACGCCGGGGGCCAGCAGGAGCACGCCCAACTCGGCCGCGCTCAGGTCGAGCCCGGTCTTGAGCGCCGGCAGCCGGGCCGCCCAGGTGGCGTACTGGAAGCCGAGCAGGCAGAACAACGCCGCCACCGCCAACTGGGCGCGGCGGAACTCGTTGCGAACACCGACCATGGGAACCGCCTTCTCACAACACCTTGGACATGTACACGGCGTTCGCGCCGTAGTCGCTCGGCACCGCGACACCGGGAAGGGGCCGATACCCGTGTGCGGACCAGAACTTCTCGCTGTCCCCGACCGCGACCAGGGAGATCCGGCGGTGCGTCCGCGCCAGCGCCGTCGCGGTGAGCCGACGCAGCAGGACCGTCGCCAGGCCCTTCCCGCGCAGCTCCTCGGCGACGACGAGGTCGTGCAGGTGCAGGTTCGGGGAGGTGAAGGCGGCTTCCTCGCGCTGGCCCAGATCCGGGAACCGGCACACCGGATAGGGCAGTGCCAACGCGTAACCCACCACGCCTCGGTCGCTGTCCAGCACGAAACAGGTCTCCGGCGAGGCCCGGTGCCGGGACTGGAGGGCGGCGCGTCCCTCGGACAACCCGCTCTCCTGGTACGCGCCGCTTTCCAGTTCGAGGATGGCGTCCCAGTCGTCGTCGGTGATCTCCCGCGTGAGCACCGTGTCACGCATGGGCGCCTTGGTGCGCACGGGCACCTTGGTACGCATGGGTGCTGTGTCATGCATGGGCTTTCGCCCTGTGCTCGCCGGGCAGGAGGTTGAGCGGCAACGGGCTGAAGCCGTTGAACCCCACCGTCGTGTAGCTCGTGGAGTAGGCGCCGCAGGACACTATCCACACAGGATCGCCGGACGCCACACTCCGGGGCACCGGGACGGGGAACCGCGCGGCGCCGAAGGTGTCGTCGCTGTCGCAGGTCGGGCCCGCGACGACGGCCGGAACGTGCTCCTCGTCGTGGTGGCCGGGGAACAGCAGCCGGTACTGCACCTGGTCCACTTCGTACAGTCCGTTGAACTTCCCGCAGCTCAGGTACAACCAGTGCTCCCGGTCGCCGGAGAGCTGGCGTCGGGCGGTCATCCGGACGACGTGCGCCCGGATCGCCCCGTGGTCGGCCACCAGGTGGCGGCCGGGCTCCAGGACGATGTCCAGGTCAGCGCCGGCCACCTGGCGGAGCCGCGCGACGCCCGCCCGGATGGTCGCGAAGATCTCGTCGAGCGGCGGGTCGAGCGGCCGGCCGGAGCGGTCGAGGTAGCCGAGCGCGGGCAGGCCGCCGCCCAGGTTGACGTGGTCCACCTGGATTCCCCGGTCCCGCAGGGCAACCAGCGCCTCGGTGAGGCGGTCAACGGCGTCCTGCCAGGCGTCCGCCGTCATCTGCTGGGAGCCGACGTGGACGGACAGGCCCGAGGGCGTCAGGCCCAGCAGCCGCGCGGTGTCCAGCACCCGCACCGCGTCCTCGCCGGAACACCCGCACTTGCGGCTCAACCCCCAGACGGCTCCCGCCCCGGTGGTGGCCAGCCGGCAGAACACCCGGGAACCGGGCGCGTGGGCCGCGATGGCCATCACGTCCTCGACGCTGTCGGTGGCGAAGTCGCGCACGCCGAGCCGGTAGGCGTCGACGATGTTCTGGTCGGACTTGACAGTGTTGCCGTAGTGGATGTCGTGGACCGACGCGCCGGCGCCCAGCGCCTGGCTGATCTCACCGGGGCTGGCGGCGTCGAACCCCGCGCCCCGCCCCGCCAGACACGCCAGCACGTCGTCCACCGGACAGGCCTTCATCGCGAACCGGACGCGGGCGCCCGGCAGTTCGCGGGCCAGCGCCTCGTACTGGTGCTCGATCCCCGCGAGGTCGAGGACGATCTGGTCCTCCTCGGCCGCTGCCAGGGCGGCCCGCAGCCGGCTACCGAGTCGCATGCTCATCGCTCTGTCCGGGCCGCCGCGACGGCCATGTCCGCGCGAGGTCGGTCGCTCCGCTCCGGGCGACGAGGTGCTCCCAGGAGTCGATCAGCAGCGCGAAGTCCTCGATGTCCTGCTCGGCCTCTCGCAGCAGCGCAGCGCGGCGGTCGACCAGGGAGTCGGCGAAGGCTTCGTACCTGCCGCCCAGGCGGCGGTAGGCGCGGTCGAGGCGTTCGAGTCGCTGGACGTTCTCGTCCTTGGCCAGACCGGTGCTCCGCCTGGCGAACTCCGCGACCACCGACGCGCGGACGCGGTGCTGGTCGTCCAGCAACGCCTCGCCGGCCTCGGCCATCCGCCGGTAGATGTCGTGGAAGTACAACATGGACAGGAAGAACTTGGTCAGCCGCAGGTGGTAGGCGGCGAAGCCCGGGCCGTTCTTCCGTTCCGGCGTGTAGAAGTTGACGATGTTGCGGTTGTGCAGCACGCCCGGGAGCTGGGCGTCGTGCGCCAGGTGGAGCAGGAAGTAGTCGCTGCCGATCGTGTCCGTGGCGGGCGGCAGCGGCACCTGCTCGTGGATCTGGTGGAAACCGACGTTGCACATGTCCACGCGCATCGGGTCGACCAGCGTCAGAACCGATCGGTCGTGGGTGAACACCTCGGCTCGCGCGCCCGTGAAGGACTCGTCCACGAGCTGTCTCTTCTCGGCGTCCGACCACTCGCCGGGCGCCCACAGGCTGACGACGTCGTAGTAGACCTCGGGGTTGAGCCGGGCGATCTCGCCGATGTCCACCGACAGCTCGCCGATGAACGAACTTCCCACCATCACAACGGGTTTGCCCGCGTGCGCCGGGTCGAGCGCCGTCTCGGACACACCCGCCGCGGCGTCGGCCGCCCGTCTCCCGAGCGACGTGAGCTCGTGGTGGATCGGGAAGACCGTGGCGCCGTGGAGAACCTGGTACCGGCTGTCGGAGTCCCTGCGGTGCACCGAACGGCAGCCGAGGGCGCTGGCGATCAGGAAGGCCCGGTTGGTGCAGGCGCCGTAGGACACGCCGTTCGGCAGCATGAGGTCGAGCAGCAGGTCGGGTTTGACGACGTCCGCGTCGTCGATCACCTGACGCAGGAAGGCCCGTTGGGCCGCCTCGTCCATGTGCAGCGCGGTCACGTTCTCCGGCCGGCGCGCGGCGTGGATCGCGCTGGCGTGCTCGGCGAACGTCCGCTCGTCGGTCGAGTCCAGCACCAGCAGGACCACCTCGACCCCGAAGTGCGTGGCCGCGTACGCCGCCTCCTCGCCGAGGGCGGTGATCGTGGCGGCGCAGGCCCGGTTCGTGGGCAGGGTCAGGCAGATCCGACGCACGCCGGCTCTCCGCTCGTGCCCCCGGACTCGCGCTCGCTCCAGGAGTCGAGCCCCAGGAGCTTGCGGCCCAGGTCGGTCAACGCGGCCGTGCCGTACCGCAACGACTCGTGCTTCGTCGCGTCACCGAGCAGCGTCCTGTTCCACTCCGGCGTCCGCAGGTGGCGCCACGACTCGACCCGCGACCGCCGGAGCTCCTCGTGCGACTCCAACGCCGGCATCATGGACAGGTACTGGACCGACCGGACGCCGTTCTCCGAGGTGTTCGGCGCCACCCCGTGCGCCAGCAAACCGTTCCAGATCAGCAGATCGCCCGCCCTGAGCTCCGGCCGCACCACGGGGAACTCGGCGCGGTCGATGGCGGGTCGGATCGGGTCGCGGTCCGCGGGCTGCCCGGCCTTCCACTCGTCGAAGCGGCGGAACAGCTCGGGCGCGCACTGGAAACCGCCGTGGTCCGGCTCGGTGTCGGTGAGCGCGATGAGGCCCTGGACGCGTTGCGGCAGCACGTCCAGCGTGCTGTCCACGTCCCAGTGCAGGTCGATGTCGAAGCCGGTGTCGGTGTGGGGGATCAGGGCGCGGTCCCGGTTCCCGACGTTGGGCGGGTTGAGGTTGAGCCGGTCCAGGGTGACCCAGAGCTCCTCGCAGTCCCAGACGTCGACGAACGCGTCGTAGACGCGCCGCGTCTGGCGGCTGTCCCAGATCAGCTGGTGGTGGTAGGCCTCGACGAAGCCGTAGACGTGGAGGTCCCTGTCCAGTTCGGACCGGAACTCCCGCTCCGGGTACCAGGTCTCCGGCCGGTTCGGGTCGAGTCCCTGGAACTCCCAGGCGAAGGCCAGCAGGTTCGCCGCGGCGGAGGCGGGGATCGCGGACCTGACGACGACGTAGCCGTAGGTCTGCCAGTGCGCGAAGTCCTGTTCGGACAGCACGCGCAGCGGCAACGACTTGGTCAGGTCCCGAAGAGGCGTTTCCGCCAGGTAGGTGTCGGCGTCGGTGCTGGAGTAGGGAATGGCCGAGGCGGCTCGGTGCGCTGCGGACACAGGTGCTGACATGCGGGCACTCCAAGGAAAAGAACAGCGACGGCGGGTGGAGTACTGACCGGTCGCGCCGATGCGCCAGGAACAACCTGCTTCGGCGTTCGTCGGGCGAATTCCCGGTCTGGCGCCGAATTCCAGCGGAGGAGGTGGCGGGTGTCAAGGCGGCCGGAACCGTCACGAGCGGACCTCCGTGTGGTGTGCGACTGCGGAATTTCCGCAGTCGCACACCGAGCTGGCTCCTGGCCTGCCTGCCGTCCAGCTCCCCCGCACACCCCGATGCCATGGGGTGCCTTGACGTGCCGAGCCGGTGTCACTAGCTTGTCGCAACGTCTTCGACAGCATCGACGCTGTCATCTCCGTCTGTTCTGGCCATCCATTGGGCAAACTCCTGCGCGCGTGCGCGTTTCCCGCTCCGATTCTTCGCTGTGAAAGGCGGTGGGATTCGGCGTTTTCACCACGAGGAGACACGTAGCAAAGCACCTTGCTCTTTTGGCAAACTTGGTGCGTGGACGACGAACTCGATCGCGTGCTGACCACCGTGGGACCGCGCCTCCGGGCGCTGCGCCGCCAGCGCGGCATCACGCTGGCCGCGCTGGCCGTGACCACCGGCATCTCGGAAAGCACCCTGTCCCGGCTGGAAACCGGGCGGCGGCGACCGAACCTGGAGCTGCTGCTCCCCCTGGCCCGCGCGCACGGCGTGCCGATCGACGAGCTCGTCGGCGCCCCGCACACGGGCGACCCGCGAGTCCACCTGCGCCCGATCCAGCGGCACGGCATGACGTTCGTCCCGCTGAGCCGGCGCGGAGGCGGCGCGCAGGCGTTCAAGATGATCATTCCGGTGAGCCGGGACGACGCCGCTCCCGAGCCGCAAACCCACGAAGGCCACGAGTGGCTCTACGTCCTCAACGGCCGACTGCGGCTGGTGCTCGGCGACCAGGACCTGGTGCTCACCTCCGGCCAGGCCGCCGAGTTCGACACCAGTCTCCCGCACTGGCTGGGAAACGCGGGCGCCACGCCCGTCGAACTGCTCATCCTGTTCGGACCGCAGGGAGAACGCGCTCACCTGCGCGCCCGTTCGCGGTAACCGCCGCTACCGCGTTCGGCGCACCCGCAGCACGGAGTCCTGGCGTCGACCGGACTGTCCCCCGGGTCCGGTCAGCTCGCGGTCGACGAGATCTTCCACCTCCACGTGCCACCGGTGCGCGGGTAGGTCGAGCGAGGCGAGAACCTCTCGCGTGGTCGGGAAGTGGTACTCGAACGGCGGGTGCTCCAGCCACGACGGCCAGCCGGCGTGGCTGATGACCAGCAGGACTCCGCCCGGCGCCACCGCGTCGGCCGCGCCGCGGAGGATCTTCTCCCGCTCGCCCTCGGCCGCGACGGGCGAGTGGAGGAACTGCGCCGAGACGAGATCGAACAACCCGGCGGGAAACGACTGCGGGAGATCGTGCCGCTCCCAGCGGATGCTGTCGGCGACCCCGGCGTCGAGGGCACGTGCGGCCGCCCGGCGCAGGACGGTCGCGGAGACGTCGACAGCGGTCACCCGCCAGCCCTGCCCAGCCAGCCAGATCGCGTCACCGCCCTCCCCGCACCCGAGGTCCAGCGCCGTGCCGGGTGCGAGCGAGCCGACTTCCCTCACCAGCAACGGATTGGGACGCACGGCTCGGGCAGGGCCCTGGTCCTGGCCCTGGTCCTGGTCCTGGTAGAAGCCGTCCCAGTACTGCTGCGCCGGACTCGGCACGGAGGCGTCAGTCATGGCCGATCTCCTGTCATCGTGGCTGCGTGGAGGGAACGAGAGGGCGATCGACCGAGCCAGGAGACGAGGTCGTCCGCGCTGGACAACAGGGTGTTCCGCACGCCACCGGGTCAGCCAGTTTTCATGCCATTGCGGCAAGAGGCGATGACGACGCCGGCCGCGACCACCCCCGCCTGCTCGCTCTGGCGGTGATCAGCTCCGGAGCGACCGTCGGGCCCACCGGTGCGGTCTTCCGCTCTGGGCTCGGGTTGCCAGACGGGCTCGCTTCGGCACCGCCCTTGCGAGCCCGCCGAAGATGATCATTATCCTCGGTTCCGGTCCTGCCCCGCAGGACCGGAACCCATCCGAGAGGAGTCACGATGGCCGTGAGCGCCAACCTGGACGCCCTGCTGGACAAGAAGTACGAGGAGCTGCCGCTGGAGCAGGTCCTGGAGGCGCCGGTCGCCGCGCTGGCCGGTGTCAGCGAGGCGGACGGCGAGCTGCTCAAGAAAGCCTTCAACATCACCACGGTGGCCGACCTCGGCCGCAACAAGCACTTCCGGGCCGCGGCGGCGTTACTGGACCTGCACAACGCCTCGAAGTGAAGCACTTCCCCCTGCGCACGCCCGCAGATCACGAGCCGTCAGAGGTGAGTCCCACGGCGCCGGACAGCACCGGAGCCTGAACGCGGACTGACCCCGAACCGGCCAACTACCGTGGGCCCAGCGGGAAACGCGCCCCGCCAGCACGAGCTGGCGGGGCGCAGCGCTGAACAGCGGAAAACCTCTCCCCCACCCGGCGCACATCCCCTCGCCCCTGCGCCAAGCCGAATCCCGCCGCCGAGGATTGGAAAACGCTTGCCAGCACAGGACTTTCGACCGCCCCTCACACGGGGACGGCGCTGACCTCGATTCGCGGACCGGCTGGCGGCCGACCGTCGGGAGTTCCGCGCGGCCCGGGCCGCCTCCCTCCGTGCCCGGGCGGACCTCCCGACGCTCCTGTGCCACGTCGACCCCGCCCGTGGTCTCCGAAGGCACCACCTCGACGTGATCCGCGCCGGGGCCGGTGAGCCGGGCGGCCACGATCGTGGGCACGTCCCCGTGTCGGGGCCGCTCGACGCCCGAACCTGTCGGTGGCGGCGGGGATGATGCGGTCATGGCTGGCGAGACAACGATCACCGTCGTGGGCAACCTGACCGCTGACCCCGAGCTGCGCTTCACCTCCTCCGGCGCCGCGGTGGCGAGCTTCACCGTCGCCTCGACCCCGAGGACGTTCGACCGGCAGAGCGGCGAGTGGAAGGACGGCGAAGCGCTGTTCCTGCGGTGCAGTTGCTGGAACCAACAGGCCGAGAACGTCTCGGAGAGCCTGACGCGGGGCATGCGGGTCCTCGTGCAGGGCAGGCTCCGACAGCGGTCGTTCGAGACCCGGGAGGGCGAGAAGCGCACGGTCGTCGAGTTGGAGGTCGACGAGATCGGCCCGTCGCTGCGCTATGCGACCGCGAAGGTCAGCAAGGCGAGCCGGGGCGGCGGGCCCGCGGGTAACGCGGGCAACACGGGCATGCCGGCCAACGACCCCTGGGCCTCCGCCACCCCGGTCGCGGCAGCGCCGAGGGCGGACGAGCCGCCGTTCTGACCGTCGGCGGTCGCTGGCCGGGAGGCGTTGTCCGGTCAGCGACCGCAGCACTGACCAGTGCGCTGGGCGGGCAGTGAGGTGTCCGGGCCACGCGCGGTACGCCACAGGGGTCGCACGGGTTTGGTCAACCAAGGTTGACCAAACCGTCTGTGTCAACCTAAGTTGACCACGTGGGCGAGAGCCTGAGGCGTTGTGGCACGTGCGCGGGTGCGGGGCGTCGTGTGGATCGCGATCGCGGCTGCGCTCGGTGTCTCGGAGTTGGCTGCCCACAAGGAGTACGGCGGGCGGCGGGTGCCGCCCAGCCACTGGTCTCGGAACGGGGAGAAGGACGATGACGACCGCCTGGGCGGACCGGTTCGACAGCGCGCCACGCCTGATCGACGTGGGCGACCACACGATCTGCACGCAGATCCGGGGCCGCGGCCCCACCGTGGTCCTGGAGGCGGCCGGCACCGGTCAGGGCGTTGGCGGCGCCTGGGGACATGCCGTGGAAGCCGGCCTTGCCGACATGGCCACGGTCGTCACCTACGACCGGGTGGGTGTCGGGCGCTCCACCGGAACACCACGGCACACGATCACCGAGATGGCCGATGACCTGCATCAGTTACTCCACGCGCTGGAGGTCCGACTGCCCGCGGTGGTGGTGAGCTGGTCCTACGGCGGACTGGTTTCGGCGGTGCACGCGGTGCGCCATCCCCGGGACGTGGCCGGCCTGGTGTTCGTCGACCCCACCCCGACCGCTCCCGGACCGACGCCGCGCGCCCTGCGCGTCCCGTTACAGGCCCTGGGCGTCACCCAGCTCCGGCTGATGGCGCGGGGGTTGTTCGACACCCGGTTCGGCACGCGCCTGATCGACCGGATGGCCGGCCCGCAGCCGACCGAGGGGCTGCGGGAGCAGACCGCGCGCTTCTACCGGACGCCGCAGGCGATCCGCGAGTTGGCCCGGATGCTGTCCCGCATGGACAGTCATCTGTCCGAAGTGGACGCTGTCCTGACCGCGCCCGGTGTCCGGTTCCCCGACGTCCCGACGTCCGTCGTCGCGGCAGGCGTGCGGCCGGCCCGGATGCCCGAGGCCCACCGGTCCCACGTCGACGCGAGCCACCGACGGCTGGCCGACCTCGCGCCACGAGGCCGGGTCGTCCTCGCGGAGCAGGCCACCCACCAGATCCCCTACGAGCAACCCGACACCATCCTCCACCAGGTCTCGGAGGTCATCGGCGACGCCGGCTGACCAAAGGCCAAGGTGACGCAACGAACAGCGCTGCCCCGAGCGCCGATCCGTACCGATCGAACGCCAACAGCCGAGAAGCCATGGTTCAGCCGTGACTGAAGGGCGCGGCTGCGGCCTGGTGGTGGCCGACCACGAGGGCCGCCAGGTGCGCTACGCCCTGGCCGACGCGCATCTGACGCGGGCGTTGGGCGAGCTGGTGCAGGTGGTGCTGGCCGTGGACACCGGCCAGCCCTGCGTGGACGACGACCGCCGAACGACCATCGGGGGCGAGGTCGGGCCGGCGGGGCCACGACGGCAGCGCGGGCGACGTCATGAGCGGCCAGGCTGACCGGTCGAAGTTCCCAGCACTGGCCGGAGAAAGGCGCGCCGACGGCTGCCGCACGGGCCCGACCATCGCCGCGCCCGGCCCGGGGTTGGCGGTCGATCCGGGACGGCGAGCGGTGTTGGCCCGACGGGTGCGGCTGCTGGTCGCCGCGACGATCACCGACAACCTGGTCGAGGCGGTCGTCGCGATCACCGCCGACGCCACCGCCTCCTCCACCGCGTTGATCGGGTTCGGGTTGGACTCGGTGATCGAGGTCGCCTCGGCGACGGCGGTGGCGTGGCAGTTCTCCGGTTCGGAGTTCGAGAAGCGGGAGCGTTCGGCGTTGAAGGCGATCGCCGTGTCGTTCTTCGCGCTGGCCGCCTACGTCACCGCGGAGTCGGCGCGCACGTTGTTCGGCGCGGCTGCGGCCGAGCACTCCACGGTGGGGATCGTGTTGGCGGCGGTGTCGCTCCTGGTCATGCCGTTCCTGTCGGCCGCGCAGCGCCGCGCCGGGCGGGAGTTGGGCTCGGCCAGTGCCGTGGCCGACTCGAAGCAAACCCCGTTGTGCACCTACCTGTCGGGGTGTTGCTGGTCGGCCTGCTGCTCAACCGCCTGTGGGGCTGGTTCTGGGCTGACCCTGGTCGTCGCGTTGGTGATCGCCGCCGTCGCGGTGCAGGAAGGCCGCGAGGCCTGGCGCGGCCACCACTGCTGCTGATTCCCACACGCGCCGCCTTCCATCAACGTCCACAGTGGACGGTGTGGACAGGCGACATCGACGCCAGGACATCGCTGTCAGGACATCACCTTCAGGTCGGAGGTGATCCGGGTCAGGGCGTCGACGACTGGGCGGCGTCGGGCAGCGGCGTGCGCAGGATGCCGTCGAGGAGCACGCGGAGCGTCCAGGCCTGGCGCAGCTCCGGTGTGCCGGACAGCAACTGCGCGGCGTGCCCGGCGAGGTGGGGGTGGTCGGTCGGCGAGGCGTTGCGCAGCGCGTCGGCCAGCGCGTTCCACTCGTTCTCGGAGTGCGGCGTCCGCGGGTGGGTGGAGTGCTCGGCGGCGTCGGCGGTGGCCACCAGGAGCAGCACGTCCACACCCCAGGCGGCCTGGTCGTCCGGGACACCGCCCTCCTTGAGCAGGGCCAGCAGCGCGTCGAGCAGGTTGAGGTAGTTCGGGCCGGACGGGCGGGCGACGACCGCCGCGCGGGCGAGGCTGGGGTACTCGTGGAGGACCCGCCCGTACGAGGCGAGGACGGCCTCGACGCGTTCCCGCCACTCCCCCGCGCCGCGCGCCGGGCTCAGGTCGACCTCTCCCAGTAGTTCGTCCAGCACCGCGGCGTGCAGCTCCGCGGTGTTGGCGACGTACACGTACAGGGAGGCCGGGCCGGTGTCGAGCTCCTGCGCCAGGCGCCGCATGGTGACCCGCTGCAGGCCCTCGTCCCGCAGGACCCGGAGGGCGGTGGTGATGATCCCGTCGCGGGTGAGGGCGGGCTTGGCGGGTCGCTCCCGGCGACTGCGGGCGTGGGCGGCAGGCATGCGCCCACGCTAGCGAACGTGTTCGGCATCCCAGCGACGAACATGTTCGTTACGAACATGTTCGGGTACAATCGTCGGCAGGCCAGCACCTCCTGCCGAAGGAGCAGCACCGCCATGACCCCGCACCACCCCATCGCGATCGTCGGCGCCGGCCTCGCGGGCCTGACCCTCGCTCGCGTCCTGCGCGTGCACGGCATCGACGCCGTCATCCACGACCTGGACGCCTCCCGCCACGCCCGCGCCCAGGGCGGCATGCTCGACATCCACGCCGAGAGCGGCCAGGTCGCGCTGCGCGCCGCCGGGCTGCACGAGCAGTTCCGCGCGATCGTCCACCCCGGGGGCCAGGCGAGCCGGGTCCTCGACGAACACGGCGTCGTGCACTGGGAGGAGACCGACGACGGCACCGGCGACCGCCCCGAGGTCGACCGGGGCCAGCTCCGCGACCTGCTGCTCGACTCGCTGCCCGACGGGACTGTCCACTGGGGACAGAAGGTGACCGGCGCCCGTCCCGTGGGCGCCGGCCGCCACGAGGTGACCCTCGCCGACGGCTCCGCCTTCACCACCGACCTGCTCGTCGGCGCGGACGGCGCCTGGTCACGCGTCCGCCCCCTGGTCTCCGCGGCCCGGCCGGCCTACACCGGTGTCTCCTTCGTCGAGGTGGACCTGCTGGACGCCGACACGCGACACCCGGGGAGCGCGGCCCTGATCGGCGGCGGCATGTTCTTCGCGTTGGGCGGGGGCCGGGGTTTCCTGGCCCACCGCGAGATCGACGGCAGCCTGCACGTCTACGTGGCCGTGCGGACCGGACAGGAGTGGCTCGACTCCATCGACTTCTCCGACACCGAGACCGCCAAGAGCGCGGTGCTGGCGCAGTTCGCGGGCTGGCACGAGGACCTGCGGACGCTGGTCGCCGACGCCGACGGCCCGCTGGTTCCGCGCAAGATCCACGCGCTGCCGGTCGACCACCGCTGGGACCGCGTCCCGGGCGTGACGCTGCTGGGCGACGCCGCGCACCTGATGTCGCCGTTCGCCGGCGAGGGCGCCAACCTCGCCATGCTCGACGGCGCCGAGCTCGCCCAGGCCATCGTCACGCACCGCGACGACACCGAGAGGGCACTCGCCACGTACGAGGAGGCGCTCTTCCGGCGCAGCGCCGAGAAGGCGGCCGAGTCCGCCGCGAGCCTGGAGCTGTGCTTCGGCCGGGACAACCCCGTCAGCGCCCTGGTCCAGATGTGGTCGGGCGGATCGTCCGAGGGCGAGCTGACCTGACCAACAGGCGCGCCGGCAGGAGCGCCAGCACGGTCACGTCATTCGCTGTGCCGACACTTCCACCGAATGCGCCGAGCAGTGGCGGGCGTGACCGAAATCTCGCTCACCGCCGTGCGACACCGTCGTTGTCGTCGCATGCGCGGTGAAATAGCCACAGCTCGGAGAAGTTGACGAGTACGTACTCGTCGATGTCCCACACCGTCCACCGGGGCGACGGTAACGCGGACCGAATGGCATCGGCCCAGCCCAGCCGCCCTGAATGCTTCAACTGCCACAGCAACACTTGGGCGCTGTGGAACCACCGCTTTCCCGCGCACACCGCCGCGCGGCCCATCTCCTCGCCGCCCGATGCCAAGCTGAGATCAACTTCGCTCGAATGGACGAGTGGCGGTCATATTCAGTCCGATATGGTTGACCGCGCTGCGCGCAGACCGGGTCACGGGGCCTTCGCGTCAGCTTTCTCCGACTCTGGGGGTGCCACGGGGTCAGGTGTTCCTGTCCCGCAGGGAGGTGGAGGCGGTGTCCGCGCATGGCGACACATTCGCGACGCAGCTCCGGCGCCTGTTCGACACGGTCAGCCGCGCGGACGGCACGAGGTTCACCCCGCGGGAGGTGGCCGAGGAGGTCACCCAGCGGGGGCACAAGGTGTCGAGGGGATACCTGTACGACCTGCTCAGGGGCAAGTCCGAGCCGAGCCACGCCCTGGTGCGGGCGCTCGCGGACTTCTTCCAGGTGCCACTGGACTACTTCAGCGACAGCGAACGCGGCCGCGAGCTCAACCAGCAGTACGAACTCCTCGCGGCGCTCGGGGACAACGCCGTCCGGAAGATCGCCCACCGCGCGCGGGGGCTCAGTCGCGGACAGCTGAGCAGGGTGATCGCCTACATCGACTTCGAAAAGCAGCGCGGTGACGCGGTCGACGACGACACGTGAGCTCACCCGCTGAGATTCCACAGGTGACGACTCGGGGAGGGGTGGTCCAGTGCTGGGCGCGTTTCGGGAACACGCGCGGCGTTATGCCGGTGAGGCGCGACTCCGAAGACGATTACGCCGGGAGTTCGAGGCATCCGGCATCGACGGACCGGCCGACATGGCGGAGGTCTGCGCACGTCTGTCCCGGCGGCGGGGCAAACCGATCCATTTACTGCCCTACTCGCTGACCGTGCCCACACCGTTCGGGTTGTGGCTGGGCAATCCCGCCGCGGACTACATCGTCTACCAGTCCGAAACCACCCCGACGCACCAGCAGCACATCATCGCCCACGAGTTGGGGCACATGCTGGCCGGGCACCATTCGGACGAGGATGACGACGAGGTCTGGCGCGAGTTGATGCCCGACATCCCGCCGGACCGGATCCGCCGGGCGTTGCGCCGCACCAGCTACGACGACCAGCAGGAGCGCGAGGCCGAGGTGGTGGCCACGCTGCTGCTGGAGACCACGACCAGGCACCGGGCGCTGACGCTGCCCGCCCGGTCGGAGCAGGCGCGACGGTTGCAGGCCACGCTGAGCGACCGGCGGTGGTTGTGAGCGAGTTCCCCGGCGGCGAGTACGTCGTGGCCGTCGCGCTGGTGGTCTTCCTCTACCGGCTGGCCCGCACCCCGCGCAACGCGGCGCTGTGGGCGCTGGTGTCCTGTCTGCTGCTGGAGTTCTTCAGCGTCCACCTCGACCACCTGGCCACCGAGGTGGCCGCGCACGGGGGCGGGCGGGGCCTGCCCAAGCTGGCCACCAACCTCATGCTGTTCGCGAAGTACCTGGGGCTGGGCCTGTTCTTCCTCCTGGCCGGCGGCGAGCCGGACCTCCGGCGACGGGCGCGCCGGGAACTCGTCCTGCTGGCGGCCATGTCGGCGACCGTGGTGGCCCTGATGTGGGCGACCCCGCCGGAACTGCGTGACCACTCCTTCGGCGGCACGCTGGAGCGGCCGACCGTCCTGCCGATCGTGGCGTTCTACGTGCTGGGCAACCTCTACTTCGTCCACCTCCTCTCCCAGGGGGCGCGGTGGGGGTGGCGCTACGCCGGGGAGTCGGGCTGGCGCCTGCGGGTGGGCTTGGCCGTGATCGCGGTCGGCCTGGGCCTCGGGGCCGCGGCGTCGGCGGCACGCGCCGTCCTGATGGCCAGCCGGTGGCTCGGCGGCCCGAAGGTGGAGTGGGTGCCCCGGGTGGCCCTCAACCTCCTCGCCGCGTCGGGGTTCCTGGTGGTGGTGGGCCTGCTCGCCGCGCTGCTGCTGACCGGCACCGCCCAGGCGACGCTCTGGTGGCGTCAGCGCCGGGACTTCCTCGCCCTGCGGCCGCTGTGGGAGCTCCTGCACCGGGAGTTCCCCGCCGCGCAACTGGACCGGCACGTCTCCGCCCGGCGGGAGCGGTGGCAGCTGTGGCGCGTCCACCACCGCTTCTGGCGCCGCTACGTGGAGATCCGCGACGGCCTGGTCCAGCTCAGCCCCTACCTGGAAGGGGCGGGCTGGAGCCACGACGCGCCGCCGACCGAACAGGCCGCCGCGGTGCGTGAAGCCGTGCGGCTGCGTCGCGGCGAGCGGCAGGCCGGCGAGAAGCGCGCGGTCCTCATCGCCCCTCCCTCGCCGGCGTTCCACGACGACGTGGGCCACCTCCTCGCGCTCTCGCGCGCCCTGGCCCACCCCCACCACCAACACCCCTCCTCGGAGAAGTGAGGTCACGTGCTCCAGGCCATCACCGCGGACCAGGTACTGCCGGGACCGGCCGGTCACCGGATCGACAACGGCGCGGTCCTGATCGAGGACGCCACCATCCGCGCGGTGGGCGCCCGGCGCGAGATCGAGCGCCGCGCCCCGGCCGGAACGGCGTGGGTGGAGTACGCCGGCGCCACGATCCTGCCCGGACTCATCGACGCGCACGTGCACCTGGCGCTGGACGCCAGCGAGAACCCGGTCAACGCGCTGATCGAGGCCGACGACGACACGGTCCTGCGGGGAATGGCCGCCCGCGCCGCGCAGGCACTCCACGCCGGGGTCACGACCGTCCGCGATCTGGGAGACCGCGACGGGCTGATCTTCTCGCTGCGCGGGGAGATCGAGGGCGGTTCGCGCGTCGGCCCGCGCATCCTCGCCTCCGGCCCGCCGGTGACCGTCCCGGGTGGACACTGCTGGTTCTTCGGGGGCGAGGTCGACGGCGAGGAGCAGATCCGCGCCCGGGTGCGCCGCAACGCCGAGCTGGGCGCCGACGTCATCAAGGTCATGGCCAGCGGCGGCTCGATCACCCCGGGCGGAGCCGCCATGTGGGAGCCGCAGTTCACCACCGAGCAGCTGCGCGTGGTGGTCGACGAGGCGGCCCGGCACGGCCTGCCGGTCGCCGCGCACGCGCACGGCACCGGGTCGATCGCCGCCGCGGTCGCGGCCGGGGCGAACACCATCGAACACTGCACGTTCTTCGACTCGCAGCGCGAGTTCGAGTACGAGCACCGCGAGGACCTCGCCGTCGCGATGGCCAGGGACGGCATCGCCGCGTGCGTGGAGACCTCGCTGCACTGGCGGGCGGCGTTCGCCAGGGACGCCGACTACGCCTGGCGCCGGTACCGGCGGATCTCCTGGTTGGACGCCCACGGCGTCCCCCTGGCCGTCGGCACCGACTCCGGCCTGTCCGGCAGCACCTTCGACGCCCTGACCCTGGGGCTGGAGGTGTACGAGCACATCGGTTTCCCCCGGGAGCGGATCATCGAGCTGACCACCGCCAACAACGCCTCCGTCCTGGGGCACGGGGACCACCTGGGGCGACTGGCCCCCGGCTACGACGCGGACATCCTCGTCGTCGACGGCGATCCCCTGGCCAGCCTCGCCGCTCTCCGCGAGGTGCGCGCGGTGTTCTCCCGCGGACGGCTGAACATCGACCTGTCGCGGACCCTACGGGCCCAACCGTCCGACCCGTCGTGATGGTCGTGTCCTGCTGGCGGCGTGCCCGAAGCCGTGGCCCACCCGGGGCGGGGCGCGCTCGGCGACGCGATCCGCGACCGGGGCGGCTGTGCCGATCTGTCAGGGCTGGACGACAACGCCGAGCCTGTCGTGAGCGTGCTGCTGGTGTGAGAGTTCTGCTGGGGAGCATGGCGAAGGCACGCGGCTGGGACCACCGCGTCCGGTCCTGACCTCCGGTCGGGACCGGTCGACGTGGTCGCGAGGAGCGGAGAACCGAGGGGGAAACGCCCGGGAACGCAGGGCGTCCGGTTTCTCCACCGCCCTCGCCGGTGAACGGTCAGGCGAGCGGCTCCACCACGACGTACGAGCCAGAACCGTTGGGATTCCAGAGATTGAGGGGGGTTGGTCGATGAAGGTACAGGTTCTTGGGGATCTGCGCCTGGACGACGTGGAGGTCGCCCGGGTTCTTCCGGCGTCGAAGCCGCGAAAGGTCCTGGCACTGCTGCTGTTGAACTGGAACCGGGTCGTCCCGAGAGAGCTGTTGGTCGAGGAGGTCTGGGGGCACGCTCCGCCACCGGGCGCCGCCACGGCACTCCAGGACCACGTCGTTCGGGTGCGCGAGCTGCTGGCGGGTCTTTCCCGTGGTGGTGAACAACTGCTCGTCGCCGAGGAGAACGGTTACCAGCTCAGGGTCGACCCGGACGACCACGACCTCAGCCTGTTCCTGCGGCAGGCCGAGGACGGAGACCGAAAGCTGGAACACGCCGACCACGCCGGCGCCAGCCGCGCTCTCCGCTCCGCACTCGCCCTGTGGCGGGGGTCCGCGCTCGCCGACGTCGAGGCCGGGAACGTCGTCGAACCCCGGGTCCTGTCGCTGGAACAGCGACGCCTGACCGCGCTGGAGCAGTGCGTCGACGCGGAGCTCCAGCTGGGACGACACCGGGAACTGCTGGCCGAGCTGACCGCACTCGTCGCCCAGTTCCCCCTGAACGAACGCGTCCACGCCCAGTTCATGGTGGCGCTGCACCGATCCGGGCGCGGCGCCGAGGCGCTCGCGGTCTTCCGCCGCCTCCGGGACGACGTGGTTCGCGAACTCGGCGTCGAGCCGTCACCCTCGGTGCAGCGGCTCCGGCAGGCCATCCTCGCGGCGGACCCCACCCTGGAGACGGTCCCGAACCCGCAGCGGAAGCTGCTGTTCTCCCGTGCCACGCGCATGTTCGACCCCACGCGGTGACGTGGTGCCCCAGTGACGCGGCGACGCGGCGACGGAGTGAGAGGAGCGCCCGCCTGACGCGGCGGCACTCTTCGCCGTTGGCGGTGGGGATCACGGGACGGTGACCCCCACCGCCAACTCCACCGTCACGGGGACGACGTCTGGTGGGAAGAGGGCACAGCGCCTCGCCGGTCCACTGTGGACAGATGACGGAGAGGAGCGGCGAACCACGGCGATCTGTCCGTCCCGCAGAGATGACCGCCCAACCCGCGGAGGCGGGGTACTCGGCGGGGAGGACGGCGACGCGGCCGTCCTCCCCGCCGAGCTCAGGACGTGTCAGTCAACTCGTGCGGAGACCAGAGCTCAGGTCCTCGGCCGGGCCTCCCGGACCTCGTGGAGGTGGATGAGGACGTCGAAGGCGCGGCCGAGCGCGACCGTGCCGGGCTCCGCCGGGTAGCTCGACCCGAAGTCCCGCGTCGGCCGAGCGATGTCCAACCACGCACGCGCGCTGGCCGGAGCAGTGCGCATGTCCAGGTAGTAGTTCCGGTGGGGAACCCGGTCGAGGGTGTGCTCGTTCATGCCGCGCTCGGCGGGTCCCACGGTGAACTTCTTCCAGTCACTGTTGAGGGACGCGTCCTTCGACAGGAACGAACCCCGGTTGAAGGTGAAGCCGATGGGGCGGTAGCTCCTGCCCAGCGCGTCGCGCAGAAGCGACCCCTGCGTCCTGGGGTAGACCTGGGGCTGGCTGCTGACGTAGCCGACATGCCCGTTGTGCGCCGACAGCAACATCTTGTGGCCGGTGCGCCGCTGCCACCAGATGACGTTCTGGGCCATCACCTCGTCGCGGAAACGCTCGGAGGCGGTCACCGACGCCGGGTTGGTCACGTCGATGGTGAGGAACTGGGCGGTCTGCGCGATGAACCGGGCGTGCTGCTCAACCCACGCCCACGCGTCTCCGCCGGAGTTCCCGAGGCCGCTGACCAGTTCCAGGGCCTGCTGCGCCCTGGCCGCCAGCCGCTGCCGCTCCTCAAGCGGCTTGCGCAGGTAGGCGAAGGCGTCGTCGATCGGCCGCAGGCCGGTGTAGAGCTCGTTGAGCCGGGGCAGCGCTTCCGGGTTGTGCTGCCGCACGTGGTCGGTCACCCGGCCGAAGAAGTCGTCGGTCACCGACGGCGCGCCGATGTCATCGCCCATGAAGCGCACCGGCCGGTCGGGGTGGCGCTGGTTGTGGCCCCGCATCCACTGGATGAGGCTCACGAACTCCTCGCGGTCCCACGGGGAGTTGGCCAGCGCCTCCTTCGCGACCTGGCGGGCGTCGCCCCTGCCGGTCCGGAGGTAGTCGTCGATCCTGACCCCCGCCGACCAGCTCAGCTCCAGGGCGAAGGTGGTGAAGCCCCGCTCCTCCACCAGGTAGCGGAAGACCCGCTCCTTCATGGCGAAGAACTCGTGTGAGCCGTGGGTCGCCTCACCGAGGCCGACGACCCCGGCGTCACCGATCATCGCGCCCAGGGCGCGCAGGTCCGCCGTGTTCCCGCCGGGCTCGGTCGACAGCAGCGGGTGAGCCGCCAGGACCAGCGCGTGGACCGGGTTCCGCCGCACCCCGGCGGAGTCGGCCGTCCCGGCCGGGGCCGCGTGGGCCACCGCGGGGGCGAGCACCGCGCCCACCGCGATCACCGACGCCGCCAGGACTCCCCTGCGCCGGAAGTGCTTCCGATCCCTCATCCGTTCGTCCCTTTCGTCGTGCCGCGCTTCCGAGGGAAATCCTCGCCGCGCCACCCCTGTCGCGCGCTGGAGGCAACTGCCGGCTTCGTCCTCGGGTCTCCCCCACCTCGCCCCCTGGCGCGTTCGGGCAGGAGCGCTGCCCGAACGCACCATCGCCAGAGACCGGGCGTCCACGGCGAAACACCCAGCGCGGAACCCCGGACAGCGGAACGATGACCACCGGGACCGCCGGTCGTCGGGCCGCGGACAGCCGAGGCGCCGACGGCCGGATCGCCACCGAGTCCACTGTGGACACTGACGACGAGGGGGAAACCCGATGACCCACGAGCCGGAGCAGCCCGTCGCACCAGCCGCCGAGGCCCCGCCCGCCCGGCCGCTGCCACCCTGGTTCGACGACGCCAAGCTGGGGATCTTCATCCACTGGACCGCCGCGGCGATCCCCGCCTTCGCACCGGTCCACCTGGTTCAGGGCCTCCAGGACCGGGGGCCGAACGTGCCCCGCTGGCAACAGCGGCAGTTCTGGCGCACCCTGCCCTACGCCGAGACGTACCAGAACACGATGGCCGTCCCGGGAAGCGAGACCAGCAGGTACCACGCCGAGCACTACGGGGACCTGCCGTACTCCGCCTTCGTCGAGCAGTTCCGGGACCAGACGCTCCCCGCCTGGGAGCCCGAGTCCTGGGCGCGGCTGTTCGCGCGGGCCGGGGCGCGGTACGTCGTGCTGACCACCAAGACCGAGGACGGTTTCCTGCTCTGGCCCAGCGACCACCCCAACCCCCACCAGGAGGGCTGGCAGGCCGGGCGGGACGTGGTGGGCGAGCTCGCCGACGCCGTCCGGTGCCACGGACTCCGCTTCGGGGCCTACTACGCCGAGGGACTGGACTGGACGTTCGGGGGGCTGCCCGTCACCGACGACGAGAGCTTCGTCCGGGCGATGCCCACCAGCGACGCCTACCACGCCTACACCGACGCGCACTGGCGCGAGCTGATCACCCGCTACCAGCCCAGCGTGCTGTGGAACGACTACTGCCTCCTGCCCAACCTCGACGCCGAAGCGCTGTTCCGGACCTACTACCAGCAGGTGCCCGACGGCGTCGTCAACGACCGCTTCGACATCCCCCGCCAACACGACGGCCAACTCCACGCCGACTTCGACACCCGCGAGTACTCCAACGACACGAAACCCGCCGCCCGCAAATGGGAAGCGTGCCGCGGCATCGGCACCTCCTTCGGCTACAACCAGCTCGAAACCGAGGACAGCTACCTCAGCTCCACCCAGCTGATCCACCTCCTGATCGACACCGTCGCCGGGGGCGGGAACCTGCTCCTCAACGTCGGCCCCACCGGCAGCGGCGACATCCCGCCCGAACAGGCACAGCGGCTCGTCGACCTCGGCGACTGGCTGGCCACCCACGGCGACGCCATCTACGGCACACGCCCCTGGCACCGCGCCAAGGGCATCACCACCGAAGGACTGCCCGTCCGCTACACCGCCTCACGAGAGGTGCTCCACGCCCTCGTGCTGGGAACTCCCCGAGGCACGACCATCGACCTCGACGTCCGCCTCCAGCCAGGAGCCACTGTCCAGCTCGGCGCCTGCCCACACCCACTACCCTGGCAGAGCTCGCCCCACGGCACCCGCGTCCAGTTGCCAGCGCCACCCGCGCCCGAAGCCGCCCTCAGCCTCCACATCAGCCCGCGTGAGGCGGTGACCGACCCCGTCGACTGACCCGACAACAGTGCCATCGACGCGGCCCGCGCCCCGGGTAGCTCCAGGGCGCGGGCAGGGCGTCGGTGAGCGGTCAGGTTGGTTTGTTTTGGTCTGCACTGAACCCACGGTGTCCTAAGTGGAGCGGAGGAATCCCTCGGAGCCAGCACCGACCACCGCTACCCGCGTTTGGTGATCCGCACCTGGCCGCCCGGGCTCTCCACGGTGATCTGGTTCCCGGCGTCCGGAAAGCTCTCGACCTCGACGCGGGACCTGTCCTCCCGCTGGGCCGACGCCGCGATCAGGTAGCGGGTGTCATCCCCGGGGAGAACGAGGGAGACGTCACCGTCGCGGGTGCTCGCCACCACGCGGCGCGGTGGCGAAGGCCAGGGTGTGGCGGGCCTGTCGGCTGTGAACCTCCACATCGGACGAAGCGCTCTCGTCGACGGCGACGTCGCCGGTCCCGGAGCTGAGCCTCAGGGTTCCGGAGGTCTTCGCGGCCCGGATGTGACCGGTCCCGGTCCGCACCGTCAGCGCGTTGGGCAGACCGTCCGCGCTGACCTCCGCTCCCTCGGTCCGCACGGACACAGCTACGTTCGCCGGCACTTCGACCGTGTAGTGACTGCCGCATTCGATGACCAGTCCCCTGCACTTGGCGGTCAGCCGCAACGTGCTTCCGTCGAGCGCCCACGACGCGTTGCCCTCCTCCGCCGCCATCCCGGTGAGCCGGCGTGACACCCTCAAAGCCCGACCGTGGCCGGGAACGAGACGAAGATCGCTGGTCGAGTCGATCGTCAGCTCCTGGCCGGGGAGGTCGAAGGCCCGGCTGTCGTTGACCGGTGTGACGCCGACGTCACCGATGC
Source organism: Streptoalloteichus hindustanus (assembly GCF_900129375.1). GTDB lineage: Bacteria > Actinomycetota > Actinomycetes > Mycobacteriales > Pseudonocardiaceae > Streptoalloteichus > Streptoalloteichus hindustanus. The sequence goes on along the minus strand of NZ_FQVN01000017.1, from coordinate 7,807 downwards.
GGCAACCGCTGATCACGAGCACCGCCGCGAGTGCTGCCGTACGAGGGATGCCCCTGATGATCCCGCCCATGGGGTCGATGCTGCCGAGTGCGCCCCGAAGCCGGTATCTGCCGAAAGGCAGATGGTCTGGCGATCCCGTCCTCAGCAGCCTGGGACGCATGCGAAGAACACTGTCCGTGCTCGCGGTCGCGGCCAGCGCCGCCGCAGTGCTCGCGGCCCCCGCCACGGCCGCGGAGGCCGCGAGCGTGAAGTGGCGGGACTGCCCGTTCGAGGGCCCCGTCCAGTGCGCGACCGTCCCCGTGCCGACCGACTACCGGAACCCGAACGGCCCGAAGATCGACATCCAGATCTCCCGGCGCACCAGCACCCGCCCCGACCTGCGCCGCGGCACCCTGATCATGCACCAGGGCGGGCCAGGACCACACCTCGACAACGCCGCGTCCGTCGACAAGCTGCTGCCGAGGAGCGTGCTCGACGCCTACGACATCGTGAGTTTCGACCAGCGCGGCTTCGGCACCAGCGCACCTGTCCGATGTGGACTGGAGCCGTCGGAGCAGTTCACCTTCCCCTGGCCGCTGCCGGGTGGCGAGCCCGCGATGCGGCAGCGCGCCGAGCGGATCGCCCAGAAGTGCGCCGGCCAGAAACTCATGCCGTTCATGGGGACCGCCAACGTCGCCAGGGACGTCGACCGGATCAGGGCCGCGCTCGGCGAGCGGCGGGTCAGCTACTTCGGCGTCTCCTACGGCACCTACGTCGGCGTCGCCTACGACATGTTGTTCCCCGGCCGCGTCGACCGGGTGTTGCTCGACAGCAACGTCGACCCCACCGCCGCGTGGCGCGGCGCCTTCCGCGACGCCATGACCACCGGGGTGGACGTCCGGTTCAACGACCTGGCCGCCTTCCTCCGGCGGGACCGGGCCGACCTCCAGCGCGAGTTCCTCGACCTGGTCCGGAAACTCGACCAGGCGCCGCTCGCCACCCCCAGCGGCGCCCTGACCGGCAGCCACCTGCGCATCACCCTGTTCTCCGCCCTCTACCGGGACGAGACGTTCCCGCTCGTCGCCCGCATGATGACGGCCGCCCGCGACGGTGACGGCCCGGCCGCCGCCGAGGTCGGCAACAAGTTGGGAGTCTGGTACGACGACGACAACGACGCCTCCGCCGAGCTCGGTGTGTTCTGCGGGGACGTCGCCTCCCCGAGGAACCCGGAGCTCTACGCCACGGAGGCGGAGGCCGACGCCCGGCGCTACCCCCTGACCGGCGGGGCGGGCTCCGCGATCTGGCCCTGCGCGTTCTGGGCGCACAAGCCGATCGACGCGCCCGTGAAGGCCAACCCGGAGGGCCGGCCGAACATCCTGCTGGTCAACAACCTCCGCGACCCGGCGACCACCCACGGCGCCGCGACCGCGCTGCGCCGGCAGTACGGCGACCGGGCCCGACTCGTCAGCGTCGACCACGGCGGGCACGGCGCCTACCTGTTCGGCGAGAACGCCTGCGCCCAGCGGATCGGCACCGACTTCCTCGTGCACGGCGTCCGGCCGCCGGACCTGACCTGCCCCGACCGGCACGCCGCCCTGGCCGGGGAGCTCGCACACCTCACCGGGGTCGAGGGCGCGCCGGGCGCCGCCGCCGAGGTCCGCGACTCCACCGGAGTGGCCCGGTTCCAGAGCGGGGTCGCCGACGTCGCCACCGGCCGTCCCATGCTGGCGAGCGACCGGGTGCGGGTCTTCAGCAACACCAAGGCGTTCGTGGCCGTGGTGGTCCTCCAGCTGGTCGCCGAGCGCCGGGTCGAGCTGGACGCCCCGGTCGAGCGGTACCTGCCCGACCTCATCCGCGCCAACGGCAACGACGGCCGGGAGATCACGGTCCGGCAGTTGCTCCAGCACACCAGCGGGCTGCCGGACTTCGACTCCGCGGTGTTCGAGCCCGGCGGCTACTCGCGCCATCGCCTCGACCACCACACTCCGCAGGAGTTGGTCGCCGACGCCGTGTCCCGACCCCGGCTTTCCCGTCCTGGCACCAAGTTCGACTACTCGACCACCAACTACGTGGTCGCCGGAATGATCATCGAGAAGGTCACCGGGCACCGGTACGCGTCCGAGGTCGAGAACCGGATCCTGCGCCCGCTCGGCATGGGGGACACGTCCCTGCCCGGCGACGAGGCCACGCCGCGCGGCCAGCACGCCCGCGGTTACGCGCACCTCGACGACGAGGGCAGGATCAGCGCCTCCGGCCGGCGGATCGACGTCACGATGGTCAACCCGTCCATGGTGTGGGCGGGTGGCGAGGCGGTGTCCACAGTGGGCGATCTGAACACCTTCTTCGCCGCGCTGCTGGGTGGCGGGTTGCTGCCGCCGGAGCAGCTCGCCGAGATGCACCGCACGGTGCCGGCCGACCTGATGCCCGGCGCGGAGTACGGCCTCGGCCTCATCCGGATGCCGCTGTCGTGCGGCGGCGAGTACTGGACGCACGGGGGCAGCGGGCTCGGCTACCAGACCCGCGAAGGCGCCACCGCCGACGGTCGCCAGGTCAGTATCGTGATCACCACGTCACCGGCCACCCGTGCCCAGTCGGACGCGATGCTCGGCGCGGTGGACACCGCGTTGTGCGCGGCGCGATAGGGAGGGTTCGTGTTCTGGCTCGTGGTCTCGGCGGTCGTCGCGGTGGCCGCCGCGCCCGGCGGCGCCTTCTGGTGGCCCCGACACCTGACCCGAGGGGCAAGTGTCGCCTTCGGACTGTCCATTGTGGTCACCGCTGCCTATCGGGGTCCTGGCGACAACGCCGGCGCCGGCTGGCTCCTGCTGGAGACCGCCGGACAGCTCTGCGTGCTCGCCCAGGTCGTGCGCCGGCCACCGCCGCGCACCGCCGTGACCACGGCCGTGATCGGAGTCGTCGCCGTCGCTGGTTCGCCCCTGCGGATCGGCCTGTGGCTCACACCGCCCTCCCCACCGGGCGAGATCGTCGCCCTGTGTGCGGTGTGGGCCCTGATGGCCGCCGCGGCGGTCGCGTTGGGCGCCTACCTGCGGTCGCTGGACCGGGAGCGGGTCCGGTCGGTCACCGCCGCCCGGCGGGAACAGCGGCTGCGGCTGGCCAGGGACCTGCACGACTGGCTCGCGCACGAGATGACCGGAATCGTGCTCGCCGCGCAGGCCGGGCAGCTCGACGGGACGGACCAGACCCGCACGCTGCGCCAGATCGAGGAGGCGGGGACGCGAGGGCTGGACGCGATGGACCGCGCGTTGCGGCTGCTGCGCTCCGCCACCGACGAGCCCGCCACCGGCGGACCCACCGCGGACCAGGCGGTGACGCTCGCCGAGGTCGGCGCGGTCGTCGAGCGGTTCACCGAGAGCAGTCGGGCCCGGGTCGCCTGCGAGATCGCCGATCTCGACCCGCCGCGGCCGGAGATCGTGGCGACTGTCCACCGCGTGGTGGTCGAGGCGCTCACCAACGTGCGGCGGCACGCGCCCACCGCGTCGACCGTGCTGGTCAGGGTGGCACGTGCCGGCGCGGACGTGGTGGTCGAGGTGACCGACGACGGCGTCGCCCGCTCGCCGAGGCGGCGGCGGGCCGGCGGCACGGGGCTCGCGGCGTTGGCCGACTGGGTCGCCGCGGTGGACGGCAGGCTGACCGCCGGCCCCGCCCGGCCGCACGGCTGGACGGTGCGGGCGGTGGTGCCGACGTGATCCGGGTGCTGATCGCCGACGACCAGGAGATGGTGCGGCACAACCTGCGGCGCATCCTCGACTCGGCGCCCGACGTGCGTGTGGTCGGCGAGGCGGCGGACGGCGTCGCGGCCGTCGAACGAGCCAGGGTCCTGCGCCCCGACGTGGTGCTCGTGGACATCCGCATGCCCCGCCGCGACGGACTCGCCGTGACCGGGGAGCTCGCCGGGCCGGACGTGCCCGACCCGCTGCGGGTCGTGGTGATCACGACGTTCGGGCTGGACGAGTACGTGTACGCGGCGCTGCGCAACGGCGCGTGCGGCTTCCTGCTGAAGCGGTCGGGGCCCACCCTGCTGATCGAGGGCGTGCGGGCGGCCGCCGCCGGGGAGATGCTGGTCAGCCCCGAGCTGACCGTGCGGCTGCTCCGCCACCTCACCCGGCAGCGGCCCGCCGACGGCGACGTGCTGACCGACCGCGAACTGGCCGTGGCCCGACTCGTCGCGCGGGCGAGGACCAACGCCGAGATCGCCGCCGAGCTGTTCGTCACCCCCGGCACGGTCAAGACCCACCTCGCCAACATCCAGCGCAAGACGGGCGCCCGCAACCGGGTGGCGATCGCGGCGTGGGTGTGGGAGACCGGAAACGCCGACTAGCTGGTTGTCCACTGTGGACCGAGGTTCGCGCCAGTTCCGCGCGAGCGCCCCGATGCGCTCCCGACGGCCGTGCGGGAGACGGTGGAGTCCGCGGCGGCCGTGCCAGTCTGGACCCATGCGACGGTCAACGCCCTCGGCCACCGCCCAGAACGTCGCGCTGGCCCGGGCGCACCTGACGCACACCGGAGTTCTGCACGACCCGTGGGCGCGGACCATGCTGCGGCCCCGCTGGGCGGTGATCGCCCGCGCGCCGCGGCGCCGGCCGTTCGCTCGCTGGGGCCGGTCGACCGCGTTCACGCTCGTCGCGGCCCGAACCCGCTTCTACGACGACGCCGTGCGGAGCGCCGTCGACCAGGGCGTCCGCCAGGTCGTGGTGCTGGCGGCGGGTTACGACAGCCGCGCCTGGCGGCTGGCCCGGCCCGGCGTCCGGTTCTTCGAGGTCGACCACCCCGCCACCCGGGCCGACAAACGTCGCCGCGCGCCGGCCGGCGGACCCCGTTTCGGGTCGGTGGACCTGGAGACCGAGCCCCTGGACCGCGCCCTGCTCGCCGCCGGCCTCGCCACCGACGAGCCCGCGCTGTTCACCGTCGAGGGCCTGACCATGTACCTCGGCGAGCGGCGGGTGCGAGCGCTGCTGACCGCGCTGGGCCGACTCGGCGGCCAGGAAGCCGGCTGGCGGTCAACTTCGGGCTGAGCACCACCCCGCCCGACCGCTCCGGCCCCCCCTGGCCGCCCTCACCCGGCTCGCCCTGGCGATCCACGGCGAACCTGTCACGTTCGGCCCGCCACCACCGGCCACGACCGCCCTCCTGGCCGACGCGGGCTGGTCGCTCCAGCGGTTGCTCACCGCGCCCGACCTGGTCCGGCACTACCTGCCGGACACCGGCCTGCCCGCCAGAGCGATCAACCCGCGGGCCCACGCCGTGGAAGCCGTGCTCGCCTGAGTCACTTTGCGACACCCGTGTGGTGGCCTGGTTTTCCTGGCAGGACGGCTATTCCGGGGCGCGCTCCCGCCAGCCCACCCGGCGCCCGCGCAGGCGCGAGATCACCAGGAAGACCGCCGTGGTCAACAGCAGGAAGCCCGGCACCAGGACCAAGGCGTCCGGGGTAGTCGCGGTCACCGACAGGCCGGCGTTGCGGGACTCGCCGTCGAACGTGACGCGGATGACGGTCAGGTAGGTCAGGTGCAGCGCGATCGACGTCCACAGTGAACCGGTGGTGATCCTGGCGACCAGCAGCGCCGTGCCGAAGATCGGGAAGAGGACCGCGTAGGCGACCGGGTCCTGGCCGACCGGCGCGAAGCTGGGCGCCGGCACGTCCTCGCCCAGCACCGTGCCCACCGCGAACTGGACGACGGTCGACGCGGCTCCGGTGAAGCAGAACAGCAGGATCGTGACGAGGAAGGACGTCCACCGGCGCAGCGCCTGGTTGAGCGTGCGGTAGACGTAGCCGCGGAAGACCAGTTCCTCCGGGAACGCCTCCAGGACGAACGCGACCAGCGCGTTGACGACGAGGAACTCCACGAGCTTCGACGCGGTGAGCGGTCCCCACTCCAGCCAGCCCGCCCACGTGCCCGCGCCGAGCAGCACCGCCGCCGAACCCGCGGTGACCAGCACCCCGAGCCCGAAGGACCGCGGTCCCGCACCGCCGCCCGTGAAACCGAGGCCGGACATCGGTCGCCGGTCCACCCGCCCGCGGAGCAGCGCGATCAACGACACCGCGATCACCAGGCAGATCACGGCGACCAGGCACTGCCTCGGGAGGCCGGCCAGGCCCGTGCGGGTGTGCACCGCCTGCCCGACCGCTGCCGCGGCGCCCAGCGCCACCGCCATCACGCAGGCGCCCAACAGCGCCCGCACAAGGGCCCAGACCCGCGTGGTTGCCGCCGGCGCGCCAGTCACATGCGTCCCGGCCGGTGCCCGTGTGGCGGACATCTCTGCCTCCTCGATCGCCCCGGGTTTATTTCGGTCAACTGTACAGAAACAATGGAGGGGCGGACCACGGGGGAGAACCGAGGGGTGAGGAGCGACCGTGCCGAAGATCGTTGACCACGAGGAGCGCCGCTGGGAGCTGGTCAGGGCGACCTGGGCGGTGATCCGCGAACGGGGCGTGGGGGGCGCGTCCGTCCGCGCCGTGGCCCGCCAGGCCGGCTGGTCGGCGAGCTCGGTCCAGTACTACTTCTCCACGCAGGCGGAACTCCTGCTCTTCGCCCTGCGGGCGATCTCCGAGGAGGCCGAGCGCCGCCTGGACGCGCCCGACCTGCCCGCCGACCCCCGCGCCCGCGGCCTGACCCAGCTGGAACGGCTCCTCCCGACGGACCCGGACTCCCAGGTGGCGAACGAGATCTGGGTGGCGTTCCTGTCCCTGGTCCTCGTCGACCCCGAAGCCAGGGCCCTCAACTCCGAGGACAACCGCCGTGGAGCCCGCCTGTGCCGCGAGGTGCTCGACGCGATGTCCGCCGCGGGGCAGATCGCCCCGCACGTCGATCTCGACATCGAGGCCGCCCTGCTGCAGGCCCTGTTCGACGGCATCGCCCTGCACGCGGTCACCGACCCCGACCAGATGCCACCCACCCGCATCCGACAGCTGCTGGACTACCACCTGCGCCGCCTCCAGCCCACCCCCACCACCGACCAGTAGGGCAACCAGGCAGCACAACAACTTCCACCACCAACTCACAAGAGCAGCCCCCGTCGAAGGTGTCGAGACGCCTTCGACGGGGGCTGCTGCTGGACTTGCCGGACCGGTCAGCCCTCGTGGCCCGTGCAGTTCATCGTTCCTCCTGACACGGCGAGGACTCGCGGCGGCAGGGCGGGGCTAGCACCTGTGCTTGGTGGCTGCTCCACCGGGGACGTTCTCGATGGTGGCGTTGCACTGGAAACCGTTGTCCCCCACCGCGTCCATGAAGATCCACTGGGGGATGGCCGCCGTGTTGCTGGGGTACTGCACCCACACGCGGTAGTAGACGGACTTGTTGGTCTTCAGCGCCCTGGCGACCGCGTTCTCGATGATCTTGACGTCGGACCGGTTCACCTTCTGGTACATCGGGACGATGTTGTCCACGTTGTTGGAGCCGTGGAGTCGCGCCGCGATGAGGTGGCCACGGTCCATGGGGTTTCCGTTGAGCGACCCGCTGGGCGGGAATCCCACGGGTGTCGCCCGTTGCCCGTCCTCCTTGGTGGTCGTGGCCACGCAGACCGTGCCGCCCTTGGCGCGTTGCGCGGGTTGACCGAGGTACTGGAAGGTCTCCATGGGGTCGTTCACCGCCGTGTCGACCGGCATGCTCTTGTTGAAGCAGGGATCCATCACCGCCTTGCTCTTGAGCGGATCGAGGCGGGGACCTGGTTGGGGTTCGAGTTTCGGTTCGACCTTGTTGGCTTCCTTCTCCTTGTCGATCACCTGGCAGGTGGTCTGGTTGTGGACCAGGACCGGGGTTCCGGCGGCGATGACGTAGTAGGTGTGCAGGTCGGCGACGGTGAGGTTGTGGACGGT
>NZ_FQVN01000025.1 GCF_900129375.1 Streptoalloteichus hindustanus | reverse complement strand
AACGCCCCGGATCTTGGACATGCGGTTTGTGTGTCGGGTGAGGGTGTGCGTGTGTTCTTTGAGAACTCAACAGCGTGCCGAATGTATGCCAGTGATGGATACCCCCGATTGATTTGGGGTTCCTTTGAGATGCAACAACACTGCGCACCGGTCACCGCCTGCGGGTGGTGGGGTTGTGTGCGCGTGATCAAACAGTCCTTTATGGAGAGTTTGATCCTGGCTCAGGACGAACGCTGGCGGCGTGCTTAACACATGCAAGTCGAGCGGTAAGGCCCTTCGGGGTACACGAGCGGCGAACGGGTGAGTAACACGTGGGCAACCTGCCCTGCACTCTGGGATAAGCCCGGGAAACTGGGTCTAATACCGGATACGACCATGTCTCGCATGGGGTGTGGTGGAAAGTTCCGGCGGTGCAGGATGGGCCCGCGGCCTATCAGCTTGTTGGTGGGGTAGTGGCCTACCAAGGCGACGACGGGTAGCCGGCCTGAGAGGGCGACCGGCCACACTGGGACTGAGACACGGCCCAGACTCCTACGGGAGGCAGCAGTGGGGAATATTGCGCAATGGGCGAAAGCCTGACGCAGCGACGCCGCGTGAGGGATGACGGCCTTCGGGTTGTAAACCTCTTTCAGCAGGGACGAAGCGCAAGTGACGGTACCTGCAGAAGAAGCGCCGGCTAACTACGTGCCAGCAGCCGCGGTAATACGTAGGGCGCGAGCGTTGTCCGGAATTATTGGGCGTAAAGAGCTCGTAGGCGGTTTGTTGCGTCGACTGTGAAAACTTGGGGCTTAACTCCGAGCTTGCAGTCGATACGGGCAGACTTGAGTTCGGTAGGGGAGACTGGAATTCCTGGTGTAGCGGTGAAATGCGCAGATATCAGGAGGAACACCGGTGGCGAAGGCGGGTCTCTGGGCCGATACTGACGCTGAGGAGCGAAAGCGTGGGGAGCGAACAGGATTAGATACCCTGGTAGTCCACGCCGTAAACGTTGGGCGCTAGGTGTGGGGTCCTTCCACGGGTTCCGTGCCGTAGCTAACGCATTAAGCGCCCCGCCTGGGGAGTACGGCCGCAAGGCTAAAACTCAAAGGAATTGACGGGGGCCCGCACAAGCGGCGGAGCATGTGGATTAATTCGATGCAACGCGAAGAACCTTACCTGGGCTTGACATACACCGGAAACCCCTAGAGATGGGGGCCCCCTTGTGGTCGGTGTACAGGTGGTGCATGGCTGTCGTCAGCTCGTGTCGTGAGATGTTGGGTTAAGTCCCGCAACGAGCGCAACCCTTGTTCCATGTTGCCAGCGCGTAATGGCGGGGACTCATGGGAGACTGCCGGGGTCAACTCGGAGGAAGGTGGGGATGACGTCAAGTCATCATGCCCCTTATGTCCAGGGCTTCACACATGCTACAATGGCCGGTACAGAGGGCTGCGAGACCGTGAGGTGGAGCGAATCCCTTAAAGCCGGTCTCAGTTCGGATCGGGGTCTGCAACTCGACCCCGTGAAGTCGGAGTCGCTAGTAATCGCAGATCAGCAACGCTGCGGTGAATACGTTCCCGGGCCTTGTACACACCGCCCGTCACGTCACGAAAGTCGGTAACACCCGAAGCCCACGGCCTAACCCCTTGTGGGAGGGAGTGGTCGAAGGTGGGACTGGCGATTGGGACGAAGTCGTAACAAGGTAGCCGTACCGGAAGGTGCGGCTGGATCACCTCCTTTCTAAGGAGCATCCCCTGTGACCATCCTGTTGTGGGTGGTTGAGGTGGGTTCCACTGGTTCCAGGCCGTGTGTGTCTGGCTGGTGGTGCTCGTTAGCCAAGTGGAATCACTGGTTGAGTGCTGTTGGTGTGGTGGCTGGCTCTGCTAGTACTGCCGATCCTTCCTTGGGGAGGGTGGGGTGTGGAACGTGGGGTGTGGTTGCTGTGCTGGTGGTGCGTGTCGGTACGCTGTTGGGTCCTGAGGGAATACACGTTGTGTGTTGTCTCGGTGTCGAAGGTTCGTGACGGCGCTGCTGCGTGTGTCATACCGTCCCGCGTGGTTGGGGTGGGTGGTGCTGGGTCGTGGTGGTGGGTCGTTGGTTCTTTGAGAACTGCACAGTGGATGCGAGCATCTTTGTGGCCAAGTTAGTAAGGGCGCACGGTGGATGCCTTGGCACCAGGAGCCGATGAAGGACGTGGGAGGCCGCGATAGGCCTCGGGGAGCTGCCAACCGAGCTGTGATCCGAGGGTGTCCGAATGGGGAAACCCGGCCCCAGTCATGTGGGGTCACCCGCACCTGAATGTATAGGGTGTGTGGAGGGAACGCGGGGAAGTGAAACATCTCAGTACCCGCAGGAGGAGAAAACAACCGTGATTCCGTGAGTAGTGGCGAGCGAAAGCGGATGAGGCTAAACCATGCATGTGTGATACCTGGCAGGGGTTGCGTGTGTGGGGTTGTGGGACCCGTCGGTCAGGTCTGCCAGCCTGGCGGGGAGTCAGAAAGTGGTGTGCTAGTCGAATACGTCTGGAAAGCGTGACCGGAGTGGGTGAGAGTCCCGTAGACGAAAGTGCACTGCCTCCCGATGGGGTTCCCAAGTAGCAGCGAGCTCGTGGAATTTGCTGTGAATCTGGCGGGACCACCCGCTAAGCCTAAATACTCCCTGGTGACCGATAGCGGACGAGTACCGTGAGGGAAAGGTGAAAAGTACCCCGGGAGGGGAGTGAAAGAGTACCTGAAACCGTGTGCCTACAATCCGTCAGAGCCTTCGGGTGATGGCGTGCCTTTTGAAGAATGAGCCTGCGAGTTAGTGGTGCGTGGCGAGGTTAACCCGTGTGGGGTAGCCGTAGCGAAAGCGAGTCTGAATAGGGCGTTTGAGTCGCGTGCTCTAGACCCGAAGCGGGGTGATCTACCCATGGCCAGGGTGAAGCGCCGGTAAGACGGCGTGGAGGCCCGAACCCACCAGGGTTGAAAACCTGGGGGATGAGCTGTGGGTAGGGGTGAAAGGCCAATCAAACTCCGTGATAGCTGGTTCTCCCCGAAATGCATTTAGGTGCAGCGTCGTGTGTTTCACCCTGGAGGTAGAGCACTGGATGGCCTAGGGGGCCTACAAGCTTACCGAAGTCAGCCAAACTCCGAATGCCGGGGTGTGAGAGCGCGGCAGTGAGACTGCGGGGGATAAGCTTCGTAGTCGAGAGGGAAACAGCCCAGATCACCGGCTAAGGCCCCTAAGTGTGCGCTAAGTGGGAAAGGATGTGGGGTCGCTGAGACAACCAGGAGGTTGGCTTAGAAGCAGCCACCCTTTAAAGAGTGCGTAATAGCTCACTGGTCAAGTGGTTCCGCGCCGACAATGTAGCGGGGCTTAAGCGTACCGCCGAAGCCGTGGCACTCACACAGTTGATCCGCCTCTGACTTTGTGTTGGGGGTGCAGTCGTGTGGGTGGGTAGGGGAGCGTCGTGTCACCGTGGAAGCAGCCGTGTAAGCGAGTTGTGGAGGTGACGCGAGTGAGAATGCAGGCATGAGTAGCGAATGCAGAGTGAGAAACTCTGCCGCCGGATGACCAAGGGTTCCTGGGCTAGGCTAATCCGCCCAGGGTAAGCCGGGACCTAAGGCGAGGCCGACAGGCGTAGTCGATGGATAACGGGTTGATATTCCCGTGCCCGTGTGGATGCGCCCATGGCGAGGCTGGTGATGCTAACCGCCCGATCCGCATGATGCCTTTCGGGGTGTTGTGTTGGGGAGCGCGGGAACCGAATCAGTAGTAGTCAAGCGATGGGGTGACGCAGGAGGGTAGCTCCGCCAGTGAGTGGTTGTACTGGTGTAAGGGTGTAGCCAGTTGGGGTAGGCAAATCCGTCCCAATGTTAATGGTGAGACCTGATGCATAGCCGATTGAGGCGAAGTAGGGTGATCCCATGCTGCCGAGAAAAGCCTCTAGTGAGTGTCCATGCGGCCCGTACCCGAAACCGACACAGGTGGTCAGGTAGAGAATACCAAGGCGATCGGGTGAACTGTGGTTAAGGAACTCGGCAAAATGCCCCCGTAACTTCGGGAGAAGGGGGGCCGGGTGGTTTGAAGCCCCTTGCGGGCTAGGGCTGTCTGGCCGCAGAGACCAGGGAGAAGCGACTGTTTACTAAAAACACAGGTCCGTGCGAAGTCGTAAGACGATGTATACGGACTGACGCCTGCCCGGTGCTGGAACGTTAAGGGGACGGGTTAGTGGCCCTTTTGGGGTTGCGAAGCTCAGAACTTAAGCGCCAGTAAACGGCGGTGGTAACTATAACCATCCTAAGGTAGCGAAATTCCTTGTCGGGTAAGTTCCGACCTGCACGAATGGCGTAACGACTTCTCCGCTGTCTCAACCACAGGCCCGGCGAAATTGCATTACGAGTAAAGATGCTCGTTACGCGCGGCAGGACGGAAAGACCCCGGGACCTTTACTATAGCTTGGTATTGGTGCTTGGTTCGGCTTGTGTAGGATAGGTGGGAGACTGTGAAGCCTGGACGCTAGTTCGGGTGGAGTCGTTGTTGAAATACCACTCTGGTCGTACTGGGTGTCTAACCTCGGACCGTGATCCGGTTCAGGGACAGTGCCTGGTGGGTAGTTTAACTGGGGCGGTTGCCTCCCAAAGGGTAACGGAGGCGCCCAAAGGTTCCCTCAGCCTGGTTGGCAATCAGGTGTTGAGTGTAAGTGCACAAGGGAGCTTGACTGTGAGACCGACGGGTCGAGCAGGGACGAAAGTCGGGACTAGTGATCCGGCACTGGCTGGTGGAAGCGGTGTCGCTCAACGGATAAAAGGTACCCCGGGGATAACAGGCTGATCTTGCCCAAGAGTCCATATCGACGGCATGGTTTGGCACCTCGATGTCGGCTCGTCGCATCCTGGGGCTGGAGTAGGTCCCAAGGGTTGGGCTGTTCGCCCATTAAAGCGGTACGCGAGCTGGGTTTAGAACGTCGTGAGACAGTTCGGTCCCTATCCGCCGCGCGCGTAGGAGGCTTGAGGAAGGCTGTCCCTAGTACGAGAGGACCGGGACGGACGAACCTCTGGTGTGCCAGTTGTTCCGCCAGGGGCATGGCTGGTTGGCTACGTTCGGAAGGGATAACCGCTGAAAGCATCTAAGCGGGAAGCTCGTTCCTAGATGAGGTCTCCCTCCCACTTTGTTGGGGTAAGGCTCCCAGTAGATGACTGGGTTGATAGGCCGGAGATGGAAGCTCTGTGAGGGGTGGAGTTGACCGGTACTAATAGGCCGAGTGGCTTGTCCATGGAGATGTCTCGCATCCACTGTGTGGTTCTGGGAGAACCAGCGCCGCCCCTGTTGTTGGGGTGTGTTGCGGGTTTCTTCGATGGTGTTTCGGTGGTTTTGGCGGAGGGGTCACGCCCGGTCCCATTCCGAACCCGGAAGCTAAGTCCTCCAGCGCCGATGGTACTGCACTCGTGGGGGTGTGGGAGAGTAGGACGCCGCCGAAC
>NZ_FQVN01000015.1 GCF_900129375.1 Streptoalloteichus hindustanus | reverse complement strand
AAGCTAAGTCCTCCAGCGCCGATGGTACTGCACTCGTGGGGGTGTGGGAGAGTAGGACGCCGCCGAACTTTTGTTGGGGTTGTGGCCCGCACCGTTGTGGTGCGGGCCACAATCTTTTGTGGGGTGTGTGTGGGGGGTTCCTTGTGGGGCCCCCTTTTTTTGTTGGTGGGGGGCTTGTCCTCTGGGGCGGGTGGGGGCTGTCCCGAGAACGTGCGGACTCGCGCTTGAAGCGGGTTGAACGGGCAGGTAGAGCCCATGTCGGCCGGTGAGCCTCTCGGAGGCCGGGAGCGGTGACAGAAATCCGAACGCTTACTGGGCGCGGTGCGCCAGGGCGAATTCCGTCAGATACCGCTTGGTGATTCTGCCGCCGTGGTTGTCGTCGATCAGACGCCTGATGTCCGAGAACAGGGCCTGCCGTGCCGTGGCGGACAACGCCCGGTGGTTGGAGTACGTGAACAGCAGGTCGAGGTACTCGCTGGTGGTGTAGAGCTGCTCCCACTCGTAGCGGAGGAACCGCACGGGCCCGAACCGGCCCGACTGGTCGAACTCACCGCTGTCGCGCGGGATGTCGTCGGCCGCGGTGAGGCGGAGGTTCGGCGAGGTGCCGGGCATGAAGCGCTCGTAGAACTCCTGGACGTCGACGAAGAAGGCCGCGGTGCCGCCGGCGACGTGGTGCGTTGAGATCACGGCCAGGGCGCCGTCGGGACGCAGGGCGTCCGCGGCCTTGGCCGTCCGCACCGCCGGGTCGACCCAGTGGAAGGACGTCGCCGCGAGGACGAGGTCGAACCCCTCGGCGGGGAGGGGCCACTCCTCGAACGACGTGACCTCGAAGCGCACCGACGGGAACGGGACGAGCTTGCGCCGGGCGACGGCCGCCATCTCCGCGCCCAGTTCGACCGCGGTGACGGCGCAGCCGAGGCGGGCCAGCGGCAGGGTGGCCTGACCGGTGCCGCACCCGATCTCCAGGACGCGGCTGGCCGGGGTGAGGGGGACCAGGGCGGCCAGGTCGTCGAACAGCGCGGGCGGGTACGTGGGCCGGCACCGGTCGTAGAGCTCGGCGTCTTCGGTGAACGTCGCCCGCAGGCGCTCTCGGTCTGCCTCGCTCATCGGGGCAGGCTATCCCCCGCTTCTGGGAAGGCCACCGTGTTGACGGCCGCTGGTGGGCCAGGCCCCGGTGCTGGTGTCCGTGGGCGGCCAGTGGGCGCGGCCCGTCGCGATCTCTTCCGGGTGGAGATGCGCTGGCGGCCCTGCGAGTGGCCGTCGTTGCCGTTTGGGTCGTGGCTGTGCGCCCCAGGAACAGTTCGCGAGGACGAGTGCCGGACCGTGTGCCGCTGCGAATCGAGCTGACCCGGAGAGGGAGATCGGTTACTGAGAGTGGGGATTTGCCGGGGTTGCTCGCCCGTATGGCGAGGAAACTCACTCCCACTTGCCCTGCTCGGTAACTGGCCGTTAGCGTCGACGGCTGGAAATCACGGTTTGGTCAAGATCGGGACACAAGATCGACAATCCCCCGTGTCGATGTCGCCGGCCTCCCCCGCCGGTCGTTCCGGACCAGACCTCCCCGAGTGATGGAAGGTCCCCGAACATTGGCTCGACACCGCGTTTCCCGCGGTGAGCACCCCTCCCCGGCTCCCAGGGCCGCGCTCCGGCGCGTGGCCCAGGGCGTCCGGGGTGTTCACCGGCAGCTTCCCTCCGCTTCTGTCGTGCGTACCCGCGTCGTGGTGGCCGCTCTGGTCGCCGGCGCGTTCGCGGTCGGCGCCACCCACGTCGACGCCGTCGGCCGGGCCGCCGGCGAGATCACCCCGCTGGGCGACACCGCCCAGCTCGCCTCCTCGGTGACCAGGGCCACCGCGCCCGAGGTGCTGCCGGCCGCCCAGATCGCCGACCCGGCGTGGGACGCCGCCGAGCTCGGCCGCGCCGCCCAGCTCCAGGCCGACCAGGTGGCCAGGGTGGCCGGCGAGCAGGCCGCCGCGGCGGAGAAGGCGGCGCAGGAGGCGCAGGCCGCCGCCGAGCGCGCCGCCCAGGAGGCGGCGGCGAAGGCCGCCGCGGCCGCCGCCGAGCGGGAGCGGGCCGCCAGGGAGGCCGCCGCCCGGCAGCCGCTGTACGTCAAGCCGGCCGAGGGCGTGTTCACCTCGGGCTTCGGCGCCCGCTGGGGCACGACCCACAAGGGCGTCGACATCGCCAACGCGATCGGCACCCCGGTGCGCTCCGTGGCCGACGGCGTGGTCGTCGAGGCCGGCCCGGCCAGCGGCTTCGGCCTGTGGGTCCGGGTGCGGCACACCGACGGGACGATCAGCGTCTACGGCCACGTCAACGAGATCCTCGCCAGCGCCGGCCAGCAGGTGAAGGCGGGCACCCAGATCGCCACGATGGGCAACCGCGGTCAGTCCACCGGCCCGCACCTGCACTTCGAGGTGTGGCTCAACGGCAGCCAGAAGATCAATCCTCTGCCCTGGCTGGCGGAGCGCGGCATCCAGCTCTGAGCCGCGTGGTCGGGGTCGCCCCCTGACCGACCCCGACCGACGGGAACGGCGCGGGGAACCCGGAAGTGCTCCGGGTTCCCCGCGCCGCTCGCGTTCCTCGTCACATCGCCCGAGCGGATGAACGCGTTTCGGCGGGCTACGCTCGGGTTATGTCCTCCGACCAGGCCGCGCCCCCCGAAGAACGGTCACTGCACGTGGTCGGAGACGTCCACGGCCATCGTGATCCGCTGGTGGCCGCGCTGGCCGTGGCGGGCCTGACGGACGAGGCGGGCGACTGGACCGGCGGCGACGGCCGGTTGTGGTTCCTGGGTGACTTCACCGACCGGGGGCCGGACGGGGTCGGCGTGATCGAGCTGGTGATGCGGCTGGCCGAGCAGGCGGCCGCGGCCGGCGGTGAGGTCGGGGCCGTGCTCGGCAACCACGAGTTCCTCCTGCTCGGCGCCCACCACTTCCCCGACGAGCCGGTGGCGCCGAACCCGCGCACGTACGAGGAGCTGTGGCAGCTCAACGGTGGGCGCGCCGAGGACATGGAGCGGCTGACCGACGAGCACGTCGACTGGCTGTCCGGGCTGCCGGTGGCGGCGGTGGTCGACGACCACCTGTTGGTCCACTCCGACACCACCGCCTACCTGGAGCTGGGCGACTCGCTGGCGGAGGTCAACGCCGAGGTGTCCCGGGTGTTGGCCGAGCGGTCGCCGGAGTACTGGACCGACCGGATGCGGTTGTTGTTCCGGCGGGGCGAGTTCCTCGACCCCGAGGACGGGCCGGAGGCGGCGGACCGGGTGCTCGGCCAGCTCGGTGGCCGCCGGATCGTGCACGGGCACAGCCCGATCCCGGTGGTGCGGGGCGTGGACCCGTGGAACGTCGAGGGTCCTTACGTGTATGCCGGTGGGCGGGTGGTCGACGTCGACGGCGGGTTGTTCTTCGGTGGCCCGTGCCTGGTGGTGCCGCTGCCGTTCGCAGAGGTGGATTAGTCCTTCGTGGACTGTCCATAGAGGACGGCAAACGAGTGGCTGTCGAGGTTTGTGTCACTCGCGTCTCGGGCATCGTGTTCGTGTTCGTGTTCGTCGCTGGAAGTCCTGTGTCGCCAAGCCAAGTGCGACTCCCCAGACGAGGAAGCTGACGACGGGGAACACCTCCGGGGCGATCGCGTGGCGAACCCTCGGTGGCGCCTCGCCGAGCACGTCCCGGAGCAGTCCGGTGACCGCGGGCAGATTCGGGGCGACCAGGACGGCGGCCGCGGCCCATCCAGCGGTAAGCAGTGTCCAACGTGGAAGGACGCGGGGCCGGGCCTGGGTGAGGGCCAGCGCCAACACCATGGCGAGCACGCCGGAAACGACCGCGCCCCAACCGTTGGCGAAGTCGGCCTCCCGCTCGCCGGTGGCGCCCGCAGTGCCGCCGAGTGACCAGTACACCTTGGTCAGCGTGTGGGGGAGCGCGGCGACCAGAGCCAGAAGGCCGAACCAGGGGCGGGTTCGGTGGGCTGGGCGGCCACAACCGCGGCATCCCTCGGCCGCCGATCGCTGGTATCCCCGCAACGCGACCGCGGTCGTGCTGGTCGCGGCCAGCGCCAGCCCCCTGGTCAGCATCCCGGGCCAGTCCACTTCGGACGGAATGATCAGCACGCCGGCCAGCAGGGCGACCGCGCGCAGCAGGTCGAAGACGAGGCCGCCGGCCGACCAGAGGAGAAGCGCGCACCCGGCGCTGCCCGTGGTGAGCACGAGCGAGCGCGGCGCGCGGCGTCCGGCGGTCCTTGCCAGGACCAGGGCGGGGACGGCGAGGGCCGCGCCGACCGTCGGGGACCAGTCCGGGGCGAAGTCGTCCGCGTAGTCCCGCCCGCCGGGCAGGTGCGGTTCGGCGAGGGCGGCGCCGAACGCGGCGGCGCAGAGGGCCGCGGCGGTTCTGGTGATCGAGGTCGGCGTGCTCGGCGGTTCCTGGGCGCGGACTGTGGCCGCGTCCCGGAAGGTGGGCATCGTGTCCTCCCCCACAGTGGCTGCTGGCCACTGTGCGGGTTCGCGGGGCCGCTGACCTCCCGCTCGGGTCCGATCGGCGTCCCTCCCGGGCGGGAACGGCGGGGGGAACGCCTGTTGATGATCTCCACCCCGTCGGGTCATGCTTTCGGGCTAACGCTCACCGTTCGGGTGAGCACGGTCCGTGAGGGAGTGGGGCTGATGGGTCCGGTATGGGGCAGACGTCGTCTGGGGGCGCTGGTGATGGCGGCGGCCGGGGCGCTGGCCGTGGGCACGGCCGCGCCGGCGGTCGCGGCGGAGCCGGTGGCCGGCGCGACGCCGACCACGGGCGTGGCACCGACCACGGGCGTGGCGCTGCCGGTCCCGACCGGCCCGCACCGCGTGGGCGCGACCTCGCTGCACCTGGTGGACAGTCGACGGCAGGACCCGTGGGCGCCGAAGCCCGGCCCACGGGAGCTGATGGTGACGGTCTGGTACCCGGCGACCGCCGCGGCGGCCTGGTTCCCCCGGGCCCGGTACACCACCGCGAAGGTCGGCGCGGAGTACGACGCCCGGTTCGACGTGCCGGCCGGGTCGGTGGCCGCGGTGCGGCCGAACGCCAGGGAGAAGGCGCCGGCGATCGCGGCGCCCGGTGGCCTGCCGGTGCTGCTCTACAGCCCGGGGCGGGGCAACTCGCGGATCACCGGCACGGCGGTGGCCGAGGAGTTGGCCAGCCGCGGGTTCGTGGTCGTGGGGGTGGACCACACCCACGACAGCCCCACCGAGCTGCCCGGTGGTCGGTTCGTCCCGCAGAGCCTGCCGGACCCGACGCCCGAGACGCTGCCGGCGGAGACCCGGGTGCGGGCCGACGACCTGGGCTTCGTGCTCGACGAGATCACCGGCGCGCGGCAGCCCTCGGTGCTGGCCGGCCGGCTGGACCGGAGCCGGATCGGCGCGTTCGGCCACTCCATCGGCGGGGCCGCCGCGGCCGAGCTGGCCAGGACGGACGCGCGGGTCCGGGCGGGGGCCGACATCGATGGCACGCTGTGGGGCGCGGCCCGGGGCGGTCTGGACCGGCCGTTCCTGCTGCTGACCCAGGAGGGGCCGGAGGAGTCGCTGACGTCGTTCCGGGCGAGCCACCGCGCCTGGGGGCGGCAGGTGCTGGTGGGCGGCGCCGGCCACATGAGCTTCGTGGACCCCGGTGTGCTGGCGACGGCCTACAACCTCAAGGACAAGTGGCCGGCTGACCAGTACCAGGGCGTGTTCGGGACCATCGACGGCGTGCGCGCCGCCGAGGTGACCCGCGCCTACGTCACCGCGTTCTTCGACCACCACCTGCGGGGCGGCTCGTCCGCGCTGCTGGACGCGGCCTCGCCGCGCTTCCCGGAGGCCAGGATCGACTGGCGTCGGGACTGAGCCGTAGGAGATCGGGCTGCAGGGGACTGGGCGCTCGTCGCCCGCGGGGCGTCCGCGCCGCCTACTCGGCGGTGCTGGCGCCCCGTTCGTGTTCCCGGCGCGCGTCCGGCAGCAGGGACCGGAACTGGGCGAGCAGCTCGTCCCGCCCGGGGGCGGCGCCGGTGACCAGCGCGTCGAGCACGACGCTGTTGAGCAGGTGGGTGAGCACTTCGGCCGTGAGTGGGTCGGGGACGTGGCCCGCCAGGGCCCGGGTGCAGTCCAGCATCCAGCGCCGGGCCGGGGTGCGGAGCGCGGGGCGGTGCAGGGCGGCCAGGTACAGCTCGTACGCGACGACGACGCACTCCCGTTCGGGTCCCAGCCAGCGCTCGACCAGCGCGGTGAGAGCGTGCGGCACGTCGTCGGGAGCGCTGCGCTCCAGGAACTCGGACGTCTGCCGGGCCATGTCGTCGGCGGAGCGGAGCAACACGGCTTCGATCAGGTCGTCGAGGGTGGCGAAGTAGTACGTGGTGGAGCCGAGCGGGACCTCGGCGGCCTGCGCGACCACCCGGTGCGTCAGCCCGGCGACGCCCCGCTCGGCCACGACGCGGGTCGCCGCGTCCACGATCTCCTGCCGCCGTCGCGCGCCGCGGCCCTCGCCCCGCGTCATCAGTGCGCCCCGGACAGGTTCAGCGCGACCACACCGGCGATGACCAGCGCCAGTCCACCCACCTTGAGCGGGTTCACCGGCTCGCCGAGGGCGAGGACGCCGACGGCGGCGACCAGGGCCACCCCGGCGCCGGCCCAGATCGCGTAGGCGACGCTCATCGGCACGGTGCGCATGACCTGCGCGAGCAGCGCGAAGGCGACGAGGTAGCCGGCGACGGCGCCCACCGAGGGCCACAGCCTGGTGAAGCCCTCGGAGAGCTTGAGCAGGGACGTCGCCCCGATCTCGACGAGGATCGCGACGGCGAGGAGCAGGTAGCCCATGAACACCCCCAACATGTACGTATGTCCATGTACAAGAGTACAAGTTGGTGGTGTCCGGTCCTGGTGCGAGTCGTGTCGCCCGGCCGCGGCGCGGGTCAGGGGCGGGTGCCCGAGTTCAGGAACCAGTCCGAGCGGCGGGCCTGCCGCAGCGCCTCCTTGCGGTTGGCCGGGTCGAGCCGGTCCAGGTACAGCAGGCCGTCGAGGTGGTCGGTCTCGTGCTGGAGGCACCGGGCCATCAGGCCCTCGCCGCTGACCACCACCGGCTCGTTGCGCACGTCCACGCCCCGCACGACCGCCCGCGCGGCCCGGCGCGTCGGGAACCACAGGTCGGGCACGGACAGGCAGCCCTCCTCGCCGTCCTGGACCTCCGGGGAGACCTCGACCACCTCCGGGTTGACCACGTACCCGTGCTCGCCGTCGACCTGGTAGCTGAACACCCGCAGGCCGACGCCGATCTGCGGCGCCGCCACCCCGGCCCGCCCCGGGCGGT
The DNA here is from genome assembly GCF_900129375.1 of Streptoalloteichus hindustanus. Classification (GTDB taxonomy): domain Bacteria; phylum Actinomycetota; class Actinomycetes; order Mycobacteriales; family Pseudonocardiaceae; genus Streptoalloteichus; species Streptoalloteichus hindustanus. The sequence goes on along the minus strand of NZ_FQVN01000015.1, from coordinate 115,183 downwards.
CCACGGTGTCGAGCAGGTCGCGCACCAGCGCGCGCAGGTCGTCGCCGAAGGTCGTGACCGGGCTGGCGGGACTGCGCAGCACCGGGTCGCCGAAGATCCGGATCGGTCGGACGGGCACGGGCCACCTCCTGGAGGTTGACGGGCGGGACGCCTCGCCGATGATCCCATCTCCGCGGAGTGGCTGGTCTGTCAGGTGGGGACTCCGGTTTCCCCAGTGGAAAAGGAGGCTTCGCGGGGAATCCACAGAGGACGGTTGATCGGCGCCAGGAGTCCACTGTGGACATGGTGGTCGCGGTGGCGGCCCGGCTCGCCCGCTCCGACCCGCGAGCGCTTCCTCCTTGTGGGCAAAGGACTTCCGTCGCGATCAGCCGCCGGCGCTCACCGCGTGCGGCTGGCGTGCCGGCGGAAGACGTGCGGGTTCGGCCGGTGTCCACTGCGGAACGGCTCCGAAGTGGCCGGCCGACGCCGGGTGGTCGCTGATGACGGCTCGACGACGGGTGGACGTGGTCCTTCACCTGAGGAGCGCTCTGCCGGGTGGACGTGCGGGCCCCTTACGTACCCGTGCGGCGGGAGGAGTGGTCGTCGTCCCGCCGCATGGGCGCGTAGCTGGGTCAGCGGGCGACCCGGCGGTGCAGCCGTTCGGTGACTTCCCGCGCCGTGGCGAGCTCGATCAGCGAGGACGGGGTGCACCCGCGGAAGCCCAGGTCGCGCAGCTCCTCCAGCAGTTCCGGGAGGGTCACGCCGAGGGACTCCGCGAGGCAGTACGCGCGTTGGGCTCCGGTTCTCGGCCGGGGCAGGTGTTCGACGGGCGGTACCCAGACGAGTGGACTGGAGCCCGGGCCGCGATGAGCTGTCGTGTTCGCACTGTCACTCGACATTGCTCAGCCCCCGTTCAGGTGGTGGAGAGCGCACGCCATCACACGAGGTGCGGACGGGGTGCACTCGCACGGTACGTCACAATCGCCCGGTCGGTACCCCACTGATTGGGTGACCTACCGTTAGTGACCACATTCGTCACCCTTCGCTCAGGCGGGGGATGTTGACGCGAGGGTCGTTCGCTTTCCGGCCGGGTCGGGGGAGACGGGATGGACGTCGGGCTGTTCCGGTGGGAGCCAGGTCGCGGCCTGGCGTCCGTGCGCCCCGACGCGCCGCGGCGGCTGCTGGTCGCTGACTCGTGGCTGGTCGAGGACGGCCGGGTCCGCGGCCTGGACCTGCACGAGCGCCGGTTCGCCGCCGGCTGCGCCGAGGTCGGCGGCACCGCCGGCGGCGAGCTGGCCGCGTTCTGGGCGGCGGCGCTGGCGCGGCTGCCCCGGCGGGGAGCGTGGTTCCCCCGGGTGGAGCTCGACGCCGCCGACGCCGGCCCGCGTCTCCAGGTGCGGGTCCGGCCCGCGCCGCGGCGTGGCGAGGTGGTCCGGGTCTGGGCCGCTGGCCCCGCCGACCGCCGCCGGGCGCCCCGTCGCAAGGGGCCGGACCTCGGCTGGTTGACCGCGCTGCGCGGCGAGGCGGCCGGGGTCGGCGCGGACGAGGTCCTGCTCACCACGGGCGCGGGCCTGCTGCGGGAGACCGCGACCGCGAGCCTGCTGTGGTGGGACGGCGCTGCGCTGTGCGTGCCCGACCCGGCGCTGCGCGTCCTGCCGGGTGTGACCGCTGCGCTGGTTCGCCGCGAGGCCGAAGCGCGGGGGATCGCGGTGCGGCGCCGGCGGTGCACCCTGTCCGCCCTGGCCGGACGTGAGGTCTGGCTCGTCAACGCCCTGCACGGCATCCGCCCGGTGGTGGAGTGAGTGGGTCGGCGCGGAGGTCGCAGTCGGTACGGCGGACCGGGCGGCGGACTGGCGGCGGTGGTGGGCCTCCTGCGCTGGGCCGATGCCGACGGCGCGACATCGACGGACAATGACCGCTACAGCGGTCCACGGCGACCCCTGATGACAGCGACCTCCCTGTCCGGGCTGTCCGGCGCTTCCCGGTCTCGCCGCCGGGGTCGGGGACGCCGCCGTCCCCGCGCCACGCGACGGGAGGCCACCATGTCGGCCAGGTACGTCTACGACTTCGCCGAGGGGAACCGCGACCTCGCGGACCTGCTCGGTGGCAAGGGCGCGAACCTCGCGGAGATGACCCGGCTGGGGCTGCCGGTCCCGCCCGGGTTCGTGATCACCACCGAGGCCTGCCGGCGTCACCTGCGGACCGGCGCGCCGCCCGAGGAGCTGTGGCCCCAGGTGCGCGCGCACCTGGCGGAGCTGGAGCGGCGGGCCGGCCGCCGGCTCGGCGACCCCGAGGACCCGCTGCTGGTGTCGGTGCGTTCCGGGGCCCGGTTCTCCATGCCCGGGATGATGGAGACGGTGCTCAACGTCGGGCTCACCGACGCCTCGGTGGCCGGACTCGCCCAGCGCTTCGCCGACGAGCGGTTGGCGTGGGACAGCTACCGGCGACTGGTGCACATGTTCGGCACCACCGTGCTGGGCATGCGCGACGAGCCCTTCGTCGACGCCCTGCACCGGGCCGCGCCCGGGGGCGAGCTGCGCATGGGCGTGACCGACCTGCGGTCCCTGGTGGGGGTCTACCGGGACCTGGTGGTCAGCCACACCGGGCGGGAGTTCCCGCAGGACCCCTGGGAGCAGTTGGAGCTGGCGGTGCGCGCGGTCTTCGCGAGCTGGAACACGCCGCGCGCCGTGCTCTACCGCCAACGCGAGCGGATTCCCGACGACCTGGGCACCGCGGTGAGCGTGGTCGCGATGGTGTTCGGCAACGCCGGCCCCGACTCCGGCACCGGCGTGGCGTTCACCAGGGACCCGGCCACCGGTCGGCAGGGCGCCTACGGCGACTACCTGCCCAACGCGCAGGGCGAGGACGTGGTGGCCGGTGTGCGCACCCCGGTGCCGCTGCGCGAGCTGGAGCGGCTCGATCCCTTGTCCCACCAGCGGTTGCTGGACGTGATGTCCACATTGGAGCGCCACTACCGCGACCTGTGCGACATCGAGTTCACGATCGAGCGCGGGAAACTGTGGATTCTGCAGACCCGGGTGGGCAAGCGCACCGCGGCCGCGGCGTTCGTGGTCGCCGCGCGGCTGGCCGAGGAGGGCCTGATCGACGCCGACGAGGCGTTGCGCCGGGTCTCCGGCGCGCGGCTGGCCCAGCTGCTGTTCCCCCGGTTCGACCCCGGGACCGACCGGCCCCGGCTGGCCACCGGCGTCAACGCCAGCCCCGGCGCGGCCGTCGGCGAGGTCGTCTTCGACTCGGCGACGGCGGCGGCCTGGGCGGCGCGCGGGCGGCGGGTGGTGTTGGTGCGCCGCGAGACCAACCCGGACGACCTGCCCGGGCTGGTCGCCGCGCAGGGCGTGCTGACCAGCCGGGGCGGCAAGACCTCGCACGCCGCCGTGGTGGCCAGGGGCATGGGCAAGCCCTGCGTGTGCGGCGCGGACGAGCTGGAGGTGGACGTGGCCGGGCGGCGCCTGGTGGGGCCCGGCGAGGTGGTCGTCGAGGAGGGCGCCGTGGTGTCCGTCGACGGCACCACCGGGGCCGTCTACCTGGGCGAGGTGCCGGTGGTGCCCTCCGCTGTCGCCGAGTACTTCGAGCGGGGCGCGCTGCCCGCCCCCGGCACGGAGGACGGCGGTGCGGAGCTGGTCCGCGCCGTCGACACCCTCGTGCGGCACGCCGACGCCGTGCGGCGACTGGGGGTGCGGGCCAACGCCGACACCCCCGAGGACGCCGAGCGGGCGCGCCGGATGGGCGCGGGCGGCATCGGGCTGTGCCGGACCGAGCACATGTTCCTGGGGGAGCGGCGCAAGCACGTCGAACGGCTGGTGCTGGCCGACACCGACGCCGAGCGGGAACGCGCGCTGGCCGAGCTGCTTCCCCTGCAGCGCGGCGACTTCGTGGGCATCCTGCGCGCGATGGACGGCCTGCCGGTCACGATCCGGCTGCTCGATCCGCCGCTGCACGAGTTCCTGCCCGACCTCGCGGACCTGACCGCCCGGGTGGCGGTCGCGCGGGCGCTGGCCGAGGAACGCCCCGAGGACGAGCGGTTGCTGCGCGCGGTGCGCCGGCTGCACGAGCACAACCCGATGCTGGGATTGCGGGGTGTGCGGCTCGGTCTGGTGCTGCCTGGCCTCTACGCGATGCAGGTGCGGGCGATCGCCGAGGCCGCGGTGGAGTGCGCGGAGACCGGCGGCAACCCCCGGCCGCAGATCATGGTTCCGCTGGTGGCCGACGCGACCGAGGTGGCACTGGCCAGGGCGGAGGTCCGGTCGGTGCTGGCCGAGGTCGCGGCCGGGCTGGACGTGCCGGTCGGCACGATGATCGAGGTGCCCCGCGCGGCGCTGACCGCCGACCGGGTCGCCGAGCACGCCGACTTCTTCAGCCTCGGCACCAACGACCTGACCCAGATGGTGTGGGGGTTCTCCCGCGACGACGTGGAGTCCGCGTTCTTCCCGCGCTACCTGGAGCTCGGCGTCCTGCCCGACTCGCCGTTCGAGACCCTGGACGTGGTCGGCGTCGGCGAGCTGGTCCGGCAGGCCGTGCGGCGCGGCCGGGCCGCACGGCCCGACCTGGAGGTCGGCGTGTGCGGGGAGCACGGCGGCGACCCGGCCTCGGTCCACTTCTTCGCCGAGGCCGGGCTGGACTACGTGTCCTGCTCACCCTTCCGGGTGCCGGTCGCCCGGCTGGAGGCCGGCCGGGCCGCGCTGGCCCGGTGAGGCCACCCGCGAGAGTGGCTACGCGGTTGGACACCGCCCGTCCGGGGTACGTCACCTGCGCGAACCCGCGCGACGCGAGGAGGCGGAGATGGCTGCGACGGGCACCGACGCGATCACCCTGATCACCAGGGACCACCGGGAGATGGAGCGCCTGTTCGAGGAGATGCGGACCGACGTCGAGCGGCGGCCCGAACTGGTCCGCACGCTGGGCGCGATGCTCATCGCCCACAGCAGGGCCGAGGAGGAGCACGTCTACCCGGAGGTGGCCAAGGCCGCGCCCCAGGAGGCGGACGAGGTGGAGCACAGCAAGGAGGAGCACGAGGAGGCCGAGCGCATCCTCCACCAGCTCGAACAGACCGACCCCGCGTCCGACGAGTTCGAGAGCGTCCTGGACGAGCTGGTCGGGGCGGTCGAGCACCACGTCCAGGAGGAGGAGAGCGAGGTGCTGCCGGCCCTGGCCGAGGCGGTCGGGCAGAAGCGGCTCCGCGAGTTGGGCAAGATCTTCAAGGAGCGCCGCGCCCAGGAGATGACCGCCTACGAGGCCGAGTCCACCCGGCTGACCCCCGCGCCCCGCCAGTCGGAGGAGACCGCCAGGGGCCGCAGGACGTCCGCCGCTGGTTCCGGCCGGAAGGGGTCGACCAGGCAGAAGGAGCCCGCCGGGTCCGCCAAGGGCGCGCCGGCGCAGCGGGAGCCGAGCCGGGACGAGCTGTACGAGAAGGCGCGGGAGCTCGGCGTCGAGGGGCGGTCGAAGATGACCAAGGACGAGCTCGCCGCCGCGGTGAGCGGAGGCCGTCGCCGGCGGTGACCGCGCCGGGATGAACACGTCGGGATGACCCGGCGGGATGACCCGAACGGGGGCGCGCGCGTCGGCCCTCCCCTGGAGCAAGATCGCTGTCGACGACATCGCTCGGGAACGCGACGGTCGTGGGCGCGCCGGCGGCGGGCCGCGGCCGGGAGGGACAGCCCATGGGGGAGGCCGACGCCGGCCGGGTGGCCACGCCCGCGACGGGACGGCAGCGCCAGCGGCGGGGGCGGCCGGGCGTGGACCGGTACGGCTGGCTGCGGCGGATCGTCTCGCTGGACCCGGAGCGCGACCACCAGGAGATCGTGCGGATCTCGTCGGGCTTCGAGTTCCCGTGGGACTACCGCAAGGCGCTGGAGTTCGCGCTGTTCCGCACCTACTGCACGCCCTCGGTCTCCGCGCTGCTGGACGCCACGGGGGAGTTCGCGCACCGGCCGCAGAAGCGGTACGACGACACCGCGATCCTCATGGCCGAGCTGGCCGAGCACGGCTACGACTCGGACCGGGGGCGCCAGGCGCTGCGCGTGATCAACCGGATGCACGGCCGCTACGTGATCAGCGACGAGGACATGCGGTACGTGCTGTCGACGTTCGTGTACGAGCCGGTGCGGTGGGTGGAGCGCTTCGGCTGGCGCCCGCTCACCGACCACGAGCGGCTCGCGGCGTTCCACTTCTACCGCGAGGTGGGCCGCCGCATGGGGATCAGGGAGATCCCGGACAGCTACGAGGAGTTCGAGCGCTTCAACGTCGAGTACGAGCGCGCGCACTTCCGCTACGGCGAGACGAATCGCCACATTGGACAGTACACAGTGGACCTCTTCGTCTCGTGGTTTCCCCGTCCGCTGCGGCCGTTGGTGCGCCGGTGCGTGGTGGCGATGCTGGACGAGCCGGTGCGGAAGTCCTTCGGGTTCCGGCCGGCCCCCGCGTGGCTCCGGCGACTGGTCCCCGCCGCGCTCCGGGCGCGCTCGGCGGTCGTGCGCCTTCTGCCGCCGCGCAGGTCGTCCCGGCTGGCGCACGACCGGCACAACCGCACTTACCCGGGTTATCCCACCGGCTACACGATCGCGGAGCTGGGCGCGCCCGAGCCCACCGACATCGACCCGCGCTGGTTGGCCCGCCGGCCGAAGAAGTGACGCCCGGGAGATCAATCAACTCCGTGACCGGAGGTACTCCCCGACGCGCTCGACGGCGTCGCACACCTTCGACGTCTCCTCGGCGGTGTAACACAGCCGGAAATAGCCCGGCCAGTGGCAGAACAACGTCCTTCCCGGCAGGAGGAGAACCCTCGCGTTGTCGGCGATGTCCTTGGCGAGCTGTTGTTCCGGCTCGTCCACCCAGTAGCCGTACTCGCCGCCGAACACCGGGTCCGCCGCGAGGCTCGACCCGTTCACCCGGGAGCTGTCCGGCAGGTGGTCGCGCAGGTCGAGCCAGCAGAACACCCCCGGGTTGCCGTTCTGCCGGTGGACGTGCGGAATTCCCTGTTCCCGCAACGCTCCCACGACCTCGCGGTAGGCGGCGGTGAGCAAACCCCGGTAGTCCGCCATGGCCCGCGTGGCGAAGTCCTCGTCGCCGATCTTCGCCTTGAGCAGGTGGCCGAACAGGTGTTGCTTGAGCGAGTCGAAGGGGCTGAACCAGGACAGGCTCTTCCACTCGTCGGCCGGTCGGTCGGAGCCCTGCATCGCGCGCCGAACCAGGGGAGAGGTGGAGACGACGAACCCGAGCCGGAACCCGGAGAGCCCGAAGTCCTTGGCGAAGCCCCACACCAGGTGCACGCGGGCCCGCTTCTCCTTGCTGGCGTCGCGGTAGGCGCGCAGCGCGAACGCGCTGACGAAGTCGGGATGGGCGTCCTCGACCTGGGAGTGCCGGTAGATCTCGTCGGAGATCACGTGCATGTCGGTCTCGTCCAACACCCACCGGTAGATCTCCTCCAGCAGGTCCTCGTCGTAGTTGACCCCCAACGGGTTGTGCGGGTTGGTCAGGACGAGGAGCTTCGGCGGGCGGTGCTTGTCGTTGCGGTACTCGCGTTTGATGTCCTCCAGCGTGAGCTCGAACCGCTCCGCGCCCGCCTCCAGCAGGTCGACCCCGACGCAGTGCAACTCGGGCCGCTGCTGGAACGACCACCGGAATCCCTGCCAACAGGGCGCGGGCAGCATCACGGCGTCGCCGGCACGGAGCACCCCGCCCTCGCGCAGCGCCAGGGCGATGCACTCCAACGCCGAGGAAACCCCGCAGGTGGCGTAGATGTTCCTGTGGTCCACGGTGATGTCGAAGGAGTCGCGGAACAGGGTCGCCATCCGCTTCCGCAGCGCCTCGGAGCCCATGGGCGGCGCGTACTTGATGGACCGCTCGGGAACCGCCGGCAGGTTCCGGAACACGTACGGCTTCAGGTGCTCGGGGTAGAGCAGGACGTTCTCCGCGACCGAGAGGTTCGTCGGCGGCTCGATCCCCTTCTCCCGCAACAGGTCCACGTACTGGACGAGCCGCTGCTCGGCGTCGGGGACGCTGGTCAGGGCCACCAGTTCGGCCGAGGACAGCTCCGGGCGGTCGAGCGTGGCGGTGGACCTCGGCGAGGAAGTCATGTCCGCTGCCTCTCTGACTGCGTCGCGCGAAGGCCGGATACGGCCCTGGAAGGGATGTGGGAGTCCTCTTCGGAGTGTTGGAGCCGGGAGTTTCGCGCGGCAACCGCGCCCGTGCGGGCGTCAACGCATCCAGCGACGCGAACGACGCCGTGTGGGGGAGCCCCGCCCGTGAACGTCCGTTTCGTTCAAGACGCGGCCCGCCCCGCCCGCCTACGGTCGGCGGCATGGCACCTCAGTTCAACCTCGTCGGCATCGTCGTCGCCGACATGGCCAGGTCGCTGGCCTTCTACCGCGACCTCGGCCTCGACATCCCCGCCGACGCCGACCACCAGCCGCACGTGGAGGTGACGCTGCCGGGCGGCCTCCGCCTCGCCTGGGACACCGTCGACACCGTCCGCTCCTTCGACCCCACCTGGACCCCGCCCACCGGCAGCGGCCGGGTGGGCCTCGCCTTCGCCTGCGCCGACCCGGCCGACGTCGACCGCACCTACGCCGCCCTCGTCGCGGCGGGCCACGAAGGCCACAAGGAGCCCTGGGACGCGTTCTGGGGCCAGCGCTACGCCGTCATCCACGACCCCGACGGCAACCCGATCGACCTCTTCGCCCCCCTCCCCACCCAGAACTGATCCCACTCCGCCCGGTCGGGACGCCCCCCACCCCCGCCCCGACCGGGCACCGCCCATATCTCCCCACCCGTGCGGGGCCGACGTAACTCGACCGGCGGGAGGTCCGGCCGGGTGGTCACTGCGCGCGACGGAAGACGTAGACGCCGAACAACACCCCGGAAAAGCCGGTCTCCTGCCCACTGGAAAGGAACTTGTCCCGGCTGACCGATCCGGTCTGGAGCGCGGATGCGCTGAAGTGGGCGAGTTCCCAACCCTCGGCCTGCACTGCGGACAGGATCTCCGAGGAGCCGCCGTGTTCGACTCTTCGGGTGTTGTAGCCATCCCACCCTTGCGAGGACGGGAGCATGGTGCGCTCGTTCTCCGCGATCTCCAGCGTGACCTGGAAGATGGTCAGGCCCTGCGCCCGGGCGGCGCGGGCCTGAGTAACCACAGCCTCCATCCGCTGCTGGAGTGCGGCGTGCCGCTGCTGCGCGACCTTCGCCTCGTACTTCTCCTTGGCGTCCTTCCAAATCCCCATTGCTTCCCCCTCCACGCTGTCGGGCAATCCGCACAGCCTGCCAGCTGCGCGGGCTCCGCCCGACCCCTGTCGAGGGGAGCTGATCACGGCATGCCGATAGCAGGGGCCGCACCAGCAGAAGCCGTGCCGGGCCTGACTGGTCCCGGAGCGCTGCGGGCATCGCCGGGGCTCATCCCCGCATGCGCGGGGCCGACTCACCGGCGGGATTTCCTGCGTGTCCTCGTTGCGGCTCATCCCCGCGTGCGCGGGGCCGACCGCCCCCTCTGCCCCAATTCGGGGTGTGCTGTGGACTCATCCCCGCGTGCGCGGGGCCGACCCGCCACCGTTGGACCCTCCACTGCGGCTGGACGGCTCATCCCCGCGCGTGCGGGGCCGACTGGATCTGGACCGCGCCTACGCCACGTTGAGGCGGCTCATCCCCGCGCGTGCGGGGCCGACGATGCCGCCAGCCGAGCACGAGGTGCCACGGTGGGCTCATCCCCGCGCGTGCGGGGCCGACGTCCGCGTCGTCGCCGTCCGCGAGTATGAGGGCGGCTCATCCCCGCGCGTGCGGGGCCGACGACTGCCGCAGGATCGACAGGGCGTCGTTGAACGGCTCATCCCCGCGCGTGCGGGGCCGACCGGGACAGCTCCCGCAGGCTCGCGCCCGCCGCGGGCTCATCCCCGCGTGCGCGGGGCCGACGCCGGCGGCCAGCTCAGCGTGCTCCCGACCGCGGGCTCATCCCCGCGTGCGCGGGGCCGACGTGCCTCGGCCGTGTCCGGTGTGGACGTCGCGCGGCTCATCCCCGCGTGCGCGGGGCCGACACGGGCTAGCGGCGTGGCTGCGGGACCTGCGAGGGCTCATCCCCGCGTGCGCGGGGCCGACTGCTCACCGTCGAGACCCATGAGCTGGCGCGGGGGCTCATCCCCGCGTGCGCGGGGCCGACACGCCGCCTGCATGGGACTCATCAGGACGTTCCGGCTCATCCCCGCGTGCGCGGGGCCGACACTTCTTGACCTGCGGTGATCGGAGCGGCATGGGCCGTTTTTGACCACTTGGGTTTGGGTGGTGGTGTTGGTGCATTGGTGGGAACGCTACCGGTTGTGACGATCACGGCTCCTCTCAGCGGGGCGGAGGGGTGGGGTGATGAGTTGGGTCAGGGGGATGCCGGCGAGGGCTCGGACTTCGCGGGACAGGTGGGCTTGGTCGGCGTAGCCGGATTCGGCTGCTACCTGGGCGAACGGGGTGCCGGAGCGGGCCAGGGTGAGTGCTCGGGTCATGCGGAGGATGCGGGCGAGGGTTTTGGGGCCGTAGCCGAAGGCGTGGAGGCAACGGCGGTGGAGTTGGCGGGTGCTCAGGCCCAGGGCGTTGGCCGTGGTGGTCACTGAGTCGCCGGAGGCGATGCTGGCCACGAGGGCTCGCGTGGAGGGTTCGGGCGTGGTGTCGCGGAGCTGGTCGCGGGCCAGGTTCTCCAGGAAGTGGCCGGGGCGGGGTGTTTCGGCGGCGCGTTCGGTGAGTCGGCGAACTCGGGCGGAGGGCCAGAGGTCCGCGAGAGGCACGCGGCGGTCGCGCAGTTCGTGGGCGGGCACGCCGAGGACGGTGGGGCCGATGCCGGGGGCGAAGCGCAGGCCGGTGTAGGTCGCGCCCGGTGTGCTGCTGCCGAGCTGGGCGGTCGTGTCCGGGCCCGCCACGAGCAGGCGGCCGTTGTGCCAGATCAGGTCCAGGCAGCCGTCGGGGAGGACGCGGTGCTCGGTCTCGTCGGCCGGCACGGTCCTGGTCCACAGGACGGCGCCGGGCAGGGTGGACGGCCGTTCCCGATACATGTTCCGCAGCATTCCACCAGCCGCCGACGGAGTGACGTGCGATCATGCGCCGGTTCTCGGGAGTGAGGAAGGGTTCGCGGATGCGGGAGTTCGTCGCTGGGGTACGCCTGTTCGGCCGGGGGTTCGGGACGATCCTGCGCTCACCACGGCTGCTGCTGCTCGGAGCGGTTCCCGCGCTGATCACCACCGTGTTGCTGCTGGGGGCGTGGATCATGCTGGGTGTTTGGCTCAGCGACATCGCCACCTGGCTGACGCCGTTCGCGGACGGGTGGAGCGACCTCGCCCGGACCGCGACGCGCGTCGCCGCCGGGATCGCCGTGCTCGGCGCGGCCGTCGCGGTCGGCGTGGTCTCGTTCACGGCGCTGACGCTGCTGATCGGCGACCCGTTCTACGAGAAGATCTCCGAGATCGTGGACCAGGGGCTGGGCGGAGCGCCGGACGCGGGGAACAGCGGGTGGCTGCGGGGGCTCCTCCAGGTCGCGCGGGAGGTCCTGTCGACGGTGGTGCTGTCGGTGTTGTGGGCGATCCCGTTGTTCCTCGCGGGGTTCATCCCGGTGCTGGGCCAGACGGTGGTGCCGGTGATCGCCGCGTTCGTGGGGGCGTGGCTGCTGGTACGGGAGCTGGTGGCCGTGCCGTTCGGGCGGCGGGAGATCGAGCCGGAGCAGCGGCGGCTGCTGCTGCGGCAGCGGCGCGGGCTGGCGTTCGGGGTGGGGATGCCGGCGTACCTGTTGAGCATCATCCCGTTCGCGGCCATCGTCGTGATGCCGGCCGCCGTGGTCGCCGCGACCCTGCTCGGCCGGGAGCTGCTGGGTCAGCCGACCGGGGTCCGGCTGCGCTGATCGGGCGCGCGACGAACGGGGCGGAGCGCGTCCCTGCGGGTGGGATCGCCGGATTCGCTGGACCCGTCGCGATCTCGTTCCTACCGTGTGGCGCGAGGACGCGGTCGCTGATCGCGCGCCGGGACCAGGGGTGGAGCCGAGGGAGGGCGGCCCGTATGTCGTCGTCGGGGGCCCAGGACGCCAACAACACCGCGAGCACCGCGAACGCCGCCGGCGCGGACGACGCTGGCGCGCCGGTCGTCGACGAGACCGAGGCGGTGGCCGTCGCCCCGTCGTGGGAGCGGCGGCGGCGCGCGATCGCGGCGATGGTCGTCACCAGCGTGCTCGTGGCGGGGCAGCTGTACGCGGTGATCCCGGTCCTCGCCGAGCTGGCGCGGGACTGGAAGGTTCCGCCGACCGCCCCCGCCAGCCTGATCACCTCGTTCGGGCTCGTCTGCGCGGTGGCGTTCGTGCTCGGCGGGTCGGCCGCGCGGCGGCTGGGTACCCGTCCGGTGATCACGCTCGCCCTGGCCGCGCTCGCCTTCGGCGGCGCCGCGCTGGCCGCCGCCACGTCGCTGGCGGCCGGCGAGGCGTTCCGGATCGTCCAGGGCGCCGGCGCCGGGTTCTTCTTCGCCGCCGTGCTGACCCACCTGCGGGACCGCGTCGACCCGGGGCAGTGGCCGGGGACCGCCCGCCGGGCGGTCCTCACCCTGGTCGGGGCCGCCGTGGCCGGCCCGGCGCTCGCCGAGGTGGTGGCCGGCCTGGTCGGCTGGCGCGGGGTGTTCGGCGTCGGGGCGGTGGCGGTGGTGTGGTCGGGCGCGTGGCTGCACCTGGTGCTCGGCAGGGCCGTGCACGGACCGCGCGGCGTGCTGCGGACGACGTTGCGGCAGACGGGAACGCTGCTGGTCCGGCCCCGGACGGCGCTGCTGTGCCTCGCGGCGCTGCCGGTGTTCGGCGGCATGGCGGCGGTCGGGGTCGCGCTGGAGGCGCTCGGCCCGACGGCGCTGACCGCCGACACCGACACGATGTTCGCCGTGCGCGCCAGCGCCGCCATCCCGGTGGTGGTCGTGGCGGCGGCCGACCACTTCCTCCGCCGGCTGCGCGCCCTGCGCCTAGCCGCGCTGGCGTTGGCCGTCACGGCGGCCGCCACGGCGGGGCTGTGGGCCGGCGGGGGCTCGGCGGGCGCGCTCGCCGCCCTCCTGGCCACGGCGGCGCTGGGCGTGGCCGTGGCCGCGCCGGCCCTCGTCGACGCGCTCGACGCGGCGGCCGGAACCGCCCGGGATTCCGTCCTGTCCCTGTCCTTCGTGGCGTTCGTGCTCGGCGCCGGCTTCTTCCCCCGGCTCGTCGCCCCGCTGGCCGGGTCGGGCCTGTCCGCCGTGGTGGTGGTCGTGGCCGTGCTGGAGCTGGTGGCCGCCGGGCTGGTCATCGCGGTCGACCAGCGCAGACGGGCTCCGGCCGACCGGACCAGCGCCGACTAGGTCGAACGGGCGCGCCCCGGTCGGTCGTGGTCAGCGCGGGGAACGGAGCAACTCGGCCAACTGGTCGATCGCCGCGTCGGCGTCCGCCGCGCGCGGTCGGCTGTAGCCGATCACCAGTCCGCCCTCCCGCTGGCGCCCGTGCCAGTACGGGCCGAGGCCCTGCAGCGCGAGGGAGCGCCGGGCCGCCGCGGCCAGCAGCTCGCGTTCCCGCGCGGGGCCGCCGGCCAGGCGGAGCACGGCGTGCAGCCCGCCGGCGATCCCGGTCAGGGTGGCGTCCGGAACGCCGGCCAGCCGGGTGACCAGCCGGCGGTGCCGGCGCTGGTACTCGACGTGCGTGCGCCGCACGTGCCGGGCGAACCGACCGTCGCGGAGCAGCTCGGCGAACGCGAGCTGGTCGAGGTTGGGCACCACGCCCACCGGCACGGCGGCGGCGAGCGGCTCCATCAGCCGGGCGGGGACCGCCAGCCAGGCCAGTCGGACCCCGGGGGACAGCGTCTTGGACGCCGTGCCCGCGTAGACGACCCGGGAGGGGTCCAGCGCGTGCAGGGCGCCCACCGGCCGGCGGTCGAACCGGTACTCGCCGTCGTAGTCGTCCTCGACGAGGTAGCCGTCGACCCGGCGGGCCCACTCGACGAGCTGGTGTCGGCGCGCGGGGTCCAGCGTCGGGCCGAGCGGGTTCTGGTGCGCCGGCGTGACGACCAGCGCGCGGACTGGGGTGGCGGCCAGCCCAGAGGGGTTGACGCCCCGGTTGTCCACGGGCACCGGGCGCACGGCCAGGCCGGCGCGCTCCACGAGCTGGCGGTGGAGCTCGAAGCAGGGGTCCTCCATGCCGACGCACCGGTGGCCGAGCGCGCCGAACATCGTGGTCAGGGCGACGAGGGCCGCTCCGAACCCGGGGAGGACGACGATGCGCTCCGGCGGGCAGACGACCCGGCGGCTGCGGGCGAGGTGGTCGGCCAACGCGCGGCGCAGCTCGGGGTGGCCGAACCGGTCGGGGTACTCGTGCGCGTCCGGGGCGCCGCTGGCCAGCACGCCGCGCAGCGCGCCGATCCAGGCCCGGGCGGGGAAGAGGGTGGCGTCCGGGAAGCCCGGCCGCAGGTCCCACCGGGGGCGGGCGACCGGCGGCGTCGGGGGCACCGGGGCCTCGGCGACCTGGCCGCGGGCCACCACCGTGGGCGCGCCCTGGCGGGTGTGCAGCCACCCCTCGGCGACGAGCTGGTCGTAGGCCCCGACGACCGTGCCCCGGGACACCCCGAGCTCGCCGGCCAGGGCGCGGGTGGAGGGCACCGGCGCTCCGGTGGCCAGCCGCCCGGTGCGGATGGCCTCCCGCAGTGCCTGCTCGATCGCGACCCGCAGGGGGCGGATCGGCGGGAGGTCCAGGTGCAGCTCGGCCACTGGTCCAGTCTCCCAGGCGCCGACTGGTCCAGTGCTCTGGACCAGTTGATCGGCTCGACCTAGCCTCGCGGACGTGAACGACTACCGATTCAACCTGGGCGAGGCGTGGCCGGAGGCGTACAAGGCGATGTTCGCCTTCAGCGCGGCCACCAAGCGCGGCCTCGACCCCATCCTGGCCGAGCTGCTCAAGGTCAGGGTGAGCCAGATCAACGGGTGCGCCTACTGCCTCGACATGCACACCAAGCTCGCCCGGCACGCCGGCGAGACCGAGCAGCGCCTGTACGCGTTGAACGCCTGGCGCGAGGCGCCGTTCTTCACCGACGCCGAGCGTGCGGCGCTGGCGCTGGCCGAGGCCATGACGCTGCTGCACCGGGACCAGGTGCCGGACGACGTGTTCGAGGAGGCGCGCCGCCACTTCGACGATTCGACGCTGGCGAAGGTGGTCATGGCCATCACTGTGATCAACACGTGGAACCGGCTGATGACGTTCCAGCGGCCGCCGGTAGGCGACTTCCAGCCGGGGGACGTCGTCGGCCCGTGAGGACCGGTGGCCCGGCGGGCTCCTCGGGGGAGCCCGCCGGGCGGTGTGCGCTCAGCGGCTGTCCAGCTCCGCCGCCTCCAGCAGGTAACCCCGGCCCCACGCGGTGCGGATGGCCAGGCCCAGGGGCTGGATCCGGCGACGCAGCCGCATGATGTGCAGGTCGAGGGCGTTGCGGGTGGCGCCGCCCGGCCGGCCGGCGATCCGCGCGCCCAGCGCCTTGCGCGGAACGAGCTGGCCGAACCGCTCGACGAGCAGTTCGAGCAGCTCGGCCTGGGTCGGTGAGATGGTGACGGAGCGGGTGCCGAACCGGATCACCCCGCTGGGATCGAGTTGGGGCACGCGGTGCGCGCTGACCCTGGCGCGCAACGCGGCCACCCTGGCCTTGAGGTCGTTCTTGCAGATGGGCGCCCGCACCCAGTCCTCGCGGAAGTCCGCGGAGATCGGCGCCGACGCGCCGCGTTCGACCACGAGCAGCCGGGGCACGCCCAACGCCCGGCAGTGGTCGCGGAGCGCGGCCTCCGCTGGCCAACGCACCAACTGCACCTCTTCCCTGTCCAACGTTCCCAGCATCTTGGGCTCCCCAGTGATGTTTGGCGTGACGGGGACGTTCGGCGTGACCGGACGGCGCGCGCTCACGTCGCGCCGAGTCGGTCTCCCCAGTGCGTCTCCGTAGCTTTCCGCCACGATGACAGCCGACGGCAATTTCCCCACATCGCCGGATTGAAACGTCTTGGGTTGCCCCCAGCAACCAGGATCACCGAAACGGCCTAATTCCTTCGGAGGGTGGGAGTATCTTTCCGACGGTTTCCATTTCGTGGAATGATGGTGCGCCCCGGGTAGTGTGGGGCGGAAAACATTGCGTCCAGGACGTGCGTCCGGTATAAACAGCGAGCGCGGGCGGACCAGCGGCGTTGCTCCGAACGGCTCAGCCTTTTCGGTAACGCCCCGGGGTTCTCCGGCCTGGTGCTCCGTTCGGCGCAGCGGTGACTGCTCCCGGCCTTCTTCCGGCGGTATGCGCCCGGCTGGTGAAAATGATTGCGCACCGGATGCTTGACTGGACGCCGGGCCTGCGTCGGCGGTCGGGCCGGGCGTGAAGTATGAACCCGTCCGGCGGCTGTCGTCATCATTTGTTTCGTTCGTCGTCCGTCCGCTTTAACGGACTTTTGCCGTCCCCGTGTCCGCGGACCGACCGGTCAGTAGCTATTCGGGGGCGCCCGGCGCGCGTGGTCCGGACGGGCCAGCCCGGCCCCGGGGCCGCCGGGCCGCCCGGCCGCCCCGGGGCGCGGCCGCCGGGGCGACGACACGCCGACCTCGTGCTCCACCGGGCGCGCGGCCGATCGCTGGGACGAGTGGTGCGCGCCCGGTGGAGGTGTACTGAGCCGTGCCCTGGTCACCCCTGGTGTCGCCGCGTGTCGTCCTGCCGAGCGGGTCGAGCACGGGTCGGCCGATGTTGACCGGCAGTTTGGGCAAGCCGCGAACAGCGGCGGGGTGATCGGTGGATACTTGCTGTGATCCGTCAGCCGACGGGTGTTGCTCCGCCCCTTCGCCGACACACCGAACCCCCGCGAGGTGTGAGGAGAGCACCGTGATGACGACGCGCAACGACGCGCAGCCGGGTGGCCGCGGCGAGAGTCTCGCCGACCTCGCCGAGGCCCTGTTCTGCAGTCCACTCCGCCCCGAGAGTCAGCCCTCCGCCGACCAGGTCCGCGACGCCGTGCGCGCCAGCCTGGTCGCGCACAGCGGTGATCCACGCACCTGCGCCTGTGAGCTCGCCCAGGCCTACGGCGAGTACCCGGAGATCACAGTGGCCAGGATGCGGTGGTGCCGGGAGGCCGTCGCCGACGCGTTCGGCCTCGGTCTGGCCACCACCTGACCGGCCCCGTCCGGACACCCTCCGCCGCCGACGTCGCCTCGGCGGCGGGGCGGAGGGGCGGCGGGCCGGCGGGTGAGATCCCCGGCGCGCCGCCGGGCCGTGGCGCGCGCCGTGGCGACCGCCCGTCTCACTCGCTGACAGCGCTGACAGCGTTGGTTGTCAGTGTTTGTTGGTGGTTGTTGGCGTTTGTTGGTGGATCGTCAGCGGTGGTCGAGGTCGGGCAGGAGCTGGGCGACCCCCGCCCGGGACCGGATCGCGAGCTTGCGCAGCACCCGCGTCACGTGGGTCTCCACCGTGCGCGGGGCGATCACCAGCCGGTCGGCGATCTCCTTGTTGCTCAGCCCCACCGCGAGCAGCCGGGCGATCTGCCGCTCGCGCTCGGTCAGCGTGGCCACCGCCGCCGTCTCGGGCGGCCGGGGCAGCCGCGCGCCGAGCCGGCGTTCCAGGTCGAGCACGGGCGGGCGCAGCCCGGTCGCGCCGCGCTCCCTGGCGATCGCCTTGGCCTGTCGCACGTGCTCCGCCGCGCCGGCGACGTCGTCGACGGCCAGCGCCGCCTCGGCCGCGATGACGAGCGCGCGGGCGCGGGTGAGCGGCTGGCCGACCCCGTGCAGCGCGTGGGCGGCCTCGCGCGCCGCCTCCCCCGCCCGGTCCGGGCGGCCCTCGACCAGGTCGATCCGGGCCAGGCTGATCAGCGCGTTGCCCCGCTGCCCCGCCAGGCCCAGGTCGGTCGCCTCGGCCACGGCCTCGGACACCGAGCGGCGGGCCTCGGCCGGGTCGCCCCCGGCCATGGCGATGTCGCCCCACAGCGCCAGCCACGACGGGCGCATGCAGCTCGCCGCCCCGGTGAGCACGTCGGCCAGCAGGTCGCGCGCCTCGGCGAACCGGCCCTGGGCCAGCCGCACCCTGGTCAGCGCGCCGCCGGCGGCGTCCCACCACCAGGTGTGCCGGTCGGTCGCGGCGACCGCCCGCTCCGCCCAGGGCGCCGCGCTCTCCGGGCCGGCCAGCCACAGCTCGGCGCCGGCGCGCAGCGCGTACGCCATCGCGGTCATCGGCCGGCTGGCGATCAGCCGGGCGCTCTCGGCCGCGTCCTCGGCCAGCTCGACGGCGGTGGTCAGCTCGCCGAGCGCGACGGCCGCGTAGCACTGGCCGAGGAGGAAGTACGTGACGACCTGGTTCTGGCCGAACCGGCGGCTCAGGTCCAGGCCCCGCTCCAGGTGTCGGCGCGCCGTGACGTGCTGCTCCAGCAGGGTCTCGGCCCAGCCGAGCTGGCCGACCGCGTCCAGCACGCGGGACAGCTCGCGGTCGCTCATGGCGTCCACCCCGGCCGCGGCCCGCTCGACCGACTCCCGGGCCTGCGTCATCGCCCCGGTGTGCGCGCCGCCGATGGCGAGCACGGCGTGGGCGGCGGTCGCCACGGCCCGGTCGGCGTGGTCGAGCAGCGGGGCGACCACCTCCTGGCTCTGCTCGAACCGGCCGCGCAGCGCCGCGACGGTGGCCAGTTCCACGCGCAGCGGGTGGGACAGGTCGGGTTCGCGCTCCAGCGCGGGCTCGGCCAGCTCGGTGGCCAGCATCCCGGACGCCGTCGTGTAGTGGCCGAGAATCCGTTCGACCAGCGCGCACTGCGCCACCAGCGCCGCGCGCAGCCCGAGCGGACGGCGGGGCGCCGAGGCCAGGATGTCGTGCAGGATCGCCCGGCTCTTGTCCAGGTCGCCGGTCATCGCCAGCGCCCTGGTCTTCATCAGCAGGATCTCCAGCCGCCACCCGGGGACGCTGTCCAGCGGCAGCAGGGCCAGCGCGCCGCGCAGCCACTCGACCGCCGTGGCCGGCGAGGTGTCCAGCACGTCCGTCGCGGCCCGCCGCAGGAGCACGACGGCGTCGAGGTCGCCGACGGCGGCCGAGCGCAGCACGTGCGGCGCCAGCGTCAGCGGGCCGCCGCCCCTGGCGGCCAGCGCCCGCCGCGCGCGGTGGTGCGCGGCGAGCCGCCAGCCCGCGCTGCTGTCGCGGTAGACCAGCCCGCGGACCAGCGGGTGCCGGAACCGGAACGACCGGCGGCCCTCGTCCGGCCGCACGAGGTCCCGCTCGACCACCGTGGTCAGCCCGGTCAGCGCCGCGTCCTCGGTCAGGTCGGCCACCGCCGGCAGCAGGCCGGGGTCGACGGGGTCGCCGACCACGGCGGCGGCTCTGGCCACCGCCAGCGCCTCGGCCGGCAGGTCGACCAGCTCCCGGCGCAACGCGGCGAGCACCGGGGCCGGCAGCTCCCCGTCCCAGGACGGGAGCGGGCCGCTCGACCACGTGGTCGGCAGGTGGCGCAGGACCTCCAGGTAGAACGGGTTGCCGCCGCTGGCCAGGAACAGCCGGCGCGGCAGGGCGGCGCCCTCCCGCCGGCCCAGCAGCTCGGCGACCTCGGCCTCGGACAGCGGCCCCACCTCCATGCGCACCCGCTCCAGGCCGGGCGCGGTCTCGGCCACCGCCGCCGCGAGCCGGGGCGGGCACTGCCGGGGCCGGTACGCGCCGACCACGAGCAGGGGGCACGCCGGCGGGTGGCGCAGCAGGTGGCTGAGCAGCTCCAGCGAGGCGCGGTCGGCCCAGTGCAGGTCGTCGAGGACGAGCACGCCCCCGCCGGCCGCGGCGAGCAGCCGCCGGACCGCCCGGTAGATGCGGTGCCGCTCGGCGGCCACCGAGCTCACCGGCTGGCCGGCCACGACGGCGGCCACCAGCGGGTCGTCGCCGCCGGCGGTCAACAGCTCCTCGAAGACCCCGAGGAAGCAGCCGAACGGCACCTCCTGCTCGAACTCCGAGCCGCCTCCGCGCACCACGCGGTGCCCGCGCGCCGCCGCCGTCGCGCCGAACTCGGCGAGCAGCCGGGTCTTGCCGATCCCCGGCTCGCCCACCACCTCGACGAACGTCGACCGCGACGGGAACGACCGCACGGTCGCGCTCCAGGCGTCGAGCTGATCCGCCCTGCCCACCAATCCCGGCACGCGCACAAGCTACGTGGCCGGCCGCCCGGAATACGGGGTTTCCACGATGCTCCACCAGAACGGCCGAGTGGAGGATCGGAGGCGCGTAGAGACCGCTCCTGCTGGGAGGACCCGATGTCCGCACGCCGTGTCCTGGGAGTCGCCGGCGAGGCGATGGCCGCCGCGTTGGGCGCGCCGCTCGCCGCGCGGGTGACCGGGACGGCGGTGTGCGGGTGTGGCGTCGCCTCCCGGGGTTCGGTCGTCCTCCGGCGCCGCGTCCGCGGGTGCCAGGTGAGTCGCGCGGGCTCGCCGACCCCGGACAACGCGTCGACCATCCGCGAGCTCTGATCACGCGCACACGACCGGAGCGGGCCAGCCTGGGGGTGGCCCGGCTCCGGTCCCACGATCGGGTCGGGTCGGTCCGTCCTCGGTAAGGAGGGGCAGCCTGGTGGGGTGGACCGCCCCGATCCCTCCTGGCGGGCGTCATGCGCGGGGAGTGACCGACTTCGTCGGTCGCCGCACGTCCCCAACCCCGCGCATGGCGCCCGTCAGTCCGGCCCGCCGTCAGTTGAGCACTGCCGTCAGTTGAGCGCTGCCGTTAGTTGAGCGCTGCCGTTAGTTGAGCGCTGTTGTTCGTTGAGCGCTGTTGAGCACTGCCGTTAGCTGAGCACCGCTGTCAGTTGAGCACTGCCCGGTCCAGCGCTGCCGCCGGTCCCGCCGGTGCTGTCGGCCCCGCCGTCGCCGTCAGTCCGGTCGGCCCCGGGCGGCGCGCATCCTGGCCAGCAGCGGGATCGCCGCGATCTTCTCCTCGGTCAGCTCGTCCCAGCGGACCCCGGCGGCCGGGCGGTCCCGGCCGTCCCGGCAGTCCACGATCCGGTCCGGGGTGATGACCAGGTCGAGCCGCACGTCGTGGTCGACCGTGGGGATCGCGCCCGGCTCCCGCACCTGGATCTCGTGCACGGTCGTCACGACGAGCGTGTCCGGCCCGACGAGCCCGGCCTCGGCGGCCACCGCGAACTCCAGGTCGCTGAACCCGCCGCCCTTGCCCAGCCGCGCGCCGTCGGGCCCCACCGCCACGCAGCCGGTCACCACCAGGTCCACCGGCTCCAGCTCGGCCACCTCGACCCGCACGGCCGAGGCGGTCGCGCCCTTGATCGAGGACGCCCTGCGGGGCGTGTCGGCCAGGTTCGCGGGGTCGAGCAGGAAGAACGGCGACTCCTCCGCGAGCCGGGGCACGGCCATGTAGACGGTCTTGCCGTCCTCCAGCGCGCGCTGCCGCACCGGCCACTGCGCCGAGTCCGGGTTGGCCTTGATCGTGCGCGCCCGGCGCCACGCCTCGGTGGCCCGCAGCCGCTCGGCCGCCGCCTCCGCGCCGGTGAAGTTGGGGATGCGGCCCCGAGCGCCGGGGAACCGGGCCACCCGGGCCTCGGTGAGCTCGGCCCACACCCGCTCCCGCAGCTCCGCCTTGGCGGCCAGCAGCTCGGACGGCCCGCCCGCGTCGTGGTCGTGTCGTCGGGGTGTCCGCACGTCGCCACCCTAGATGAGGGACGCCGGCGCGGCGGCCGGGGCCGGCCGCTCGGTCACGGTGCGGCGTACAGTGCGGACGGATGTCACACCCCCGGTGGGACCGGCGGGTGAAAACCGGGGCGGACCTGCGGAATTCGGGCGCTTCGAGACGCATCCGCAACAATTGGGGGACAGCGAGCGACGAGCGGTCGGGCAACCCGGAACGGTGGCGGACGTCTGCCGTACGGGGGCGCGGGGCGGCCGGTGGCGGCCCCCGCCCGTCGACGCCAACCGTGCCGGGGCCGGACCGGGACGGGCGTGACCGAACGGGATGGGACGGCAGATGGTGGTGGGCCTGGTGGGTTCGCGCGATCCGGGAGGGAAGCGGCGACGGACGCTCGCCGCCACCAAGCTCGGGAAGGGCGCGGCCTGGCTGTCGCGGACGGCCGGGCTCGGCGAGGGCGGGATCATCGGCGGCCGGGTGGCCATGGCGCTGGACCGCGACGTGCTGTCCGGGCTGGCCAGCGGCCGCACGGTCGTCCTGGTGACCGGCACCAACGGCAAGACCACCACGACCTCGATGGTCACCCGCGCGCTGTCGGCCGCCGGCCCGGTGGCCAGCAACAGCACCGGCGCGAACATGCCCGACGGGCACGTCGCCGCCCTGATGGCCCGGCCCGAGGCCCGCTACGCGGTGCTCGAGGTCGACGAGATGCACCTGGACATCGCGGCCGAGCAGACGAAGCCGGCGGTGATCCTGCTGCTCAACCTCAGTCGCGACCAGATCGACCGGGTCGGCGAGGTGCGCACCGTGGCCGCGCGGCTGCGCCAGGTCGTGGTCGACAGCCCGCAGGCCGTGGTGGTGGCCAACGCCGACGACCCGATGGTGGTCTTCGCCGCCGAGCCGGCCCAGCGCGTGGTGTGGGTGTCGGTCGGCGGCGGCCGCTGGACCGGCGACGCCACGAGCTGCCCCAAGTGCGGCGAGCGGATCGACGTCTCGGTCGAGCGCTGGGCCTGCGCGTGCGGGCTGCGGCGGCCGGAGCCGGCCTGGGCGGTGCGCGACCAGACGGTGATCACCGACAGCGGCCGGGAGCTCGCGCTCCAGCTCAACCTGCCGGGCCAGGTCAACTACGGCAACGCGGCGCTGGCGATGGCGGCGGTGGCGCAGCTCGGCGTCGTGCCGGAGGCCGCGCTGCCGCGCATCCGGGAGGTCTCCGAGGTCGCCGGCCGGTACGGCGACCTGGTGATCGGCGGGCGCAAGGTGCGGTTGCTGCTGGCGAAGAACCCGGCGGGCTGGCACGAGATGCTGCAGCTGGTGCGCGCCAGCGGGCGGCCGGTCATGCTCGTGGTCAACGCCAGGGAGGCCGACGGCTTCGACCTGTCCTGGCTGTGGGACGTGCCGTTCGAGCAGCTCGCGGGCCTGCAGGTGGTGGTCGCCGGCGAGCGCGCGGCCGACATGGCGGTGCGCCTGCGCTACGCCCGCGTGGACGTGACGATGAACCCCGACCCGGTCGAGGCGGTGCGCATGACGCCGCCGGGCGACCTCGACGTGATCGCGAACTACACCGCGTTCCGGATGCTGCGTGTGAAGGGTGAGGCGTGAACGGGAACCCCGGGCCGTCGGCCGTGCGGATCGCCCTGGTCCTGCCGGACATGCTGGGCACCTACGGCGACCGAGGCAACGTGGCCGTGCTGGCCGAGCGGCTGCGGCTGCGCGGCATCGGCAGCGAGGTCGTCGAGATCAACGCCGGTGAGTTCGTGCCGGCCGACTGCGACCTCTACATGCTCGGCGGCGGTGAGGACGTCGCCCAGCTCGTGGCCGTGCGCCACCTGCGCCAGCAGGGCACGCTCGTGCAGGCCGCGCGGCGGGGCGCCGTCGTGCTGGCCGTCTGCGCCGGGATGCAGATCCTGGGCACCTCGTTCGTCGGCTCCGACGGCGTGGCGCACGGCGGTCTCGGCCTGCTCGACGTCAACACCCGGCCGATGCCGAAGCGGGCGATCGGCGAGCTGGTGGTGCGCCCCGACCCGGCCTTCGGCGACGAGCTGCTGACCGGGTTCGAGAACCACGGCGGCTGCACCTACCTCGGCCAGGACGCGCGGCCGCTGGGCGCGGTCCTGGCCGGGGTGGGCAACGGCGTCAACGGGGTGGAGGGCGCGGTGCAGGGCAGGGTGATCGGCACCTACCTGCACGGGCCGTGCCTGGCGCGCAACCCCGCGTTCGCCGACCGGCTGCTCGCGATGGTCACGGGGACGGAGCTGGCGCCGTTGTCGATCCCCGAGGTCGACGCCTTGCGGACCGAGCGGCTGCGCGCCGCCGGGGTTCGCTGAGCGGCGTCGACGGCCGCAGGCCGAGCTCGGTCATCAGGAACGCGAGCTGCTCGGCCTCCCGGAACACCCGGTCCTCCGGGGTGGTCTCCAGCGTGTGCCCGGCCTGGCGCACCCTGAGCAGCACCGGGTGCCGCGTCGCGGTCGCGTGTTGCAGGGCGGCGGCCATCTTGCGGCCGTGCCACGCCGGGCAGCTCCGGTCGACCGCGCCGCAGTCCAGCAGCACCGCCGGGTAGTGGACGCCCGGCCGCACCTGGTGGTACGGCGAGTACGCGTGGATCGCGGCGGCGTCCTCGGGGTTGTCCGGGTCGCCGAGGTCGGCGGTGACGACGTCGGCCATGGTGACCCGGTCCTCGCGGCAGCGCAGCAGGTCGAGCACGGGCAGGGTGGCCACGCACGCCCGGTACAGCCCGGGGCGCTGGGTGGCCGCCACGGCCGGGGACAGCGCGCCGAGCGAGGTGCCGACGACGCCGAGCTGGTCGGTGCTGGTCCAGCCGCGCTGGACCAGGTCGGTGGCGATCGCGTGCAGGTCGTCGAAGGTGGTCTGCTTGGTGCGCCGGCGGGCGGCCCGCCACCAGTCGGCGCCGTACTCGCCGCCGCCCCGCAGGTGGGCGTGCACGTAGACGCCGCCGAGGTGGACCCAGGCGGCGGGCAGGCCGGAGAGGTAGGCCGGCAGCCACGCGATGTTCAGCGCGCCGTAGCCGCCGATGATCGTGGGCAGCGGTCCCCTGCCGAGCTCGCCGCGCAGCACGACCTTGTACGGGATGGGCGTCCCGTCCGCGCCCCTGGCGGTCGCGGTGATCACCCGCGCGTCGTCGACCACCGCGTGCGGCCGGGTGAGGCGGTGCAGCGCCGAGGTGGGGTAGTCGTACCGGTAGACCGCGGGCGCGCGGGTGAGCGACGAGAACACGAAGGAGCAGCCGGCGCCGGCCGGCGCGACCAAGCCGTTCTCCCTGCCGATCCCCGGCCAGGCCATGCCGGGCTCGGGCAGCGGGATCTCGCCCCGCGCGCTGCCGTCGAGGCCGATGCGCCGCAGCCGGGTCGCGCCGTCGGCGTGCTCGGCGAGCACGAGCTCGGGGCCGATCGTGGTCACCGAGAACAGCACGGACTCGCCGGGCGGCACCAGCTCGCGCCACCGCC
Source organism: Streptoalloteichus hindustanus (assembly GCF_900129375.1). GTDB lineage: Bacteria > Actinomycetota > Actinomycetes > Mycobacteriales > Pseudonocardiaceae > Streptoalloteichus > Streptoalloteichus hindustanus. Next base: position 90,132 of record NZ_FQVN01000015.1, on the reverse strand, counting down.
GGCGGTCCAGCCCGCCGCCCTGCAGGGGGATCGCCACCACCCGGCCGCGCGGGTGCCGGTCGTCGGTCACGGCCACGAACTCCTCGCCGACGACCGTGCCCCGGAACGCGCCGGGCACGGCCCGCAGGAAGGGCCGCCAGGACACGCTGGAGCGCAGGTCGCGCTGGAAGTAGGGCCGCGAGGGGCCGTGCGCGAGCGCCCAGCGGCCGTCCTGGCACACCGTGATCCGCCGTGCCGCGAACGTCGGCGGCAGCGCCTGCGGCTCGATCTCCGGCCGGGCGCAGTTCCCGGTGATCCGGACCAGCAGGACCCGGGTGCCGCCGTCCGGCCGGGTCGGGTCCACGATGACGACGAAGAACCGGCGGCTGTCCGGCAGCCAGGTGACCCGGCAGTGGCCGGTGTGCGGCAGGCCGTTGACCACCGGCTCGCGCGTGCTGGAGTCGATCACCTGGAACACCGGCGCCATGGTGGGGCCGGCGACGTTGTAGGCGAGCAGGCGGCCGTTCGGCGAGGGCTGCCACAGCAGGGTGGCCAGCCCGTCGGGGGCCAGGTCGGCCAGGTCGAGCAGGCGGCGGCCCCGACCGGTCGGGGTCTCGGCCACGTCGAGCACCGGCAGCCGCCCGCCCGGCGGGACGTGCTCGCGGAACCACCATCGGCCGTACAGCTCCGGCGGGTGGTGGTCGAGGGTGGAGGCGTGGAACCGCCGGGCGGTGGCCAACGCGGTCTCCCAGGCGGGGCCGCCGCGCAGGTGGCGTTCGGTCAGCCGGTCCTGCGCCCACTGCCAGGCCAGTGTCTCGGGGCTGTCGGCCTCCAGCCACTGGTACGGGTCGTCGAAGTCGATCCCGCCGATCTGGTTCGGCCGGGGGCGGCGCGGGGTGAGCGGGTAGTCGAAGCGGTCAGGCACCGGGCTCTCCGTCCGGGTCGGACTGCCGCAGCGGCAGCAGTGGGGGAAGGCGACGCAGGCGGCTGCTGGAGGTCACCACGACGGCCAGCACGGCCAGGCCCGCGGCCAGTGTGAACAGGGCGGCCGCCGGGCCGGCGCGGTCGAGCAGCAGGCCGGCGGCCGGTGGGCCGAGCGGGGTCGCGGCCATGCCGACCAGCGCGGCGGCCGCCTGCACCCGGCCCTGCAGCGCGTCCGGGGTCCGGAGCAGGCGCACGGACCCGAGCACCGCGCCGGCGATCGGGCTGATCGCGCTGCTGAGCGTGAGGGCGGCGGTGAGGATGGTGAGCACCGGCGCGGTGGCCGACAGGGCCAGCAGCGTCGCGGGCACCCAGCAGGTGGCGAGCACCGCCGACCACGGCGAGAGCACGTGGCCGACGCCGGTGGCCAGCGCCGAGCCGACCAGCGCGCCGGCGCCCACCGTGGCGTAGACCAGGCCGATCGACAGGCCCGAGGTGTGGTGCCGCACGCCGATCGCGACGACGACCAGCGGGACCGCGCTGAACACGGCGTTCTGCGCGGCGTGGACGAGGGTGGTCTGGCGCAGGAACCCGTCCCGCCACAGGAAGGCCAGTCCGGCGAACAGCCCGCCGGGCGCGTCGCGGCGGGGCGCCGGCAGCGGGGTGGCGAGGGCGAGGGCGCACAGCGCGGTGACGAGCGAGCCCGCGGTGGCGGCCGCGAACGGCAGCGCGGGCGCCAGTTCGAACAGCGCGCCGCCCAGCGGCGGTCCGGCCAGGGCCGCGCCGGCCAGGCGCGCGTGGTTGACCGCGAGCGCGCGCGGCAGGTGCTCGGCGGGGACCAGGTGGGGCAGCGCGGCCATCTCGGCGGTGCCGAGCGTGGCGCGGAGCGCGGCGTCGACCGCCGAGGTGACGATCACGACCGGCAGCACGCTGGTGGCGGTCTGCACCGCGAGGGTGAGCAGACCGGTCGCGGCGGCGCTGCCGAGGGCGCAGGCGATGATCACCGTGCGCCGGCTGTGCCGGTCGGTGAGCCGGCCGCCGGGCAGGGTGCCGGCCGCGGCGGCGGCCAGGGCGCAGAAGCCGACCAGGCCGGCGGTGGCCGCCGACCCGGTCGTGGCCAGGACGAGCAGGGGGAGCGCGACGGCCGCGGCGAGCGAGCCCACGGCGGTGACGGCGGCGGCGAGCCACAGCAGCAGGAAGTCGCGGTTGCCGAGGGGTCTGGGGGTGGGGGGCACGGGCCTCCGTCGGGAACGTCGTGATGTGGCTCGACGGCGTGGCGCCGCCGTGGTGGGGAGCGGGGAAGTGGCGGCCGGCGGGCTGCGGGCGCCGACAGGGACCGGTTCGACAGATGCCGCGGCCCGCCGGCCGACCGACACCAGTCACCTCACAGGCACTGGTGTCCGTGGAGGAACGTGCTCAGCACGTCGCTCGGGTTCGGCGTGGGGCCGTGTCCGGCCTCCAACTCCTGCAGCTCCAGGATCGTGGTCATGGGGTCACCTCCTCGGTCCGGTCGAAGGGGTCGCCGGTGGGGGGACGGGCGGCCGTGGGGGAGGGAGGACCCCGGTCCGCCCGCCGGCGGCGGTCGCCAGCGCCGGCGTCGCTGGACGTGCGCCGGTTCGGGAAGTCGTGGTGCCGTGCGGAACCCGTGCCGTTCGGTCATCCCGCCCCGTTCCGCCGTTGGGGCAGGGGGATCACGACCGGTGGGTTGTCGTCCTCGGTCTCGGCCGGGTCGAGCGGGTCCTGGCCGACCGGCAGGAACGGCAGGAAGCCGGCGCGGCGTTCGAAGACCGCCGCCAGGGCCATGAGCACGCCGGCGGAGCCGGTGGCCAGGTCGGTGGAGAGCCGGAGGAGCTGGTCGCCGGGGAAGGCGAGCCGGCCGCGGTGGAACTCCGCGTGCCAGGACAGGCGGCGCAGGTGGGCGCGGACGGCGGGGTTGGCGAGGGGGGCCTGCTCGCCGAGGACGGCGGACGCGGCGAGCAGGCCGGCGTGCCCGGTGAACAGCCCGGGGAAGAGCGCCGACTCCACCTGGCAGGTGCGGCGGACGCGGCGCAGCGCCTGGGCGAGCTCCTCGTCGTGCCGGTGGCGGAGGAACTCCCGCAGCACCAGGCCGATGCCGGTGGAGCCGGAGCCGAGGTAGGGCAGCGTCCGCCGGCCCTCGACGACGTGCAGCGTGTCCCCTGGGCCGACGCGGCAGTGGGCCAGGTCGGCGCGCAGGGCCGTGGCGGCCAGGTCCAGGAACGCGGCGTCGGCGGTGTCGCGGTAGCAGTGCAGGAAGAACAGGGCGATGCCGGCTCCGCCGTTGGCGAGGCCGACCGGTGCTGGAGTGTCCGATGTGGACGGATTCGCCACCTGGTCGGCGAGTTGGTCGGCGATCACGAGCGCGCTGCGGTGCAGCACGATGTCGTCGGTGGCGTGGCCGAAGTGCAGCAGGTTCAGCCCGATCCCGGCCAGGCCGCCGAACAGGCCCCTGGCGGGAACGCCCCCGCTCATCAGCTCGACCGCTCTGTCCAAAGTGGACAGTGCTGCGGCCCGCCTGCCGAGCTGGTCCAGGGTGAACGCGATCCCGTGCAGCCCGGTGTAGAAGCCGGGCCGGGGCGCGTCCCAGTCCCTGACCGCCCGCAGGAGCCAGTCCACGTGACCGGGGTCGATGGGCGCGCCGGCGTTGGCGAGGGCCAGCAGCACGCCGGCCGCGCCGTGGGCCAGGTTCACGCCGCCGGAGCGGAACTGCGCGACGTCGCCGGGGAAGAGGCGGTCCGGGCGCAGCGGGGTGGCGCTGGCCAGGATCCCGTGGGAGATCGACCGGAGCAGCAGCGGCCAGCCGTCCTGGTGGGGATCGGCCAACGCCCGCCTCGCGGCGATCCGCGTGCTGTCGACCGACCTCAGTGGACGGACGCGGCGGCGCACCTGGGGGAGCCCCGGGGTCACCGGGGCCGTCCCCGAGGGCTGGAACTCGTCGCGCAGCTCGGCGACCAGGGTCTCCGGCACGCCGAACCGGTCGGCGAGGACGTCGAGGAACATCTCGGTCTTGTCCGGGTCGCGCACCCGCAGCACCGGCGCGAACGGCAGGAACATCCACAGCGCCGTGCAGGCCAGTCCGTAGGCGTCGATGGCGGGTCCGGTGCGGTCGGCCGGCGCCGCGAAGCCGGGCGCGCCCAGCGGCGTCGCGCGCCGGGAGTGCGTTGGCAGGGCCAGTTCCAGGTCCACCAGCGCGACCCGCCCGTCGGGGCGGACGATCACGTTGGAGGGGTGCAGGTCGCCGACGACCAGGCCGCGCCGGTGCACGGCGGCCACCGCGGCCCGCAGCCGGTCGAGGACGTCGAGCGCCCACCGGGTGTACTCGGCGATCCGCTCGGCCGGGGGCGTCGGGTGCGTGAGCGGGTGCCGCTCGCCCACGCACCGGGTCAGGGGCTGCCCCTCGATGTGCTCCTGGACCAGGAAGTGGTGTTCCCAGCGGGTGAACCCGCCCAGCACCGCGGGCACGAAGTCCAGATCGGACAGTCGCTCCAGGACGGCCCGCTCGTGGCGCAGCCGCTCCACCGCGTCGACGTCCTGGGCGTCGAGGCCGGCGTGCGGGCGGGCCTCCTTGAGCACCACGCGCCGGTTCGTGTCGGGGTCGACGGCCAGGTAGACGCCGCCGGCGTTGGAGAAGTGCAGCGCGCGGAGCACCTGGTAGGGCAGCTCGACGTGGTCGGCCTCGCGCGCGGCGATCTGCTCGGCGACCGGGGGCGGCACCTCCACCCAGGGCGGCACGCGGAAGGCCACGCCGCGTTCGTCGGGCACCAGCCGCCCGCTCGGGTCGGCCAGCGCCGGCACGAGCTCGCCGGTGCCGTCCATCCGGTACCGGCGGCGGAAGGCGCCGTAGCGGACGAACAGCGGTCCGGACCGCCACCGCAGATCGCCGAGCACGTACGGGCCGGGCTGGCCGGCCAGCGCCTCGTCGAGCGCGGTCAACACGTGGACGAGTTCGTCGGGGCCGCTCGGGTAGATCGCGCAGAACTTGCCGCTGGCCGCGCGGTCGGCGTACTTCGAGTTGGCCAGGCGGAGGGCGGCGACGCTGCGCAGGAACTTGAACGGCAGGTGGTGTTCGACGCAGAAGTCCCGGACAACGCCGAGAACCTCCGCGCAATTCGTCACGTGCGCCGAGACGTGCACTTTCCAGCCCTGGTCGGGAAGCCGCCGACCGGGCGGGCGCAGGAGCGTCCACGTTCCCTGCTCCGCGCGCGCCCACCCGGCCGGCGGTTCCTGGTCCGCCGCCGCGAACCGGCTGCCCGAATCGTCCCACCGCCGCACGCTGTCGTAGAAATTCTCGTCCGCCAGGCAGTGCAGCAGGTAGAACGCCGCGAGGTCCATCTTAATGATCTCCCGTTTCCTGACGTTTTCGTCGCCGCCACCCCGGAGAAACGGTGCTCTGTGAACCCGTTCCCGGCCCAGTCCCCAGATGTGGAGACTTGAGCGCCTTTCCGGAACGACTGCCTTCCGGAACGAGCTTGATCCGGCGGCGGTCGGTCGGGTGTTCTCAGTCGAGCATTCGTTGCAACTGCGCCTGGCGGGCCAGCCTGGCCAGTTGCACCGGGCCGACCACCGCGAACTTGGTCCGGATGCGGCGGGCGTAGGTCTCCACCGTGCCCACCGCGACGCCCATGCGGCGCGCGGCCTGCGCGTGCGTGAGCCCGTCGGCCAGGTGCCGAAGCAGCTCGGCCTCCCTGGGCGCCAGCCGGGGCGCGCCGGTGCCGGGCGCGCAGTGTCGCAGCAGCTCAGCGACGGGTCCGCTGAGGTAGGGCTGGCCGTTGGCCACCCGCCGCACGGCCTCGCGCACCGCCTGTTCCGGCGCGTCCGTGGTCAGGTACCCGTCCGCGCCCGCGTCGAGCATGGCCAGCGTCGCCGCGAGCAGCACCGAGCTGCACAGCACGAGCATCCGCCGCCGGCCGGCCAGGTCGTGGGCCAGGGTGAGCAGCCCCAGGTCGCGGCGGGAGTGGACGCCGAGCACGAGCACGTCGAAGTCGGCCACCTCGTCCGCGCGGGAGATTCCGGTGAAGCACCGGACCGTGCGGATCTCGGGGGCGGCGGCGAGCATCGCCGGTATTCCTCTGCGGACGACGGCTCTGCCGTCCACCACCGCGACGGAGATTCGCCGGTGCCGTTCCCGGCCGGCAGGTCCCGTCGCGCTCGCGAACTCGTGCGTGACTGACATTCTCACGCTCCCTCTGGAAAAAGTTTGACCACCCCGAGCGGGGTCGGTGTGCGGATGCGTTTCCGCGCAGCCCGGTGTCACCACCTCGTTCCGGCGACGAGGCGGACGTGAGGATTTTTCGGACAGGGTGGTGAATCCTCCGTCGCCCCGATTGTTTTCCGTTCCGACGCGGTTAGTTGACCTTGAACTGGCCAGTAGGGGGAGCGCTTCCCTCGATCTTCACTCGTTTGGGGTATCAAGAGGCGGGTGTGTCGCGGCGACCCTGGTGCCGGAGCGTCGCGAACATGCCGATCGGGGGACCGTCCACAGTGGTGTCAGGGGTTCGATGGGGGTGGCTCAGCTTGCTGTGGGTGCCCGGAAGCCGCCCGCGTCGGTCGCGGGGGACGGGGAGGCCGAGTGTGTGGTGAAACAGGTTAGGAGAGAGTGAAACCGCGCTTCTCGTTGCCCAATCAAGGAAAGCGGGGAACGCGCCTCGCGATGATTCGGCGGAGTGGGCATTTCCCGCGTCGGGCCGTGTCCGGCCGGTGGGACGCGCGACCCGGTGGGACGCGAGCCCGGGGGACGCGCTCGCGCGGTGGGGCGCGTCCCCCGGAGTGGCACGGCCGGCGGGCGAACCCGCTCAGCCGTGCAGGTGGAGCTGGCGCAACACCCTGGCCACCGGCTGGCTCGGGTCGTCCTTGTCCGCGCCCCACAACGTGAGCACGTTCGCCGTCGCCTGCGCCAGCTCGGTCGGCAGCCCGGCCGCGTCCAGCGCCTTGGCCACCTCGTCCATCTCCGGCGCCCACCGCCACGCCCGCGCGGCGACGCTGGGCAGGTAGGCGCGGTCGGCCAGCAGCCGGGTCGGCATCCGCTCGGCCTCGGCGAGCAGGGCGTCGGTGACGCCGTGCTGGTCGGCGAGGGCGTGCGCGACCGCCGCGAGCGTGCGGCTGGCCTTCTGGAACGACGCGAACGCCATCTTCAGGGCGCTCGCCCTGCCCAACTCGTCGCCCAGCCGCACCGGCTGCAACCGGCTGCCGTCCACCACCCGCGCCACCGCCCGGACGGCCAGGCGCGGGCCGGACAGGTACAGCCGCGCGGTGGCGGTCTCCCCCGGCGGGTGCCCGATAATCGAGGCGTCCACCGAGGTCGCCCCGCCGGAGCGGACGATGCCGGCGATCTGGCGGGCCCGGTCGGGGCTCACCGCGTTGGCGTCGACGTAGACGCCGGTGAAGCCGAGCCAGGCGACCTCCCTGGCGACCTCCTCGGCCGCCACCGGCGGGCAGATCGAGAACACCACGGCGGAGCGCTCCAGCGCCGTCGGCAGGTCCGCCGTGACCAGGCCGAGCTCCTCGGCCCGCTCCCGCGTCCGCGCGCTGCGGCCGGCGGGGCAGCACAGCACGGTGTGCCCGTTGCGGCGGATCTCGGCGGCCACGGCGGAGCCCATCAGCCCCGGGTGCAACAGGGCGACGGTGGTCATCGGGCCTCCACGGCCGACGGCCCCGCACCGGGGGTGGGAAGGGACTGCCCCGGCGCGGGGCGGGGTGTGTGGCTGGTGGAAAGAGTCAACGCGGAACCTCCCGAAGCGGTGTCGGTGACCCAGTGCCGGGTGAACTCCCGGTGCGGACTACTCGGCGGGGTGGGCGGCGCGACCGCCGCCCACCGCCGGGGGAGGCGCCATCACGGCCCCGTGCCAGGAAGAACGGCCCCGGGCAGGGCGGGAACCGTGGGCGCTCCGCAGAAGGAGAGGATCTGGTCGCGCAGGTCCAGCGCGAGCGCGCTGGTCTGGTAGTGCGGTCGGCGCAGGGCGTTCGCCACCTGGCGCAACCGGCGGTGCACGCTGTCGGTGCGTCGTCGACCGGACATCACCATGACCTCCTGGACCTGTTCGGCGGCGCCGTCCAGGTCCTGTCGGCCCAGCCGGGCCGCGGCCAGGTCGAGCCGGGCCAGGCACAGCTCGCCCAGCCGCCGCCGCTCCGGCGGGTCCTCCTGGTACAGCTCGACCGCCTCGCCGGCCTGTCGCTCCGCCAGCACGAGGTCGCTCTGCTCGCCGAGCCAGAGCCGCGTGGTGGCCGCGTAGAAGGTCTGCTTGGCGACGGGGAAGGCCAGCATGCCTCCCGGATCGTCCTCGCCCAGCACCTCGTTACGGGCCTGCTCGGCCCGGCGCAACGCGTCCTCGGTGGCCCTGCGGTCCCGCAGCCGGGCCTGCGCCCTGGCCTCGATCGCCGCCAGCCGCACCCGCGCCGTGCCGGCCTCGGGCTGGTACCGCCAGCCGTCCACGGCCAGGTCGACGGCCATCCTCGGCCGGTCGTCCCAGTAGGCGACCAGGCTCTGCGTGCCCCTGATCCAGGCCCGCAACGCGTTGCTGCCGGCCAGTTCCGCGCACAGGAACGCGGTGCGGGCCTGCGTCTCGGCCGCGGCCAGCCAGCCGAGGTCGAACGAGGCGTTGGACAGCACCCCGCACAGCACCCCGGCCACCAGGTAGAGCTCCCGCGTCTGCTGCGGGTGCTGCCGGCCCTCCAGCAGCTCGAAGATCCGGTTGCGGAGCTCGCGCAGCTCCACGAACACCGGGTACACCGGCCGCGTCGGGTACGTGGCGACGATCCGCGCCGCGTCCGCGCGGAACTGGTCCAGGGTGTGCGGTCCGACGTTGGTCTGCTCCGCGAACTGCCCGAACCGGGCGGACTCCACCGCTGCCATGGCGATCTCCCTCTCCCACGACGCCGTTGTCGCTGTCTCCACACCCCCCTCGGCGGCTAACGAGGTGATGGCCTCGGGTCCGCCGGGCACGGGGTCGGGCTGTGGGGGACCGAAGAGCGTCTCCGCCGGTTCGCCGAACATGTGCTCCAGGACGCGACAGGTCGCCGGGTGCGGCAGACCGCCGAGGCGGCCGGACAGCCAGCGGCTGGCGTGGCGCTCGGACACCGCGAGCGGCCGGCCGACCCGTTGCGAGGCGGTGTGGAACTCGACGCAGAACTCCTGGGTGGTCAGCCGGCGTTGGCGGACCAGTTGTTCGACGCGGGTGCGGGGGACAGGGGGGACTCCACGCACACCATCACCCCCTCGTGGCTGGTTCCGGCAGTCGGGGACACCCTCCACCCTAGGAAGTAAACGACGTGTTCCCAGTGCGCGAACGCATGATGTCCCCCGAGTGTCGGGGAAATGTCCCCGTCTGTCGGCGCGATGTCCGGGTGATCACCCGCACAGTTCAGGCGGCGACCGACGGTGACGGAGGTGGGCGCGGTGCGGACCGAGCAGGCAGTGCGATCCGGTCAGGCGGCGAACCGATGGCAGGTCCAGGACGTCCGGTGGCACCACGGGGGCCGCCAACTCGTGCCGGTGGAGCACGCGCCGTTCGGCCGCGCGCTGCCCTACCGGAGAGCGGCGGGGCAGTCGCCCCTGCCGGGCTGCCTCCCGCTGGTGCGCTCCCGGGGGTGGACCGCGGACCTCGGCCAGCAGGGCCTGGCCGACATGCTGCTCGGGCTGGCGTCGGTGGTCGGGTTGCGGGAGGTGACGCCGGGGTTGCCGCTGCACTACAGCGGGCCGCGCGCCCGGCTGATGCGGCGGTGTTCGCTGCCGATGACGACGTCCGAGGCGTGGGGGCCGCACATCGTCCGCACCGGCACCCGGTCGCCGGTGCGGTTCCGCGTCGACGCGGAGGAGCCCCCGGCGTGGCTGGACCACCTGGGGCCGGGCCAGGTCGAGGTGCACGGCGCGCTGCCGATGCGGCACTACCTGTCGATGGAGCAACAACTCGGGGTGCGGCTGTCCCTGGACGACACACCGGCGCCGCTGTTCCGCTCCGAGGAGTGGGCCGTGCCGTGGCACGTGGTGCTGGTGCTGTCGGCGGGGTCGCCGCAGTGCAGCTACGGGCCGGCGGAGTTCGCCGCTGTGGCAACGGAGATGATGCGCACGCGCAGCGCGCCGTGGCGGTTCACCGCCGTCGTCCCCCGGACCCTGCGGTCGGCGCCGGACCTGGACGAGCTGTGTACGCGGGTGGTGCAGGCCCCCGACCCCGCCGACTGCGTGGACCTGTTCGCCTCGGCGGAGGTCGTGGTCGGCGTCGACAACGGGCTCACCCAGCTCGCCGCGCTGACCGCCCGGCCGGACGGCTCGGGGCCGCAGGTGGTCGGGCTGTACGCGCGGCGCTCGCACACCAAGTGGATCACCGGCTCGCGCCGGCACCACGCGGTGGCCACGCGCTTCGCCCAGATGCTCGCGCTGGCCGACCGGTCGCCGGGGCGGGACGAGCTCGACGAGGAGGTCTGGGGCGACGCCGCCGACCTCCGGTGCGTTCCCCGGTCCCGGGTGGCCGACTTCGCCGGCAGGTGCGCGGGTTGGTGGTGAGGGAAGTCCATGCTGTGTCTACTTCGGACTGACCATATGTCCTAAGTGGACAAACATGGGGTGCTGCCCGCCGCGGGAGGAGGGCAGCGACCACCGGAGTGCTCGGACGGCGGCGGACGGGGTGTCCTCGATGCCCCGGCCGCCGCCTCGCGCCGTCCGGAGCGCGGGACGACGCGAGGGTGTCCCCGGTTCCGGAGAGGTGAACGAGAGGCGACGGTGCTGGGGTAGCGTCGACGCGGCCCGGCGGGCCGTGCCGGACCGCCTGGGCGGCGACGGCTGGCGCGGCGTCGCGAGCCGGCGCGAGCCGGCGCGAGCGGCTCCCCGCGCCTGGTCGACGCGCGGGGACGCGCCGAGCGAGCGGCCGCGGGACGGCATCCGGACCGTGTCCTCGGGCCACTCGGTCCTCGCCCCGAGGCCACCTCGCGGAGGACCGAGGTGTTCCCGCTGCCGAGGTCCGGCGGGAGCGGCCGGGACGTCCTCGCGGCGATCCGGTCGTTGACCGAGTGCGAGGCGTTCGAGCCGGTCGCCGGGGCATGGGGCAACCAGGACATCGCCGGCCGGCTGCCGATCTGTCCGTGCACCGTCAAGGTCCACGTTTCACTGTGGTGAGCACGCGGTGCCCGGCTGGGGTCATGCCTGGTCGGGGAAGGCGTGGGCGCCGTAGAGGCGGACGAAGCACGCCAGCGTGACGACCTTCCGCTCCCGCAGGCCCGTCTTGGTGCGCGCGAACAGGGTCACGCGCTCGTGGCCGCCGGGGCCGATCGGCTGCACGAGCCGGCCGCCGACGCGGAGCTGGTCGACCAGCGGGGCGGGGACCTCGGGAAAGGCCGCCGAGACCAGGACCGCGTCGTAGGGCGCCCAGTCCGGCGCGCCCAGGGTTCCGTCGCCCACGACGAGCCGGACGTTGTCGACGCCCTGGCCGGCCAGGTTCTCCCGGGCGGTCTCGGCGAGGTCGGGCCAGCGCTCGACGCTCACGACGTGCGCGGCGAGCCGGGCCAGCAGGGCGGTCTGGAAGCCGTAGCCGGTGCCGATCTCCAACACGCGTTCGCCCGCGCCCGGCGCGAGCTGCGCGACCATGCCCGCCACCAGAGAGGGTTGCGTGGTGACCTGGCCGTGCGGGATGGGCACGGGCTCGTCGCAGTAGGCGAAGTGGACGTGCTCCGGGGGCACGAAGGCGGCGCGGGGCGTCCCGCCGATCACCGCGAGCACTCGCTCGTCCACGACGCCCGCGGCCCGGACGGCGCGCACGAGATCTTCTGGTGAACGGTTCGCCACGGCCGCTCCCCGCACTGGCTCCGCCGGCCCCCTGTCCCAGCGTAGACGCGCTTTCGCGGACTGCTTTCCGTAGCGTCCAGGTGTTGGCCGCTGGTCTTTCCCGCTCGGGATTGTTCACGCCGAGGTAACGTTGGCCGGACGTTCTGGACAGGAGTTGTGGAAGTGGGCCGCTTTCCCCGTGACAGTTCCCGTGCGCGCGGTACCCGAACGCGGGCCGCGCGGAGGGTGCGACGGTTCTGGCTCGTCGCCATCACCGTTGGTCCTGTTGTTTTCCTGCTGGCCGCGTTGCTCAAGCCCGCGGACCCTCGTTTGTACGAGGGGAGCACGGACCGCCCGTTGGGATATGTGTTGGAGTGGTTCAGGCTGAAGTCCCCGCCCTGCGAGGCCGAGGTGGAAGGGCTTCGCTACTACTTCGACGATGCCTGGATGGACACGATGTACCTCCGCTTCGAGGCTCCGGAGCGGTGTGTGCGGGAGTTCCTGGTCCAGTTCGGTCGGAGCGGGGAGGGGTTCGACTGGGAAAGGAAACGGAGGGAGCCGCTTACCGGGAGCTCGTGGTGGAAAGCCAGGGAGTTCGGATGGCTTGCTGACCCGGCCAAGGAGTACGTCCTCGCCGGCGGTGACACCTCCCGTCGAACCCACTTCGAGGTCGCGCTGGACCCGGGTGGGCCGCGAGTGCTCGTCTACCTGCACGGGTACCGCGCGTAGCTTCTCGGCCACCTGGCGCATGCGGGCCCGGACGCGGGTTTGTCGGGAAGGTCCCCTTTTTCCGCGCCCGTGGGCGCGGCATACTCTGCCGGTCGTGACGCGCGTCTCGACAGAATGACAGAATTCGGCTTCTCCCGGCCGGCCCTTCCGTGGCCGGGTCGGGCGTGTCCTGCGGATACGGGTTCACGGGTGTCCGGTTGGGGTGGGTGTGGCGTGAATTGCCGCACTCGGCCCTTTTGGTGCGGAAAGAGCGTTATCGTGAGACGTGATCATAGTGATCACGGGGCGGAGCTTTCCGAGTACCCGGCGGGGCGGACACGATGGAGACGCCGCTCCGAGGCGGTGGAAAAAGAATTCCTCACCCATTCTCAGGAAAAGGACAGCGCGATGGTGGAGATGAATCGCCGGAAGCTGTTGGGCACGGCGGCGGGCGCGGCCGGGGCAGCCGCCGTGGCCGGCGCCGCCCTCACGCCGGCCGCCCAGGCGGCGGCGAAGTTCGGGGCGACCGGCGCCAGCGCTCCGGTCGGCCCGCACCCGCACGTCTTCTCGCTGACGAAGGCGAAGCCGAACACCTTCTCCGGTGGCGACCTGCGGGGCGCGCACGAGGAGGACTTCCCGATCCTCAAGGGGCAGAACGCCTCGGTCTACATGATTCACCTGGACGTCGACGGGGTGCGCGAGCCGCACTGGCACCCCACGGCGTGGGAGCTGACCTACGTCATGTCCGGGAAGGTGCGCTGGACGATTCTCGGCGCCCACCCGACCGGGAAGTACGAGGTGGACAGCTTCACCGCCGAGACCGGCGACCTGGTGTTCATCCCGCAGGGGTTCTTCCACTACTTCGAGAACGCGAGCTCGACCGAGCGGCTCCAGGTGCTCGTGCTGTTCAACACCAGCTCGGTCGAGCCGAACGACGACATCGGCATCGTCGGGTCGCTCAACGCCATTCCGCGGGACGTCCTCGGCGCGGTGTTCGGCGTGCCGGCCTCGGCGTTCCACGGCATCCCGACCGAGGTCAAGCCGGTCGTCATCGCGAAGAAGAAGAGGTAGCCGGAGGGGGTCGGCGGGCGTGGAGGAGGGGACGATGGCGCTTTCCTGGGGGACACCCGGCACGAGGGGCCGGGCGGAGGCCGACCAGGACGGCCCGCCGGGGGTCGGCGGCGTCACCGTCCCACCACCCGCCGGCGCCGCCCTGCCCGGCCGCCCGACGTCCCGGTTCCGCCGGGCCAGGGCGGGCGCCGCCGCGCTCGGCCCGGCGTTCGTCGCGGCCGTGGCCTACGTGGACCCGGGCAACGTCGCCACGAGCGCCGCCGCCGGGGCACACTACGGCTACCTGCTGGTGTGGGTCGTCGTCGTGGCCAACGTGATGGCCGGCCTGGTGCAGTACCTGTCGGCCAAGCTCGGCCTGGTCACCGGGCGCACCCTGCCCGAGCTGCTCGGCGAGCGGCTGGGCAGGGGCGCGCGCCTGGCGTACTGGGCGCAGGCCGAGTTGGTCGCCGCCGCGACCGACCTGGCGGAGGTGCTGGGCGGCGCGATCGCGCTCCGAGTCCTCTTCGGACTGCCCTCGCTCGTCGGGGCCGTCGTGGTCGGCGTGGTGTCCACGGTGTTGTTGCTGACTCAGGACAACGGCGGACAGCGCCGGTTCGAGCGGCTGGTGATCGGGCTGCTCGTGGTGGTCGCGGTCGGCTTCGTGGCCGGGCTGGTCGTCGCCCCGCCGTCCGCGTCGGCCACGATCGCCGGCCTGGTGCCCCGTTTCGCCGACTCGGGCAGCGTGCTGCTCGCGACCGGGATCGTGGGGGCGACGGTGATGCCGCACGCGATCTACCTGCACAGCGCGTTGTCCAGGGACCGGTTCGGCCGGCCGGCCACCACCGGGGCTCGCGCCCGGCTGCTCTCCGCCACCCGGGTCGACGTGGTGGTGGCGATGACGTTGGCGGGCTTGGTGAACGTCGCGATGCTGTTGTTGGGCGCCAGCGCGCTCGCCGGCGCGCCGGTCGACTCGATCGACGACGTGCACACGGCGCTGGGTGGGACGCTGGGCGGGGCCGTCGCGGTGTTGTTCGCGGTCGGCCTGCTCGCCTCCGGCCTCGCGTCCACCTCGGTGGGGTGCTACGCCGGTTCCGTGGTGATGGCCGGCCTGTTGCGCCGCCGGGTTCCGGTGTTGGTCCGCAGGGTGGTGACCGTGCTTCCCGCGCTGGCGCTGCTCGCCGCCGGACTGGACCCGGACCGGGCGCTGGTGGTCTCGCAGGTGGCGCTGTCCTTCGGGCTGCCGTTCGCCCTGCTTCCCCTGGTGTTGTTGACCGCGCGTCGCTCGGTGCTGGGGGAGCACGCCAACCGCAGGGCCACCACCGTCTGCGCGGTCCTGGTGACGGCGGCCGTGATCGCGCTCAACGCGGTGCTCACCTACCTCACCTTCCGCTGATTCCCCCCTGCCCCGAACGGAGTACCGTCCGATGCGCTGGGGAACCCGGGGAACCGACCCGGTGTATACCCACCTGGTGTTCGATCATGTGGTGCTCCGGTCGTTCCTCGCGGTCGCCGAGGCCGGCAGCTTCACTCAGGCCGCGCACCGGTTGCGGCTGCGGCAGTCCACGGTGAGCCAGCACGTGCGCCGGCTGGAGACCCTGGTGGGCAGGGAGCTGTTCGTCAGGGACACCCACTCCGTGGTGATCACCGGGGACGGCGAGGCCATGGTCGGGTTCGCCCGCAACATCCTGGAGGCCCAGGAGCGGGCCGCCGCCTACTTCGCCGGGCCCGGGCTGCGCGGCCGGGTCCGGCTCGGCGTGTCCGAGGACCTGGTGGTCGGCCGGCTCCCGGAGATCCTGCGCGGTTTCCGGCTCCGCCACCCCCTGGTCGACCTGGAGCTCACCGTCGAGCTGAGCGACGTGCTGACCGGACGGTTGCGCGCGGGCGACCTGGACCTCATCTTCGCCAAGCGCCGGCCGGGGGAGGAGCACGGCTGGGTGGTCTGGCGCGAGGACCTGGTCTGGGTGGGCGCCGAGGGGCTGCGGCTCGACCGGGACGCGCCCGTGCCGTTGATCGTCTACCCACCGCCCAGCCACACCCGTGAGCACGCGCTCAACGCCCTGGACCGCGCGAGCCGGGAGTGGCGGATCGTCTGCACCAGCGGCAGCCTCAACGGGCTGCGCGCCGCCGCGCTCGCCGGGCTGGGCGTCGCGGTGTTCACCAGGAACCTGGTTCCGGACGGCCTGGTCGACGTCGGCGCGGACAACGACCTGCCCGAACCGGGCGCGGTGGACTTCGTGCTCGCCAGCCGGCGGGACACGATGCGCGAGCCGGTCGCCGCGCTGGCCGAGGTGATCCAGGCCATACGTCCACAGTGAACTGTCCACTGAGGACGCTAACGGTCGGTCAGGTGGCGGCCAGGTCCCGGAGTTCCGGGAAAGCGGCGACGTACCCGTCCAGGGTTCGTTCCGCCGCGACGACGGAGTCGACCAGCGGGTGGCTGGCCAGGGCGAGCAGCGCGTCCCGGCGGTCGCGGCCGACGGCAGCGGTGATCGCGGCGCGCTCGGCCGCCTTCACCTGCTGCATCAGCGCGAGGAAGTGCGGCTCCACCGCGTCCACCGCCAACGGGCGCGGGCCGTTGCGGTCAATGTGGCAGGGCGCCTCCACCACCGCGTCGGCGGGCAGTCCCGGCACCACGTTCCGGTTGCGCACGTTGAGGATCAGGGTGTCCGACTGGTCGCCGCGCAGAGCCTTCATCAACCGCAGCGCCACCTTCTCGTAGCCGCCGCCGTCGAGATCGGCCGCTGTGCGCTCCCCGGCTCCGCTCGCCGCGCGGCTCTCGGCCATGTAGGTCCGCTCCCGCTCGGCGCGCGCCTCCTCCCACAGGCGCAGCGCCTCACCCGGGGCGTCGAGCGCCCCGGAGTAGAAGCGTTCCTGTTGCGCGGCAAGGAACTCGCCCCGAGTCCGCGCCTGCTCGCGGGCCTCCCGCACGGTCTCCCGCGCGAAGTAGTAGTAGTGCAGGTACTCGTTCGGCACCGCGCCGAGCGCCCGCAGCCACGACGGGCCGAACAACCGGCCCTCCTCGAACGTGCCGAGCGCCGCCGGATCCGCCAGCAGGTCTGGCAACCGGTCGCGGCCGTCCACCAGCACGCGGCGCAGCCAGCCGAGGTGGTTCAGGCCCACGTAGTCGAACCCGCAGCGGTCGTGGTCCACCCCGAGCGCGCCCGCGACCCGCCGGCACAGCCCGACCGGGGTGTCGCAGATGCCCACGACCCGGTCCCCGAGCACGGTGGCCATGGCCTCGGTGACCAGTCCGGCCGGGTTGGTGAAGTTGATGAGCCACGCGTCGGGCGCCAGGGCCGCGACGCGCCGGGCGATGTCGAGCGCGACGGGCACGGTGCGCAGGGCGTAGCAGATCCCGCCCGGCCCCACCGTCTCCTGCCCGAGCAGCCCGTGGTCCAGCGCGATCCGCTCGTCCAGCGTCCGGCCGCGCAACCCGCCGACCCTGATCGCGGAGAACACCACGTCCGCGCCGGCCAGCGCCTCGTCGACGTCGGTGGTGGCGGTCAGCCGGGGCCGCGCCCGCGCCCCGTCGGCCTGGCTCTCCAGCACCGCGGTGATCGCCCGCAACCGGTGCTCGTCGCGGTCGTGCAGCACGAGGTCGGCCACCAGCCGGTCCGGGTCGGCGAGCAGGTGGGCGTGCACCAGGGGCACCCGGAACCCGCCACCGCCGAGCACAACGAGCCTCACCCCGCGCACAGTAGTGCGCGGCCGCCGCCGGTGGCAGGGCCGGCGACAGGTCGGCCACCCCGGCGGCCCGGTCGGCCGGTGTCACTCGATCACGGGTTGTCCTCACCCGGACGGGGAGAGACACTCTCCGGACCGCCGGTCGGGGCGGGTGGGGAGCCGACGGGAGGAGGATGCCGTGTCCGCGTCGACAGACGCCGTGTGCCACGGGGAGCCGGGGGCCGGGGGCGAGGAGCAGACCCGGTTCGACGTGGTGCTCTCCGGCACCGTCTTCCTCGACATCATCTTCACCGGGCTGCCGCAGGCGCCCTCGGCCGGCACCGAGGTGTGGGCCAGCGGCCTGGGCTCCAGCCCGGGCGGGGTGGCCAACCTCGCGGTCGCGCTGAGCCGGCTGCGCCTGCGCACCGGGCTGGCCGCCGCGTTCGGCGAGGACGTCTACGGCGACTTCTGCTGGGACGTCCTGGCCAACCAGGAGCGGGTCGACCTCACCTACTCCCGCCGGTTCTACGGCTGGCACTCCCCGTTGACGGTCTCCATGGCGGTCAACCGCGACCGCAGCATGGTCACCCACGGTCACCCCGCGCCGATCACCGCCGACGAGCTGCTCAACCCGCCGCCCTCGACCAGGGCCGGTTTCGTCCACGTCGACCTGCACGAGGACGAGTGGGTCCGCGCGGCCAAGCAGGACGGCGCGTTGCTGTTCGCCGACGTCGGCTGGGACCCCACCGAGCGCTGGGAGCCCAGGATGCTCCAGCAGCTGGAGGGCTACGACGTCTTCATGCCCAACGCCGTCGAGGCGCTCAGCTACACCCGCAGCGACGACGTCAAGCAGGCCGCGAGCGCCCTGGCCGAGATCGTGCCGGTCGTGGTGGTGACCAGGGGCGGGCACGGCGCCTACGCGGTCGACGCCGGCACCGGCGAGGAGGTCGACGTGCCGGGGCTCAACGTCGCGGCGCTGGACCCGACCGGCGCGGGCGACGTCTTCGGCGCCGGCTTCCTGTACGGCACGCTGGCCGGCTGGCCGCTGTCGGACCGGGTGCACTTCGCCAACCTGTGCGCGGCCCTGTCGGTGCAGCACTTCGGCGGCTCGCTGTCCGCGCCCGGCTGGTGCGACCTGGCCGCGTGGTGGCGGCACCTGGGCCGCCGGGACGACTCGAACCTGCGCGGTTACGGGTTCCTCAACGACCTGTTGCCCGCGCACGGCTGCACGACCGTGCGCCGGGCCAGCGCGACGATCGGCCTGCGGGGTGTTCCGTAACGCGCGGCCGGGCCGGGTGGCGAGCTGGGGGCGGGTTCGGGCGGTCGTCCTCGCGGTCGTCGCCGTCCTGGCCGTCGTGCCGCTCTCCGCGTCCTCGTGCGTGCCGGGCGCCCGCTCGGCCGCCGCCCGCCCCGTCGACCGCGCGCCGCACGAGGTCCGCACCGACCCGGCCGCCCTCGGCGACGTCACGCTCGTCGTGTGGGACCAGGAGGTGCGCGGCGGGCAGGAGAAGCAGATCACCGCGCTGAACGAGGCGTTCCACCGCAGGTACCCCAACATCACGGTGCGCCGGGTGGCCCGTTCCTTCGCGGACCTGCGCGACACCGCCCGACTCGCCCTCACCGGCGACGACCCGCCGGACGTCCTCCAGGTCAACAACGGCCGGCAGGACATGGGAGCGTTCGTGCGCGCGGGACTGCTGCGACCGTTGACCGGCGAAGCCGCCGCCTACGGCTGGGAAAGCCGGTTTCCCCAGCAGGTCCTGCAGTTGTGCCGTTATCCCGACGCCGGCGATCTGCTCGGCGAGGGCCGGTTGCACGGCCTGCCGCAGACCGGAGAACTCGTCGGCATCTACTACAACCGCGCGATCCTGGCCGAGCTCGGGCTGACTCCGCCGAGGACGTGGGCGGAATTCGACGCGGCGCTGGCCACCGCGAAGCGCGCCGGCCGCCTCCCGATCCAGTTCGGCAACCTGGACAAGAGCACCGGAATCCACTTGCTGGGCCTGGCTTTGCACCGGTTCGTCCGGCCCGAGGACGAGACCGCGCTGGCGACCGGTCGTCCCGGTGCCTCGTGGTCAACCCCGGCGACCGAGGCCGCGGCCCGGCTCCTGGTGGAGTGGGTGGACCGGGGCTACCTCCCCGAGGGGTTCGCCGGGGTCCACTCCGACGACTCCTGGGCGGCGTTCGGCAGGGGAGAGGGCCTGTTCCACGTCGGCGGGAGCTGGCTCGTGCCCGACCTGTCCGCCGCCATGGGCGACAACGTGGGCTTCATGCTCCCGCCCTCCTCGGACGGCACGACCGGGCGTCCGGTGGTCACCGGCGGAACCGGACTCCCGTTCGCGGTGAGCGCCCGCAGCCGCCATCCCGACGCGGCCGCCGCCTACCTCGACTTCATCACGTCCCCGGAGGCCATGACGGTGTTGGCGCGGACCCGAAATCTCCCGGCGACGCCGCCGAAGGCGGACCGACCCGCGGACCTGTTGGGCACAGTCATCACCGGCTGGGAGAACGTGACATCCTCCGGCGTCCTCGTCCCGTATCTCGACTACGCCACCAACACCGCCTACGAGACCATCGGCGACTCGGTGGAACGCTTGCTGGCCAAGGCAATACCCGTGCCGATGTTCCTGGAGGCACTCCAGGCCGACCGGGACGCCGACCGTGGCGGCCGGTGAACAACGCGGGGCGCGTCGTCGTCGCCCTGCCGGCCCGCCGGGCGAACCCCGCCGTGTCGGCTACCTGTACCTGTTGCCCGCACTGGTCGTCCACGCCCTGTTCCTGCTCTTTCCCTTGGCGCGCGGGGCATGGATCTCCCTGTTCGACTGGGACGGCCTGACGCTCGGGCGGTGGGTGGGCTGGGAGAACTACCGCGCGCTGGTCGCCGACGCCGGGCTGCGCGCGGCGTTCGGGCATGTCGCCGTGCTGCTGGTGTTCTTCTCGGTGCTGCCGATCGCGGTGGGGTTGGTGCTCGCCACCGCGCTGCACCGCACTCGCGTGCGGGGTCTGGCGTTCTTCCGCACCGCGCTGTTCCTGCCGCAGGTGGTGGCGATGGTCGTCGTCGGCGTGGCCTGGCGGAACATCTACGCCCCCAACGGTTCCCTGAACCGCGCGCTGCGCTCGGTCGGGCTGGACTCGTGGGCCACGAGCTGGCTGGGCGACGCCGACACCGCGCTGGTCGCGGTGGGCTTCGTCGGCACCTGGGTGCAGACCGGCCTTGCGGTGGTGCTCTTCCTCGGCGGCATCGGGCGAATCCCGCACGAGTCGTTCGAGGCCGCCCGACTGGACGGCGCGGGCGTGGTGTGGGAGTTCCGCGCCGTCGTCCTGCCGGCCCTGCGCGCCGAGATCGGGATCGCCGCGACCCTCACCACGATCGCGGCGTTGCGCACCTTCGACCTCGTCTACGTCATGACGCCGCTGGGCGGACCGGGCCGCTCGACCACCGTGCCCGCCTACGAGATCTACCACCGGGCGTTCCACAGTGGACAGGTCGGCTCGGCCGCCGCGCTCGGGGTGGCGCTCACCGCGCTCACCTTCCTGATCACCATGGGCATCGCCCGGATCACCAGGGAGGAACGCGCGCGATGAGGGTTTCCCGGCTGGAACGGGTCGGCACCTACCTGGTGCTCGCCGTCTTCACCCTGTCCGCGCTCTTCCCGGTGCTGTCCATCGTCGCCACGGCCCTGCGCCCTGAGGTCGTCGGCCAGGGCGGCTGGCGGCCGGAGAACCTGGCCACGGCCTGGACCGTGGGGCACTTCGGCGGATACCTGCGCAACAGCGCGATCGTCAGCGTGAGCGTCGTGCTCGTCTCGGCCGTGCTGTCGGTGCTCGCCGGCTACGCCCTCGGCACGATGCGCTTCCGCGGTCGGGGCGTGCTGTTCGCCTTGCTGCTGCTGGGAATCATGGTGCCCAGCGAGGCACTGGTGGTGCCGCTGTACTTCGACCTGCGGGACCTCGGGCTCACCAACACCTACCTGTCGTTGGTCCTTCCCCAGGTGGCGCAGTCGGTGGCGTTCGGCGCGTTCTGGATGCGCGCCTTCTTCCTCGCCAGCGCCAGGGAACTGGTGGAGGCGGCGCGGATGGACGGCGCCGGCCACCTCCGCACCCTGTGGTCGGTGCTGCTGCCCCTCGCCCGGCCGGCCGTGATCACCCTGGTCGTGCTGGTGTTCCTGTGGACCTGGAACGAGTTCATGCTCGCCCTGGTGATGGCCACCGACGAGGGGCTGCGCACCGCGCCGCTGGGACTGCGCTTCTTCGCCGGCCGCGCCACCACGAGCGTGCCCGTGTTGGCCGCCGGATCGGTGTTGGTCGCACTCCCCGTCGTTCTGCTTTACCTTGTGCTGCAACGGCATTTCATCCGGGGAATGTTGGACGGCGCGATCAAGGGGTGAACCGCGTGCGCGGCCCCACCCCCAGCGGCACGCCCGTGCGCCGGCTCTGCGCCACCGAGGCGGGGGAGTCGCTGCTGCGGGCCGCCTCCGTGGGAATCACCGGCGGAACCGGGTCGACCGGCCGTCCCGGCGGCGGCGTGTAGCCGACCAGACGGGCCGCCCCCCAGACGTAAGGGTCGGCCTGGGCGCTGCCGAACGGCGACCAGGCCAGCCGCGACTGGCCGACCTTGTCGTCGGTGTCGGAGTCGTAGACCAGGACGTTCACCGCGAACCGGTTCGGATCGGCCGCCGCCGGCAGCACCGCGAGCGGGATCCTGACCTCCACCGCGTAGCCGGCGGGCGAACTCGCCAACGGCTTCGACGCGTACTCCAGGCCGGGCGCGGTTTCCCGGGCCGGACCCTGGTTCTGGTCGGCGTCCCGCGCCGCGCACGGCCGGCCCTCGGCCGTCGTGGGCAGCACCGCAACCTTGAACGTGGACGCGGTGTCGTCGGCCTTGCCCCGCGGGTCGAGCGCGATCTCCACCGAGTCGGTGCGCCAGTGCCGCTTGCAGTCCTCGGCCGGCAGGACCGCGCCCCGCTTGTCGTCGGACACCTCGACGTACACGAACAAGTCGTCGCCGTCGCGGCTCAACCGCGCCGTGGCTGAGCAATCCTGGGGCGAGGCGCACCGATCTCCCTGCCAGTGCACGAGATTCAGCGACTCGCCGGGATACTCGTCCTGGCCGCCGTGGCCGTCCACCTGCGGTCGGCGCTTCGCTTGCGGCACTTTGGTCGACGGGTTGGCCGGGTAGGTCGGCTGCGCGTCGTTGGCCAGCCATGGCATCCCGACTTTCCGCGCCCAGTCGCGGAACTCCTGGTAGAGCGGACGCAGCGACTCCTGCTCCCGCACCTGCGCGCGCACCGGGCGGCCGTCCTCGGCCAACACGGAGAACCAGTCACACCCGAGCTGGTGGCGTGGAGTCGTGATCTTGGCTGGCAGCGCGCCGAGCCCCTGCGAGCGGTAGACCCGCGCCGCGTCGCGCTCCCGCTGCGCCCACGTCGTGCCGGTTCGCCAGGACAGCGCCCCCTCCCACACGCCCTCCTGCGGCAGGCCGCTCGCCGGGTCGGTCAGGTCGGCGGTGGCGCAGCCCGGACCGGTCGGCCCGGAGAACCGCCAGTTCTGCGCGAGCAGGCGGTCTGCCTGCCAGGGCCGGTACCGCTCCTTGGCGATCTGGCCCGGGTAGGCGTTCGGGTCGGCCGCGAGCCGGAACGCCTCGACCGCCAACCGCCCGGCGAGCTGGTGCGCGCCGTGCTGGTCGAACGGACGCGGGTCCATCGTGACGATCGTGTGGGGCGTCGTGGCCCGGATCAGCCGCACCAGCCGCTCCAACGTGTCCGCCCGCTGCGGCGGACCGTCCCAGATCCGCCCGGTGAGCGGACCCGACAGCGTGTACCAGAAGTCCGGCTTGTCGAGGTAGAACACGTTCCTGATGCCCGCGTGCGCCACGGCCTCGCGTTCCTCGCCCTCCCGCAGCAGGCCCAGCTTCGCGCCCTCCTCCTGGCCGACCGCGTTGCCGCCGCCCTCGCCCCGGGTGATCGTCGCGACCCCGACGCTCCAGCGCCGGCGCTCGGTCCACTGCCCGAACGTCGACAACGACTGGTACTCGTCGTCGGGATGCGCGCCGATGAACAGGACGTCGTTGTGCGCGCGGTTCCAGTGTTCCGCGTGCTCGGCGGCGGCCGGGGGCGCGACGACAGCGGCCGTCACTAACCCGAACGCCGCCGCGCCGGCCGCGAACGCGATGCGTGCCGGGCGGCGACGTGACCTCCTGGCGGGAACGTCGAGATCAGACATGTCCAGGCCCTTCGTCCAGCGGTGGATCACGAACCACGGGCAAGGATGTCGGACCGAGGCGTTCCTGATCCGCGGCCGTCCCACCAGGTGACACCGCCCAGGCGTCGGCGGGCGCGGGACCTGGCCTTCGCTCGTTCAGGGGGTGTCGGCGGACGCCGGAGGGCCGGCCGCCCCGCGCGGGGCTAACGTCGGCCCATGGCGCTGACCAGGGAGAAGGCCGGCGGAGGCCGGTTCCACAAGCTGCTGCGGGACCAGGTGCGCAACGAGTTCACCTCGGCCCAACAACTCCTCGCGATCGCGGTGTGGTTCGACGCCGGTGACCTCCCCCGCCTCGCCTCGCGCTTCTACTCCGAGGCGCTGGGCGGCCGCAACCGGGCCCTGATGATCGTGGCCTACCTGCGGGACGTCGGCGTGGACGTCGGCATCCCCGGCGTCGACAACGTGCACAACGACTTCGGCAGCGTCCGCGAACCCGTGGCACTCGCGCTGGAACAGGAACGGGCCAGCACCGCCGAGCTGTCAGCCCTCGCCAAGGTGGCCAGGGACGAGGGCGACCGGCTCGGCGAGCAGTTCCTCCAGTGGTTCCTCGCCGACCAGGTCGCCCGCAGCGCCCGCATGTCCAGCCTGAACCACGTGGTCCACCGCGCCGGCGACAACCTCTTCGACCTCGAACGCTTCCTGGCCAACGAACACCTGCACGGCGACGACGGCCCCCCGGACGGAGCCCCCCGAGTCGCCGGCGGCTGGGTCCACCGCCACCATCCCCACCGCACTCGCCATGCCCACCTCGCCGAGGCCCACCACGGGGACGGCGCCTGACCGCGCGGCCCCTCACCCCAGGTCGAGCCGCCCCTCCTTCGCGGCCCGCACGAACGCGGCGAACTCACCCGCCCCGAACACAAGCGCCGCCCCACCCGGATTCTTCGAGTCCCGCACCGCAGCCCCGGTCGCCCCAGACGCCACCTCGACACAGTTCGCGTTACCGCCGCCGCTGTGGCTCGACTTCCGCCAAGTCGCACCAGCGGGGACGCCAGCGATCTCCACACAGTTGCCGTTGCTGCCGGATGACTGGCTGGACTCCCGCCACTGAGTCACCGGGGCCACCTCGACACAGTTACCCCCACTGCCGTTGCTGTCGCTGCTCTTGCGTCAGGGTCCGATCTTGATCGTTGCCATGTGCCCTCCCGTTCGTGAGATGGCCTCGGGCCAGGGTACGAACGGTGAGCCTTGCTGGGGACGCCCAACGGTGGGGACCACCCGGGTGGACCCCGCCGCGCCGGCTGCTTCTTGGGTCAGCTCAGGTCGAGCCGCCCCTCCTTCACTGCGCTGACGAACGCGATGAACGGGGTCTGGGCGAAGACGAGCGCCGGTCCGGTCCGGTTCTTCGAGTCCCGCACCGCAGCGGCAGTCGCTACAGACCCCACCTCAACGCAGTTTCCTCCGTTGCCGGAGGATCGACTGGACTTCCGCCAAGCCGCACCAGCCGGGATGCCAGCGACCTCAACACAGGCTCCGTTGTTGCCGTTGGACCGGCTGGACTTGCGCCAGTGAGTAGCCGGGGCTACCTCGACACAGTTGCCTCCGTTGCCGTTGCTGTGGCTGCTCTTGCGCCAGGGTCCGATCTTGATCGTTGCCATATGCCCTCCCGCTCTAGCGACGGCCTCGGGCCAGCGTACGAACGGTGAGCCTTGCTGGGGACATGCGACGGCGGGGACCACCCGAGTGGCCCCCGCCGCCTATTGGATCAGCTCAGGTCGAGCTGGCCAGTCTTCACTGCGTCCACGAACGCGGTGAACGCGCTTGGTACGAAGACGAGCGCTGGGCCGCTTGGGTTCTTCGAGTCACGGACGGCCGCCACGTCCGCGACGGCAGTGATCTCGACACAATGCGCATTGTTTGCACCGCTTCGGCTCGACTTGCGCCACTTGGTGTGCGACAGGCTAGGCCCCGTCACCCCGGACCTCCTCTTGGTCGTTCTCCATCTCCTCGATCGACCGGGCCAAGAGCCCCCGCGTGTCCTCCACGCTCAGCGCGAGAGCCTTGATCCGGTCGTAAACCAGCGTATGGGTCTCCACCGAGCGCCCATCGGGATAGAAGGAGTTGGTGATGCCCTCGATGTAGACCACGGTTCGCTCGGGCTGAGCCAAGTCCACAAGCGTGAACGGTTGACCCATGGCGGGGTGTGGACGGCCGAAGGGAAGAACTTGGATCGTGACATTCGGCAGCGCGGACATCTGGAGAAGCTGCCGTAGTTGGCCCTGCATCACATCGTTGTGGGTGCGAAGCTGGTGCAACGCGGCCTCGGAGACTATGTGCTCCAGCGCCACGTTGCCCGACAGGATGATCTCTTGACGCTGCATCCGGCCCGAGATGAGGTGATCCCTATCCACTGGCCTGGTTGCCGTGGATGACTCGGTGAGGAGGGCGCGGGCGTAGTCCTCTGTTTGCAAGAGGCCATCGAACGTGTCGATGGCGAAAGCGCGTAGACGCTTGGCTCCCGCCAGCATCCCGACATATGCTCGGGCATCTGTCCGCACGTGTCCGTAGCTGACCCGACGTCGACCGTCAGCAGCAAGCGTTCGCACGAGGTCGTGATCTTCGGCGGGGACTGAGTAGAACTGGATGAGTCGGTCGGCCTCCGCATCGGTCACGCCGGTGTAGCCGTTTTCGATGCGCGACAGCTTCGTGCCATGCCACCGCATGTGCTCGGAGACCTGCTCCGGCGAGAGCTTCGCTTGATCGCGGTACTGCTTCAGCAGCTGGCCGAGCTGGATCTTGGCGATCACTGGTGGCGTTGACATGGCGTGACCCCTCTTCGTTCCGATCGAGCCCGGCTCGGCGGACAGTGTGCCCGGTTACGTTGAGTGACGATGGAAGCTCACCTCATCAGGGCAACGCCAGATGCAATTTCTATCTGTACCTTCGTGATCGTACCGGGAAGCTGGCGGACGAGGATGGGTTCCTCGGTCCTCGTGGTCATCCGGTGCAGGCCAGGACCGGGGCTGCTGCCCCATGTCGGCCTAGGTGTTTCTCTTGCCTGGAGCCGATCGTCACCGCACACAGGGGTTCCTCCTGTCTCGGTCCTGGCCCTCAACTTCACTGTCCTTCGGGTCTCCGCGTGTAGGGGGCGATCCTGTGCTTGTCGCCAACCGTGGTCTGGTCTTGCTCCTCGGCGGCTTGGTTGTGGCCGCAATCCCTCTGTCGATACCGCGTCATGCCCTCCGGGCGAACGGCGGTGGTCTGTCGCTGGCTGCCCTCCTTCGCCGTGTTGATGTGCGCAGACCGCGTCGGTCGCGGAGGCTTGTGCGGGAACTTTCCGACACGGCAACGGAAACGCTCTCTCGTGTTGAGGACGTCGTGGGTGGGTTGCGGCGCGTTCCTCCGGCGCGGAAGTGGGGCGAGACATGAAGATTCCTCCGCGTTGGCACCTGGTGAGTTACTACCGGATCAAGCGGGGGCAGCAAGTCCTTTGTGGACAGCGGACTCTGGATGACGACTACTGGTACCTCTGCCCCGGTGGGCCGGAGGGCTATGCCCTGGCACTCGCCCGGGAGTTCTTCCTGAAGGAGCGCGCCGTTCGCGGGGATCGGTGGGTGGTCACTGTCTACGTCCTCGCCAGTGAGCGCGGTACGCCCGAGTGTCGGTTGTGTTCGGTCTCGGTCACCGTTCCGGCCTGGGAGGAGCTGGCCCGCAAACCGATCAGTGGCCGGCTTCGCCCCTGGCCCGCCTGATCTGCCCGGCGCGGTCCCCTCCTCCCGTACCGCGCCGGGTTCAGGGCGGCGGGGTCGGTCCCCGACCCGGCCCCGCCGCCCCTCTTCCCCTCCTCGCGCAGCGTCCACTTTGGAGTGTGTCGTGTCCGTCTACGACTTTCCCGGCTACACCTGGCTTCCCTTCGAGGGCAAGCGACATGCCTATCCCGGCGCGGCGAAGCGCGACAAGGAGCCGGTCACCCTCTTCTGCCAGCTCGCCGCGTCCGCCTGGGCGTACGAGCTGGGTGCGCTGGAGCGGCTGTGGCCGGAGTGCGACATCTGCCGGGAGATGGTGGGCAAGGTGGTGGATCACCGCTCGGCGCTCCGGGAGCGGGCGCGCGACACCTTCCACGTCTACGGCGACCGTCCGCCCTACGGCTGGATCTCCCGCCACGGCGCGCCCCCGCCCTGACCCGGCGCGAGGATCAGCCCGACAGCGAAGGATCTTCATGTGCCATGTGAGTCCGAGCGAGTCCGAGCCGGAGATCGTGGTCAGCGCGGCGGTGGCGCTGACAGTCCGCACCCTGGCCGCGAAGTGCGGCGCCCCACCCGAGACCATCCTCCATCGACTGGTGTCGCTCGGCGTCGCCGTGGAGCACTCCCTGCGTCACGGGCGGCGGTGCAGCGTCCCGGACGGCCGGTCGACCGTGCACGTGTCGGCCTCGCGCACCACCAACCGACCCATCGTTCCCTGAACCCGCCAGGCAGTCCGCCCCGGAAGGAATCCCGTGACCACCACCATGATCCAGGCGCAGGCCGTCTCCGACCGCGTCGCCGACGGTCCCCTGCGGATCGGCACCCGCACCACGCCCCTCGCGCTCGCCCAGACGCGACGGGTCGTGGACGCGATCCAGGCCAGGGTGCCGGGACTGCCCGTCGAGCTGGTGAAGATCAGGACGACGGCGGACCTGTGGTCGGGCGACCTGGCGCGGATAGGCGGGAAGTCCAACTTCACCAAGGAGATCGACCACGCGCTCGTGCGCGGTCAGGTCGACCTCGCGGTGCACTCCCTGAAGGACGTGCCCGGCGACGTCCCGCTGCCAGCGGGAACCGCGCTCGCCGCCTACCTGGAGCGCGGCGACGTCCACGACGTCGTCGTGACCCGCGACGGCCGCCCCCTCGCCGACCTCCCGGCCGGCGCGAAGGTCGGCAGTTCCAGCGTGCGCCGGCGCGCCCAGATCGGCCTGTTCCGCCCGGACCTCGTGGTCGAGCGGGTTCGGGGCGGGGTGGACCGGCGGCTGGAGAAGCTGGACGCGGGCGAGTACGACGCGTTGCTCCTCGCCCGTGCCGGCCTGGAACGCCTGGGGCTGGCCGACCGCGTGACCGAGGTCCTGCCCACCGTGTGGAGCGACGGCGCCACGCCGGCGATCGTGCCCGCCGTCGGGGCGGCGATCATCGCCGTGCAGGTGCGCACGGCGGACGCGGTGATCACCGAACTCGCCGAGTCCTTCAGCCACGAGCCGACCGCGATCTGCGCCACCGCCGAACGCGCCCTGCTGCACGCGTTGCGCGGGCACTGCAACTCGCCCATCGCGGGGCACTGCCACATCACCCCGGACCGGCAGTTGTCCTTGGTGGGCATGGTGTTCTCCCGCGATGGCTCGCAGTGGGTCCACGCCCACCGCTGGGGCGCGCTCGACGATCCCGCGTCGCTCGGTGTCGCGGTGGCCGGCGATCTGCTCCACCAGGGTGCGCGCCGCCTGATCGAGGCGACCCGGAAATGAGCCGCGTCGTGCCCGGCCACCCGGCCACGTCGGCCGGGCTCATCCGGGACACCGGCGGGCGGGTGTTGGTCGTCCGGTCCCGGGGAGACCGGTGGTGGCACCTCCCGGGTGGTGTGGTCGAGCAGAACGAGACCCCGGCGGCGGCCTGCCACCGTGAGGTGAGCGAGGAACTGGGGCTCGCCCTCGCGGTGGGGCCGCTCCTCGTCGTGGCCTGGAAAGCCGCCCGCACCATCGGCCGCCGCGCCCGGTTCGCGTTCGTGTTCGATCTCGGGGTTCATTCCGCCGAGCTGTTCGCTGATCACGTGATGCCGCAGCGCCGCGAACTCGGCGCGTGGCAGTGGGCGACGCCGAGGGATGCTGTCAGCCTGCTGCACCGGCACGTCGCCCAACGCTTGTGCGCGGCGCTGCGCTCATCCCAGGGTGCTGTCTACCTGGAGCAGACGTGATCCGCGCCCCGCCGTGATCACGTGTTCTGGCGCACCGGGGCGGTGTTGGCGAGGTGGATCTGGAGGCTGGTCAGCCGGGGGACGCCGCCGAAGTGGCGCTCGGTCGACGCTTCGCGCCAGCAGGAGCGCAGTGCCGGCAGCTCGGGGTGGATCGCCTGGCTGTTGACCCGCTCCAACGCGCCGACCAGACCGAACCGGGCGACCACGTCGCGCAGGTCCGGAACGTCGTAGTAGTGGTCGTCGAACGAGCCGGCAGCCACGCCTTCCTCCGTCCACGTCAGTCGGCCGCTGCCGACACCGACCCCGACCGGAGCCGGCCAGAGTCAGGCTCACCTTACTAAGGCAACCCTAAGATCAGCACCCACCCCCGGTCGCACCCGTCTCTGGTCACCGAAAGCGATCGCCCAATAACTCCCACGACATCAGAAAGGAGACCCGTGCACGTTGACTGGGCTGAACTGCCGCCCGCTGTCCGCGACGCGATCCTGAGCCACACGGGACCGGTCAACGACGTCACCCCGATCCGGCGAGGCCAGAGTTGCGACTTGGCTGCCGTCCTCCATATCGCTCATCGGCGGGTGTTCGTCAAGGGCGTCCGGGGTGCGCGTACTCCTCGGATGCGACGGCTGCGGAACGAGACCACCCAAGGTGAGTTGGCGGCCGGTCTGGCCCCAGCGGTGCTGTTCCACGTCGACACTGATGACTGGCTGATCGTCGCTTTCGAGTACGTGGACGGCCGTCCAGCGAGCTTCGCGCCTGGTTCTCCGGATCTTCCGTTGGTCGCCGAGACCTTGGGACGTCTCAGCATGTGCGGCGCGCCGGAGATCCGGTCCCTCCGTGAGCGCTGGGCGGGCGGCAGGTGGTGGCACACGCTCGGCGGCGAACACCCCGAAGTGCTGGACGAGTGGGCGAAGTCGAACCTGACCAGACTGACTCGCTGGGAGCAGCGCGCGCCCGAACTGGTGGATGGGACTGTCCTGCTCCACACCGACCTCCACCAACAGCAGTTCCTCATCACCGAGTCCTCCGGCGTCCGCGTCATTGACTGGTCATGGCCGGCCGTCGGTGCCCCCTGGGTCGACACCGCCTTCCTCGTCATCCGGTTGATCGGTGCGGGCCACACCCCGGAACAGGCCGAGAAGTGGGCTGGGACTGTGCCGGGTTGGCACACGGCGTCTGAGGAAGCGCTCACCGCATTCGCGGCCTACGTCTCCGGCCTCTGGCGGTACCGCGCCATCACAGCCCCAGCCCCGGGCGGCGCGGCCCGCGCGACCACGGCCCAAACCTATGCGGCGCACCGACTTTCCTGAGACAAGGAGTGCCCAATCGATGGCCTGCCTTCCGGAGGCTGCGTCATGGCGGTGACCGACCAGCCCGAATCCGAGTGGGGCGCGCACCTGCGCTCGCTTGTCGCGAGTCTGGTCGAGCAGGGCGATCTCGTCTCTTCCCCGTGGCGTGCGGCGTTCGCCGCCATCCCTCGGCACGTCTTCGTTCCTCGCGTTCTGCGGCAGACCCCGGCCGGGCATCAGGTCCTCTCCGCCGACGCGGATCGAGAGCGGTGGTTGTCCACTGTGTACTCCGACGAGTCACTGGTGACCCAACAGCGCCCGCACGGTGCGGGATACAGGTTGCCCAGTGGTGAGCCGGTGCAGGTGCCGACCAGTTCGAGCACCATGCCGTCACTCATGGCCCGGATGCTTGAGGCGCTCGATGTGCGTGGCGGGCACCGGGTGTTGGAGATCGGCACCGGTACCGGCTACAACGCTGCCCTTCTGTCGCACCGGCTCGGTGCGGACAACGTGGTGAGCATCGACATCGACCCCAACCTCGTCACGACCGCCCGTCGTCATCTCGGCCGCCTGGGCCTGGCCCCGACCCTGGTCGTCGGCGACGGCGCCGGTGGCGTTCCTGAGCACGGTCCCTACGATCGGATCATCGCCACGGCCGCCGTGCCCGAGATTCCGGTCGCGTGGATCGAGCAGCTCGCACCCGGTGGCAAGATCCTCGCCAACGTTCGGGGCGACCTCTTCGGCGGGACCCTGTGTCTGCTGGCGAAGAAGGACGAGGACGACGAGGTGGTCGGGCCTTTTCTTCCCCTGGGCGGCCACTTCATGTGGGTCCGACCCCACATCGAGGACCCCCACCGACCGCACGAGATCATCCCGCCGGGCGGGCGTTCTGAGCCTGCCAGGACAACCACAAGCCCTGATGTGGCTCGCGTCGCCGAGATCGCCGACGACGACGGGTTCCGGTTCCTGCTGCAACTCCAGGTTTCCGGCGCCCGCGCCTTCCACCGGGGAACCAGGTCCGACCGGGGAACCGACCGCGAGGTGTTCGTCATCTCCGCTGCCGACGGTTCACGCGCCGAGGCGTTCATCGAACCTGACCACGACAAGGCGCACCGAGTGGTTCAGCAGGGTCCGCGCCGCCTGTGGGACACCGTGGAAGCGACCGTGCGACTGTGGACCCACCTCGGCCAACCTGCCCCGGACCGCTACGGCCTCGTTGCCACCGACACGACACAGTTCGTGTGGCTCGACAGCGACACGGGGTGGTACCGCTGGCCGCTCCCACTCGTGTGAGCCCGCGGCCCAGGGCAGGTTGGTCAGAGGGAGGGGGCGGGTTCGGCGGGGGTGGGTGTGGTCTGGGGTGGGGTGGTGGGGGCTGGCTTGTGGCGGCGGAGGGCGCCGTAGAGGACGCCGGCCACCACGGCGGTTCCGCCCACCACGTCGGTGAGGTGGATGGACTCGTTCAGGAGCAGTGCGGCCGAGGACATTCCGAAGAACGGCACGAGCATGGAGAACGGCGCGACCGTGCCCGCGTCGTAGGTGCGCAGGAGCCGGCCCCAGACCGCGAAACCGACCAGGGTGGCCACGCCGGCGACGTAGACCAGCGCGCCGATCGCCGTGAGGTCGAGCGAGGCCAGCGCGCGCAGGTCGGTGTCGACGCCTTCGGTGAGCAGGGAGAGGCCGAGGACGGGGATCGGCACGACCGCGCTCACCCAGACCATGAACCGGAAGCTGTCCGGTGGCGCGGCCTTGCGAGTGGCCACATTGGACACTCCCCAGGCGACAGCCGCCGCGATCACCAGGGCGAAGGCCAGGGGCGGGCGCTCGCCGCCGACGCCCGAGGCGACCACGGCCAGTCCGGCCACCGCCAGTCCCATGCCGACGAGCTGTCGCCGGTCGGGGCGCTCCCGGAGCAGGAGCACGGCCAGCAGGAGGGTGAAGACGGCCTGGGACTGGAGGACCAGTGAGGACAGTCCGGCCGGCATTCCCGCCGCCATTCCGGCGAACAGCAAGGAGAACTTGGCGACGCCGAGGGCGAGCCCGACGGTGAGCACCCAGCGCCACGGCACCCGGGGCGGCCCGACGAACAGCACCGCCGGGAAGGCGGCCAAGGCGAACCGGAGCGCGTTGAACAGCAGCGGCGGCAGATGGCCCAGCCCCACGTGGATGACGACGAAGTTGAAGCCCCACAGGAAGGCCACGCCGACGGCGAGGGCGATGTGACGTGGTCGCATGCGTCGATCCTCAGCGGGCCGAACGTTAAGCACAATCGCGTTGTAGTAAGGGTGTGTTGTTAGTGTGGCTTCATGATTGAGCTGGGTCGGCTGCGGGCGCTG
Source organism: Streptoalloteichus hindustanus (assembly GCF_900129375.1). GTDB lineage: Bacteria > Actinomycetota > Actinomycetes > Mycobacteriales > Pseudonocardiaceae > Streptoalloteichus > Streptoalloteichus hindustanus. The sequence continues at coordinate 57,277 of NZ_FQVN01000015.1, read as the reverse complement.
CACGCCGTCGCGGCCTACGGGACCGTGACGGAAGCGGCCAGGGTGCTGTGCTGCACCCCGTCGGCGGTGTCGCAGCAACTGACGAAACTGGAGCGGGAGACCCGGTCCCGGCTGGTCGAGCGGGACGGCCGCCGGCTCCGGCTGACCGACGCCGGCCAGGTGCTGGCCGACCACGCCGCGCGGGTCCTCGACGCGGTGGAGCGCGCCGAGGTCGCCCTGGAGGCGGCCCAGCAGGACGTCGTGGGCGAGGTCCGGGTCGCCTCCTTCGCCACCGGCGCCCGCGCGCTGTTCCCGACCGTCCTGCCCGACCTCGCCGCGCGCCACCCCGAGCTGCGGGTGCGCGTGGTGGAGATGGACCCCTACCCGGCGCTGGACGACCTGGTCCGGGGCGGGGTGGACCTCGTGGTCGCGCACGACTGGCGGGGCATGCGGCTGCACTGGCCCTCGACCGCGGCCCGGCGGCCGCTCGGGCCGGACACCGTCGACCTCGTCGTGCCCGCCGCCCACCCGCTCGCGGCCCGACCGGTGGTGCCCACCGCCGAACTGCACGGCCTGGAGTGGGTCGCCCAGCCGCCGGGCACCATCTGCCACGACCTGCTGTTCAGCCTCGTCTCGGACCCCGTGATCCGGTGCTACGGCGAGTACGAGTTGCAACTCGCGCTGGTCGCCGTGGGGATCGGGGTGGCCATGGTGCCCCGGTTGGCGCGCCCGACGCTGCCGGCCGGGACCGTCGCGGTGCCGTTGGAGCCCGCGCCGACCCGGGAGGTGGCGCTGGCCTGGCGAGAGTCCTCGGCGGGCCGACCCAGCGTGCGGGCGGTGGCCGACGCGATCGAACGCGCCTGGTCGCGAACGGCGGGTTGACCCGTTCGTCCGCAATGGCAAGAGGCTGAACGGAGGATTGCCTTTTCTCCGCGATGGCGGCTGGTGAGGAAATCTGTCACCGGCGTCGGCATCCGGATGAAAAGTATGTCCGGCCGGACTGCGGTCCCGCGTTCCGTGGATAGCGTCGTCGGCGTTTCGGTCAACACCCATCGCACGAGAACCGTGGGGGAGACGTGAGGACGTCGAAGAGGTCGCTGTTGGCGACCACCGTGATCGGTGCGACCGCGCTCGTCGGGACGCTGTTCGCCGGCGCCGCCCAGGCAGAGCCCGGTGTGCTGGCCGGGCCGGGCATCTCGTACGTGAACCTCCGGATCGAGGGTCCGGACCGGACGATCTTCGAGGGGGTCGTGGCCACCAGGGGCCACGACGTGACCACCGCGACCGGTGGCACGCACCGGTGCGACGGCACCAACAACAACACCAACCCGACCCCGGGGCCGACGCCCACCGCCGCGCTGGACGACGCGGCCAAGAAGAAGGGCTTCACCTGGGACGGCCCGTACTACAAGGAGTTCGACGACTTCCTGGTCGCGCGGATCGCGGACGTCTCGCAGACCACCAAGAAGTTCTGGAACCTCGCCGTCGACTACAAGCTGCCCGACGTCGGCGGCTGTCAGTACCAGGTCAAGGCCGGCGAGCGGGTGCTGTGGGCCTACGACGGCTACGACCGGCCGCTGCTGGAGCTGGACGGCCCGTCCAGCGGCGAGGTCGGCCAGCCCGTGGTGCTGAAGGTGACCGACGGCCGCAACGGTCAGCCCGTCGCGGGCGCCGCGGTCGGCGGCGCGACGACCGACGCCAACGGCAACGCCACCGTCACCCCGACCCAGACCGGCCGGACCTGCTTCAAGGCCGAGAAGGCCGGCACCGTGCGGTCGGACCGGCACTGCGTCCACGTGAATTGACAATTCCGTGAACTGATCGGGGTTCTTCCCTGAATTCGGCGGGCGCGTCGTCCTCGCGGCGGCGCGCCCGCAGTCGTCCCCGTCACACAACTCCCATTTCCATTGACGCCCGTCGGTAGCGTGACCGGGTGGAGTTCAACGCCCTTGTCGCGCAGGCGCTGCGCACTGACCTGGAGGGTTGGGACTTCGACGCGTTCTTCGCCGGACGCTACGTCGAGACCCCGCCGTCCTGGGACTTCGCCAGGCTGGTGAAGTCCCGCCTCGCCGAGGTGGACTCGCTGCTCGACCTCGGCACCGGCGGCGGCGAGCTGCTGGCCTCGCTCGCGCCGCTGCCGCCGAGAACCGCGGCCACCGAGGGGTTCGCGCCGAACGTGCCGGTCGCGAGAGAGCGGCTGACCCCGCTGGGCGTCGAGGTCGCCGACGTGACCGACGCGGAGGACGACGCGCTGCCGTTCCCCGACCACTCGTTCGCCCTGATCTCCTCGCGCCACGAGTCCTACGACCCGAAGGAGATCCGGCGCGTCCTCAGGCCGGGCGGGGTGTTCGTCACGCAGCAGGTCGGCGGGCACGACCTGGAGGAGGTCAACGCCGCGCTCGGCGCGCCGGAGCACGGCTACCGGGAGTGGACGCTGGACGCGGCCGTGGCCGGGCTGGAGGCCGAGGACTTCGAGATCCTGGCGCGCCGTGAGGAGCGCCCGGCCGCGACCTTCACCGACGTCGGCGCGGTGGTGTCGTTCGTGCGCATCGCGCCGTGGCAGATCCCCGACTTCGACGTGGAGCGCTACCGGGACCGGCTGCGCGCCCTGCACGAGCGGATGGAGCGCGACGGCGGGCTGCGGGTGCGCACCCACCGGTTCGTGATCGTCGCCCGTTCCCGGGCGTGAGCGGCGGACTTTCCCGTTCGGACAGTCGGGCGGGCGGCGTCTAGGCTCGTCGGCGTGCTTCCTGAGGTGACCGCGGTGCGGTACGTGACGCCGCTCCGCGAAGGCGGTTCCCTGCCCGGCGTGATCGAGACCGACGATCTCGGAACCTACGTGGTGAAGTTCCGGGGCGCCGGGCAGGGACCGAAGGCGTTGGTGGCCGAGGTGATCGGCGGCGAGCTGGCCCGCCGGCTCGGCCTGCGCACGCCCGAGCTGGTCCTGGTCGACCTGGACCCGGCGCTGGCGCCGGCCGAGCCGGACCAGGAGGTGCAGGACCTGCTGCGGGCCAGCGCCGGCCGCAACCTCGGCGTGGACTTCCTGCCCGGCGCGCTCGGCTTCGACGCGGTGTCGTTCGCGCCGGAGCCCGACCTGGCCGCCAGGGTCGTGTGGCTGGACGGCCTGATCGGCAACGTCGACCGGAGCTGGCGCAACCCGAACATGGTGGTGTGGCACGGAGAGCTGTGGCTGATCGACCACGGCGCGTCGCTGATCTTCCACCACAACTGGCGGAACGCGGAGCAGTCGGTGCGGCGGCCCTACGACGCCAGCGACCACGCGATGGCGCCGTTCGTCGGCGATCTGTCCACTGTGGACCGTGAGTTGACCGCGCTGGTCACCCCCGACCTGCTGGCCGAGGTCGTCGCTCTCGTGCCCGACGACTGGCTGGCCGACGAACCCGGCTTCGACGGCGTCGACGCGGTGCGGGCGGCCTACGTCCGCCACCTCTCCGAGCGCGTCGCGTCCTCCACCGTCTGGCTGCCGGAGGTGGCGGCATGAGCGGCAACGCCCAGGGGCGCCGGCCCTTCGAGTACGCGGTGATCCAGCTCGTGCCGAGGATCGAGCGCAACGAGCGGATCAACGTCGGGGTCCTGCTCTACTGCCAGAGCGGGGACTTCCTGGCCGCCCGCACCCACCTCGCGCCGGAGCGCGTGCGGGCGCTGGACGCGACCGTGGACGTCGAGGGCGTCCGGGCCGCGCTGCGCGCGATGGAGTCGACCTGCCTCGGCGGCGCCTCCGGCGGCCCGGCGGGCAGCCACATGAGCCAGGGGCAGCGGTTCCGCTGGCTGACCGCGCCGCGCAGCACCATCCTCCAGGCCGGTCCGGTCCACACCGGACTGACCGCCGACCCCGAGGCGGAACTCGAACGCCTGCTGGACCTCCTGGTCCGCTGACCGTCCACTTCGGACCCCGCTCGCGACGGCCCGCGAGCGGGGTCCGTGGCGTCGTCGGCGCGGGGAGCCGGCCGCGACCACACGGCCGGCTGAGGTGAGGGGCGCGCCGGGGTCGACGAGAGTGGAGCCCTCTTCCGGCCAGCGACCCCATCCCGTGGGGGAGAGGCCACGCCGGACGAGATCGAGGTTCTGGCCGAGCTGGTGAGAGCCGCCCGGGAGACGTCGGCGGAGCGCCACATGTCGGAGCGCACCCTGGGGCGGCGGCGACCTGGCCGGCCGATGTCGCTGATCAAGTGTCGCTGGTCAAGGTGACAGCGAGTGGCGAGCGAGTGGCGAGCGGGCGCGGGAGGCCGGGGTGTGGGTGGCCGGTCGTCGGTGAGGGGCCCATGGAGTCGGCGCGTGGGCCTGGTTGTTGGTGCGTCGTGGGGATGCGGCGCCGGTGGCGTCGACCGTGTTTTAGTCTGTCGTTCCCGGTGATCACCGGGACTCAGGAAGCCTGAGCACGGCGTGACGAGCGGCGTGCGGACCGGGAGCGACACGATGACCCGTTCGGCCCGTGACCTGCTGGAGACGATCCGGCGCGACCTGACCCACGACGACGACGCCAACCGCCTGGTCCCCCTGGTGGCGGCGGGGCGGGCGCCCCTGACCGTGATCGGCGACCTCGCGGCCGAGCAGCACCACGTGATCAGCAGCGACTGGCGCAGCTTCCTCGCGCTGGCCGCCCGCGCGACCACCCCCGAGGCCAGGGAGTTCTTCACCGGCCTCGCGCAGGGCGAGGGCGTCGCGCTGGCCCGGCTGGCCGACCTGGCCGCCGCCACCGGACGCGACCCGGAGGCCCTGGACGACCACGAGCCCGAGCCCGGCTGCCAGGGCTACCCCTCCTACCTCGCGTGGCTGGCGCTCAACGGCGACCCGGACGCCGTCGTGCTCGCGCTGACGGTCAACTTCGCCGCCTGGGGCGGCTACTGCGGCGCCCTCGCCCAGGGCCTGCGCGAGCACTACGGGTTCGACGACAAGGCGTGCGGCTTCTTCGACTTCTTCGCCACGCCGGCGCCGGACATGGAGGAGCGGGCGTTGGCCATCGTCCAGTCCGCCCTGGACGCCGGCAAGGACCTCGCCCTGTCCCACCGGCACGCCCGCATGCTCCAGGGCTACGAGTTGATCTTCTGGAACACCCTGGCCGACCGCGTCGTCTGAGTTCCCGGCTGGTCGCCCCGCGCGCCGTGGTGTTGTCTGGGCGCATGACGACCGAGTCCGTGACCCGCCGGCACGCCTACGCCGAGGCGGCCCACGCGTTCGTCGACCTGGTTCGCCGCGTCGAACCGGACGCGTGGGCGCGCCCGGCGCTGGGGGAGTGGACGGTCCGGGACCTGGTGGGCCACACCAGCCGGGCGCTGGCGACCGTCGAGACAGCGATCTCCAGCCCCGCCACCCACGCCGGACTCGCCGACCCGGTGGCCTACTACCTGGCCGCCTCGGCGGTCGACCACGCCGCGGTGGCCGATCGCGGCCGGGAGGCCGGGCGCGCCTTGTGCGACGACCCGGCTACGGCCGTCGCGGAGCTGTGCGACCGCGTGCTCGGCGCGGTGGCGCGCACGCCGGACGAGGCGCTGGTGGCCACGCGGCTCGGCGGGATGCGGCTGATCGACTACCTGCCGACCCGGACCTTCGAGCTGACTGTCCACACGGGAGACATCGCGCGCGCCCTCGCGCTGCCCGGACCCGACATCTCGTTGGCACTGCACGAAAGTCTGCGGCTCGCCGCCGAACTGGCCTTCGCGACCGGTCGTGGCGAACCGGCCCTCCTCGCCCTCACCGGCCGCCGCGACCTCTCCTCGGGCTTCTCCGTTCTGTAGCCGGTGACGGCACGGCCGGGAATCGTCCCATGTGGATGATCAGCTCGCCGGCAGGAGCAACGTCACGGCTTGTTCAGGTAGGTGAGGACGGCGAGGACGCGGCGGTTGCTGTTGTCGTCGTCGGTGATGCCGAGCTTGCCGAACAGCGAGGTGGTGTACTTGCTGACGGCGCTCTCGCTGAGGAAGAGCCGCTGGGCGATGGCCTGGTTGGACAACCCCTCGGCCATGAGGCTGAGCACGGAGTGCTCGCGTTCGGTGAGCTGGTCGAGCCGCCGGTGGGAGGACCCGCTGGACAGCAGCTTGGAGATCACGGCGGGGTCGATGGCCGTCCCGCCCGCGGCGACGCGTTCCAGGGCGTCGACGAACTGGTCGGCGTCGAACACGCTCTCCTTGAGGAGGTAGCCGACGCCGCCGGAGCCGTCGGCCAGGAGCTCCCGGGCGTAGAGCTGTTCGACGTGCTGGGACAGGATCAGGACCGGCAGCCCGGGCAGTTCGGCGCGGGCGGCGAGTGCCGCCCGCAGGCCCTCGTCCGACTGGGTCGGTGGCATGCGGACGTCGATGACGGAGACGTCCGGCCGCCACTTCCGCAGCGCGTCGAGCGTCTCGGGCCCGGTGGACGCCGTCGCGACCACCTCGTGCCCGTACGCCTCCAGGAGGCGGACCAGCCCGTCGCGCAGCAGGTAGAGGTCCTCGGCTACAACGATTCGCATGGCACCATCATCCGCGCGCGGGTCGGACCGCCGGCCGGGCTGGTGAGCTCCAGCGTCCCGTCGAAGACCGCGAGGCGGCGGCGCAGTCCCGCGAGTCCACCGCCGGGGCGCTCGTCGGCCCCGCCTCGGCCGTTGTCCTCGACCTCCACGACGATGCCGGTCTCGTCCCGGGTGATGGTGATCCGCGCGCGGGTCGCGTGGGCGTGCTTGACGGCGTTGGTCAGCAGTTCCGACACTCCGAAGTAGACGGCGGACTCGATCGGCGGGTCCAGGCGCAGTCGTCCTTCGGCGCTGACGCTGGTTTCGAGCGGGCTGTCCAGGGCGAGCGCGCGCACGGCGTCGACGAGCCCCCGCTCGGTCAGCACCGGCGGGTTGATTCCCCTCACCAGTTCGCGGAGCTCGGTCAGCGATGTGGCGGCGCCGGCCCGCGCGTCCCGCAGCAGCGCCTTGGCCTGTTCGGGGTTGGTTTCCATCAGTTTCTCCGCCGTGGCCAGGGAAAGCCCGAGCGCGACCAGGCGGGCCTGCGCCCCGTCGTGCAGGTCGCGCTCAATTCGGCGGATTTCGGCGGCCTGTGCGACGGTCGCGTCCGCGCGCTGGGCCGTCAGCTCGTCCACCCGGTCCGCCAGCACCATCGCCGGCGACGGGCGCAGGAAGCGGACGGCCACCGGCCTGACGGGCCGCCAGGCGAACGGCGCGCTGGCGACCGCCACGACCAGACCGAGCACGCCGACGACGCGAGGGACGAACGACGGCTGGGCGAGCCCGAGGACCGCTCCCGCGACCCCGGCCGGCGGGACGGCGGCGACCACCCCCGCCGTGACCGGAGCGATCGCCATGAACCGCAGGTCACGCCACGTGGCAGGGTCGTGCAACCACATGCGCCACCTCTGGTCCTTGTGCGCGTCGCGCTGGTTGCGCTCGTAGGAGAAGCCGTTCCACCAGTACCCGGTCGACAAGCGGATCACCGGTCCCGGCTCCCGGTATCCGCCCGGAATGTCGGTGCCGGTCCACTTCGCGACGAGGGAGCGAAACATCCGGCAAACCGGACGGGACATGGCGAAAGTGCCGAGAACCGCCCAGAAGAGCGCCGCTACCCACATCCCTCCGCCCAACCAGAGCGACAGTGCCACGGCTGCGACCCAGATGGCCGGGACCAGCGTGCTCACCACCACGACGACGCACGCTCGCACGAATCCCGTGCAGGCGCTCGCCACCCACGATCCCAGCTGTCTCATCAGCCCTTTCCTCCTCACGCGCCCCAGCCGTAGCACCCACGACTCCCGTCGGCACGGCTCGTTGACTCCACTGTGCACCCTTCGCGGCCCGATTCCCGTCGCATCGGCGCGGAAGTGGGCCCAGACCCACCCAGCCCTGCGTCCAGGCCCATACCGCCCCGGCCGCGCGCTCCCTAACTTTGAGTCCACACCGGACGGAACAGGGAAGAAGGAGCCATGGAAACCGCCAACAGCACCGCGGCCGCCCACGTCAACCACTCGCACATCCAGCAGGCCTTCGACAGGGCGAAGAAGTTCATCGGGGTTTACGGAGTGTTCAGCGCCCTGGTCCTCGTCCTGGTCATCCTCTTCTCCGTCATGGGCCGGGACGTGACCTCGTTCATGTGGGGCCGAGCAGGCGGGGTGTTGGCGAGCGCCCTGATCTCCTACTGGCTCGCCGGGCGCGCCGCCAGGGGAGCGCGCTCGGCCTATCTCCGCGTGCGCATCATCTCCGTCGTCGCGCCCATCGCGATCATCGCCATCGACAGCATCCCCGGCGCCCTCCCCCCGTGGTTCGCCGTGATGCAGATCGGTGGCGCCATCGCCCTCCTCCCAGCCACCTTCATCATCAACCGCCCCGACATCCGCGCCGCCTTCCCCAAGTCACGCTGACCGAACCTCCCTGGCTCGGCAGAGGTTCGTGTGCTCGCCCGGCGGGGCCTCGTCCGTTCGCGGGTCGGCCGTTCGTCCGCCGGCTGATCGTCGGATCCGGCTCTCCGGAGCAGTGTTCCCCCCGAATGGCGGCTGACACCGCTGAGCCTTTCGGGAGCACACTGGCAGGGCGTCACGCGTGACCGCCAAGAAATGTGTCCGGCGCTGATCGCGACGGGGGAACGTCGAGAGCGTTCCGCGTGATCGCCGTGCTGGCGATCCGGCGTCGGCCTTTCGACGCTGTGGGGAGACATGCGAAAAACGATCACACTGAGCCTGTTGACCGTGCTGGCCGGTTCGCTGACCGGGCTGGCGCCCCAGGCTCAGGCCGCCGAGTCCGACCTGTCCTGGTCCGCCGAGCCGACAACCGCGAAGGGTCGGACGGCGGGCACCGAGACGGTCGGAGCCGCGACAACGGAAGCGCCTGCCGCGCCGCCGTGGGGCGCGTGTGGCCTCAGCACCGACGAGAACAAGGAAGTGCGGACGTTCTCGGGCACCCAGCGGAGATTATGGGTGCTGCGTTGCGGCGGGCCGAAGCACAGCAGCACACCAGCATGGGGATACCGCCACATCCTCTGGCGACACAGGGGTGACTTCGAGCGGATGTCGGCCGGCACCGACCAGAACTGGCGCGACATCGCGGATCTCTCGTTGGACTCCATCGCCAAGGACCCGGACCGCTGGGCGGACGCGGGTGGCGGCAAGGAATGCCGCTCGCGGCTCATCTACCTCATCAACCGCAGAACCGGACAGGTCGTGCGCACCCAGATCGTCCGGCAGATCGCGGTGTTCAAGGGCGCCAACAGCAACGACATCATCACCGCCTACCCCGCGTCGGCGCAGTGCTGAGCGGAAGTGTTGGGCAGAGCTGAGCAGTGCTGGCCCTGATACCTTGACCCGATGAGGAGCGCGCAGGACGACCCTGGGGTGGCGCTCGTTCGTCACCTCAGGGATCGGGGTTTCACCGTGGAGGAAGGGAAAAAGCCCGGCGACTACGTCGTGACCGCACTCGCCGGCGCCGAGCTTCCCCTGCGTCCCAGCCTGAGTCTGCCCACCGACCTGCTCACCGAGTACCTGGACACCGTGAACCGCACGCCGGGCGCGACCCCGCCCGGATGCGACGCGCTGTCGCTGGTGGAGGTCCACCTCGAAGAGGAACTGTCCACAGCGGACTCCGACGGCCGCAACCACACGACGGCGGTCGGAGTCCGACGTGGACGGAACGGCGAGGTGGAATGGTTCGCACACCAGGAAGTTCCGGGGGAGGTGCAGCGCGCCGACCCGGGGCAGAACCTGGAGTGGCGTGCCGAACCCCCGCGATAGCGGGGAATCACCCGGAGATGCCGCCGCGCCCACCTCTCACGGGAGCGTGGCGGGTTCCTCGGGGCGGATGCGGCGCAGGTCGCCCACGAGACCCCGGCGCTTGAGGTCGAGGAAGGCGTCGACCGCGTCGGGGTCGAAGTAGGTGCCCCGCCGCAGTCGCAGCCGCGCGCACGCCTCCTCCTCGCTCAGGGCGGGCTGCCCCGGCCGGTCCGAGCGCATCGAGGCCCACGCGTCGCAGACCGCCAGCACGCGCGCCTCCACGCTGATCTCGGAGCCCGAGAGGCCGTCCGGGTAGCCGGCCCCGTCGTACCGCTCGTGGTGCTGCCGGATCACGTGCGCCACCCCGGCCAGACCCGGCACCACCCGGGTGAGGCGGAACCCGTGCTCGGAGTGCTGCCGCAGCAGCCGCCACTCGTCCTCGGTCAGCGGGGTGGTCTTGGTCAGCACGGACTTCGGCACCACGATCTTGCCGATGTCGTGCAGCCGCCCGGCCAGCTCCACCCGCCGGACCGTCGCCGGGTCCAGCCCCAGCTCGACGGCCAGCGTCCCCGCCCACCGGCTGATCGCCCTGCTGTGCTCCACTGTGGACAGCATGGCGTCGACCTCGTCGGCCAGCCGGTGCAGGTAGTCGATCAACGCGAGGTCCGCGGTGTCGGTCACCGCGTCCACCAGCTCGGCCGGGGGCTGCGGCGGTTCGCCGACCACGACCCGGTCCCGGCCCGCGGCCTTGGCCGCGTACAGCGCCCGGTCGGCCGTGGCGACCAGTGCCTGCGGCCCGTCCCCGTGCTGCGGGTAGCTCGCGGTGCCCACCGAGACGGTCACCGAGATCCAGGTGTCGCCCTCCACCGTGATCGGGCTGCTGGCCACCTGGTGCCGCAGGCGCTCGGCGATGCGGGCCAGTTCCTCGTAGTGGGCGCCGGGCACGAGCAGCGCGAACTCCTCGCCGCCGTAGCGGGCGAGCACGTCGCCCGCCCTGGCCGCCGCCCGCAGCCGCGCCGCGACCTCGATCAGCACCTGGTCGCCGGCCGGGTGCCCGTACCGGTCGTTGATCGACTTGAAGTGGTCGACGTCGATGATGAACACCGCGAGCGAGGTGTCGCCCCTGCGGGCCCGCGCCACCTCCAACGGGAGCTGGGCCTCGAAGAACCGCCGCGTGTGCAGCCCGGTCAGGCCGTCGGTGATCGCCAGCCGGCGCTGGTCGGAGACCAGCACCGCGAGCCGCGCGATCGTGAGGACGAACAGCAGCGCGCAGGCCGCCGCGATCACCGAGATGTCCCGCAGGGTGCCGCTGGCGTCCTGGAGGAACAACGTCGCCGGGGCGACCAGCGCGGCGGCGCACAGCGCCAGGATGCGCACCGGACCGCCGCTCTTGTCCCGCACCTGGCCGCGTTCGCCGAGCCCGGCCATCGTCGGGTGCAGCGCCGCCGCCCCGAGGGCCAGGTTGCCGCTCAACCAGATCGCGTCGAGCACGTTGCCCGCGTGGTAGGTGCCGCCCAACTGCTGCATCACGTAGTTGGTGTCGGCCGCGAGGAACGCCACCAGGTTGCCGCTGAGCAGGAAGAACGAGGCCGGACGCCGACCGGGGCCGAGGATCAGCCGGAGCGAGACGGCCAGCAGCGCCAGGTCCAGCATCGGGTAGCCCATCGACGTGACCTTGATCAGCAGCGGCGCGTCCTGCCGCGCCTGCGGGCCGATCAGGTACAGCCAGGACAACATGCCGGCCACCACGGCGAGCACGGCGGCGTCCAGCACGCCGGGCAGGTCGCGGCCGGGGGACCGGCGGCGGATGAACAACACCAGGCCGCCGACGACGAACGGGTAGTGCCCCAGGTAGAACGGGTCGGCCACCGAGGGGAAGGCCGTGAACCGGAACAGGTAGTGCGCTATGTAGAAACTCGCGTCGGCGGTCGAGTAGACGAGCTGGCTCAGGCCGAGCAGGAGCCACGGCAGCCGGGGCCGGGGTCGGTGCCGCCGGATGCCGACGAACACCGCGACCGAGGCCGAGGCGCTGACCAGGCAGTAGACCACGATCCGGACCACGCGGCCGAGCCCGGCGGTCGGGATGAGGTAGTAGGCCCCGACCAGGGTGAAGCCGACGGCCAGGTAGACGAGCCAGGCCCGGTCGGTGCCGACGCGTGGGCTCCTCACGTCCATGACGTCCCCCTCATCCAGCACGGGCCGGCTCGACGGCCGTTCCGCGCGTGCCGGTCGTGGCCGCTCGCCGACGGCGGGCTGCCCCGGTTCCGTCGCCCCCTGCCCGGGTCGACGCGCCGGAACGGGCGAGAGTGGTCGCCGCGTTCCCCGGCCCCCGACGGTCGTTCCCATCAGGAGCGATCATGCCTTACCGCTGACAACGATGACATTTGAGTGTGGTTCACGTCTGTCCCCATTGCCGCCCCATTCTTGCCCACGCAAGAATTTCGACGGGGTGTGTTCTTTCACTCCAGCCGCAGCGTGCCGCGCTTCCCGACGTCACGCGGCCCGCGTCGCCGGAACCTCCACCTCAAGTCGGCTTGAGTCGTGACGCTCGGTCTTCGGCGGGGCGGCGGGCGAGGGGGCGAGCCGGGGCTTGACCACCGGGGTCGTCCAGGTGGCGGGACCCGGGGACGTGTCGCCGACGGCGTTGCCCGACCTGGGTGCCAGGTCTTGCGCGGCAACCACTTCCGCGCTCGCTCCACTGTCGACGTCGTCCTGTCCGGAGCGCCGGCCGACGAGGCGACGCGCGGGTTTTTCGGGGCGGCCCGTGGTTGCGTTCTGTGCTTCTCGTGGCGCTGCGTTCGTCCACTGTGAACCACGTCATATTCTGCTCGCGGTCGAGATGGGACCGCGCTGTCTGGTGTGTCGAGATGGTCACGAAAGGCGCGGCACTTTTCCAACAACTTGATCGCGGTCGACCGACCCCGTCGAATCTTTACCCCAGTCTCACGCGCCACCTCCCGAAGCCGCTCGACTTCGGAGATCAACACAAGTGATCAACAGAGGGGAACGTCCTTCTTTCCCCCTCTTACCTGTCGTGATCCGGACGATCCCGGCCCGGCACCTGTTCCCCTGTCCGGCGCTCCTCGGGCGCGTGGCATCCTCGACGAGGACGCCGAGAACACGACCGTCCGGCGTGGCACGGGGTTGTCCCCGCTCGCCTTGCTCGAACACCTGGCTGTGCGCGTGCGACTCGTGCTTTCGCTGGTGCGACCACCGGCGCGCAGGCCAGCGACGGGGGCGCTCGTCGGCGCGGCGCGCGGCCAGCCGGGAGGAAACATGGGGTACGAGCTGCTGACCATCGGCGAGGTGGCGGAGCGCTTCGGAGTGCGCCCCTCCACCCTCAGGTACTACGAGGAACAGGGACTGCTGGAGCCGGCAACCCGCCGAGGCGGCCGCCGCTGCTACGACGAAGCCGGCCTGCGCCGCCTCGCCCTCGTCCTGACATGGCAGCAGACCGGCCTGATGCGCCTCGCCGACATCCGCACCCTGGTCAACAACCCGGTCACCACCGGCGAGTGGCAGGACGTCCTCCAGGCCCGAATGGCCCAACTGAACCAGCAGATCGACCGCCTCCAGGAAGCCCGCCGCTACCTGGACCACCTGATGAGCTGCCCCCGCGACGACCCCGCCAACAAGTGCCCGTACCTGGCCAAGGAACTCCAGACCCAAGTGGACGCGGCGCTGAGCGACACCACCGACGAGACCGAACTCGACACCGAGTCCGACCGCCCCTCCCGTCGCCCACCCCTCGAAGAGTTCGCGTTCCCCTTCCTGGCGAACCCCGGCCGCCCAGCCGCAGGAGGATGATCACCCGACCCAACCTGTCCAGAAAGCGCCCCAGCCGCTACGTTGGCCCAGCTCGCGAAGGGTGCTCCCCGCGCACGCGGGGATGAGTCCAGCTCGCGCGGCGGCGTTCGTTCAACATCCACGTGCTCCCCGCGCACGCGGGGATGAGTCCCTCGACATGAACGCGGCGACACCGGGGTGGCGGTGCTCCCCGCGCACGCGGGGATGAGTCGCGTCGCGAGGTCGAGATCTCTTCGCTGCGCGCGTGCTCCGCGTGCGGGGATGAGTCGCTGGCGCTGGCCGAGATCATGACGCGGTCCGAGTGGTTCTCGCGTACGCGGGGATGAGCCGTAGACCGGGGATGGGCACGCTCTCGAACGTGTGTGATCCCCGCGCCAAGTTGGGGGTGAGCCAGGCGATTTGCCGGACTTCTGCGGGCGGACCGTCGCGATTCCCCCACACACGGGGAAAGCCCATGCCGATCTCGCGGTGCGTGGTCGGCCTGATGCGCTCCCGCGTACGCGGGGCGAGGCCCAGCCGGGGTTGACCTCGGAGCGAACCACGAGGGCTCGCATGCGGGGTGAGTCGAGGTTGCCGGAACAGAGAGGTAGCAAGAGGTGAAGGTCTCCACGTAGCGGTGGTGAGTCCCAGGGCGGCAGGATGGGACAAGATGCACCCTCGGTGTTCCGCGCGGGGGGATGAGTCGGATTTCTCGTTGGTACCGGCCAGCGGCATCGTGGTCCCCCGCGCAGCGGTGAGTTGCAGAGGGCTGCGACAGAAGCCGAAGGTTCTCCGTTTTTCCCGCGCGACGCGGGGGGTCAGCGCGCCGCCCCCGGGATGGCCCAAGGTATGAGCGGGTTGGCGGTCGTCTCACCTCCGCATGCGCAGGAACCACGCAGGCCCCAGAGGTTCCACGAAACCCATGGAGGGACTGCGCCCCGCGTGCAGGACCCTGCGTTCTCCGTCGGGAATTCCCGCGTGCGGGGATGGAGGAACCGCAGGTCCCCGTGCGGAGGTCCACTGCGACATGCTTTCCCCGCGCCTCGCGGGGGCCGCCTCGCCGGCAGTGGTAGCGCATGGTCCCTGTGTGAGCGCGGTGGCCAGGATCAGAACAGGCCGTCTTGTACCGACGTCGTTGAACTGGCGAGCTTTCTGGGATCTGGGCTTGGCGCTAGTGCGCGTCGGCGAGTTGGATTGAGTCCATAATGGACGCATGCTGGTCAACGAGGACGATCAGTCTAAAGTGGACAAATAGGGCTTAGCTCCCGCTGGCTGGTCGAGAAGTAGGTGGGGGAGCCCAGGTCCAGCCGGGCAGGGACTCCAGTTGTTGGCGTTGCCACGGGGAGCAGGTCTGTTCGCGGCGTCGGCGGTTGACCACCCACATGCCCAGGCGCAGGCCGTCCGGGTTGACGTAGGTGCGGGGTGGTCGGGAGTGGCCGTGTTCGGCGGCGAAGGCGCGCAGGGCGGCGAGGTGTTTGTGGAAGACGTCCTCGCGGATTGACCACGTCCAGCCGGGCAGGGCCGCCAGCCGGTTGACCCGGTCGGCGTCGAGCTGGCCCTTGCGGTGTTGCTCGCGTTGGGTCTTGACCCACTGGCCGATCGCTATCCGGCCGTGCGTGTCCTGCGGGCGTGGGTTCGCGTGGCCGTGTCGCTCCGCCCAGCGGCGCAACGCCTCGAAGGACCGCTCCCAGTTGTCGTCCCACACCGACCACGACCAACCCGGTAGCGCGGCGAGCCGGGCCGTGCGTTCGGCGCCGAGCGCGCCGGCCGCTGCGGCAACCCGTTGCTGATGAACCCAGGCGCCCAACGGAACACCGTCGACAACAGCGCGCACCGGAATGCGGCAGTGCCCGTGTTCAGCGGCCCACGCCTGCAAGCGGCCGAACCGTTCCTCCCACGTCGACGTCGTGGTTGTCAGCAGCCGCAAGGTGAACGCGCGGGCGAAGCTGTCCGGCAGGCCGAAGGGAAGGAGGAGTCGAACCCGTTCTGGCGGCAATGCGAGGGCTGTCGCCCGACGTGAGTCGTTCAGGTCGCCGGACCGACCGCTGAGCCGGCCGCGAAGGCGGGCGTGTTCGGCGAGTTCCTCGGCGAAACCTTCGTCGATCTCCCGCAATGCCAGCATCAGCGACCACATGTCGGCGAAGTCCGAGCGCTCCAGCGCGCCCGCCTCCGGCATGCCGTCCGGAAGCAGGACCGGCAGCACCACGACGCCGCGTTCCTTGCCCGGGGCGCGGCGCGTGATTCGCCCCAACGCCTGTGCGAGGCTGATCCGCGAGGTTCGCGGGTTGGCGAACACGATCGCGTCGAGCGCCGGGACGTCGATTCCCTCGCTCAGACAACGGACGTTGGTGACCACGACCGCGGTGGACGGCCCGGGGTCGCGCAGCCGCGCCAGGGCCGCCAGGCGGTGGCTCACCGGGTGTCCGCCGTTGACGTGCAGGGCGCGCACGCGCACCGGCTCCCGCCGCGCGACGTGAGGGCGGTGCGGGACTCGGGCGGCCAGGTGCGGCAGGGTGCGGGCGTACAGCTCGGCCTGGGAAACCCGGCCGTGGAAGGAGACCACGCGCCGCAGCCCCAGTTCACCGATCGCCCGGCCCAACGCGAACGTGGCGGCGAGCGTCGGCGTGTCCAGGCGCGACGGGTTCAGCGCGCCCGGCTGCGCGGCCAGGACCTGCGGGTCGTTGGGCCGCACCTGCCAGGCGAGCCGCCGCCACTCCTCGCGCTGCACGCCCACCACCGCGATCTGGTAGTCGCACAGCACGCCCGCGTCGATCGCGGCCCGCAACGTCAGCCGGTGCGCGACCGGGCCGAACGCGTCCTCGTCGTCCATGCCCACCCAGCCCTCCGCCGAGCGGCGGCCGGTCCTGGGGGTCGCGGTGAAGTAGACGCGGTGGCGCGCCGGCAGGCCGAGCGGGTCGTCATCCGGGCGGACGGCGCGGGCGAAGGGGCTGTCCCAGCGGCCGGCGGCGTGGTGGGTCTCGTCGGCGACGAGCAGGTCGAACGTGACCCCGGCGGTGCGTGCGGCGTCCACCAGGCACGGCAGGCTGTGGTAGGTCGCGAAGACCACGCGCCGTGCGCTGTGTCCGCGTCCGGCGCGTCCGGCCAACGGTGTGGCGGCGAGCAGCCCGGCGAGGGCGCGCGGGTCGGTCGTGACCGGAACGCCGAGGTCCTCCGCGCGGGGCTCCGGCAGGTCGTCGTCAATCGGCGTCCGGTCGCGCACGCCGGTGTCGCTGCACACCACGATCGGGCTCCACGCGCCGGGCAGGTGCGCGCGCCAGATGCGCAGCAACTGGTTGAGCAGGGCCAACGACGGTGCGAGCACCACGGTGTCGGCCGCGCCCAGCCGCTCGGCCACGGCGATGCCGACGCGGGTCTTGCCGGTGCCGCAGGCCATGACGACCTGGGCCCGGGGGCGGACGCGGAGTGCGTCCAGGACGTCGCGCAGGGCTTCCCGTTGGTGCGGCCGCAAACCTGACCCGGGCACGACGAGGGGACCGCCCGCGACGGGCGCCGGGGACAGCGACATCGTCGGCCCTCCTGCTGGCTGCGGTGACTTCGTTGTCTACGCGGGTAGACAACTTGACGCGCGTAGACCCCGGAAGCAAGCTTTTCCCACAATGTGGACGTTTCGCGGGGAAGGAGTCGTGCTGCCCGGGACGCCACCCGCGTAGAGTCCCCGCCGTGCGCAGGCCGACGAGAGACGACGTCGCGCGACTGGCGGGGACGTCGACCGCCGTCGTCAGCTACGTCATCAACAACGGACCGCGTCCCGTCGCGCCCGCCACCCGCCAGCGCGTGCTGGAGGCGATCGAGCGGCTCGGCTACCGGCCGGACACCGTCGCGCAGGCCATGGCCAGCCAACGCACGAACCTCATCGGGCTGATCGTGCCGGACGCGCGCCAGCCCTACTTCGCCGAGCTCGCCCACGCCGTGGAGCGCGCCGCCTTCGCCAGGGACCACCTGGTCCTGCTCGGCAACTCCGCCTACGACGACGAGCGCCAGCTCCACTACGTGCGCGCGTTCCTCGGCATGCGCGTGAGCGGCCTGCTGCTCATCCGACAGGGCGCCGCCGAACCGCTGGTCGAGGAGGTGAGCGGCTCCCGCACCCGCCTGGTGCTGCTGCACCACCGGACCGACCTGATCAACACCGACGCCGTGGTCGCCGACGACGTCACGATGGGCGTGCTCGCCGTCGAGCACCTGCTCGGCCACGGCCACGAGCGCGTGGCCTGCTTCGACGCCCCCGCCGGCACACCGCGCACCGGCAACCCCGTGGCGCTGCGCACCAAGGGCTGGCGGCAGGCCCTGCGGGACGCCGGGATCGACCCCGAGCGAGGCCTGCTGCACCGCGCGCCGTTCGACCGCTACGGCGCCGCCCGCGCCGCCCGACGCGTGCTGAGCCGGCCGAACCGACCCACCGCGATCTTCTGCACCACCGACGACCAGGCCATCGGCGTGCTGCACGCCGCGCGGGAGCTCGGCCTGCGGGTGCCCGACGACCTCGCCGTCGCCAGTTGCGACGACATCGCAGAGGCCGCGCTGCACCACCCGTCGCTCACCACGGTCGCGACGGACCGGGAGGCCATGGCCGAGGCGGCCGTCGACCTCGTTCTCCAGTCCCGCCAGGCTTCCACTCCCGAGATCCGCCGGTTCCCGGCCCGCCTGGTCACGCGCGAGAGCTGCGGTTGCCCGCCCGCCTCCGACCTCTGACGAGGGGTGGCCGTCACCGGCCGGCGTTGTTGCGGAACACCAGGAGGTAGCGCCAGAACAGGAGACGGCGGATCGTGTTGCCGGGCAGGAGTTCGGCCGCGCTGCTCCTGATCTCGCGCAGGGTCATGTCCGCCGCGCTCACCGGCGCCTTGACTGTCCTCTGTGGACGAGTGGCCTGCTCCTTCGCCCAGGTGGCGACTCGCATCACCGCGTTCGCCGGCACGGCGAGGAGGGTCATCGGCGCGTCGGTCGGCCATTCCTCCCGGAAGCAGCCCAGTACCAGCAGCACGCCACCGGGGGAGAGCGCGGCGCGGAACCGGCTGACGGTGTCGAAGGGCATGTGGTGCAGGCTGGCAAGGCAGGAGATGACGTCGTAGTGGCCCTCGGGCAGATCGACCTGGGTCGCGTCCGCCTGTTGGTAGTGGACCGCGCCGGCGTTCGGGGGAAGTGGCTGCTGCCGCGCGCTCCTGATGACCTCCGCAGACGGGTCGACCGCGTCGACGTCGATGCCTCGCGCGGCCAACCGCCGCGCGAACGCTCCGGTCCCGCATCCGACGTCCAACGCCCGGCGCGCCCCTGCCGGCACCTGTCGCAGCAGAAGCGAGTGGTAGTGGTTGTTGTGGTTGAACGGCACGGGACCGAGCATGGCACGGTCGCCGCTTCGGCCCGTCCGGGGTGGGGGCGGGCGTCAGGACCGGCGAAACGCCGAGTCCCGGGCCACCCGACCTGGTGTCGGTCGGACGGCCCGGGAGCCCGCCACCGGAAAATCCGTGTCCGGCGGAAAAGCTACTTGCTCTCCTCGCCCGGAATGTTGAGGACGAAGTCGAACGTCGCGGTGCGGCCGTTCGGCACGTTCTGCACGGTCATCAACAAACGCGGGTCGAAAATCGCGTCGGTGTTGTTCCTCGGCTCGCCGGGGAAGTAGAGCTGGGTGGTGAGGATCGGCCGGCCCGGCGCCTGCACCTTCACGTGGATGTGCCGGGTCCGCCCCGGGTAGAGGCCGGGCACGATCGTCGTGAGCGTGAACTTGCCCTGCGCGTCGGTGAACTGGTGGCCGCGCAGCCGGTACCCGACGTTGTCGTAGTTGCCGTTGCGGTCGGCCTGCCAGAAGTCCAGCAGGGCGCGGGAGACCGGGGTGCAGGACAGGCTGAACACGTACCCGGTCACGACCAGGCGCGTTCCGGTGACGCCCTGCTGGATCAGCGAGGACCGCTGGGGTGAGTTGGGCTTGAAGTACGGGCCCTCCATCTGCGGCGGCGTCGGGTCGTCCCCGTCGTCGCACATCGGGGTCGGCTCCAGCGGGCCCTCGGCGGCCCTGGCCAGCGTGGGCGAGGTGGCGCCGGCGATCAGCGGGACCGCGGCGGCCGCGACCAGACCGGCGCGGAGGAAGGACGCGCGACTGAGACCGCGCTCGTCGTCCGTCATGACGTTCTCACCGTCCAGAGAGGTAATTCTTCACCGAATTACGTGACGGGCGGCGGCGGTGCCCGGGATCAGGATGTTCGCCGGGCAATGGTCGGTCAAGCGCGCCGGGGAGAATCACTCGAAGGAATCAGTGAAAGGTGACGTTCGCGGAATAACCTCCACGTAACGTACTTACCTCCAGGTAAGCATTGGGGACGATGCCGCCAAGTTAGTTAGGGGATTGCCGCCGGATGTGCGCGAGCTTTTCGGCGCAGGGAGCACGCTCGGGTGGTGGGCCACCGTTTGACGGTGCCCTGTTGCTCCACTCGGCGGTTGAAGGCTGATGGTCAGTGTTGTGGAATGGGCGGCATGCTTTGTCCACTATGGACAGAGTTCTGAGTTTTCTTGGCAGGCCAACAGAAGTGCGCGGTCCTGGGGCGCCCGGGGAGCGAGCGCCATGGGCAGCGTGGAGCGGAGTAGGTACACCTACTCATGTCCCCAGGTAGGGGATCTGCCAGGGTGAACCCATGACGAACCGCGTTCGCCGTCAGATCGGGATCGCCGCCCTGACGACCCTGCCCCTGCTCGGTGTCGTTGGCTGCGGGCAGCAGCCGAACCAGCAGCCGGCCGGGCCGGTGTTCGTCACGTCCACGTCCACCAGTCCCGGTAGCACCACCGCGGTGTCGAGCGCGACGCGCCCTCCAGTCGCGGGAGACGGCGCGCCGCACCACGCGGAGAACAACAGCTGGAAGCAGCGCGCCAAGCTCTCGGACACCGACCGCACGGCGGGCGAGGCCGCCGCCGGTCCCGTGCGCAACCGACTGGAGGAGTTGCGCGCCAAGGGAAACATCTCCCCGGAGACCGTGCGCCAGGCACTGGTCGACCTCGGCCACCGCGCCGACGCGGTCGCCGTCATCCCGCTGCGCTCGGCCGGAGCCACGTCCGACGCTCCGCCACCCGGCGCCGCCTACGGCGTGAGCGTCGGACCAGCCTGCGTCGAGGGCGACGTCCGACCCGACCAGGTCCGCGTCGAGATCAAGGGCAAGGGCAAGGAGTTCGGCTGCATGGAGCCCTTCGCCCACTGACCACGCTCACCGCTGCGAGGCGGAGAGGTTGAGGTGCGCGGTCTCCACGTCCTGGCACGCGGATTTGGAGGCGAACTCGAACGCCGAGCCGTCGACGAAGTCCACGCGGGCGAACCAGGCGGGGGACAGCCCCCGTCCTCGGGGCACCGCGCTGATCCGCCCGATCGCTCCCGCTGACGCCTCCCACAGGCTGACCACCTGACGGCGCGGCTTCTCCTCGGGTCGGTCGAGCAGGGACTGCACACCCTTCGTGAGTGACCGCGCCCTGCCGAACAACCCGCCGCCCGGCGTCTCCTCCGTTGGCTCGGCGGGCTCGGGGTCCCCGACGTACCGGGACTCGATGATCACCGCGATCCGCTCGGTGCTGAGCAGACCCCACGTCGCGTCCGCGCCGGCGACGAGGTGGTCGGCGAGCCGGACAGCGAGCTGGTCCGGCCGCGCGGCGTACGCCCACGCCCAGACCTTCGGGTCGTGTGCCCACTCGTCGTTCCAGAACCGACCGTTCCGGACGACCGCGCTGGGCGGCGGGAGCAGCGGCTCGGGTGCGCGGAGCGCCGGCACCGACCCCATCGGGACGTGCGGCGCTCGATGCTCCTGCCCCACCGTGGAACACACGGCGGGGTTGGGCACCCCGCCGAAGAGCCACACGAGCTTCTCCCGCGGTCCTGCCCAGTCCTTCTGGGCGACCTCCGCGATCCGCAACCTGTTCTTGATCATGTGTCTCCCCGCCTCAGCGTTGGCCGGTCACCGAGGCGAACACCCACTGGGCGCTCTCGATGCCGTCGGTGCTGAAGTCGAGACCGGAGCCGTCGGGGAGGGTGAGCCGCAGGCAGCCGATCTTCTCCCGGTTGTACGCCGCGGGCATCCGACGCTCCGCGACGCTCACCGCGATCTCCTGTCGGGGCACCTGAAGCACCGTCACCATCGGTGGTGGCGGTGGCGGCTTCTCAACATCCTTGTTTTCAGTGTCCTTCTCAGCTTCCTTGTCCCCGAGCAGGCCGCGCAACCCGCTCCCGATGCCACGCGCCAGGCCGAGCAGGGACTGCTCCGGTCCCTGGCTCGACGACTCCTCGGCCGGCTGGGGCAGCGTGACCCACGCGAGCCTGGACGGCGTGATGATCCAGTAGCCGAAGCCGAGCGTTTCCCGGCCTGCCACCAGCGTCATCGCGGAGCAGTCGGGGTGCCCACCGAACACGGTCAGGCGAGGGATGCCGGAGTGCTCCACACCCCCCAGGTTGTTCGTGTACTCCAGACCGTCACTGAGCGCGCGGAGGCTCCGGGTGGCGACGCTGGTGCGCTGTCCGAAGCGGTCCAGCCCGTTGACGTCGAAGTGCGTCGCACGCGGGGACCCGAGATTGTGACCGGTGAACATGAGGATCGGCTCGCGCGGTCCGGACCACCTCTCAAGCAGCGCGATCAGACCGTCGTACTTGAGCTCCTTCTCATAGCTGTTCACCAGGGTATTGAACCCTCCGTCCTCGGTGGACGGTCGACCCGGTCCCGGCAGGCCGCCTCGTCTTCTACCGCGGCTGGATCGGCGGAGCTGTGGGGTCGGGAGACGACAGCCGCTGGAAGCACTTGTCGATGTGCTGGGTGTCCTGGGACACATGGGGAGCGGCGAACTCCAGCACCGAGCCGTCGACGAAGTCGATCACCAGGTACTCGACGACGGAGACGCTCCTCCCCTTGTCGAGCGGGCGAAAGCCTCTGATGGCGTTCACGGGGGTTTCCCACAAGGTTGCCACCACCGGCGCCTCGGACCTCGACGCCTTGTCGTCACCGCCCTCGTCACTCCGGAAGCTCTTCGCCAGTGTCAGCGCCTTGCCGAGAATTCCTCGGCCGGTCTCCGGCTCGTCCCCTGGTTCTGGCGTTGGCTCGCCGAGGAGGCTCGTCTCGATGACGACGGCCAACCGGTGGGTGGTCAGGACAAGGGTGCTCGCCGCTCGCCCGGCGACGCAGTGGTCGGCGAGGCGGATCGCCAGGTGGTCGGGTCTCTGCGCGTAGGCCCATCCCCAGACGGCGGTGTCGTGCACCCACTCGTCGTTCCAGAACCGGCCTTCGCGCACGACGGGGTGGAGCTCGGTGCGCAACTGGGGTGCGCGTGTGGGCGGAACTGGTCCCTGTGCAACGTGCGGAATGTGACGGCTGTTGCCGATGGTGGAGAGCACGTGGCCGGGCCAGCGCACGAGGATGGGTCGCTCGTGGGGAGCGAGCCAGCCCGTTTCGAGCTGGCCAACCGCCTTACCGAGTTTGTCGAACACGATTCTCTCCCGTGCTCCGTGGGTTCACTGCTGGCCGAGGGCCATGGCCAACGCTCGCTCCGGTAGCCAGGTTCCGAGATCGAAGCCGGACCCGTCCCAGAGAGTCACTCGGAGATAGCGGCTGTTGCCCCCGCCGTACTTGCGGGGGAGTTTGCGCCAGGCCAACTGGACGTTGGTGACCTGTTGCGGGGAGAACTCGAACGCGGACACGATGCGCTCCGGCTCGCGAGACGGGGTTGCCGCGCTCTCGACCGCTGCTCCCTTCGCGATGTCGAGCAGGTCAGTTCCCACGCTTCTGACTCGTCCCAGCAAGGAGCGGCTTTCGGTGTCCTGGTCCTTCTCGAGAGCCTCTGCTCGCACCACGAACGCGAACCGGGAGGGTGTGAAGACCCAGCAGCCCATCGTCGCGTTCGCTGAACGGATCGCGGTGGCGGCGGCGCACTCGGCGCCGTCCCCGAAGACGAAGAGCTCTGGTCCGCTCGGCGACCCGCCACCGGTTTCCCCGCTGGCGTCCTCCGTCATCGCCACGACGAAGAGAACCGTGGCCAGCGCGCCGATCCCGGCAGCCCGGACCGCTCGTCGCCCCAGGCTCGGCAGCGGCCTTCCCTTCAGGTCGAAACCCTTGACGTCGAAGCACGTCAACGTCGACTGTCGATGCCACTTGAAGAGCAGGATGGGCTCGTCCGGCCGACACCATGTCTCGCGGAGGGAGAGCACACTGGAGATCTCCGTTTTCTTACCGCTCACCACACGTATCGCCCCGTCGTCTCCTGCGAGTTATCAGTCCTCACCATGACAGACGTCCCCTTCACCGCGGCTGGATCGGCGGAGCTGTGGGGTCGGGAGACGGCACCCGCTGGAAGCACTTGTGGATATGAAGGACGTCGCTCTGCGCGTACTCCGCGAAGAACTCGAGCATCGAGCCGTCGGCGAAGTCGATCGCCAGATGCCAGATGTGTTCGAGGTCTCTTCCCTTGGGGATTGGGCGAAAGCCTCGGACGGCGCTCAGCGGTACCTCCCACAGCGTGGTCAACAACGGCACCTCGGGTTTCGGCTCCTTGCCGTCTCCGTCCTCGTTGCTCTGCAAGCTCCTCGCCAGAGCCATGGCCTTGCCGAAGAGACCTCCGCCGGTCGAAGTCTCCTGCTGGCCCTCCGGCTCGGGCTCCGGCTCGCCGAAGAACTTCGTCTCGATGACGACGGCCAACCGGTGGGTGGTCAGGACGAGAACGCTCGCCGCTCGTCCGGCGACGCAGTGGTCGGCGAGGCGGATCGCCAACTGGTCAGGCCGTTGGGCGTAGGCCCAACCCCAGGTCGCCGGGTCGTGAACCCATTCGTCGTTCCAGAACCGACCTTCACGTACGGCTGGATGGATCTCCGCGCGCAACTGCGGAGCCCTGGTCGGCGGAGTCGAGCCCTGCGGGACGTGCGGGACGAGACGGCTGTTGCCGATCGTGGAGGCCACGTGTCCGGGCCAGCGCACCAGGATGGGTCGCTCGTGGGGAGCGAGCCACCCCGACTGAAGCTGGGCGACTGCCTTGTCGAGCTTGTCGTTCATGTTCTCTGCGGCTCTCCTGGGATCACTGCTGGCCGAGGGCCATGGCCAACGCCCGGTCCGGCCAACCGGTGGTGAAGACGAATCCCGACCCGTCGAACAGGGTCACCCGGAGACAATGGACGTCGCGGGAGGAAAACCCTCGGGGTAGGCGGTGTTTCGTTGCCTCCATGTTGCTCACATGCTGTGGGGCGAACTCGAACGCGGACACGATGCGCTCCGGGCCGGGCGGTGGCGGGATTTCCGAGTCGTCCGTCCACGTCACGGCGTCGAGCAGTTCCGCCCCTATGTTCCTGACTTTTCCCAGCAGGGAGCGGCGTTCGTCGCTCTGCGTCTCCCCGGGCTCCTCCTGCCGGACGACGAACGCGAGCCGGGACGGAGTGAAGACCCAGAAGCCGGCTTCCTCGCGGACCGGCCCGATCGCGCTGATGGCGGCGCAGTCCGGCTTGTCTCCGAACACGAGGAGATCGGGAATGGACCTCGACATCGCGCCGTTGCCGGGTTCGCTGGCAGCGGAGGGCGTGGTCACGACAAGAACCGTGGCGGCGGCGGCATAACCGGTGGCGCGCAGTGCTCTGCGGCCCAGGCCAGGCAGCGGCTTTCCCTT
Organism: Streptoalloteichus hindustanus; assembly: GCF_900129375.1. Taxonomy (GTDB): domain Bacteria; phylum Actinomycetota; class Actinomycetes; order Mycobacteriales; family Pseudonocardiaceae; genus Streptoalloteichus; species Streptoalloteichus hindustanus. Next base: position 32,200 of record NZ_FQVN01000015.1, on the reverse strand, counting down.
GCTGTCGAACCCCTTGACCTGGTACAGCGTCGAGGAGGGCAGATTCTGCCTGAGGCTGAGGAGGATGGGCTCGTCCGGCCGGCACCAGTGCTCGCGGACGGCGATCAGAGAGGAGATCCTCTGCTTCTTGTCGCTCACCAGCTGAACCCTCGCTCCTGGGCGGAGCGACGCTCCTCCTTCGACGGCGTTCCCTGTGCCAGATCCTTGCCCTCGTCGTAGGCGTGCTCCGCGCCCTGCTTGATCACCTGGTCCGTTCCGACCTCAACACCCGCCTTCCATGCCGCACTGCCCGATCGGGTCGTGCCACCCAGCACCTTGCCGAGCAGACTCTGTGCGACATTGGCGGCGAGTGCACTTTCTCCCGTGGCGTTGAGATCCACCAACTCGCCGGTTTTCGGACTGTAGCCGGCGTCCTTGATCTTCATGAACCGGTTGCCGGTGCTGGAGGTCCACCCCTCAGTTGCCTCCTTGATTACCTTCGTGGCTGAGTCGACCGTTTTCGGTCTCTCGGCCTTGGTGACCGTGCTGAACAGCGTGCCGCCCTTCTTGTCGGCCTGCCTGGCGAGGAACCGCTTCACCATGCCGCCTTCGCGCAGGTTCTTCGTCGGCTCAACGATCTTCTCGAGGAACTTGTTCTTCCTGAGCTTGTTCAGGATTCCTTCGAGCTGCTTGAACAGCCGGTAGAGCTCGGTCTGCAGCTTGGTGGCCCTGGTCGTGATCCGGATGCCGGTCTGGCCGACCTGGAAGGTCGTGGTGGCCGTGGCCGTTCCGACCGACGCGCCGGCCGTGATCCAGGAGGCGGCCATGGCGGCGAGCCACTCCACGATCAGGCCGATCACCAGTTCGGTGAGCAGTTCGATCACGAACTGGATGAACATGTCGAACAGGTCCGCGATGAGCTCCAGGATCTCCTTCAGCTCGCGGACGTCCTGCGCCATGGCGGTGACGCCCTCACCGAACTCCCGCATCTGCTTGCGGAACGCGTCGCCGCTCGGGCCCGCCCACACCGGGGCGGTGGCCTCGGCGCGTCGGGTCTCCTCCTCGGCGGCGTGGTCCAGCCACGTGGCCACCTTCTCCCAGCCCTTGGCGGTGGCCTTCATCTGCTCCGGGTCGCCGATGGCCCACTCCGCGAGCTCGACGAGCGGGCTCAGCACGATCGAGACGAGAAAGCCGATGTTGTTGTCCACGAAGTACTTGCCGGGGCTGGCCAGGGCCTGCAGCGCCTCCATCCGCGACGAGACCGTGGCCACGGCGAGCTCGGGCGGCGAGCTGGCGTCGGCGAGGTCCTGCATCGAGCCGATGAACGAGCTGCCGCGCCCGGCGGCCTGGCCGAGCCAGCTCTTCTTGTCGCCGCTGTTGAGGTCGGCCAGGTTGCCGGGCCCGTCGGGAACCTTGTTCTCGCTCATGCCTTCTCACCGCCCAGGAGGTCCATAAGCTGGGTGAAGCCCTGGGCCATGCCGGTGTCCACGCCCGTGTAGAGGGCGTGGCTCTCCTCCAGGTTCGCGTGCGCCTGCATGAGGAAGGTCATGGCTCGTACCGCCAACTGCTGGCACTCCTGGAGGCTCTCGAAGTAGCCGCTGCTGAGCCCGACCGCGTCGCCGACCGGCCCGAAGCACTCGTCGTTGACCCTCGCCTGTTCGAGCAGGTCGGCGAGCTGGCCGAACTTCTCCGCGAGGCTCTGCGAACCCTCGCCGTAGACGAGGAGGGCCTCGGGCTGGATGTGGAAGTCGTCCACTGCCGCTCCCTCAGCTCAGGAAGGAACCCGGGGGTTCCTCGTCGTCGATGGGCGCCGGCTGGTTCCGCTGTGGTCGCGCCGGCGGTGGTGGCGGAGCCGTCGGGGGCTGGCCCGACCAGGTGGGCTCCGGGGCCGAATGCCTGGGCGCGGGCGGGGGCGTCCGTTCCGGCTGCGGGGCGGGGGAGGCGTCGGGCTGGATCGCCTCGACGCGTGCCGACCCGATGCCCTGGCGGAACCGGTCCATCAGCTCGTCGCCCAGCACCGGGGCGACGGTCTCCTCCACCTGCTGGGCGGCGTTGCTGGTCGCCTCGCGGATCGTTTGAAGGATCTCCTGTTGCAGTGCGACGTGCGACTTCTGCATGGCGCGTGGCGAGAGCTGGAGTCCGACCACCGCGCCGGAGGGCGCCACGGTCACCGTGACCGCCCCGTCGCGGCTCTGCGCCGTCCCCTTGAGGTCCTTCAACGCGTCGCGCAACGTCGACGCCTTGGTCGCCTGTTCCTCGAACGTTCGCATGAGCTCGTTGAACCGCTGGCCGCGATCCATGTCCGATCCCCCTCGGAAATGATCAACGTCGGCGCGGAACGCTACCCGAGTTGGTCACTGCTCGTGGCGACTTCGCTACAGGTTCGCCGACTTGCCGGACCGCCGTTCGTCACACCGCGCGGGGGAGCGGGTGGAACGTCCGAAGTGGACGGTCGTCAGCGGGTGACCAGGCCGGCGTCGTAGGCCAGCAGGCCGGCCTGGGTGCGGTTGGCGCAGTCGAGCTTGTCCAGCATCCGCGAGACGTAGCCCTTCACGGTCGCCTCGCTCAGGTGCAGGCGCTGGGCGATCCGCGCGTTCGACAGGCCCTCACCGAGGCAGGTGAGCACCTCGACCTCCCGGCTGGTGAGCTGGTCGACCAGGGTGCGGGCGCGCTCGCGCGCCGTGTGCTCGTCGGTGGACGCGGCGACGAGCCGGCGTGCCGCCGAGGGGGACAGCACCGTGTGACCGTCAGCAGCGACGCGCACCAGGCCGATCAGGTCCTCCGGCGGGGTCGACTTGACCAGGAACCCAGCCGCGCCGGCGCGGAGCGCGCGCAGCACGTACTGGTCGACGTCGAACGTGGTGAGCGCGACCACCGCCGGCGGGTCCGGGAGCCGGCCGATGTGCTCGATCGCGGTGAGGCCGTCGACCCCCGGCATCCGCAGGTCCATGAGCACCACGTGCGGGCGGTGCCGGACCACGGCCTCGACGCCGGCCGCGCCGTCGTGGGCCTGGTCGACCACGTCGACGTCGTCGGCGGACCCGAGGATCGTGCGCAGGTGCGCGCACACCATGGGCTCGTCGTCGACGACGACCACCCGGATGACCTCACGACCCATGTCGGCTGCTCTCCGTGATCGGCGTGGTGGGCACGTAGGCGGGCAGTGTCGCATTGAGGCTGAACCCGCCGTCGGTCTCGGCCCGGGCGCGCAGGGTTCCGCCCACGAGCTCGACGCGTTGCCGGAGGCCGAGCAGCCCGGTGCCCGAACCGCTGGCCGTGAGCGCGGTGTCGCTGGGGTGCGTGGGGGCGCTGTTCCGGACGGTGAGGAGCACGCGGTCGGCGCCGTAGCGCACGTGCACGCGGGTGGGCGCGCCCGGCGCATGCTTGCGCACGTTGGTCAACGCCTCCTGCACCACGCGGTAGGCGGTGCGCGCGACGACGGGGGAGGCGAACAGCGGGTTGCCGTCCTCCACCAGCTCGACGGGCACCCCGACCGACTCGGACTCGGCCACCAGGTCCGCGAGGGGCGGCAGCGCCGCGCCGTCGGACGGGCCCGGTTTGTCCGAAGTGGACGGTTCGGACGTCGCGGACGAGCGCAGGACGCCGATGAGGTCGCGGAGTTCCTCCAGCGCCTGGCACCCGGCGGCCCGCAGCTCCTCGGCCGCCTCGCGGGTGCGCTCGTCCGTCGCGGTGATCCGCAGCGCCCCGGACTGGAGCACCATCAGGCTGACCCGGTGCGTGACGACGTCGTGCATCTCCCCGGCCAACCGGACGCGCTCCTCGGCGCGGGCCTGCCTGGCCAGCAGGTGTTGCTCCCGCTCCGCCCGCTCCGCGCGGTCGGTGAGCGCCTGGATCAGCCGGTGGCGGTCGGCCGCGTACATGCCGAGCAGCACGGGGACGGCGGTGAACAGCAGGCCCGCCGTGATGACGCCGAGCGAGGTGTTCCACGGACGCGTGGCGGCCGTGGTGAGCACCGCGGCCAACACCCACGTGAGTCGGCGGTGTGCGGCGTGCAGGACGGTGGCGGAGATCGCGAACGGGGTGGCCAGGGGCACCCACAGGGCGTCGGGGTCCTCCATGTTCACGAGCAGGCCGCCAGCCAGGTACACCGACCCCAGCATGACCATCGCGCCCAGCGTCGTCAGGACGGTGACCGTGAGCGCGGCGCGACGCCGGTAGAACAGCGCGGCGCCGAGAGCGGCCTGGAGGGTCAGGCTCGCCCAGCCGCCGACGTCGTCGGGCAGGCCGTGGGCGATGACGATGCCCGCCATGATGCCCAGAACGCACAACGCGGGCCCCGCGTCGAAGAGGGCCTGGAGTCGTGCTTCCCAGAGGCGTCGGGTCACGGGGACACCGTAAACGCCGTCCTCCCGATTCCGGGTGCCCGCCTGTCCTTTCGTCGGGTACGGAACCTACGAAAGTTGCACCTGGGGCTGACAAGGCCGACTTTGGTCGCGACGACTGTCCACTTTGCGCGCTGTTGGCGGTGGCCCCCGCTCGGGTCGAATTGACCAGGAACGCACTGGCCCACCAACCCGATTCGATGAGGAGCAATGGCCACAGTGGACGGATCGCCGTACGGACCCCGAGTCGGCGTGTCGCCGCCGGGCGCCGGGCAGCCGGCGGAACTGCGGCTCCGGCCGCCCCGGCACGAGGTCGACCCCCGTGCGGTGCGGTACTGGACCGCGCTGGCGCTGGTCATCGTCGTGCCGCCGGTGCTGACGCTGGCGCTGCTGACCGCGCTGATTCCGCCCGCGCGGTTGTGGCTGGGGCTGTCGCTGGCCCTGGTCGCGCTGCCGGGCGTGGCCTACGTGCTCGTGATGCCGCGCTGGCGGTTCCGGGTGCACCGGTGGGAGGTGACCGACCAGGCCGTCTACACCGCCTCCGGCTGGTTCTGGCAGAAGTGGCGGATCGCGCCCATGTCCCGCATCCAGACCGTCGACACCGTGCGCGGCCCGTTGCTCCGGATGTTCGGGCTCTCGGCGGTGACCGTCACCACGGCCTCCGCGGCCGGACCGATCCGGATCGGCGGCCTCGACCACAGGATCGCCGAGGATCTCGCGCAGTGGCTGACGGCGGCGACGCAGCGCACGGAAGGGGACGCCACGTGACCGGCGACGAGGAGGAGTGGCGGCGGTTGGACCCGCGAATGGCCGCCGCGAACCTGCGGTGGCTGGCGGTGCCGCTGGTGCCCGCCGCGGTGGGCGCGCTGTGGAAGGGGGGACGGTTCGACCCCGAGTTCCTGATCACGTTGGCGATTTTGACGGCGGTGTTCGTGCTGGTCACGATCGCCGACGTGGTGCGCTGCCGGTCCACCCGCTACCGGCTCACCCCCGACCGCGTGGAACTGCGCTCCGGCGTGTTCGTCCGCCGGGTTCGCTCCGTGCCGCGGGAGCGCGTCCGCAGCGTCGACCTCACCGCGCACCCGTGGCACCGCGTGCTCGGGCTGTCGGTGGTGCGGATCGGCACGGGCGCGTCGACGGGCAGCGGTGAGGACAGCGAGCTGGTGCTGGACGCGGTGTCGCACGCCGAGGCCGCCCTGCTGCGGCGGGAACTGTGGGAACGCCGGCCCGGGGTGGCTGGCGGCCCGAGCGGCGGGGCAGGACCGGCCGGGTCGGCGGGCTGGCCGACCAGGTCGGGCGGGCCGGCAGGGGAGACCGCGCCCACCACCTGGCGCGGCGACGGCCTGCTCGCGGGCTGGGACCACCGGTGGCTGCGCTACGCCCCGCTGTCGATCTGGAGCCTGGCCTGGGTCGGCGTCCTGGTCGGCGCGGCGGAGCGGGCCTTCCGGATCTTCGGTGTCGAGCTGTGGCAGAGCGACTTCATCGCCGAGGCGTGGCGGACGTTCCGCTCGGTCCCGCTGTGGTTGGGGATCGCGGCCGTGCTCGCGGTCGTCGTGGTGATCGGCTCGCTCGGTTCCCTGGCCGTCACCGCGGAGACGTGGTGGGGCTACCGGCTGGAACGGGAACCGGACGGCACGCTGCGGGTCCGTCGGGGTCTGCTGACCACGCGGTCGGTGTCGTTGGAGGAGCGACGGCTGCGGGGCGTCGAGTTCGTCGAGCCGCTGTTCCTGCGCTGGGGGCGGGGCGCGCGGGTCAACGCCGTCGCGGTCGGTCTGGGCGCCAACAGCGACGACGAGCGGTCGAAGTCCGACGCACTGCTGCCGCCCGCGCCGAAGGCCGAGGCGCAGCGGGTGGTCGTCGAGGTGCTGCGCGAGGCGCACCCGCCCACCACCGTGCCACTGCGCCCGCACCCCCGCGCCGCGCTGGGGCGACGCCTCCGGTGGGTGGTGTGGTGGACCGTGCCGCCGGTCCTCGTGCTGGCCGTGCTCGGCCTGTGGCTGACGCCCGTGCTGCTGCACCTGGCGTGGATCACCGCGGTGATCGTGATCCCGGTGGGCGTCGCGGCGGCGGTCGACGCCGCCCGCTCCCTCGGCCACGCGATCCACGGCCGCTACCTGGTCATCCGGTCCGGCACCGCGCAGCGACGCACCGTCGCGCTGCGGCGCGACGGCGTGATCGGCTGGACCGTGTCCCGGTCGGTGTTCCAGCGCCGGGCCGGCCTCATCACCCTCGTCGCCACGACCGCGGCCGGCCCCGGCTCCTACGCCGTGCGGGACGTGGAACTCGGCACGGGCCTGGCCTACGCGGAACAGGCGGTGCCCGGTCTGCTCGCCCCGTTCGTGGAGACCCGTGGACGGGAGGTGGTCGGAGCCGGGCGGTGAGCCCGGCCGTCACCGGCCGCCGCGCGGCTCCCCGCCGATGTCCTCCTGCCACAGCTCCGGTCGGGTGCGGATGAACTCCGTCATCAGGAGCTGGCAGGTGGGGTCGTCGAGCACGGTCACCTCGACGCCGTGCTCGGCGAGCCAGTCGTGCTGGCCGGGGAACGTGCGCGCCTCACCCACCACCAGCCGGGGGATGCCGAACTGGCGGACCAGGCCCGCGCAGTACCAGCACGGGGACAACGTGGTCACCAGGGTGGTGCCGTGGTAGGCGGCGCGGCGGCCGGCGGCGCGAAACGCGTCCGTCTCGGCGTGCAGCGACGGGTCACCGTCCTGCACCCGCCGGTTGCGCCCCCGCCCCAGGAGCCGGCCGTCCGGACCGAACAGGGCAGCGCCGACCGGGACCCCGCCCTCCCGGTAACCGGTGCGGGCCTCCTCCACGGCGACGGCGAGCATCCGCCACGGGTCCAGTGATCCCTCGCTGGTGGTCACGGTTCGAACTATGGTCCACCGGTCAACCGCGGTGGATGCGCGAGATGAGTGATCTTGGCTTCGCCAGGGGATGACCACCGGGGGCGGTGGGCACGCTGGGTCGCCGACGCCCGGCCCACCGACACCAACGGGCGATCCCGGAGTGAGGCCGGGTGGCCCGCCCTGCCGCCCCCGCGTCCCGGTGTTATCCCGTCCCTATGCCCAGAACCCAGCACCTCGGGCGAGCGTTCTGGCTGGTCATGGTCGTCGCCGTGGCCGGTTGCGCCGGGCCGCCCGACCCCGCGCGGGACCCCGTCCTGCGCCGTCCCACCGGCGACTCGCCGGCCCCCGGCACCGTCGCCGCCGCGACCGCCAGCTCGTTCACCCTCGTCGCCACCGGGGACGTGCTGATCCACCAGGAGGGCGCGCTCGTCCGCCAGGCCGCCGCCGCGGGCGCGGCCAAGGGGGTCGGCTTCGACTTCGGCGACGTCTTCGCCGACGTCGCCCCGGTGATCAGCGGCGCCGACCTGGCCATCTGCCACCTGGAGACCCCGGTGGCCGGGCCGGAGGGGCCGTTCACCGGTTACCCGGCCTTCAACGTCCAACCCCAGATCGTCGACGCCCTGCGGGACGCCGGCTACGACACCTGCTCGACCGCGTCGAACCACTCGCTCGACGCCGGGTTCGAGGGGCTGGCCCGGACGCTGGACACCCTCGACGCCAAGGGCCTGCGCCACACCGGCACCTTCCGCAGCGCCGAGGAGAGCCAGACCCCGCTGCTGCTGGACGTCGGTGGCGTGCGCGTGGGGCACCTGGCCTGGACCTACGGCCTCAACGGCATCCCCAAACCGGACGGCAAGGACTGGTCGGTCAACCTGTTCGACCCGTCGGTGCCCGAGGTCGAGGGCATGCTCGCCGACGCCCGCCGCGTGCGCCAGGCCGGCGCCGACGTCGTGATCGCCACCGTGCACTGCTGCGAGGAGTACGTGCACGAGCCGCCGCCCAACCAGGTCGAGATCGCGCGTCGGCTGCTCGCCTCACCCGACGTCGACCTGGTGATCGGCCACCACGGCCACGTCGTGCAGCCCTTCGAGCGCGTGGACGGCAAGTGGGTCGCCTACGGGCTCGGCAACCACGTCGCCGAGCAGGGGAGAGGCGTCACCGAGGACTCGGTCGTCGCCCGCTTCACCTTCACCAAGGGCACGGACGGTCGCTACGCGGTGACCAGGGCCGAGGCCGTCCCCACCGTGATCCACCTGGGCGGCGAGGTCGTGCGCGTGGTCAACACCGCCGCGCACCGCGAGGCGCACGCGGCCTCCTACCAACGCGTCGTCGACGTGCTCACCAGCAGGGGAGCCGCCGATCAAGGCCTGGTCATCGCCGCGAACTGACCGGAGGCGGCCCGACGCTCCCGCCGGGCCGAACACCGTCCTCCGGTCGCACGCGGACCCGCGCACGGTCCCGCACCGCTCCTACTCGGGCCCCGCAGGCGCGAGCGCGGTTCTCAGGGCGCCAGCCGGCGCGCCAGCAGGGCGTCGAAGTCGGGGAACGCCTCGGCCAGCGGGTTCCCGGTGAAGTTACCGACCCAGCCGTCCTCGTCGTGGAAGAACCGGATCGCCACGAAGTCCGGCCGCACGCCCATGTCGAACCAGTGCGTGGTGTTGGCCGGGACGCTGAGCAGGTCACCGGCCTCGCACAGCACCGCGTACACCTTGTCACCGACGTGCAGGTAGAACACGCCCGCCCCACGGGCGAAGAACCGGTCCTCGGCGTCGTCGTGCGTGTGCTCGGACAGGAACCGCTGCCGCGCCGCGACCGCCTTCTCCGTCCAGGCCGGGTCGTCGGACGGCGTCATGTGCACCGCGTCGACCAGGATGTAGCCCTCGGCGTCGACCACCCGGTCGACGTGCTCCCGGTAGGCCGCCAGCACCTCCTCCGAGCTGGGCTCGGCGGGCAGGTCCGGCACGACCTCCCAGCGCTCGAAGCGCACCCCGAGCTGCTTGAGCTCCTCGCGGATCTCGTCGGCGTCCTCGGTGCGCACCAGCTCCGTGTCCGGGTCGGTGTCCGGCCACACGGTCAACGAGGTCATGAGGTTCCCCTTTCGGACAGCACAACGGCGTCGCCGTTGCCCGCGGCCAGGTGGGCGTGACCAGTCCTGGTGGCCACGACGAACCGCAGCAACCAGTCCAGGCACTCGGCGCGGTGCCGCGCCTGGTACAGGTCATCGCCCCACACGTACAGCCCATGGCGGGCCACGATCAACGCCGGGGTGTCCGCGCGGAACCCGGCCTCGAACGCGTCGCCCAGCACCCGCATGTCCTGGCCGTTGGCGATGACCGGGATCGTCACCTCGTCGTCGTGCGCGCCCCGGCCGAGCCCCTTGAGCATCTCCAGGTCGCGCAGCGCCACGCCGAGCGGCCAGTGCTCGGCGGCGATCACCGGGGCCAGCGCGTGCACGTGCACCACGGCGCCGGCGCCGGCCACCCGCGCGATCCTGGCGTGCAGCCCGGCCTCGGCCGAGGGCCTGCGGGCCGGCCCCGGCTGACCGGGCACCGCCGCGCCGTGCTCGTCGACGACCACCACGTCCCGCGGGGTCAGCTCGGCCTTGTCCATGCCGCTCGCGGTGACCGCCAGCCGCAACGGGTTCCTGCCGAGCACCACCGAGAGGTTCCCGGAGGTGCCCCGCATCCAGCCCAGCGCGGCGTAGTGGGCGGACTCGGCGGCCAGCGCCCGGCCGGCCTGGTCGAGCTGGGTGGGCCAGAGATGCTGCTCGCTCATGGCTGCGGAACCACCACCTGGAGGCGCGTGAGGGAGTCGGTCGTGGGGTGCGGGCCGAAGTCGGCGTCGGCGAACGGCTCGCCGGGGCGGGCCAGCCCCACCACGCGCCAGCCGACGGCCGCGGCGGCGTCGAGCTCGGCCGGCACGTCGGACAGGAACGCCAGGTCCTCCGCCGCCGCGCCCAACCGCTCGGCGATCCGTTCGTACGCGACGGTTTCCCGCTTCGGGCCGGCGTTGACGGTGTCGAAGTAGCCGGAGAACAGCGCGGTGAGGTCGCCGTCGGTGGTGTTGGCGAACAGGGCGACCTGGGCGGCGACCGACCCGGAGGAGAACACCGCCAGGCTCACGCCGGCCTCGTGCCACGACCGCAACGCGGGCGCGACGTCCGGGAACAACGCGATGGTCAGCTCGCCGTGGGCGTACCCGTGCTGCCAGACGAGGCCCTGCAACGTCTTCAGCGGCGCGGCCTTGCGGTCGGCGTCCATCCACTCGTGCAGCACCGCGACGACCTCGGCGGTGGTCGCCGTGTCGGGAAGGCCGGCCAGCTCCCGCACCTGCCGCACCGCGCCCGCCACCTCCGCGTCGTCGGGGTGGTCGTCGATCCACGCGCCCAACCGGGGACGGGCGTAGTCGTAGAGCACCCCGTGCACCTGCTTGGTCGCGGTGACGGTGCCCTCGATGTCGACGACGACCCACCGGGCGGTGAGCGGGATGGTCACGATGCTGACGTCCTTTCCTGTGCTGCTCGGGATCTCCGGCGAAAACGCGCGTGGGACACCGGGTTTTGGGAACACGGCGTGGCCGCGAACACACCGACGACACGCAGGGTAGTGGGTGCGCGAGGAGAGCGGGCCGCTCGATCGCGCCGCCGTCCCGCAACGCGGGATCGCGCTGCCCACCGAAGGGACCAAGGCCCCGCCCGGCAGGGCCCTTGGCCGCTGCCCGGCCCGCCCGCGCGCCCCTAGCGTCGGATCCCGGTCGACACGAAGGGAACGGCGATGCGCGCGCAGGACGTCATGACACGCGACGTGGTGTGGGTCCGCGGCGACCACCTGGTCGGGGACGCGGCGGCGCTGCTCACCGAGCACGGCGTCGCCGCGCTGCCGGTGCTCGACGAGGTGGAGCGCGTGCTCGGCGTGATCAGCCTGGGCGACGCGCGGCGCGCCGTCGGCGACCCGACGGCGCCGGTGTGGTCGGTGATGAGCAGTCCGGCCGTGGTGGCTCCGGCCGAGGCGGAGCTGTCCCAGGTCGTCCAACTGTTGCTGGACCACCAGATCCGCAGCGTGCCCGTCACCGCCTGCGGCACCGCGCAGGTGCTGGTGGGCGTGGTGAGCCGGGGCGACCTGCTGCGCCTGACGGTGCGGCCGGACGAGGTGCTGGTCGCGGCCATCCAACGCCGGCTCGACGACTACGCCGGCCGGGGCTGGTGGCGGGTGGAGGTCGAGGGCGGCGCGGTCACGGTCACCGGGGAGTTCGCCGACGAGGCGGAGCGGCGCGTGGTCACCGCCCTGGTCCACACCGTGCCCGGCGTCCGGCTCGCCGAGGTCGTGCACCGCGCGCCCGCGCGACGCGGCGTCGGCCCGCGCCCGATCTGGCCGGAGAACACGATCAAGGACTTTGGTCCCGTCGCGGGGGGACCAAAGAAGGCGTTCGACAGTGTCGCCGACGCCCTAACGTTGCGCCCCGCGTCATCTACGGAGGCGGACCAGACATGCGCGTGTTGGTGACGGAGGCGGACTTCGGCGACGGCGACGAGGTGGTGCGGCGGCTGCGCGCGCTCGGCTGCCGGGTGAGCACCTGCCACGGTGCCACCGGGTTCTGCCGGGCGTTGGGACCTGGCGGGCGGTGCCCGCTGGATCTGACCGGTGAGCCGGTCGACCTGGTGGTGGACGTCCGGGGCCGCGACGAGGAGCTGACGACCCGCGAGTACGGCGCGGTGTGCGCGGTCCGGGCGCGTCGGCCACTCGTCGTGGTCGGCGCCGCCCCGGACGTCCCGGTGCGGCCGCCGGCCGCGGTGCGGTCCTGGGCGGCGGTGGCGAGCCTGCCGCAGCTCCTCGCCGCCTGCGCGCGGGGCGGGTCCGGGCTGGCGTCGTGACCGCCGGCCACCGCCCGCCCAGGGCTGTGGTCGTTCGGGTGTCCGGTCGTCCGGGCGGTGTCGCGCCGGCGCCGGACCGGTGGAGAGGGAGGACGGGACGGTGACGGTCAGGACGTTCCTGGTCGACGACCACGAGATCGTGCGGCGGGGGATCGCCGACGTGCTGGAGCCCGAGCCCGACGTCGAGGTGGTCGGGGAAGCCGCCTCGGTGCGGGAGGCGCTGGCCCTGCTCCCCGCCGCGCGACCGGACGTGGCCGTGCTCGACGTGCGCCTGCCCGACGGCAACGGCGTCGAGCTGTGCCGGGAGCTGCGGTCCCGGCTCCCCGAGCTGCGCTGCGTGATGCTGACGTCGTTCGCCGACGACGAGGCGTTGTTCGACGCGATCATGGCCGGCGCGTCGGGTTTCGTGCTCAAGCAGGTGTTGGGCGGCGACCTGGTGGCGGCGATCCGCACCGTCGGGGCTGGACAGTCCCTTTTGGACGGTCGGACGACCTCGGCGTTGCTGTCCCGGCTCCGGCGGGCGCAGGAGCTGGCCGATCCGCTCCGGGAGCTGACCGACCAGGAGCGGACGGTCCTGGAGCTGATCGGTGAGGGGTTGACGAACCGGCAGATCGCGGAGCGGATGTTCCTGGCGGAGAAGACGGTCAAGAACTACGTCTCGCACCTGTTGGCGAAGCTGGGGATGCAGCGGCGAACCCAGGCCGCGGTGCTGGCCACCGAGTTGCGGTGGGGCCATGCCGCGGGACAGGGGCGCACCGCGGGGCAGGGGCGCGCCCACTCCTGATCAGCCCGTCCCGCCTCGGCGCTTTTTCTTTCCCCGGTGAGGAAAAGCGGCGGTCACCGCAGTGGTGTCACCGCAGCGGCGCCTGCCAGCGCAGTCGCGTCCCGCCACCCGGCTCCGGCCGCACGGTGAACCCGCCGCCGCACTCGTTCGCCCGCTGCTCCAGGTTCCGCAGACCGCTGCGCGCCACCGCGGGATCAATGCCAACCCCGTCGTCGACGACCTCCAACACCAGGTCGTCACCAGCGTCCACGATCACGTCCACTGTGGACGCACGCGCGTGGCGCACGGCGTTGCTGACCGCCTCCCGCAGCACCGCCACGGCGTGCTGCCCCAGTTCGGCGGGCACGAGGGTGTCCACCGGGCCGGAGACGCGCACGGCCGGCGTCAGGTCGCCGTCGCCGCTGGCCTCGGAGATCACGTCCAGCAGTCGCCGCCGCAGGCTGGTCTCCTCCTCGCTGGGCGGCGTGTGCAGGTCGAAGATCGACGTGCGGATCTCCCGCACGGTCTGGTCGAGCTGCTCCACGGCCTGCTGGATGCGCCGGCGCACCTCGGCGTCGGCGCTGCGCCGCAACGTCCCCTGCAACCCCAGCCCGGTGGCGAACAACCGCTGGATCACGTGGTCGTGCAGGTCGCGGGCGATGCGGTCGCGGTCGGCCAGCACGTCCAGCTCCCGCTGGGCGTGGTGCTTGGCCGCCAGCTCCAACGCGATCGCGGCCTGGTCGGCGAACGAGGCCAGCAGCGGCACCTCGTCCGGCAGGAACGGCTCGGCGCCCCGCCGGCGCAGCGCCAGGACCACACCGGCCGGCACGCCGCTCGTGGTCGCGCCAGCCCGGTCGGACACCAGCGGCACGGCCAGCGCCGGGCCCCACCCGGCCAGCGGGTGCCCCCGGTCGCCGTCGTCGGGGAGGAGGTCGGCGGCGAGCACGGGCGCCCCGCCGGTCAACACCTCCGCCACCAGCGGCAGATCCGTCGTCACCGGGCCGCCGAGGACGTCGGCGTCCAGGTCGCCGGCGTGCGCGGCCACCCGCCAACAGCCCTCCTGACCGGCGGGGCGCAGGACGATGAGCGCGCAGTCGGCCCTGGCCAGCTCCAGCGCCCGCCGGGCGATCAACCGCAGCGCGTCCTCGGTCGCCGCGCCGGACAGCAGCTCGGTGGTGATCTCGCTGCTGGCCTCCAACCAGCGCTGCCGCAGCCTGGTCTGCTCGAACAGCCGGGCGTTGTCCACCGCGATGCCGGCCGCCGCCGCGAGCGCCCGCACCACGACCTCGTCGTCGGCGGTGAACTCGCCTTCCCGTTTCTCGGTGAGGTAGAGGTTGCCGAACACCTCGTCGCGCACCCGGACCGGCACACCGAGGAAAGTGCGCATCGGCGGGTGGTTGGCCGGAAAACCGACCGACGCCGCGTGCGCGGTGAGGTCGGCCAGGCGCAGCGGGCGCGGGTCGCGGATGAGCTGGCCGAGCAGGCCCCTGCCCTCGGGCAGGTGGCCCATCCGCGCTCTCGTCTCCTCGTCGATGCCCACGTGGACGAACCGGGAGATCCCGCCGCCGGCGCCCAACACGCCCAGCGCCCCGTACCGCGCGTCCACCAGCTCCGTGGCCGCGGTCACGATGCGCTGCAACGTGGTCTCCAGCTCCAGCCCGGCGGCCACCGCGAGCACCGCGTCCAGCAGGCCCTGCAACCGGTCCCGCGTGCGGACGATCTCCGCCAGCCGGTCCTGCACCTCGCCCAGCAACTCGTCCAGCCGCAGCCCGGACAACGTCGCGTGCACCGGCGCGTCGCCGCTCGGCTCGACCGGGATCTCCCTGGCCATCAGCGTCTCCGCGGCGTGCGGGTGGTCGGGACGGGGGCGGCCGCTCGCGGGACAGGCATGATCGAGACGATATACGCGCGACATGCCCGCGACGACGCTCGGGCGCACTCACCCCGCCGCCCCACCGACCAGCTCACCTGTCTGTCCTGCATGGACAGTCCTAAGTAGACCAATACCAGGTCAGTACGACGGCATGCTTGGTGGAGCCGAGCGCACCGCTGGCCACCCCGCCACATCCCCTGACCCTGACCCTGACCCCGAGCCCGAGCCCGAGCCCGAGCCCGAGCCCGAGCCCGACCAGCCAGGCACGCGCCTCCCGCTCGGCGTGCGCGAGCTGGTCGTTCCACACTGGCCCCGCTGCCAGGAGGCGGTGGAGGGAGTCGCTGTCCGGCGGGCTGTGTCATGTATGCAAGATCGCCAGCGGGCGGATGTGCCGAGCGGTGCGGCCGAATGCGAGTGCCCTGGCCGTGTTGCTCGTCGCCGAGCCGTCGATGCCCATCACCACGGGGTCGTCCGGTGGTGCCGGCGGGTCGTTCCCGGCGACATCGTCGGCGAATCACACGACCTCCGCCCTGGAAAGCGTCGCCACGCCGGCGCGACCTGCTCCCGAACCTCCTGCTCGGCCTGCGCGAGCTGGTTGTCCCGTGCCGGCCCCGGTGCGATGAGGTGGTGGAGGGAGTCGATGTCCAGTGGGCTGTGCAAGGTGTGCAAGCTGTGCAGCGGGCAGGTGTGCCGGGTGGTGGTGTCGAACGCGATCGTCGTGGCTGTGTCGCTCGTCGCCAAGCTGTCGATCTCCAACACCGGCGGGTCGTCCGGTGGCGCCGGCGAGTTGTTCCCGATGACGTTGAAGGTGAACTGCGCGAACACCTCTCTGGGGAAGCGTGGCCGCCAGGGGGCGATGCGCTCCTGCGTCTCCTGCTCGGCCTGCGCGAGCTGGTTGTCCCGCGCCGCCCGGTGCCATGAGGTGGCTGAGGACGTCGTTCTCCAGCGGGCAGGTGTGTCGGGTGGCCGCGTTGCTCGTCGCCGACGTGTCGATGCCCAACACCACCGGGCCGCCCGGCGGCGCTGGAGTGCCGTTCCGACTACGTCGTCGGCAAACCACACGACCACCACTGGACAGGCCGCCGCCTCGCGCGCCGACACTTCGGTGCACACGACCAGACCCGGGTCCTCCGTTTGGCAGGCGTCCGCACTGTTGACCAACAGGCGGTTGCCGGCGTGGCAAGGACTTCGTGGGCACTGGTGGTGATCGGTCCGCCGGGGGAGGGGACCAGCGACCGCGGTGCGGCGTGGACGTCGTCCAGCGTGGCGCTCTTCCACGCCCGGAATTCGCCGACCAGATCCGTGGCGTGGGTCAGGCCGAGGCGGCGCAGGTCGTGAGCGGCGAGGCTGGAGGTGTAGCCCTCGTCGCAGCGCACCACTTCCCTGGTGTCGGTGGTGACCCCGGGCAGCCGGTGCTCGCCCCGGGTTCGGAGCTCGGTCAGCTCGTGTGGGGTGATCGGGTCGAGGTCTGCCCGCGCCTCGCGCACCAAGTGCGGTGCCGCTGCGGTCAGTGTGTCGCGGGCGCTGGGGGTGATCGGCCCGCCGGGAAAGCGGGCCAGTGGCCATTGCGTGGCGTGAACGACGTGCGGTGCGGCGCCCTACGCCGCCGTCTCGTCCCGCGCGGCACACGACGCTGCCGTCCTGGCGTGCGCGGTCTCGTCCACTCTCACCGCGACCGGCCATCTGTCGCCCACTCCGGTGGTCGTCCCAGCCGGCCACCCCAGCCCCCGCCGACCACCCGTTTGGGCAGGGCGGGAGGGCAGCGTGGGACCTTCGCCGGCTCAGACCCGGCTCCGGCCGGGGACGCGTCGGCCCTGCACCAGTTCCACGCTGATCTGCACGTAGCGGTCGCGCTGGCCGGGCGCCCACGGGCGCAGGTCGAGTGCGGCCAGCGCGGCCAGCTCGTCGGGGTCGGTGACCACGCGCGCCCGCCCCACCACGGTCACGTTCCAGCCGCTGCGCGTGGCCGCGTCGAACTCGTCGACCTCGAAGGCGACCACGGCGTTGCGGGTCGCGGCGGCCAGCTTGCTGCCCTCCCGGGTGCGGAACACCACCGCGCCCTCGTGCACCACGAAGGTCACCGGCTGCACCGCCGGCAGGGCGTCGTGGGTGAAGGCGATCCGCCCGACCGGGACCGAGCCGAGCAGCCGCAGGCACTCGGTTTCGTCGAGCACCTGCAGGCCCGTCCTGTCGTAACGCACGTCCGGCTCCTTCCGCGAGGAGTCCGCGCGGGGCGCGGACGAGGTCGCGGACGCCATCGTTCGCCGCGAAACCCCACGGTCAGGCCGGAACGGCCTCTCCCACCAGGGTCCAAGGTCCCCGATCTGCGCGACCCGCGGGCGGGCTCACTCGCCGGCGAGCCGGGCCGCGGCGACGACGGCCTGGCCGTAGCTGATCCCGCCGTCGTGCGCGGGCACCCGCTCGCCCACCAGGACCTCCATGCCCTCCCGGGTCAGCTCCCGCACGACCGAGGCGGTGAGCAGCCGGTTCTGGAACACCTCGCCGCCCAGGCAGACCGTGCGCACTCCGGTGGCCGAGGCGCACCGGGTGACCAGGGCGGTGGTGACCTCCGTCATCGTGGTGTGGAACCGGGCGGCCACCAGCTCGGGCGGGCTGTCGGTCGCCGCGACCAGCACGTCCCACAGCGTCGGCACCGGGTCGTACACCCACTCCTCGTCCCGGCACACCAGGCGCCAGCCCAGCGCGGGCTGGTCCGTCCGCCCGCCGGCCGCTCCCTCCAGGCGCAGGGCGGCCTCCCCGGGGTAGCCCGCCTCGTCGCAGAGCCCGAGCAAACTGGCCACGGCGTCGAACAGCCGGGCGACGCTGGAGGAGCGCGGGCAGTTGACCCCGGCGACGAGCATCCGCCGGATGCCGGCGACCTCGTCGGCGGGCCGGCGTTCCAGCAGGTCGGGCGCGACCGACGGCGTGATGTGGTTGCCCAGCCGCTCCGCGCCCAGCAGGTAGCCCAGCGCCGTCCACGCGGGCCGCCGCGCCGCGGCCTCGCCGCCGGGCAGCGGCGCGGTGCCGAACCGGGCCAGCCGCCGGTAGGTCCGGTAGTCGGCCAGCAGGACCTCCCCGCCCCACAGGGTGCCGTCCTCGCCGAGCCCGGTGCCGTCGTAGACCACCCCGAGGAACGGTCCGGTCACCCGGTGCTCGGCGGCGGTGGCCACCGCGTGCGCGTGCTGGTGCTGCACGCCGATCCGCCGCTCCGCGGCGAACTCCCTGGCGTACTGGGACGTCACGTACGCGGGGCACAGGTCGTGCGCGACCACCTCGGGCTCGACGCCGTGCAGGCGGGTGAACCGGGTGATCGTGTCCTGGAAGGTGGCCACGGCGGACGGGGTGGTCAGGTCGCCCCCGTGCGGGGTCAGGGCCACGTGGTCGCCGAGGGTGAGGGCGGCGGTGTGGGCGAGCTGGGCGCCCACCGCGAGCACCGGGCCCGGCGCGGTCAGCGGCATCCGCAGCGGGGCGGGGGCGTGCCCGCGCGCCCGGCGCAGCGTCGTGGGCCGGCCGGCGACGACGCGTCGCACCGAGTCCTCGTACCGGGCCCAGACCGGCCGGTCGTGGGCGAGGACGCCGTCCACGACCGCGCCCAGCACGCTCTGCGCGTGCTCGTCCTCGACGATCACCGGCTCGCCGCCGCGGTTGCCGCTCGTGATCACCAGCGGCCGGTCCAGGTCGGCCATCAGCAGGTGGTGCAGCGGGCTGTGCGGGAGCTGGACCCCCAGCTCCGCCAGGCCGGGGGCCACCGAGGCGGCGACCCCGTCGGGCACCCGGTCGGGCAGCAGGACGACCGGGCGCGCCGGGGAGTTCAGCAACGCGGTCGCGTCGGCGTCGAGCGCGGCGAGCGACCGCGCGGCGGCCAGGTCGCGCACCATCACCGGGAACGGCCGGTGCGGCTGGCCCTTGACCCGGCGCAGCCGGCGCACGGCCGTCTCCTCGGCCGCGTCGCACACGAGCTGGTAGCCGCCGACGCCCTTCACCGCGATCACGCCTCCGCCGGCGACCACCTGCTCGGCGGCCACGAGGGCGGCGTCCGCGAGGTGCGTGGCCACCCGCGAGCCCCTCGGGTTCCACACCAGCTGGGGACCGCAGGTCGGGCAGGCCGTCGGCTCGGCCCGACACCGCCGGTTCGTCGGGTCGTGGTACTCCTCGGCGCACTTCGGGCACAGCGGGAAGTGCCGCAACGTGGTGTGCGCCCGGTCGTAGGGCAGGTCCTCGATGACCGTCGCCCGCGGACCGCACTCCGCGCAGTTCAGGAACGGGTAGCGGTAGCGGCGGTCGTCCTGGTCGAACAGCTCGGTCAGGCAGTCCGCGCAGGTCGCCAGGTCGGGGGCCACCTCCCTGGGGGCGCCCGGCTCCGCGTCGTCCCTGGTGCTGTCCACGACCCGGAAGCCGCGCTCCCACAGCACGTGGTCGGGCAGCTCGGCCACGACCACCGAGCCGACCCTGGCGGCCGGCGGGGCCTCGCGCGCCAGCCGGCTCGCCAACGCGCTGAGCGCGGCGGCCGGACCGGCGGCGCGCACGACCACCCGCCCCCCGTCGTTGCGGACGTCGCCGGACAGGCCCAGGGCGGTGGCCAACCGGTAGACGAACGACCGGAAGCCCACGCCCTGCACCAGGCCGTGCACCTCGATGCGGGCAGCGGTGTGGTGGCCCTCGCCGGAGGTGGCGGCCATGCGTCGACCGAGTCGGCGCCCGCGGACACCGGGAAGGGCCCTCGGACCCTCAGCCACGAATTCCGACGGTATCCGCAGTGCCGGCGCCCCGCGCGCCGGCCACGGCCCCCGCGCGGGCGGTCGGATTCTCTTTCCCCCTAAAGGGGCTTTCTGCTCCCGGGGCGCGCCGACCTTCGACTCTGTCCGCCGAGGAAGCCGGCGGCCAGGCTCGACAGCGTGTTCGGACGGAACAGGCTGTTCGGAAGGCGGGACCGACGGGTGGAGACCGTGATGCGCGGAGCGACGGTGGCCGACGCGATGACCGGCGACGTGATCAGCGTGCGCCCGGAGACACCCCTGCGGGAGGTGGCCGACCTGCTCGCGCGGCACGGCGTGCGGGCCGTGCCCGTGGTGACGCCGAAGGGGACGCTGGTCGGGGTCGTCCCCGAGGGCCGGGTGTCGGTGGCCGAACTGGACGCCGAACTGGACGCCGAGGAGACCGAGCTCGTGCCGGCGGCGCGCCACCGCCGCACCTGGTGGCAGGCGCCGCGCGGCCCCGTGGCGGGGGACCGGATGAGCATCCCCGCGACCACGATCGAGCCCGGCGCGTCCCTGGTGGACGCGACGCGGCGGCTCTCGGCGCGGGGGGTGGCCCGGCTGTGGGTGGTGGACGAGGTCGGCCGCCTGGTGGGCGTGCTGACCCGCCGCGACCTGCTCCGGAGCTCCCTGCGGCCGGACGAGGCCGTGCGGGCCGACGTGGCGGACGAGGTCCTGGGCCGGATACTCGGGGCGCGGCCGGGCACGGTCACCGTGACGGTGAGCGAGGGCGTGGTGACCCTCACCGGCCGGTTGCAGTGGCGCAGCGACGTCGAGCTGGCGGTGTGGCTCACCCGGGCGTTACCGGGGGTGGTCGACGTGGTCAACCAGCTCGGCTGCCTCTACGTCGACCCGCCGGCGGCGCGGCGCGAGACCCGGGCGTTGCGTGATCGCCTGCGTTGACCCGGAGGTCCGACGTCGTTGCCGCCTGAACCGAGGCCTCAACCGATGCCCGTCCCACGCGTCCTGGTTGTGTGAGGGCCGACGAGAACGACACCACCCCGCCCACCGACGACGCGCGACCGAGTCAGTCCACAGTGGACAAACAACGGCGGGTGCGGAGCGAGCACTGGGTGGTTCTGCTGGTGCTGTTCGGGGGATTCCTGCTGCCCGTGGTGGGCTGGCTGGTGGGCGTGGCCGCCCTGTGGTCCCGGCGGTGCTGGGACGTCCGGGTCAAACTCGTCGGAACCCTCGTCTGGCCGATGAGCGCGCTGCTGGTCGCCGGGATCAGCATCGCGTGGTACGGCCTGTTGTTTCCCCTGCGGGCGCCGTTGTCCTCGGTCGGCACGTCGGTTTTCCTGCTGGTTCCCCAGAGTTGGCTCGTCGCGTTGCTGCTCGTCGGCCGATGGCTTCTCGACCGCGTGCGTCCCCTTCCGGATCGGGGCGGCGAGCGTGCGCGTTGAGCTGTTCCGGCGAGGACAGGCACCACAGCCACGACGCCTCGCGCGGAGCGCGGTGTTCGGCGTGTTCGGGGTGTTCGGCGCAGTGGTCCTGGTTCTCAGCGCCGGCTGTGGCGGTGGAGCGGTACCGTCGGCCTCCCCGGAGAGCACGCCACCCTCGGCCCACACGCCGGTGCGCGGCCCGGAACCCCGAACCTGGCCCGAGGTCAGCCCCACCCCGCAACGCGTCAGCCGGATCGGTCAGGACCTGTCCGTTCCCGGAGTCGTCCGCCTGCACGTCGGCAAGGAGGTTGACCAGCCCACGACAGAGGTGGTCGGCGACGTCCTCCGCTCGGCAGGTGCGAGCCAGGTGGACGTGGGCGATGTGGCGGACGGGAAAACCAGTGACACCAACACGTTGTCCGTGGTGCTCGGAACCCTGGGCGACCAGAACGTCACGCGTGCGCTGACGGCCCTCGGAACTCCTGTCCCCTCAACACTTCCGGCCGAGGGATACGTCCTCACGGCCGGTCGACGAGCTGGCGCGCCGACGGTCGTCCTCACGGGCCAGGACGCGGACGGCCTCTTCCACGCGGCGCAGACCCTCCGACAGCTCACAGGTCGGGGCGCGGTCGCGGGAGTCACGGTGGTCGACCACCCCACCGTCCCGATCCGCGGCGTCGTGGAGGGTTTCTACGGCCGGCCGTGGTCCTTTGAGGACCGAATGGAACACCTCGCCTTCTCCGGCGCGATGAAGATGAACACCTACCTGTACGCGCCCAAGGACGACCCTTACCACCGCGACCGGTGGCGCGAGCCCTACCCCGCCGAGGAAGCCGAGAAACTCGCGCAGCTCGTCCGCCAGGCGAAGCGGAACCACGTCCGCTTCACCTTCGCGATCTCGCCCGGCCAGTCGGTCTGCCACAGCGGGGAGGCCGACCGCGACGCCCTGCGGCGGAAGATGCGCGCCGTCCACGACATGGGCGTGCGCTCGTTCTCCGTCGCCCTCGACGACATCACCCCGTTGCCGGCCTGGAGCTGCGCCGACGACCTCGCGCGGTACGGGCTCCTGACCGAGGCCACGTTCGGCCAGGCGCAGGCCGAGCTGCTCAACGCGCTCCAGCGCGACCTGGCGGAGACCTTCGCCGACACCGAGCCGCTGGAGATGGTTCCCGTGCAGTACAGCGAGGTCGTGAACTCGCCGTACAAGCGGGCGCTCCGGGAGCTCCTGGACCCCCGGGTGCGCGTCATGTGGACCGGCGTCGGCGTGCTGCCCAGCGCGGTCACCGCCGGAGACGCCCGACGGGCGCGCGAGGTGTGGGGCCGCAAGGTGCTGCTGTGGGACAACTACCCGACCAACGACTTCAACGGTTCCGCCGGCCGTCTGCTGTTGGCTCCTTACGACCGACGCGAGGCCGGGGCGATGCGGGAGTTGGCGGGTGTCCTGCTGAATCCCATGAACCAGGCGGCGGCCAGCGAGCTCCCGCTGTTCACCGCGGCCGACTTCGCGTGGAACCCGGCCGGCTACGACGCGGCCGAGTCGGCGCGCGCCGCCGCACGGCGATTGGCCAACGGCAACGAGGACGTCGTCCGCGCGTTGCTGCTTCTCATCGATGTCGAACACCACGTTCCGGACCCGAACGGCGACCCGTTGCGCCCGCAGGCCCCCGAACTCGCCCGCCAGCTCGATGGTTTCCGCGCCGCCTGGGCCCGAGGTGAGCGCGACGCCGCGCTGACCGCCCTCCGGTCGACCGCCCAGCGCATGATCGACGCGCGGTCCGTCATCCACGACGGCGTCGCCGACCGCGAGTTCGTCGACGACGTGGACCCGTGGCTGACCGCGCTGTCGTTGTGGGGACGCGCCCTGTCCCGCACGTGCGACGCGCTCGCCGCCAAGGCCGGCGGGAACACGGCCCAGGCGGAAGCGGTGTTCCAGGAGGCGAAGGAGCTCGCCGACCAGACGAACGGGATTCGGACCCGACCCGGGATCACCAGCGAACCCGGTGTCGTCCGCGTCGCCGACGGTGTTCTCGACACCTTCCTCGGTCAGGCGCGCACGCTGTGATCCGGTGAGCTCGCCGCGGGCGCTCGTGTTCGCGCGGCGGGCGGGAAGGAAGGCCCGGCCGCGCCGCGGGGAGACGCGTGTGGGTGGGAAACGTTCCCGCCGCTGCCCGGCACGGCCACGATGTCCCCATGGGCGCCCCCTACGACGTCGTGGTGATCGGCCTGGGAGGCATGGGCGGCGCGGCCGCCCACCGCCTCGCCGGCCGTGGCCTCCGGGTGCTGGGGCTGGAGCGGTTCGGCCCGGCGCACGACCGGGGCTCCAGCCACGGCGGGTCCCGGATCATCCGCCAGGCCTACTTCGAGGACCCGGCCTACGTTCCGCTGGTGCGCCGGGCCTTCGAGCTGTGGGAGGAGCTGGAGCGCGAGTCCGGCCGGCGCCTGCTCACGGTGACCGGCGGCCTGATGGTCGGCTCGCCGGACAGCGCGCTCGTGGCCGGCAGCCGGCGCTCCGCCCAGCACTGGGACCTGCCGCACGAGATCCTCGACGCGCGGGAGATCCGCGCCCGCTTCCCCGTCCTGACGCCGAACGACGACGAGGTGGCGTTGTTCGAACCCCGGGCGGGGTTCGTGCGACCGGAGGCCGCCGTGACCGCGCACCTGGAGCGGGCGGCCGCCGCCGGGGCGGACCTCCGGTTCGGCGAGCGGGTGCTGGACTGGCACGCGCACCCGCGCGGTGAGGGCGTCCGGGTCGTCACCGGCGAAGGAACCCACTTCGCCGACCGCGCGGTGATCTGCCCGGGCGCCTGGGCCCCGGCCCTGCTGGCCGACCTGGACATCCCGTTCACCGTGGAGCGGCAGGTGCAGTTCTGGTTCGCGCCACGCGGGGGAATCGGCCCCTACACCCGGCTTCCGATCCTCATCTGGGAGGACGCCACCGGCGAGCGGATCTACGCGATCCCGGCGCACGACGACCCCGGGGACGGCGTGAAGGCCGCCTTCTACCGCCGCGTCGACGTCTGCGCCGCCGACACCGTCGACCGCGTGGTGCGCCCGGCGGAGGTCGACGCCCTCGCCCGGCACCTGGCGCCGCGCGTCCCGACCCTGCCCGGGACGTTCCTGCGGGCCACGACCTGCCTGTACACCAACACTCCCGACCGCCACTTCGCGATCGGCCGCCACCCGTCGCACCCCCAGGTCGTCGTGGCGTGCGGGTTCTCCGGCCACGGCTTCAAGTTCGTCCCGGTCGTCGGCGAGATCCTCGCCGACCTCGTCGAGACCGGGGAAACGCGGCACCCGATCGCGTTGTTCGATCCCCGCCGCCCGTTCCCGTCGCCGGCCTGACCCCGCTCCCACCAGCCGAATGCCGCGCGGCCGCGAATAGGAAAGGGTCGCCCGGCCCCGCCCGTTTTCGCGTTGTGAGGCCGTTAAGAAGCCGTCCGCGCCGCGTTCACTCCCCGACAACTCCCTGGTGGGAACCAGGAGGTGGGGAGGCCGGAGACGTTGGGGCATTGGGGTGATTCCGCCTCGATCCCCTGTCACGGCGGCCGAGTTGTCGGTTTCCGCTCCTAACATGGCTCCATGTCCGAGAACGGGAACGTGGGAATCGACGGGGCCGGCGTCGCCGAGTTCCACGACATCGGGTTCCGCGACCCGGCGCACGTCGAATCCACTGTGGATCGTCTGGCCGGCCTCGCCGGCGCGGGGCCGGTCCTGGAGCTCGGGGTCGGCGCCGGCCGCCTGGCGTTGCCGTTGCGGGCGCGGGGAGTCGACGTGCGCGGCGTGGACGGCTCAGCGGCCAGGATCGCGCGGTTACGGGAGAGGCCGGGCGGCGCCGAGCTGCCGGTGACGCTCGGCGAGCTCGCCGACGTGCCGGTGGCCGACCGGTTCTCCCTGGTCTACCTGGCCAACGGCGGGTTCGCGGAGCTGCCGTCGCTGGAGGCCCAGGTGCGCTGCTTCGAGAACGTGGCGCACCACCTGGCGCCGGGCGGCCGGTTCGCACTGGACGCGCTGGTGCTGGACAGCGTGCAGATCGCCGGCATCCCGCTCCAGATCACCGCCACCGTCGACGGCCGGCCGATGGTGTGGTTGCGCGAGGTCGACCGGTTCGCGCGGCGGCACGTCTCGCACTACTTCCTCGCGCCCGGCGAGGGGATGCGGCAGGTGCGTTCGCCCTTCCGCTACGTGGCGCCGTTCGAGATGGACCTCATGGCCCGGATCGCCGGGCTGCGGCTGGAACACCGCTGGGGGAGCTGGGCGGGCGATCCGTTCACGGAGACCAGCGCCTACCACGTCTCCGTCTACCGCCTCCCGGAGCAGTAGCCGCCCGGCGCGCTGGCCGTCGCCACGGAACTCGTGCGCGAACGCTTTCGCCACGCCGAACCTGCGACCAAGCCGAACCTGCGACCAAGCCGAACCGGTGACCAACCGGACCGGTGACCACGAGCCCCGCTCGTCGCGGGGCCGCCCCGTGGGCAGGCGCCGCCCGACCTCGTCGGCCGGCGCCTGTCCACCTCTGTCCACAGTGGACTGTTCAGGGCGGCGGGTCAGAGCGGGAGTTGGTCCATCGCCTTGTGGATCCGCTTCTCCGACACCGGGTGCGGCGTGCCGATCGTCTGGGCGAAGTAGCTGACCCGCAACTCCTCGATCATCCACCGGATCTGCCGCAGCCCCTCGGCGGCCGGGCTGTGCGGGGGCGCCTGCCGCACCAGGTCCTCGTACTCCTCCCAGACCTGGGCGACCCGCGCCGTCCACTCCTGGTCCCGGCGCGGGTTCTCCGGCAGCTTCTCCAGCCGCCGCTCCACCGCCCGCAGGTACCGCACGACGTCCGCCAGCCGGGACAGGCCGGTCGCCGTGACGAATCCCGGGTAGACCAGCGCGGCCACCTGGCCCTTGATGTCGGCCAGCGAGTCGGCCGGCGCGAACCGCGCGTCGGCCAGCCGGGTGTCCACGCTCTGCCGGGCGGCCAGGACGCGCTCGACCTGGTTCACGACCTCCACCAGCACCGGGCCGAACCCGGCCCTGGCCCGCTCGCGCAACGCGGCGAACCCGGCCTCGTCCCAGGCCACGCCCCCGCCGTCGGCCATCAGCCGGTCCACGGCGCAGGCCGCGCAGTCGTCGAGCAGCGGGGCCACCCCGCCGTGCGGGTTCCGGCTCAGCGTCAGCTTCGCCTGGTTGCTCAGGCCCCGCAGGTACTTGCCCGGCGCGGGCACGTTGAGCGTCAGCAGCCGACGGGTGCCCCGCCACATGGCATCCCGCTGCTCGTCCTCGCTCTCGAACATCCGCACGGCCACCGAGTCGCCCTTGTCGACCAGGGCCGGGAACGCGGTCACCACGTAGCCCGCCCGCTCGCGCTCCACCCGGCGGGGCAGGGACCCGATGGTCCAGTCCCGCAGGCCGTCCCGCTCCACGTTGCTGGCCGCGGCCGACAACGTCGCCTGCAACCGGCTCCTGAGCCGCCGGCGCAGCTCGCCGAGGTCGCTGCCCTCGGCCACCACGCGCTTCGTCTCGTCCACCACCCGGTAGGTGGCCTTCAGGTGCGCGGGCACCCGGTCGAGCTGCCACGCGTCGCGGGGCACGCTCACCCCGCTGAGCCGCCGGATCTCCCGCTCCAACGCGTCGAGCACGGTCTCGTCCTCGCCGGGCGACATCCGCGCCAGCACCGCCCGCGCGTAGTCGGTCACCGGCACGAAGTGCCGGCGGGTCGGCTTGGGCAGCGACCGCAGCAACGCCGTCACCAGCTCGTACCGCAGACCCGGCACGTGCCAGGCGAACCCGTCGCCGCTGACCTGGTTGAGCACCTGGAGCGGCACCTCGACGGTCACGCCGTCGGTGCTGCGGCCCGGCTCGAACTGGTAGGTCAACGGCAGCCGGACCTCGCCCTGCTGCCAGTAGTCCGGGTAGTCGCCGGCGGTGATCCCGCCGGCCTGCTCGTTGACCAGCATCGACCGGTCGAAGGTCAACAGGTCCGGCTGCTCGGCGCGGACCTTCTTCCACCACGTGTCGAAGTGGCGCGCCGAAACGACTTCCTTGCCCACGCGCTGGTCGTAGAAGTCGAACAGCGTCTGGTCGTCGACCAGGATGTCGCGCCGCCGCGCCCGCAGCTCCAGCTCCTCGACCTCGCGCAGCAGCTCGCGGTTGGCCTCGAAGAACTTGTGCTGGGTGTGCCAGTCGCCCTCCACCAGCGCGTGCCGGATGAACAGCTCCCTGGACAACTCGGGGTCGATGCGGCCGAAGTTGACCCGCCGCCCGGCCACGATCGGCACGCCGTAGAGCGTCACCTTCTCCATGGCCATGACCGCGCCCTGGTTCTTCTCCCAGTGCGGCTCGCTGTAGCTGCGCTTGACCAGGTGCCGCGCCAGCTTCTCGACCCAGTCGGGCTCGATCTTGGCGGCCACCCTGCCCCACAGCCGGGAGGTCTCCACCAGCTCGGCGGCCATCACCCAGCGCGGCGTCTTCCTGAACAGCACCGAGCCGGGGAAGATCGCGAACCGCGCGTTGCGCGCGCCCTGGTACTCCTGCTTCTCGGCGTCCTTCAGGCCGATGTGCGACAACAGCCCGGACAGCAGCGAGACGTGCACGCGCTGCGGGTCGGCCGGCAGGTCGTTGAGGGTGATGTCCATCCCCTTCACCACCTGCCGGAGCTGGCCGTACAGGTCCTGCCACTCCCTGACCCGCAGGTAGTTGAGGAACTCGGTGCGGCACAACCGGCGGAACTGGCTGGAGGACAACGCCTTCTGCTGCTCCTGCAGGTACTGCCACAGGTTCAGGAAGGACAGGAAGTCCGACTCCTTGTCGGCGAACCGCGCGTGCTTCTCCGCCGCGGCCTGCTGGTGGTCGGTGGGGCGCTCCCTCGGGTCCTGGATGGACAGCGCCGCCGCGATCACCATGACCTCGTGCACGCAGCCGTTGCGCTCGGCCTCCAGCACCATCCTGGCCAGCCGGGGGTCGATCGGCAGTTGCGCCAGCCGACGGCCCAGCGGGGTCAACCGCTTGCGGACGTCCTTCTCGGTCGGGTCGATCGCGCCCAGCTCGTGCAGCAGCGCGAGGCCGTCGGCGATGTTGCGCCGGTCCGGCGGCTCGACGAACGGGAACGCGGCGATGTCGCCCAGGCCCAGCGCGGTCATCTGGAGGATGACCGAGGCCAGGTTCGTGCGCAGGATCTCCGGATCGGTGAACTCCGGGCGGGACAGGAAGTCCTGCTCCGAGTACAGCCGGATGCAGATGCCCTCGGAGACCCGGCCGCAGCGGCCCTTGCGCTGGTTGGCCGACGCCTGCGAGACCGGCTCGATCGGCAGCCGCTGCACCTTGAGCCGGTGGCTGTAGCGGGAGATCCGCGCGGTGCCCGGGTCGATCACGTACTTGATGCCCGGCACGGTCAACGAGGTCTCGGCGACGTTGGTCGCCAGCACGATCCGCCGCCCGGGGTGCGCCGCGAACACCCGGTGCTGCTCGGCCGTCGACAGCCGCGCGTACAGCGGCAGGACCTCGGTGTTGGGCAGCTTCAGCTTGCCCAGCGCGTCGGCGGTGTCGCGGATCTCCCGCTCGCCGCTGAGGAAGACGAGGATGTCGCCCGGCCCCTCGGCGCGGAGCTCGTCGACCGCGTCGCAGATCGCCTGGACCTGGTCGCGCTCCTTGTCGACCTCCTCCGCCTCCTCGTCGGTGTTCTGCGGGACACCCGCACCCGGTCGGTGCTCACGGGCGGAAGAGGACGATGATCGCCCCCGAGCACCTCCAGTGAGCGGGCGATAGCGCACCTCGACGGGATACGTCCGGCCGGAGACCTCCACGATCGGGGCGTCCCCGAAGTGCCGGGAGAACCGCTCCGGGTCGATCGTGGCCGAGGTGATGATCACCTTGAGGTCGGGCCGGCGCGGCAGGAGCTGCTTGAGGTAGCCCAGGATGAAGTCGATGTTGAGGCTGCGCTCGTGCGCCTCGTCGATGATCAGCGTGTCGTACTGGCTGAGCAGCCGGTCGTGCTGGATCTCGGTCAGCAGGATGCCGTCCGTCATCAGCTTGACCAGCGTGTTCTCGCCGATCTTGTCGGTGAACCTGACCTTGTAGCCGACCGCGTCGCCCAGCTCGCCGTGCAGCTCCTCGGCGATCCGGTCGGCCACGCTGCGCGCGGCCAGCCGCCGGGGCTGGGTGTGCCCGATCAGGCCCTGGACGCCCCGGCCCAGCTCCAGGCAGATCTTGGGCAGCTGGGTGGTCTTGCCGGAGCCGGTCTCGCCGGCCACGATCACGACCTGGTGGTCGCGCACGGCGGCCAGGATCTCGTCCTTGCGCTGGCTGACCGGCAACGCCGCCGGGTACTCGATCCGGGGCACGGCGGCGCGCCGCCGCTCGACGCGCAGCGCGGCGCGGTCGATCTCGGCGGCGATGTCGGCCAGGGCCGCCTGCCGGGCCTCGGCGGAGCGGGTCCCCCGGACGCCGTCCAGCCGGCGCCCGAGGCGCCGCTGGTCGCGCAGCATCAGGTCGGACAGGCGTTCCCGCAGGTCGGCGGGTGAGAGGTTCACGGGCGGCGTTTCCATAACGGGGCATCAGGGTAGGCAAGGTCGGCGTCGCTCGACCTCAGGTTTATCGTCCGCCCCCGCCGCGTCGGCCCGCGAACCGGCCCCCGCCGAACGGACGGCGGCCGGACGCCGGCACTGCTCAGCGGGGCGCGCGGATGGGGACAGCCCCCGGTTCAACGCCGCCGCGCGCGCCGACATGCCCCCTTCGCCCGGCCACCGACGTGAGCAGGACAACACGCCCGGGTCGCCCGTCCGGGGCGGCGGCGGGTCAGACGTGGGCCGCGCGGGAGGCGCCGAACCCGACCGTCGCCGCGAGCGCGGGGACCGCCAGCAGACCCACCACCGGGCCGGTCCAGCCGCCGAGGGCGTCGTGCAGGAGCCCGAACAGCAGGGGACCGGTCGCGGCCAGCGCGTACCCGACCGTCTGCGCCATGCCGGAGAGCTGGGCGGCGGTCGGCCCGTCCCCGGCCCGCACCGCGAAGAACAGGAAGGACAGCGCGAAACCGGCGCCGGAGGCCAGCCCGAGCACCACGACCGACCCGACCAGCGCCGGACCGTCCGCCAGCAGCACGCCCAGCGCGCCGAGCACCTCGCCGCCCAGGATGACCGCCACCACCGGGCGCTGGCTCGGGCGGCGGCTGGCGGCGGCCGGCACGACCAGGGAGGACACCGCACCGGCGATCATGTAGGCGGCGCCCAGCGCGCCCGCCGTCGCCGCGGACAGCCCGCGCGCTCCCAGCATCGCCGGCAGCCAGGCGCTGCAGACGTAGAACAGCAGCGAGTGCAGCCCGAAGAAGACGGTCACCTGCCAGGCGAGGCCCGAACCCCACAGCCGGCGGGGCCGGCCGGCGGCCGCCGCGCCCGGGACGTGCCGCTCCCGGATCAGCGGCAGCCAGGCCAGCACGGCCAGCACCGCGACCGCCACCCACACGCTCAGCGTGCCCCGCCACTCCAGTCCCCAGTCGTGCGCCATCGGCACCGCGACGCCGGCCGCCACGCCCGCCGACACCGACATCGCCGTGGTGTAGAGGCTGGTCATGACGCCGACCCGGTGCGGGAAGTCCCTGCGCACGATGCCCGGCAACAGCACGTTGCCGGCGACGAGCCCGAAGGCCAGCACGACCGTGCCCGCGAACAGCGCCGTCGTGCCGGGCAGCCAGCGCAGCAGTCCGCCGGCGGTCAGCACGAGCATGCCCCCGACCAGCACCGCCTCGATCCCGTGCCGCCGCGCGAGCCGGTTCACCAGCGCGGAGGACACCGCGAAGACCGCGAGCGGGATGGTGGTGAGCAGCCCGACCACGCTGCCGGGCAGGTCGGTCGCCCGCTGGATGTCGCCGCTGAGCGGCCCCACGGCGGTCAGCACGGGGCGCAGGGACACCGCGGTGAGCAGGATCGCGGCGGCGACCAGGGCCGGGCGCGCGGCGCCCCGGCCGGGGGCGGTGGGCGGGCTGGCGGGGTCGGGCGTGGGCTGGGCGGCCTCGGACACGGCGGTCATGGCGC
Source organism: Streptoalloteichus hindustanus (assembly GCF_900129375.1). GTDB lineage: Bacteria > Actinomycetota > Actinomycetes > Mycobacteriales > Pseudonocardiaceae > Streptoalloteichus > Streptoalloteichus hindustanus. The sequence goes on along the minus strand of NZ_FQVN01000015.1, from coordinate 1,374 downwards.
CGAACCTCCCGGTCCGACGCCCCGTTCTTCCAGCCAGCGCCGACCAGTAGTCGGAATCCGCCATGATGGGTTCTCGTGCCGTTCGATTCCCCCGCGTCGCTGGACGAGCTGGACCGCGCCCTCGTGCTCGCGCTCCGGGCCGACGGTCGGGCGCACTGGAGCGCGCTCGCCGCCGAGCTCGGGGTCTCGGAGCAGACGGTCGCGCGGCGTTACCGCCGCCTGCGCTCGGCGCAACTCCTCCGGGTCGTGGCGGTGGTGAACCCCTACGTCGTCGGCTGGCACCCCCTCCAGCTCCGGCTGCGCACGGAGCGGGGCGCCGCGTTGCGCGTCGGCCAGGCCATCGCGGCGCGGCCCGACACCGTCTGGGCGCACCAGCTCGCCGGGGGCCACGACCTCGCGGTGACCGTCTACACCCGCACCACCGCCGACCGGGACGCGCTGGTGCTGGAACACCTGCCCCAGGCGCGGGACGTGCTCGGCGTCGAGCAGCACCTGGTCCTGCGCATGTTCGCGACGCCCGACACGTGGCAGACCGGGCGGCCCAGGACCCGCGAGGAGTCGCCGGACCGGGTGCGGCTGGACGAGTTGGACGAGCGGCTGCTCGCCGCGCTGGGCCGGGACGGCCGGACCGGGCTGGCCGCGCTCGCGGAGCAGTTGCGGGTCACCCCGACCACGGTCGGCCGCCGGATCGCGGCGCTGCGCGCGGCCAGGGCGGTGGTGTTCGTGACCGAGGTCGACCCGGCGCTGCTCGGGTACGGCACCGAGGCGCTGCTCTGGCTGGCCGTGCACCCCGCGCACCTGGAGGAGGTCGGCGCGCGGCTGGCCGCCGAGCCGGCGGTCCGGTTCGCCGTCGCGACCTCCGGGCCGGCCAACCTCCTCGTCGGCCTGGCCGTCGTGGACCCGCCGGGCCTGTACGACTTCCTCACGGCGGTCGTCGGCCGGTTGCCCGGGGTCATCCGGACGGAGCTCTCCCCGATCCTGCGCACCCTCAAGCGCGCCGGCCTGCTGCGCGTCGGCAGCCGACTCGTGGAGCCGGGGCTGTCCGGACCGGCCAGGGACGAGCAGCGCCGGGACGGCGGCCGTCGCTGAGCCGCTGACCCGGTCGGGGAAGCATCGCGCGGGCGGGTGACGCCCGGTCGCCGTCGGGGTCGCGGAGGATGACGACGCCGCCGACCAGCCGCACCCGTCGGGTGGCAACGGCCCGGCTCGGCCCGCATGTCGATCGTGTCGGCCCCCGGGGCACTAGTGTGGGGCGCTGATTGGTCCACGAGCAGTCACGGGGGAGCCGCCGGTGAGCGACGAGGGTCGCCTGGTCGCCGGACGCTACCGGTTGCTGCAGCGCATCGGCAGCGGCGCCATGGGTGTCGTCTGGCA
>NZ_FQVN01000014.1 GCF_900129375.1 Streptoalloteichus hindustanus | reverse complement strand
ACCGTCCACAACCTCACCGTCGCCGACCTGCACACCTACTACGTCATCGCCGCCGGAACCCCGGTCCTGGTCCACAACCAGACCACCTGCCAGGTCGTCGACCGGGAGCGGGAGGCCACCAGGCCCGAGCCCAGGGTGGACCCCAGGCCGGGCCCGCGCCTCGACCCCACGAAGAGCAAGAAGGAACTCGACCCCTGCTTCCACAAGGCGATGCCGGTCGACGTCGCCTTCAACGCTCCCATGGAGTCCTTCAAGTACCTGGGTGACGACGCTCTCCGCGCCAAGGGCGGCACGGTCTGCGTGGCCACGACCACCAAGGAGGACGGGCAACGGGCGACACCCGTCGGATTCCCGCCCAGCGGGTCGCTGAACGGAAACCCCATGGACCGCGGCCACCTGATCGCGGCCCGACTCCACGGCTCCAACAACGTGGACAACATCGTCCCGATGTACCAGAAGGTGAACCGGTCCGACGTCAAGATCATCGAGAACGCGGTCGCCAGGGCGCTGAAGACCAACAAGTCGGTCCTCTACACGGTGTGGGTGCAGTACCCGAGCCCCACGGCGGCCATCCCCCAGTGGATCTTCATGGACGCGGTGGGGGACAACGGTTTCCAGTGCAACGCCACCATCGAGAACGTCCCAGGTGGAGCGGCCACCAAGTTCAGGTGCTGACTGCTACCGTGCCGTACGAATCCCTGTGCTACCAGGAGGAAACATGAGCCACCCGCGCTCACTCGTGGACGAGATCGCCAAAGCGGTCGGCTGGAATCGGGAGTTCCGACCCGAGCTGGACTGGTCCACAGTGGAGCGCGGACTCGGCACTCCCCTCCCCTCCGACTACAAGGAGCTCCTGTCCCGCTTCCCGGAGGGGCTCTTCCGCGACTCCGTCCGGGTCGACAACCCCGCCCAGAGCGAGGACACCTGGGCGACCTTCAGGCGGAACCTCGACGAACTGCTGGAGATCCTCGGGGACGAGGACCTGGAGTACCTGGAGGACGTCGACTACCACCTGTTCCCGGAACCGGGAGGACTCCTCCCCTGGGGAACCGACGTGCAGGGCGGGACCTTCTGCTGGATCACCGACTCCGCCAGTCCGGACGAGTGGCGGATCGCCTACCACAACCAGGGCACGAACGAGTGGCGGGAGCACCCCGGCCCGATGACCAAGGTCATCCTGGAGGTGCTGGCGAACACCGGTGACGACAACATCCTGCACTGGAACCTGAACGACACCCCGGTGGACTTCAGGACCGACTACACCGCATAGACAAGTCCCGACAAGTGCAGCACCGATCCCGACTGAAGGTACCCCTCGTTACCTTCAGTCGGGATCTCGGCAGTCCGTCGTAACAGAGCGGCCGACCCGTGCTGTACCGGCTTGGAACGCCCCGGACGTCCACGCCGACTCGTCAACGCAGCGCGTGCGGAGACGAGGACCCGAAGTGGACTGGGGAGTGGCGAGAAACCTGGCTGCCACTCCCAAGCCTCACTCGTGGGCAACGCTTCACTCGTACCAGTCTCGCGACCAGCGCTCCCGGCGCTCCTGTTCCCGGGCGATCCAGTCCGGTCCCTCGCTGGCCACCGCCTCGAGGATCGGCAGCGCGGTCTCGATGCCGGATGCCTGCAGTGCGACCAGGAACAACTCCGAGTCGTCCTCCAGGGATTCGGCCTGGCTCCTGAAATTCTCCGCCATGACGGTGATGTTCTGCCCGTTCACCAGGGTGAGCTGGAAGGTACGGCGCCGCAGGCGTTCTACTTCCTCGGTTCGCGGTCCTTCGCCCCGCGTGGTCCGCACACCAGTCTCGTTGACCGTGGCGGAGGCGAGCGCGTCATAGCGGAAGAGGTTGCGCCGCTCGTTCTTCGCTTCGCCCGTCAGGAAATCCAGCTCCACCCGGGCCTCGCGAACTCCACCGCGGGTCAGCAGGAAGATCTGCACCACATATTTCGAGTAACGCGGTGGTCCGTGCAGAACACGCGCGCGCATCGCGTCCTTCGCGCCCTCGGTCATCACGACGTGCGCCACGAGGTCGTGGTTGGGCAGATTGGCCCGCCTGAGGGCGTCGTTCCTCAGGTAGATCTTGTCCATGGCGAGCCAGCGAGCCATCTCGGCGTCCGACGGGCGATCCGACAGGACGTGGAGCCACTCCTGGTAGGCACGCATCTCCTCAGCGTGGAGCCGCCTCGCGTCGGCCGCCAGGATGTTGTCCATCTTCCGCAACCCGAGGATGCGGATTGTTCCTCTGACGACGAAGAATCCGCCGATGCCGAGGAACAGCGCCGACAGGACCAGGCCGGCGGATACCAACGCCGCCAAGCCCACCACCACGAGCGCGACACCGGTGCGGAAGAGGTTCTGGTCGCGACGGGACATTACAACCGGGGGCTGGAACAGGGCTTGGGTACTCCACCCGGCGGCCACTCGCCTCGCGTGCCAGTCGATCAGCCAGCCCAGCGCAGCAGGCGTGACCTGCGCGTTGCCGTAGAGATCGACGAGCCGTCGCTTGAGATGCGTACGGATTCCGAACGTGTAGCCAGGCCAGTCGCCGGGGTCGTGCGGACGGGCTTTCGAGAAGTGCCGGTCGACGAGCTCGTGGATCTCCTGGACGAACGCGGTCGAGACCCAGTGTCCGGGAGAGCGGGCTTCCACCGGTTGTGCGGGTGGCATGACCTCCCTTCGCCTGACCATCGTGTACAAGGTCAGCGCCTCCCGCGTGATGCCGTGGCGCACCAGGAAGTACCCGCCCGCCACGAGCAGCGGAATGGCGACCAGCACACCCACCGACCACAGCTGGGACATTGTGTCCGGCAGTACCAGCGCCGCGACGGCGCTGCCGAGAAGGGCGCGGATCCAGTCCACCGGAGCCGACTTCGACGGCGCGGGCACGTGCTCCCTGGGCGCCGCCGGGTCAGCCTGGAAGAACTTCCAGGCGCGAGCGGCGCGTCCGTCCCGCATTCGCTCCGTCACGACCCGGTGCGCCTGCCTGGCCTCCAGGCGCTCCTGCAGCACGCCGCTCATGATCATGTCGAGGTGGAGCACGATCTCGTCCTGCCGCTCCGTGCGCAGGGCGTGGAAGCTCTCGAGGGCCTGCTGTTGCTCTTCACCGCTCGCGTCGCCTTCGACCTCCTGCCGCACGTGCCGCATCAGCCGCCAGACCACGTCGAACGCGTCCCACCAATCGTCGCGGGGCAGCGAGACGCACATCTTGCGCGCGCTGACGATCCGGGCGAGGAGCTCACCGTTCAGGTCGTTGAACGACCGGTCGCTCACCACGGAGAGGACGTAGTAATAGGCCCGTTCCGTTGTTGCGTGCCCCTCCCACAGGAGCTCTCCGAACAGCCGTTCAGCCTCCCGAGGTGTGCCTCCGGAGAGGAAGTTGACCGCGACCTCGTGCCTGCGGACGGGCGGGTCGCCCTGGTTGATGTGGTAAATGGACTCGTAGTGGAAGGCGGTGTCACCGTAATGCTCGCCGACCTGCTGGCCGACGTACGCGCCGCTGTGGGCCTCGTTGTGGTTGTGCATGTGCGGAGGCGGGAAGTGGTGCGTTCCCGGCGGGGCGGTCATCGGTCGCCTCCCGTCCAGTTCGCGTGGGAGTCACCCAGGTTGAAGCCAATCTGCTGGCCGACGCGGGCGTTGTCGCGCGCCGTGTTGGTGTTGTTGAGCCTCGGCCAGGGGTTCGGCGCAGGGTTGGAGTTCTGCTTGCGGCCGTGCTCATCGGAGTCGTCGTCCACGGCCCCAGCCAGAGCGATGGCGAACGCGGCGGCGTTCCGGGCCGCGATGCGTTGGCCTCCTTGCCGGTCTGTGGTCACCTTGGTGCCGTCCGCGTGATCGCTGATGGAGCGGATGGTCACCATGGGGACCTTGCCGCTGAGGTGGGCCGCGTGCGCGAAGCCCGAACTCTCCATTTCGATGGCGATCGCGTCGTTAAAGTTCCGGCGAATCTTCTGAGCCAGTGGGGAACTCGTCGAGTTGAGCACGACCTCCCCGGCCGCGACGGGCTCGAAGTGGACCTCGGGCGTGGCGCCCTCCCCCGTGTTCGGCAGCAGGGAGTGCCACGTGCCGCCGCGGGGGATCCTCCTGGCCACCTGTTCCAACGCGTGCGAGATCTCCCACGAGCGCGGCCGCACCAGAAACTCGTCGTTCTCGCTACGCCCGCCGTGGTAGGCGTGCACCTTGGTCGCCACCACGACGTCGCCGATCTCAAGCCAGGGACGCAGGCCGCCGGCGACACCAACGAACATCAACGCGGACGGGGAGAACTCCGCTATCGCGCGTTCGGTCAGCGCTGCGGCCCTCTCGTTGCCGGGCCCGGTCAGGCCCAGCGCGACGTGGCGTTTCGGTTGAGCGGTGAGGGTTCCCACCTCGAATAGGGTTCCTGCGGCGTGTTTGCGCACTTCGACGTTCGTCAGGTGCTCGAGCACCGCCTGGTGTTCGACCTGCAGCGCGGTCAGGATCACGATCATCGGTTCGCTCCAACGATGTCCGCATGACGGCTTCGTTCTCGTCGTGCCGAGGTGATGCGCGGAGGGCGAGCCCGCAGTACGGCCAGGTCGTTCCACTCGCGGCGAGACCGGTCCCGGTGGATGTGGATTCCCAACGAGGATCAAGATCGGGGCCGCAGCGCGGTGGAGGTTAGCCCACCACCGCGCCCATCGTCAACGAGGTACTAATGAGATGGGAGTTCTTTTCCGCGACGAGAGGACGGAAGTCCTTAGTGGACGGTGAAACAGTCATGGCAACTTCCCCACCACGACCTCGAAAGTCACGGATTTCGCGGTAGTCACCATACGGGAAGACACACAGGATGGTGCTCGGCGCGGGGACCGTCGATCCCCACGGGTGCGTACATCCCATCCGACAGCTTTCGACCCGCACTTGAGAGCCGGCAGAGGTGATCAACCTGGACAGCGGAGGTCTCCGCTTTGAAAGATCACCTACCTGCGGTACCCCTCCCTGAGGTCCACGTCATCTCGCGGGTCACGGCATGTCTCGTTCTCGCGTGGCACGTCCCGGCGCCACCATCGATGGAGACTCCTATGCCGCACCTACCCGGCGCCGGAAGGGCTGAGCCCTCCGAGGGGCCAGCAGCGGCTCTCCGCTGACGAGAAGCCGAGCTCGACCGGCAATACTTCGCCCTACGATCTCAACACGGAGGGCCGCCAACCGAACCTCCGGAACACGGCGTCCGAGACGATGTCGCGATGGTCGAACGCGACCCGTATATCGGCGGACTGCAGTTCGGCCACCGCGAGCCATCGAGCCGCGCAGGCGTCACTGCCTCCCACCACCGGTGGCGCTCCCGACACGTACCCGTGATAGGCCACGCTGACCACCTGGCCGCGAGGATCACGACCGGGACGCCGGTAGCAACCGAGCCGCCGCAGGCGGTCCCGACGCACCACGATCCCCGCCTCTTCCGCCAACTCCCGCACCGCCGCGTCCGCTGCCCGCTCCCCCGGCTCCACAAACCCGCCAGGTAACGCCACAGCGGTCCGGAAGGGCTCCTTCGCCCGCTTGACGACCAGAACCGAGAGCACGCCGCCCAACTTGGTGAACAACACCGCGTCCACCGCGAACCTGCCAGTGACAGGCCACGAACCTCCGTTGTCAACCATGCAGCCAAGCTAGCTTATTGTCAGCTTGACATCAAGGGTGGGTACTCCCTGCTTTGCCGCAGCGGAGCCAATTGTCAACACGACACCATGGGTCGTAGGCCGTGGAGACCCGCTCCGCCCAGACTCGCCACGCGCGCGAGCTTCCTGGCCTTCTGCCTGGGCACGGCGCTCGGCGACCTCGTCGCCGGGCGTGCGTCCGTTCAGGTGCGGGCCGAACGCGGCCTCATCATCGGAGGCGTCAGCACGGTGGCGCTGCCGGAGCGATAGAGGGCGGCAGGGCGCCCACCGGGCGTGGGGCGCTTGCCACCGGTAGGCTCGATGAAGCCGTCCGCGTCGGTCACCTTGCGGTGGAAGTTCGGCTTGTCCAGCGCGACTCCCCAAACCACCTCGTACACCTCGCGCAGGTCACCGACGGTGAACTCCGCTCCACAGAAGGCGCGAGCGAGTGTCCGGAACTGGAGCTCGTCCCTGGCCAGCTCGACCGCGTCCCGCAGAATCTCGTCGTGGTCGAAGGCCAGCCCCACCCGCTGCGCCTCGACGACGGGAAGCCATTGCGCGGACCGCGCGTCCGAGCCGGCTTCCGGCAACGGCAGGTTGGGCGCGATAGCGAGATAGGCGCATGTTACGACACGCGGAGTGCGCGGATCGCGATCGGGTGCCGAGTAGACACCAACCTGTTGCAGGTGCAGGGACGCGGCGTCGAGCCCGGTCTCCTCCGACAGTTCCCTGGCCGCGGTCTCGTCGAGGCTCTCATCCCCTCGCAGGAAGCCCCCGGGCAACGCGAGCCTACCCGCGAAGGGTTCGTTTCCTCGTTCCACGACGAGCACGCACAGCTGCCTGTCTCGTATGGTCAGGATGACGAGGTCCGCGGTGAGCGTGACCCTCTGCCGGACGCGACTCATGGCTGCGAGGGTACTGAGTGGGTAACCGCAGCTCATTGGTCGGTTCGCGAGCACAACAACGTCGTTCCCGGGACTTGCCGCTTCAGCGGCTTGGAGCACAGAGGAGTCTACTGAGGACGTTCGAGGAACCAGCGGTAGCAGGTGACGGACGAGCAGTGTCAGCCACAGTGGACACCTCGGCGGGGAGGCGGCTGCTGGTCACCATCAGGACCAGGAACGTGACCAGCGAGGCCACGCACTCCGAGGATCCGTCTCATCCGCCGATCCTCCGGCCGCCAACAATCCTGTGCGGTCAGTAGCGACCGACCACCAGGGGTCACCCACACGCGGTGTCATCGTCTACGCGGGTCGGCTTCCTGGTTATGACGCGGAGTCGTGGTGGACCTTGGCGGTGCGACCAAGTGTTCGTGTCGGGGCTGGGGGCTGCTCGACGGGGGCGGGTTTTTCCGGTTTCGGGGAAACCTCACTCACGTGGTGGGTGTTCGCGGGGTCGGCGTGTGGAGGCGTGCGGGTCGAGGAACATGGGGGAGAACGGGCTGGGCTGGGTGAGGTCTGCGCACAGTGGACCGTGCGCCGGGCCGGACCGGTCGCGTGGTCGGCGCCGACAGTCCTGTCGGGAACGGAAGGAGGGCGGCAGTTCGATCAGCACGTGCCAGTGGCCCCTGGTCAGGACGAGCCCAAGGAGCGATCAATGCTACGCATCACCGCCGATCTCTTCTCCGGCAGGCCGAACCCGGTGTGGGAGGTGCAGGACGAGGCACGGGTCAGGGAGACGCTCCGGTCGCTGCGTCAGCACGAGGACCTGTTGAGCGAGGGGGTTCCCGCCGGTAGCGGGCTGGGTTTCCGCGGCTTCGAGATCGAGTCGTCCAGCGACGAGCTCACCCTCGGTGTCGGGTACGCGTCCAGCGTCTACCTGCCGGTCGGCAGGACCGCGCGGGGAGCCCGGGCCAACGAGTTCGCCGAGCAGCTCATCGACCTGCTGTACCGGGACGCGACGGCCGTCGCTCCGCCCAGCGAGCTCCCGCCGCTGGAGACACCGATCCAGGAACTGCTCACCGCGGAACTCCAGTGGGCCGCCAGCCAGGGTGGGGCGGCGTCCCTCAGCGACGCGTCCGGTCAGGCGGAACAGCCCGCCCAGCAACCAGCCGCGCCGGCGGTCACCTGCACCATCGAGGTCGCGCCCTACAACCCCGGTTTCTGGAACGACAACGCGACCACCCGTCGATGCAACAACTGTTACAACTACGCGAGCAACTGGCGGACCAACGACTTCGCCCAACCCGGCCTCGGCTGCGGCAGCGTCTACCAGTCGCTCTCCTGCGACGCGGTCACACGGGCCGCGCTCTGCGACGGCATGCACCACCGCTACGACTGCTTCCCCGACTCGGAGAAGCCCCGTTGGCTGGTCGCGCTCGCTGTCGGCCCGGGCTACGACTACCACTGGTACCGGCTGATGAAGGAAGGCTTCTGGGGGCACAAGCCGGGCGGGACGAACGTGCGCAACGTCGACGAGCGGAACAGGCAGATCACCGATCCCCAGACCGCGGACCGCGGACGGTACACCCACTTCTGCGGGTACTTCTACAGCTGCAAGACGCAGCAGCAGCGCATCCGCGGGTACGGGTGCTGACAGGAACCCCGGCTTCGCGCACGAGGGCGCGGTGAGGGGCGGCGCGCGCGCACCTCCGCGCCGCCCCTCAGCCTGCTACTACTGCACGTTCACGTCGATGCAGGCGTAGAAGGCGTTGCTGGTGTCGCCGATGTTCCAGATGGCGAGCACCTTCTGCTGCCCTGCCGGCAGGGTCACGTTGTGCGTGATGGTGGCGCCGGGGGCCTGGTTGTTGCCGTTGAAGTAGGCGACCCGGTTGCCACCGACGTAGTACTCGTAGCTCGCCGTGCGGTGGCGGGCGGTGAAGGTCCACTTGAAGGTCGCGTTGCGACCGACGTTGGTGACCTTCCAGCCCTTGGAGTCGTCGCTCAGCTCGGCCCACCGGCGGTCGTCGCCGTGGCAGTTGCGCTGGCCCTTCGGGCCCTCGACGCTCTGCGGCTCGTACTTGATCGCGCCACAGCGCACCACGCCCTTGGCGCACTGCGCCTGCCGGCTGGGCGGGCTGGAGACGTACCCGTGGGCGAACGCGGGCGAGCTGGGCAGCGCCATCACCATGATGGGCGCGGCCAGGGCACCGGCCGCCACTGCCGCGATCCTTCGGAACTTCATGTCGGCTCCCCTCGACAGGTCGTGGGGTGAACACCGACCCCGCCGCGGTGTGCAGGGGACCGCACGGGGACAGGACGTCCACCCTTCGCGGCGGCAGGTCTGGACCATACCCCGGAGCGGCTGGCGTGCAAAGACCGCCACCAGGGTGTTTCCGCTCCGCTCCCGGCGAGGTGCGGCACGCGGCGTGCGGCGCGCGCGATCTGATCACGGCTGGATGACGCGCTTCCACCGACACCCGGGCCGACATGCTCGTCGACGCGGGTTTCACCGCGCGTACCAAAATCGTCACTGTCAGTGGTATCTGGGGCGGGACACGCGCCTCCCTCTGCATGGTGTCGTCGCCTACCAACCACAAACCGGACCACAGCGGGGAGCGGGAGCCTGACCGCGACCGGGGCGTCCTCGTCTCGGCCGCGGGGCGGGATCGGTGGCACCGCACTTCGTCAGCCATCGACCACCAGCAGCCGCGTCAGGCGCTGAGGAGGACCTGGCATGCCGTCGACGAGAACCGATCCGACGAACCTGGCGCCGAAGCTGACCAGTGCGGCGCACGACAACCTGACATCGGACGACCTGGGCGACGTGCTCTCGGCCTCCCTCTCGGTGCTGGTGGCGCACGACGCGCTCCACCTCATCGTCTGCAACCCGCTCACCGGCACGGTCTCGTTCGGCTTCTGGCACCGCTATCCGCAGAACCTGGCGTACGCGCAGATGCGCAACGCCTACCTCGGCGACGACCCGATGTCCCCGACCGCGCTGTCCCGCCGTGCGAAACCGTTCGGCGTGCTGGACGTCGGGGCGCCGCCCGGAAAGCGGGAGGGGCGACGCGCACGGGAGATCCTCGACCAGCACGGGCTCGGCTCCGAGTTGCGCGTCCTGCTCCGGGACGCCAACGGCATGTGGGGCGTGCTGTGCCTGTTCCGCGAGAGGGGCGTCCGGTTCGCCCAGGACGAGACGGACATCCTGGTCGCACTCATTCCCACGCTGATCGCGTTCGTCCGCGCCTACGTGACGACCGGTTCCCACTCCCCCGCCACCGCGACGCGCTCCCCCGGCGTCGTCCTCGTCGGCGCTGACCACGAGGTGCGGGGGCTGACGCGGCAGGCCCGCCAGTGGATGCACGAGATGCGCCGGTCGAACTGGCTGTCCGCGCCGGACTGGGCCGCCATGGCTCTGGCCAGCGAGACCCGGCAGCACGACGGAGGGCCGCGACAGCCGATGATCTGCGTGCCGCCGGCCTACATCGGCCGATGGGTCACCATGCGGGCCGAACCGCTGGGCTCGGACGGCACGGTCGCCGTGACCATCCAGGGAACGCCGGGGAAGACGCTGCTGCCGGTCATCGCCGCCTGGCACGGACTGACCCTTCGCGAGCTCACCGTCACCGAGATGCTGTGCCTCGGGATGGCGCCCAGGCAGATCGCGCGGCACCTCAACCTGTCCGCGCACACGGTCAACGACCACATCAAGGCCGTGTACCGGAAGACCAACAGCAGCTCCCGAGATCAACTGATGGCCGCCGTCAACAGCTGACCGACGCAACCCCGGTTCGCGCAGTGGAAGGAGAACCGGGACGACCGAGGCGACAGCGCTCCGCCCTCGCATCCACAATGGACAGTTGGAGGGCGGAGCCGCGTTCTCAGCTCGTCTGGTGCTCGGTGGTGCGCGCCGGAGCGAGCATGAGGGAGGCCGTCACGACCACAGCCGCGATCATCGCGACGGCGAGCCAGAAGGCGAGCTGGATCGCGTCGAGCGAGGCGGTGACCGGTGCGGCGTTGGCCCGCGTTCCCGTGGCGAAGGTGTGGAAGAACGCGCTGCCGAGGACGGCGACCCCGAGGGTGCCGCCGAACTGCTGGACGGCGTTGAGCAGACCAGCGGCGGAGCCGGTCTCGTGAGGCCGGACTCGTGACAGGGCCGTGGTGAAGAAGGGAACCGTGAACAGTCCGTTCCCCACACCGCTCACGGCCAGTGCCGCGACCAGGGGCCACCGGATGGCCACCGGGTCGGACATGCCGTAGACGGCGATGGCCGAGACCAGGCCGACGAGCAGGGCGACGAGGCCGGCGAACATGACTTTGGCTCCGTGGCGCGGAACCAGCCGCGTGCCCGCGACCCAGGACGCGAGGGCCATGCCGCAGGACCACGGCAGCAACGTCATCCCCGCGACGAGGACGTCGCTGCCCATGCCGAGCTGCACCTGCGTCACGATCACCACCGAAAGCCCGGTGGTGGCGGCGAAGAACAGGGTCGAGGTCGTGAGCGCTGCCGGGAAACCGCGGTCGCGGAACAGGCTCGGCTCGACCAGCGGGTCGTGTCCGCGCCGCGCCCGCCGCCGCTGGTGCAGTCCGAACCCGACCAGGACGCCGAGGCCGGCGAGCAGCGCCGCCCAGGTCCACAGTGGCCAGCCCAGGGTGTCGCCCTGGATCAGGGGGTACACGACCAGCCCGGTCCCGAGCACCACCAGGGCCGTGCCGGGAAGGTCGGCGCGCGGCGGGCGGACGGCCCGGTCCTCGCGCAGGAACGGGACGAGGGCGAGCACGACCACGGCGAGCGGGACGTTGACCAGGAACGCGGCGCGCCACGATGAGCCGAACAGGTCGGCGTGGGTGAGCACCGCGCCGAGCACCGGCCCGCAGATCGCGGCCAGGCCCATGACGGGGCCGATGCTGCCCATGGCCCTGGCGAGGTCGGGCCCGTCGAACATGGCGCGGATGAGCCCGATCGTCTGCGGGATGACCAATGCCGACGCCGCGCCCTGCACCGCCCGCGCGACGGTCAGCATGTCGGCGGTGGCGGAGAGCCCGCAGACCACCGACGCGAGCGCGAACCCGGCGACGCCGACGGCGAACACCCGCCGGCGGCCGAGTCGGTCGCCGAGCCGGCCGCCGTTGACCAGGAGCACCGCGAACGGCAGCGTGTAGGCGGCGGCGAACCACTGGATGTCGGACTCGGCGCCGCCGAGGTCCGCGTGGATCACGGGCGCGGCGACCGTGACGATCGTGGCGTCCAACAGGTTCATCGCCTCGGCGACCAACAGCGCGGCCAGGGCGACCCACCGCCAACGGTGGTGCGCCGCGACGGAGGTCCTCTCCTGCAACAACATCGCTCTCCCTCGTGTCCGGAGTGGCCGGTTCCGCGGGGGAGAGTGACTGCCAGGAGGGCACTGTCTCCATTCGGAGGGCGTGATGTGATGCTTTGTTCCTCCTGAGCCGTCCTGGTGAGAAAATGTGCTCATGCTGGACGAGCTGGACCGTGGTCTGATCCACGCGCTGCACATCGACGGCCGCGCGCCGTTCAGTCGCGTCGCCGAGGTGCTCGGAGTGTCCACGCAGACGGTGACGCGCCGCTACCGACGGCTGCGCGCGGAGCTGGGGTTGCGGGTGGTCGGCCTCCTCGACCCGGCCCAGACGAACGAGACGCAGTGGATGGTCCGGCTCACCACCACTCCGGCCACGGCGCAGTCCCTGGCCCACTCCCTGGCCCGGCGGCCCGACACCTCCTGGGTCAAGCTGACCTCGGGCGGCACCGAGATCTTCGCCATCGTCCACCCCGGACCGGGCGCGGAGCCGTCGAGTTCGCTTCTGTTGCACGACATTCCCCGCCGCAGCGGCATCACGGCGGTGTCCGCGCACTGCCTGCTCCACACCTATCTGGGCGGCCCCACCGCGTGGCCCGGCCGCCTCCGCGCGCTCAGCGACGAGCAGCGGGACCGGTTGCGGGCGGATCTCCCGACGCCGGGCGCGGCCGCGCCGCCGTTGACCCGTGCCGACCACGATCTGGTCGACCTGCTCCGGCACGACGGCCGAGCCAGCTACGCGGACCTCGCGGCGGCCACCGGCTGGTCGCAGGCCACCGTGGCGCGTCGCCTGGCGGACCTGCGCGCCCGCGAGGTCGTCTTCTTCGACGTCGAGGTCGACAGCGCCGCCTTCGGCGTCACGACGCAGGCCCTGCTGTGGATGCGCATCGCACCGGCGCACCTGGACCACGTCGCGTCCGTCCTCGCCACGCACCACGAACTCGCCGCGGTGGTGGCCACCACCGGGACCACCAACCTGCTGGCGCAGGCACTGTGCACGGACCCGGCGGACCTGCACCGCTATCTCACGCGCAGGCTGGGCGCGCTCGACGAGATCCTCGCCATCGAGACCGCCCCGGTGCTGCACACGCTCAAGGCTTCCGGCCACCTCACCCCCGTCGCCCGGCTCTCGACGCGATCCCGGTGACGGCGCACCACCCCGGGTCGGCGGTCCTCCGGCGCGGTCGCTCCCCGATCTGGTCCACTGGGCGGATGATCACGACTGATCGACTGTTGAGCGCGCAGGACGACCTCCAGGCCGAGGCGGAGGAGGTCAGCGCCGCACTGGGGTTGGCGGCGCTGCTGGGCGAGATCGGCGACCCGGTGCGCGTGGGCAGCGCCGCCCTGGGTCTGATGGTGCGGCGGGACCTGGACGTCACCGTGGTCTGCCGGAAGCTGGACGCCGCCACCACGACCGCGGTCGCCCAGGCCGGCGCGCAGCTCGCCGTACGCCAGGACGTGCAGGAGGTGCGGTTCCGCGACGACACCGGGCACTGGAACACCGACCCGAAATACCCCGACGGTCTCTACCTCGGGGTGCGCCACCGCACCTCGCGACACCACGACTGGACCCTGGACATCTGGTTCGTGGACGAGCCCGAGCGCCAGCCCGACCTCGCCCACCTCGCATCGCTGCCCCCGCGGCTGACGGCCGACGCGCGCGTCGCGATCCTGCTGATCAAGCAGGCGCTGGCGGGTGGCGCCGGCGGTCCCTCCCCCGTCCCGAGCTACGAGGTCTACCGGGCGGTGCTCGACGACGGGGTCCGCGGCGTCGACGAGTTCGAGAAGTGGCTCGCCACACAGCACGGCTGAGCGCGTCGAGGGGGAGGTGAGCGGGCCGCCCCTCCCCCTCTCTCGCACAGAGACGGGCGAAAGCCCTCGCACGGTGCGAACACCACTTGGCCATGTATGTCTACTGTGGAGGGAAAAGAGCGGGGGCCACGTTCTCCACCCGCTGCGCGGTACTACCCGAGGACGGGAAACCCGGGCGTGCTCTTGACTGTCTTCATGGTGAACTGCGAGTTGGTGCGCGCCACACCGGGAAGCTGGGTGAGTCTGGCCATGTACAGGCGCTCGTAGGCGTCGAGGTCGGCCACCGCGATCCACAGCAGGTAGTCGGGGTGGCCGAACATGCGTTGGCAGTGCACCACTTCGTCGAGCTCCCGGACCTGGGCCTCGAACGCCTCGATCGTGGACCGGTCCTGGATCGCCATCTCGACGTGCAGCAGCACGGGGAAGCCCCGGCCGACGGCGCCCGGGTCGACGGCCGCGTGGTAGCCGGTGATCACGTGGTCGGCTTCGAGCTGGCGGACCCGGCGCAGGCACGGCGACGGGGACAGGCCCACCCGGGCGGCCAGCTCGGTGTTCGGCAACCGCCCGTCGGCCATCAGGTGCGCGAGAATTGCCCGATCGGTCTTGTCCATGGCACGGAATGCTAGGAAAGGCCGGTTTCGCGGCCGATCTTGGCATCGCGTGCGCCGGGATCGTGGCTACTGTGCGCAGATCCCATGATCCACCTCACCGCGGAGGTCGCGATGCGCACCGATCTGGTGCTGGGCCTGGACGAGGACGACCGCGCGACGGCCGGCCGGCTGCTCACCGAGTTCCTCGACAGCTACGAGCGTTCCCTGTCCGACCGCCCCCTGGTTCCCGACGTGGACCGGGCGGCGTTGGCATCCCTGTTGGAGAACCCGTTCCCCGACAAGGGAATCGGGGTCGAGGGGCTGTTCCGCGAGATCAACGGAACGATCGTGCCGAACTCGACGGCGGTGGCCCACCCGCGTTTCCTCGCCTACGTCCTCGGTCCGCCCAACGGCATCGCCCCTCACGCGGAGGCGATCGCCGCCGCCCTGAACCAGAACTGCAACTTCTGGCAGCTCTCCCCCGCCGCGAGCGTGGTCGAGCGCGCCGTGGTCACCTGGCTCTCCGGACTGTTCGGCTACGGCGAGGAAGCAGGGGGCATCCTGACCGGAGGCGGTTCGATCGCCACGCTCAACGCCCTGACCACCGCGCTGCACGCGCGCCGGCCGGACTTCCGCCGGCGCGGACTCCAGACCTCGGACCCCCAGCTCGTGGTCTACACCTCCACGGAGGCGCACCGGTGCGTGGACAAGGCCGCGGCGATTCTGGGCATAGGACTGGACAACGTGCGCCACATCCCCACCGACGACCAGTACCGCATGCGCGTCGACGCGCTGGAAGAAGCGATCCTGGCTGACCGCGCGGCCGGGCTGGAACCGTTCTGCGTGGTGGCCACGCCGGGAACGGTCACCACCGGCTCCATCGACCCGATCGACCCGATCGCCGACGTGTGCACGCGCTACGGGCTGTGGCTGCACCTCGACGGCGCCTACGGAGCCCTGTTCGTCCTGTCCGACCGGGTGCGCGACGCGTTCGAGTCCGCGGCCCGCGCGGACTCCATCGCCCTGGACCCGCACAAGCTGCTCTTCGCGCCGTTGGAGGCGGGGTGCCTGCTGGTGCGCGACCGCGCCGACCTCACCAGGGCCTACGCGTTCCACTCCTCGTACCTCACGGTCGAGGAGGACGACCTGATGGTCGACTACATGGACCACGGTCCCCAGCTCTCCCGGAGTTTCAGGGCGTTCAAGGTGTGGAGCGCCCTGCGGGCCTTTGGGGTCGACGCCTTCCGGTCGGCGATCGACCACACCCTCGACCTCGCCCGGCACCTGGCGGACCGCGTCGCGGCGGAGCCGGACCTGGAGCTCCTGGCGCCGACCCCGCTGACGGCCGTCTGCTTCCGGATCAGGAACGCCACCGAGGCCGACCACGGCGCCGCTCTCGCCACCCTCGTCGCCGAGGGCACCGCGCTGCTCGGACCCGCCCGCGTCGGCGGAAGGCACGGCATCCGCGCCTGCGTCACCAACTACCGCACGACGCGCGCGGACATCGACCTGGTCGTGGACCGGTTGGCGGCGATCGCCGGGGACTTCCGCCTCAGGTCCACTGTGGACTAGTCGGGGCGGTCGGCGGCGGACGCCGGCCGGGTGGCGTTGATGATCGAGGTGAGCAGGCCGGGGAACCGGCGCTCCAGGTCCTCGTGACGCAGGCGGCTCGGCCGGCTGTTGCCGTCGATCCGGGTCGAGACCACGCCGCTCTCCCGCAGCACCTTCAGGTGGTGCGAGACCGTGGAGACCTTGACCGGCACGTCGAGCGAGGTGCAGGTGGCCTCGCCGACCGCGGCCAGCAGCGCGACGATCTGCCGCCGCACGGGGTCGGCCAGGGCCTGGAGCACCGCCCCGACGTCCAGGTCGGCCGGGTCCGGCTGCGGCAGCCAGGTGGAACCCGGGTCGTTCATCGCACCGACTCCTCCGACGGCCACCGTCTCCGTGGCCACCGCCTTCGTGACCAACGCCTTCGTGGTCACCGCCTCCGCGGACACCGCCACTCTACGGACACCGCCTCTTACGATACACGTCGAACATCTACTACGATCCGCGTCGTAATGTTCGATGATCATCGGAAGGTCGGCATGACCAGTCTCTCCACCACTGCCCCCACCCGGTGGCGACCGCACGCCGCCGTGCTGGCCGTCGGCACCTTCGCGATGGGGACGGACGCGTTCGTGATCGCCGGCGTCCTCCCGGACATCGCCGGCGAGCTGGGCATCGGCGTGGGCGCGGCGGGCCAGCTCGTGTCCGTGTTCTCCCTCGCCTACGCGCTGCTGGCCCCGGTCCTCGCCGCGCTCACCGCGAGCTGGCCCCGCCGCCGGGTCCTCGTCACCGCGCTGGTCGTCTTCGCCGTGGGCAACGTGGTCACCGCGCTCGCCCCCGGCTACCTGCCCGTGCTGGCCTCGCGCGTCGTGGCGGCGGCCGGCGCGGCCCTCTACACGGCCAACGCCAGCGCGACGGCGGCCGCGCTGGCCGGGGAAGCCCAACGCGGGCGGGCGATCGCGGTCGTCATGCTCGGCGTGACCTCGTCGCTGGTGCTCGGCGCGCCGCTGGGCACCGCCATCGGCACCGCGTGGGGCTGGCGCTCCACGATGTGGTTCGTCACCGCGCTCGCGCTGGTGGCCGCGCCCTTCATCGCCCTGCGCCTGCCCGAGATCGCGCAGGGCCCGGCCGCGCGACTGCGCCAGCGCCTGGCGCCCCTGGCCGACCGCGGAGTGCTCCGCGTCCTGGTCACCACGGTGGTGGCGTTCGTCGGGATCTACATCCCGTACACCTACCTCAGCGCGATCTTCGAGCCGGCCACGGGCGGGAGCGGTGACCGGTTGGCCCTGTTGATCCTGCTGTTCGGGATCGCGGGCACGGTGGGCAACCTGGTGGCCGGCCAGCTCGCCGACCGGCTCGGCGCCCGGCGGGTGGTCGTGTCCGCCACGCTGCTGCTCACCCTGGTGTTCCTGGCCATGCCGTTCCTGCGCGCGGCCTTCGTGCCCGCCCTGCTCGTCGTGCTGGTCTCGGGGGTGTTCTCATTCGGGGTCACCACACCCCAGCAGCACCAGATCATCGCGCGGGCTCCGGGGGCGCAGTCCCTGGTCATCTCGCTGTACCAGTCCGCGCTCTACCTGGCGATCTCGCTGGCCAGCGTGCTCGGCGCCGCCGGGCTCGGCGTCGCCGACGCCCTCTGGCTCCCCGTCCTCGCCGCCGTGTTCACCTTCCTGGCCGCGGCGCTGACCTGGCTGGACCGGCGGAGCCGACAGGTCGCGTCCGACCACTAGCCCCTCGCGAGCCTCAGCAGCCGGCCAGGGTGGACCACACCCTCGCCGGCTGCTGATCCGTGCCACGCGCCGACCCGGCTCGGCTCCGCTCGCTCAGGTGAGCTGGATGCCGACCACGCAGGTGTCGTCGTCGGTGTCGGACGGGCTGTGCGTCAGCAGGTGGTCGAGGCGTTCTTCCAGCGGTGCGGCGGATTCCGCGGCCGTGGTCCGCAGCCAGGCGATGCAGTCGTCCAGCGGGAGCCCCCGGCGTTCGACGAGACCGTCGGTGTAGAGCAGCAGGACGTCGTCGTGCTCCAGCTGGATCTCGCCTTCCTCGTACTCGGACTCGGCGCACACGCCCAACATCACGCCGGAGAGCAACCGCAGGCTCGTCGCGCGGCGCCCGCGAACCAGGATCGGGGGCAGGTGTCCCGCGCGGGCCCAGCGAAGAACACGGGTTCGCGGGTCGTAGAGGGCGCAGACCGCCGTGGCGAGGATGTTGTCGTTGAGGTGGTGGGCCACCAGATTGAGCCAGCTCAGCAGTTGGCCTGGGCTCGCACCCGTCACCGCCAGACCGCGCAGAGCGTTGCGCAGCACCACCATTCTGGTGGCGCCCTCCAGCCCGTGTCCGGTGATGTCGCCGACCGAGACCAGGACCTGTTGGGAGGGGAGGACAACGGCGTCGTACCAGTCGCCGCCGACGAGGTGCTCCTGTTCGGCGGGGCGGTAGCGCACGGCGATGCGCAGCCCGAAGGCGTCGATGGGCGGCTGCGCCGGCGGCATGATCGCCTGCTGGAGCTGGAGGGCGAGCCGGTTCTGCTCGGCGACGCGCTGCTCGGTGTGCGCGAGCTGGTCGCGGGTGGCCGACAACGCCACCTCGGTCCAGTGCTGGGCCGAGATGTCCTGGTACGCGCCGCGAATCAGGAGCAGGTGCCCGTCCCGGTCCAGCATCGGCTCGGCGATGACCCGGATGTGCCGGGTGACGCCGTCCGAGCGCCGCAGCCGGAAGGTCGTGGACGCGGCGCGGCCGTGGTGGAGCACGGTGCGCAGGAACCGGTTGATCGGCACCGCGTCGTCGGGGTGGGCGTGCGCGGCCAACCTGGTCAACGGCACGGGATCGGCGGTGGGCTCCAGTCCGTAGAGCGCGAACAGCGGGTCGTTCCAGGTGATCTCGCCGGTGGCGGTGTTCTCCTCGAACCCGCCGATGCGCCCGAGGCGCTGGGCGTGCTGGAGCAGGTTGGCCAGCCGGGCGGTCTCGTCCTCGACCCGCCACACCAGCAGCACGTTCTCGCCGTGCCGGCTGACGCCGACCATCGCGACCACCGTCAACGGCACCTGGTCGACCAGGGTGACCAGGGGCATGCGCTCGGCGTGGAACGCCTCCCCCGTGGCGTACACCCGCTCGATCTTCTCGAAGAGCTGGCCCGGGGTCGCCGCCGACGGGTACGCCTCCAGCAGCGGCGCGCCGAGCACGGCTCCCCGAGGACGGCCGGCCAGGTCCACGAAGTGGCTGTTGACGTGGTGGACGCGGAAGTCCACCAGCTCGCCGTCGTCGTCCAGCAGGGGACGCAGCACCAGGGCGGGGTCGAGCAGCCCTTCGGCCAGGTTGACCAGTTCGGACAACGCCCGGTCGGCGCCGACCGCCTCCGGCGCGCCCACGCCGCCGGTTTCCAACGTGTGCGCGCAGAGTTCGGCCAGTGCCTCGACCTGCCGCTGGATCTGCGGCGGCTGCGGCGGAAGCTCCTGCGGCCAGCAGATCTCCAGCGCGCCCAGGACCCGACCGCCGGCGCCGGCGGGGACCACCACCCGGCCGCCGGGCAGCGTGCGGTGGCCGATCGAGGGCAGCCCCGACCGGGACAGGTCCTCGATCCACAGTGGAGCGCGATCGACGAGGGCCTGACGCGCCGGTGTCGCCACACCCGGCGGCACGTAGTGCCACCGCCGGGCCTCCTCCTCGGCGATGCCGGCGAACCCGGCCAACGACAACGAGGAGTCGATCCCCGCCGACCACACCGCCACCGCGACGGCGCCCAGCGGGGCCAGCGCGTGGTCCAACAGCGACTGGGCCACGCGCTGGGTGTCGCTCGCCGCCAGGACAGCGCTCTCCGCCGTGCGCAGCCGCACCGCGGGCGAGGGCGCGTGCTCGTCGCCGACCTCCTCCGGGCGCCCGACCTCCTCCAGGCGCCCGGAGTCGGCCAGGAACCGGCCGGTGGCCGCGGTGAGCCGGTCCTGCGCGGCCTGGCCGACCAGTTCCGCGGCCAGTTCGAGCTCGACGAGGCCGGCCCTGGCCGCCAGGTCGCCGAGCTGCCGCGCGGCGTCGGCCGGGCTGCACCGCAGGCGTTCGACCAGGACACCCTTGGCCATCTCGATCAGCGCCCGCCCGTCGGCCTCCGCGTTCGCCTGCCGCACCTGGTCGCGCAGACGCTCCACAGTGGCCGCCAACCGGTTCCACCCGTGCGGCGGCTCGCCGTCGTCGGGACGCCCGGCGGAGAACAGCCGGGCGTCCCGCACGAGTTCCGGGGGTTCGGTGGAGTCGAACACAGCCGCTCCTTGTCGGTCAGTCCGGTGCTGGCCCTGACGGGGTTACCCGTTCAGCCAGCGCTGAACGCACGCGACGAGGTTGTCCGCGTCGACGGGCTTGGTGACGTAGTCGTTGGCGCCGGCGGCCAGGCTCTTGTCCCGGTCGCCCGGCATCGCCTTGGCCGTCACCGCGATGATGGGCAGTTCGGCGTGCTGCGGCATGGCGCGGATGGTCGTGGTGGCGGTATACCCGTCCATCTCCGGCATCATCACGTCCATCAGGATCAGGTCGACCTCGGAGTGCGCCGCCAGCGCGTCGATCCCCTCCCTGCCGTTCTCCGCGTGCAGGACGTGCGCGCCGTGCAGCTCCAGGATGCTGCTGAGCGCGAACAGGTTGCGCGCGTCGTCGTCCACGATCAGGACCGTCCGTCCGTTGAGGACGCCGTTCGCGGACGAGGTCGTCTCCGGCGCCGGTTCCGCCGCGCGCACCAGGGGGAGCACGTCCCCGGGGGCCTCCGCGGTGAGGTGCAGGGCGACCCGCTCCCGCAGTTCGTCCAAACTGGACAGCAACTCCAACGGCCGGCGCTCGGCCCTGGCGCGCAGCCGCCGCTCCTGGTCCCTGGCGAGCCGCTGGTTGCTGTGCGCCAGCACCGGAACCGTGCGCAGCGCCGGATCTCCGTCCATCGCCTCCAGGAACCGGTGCGCGGCCCCGCCCGGCATGTCCAGCTCCAGCACCACGCAGTGGTACGACTCCGCCGCCATGGCCGCCGCCGCCTCCTCGGCGCCGACGGCGGTCACCACCTGCACCGGACCGCGCGGATCGTGGTTGCCGGCCAGGTCGGCCACCGCGCTCTCGGCCACGAGCGACAGCAGACCGCGGGGCCGCTCCTCGACCACCAGCAGCCGCCGGTGGGCGGGAGCCGGCGGCGGGCCGTGGTTGCCCGCGGCGACGCCGTTCTCCGCGCCCCGGTCCATCGCCTCCCGCACGCCGGCGGGCAGCGCCGAGGTGGACGCCTCCTGGAAGTCGGGCCGGGCCACCGGCAGGTGGAGGGTGAAGGTGCTGCCGCTGCCCACCGTGCTCTCGGCCAGGATCGCGCCGCCGAGCAGGTAGGCGATCTCCCTGCTGATCGACAGCCCCAGCCCGGTCCCGCCGTACTTGCGGCTGGTGGTCCCGTCGGCCTGCTGGAACGCGCCGAAGATGGACTCCAGCTGGTGCTCGGCGATCCCGATGCCGGTGTCGGTCACCCGGAACGCGATGGCCGCCCCGTGGTGGCGCACCGAGGCGGGCAGCTCCGCGGGGTCGGCCTGCTCGATGCGCAGCTCGACGCTGCCCCGCTCGGTGAACTTGACCGCGTTGGACAGCAGGTTGCGCAGCACCTGCCGCAGCCGGGAGCCGTCGGTGAGCAGCTCGCCGGGCACGCCGGGCGCGGTGGTGACCCGGAAGCCGAGGCTCTTCTGGCTCGTCAACGGGCGGAAGGTCGCCTCGACGTAGTCGAGGAGCTGCCGCAGCGACACCCGCTCCGGCGTGATGTCCATCTTGCCGGCCTCGACCTTGGACAGGTCCAGGATGTCGTTGATCAGCTGGAGCAGGTCCGAGCCCGCCGAGTGGATGATGCCCGCGTACTCGACCTGCTTGGGCGTGAGGTTGCGGGTCGGGTTCTGGGCCAGCAGCTGCGCCAGGATCAGCAGGCTGTTGAGCGGGGTGCGCAGTTCGTGGCTCATGTTCGCCAGGAACTCCGACTTGTACTTCGAGGCCAGCGAGAGCTGCTGGGCGCGCTGCTCCAGCTCCTGCCGCGCCTGCTCGATCTCCAGGTTCTTGGTCTCGATGTCCCGGTTCTGGGTGACCAGCAGCGCCGCCTTCTCCTCCAGCTCGGCGTTGGAGCGCTGCAGCTCCTCCTGCCGGATCTGGAGCTCCTCGGACCGGGCCCGCAGCTCCGCGGCCAGCCGCTGCGACTCGGCCAGCAGCTCGTCGGTGCGGGCGTTGGCGCGGATCGTGTTGACGTTGACCCCGATCAGCTCCATGAGCTGTGCGAGGAAGTCGCGGTGCACCGCGGTGAACCGGTGCACCGAGGCCAGCTCGATGACGCCGAGCACCTGCTCCTCGACCACGATCGGCAGCACGACCAGGCTCCTGGGCGCGGTGCTGCCGAGCCCGGAGGAGATTCGCACGTAGTCGCCGGGCACCTCGTCGACGGCGATGACCCGGCGGCCGCGCGCCGCCTGCCCGACCAGCGACTGGCCGAACGCGAGCTGGGCCGGCCCGGACGGCACGCCGCCGGCCTCGGGGTGGCCGTAGGAGCCGACCATGCGCAGCAACGGGCGCTCGGCGGCCTCGTCGACCAGGTAGAACGCGCCGTACTGGGCGGACACCAGCGGGGCCAGCTCGTCCATGACCAGCTCGGCGACGACCGCGAGGTCCCGCTGTCCCTGCATCAGCCCGGAGATGCGGGCCAGGTTGGACTTCAGCCAGTCCTGCTCGCGGTTGGCCTTGGTGGTCTCGCGCAGCGACTCCACCATCGAGTTGATGTTGTCCTTGAGCTCGGAGACCTCGCCGGAGGCCTCCACGGTGATCGACCGGGTCAGGTCGCCCTCGGCGACCGCGCTGGTCACCTCCGCGATGGCCCGCACCTGCCTGGTCAGGTTGCCGGCCAGCTCGTTGACGTTCTCGGTGAGCCGCTTCCAGGTGCCCGAGACGCCCTCGACCTCGGCCTGCCCGCCGAGCTTGCCCTCGGTGCCCACCTCGCGGGCGACCCGGGTGACCTCGGAGGCGAACGCCGAGAGGCGGTCCACCATCGTGTTGATCGTCGTCTTCAGTTCGAGGATCTCGCCGCGGGCGTCGACGTCGATCTTCTTCGACAGGTCGCCCCGCGCGACGGCGGTGGTGACCTGGGCGATGTTGCGGACCTGGTTGGTCAGGTTGTTCGCCATCGAGTTGACGTTGTCGGTGAGGTCCTTCCACGTGCCGGCCACGTTGGGCACCCGCGCCTGGCCGCCGAGCATCCCCTCCGTGCCCACCTCGCGGGCCACTCTGGTGACCTCGTCGGCGAACGCCGACAGGGTGTCCACCATCGTGTTGATCACCTCGGCCAGGGCGGCCACCTCGCCCTTGGCCTCCACCGTGCTCTTCTGGCTGAGGTCGCCCCGCGCCACGGCGGCGGCGACCTGGGCGATCGACCGCACCTGGCTGGTCAGGTTCGAGGCCATCACGTTGACGTTGTCGGTGAGGTCCTTCCACGTGCCCGAGACCCCGCGCACGGTGGCCTGGCCGCCCAGGTTGCCCTCGGTGCCCACGTCGCGGGCGACCCTGGTCACCTCGTCGGCGAACGCCGAGAGCTGGTCGACCATCGTGTTGATGGTCTCCTTCAGCTCCAGGATCTCGCCCCTGGCGTCCACCCGGATCTTCTGGGTGAGGTCGCCGCGCGCGACCGCGGTGGTCACCTGGGCGATCGAGCGGACCTGCGCGGTGAGGTTGTCGGCCATCACGTTGACCGACTCGGTCAACGCCTTCCAGGTGCCGGAGACGCCCTTGACGTCGGCCTGACCACCCAACCGACCCTCGGTGCCCACCTCACGGGCGACCCGGGTGACCTCGTCGGCGAACGCGGACAGGGTGTCCACCATCGTGTTGATGGTGTCCTTGAGCTCCAGGATCTCACCGCGCGCCGTCACCGTGATCTTCTGCGACAGGTCCCCGCTGGCCACCGCCGTGGCCACCTGCGCGATCGAGCGGACCTGCGCGGTGAGGTTGCCCGCCATGGAGTTCACCGAGTCGGTCAGGGCGCGCCAGGTGCCGGAGACGCCCTTGACGTCGGCCTGACCACCCAACCGACCCTCGGTGCCCACCTCGCGGGCCACTCTGGTCACCTCGTCGGCGAACGCCGAGAGCTGGTCGACCATCGTGTTGATCGTGTTCTTCAGCTCCAGGATCTCGCCGCGCGCCGTCACCGTGACCTTCTGCGACAGGTCGCCGCGCGCGACCGCGGTGGCGACCTCCGCGATGTCGCGCACCTGACTGGTCAGGTTGCTGGCCATGGCGTTCACCGAGTCGGTGAGGTCGCCCCAGGTCCCGGACACCCCGGGCACCTCGGCCTGACCACCCAACCTGCCCTCGGTGCCCACCTCGCGGGCCACTCTGGTGACCTCCGACGTGAACAGCGACAACTGGTCGACCATGCCGTTGAACACGGTCGCGATCTCGCCGAGCAGCCCGTCGCCGTCGTCGGGGAGCCGGATGCCGAAGTCCCCGTCCCGGACGGCGGTCAGCCCGGCGAGCAACTGGCGCAGCTCCGGCTGGTCGACGGCGGGCCCGGGCTCCTCGGCCCGACCGCTCCCCGCCGAACGACCAACGCCGACCTTGGTGTCGCTCACGTCCACCTCGTTCTGCTGGAGTCACCGCTTACCCGGTCAGGTGCCATCCGTCCGGGCGCGCCGTCGCCATATCGCGCTCACGTTACACAGGCGGCGGGTCCGCCCGGAGAACACCGGCGACCAGCGGTGATCAGTCGGCTACTGGGCCGGATGGCGGACACCGACCGCCCGCGCGCTCCTCGGCCGACGCTCCACAGCCGTTGCTCCGCGCTGAGCTCAGTCTGACCACCCCCGCCCTGATCGCCGTCCCACGCGCGCGGGCGCGCGGCTGCCAGTGCCAGTGGGCGTCTGGTGGGCGCGGAGCGCCCCGGCCAGCCGCAGAAGGTGCGTTCAGGACAATTCCGACGACGTGTCGGCCTTCCTCGCCGCATGCTGTCAGACACCTGTCTCGGGTTCCGCGCGACGAGTCGGCCGCCCCGAGCCGCGCGCCACGGCAAGCGCGGCCGCCCCAACGCCTGGATCTTCGTCTGGATCTTCGTCCGAGGCCGCCGCCGCACACGTGGGGTTGTCGGCACCTGACGATGTCGCCTCGCCCGCAGAGCCTGGGCCGAGCTCAACGTGCCACCCGGTTCCAAGCCGCGTCCGGAGTTCGCGCCCGCTCCCAGTTTCCTCCTACTGCTCCTGCCGACGTTGGTCAGTGGATTACCTTGTGCAGCAACAACTTCCGACACCCAGCACAGTCCGAGCACCGGTCCGGCTCGACGGAAGTCCTTTCATCCGGCGAACATCGTTCCCGGGGGCGTCGACGGGAAGAACCCGCACGCGGGTCGCCGTTGGTCCGAACCAGTGGACGCGCCGTCGGCGATCGGCCCAACCGCGACGCGGCCGAACCACTTCGGTGCGCCGGCACGCGGCGAACGGATTTTCTTGCGTACCCCTAATTAATTCCCCAACCGATGCTCCGCGTTGTCCGGGTAGCGCACAGTCGTCCGGCGTGACCCCCCCTGCAAGTCGCCTGACGGTCACGCGCCGAGTGGATCCGCTCCCTCGGCGAGGCAGATTGGGAGCCCCTGCATGTTCTCGCTCAGCTCACGTCTGAGAACGTCAGCGGCCGGCCTCACGGCCGCCGTCGCGGCGCTCGCCCTTGGCGCCGCCTGCCCACCCGCCGCGTCCGCGGCCGAGGGCACGATCCTCAACGCGAACACCCCCGACTCGGTCGCGGGCAGCTACCTCGTGCACTTCCGGCAGTCGGCCGCCCTGGGGGCGGCCGACATCACCGAGAGGGCGAACCAGCTCGCGGCCCGGCACGGCGGTCAACTGCGGCATGTCTACGACGCGGTGGGCGGTTTCGCCGTCGACATGAACGAGGCCGCGGCCAAGCGCCTCGCCGCCGAGCCGTCGGTCGAGTTCGTGGAGCAGGACAAGGTCGTCCGGGCGTCCGGCGAGCAGACCGACCCGGTCTGGGGTCTGGACCGGATCGACCAGCGGAACCTGCCGCTGGACAGGAAGTACACCTACCCGGACAACGCCGGCGCCGGGACCACCGTCTACGTCGTGGACACCGGCGTGGACGTCGAGCACCCGGAGTTCGAGGGCCGTGCCAAGCACGGGTACGACTTCATCGACGACGACGACGAGGCCGAGGACTGCCACGGCCACGGCACGCACGTCGCCGGCACGGTGGCGGGCGCGACCTACGGCGTGGCCAAGAAGGCCAACATCGTCGGCGTGCGCGTGCTGGACTGCTCGGGCTACAGCCGCGGCAGTTCTGTGGTGTCGGGCCTGAACTGGGTGGCGAAGAACGCCCAGAAGCCCGCCGTGGTCAACATGAGCCTGGGCGGCTCCGCCAACAGCTCGACCGACCGCGCCGTCCGTTCCCTGGTCAACGCCGGGGTCACCGTCGCGGTCGCCGCGGGCAACGAGAACCAGGACGCGTGCAACGTCTCGCCGGCGCGGGTGCGGGAGGCGATCACGGTCGCGGCCAGCGACTCCGCCGACAAGCGGTCGATCTGGCGGGCGCCGAACGTGGCGTCCAACTACGGCCGGTGCGTCGACCTGTTCGCGCCGGGCAGCAACATCCTCTCCGCCAAGCCCGGTGGCGGCACCGCGACGATGGGCGGCACCTCGATGGCCACCCCGCACGTGGCCGGCGCCGCCGCCCTGTACCTCGGCCAGCCAGGGAACTCGGCGAAGTCGCCGTCGGAGGTGGCCGACGCTCTCCTGTCCGCCTCGACGCCCGGCAAGATCCGCGACGTCAAGGGCTCGCCGAACAAGCTGCTCTACGTCGGTTTCCTCAACCAGGACGCGTGACCTCCCGGTGACCGGGCGAACCCGGTCACGGCCGACGCGGCGCCCGGCGTTCGCCGGCCCGTCGAATCCCCGGTGACCACCGGCGTCCCCGGCGGCGGCACCCCGCTCGGCGCCGCGTTCCGGCCAGCCCCCATGTGATCGCCCACCCCAGGCCCCGTCGGGACGTCGACACGGTCGACGCCCCGGCGGGGTCGTGGCGTACGACAGGACCCAGGAAAGGTTCTGTCATCGCGGCGGTGACTGCTGTTAGCCTGCTGCTCCTTCTGCCCGCGGTGACGCCACCCCCGCCGTGCCCGCGTCACCGCCCGTGTTCCTGGTCTCCGGTCCCGGGCAGCCGATGTCGGTGGTCCGGACAGACGGGATCGGACATACCGGACGCCCACGAGGTTGTGGAGTGTGACATGACGTTGGCGCACACGGACCCACGAACCTGCTCGCCTGTCCTGGTCGGCCGCGGCTCCCAGCTGTCCGCCCTGACGGCCGCGGTCGCCCAGCAACCCTCGGTGGTGCTCGTCAACGGCGAGGCCGGGATCGGAAAGACCAGGCTGCTGCGGGAGTTGTTGCGCGGACTGGACTCCACGCCGCTGCGGGTGCTCACCGGCAGTTGTCAACCGCTCCGCGAACCGTTCCCCTACGGCGCCGTTCTCGACGCGCTCCACACCGTGGGCGCCTGTCTGGACCGCCGTGCGCTCAGCCCGGTCGCCGGTGTCCTGCGCCCGCTGCTGCCCGAGATCGCCCACCACCTCCCGGACCTGCCCGAGTTCCCGGAGGACCCCCGGCACCGGCGGCACCAGATCTTCCGCGCGGTGCGGGAGGTCCTGTCGGTCCTCGGCCCGACCCTGCTGGTCGTGGAGGACCTGCACTGGGCCGACGACGGCTCACGGCAGTTGTTGCGGTTCCTCATGTCCGAGCCGCCGCCGAACCTGAGCGTGCTCGTGACCTACCGGCGGGAGGACACCCCCGGCGGGATGCCGCTGGGCTCCGCCTACCAGCCGCCGGCCGGCGTCGTCTCGCTGCTGCTCGAACTGCGGCCGCTGGAGGTGGAGGAGGTTTCCGAGCTGACGGCGGCGATCCTCGGTGTCCCGGCGGTGCCGTCCGACCTGGCCGCGCGGCTGCACGAGCGCACGGCCGGAATCCCGTTCGTCCTGGAGGAGACGCTGCGCGCGATGCGCGACCCGGTGGGCGGGGTGAGCACGGACACCTGCACGGCGCGGCGACTCCTGGACACCATCGAGGTTCCCGCGCTGCTGCGCGACGCCATGGCCGAACGCCTCAGCCGTCTTCCGGCCACCGGCCGGCGGGTCGCCCACGCGGCGGCGGTGTTGGGGGTGCCCGCGTCCGAGGAGCTCCTCGCCGAGGTGGGCGCGATGTCGTCCGAACGCGTGCGCCCGGCGATCATCCGCGCCCTGCGCGCCGGCGTGCTGTACGAAGTGGACGACGCCCGGTACGGATTCCGGCACGCGTTGGCGCAACAGGCCGTCTACGACACCCTGAGCGGGCCGGAACGCCGACGGCTGCACGTCCGGGCGTTCGAGGCGCTGTCCGGAGTGGACCCGGCCCCGCTGTTCCAGATCGCCGAGCACAGCCGGCGGGCTGGCATGCTCGACGAGTGGCTGCGCCACGGCGAGGCCGCGGCCGACCACGCGGCCGAGATGGGCGACTCCACGACCGCGACCCGGTTGTACCAGCGGCTGCTCGACGAGACGCCGCACGTGTCCGCTGTGGACCGTCTCGCGGTCAAGCTCGGACTCGTGGCGCGCCACGGGATGGACCAGCACGACCCGTGCGCGACCCTGGAACGCCTCCTCGGCGACGTCCGCCTGTCGCTCGCCGCGCGCGGCGAGGTGCGGCTGAACCTCGGCCTGCTGCTGATCCGCCAGGCCGGCAGCCTGCGCCGCGGGCTCGCGGAGATCCAGACGGCGGTCGAGGAACTCCGGGAGCGGCCGGACCTCGCCATGCACGGGCGCACCGTGCTGGCGCAGCCGTTCAACAGCACGTGGCCGCTGGACTGCCACCTCCGCTGGACGCGCCAGGTCGAGACGTTCCTCGGGGAGTGCGACGACGAGGCGCTGCGACTGTCCCTTCTGGCCAACCACCTGTCTGCCCGGCTGGGCGTCGGCGACCACACCGTGCTCGACGAGCTGAAGTTGCTGCCGGACAACTCCCCCGACGTGACCACCCGGCGGTACCTGGTGCGGGCGAACACCAACCTGGCCGACGCCTGCATGCTCACCGGCCACTTCACGCTCGCGCGGCGCCTGCTGGACAAGGGGATGCGCCTGTCGGTGGGCGCTGGCGTCCCGTTCATCGTCGGCACCGCGCAGTCGACGGAGGCGCGACTCGACTGGTACACCGGGAACTGGAGCGGTCTGCGGCGGCGGGTCACGCGGCTCGTCGAGGACTACCGCGAGCTCATCCCGGTGGCCGGCGAGCTGTCGCTCGTCCTCGGCTGTCTCGCGGCCGTGCGTGGCGAGTGGGACGCGGCCGAGCGGCACCTCGTCCACACCGGACTCCGCGATCCCGACAACGCCTTCGCTCCCGTCTTCCTGGGCGGCTTCGCCGCGCTGGTGCGGCTGCACGCGGTGCGGGACCAGGTCCCGGCGGCGTGCGCGGTGGCGGACAGGGGCGTCAGGGTGTTGCGGGACAAGGGTGTCTGGGCGTGGGCGGGGGAACTGGCCATGCCGGCGGTGGAGGTCTACTGCCGCGCCGGCCGGCAGGGCGACGCCGAGCGGCTGACCGAGGACCTGGCCGCGGGCCTCGTGGGCAGGACCGCGCCGCTGGCCACGGCGGCCCTGCTGGCGTGCCGGGCGATCCTCGCCCAGCACCGGCAGGACCGCGACGCGGTGGAGCTCCTCCACGAGGCGCGGGTGGCGGCGGACGACCTCTCCCTCGTGTACTACTCGGCGCTGTTGTCCGAGCGGATCGCCCTGACGAAGCTGGTCGGCGGCGAGGGCTGCGGAGCGGCCGAGCTCGCCGCGGTCGCGGACCGGTTCGACGCCATGGGCGCGAGCGTGGACGCGGCCCGGTGCCGGAAAGCGCTGCGGACGGGTGGAACGACCTCGTTCTCCCGTCGGGGCAGACGGAGCTACGGCAACTCCCTGTCCCCCAGGGAACAGGAGGTCGCGCAGCTTCTCCGGCAGGGCCACACGAACCGGGAGATAGCGGAGTTCCTGTTCCTCTCGCCGCGCACCGTCGAGCAGCACGTGGCCCGGATTCTCCGCAAGCTGGGCGCCAGGACGCGAGCGGACCTCGTCTCGCCGGCACGTCGTTGACCTCGAAAATCTTTATGGAGTCCGGCTCCGGCGTGACCAATAACTGCGTACCCGTATCTAACTCCGCAACCGTTGTGCCAACGCGCCGGAGAATCGGATAGTCGTCGTCGCGGTCGCCACGATTCCCCTGCCCCCCCGCGACCGCGACGTCGCCCCGCGCCCCCGCGCGGCGCACGAGGAACGGAGTTGGAATGTCGCAACACTTACGGGGTTCGTCGCTGTCTCGAAAAGTCCTCGGCGGCGCCGTGCTGGCCGCGCTCCTGCTCCCGCTGGGCGGCCTGGCCGCCCACGCGGAGCCGGAGGGGGCGGTGGTGCAGGCGAAGCAGCCGATCAAGGACAGCTACATCGTCGTGCTGCACGACGCGCGGTCGGAGGCCAAGCAGCCCGCGGTCCAGGCCGCCGCCACTGACCTGTCCCGCCGCTACGGCGGCCAGGTCAAGGCGACGTTCGAGCACACCCTGCGCGGCTTCGCGGTGCACGGCATGAGCGAGCAACAGGCACGCCGGATCGCGGCGGACCCCGCGGTGCGCAAGGTCTACCAGGACGGCACGACGACCGCGACCGGCGAGCAGAGCGACCCCACATGGGGACTGGACCGCGTGGACCAGCGGGACCTGCCGCTGGACAACCGGTACCGGTACAACAACGAGGCCGACGCGTCCACTGTGTACGTCGTCGACACCGGGATCATCAAGGACAACCCGGACTTCGAGGGCCGCGCGACCATCGCCGCCGACTTCCTCAAGGACGGCCAGAACGGCGTCGACTGCAACGGCCACGGCACGCACGTCGCGGGCACCGTCGCGAGCAAGACCTACGGTGTCGCGAAGAAGGCCAAGATCGTCGCGCTGCGCGTGTTGGACTGCCAGGGACGGGGACCGGACTCGGCCACCGTCGAGGCGATGGAGTGGATCGCCGCCAACGGCGTGCGCAACAGCGTCGTGAACATGAGCCTGGGCTTCGACCAGGCCGGTGTCGGGGACGAGGCGCTGAAGAACGCGACCGCCAAGGGCCACCTGTTCGTCGTGGCCGCCGGCAACGACAACAAGAACGCCTGCGACGTCAGCCCGGCCCGGGTCCCGGAGGCCGTCACGGTCGGCGGAACCGCCTACTCCAACGGCCGCGACGGGCGCTACTCGGGGTCCAACCACGGTTCCTGTGTGGACATCTCCGCGCCGGCGGTGAACGTCGAGTCGCTCGGCCTCAACAACGGCAGCACCGCCACCATGACCGGCACGTCGATGGCCACCCCGCACGTCGCGGGCGCGGCGGCGATGTACCGCGCGTGGCGGCCCGACGAGACGCCGCAGCAGGTGCACGACGCGCTGGCCGCCAACGCGACCAGCGGCAAGATCCCCAACCTGCCGGCGAACACGCCCGACAAGCTGCTCTACACCGGGTTCATCGGGTCCGGCGGCAACGGGTGTCCGCCCGCCACCAACGGGAAGGCCACGCCGATCCCCGACGCCGGTGACGCGATCGAGAGCCCGGTGACCGTCAGCTCCTGCGCGGGCAACGCCCCGGCGTCCACTTCGGTCAGCGTCGACATCAAGCACCCGTACCCGGCCGACCTGGCGATCGACCTCGTCACCCCGTCCGGGAAGGTGACCAACCTCAAGAAGGCCGGTGGGGTCGACGAGTCGGACGGCGTGCGCCGGACGTACACCGTGGACGTCTCGGCCGAGACCAGGAACGGCACCTGGAAGCTGCGGGTCGCCGACGTGCAGCGGTTCGACAGCGGCGTCCTGAACTCCTGGACCCTGACCCTCTGACGGCGCCTCCCCCGACCACGAAGGGCATGACATGACAGTGCGACGATTAGTCGCTGCCTGCGCCATCGCGCTCGCCGCGTCCTCGCTCACCACCCTCCACGCGGCCGCCGCCGACCCCGTCCGGCCGGTCAGCAAGGCGGCCATCCCCACCGACCAGCCGGAGCCCAGGGCCGGAACCCAGGTCGTCAACGGGGAACGGACCACCGTCAAGGAGCACCCCTCGGTCATCGCGGGCCTCCGGGTCGGCGGCGGCGGCCCACAGGGCCAGTCCTGCACGGCCTCGGTCGTCGGCAAGCGCAAGATCCTCACCGCGGCCCACTGCATGATCGACGTCGGCGGCGACAAGAGCTACGTCTACGGCGACGACGACCTGAACACCCCCGAGGGCGCGACGTTCCGGACCAAGGTGGCGTCGTACAAGGTCCACCCGAAGTACACCGGGTCGGGCAGCTGGAAGAACGGCTTCGACGTCGCGGTGATCACCACCGAGGACGACATCCCGGTGCCGGAGAGCCAGTGGGCCAAGGTCGCCGGCTCCGGGGACAGCGGGCTCACCGAGCCGGGCAAGACCGGTTTCGCGCTCGGCTACGGCCGCACGGCCGCGTCCGGCGGCACCTCCGGGGTCCTCTACAAGGCCACGATGCCGATCAACGACCCGGGCAACTGCCAGGTCTTCGACGTCAGCGTCAACGGCGAGTACATGGTGTGCGTCGGCTACGACGACGGCCGCATCGGGACGTGCTCCGGCGACAGCGGTGGACCGTACACCGTGGACGGTGTGGTGGTCGGCGTCGTCTCGTGGGGCGCGTCCAACTGCGACCGGTACAGCATCATGGCCCGGCTGACGAACGAGATGGGTGACTGGGCCAAGAAGGAGATCGGCGGGGGCGACCACCCCGGCGACGGCAAGTTCACCGTCGGCCTGACGCCGTCCTCCGGGAAGGTCGAGCCCGGCAAGCACGTCTCCACGACCCTGACCAGCAAGGCCGGCAAGCAGGGCGCGGAGAAGCTGGAGCTGTCCGCGTCCGGCCTGCCCGCCGGGGTCACCGCGACGTTCCAGCCGACGTCGATCAACTCCGGCGACACGGCGAAGCTGACCTTCGAGACGACCGCGAACACGCCCAAGGGCACGCACAAGATCTCCGTCGTCGCCGCGGGCGCCTCCGCGAAGCGCACCGTCGAGTACTCCCTGACGGTGGGCGACGGTGACACCACCGAGGGGCCGCGGCCCACCGTCGCGCCCGGCTCGGCGACGGTTCAGCGCGGCGGCATGGTCGAGGCGGAGGTGACGGTCACCGGCGGGAAGGGCGCCAGCCGGCTCAGCGCCAAGGGCCTGCAGTTCGCGCCGTCGTTCTTCCCGTCGAGCGTCGAGCCCGGTGGCACCTCGTCGATGTCCGTCTTCGCGCCGTTCAAGCCCGGCACGTACAAGGTGGTCATCACCGCGACCGACTCGGCTGGCAAGTCGGGCAGCGCGGAGTTCGTGCTCACCGTGAAGTGACGCCGAGACCGCGGTTCTCCACATAACGGTTCATCGGGCCGGTGGTGGTGGAAGTGGCAACACTTCCACCACCACCGGCCCACCCCCATGTCACCCTCACGGTGAGTAGTGAGGAAAACACCGCGCGCGTCCACATGGGACACACAATCGGGAAAGCGGGACGTCACCGCACCCACTGCACCAATCCGACACGGGGGACATTCACGAGCAGAACACACTGTGATGACCGTCTGTTCACCGAGTGGTCGGCTCGACGTCATCTCCTCGCTCGTTCGCACACAGGAAGGGGTGCGGTACTTCGGCGTCGCGTTTTCCCGTGCAGGAGGTTGTACATGCGAGTCCTCAGTGGACCGCGCCGGTGGTTGGCGTTCGGAGTCCTGGGATTGACGGTCGCCGTGGGCGCTCCGGCCGCGCTCGCGCAGAGCGAGTCGCCGCAGGAGCTGGCGGCGCGGGGCAACTCGTCCTCTGTGGACAGAACCCACGCGGTTCGGCAGGCGATCCAGGGTGGCAGGGCCCGCAACGTGATCCTGTTCATCGGCGACGGGATGGGCGACTCCGAGATCACCATCGCCCGCAACTACGCCAAGGGCGCCGCCGGCCGGCTGGCCATGGACGCCCTGCCGCTCACCGGCGCCTACACCACCTACTCGGTCACCAAGGGCGACCCCAGCAAGCCGGACTACGTCACCGACTCGGCCGCCTCGGGCTCGGGCTGGGCCACCGGGAAGAAGACCTACAACGGGGCGATCTCGGTGGACCCGCAGGGCAAGCCCGTGCCCACCATCCTGGAGCTGGCCAAGCGCAACGGTTTCCGCACCGGTGACGTGACCACCGCCGAGGTGCAGGACGCCACCCCCGCCGTACTCGGCGCGCACGTGGTCAACCGGGACTGCAAGGGGCCGGACGAGACCAGCGCGAAGTGCGCCGTCAACGCCAAGGAGAACGGCGGCGCCGGCTCCATCGCCGAACAACTCGTCCAGACCCGCCCCGACGTCCTGCTCGGCGGCGGAGCCAAGTACTTCCGCCAGACCGTCAAGGCCGGCCCCTTCGCCGGAAAGACCGTCCTGGACCAAGCCAAGGCCGCCGACTACCAGATCGTCACCGACGCCAACAGCCTGCGCGACGCCCACGCCAACAAGCCGGTACTCGGCCTGTTCACCGACGGCAACATGGACCTGCAGTGGACCGGCCCAGGCGCGAAGGTCGGCGGCACCGCCCCCACCACCTGCCAACCCAACACCACCCTGCCCGCCAGCCAGCCGAAGCTGGCCGACATGACCCGCAAGGCACTCGACCTCCTCGAACGCAAGGGCCGCGACCGCTGGACCAGCAAGGGCTTCTTCCTCCAGGTCGAGGGCGCCAGCATCGACAAACAGGACCACGCCGCCAACCCCTGCGGCCAGATCGGCGAGACCATCGGCTTCGACGACGCCGTCGCCGCCGGCATGGACTACGCCAAGAACCACCCCGACACCCTCGTGATCGTCACCGCCGACCACGGCCACACCAGCCAGATCATCCCCAACGACGCCAAGAGCCCCGGCCAGACCGCCACCCTGGTCACCCACGACGGCGCCCCGATGACCATCAACTACGCCACCAACCCCGCCGGCCAGTCCCAGGAGCACACCGGCACCCAGGTCCGCATCGCCGGCTACGGCCCACAGGCCGCCAACGTGGTCGGCGTCACCGACCAGACCGACCTGTTCCGCACTCTCAGCCGCGCGCTCGGGGTTCGCTGACACCGGTTCCGCTTCGGCCCGGCCCACCGGGCTCGCGCCCGCTCCGGCCCCGCCCCTCAGTTCCTGAGGGGCGGGGCCGTTCGCTTTTCGCAGCGCGAACGCCGTCCACCTGGCCACTCCGATCGGAGGAGTTCGGCCCCGACCGCAACCTGTCCGATCGGGCGATGGGTCGATGGGCTGACTCGGTGAGGATCGAGGAGGCGGCTGGCGCTCCGGGCTGACGCGCACTCTGCTGCGGATCGTGACGCCGGTCGCCCACTCCCCACGGAGAAAGGCACGAAGCGTTCCGGCACGCCCTGGAACAACCGTGACGGCTCCGGGGCTCGCGGGGAGAAACAGGGCTCGGCGGAGAAGAAAGGTGGACGATGAGCGAGAGGCGGCACGAGCCCGCGCAACCCCGTCCACCTCGGGCCGGAACGCCGAGCGAGGCGACGACGGAGGAGATTCCCCGTGCTGTCCACAGTGGACCAGACAGCCGCGCTTCGACCGCCGCCGCCCCGTCCCGTCGCGCACGGCCCCGCCGACGTCGGGCGCCGCTCGTCGCCGGGCGCACGCTCGTGGCCACGGCCTCGGTCTGCGTCCTGCTCGCCTGCGGGGTGGCGTGGAGCGGGTACCGCGACCTCGCCGACGGCCTGACCACCTCGGACGCCATCGGCGGCGAGAGCCGCGTCCGCCCCGGTGAGCCGGTCAACGTCCTGTTGATCGGGCTGGACAGCCGCAAGGACCAGAACGGCGAGATGCTGCCGAAGGAGATCCTGGAGAAGCTGCACGCCGGCGACGGCACCCAGGGCGGGTACAACACGAACACCCTGATCCTCATGCACATCCCGGCGGACGGCGGCAAGGCGCGGGCGTTCTCCATCCCCAGGGACGACTACGTGAGCTACGTCGGGATTCCGGGCGAGACCAAGGGGAAGATCAAGGAGGCGTACGGCCGCGCCAAGTACCACGAGGAGCAGAAGCTGGCCGCCCAGGGCGTGCACGACCGGCCGACGCTGGAGAAGCGCGGTCGGGAGGCGGGCCGCAGGGCCACCCTCGACGTCGTGCGGGAGCTGACCGGGGTGCGGATCGACCACTTCGCCGAGGTCAACCTGGCCGGTTTCTACGACCTGGCGACCGCGCTCAACGGGGTCGAGGTCTGCCTGAACAACCCCGTGCGGGACAGCTTCTCCGGCGCCGACTTCCCCGCCGGCCGCCAGACCCTCGACGGCTCCCAGTCCCTCGCGTTCGTGCGGCAGCGACACGGCCTGACCAACGGCGACCTGGACCGGACCCGCCGGCAGCAGGCGTTCCTCGCCTCGGTGGCGCACAAGCTCCGCGGCCAGGGCGTCCTCACCGACCCCGCCGCCCTCGGCCGGCTCCTCGACGTCGCCAAGAAGGACGTGGTCATCGACAAGGGGTGGGACCTGCTCACGTTCGCCAGGCAGAGCCAGAACCTCACCGGCGGCGACATGCGGTTCGAGACGCTGCCGATCGAGGGGTTCCAGAAGATCAACGGGCAGGACGTCAACCTGGTCGACCCGGCCAAGATCAAGGCGATCGTGCGGGAGGCGTTCGGCGAGCGGCCGGCCGAACCGGCCGCCCCCGCCGACCCGACCGGCTCGCGCTCCCCCTCGACCACGGTCGACGTGCTCAACGCGTCCGGTGTGGACGGTCTCGCCGCGACGGTCTCCTCGGCACTGGCGAAGCAGGGATACCGGGCGGGTGACGTGCAGACCGTGCCCGGACGCGCCAGCTCCCTGATCCGGTACGGCGACGGCGCCAGGGCCGACGCCGAGAAGATCGCCCAGACGCTGGGCGGGCTCCCCGTCCAGGCCGACCGCCAGGTCCCCGCCAACCGGGTCTGGGTGCTGCTCGGCTCCAACTTCCGCCCGCCCCGCGCGCTGCCGGCGCCCTCCGGCTCCCCCGCCGGGGTCGGCCCAGCCGCCGCCCACGGCGTCCCCGTCGCTCCCCAGGCCCCGGCTCCGCCCGGCCACTCGGTGGACATGGGCGGAATCCCCTGCGTGGACTGAGTCCGAACGCGACCCACAACAGCACCGAGATCTGGATCAGGCGTGACGGAGCTGCCGCCGTTCGGAATGCTGGGAGCGGAAACACCGCCGCCGAGTAGAGGGAGCCCGGGTGGACACCGAGCAGGTCGAGGACGTGCGCCTGGTCGTGTACCGCGCTTTCGCCTCCGACGGGGCTCCGCCGTCTCGGGTCGACCTGGCCCGGCGCACGGGGCTCGCGCCGACGGAGGTCGACGAGGCGTTGCGGCGACTGCACGAGCACCGGGACCTGGTGCTCGGGCCGGACGGCCAGATCGTCATGGCGCACCCGTTCTCGGCGGTGCCGCTGGGGTTCTCCGTGATGGGCCGGCGAACCCTGTGGTGGGGAGGGTGCGCGTGGGACTCGTTCGCGATCCCGCACCTCCTGCCCGAGGAGGACGAGGTGCTGGTGGCGACCCGGTGCCCCGGCTGCGGAGCGCCGCACGCCGTGGTGGTGCGGCGGGACGCGCCGCCGGAGTCCGATCTGGTCGCGCACTTCCTGACGCCGGTCGACCGGGTGTGGGACGACGTCGTTCGGGCATGCGGAAACCAGCGGATCTTCTGCGCGGAAACCTGTGTGACGAACTGGTTGGAGCGCACGCGGTCCGACCGGGGCTGTGTCATGGATCTGCCCCAGTTGTGGCGGTTGGCGCGCGGCTGGTACGCGGGCCGGCTGGATCGCGGATACCAGCGACGGGAACCCTCGGCCGCGGCCGAGTACTTCCACGAAGTCGGGTTGCGAGGGCCGTTCTGGGGCCTGCCCCGCGCCTGACGGGGATCTTCCGGGGAAATCAACGCGGTGGTGGCCGCTCGTCCCGCCACCACGACCGTGCGGTTCGTCGCGCGAGATCTCGCGGAAACGGCCGCACCGCACCAGGCGACCGCGTTCTGGTGAGCGCTCAGGTGGAACAGGTGACGCCCTGGAGCGCCGGGACTCCTTCCAGGTACCAGAGTCCGCGCTGTTGGGCCACCGGCCAGCCCACGCACACGCGGTTGCCGTCCCCAGCGGTGGCGGCGACGAGCACCCGAGCCGTGTCCGGGGAGAGCTCGACCCGGACATCCGAGGCCTGGAGCGATTCCCAGCTCTTCAGGTAGGTCTCGGCGTACTTCTTGCCGGCGGATTCCTTGCTGAACAGCTCCTGGAGCTCGTCGGCCGACCTGTGGCCCAGCGCGTCCGCCACGGCCGCCCTGAGCTTGTCGGGTGTCTCGCGCCCCGAGGCCGGCAACTCGCCGATCTGCGCGACGACCAGGACGAGCCAGCCGACCACCAGCGCCAACAGGAGCAGGACCAGCGGCCGGGTCAGCGACCGCGGTCCGGCGTTGTC
The DNA here is from genome assembly GCF_900129375.1 of Streptoalloteichus hindustanus. Taxonomy (GTDB): domain Bacteria; phylum Actinomycetota; class Actinomycetes; order Mycobacteriales; family Pseudonocardiaceae; genus Streptoalloteichus; species Streptoalloteichus hindustanus. The sequence goes on along the minus strand of NZ_FQVN01000014.1, from coordinate 97,717 downwards.
CGACTTGTTCATCGGCGTCTCACTCACATAGTGACCGAATCGAACATTCGGAGTCGAGCGTAGCCCTGACGCGGAACGAGTCCCAGCGACGCCAGCGCCTTGTTGTCCGTGTCGCGGCGCGGAACATCTGACAGGTTCTCCAGGAGGGCAATGCGACCTCTCTGTCCACTGTGGACACCTACACCTCCGCTCGGCCGCCGGCGTCCATGACGGCGCAACCGTGCTGGACAGCATGATCACGGGGCGTGATGCTGTGCGGGTTCGAGCTGGGTGAGGTGGTGCGGAGTGGCGAGCAGCGAGCCGGGCGACGCGGTCGCGTACCGGGACTACCCCGGCGTGTACCAGGCCGCCGACCAGGCGTCCTTACGAGGACAGCGGGCGTACCTGCGGGCGGTGCGGGCACGGCTGGTGCTGGCTGTGCTGGCGGCGGCGACGGCGGCGGTCACCGTCCGCGTGGGCAGCGCGGGAATCGACGTGTGCGCGGTGGCCACCGCGCTGTGCTTCGTGTCCGCGCTGGCGGTCGACGTCCTGGTGCTGCGCGGCCAACCGAACCGGACATGGCACCGGGGCCGGGCCCTCGCGGAGGCGACCAAGACGTTGGCCTGGCGCTACATGGTCGGCGCCACGCCCTTTCCCACCAGCCTGCCGGACCAGGACAGCACTCAACTGCTGTTGGAACGGCTGGCCGCGCAACGCGCGGACCTCGCGTCGGTGCAGCTTCTGCCAAGCCGGTCGGCGCCCATCAGCCCTCGGATGCGCGAGCTGCGGGCGGCTCCCCTGGAAGTCCGGAAACGCACCTATCTCACCAACCGCATCGAGGAACAACGCGACTGGTACGCGGGCAGGGCGGAATTCCACCAGCGGTGGGCGAACCGGTACCGGGTGCTCGCGCTGCTGCTCGAAGTCCTCGGCGTCGCCGCCGCACTGGCGAAGGCGTGCGACCTCGTCTCCTTCGACCTCGCCGGGATCGTGGCGGCCCTCATCTCGGCGGTGGCCGCGTGGATGGCCACCCGACAGCACAACACGCTCGTCAACGCCTACGTGCTCGCCAGCCACGAGCTGGGCCTGATCCACGAGCGACTGAGCCGGGAGCTGGACGAGGAGACCTGGGCCAGCGCGGTCGCCGACGCGGAGGCGGCGATCAGCCGGGAACACAGCACCTGGCGGTCCTCCCACGGCAGGTGATCCGAGCACCGCACGGCTTTCCCGACCGGAGTCGGGAAAGCCGCCGGAGGAAGGGGGCGGGCTTCTCCGGCGTGATCAACTGCTCCTCCTCGTGGGCCGATGGACACCGCAGGCACAACCGCCCACCGGAGGAGCGCGCGGAGCCCAGCCGACGAGCCGCGTCCCCTTTGGTCCGTTCGGTGGAAAATCTTCCGTCTCCGGCATGACTTTTCTCCCCTCGCGCACCGGGACCTCCGGCGATCCGCGCACGAGGCGCCACGACGCGAACGGCGCCGTTACCCCTGATGTCGGCACCCGAAAGCCACCACGAGGTCTACCGCGCGCCAGGAATCGGCGGCCACACTTGCTCGTCAAGAACTGGTCATTGTGGTCACGAGGACACCGGGAGCATGCGTGGGCCATGTCTTCGTCAGCTACTCACGTACCGAGTTCTACTACGCGGAATCCGTCACGGCGGTCATCAACCAGTCCGACGGCGTGCGCGCCTGGCTCGACGCCGAGAACCTCCGCCCCGGCATGGACTGGGCCGCCGGTATCGACACGGCGCTGGACACCGCCGACGCCCTGTTGCTGATGGCCTCGCCGGCCGCGCTCGCGTCGGACTACGTGCGGGCGGAGTGGACACGTGCGCTCGCCCTCGGCATTCCCGTCCACGTCGCCGTGGTGCACACGGTCTCGCTGCCGGAGGAGCTCGCCCACTGCCCCACCCACGACCTGCGAACCCGGTTCTGGTCCCGGGCTCGGGCCCTGGCGGCGAAACTGGCCGACGGGGAGCACGTCCCGTCCACCGCTCTCCGCCGTGGCCCCGCCGTTCCGCTCGCCGTTCTGTCGCTGATGGTCCTGCTCTGCCTGGGCATCGTGGGCACGGCGGCGGCGACGCTGCTCGACTGGGACCTCCACACCAGGTACACCGCCAGTGCGGCGCAGGCGGGCGCCGACCGCTCGTCGATCTACGACACCCGCTACGCCCGGTTCTTCCTGGTGTTGGCGCTCTGCAACGCCGTGGTCGCCGGGGGATTCGCCACCGTGGCCCTGCGTCTGCTCGAACGGCGCGCGACGCCCTCGTCGCTGCGGCAGTGTTTCCTGGCCCTTCTGGTGATCATGTTGTTCGACCTGGAGACACTGCCGCTCGCGCGGAACAGAGCCTTCGGGGACTACTTCGCCGCCGGCGTCGTGGTGTCCGTCCTGGGCGTCGTCCTGGTGTCCTGGTCCCGGACCGTGCACCTGTGGATGCCGACCGGCGAGGGGCAGCACCACATTCGTCATCGCGTTCTCGGGCGGGTCGTCCTGCGTCCGAAGGCGCTCAAACGCAGTTTCGCCTACCAGTGGACCAGCTACCAGCCCCGGTTCGCCGCGTTGCGCGAGTCGTTGGCCGGCGTGGGCGCGGCGACCAGTTACGACATCGTGCGGCACCCGGCGGACAGACCGATCGCGAACCTGATCGAATCCGCCTGCGGGGCCGCCGGTTTCGACCGGGACACCGTCGACGCCCACTGGTCGTTCGTCATCGTCAGCGCCCACACCGACTGGAAGATGTTGTCCTCGGCACACGCGCTCTTCGGCGACCACACGGTTTTCGTGTTGGCCACCAGCCTGTTGCCGCCAGTGGGTGTCGACGCCGACACCGAGTTGGTGCGCCGCCACCAGTGGCTGGACTTCCGCGGCCAGGACCCGGCGTCGCTGTACGAGTTCCTCCGCTCCGTCCTGCCCGCGCGCCGGGGACGGCCGGTTCCGACCACCGTTCCGCTCGCGATGGAGCGGTTCCGCGGCCCGACCTACCTGACCAGCTTTCTCCGCGTGGTCCAGCTCGTGGCGCTCCTCGTCGCGGTCGCTCCGCTGGGCCTGCTGATCGCGGGCTCCTCCGCGTCGGGGCGCGGACTCGCCCTCGCCGTGATCTCCCTGCTGCTGGTCGGGATGCTCCTGCGACTCGCGGGGCGAACCGCCGTGCGGACGCTCACTCCCCGGCAGTGGCGGACACGCGCCTGGCTGATCCTCGCCACCTGTCTCGTCTGGGTTCTCGTGATCCCGACGACCGGTTCCGTCCCCCCTGCCGTGCGCGTGCTGGTCGTGGTGCTCCTCCCGGTCTGGATGGCCGGTTTCCACCGCGCGTTCCGCCTGCACTGGCTGCCGGCGGCGGCGCCGGACAGGAGGTGCAACGAGAGCAGCGCGGTCGTGCCCCGGCTCGTCTCGTTCACCCTCGTCCTGCTCGGCGCCGCCCTCACCGCCGGCTACGTTTTCATCGCACCGCTGCCGACATCTCCGTGACGTGCTCGCGAGGTCCCTGCGGCGTCAGCGAAGCAGACCATAGAGCTCGACAATCTTCTTGCCGTCCGCGACCAGCGGCAGCGTGTCGAAGGACAGGCTCCACTGCGTGACCTTGCCACGCGAGTGGCCGATGCGCTCGATGATCCCGAAGCTCACCACGCGCCCCTGGGTCCGCACCGTGCCGAACCACTCCACGACGGTCGCGTCCTGCGACCGGGCCACCTGCCCGAGCTGGAGCTGGATGTCCTCGGCCGCGCCGAAGAACCGGTTCAGGTAGTCGCGCTTGCCCTGCGTCGTCCGCAGAACGCGGTCCTCCAGACCGGGAGCGGACAGGGGCGCGCCGCCCGTCGGGGCGACCAGCGCCTCGACGTCTCCCCGGTTCCACGCCTTACCCCTGGCCATGATCTCGTCCACGGTGGGCGCCTTGGCGCTCGACGGTGTCGGCCCGCTGTCCGCGACACCGTCGAACACCTTCGGCAGAGTGGAATCGAGCGGAGCGAACCACTGCGACCGGTCGTAGTAGCGCCGCCCCTGGATCACCTTGCCGTCATCACCGAGCAGCACCCGGTAGATGGCCGGGTAAGTGATCGCGTGTCCCTTGACGGTCACCGTGTTGTTCGCCCCGAACATGACCACCGGCCCGTCAACGGAGATCCGCTCGCCGGTGAACTGGAAGTCGGGCAGCGAAGCCAAAGTCCCCTTGATGGACGCCTTGATGTCATCCAGGCCCCGCACCAACTTGCCCGGCTCGGCCGGCTCCCACAGGGTCGCGTCCGGCGCGAAGATGTCACCGTAGGCGTCCACCCGCCGCTGCGCGTCCGGCAACGTCTTCATCTCGCCGAAGGCGACCTGCTTGGTGATGAAGGCGCAGGCGTTGGGCGAAACCCAACCCTCCACCCGCTTGACCTTGGCGACGGCGGGACAGGCGGCGGAGGCGGCGACAGTGTCGGGAGCGGCCTCCGCCGCGGCGACCGGCCCAGCGGCCACACCGAACGACAGGGTGGCTGCCAACCCCAGGAGGGCGATCTGACGCTTGCTCATGACGAAGTCCTTCCGGCCTTTCCGCTGATGTCACGAGACTTTCAGCCAGACCAACGGAAGCCAATTACGTCACAGGTAATGCCCCCGCCCCACCAGCCAGAACAACCAGAAGATCCCCAACGCGACCGGACCTTCACAGAATGTGCACAACAACAACAGGAAAACCCGGCGACGGGCGGAACCAGAGCGGGCCGCTGCCCCTGGGCGGGGGTGGGGCAGCGGCCCACGACAGGGGTTCAGCGACGCCAGACAGTGCCTCGGCGCTCGTACTCCAGCACGGTCTCCGCGCGCGTGGCGAGCTGGGCGCCCAGGAACCGCTCCACGATCCACAGGGCCAGGTCCAGGCCGGACGTGACGCCGCCGGAGGTGATCAGCGTGCGGTCGTCGACGACGCGGGCGTCGACCACCTGCGCGCCCTGGGCCGCGAGTTCGGCCTTGACGGCGTGGTGCGTCGTGGCCGGCCGGCCGCGGGTGATCCCGGCGGCAGACAACACCATGACGCCGGTGCAGATCCCGGCGAACTTCGACCGGGACGCCGCGAGCCGGCGCAGGAAGTCCTTGTCCGCGATGAGCTGGTGGACTCCGGGCTCGTCCTTCCGCCGCCAGCCGCCGCCGGGCACGACGAGCAGGTCGGCGTTGTGGGGTGACCACGTCTGCGGCACCTCGACCCGCGTGCCGTAGGTGCACTTGACGAAGCCGGGCTTGCCGACGGAGACCAGGGTGGTGGTGAGCGCGCCGCCCAACGCCTTGGCCAGCCCGAGGACCTCGGTGGGCGCGATGAAGTCCTGCTCCTCCACGCCGTCGTACATGAGGATCTGGACGCGCAACGGCCTGGCGGCCGACGGCGCGTCGGCGGCGCTGTCCGCCTCGGCGGCGTTGGCGACCCCGGTGGCGCCCACGGCGCTCGCGGCGCCGGCGATGCCGAGGGCTCCGGCGGACAGCGCTGACGCACGCAGGAACGAACGACGTTCCACGATGACCTCCCCAGGTGGGTTCCTGGTGCAGGAGTCGCACGGAACGCGCCTCCAGTTCCCGGGACCGGGCAGACCACTGTGGAGACTGCCCCGCGAACACCCGGTGGAGACACGTCCTCGGGCCGGCCGTGGCGGCGTTTCCCCTGTTCACAACAGGTTCACCGGTTTCGCGAGCAGTGACTGAGGTCACACCTGAGGTTCGGCGCCTACCCGGCTTCGGCCCGCTGGTCCACCGCCCGCACGAGGTCCTCCCGCGCGCGGGCGACCAGGGCCCGGACCGTCCCCACCGGACACTCCAGCGCCTCGGCTGCGTCCACATAGGACAGGCCGAGAACCTGGGTCAGCACCAACGCCTCGCGCCGGTCGGTGGCCAGGCCGTCGAGCAGCGCGTTGAGGCGCTCGACCTCCGGGAACCCGCCGAGTCTGTCCACACCGGACGGCGACGGGCGGTGTTCGCGCACCACCCGCCGCGTGATCGCCAGCAGCCAGGTCCGGGCCGAGGACTGCCCGCACGGCCGTCCCGACTCCGCCACCGCACGCGCGTAGGCCCGCTGGGTCAGCTCGCCGGCCGGGCCGACTCCGGCCAGGTGCGCCACGAACCGCCACACGTCCCGCTGCGTCGCCCGGACTAACCGCTCCCACGCCCCGGCGTCGCCGGTACGCGCTCGCAGCGCCCAGCGGGTCACCTCGTCGAGAGAGCTGGTCACGGTCGCCGACACTAATCCGACACCAATCCGAACGTGCCGGGAACTCGGCGGCCGTCCCGAACGACCATTGCTCCGTGGACTGCGGAACCTGCCGGGAAGCACTCTCGGCCCGACTGGACAACGAGGCGGAGCCCGTGCCGTCCGCCGAGGTCGACCGGCACCTGGCGAGCTGCTCGGCGTGTGCCCAGTGGCTGGTCAGGGCCGAGGCCCTCACCCGCGCCGTCCGGGTGCGGCCGGCGGAGGCGACGCCGGACCTGGTCGCGGCGGTCGCCGCCGCGGTTCCGCCGCGCCGCCCGGCGGTGGCCGCCCGGCTCGCCCTGGCCGGGGTCGCGCTCGCGCAGCTGCTGGTGGCGCTCTCCCAGCTGCTCAACAGCATGACCGGGCACACGGGGCACGGCGGGGCGTCGGGCCACCTGTTCAACGAGGGGGCGGCCTGGAACCTCGCCCTCGGGCTGGGCCTGCTCTTCGTCGTCCGACGCGTCGAGCGGGCCGGCGCCCTGCTGCCGGTCCTGGGCTCCTTCGTCGCGGTGCTCGGCGCGTACTCGGCGCACGACCTGATCACCGGCGTCACGACTCCCGCCCGGGTGCTCTCCCACGCTCCGCTGCTGGTCGCGCTGGTGCTGCTGTTCGTGGTCCACCGGGAGCACCGGCGGCGCCCGGTCCCCGGCAGCCCGCTCGCGGCCGGCCCCGGCGGCGACCAGCACGTCGGAGACGAGGGCTGGGCGGCGGCGTCCGGCGACCTGGCGGGCGGCGGACCGCGTCCCCTGCGGCCCACGGCCGAGCGTCGGACCGACGCCGCGTGAGCGGGGTGGCGGCGCGGTCGGACGCGTCGGGCCGGTCGCGGCCCGGCGCCGACCCGCTGTCGCCGGCGCTCGCGGCCTAGTCGGATCAGGGAGCCCGGGCCGGTCAGCGGTTCGGGACGTAGTTCACGGGTGGGGGCATGTCAGGATCGAGCGAGGACGACATCACCGGGTGGGCCATGGCCGCCCGGCGGGGCGACCGGGCCGCGCTGGAGCGGTTCGTCCGGGCGACGCAGCAGGACGTGTGGCGGTTCGCCGCGCACCTGACCGACAGCCAGCTCGCCGAGGACCTCGCCCAGGAGACCTACGTGCGCGCGCTGGGCAGCATCGGCCGGTTCGAGGGCCGCTCCTCGGCCAGGACGTGGTTGCTGTCCATCGCGCGCCGGGTGGCGGCCGACCACATCCGGGCGGTGCGCGTCCGGCCCCGGCAGGCCGACGTGCCCGACTGGCAACAGGCCGCCGAGCAGGCCCGTTCCGGCGCCGGCACCCGGTTCGAGGAGTACGTCGCGCTCCGCGAGCTGGTGGACGCGCTGGACCCCGAGCGCCGGGAGGCGTTCTTCCTCACCCAGGCCCTCGGCCTGTCCTACGCCGAGGCCGCCGAGGTGTGCGACTGCCCGATCGGGACGATCCGGTCGCGGGTCGCCAGGGCGCGGGAGGAGTTGATCAGCTCCCTGGGCAGCTCCCCGAACTGGGACGACCGGCCCGGCGGGCGGCGGCTCGCGATGTGACGGGCCCTCGCCGCCCTATGCCTCGGGGCGGCGCCGCTTCCTGCCCGGCCGGCGCTCGTCCGCCGCCGCGCCGGAGCGCTCCGCCCGCCCGCGCAGCCGGAGGAGGCGCATGCCCGGGCGGGCGGGGGTGAAGACCACGCCGGCCGGAGGCGGCGCCACCGGCTCGGCGGTCTCGACCAGGCGTTCGGTCTTCACCCACGCCTGGCGGCGCAGCAGGTGCCGGACCAGCGCCCGCCAGGTCGCCGCCACCCCGAGCAGCAGGAACGCGGGGTAGCACAGGCCGGCGAGCAGACACCGGCCCCACCGCGCGTCGCGCAGCCGACCGCGGTGCACGACGGCCCAGAGCAGGCCCGGCCCGACCGCCGCGGCCAGGATCGCTCCCCCCGCCGCCCACACCTCGGAGCCGGCCGCCGCCAGGGGCGACCCCGGGGTCGGGAACACCAGGCCGGAGCAGGTCAGCCCCAGCACGACGGCGACCAGCGCCGACAGCGGGATGGTCGCCCACGGCGTCAGGAGGCAGTGCAGGAAGTCCAGCAGCGCGACGCTGCCCACCGCCGGCGAGTGGGCGAGCCGGGGCACGTACCCGAGGCACTGGAGGTTGCCCTGCGCCCACCGGGTGCGCTGGCGCAGCAGCCGCCGGGAGTCGACCACCGCCTGCTGCGTCACCCATCCGGTGCGGCAGTACCGGATGCGCGCCCCGGCCAGGTGCAGGCGCAGGCCCAGTTCGAGGTCCTCCACCAGGCATTCCGACCAGGGGTTGTCCCCGAACCGGATGAGCTCGCGCAGCCGGGTGAACTGGCCGTTGCCGCCCAGGCTGACGGTGCCGACGAGGTCGCGCAGGCTCTGCGTCGCGTCCGCCACGCAGGCGAGCTCGATGTCCTGGAGCAGCCCGAGAACCGGTCGGCGGTTGTGGATGCGCACGCGGCACTGCACGGCGCCCACCGCCTGGTCGGCGAAGAACGCCGAGACCTCGCGCAGCAGGTTCGGGCTCCCCCGCCCGTCACCGTCGATCACCCCCAGCACGGTGCGGTCGGTGGTGCGCTCCCGCTTCGCGATCTCCCTGATCCGCCGGTAGGCGACGTTGAGCGCCACGCCCTTGCCCTGCCGGGCGTCCGGGAGGTCCCGGCGCAGCACGGTGAGCCGGGGGTCGTCGATCGCGGCCAGCACCTCCGGCGTGCGGTCGTCGGAGCCGTCGTCCACCACGAGCACCCGCACCGGCGTGTACGGGGCGTCGAGCGCCAGCGCGGCCCGGACGGTGTTCCCCACGACGAGTTCCTCGTTCAGCGCCGGCACGATGATCCAGAAGTGCAGGGGTCGGCGGGACGGGGGCCGCCGGGGTCTCGGCACCCGGAAGCCGAAGGCGGCGAGGACGAGGTTGTGCGCCGGCCAGGCCAGGAGCAGGGCCACCAGCAGCCACGACCACGCGGAGTGGTCGCCAGCCGTCACCGCGGCCCCGCCCGCCGGGCCAGCACGAGGGACCGCACCGCGAGCGCGGTCACGACGAGGAGGACGGCGCCCACCAGGAGGCTGACGCCGGACCACCCCGTGCCGACCAGCCCCAGCGCGACCGGGGGCATCCACGGCACGCAACGGACAATCGACACGTCGTTCTCCCTCTCCCGAGCCCCGGTGAGTCCCGCCCCCGCACACCTCCAGCGACAGAGCACGCGTCCCGAGTGTCACGCCGAACGGCCTGGTCGCGCAGACGGGAGGGGTGGGACAACCCACGCGAACAGGGGGTTGGCGTGCACCACACCCGCGACCGGGTGAACCCGGACGGGCGAAAACGGCGACCCGAGATCCACCTCGTCGGCGGCACCCGCCCCGAGGCGGTCAAGCTCGCGCCGGTCGCCGCCGCGATGGCCCGGAGCGGCCGGCTCCGCCCGGTGGTCGTGGCCAGCGGACAACACCCCGCCCTGTTCGACCAGGCGCTGGCCGCGTTCGGCCGCCGGCCGGACATCCGGTTGCGGGTCGAGCGCCGCACCGGCAGCCAGGCCGAGCTGCTCGGGTTCGCGGTGAACGCGCTGGACGCGGTGTTCGCCGCCGGTCGCCCCTCGGCGGTGATGGTGCAGGGCGACACCACGACGACCCTCGCCGGGGCGCTCGCCGCCTTCTGGCACGGCGTCCCGGTCGTGCACCTCGAAGCCGGGCTGCGCTCGCACGACCTGGCCGCGCCGTTCCCCGAGGAGGCCAACCGCCGGATGGTCGGCCAGATCAGCGCGCTCCACCTGCCGCCGACGCCCGCGGCCGCGGCGAACCTCGCCGACGAGGGCATCGCCGGCCCGAACGTGCTCGTCATCGGCAACACCGCGGTGGACGCGATGCTGGACGTCGTCGCCAGGGGCCTGCCGTTCTCCGACCCCCGTCTGTCCGAACTGGACACACGCGTGCGCGCGGGCGGCTCGCGCCTGGTCCTGGTCACCGCGCACCGCAGGGAGGCGTGGGGCCGGCCCCTGGACGAGGTGCTGGCCGCCGTCCGCGCCCTGATCGCGGCCCACCGGGACCTGGAGGTCGTGCTCCCGGCCCACCCCAACCCCGCCGTGCGGGAGCAGGTCGTCCGAGCGCTCGGCGCGGTGGACCGCGCGTTGATCACCGATCCGCTGCCCTACCCCGATCTCGCCCGGCTGCTGCGACTGGCCACGCTCGTGCTGTCCGACTCGGGCGGAATCCAGGAGGAGGCCCCGAGTTTCGGCGTTCCGGTGCTGGTGCTGCGCGACGTGACCGAGCGCGTCGAGGCGGTCGAGGCGGGGTGCGCCCTGCTCGTGGGCACCGACCGGGACCGCGTTCTGGCCACCGCCCACCGTCTGCTCACCGACGAGGCGGCGCGGGCCGCCATGACCGCCCGGGGCAACCCGTTCGGCGACGGCCGCGCGGCGGAACGCGCCGAACACGCCGTCGCCTGGCTGCTGGGGCTCGACGAACGCCGACCGACGGAGTTCTCCGCTGTGGCCACGAAAGCGCTGCGATGAACGCTGGCGGAACAGCCCGGCTCACCGGCACGTGATGTGCGGATGAGCCGGGCCGTTCCCGAACGGTGTGACCGTGGTTGCCCCTCGGCTACACGCGGCGGGCCCACCACTTCGCCTCGCTGCCCGGCGTCGTCAGGTCGACGGAGTCACCGGACCACTCCCTGCCGTCAGCGCTGAGGTGACCCCAGCACCGCCCGACGCGTCCGTCCTTCCACTTGATGTCGAACACGACATCGTTGCCGTTGAGCCGACCGGTGACCGTGCCACTCGCCCCGGCGTAGTCCGCGATTCCCGTGAAGCCACCGTCCGGGCCGGATGCGGAGAGGTCCAGCCGGACGACGAACCCGTTGCTCAACGCCATGGCCCACAAGCCGTCGAACGCGCCCAGCGACGCGGGAACCGGCCCGGGCGACTCGGCGATCCGCTGCGCGGCCGAGCCGGCCGTGCTCGTCGAGCCCGTGCCCGGCGCGGCCCCCGCCACGGAGGCACTCGACAGGCCGGCGGCGACGACGGCCGCCGTGACCAGGACCAGCTTCGAGAGTCGGGGTGCCTTCTGCATGCCTCTCCTCCAGAGACCTCATCGCTCGCCATGACGGCGAACACGACGACAGCGTCCCCCTCCGGTCCAGGCAGAGGGAATCCCCAGCTTTCGGGGGTTGACCGGAACCAGAACCGCAGTGGCCACGAGCACCCACGTTTCTGTCCATTTAGGACAGAAGGCGAACCAGCAACGAGAACGACAGCAGGACGCCCAGTCCCCGGCACAGCTGGCGCAGGAGCCCCCACGGGACCATCACGCCGAAGCCGATGTCGACCAGGACACCGGCGTGGTAGTCCATCGGCGGCCGGGTGGCGATCCGGTAGCTGACGGCGGTGGCCCCCGTCGCGGCGACGATCCACAGCCAGGGACCGTTCTGCCAGGTCGCGGGCGCCGTTCCCAGGCACCACAGCACCGCGCCGGACGCGGGAACGACGAGGTGGGCGAGGCGGAGCGGACGGTCGCCTCCGCCAAGCCCCCGGCGCAGGGCCGCGGACCCGCTGACGGCGCGCAGTCCGGAGGCGAGGCGGCTCGTGGCGACACACGCGGTCAGCAGTTGGCACATCGGCGACCACAGCGGGGTCACCGCGGCGACGACGTAGGGCACCAGGGCCAACGCCAACCACGACGACAGCACCCCCGGCGTCCGGAACTGCCGGCGGAGGTCGGCGACGAGCAACGCGCGCCACCGCCCGGAGGGGAAGCTCCGGGGCCGCACGCGACCGACCCGGCGCCACCGGCGGAGCTCCAGGACGTCCAGAAGCAGTGACAGGTCGAGGAAGTTGCCGGCGGTCGCCGCCGCCGGCACGACGTGGGCGTCCGCCGACAGCGTCCCGCGAGTCAGGCGACCGAGCCGTCGATCAGCGGCCACGAGCAGCATCGCCGCGGCCGCGACAACCACGATCACCAACGCCGAGCTGACCGGCGTCGGGAGTGTCGGAGCCGCTCCGCGCGGCAGCCAGCCGGCGCCCTCCAGGATCAGTCCGAAGAGGACAGTCAGCAGTCCGGCGGCGACGAGGGGCCGGTGCGTCCAGGCCGAACGAATCTGGCGGATCTGCAAGAGAACCGACATCGCGACGAGCCCACTCCCCACCGCCGCTCCGGTCCCGGTGGTGAGCACCAGGGGCAACCGGAACAACGCGACGAGCAGCGCTCCGGCTGCCGCTCCGACCGCCAACCCCGTGAACGCCAACCAGTGGAACCACTTCCGCAGCAGGCCACGCCGGTCCGTGGGCGCCGACAGGACCCACGTGGTGGTCGCCGAACTCGCCCACATCGGCCCGGTCCCGGCGAGCACGGCCAGCGCGGTCCCGACCAGGAGCAACGTGACAGCCACCGCCAGCCACGCGGGGAAGCCCGCCGCGGTCTCCTCGGGAACTGGTGTGCCGTGACGCGCCACCAAGATCCTGACGAGCTGCACGACCAGTCCGGCCCCGATGACGACCAAGCCGGTGATCACGGCCCGCTCGTCCCGGGATCGAGCTCGGCGCCCGTGCGGGTTCGGACCGGTGTCGCCGGTGCGCTCAGTGCGCGCGCCCCGCCTTCCAGTAGCCACAGAACATGATGTTCCCCTTGGGCACGCCCGCGCGCACCCAGTGACGGCGGAGCGAGACGGCGAGGGTGGACTCCCCGACGACCCAGCCGTAGAACGGTTCGGCGGGCAGGGGCAGCGACTGGGCGTGCGCCAGCGCAGCGCTGCCGGGCAACCCGCCAGCGCCGTCCCGGACGAGCCAGGTCACCTCGACGCCGGGCGGAGCCGGCAGCGGCTGGCGGTCCTCGGCCGTCGGGATCTCGATGACCGCCCGGCCCTCGGCGTCCGCCGGCAGCGAGGCCAGGATTCCGGCCATCGCGGGAAGACCCGATTCCTCGGCCACGAGCAGCACCCGCCGCACCGAGGGTGGCGGGTTGAACCCGATGCCCTCGTCCAGAATGCCGACCGCGTCGCCCTCGGCACAGGTCCGCGCCCAGGTGGACGCGCGACCGGCGGTCCCGTCGGCGACCGAGCCGTGCAGCACGAAGTCGACGTCCAGCTCCGGCCCGTCGGGGCCGTCCGGGCGGTAGCCGCGCACGGAGTAGTTCCGCAGGATCGGGCGGGAGTTCCGGCCCATCGTCATGTACTTGGCGAAGGCGAGCGCGTTGAGCTTGCGCGGCATCCAGGACTCCGAGTCGTCCGCGACCGGGATGACCAGGCGGAACCACTGGTCGAAGCCCATGTGCGCGAAGCGCGCGATCTCCCCGCGCCCCAGGGTGACGCGCGCGAAGTGGGGTGAGACCAGTTCCCGCCGGAGCACGTGCAGCGTCAGCGTCTCGGAGTTCTCGGGCTTGATCCGGGTCGCCGACAGGTTGGTGCGCGCCATCACCGGACTCCCTTCCTCGTGGGCAGGGGTCCCCGGGACCTCCACCCGCGCCGCGCCCTGGTGACGGCGGTGGCCGGGCACGTCCCGCTCGACCCACCCCCTCGCTTGTTAGGCATGCCTTACCAACCCTAGCCCATCTAAGATAGGGGGCGTAACTTAGACATCTCGCCGAGCCAACCCCTCCCCCGGACGGTCCCGTGCCCCCTTCCCCCGACCGACCCCGCCGAGCCAAGACCGGCGGGCGCACCGCGCAGGTGTCCCTCGACCTGATCGTCGACGCCGGCCGTCGCATCGGGCTGCCGGAGCTGTCGGTGCAGAGCGTGGCCGCCGCGCTGGGCGTCAGCGGGGCGGCCGTCTACCGGCACGTCCCGAGCCGGCTCGCGCTCGAACGCCTCGTCGGCGAGGCGATCCTCGACGAGCTGACCCTCACCGACGACCCCGCCGAGCCGGTCGCGGCCCACCTCGTCCGCTTCGCCACCGAGCTGCGGCACTTCACCCTCGCCCACCCCGGCACGGCCGGTTACCTCCAGCGGATGTTCCCGCGCGGAACCTCCGGAACCCGTCTGCTGACGGCCGAGGTCGCCGCGCTCGGCCGGCGGGGCTACGACCCGGCCGCCGCGGTCGTGCTGACCAGCGCCGTGGCCACCATCGCCCTCGGACTCGCCGACGCCGAGGAGGCCCGTGCCGCACTAGCCGCGAGCGATCCCCACGCGGTCGAGGTGGAGGCGCGGGCGGTGTCGGCCGCCATCGACGCGGTTCCTCTGCTGCGAACGGCCCAGGCGGCACTGCCCGCGGTCACCTCGGAGGAGTACTTCCGGGTTCTGCTTTCCGCGGTGGTCGACGGGCTCGTCGGCCGCCTTCCCGCCGGCCGGCCCCTCGATGAGGTTCTCGGCTCGTCAGCGACTCAGACAGAACCACCCCGCTGAGAACTTCCCGGCCTTGGCCGTCCACTGTGGACGGGGGACCTCAGCGCCTCGTCCCCTCCGAGGAAGCGGCGCGGCGGCGCGCCTCGGCCACGGCGGACGACAGCGGCCCGTACCAGGGATCGCCGTGCCCCGGAACCAGAACGCCGGCGTCGAGTTCGGCGAGGGAGTCCAGCGCGGCCACGGAATCCCGCGCGGAGTGGGAGAAGTAGCACGGCAGCAACTGCGGCCCCACCACCGGCGACGTGGGATGCCCCGTGACCAACGCGTCCCCGGTCGCGACGACTCCGGCGTCCGGCAGGTAGTAGGCGCTGTGACCGGAGGTGTGGCCGTGGCAGGCGACCGGCACCGGCCGCCCCGGCAGGTCCAGCGGACCGTCGTGCGGAAACGGCTCCGCGTGCGGGATCGCCAGGTCCCGCGTCGCTCCCGCGCGGAGGATGCGCAGGCTCCAGGCGAGAACGCGGGGCCGCCACGCGCGTTGGAGCAGTGCCGCCGGGCGGACCTGCTCCAGGTACTCGCGGCGGGCGTGCGGGACCTCGCGGGGATCCATGTGGACGGGCACGCCGTAGCGCTCGCGCAGGTGGTTCAGACCGCCCACGTGGTCGAGGTGCGCGTGGGTCAACAGGACGGCGCACACGTCCCCCGGGCGGCAGCCGATCGCGCGGATCGACCGCTCCAGCGCCGGGACGTCGCCGAGCCAACCGCTGTCGATCAACGTCAGATCCCGCCCCTCCCGCACGAGCAACCAGTTGACGTCGGTTCCCCGCACGCAGAAGACGTTCTTGGCGACCTCGTGCACGCCGAGCTCCCTCCCCGCGACCGGTCGACCGGGGCGGGCTCCTGGTCGGGTGCCCCGGTCGCCCCGGACGAGCCCTCCGATGGTCCCCGCGTCGCCCGCCGAGCACCAGAGCGTGACCAGCGCTTTCGGGTTCTGCCGGACGGTCCACTGGCCGTCGTCCGCACCGGGGGAGCGGTGAGGACCGTCTGTAGCATCGATCTGGTGATCCACGAGAACCTCCCGAGGGCCGTCCCCCAGCGCGTGGCGGAGGAGGTTCTCGGCCAACACGGAGTCGGTTTCGACGGCGCGCGGCGCGGTCGCGGTTGGACCAACGCCACGTGGCTGACCGGCGACCTCGTGATCCGTGTCGCGACCGAGCCGGGGCGGACGGATCTGCTCCGTGAGAAGCGGTTGGCCGCCCTGCTCCCCGCACAGGTCGGCTACCCCGAGATCGTCGACGCGGGCGTCGCGCGCGGGCACGAGTGGGTGCTGACCCGACGGGTGCCGGGAGAGAATCTGGAGGAGATCTGGCCTTCCCTCGATCACGCCGCCCGATCGCGCGCCGTGGAGCAGATGTGGGAGCGGGCGCGCCACATCCACCGCGTGGACGTGGCTGAGGCGGCGCCGCACGCCCCCGTTCCCGTTCGCCGTTCTTCCCCGAGAGCGAGGCCGAGGCCACCGCCTCCCTCGACCGACTGGTCGCGGCGGGCGAACTCAGCCCGGCCCAGGCCAAGGGGCTCGGCTCGGCCCTCGACCGCTTCTGGGCGGCGCTGCCCGGCGTGCCGACGGTGTTGAACCACGGCGATCTCTGCGCGCCCAACACGCTCTGGCACGACGGCGCGGTCACGGCGTTGCTCGATCTCGAATTCGCCGTCGTCGCGCCCCTCGCCGTGGACCTCAACGAAATCGTCAAGATCGCCTTCGCGCCGGGCGACCCCGACGAGCGCGCGCCGCTGCGGGACGTGGTGACCCGGATCGCCGAGGATTCGTTGGCGGCCGCCGGTGGACCGGACGTGCTCGTGGGCTACTCGATCATGTTGGAGGTGTGGCTGATGGAGCAGGAGCTGGCCGCCGGCGCCGTCGACGACGACGTCGACGAGACGGACCTCGCGAACGCCTCCACCATGCTCACGGCGTTCGCCGAGGGAGACGGCGGGTACTTCGCACCGCTTTTCGCGGCCCTGCGCTGACCGACACCTTTTCGTGCCACAGCAACTACTTCCCGCCAGCGTGCGCTTCGGTTCGTTGATCGAATCATGGTTACTCTCGTCATCGCGTCGCTTCGGTGCGCCATGTGAGTTCGTTGACGCTCAACGGAGAAGGAGCAGATGCGATGACCGAGAACTCGGAACAGACGTTGCGGGCGTTATCCGATGTCGTCACCCCGATGTGCGTGCGGGTCGCCGCGACACTCGGCCTGGCCGACCACGCCGACACCTGGACCACCCCGGAGGACCTGGCGAGCCGGACCGGCAGCTCGGCGTTCGCGCTGCGCGGAGTGCTCGACCACCTGGTCACCGCCGGGGTGTTCGAGATCGACGTCGAGCGGGACCGCTACCGGATCACGGAGCTGGGCCGCGGGTTGCGCGACGACGCCCCCGGCGGCATCCGCGCTGACCTCGACATCACCGGCGCCCTGGGCCGGGCCGAACTCGCCTTCGTCGAGCTGCTGCACACCGTCCGCACCGGTGAGGCCGGCTACCCCCGGCGGTACGGACGGGGGTTCTGGGCGGACCTCGACGCCGACCCCCGGTTGCGCCAGACCTTCGACGCCAAGATGAGCAACCGGATGCGGGACGACATGGCGCAGATCGCGCGGCGGTTCGACTGGAGCCGCTTCGCCGACGTCGTCGACGTGGGCGGCGGCGACGGCACCCTGCTCAGCCACATCCTCGGTGTCCACACCGGACTGAAGGCCCGGGTGGTCGACCTCCCGCCCACCGCGGCGGCCGCCGCGGCGAGGTTCGCCGAGCACGGGTTCCAGGACCGGACCGACGTCGTGGCGGGCAGCTTCTTCGACCCGCTGCCGCGGGGCGCGGACGCCTACGTGCTGTCGGACATCCTGCACAACTGGGATGACGACAACGCGAAGGCCATTCTCCGCAGGTGCGCCGAAGCCGCCGCACCCGACGGCGTGGTGCTCGTCATCGAGGGACTGCGCGACGGGGTCCCCGGGCAGGATCGCCACACCGAGATCGACCTGGGCATGGTGGTGCTCTTCAGCGGTCGCGAACGCACCACCGAAGAGCTGTCCACCCTCGCCGCCGCCTGCGGCCTGCGGCTCCTCAACTCCACCCGGGTCGCCGATGCTCGTGTGATGCTGGAGTTCGGTGTCACCGGCACGGCGGACCAGCCCTGACGCCCCCTTGGCCTCGATCAGTGTCGACTCGGCCGAGTGTCGCGACCTCGTTGGGGGCGTTGGCGGCGTCAGCCGCCAGTCGCCCCGCCGCTCGCGCTCCAGATGGCGGGCAGCGAGCGCCCGAACGAGGCGAGGCTCTTGAAGGACTCGCCGGAGAGGACCTTCTCCGTGACAGCGAAGGGAAATCCGGTGATTCCGTTCACCAGCACCGCGAACGCCCCCAGTGCGCTCTCGTGCTCGCCCCACTGTCCGCCGTAGGCGCGAACGATTACCTCACCGGTGTAGGCCCCGATCACCTTCCACCACAGGTCCATCCGCTCCTCGGTGAGCGGACCGTCCGCCAGCAGCGCGGCGCACACGTCGTCGAGTTCGCCGAGGCTGTCGACGCTCCAGTCGAGCTGCCGTCCGAACTGGGCCGACACCAACGAGACGCACTCCTCCGCGAAGAGCCGCAACGTGGCAACCGGAACCGTGGTCATGCGGCTGATCGTGCCATTCCCTTTCCTTCCCCTCCACCGAGTTAGCTGTTCGCGGTGCAGACCGCTGAGGGATGGGTGTTGAGGCGGGGCCGCTTCCAGCAGTGCGCTGGAAGCGGCCCCGCGTCGGCGGTTGGGCGCGGACTTCCCCTGCGTGGCACCAATCCGCCGAGTTTGGTCGTACTTCTGTCAGCGGCGACCGGAACTCGACGTCGATGGATCACCAGTCGGTGAACAGGTTTTTCCCTTCCCCGACCAGCGACAGGCACGCGCCGCCGACGATCCCCGGAGGCCCGGCACCGACGGGAGGACTCGACAGGACGCGGGTTCGCGCGCTTACATCAGAAAGACCGAGGAACTCAGCCATCGCAAGGACAGGCCGAGAGAGGGTTCGTTGGCCGTGGTGGATGCACCGGTGCCCTCCGGGAGCACCGTGACCTGTTCCCAGGTTCGCGCTCCGCGCCGACCCTCCGGTTCCTCGGACCGCCGCCCGAACGACAGAGGCTGTTCGTGGGGGCCGCGGGGCCCCGACCCAGGTTCGGGAAGGACGCGTGATGGTTCGCGCAAGGAGTTTTCTGGTGGCGCTGGCCGCCGCGACCCTCGCGGTCGTGCCGGCCGCGCCGGTCGAGGCCGGTGAGATGGCCACGAGCAGGGCCTACCCCACCTCGTTCCCGTTGCCGGCCGGGTTCCGGCCCGAGGGCATCGCGATCGGCTCCGACGGGTTCGCCTACTTCGGGTCCATGGGCACCGGGGCGATCTACAAGGCGGACCTGGCCACGGGGAACGGCAAGGTGCTCCGCCAGGGCGGCTCGGGGAGCGCGGCGCTCGGGCTCAAGGTCGACTCACGGGGGCGGTTGTTCGTCGCCGGCGGGGGCGGCGGCAACGCGCGGGTGATCGACAGCCGCACCGGGGACGTGCTGGCCACCTACCGCCTCGCGTCCTCGGGGAGCTTCGTCAACGACGTGGTCATCGCCTCCGACGCCGTGTGGCTGACCGACTCCACGAATCCGGTGCTGTACAAGCTCCCCCTGGGGCGCGGAGGAGAACTGCCCGCCCCGTCGGCCGTGGTCCGGCTCCGGCTGACCGGGGATCTGGTGTACCAGGAGGGAACCAACGCCAACGGGATCGCGACCACTCCGGACGGCAGCGGCCTGCTGGTGATCCAGTGGAACACCGGCAAGCTGTTCCGGGTCGACCCGGCCACCGGGGTGGCCAGGACCGTCGACCTCCGCGGCGAGTCGCTCCCCAGGGGCGACGGGATGCTGCGCGAGGGCAACACGCTCTTCGTGGTGCAGAACAGGCTGAACCAGGTGGCGGTCGTCCAGCTGAACCCGACCGGGACCACCGGGACCGTGACGACCAGGGTGACCGACCCGCGCTTCGACGTGCCGACCACCGTGGCGTCCTTCCGCGACCGGCTCTACCTGCCCAACGCCCGGTTCAACACGCCGCCGAGGCCCACCACCCCGTACAACGTGGTGTCGATCCCCCGCCCCTGACCCACCCGGCGGCAGCGATCACTTGGACACCGTGAGCGTCGCTCGCGAGAGGTCCAGCGGGAGCTGGTCGAGCTCGCGGTGCGCGGTGCGAGCCGCCCGCACCGCCCCGGGCAGCGCCTCCGTGCGGCACTGGTCGCCGGCCAGCCTGGCCGTTCGGAGCGCGAGCAGGCCCAGCTCCCGCGCCCGCCGCTCCAGCACCACCCGCAACTCGGCTTCCTGCTCCGCCGACAGCTCCGACAACGCCGACAGCTCTGACGGCGCCCCTCGATGATCACGCCGCCGGGCTGCTGAGCGAACCCGACACGAACCCCCGTACGCGAGAAGTGGCGGCCTCCGCCGCGACGACGCACCCCGGACAGAACTGGCAAGGGATCGCACGACGGGGAACGAGAACGACAGATGTGAATCAGCCGTGATAGCGGGGCGGAGTCGGCAACAACGACGTCTCCCTGGCCGACAGTCCCGACGTCCTGCGGTGACTGGTCTCATGGTCGGCTCCCGGAACCGATCACGCGCCGAGCGCGGCCTGGAAACGCCGAAAGCGGATGTCACGTTCTTCCGCGGACCCTGACCCCGCGCCCCGCTTGGCACCCGGCGAGGGGTCACCCTCGTCCGGGTTCCCGATCAGCCCTCCCCAGTCCCTCCGCCGGCACGCTCCGCGCCCCTCGGTGATCGCGTCGCCGGGCTGCTGAGCGAACCCGACACGAACTCCCGATACGGTGAAAACAGGACGTATCCGTCGCCTGGCACCCACGCTCGCGCCCAAAAAAAGCCGACCGAACCCCTTGTTCACCCGTTTGGCGGATTACTACTCTTCCCCGAACCGCACGCGGCACACCGTCGTCCGCTCGCACCCGGAGGTCCCCTCGATGACCACGACCGAACCGCCCGTCACCGGCGCCGACAGCCCGGCCTGGGCCGGCCGGATCTTCGACGGGACCTGGCGGGCCGGCCGGGCCGGCACGCTCGACGTCACGGCGCCGGCGACCGGCGCGGTGATCGCCACCGTCGGAGCGGCCACCCCCGACGACGTCGCCGACTCGGTCGCGGCCGCCGTGGTGGCCCAGCGCGCGTGGGCCCGGCTGACCTACGACCAGCGGGCCGCGGTGTTCCGCAGGGCGGCGACGCTGCTGGAGGCCGACCCGGACCGGATCACCCGCTGGCTGGTCCCCGAGTCGGGGTCCGCGTTCGGCAAGGCCCGGTCCGAGGTCGGTCTGGTCGCCTCCGAGCTGCACGAGGCCGCCGCGCTCACCTCCGACCCGCACGGCGAGCTGCTGCGCAGCTCCCGGCAGCGGATGTCGCTGGCCCGCCGCGTCCCGCTCGGCGTGGTCGGCGTGATCACGCCGTTCAACTTCCCCGCGATCCTGTCCACGCGGTCGGTGGCGCCCGCGCTCGCCCTCGGCAACGCCGTGGTCCTCAAGCCCGACCCGCGCACCCCGGTCTCGGGCGGGCTGGCCCTGGCGGAGCTGTTCGCCGAGGCCGGCCTGCCGCCGGGGCTGCTGCACGTGCTGCCCGGCGGGGCCGACGTGGGCGAGGCCCTGGTCCAGCACCCCGACGTGCCCTGCGTCTCCTTCACCGGCTCGACCGGCGCCGGGCGGGCCATCAGCGCGGCGGCGGCCCCGCTGCTGAAGCGGCTGCACCTGGAGCTCGGCGGCAACAACGCGCTGCTCGTGCTGCCCGACGCCGACCCGGAGGCCGCCGCGTCGGCCGGCGCGTGGGGTTCCTTCCTGCACCAGGGCCAGATCTGCATGACCACCGGGCGGCACCTGGTCCACTCGTCCATCGCCGCGCGGTACGCGGCGGCGCTGGCCGAGAAGGCCGAGGCGATCCGGGTCGGCGACCCCACCGACCCGGACAACGCCCTCGGCCCCGTCATCGACGAGCGGCAGCGCGACAAGATCCACGACATCGTGCTGCGCAGCATCGCGCGCGGCGCGCGGCCGGTCGCCGGGGCGTCCTACGAGGGCCTGTTCTACCGGCCGACGGTGCTCGTCGACGTGCCCCTCGACGCCCCGGCGCTGACCGAGGAGATCTTCGGCCCGGTCGCCCCGGTCGTCGCCTACGACACCCTCGACGAGGCCGTCGAGATCATCAACTCCTCGGAGTACGGCCTGTCGGTGGGCATCCTGACCGCCGACCCGTTCGGCGCGCTGGAGATCGCCGAGCGAATCGAGTCCGGCGCGGTGCACATCAACGACCAGACCGTGGACGACGAGGCCGTGGCGCCCTTCGGCGGGACGAAGGCGTCCGGGGTGGGCGGCCACTTCGGCGGCAAGGCCAACCACGACACCTTCACCAGGGTGCAGTGGATCACCGCGCAGGCGGAGATCCGGCGCTCCCCGTTCTGAGCGCCGCCCGGTGTCGGCGGTAGCCCCGGCCGGGGCTATCGCCGACACCAGCGGCCGTTATGCCGACGCGGCGAGGTAGTCCTCGATCTCGTCCGCGCTCCGGGCGGGGCCACCGCTCTTCTCGATGACCTCGCGCATGCGGTCGAGGTTGGCCCGCACAGCGGCGCTGGAGGCGACGCGGTCCACCGTCTCCCGCAGCACCTCGGCGGTGATGGCGCCGCCGAGCCGTTCGCCCAACCCCAACTCCTGCACCCGGTCGGCGTTGAGGGCCTGCTCCGGCATCTGGGGGTGGGCGATCAGCGGAACCTTGTAGTAGAGCGCCTCCATCGTCGAGTTCATCCCGGTGTGCGAGACGAACGCGGCGGCGTGCCGGAGCACCGCCGGCTGCGGGAACCACGACCGAACGTCCACAGTGGACGGAACAGGTCCGAGCTCGGCGACGTCGACGCCGCTGACGTTCATCGCCACCTGCCACGCGCCGTCGTCGAACGCCTCAAGGCAGGACCGGTAGAACGCGCGGTCGGTGAAGACGCTGCCCAACGACACGAACAGCACCGGGCGCTCGGGGTCGCGGGGCGTCCACGGCTCCTGCCGCTCCCGGTCGCCCAGCATGGGGCCGACGAACCGGAACCGCTCGTCGAAGCTGTCACCGGCGATCTGGAACTCCCGGGGAAGGAACACCAGGTTCAGCTTCTCGGGCACGTCCATCATGTCGGCCGTGCCGAAGGGGACACCGTGCTCCGCGGCGAACCGCGCGGCGTCCTCGGCCAGCGCCACCAACGCGGGGTGGTCCTCGGGAATCCCGTCCATCATCGCCGACCTCAGCGAGAAGGTCCCGTTGGAGGCGAGGTTGGGGACGGTGCGCACCGCGGGGATGCCCAGCTTCTCCGCCACCACGCGTGCGGGCCAGTTCGTCGCGTCGTAGCAGATCGCGTCCGGGCGCTCGGTGGCGCAGTGCTGGTGCAGCACGGGATAGACGTCGCACATCGCGGCGAAGAAGAACCGGAACCAGCTCAGGATGGCGTCGCGGTCGACCTTCTCCGCCACGGGGAACGCCTTCATCGACGGTAACGGCACCCACCGCGCGCCGGCCTTGACGACCGCCTCGGAGTGCTCCTCACCCGTCGCGTACTCCACGTGGTGACCGCGCCGGACGAGCTCTTCCACCAGAGCCAGCGTCGGCGTGACGTGGCCGTGGCCGGCCAGGGTGACGAACAGCAATTTCTTTGGCATAGCAGAGAAGCATAGGAGTGAACGCGGTTCCGCCAGAGCGGGTTTGACGCAGCTCTCCTTTCTCTCGGTCACGTCATCCGGCGTTCGTTTCGACCGCCCCCAACCGATTCCGCAGGGACGCTCGCTCCGGGTCGGTGCCGGCCAGTTCCAGGGCCTGCCGGTAAGCGGCGGCGGCTTCGGGCAGTCGACCCAGGCGGCACAACAGATCCCCCCGCGCCGCCGCGTAGGGGTGGTAGGAACGCAACCGCGGCTCGCCGGCCAGTTCGTCGAGCAGTGCCAGTCCCGCCTCCGGGCCGTCGCGCATCGCGACCGCGACGGCCCGGTTCAGCGCGACGACAGGCGACGGCGTGAGCGCGTGCAACACGTCGTAGAGCGCCACGATCTGGGGCCAGTCGGTGCTCGCGAGGTCGTCGGCCTCGTCGTGCAGGGCGGCGATGGCGGCCTCCACCCCGTAGGGGCCGGCCGGGCCGCCGGTCAGCGCGGCGACCACCAGGTCGCGCCCCTCCTCGATCATCGGGCGGTCCCACAGCCCGCGGTCCTGCTCGTCGAGCAGCACCAGCGCGCCGTCCGGTCCGGTCCGCGCCGCGCGCCGCGCGTGGATCAGCAGCATGAGCCCGAGCAGGCCGGCGACCTCCCGCTCGGCGGGCAGCAGCCGGCGCAGGATGCGGCCCAGCCGGATGGCCTCCTCGGCCAGGTCGAGCCGCTGCAACCGCGCCCCGGAGCTGGCCGCGTACCCCTCGGTGAAGATCGAGTAGAGCACCTGGAGCACCCCGGGCAGCCGCTCCGGCAGCTCGTCGGCTTCGGGCACCCGGAACGGGATCCGCGCCTGGCGGATCTTCTTCTTCGCCCGCACGACGCGCTGGGCCACCGTCCCCTGCGGAACGAGGAACGCCCGCGCGACCTCGGGCGTCGTCAGGCCGGCCAGGCAGCGCAGGGTCAGCGCCACGCGGTCCTCGTCGGCGAGCGCGGGGTGGGCGCAGGTGAAGAACAGCTGCAAGCGGTCATCGGGAAGGTCGCCGTGCGGGTCACCGTGCAGGTCGCCGCCGGCGTCGGCGGGCGGAGCGGGCTCGGCCCGCTCCGCCTCCACCGCCATCAGGGCCAGCCGGGCGGCGTACGCCTGGTCCCGCCGCAGCCGGTCCACGGCCCGCCGCCGCGCCGTGGTCAGCAACCACGCCCCCGGCCGGTCCGGAACCCCCTCCACCGGCCAGCGGGTCAGGGCCGCCTCGACCGCGTCGGAGGTCACCTCCTCGGCCAGGTCGAGGTCGCCGAACCGCCGGACGAGGGCGGCGAGCAGCCGGCCGCGCTCCTCCCGGAACACCGCCTCGACCGCCGTCTCCACGGGCACGGCGTCGGCCGTCCGCTCGCCCATCCCCCAGACCCCCTCCAGGTCCGCAGACCCCTCAGTTCCTCCGGCCCGTCAGGCCCGTCAGGCCCCGAAGTCGGCGATCGGCCGCACCACGACCGACCCGGCGCCGCGCGCGCCGGGGCAGCGGGCCGCCCAGTCGAGCGCGACGTCCAGGTCCGGCACGTCGATCACGTAGAAGCCGCCGAGCACCTCCCGGGTCTCGGCGAACGGCCCGTCGGTCACCATCCGCCGACCGTCCCGGTCGACCCGCACCGACGTGGCGGTGACCAGGTCCGCCAGCGCCTCCCCCGAGACGAAGATCCCGGCGTCCTTCACCTCCTTGTCGTAGGCCATCCACGCCTCCACGCCCCCGTCCTCGCAGCCCTCGGCCATCCCGTCCTCGCCGATCGCCCCGGCCTGGATGAGCAGCATGTACTTCACGGTCCAACTCCTGTCAGGTTCGGTCACGTCCCCGCGCGGCCGGTTGCCGCACAGCATGACGACGAACGGCGTCCCGCCGAAAAGACACCTCCCCCCCAAAAACTTCTCAGGAAGCGGTGTGATGCCCGACACCCCACACTCCCGCCACTCTCCGTAACCAGAATCCTCACAGCCGCAGCACCGCGGCGAGCGCGACCGAGCCACCTTCCGCCGCCAGTTGCGGGCCGACTCCGAGCGCACTGTCAGCAGCGTGCGCGCCCGTGTCGCCAACACTCCACTGTGGACGTGGGCCTGTTCGGTGTGGACGGCGGCCACGCCCGGCACGCCGCAAGTCGCTCCCCGGTCCGGCGTCGGCGGCGTGTGACCATTGTGGACAGACCTGGTGGTCGGCCGTCCGCGGAACAGGCGGTCCGGCTGTCCACAGGGAAAGCTGAGGTGCCACGGACCTCAGGCGGGTTGGACCTGCGGGAACGCCGGCGAACGGGTGATACGCGAGACGGCCCTGACGGCCGATCGACAGGCGAACCGCGGCTGGCTACCGTCCACCACGGTCGACCAACAATCCACTGGGGTGGCCTCGGCACAGCGAGGTCCGATGATTCGCCGCTCGACCGGAGAGAACCCACGTCTTCCCGCAGGGAGAACCATGGCACCGAATCGTCTCGCCCGGCTCGCCGTCGTCGTCGTTCTCGGGGTCGCCACGCTGCTCACCGGTGTCGGAACCGCGTCGGCGACGCCGGACGCGAACGACGAGCTCAAGATCGCCGTCGCCGAGGCCGTCAACACCTTCAGGAACCAGGAAACCGGGCGCTGTATCGACGACAGCAACGCCCACGGACTCCGCGCCTTCGGCTGCAACAACCTGGACTTCCAGAGGTTCCAGGTCACGGTGTGGAAGGACAAGACCAGGGAGTTCAAGAACCTCAACACCAACCGCTGCATCGACGACAGCGCCGCCCACGGTCTCCGGGCCTTCGGCTGCAACAAGTCCCGCTTCCAGAGCTGGTGGGTCACGCGCTGGAAGGACGGCACCCTGGAGTTCAGGAACCAGGAGACGGGACGCTGCATCGACGACAGCCACCCCCACGGACTCCGCGCCTTCGGCTGCAACAAGTCCCGCTTCCAGAGCTGGAGCTGAGAAGACACGACGTGCGGCGTGTTCGCTGCCGTCCGCGGTTCGGCACCGGCGTGACGTCGCGGTCGCGCCGGTGCCGAACCCGGTCTCACCCTCGCCGCCCGCCCACAAGGGCCGGAATCAGGACCTCGGCCGCGAAGACGTCGATCGACCGCGGACCCCGGCCCAGCACGCGCTCGACACCGTCGCCGAGCCCGGATGACCGCTCGGTGCGGTAGTTCCCGTACAGGTCCGCCAGTCCCTCCAGCGAGTACGGCGAGGTGCCCGAGTCCGTCAGCCTCGCCCGCCAGGCCTCGTCCAACGGGACGTCGACGTAGCGCACCGGACGGCCGAGAACGGCGGCGAACCGCTCCGCGACCGCCGTCATCGTCAGCTCCTCCGGTCCACTGAGCTCGATCTCACCGCCGAGTGGCTGGTCGGCGAGGAGTTCCGCGACCGCGACGTCGGCGATGTCCCGCGTGTCGAGGAAACCGCGCGCGTTGTCGCCGCCGGGATCGGGCAGAACGCCCTCGACGATCGAGGAGGCCGAATACAGGAAGTTCTGGAGAAAACGGTCCGGCCGCAGCACTGTCAGCTCCGGCACGCCGACCTCGCGCAGCCGGGCCGTGATCGTCTCGTGCACCCCGGTGACGGCGTCGGGCACGGTGCCGACGCCGTGGAAGGCCCGCGCACCGAGCTTGACGATCCGGCGCGCTCCGGCGTCCAGCGCGGCGAGTCCGAGAGTGGTCTCGGCGGTCACCTGGTCGTCGCCGAACGGGTGCGCGAGGTAGAGCCGCTCAACACCCGCGACCGCCCGGCGAGCGTCGTCCGGATTGGTGGCATCGCCTCGAACCACCTCCCCACGCACCTCGCCCAACGCGGCCACGCCACGGTCGGAGCGGACGAAATAGCGCACGTCCTCGCGATCGCGCAGCGCGTCGGCGATGTGTCGCCCCACGCTGCCGTTCGGCGTGGTGACCAGGATCATCGAAGTCCTCCCCAGGTTGGTCCCGCGATCTCCCCAACCCCGAAGGTTGAGTGGATCTTCCCGCTGCCGGCCGGTCAGGCGTTCCCGCTGGCCGAGGCGGGAGCGACGACGGGTGTCTCGCTCGCGTGCGCTTCCCTTGCGGTGGAACGGTGGGCTCGGGTGCTCAGGGCCAGTGCGAGGAGGGCGAGGAGTTCGAAGCCCGCGCCGGAGACCGGCAGTGCGGTGAGGAGTCCGGCGCTGGCGAACACACCGCCGAGGGCGGCGGCCAACGTCTGTCCCAAGTAGACGGCGCTGTTGTTCAGCGCGAGCAGCACGTCCCCGTGGGAGCCGCCGATCCCGAGCAGGCGGTGCTGGATGAGGGGGAAGCTGGCCCAGTGCACCAGTCCCCAGAACGCGAGGCCGACCGCCGCGCCGGGCACTGACCGGAGCGCGAGGCCCAGCACGGCCAGCACGACCGTCAGCAGGGCGAGGGAGCCGGCGAGGCCGGCGGTGGGGTTGACGCGGTCGGAGAGCCGGCCGCCGAGCAGGACGCCGGCGAAGCTGCCGACGCCGAACGCCAGGAGCAGCCAGGGTTCGGCGGCTGAGGTGGCGTGGGTGACGCTGTCCAGCAGGGTGCCGAGGTAGGTGTAGACGACGAAGGTGCCGAGCACCCACAGCATCGTGACCAGCATGGCCGAGGGCGCCCGGCGGATGCGGACCGCGCCGAGCCGCTGCCGGATGCCGGCGCTCCCGCTGCCCGGCAGTTCCGGGACGCTGACGAGGAGTCCGACGCCGCTGACGACGGCGAGCGCGGTGACGAATCGAAGGCCCACCGCCACGACAGCGCGTTGCCGATCACGTTGCCCAGCGGGACGCCCAACGCGATCGCGGAGGTCATGCCCGCGTACACGACCGCCAGTGCGCGTCCACGTCGCTCCGGCGCGGTGATGCGGGCCGCGGTGCCCGAGGCGGTGGCGGCGAACAGCGCCGCGCCCGCGCCGGCGACGAACCTGCTCACCAGCAGGACCGCGTACGACGTGGCGATCGCGGAGAGCACGTTGCCCACCGCGAACACGGCGAGCACGGCGACGAGCAGCGTGCGGCGGTCGACCGTCCCGGTGAGGCCGGCCAGGATCGGCGCCGCGACGGCGTAGGTGATCGCGAAGACGGTCACCGTCTGGCCGGCCGCGGCCGTGGACAGGCCGAGATCGTGGCCCAGGGCGGGCAACAGCCCGGACACGATGAACAGATCGGTGCCGATCGCGAACATGCCCAGCGCCAGCAACCAGATCTGGACGGCGGCCGAGCGGTTTCCCCCGGATTCGCCCTGCGACATCAGTGCCACCTCGCAACTAACCGCATATGTGGTTACTACGGTGACTCAACCTATCATCTGGTTATGAGCGAGGAGCGACGGCGCTGCTGGGCCTGGTACGGCGGACGGCTCAGCGTGGACTTCGTGAACACGCGCGTGGAGCGCTACGCCGCCGGCCGGGAACTGCTGAGCCACCCCCGGGACCTGGAGGAGTGGTTCGAGGCCGCGGAGCTGGTGCCGTGCCGGGGCCAGGTCGACGAGGAGCTGCTGACCGAGGCCAGGCAGTTGCGCGAGGCGATCGACGCCGGGCTGCGGTCCGTGGTCCAGGGCGAGCGCTTCCCGGCGGAAGCCCAACAGGTGCTCAACTCCTGGCTGGCGCGCAGCGGGGAACACCCGCCGCGCCTGGAGCTCTGCGACGGGGTGCCGGTGCTCCGCGTCGCGGCCGAGCCGACGGACGCCCGCGGCGCGCTCGGCCGGATCGCCCTCGACGCGGCGGAACTCCTCGGCAGCGAGATGCGCGACCGGGTGCGCATCTGCGACGGGGTGAACTGCAGCGGCCGGTTCGTCGACCTGTCGGCGGGCCGGCGGCGTCGTTGGTGCCAGATGGCCGTGTGCGGCAACCGGGCCAAGGCCGCCCAGCACCGCCGCTCGACCACCAAAGCCTGACCTGCGGCGAATTCCGCGGCACGTCAGGAGAACGGGGACGTCCCTCGCACGTCCCTCCATAGTGGACTGATCAGGATCAGGACGGCTGCGCGTCAGCCCACGACCGAGCCTGGCGGCGCCTCAGGCCATCGACGAGGGGCCGCCGACCAGAACTCCGAAGCCCGCGTCGACCCGGACCACGGCTCCGGACACCGCCGCCATGGCGGGATCGACGAGCGCGCCGATCACGGCGGCGACGTCGTCGGGCTCGACCACACGGCCGAGAACGGAGTTGCCGCTGAGGAACTCACGGCGCTCCCCCGTGATCACCGAAGCGCTGGCCTCGGTGATGACCGCTCCGGGAGCGACGGTGTTGACCGTGATGCCGTCAGCGGCGGCCTCGGCGGCGACGTGCCGAGCGAAGGTGTTCAGCGCCGCCTTCGCGGTGGAGTGCGACAGCCGGCCGGAGCCGACGTAGTCGGCGGCGGTGCTGGACACGTAGATGATCCGCCCCGACCGCCGGGGACGCATCACGGCCAGTGCCGCCTTCGTCACGAAGAAGGCGCCGGCCAGCTCCCCCGTCACCTTGCCGACGAAGTCGTCCCACTCCACGTCCGACAGCGGCTCGAAGCGAGGGGTGACGGTGTTGGCGTTGCACACCAACACGTCGATGCCACCATGAGCGGCCATCACTTCGGCGATCAACGCCGACACCTGCTCGGGATCACAGACATCGGCGGCGAGCGCGGTGGCACTGCCGCCCCGGGACACGATGTCGTCGACCACCGCCCGCGCGGCGTCCGCGTTGGCGCGGTAGTTGACGATCACGTGGTGACCACGGCGTCCCAGTTCCCGAGCGGTGGCCGCGCCGAGGCCACGACCAGCACCGGTGACCACGGCGACCGAAGACGTTGCCCGCACGTTGTCGTTCCCCTCGTCGCGTCTTCTCCGGGACGCGACCGTAACACCGACCCTTTCCCGGAGTAAGTACGTACCTTGACGTAAGTTCCTTACCTGACAAGGAAACTCGACGTCACAGGGAAGTGACCACGGCCGTGAGCAACGTCTTCCACCGGGACTGCCCAGCCCGGATGGTCCTGGACCACGTCGGCAGCCGCTGGGGCGTGTTGATCCTGACCGCCCTGCGCGAGCGCTCCCACCGCTTCTCGGAACTCCACGCGACCATCGACGGCATCAGCGAGAAGATGCTGTCCCAGACCCTGACCACGATGCGGCGGGACGGGCTCGTGACACGTCACGTCGATCCCGCCGTCCCGCCGAAGGTGCACTACGAGCTCACCGACTTCGGCCGCGGACTCGCCGAGCACATGCACAACCTCGTGCGGTGGATCGGCGCGAACGCCGAGCACGTCGTGACGGCGCAACAGAAGTACGACGCCCAGGAGCCCCCAGCCCGCCAGTAGACGCGCGATGTGGACGCGCCGATCTGACTGGGCGGCACACGTGTTTCCGCGAGGTGGCTGCAATTCCGTGTAGCAGCCCAGCCAGATCGACTTCGTGCGGTTCCCGCCCACCCGGACAGGATGACGGCCGGAGCCAGCCAGCCGGACATCACCGAGGGGCGCGGACGATCAGCCCTCGGGGTAGAAGACGAACAGCCGGCAACCGGTCGTGGACTGCGGGATGTGGCTCGACCCGGCCGGGCAGTGCAGGAAGGTGCCGGCGGGGTAGTCCCGCACCCCGTCGTTGAACACCCCCGACACCACGAAGACCTCCTCCGGACCCGGCTCGTGCACGTCCAACTCCGGCCACACCGCGCCCGGCGCGATGTCCACCACGTGGCACGACCGGCCCGACGGCTCACGCCACAACTCGCGCAACGTGATGCCCTCGCCGAACGGCTCGCGCGACGGCACATCATCCACGTGGGTCCAGACGACGTCGGTCATGTCGACACCTCCAGCAGCGACACGGATGCAACACATCATCGACGGCTGATATTTACGTCGGGAACGTATCATCACGCACTGATGGATGCCAACGACGTCGACGACCGGCTCTTCGAGGTGGGCCGCGCACTGAGCTGCCGGATCCGGATCGCGCTGCTGCACACGCTGCTCGACGGCGACGCGTCGGTCGGCGAACTCGTCGCGAGCACCGGGGCGTCCCAGCCGAACGTCTCCAACCACCTCGCCACGCTGCGGTCCGCCGGGCTGGTCGCCGCCGACCGCGAGGGCCGGGTGATCCGCTACCGCCTGGCGTCACCCCAGGCCGCCGACCTGGTTCGAGCCCTGAGCGCGGCCGCCAGGGCGGACTAGCACCAGACCGCGCCCACCGGGACCAGGCGCCGGCGTGCGATCACTCAGCTCCGGGGGTGAGCGTCCCCATGACCCGAACCCGGAGGTCGATCCGGTCGATGTCGGCCAGGGCGAGCGCGCGCGGCACCGTGCCGACCTCGGCCTGGAGGATGCCCAGCAGCACGTGCGCGGGCCGCAGGTCCTTCTTCCGCCCGGCGGCGGCGACACCGCGCTCCAGCGCGAGTTTCGCGGATGCGCCCAGCTTCGGCCGACCGACGTCCCCGCTCGGTCGCGGCAGCGCGAAGGACCTGAGGGACACCCCGGCGGCGTTCAGGCTGTGCTCGAACTCCCGGTCCAGCGCGGCGCGCACCGCCCGCCGGTCCAGCCCGACCGAGGCCAGCACCTCCCGCGTGCTGACCTCCGGGTCCTCGGCGACGGCGAGCAGCAGGTGGTGCGCCTCCACGGTCGCCGATCCGTCGTCCCGCGCCTCGCGCTCCCCCCGCACCACGACCCGGCGGAGATACTGGTCGTACGTGGACACCATCAGCGCCTCCTCAGCTCGACCCCGGCGGCGATGAGCCGCTTGGCGTGTTTCTTGTGGACGGCCTGGCGGGTGACGCCGAGCGCCTCGGCGACCTGTGGCCAGCTCCAGCCCTCACGCATGGCCTCCTCGACGGCGGCGTCCTCCAACTGGTCGGCGAGCCGCCGCAACGCGACGACCGCCGCGAGACGATCACCAGGGCCGTGCGGGTCGGACACCTCGACATCAGGCATGTAAGCAACCGTAGTTGACTAATGACGCTTTAGTCAACGCAGGTTGCTCCCAGTTGCCACGCGCCGGACCCGGCCGGAGAGCCGACGCGAAACGTTCCACCGCGCGAATGCCCCGACACCCCGCCACCTCGGGACGCGGTCTCCATTCCCGCGAGCATGACACGAGGATGACAACAGGCCAATCCCAGGACGACGCGCGAGACGGCTCAAAGGTTGCCAACACTTCCAAACATTTCCAGCATGGCCCCGGAAGCGCCGTGAGACCGTTCCCGACGTTTGTTGAACGCGTCGCGCTACCACGACACCGACGTCAACGTTCATCTTTTTTGCCGAGCCCGCAAAGAGGACTCCAGGAGCTCCTCACCAGCGGTGATCCCGGACACAAGCGCGAGCTGAACCAATCGGGCCGTGAGCTCGCCAAACCCCGCGCCGCGGCGCGTACCAAATCGCGCTCTCGCCGTTCTACCTCCGTTCGGAGGTAGAACGGGGACGACCTCGGTGACAGGATCCCGAAGCTGGACATCGCCAGCGTCGGCGCGGGCCGCGTGTCCGCTCGTTTTTCTGGGGGTCTGTTTGTCATGCGCGCATTCGCGTTGGCACGTCGGTCTCTCGTCGCCACGGCACTGGTCGCCGCGGTCGTGCCCACCGCGTTGGCCGGTTCGGCCCAGGCTGCGGAAGGCCGGGTGGACAAGCCCGCCGGCGGCGAGGTGGTCGACGGCCGGTACGTCGTGTCGTTGAAGGAGCCGGCCGGGCTGGCGAAGGCGGCAACGGCCGAGGCGGTGGCCGCCCGGTACGGCGGAAAAGTCGAGCGGGTGTACCAGTCGGCGTTGGCCGGCTTCGCCGTCTCCGCCACCGAGAAGCAGGCCAGACGCCTGGCGGCCGACCCGAGAGTGGCCAGGGTGGAGGCCGACTCGGTGGTCAGGGCCACCGCGACCCGGCCGAACGCCCCGTGGAACCTGGACCGGGTCGACCAGCGGAGCATGGTGCTGAACAACGCCTACAACTACCCGGACAGCGCGGGCGAGGGCGTCACCGTGTACGTCCTGGACACCGGCGTGCGGACGTCGCACGCCGAGTTCGGGGGCCGGGCGTCGGTCGGTTTCGACGCGATCGGCGACAGCTGGAAGGGCCAGGACTGCAGCACCACCGGTCACGGCACGCACGTCGCCGGCACCGTGGCCGGCACGACCTTCGGCGTCGCCAACAAGGCCAAGATCGTGTCGGTGCGGGTGCTGAGCTGTGACAACGTCGGCTCGGTCAGCCAGATCGTCGCGGGCATCGACTGGGTGACCGCGAACGCCAAGAAGCCGGCCGTCGTGAACATGAGCCTCGGCGGCTCGCGCTCCGAGATCGAGGAGGCCGCGCTCAAGCGGTCGATCGACGCGGGCATCACCTACGTCGCCTCGGCGGGCAACTGGGAGTCCAACGCCTGCTCCTACAGCCCCGCCGCGTACCCGGACGTGATCACGGTCGGCGCGAGCAACCCGGCGGACGAGCGGGCCAGCGGCTGGACCGGCTCGGGCGCCGAGACCGGGTCCAACTACGGGTCGTGCGTCGACCTGTTCGCGCCCGGCGAGGCCATCAAGTCCGCGCACAACGCGACCAACAACGCCACCGTGGTGCTCCGGGGCACGTCGATGGCCTCCCCGCACGTCGCCGGCGCGGCGGCGCTGTACCTGGCGCAGAACCCCACCGCGACTCCGGCGGAGGTGACCAGGGCGGTCGTGGGCCGCGCGACCGAGGGCGTGCTGAAGCAGAGCACCCTGAAGAGCGGCTCCCCCAACAAGTTCCTGTACATCGGGCCGGCCGACGCCGTGTGCTCGGTGAGCAACGACAACCGGCAGGCGGTGCCGGACCGGGGCACCGTCACCAGCGCCGTCGAGGTCGGCTCCTGCGGTCGGAAGGTCGCCGAGAACGCCTCGGTGCGGGTGCGGGCCGAGCACCCGTTCCGGGGTGACCTCTCGCTGCGGCTCGTCGCGCCCAACGGCGCCGAGGTGGAGCTGAAGGCGGCGGACAGCGCGGACACCGCGACCGACCTCGACCGGACCTACCCGATCAACCTGTCCGCTGTGGACGCCAATGGCACGTGGAAGCTCGTGGTGCGGGACAACTTCGACCTCGACGAGGGGGCTCTGCTCGGATGGACGCTGAACCTGTGACAGAGATCGGCCGCCGCGGTTTCCTGGCGGCGATCGCGGTCGCGGGCCTGGCCGGCTGCACGACCGCCCCGCCGCCGCGCCCGGCGGCCGCACACCAGCCCGGTGTGCTGGGTCCCGGTCGGGCCGCGTTCACGCTGGCCGCGTTCGACGTCCAGGCCCAGAACCGGGTGGAGCTCGCCGATACGCTGCGCGCGCTGAGCTCGCCCGTCCCGAACGCCTCGGTCACGGTGGCGGTGGGCGCGTCGTTGTTCAAGGACCGGTTCGACCTCTACTGGAGCAAGCCGCGACAACTGGAGCGGATGCCGGAGTTCCGCAACGACGTGCTCGCGCCGGAATGGTGTCATGGCGACCTGTTGGTGCAGGTGCTCGCCGACACGCCCGAGGCCGCGCGGGCCGCGCTGGCCAGGCCCGTTCCGGGACTCGCGCCCCGGTGGCGGATCGACGGGTTCCAGTCGCAGGACTCCCGGAACCTCTTCGGGTTCCGCGAGGGCGCGGGCAACCCGGACACGTCGAACGCCGCCGCCATGGACGACCTGGTGTGGGTCGGGCCGGACGACGACGAGCCCGAGTGGTGCGTGGGCGGGAGTTACCTGGTGGTGCGCCTGATCCGCCTCGCCATGCCGACGTGGGACCGCAAGACCACGGAGGAGCAGGAGCAGGTTTTCGGGCGGCGCAAGGAAAGCGACATCCCGCTCGGGAAGTCCGAGAAGGACGGTGGGCTGGATCTGCCGAAGATGCCGGTGGACGCGCACGTCCGGCGGGCCGCCGAGAGCGGCGGCCGCCGCATCCTGCGCCGGAGCTACTCCTACCGCAGGAGCGCGGAGGACACGGGACAGATCTTCACGTGCTACCAGCGTGATCTGAAGCGCGGCTTCGAGACGGTCCAGCGCGGACTGGCCGGCGAAGCCCTGGAGAGGTACGTGATGCCGTTCGGCGGCGGCTACTTCTTCGTGCTGCCGGGCCCGCGAACCGGCACGCAGGAGTACGTCGGACAGCGCCTGATCAACGCCGGCTGACTTTCGCCGGAGCTTGGGGGAGAAGTGCTGGAGTTCGGGCTGCTGGGCCCGGTCGAGGTGCACGACGACGGCGTGCCGATCGCGATCGGCGCGGCGAAGCTGCGCGGCCTGCTGGCCGCGCTGCTGCTGAAGCCGAACCGGACCGTGCCCACGGAGACCCTGATCGAGCGCGTGTGGGCAGAGCGCCCACCGCTGCGCGCCGTGGCCACGTTGCAGAACTACGTGCTGCGCCTGCGACAGGCATTGGGCGGCCACGGCGCGGTGATCCGCACCGCCGTGGGCGGCTATCTGATCGCGATCACGGCCGAGCAGTTGGACCTGTCCCGCTTCGAGCTGTTGACCGCGGAGGCCGAGCGCGCCACCGACCCGGCGGAAACGTCGCGGTTGCTGGCCGAGGCGCTTGCGCTGTGGCGCGGCCCGGCCCTGATGGGCATCACCTCGGAGCCGCTGTTGCGGGAGGAGGGAGCGCGCATGGAGGAGATGCGGCTCAACGCGGTGGAACGCCGCATCGACGCCGAACTGACGCTGGGCAGGCATCTCGCGCTGGTGCCGGAACTGCGCGCGCTGACCGCCGAACACCCGTGGCGGGAACAGTTCTGGCGCCAACTGATGGTCGCGCTGAACAGATCGGGCCGACGCGCCGAGGCGCTGGCGACCTACCGCCAGGTGTCCCAGTTGCTGTCCGAGGAACTGGGCCTCGACCCCGGCCCTGAGCTGCGGGAGCAACACGCGGCGATCCTGACCGGCGGCAACTGACAGAAGATCAGGGGTGGAGGCGGGCGAAGCCGCCTCCACCCCTGACGCGTGTCCGGCGTCCTCCGGGATCGGCCGCCACTGTTCTTCACAGGTTGTGGGGAAACAACCGGACCACTGTCCTCGCCACGGTCAACTCGACCAGATCACCGGACTCGCCGGGGAGATCGACGTCCTCGGGCAGCTCGACCGACACCGTCGATCCGCCCACCTCCAGGTAGACGGCCTCCTCCGGAAGCACCCGCAGCTGTCCACTCAGGACGACGTGCTCACCCCGGAGCCGGAGTCCCGCCACACCACCAGAACGGAGTCGGACCTCTGACGCCATCTCAGCTTCCACGTCCAGCTCCACGTCACAGGTCCCGCCCACCCGCGGCGGATCGTTCGAGACCCACAACCCCGCACCCTCCCCCGCCGAGCAGCGGAACTCCACAATGGACCCCGACTCGGTGAAGGACAGGCCTGTCAACTCGACCCTCATCACCACGAACCCTTCGGAAACGGAACCCGGACCTGGACATTGTCCACGTAGAACTGGCCGCTGCTGTCCTGTCGCCACGTTTCCTCGTGGTAGTGGAACTTG
Organism: Streptoalloteichus hindustanus; assembly: GCF_900129375.1. Classification (GTDB taxonomy): domain Bacteria; phylum Actinomycetota; class Actinomycetes; order Mycobacteriales; family Pseudonocardiaceae; genus Streptoalloteichus; species Streptoalloteichus hindustanus. The sequence goes on along the minus strand of NZ_FQVN01000014.1, from coordinate 61,167 downwards.
GTCGGCTTGCTGTTCATCTCGTGGTCGCCGAACCGGATCGTGCGCTTCCCGTCCGCCGAGGTGATGCGGTTCGGGTCCGGCAGGCCGGTCCGCGGGTGAATGTTGCTGTGCGGGCCGGGGCCGAGGAAGTCGTCCCACCGGTCCACCGCGTCACGCGGCTTCACGGGCCGGGGGTGGATGGTTTCGGTCTCGATCGCCCGGTTGTTGCTGTTGCCTCCGGTGTTGCCCGGCTTGGCGGTGGCCGGCTTCAGGCCCGACGGGTCGGTGAGAGCGGTGGGGAGGTTCCCCACGTAGGCATGGAGGTTGAAGCCACCGTCGAACCCGATGGGGTCCTCGCTGAGGAAGCGCTGGAGAACCGGGCTGTAGTAGCGGGCTCGGTAGTAGTAGAGACCCGTGCCGTCGTCCTCCCGGCCGGTGAACCGGTACGGGTTGTCGTCGGCACCTGACGTGTAGGTGCGACCGAACGGCTCGTAGGTGTACGAGACTCCGGCGCCGTTGCCGTCCACCAGACCGATGGCGCTGCCCAGCGCGTCGGTCAGGTACCGCCGCTGGACACCGCCCGACGTGCGCAGGTGGAACCCGTCGACCCCGGAGGCGGTCATCGACGTGACGGTGTTGCCCACCTTCTCCTGCAACGGGTTCGCACCGTCGTAGAGGTAGTTGGTGGTCGTCCCGTTGATCGTCCTGGCCGACCGCCGGCCGTCGGCCGTGTACCCGAACCTCGCAGCCAGGCCCGGTCGTTCCATCGACGCCAGCTCGCCACGCGCGTTCCACGTGTAGGTCGCGGCGCCGTCGGAGGTCAGGTTGCCGTCGGGGTCCCAGGTGATCGACGCGCCGGCGACGGTCCTGACCCGGTTCGCCAGGTCGTAGGTGGCCGGGCCGAACGGCTCGGGCAGCATCGCGCGGGAGAACTTGCCCGCGGTCTGGGTCGGCAGGCCCGCCGCGTCGTAGGTGTAGGTCAGGTCGCCGAGGACCGTGTTGCCCGAGCGGTACGTGATCGCCTTGATCTGGCCGGCGTCGTCGTAGCCGTAGGTCTGGGACACGCCCCCGTTGGCGGCGCCGACCCGTTCCGGGCGGCCCGCCTTGTCGAAGCTGACCGTGCTGACCGGCTTGCCGCCCTCCTGGATCTCGCGCAGGGCGCCGCCGGCGTCGTAGAGCTGCCGCACCGCCGCGCGGCCCGCGACCGTGGTGGTCCGGTCCCGCTCGGTGGCGCTGTAGGAGTAGGACACCTTGCCGGCCGGCGTGGTCTCCGCGGTCACGCGGTCCAGGTCGTCGTAGTCGGTCGACGCCTTGCCGGCGGTGGAGTCCTCAGTGGACCGGAGGCGGTCGCCGGCGTCGTAGCCGTAGGTGACCGTGCTCTCGGCGCCGTACTTGGTCTCCCTGAGCCGGTTGAGCAGGTCGTACTTGTGCTCGGTCACGACGCCGCGGCGGCTGGTGTACCTCTCCAGGTTGCCGTTGAAGTCGTACTTCGCCTCCGCGGCCCAGGACACGCCCAGCGGGTCGGTGACCGACCGGACCTGGTCCATGGCGTTGTAGTCGAACCGGGTCACGCCGCCGCGCGGGTCGGTCACCGCGGTCCGGTTGCCGTTGCGGTCGTAGTCGAACGCCACGGTCCGGCCCAGGCCGTCGGTCCGCGCGGCGATCTGGCTCGACGCCGTGTACGCGGTCTCGCTGACCACGCCACGCGGGTCGGCCACCCGCACGAGACGGCCGATCGCGTCGTAGGCGCTGGTCGTGGCCTTGCCGAGCGGGTTGGTCTCGCGCACCGCGTCGGCGTTGGCGTACTCGACGGTGCTCGCCTTCCCCGCCGGGTCGGTGATCTTGGTGACCAGTCCCCTCCCGTTGACCGAGTAGAGGGTCACGCGGTTCATCCGGTCCGTGACCTTCTCCACCGCGCCGCGCTTGTCCAGCGTGTAGACCGTCGCCTTGCCGAACTCGTCGGTGTGCTTGGTCAGCTCGCCGTGCGGCCCGCCCCGCTCGAACTTCTCGGTGCGCGCGCCGGGCGTGCCGGCGAGGACGGTGATCTCCTTGACGAAGCCCTTGGCGTCGTAGAGGTAGGTCGTCTTCCGCTTCAGCGGGTCGGTGACCGCCTTGCGGCGCACGCCGTCCGTCTCGTACTCGAAGCTGGTCGTCTGCGCGTCGCTCGTGCCGAACGCCTTGGTGTCGCTGGCGAGCTGTCCCTTGTCGTTGAAGGCGAACCGGCGGACCGCGCCGCGCGGGTCGGTCATCTTCGTCTCGGTGATCACGCCGTTCGCGTCGACGTACTCGAACTTCGTGACCCCGCCGTCGGCCGCGGTCTGGGCCCTGACCCGCCCCTTGTCGTCGTACTCGTTGAGCAGGTACCGGGTGCCGCGCGGGTCGGTGATGGTCTTGAGCAGGTCCTTGTCCCAGGTGTAGCGGGTGACCCCGCCCCCGGTGTCGGTGACCGTCTCCAGGTGCCCCGCGGCGTCGTAGGTGTAGCCGACGCGCCGGCCGAGGTTGTCCTCCACCGACCTGATCCGCGGCGGGTTGGCCTCGTCGTAGCCGATCCGCACCCACCGGCCGGTGGGCGAGGTGATCTGGGTGATCGGGCCGTTGGTCCGGACCTTGCCGTCACTGCCCGGCGGCGCCGGGGCCCTGGTGATCGTGGTGGTGTTGCCGTACTTGTCGCGGATCTCCTGGAGCGGCGCCTCCTCGCCGAGCACCATCACGGTGCCGTCGCGCAGCGTGACGTCCCACCCGCTGCCGTTCCACTTCACGACGGAGCCGTCGTACTCGGTGGGCGTCGGGTCGGCCCTGAACTCCGCGCCGGCGTAGTCCGTGCCCGGTGAGGTCCGCCGGTAGTGGATCTTGCTCCCGTCCGGCTGGACCAGGTCGAACTCCTGGAAGGTGAACTGCCCGATGACGCCGGGCGCCCAGGGGAAGATGCCGTAGCCGAAGTTGGTGCCGACGCCGAACGGCCGGATGTCGGGGTCGCCCTGCTGGTAGGAGCGGGTGATCCTGATCGGCCGGATGTCGTCGACCTCCAGGTCGACCTGCTCGTCCACCAGCAGACCGGTGGCCGGGTCGACCGGGTCGCCGACCCGGGTGCCGTTGGGCTTGGGGGCGTTCTTGGCCGGGTTCATGCCGGGCACGGCGGTCATCGCGCCGGTCAGCCGGTAGAACCGGACGTCGGGGTCGGGGACGATCCGCTTGCCGTCGGGCGAGACCGTGCCGTGGCCGTAGACGTGCCAGCCCTTGCCGTCCGGGTCGTAGTTCCAGAACTGGGTGCGGGTGCCCGGCGCTTCCTTGGTGTAGTTCGGGTAGATGATCGTGGCGCCCTCGGGGAAGAGGTAGCCGCCGCCGGGTTGCACCGTGAAGTAGACCGGGACCTTGGTCGGCGGCAACGGGAACGGCGGCCGGTCGATCGGGATCGGCGTCAGGCTCAGCTCGGTCGCGACGTTGCCGTTGGTGTCGCGGACGACCGTGCCGGCCGGCAGCCGCACCTCCAGGCCGGGGATGGCCTTGGTGGTGAGCACGGTCTCCTGGGTGGTCGGGCTCGGGATGCTGACCGCGCTGGAGGTGTCGATCTCGGGCAGGAACACGGTGTGCGGCAGCACGAGCACCTGGCCGCCCTTGATGTCCACCCCGATGTCGAACGCGCCGAAGGTCCGGCCCTGCGTGGTGGCCGTGCGGCCGTCCACGCGCAGCGCGACGTGCCCCTCGGACAGCCCCACCAGGGCGAACCGGCCCTGGTCGTCGGTGGTGGTCCGGTGGTCGCCGACGCTCACGGCGACGCCGGGCAGCGCCTGGCCCTGGGTCGACTCGACCTTGCCGACCACGCCGGTGAAGCCGACCGGGAACTCCAGCGGCCGGTCGCGGCTGGGGGCCGGCGCGTAGCGCGTGCTCCAGTCCGCGCCGCTGAGGTTGGCCGCGTCCGGCCGCCAGCCGCCGTTCCCGCCGCACGCGGACGAGGTCGGCTGCGCCGGCGGGTCCTCCGGGGCGGCCGGCGGCTGGTCGTTGCCCTCGGGCACCGGCGAGGTCCGGGCCGCGGGCGGGGTGGGCTCGGCCGCCACGCAGGTCGGGGTGGCCGCCTTGGGCGGGTCGAGCCGGACGCCCGGCGCGACGGCGGCGGCGGTCTGCGGCTTGCTGAGCGCCACGGTCATCGAGCCGGTCACGTTGTTGGCCGGGTCGAAGACCAGGGTGTGCGTGCCGGCGGCCTTGAGCGCGGGCAGCTTGAACCGGTCCCAGGACATCCACGTGTGCCGGGCCAGGAGGGTGCCGTCCGGCGCGACGAGGGTGTAGTAGGCGCCGAGGTTGTCGGGGAACGCCCTGGTGACCTCGATCTGCAGGACGTCGTTGGCTGCCCCGTCGAAGGTGACCCTGCCGTTCTGCGCCGGGCGGCCGATGGTGATCGTCTTCGCGGCGCCGCCGACGTCGACCTTGCCGCCGTCGGCCTCGCCCGACAGCGTCACGGACAGCTGGCCGGTGGTGGGCTGGGCCGACTGGTCCAGGGGTTCGAGCACGACCTGGTAGTCGCCGGCGGCCGGCAGCGCGGGCAGGTCGGCGCCGAAGGGGACGTTGGACGTGGAGTAGTACTCCAGGTCCCTGCCGTCCGGCTTGATCACCTTCGGCTTCAGGAAGGGCACGTCGGCGGAGGTGACGCCGAGGCTGAGCCGCTGGCCGGCCTGGCCGGTGAACTTCCCGACGATCTTCTGGCCGGGGACGGCCACCTTCGGGGTGAGCGCCGGTCCGTCGACCGCGATCTTGCCGATGTCCTGCGGCTCGGACGCGGCGATGGTGACCTCGCCGGTGCTGGCGAAGGTCGGGTCGAGGTGGACGCGGTACTTGCCGGTCTCCGGCAGCGCGGGGATGTCGAGCTTGCCGTCCTTGCTGCTGGCGACCAGCTTGTTGCCGGTCGCCTGGTAGACCCGCACGACGAGTTCGCCGGGGAGGGTCTTGTCGCGGTTGAGCAGGAACAGCGGCCGGCCCTTGACCCCGTCGAAGTTGAGCCACACCTCCTGGCCCGGCCGGCTGAACCTGGCCTTGGTCAGGGCGTTGACCGTGAGCTTGCCGCCCTCGACCGCGGTGGACAGCGACGCCTTGGCGGTGCCGACCGCCTCCCAGCCGCTGACGAACAGGTTGTGCTCCCCGTTCTTGCGGACCGAGATGTTGCGGGTCTCGGCGGTGCCGTTGCGCAGCTCGACCTGGTTCTCGTCCGGCTCCACCATGATCCCGCTCGGGTAGCCGGGGCGGCCGTTCTCCCGCAGGGTGTTCTCGGTGTAGGCGAGGACCAGTTGCTTGTCCTTCACGCCGGCGAACGGCAGGCGCGCGGACTGTCCGGGGCGCAGGACCTTGAACCCGGTGGCGGCCCCGTCGACGGCGAGCTTGCCGGCGTCGATCACCCCGGACAGCCACACCTTGCCGAAGCCGAGTTGCTTGGGGCCGAAGGTGACCGAGACCTTGTAGTTCCCGGCCTTCTTGGCCTTGAACACCATGGTCGGCACGTACAGCGTGAGCGAGTGCTTCCAGGTGTACTCCTTCTTGTCCGGGTCGGTGACCTTGACGACGAAGGTGTGCCGGGGCTCGCTCAGGTCGGTCAGGCCGAGGCTCAGCCACTCGCCCGCCTTGGCGGTGAACGGGATCTCGACGGCCTTCTCGGCCTCCTTGACCGTGAACGGCACGCCAGCGCCGTCCTTGGTCAGCTTGTTGCCGGTCAGGTCGCGGGAGGCGGTGATCCGGACCTTGCCCGCCGCGTTGTCGTCCGGCGCGACGACGATGGAGTAGGTGCCGTTGGCGCGGAACACCGGCAGGTCCTGGTGCAGCGTGCTGCCGGCCCACAGGTCGAGCGGGTCGCCCATGGCCCGGCGGGCGAAATCGCCGCCCTGCGGGGTGAACATCCACATCGCCGAGCGGACCGGAATGGTGTTGTTCTGCAGGTTCAGGTTGAGCTGCTCGCCGAACTTGCCGTCGACCAGCACCACCGCGGCCTTGCCCTGCGGGATGTCCAGGTCCACGGGCTTGCCGAGCTCCAGCCGGCCGCCGTACAGCAGCTTGCTGGTCACGAAACCGCGGGGCGCCACCAGGAAGTCGCTCGCGCTGGTCGCGGTGCCGCCCGGGGTGCGCACGGTGATCCGGCCGGAGGCCGCGGCCTCGGGCACCTCCACCACCAGGCTGGTCTCGCTCGCCTTCGTGACCCGCGCGGTGGTCTGGTGGAAGTGCACGACGTCGCGCGCCGCGTCCGGGTCGAAGCCGGTGCCGGTGATCGTCACCAGGTCGCCCCGGTCGCCGCGGTCGGTCGAGACGCTGGTGATCTTCGGCGCGGTGACGCCACGCGTGATCACGAACGGCCGCGGGCCGTCGACGGTCCTGCCGTTCGCGGTGACCCGGACGTTGCCGGCGGCGGTGCCCTGCGGCACGACCACCGTGAGCCGGTTCGGCGTCGCGGCCGTGACCTGCGCGGCGACGCCGTCGAACACCACGGTGTTGTCCGCGGGCTTCGCGGCGAAGCCGGTGCCACTGATCTCCACGCTCGTGCCGACCGGGCCGCGCGTCGGCACCAGCGCGAACACCGCCGCGCTGCCCGGCTCAAGCCGGTCGGTCCGCTCCAGGTTGCCGCTGTCGTCGTAGCGGTAGGCGGCGGCCTCGCCGGAGTTGTTGGCCACGCCGGCGAGTTGGCCGGCGGCGTCGTAGAAGTAGTCGCGGGGCCCGCCGGGCGCGCCGACGACGAAGGTGTACCTGGTCGGCGGCGACACCGTGCCGGTGGCGCTGACCTTGGCCCACGCGGTCAACGTGCGCTGACCCGAGCGGACCGGGGTGAGGCTGAGCACCGCCTTGCCGTCGGCCACCTGCTGCTCGCGGGGCGCGGCGTCGGTGTCCAACTGGTAGGTGATCACGTCCGCGGCCACCGGGCCGCTGGTCCGCACGGTCACCGACCCGGCCTGGCCGACGTTGCCGTGCGGCTGGCCGTCCGCGGGGAAGTCGGTGGAGGTGACCTGCGGTGACTCCGGCGTGGGCACCGGGAGCCCGCCGACGACGAAGGTGTGCCGGGTGGGCGCGGACGCCGTGCCGCCGAGGCCGAGCGCGGTCACGGTGAGGGTGTGCGTGCCCGAGGTGGCGGGGGTGATCTGCGCGGTGACCTCGCCGGTCCCGGCCACGGTGACGGCCGCCCCGTCGTTGAGCTGGTAGCGGTAGCCGACGACCGGGGTGGAGCTGCCCGGCGTGAACGTGAAGCCGCCGGCCTGGCCCGGCGCGCCGTGCGGCTGGCCGTCGGCCGGGTAGGCCGTCGAGGAGACCGCCGGCGCGGCGGGCGGCTGCGGCTTGGCCGGTGCCACCTTGAACTCGTAGGTGGTGGGCGCGGACTCCTCGCCCGCCGCGTTGACCGTGCGGACGGTCAGGGTGTTCGGCCCGGCGGCGGTGGGGGTGATCTTCGCCTGGGCCTTGCCGGTGCCGGGCACGTCCGTGGCCGGGCCGTCGCCGAGCCGGTAGCGGAACCCGGTGATCGGCTCGGTTCCGGTGGCGCGGAAGGTGAAGACGCCCTCCTGGCCGGGCGCGCCGTGCTCCGCGCCGTCGGCCGGGTAGTCGGCGGAGCGCACCATCGGCGCGCCCGGCGCCACGGGCGCGGCGATCTCGTGCCGCGTGGCCGGGGACTCGACGGCCGGGTCGGCGCCGACGGCGACGACCTCGACCGCGCTCGCGCCGCGCGGGAACAGGGTGGCCGCGCCGTCCTTCGCCGACTGGAAGATCCAGTCGCGGCCCTCGTTCCAGCGGTACCAGAACGCGGTCGCGCCGGCGGCGCGGGCGGTGAGCGTGTCCTGCCCGCTCACCTCGGGCGCGGGCAGGGCCGCGACCTCGAAGGCGTGGACGGCGGACTCGGAGTCGTGGCCGGTGCCGTCGACCGCGCGGACCTCCAGGGCCTGCTGGCCAACAGCGGGCGGGGCGAGGGCCACCTCGGCGCGGCCCTCGGGCGCGGCCACGCGGGCGAAGTCGCGCTGCCCGCGCCAGCGGTAGCGGAACTCGGTGGCGCCCACGGCCGAGCTGAACGAGAACTTGCCCGACTGGAGCGGAGCTCCGTGCGCGCGGCCGTCGGCCGGGTAGTCGCGGGAGAACACCTTCGGCGCGGCCAACGCGGTGGGCGTGAGGGTGAGCTCCAGCTTCGGCTCGCCCAGCCCGACCTTGCCACCGCTCGCGCGCAGGCCGAAGGTCAGCTTCGCGCGCTGCTCGTCGGCCGTGGACCGCGCCTGTTCGGTGACGTCGAAGGCGAGGGTCCGGTCAGCGCCGACGCGCTGGCGCGACAGCTCCTGGTTCCACTGCGGTTGCGCGCGGTGGGTGGTGCGGGGGTTGATCGGGCCGGTGGCCCACAACGTCGTCTCGACCGGCTTGTCCCCCGGCTCGGTGACCGGGACGACCAGCCGGGCGGAGTTCACGCGCTTGCCGGCCAACGCCAGGGTGTCGAGCTGGAAGAAGCTGCTGAGCTGGTCGGAGACCGCGGTGTCCTGCCGGTTCCAGCCGGGCTGCTCGGCGGCCGCGCTGTCGACCGTCGCCGTCTCCCGGCCCGCGACGCGCACCCGCTGGGTGAGTGTCCAGTCGCCGGTCGTCGCGGGCACCGCGTACTCGGCCGCGCCGTCGGCGACCTTGGTCGGGACGAGGTCGCGGCGGTCGCCGGCGCTCAGGGTCGCCGGGTCGGCGGTGAACACCGGGTTGTGCCGGGCGTCGAGGAACCGGATCGTGCCGTCCTCGGCGACCTGGGCCGCGAGCCCCCGCGTGGTCACCGGGAGGCGCAGCGTGCGGGCCGGGCCGGCCTTGCCGCTCACGACCTGGGTGAAGCCGTCGGGGTTGGCCGTGACGCGGAGGTCGCCGTCGGGCACGACGGCCGGGTAGGTCGCGGTGTCCCCGCGCAGTTGGGGTTCGGGCGCGGACGCGGCGGGCGCGCTCCAGCCGAGTTCGTGGCCGTCCTGCCGCAGGGTCGCGACCGGCCCGGAGCCGCCGGTGGAGAGCCGCAGGTCAACGGCGCTCACCCGGGGCGTGACGGCGTTCCCACCGTGGCCCGGGAGCGCGGCGCGCGTCAGCGTGATGTCCACCGCGCGCCACGCGCCGTCGCGGTGTACGCGCTGCGGGGAGCTGTGCAGGGTCAGCGACACCGTGCCGTCGGCGTTGGCCGTGACCGCTTCCGTCGCGCTGCTGAGCCCGAGCACCTCGACCGGGATGCCGCACGTGACGGCGACCCGCAGCGACGACGGCACGTCCGACCCGACGTCCGGGCACTCCCGCTGCCGGAACATGTCCGACGTGACCGCGAGCAGGGACAACAACAAAGTCCCGACCACCGCGAAGGTCGTGATCCGTCCGCCACGACCCCACCGCCACCGACCGGCGGCACTCCCCCGCTGCCCAGGCACGAGAACCTCCACACGACAGCCAGACCCCCCACAGGGGCCTCGACCGGATCACTGTCGTGCCGGTGGTTCTCCTCCCGCTCTCGCGCCGCTCTCGCCTCGAACAGCCGACGTGAGCCGGCTTCCGCCGGCGGTCAGTTGGCAGCAGGTGAGTTCGCGGTGGCGGACTTCAGGCAGTCGAGGATGGCGGTCCTGGCCTCCTCGCTGCCGGCGACCTGCTCCGGCGCCCGGTCGCCGGACTGCCCCCGCACGAACGCGGCGCGCTGCTCCTCCGAGGCGTAGGTCATGTACCAGTCGGCGACGCACTCGACGGCCGCGTTCGGGGTCCCCGCCATGCCCGGGTCGGACTTGATCTTCGCGACCACCTCCGCCCGTCCCGCCCCCTCGGAACCCCCGCACGCGGCCAGGCACCACGCCATCCCGACAACGACCACGCCGTGCGCCACCCGCCGAAGAGCGATCATGGCGACGGAGCATAGAGCGGGCCGCCGGCCTCGGGGCAGGTCGCGAACCTCGGGTCAGTCACCGACCTCGGGTCATGTCACCGACTCCTCCCGCAAGGCGTGAAGGAGGTGCCGCAGGGCGGGCGAGGGTGGTCCGGCGGGGACGACCAGCGAGGTGACGACGGCCGGAGCGGCGAGCGGCCGGAGCGCGACGCGCGGGGCGGGCGGCAGCCCGGAGACCTGGTAGAAGACCGTCCACGATGGACTGCTGCTCCCGATCTCGGTCAGGGTCTCCTGGAGTCCGGTGAACGCCGGACCGGCCGGGGGCTCGACGCCGGCCGCCCGGCACGCGCTCGTGATCAGGCCGTGGAAGAACGGGTTTCTCTCGCGGGGGGCCAACCTCAGGGGCAGCGCCGCGAGTTGTTCCAGGGACAGGCTCGGTTCGGCGGCAAGGGGGTGGTCGGCGGGCAGCGCCACGTGCAGCGGATCGGTCCAGACCGGCAACGCCTCCAGCCCGGGAGCCGCCGTCAGGCCACGGACGAAGGCCGCGTCCAGCGCGCCGGAGCGCACCGCCGCCACCCGCTCGGCAGGTGCGGCCCGCGTGAGGCGGACCCGCAACGCGGGGGCGACCGCCGCCAGCGCGGCCAACGCGCGGTAGAGCCGGTCGCCCGGCCCGTGGATCACGCCGAGCCGCAGGACACCCTCGTCCCCGGCGACGATCTCCGCCGCGACCGCACGCGCCCGGTCGGCCGCCGCGAGCACGGCGCGGGCCTCGGGCAGGAAGCGCTCCCCGGCGGCGGACAGCCGGACGCGGCGGGTCGAGCGGTCGAAGAGCGTCAGGCCGAGTTCGCGCTCCAGCCGGCGGATCTGCTGACTCACGGCGGACTGCACGATGGTCAGCCGCTCGGCGGCCCGACCGAACCCGCCTTCCTCGGCCACGGCGAGGAAGTACCTCAGTTGCCGCAGCTCCACGGCCACCCCCGATCCATCACGACTCGTGATCAATGCCTTCGCCAACCGCTTCTGGCTCAGCCGGTATTCCCGCGCTCGAATGAACCTGTCCGTCTGGAAGGAGCAGAGATGAGCCCCAACACCAAGGCCACCGTGGTCCACTCCGAGTCCGCCGAGCGCGTCGCGTTGTCGGCGGGCAGCGCGTTCCACCTGCTGGTCGACGCCAGCGGGACGGGCGGAGCGCTCGGCGCGAACCGACTTGTCCTCGCCGAAGGCGCTGACGGCGCGCGGCCGCACGTCCACAAGCTGTCGACGGAGATGTTCTCCGTGCTCGACGGCATCGCGGAGTTCCTGCTCGGCGACGAGCTGATCACCGTGGGCCGGGGTGGTCTTGTCGTGGTGCCACCGGGGCTGCCGCACGCGTTCGGCGCCGCCGCCGGTTCCACCGCCGATCTGCTCGTGGTCATGACGCCGGGCATCGAGCGGTTCGGGTACTTCCGACACCTGGGACGGATCGCCGCGGGCACGGACTCCTTCGGGAACCTGACGGCCGAGCAGGAACGCTACGACGTCCACTTCACCGACGCCGAGAAGTGGCAGGCAGCCCGAGCACGGTGATCATCGGGCGCTCCTCGGGGAGAAACTCATTGTCCACTGTGGACAGCAATGTGACGTGTCCTGGATCACCCTCCTGACTGTCACGCCCCACCGAGCGACCTCGTCCTGATGGCAGGACGGCACCGCTGGTCGCGGGACCGGACGGGCGAACGGACGACGGAACGGGAGGGTGAGATGGTCGACATCACGGTCGTGGGCGGTGGTTTCGCCGGCCTGGTAGCCGCGATCACCGCGGCGGAGGCCGGCGCGCGGGTGACCCTGCACGAGGCGCACCGGGAGTTGGGCGGTCGAGGACGGACCTCGGACGGCCCGTACCTCACGAACGAGGGGCCGCACGCGCTGTACAACGGTGGAGAGCCGTGGGGATGGCTGAAGCAGCGCAAGCTGCTCAAGCCGTTGGCGCCCCTCCCCCCGCTGGAGGGCGCCCGAATCCGCTTCCACGACGAGGGAAAGCTGCGCCGGACGCCCCCGATGGCCCTGTACCGGCAGGTGTTGCGTCGCGACGCTCCGGTGGACCGGGACTTCCTGAGCTGGGCCACCGACATGGGCGGCGAGCGCGCGGCGCGGATCGCGGCGAACTACATGGGGGTCGCGACCTTCCACCACGCGCCGGGCTCGCTCTCGGCGGCCTTCGTGCAGGAGCGCCTGCGTCGCGTGGGCAAGCTGCCGCCCGAGGCGCACTACCCGAAGGGCGGGTGGGGGCCGCTGATGAACCGGTTGGCGCACTACGCCACCGGCCTGGGCGTGCGGATCGAGACCGGCTCCCGGGTCGACGCGCTGCCGGAGTCCCGCCCGGTCATCGTGGCCACCTCGCTGGAGTCGGCCCGCTCGCTCCTCGGCGACGACACGCTCACCTGGCCCAGCGGCCGCACCATGTTGCTGGACCTGGCCATCTCCACCCGCAGGGGCGACCCGTTCGCGATCTCCGACCTGGACCGGCCCGGCTGGATCGAGCGGTTCACCGCGCAGGACCCCTCGTTGGCGCCCGAGGGCGAGCAGCTCATCCAGGCCCAGATCCCGTTGGGGCCGAAGGAGAAGAAGGCGGACGGGGTCAACCGGGCGGAGCTGTTGCTGGACCGGGGTTTCCCCGGCTGGCGGGAGCGCACGACCTGGATGCGCACGGCGGTGGCCAACGGCCGGACCGGAGCCGTCGACCTCCCCGGCACGACCTGGCGGGACCGGCCGGCCGTCGACCGGGGCGACGGGGTCTTCCTCGCCGGTGACCAGGTCGCGGCGCCCGGCCTGCTCGCCGAGGTGTCCTTCGCCAGCGCCGTGCGCGCGGCCCAGCTCGCGACGGCGGTCAGGCCCGCCCTGCGGTGAGGCCGCCCAGGACGGGAGGACCGGTGCGCGGCACGGACCCCCAGGCCGTGCCGCACACCGGTCATCTGTCCACAGTGGTCGGTTTGTGATCAGTCCGTGGTCAGCTCGACTTCGGGAAGGCCGCGGCGATCACGCGCTGCGCCACCACCGGCTGCCCCTGTCCCATGTGGAGGGTGTTCACCGAGAAGACCAGCCGGCGGCGGAGGTCCGGGGTCGCGCCCATGCCGTTGTTGTAGCCGGGCCGGTCCCCGCTCTTGCCCCAGACGGTCTGACCGTTCAGCTTCATCTTGGTCAGCCCCGCGCTGTGCACGGCCTTCACGTCGTTGGACGGGTCGTCGTCACCGTCGTAGGTCGGCACGTCCGGCACCGAGAGCATGACGTCGAGCTGCTCCTTCGGCAGGATCTTCCCGCCGAACAGCGCGGTCAGGAACTGGTCGAGGTCGGCGGCCGAGGAGATCATCGACGCGGCCGACCACTGCAACGACGGGTTGGCCTCGGTGACGTCGACCAGTTCCGTCTCCCCGTCCCTGGTGACGGCCTCGTAGGCGTGGGCGTGCGGGCCCCGGATCTTCGTGTTCCTGCCGGGCGCCTCGGTGTCGCCCAGCCCGAACGGGCGCAGGATCCTGTTCTCGATGACCTTCTCCCAGCGCTGCCCGGTCACCTTCTCGATCAGCAGACCGGCCACGATGTAGTCGGCGTTGCCGTACTTCTGCTTCTGCCCGGGCTGGAAGAGCAGGGGCGCCCTGGTGTCGAGCTGCTCACCGGGGCGGAACGTGTCGTACCGGTGCTCGAAGAACCAGGCCGCGTCCTTGCTGTTGACCGCGAGCCCCTGGATGCCGCTGGTGTAGGTGAGGACCTGGCGGACGGTGATCGGCGGGCGGTCGGCGGGCAGCAGGTCGGGCAGGTAGTGCTGGATCGGCCGGTCCAGCTCGACCCGCCCCTCGGCGACCAGCTGCAACACGGCAACGGCCGTGAATGTCTTGGTCATGCTGCCGATCCGGAACCGCCCGTTCTTCGGCACCGGGCGGCCGCTGTTCTTCTCGGCGAAGCCCGAGGTCCCCGACCAGCAGCCGGCGTCCCCGCTGACCCGCACGAGCGCCCCGCTCGCCTCGTCGTTGGGCAGCCCGGCGATCGCGTCCCGCAGGGCCTTCTGGTCGCGCTCCGGAAGAGCCCGGCACCGCGCGGCGGCCGCGCTCTCGCTCGGCGCGGCGGCGAGCGCGACGGGCGCCGTGCCCGCGAGCACCGCCGTGGCGACGAGCGCACCCGCCATGACGCGACGCGCGTGTCGGTTCTTCCGCAGACCCATCCTGTTGTCCTCCTGGCTGGAGACGACGACGGTCCGAAGTGGATTCGTGCGCGCTGGACCGTTCCCCAGCCGGCACGTCCCGGACGCGTCGGCGTCTGTTCACGTTGGCTCAGAGCCTCCCCCGACCCGGCCGCCCGGACATCGGGGGTGATCCCTGATCTCGCCACCAACCACCCCGGAGATGGCGCTCCGGGTCCCCCGGAGGAGCCGGGCTCCGGGGCGTGGTGCGCCGGCGCCTCCTGCCGGCACACCACGCCCCCTACTCCCGTCGAACGGCCTCGACGGCCTGTCCGCTCAGATGCGCCTCGTGCTCCAGTGCTGCCAGGCCCCGCCCACGTAGTTCCGCATGTTGATCCCGGCGCCGTCCCGGGTGTCGCCGTTGTTCTGGATGCTGAGCACCTGGCCGTTCACGTCGGTGTGGATCCTCCGGCCCTGGAAGGACCAGCGCTGGTTGGCGTTGCCGTGGCAGTCCCCCACCGCCTGCACGGCGGCGTTGATCTGCCCGTGCTTGACGTCCAGGCAGTGCCGCTCCGCCAGGTTGCGCAGCTTCGGCCCGTCCCAGAACCACACCTGCCTGCCGGTCCCGTCGCAGGTCCGCATCTCGACGTTGTCCCCGTTGGTGGTCAGGCACTTGTTGTGCAGGTCGCTGCGGATCTCGAAGAAGTCCGCGGCCGAGGCGGACGGGGCCGCGAGCAGGGACGAGGTCGCGAGGGCGAGAACGGTCGCCGCAAGGACAGAACGCATGAAGGGTTCCCCTCTCCTGTGCCGGACGGAGGCCTCGGGTTACTCCCCCTGTTCGACCGGCACACGAAGATCATGTGCCGACCGCCCCACCCACCGGCATCCCCAACATTGGGGGTTGCCATCCCACACACCGGCCGTCATGACTACCCGACACCCCTCCGTCAGCCCGCCGTTGACACCACGTACATCGAGGACAGTCAGCTGCTGAGCGTCAGGGGTGTGTGGCTCAGCCGACCCGCGAGCAGATCGTCGAGCAGGTCGGGAAGGTTGGCGGGCAGAAGCTTCTCGGGGCACCGCCGCAGATCCTCCGCCGTCCACCAGCGGCGTTCGATCAGCCCGGCCTTCTCGTTCTCCGTGGCTTTGAGCGCGACCTGCGGCGCGGTGCTGGGGGTGCGGCCGAGGAACACGTGCTCGATGCGATGGTGGTCCCGGCCCTGGTAGCGGAACCGGGACTCCCGCACCCACAGCTCGCGGCCCAGTGCGGGAAGCAGGATCCCGGTCTCCTCGGCGACCTCGCGCCGCGCGGCGTCGTGAAGGTCTTCGCCCTCGTCCAGGCCGCCGCCGGGCAACTCCCACCAGTGGTGGTTGGGGTCGGCGGGGTCGAGGGCGTGGATGAGCAGCACGCGGTCGGCGGGGTCCAGCAACAGAACACGGGCACTGATGCGGGGCCCGGTGCTGGTCGGAGCGGTCATCCTGCGGCGGGTCCCCTCGCGGTCATCACGGGCGGGTGGCCCGGCAGCCAACGACAAGCGGCACGAAGTCCCCCGGTGGCCCAGGAAACGAACATCAGACAGCGAGCCACGGCAGCGTTCAGGCCGCCAGGCGGAGTTGGCGGATGTCGTGGGCGAGTTGGGTGAGGTCGCTGTCCTGCCGGTGGCCTTCGGCTTGGGCCTGGAGCGGCGCGAGGGCATCCAGCAGCCGGGTGGAGTTCACCTCGCGGACCGCGGCGAGGGCTTGGTTGCCGACCTCGGCGCCGGCGGTGAGGTCGCCGTCGGCCAGGACGCAGGTGGCCAGCCAGCCGAGGTTGAACGCGCGCTGGCGGACGCGCTCGGCGGGGACTTCCCCGAGTGCGGTGAACAGGCGGGTGATGGCTTCCTGTCGGTGCGTGTGGTCGGTGAGGCCGAGCCGACTGTGGACGCGGGCGGCGCTGGTCCGCAGTGCACTGTGGTCGAAGAACGTCAGGAACTCGGGCCAGTCGTCATCATCGGTGGCGTGGCCGTACTCGTCCTCGGCTCGACGCAGCGCGGTGAGGGCCTGACGGGCGTCGCCGAGTTGGGCGTAGGCCATGGCCTCGTTGGCGTGCAGCAGAGCGACAGCGGCGGGGGAATGTGAGTCCTGCGCGCTGATCTGGCCGAGTTGGAACAGCTTGAGCGCTTCGCGTCCGTCTCCGTTGTCCAGCGGAACGCGGCCCAGGTGGTAGAGCACGATCGCGGAGTGGGCCGCGTTGCCGGCCTCCTGGGTGTCCCTGACCGCCTGGGTGAGGTAACGGCGGGCTTCCGCTGCCAGGCCGAGGTCGTGGGCACTCCAGCCGGCGAGGGTCTTGATCTCGGCGACGGCGGACAGCAGTGCGGGACGCACGTCGTCGGCGCAGGAGGCGTTGAGCAGGGACCCAGCCCAGTGCGTGTGGGCGAGGATCGCATCCCGGCAGGAACCGCC
Source organism: Streptoalloteichus hindustanus (assembly GCF_900129375.1). Taxonomy (GTDB): domain Bacteria; phylum Actinomycetota; class Actinomycetes; order Mycobacteriales; family Pseudonocardiaceae; genus Streptoalloteichus; species Streptoalloteichus hindustanus. Next base: position 44,776 of record NZ_FQVN01000014.1, on the reverse strand, counting down.
GCCGTGGGCGGCGTCGTAGGCGCGCAGGGCCTTGGTCAGGGCGCGCAGCTGGGTGATCTCGGTCTGGCCGACCCGGTTGGGCACGGGGGTGTGGAACGGGGCGACGGCGAGAAGGTCGAGTTCGGTCGGGGTCAACGCCGCACCCATGACGATCTTGCTGACAATGCCGAGAAACGTACGCCGTTCCATGACGTCATCCTTCGACGCGCGATCAGGCGTGGCAAGCCGTTGGGTGGCGCCGTCCGTGAACGCCAGTCCCATGTAGCCGCGGGGGATGGACAAGCCGTCGGCGATGCGGACGAGCAGGTCGTAGGCCTGGACTTGGCGTCCCTGGACGATGTCGCAGATCTCCGACTGGCTCTGGCCGGTGAGCGCGGCGATCTGCCGCTGGGACACCCCGGTCCTGCCGAGCAGGCGGTAGACCTCGCTGATGTCGTGTCTGGCCAAGGCGACCCGCATCGTGGGGTGGTCCCAGACTGCTGGGTTGATCGGCCGGCCAGGGGGCAGGACGTTCATCGGTGCCCTCCACTCGTGGTCGGTGGCCACGGTAGCCAGCACCAGGCGGGGATGTGGCGCTGCGATCGGTCAAGCCGATCGGCAACACCGATCGCCGCGGAGCGGGGCCAAGCCGAACAGGCTCGCCGCTCTCGCCACACGTGGCGTCGCGGCACGGTCAGGGGGAACACAGCGCCGCCAGGCCGCGTGAGCGAATTCCACGGTGCGGGCTGCGCGATCACGTCCCGGTTCCTCCGGTAAGGATCAGGAGCAGGCAGATGAGTACGCCGACCACTGAGCGCAGCAGCGAATCCCAGCGGATCTCCGACGCCGACGACGGTGTCGATCCGTTCGACCTCGACATCACGTTCATCGAGAACACGCCAGCGACCGAGACGGTGCTGATGTGCAGCACCGGTGACAACTGTGGGAGCTCCTGCCCGAGCGCCTGCACCACCTCCTAGCCCAGGTCAGCCGCAGGGCGCGGGCCGGGCGGTCGGCTCCGTCGGGTCCGCGTCCCTCCTGTCACGAACGGAGTGTGGGGGATGACGCGCGTGCGACGCAGCCTGTATCGGGGTGCTGACAGGGGGATGCTGCGTGCTGCGGTGAACCGCACCGAGCCGGATATGCCGCCCTGGCCGGGGCCCGGAGCTCCACAGGAGTGTTGGTGTTCGTGGCTGGCCACAGTGTGGGCCGATGACGACTTCCGGAAGGCTGTGTCCAGCGCCAGTCCTGATCTGGAACACCAGGTTGAGGCAATCCTCAGCAGACGTTTGTCGAAGATACGCCGGGTACGCCGGGCGGCGCTGGCCACCGCGCGCTATGCGATCAGGTACGCGCGCCGCTCGACCCCGTTCGGTTTCTTCGCGGGTGTCGCGCTGGTCGAGTTCGGTGACGGGGCCGAGGTGCGCTTCGGTGATGGCGATCAGGCGGTTGCCCGACCGGACCCGGTGGCGCTGGATGCGGCGATCAGTGCCTGGGAAGCCGACGTCGAGCGGATGGCCGACGTCGAGGTCTGTGTCAACAATCTGGCATGTCAGCGGGGAGGGCGCGTGTACGTCCCGTCCGAAGGCGCCTCGGAGTTCTCGCTCGTGTTGACGCCCGTGGTCGCGCTGGTGCTCGACGCGGCCCGCTTGCCGATCCGGTTCTCGGATCTGGTGGACAAGATCGCCGCTGAGTTCCCGGACACTGCCGACCATCATCGAGCTCAGACGCTCGCGCAGTTGCTGCGGGTGCGGCTGCTGCGGTCGGCGTTGCGGGCGCCCGCCACCGTTGTCAATCCCGCCGCACCCCTGCCGGCCACTCTGCGCGAGAAGGCGGCAATCAGGGCGGCGGCGCCGGATCTGCACCTGGACGCCACCGTGCGATTGCCGAAAGCGGTGATGACGGAGGCTGAGACCGCCGCGACCGTTCTGACCCGGCTGGCCACGCATCCAACGGGGACTCCCGTGTGGCGCCACTACGCCGAGCGGTTCGCCGACCGCTACGGTGAGGGCGTCGAGGTACCGCTGGATCTGGTGACGGATCCCAAGCGGGGCTTGGGTTTTCCCGAAGGGTTCGGCCAGGTGTCCGAGCCACCGCGCGCGATGACCGGACGGGACCGGCTGCTGCTGGAGCTGGCTGGCGCAGCAGCCCTGGAGAGCCGCAGATCAGTGGTCCTGTCCGACGCGATGATCGAGCGGCTGGAGGCCACCGCCGGCAAGGCCACGCTCACCCCACCTCACCTCGAACTGTGCGCGCAGGTCCAGGCTCTCTCGACGCACGCCCTGGCGCGCGGAGACTTTCGCCTTCGGATCTCGACCGTCTCCCGCTCGGCCGGGTCGATGACGGGGCGGTTCTGGCACCTGTTCCCCGAGTTCGCGGTGAGCCATGCCGGTCTGCCCACCACCGAGCCCGGAGCGGAGCTCGCCCAGCTTTCGTTCCACGCCGCCCGGACCCCGGCGGACCTGCTCACGCGTGCCCCGCAGGTCCTGCCCAGACTGGTCAGCGTCGGGGAGTTCCGCCACCGTGGAAAGGGGTCGCTGTTCCCGTCCGACCTGGCGGTCGGCATCCGCGACGGGCGCCTGTATCTCGCCGAGGCCGCCACCGGCACGCACCTGGAGTTGCTCGCGCCGACCGCGATCAACTTCCTGTGGAACAACTACACCCCTCCCCTGGCCCGGTTCCTGGTCGAGATCAGCCGCGCGGGCGCTCCTCAGGTGACGTGGTTCGACTGGGGTGCGGCCTGGACCCTTCCGTTCACCCCGTCGCTGCACTACCGGCGTTCGATTCTGGCGTGTGCCCGGTGGAAGCTGGCAGCGCGGGAGCTACCCGGCCGTACCGCCACGCTGGATGAGTGGGCCGGGAAACTGCACGACTGGAGGAGCCGGTTCGGTGCGCCGGACCTCGTGCTGCTGGCCGAGGACGACCAGCAGCTACCGCTCGATCTGCGCCAGGACATGCATCTGGACCTGCTGCGCACCCGTCTCTCCGCCAGCCCGACCGGTGTCGCCGTCCTGCACGACGCGCCGCCGCCGGACTCGGACGGCTGGATCAGCGGACGCGCCCACAGCATCGTCGTCCCGCTGGTGGTGCGCTCATGACGGGGACGGCGGCCCGGCCCAGGACACAGGACCTGTCCGAGGGGGCACTTGGTGTGGCACTACTGCACCTTGAGCGCGGGGATCTCATCGCCGCGCGACACAGCCTGGCGCAGGCGGTCGCGGGTGGTGTCAGCACTGGAGGGAACGCGTCGATGTTCCACGGCGCCCCAGCACTGGAGTTCGTGCTCAACTGCGTCCGGCAGGGCGGGCGTGAGGTCCGTGATGCCGTCGACGGGATCGTGACCGCCCGACTGGCCGCGGCCCGTCGGCGTCAGGCTTCCGGAACCTTGCCGCATCTGGCGGAGTTCGACCTGATCCGGGGTTTGGGCGGGCTGGGCGCACTGCTGCTGACCCGCGACACGCCCTCCCCGCTGCTGGAGGAGGTGCTGGCCTACCTGGTCTCCCTGTCGCGGCCGGTCCGGATCGGGGGCCGCACGCTGCCGGGCTGGTGGGCCGAGGCCGGCCCCGGCGGTGAGGAGATGGCCGGCGGGCACGGGAACAACGGTGTCGCGCACGGCATCGCCGGCCCGCTGGCGGTGCTGTCCCTCGCCGCCCGGCGCGGCGTGCAGGTGCCGGGACAGCACGACGCGATCGAGGTGTTCTCACACTGGCTGGACAGGTACGGCTGCCGCTACTGGATCACCCGCGACCAGATGTCCGCCCCCGAGCCACCCAAGCCGGCGCCCGCGCGTCCGTCCTGGTGCTATGGGCAGCTCGGCGTCGCCCGTGCCCAGCAGTTGGCCGCGATCGCCCTGGGCCACCAGGCCCGTCGGCTCGTGGCTGAGAACATGATCACGTGCACGCTCGCTGACCCGGACAACCTGGGCCGGGTCAGCGACGCCTCGCTGTGCCACGGCTGGGCCGGCCTGCTGGCTGTCACTCGTGCCGTCGCCGACGACAGTGCCGCTCCGAACCGGTTCACACCCTTGATCGACGACCTCACCGCGCGCTTGGCCGTCGACCTGGACCGGCTGTCCAAGCCCGGGTTCATGGAAGGCCGGGCCGGCGCGCACCTGGCACTGGACGGCACGAACATCACCGGCTGGACCCGAGCACTGCTGATCACCTGACCCGTTCTCCCCGAGTCGCATGAGTGAGGAGCGGCCTACGCCATGAATGAGGACGACGAGGGCCTTCCGATGACCGCGGAGAGGGACTGGTGGCATGCCACTGTGTCGTTTCCCGGCGGTGCCGGAATGACCCCGCAAGCTGCGCAGGCGCTGTGCTCCGGGTTGCAGGACCAGCGGTTTCACTTCCTGCGCAAGGACAGCGGGCTGAGGCTACGCACCGAACGCCCCGTGGCCGACCTGCTGGACAAGCTCGTCGCCCACGAGTTGGCCAGTGGCTGGGTCGGCGGCGTCTACGAGCCGGAGACCGAAGCCTTCGGCGGCCCCGACGGCATGAACATCGCGCACGAGGTTTTCTGTGTGGACAGTCGTGTCGCCCTGGCCGAAACCGGCACCCCGAACACCCGGGAACGTTGCGTTCTGCTGCTCTCTGCCATGCACCGGGCTGCCGGCCTGGACCCGTTCGAGATCGGCGATGTCTGGGCGAAAGTCGGGGCCCTGCGGCCACCCGTCGACCCACCCACCGGCAGCTCGTACAACCGGGCGGTCGCGGCCATGCGCCGACTGATGAACGCCGATGCCGCCCAGCGGCCGAACGCCGAGCCAGGCTGGGCCAAGCGTGTCGCCGCGTTCGACGATGCGGGGCGCCAGCTGACGCAGCTGGCCTCCCAGGGACGACTGGGACGGGGGCTGCGCGCGGTGCTGGCCCACCACGCGATCTTCGCGTTCAACCGCGCCGCAGTACCCACCCACGAGCAGGCCGCCACCGCCTGGCTGGGCCGCCACATCGCCTTCGCAGACACACAAGAACCGTTCACGTGCCTCCCCATGAGCCCAACCACATCGCCCCCTCACCTCCCCCGAATGGAGATCACCGTGTCCCCCGACACCGACCCCACCGTCCTGCGCGAGGCACTGGTGCGGCGCCTCATCGACGGCGGACACCTGCGGACCCCGGAGGTCATCGCCGCCTTCCGGGACACCGAGCGCCACCAGTTCCTGCCCGGCGTTGACCTCAAGGCCGCCTACGCCGAGGACGCCGTGCCCGTCAAACACGACGAAACCGGCGAGATGGTCTCGTGTATCTCCGCGCCCTCGATCGTCGCCACCCAACTGGAGCAGCTGGGCGCCCAGCCCGGCCACAAGATCCTCGAAGCCGGAGCCGCCACCGGCTACAACGCGTGCCTGCTCGGCCGCCTCGTGGCCCCCGGCGGCCACGTGTGGACCGTGGACGTCGACCAGGACCTCGTCGAGCGCGCCGAGAAGAACCTCACGCGGGCCGGGGCCGCCACCGTGTCCGTGGTGCTGGCCGACGGCGCCGCCGGCCTCGCCGAGCACGCCCCCTTCGACCGCATCCAGTTCACCGTCGGCGCCGGCGACGTCCCCGTGACAGTTCTCGACCAACTCGCTCCCGGCGGGCGCCTGGTCCTGCCGATGCGGATCCGCGGCAGCGTCTCCCGCAGCTTCGCCTTCGAACACGACGGCCACACCTGGACGACCGTCTCGTGCGAGATGGCGACGTTCGTGCCCCTGCGCAAGGGCGTCTGCGACGACATCCACACCCTCGTCCCCATGACCGGTGACGGCGACGTCCGCCTGGAGACCTTCAGCGAGCAGAACGTGGACCGCGACGCGATCCGCACCGTCCTGGACCAACCGAAGGTCACGGTCCACTCGGGAGTGAAGTTCCGCCAGGGCGACCCCTGGCAGTGGCTGTACCTGTACCTGGCGTGCGTGCTGCCCAACGGCCTGTCCCGCATGCCCGGCTCCCGCCCCGGCTTCACCCCCCACTTCGCCTGGGGATCCATGGCCGCCCTGCACGGCGACACCCTGGCCTACCTCACCATCCGCGAAGGCGCCGACGAGCGGGGCAGGTACTGGGAGATCGGGGTCATCGGCCACGGCCCCCACGCCGCCACACTGGCCGACCAGGTCGCCACCGAAATCGACCAGTGGAACCGCGGCTGGGGCAACCACGCACCCGAACCCAGCTTCCGCATGGCCGTCGGCGAGGCCCGCGACCAGCTGACGCCCTCCGACCCGCGCTTGGTCATCGACAAACCCCACAGCCGCCTGGTCGTCGACTGGCCACGCAGGAGCTGAGCCGATGGTTCCCGCGATCGCCGGCCGTATCCCGCTGGTGCGCCGCCCCAAGGCCGCTGGGTTACCGCTGGCCGAACGCATCACGCATCTCACCGCGCTGACCGTCGAGCCCGCTGGCGCGGGCCACCACGACCTGGTGGCCCGCGCCAGCGGCGTCCTCAACTACGCCGCGCTGATCGCCTCCGACGTCGGCATGCCCGACCTGGCCGCCGAGCTGTGCTGGAGACAGCATCGAGTCTTCGCCGAAGCCAGAACCCTTTCACCGGACATCGCCGTGATGTCACTCATGCCTTTGATCAACATCTCGCGACTGCTGACCCGCGAGGGCAACGGCGAGGGTGCTTACGACCTGCTGCTGCGGCTGTACCGTGCCGCCCAACGTCGTGAGACAGCCACGATCCACGGCCACGACGTCGACCTGTCCGCACTGATCCGCACCGAGGCCGACCACCGAAAGATCTCCGAAGAACTGTGGGTGAGCGTTCTCGTCGACGGTGCCAGGGCTCTGGCGCGAATCGGCCGCTGGACCGAGGCCGCCGAAGCCATGACCGCCCACCGAGGAGTCGGCAACCGACTCCTCGACGGCCGCCAAATCGTGATCATGTCGTTGATGGAACGCGGCCTCGACCAGCAGGCCCGCGCCACGATCGAATCCACCACTCCCACAGAGCCGTGGGAAAACTCCGTCGCGACCCTCCTGCGCATCAGCTGCCGGCCCCAGACCTCACCAACGCCGCAGCCAGAGCTGGATCACGCTCTGCGGGAGGCACTGGCGCTGGTCTCCCCACCCGACCCCGCCACCGCCGCGTTCCAGGCTCGGGTCGGACTGTCCGCACTCGACCTGGCCCGCAACCGAACCGGCCCCTGTGTTGCCCTCCTGCGGGACGCCGTCGCCGACGTGGCCATGCTCGACGCCTACGCCGCCCGCGACGTCCTGAACCACAGCCTGACGCACTCTCAGCTGACCAATGCGCAAAGACAGAAACTCAACGCCGTGCTCGCCGCATCGGGGCTCGACGCCGGGAGCCTCTCAACAGACCACTCGCAAGCTCTTACCACAGCTGCGGGAAAGGCCGAAGACGCACTCCACAGGCTTCTGTGATCCGTACTGCCCGAGCCGCAGGAGAGAAAGGACATCAAGTGTCCATAATGGACAAAAGTCCCGGTCCTCCCCCACGACTGGCGCGTGGGAGAGGACCGGGATGTGGAATCAGCGGGTGGAGCCCACCGGTTCCGCTCGCGGGGCCGGCTCCGCGTCCCTCTGCTGGCGGCTGTTCTTCGCCGACCGCAGCACCGTGGCCGCCACGAACAGGGCGACGACGACCAGGCCGGCACCCACCCGGAACGCGAGCTGGTAGCCGCTGGTGAGCGCGACCGCCGGCGGCTCGCCCTGGCCGAGCAGGGTGTCGGTGTGCGCGACGGCCATCGTGCTGAGCACCGCGAGGCCGAGCGCGCTGCCGACCTGCTGCACGGTGTTGAACATGCCGGAGGCGATCCCGGAGTCCTCGGGCGCGGCGGCGGACATGGCCAGGCCGGCCAGCGCCGGCATCGCCAGGCCGAACCCGACGCCGAGCGGGAGTGTGGCGGGCAGGACGTCGGTGACGTAGCCACCGTCGACCGAGACCTGGCCCAGGAGCAGCAGGCCGAGGGCGAGCAGCGCCAGGCCGACCAGCAGGACCGTGCGAGCGCCGAGGCGGGCGATCAGGCGGGGCGCGACGAACAGGGACATCAGTCCGATCAGGAGGGACACGGGCACCACGCCCCATCCGGTCCGAACCTGGTCGAAGCCGAGGACCTTCTGCATGTGGAGCACGACGAAGAACTGGAAGCCGAAGATCCCGGAAATCATCAGGGTGTGCGTTCCCAGCGCTCCGGAGACGCTGCGCGAGCGGAAGAGACGAAGCGGGAGCAGTGGCTTGGCCGCCCTGGCCTGCCGAACGAGGAACGCGCCGAGCAGGAGCACCGCGCCCGCGCCCAGGACCAGCGTGTGTGCCGAGCCCCAACCGTGGTTCGGCGTCTCGACGATCGTGTAGACGGCCAGGGTCAGGGCCGCCGTCACCAGGGCAGCACCGAGGAAGTCGGTGTTCCGGTCGAGACCGGCGCCCCGGCCGGCATCCAGGACGCGGAGGGCCATGGCCGTGGCGACCACACCGATCGGCACGTTCACGAAGAAGATCCAGTGCCAGCCGACGGTCTGGGCGAGCACTCCGCCCGAGAGCAGGCCGATCGTGCCGCCGGCCGACTGGACGAAGCTGTAGACGCCGACGGCCTTGGCTCGCTGCCCGGGTTCGGCGAACAGGGTCACGACCATCGCGAGCGTCACGGACGAGGCCACCGCGCCCCCGACACCCTGGAGGAACCGCGCGCCCAGCAGCACCGCCGGGCTCTGGGCGAGGCCGCACAGCAGCGACGCCACCGTGAAGACCACCAGGCCGACGGCGAAGACCCGGCCACGGCCCAGCAGGTCGCCGAGCCGGCCGGACAACAGCAGGAGCCCGCCGAAGGGCACGAGGTAGGCGTTGACGACCCAGGCCAGGCCCGACTCGGAGAACCCGAGGCTGTCCTGGATGGACGGCAACGCGACGTTCACGATGGTGCCGTCCAGAATGATCATGAGCTGTCCGATGCAGAGGACGGACAGCGCCAACCAGGGGGATCTCCTGGCCTCCGAGCCGACGCGGGACATGGTTGCTCCGTTCGATGGCGCACTTTTTGTAACAGCGGCCATCTTCTGTAACCATGCGGCTCAGCGGAAGGAGGCACTTTCATGTCACGGGGTAACACCGATGTGCCCGAGCAGCTCATGACCGAGGCGTGCCCCATCACCGAGGTCCTCGACCACGTGGCGGGGAAGTGGAGCATCGGCATCATCGTCGCGGCGGCGCACGGCCCCGTGCGGTTCACGGAGCTGGAGCGCACGATCAAGGGGATCAGCCGGCGCATGCTCACGCTGAACCTGCGGAAGCTGGAGCGCGACGGGCTGCTTGAGCGGACGGTCTACCCGACGGTGCCGCCCAAGGTGGAGTACAGCCTCACCCCCATGGCGCGCGAGCTCCACGCGTCGCTGAGCGGGCTGGTGAGTTGGGCGGAGAACCACCGCGCCGACATCGCGAAGGCGCGTGCCGTCTACGACGCGGCGGAGTCGCCCGCCTGAGATCCACCACCACGCATGACGTGGCGTTCCTACGACACCTCACCGTCCTCATTGGACAGTGACAAGAGGTGGTCCGCGTGGGGCGCGAGTTCGGCATCCTCCCGTGCCTCGCGCAGAACTGCGTGCAGCGCATGGAGGTAGGTCTCGCGGGCCACCTCGACCAGTTCCCGGCCCTGCGCGGTGATCTGCGTGTAGACGCCGCGTCGGTCGTACTCGCACAGGTAGCGCTCGCTGAGCCCGGCGCGTTCCAGCCGGCCGACGAGACGGCTGACCGAGCTGTGGTTGAGCGGGATCGCCTCCGCCAGCACCTGTTGCCGCAGATGCCCGTGGTCGTCGGAGAACGCCAGCGCGGCCAGGGCCAGGTACTCCGACAGCGACAGGCCGTGTTGTGCCTGCAACGCGCGCTCCGCCGCGTCGTCGATCCGCGCCTGCAAGCGGCGCAACGCCTGCCACCGCCGCTCCAGCGGGGTCGGCAGGTGGATCACGGGTCGGCGGTGCTGTGTCGGCATGGGGAACAGCTTGACAGACCATCCGTGCATGAACAGTATCTGCACAAGCACATATTCGCCGTGCATGGACTGCGAGGAGCCCTGACGATGCGTGTGTTCCTGACCGGAGTGACCGGCTACATCGGCGGATCGATCGCCACCCGGCTCGTGCGCGAGGGCCACGAGGTGGCCGGCCTGACCCGCTCGCCGGACACGGCGCACGCCCTGGTGGAGCGGGGGGTTGAGCCGGTCGCGGGCACGCTGGACGACGCGGCCGTCCTCGCCCGCGAGGCCGACCGGGCGGACGCGGTCATCAACGCGGCCGACAGCGACCACCGCGGAGCGGTCGAGGCGCTGACCACCGCGCTGGCCGGCTCGGGCAAACCCCTGCTGCACACCAGCGGGTCGAGCATCGTCGGCGAGGACACCCGGGGCGCGGGCTCCGACCTCGTGTTCACCGAGGACGACGTCCGCCCCGACGGCCCGTGGAAGCCCGCGCCGGACAAGGCGCCCCGGGTCGCCATCGACCGCCTGGTCCTCGACGCCGCGAGCCAGAACGTCCGTTCCGTCGTCCTGTGCAACACCCTGATCTACGGCCACGGCCGGGGCATCGCCCGCGACAGCGTCCAGCTCCCCCGCCTCGTCGCCCAGGCCAGGAACTCCGGCGTGGCCCGGCACGTCGGCCCCGGCCACAACATCTGGTCCACTGTGCACATCGACGACGTGGTCGACCTCTACCTGCGCGCCCTCGCCGACGCGCCGGCCGGCTCGTTCTACTTCGTCGAGAACGGCGAGGCGTCCTTCGCCGACATGACCCAGGCCATCGCGGACGCCCTCAACCTCGGCCCCGCCCAGCCGTGGGACATCGACTCCGCGATCGCCGAGTGGGGCTACGAGCCCGCCGTCTACGCCCTGGGCTCCAACAGCCGGGTCCGCGGCGCCCGCGCCCGCGCCGAACTGGGCTGGGCACCCCAGCACGCCTCCGTGCTCGACTGGATCCGCCACGAGCTGACCGCCGCCTGACACCCGGCCAGCCCCCGCGCTGATCATCCACTGAGGACGGCGGCATCCGCTCCGGCTGGGGGTCGGGGCGGATGCCGCCCACATCGGTCCGAACCGGTCCGGATCGGTCCGAACCGGTCCGAATCAGTCCTCTGTGGAGCCCACCGGCGTCAGTCCGTGGCCTGCCCGGTGCGGAACACCGCCCTGAGGAGCTTGTCCAGCGCCTTCGGGTACTCCTCCTGCAGGTCGGTTTCGGCGTCGCCGGCGGTCATCGAGGCGGTCAGGATCTTGCTGGCGTCGGGCGTGCCGTACATCAACGCCCCGTAGCCGAGGGTGCTGCCGTTGTGGCGCAGGACGGTGACGTCGCAGCCCGCGTCCTCCACGAACAGCCCGAGGCCGTAGCCGGTCTTCGGGTGCGGCTCGCACATCTCGGCCAGCAGCGGGGCCGGCAGGAGCTTGCCGCCGACCAGCGCGGAGAAGAACGTCTGGAGATCCCGGGTGGTCGAGATCATGTCACCGCCGCCGACCAGCAGAGAGGGGTTCTGGCGGGTGACGTCGACGACCTTCCACTGACCGGCGTGCTGGTAACGGTAGTAGCCGTGGGCGTGCGGCTCGGGGATCTCCGGGTCGGCGCCGGGAACCACAGTGCCTTCCAGCCCCAGTGGGCGCAGGATTCGCCGCTGCGTCTCCTCGGCGTACGAGTGGCCGGTGACCCGCTCGACCAGCAGCACGGCCAGGGTGAAGTTGGTGCTGGAGTAGTTCCAGTCCGTCCCCGGCGCGAACAGCAGCGGCTTGGACAACGCGAACCGCACCAGCTCCTCCGGCTGGTACGTGCGGAACCGGTTGTCCACCCATTCCTGGCCCGTCGAAGGGAGTCCCGGGATAGCCTTCCCGTCGTAGAAGTCGCCGGTGTGGTTGACCACCCCGCTGGTGTTCTGCAACAGCATCCGCACCGTGATCCGTCGGTCCACATTGAACTGTGGCAGGTAGTCGGCCGCCGGCGCGTCCAGTCCGACCTTGCCCTCACCCACCAGTTGCAGCACCAGGGTCGCGACGAAGGTCTTGGTGTTGCTGCCAATTCGGAACCGCCCGTTCGTCGGCGGCTTCGCGGTCTCACCCAGCTTCCGCACCCCGGCGCTGCCCACCCACTCGCCCCGCTCGTCGCGCACGCGCAACTGCATCCCCGCGAAACCGGCATCGATGAACGCCTGCATGGCCTCCCGCAGCTCCGGGCGGTCCTGCCCGGCGGCGACCTCCGGCACGGCCGTGGAAGTGATGTTGTTCGTCATGCGGCCAGGTTCCAGCCTGACCTCGGGGCGGGGTCAACACCACGTTGTCCTCGCGGGCAGCGCGGGCAACGGAAGTAGCGAGGCGTCAGTACCTGTCCAGCCCGCGCAGGGCGACGTCGACGCCGCAGCGCATCGCCGCCCAGAACTGCGCGTCGTTCTGGCCCAGCTCCAGGCTGGTCATCGCGGCGGCCTGGGTGGCGCCGACGAGGGAGCCGACCGCGGCGGCGGCGCTGACCGGGTCGAGCTTGTCCGGGTACGCCGCGCACAGCGCGCCGGCGATCTCCTTCTGCATGGCGAACGAGACCTGCAACGCCTTGGCCTGGAGCGAGGGCACGGACTTGATCAACTCGGGGTAGGCGCCGAACAGCGACGTGTCGTCCCGGCCGACGCCCCCGGCCCGGAACTCGGCCAGCAGCACCTCGTAGGCGCGGGTGAGCAGGTCGGCGACGCTCTCGCCCTCGCGCCGGTCGGCGATCACCGCGAGCGCGGTCTCGACCCGTTCGCGGTGGTCGACGAACAGCACGTCGTCCTTGCTCGGGAAGTGGTTGAAGAACGTCTTCGTGGCAACGTCCGCCGCGGCCGCGATCTGCGCCACGGTCGTCTGCTCGTACCCCTGCTCCAGGAACAGCCGGAGGGCCGTCTCGGCGAGCAGCCGCCGGGTCTGCCGCTTCTTGCGTTCGCGCCGCGACTCGTCCATGCGAAAAGTTTACATGAGTAGTAACGCTACTCTGGTTGTAGAGTTACACTCGATGTAGTTTTATGGCCGGTGTCGACGACACGACGTGGACGACCGCGCAAGGCCGGTCGCCCGGTGAGGACAGCGACGATGACGACAGAACCCCTGACGTTCCCGTTGACCAGCGGCGGCACGTTCAGCCCGCCGAAGGAGCTCATGGCGATGCGCGGGGAACGCCCGATCGCCCGGGTCCGCTACCCCGACGGCAAGCTCGGCTGGATGGTCACCCGGCGCGCCACCATCCGCGAGGTGCTCGCCAACCCGGTCTTCAGCGCGCGCCAGGAGCTGCGCAGCACCCCGTTCAGCGGCGCCGGGCCCACTCCCCCCGCCCCGCCCGGGATGTTCATCGGCATGGACCCGCCGGACCACACCCACTACCGCCGGCTGCTGACCGGCCAGTTCACGGTCCGCCGGATGCGGCTGCTCACCGAGCGCGTCGAGGAGATCGCCGAGGAGCACCTGGACCGGATGGCGGCGGCCGGCCCGCCGGTGGACCTGGTGCGGGCCTACGCCTCGCCCATCCCCGCGATGGTGATCTGCGAGCTGCTCGGCGTGCCCCAGGACTACCGCACGCGGTTCGAGCGCGAGGCCGCGGAGATGTCCCGGCGGGACGCCACGCCCGAGGAGCGGCAGCACGCCATGGTCGGGATCTTCTCCTACCTCGGGGAACTGGTCGGCCGGAAGCGGGTCGAGCCGACCGACGACCTGCTCAGCGGGCTGGTCACCGACGACGCCGGGCTGACCGACGAGGAGCTGACCAACCTCGCGTTCATGCTCCTCGGCGCGGGCCTGGACACGACCGCGAACAGCCTGGGCCTGGGCACGTTCGCGTTGCTGTGCCACCCCGAGCAGATCCCGGTGATCACGAACCCGGAGACGGTCGACAACGCGGTCGAGGAACTCCTGCGCTTCCTGCCGGTCGTGCCGGGCACGGTCCGCACGGCGCTGGCGGACGTCGAGGTGGAGGGCGTCCAGGTCAGGGCGGGCGAGTCCGTCATGGTCTCGCTGCCCACCGCCAACCGGGACCCGGAGCGGTTCACCGACCCGGACGCGCTCGACCTGGCCAGGCCGGCCGCCGGGCACGTCGCCTTCGGGCACGGCGTGCACCAGTGCCTGGGCCAGCAGCTCGCCAGGGTCGAGCTGCGCGTGGCGTTCCCCGCCCTGTTCCGGCGGTTCCCGAGCCTGCGGCTGGCGGTGCCGCCGGCGGAGGTGCCGCTGCGCGACGACATGATCATGTACGGCGTGCACGAGCTCCCGGTCGCCTGGGACACTGAGTCATGACCAGGATCGAGGCCGACAGGGAACTCTGCGTCAGCGCGGGCATGTGCGCGCTGACCGCACCGGAGATCTTCGACCAGGACGACGACGAGGGCCGCGTGGTCGTGCTCGACGCGCGACCCTCGGCGGACCTCCGCGAGGGGGCGCTGGAGGCCGCGCGGCTCTGCCCGGCCGCCGCGCTGACCGTCCACGAGGAACCCTGACCGTCCACAGAGGACACGTCAGGCTCCGGAGGAGACCGGGACTGGGGTAGGCCACGTCGTCGGGGCCTACCCCAGACCCCCAGAACGGCACGCCGCCCACCTCGGTGCGCGGCTGCCCCGGTCGGCGCCGGTGGTCACCACCGCCTCGCGGCGGCGACCACCGTCACACGTTCCACCTCGACGGCGGGCGGATGTTGTTGGCCCTGCAGTACTCGGCGATGAGGTTCCGCCTGGTCTGCTCGCCCTGCGGCCCCATCTGCGCGGTGTCCTGGTAGATCTGGTCGAGCAGGGTCAGGGTGTTCTGACGCTGCTCCGGCGGCAGGTTGTTCGCCGCGTGCTCCCGGATCGTGTTCCACTCCACGGCGGAGTACCGCTGGGCGTCACCCTGCTGGAGCGTGTACGAGAACCGCGGGTTGTCCGCGTTGACGCGGTTCTCGTTGGTGAGCACGTTGTGGTACTCCAGCACGGTGTTCTGCGTGTTGTGCTGGGTGAAGCCGTTCTGGTGCTGCTGCACGTGCCCCAGTTCGTGGAACATCGTGTTCTCCGGCTGCCCGCTCGCCACGAACAGCGTGCCGCTGCTCGGGACGTAGGCGCCACCGCCGGCGTTCTGCGCGAAGTTGTGCGCGGGGTAGTTGGCGAACTCCGGGTTGGCCAGGTCGGCCGGCGGCAGTCCGATGACGGTCGCGATGGGCCGCGTGTCGTTGTCGGCGATCCCGACCCGGAACTCGGGCGGGAGCATGTTCACCGGCGTGTTCATCGTGGGCGTGATCGTTCCGCCCGGGTTGTTGGGGTCCGGGATCGTGGTGGGCAGGCGCAGGACCGGCAACGGGCGGTTGGGGTCGATCCCCAACTGCTGCCGGTAGTCCGCGACCTGCTCCGCCAGCGGGCGTTCGGGCCGCGGCGGGTTCTGCTGCTGCCCGTGGCCACCGGGCTGCTGCGACGGTCCGCCCTGGTTACTCGGACCGCCCTGGTTGCTCGGTCCACCCGGTCGACCCGGACCGCCCGGCCGGCTCGGACCGGGCCGTCCGGAGTTCGGCATCGGCGGCGGAGGCGGCGGGCCGCCCGGCCGGCCACCCATGGGCGGCGGAGGGGGCGGCGGGCCGCCCGGCCGGCCACCCATGGGCGGCGGAGGGGGCGGCGGGCCGCCCGGTCGACCGCCCGTGGGGGGCGGCACGTGCCCGGTCGGCGTCGTGTTCGGCATCGGGGGCGGCACGTTGTTCGACTGGTTGCCCGGCGGGGGCGGGGGCGGCGGCACGTTGCCCCCCTGGGGAATCGTCGAGGGCGGCGGAGGCGGAGGCGGCACGGACGAGGACGGCGTCGTCGTCGTGTCCGCGCCGTTGGGCGGCGGCTGACGCACCGGCGGAGGCGGGGGCGGCGGGGCGGACGACGGGTTGGTCGTCGTGTCCGCGCCGTTCGACGGCGGCTGACGCACCGGCGGAGGCGGAGGAGGCGGCGGCACCGACTGGGACGGCGGCGGGGGAGGCGGCGTCGTGACGCCGACGCTGTCCGGGTGCATCCCGGTGAGCGTGGAGGCGATGTTCTCGTCGGTCTGCCGCGTGGTGTTGTGCGAGGCGCGCACCCCGCCCTGGATGTTGCCCGCGGCGGAGGCCGCGCGCCCGGCGGTGTTGCCCGCCTCCCTGATGGTGTTGTTCACCTGCCCGGCGATCGCCGAGCCGACCAGGCCGTACGAGCCCGGCGAGAGCTGGTGCTGCTGGATTCCGTTGCTCAGGGTGGACAGCCGGCTTTCGAGGTTGCCGAAGTGCTGGGTCAGGCCGTCGATCGACGAGTCGACCATGCCCACACCGGTGTTGCCCTGCGGCAGGCCGTTGTTGGACG
Organism: Streptoalloteichus hindustanus; assembly: GCF_900129375.1. Taxonomy (GTDB): domain Bacteria; phylum Actinomycetota; class Actinomycetes; order Mycobacteriales; family Pseudonocardiaceae; genus Streptoalloteichus; species Streptoalloteichus hindustanus. The sequence goes on along the minus strand of NZ_FQVN01000014.1, from coordinate 28,543 downwards.
TCGGGTTGTTCTGGCCGCCCTGGGGCGGCGGCGACGTCGCCGGTGGCGACTGCTGGGCCGGCGGCTGTTGGGACGGCGGCTGCTGGGACGGCGGGGGCGGCGGAGGAGGTGGCGGGGGCGGGTTCGAGTTGCCGCCGGGGTTCCCGGACGAGCCGGAGGATCCGGACGATCCCCCGCCGGTGTGGCGAGCCATGCTGTGTTTTCTCCTCCGCTGCGGGGAAGGACGGGGTGGCGGGCGCGGGTCAGGGGGCGTTCTTGTAGGCGTCGCCCGCCTTGGCCATCTCGTGGCCGACCTCGCCGACGTCGGCGACGTTGTCGAACCGCTCGAAACCGGTCCGCAGCTTGCCCATGCTCTCGCCGAGCTTGGCCAGCCGGCCGCCCTGGCGGCCGAAGGCCGCGGTCAGCCGGGCGATCCGGCTCGCGATGTCGGCGGCGACCGCGGCGCACTTGCCCACCGCGAACCCGATGAACCCGGCGATGGAGGCGCCGAAGGTGAAGGCGGCCGCCGCCAGGGCGATCAACGCGCCCTTGATGAGCTGGGCGATCACCTCGGCGATGATGTCGCGCACGATGTCGCGCAGCACCACCACGAGCACGCCGGTCACCGCCGCGACCTTGGCGGTGCCCTCGACCGTCTCGGCCAGCGAGTCCAACTCCTCGCCGTACTTGTTCATCGTGGCGCGGAAGGCGTCGGCGCTCTGGCCGGTCCACCCGTCGAACGACGCCATGGCCCGCTTGTGGTCGTCGGCGACGGCCCGGACCTCCTTGGCCTGGTTCTTCAGCGCCTCGGTGTTCTGCTGGATCTCGTCGGGGTCGCCCATCAACGCGTCCAGCGGCTCGCGGAGGAAGCTGACGTGCTCGATCAGCCAGCCCACCCCGGCGGCCAGCAGGGTCCCGATGGGGTCGACCGCGAACTTCACGGTCATCGCCGCCGCGCCGATCGCGTTGAACGTGATGTCCAGGACCTGGACGGTCTCACTCTCCGCGTCCTGCGTGATCGACTGGACCAACCCGTGGTAGGCCTCGAACAAACCCGACCCGCGCCACTGGTTCTCGTCCGTCACCTCGACGACCACGTACGCTCCTCCGCTCGGCCCACCATTGCCCGGTCGCCGCGCGCCGTCCACGGCACGCCGTCCCGCGTGCGGGGACTGGGGGGCTCCCGACGCGGAACGGCGTTTCCGTTATGTCCTTTTCGGACGGACGGGCAGCGGCCACCCGGGCCACGACCACGCGGGAGAGGGTAGGTCCGGGCGAAGCCGCCGTTCAGGGCCGGAGCACGCGCCGTGCCCCTTCGTCCCCGAACTCTGCCCGAACGACCCCCTCGCCACTCCGAGCGCTGTCCCCCGCGATGGACCACGGGCCGCCAGCGGCCCGGTAGCGGGCGAAGGTGTCGGGGCGGTGAACTCACCAGGAGCGGCCGGTGTCGATCTCCGGCTTCGGGTGGCGCGCGGCGTTCTCCGAGCACCCGACGACGACACGGCCGCGCCGGCCATCCCGGGTCAGATCACCTCGATGGCGTTCAGCCGGTAGTCGGCGAGGATCGAGCCTGAGCCCGAGCGTCGTCTGGCGGAGTGGAGTGCGGCGGAGCGCAGCACCCCGGTGGCACCGTCCACAGTGAACTCACAGTGGACACTCTCGTCAGGCGCCCAAGCGCTGAAGGGGAACGTGCGCATCGGCCGCACCGATGCCGTCACGGTCTCGCCCACAACCGTCACGTCGGTCAGGTGCGACACGATCCGCGCCGGCGTGAGCAGCTCCGCCAGGCGGGCGACCGGGAACGGCGCGGAGTCCGGGGCGTGGTCGTCGCCCATCGTCAGCTCGCGGCGAGCCCCGTCCGGCGTCGTGACCCCGACGGTCCACCGCCGCGACCCGACCGGCGGGAGCCCGTCGAAGGACAGCTCTCTGGTCTCGGCCCGGATCTCGACCTCGGCCCGCAGGGACACGGAATCGAGCAGGGTGGCGGCCATCCTGGCGAGTGTCCAACCAGGACGGTCCTGTGCCGAGGGCGGGAGAGCCGGCCACCGACCCGACGACAACAGCGGTTCGCCCTCAGGCGTCACTGACCCGGCCTCCAGGGACGTGATCTCGTAGCGGGCGACGACACCGCTGTCGGCGAGAAGTTCGGCGGAGAGGAGGAATCCGGTGGCGGTGTCCACCGCGAGACGGGTCAGCCGTGCGCCCGGCGGGCACCACGCGCTCTCCGGATCGGCCCAGACGGGGTGCGGGACCACGTCGAGCAGGACGCAGGGCCGCCCGGCCACGACACCGTGCCGAGCGGTGGCCGAACCGATGTCGCGCACCAGGACCACCGGGTCGAACAGGACGGCGAGGGCCGGGTCCGCCAGAGCGTCCCGCCAGGCCACGCCAGGAAATCCCGTCACTTCAACGGATTCGTCACCGGGCTCGGCAACTCCCCCGGCGCCCGGCGCCGTGCCGCCGAACCTGCCCGAGAGATCGACCGAGTCCGGAGCACCGGACCGCCGCACGACAGCGCGGAACGTCAGGTCCTCGGCGCCGGTGGCCGCCATGCGGGCCAGGGCCCACGCCGGCAACGCGCTGTCCCCGTCAGGGGGCGGAGCACCTAGCCAGTCGGCAACTGCCACGACACCCACCTCTCCCCCGCCTCCGGATCACCCGGAGCCCACTGTACGTACAGAACCCGGTACGGGTGCCGCGCGTCGAGCGGAGCGGTTGACTCCACTGTGTACTCACCGGAGTACTCACCGGAGCCCTGGCTGATCGTGCAGCCGGGTTTCGTGATGCCTTCCCCGCACTCCAGGACCACCTGGTCGGTCTCGTCCGGGATGCCCTCGGCGTTCACCTTGCTGTGCGCCATGATCGACACGTACGCGGGGGCCGACTTCGCCGCGACGGTCGCGGACACCTTCGCCTCCCCCGAAGATCCGCCCGACGCGCCCGACGGCCGCCATTCCATTCGGGCCGGCGGACTCTGACCGCCCCGGCCCGGCCACTGGGCCGCCACCACCGGCAGCGCGACGTCCCCCTGACGCGCCAACGGCAGGGGGTCGGCGGGCGGCGCGGGCGGTGCGGGCGGCGGACTCGTGCACCCCGCGACGAGGGCGCACGTCACGGCGGCGAACGCCAACGGCAGAGCCGGGGCCGGTCGGTCGACCGGCCCCGGCGCCCCGCGACGGGTCAGCCGCGGCAAGTGATCTCGCTGTCGTTCTGGTTGTAGACGTGGGCGGAGCCCCGGCCCTCCGGGCCGCTCACGTAGAACCGGGCCTGACCGCGGTAGCGGTACTTGGTGCCCGGCTTGCAGCCCTTCGGCGCGACCACGCGCAGGTTGCGGGAGTTGGACTTGTTGCCGCTCTTGGTGGTCAGGTGCTCCCAGCCGTACCAGCGGGAGCGGTAGAGCGACCCCTCCGTGGACAGGTTGGGGGCGGTCCGCCCGCACTTGGTGTCGAAGTGCACGTTGATGGTGCGCGTCGTGGTGTGCGAGTTGTGCGGGTAGTCCACGCTGGCCTTGCACAGGTAGGGCAGGCGTCGCGCGGCCGCGCCCATCGGGGCCTTCCCGCCATGGCCGTCCTCGGTGAGGTCGACGCTGCCCTTGTCGACGTCCTCCAGGACGACCGGCGCGGGCTGCTCGGTGGTCGTCTCCGTCTCGGCGGCGGACGCGGGCAGGGCGCTCGCGGCCAGGACGACGCCGACCAGCAACGGTGCGGCCAACAACGACTTGATCTTCATAGAGCGGTCCAACCCCCAGTGCTCCCGCCACTCCGGACGGGCCCGTCGGTGCGTGTTCGCGGCGGACGCTAGTCGATCGGTCCCGTCGGGGCCGCCCCGCGGGCTGTGATCCTGGTCCCACTGGCGTCCTCAACGGACAGTCGACCTGTCCGCGAATGTCCACTCGCGACTGTCACGCACCCGTCGCACCGGATTCCCGTTCCGCCCGGAAAATCACCTCACCAATGCTCGTGGTCCAGTCCACTGTGGATCACGGTCAGCGGAGCGGCCGAACCGACTGCGCGACACCCGCGACACCCGCGGCACCGGCAACACCGGCGGCGCCGAGCGGGTCGGGGTGCTCGGCGAGCCAGCGCTCGGCGTCGATGGCCGCCGAGCAGCCCGAGCCCGCCGCCGTGATGGCCTGCCGGTAACGCCGGTCCACCAGGTCGCCGGCGGCGAACACCCCGGCCACCCCGACGCTGGTGGAGTCCGGGTCCACGAGGACGTAGCCGTCCTCGTCCAGCGGCACCTGACCCCGGACCAGCTCGCTGCGCGGCGTGTGTCCGATCGCGACGAACAGGCCGGTGACGTCCAGCTTGCGGAGCTCGCCGTCCCGGTCGGCCAGGCGCACGGAGGTCACCGAGGACTCGCCCACCACCTCGGCGACCTCGTGGTTGGTCAACCAGAAGATCTTCGGGTTGGCCTTCGCCCGCTCCACCATGATGGTGGAGGCGCGGAAGGTGTCGCGGCGGTGCACGATCGTCACCGACGACGCGAACCGGGTGAGGAACAGGGCCTCCTCCATGGCCGAGTCGCCGCCGCCGACGACCGCGACGTCCTGGTCCCGGAAGAAGAACCCGTCGCAGGTCGCGCAGGAGGACACCCCCCTGCCCAGCAGCCGGGCCTCACCGGGGACGCCGAGGTACCGGGGCTGCGCGCCCATGGCGAGGACCACGGCCTTCGCCCGGTGCCGCTCGTCGGCGAAGACGGTCTTGGCCGGGCCGGCCAGGTCGACGCCGACCACGTCGGTCGTCACCAGTCGGGCGCCGAACCGCTCGGCCTGCGCCCGCATCCGGCCCATGAGGTCGGGGCCGAGCAGGCCCTCCTCGAAGCCGGGGAAGTTCTCCACCTCGGTCGTGGTCATCAACGCGCCGCCGGGGGTGGTGCCCTCGAACACCAGCGGCCGGAGCTGGGCCCTGGCGAGGTACAGCGCCGCCGTGTACCCGGCGGGCCCGGAGCCGATCACGATCACGTCCTCCAACTGCGCCGCCACGATGCCGCCTTTCTCCGATTTCCGCCGGTTTTCCGACCCTCACCGTCGCCGGCCCGCACCGCGCGCGGGTAGTGCCGGCGCGCGATGCCACGGCGTTATGCGCGAGGCGGATAAGCCGCCGTCAGAACGAAGTGGCAGTGGCCACCGACCTGGCGCGACACCAGACTCGCGACGTCGGGCGACCCCGGACTTCGGGACGTCCCGCGGAAAGGAGGTCCACAGATGGTTCCGCGCAAGCGATGGCACGTCGCCGCGCTCGGGTTCGCGGTCACCGCGGGATCGTTGCTGGCGCCCGGTTCGGCTGGCGCCGCGGCGTCGACCATCGGTACCGACGGCTATGTCCACGTGGCACCGAACGGCACCGTCCTCGGCGTCGATCCCTACTACCCCAAGGACGGCAACGGCGGCTACGACGTCGCCAGCTACGACATCACCCTGGGCTACGACCCGTCCCACAACTACGTGGCGGGCAAGGCGGTCATCAAGGCCACCACGACGCAGGAGCTGAGCCAGTTCAACCTGGACCTGCGCGGCATGACGGTCAGTTCGGTGCGGGTCAACGGCGCGAAGGCGAACTTCCAGCGCGCCGGGGAGCACGAGCTCGTCATCCGGCCCGGGTCCACCCTGGCCAAGGGGGCCGAGTTCACCGTCGAGGTCAGCTACGCCGGTGTTCCCTCCGCGATCTCCACCAGTCGCGGCCCCGTCGGCTGGCAGCGGTCCCGCCAGGGCGGCGCCTTCGCCGCCGGCGCTCCGCACGCGGCGCGCACCTGGTACCCGGTCAACGACACCTCGGTGGACAAGGCGACCTTCAAGGTCACCGTCACCGCCCCGCAGGGCTACACCGTGGTGTCCAACGGAAAGCGCACCGGACAGTCCACTCAGTACGGGTACTCCACCACCACCTGGACCGAGGACAAACTGGTCAGCCCGTCCTCGACCATGATCGGCATCGGCCGGTTCGACGTCACCGAGGCCGAGCTGCCCGGCGGGGTCAAGGCGGTGCACGCCGTGCAGGGGAACTCGCCCAACGGTGAGGACCTCGCCGCGGCGCTGCCCGAGGCCGTCCGGTTCCTCACCGAGAAACTGGGCGACTACCCGCAGGGCACGGCGGGCGGGATGTACCTGGCCGACGGGCTCCGCTTCACCTACCCCGCGCAGGGTCGGCCCGTCTACGGCGCCTGCGCCACGACGGCGGACGTGGTCTACGCGACGGCCGCGCAGTGGTGGACGAACAAGCTCGGCGTCAAGATGTGGAAGGACGCGCCGCTGGTCGAGTCCTTCGCCCGGTACTCGGTCTGGCTCTACGAGGCCGAGCGCGAGGGAGTGGACATCAACGCCCGCTACGAGGCCGCGCTGAAGGCCGCCGGCAACGGTTCGGCCTTCTGGGGCCGGAAGTTGTCCGATCCGGGCCGGGGCAACGAGTTCTCGGTTTCGGACAAGGGCGTGCTGATGGTCCACGCGCTGCGCCGGCACCTCGGCGACGGCGCGTTCTTCACCATGTTCCGCGGTTTCCCGGAGATCAACGACAACTGGCCGCAGGGCTGGTACGACTGGCGGCTGTTCACCGAGGCCGTCGCCGACCGCGATCTCCACGATTTCTACTCGGCCTGGGTCGACGGCACCACGGTGCCGCCGGACTCCCTGCTCCGGCCGACGCCGCCCGCGTCCTGACCCCTGCCCGGGACGCGACAGCGGGAGCTGGGACGACCGCCTACGTCCCAGCTCCCGCCCCTTCGGCGTTCCGGGCCCGGTCCCGGGGATTCGGTGGTCGTCGGTGCGGTTGTCGTGGGTCCGGTTCTCGGGGGTTCGGATCTCGTGGGCTCATGTCCTGGTGGGTCATGTCCTGGGATCGCGCCTCGACACCGCCCAGAGGCCGGCGCCGGGATCAGCCCGGAAGTCGGCCCAGAAATCAGCACAGCCGTAGGCGGTCAACGCCGAGCGCAGCCGGTCCCGGTAGGCCGTCCTGGCGGCCGCCGCCACCGCCGACCCGTTGTCGGCGAACGGACCGTCGCGGTGCCAGGCCATGATGAACCGCCGGTCGAGGATGTTCGTGGTCAGGGGGCGCAACACGTTGCGCGCGTTCATCTCGCACACCCCCTGGCTGAGCCCGACCGCCCCGGCCCGCACCGCGTTGTTGGTCTCCGCGCAGGTTTCCGCCGTGTGCGTCACGTTGGGCACGAACCCCAACGACCAACACGTCGCGCGGAAGTACTCGTGGAAGCGGTTGGCCCCGGGCGGCGGCAGCACCCACCGCTCGCCGGCAAGGCTTTCCAGGGTGATCTCCGAGCGCTCCGCGAAGGGGTGCCCCGCGGGCAGCACGACCATCGACGGGTCCTTCGTGATCACCTCGGTCCGCACCCCCGGCGGCACGTCCAGCTCGAACCCGGGGTACTCCTTGACGATGGCCAGTTCCAGCCGGTGCTGCGCGACCATCGACAGCAGCAGCACGCTGCACTCGTAGGCCAGCATCGAAACCCTGGACATCGGAAAGGTCTCGTTGAGCACCGTGAGGACGCGCTCGATGACCGGGGTGCACACGGTGCCGAGCCGGATCTGGTCGCTGTGCACGGGGTTGTGCGCCCGGCTCTCGATGTCGTGCAGGAAGTCCTCCATCAACGGCAGGACGGCGAGCGCCCGCCGAAGCAGGAGCTCGCCGGTCGGCGTCGGCACCACCGCCGCCGACCCGCCTCGTTCGAACAGGCGCTGGCCGAGCAGCGTCTCCAGCCGTTTGAGCTTGTAGCTCACTGCCGGCTGACTGACGCCGAGGAGAACGGCAGCCTTGCTCAGGCTGCCGGTCTCCCCGATCGCTCGCACCAGGCGGAGGTGATGTGTGTCCAACTCCATGGTCACCCAGCCACTGTCTCCGGTTCGGGCGCCGCGGCCCGTGATCTCCGTCCACTTCTGAGCCGCCCCAACCCGGCGTAGAGCACGAACGCCACCACGACCGAGTTGATGGTGGGAATGCCGACCGAGACGCCGGCGCCGACCGCGGTGCCCACGGCCCAGCACACCAGCGACAGCGGGAGCCAGTCCGGCGGGTCCGCCGGCAGCTCGCCCCGGCGCAGCGAGTCGGCGAGCTGCCCGCGCCAGGTCCGCACCACGAAGTACTCCGCGATCACGATGCCGGCCACCGGCGGTGTGATCACCCCGATCCAGGTCAGGAACGTGGTGAAGTGCTCCAGGATCCCGATCGCCGACAGCACGGTGCCCGCGCCGCCCAGGATCAGCGCGGCGTGGGTTCGGGTCACGGTTCGGCCGGTGAGCACGTGCACCGCGTTCACCAGGCCCAACGACGCGGAGTAGAGGTTCCAGTCGTTGATCTTGACGATCGCCGCGACGAGGACCAGCGCGCCGAGCGTCCCCGAGGTCGACGTGATCATCACGGTGACGTCGGCGCTGCGCGCCACGTGCGCGAGGACCACGCCGGTGAGGCCGATCAGGTACTCGCCCAGGGTCACGCTGATCACGGTCTGCTTCACGACGTCGGACACGGACCGGTTGAACCGGGTCATGTCCGGCGTCATGACCGCGCCCATGATGAACGCGCCCGCGACCAGCGTGGTGCCCTCGGCGATCGACATCGTCGGGCCGGGCGCCGGCGAGGACACCAGCTCGCCGACCGAGTGGTCGCGCAGTTGGCTGACGATCGCCCAGCCGGCCAGCAGCAGGAACGCCGGCACGGTCAGATATGCGGTCCACGCCATGAATCGGAACCCGAACACCACGATCGCCGTGACGCCCACACCGCCGATGAGGGCCCACAACCACTGCGGCGGGCCGTCGACCAGTCCACTGAGGCCGCGCGCGAACAGTCCGTTCTGGACACCGAACCAGCCGGCGAGGCTGATCGTGACGAGCAGGCCGACCAGCGCGGAGCCGCGGTTGCCGAATCCGGCCCATCGGGCCAGAACCGAGGTCGAGACGCCCTCGCGCATCCCGGCGACGCCCATCAGGATCGTGACGACCTCCAGCATCACCGACCCGAGGGTGATGGCGATGAACGCGTCCCAGAACGTCATGCCCAGGCCCAGCGCGGCGCCGAGCATGAACTGGTGCAGCGCCGAGACCTGACCGAAGCGCTGGATCGCCACGGTGACCCAGGAAACCTTGTCCTGCGGCGGAACCCGGCGCAGGGAGTGGTCGTCGTGGACGTCGGCCGGCGGGTCGGACCGGCCGGTGCTGGGGGGCCGGCTCATGCGAACGTTCCTCCGTCTGGGGTCGAGGCCTCGTCATGGGACAGAACGACGAAACCCTGTCGGGGGTGCGGTGTGAGTGACAGTTCCTGTCGGTAGAGCAGTTCCAGGAAGTGAACGCGTTGGTGGTAGGCGAAAACCGAACTTTCCACCTTCGCGATCGAGACGGTGTCCAGGAACATCGGCAGTTCGGCGAGGAAGTAGCGGACCGCGATCGCCAGTTGGTCCGGCGTCGGCTCCTCCCCGTCGGGCAGCCGCCGGTCCAGCACCCACCTGCTGGCCTCCAGGCACTCGTGGGCGAAGGCCGGGTTGTCGTCGAACTCGGCGTGGACCCGGTCGAGCAGGGCCAGGTAGGCGGGGTCGCCGTCCAGCGCGGCGGAGCTCAGGACGTAGCCGGTCGGGTCGGCGACGCCGACCTCGTCCAGCGCCCGGTGGATCTTGTTGATGACGTACTGGCCCTGCCGGCCGGCCTTGTACCGGGCGCGGTTCGGGGGGTACCCGAGGGCTTCGAGCGTGTGCACCGAGGCGCCGTCGGGGACGAAGAAGTGGAACGCGTCAAAAGATCGCTGCGCCCACCGGGCGATGGCCGCGATCCGGTCGACGCTGAAGTAGCTGTTGAATGGGCTGACACCGATGCACACATGGCTACCTGTTGACAACGGGCCGGCGCAGGAATCGGTGAGAGGAGCGGCGAGAAGCATCATCGTCTCCCAGTGCAGGGGGTGGCGGGAGAGGCTCCGACCGAATGGTGGAGCGTGCGACGATTCTGCGATCGCCTCCGACGTCCGGGTAATGTCAGACGATCATGCCGTTCGGTTATCGGCGCAGCCGCGGTGCCGCGGACCTGACCGACGCGAGACCCCGTGCCCGCCATCATCCTGCAAGAAAACACCGTTCCACCGGAACCGAACGGACCAGTTCTTTACTCCGCAAGGAGTAAAGGTGGAGTCCATTCGACGCAAAGTAGTGACATAACCCCACCGCATACCACTAATAAGGGCCATGGAACTCCACGTCCGCCACCTGCGTATCCTCTGCGCGATCGCCCGTGCGGGCAGCCTCAACCGCGCGGCCGTCGAGCTGCGGGTGGCTCAACCCGCGTTGAGCCACCAACTCCGCCGCATCGAGCAGGTCGTCGGCTGCGAGCTGTTCGAACGTGACCGGCGTGGGGTCCGGCCCACCAGGGTGGGCATGCTCGTGCTGGCCAGGGCCGAGGCGATCGTGCCGGCCTTCGACGAGCTGGAGCGCGACTTCCGGCCGCGCGAGCACGAGCCGGCCGGCCGGCTGCGGGTCGGCTGGAACGACAGCGCGATGACCGCCGCGCTGGTGGGCTGTCTGCGGCGCGCGCTGCCCGGTGTCTCGGTGAGCACCAGGGCCGACATGTCCCGCACGCGGCTGTTATCCCAGGTCGCCCGGCGCAGCATCGACCTCGCCCTGGTGATGATGTGCGGCGACCGCACCCAGACCGTTCCCGACGAGCTGGAGGCGCGGGTGCTCGTCCGCGAGCCCGCGTTCGTCGCGCTGCCCGCCACGCACCGGCTCGCCGACCGCTCGCACGTCGACCTGGCCGACCTCGCCGACGAGGACTGGATCGTCTCCAGTTGCGGGGAGGGCTGCCGCGTGGTGTTCCGGGAGATGTGCCTGGCGCACGGGTTCACGCCGCGGATCACCCACGACGTCGACACCGCCCGCGACGAGCTCGTGCTCGGCGGCCTCGGGGTCACCCTGGTGCAGCCCACCCGCCCGGCGCGGCCCGGCCTGGTCGTGCGCCCGCTGGTCGGCGACCCGATGACCGTCCAGCACATCCTGTTGTGGCGCAAGGACAGCCCGGTCTCGCACCTCGCGTCGGGCCGGCTGCCGCGCGCGCTGCTCACCGCCTACGAACTGATGGCGGAAAAGAACGACCACTACCGGCGGTGGCTGGACGAGCGGCGGATGGCCCAGGCCGTCCAGCCGTTTCTCCCGCCGGACACGGGCGTGAATAAGCGCACGGCATGAGCGCCTGGCAGTAGGCCGGACGCGCCGGACGCGGCAACACTGGACGCGGAAGCGACACCGAGAGTTCGGCCGAACGGCCTGAGCCCGACGACCCGCGGACAGGAACCGATATGCTGCCTCTGATCACGCGTGCCGAGATACAGGCGGGAATCGACGCCGGAAACATTGTCGTGGTCGACACCATGCCCGTGTCCTATTACGAGCGGGAACACCTGCCCACCGCGGTCAACATTCCCGGTTTCCCGTACGAGCAGGCCGCCGCGTTCACCACCGAACTCGCGCCGAAGGTCGTTCCGGACAAGAGCGCGACCCTGGTCGTCTACTGCGCCAACGTCGCCTGCCGCAACAGCGAGCTGGTCGGGCAGCGGTTGCTCCAGATGGGTTACCAGAGCGTCTACAAGTACCGGGAGGGCATCGAGGACTGGGTTTCCGCCGGCCTGCCCACCGTGAAGGCCGAGTCCGCCCAGTAACGCCTTCCCCCTGCCGTCCGCGCCCCGCGCCGGGCCGCGGCGATCCCCTGCATCCCTGTTCCCTAGGAGGCCCTCGTGGCTGTCAAGTCCCTGCTCCGCACCGCGGTGTGCGCCGTCGTCACGGCCGCCACGCTGCTGACCGCCCACGCCGGTCTGGCCTCGGCCGAGACCACTCCCGCTCCCGCCGCCGCGAGCGTGAAGACCAACAGCGAGAACGTCATCACCGTGACCTCGGAGAACCTCGACGAGGTCCTGGAGATGTCGAAGGAGAAGCTGGTCGTCCTCGACTTCGGCGCCTCCTGGTGCGGCCCGTGCCGCCAGATGAAGCCGGTGATCGAGCGGCTGGCCGCCGAGTACGAGGGCCAGTTCGTGCTCGGCGAGGTCGACGCCGACACCCAGCGCGCGATCATGCAGAAGTACCGCGTGAAGTACCTGCCCACGCTGGCCCCCATCCGCAACGCCAAGGAGTACGCGAACTCCCGTCAGGTCGGCTACAACGGCGAAGCCGCCCTGCGGCGCTGGATCGACGCCCAGCTGGCCAAGGGCTGATCCATCCCCACCGGAGGTCCGGTTGTCCACATCGGACAACCGGACCTCCGGCCATCCCGGCTTCCCCTGCGGCTACTGGCTTTCCTTCTCTACGGCATCCAGCAGCGCGCGAACGTGCTCGACCGAGGCGTCGGCGTCGAGAGCCACCCGGCGCAGCCCGCCGATCGCCTCGGCGTAGTAGTCCACTTCGGACGGTCCGTCCACGAAGGACACCGCCCTGGGCGTCTCCAGCACCACGACGGGGGACAGGTCCTCGCACTCGTAGAACGCGAACGCGCCCAGCCGCGGGGCGCTGACCTCGGCCGGCACCACCCGGAACGTGATCGACCGCCGCCACGCGAGGTTCACCAGGTGCTCGTACTGCGCCGCCATGACCTGTGCGGGGCCAGTCAACCGGGACAACGCGGCCGCACTGACGAACATGGCGGATTCCGGTGCGCGGTCCCGTAAGAGCACCTCACCACGACCCCAGGCGCAGGCCATCCGACGCTCGGTCTCCTCCGGCGTCAGACCCAGGTCCCCGCACAGGTGACGGGTGTAGTCCGGGGTCTGGAGCGGCGCGGGGATGGTCAGGGCGTCGAACATCGTGACGCGCGTGGCCTTCGACTCCAGGTGCATGTGCGCCCGAGGAAGTTCCCGCGTGGCCAAGCACCACCCCCGGGTGGGGGTGTTCGGCCGGCACAGGTCCAACAACGCCTCGCGCTCGGCTCCAGTCACCCGGTACAACGCCAGCAGCCCAGCGGCATCCACCAGTTTGAGACCCCGCCGGCAGTGCTCGATCCGGGAGATCTTGCTGGCGGAGACGTCCATCATCACAGCGACCTCCTGCACGGTGTACCCGGCGGCCTCCCGCCGGTGGCGCAGCTCGGCGGCGGCCATCCGCTCACCAACCGTGGCCGAACTAGCCGAAGTGGCCGGCACAGCGTGGTCAGCCATCAGCGCCCCCACACCGTCGAACGAAGAGAAATCAAGACTGCCCTTTCCGAAGGGGTGTTCGCGGTAGAACGTGCTCGTTGTGAAACGGTGGGGCCAGGGCATACCTGGCCCCACCGCTGCCCCGGCCAGATGGGACGACCCAGCCGGAGCACCTGCCCGCGCGAGCGTGACGAGAAAACGCGGACAGGAAACCTGGAGAAGACCTACTGGAGAAGAGGTTCGGCCGGGGTCCACAGCCGAGGCGCCGCCGCCGTGACCAACCTGGGCGCCAACCGCTCCCCCGGCGGCGGCAACGACACCAACGCCGCCACCACATCCACCATCCCGCCCTCGTACTCCCACACCACCCCCGGCCGCCGCCCACCCGTCATCCGAAGCCCCAACGCCTCCGAGCTGTCCCGAACCCGAATCACGTCACACCACCCACCCGGCCACTCCCAGAACCCGTCCACCTCCACCGGCACCCCGTTCCGCACCAGCGGAGGCAGAAACCGCCACCCCAGGTTCCGCAACGCGATCAGGTGCCCCAACTCCGGAAACGCCTCCACCGCCCGCTGATCTGTGACGTTCACCGGCCACCCCGCAGAGCCCGCATACGAAGCTCGTACGCCAAGACGGCGCGAGGGTCCGCCGGCAGCCTGTCCCGCACCCGCCGCCGCACAACCGCTCGCCTCGGTGCCACGTACCTCATCAGCCTGCTCACGAACTCGATCACGAAACCCTCCGGTCCTAGATGGACAGTTTTGGGTGGACGACGAGGCCGGCCGTTGTTGTCGAGACACCGGTCCGGCCCCGCCGCCGGAGGCCCCCGCCGTTGGGGGCCTCATCCCCTGCCCACCCGCTCACACAGCCCTGCGGGAGACCCAGGACCGGGCGGAGCCGGAATGAGGACCGGCTCCGCGTTAGTCATGCCGGGCATCAGCTCAATGGACACCGATCACAGCTGGATCCGTCCCGGTTGCGGCGCTGTTTGGGCCGCGGCGATGAATCCGCTGACCGTGCACGGTGCCCCCGCCGAGGATGGCCAAGATCGGCACGATGGCCTGTTCAGGATTGATGTCCGCACGGCAGGTGAACAGGTCGATGTGCGCGAGGTGGTGTTCGGGCCAAGTGGAGACGGTCAGGTGGGACTCGGCGAGCACGAGGACGCATGTGGCACCGTGCGGCTGGAAAAGGACGGGTAGCTCGCCGACGACACTGCAGCCTAGGCAGTGGGCAGTGTGACGCATGGCCTCGATCAGCTCAGCGAGTTCAGGGTTGGGGATGGTGCAGTGGGTGACGTCGTAGACGGCGTGGATCAAGAGGCACCTCCTGAAAGTCAGGCTGTGTGTCGGTTGAGGATCGCGTTGTGTGCGGAGGCGCGGATCAGGTCGGCGAGGTAGTCGACCGTGTAGGCGCGGTGCAGCCGGCGAGGTTCGGCGGCCCAGCGGGTGATCTCGGTCCAGATCGCGTCGAAGGTGCCGTCGCCGTACTGGTCGAGCAGGACGTCGAGGTTGAGGAACGCCTCAGGCAGGTCGGCGTAGGCGGGGCCGTAGCGGACGTAGAGGGTCTTGGACAGCTTGCCGCCGCTGCGATCCAGGACGAGCGGGGTGAACATGCTGACTGGCCAGTTGGCCGCTGGGATCCCCAGTGTCGTCAGTGCCGGTGCGAGGACATGGGCGTGCCAGGCCCCGCCCCAATCAGCACCGTCGACCGACACCGAGCATGCCTCGTACAACTCACGTTCTGCAGAGAGCAGGAACCCTTTTTGGATAGAACGGACCGGAGTGTTCGCGTCGTACCAGCCATCCGAACCGCTGATGTCGATGATCTCCTGGTACCGACCGTGAACCGGGCAGAGCGAGTCGAGCTGGACAACTCCATCGCCTGCGGAGATGGTCAGGTTCTTCGCCGATTTCTCCATCAGACGGCACTCCGGACAGCGCGGCCGAATGCGCACGATCCCATCGGACGGGGCCACGATCGATCGGAAGTCCTCCAGACGAGATGCCATGGTGTATAGGCAGGTCCGCACGGGCGGTAGCCCCTGGTAGATCGAGTAGGGACGGAACTCGTACCGGACATCTGAGCGAGCCGCCGCCCACCGCAGCAGCCGCTCGAACCCCGAGATCCGGTTCGCTCGGTCGAGCTGGCCGGTGTCGATGAGGTCACCAACAGTGCGGGTGTAGATCTCTCCGTCGATCTCGATCTGCTCTGCCGGGGCGTTGTCAAGCGCGTCGAATATGACCGTGGCCGGCAGGTCAAGCGCCTCGCGGGCATGGGCCGCGATGGCGAACACGGACAGCACGGTGACGACGGTGCCAATGTGCGGGGTACCGTTGAGCTGTGCCGCCGTGGTGATTCGCAGCCGCTGTTTGCCACGGGCCGCACCCCGCAGTAGATCGGCGTTGTCGCGGGTGAGGTGCGCGATCCCGACGGGAGCGAAGATCAGCTCACTCGACGATGGAGGTTGGGCGGTGGGGGGCACAGGGGTGTCCTCCTTGTCTGGCCAAGATAGATCCACACGGCGGGGAAGTCAGGGTCGGCACTGGTGATCTTTTTGAGCAGCAGCAGGTTCACACCCGCGCGGGTGGCGGCGTTCCGGTACAACTGCTCGGTCAGCTCGACGCGCCCACGGGAGTCGCGGGCGACCCAGTTCGCGCCGGCCGTCCAGCCGCCAGGCGTGAGCAGGAAGTGCAGGTGGGTGAAGCTGGTGGTGAAGTGCTCAGCGTCACGACACAACCCGAGCAGTCCGAACTGAGTGATCAGCTCGAAAGAGCCTGGTATCAGGTGCGGGTCCGCAGGTAACGACTGGGCCAGGCAGTCGGCACGGACGACGGCGGACAGCGATCGGCAACGCATCTCGAAGGCGTTGGAATCGGTGCGTCCACACAGGCGCAGCGCTGTGGCGTGTACTCCACGCGGTCGGCCCCTGGCGGCGAACTGCCGAAGGATCTCCAGTCGCTGTGGGTCAGCATCGACCGCGACGAACCGGCAGGCGCGCAGGGCGATGGCCCACAACATCGACTCCGAGCCGGATCCCAGGTCCGCCCAGCTGTCGATGGGCGGGATCTGCATAAGGACGGCGAGGATGTCCTCAGTGGCCAGGCCGAAGCGGAACCGCTCGGCGTAATAGCGCCGCCAGTAGGCGTCCGCGTTCGCCACGGTCTGGGCGCCATTCATAGCCGGTCTCCTCCCTCAGCAGTCGCGAGGACTTCGGAGAGCCCGCCCTCGCCTGGCAAGAACCGGACATGCCCGAACCCCGCTGAGGTGAACGCCTCGGCCAACCGAGCTGCGGTGAACAGCTCCAGTTCCACCGTGCTGGAGTGCATGCTGGTCCCCGTCCCGTCGCGGTAGTCGAACTCGATGTGCAGCCGGTTGCCGTCGCGATGCTGGCGGCGTCGCCGGAGCACGGCACCGCTGGTTTGGGTGGGCTTGAACCCGCGGTCGGCGAACCACACCCGGTGCTGCCGGGCCGGGTCATAGAAGGTGGCGGTGTCCACACCGCCGTCACGATGGGTACAAGCCACCTGAGCCAGCACCTCGGTGCCTGGACTCGCGGCCACACGCAGACAGGCAAGCAGGTCGGTCAACGGCGCTTGGCAGGCCAGCTGGTTCAACGCGGCGTTGGGCACCACGACCAAGTCGACGTCTTCGGGCAGCGTCACCTCCTGCCAGTAGGCCAGCATCGGGAACGTCCGCTCGGCACGCTGCCCGACCTCCACGGCGTGCTCGACTGCGGTGGCGAGCATTGCCGCGCTGGCATCCACCAGGGTCGCCGCGACCGACGTGCGGGCGTAGCTGGAGAGGAAATGCCCTGCCCCACAAGGGATCTCCGCGACGTGAGCAGCGGTGGCGAGCAGCCCTCGCAGGAGGCGCGGGCGGCGAACTGCCGCAACTTCGGTGCGACCGAACCTGGCCCGCCCGTCGTAGGAGGCCACCACCGCGGCGGAACTCGGGGTGATCACGCCGGGATCCCGTGGAATACGGCGTGCTGGCGGCAAACCGGGTGCACCAAACGGCCCTCCTGGGCGATTCGCGCCGACTCGATCGCCGGATCAGCGGCATCAAGTAGGGCGACGCGGGCGAGCCGCACCAGGTAGGGAGCGGCGTTGGCGGTGTACGCCTCGGTCGTAGTGACGGGAACCAGTGCCGGGAGCGCGTCGAGCTTGACGTGCAGCACGCCCTGGACTACCTGCGGCGCGTCACCAGGTCGCTGTACCGGACCAGCGGTGGGAAGGTAGCCATCCCCGTAACCGCAAGTGGCGTCCACGATTACCGCGCCCTGCTTCATCTCCCGCAGGTCGGCTTCCGTGATCATCGGCGGGGTGTCGAAGGTGGATACCAGGATTGCCCCGATCACAAGGTCCGCTCCGGACAGCGCGCTATGGCGGGACTCGGGCGTGTTGACCGTGACCCGCACGCCCCGCGGCACGGTTGGCAGATAGCGGTTTGCTGACGTCTCCGACCGCACCAGCACAGTGACCTCCGCGCCAAGCGCCGCGGCGGTTCGCGCCGCGGCCGAGCCCACGTTGCCGCAGCCGATCACCACGACGCGGGGCGCGGCGGCGCCAGTAACGCGCGCCAGGAGCACGCCGCGTCCATTGTGGACAGTCTGTAGTGCTTGCGATCCAACGAGAACTGCTTGGATACCGGCGATCTCCCCGCCCGGCGCAGCCAGCGGAAAGCGGCCGCCCTCCTCGACGAACTCGTAGCTGTACGCGCTAACCCCGCTGCTGGCCAAGGCGGACAGCAGAGCCCGGTCGCCCTCGGCATGGAACAGCGCACCTATTGACTGCCCGGGATGCAGGCAGGCCAGGTCGCCAGCACTGGTGTTCTTGTAGCGCAGCACCAGCGGTGCGTTCCACACCTCCTCAGGATCGGAGAACCGCACTCCCTGGGCGGCCAGGTCGGCATCGCCACAAAACACCCCAGCACCGATACCGGGCTCCGTCACGACCTCGAACCCGCCCTCGCGCAGCGCACAGGCCACGGTCGGGGTGAGCAGCGTGCGTCGGTCGCCGGGCGTGGACTCACGGGGGAAGCCGATAACGTGCGCGGCGGAGCTGTGCATCCGAGCCTCCAATAGCCTGCCGTACTCGTCGCATTGGAAGCGTCACGCACCGTGATCCGCAGAGCCAGATCATCGCGTGCGCGGTCCGTGATCACCGCTTGTCGATCCGTTGTTCACGGGCCCGCCGAATGTCCTGGTGAACAGGCAGGAGAGACGTCAGAACAGAGCCACAAGCATCCGGGTGACTACACTGCGTTGCCTCAGCGAGTCGCCGACCGCTGGTGGCGTGATCATGATGAGGAGCTTGCGAGTGCAAGACGACTTGTTCGGTGCCGCCGACCTGGATCTCCCCGTGGAGCGCGAGCGGGTGCTGATGTCGCTCAACCCGGAGTACTACGAGCTGATCTGGCAAAGGCTGAAGCGGCACGAGTTCCGCCGCCGATACCTCGCGGACCGGCCCACCACATGGTTCGTCTACCTCACCGCACCGGTGTCGAAGCTGGCCGCAGTGATCGACCTTGCCCCCGCCGTCGTGGACACACCCCGCCGGATCGCCGACATCGCCGAGCAGGCCCACGTGGGCAACGGCAAGTCCGTCTACGAGTACCTCAAGGACCTGGAGCGCGGTTTCGCAATCCCGATCCGGCAGGTGCGCGAGTACCCCGGGTTCACCGCCGAGGAGCTGACCGGGATACTCGGCTCCTTCCACCCACCGCAGGGCTACACCCTCGTCGACCGCAACCCCGCGTTGGTTGGCGTCTGCACCAAGCTCACCTCCGTCGACGTGGTGCGCGAGCTGATCATTCAGCATCCTGCCTCGGTAGCCTGATCACCGTCACGAGAAAGGGCAGGGATCGCGATGGCCGGGCGTCGACGCACTACGAAGAGCCCGACCGGCGTCCAGGGCATGTCCCCACTGCGGCAAGCCAGGTTGGCGATTCCCGCCACGCTGGAGCAGCTGTGCGAAGACCTGGACCACCAGTCGAAAGAGGGCTCGTCCGGAGTGACGCCGAGCATGCTGTCCGGCTGGGAGCGCGGCGTCCACATCACCAGCATCAAGTACCGCAAGGTGCTTTCCGACTACTTCGGTCAACCCCCGGAAGTGCTGTTCGCGCACCAAGACCAGAAGTTGACCGCCGCGTCGGAGACCCCGCGGCTGCTGGTTGGGCACCACGATCTGCGCGAGGCGATGACTGAGGTCGTGCGCGACGCCCGGCAGTACTTGGCGGTCGTGGGATCCCGGTCCCGCGACGGAACCTACCTGGACACGATCGTGGCTGTACTCTCCGAACGACCCGAGCTGGTGCACTACCGGGTGCTGTTCGGACCACCCCGCCACCCGGTGCTCAGAGAGCACCTACTTCGGCTGGTTACCATTCGCGACCCCCACGACCGGAGCCTCGGGGTGAAGACGCTGCACATCGGCATCGTCGATGACGACCTTCGCACACCGGAGCGCTTCTTCTGCGCATCGGAGTCCGCCGCCGTCGTGCCGATCCCGTCGCTGACCTCGTCCGAGGCGTTTGACTCCGGAGTGCTGTTCGAGTCGGGCGTGGCCGAACGGCTGATCGACCATGCACGCCAGTGCTACGCGGGTGCCCGGAGGGTGGAGACCGAGCAAGCGTTACGCGACCTACCTACCGTGCGAAGCTACACGCAAGGCACCCATCAGAGTAGCTGGATTGAGGGAGGTGCCGGTCGTGAACGCGATCATTCATGACGTACTGGCCGAGGCCAAGGAAGACCACGAGTCCGTGATCGAGTTGACCCGTGACCTGGTCGCCATCCCCAGCCGGGGCGGTCTAGACCCCTACGAGCCGGTGCTCGACCGAATCGGCAGCTGGCTCGCCCAGCGCGGGCTTCCCGCGACCGTGCTCAAGGACTCCACCGGTGCCACGGTGGGCCTCACCTGTGAAGTCAGCGGCTCGCGGCCCGGTCCGCGGTGGGTGCTCGACGCCTGCCTGGACACCGCGCCCTTCGGCGACGAGCACGCCTGGACCCACGCGCCGACTGCTGCCGTCATCGAGAACGGTTGGCTCTATGGGCGTGGCAGCGCCGATTCCAAGTCCGGGGCCGCGATCTTCTGCCATATCGCCGCCCGCCTGGCCACCATCACCGATCAGCTCCGCGGCAGCATGGTGCTGCTGTTCGACGTCGACGAGCACACCGGCGGATTCGGTGGTGCCCGCCGCTACTTCGAGGGCCCAGACGCTCCTCATGACGTGGCCGGTGTGATGATCGGCTACCCCGGAATGGACAAGCTCGTCGTCGGCGGACGCGGCGTGCACCGGGCCAAGCTGCACGTCCACGGAGTCGCCTCGCACTCCGGTGGCAGCAAGACCACCCCCAGCGCCATCGAGAAGGCCGCCGACCTCATCCGGGCCCTGTCCACTGCTGAGCTTCCCGACGGCGCGAGCGCCGGATTCCCGCTGACCGGCAAACTCACCGTTACCTCGGTCCAGGGCGGCGGAGGTTATTCAGTCACTCCGGACCTCTGCACGCTCAACGTCGACATCCGTACCACTCCTACCTTCCACAGTGCCGACGGCGCCCGGTTTCTTGAGCGTCTCGTGGCAGAGGTCGATGATGCCTGGCCAGGTACCCGGCCCACCCTCATCCAGGTCGACACCCGATGGCCTGCCTACGCCCTCGCCGAGGACTCCCGACTCCGCACGGCTCTTCTCGATGCCGCCAACAGCGCCGGGATCGAGGTCAAGGCGAAGGTCGCTGGGCCGTCCAACATCGGCAACTACCTCGCCGGCCTCGGCATCCCCGCCACCGCCGGCTTCGGCGTCGCCTACATCGGCCTGCACGGCACCGACGAACGCATCCAACTGGACACGATTCCCACTGTCCAGGCCATCTACCACGCTGCGGCACTCACACTGCTGGGCGCTTAACACTCGTCAGCCACCCGATCGCCGAATGTGGGGCACCGAGACGGGCCTCACCGATGCCGCGGGCGAAACCCGGCAGCTTCGGGAAGCCGGCGGTCGTCGCAACCTCGCTGTACGCCCCGACACTAACCATTGACTCACAGTGAAAGCAGAACGGGCTGAACTCATCCGTGCTTGCGGAGACAACTCTTCGCAACGAGTGGAACAGATGGCCATAACGCTAGCCATCCGAAGGATGCCTGATCATCCCTGTTCCTTCGGTCTCGCCCTGGAGGGAGGTATCTGGGCTGGCTGGCCGGCCACTTGTGGGAGGGTTTCACGGGAGGAGACCAGCATGCCCGTTCTCACGCGTCTGGCGGCGCTCGGAGCGCCGTTGGCGGAGGAGTCCAACGGCGTTCCCGATCTCGAACTCTCGGTCGTGGCCTGTATGGACGCCCGAATGGACATCTACAGCATCCTCGGGATCGAGGTCGGGGATGCCCACGTCATCCGGAACGCCGGTGGCGTCGTGACCGACGACGTCATCCGGTCGCTGGCCATCAGCCAACGCGAGTTGCGGACGCGGGTGATTCTGCTGATCCACCACACCAAGTGCGGGATGTCAGCGCTGTGGGAGAAGGAAGCGGAGTTCCTGTCCGAGATCGAGCAGGATGTCGGGTTCCGCCCGGAATGGGCACTGGAGACGTTCGGCGATGCGGAGACAGATGTGCGGCAGTTGGTCCTCCGCATCAGGGCGAACCCGTTCGTGCCGCACAAGACCCGAGTCCTGGGCGCGATCTACGACGTGGACACGAAGACGCTTCACTGGGTGCGCTGACGCGTCCGGGGGCTGGTGGGTGCCCGGCGTAGGCCGGGCACCCAGCAGCGGGTGGGTCAGGTTGTGGGGGCTGGGGTTGGGGGGCGGGTCAGGTGGCCGGACTTGTCGAGGAGTGTCATGGCGAGTACGCAGATGGCGCCGAGGAGGGTGAGCGCGAGCCAGGGAAGTCCTGGTGTGCCGAGGTCTCGGGCCAGGTCGAGTGAGGCGCCGGTGCCCAGGTTGCCGAGGGTGATGCCGATGCCCGACAAGGTGCTGTAGAGGCCGTAGTGCGTGGCCACCAGGCGGCCTTCGGACATGGTCACGATGGTGTCCATCTCGAAGGGGTAGAGGACGATCGTGCCGAGCGTGAGCAGGAGGCCGCTCAGCACGATCGGGGTGAAGGCCAGGGCCTGTGCGAGCCAGCCGGCTGCGGGGGCGGGGTCGATCAGTGCGGCGCAGGCGGGTGGGGCGAACGCGGCGGCCATGAGGGTGAGGCCGAGCCTCATGGCCCGGGCGTGTCGGAGGCGTTGCTTGCACCAGGCCGCGAGGCGAACCTGGGTGAGGATCGCGAGCAGCCCGGACAACGCGAAGAGCACTGCCACGCCGGCGTTTCCGGCGTCCGTGCCGCTGGCGAGACGGCGGATCTCCAGCGGCAGGGCGAGGTAGACCTGGAAGGACAGGACGTAGGAGCCGATCATCACCAGGGAGAACAACAGGAAGGGCCGGTTGCCCAGCACGGCGCGCCAGTCCCGGATCATCGACTTCTGGTCCTCTGCCGGGGTCGCCCGGCGCGAGGGAAGTGCTCGTGCCTGCAACACCGTCAGCGCGGCGAACACCAGGGCCGCCGTCGCGGCGGTGAGCCGGAAGCCGACCCCGGTCAACACCACCCCGACCAGCGGGCCGACCAGGATGCCCGCCTGGTAGGCGGTGTTGAACAGGGCGAACGCCTCCACCCGGCGCTCGCCGGCGTCGTGGGCGACGTAGGCGCGGACGGCCGGGTTGAACAGCGCTCCCGCGAACCCGGTCGCCGCCGAGGCGAGGACCAGGGTAGGCAGAGTGTCCACAATGGCCAGAAGACCGAACCCCGCGGTGCGCAGCGCGCAGCCGGTCACGATCAGCGGCTTGTAGCCGAGCCGGTCGGCGAGACTGCCGCCGACGAGGAACATGCCCTGCTGCGAGAGGTTCCGCACCCCGAGCACGAGTCCGACGAGCCAGCCCGCCATTCCGAGGCCGACCGAGAGGTGGTCGGCCAGGTAGGGCATCAGCATGTAGAAGCCGAGATTGATGGTGAACTGGTTGACCAGCAGGAGTTGGACGCTCCGCTCGTGGGAACGGGCCTGGGCGATGATTCCCTTCACGGGCGCCGGTCCTCCTCGGTCGGATCGACGACCCGGGCGCACCGCGTCCACCGGTGGACCTCGGTGGTCAGCGGGTTCGTGATCTCGTCCGGGTCGCTGGCGGGCCTGGCGCCCAGAAGGCCGTGCTGCGCGCAGTAGTCGTTGTCGTAGACGGTGCCGAGGTAGCGGTGTGGTCCGTCGGGGAACACCGCGGCGATTCGGGTGTCCTGTGTGGAGTTTCGCGCCAGCCACCCGGCGACCAGCGCGACGGCCCCCACGCTCCAGCCGCCCGTGGCGTAGTGGCTGGCGGCGAGGGCGCGGCAGGCCCACACGGCCTCGCCCGGCGCGACCCAGTGCACCTCGGAGAAGTTCCGGTAGTCCACGTTGCGCGGGTAGATGCTGCTGCCCAGGCCGCGCATGAGCCGGGGGCGCGCGGGCTGGCCGAAGATGGTCGACCCGACGGTGTCGACCCCGACGAGCCTGAGGTGGGGGAAGAACTCCCGCAGCGCGGCGAACACCCCGGCCGAGTGGCCGCCCGTGCCCACACTGCACACCAGCACGTCGATCCGGCCGAGCTGGGCGACGAGTTCGAGCCCCAGGTCCGCGTAGGCGGCGACGTTGTCCGGGTTGTGGTACTGGTCCGGACACCACGCGTTCGGTTGTGCGGCCAGGAGTTCGGCGACCCGGTCGCGGCGGGCCTGTTGCCAGCCGCCGGTCGGATGCGGCTCGGTGACCCGGTCGACGCGTGCGCCGTAGGAGGTCAGGAGTCGTTCGACGGTGAGTTCCATGCCCGGGTCGGTGACCAGCGTGACCGGGTGGCCGTACACCATGCCGGCGAGCGCGAGCCCCAGCCCGAGGGTGCCGCTCGTGGACTCGACAATCGGCGCGCCGGGACGCAGGTCTCCGCGTTCCCTGGCCCGGTTCACCATGTAGAGCCCGGGTCGGTCCTTCATCCCGCCCGGGTTGTGGCCTTCCAGCTTGGCCCAGAAGCCGCGTCCCGGCGGGCACAGCGGCTCGCTGACCCACAGGACCGGTGTGTTGCCGACCAGTCCGGCCGGGGTCGGGCTGGCCGAGGAGCGGGGCGGCACGAGCTGCGCCCGCGACGCGCACGGCAGGGACGGGACGAGGGCATGCGTGATCACGTTGACTGCTTCGGCGTTCATGCGTCCTTCAGGAGTCCAGGCGTCAGGAGACGACGCGCGGAGGCAGGGGAACCGGGCAGCGCGCGCGGACCGCTGTCGTGCTCAACGACGAGGGCGGTCCGGCGCCGTGCCGATCAGTTCCGCCAGACACAAAGGACGCACCGCGTCTCTCGTCCGGTGCCTCTGCGGCCGTTCGTGCCGTCAGGGGTCAGGGGAACGGACGCGGGAACGATCTCCGGGGGTGGCGCGGGTGCGAGCACCAGGGCGATCCAGAACGCGATGACCGCCGCAGTGGGCGGAGCCGGCCCCACATCGCACCGGGGATGTGACTCCCGTTGGTGCGACGGGCGATGCGGAGCGTTGTGGCGTCCTGGTTCCTGACCGGGCTGCTCGACAGCGACAGGAAGAGTGCCGGCAACAGCGCCGACAACAGTGCTGGCAGCAGCGGCGGCAGCAGCGCTGGTCGGGGCGTGCTCACCCGTCACCAGGTGCACCGCGTCGGTCGGGCCGCAGCCGAGGAGGTGCACCAGCACGAGCACCGCCAGCGCCACGATGTGCACGACCGCTCCTCATGACGTTCGGGCGGCGAGAGCCCGATGGTAGCGAGGGTCGTTCGTGCCGTGAAGGTGCGCTGAAGGCACCCTTCACCCAACCAGCCCACATCCAACGTCGGAACTGTCAGCAGGGACTACCCGATGCCGCCCCGAGCGCGTCGGCCGCATCTGCCGGCTTCCGCCCACCTTTGTCCACTATGGACACATCGCGCCGTGGCTACCGCTTCGACGCCATCCACTCCGGGTAGAACAGCCACGCGACGGCGTTGGCCGCGATCAGGAACCCGGCGATGCCGACGATCCAGCTCGTGGCGCTGGCGCCCTTGCTGGAGATCCAGTCGTTGAGCCGCTGGAGGATCGGCTCGACCCGGGCCTGGGAGACGACGCGGGCGGTCAGCAGCGCGCCGGCGGGCGCCACCATGACGAGGCAGTACCCCGCGAGCAGCGTCGCCACCAGGGCCGCGCCGAGGTTCGAGGTGGTCATCATGCCGATCGCGCCGAGGTAGGGCAGCATCGTCGCGACCTCGGCCAGCCCCGCGAGCAGTGCCAGCCCGACCAGCCAGCCCGCCGACGAGGACGCGGACATCGCGCGCTCACGCCACCGCGCGTTCCCACCGTTCTCCTTCTTGTCGCGGCGGTTCGGGTCTATGCGGTAGCTGAGCAGGAACAGTCCGACACCGACGAAGAGCTGAACCCACAGCGCGGCACGGCTGTTCAACACCCCACCCGCCGCGTCCGCGAGCGAGCCGGCCCCGTAGACGACGAGCAGCCCGACAGCGAAGTAGAAGACCGTGATGGTGGCCAGGTACACCAGAACACGCCCGACTCTGACGCGCCCCGGAGCCAACAGCAACCACACCGGAATGAACAGTGTTCCGATGCTCGTGCTGTCCACCAGAGCGAGGCTGGCCAGTGACAGGACCAGTCCCAAGCTCATCCATTCCCCCTGTTTGGTTCTGGCTACCCGGTGAAGATCCGGGCGAGGTGGTCGTGCAGCAGGCGGCGCGCCACGTCCTTGGTCACCCGCTCCGGCTCAAGGGCGCGCTGGAGCGCGATGCCGTCGACGAAGGCCCCCAGTGCGACGGCCGCGGCCCGGGCGTCGAGATCACCGGCGACCTGGCCGTGCGTCCGCGCCCACTCGAAGGCCTCCTCGAACCGGTCGCGGATCTCCGCCGCGCCGGCGAGGTGTCGTTCGCGCAGCACCGGGTGGAACGCCGCGCGGGCGAGGAACGCGAGCCAGACCCGGCCCTCGCTGTCCTGCGCGTCCTCGTCGGCGCTGGCCAGCACGCAGGCGACGCGGAGCAGGCGCCCGTCGAGGCTGTCGTCGGTGTCCTCGCTGAGGATCGCCGCGACCCGTTCGCGCACCAGGTCCTGGAGGTGGCCGAACGCGAACAGCAGGAGTTCGTCCTTGCTGCGGAAGTAGGTCTGCACCAGGCCGGTCGTCGCGCCCAGCTCCCGGGCGATCCGGGGAATGCTCGCGGCGTCCAGCCCTTCGGCGTCGACGACGCGCAACAGGGCCTCCGCCACCTGACGACGGCGTTGGACGGGATCGGCGTGGCGCGGCACGCCGTAAGATTAAGGCCTTAATCTTACGGGGGTCAACCTGGGCGGCCCGATCTCTCCCGGGCGCGGCGCCTGATAGAAAGGCCATGACAGAAAAAGACATCGGGGACGAACGTCGGCGGTTCTGGGCTCTCGGCCCAGGACCACGACGACAGGAGTCAGCCAGAATGACGACGTCGAGGGTGACCCGGGACTCGGAGATCTCCTTGCGGCGGATCTCCGCTCTCAACGTCACGGAGGTGAGCGCGCTCAGCGAGACCCTGTCCAAGCAACACCGGAACATGGTCGCCGACAACGCGCTCTCCATCGCGGAGGGTTTCTGCTCGCAGAACGCCTGGTTCCGCGCGGTCTACGCCGACGAGACACCGGTCGGCTTCGTCATGCTCCACTACGGCGCGGACTGGGACGACGGCGTCGAGTGCCACGGCGCCTACCTGTGGCGCCTGATGATCGCCACTCCCTTCCAGGGCATGGGC
Organism: Streptoalloteichus hindustanus; assembly: GCF_900129375.1. Classification (GTDB taxonomy): domain Bacteria; phylum Actinomycetota; class Actinomycetes; order Mycobacteriales; family Pseudonocardiaceae; genus Streptoalloteichus; species Streptoalloteichus hindustanus. The sequence goes on along the minus strand of NZ_FQVN01000014.1, from coordinate 1,676 downwards.
TTCGCCCGACGCACCCTCGACCTCGTGACCAGCGAAGTGCGCTCACGCGGCTACCGCGAGCTGTTCACCAGCTTCGCCGAGGGCGAGGGCAGCCCGGAGAAGTTCTACGAGCGCCTGGGTTTCGTCCGCACGGGCGACCACTACGGCGACGAACCCGAAGTGGTCCTGGCACTGAAGGACTGACCCGGTCCCGGGATCGGGTCATCACGACGCGACAGGAGCGGCCCATGACGACGGAATCGGTGACCACGGACCCGGTGGCAACGGACCCGGTGTCGGAGGATTCCGCGATGGCGGAACTCGTATCGACGGAACCCGTGACGCGGGACTCCGAAGTCACCCTGAGGCGAGTCACCGCCCTCAACGTCCCCGAAGTCTGCGCGCTCAGCAGGACGTTGTCCGAGCGGCAGCGGTACATGGTCGCCGACAACGGCACCTCGCTCGCCGAGGGTTTCTGCTCGCAGAACTCCTGGTTCCGCGCCGTCTACGCCGACGAGACACCGGTCGGCTTCGTCATGCTCCACTACGGCGCGGACTGGGACGACGGCATCGACTGCGAGGGCGCCTACCTCTGGCGCCTGATGATCGCCACCCCCTTCCAGGGCATGGGCTTCGCCCGACGCACCCTCGACTACGTGGCGCGGGAAGTGCGGGCGCGCGGCTACCGCGAGCTGTTCACCAGCTACGTCGACGCCGAGGACGGACCCGAGAAGTTCTACGAGCGCCTGGGTTTCGTCCGCACGGGCGTGTCCTACGACAACGAGGTCGAGGCGGTGCTGAGGCTGGCGGGGTGAACCACCGGGGCGGCGAACGCCGTCACCCGACCCCACTCGCCACGACGGCATAGGCTCCAGGGCATGGAGATCACCTGTGCTGCCCTGCTGTTCGACGCGGACGGCACCCTGGTCGACTCGGACGCCGCCGTGCGGCGCGCCTGGCGAACCTGGGCGCGGGGCTACGGGCTCGACGTCGAAGCCGTGCTCCGGGTCTGCCAGGGACGGCGGTCAGAGGAGACGATCGCGATGTTCCTGCCGGCCGAGGAGATCGAGGCCGCGGTGGCCCGCCTCGACGCGCTGGAACTGACCGACCTGGCCGACGTGACGCCCTGCCCCGGCGTCCCCGAGCTGCTCGCCGCGCTGGACGGGCCGCACCGCCTGCCGTGGGCGGTGGTCACCTCGGGCATCCTGCCGCTGGTCACCGCGCGCACGGGCGCTGCGGGACTGTCCCTGCCCGACGTCGTGGTCACGGCCGAGTCCGTCAGCGCGGGCAAGCCCGATCCGGAGGGCTACCGGCTCGCGGCGCGCGAACTCGGCGTGCCGATCGAGCGGTGTGTGGTTTTCGAGGACTCCCCCGTCGGCATCCAGGCCGGGAAGTCGGCCGGCGCGACCGTCGTCGCCGTGACCACGACGCACGCGGCGGAGGAGCTCACCGCGGCGGACGTGGTCGTCCCGTCCCTGCGGGAGATCACCTTGGGGTCCGGCGTTCTCACCGTGACTTCCCCCGGGCCGCGGTCCCGGCACTAGCCGTTCCGCCGGAGGCATCGGGCGAGCCGGGGAGCAGGTGAGACGCAGGCCACATCCGGGCCTGTCACATCCCGCCTCGCTGTCCCGTCAGACAGGTGTACCCACCGCATCGGCAAGGAGTGCACAGTGGACGCTCGTCTGAACATCTTCGAC
>NZ_FQVN01000021.1 GCF_900129375.1 Streptoalloteichus hindustanus | reverse complement strand
GTGAAGTCGAGCCAGCCTTTCCAGGTGAAGTCCTCGATTTTGCCGGCGCCGAAGGTGTCGGTGTCGGGGTCGGCTTCCTCGAAGTTGAGGGGTTTGCCCCCACTCATCATCGGCTTCGCGGGGCCCAGGGCGATCCCCTTCGGGAAGCGCTTGAAGAACACGTTGAAGAAGACCGTGAACCGGTGCCAGGCCACCCCCATGGTCAGCACCAACCCCACGACGACGAACCAGACCATCGAGATCACGATCTTGAGGCCGGCCACGCCCCAGACGGCGTTCTCCACCGTCGTCCGGGAGAGCCCGGAGAAGGCCCGCACCAACGGGTAGCTGACCGCGAAGTGGATGTCGTAGCTGTCCACGCCCTGCAACACCCCCTCCAGTCCCCGCAGGAGGAGCACGAGGACCGGGATGGCGACGATGACGAACTCGACGAAGTAGGCCTGCCAGAAGCTCGACCCGGCGAACCGGGACTGCCGCTCCGGCCGGCGCGGGTGCTGGAGCTGCCGGATCGCGACCAACGTCAGGCCGGTCACCAGCGTCGCCGCCGCGAACACCTCGGTGACCAGCTCCAGCGGCCACCAGTGCCCCAGCACCGGGAGCACGAACGCCGGGTCGAACAACTGGCCGTAGGCGTTGAGCAGGGTCGGCACCAGCAGGATGAACCCCAGGAACACCCACCAGTGCGCGAAGCCGACGAGCGTCCACTTGAGCATCCGCGTGTGGCCGAGGGTCTCCCGCAGCGTGCTGCCCAACCGCCCGACCCAGTCGTCGTGCCGGGTGGGGTCGGGCTGGCCGAGCCGGACCACGACGACCAGCCGCCACAGGGCGCGGAGGAACAGCCACCACCCGAGCACGCTCAACGGGATCGACACGAGGATGGCGGCGAGCTGCATGGCCGGGCTCCCTGCGCGGGTGGGTTCGGGCCGTCAGGTCCGATTCTGCGCAGTCCGCGGTCCCGGGCGCTCGCCCAACCGGTGGGAAGCCCGACCCGCCGCGCGCGCCGTCCGGGCGCCGGCCGGCGGGCTGGCCCTCACGCCGCGCGCCTGTGCGCGTGGAACCGGAACGTCCCGCGGCGCAGGGTGACCCGGATGTCGCCGAACCCGGCCCGGCGCAGCCGCTCGCCGAGGGTGTGCGGGTCGACCGGGTTGTAGGTGTCGCCCAGGTGGACCAGCCGGAAGCCGAGGCTGTGGGCGTTGTCGGCGCCGGCGAAGACGCCGCCGGGCCGCAGCACCCGGTGGGCCTCCGCGAACAGCGCGTCCTGCAGGTCGGGCGTCGGCACGTGGTGCAGCATCGTGAAGCACACGACCCCGGAGAACCGCGCGTCCGGCAGCGGGATGTCCGTGCCGTCGCCGTGCAGGACCTCGACCGCGTCGCCGTGCCGCTGCCGAAGCCCGGCCACGAGGGCCGCGTCCAGTTCGAGCGCGGTCAGCCGTGGCACGCGGCGGACCAGGACGCGGGTGGTGGCCCCGTAGCCGGGCCCGATCTCCAGCACGTCGGCGCCCAGGTCGACCCCCTCCAGAGCCCACGGGATCGTCCGGCGCTCCACGCCGCGCGCCCACAGCTCCGACCGGCACGCCCACGTGTGGAGACGGTTCATCGGCATGGGCCGAAAGCTATTGCGCCGCCCGGGTTTTCCGCCACGCGATACTGTGCCAGATCATGTCGCGATCCGGACACGTCACGCCCCTGCCGCCCCTCGGCGCGATCGTCGTCGGCACGTTCGACATGTCGCGCGGGGAGCGGTTCGACTGGCACGAGCACACGGTGCACCAGCTCGCGTGGGCCGCGCGGGGCGTGCTGACGGTCAGCGCGCGCGGCAGCACGTGGGTCCTGCCGCCGACCCGGGCGTTGTGGATCCCGGCGCGGGTGCGGCACACGACGGGCGCGACGAGCCCGGCCACGATGCGCAGCCTGTACTTCTGGCCGGACGAGTGCCCGGTGGACTGGGCGGCCCCGACGGTGGTGGAGGTGCGCGGCCTGCTCCGGGAGCTGATCGGGCACCTCGCGGGCGAGGCGGTGCCCGCCGACAGCAGGGCGCACGCGGAGGCGCTGGTGCTCGGGCTGCTCACGCCGCTCTCGGTCACCACGATCGACCCGCCGGAGCCCCGGGACGACCGGGCGCGGCGGGTGGCGGCGGCGCTGGTGGCCGATCCGGCCGACGGGCGGTGCCTGGCGAGCTGGGGCCGGCTGGTCGGGGCGAGCGCGCGCACGCTGGCCCGGCTGTTCGTCGCGGAGACCGGGATGAGCTTCGGGCGGTGGCGCGGCCAGGCCCGGCTCCGGGCGGCCCTGCCGCTGCTGGCCGAGGGCGTCCCGATCGCCGTGGTCGCGCGCCGGGTCGGCTACGCCACGCCCAGCGCGTTCGTTGCGGCGTTCCGCAAGGCGATCGGGGTGCCGCCGGGCGCCTACTTCGCGCGCGACCGCGGGCTCTGACCGGCGCGGGCGGGACCGGGGGAGCCGGGCGGCGACCAGGCGGTCGGCCTCGTCGGCCATGGCTACGATCGCTGTTTCCTCGCTCCGGGCAGGGCCGAACCCCGGCCGAGGGGTGACAGCTCGGGTCCGGGCGACGGCACGACCAGTCGAAGCGACCCCGACGCGGCGGCCCGCCAGGCCGGGTATCTCCGGGAGCACGCGGCGGTGGTCCGGCCGCACGAGAGCCGGGCGCGCCTTCTACCGGCTCACCCGGAACGGGGGCCAGCACGAGAAGTGATGTTCACCCGAAGGTGTGATCTTCGGGATTAACCTGACGGGTGACGATCACGCGTTCGGCACGGGAGGCCAGGGCGATGGGCACGTACGTCTTCGACCAGACGTGGGAGCGCGAGCGGGATCGGCTCGCCGCGTTGGAGGACCTCTACGACGGCCCCTCCCTCCACCGGCTGGCCGCGCTGGGCGTGTCCGCGGGCTGGCGGTGCCTGGAGGTCGGCTGCGGCGCGGGGAGCGTGGCCCGGTGGCTGGCCGGGCGGGTCGGCCCGACCGGGCACGTGCTCGCCACCGACACCGACCCGCGCTTCGCCGAGGGGCACGGCCTGGCCAACCTCGACGTGCGCCGGCACGACGTCCTGGTCGACCCGCTGGAGCCGGCCACCCACGACCTGGTGCACGCGCGCGCGGTCCTGGAGCACATCCCCCAACGGGGGCAGGCGCTGGAACGGATGGTCGCCGCGACCCGGCCCGGCGGCTGGGTGGTCGTGGAGGACTTCGACATCGGCGGGCCGATGACCCTGGCGACCGCCCGCTACTACCCGCCGGAGCACACCGGGTTGGCGGAGCGCCTCGGCAGGGCGTTGGAGCGCCTGTTCGCCGACAGCGGCGTCGACGCCGGCCTCGGCCAGCGCCTGCCGGCGATGTTGACCGACGCCGGCCTCGTCGACGTCGCCGCCGAGATCCACGCGCCGGTGCTCCCCGGCGGTGTCCAGGGCTTCTTCCCGCTCACCCTGCGGCGGCTGCGACCGCGGCTGGTGGCCACCGGGCTGCTCGACGACGGCGAGGTGGACCTGGTCCTCGACCTGCTCGACCAGCCCGCCTTCCGCTACGTCCCGAACTTCATGGTGATCGCCTGGGGGCGGCGCCCGCCCGGCTGAGCCGGGCGACGGGCCGGCCGGCGCCCCGGTCGGCCCGCCCCCGGTCACGGCCTGCGCGCCGCGAGGGCGCGCAGGCCGTCCGCGCACTGCCGGGTGAGCGCCAGGATGTGCCGCACCACGTCCGGGCTCGCTCCCGCGCTTCCGGCGAAATAGTTTTCATTACGCGTGTAGGCCGCTTTCACCAGCGGGCTGTGCCGGCCGCGGAAAACGACCAGCGTGCGCAACAGGTCGGTCAACGCCTCGACCGCCGGCCGCAGTTCCGGATCGGGCGCGCCGGCCGGCCCGACCGCGCGAATCACTCGCGTGACCAACGTTTCCCGGCCTTTGCTCCCGGCGAAGACGCGGCGCCACGACGGCAGGCCGTAATCGATCAGATCGTCCTGGAGCGCGGAATGCGCGGGGTCCCCGCGGTCGCCCGACCACACCACGCGGTCGAGCAGGTGCAGGGGGACGTGGGCGGCGGCGGGGCCGTAGTAGTGCCGGCCGGCGATCTCGACGTCCTCCATGTACGGCCGAAGCCGGGCGAGGAAGAACCGGGCGGGGTCCACCACCTGGCCGACGACGCGCATCACGGCCGGCAGCACCGCGAGCCGGGCGACGGCGTGCCGGCAGGACCGGGCGAACCGGGGGTCGCGGACCTCGGTCCCGGCCAGGCTGACCAGGGTTAACGCCGCGTCCTCGACCGCGGGCGCCGTGCGCCGCACCGCGTCGATCAGCACGCTCTCCTCCGCAGCCCCGACGAACATCCGCTGGCGGGGGCCGCGCGGGTTCCACGCCCCGTAGTGCAGCACCGTGTCCCTCGGCACCATGTCGGTGGCCGCGCCGAGCGCCAGCAGCGGCCCCTCGGCCTCGGGCACCGCCGCCAGCGGCTCCACGCCGTGCCGCTTGAGCGAGCCCAGGAGCATGCCCAGGTCGCGCATGGCGGCCAGCCGTCCGACGGTGTCGCGCGGCGGCCGCTCGTGGTATACCGAAATCAGCGCGCGCAGCGCGCGCGTCAATTCCGGCACGTCCACCCGCGCATTCATCTCGGGCAGGGCGGCCAACAACGCGTCGGCGCCCAGGGGATCGTGATCCGCGACCGCCCGGCAAAACCGCCCGGTGAGCCGGAGGTCGGACGTCGTGCGGCAATTGTTTAGCCGTACGCCGTCCGTGACCATTACCCCCACGATCGGAATATTCGCCCACCGTGGTTCCGCGGTCAAGGACGTGTCGGTGAACGGTCGGCGGCGGCCTCCACACCCGAGTGACACCCCGAGCGGTGACGCCCAGGCCGGCGAGCCGTGGCGGTGATTCCCGGTGCGACCGGGTATGCACTCCGGGTGGACCGAGATCGGGCGCGGCGGCGCTCGGTGCTGGACGTGGCGGCCGTGATGGTGGCCGCGGCCCGCCGGGGTGAGCTCGACACCGCGGTGGAGGCCCTGCTGCGGCTGCGGGACGTGCAGGGCCGCATCCCGCGCGCCGACCTGCGGCTGCTGCTGGCGGTGCTGGTCCGCTACGCCGGTCAGCTGCTCAGCGGCATCGCCGGCGACGCGGCGGGCCCGGACACCGACCCCGGCGAGGCCAAGCTCCAGCTCCTCGACGAGCACGGCCCGGTGCCGGTGGACCGGGTGGCCCCGCCCGACCGCACGATCCTGCGCGCCGTGCTCGCCGCGATGCACGGGCATCCCGAGGACGCGGACCTGCACATCTCGATCGCGGTGGAGAACGCCGAGCGGCAGCACTTCTCCCACCTCATCGGCCGGGCGGTGGAGCTGGCGAGCGGGGCGGTGGTGGAGGCGGAGCGGCGGCGGCTCCCCATCCCCGCCCTCCAGCTCCCGCCGCGCGTGACCTGAGGCGGCGCCCGCTCCCGCGCCCCTCCCCCCGCCACCGCCCCGCGATCGCGGTCCCGGCCAGGCGCTCACCGCGAGTGCCGAGCTGGGACCGGACCTGGTGAACCTTCACCGACCTGGGAACACTCTCCCGGGGCATGGCAACGTCACCAGGGCCGACAGGCCGAGCTGCCACGACGGGTGACGCCGAGTCCACCCGGCGCGTTCGGCGCCCGTGTCACACGGATTGCCGATGCGGACCCCGGGCTTTTTCTCTTTCCTATGAGGGGCTGGACGCGGTGTCCGCCACTCCTTGAGCACCCGGGTGCGTCGCCTCCGCCGTCCGGCGACCGGAGGGGGCGCACGAGGGCAGGGGGTCGGCGATGGCGGAGCGAGCGGTGGCCGGGACACCACTGGCGGCGGACGACGACCCGCCGCCGGAGGCGCCGCCCCGGCTGGCTCCCGACCACCGCCGACCGCGCGCGGGCGCGTTGCCCGGTCCACCGGCCGACGTCGCTCAGGACGACGTGGTGCGGCACCTCGTGCAGGCGCTGGTGCGCCGGGTGGTGGAGCTGGGTGGTGTCGCGCTCGACCGGGAGCCGCCGTTGCTCGACACCACCCAGCTGGGGGTGCGCTGCGTGCTGGTGCGTCCGGCCCCGCCCCCCGAGCGGCTCGCCGCCCTGCTCAGCCCCCGGGAACGGGAGATCGCCCGGATGGTCGGCCTCGGCCACACGAACAAGGCGATCGCCACCGTGCTGGAGATCAGCCTCTACACGGTGTCCACGCACCTGCGGCGCGTCTTCGCCAAACTCGGCGTCTCCACCCGGGCCGCCATGATCGCGGTGCTGTCGGGCAACCCGCACCTGTTCGACCTGGAGCCCGACCACACCGGTCAGGGCCGGGTCGGCACGTAGGGAACGCCGCAGAACACGGTGTTGACCGCGTTCAGCACCGGCATCGCGATCTTCCCGAACTCCCTGTCCGCCGACTGCACGTTGAGCGTCGCGATCACCTGGCGCTGCCCGTCCTCACTACTGAAGGCCATGGAGACGAACCCGGGGATGCTCCCGGTGTGCCCCCACGCCGTCACACCGCAGGTGGTCTTCAGGGTCTCCAGACCCAACCCGTACCCGGACCACGGCTCCTTCCCGGTGGGGACCGTCACGCGCATCGTCTCGACCAGCCGGGCCGGCAGGAGCCGCCCGGTGAGCAGCGCGCGGTAGAAGCGCTGGATGTCCGACGGGGTGGACACCACCGCGTAGGCGGCCCAGGCGAAGGAGGGGTTCAGCTCGGTCACCTTCGTCATCCGGCCCGCCGCCAGGTAGTAGCCGGACGCGTGCGGCCCCACCAGGAAGGGGAAGGTGACGGGGAAGTAGCTCGCGCGCATGTCGGCCGGCCCGAAGACCCGCTCCCGGAGCGCGTCGGCCAGCCCCCCGGTCAGCCGCTCGATGATCATGCCGAGCAGGATGTAGTTCGCGTTGGAGTAGGAGAACTTCTGCCCCGGCTCGCCCACCGGCGCCTGCCGCAGCGCGAAGTCGACCAACTGGCGAGGGGTGAAGGTGCGGCGCCCGTAGACCGCCGGGTCCGCCATCTCGGGCACGTTGATGTAGTCGGGCAGGCCGCTGGTGTGCCGCAGGAGCTGCTCGACCGTGATGCGGTCGCCCCGGGGAACCACCCCGGGCAGCACGGACGCGACCGGGTCGGCGAGCCGGAGCCGGCGTTCGTCGACCAGCTGGAGGACCACGGTCGCGACCATGCTCTTGGTCAGGCTGGCGGCGCGGAACCGGCCGTCGGCCGGCATGGGCGCGCGGGTGTCCAGGTCGGCGACGCCGCTGGTGGTCCGCCACCGCGTCGAGCCCTCGGCGACGAGGGCGGTCGCCCCCGGCGCGCCCTCGGCCACCGACCGGTCCAGCTCCCGCTGGATGGCGGCTCGCCGGTCGGCCTGGTCCGCCGTGGCGGCGGCCGGCGCGGGCGGGCTGGTCGGAACGCTCGCGAGGGCGGCCGGTCCGGACAGGACGGTGGCCGCCGCGACGAGCAGCGCCAACCCTGTCCTTCTGGTGTTTCGTCGGGTCACGCGACCGATGCTGGTTCGTGATCCACTGCGCGGGCGTCAGCCCCGGGTAGCGCCCCGCCTCCGACCGTGGGCGGAGTCCCACCACGCCCTGGCACCAGAACCGGTGGTCAGACGACCGAACCGAGCCGCGCCAACTCCTTGCTGTGGTGGCGAAGTCGCCTGATCAACGCGTCGCTCCGCCGGAGGACCCCGCGATCCCGGGTCTGTCGCCGGACGTCGTCGTCCCGGGCTGGCTTTGTCCGACCAGGTCGTGCTCGACCCCACCACCGGACTCCAGCCGTTGGATGGCGGAGATCAGGCGTCGGGCGTTCTCCGGGCCGCGGAGCAGGTGAGCGGTCTCCTGGTGGGGTTCGTCGTTGTCGGGCTGGCCGATCACGACAGCCTCATGTCCAGCAGGGGTGGTCAGGTCTTCGTCGGGATCGCGCACCACGGAGGCAGGCACCTCGGCTCAGGCGTTTCCCGGCGAGGAAACACGTTGTCCACCGGTCGTGAGTCGGATCAGGACTGGCGGCCCAGGAAGGCGACCAGGCGGTCCGTCGGCGAGGCGTCGTCGGCGACCGACCTTCGCGCCGATGATGCCACCGCTCGCTGCCGGTCGGATGAAGTGCCTGGCGAACACCAGGAGCGGCTGGGCCAGTCCGGTCGGGATCACCGGGTCCTGCCCGCTGGCCCTGCCGATGTCCCAGCCGTGCACGGTGGCGTCCAGCGCGACGAGGTTCACGACGGCACCGGCCGGCACCTCCCCCATCGGCATCGCGCGGGGTTCGCTCATCGCCGCCGGGTCCGTCGGCCGGGCGGCGAGGAAGGATTCGGTGGCACGGTCGAAAGCGGCCAGTGCGTCGGCGCCGACGTGGTCGGTCGCGGCGGTCACGTCGGGGGCCAGCGCGGTGGGCTCGACCTGGTCGCCGGACAGGGCACGGGTCAGCGCCGCGATCGTGCCGATCAGGTGGTTGGTGACCTGGCTCAGGTTCCACACGGCGCAGGGCGTGGGGCTGTCCCAGGGGGTCGCGCCGATGCCCGCGACCTGTCCCTGGCGAAGGCGAGGCTGGGCCGCACCAGGTCGACAACGGCCATCGCCACTCCCCCGTCGCTCGGTCCAGGGCTGGCGTCAGGACACTGACCTCCAGCCGCTCGGAGGCTGTCGCCGACAACCGACAGAAAAGCGGAGCTGAGAACGCGCCCGTGTTCGGGTGGCTGACTCTCAGCCACGGTCCGCCCAGGCCGTACCCCCGTGCGACGTTCACCCGAACGAGTGTTGACTAATGCGGCTGTCATCGCCGGAGGGGGCTCGAGTGCTGTTCGCCGCCGTCGTCTTCGTGGTCGTCACGGGGATCCACTGGTACCTGTGGCTGCGGTTGGTCCGGGACACCACGCTCCCCGGCCGCTGGCGGCGGGTCGGCACCACCGCGCTCGTCGTGCTCGCCGTCCTGCTGGTCGCCACGCTGACCGCGACGCGCGTGCTCTCCCCGGAGATCGGCGTGTTCCTCGCCTGGCCCGGCTACCTGTGGCTGGCGCTGATGTTCTACCTGCTGCTGGCGCTCGGCGTGGCCGAGATCCCGCGTCTGGTGCTGCTGCGCCGGATGCGCGGGCGCGTCCCGTCGGCCGAGCTGACGCCCGAGCCGGGGCCGCCGGCGCGGGTCGAGCCGCCGGCGGCCGAGCCGGAGCGGCCGGTCGCGGTGGGGATCGAGCAGAGCCGGCGGCTGTTCCTGGCCCGGTCCACCGCGACGGTCGCCGGCCTGGCGGCCACCGGCGTCGTCGGCTACGGCGCGAAGACCGCGCTGGGCGGGCCGGTGGTGCAGCGGGTGTCGGTGCCGTTGCGGCGGCTGGACGCGGCCACGGCGGGCATGCGCGTCGCGGTGGTGAGCGACATCCACCTGGGCCCGATCCTGGGACGCGGTCATACCGAGCGGATCGTGCGCACGATCAACGAGCTGGAGCCCGACCTGGTGGCGATCGTGGGCGACCTGGTGGACGGCACCGTCGAGAAGCTCGGGCCGGCGGCCGAGCCGCTGCGCGACCTGGTCAGCACGCACGGGTCGTTCTTCGTCACCGGCAACCACGAGTACTACTCCGGCGCGGAGCCGTGGCTCCGGGAGCTGGAGCGCCTGGGGGTGAACCCGCTCCGCAACGAGCGCACCGAGATCCGCCACCGGGGCGGGGTCCTGGACCTGGCCGGCGTGAACGACGTGGCCGGGCGGCAGCAGGGCGACGGCCCGGACTTCGACCGCGCCCTCGGCGGGCGGCGGGACGACCGGCCGGTGGTGCTGCTCGCCCACCAGCCGGTCCAGGTGACCGAGGCCGCGCGCCGCGGGGTCGACCTCCAGCTCTCCGGCCACACCCACGGCGGCCAGCTCGCGCCGTTCAACCTGCTGGTCCCGCTCCAGCAGCCGGTGGTGGCCGGCCTGGCCCAGGTCGACGGCACCTGGATCTACGTGAGCCGGGGCGCCGGCTTCTGGGGTCCGCCGGTGCGGGTCGGCGCGCCGCCGGACGTCACGCTCGTGGAGCTGCGGCAGGGCTGAACCGTCGGGGGTTCGGCACCACCCGGAACCACGTGACGCACCGCCACCACCACTCCAGCGGCCCGTACCGGAAGCGGGCCAACCACCAGCGGCTGAACCCGGACTGGGCGGCCAGCACCACCACGGCCAGCCCGACCGCGCTGCCCCACCGGTGGGTCTCGGTCAGCTCCAGGAACCGGTTGGCCACGAGCACCAGCACGGTGGCCAGGACGTAGTTGGTGAGCGCCATGCGCCCCAACGGCTCCAGCGCCGCCGACACCGGCCGACCCGCCCTCGTGCGCAGCAGGAGCAGCATCCCGGTGGTGTAGGCGGCCGCCACGGCCAGGCCGGCGGCGGCCGCGACCGGGCCGTTCTCCGGGGCCGCGTACTGCCACACCGTGAGGCCGACGCCCAGTGCCGCGCCCGCGACGCAGACCGCCGCGAGCTGCCGCGTCCTGCCCGTCAGGTCGTGCACGATCCCGTGCCGGGCGGTGGCCAGGCCGAGCAGGAACAGGCCGGGGATCAGGGCGACGCCGCCGCCGGCGACGAGGACCCCGGCGAGCGCGGCGACCGCGCCGAGCGGCCACACCACCCGGTTCGGCAACCAGCTCGCCGGCAGCAGCACGAGGAGGCCGACCACGGCGTAGGGCAGCAACGCCTCGCCGGGCTGGAGGAGCTGGTGGGCGAAACCCAGCACCGCCAACGCCGCCAGCCGGCGGGCCAGCGCCGCGACCGCCGGCCGCTTCCGCGCCCGCGCGCGCTCCAGGAACAGGGCGAAGCTGACCCCGAACAGGAAGGAGAAGACCGGGAAGAACCGCTCCCGCGCGGTGAGGTCGAGCGCCAGCCGGACCGGGTGCGGCTCGCCGGACGACACCACCGCCGCCATCTGCGTGATCGCCGGGATGTTGACCAGCAGGATGCCGCACAGCGCGAAGCCGCGGAGAGCGTCGAGGGCGGCGACCCGGGCGGTGGCGGGCGCGGCCGGACCGGACGGGACAGCCATGATCCCGACGCTAGGTGTCCGCGCGGCCGGCCGCCTCGGCCGTCGGACCGACCCACGCCGCCGAACGGCCGATCCCCCGCTGGTCACGGGCGGGCCGACGCCGTGGGGGCCGACGTGGGGGCGGACGGCGGAGCGGTGCCCGACGGCGCGGAGCTGGCCGTCGTGCTGGGCGCCGGGGAGTCGCTGGACTCGGCGCCCGCCCGGTCCCTGGGCGCGCTGGGCGAGGTGCCGACCGCCGAGCCGGAGACGCGCGGGGCGGGCTGGGGCGTGGTCGAGGGCGTCGGCGACGCGCCGGAGGCGGTGGTCGGCGTCGGCGTGCGCGCGAAGGTGGAGCCGTCCCGGACCCGGGTGACCTCGGGGCGGCCGTCGTAGTCCATCGGCGGGCCGTCGGGTTCGACCAGCCGGCCGGAACTGGTCGGGCCGGGGGCGTCCGCCGGCCGGCTGCCCTCCTCGCGCCAGGCGTGCTGCCCGACGGCGATGCCCACCACGAGCCCGACGACGACGGACACCGCGGCGCCGGCGGACAGCGCCGGGGGCGGCAGCTTGGGGAACCTGAGCAACTTTCCTCCTGGGGCCTGGCGGGCGGGAGCCACCCGGGGAGCCGGCGCCGCCGCACACCGATCCCGCGGATCGCGCGCCCGGTTCCCGCGGCGCGCCCGCACCGCTGGGGCCGACGGGACACCCGTGCCGGGGAACCGTGCGCAGCCGAGAACGACGGCGCGCGCGGGAAGGGCGCGCGCCGTCGGAGTCACTCGCGGGCGCCACGGGAATCTCCCTCGGGAGCGCGCCACGTCGACGGCGGCGCGACGCGGCTGTCCAAGCCATCGCCGCCGGAGACCCCCGGCATTAACCCACCCGCCCGAAGATCGCTCGACCGAGTGAACCTGGAAACGCTCCGCCACCGGCTTGCCCGAACCGCTCCCCCGGTTGCCAGGCTGCTTCCGGGCCGCTTCCGGGCCGCCGACGACGGCACGCCGCCCACCAACGGGTGGAGCCCGCCTGCGGCGCAGGCGGGCTCCAGGGGTTGTCGGCAACCGGAGGACCAGTTGCCGGGAACCGGGTGATCAGCGGCCGCGGAGGTGGACCACCCGCAGCTCCGGCGAGGTCAGGATGTCCAGCTCGCAGAACCGTCCCCGCTGCCACTTGCCCTGCGAGAACAGCCGGGTCTGGTCGGCGTGGTGCGGCGAGGCCGGGTCGGACGACTGGGAGTAGGTGAGCAGCGTCGCGGCGTCCGGGCAGGCGCCCGACCCGAACGAGACGACCTGGACGTGGCTGGACCCGTGGACGACCTCGGAGTAACCGCGTCCCGGCTCCCACTCCGCGCCCACGATCATGTTCAGCACACCGAGGTGGCCGTCCGCGCCGTGGATCGGGATGCGCTCGCCGTTGCGGACCACGTACTGGTGCTCACCCAGCCGCGCGTCCGGCGCGATGCCGCCCATGTCCTCGACCGCGTCGCCGAAGGCCCGCTGCACGGCGGGGTTGGCGACGTCCAGGGTGTTCGGGGTGGTCACCGGCCGGGTCCGGTCGAACGGGACGCGCCAGGGGCTCGGCCTCACCTGCGCCGCCCGCGACCAGAACCGGTCGAACAGCAACGCGCCCCGACTGTCCACTGTGTACTTGCGGTCCCACTTCTCCAGCGCCTCGCAGGACCTGCCGACGTCGACGGTCCCCTTGCTCGTCGGCGCCTTGCCGTTGGGGAAGGCACGACACATGCGGGCGGCGTCCGCCGCGGCCAGCTCGGCGACCGAGCTCCGGTCGGAGAACAACACGTCCTGCATGGACTGGCGGGAGAACTTCCTCCCCGGCAGGCCGTCCCGTCCGGCGATGCGGTCCTCGGCGGCGGTGACGGCCATGCGGGTGCGCGGCCCGGCCTCGGTCTCCTTGTTGCCCACGATGTGCGGGTAGTCGGTGACGAGCTGGTGCGGGTTGGTCAGCCAGGCGCTGTCGTTCGCGTTGACCACGTAGTCCGAGCGCTGGAGCACCGGCAGGCGCTTCGGGCCGAAGGTCCCGGGCTGGAGGGCGTCCGGGTCCCTGCCCCACGCGCAGTCGCCGCGCGACCCGTCGAGCACGGGCACCCGCGCCGTCCGGAACAGCTCACGCCCGAGCGCGGTCGAGCAGCGCCGCGCCAGCTCGTCGGTCACGTGCGGCACGACCTGCACGTCCGCGTAGAGCGCGTGGCCGGCGCGGTCGGTGGCGATGGTGTTGACCCACGGCACGCCCTGGGTGCTCGACAGCGCCCGCACCACGTCGTCGGTGCTCCGCGTGCGGCCCAGCTCGTACCAGGTGTTGAGGAGGCGGAGGTTCTGCGCGTTCGGGTCCTGGAGCGCGTACGCGGTGGTGGTGGTCCACGGCAGCGAGACCCGGGCGACGCCGTTGACCACCGGGCCGTACCTCGTGCCGTAGAGCGTGCGCTCGACCCGGCCCACCGAGCCGTCCGGGTTGCGGACCTCCACGGCGACCCGGCGCGAAGTCATCTTCTCCGGCTTGCCGTCCACCAGGTACGAGGTGGGGTCGCCGGGCACGAGCTTCAGCTCGTGCAGCCCGAACGTCCGGGGCGTGGCGACGGTGTGGCTCCACGCCACGTCGCGGTTGAAGCCGATCTGCACGAGCGGCAGGCCGAGCAGGGTGCCGCCGCTGACGTCCATCCGGCCGGGGACCGTGAGCTGGACCTGCCAGAACCGCCGACCGCCGTGCCACGGGTAGTGCGGGTTGCCCAGCAGCACGCCGCCGCCGTTGACCGTGCCGTCCCTGCCCACGGCGATGGCGTTGCTGCCCATGTCCGGCTTGTCGAGCCTGCTCCGCAACAGCTCCGCGGCCTCGGCCGGCGGGGTGGCCGCCGCGGCGGCGGCCTCGGCGCGGGACGCGGCGGGCGGCTGCGCCGCCGTCAGCCCGTCCACCGCGATGCCCTGTCCGGAGGTCATGGCCAGCGCGGACATGTGCCGGTACACGTCGATCTCGGCGATCTGCCGGACCGGGACGCCGCCGGGGCACTGCCGGCCGCCGGACTCCCGCACCTGCCGGTTGAAGCCGGCCACGTACCCGCGGACGACCTCCCTGACCTCAGCCTTCGGGCCGAGCGGGGCCGGCTGGGCGAGCAGCCGCTCCACCTCGCCGCTGTCGATGAGCCGCTGGAAGTGCAGGTCGCTGGCGAGGTTGTCGCCCGCCGAGCCGAGCGCGCCGTCGCCGGGGCCGTCCACCCCGAGCACCTTCGACCGCTGCGCGGAGAGGGTGAGGTACATGTCTGCCAGCACGCAGAGGTTGTCCTTCGCGACGCCGTAGCCGTAGCCGTAGCCGACGCCGCCGAAGGTGTTCGACCGGATGTGGGCGACGCCGCCCTCGGTGTACCTGATCGTCGCGGAGTGGCCGCCGCCCGCGAGCTCCGGTTCGGCGTGCGCCGGCGCGGTGGCCAGCGCGGTGCCCGCCGTGGCGAGCGCCGCGACCACCACCCCCCACCGCCGCACGGGCCGCCGCCCTGGGGATCTCGACACGTCTGTCGCCCGCCTTTCGCTGCCGGGATGTCGAACTCGTCCGGTTGTCAGCAAACGTCAGTCACGTGCCAAGAACAGCGCCCGAACGGACCAAGGGCATCCCCACAAACCCCCTTAGGCCGTTCGAGTGAACCGAGTGTTCCGCTGACCAACCGGCAACCCCCCCGCGCGTCCGGTCGACGTGGGACCACCTCACCCTCCTCCACATGTCCACATTGGACTCATGGGGACGTTTTCTCTTGTCCTGAAAGGACTTCATCACGGATCGATCACTGGGCCAACCAGCAACCGGGCTCGAGCGTGCTCCTCGCGCAAGCCCCGAGGGGGCACAGCGAACGAGGGGGAACCAGTGAGGAACACCTTGGCCCGAGTGCGCCGAACCGCTCTGCTGGGCGTGGTCGTGGCGACGACGGCTCCGCTGCTGTGGGCGGGCGTGGCCGCGGCCGACGACCCGCCGGCCGGCTCCGTCTCCGGCGTCGCGTGGGAGGATCTCAACGAGGACGGCCGTCGTCAGGCGAACGAGCCCGCGCTCCCCGACCACTGGATGTACATCAAGGCCGACGGGCTGATGCGCTCCACGGTGACGGACGGACAGGGCCGGTACCGCTTCTCCGATCTGCCGGCAGGACAGTACGTGGTGACGTCCGACGACCGCAGCCGAAGCGGCGGACTCGGTCTGACCCTGCGGACGCACGACTCGCGCTTCGACCCGGTCACCAGGCAGAGCAAGCCGGTCGAGATCAAGCGAACCGACACCGGGTTCTCCCACGTGACGGGACTCGACGCGGGACTGGTCACCGCGCGGGGCAACCTGGGGGTGACCCAGGTGCTCCTCGAGGGGCACCCCGATGGCCACTTCCGCGTCGGCGAGCGGGTCAGGCTCCGGATCGGCGTGGCCAACCTCGGCAACGTGGCCGACACGGTGGGTGTGACGGTCCAACTGCCCTGGGGTCTGCGGGCGGTGGGAGCTGGGGGCAGCATGCGGGCGGACGTGGTTGCCGACGACAAGGTGTGGGCTCGCACCCGCACCCGGGTCCTCCCCGGCCCGGAGGAGGTCGTGACGATCGACGTGGTCGCGGACGCCCCGACGAGCGGCGAGGTCCGGGTCGGCACCGCCTACAACGACTACCGCGACACCAACCCCGCGAACAACAGGAGAACTCTGCCGGTGGCCGCGAGCTGACCTCGGCGCGCCGCGTTCGGGGGATGCGGCGGGGGCCGCGGACCGTGGGGACGGTCCGCGGCCCCTTCGCGTTCGCCGCTCCGGTGGGCCTGGTCCGCCCTCGCTACAGGACCAGGCCCAGGAGCAGGACGAACACCAGGGAGACCACCGACACGATGGTCTCCATGATCGACCAGCTCCGGATGGTCTGGCCGATGCTCATCCCGAAGTACTCCTTGACCAGCCAGAAGCCGGCGTCGTTGACGTGCGAGAAGAACAGCGAGCCCGCGCCGACCGCCAGCACCAGCAACGCGGCGTGGGTCGGGCTGAGGCCGGCGGCCAGCGGCGCGACGATGCCGGCGGCCGAGATGGTGGCCACGGTGGCCGAGCCGGTGGCGACCCGGATGGCGACCGCGATCAGCCAGCCCAGCAGCAGCGGGGAGAAGTTCGCGCCGGTGGCGAGGTTGGTGATGACGGTGCCGATGCCGGCGTCGACCAGGGTCTGCTTGAACCCGCCGCCCGCGCCGACGATGAGCAGGATGCCGGCGATCGGCGGCAGCGAGTCGCCGATCGTGGCGGACAGCTTGTCCTTCGTGAAGCCCGCGGCCCTGCCCAGCGTGAACATCGCGACGATCACCGCGGCCAGCAGGGCGAACAGCGGCGCGCCGACGAAGTCCAGGACGTGCCGGACGGTGTTGTCCTTGGCCAGGGCGATGTCCGCGACGGCCTTGCCCATCATCAGCACGACGGGCAGCAGGACGGTGACCAGGGTCGCGGCGAAGCTCGGCCGCCGCCCGCCGGTGCCCTCGTGCCGCTCGGGCACCAGGTGCTCCGGCGGCGTCGGGTCCACCCAGCGCGCGGCCACCGAGCCGAACAGCGGACCGGCGATCGCCACGGTCGGCACGGCCACCAGCAGGCCCAGGCCCAGCGTGATGCCGAGGTCGGCCTTGAGCGCGTCGATCGCGACCAGCGGGCCCGGGTGCGGCGGCACCAGGCCGTGCAGCACCGACAGGCCGGCCAGCGCGGGGATGCCGACCCGCATCAGCGGGTGGCCGCCGCGGCGCGCCACCAGCAGCACCACCGGGATCAGCATGACCAGGCCGATCTCGAAGAACATCGGCAGGCCGATCAGCGAGGCCACCAGCGCCATCGCCCAGGGCAGCGAGCGCCGTCCCGAGCGGCCGAGGATCGTGTCGACGATCTGGTCGGCGCCGCCGGAGTCGGCGAGCAGGCGGCCGAGCATGGCGCCGAGCGCGATCAGCACGCCGACGCTGGCGACCGTGCCGCCGACCCCCTTGCCGAAGCTGTCGATCACCTTGTCCAGCGGCAGGCCGGCGGCGACGCCGAGCACGCCCGAGCCCAGGGTGAGGGCCAGGAAGGGGTGCACCTTCAGCTTCGTGATCAGCACGACGAGGACCGCGATGCCGAGCAGGCCCGCCACCACCAGGCGGGTGTCGTGCCCGGTCCACGCGCCCGCGAGCACGTGGGCGTCCGTCGTCGTCATCGGCGACGCCATCGCCGTCGGTGTCAGTGTCGGCACCGTCACCGCGCTCCTTCCTGTCCCTCGCCCCGCTGGAGGGCGTCCGCCGCCGTCGCGACGATGTCCTGGGGGGTGTGCGCGACGTCGACCGTGAGCCCCGGCTCGTCCGCGTCGAGCGGTTCGAGCGCGGCGTACTGGGAGTTCAGGAGGGCGGGCGGCATGAAGTGGCCGGTTCGGGCCGCGATCCGGCTCCGGATCAGCTCGGGGTCGCCGGACAGGTGCAGGAACCACACCGGGACGTCATCCCGGCGGAGCAGGTCCCGGTAGCCGCGCTTGAGCGCGGAGCAGGTGACCACCGCCCCCGAGGGGTGGGCGTGGATCCAGTCGGCGATGGCCCGCAGCCACGGCCAGCGGTCCTCGTCGTCCAACGGGTGCCCGGCGGCCATCTTGGCGACGTTCGCCGGGGGGTGGAAGTCGTCGCCCTCGGCGTAGGGCACGCCGAGGCGGTCGGCGAGCAGCGTGCCGACCGTCGACTTCCCGGAGCCCGAGACCCCCATGACCACCACGACCGGGGTCGTTCGCACCTCATACCTCCAACGCGACGTTGCGTTGCCGCACCTGCCGGCGACGTTTCGGGTGACGTTCGTCGTGTACCCGCTGGCGCGGTCGCACGACGGGGTGCCGCGTCGGGACACGCCATCGTGCGTCGGCCACTATCAGCCCATTGGTACTACTTTTCAAGGCATTGGGGCCAAATAGTCATACTTAATCGATGCCGGTGCGGCAGCGGACCGCTCGACTACGCTCGGTCGGGGCACCAGAAGCGGGCGGTGCGACGTCGTGACACCTTCGGAGGAACCACCGCGATGCAGGGGTTGCACGGTCGGGTGCTGGACGCCCTCGGACCCGCCATCGCCGGCGGCGAGCACCCCGTCGGGTCGGTGCTCCGGATCGAGGGTCTGGAGGAGCGCTTCGCCTGCTCGCGCACGGTCATCCGGGAGGCCGTGCGGGTCCTGGAGTCCATGAACCTGGTCAGCAGCCGGCGCCGGGTGGGGATCACCGTGCGCCCCCGCGAGGAGTGGAACCTCTACGACCCGCTCGTGATCCGCTGGCGACTGGCCGGCGCCGACCGGGCGCACCAGCTCCGATCGCTGAGCGAGCTGCGCTCGGCCGTCGAGCCGGTGGCCGCCGGCTACGCGGCCCGGCGGGCGACGCCCGAGCAGTGCGGCGAGCTGGTCGGCCTGGCCATCAAGCTCGCGACGACGGCGCGAGCCCGGGACCTGCGCACCTTCCTGGAGCACGACATCGCCTTCCACCGGCTCGTGCTCCAGGCGTCCGGCAACGAGATGTTCGGCCGCTTCCACGACGTCGTCGGCGAGGTGCTCACCGGTCGCACCGAGCACCACCTCATGCCGCCCGAGCCGCACCCGACGGCGGTGCGGCTGCACACCGACGTCGCCCAGGCCATCCAGTGCGGCGACGCGGAGCGCGCCGAGGCCGCGATGCGCGAGATCGTCGTCCAGGCGATGGGCGAGATGACCCCGGCCTTCGACACCGAAGAGCCGGCCAGCCCCGACGAGGCTGCCCGGCTCCCGTCGGACCCGCTCCACCGCTTCGCGTAGGTCAGGCCTGCCGCCTGGCGTAGGTCAGGTGGACCACCCCGCTGGTGAAGGCGTGGCTGTCGACCAGGTCGAACCGGTGCGGCTCGAAGCCCCGCCCCGAGAACAGCGGGATGCCCGACCCGATCACGACCGGGTGCACCTTGAGGATCAGCTCGTCGATCTCCGGGAGGAGCACCGCCGCGATCTGGCCGCCGCCGCAGAGCCAGATGCCCAGCCCGTCCTCCCGCTTGAGCTCCCGGACCTTCTCCACCGGGTCGGTGGCGACGATCTGGACCGCGGGGGCCGGGCTCTCGGCCATCGTCCGGGAGAACACGTAGTGCCGCAGGTGCGGGTAGGCGTCCGGGATGCCCTCCCGCAGGCCGACCTCGTAGGAGCCGCGCCCCTCCAGCACCGTGTCGAAGCGCTGGTTCTCCGGGGCGATCCCGAGCGCCTCGCGGGCCTGCACCGGGATGATCTCGGCGTAGTCCGTGAAGATCGCCTCGATGTGGTCGCCCTCGCCGAGGAAGAACCCGCCGGGCGCGGCCGGGTTCGACCCGCTCGGGTCGGCGACGAACCCGTCCAGGGTGGTCGCCACGAGATAGGTGAGCTTGCGCATCCGAGCCTCGTTTCCGGGGGCCGCCGAACCGTCGTCCCGGCGGGCGCTCCCCCACGCCGCCACCGGGACCGCTGGTGGAACCCCACCACCAACAACTACAGTTGTAGCACTTCACTCGAAGTGGTTACAACCAGGAACCGGAGGAGGACATGCGCAACCCGGCACGACGAGCGGCCCTGGTGGACGCGGCGATCGAGGTCCTGGCCAGGGAAGGCGCCCGGGGCCTCACCTTCCGCGCCGTCGACACCGAGGCCGGGGTGCCCAAGGGCACCGCGTCCAACTACTTCGCCAACCGCGACGACCTGCTGAACCAGGTGGGCCGGCAGATCCACGAACGACTCGGCCCCGACCCCGCCGCGCTGGCCGAGACCATGCGCACCCCGCCCTCAACCGAGTTGGTCACCCGGCTCCTGCGGGAACTGGTGGACCGCCTGTCCGAGGACCGCGCCGGCTACCTGGCCCTGCTAGAGCTACGCCTGGAGGCGACGCGCCGACCCGAGCTGCGCGCCGCCCTCACCACCACCATCGAGGCGAACCTCCGCGAGAACATCCGGTTCCACCTGGACTCCGGCCTCCCCGGCGACCGCGAGACCGTGGTGCTCCTCTACCTCGCGATGACCGGCGTGGTCATCGAGCACCTCACCCTCCCGGACGTCCTGTCCCCCTTCGACCTCGACACCCTCATCACCACCCTCGTCACCCGCACCCTGCCCCACCCAGACTGACACGGCGGAAGACAGTCGAGGTCAGCTCACGAGGGCGGGCTCGGAGAAGTCGAACTCGCCGTCGAAACCCCGGCAACGAAAGGGGACCACTCGCCTTCGTCAAAGCACAGTTCGACCCGTCCGACATGGACCAGACGAGAGTGTCCACACCGACCACCTCGATCCTCACCACCCCGTTGGCGCAGGTAAAATCCTTACGGACCTCCCGCACGAAACGCACCCACGCCAGCGACGAGAAAAACATGATCCCCGCCTTGGGGTGCTTGTGCCGTACAACCACCCCCTTCGGGTTGCCCCCGGGGTAACCTCCACACAGTTGCCGGTGTCAGCATAGAAACCGCTCGTGCAGGTCGAAGGGCCTGAGATCACGATCCGTCCGGTAGGAACCTGTCTCTGGTGACGGGTGGCCCCCAATGAGCGGCGACACGCCGATCAGCAGGTTGACACTCCAGGCCGAAGGGTTGGCCTGCGTGGTGTGCGGAGCGGACTACCTGCGCGTCCGGGTTCCGCATGCTGCGGTGGGGGCAGTTGGCGAGCGACCCGCAGGCGTTTGCCTGTGGTGGCGACTGCCCGGTTGACGTACGGCGTACGACCAAAGGTATGCTGCGCTGACCGCCACCGTGGTACACCGTTAGTTTGGCGGGACAGCGCGCTGTAGGAGCAATACGCATGCACCGCGCTGGTGGTACTGGACGGGGCGAACGCCTTCGACGGGCACAGCCGCGAGTTCGCCTTGCGGTTCGGCGCTAATGAGGCGAAGGCAGCGATCTGGCTATTGATCGTGGAAGGCATTGTGACCACAACCACGGTCGAGTTGTGAATGACAACCAGCCACCGTGCCGGCCGGCGGACAGCGTGGTTGTCCTTTGTGTTCGAGATCTGCCTCGCTATGTGCGAACGTGGCGGCGGCGGAGCTGAGTGTGTTCACCGTGGAGTGGCAGCGCGCCCGCCGCTCGCGTTGCTGCTGGCGGTCAAGTTGCTCAACCGTGTGCTCAAGCGGCACCGCGCCGAGACAGTAAGCGAGACCGGCGACGACACAGTACCGGTGGTGCGTCTCACGGTGGTCTCGGACAAGGGTCGCCCGCCGGCCGAGCAACGGATGTGGGCATACTACGTAAATGAGCAGGCCAAAAGCCTTACGCCAACCGGCGCCACAGCTGGACCCGATCACGGGCACGAACAACTACAGCCGGAAGGTGCTGCGCAGGTGGCGGCAGGCGGGTGACCTCCCCAGCATCAGGGCAGCTCACGCAGCTGGTGATCTACGGGAACGGTGGACGGCGGCAGGGTCGTGATGAGGAGTTCTTCGGCATCACGCTTGCCGGTCTTGCCGCTAGCGGTGTAGCGCATCTTTACCAACCGTTTGGTCAAGGCCCAGGAGTGTGCGCCGAGCGTCTCCCGGTCGACGCGGCTAGGCGTCATGCGAGCGTGCGCATAGAGCCAAGAGCTTGTGGTCAGTAGTGGGTTATTGTCATAGCTGAGCAGCCAGCGGAACTGCGCCTTGGTGCGCAGATATGCGGCGAGCTGCATGTGGAGCATGTGGTCATCTGATCTCATCTTGCCAGCTTTGTCGCCGCCATATCCGCCTCGGGGGTCGAAAGAAGTACGGTACAAGTGCGAAGCTTTTTCGATGTAGGGCGGGTCGAGGTAGGCAACGACGCGGGACGGGATCAGCTGTGGATAGTACTCGGGCACGTCGTCGAGTGTCTGTTTCCAGTCCTTGTGCCAGACATCGACGAGTCGGCCAGTGTCGTACAAGTGACCGACGTATCGAAGCCGTTCCTCTATCGCCTCCGGATTCCACCGGCATCCGATACCGTACGGGCTCTCCTGCTTGCGTCCGCCAATCGGTCCCGCCTTGCCGTGAAGGATTCCAGAAAACGTTGTGCGGTTTAGAAATAGGCACTGTGTCGCCAATCCAAGCCGGACCGTGTCAGGCTTCGCGTTCCGAGCGGGCGCCCAGGAACGCCAGTAGTCCCATCGTTCGACCGCGGCCGTTCCCCCCAGTTTGACGTATTGATTCCACTCGCCATGCATACGGTCGATCAGCGCCTCTGTGTCAGCGGCTGCGGCCTGCCAGAAAGCAGTCACCAACGGATCTACGTCAGCGAGCAGCACTCGGTCGACGATTCCTTGGCCGACGAGTCGCAAGGACGCCGACGCACCGCCGGCGAAGGGCTCGACCAGCAAGTTGATTTGCGGAACGCTCCGCGAACCCTTGGCGGCCTCCAAGATCCGGGCGATCACCGGGGCGAGGGAGGACTTTGCTCCTGGGTAGCGGAGTGGCGACTGGTACCTGCTCGTCATGAGCGCATGGTCGACTGCGCCGAGGGGTGAGACGAGTGGGCGGGGGTTGTCGAGGATTTGCGTCGGAATTGCGGGCGCAGCAGCGTGAGCTGCGTGAGCAGCACAGGAGGGTGCGACCGGCAACACAGCCCCATTCTCGATCATGGGGCAGACCGTACCGGAGCCGCTTGTCCACCAGTCGAATCCAGGCCGAGACGTTTGGTGGCTACGAGGCGGAGCACATCGGTGCCCACACCGATCGGGAACGCGGCCTTCCCGTGCGCGACGGCCACCGGGATGATGCCATCGACGTACATTGAGGAACCGGTACGGTCGATCACGTCGAGAATTGCGGGCAGCGTCGGGTAGGCCGCCGGGTCGGTTTGGCCGCCGTTGGCATCGTACGGTGCGCCGGCCGGTGGTGGCACGGTCGGGACGACGACTCGCCCATCCAGCGCGCGATAAACGAACTTGCGGCCCCAGTACGTCTCCTTGCCATAGGAACGCGCGTTGTTGGCGTTGACGACGCGAGCGATGATCTGTTCGTCGCACACCAACAGCTCACCCGGTTCGAGAATGCCATGCCGGGCCAGTTGGCGCGCATAGTCGACCAGAACTCCGGACTTCTCAATCCCACAAACGTATGGCGCTTTACCCGGAGCAGTATTGCCCATCACTTGGAAGTACTCAAGGGCTCGTCCGCGCAGCTTTGCCGGTGTGCCGAACACGGCCAACGGGCCATCTACGATGAACAGCGTCGTGGGCAGAGCCTTCTGGCGCGACTGCTCCCACAGCAGCGTCGCCAGCCCAACCAGCACCAACAGCTCGATCACCGACATCAGCCGCCCGATAGCGGACTGATTCGTGCCCTCTTCGCCAACCTCCTCGTGGATACGAAGTACGTCGGTGGGAAAAAGGTGCACGCCGCACGCGTCGCAGTCGGCGCCAGCGGACGGCACGGGAACGTCCTTCTTGCAATCCTGCGTCGGGCAGTTGACCGGCACTGTGACCGCTGGCACCCCGGGAACGCCGTGGAGAAGGAAGAGCAGGTCCAGCAGTGGTTGGTCGAGACGATTGACGTCGATCTTCTTCTGCCGAAACAGCTCGTTGAGGGCCTCGCGCCACGATGTCACGATGTCGACACCAGCGCGCGTGTACGCGCCCGAGACGGGCAGGTCGAGTGTCACGAGGGCCGTGTTGACCGCGCGCTCGATCTTGTACGGATCGACAAACCGCTCGGCCCGCTGCGACTCCAGAACAGCGAGGTCCACGTACGCTGCGGCAGCCTGCGCAAACCCGTACAGGACCGATGGGAGGCCGTCACGCACCGGCGCGACGACGTATGAACCATCAATTGCCAGCGCGGCGTTGAGGCGCTCGGGTGCAGACGGTGCGGCGAAGTCGCCCCGTGGACGGATGCGCGTGCGGATCAAATCCATGTCCTGGATGGCCTCGGCCGGAACGTGGAAGGTGCGTTGGTCCGCGATAGCTCGGACAGCGGCCGCCGAGTGACCCAGCCGCGACGCGATCTCGTGAGCCCCGCTAGCAGTCTCGTACGGCATCAGAGTGCCACCCCGTTGAGCGGCAACGGCGGGTCACCAGCAGCGGCTCGCGCCTCGTTGACAAGTGCGACGTCGTACCGATCGATCTGAACTGGGACGATGTACGGCGAGGACAGCGTCTTCAGCCGCACGTATCCACGGTCCTCCGAGGCGATGATTGAATCCGAGAACGCCCCGAAATCGTAGAACTTGGCTAGTTCTCGGACCTCTGTCGTGTTGTTCAAGTGGGCGACAACCCAGTTTGCGGTGTTCGCCTTGACCTGATGTGCTACCCCGGAAACCTCCTGTGTCGCGTAGGTCATGCCGAGATTGAGCTTACTGGCTTCTTTGGCGAGCTTGACCCATACGTCGAGCTCGTCCTTGTAACGGTCCGACGAGAACAGATTGTGCGCCTCCTCAAGCATCACCTGAATGCACGGCGGCTCCTGCCCAGACGTAAATACTTCTGTCTGCATAAAGAGCAGCCGTCGGGTAATGGTTTCGCTAAGCACCCTTGTGATTTCCTCGGCACCAACGTGAAGATCAACGATGACGATTCGACCTTCAACGAGCTCGTTATAGATTTCCAGAGCGGGGTCCTGCTGTGTCAGCGGGCTGTGAAACGGGCGCAACGGGTTCAGATTCTTCCAACCTCGGACGTTGCGATTGTCGCTCTTCGTGGTGAAAATCGGCTCAACACTCTTCCAGCGTACGTCTTTTGTGAAGTTGATCGCGTCGGTGTCGCCAGCCTCGCGTAATTGGATAATCTTGTCGACGACTGCCTCAATCTCACCGTGAGCTACAGTGACCATGTTTGCAGATTTGCCCGCTTGCGTGAACGGTCTGCGACCGAGGCCGGCTACTGCTTTCTGCCCCCGAATTCCTTGCTCGACCTTCAGTTGCAATGCGCCACTGATGTTGACCCGAGCGGCGAAGTTCGAAGGCACAGGGAAGCCTGCGCGAATCAATGCGCCATACAGGACCATCCGAGCGCGGCCCGGATGGGGGTTGAACTTATTGACAGAGTCATCGGCATACGACGTGCCGGCGAAGTCCTTGACGTACCCAGAGTCCTCGCCACTCAATTGGTTGGCAATGAGTCCTTGGACGGCATCGATTTGATTCTCTGAGAAAAAGTTGACATTGAGCGGTTTAACATGGTGCTGCGATCCGTCAGCGCCGAACTTAAAGATGCGGACGTGGTTCGCACCAATCGCTGCGATCTCGGTGCCATCCTGCGTGTTCGGGTTGGCGTACTCTCCTTGCGGGTCGAAGATCAGCTGACCAATGGGGGGTTTGCCCATGGCACGCTGTCGCTCAGAGACCACGAACGTACGGGCGATGATGATTTTTGCGGTGTTCGACTTGCCCATCCGGGTCATACCGAGCAAAGCGGTTTTGTTGCCGATGAAGTCCCGGATGTTGACCTCGACGGCGGCGTCGGCTTGCTTGGAGGTCTTAGCTCGCCGCCGCGTCGCGGAGTACCGCACCGCGCCGATACGTACGCGTTCCACAGGACGCCCGGTGGGCTTGAGGTAGGAAGCGATCGTAGCGAGGCCGTCGCTGATCGGCTTCAGGACTCGATAAGTGGACGTAGCATAGAAGTTGTCCACGTCGGCACCGAACTCCAGCACCTTCTGCCCGTCTACGTCATCTTCGTAGAAGGTGCCGAGGATCTTGCACCGCACGCCGGTGAATGACACTCGGTTCTTGGTGACCGGATCGAGCTCCGCATCAAGCACGGCGGACGGCGACGGGTCCTGGTTGTTCGAGAGAGCCGTACGCAGGGACTCCTCGCGCACGGCGTGTAGATCGCGCTCAAGCGACAATGGCGCGGTGCCCTCGACGCGCAAAAGCAGCACCTCGTCGTCGTCGACGCGGGGGTCGTTAACGTCCTGCGCGGTCGCTAGCAGGAAGGAGAATTGCGGAATTCCACCGGCATCGAATTTCCAGCGGTCGTGGGTCAGCACGACGGCGTGACCGTAGTCGATCTGGTGAATCGCACCGATCCGGGTCGATCGACCGTCGGCAAGCAGTTCTGATCGCAGTAACGACCCAGCGCCGACACCGGGGATTAACTCAGTCATTTCTCACCTCTCGAGAGACACCAGCGAGACACAAGCTCGCAACAGCTTACTGACAGTTCTTGCACTACGTGGCCGAACGCACAAAGAGGCACAGGCCAGGAGACGCGAAGCCGGACCGGATCGCTGCGGCGAACGACTGCGGCATGAAGGTGGCGACTGCCAACAGGCCGCCCGAGCGTCAATCTTGGCTTGCCTACGTGGGCGGCTGGCCCACACCCCAGACAGCGTCTGCTTCTCCGTCAAGCGATTCAGCGCGGTCTCCTGCGATTTCACGCAGTCGGCGGCCTGCCCAATCAAGTGCGTTGGCAAGCACCACCATCTCAGCATCACCGCGTACGCGGAGGGTGACCTGATCAACGACGGTTGTGTGCCCGGTGCCCACGTCGACTTCGATCCCACAGTTGCCCTCAACGTTCGTCAGCGTGATCTCTGTCCACCCTCCGTGCCCCGCGTCTCCGCCCATCTCTCCGGTGGTGGCGACTGCAGCCTTGAGGTGACATGCATCCTCGAAGGCTGCTTCATCTCGATGGACTGCCATGTCACGAAAGTAGCAGCAAGATCGCCTTGACGGAGGAACAGTTCGCTAGGTGCGCCGATGGCGATGGCAGGCGCAGATGGACCTACCCCTGGCACGCCCCGATGCCCCCGAGCCGCCCGCCCACGAGGGGCCGCGTTCGCTCGGGGTCACCCAACCTATCCGCCGCTGCGGACTCTGGTGCTAGGGCCGATCACGGCGTGACGACCATGCGCACGTTGTGCTCATCGATGGCCACGCTGGCGGGCAGGTCCTCGTCGGCCGCTCCGGCAGCGGTAGGCGGTGATGACGGGACGGGCTAGGCAGCGCGGTCGCGGTCGAAGCGGCGGACCTGCTCGAGCAGCCGCTCGGCGAACTTGGCGGCGGCAGTGCCATGTCTATGGCGCCAATTTCCTAGCGGCGCTCGCCTTTCCGACCGTCCACCGGGTAGGGCTTGGTGGGGTAGGTCAGAAAGTCGTCCTCGGCAACCGCGAACGTTCGGTAGGAGACCGCGGGGTGGAACAGGCCAGCCTCGATGCCCCGTCTTCGGCGGCAAGTGCCAGGTTCGGTGGTGGTCAGCCACAGTCAGATGTGGTCGAAGCGCTGGTTGGCGACCACGGCGGCATTGGACCACCACGGTGGTCTCAAGTCCGGTGAACATCTCAGCCAGCGCGGCGGGACGATGTTCTGGTCGGTATTTCGGCTGTTCTCTGCACGCAGATGCGTGTCGTGGCGAACGAAGGCGACACTGCGGGCCCGGCCGCGCCAGTGCAGCGGGACCACCAGAACGCCATCAGGGGCGAGCTGGTCGAACCAGGGCGGGGGCAGGGCCCACCGCCCGACCGTGATGATGACCTTGTCGTAGGGAGCGGGGTCCGACTCACCGACGGCCTCATCGCCGGTGACCACCGCGGGCCGTCGGCACGAAGATACAACTGGCCGGACTGTCGACACCGGGCTTGGTGGTGATCGCCTTGCTCGCGTACGCCTTCTCGACCGGGCCGTGGGCACAAACCGGTGCCGGGGCACGGCCCGGAACGCCTGCTCGATGCGCTCCGAGTGCAGGTGTGCGGCTGTGCGGGCCGGCAGGCCCGTGGCGTGCGGGCCGGATTGCGTGCTCGGCTACGCCCAGGTCGACGGTGGCGCGCGAGGCTGGCCGGTTGGCCAGCCAGTCCATGGCCTTGTCCGTGTCGCCGAAGAAATCGCCGACCATGCCCACAATATTCGCCGCACCAGTGCGAGATCCACTCCGCCGCGGGCACCAGCGGCAGCCACAACCAGATCAAGGGCCTCGTCGAAGCACTGGTCGCGAAGGTGACCGTCACCGGCCCCGACCGGAATGGTTCGCACAATGACTAAATTGGTGGGGCCAGTGGGAGTCGAACCCACACTGTCACGGACCTAAACCGTGTGCCTCTGCCAGTTGGGCTATGGCCCCGGGCCGGTGGTGGACCGGTCACGGTCAGCGTAGAGCTCGGGGGTTCCCGGGCGGTGGGGGACCCGGTGTCGGGGCATCCGCGACAGGGGTGGCGCGAGCGGTCAACTACCGTTGTCGCGGCAGGAACCGGCAGGTGCGAGGAGGACACGTGGCGCGCGACCCCGAGACCATCCAGCGGGAGATCGAGCAGGCCCGCGACGCGCTCGCGGTGACGCTGGACGAGCTGGGCAGGAGGGCGAACCCGCAGCGCTTCGTGGACACCGCGAAGTCCACGGTGCAGTCCCGGCTGGCGGACCCCAGGGTGAAGTACGCGCTGTACGCCGTGGGCGGTCTCATCGCGTTCGCGGTGCTGCGCAAGCTCTTCCGCTGAGGCCGGCGCGGGGCCGGTGGCGACGCCGGCGCCCGCCGCCTCAGGTGAGGAGCGGGAGCAGCACGCCCCGCACCAGCCCGTTGACGAACGTCTCGTCCAACGGCTGCCCGGTGAGCATGAGGCGGCGGACCAGCGCGCCGCCGGCCACCTCGACGACCATCCGCACCGGCGCGTCCGGCCGCACCTCGCCCCGCCGCCGCCCCCGGTCGAGGATGCGTTCCAGCACGGCGTCCTGCTGGGCCAGGAAAGTGGCGCGGAACGCCTCGGCCAGCTCCGGCTCGTGCGGCAGCTCGCCGACCAGCGCCTGCGCCGCCTTGCCGACCGGGCCGGTGAGGAAGCGGGCGAAGCCGGTGAGGAACTCGGTGAGGTCCCCGGCCACCGAGCCGGTGTCCGGCTCCGGCAGCCGCTGGCTGGCCAGGTGGTTGGTGGTGTCGATGACGAGGTCCAGCTTGGACTCCCACCGGCGGTAGATCGTGGCCTTGCCGGCCTTGGCCCTGGTCGCCACCGCGTCCATCGTGAGCGCCCGGTAGCCGACCTCGGCCATCACCTCCAGCGCGGCCTGGCGCAGCGCCTCGTCGCGACTGACGTCGCGGGGCCGGCCGCGCTGGGCGGCCCGTGGCCCCAGGGGCCCCTGTTCGGACGCGGTGGCCAACGCTGCCTCCTCCTGGCCCGCCGCGCGGGACGGCCGGCGCCGCCCGGTGCGCGATCACGCTCCTCCGGCCTGCCACATCCTAGGCGGCTCGGCGGGAAGGGCAATGACCTGGACGATTGGCTCGCGGCGTCCGTCCACTGAGGTCACGCGCCCGGGCGGTGCGGGCGGTCGCCGGCCGGCCCGGCGACCCGGCACGCCGACCGGCCACCCGATCAGGCGTCCGGCTGCTCCGTCGGAGCGCCGTCCGTGGTCGGCCCCGAGTCCGACTTCGGATCCGAGACCGACTCCGAGACCGACTCCGAGACCGACTCCGGGACCGACTCCGGCTCCGACTCGGCGTTCGCGGCCGGCTTCGTCACGGCGTCGGTCTCCTGGTCGCTCTTCGACTTCTCCGTCGCCGGCTTCGGCTCCGACGACTCCGGCGCCGACACCGCCTCCGGGGCGGGCTCCGCCTTCACCGCCGGCTCCGGCTTCGCCTCCTGCTCGGGCTTCGCCTCGGGCTCGGGCTCCGGCTCGATGCCGAGAGTCATCGCGTTGTGCTGCGCGTGCAGGTAGGCGGTGGTGAAGGCGAGCGCGTCACCAGCCAGCAGGTGCACCACGGTGCGCCGCGTCGCGTCGGCGGCCAGCTCCTCGACGATCTGGTCCGCGCAGACCCTGGCCGCGATCAGGCCGGGCGCCTGGGCCTCCCGCTCGACGCCGTCGACCGCGACCGCGATCTCCCAGTCGTCACCGTTGGGCACGTAGTTCACCATCACCGGCGCTTTCGCCATGACACATCTCCCCCGTGGGTCTTTCCGTCACGTAGGGTCACCACGGCCGCACACGCTGATACGACCCCCCGTTTGGGTGAACCCGGCGGGTCACGTTACCCGGAGGGCAGGTCACCGGGCCGATCCACGTCCGCCCCGCTGGCGACTTCGTCACACGGAACCGGACGGACCTCGCGTGATCGCAGGTACTCCCGCGCGCCGACGTCACCGTGCGTCATCGCGCGAACCCCGGCCCAGTGCGCCCGCCCCAGGAGCACCGGGTGGCCGCGAACACCGCCGTACGTGGCCGCCGCGAGGGCGTCGGCGGCGGCGTGTCCGGCGACCCTGCGCACCGCCGCCGCGGTCACGCCGGGCATGTCCACCGGCAGCACGACCACCGCCGCCGCGTCCTCATCGGCCAGCACCGCCAACCCAGCCCGCAGGGAGGAGCCCATTCCCGACGCCCAGTCGGGATTGACCACCACCCGCGCGTCCCCGAGCCGCGCGTGCCTGCGCACCTCGGCGGCGGCCGCCCCGAGGACGACGACCACCGGGTCGCAGCCGCCGGCCCGCAGCACGTCGACCGCCCGCTCGACGAACAGCCGGCCGGCGTGCTCGACCAACGCCTTCGGCCTGCCGAAGCGCCGGCCCGCGCCGGCCGCGAGCAGCAGACCGGCCACCCGCGTCACGCCGGGAACACCCGTGCCGGTTCGTGGTGGATCGATCCGTCCACAGTAGACAGTGGTGCGCCGCCGCCCCCGCGCCGCGCCGCCACGATCTCCGCGACGATCGACACCGCCGTCTCCTCCGGGGTCCGCGCGCCCAGGTCCAGCCCGATCGGCGAGCGCAGCCGGCCCAGCTCCGCGTCCGTCATCCCGGCCGCGCGCAGCCGCCGCGTCCGGTCCTCGTGGGTCCGCCGCGAGCCCAGCGCGCCGACGTAGGCCAGCGGCCGGCGCAACGCCTCCACCAGCACGGGAACGTCGAACTTCGGGTCGTGCGTCAGCACGCACACGACAGTGCGCTCGTCGGTCGCCGTCCGGGCGAGGTACCGGTGCGGCCACTCCACCACGACCTCGTGCGCGTGCGGGAACCGGGCGGAGGTGGCGAAGATCGGCCGCGCGTCGCACACCGTGACGCGATAACCGAGGAAGCGCCCCACGGCGGCGAGCGCGGCGGCGTAGTCGATCGCGCCGAAGACCAGCATGCGGGGCGCGGTCACCCACGACTCCACGAAGATCGTCGTCTCGGCGACGCCGTCGAGGCAGACGGCGCGCAGCCCCGTCCCGCCCTGCTCCGACATCGCCCGCGCCTCCGCGACCACGACCCGGTCCAGGGCGTCGTCCCCGGTGGACCCGGTGTGCCGGTCGCGGTACACGGCGATCGCCGCGCCGACAGCCCGTTCCGGCCCTCGCACGACGCGGGCCAGGGCGACGGGCTCCCCGGCCTCTGCCCCGACGCGCTCCGCCGCCACCACGACCCGCAGCGCTTCCACCACCGGCCCGGAGGCCGGCCGCCGCATCGGCTGGACGAACACCTCCAGCTCACCGCCGCAGGTCAGGCCGGGCGCGAACGGGTTCTCCGCGTCGGCGACGCCGAACGTCTCCACGATCGGCCTGCCCTGCTCCAGCGCTCGCTCCGCCAGCTCGTGGACCGCCGCCTCCACGCAGCCGCCCGACACACTGCCGGCCACCGCGCCGTCGGCCCGCACGGCCACCGCCGCGCCCACTTCGCGGGGGGCGCTGCCGCGCACCGCCACCACACTGGCCACGGCGTAGGACTGGCCCGCCGCGTCCCAGTCGAGCACCTGCGTCGCGATGTCCCTCATGGCGACCCCCTGCCTCCTCCGAATTGTCCGCCCGGTTTCCGGCCCAGGGCCGGCGTCAGCCCCCCAGCACCGTCTTGAACAGCACCGTCTTGACCAGCGCCGACTCGATCGGCGCGACCGCGAAGTACGCGGCGAACAGCGCCGCGATCCCGGTGAGGGTCCACCCGACCTCCCGCCAGCGACCACGGAACGTCCGGACCAGCACGAACGAGATCAGGCCGGCGCCGATGCCGTTGGTGATCGAGTAGGTGAACGGGATGACCGCCGCGGTCAGGAACGCCGGGATCGTGTAGTCCGGGTCCTGCCACGGGATGAGGCGGCAGCGGGCGACCATCAGGCCGCCCACGACCACCAGCGCCGGCGCGGCGGCCTGCGCGGGGACCACCGCCGCCAGCGGGGTGAACAGCAACGTGAGCCCGAACAGCAGGCCGGTGACCACGCTGGCCAGCCCGGTCCGCGCGCCCTCCCCGACGCCGGCCGCCGACTCCAGGAACACCGTGTTCGGCGAGGAGCCGGTGAGCCCGCCGGCCACCGCGCCCACACCGTCGACGAGCAGGACGCGGCCCATGCCCGGCACCCGGCCGTCGGCCCCGGTCAGGCGGGCCTCCGCCGCGACGCTGGTGATCGTGCCCATGGCGTCGAAGAACCCGGACAGCACCAGCGTGCACAGGAAGACCGTCGCGGCGACCGCGCCCGCCGAGGCGAACCCGCCGACCAGGTCGACCCGGCCCAGCAACGAGAAGTCGGGCGCGCTGACGAGCTGGTCCGGCACCCTCGGCTCCACCAGCCCCCAGTCCGGGATGTCCAGAGCCAGGTTCAGCCCGACCGCCAGGAGGGTGGCCGCGGCGATGCTGATCAGCACCGCGCCCGGGGTCCGGCGCGACACCAGCACCACCATGAGCAGCAGGCCCACGCAGAAGACGAGGGCCGGCCAGCCCTGGAGCCGGCCGTCCAACCCCATCCGCACCGGGACGGTGGAGTGGGCGGCGTCCGGGGTCCTGGTGACGAAGCCGGCGCTGACCAGCCCGACCAGCGCGACGTAGAGGCCGATCCCGACGGTGATCGCGGTCTTCAGCGGGGCGGGGATCGCGTTGATGATCCGTTCGCGGACGCCGCTGACCGCCATCAGCACGATGCCGAGGCCGGCCAGGACGACCAGGCCGAACGCCTGCGGCCATGTCATCACCGGGGCCAGTTGGAAGGCCACGACGCCGTTGACGCCGAGCCCGGCGGCGAGCGCGAGCGGGGCGTTGCCGACCAGTCCCATGAGGACGGTCGTGACGGCGGCGGCCGTGGCGGTCGCGGTGGTGAGCTGGTCGGTGGTCAGCCGGGCGCCCGTCACGTCGGCGGAGGCGCCCAGGATCAGCGGGTTGAGCAGGATGATGTAGGACATCGCCACGAACGTCGTGAGGCCGCCGCGCACCTCGCGGCCGGGCGTGCTGCCGCGGCCGCGCACGTCGAAGAGGCGGTCCAGGATCGGGCGGTGGGCGGGGGACGGCGGTGGTGACGCCGGTTCGGGAGTGTCGCTGCGCAGGGTCAAGGTGCCCCTCCCCGTGCCGGGTGGGTGTGCGGAGCCTCGCCCCTCGACCCGGAGGGGTCCGTGGCTCGCACGTCTCGTTGGGTGGTGCTCCGGTCCGCACCGGTGGCCGTCGGTCCCGACACGTCGTGCGGCGGGTGCCGGTCAGCCAGTCGGCCGCTCTTCGTATACGAAAGGCGTTCGCCTCATCGTCGGTCGAACTTCGTATACGAAGGCCGATCACCTCGCAGCTCGCGAGACTTCGTATACGAAAGGCGGCCGCCCCAGGGTTGGTGGGCTTTCGTATACGAAAGGCGATCACTTCGCGGGCGGAGGACTTTTGTATACGGAAGACGGTCGTCCCGAGATCGGTGGAATTTCGTATACGAAAGGCGATCTCGGTGGGTGATAGCACTTCGTATACGAAACGCGGCCACGCCCACGGGGGTGGCGGGACTTTGTATACGAAACTCAATAGACGAAGGCGGTAGCCGGGGCGATGGGACAGCACGTCGACTCCGCCGCCCCGACTCCGCTGACCCGCACCCGGAACCCGTTGCGTCGCCTGGGGAATCGGCGCGCGCCGGGGATCGACCCGGGCGCCGGACCTAGTACTTGGTCCGGTCCGGACGCGCCAGCCAGGCGGCGAACGGGGCGGTGCGCTCGGCGTGGTCGATCTGCTCCACCCGCACCGACCACGTCTCCCGGGGTGTCTCGAACAGGCGGTGGAAGGCCAGGTCGTCGAACCCGGCCGCGGCGGCGTCGTGCCGGTCGGCGGCGTAGAGCACCCGGTCGACTCGGGCCCACAGCGCCGCCGACAGGCACAGCGGACAGGGTTCGCACGAGGTCACCAGCACGCAGCCGGTGAGCCGGAAGTCCCCGAGCCGCCGGCAGGCGCCGCGGATGGCGACCACCTCGGCGTGCGCGGTGGGGTCCAGGGTCGGGGTGACCTGGTTGCTGCCCACCGCGAGCACCTCGCCGTTCCTGGCGACGAGCGCGCCGAACGGGCCGCCGCCGCGGGCGACGTTGTCGGCGGCCAGCCGGACGGTCTCGGTGAGCAGGGCGAGTTCGTCCTGGCCGTGGCCGGTCGAAACCTGGAGCGTCACAGCCCCCTCCTTCTCCTTCGGCCCGCGTGGCGGCGAACGCCGCCCCACGGGGGTTCCGAACGCGTGGGGCCCGCCACGGCCGACGCGGCCGTGACACCACGCGCTGCGCGTTTCCTCTAACGAGTCAGGTCCCGGTGATGTGCTCGGGGCGCACCGGGACCCGGTTGAGCGCCCGGCCGGTGGCGGCGCGGATCGCGGCCACGATGGCCGGGGTGGAGGAGATGGTCGGTGGCTCGCCCACACCGCGCAGGCCGTACGGGGCGTGCGGATCGGCGAGCTCCAGGACGTCCACCGTCATCGGCGGCATGTCCAGGATGGTGGGGATCAGGTAGTCGGTGAACGACGGGTTGCGCACCCGGCCGTCCACCACCTGGATCTCCTCCATCACGGCCAGCCCGAGCCCCTGGGCCGAGCCGCCGTGGATCTGCCCGAGGACGGCCTGCGGGTTCACCGCCCGGCCGACGTCCTGGGCGCAGTCGAGCTGGACCACCCGCACCAACCCCAGCTCGACGTCGACGTCGACGACCGCGCGGTGCGCGGCGAAGGCGTACTGCACGTGGGCGTTGCCCTGCCCGCGTTCCGGGTCGACCCGATGGGTCGGGCGGTGCCGGTACACCTCGGTGGCCTCGACCGCCTCGTCGCCCAGGACCTCCGCGAGGTCGGCGACCACCTCGCCGCGCGCGTCGACGACCTTGCCGCCGGCCAGCGCCAGCCCGTCCGGCGCCCGCCCCACACGCCGCCCGGCCATCCGGAGCACGCGCTCGCGGACGGTGTGGCAGACCTGCCGCACCGCGCCGCCGGTCATGTAGGTCTGCCGCGACGCCGAGGTCGACCCGCCGTTCCCGACGCTGGTGTCCATGGGCTGCACGGTGACCCGCTCCACGCCCAGCTCGCTGCGCACGATCTGCTGCTTGATGGTGACCAGGCCCTGACCGATCTCGGCGGCGGCCGTGTGGATCAACGCTGTCGCCTCGCCGCCGATCACCTGCAACCGCAGGCGCGCGGTGGAGTAGTCGTCGAAACCCTCGGAGAAACAGACGTTCTTGATGCCGACGCCGTAGCCGACGCCCCGCACCACCCCCTCGCCGTGCGTCGTGTTGGAGACTCCGCCGGGCAGCTCCCTGACGTCGACCGGCTCGGTGCGGACGGCCGGGGGCAGCGGCAGGTTCTTCACGCGGCGCAGCAGTTCCGCGACCGGCGCGGCGGAGTCGACGAGCTGCCCGGTCGGCATGGTGTCGCCCTCCGCGATCGCGTTGCGGATCCGGAGCTCCACCGGGTCCACGCCCAGCCGGCGGGCCAGCTCGTCCATCTGGGACTCGTAGCCGAACGCGGCCTGCACCGCGCCGAAGCCGCGCATCGCCCCGCAGGGCGGGTTGTTGGTGTAGACGCCCCAGCAGTCGATCGCGACATTGTCCACTGTGTACGGTCCGACGCCGAGTGTCGCCGCGTTGGCCACCACCGCCGTCGTGCTCGACGCGTACGCGCCGCCGTCCAGGTAGATCTTCGCGCGGACGTAGACGAGGTCGCCGTCCCTGGTCGCCCCGTGCTCGTAGTAGATCTTCGCCGGGTGCCGGTGCACGTGCCCGAAGAACGACTCCTGCCGGTTGTAGACCATCTTCACCGGCCGGCCGGTGCGCAGCGCGAGCATGCACGCGTGGACCTGCATGGACAGGTCCTCGCGACCGCCGAAGGCGCCGCCCACCCCGGCCAGAGTCAGCCGCACCTTCGCCAGCGGCAGGCCCAGTGCCCGCGCGACCTGCCGCTGGTCCACGTGCAGCCACTGCGTGGCCACGTACAGGTCGACGCCGCCGTCCTCGGCGGGCACCGCGAGCCCGGACTCCGGCCCGAGGAAGGCCTGGTCCTGCATGCCGACCTCGTACTCGCCGACCACCATCACGTCGGCGGTGGCCTCGGCGTCGCCCTTGCGGATGCGCAGGTGCCGCACGACGTTGCCGTCCGGGTGCAGCGGCGGCCCCTCGCCCCTGGCCGCCGCGACCATGTCGGTGACGGGCTCCAGCGGCTCGTACTCGACCCTGATCCGCTTGGCCGCGCGCTGCGCGGTCTCCGGGTGGTCGGCGGCGACCACCGCGACCGGCTCGCCCTGGTACCGCACGACGTCGACGGCCAGCACCGGCTGGTCGGCGTGCTCCAGGCCGTAGATGTTCTCGCCCGGCACATCCTCGTGCGTCAGCACGGCGTGCACGCCAGGAGTCCGCAACGCCTCGGTGAGGTCGACGGACAGGATGCGGGCGTACGGGTGCGGGCTGCGCAGAGTGGCGCCCCACAGCATGTCCTCGTGCCACAGGTCGGACGAGTAGGCGAACTCGCCCCGCACCTTCAACGTGCCGTCCGGCCGTCGAGCGCTGTCGCCGATGCCGCCGGTGACGGCGGTGGCGGCGGCGGCGGCGGTGGTGGTCGGCTCCCGGACGCCGCGCTCCGGGGAGGTCCGCTGGGTCATCGCGCCCCCTTCGTCTGCCGGCCGGTCGCCGACGGGCCGGCGTCGGCCAGCTTCCGGCTCGCGCGCCGCAGATCGCGCACGACGGTCCCCTCGTCCACGGTGCGGATCTCGTCGTCCGCCACCACGGTTCGGCCCCCGACCAGCAGCAGCGCCAGCGGTGGGCGCGGGCCGAGCACGAACGCGGCGACCGGGTCGTCGATCCCGACGTGCGCCAGCCCGTCGAGCCGCCACACCGCGAGGTCGGCGAGCTTGCCCGGCTCCAGCGAGCCGAGTTCCCCGGCCCGGCCCAGGCACCGGGCGCCGCCGACCGTGGCCAGCCACAGGGCCTCCCGCACGCCCAACGCCTGCGGGCCGCCCCGCTGGCGGGCCATCAGCAACGCCTGGCGCGGCTCCTCGACCATGGCGCAGGACTCGTTGGACGCCGCCCCGTCCACGCCCAACCCCACCGGCGCGCCCGCGTCCAGGAGATCCCGCACGCGGGCGATCCCGGCGCCGAGCCGGCCGTTGGAGCTCGGGCAGTGCGCGACCCCGGTGCCGGTGGCCCCGAAGCGCCGCACCGCGTCGTCGGACAGGTGGATCGAGTGCGCCAGCCACACGTCCTCGGCCAGCCACCCGAGCTCGTCGGCGTACTCGACCGGCGTGCGGCCCTCCTCCGCCAGGCACTGCCGCTCCTCGTCGAGCGTCTCGGCGAGGTGGGTGTGCAGGCGCACTCCCTTGCGCCGCGCCAGTTCCGCCGACCGCTCCATCAGCTCGCGGGAGACGGTGAACGGCGAGCAGGGGCCGACCGCGATCCGCAGGCGGGCGTTGGGCTCGGGGTCGTGGTAGGCGTCGATCGCCTCCTCGGCTCCCCGCAACGCCGTCTCGATGTCCTCGACGACGTCGTCCGGTGGCAGTCCGCCCCGCGACTGCCCCCGGTCCATCGAGCCCCGGGCCGCGTGCAGACGCACCCCCACCGCCGCGGCGGCGGAGACCAGGGCCGCCATCTGGTCCCCTCCGTCGCGGGGGAAGAGGTAGTGGTGGTCGGCCGCCGTCGTGCAGCCGGTGCTGGCCAGCCGGGTCAGCCCCGCCGTCGCCGCGGTGTGGACGGTCCCGGCGTCCGATCTCGCCCACACCGGGTACAGCGTGGTCAGCCACTCGTAGAGCGTGGCGTCCTGGGCGAATCCCCTGGTGGCCCACTGGAAGAGGTGGTCGTGGGTGTTGACGAGGCCCGGGGTGACCAGGCAGCCGGAGCCGTCGATCCGGCGCTCGGCGGCGTTCCCCGCGTTCGCCGCGTTCGCCGCGTTTTCTGTCCCCGCCGTGTTCGCTCTCGGGGCCGGTCCCTCGCCCACGGCGACGATCCACTCGCCCTCGACCACGACGTGCCCGTCGCGGTACTCGCTGCCGGCCGCGTCGACCGCGGCGATCGCGGCGTTCTCGATGACAGTCCTGCCGCTCATGGTGTGTCCTCAGTGGACAGTTCGGCGCTGGCCGTCCGCGCCGCAGCCAGCCGCACCGCTTCCATGATCTTCTCGTATCCCGTGCAGCGACAGAGGTTTCCGGCCAACGCCTCGCGAATCTCCACGTCCGACGGCCGACCGGCGCGCCGGATGAGGTCGTGCGCGGCCACCAGCAGGCCGGGCGTGCAGAACCCGCACTGCACCGCGCCCGCCTCGACGAACGCCTCCTGCACCGGGGCGAGCCGGTCCGCCCCCTCCGCCAGCCCCTCCACCGTGCGGACCTCGCGGTCCTGCGCCTGCCCCGCGGCGACCAGGCAGGCGCACACCGGCAGGCCGTCCATGAGGACCGTGCAGGAGCCGCACTCCCCCTGCTCACAGGCGTTCTTCGAACCGGGCAGGCCGAGCCGCTCCCGCAGCACGTGGAGCAGGCTCTCGCCCTCCCAGACGTCGTCGGCCTCCCGCCGCTCGCCGTTGACCGTCACCGTCACGCGCACGCCGACCACCCTCCTTCGCGGTACTCGTCCCACGCCCAGCCGAGGGTCCGGCGGGCCAGCACGGCCAGCGCGTGCCGGCGGTAGGCCGCGCTGCCGCGCACGTCGTCGATCGGGGACGCCGCCTCGGCCACCAGCTCGCCGAACCGGCGCCGGACCGCGTCGGGCAACGGCCGGCGCGACGCCCACAGGCCGGCGTCGGTCAGCTCGGCGGACAGGAAGTCCTCGGCCGCCGGGGCGCGGACCGGAGTCGGGGCCGCCGAGCCGATGCCCGTCCCCACGCGGCGCCGGTCGGGGTGCAGCGCCAAACCGAACGCGCACACCGCGATGACCATCGCGTTGCGGGTGCCGACCTTGGCGAACTGCTGCGGCCCCCGCGCCACGTCCAGGTGGACCGCCGCGATCAGCTCGTCGGGTTCCAGCGCGTTCCGCTTGACGCCCCGGTAGAACTCGGCCGCCGGCACCGTCCGGACGCCCCGGGTCGAGGCCACCTCGACGACCGCGTCGGTGGCCAGCAGCACCGGGTGCGCGTCCCCGGCGGGCGAGGCCGCGCCGAGGTTGCCGCCGACCGTGCCCCGGTTGCGGATCTGCGGCGAGCCCACGGTGCGGGCGGCCGTGGCCAGCCCCGGCAGGCGGTCGCCCAGCTCGGCGATGATCCGCGCGTAGGGCACGCCCGCACCGAGCCGGACCCGGCCGTCGCGCTCGGACCACTCGGCCAGCTCGGCCACCCTGGTCAGGTCGAGCAGGGCCGGCGGGCGGCGGTGGTCGAAGTTGAGCTCGACCATGACGTCGGTGCCGCCGGCGATCGGGACCGCGTCGGGCCGCTCGGCCTTGACCGCCAGGGCCTCGGCCCAGCTCGCCGGTCGCAGGAAGTCCACTGTGGACTCTCCTTCCCGCTCACCACGCCGGGTCGGCGGGCGGCGCGTCGTCGCGGAGCACGGTGCCCTCGATCAGGCCGTAGGGCCGGTCGGCCGCGTGGAACACCTCGTTCGGGTTGTCCAGGCCGAACGGCGCCAAATCGACCAGGAAGTGGTGCTTGTTCGGCAGTCTGAGCCGCACCTCCACGACCTCCGGGCAGTTCGTTAACACCCGCTCGCCCATGGCGTAGAGGGTCTGCTGGAGCGAGCGGCTGTGCGTCTCGCCGAACGCCTCCAGCAGGGCGCGGCGCGCGGTCGCGTACGACTTGCCCCAGTCGACGTCGTCGGCGGCCTCGTGCCGCCAGGACGCGTCGACGGCCGTGGCGAGGACGCGGTCGCGGGTCTCCCGGAGCGTGGTGAACGGGTCCCTGACGTAACCCCAGAACTCCGACCCGGTGGAGTTGAGCACCGTCAGGTCGGTGATGCCGGAGACCACCCACGCCCGCTGCCCGTCGTAGGTCACCGTGGCCGTGCGGGTGCCCTCCCCCGACCGGGAGAAGGAGTGGTGCGCGGGCCGTCCGGCCAGCTCCAGCCGGGCCCACGGGTACCGCTCGACGCGCACCCTGGCCCGCCCGATCGTCGGCTGCGAGTCGACGAAGTGCCGGGCCAGCCGCAGCGCGAAGTCCTCGATCTCGCCGACGCCGTCCCTGGCGAAGGCGTAGACGGTGTTCTTCTGGGTGTCGGTCGGCAGCACCTTGTCGTTGGCCCCGGTGAGGTGGGTGTCGGTCATGTCGCCGGACAGCGCCACGCTGACGTTCAGGTCGGTGACGCGGTGCCCGTCGGCGTCCCGGTCGACGCGGACGACGCGGGTCTCGGCCTTGCCGTACTGGTTGGCCCCCAACACGATCGACATTCCTCAGCTCCCTCGGTAGGTGGAGTACGCGAACGGGCTCAGCAGCAGCGGGACGTGGTGGCGCCCGGCCGGGTCGGTGACCCGGAACGTGACCACCACCTCCGGGAAGAAGGCGTCCGCCCCCAGGTAGCCGCCGGTGTCGAAGACCAGGCGGTGCAGGCCCGCGCCGGGCTCCCACCCGCTGATCCGGCCGTCGTCGTCGGTGCGGGCGGCGGCCACCGGCTGCCAGCCGTCGGCGTCGGCCCAGCGGTCCAGCCGCACGGCCACGCCCGCGGCGGGCCGCCCCCGCACGGCGTCCAGCACGTGTGTCGACAGGCTCACGCCCCCACCACCCTCGCCAGCCGCAGGGCCGTG
Source organism: Streptoalloteichus hindustanus (assembly GCF_900129375.1). Taxonomy (GTDB): domain Bacteria; phylum Actinomycetota; class Actinomycetes; order Mycobacteriales; family Pseudonocardiaceae; genus Streptoalloteichus; species Streptoalloteichus hindustanus. The sequence continues at coordinate 12,080 of NZ_FQVN01000021.1, read as the reverse complement.
ATCCGGCCCAGCTCCGCGCGGACGACCGCCCGCTCGGTCTCCTCGTCGTTGCCCAGCCGGGCCCGCAGGGCGGCGAGCACCTCCTCGGCGCTCCTGCCCGTGGCGCAGATCAGGAACACGTGCCCGAAGCGCTCCTCGTAGGCGTGGTTGCCGGCGGCGAGCGCGGCCCGCGTCGCCGGGTCCGGTGACGTGGCCGCGGCCGCGGCCTGCTCCTGCCGGGACCACCGCGCCTCCGGGTCCGCGCCGTGCGCGCGCTCCCCGATGCGGGGGTGCGCGGCCAGGGCGCGGAGCACGGCGGGCCAGTCCAGGTCGGCCAGCGCCGCGTCGGCCGCCGCGCGCAGCGCGTCGAGGTCGCGGTAGGGCCGGCCGGCGACGAGCCGCTCCGCCCACTCGTCGACGGCGCAGCACGCCACGAGCTGCCGACCGGCCTCTGCCGGGGCCGCCGCGTTGAACCACGCCAGCCGGTCCGCCGTACGAGTGATCACCACCGCCAGCTCACCCCCTCCGAGGGATACCGCTCTGGTGTGACTGAGTACACACACGCCCGGGTGAGGCCAGCTAGGGCTGGAAGCGATGAAAGCCGGGACTGCCGCCGCCCCCGCTTTTGTGGTTTTCTCCAAGCCCAACGCGGGAGGTGCGTGCGCCGTGTTGCTGAGAACGCTGGTGGATGCCCCGGAGCTGGGACTGTCCGTGCTGGTCGGCGCGGACGCGCTGGACCGCCCGATCCGCTGGGTCTTCACCACCGACCTGCGGGACCCCCGGCGCTACCTCTCCGGCGGCGAGCTGGTGCTGACCGGGCTGGTGTGGCGGCGCGGGCCCAACGACGCCGCGGCGTTCGTCGCGGCGGTGGCCGACGCCGGCGTGGCCGCGCTGGTCGCCGGCACCGCCGAGCTGGGGCACGTGCCCGACGACCTCGTCGCCGCCTGCCGCCGGCACGGGCTGCCGCTGCTGGAGCTGTCCGTGGACGTCTCGTTCGCCACCGTGACCGAGCGGGTGATCCTGGCGCTCGCCGCCGAGCGGTCCGAACCGACCATCGCCCTGGAGCGGCACCGCCAGCTCGTCAGCGCCGTCGCCGAGGGCGGGCTCACCGAGCTGCTCCGGCTGGCCGCCGGCGAGCTGGGCGCCGACTGCCGGGTGCTCACCGCGACCGGCCGGCTGGTCGCCGGCACCGGCCAGGACCTGCTGCCCGGCCAACGCGCGGAGCTGACCCGGCGCTACCTGCTCGCCGACCGGCTGCCCCGCCCGGTCCGGCTGCCGGGCCACGGGCCGGTCGTGCTGTTCCCGGCCGGCGCCCGCGGCGGCAACCGGCTGACGAGCTGGGCGCTCGCCGTGGACGGCGACGTGGACCGGTGGCCGCCGCGGCACCGGGAGCTCGCCGCCGAGCTGGCCGGCCTGGTCGGCATGGAGCGCGGCCGGGCCGAGGACCGGCGGCGGATCGAGAACCGCTCCGCCGCCGCGCTGACCCGGCTGGTGCTGACCGAGGCCGGCGGACAGGCCGAGATCGGCGCCCGGCTGGCCGCGGCCGGGTTCGACCCCGACCTGCCGCTGCGCCTGGTGTCCGCCGAGATCACCGGGACGCCCACCTCGGTGGCCGCCGGACTGCTGGACGAGCTGGTCGCCGACCTGGTGCCGCACGCGCTGGTGGCGGCCACCCCCGAGGAGGCGATGGCGGTGGTGGCTGCGGCCCCCGACCGGCTGGGCGCGCTGGTCGGGCAGCTCAGGGACGGCGCGCGCGTCCTGCAGGTGGGGCTGGGCGCCAGGACGCGCGGCGCTGGCCGGCTGGTGGTCGGGGTCAGCGGCCCGGTCGCCGTCGCCGGGGTGCGGGCGGCGGCGGTGGAGGCGCGCAGCGCCCGCCGGCTGGCCCTGCACCGGGACGCGCGGGGCGGCGTCCTGTCCGGCGAGGAGATCGCCTCGCACCAGCTCCTCCTGGCCACCGTGCCCGACGAGCTGCGGCGCTCGTTCCGCGCGCGCCTGCTCGGCCCGCTGCTCGACTACGACGCCGAGCACGGCAGCGACCTCGTCCACACGCTCCGGGTGTTCCTGAACTGCGCGTGCTCGTGGACCCGCACGGCCGCGAAGCTCCACCTGCACGTGAACACCCTGCGCTACCGCATCGGCCGGATCGAGGAGCTGACCGGACGCCGGATGTCCTCCTTCCCCGACCGCGTCGACCTCTTCCTGGCCCTCGAACTGAGCTAGCGACCACGACGATCTGCTCCGCCGGAACCGAACACCAGATCCTTCACGCTCCTGGCGTTCCCGACGCGCTACCCGTCCTCGTATCCCACCAGGTCGTCGCGCTGGCGAACACCACCCTCAGCGGCATGCGCCAGCCCTCGCGGCAGCGACTCCCCGGGCTGCTCGTCCTCCCAGACCAGAAGCTCACGGTGGGGAATGCTCGCGAGAGGCGTGAGGAGAACTTCACCGGAAGGTCCGTCGGACACGAGGAGGCGGTCATTGCTGTGGCCCCCCACTCGCCCGAAAGCGATCCTCGCTCGATCGTCGGCTGTCACTTCCGCCATGGTCTTGAACCCCGCCAACGCTGACACGCGCTTCCCTCCCGGGGGAGGCGACTTCGCCATTCCACAGGACGGGTGAACGGGTGAGTGGACAGTACCCACGTTCGGGTGTACCGACCCTCATGGATCAGCCGACGCCATTGAGCGGCCTTTCGAACTGGCCCACCGACAAAGCCGGGAGTGCTGTCCCGGAACCGCCGCCAGAACCGGTCGTCGACACCCCTTCCACGACTCATGCCGGACAGGCAGATCCCGTTACGCCACCTCGTCCTGGCCTTGGACACCATCCCGCCCGAGGACCCGCCGGTCATGTTGTCAGCGGGTGCACGGCCTCTCGCCGGTCAGCCGATGCCGTTGAGCAGGCGTTCGACCTGGCCGACCAGGCGGTTGGCGTCGGCCGGGGCGATCGTGATCCACCACCGCCCGTCGACCGCGCGGTGCCGTTCCATCAGGTAGCGGCCGGCCGGGGTGTCGTGGAAGCCGACGACGTGGTCGGCGCGGCCCCACCGGCCCAGCCCGTCGACGACCGTCGCCCCGAACTGCCCGCCGTGGCACGCGTCCGCCGACATCCGGGCGATGTGGTGGGCGTCGGCGGGGTGCGCGCCCAGGTCGCACAACGCGGTACGCAGCGAGGCGACCGAGGCGCCGGCCTGCGCGGCCGCCTCCTCCAGGACGTCGGCGGGTAAGGACACGGACCGACCGGGGCCGGCCGGCCGGGGCGGCAGCAGCCGGACCACCGACACCGCCAGGTTGGCCGGGTCGACCGGGTGGACGCGGACGTGGTCGGAGACCAGCACGGCCAGCACCGCGCGGCCGGTCGAGGCCGCGGCCAGCGCGCGGACCTCGGCGCCCAGCCACAGCCGGGCGTCGACGCTGCGCCTCGGCCGGGCCAGCACGGCCATCGCGGCCACGAAGTCCAGGTCGTAGCCCCGGCCGTCGAACAGGCCGGCCGCCCGCATCTCGTCGTAGGCCTCGGTGAGCACCCGCTGCCGCTCGACCTCCGGGTAGCCGCGCGGGGCGACGTGCAGCACGGTGGGCATCGGCGGCAGGCCGAGGTCCTGCCACGCGACCTGGTAGGCCGTCGCCGACACCATGGGGACGTGGTGGGAGATGGTCGGCACGGTCAGCCCCACGTCCTCGGGTCCTGCTCGATCACGGCCGGCGCGACCCGCGTGGGGTCCTCGAACAACCGGGCCTCGGCGTCGACCACGAACCGCGATCGGTGCTCCCCGTCCGGGTCGCGCCGCCACTGCGCGGGGACGTGCGGCAGCCAGACGACGTCGGCCCCGCCCCCGCCCGGTTGTCCCGGCCTGCCGCGCGTCGTCCAGGTCTCCTCGGCCTCCGCGCCACCGGCCCGGCGCTCCCCGGGAGCCGAGTCCGCGCGCTCACCCGGTCGTGCTGGCCCCGGTCGTGGTGTCGGCCCACCGCCGCCCGCGTGGGCTCCGCCCGGCCCCGCGGCGGGCGCTCCCCGTCCTCCGCCGGGAGGACGCCCCGAGCCGGACCCCTGCGTCCGCACCACGGCCGGGCCGCTCTCGGCGGGAGCCGCAGCGGGCGGGGAGAACAGGTCCGCTCCCCCGGTGGGGCGAGCCGGGACCGCCGGCCGGTGGGTGTCCGAGCCCCGCTGCGGGGCGGTCGCTCCGTCCGGCAGCGGGTCCGCCGTCCGGTCCGCCGGGCGGACGGCGGCGAGCGCCCCCGGCTGCCCCGGTTCTCCCGACGGCTCCGACGTCGGCCCTTGCGACGGCACTGGCCGGACGCCCCCGTCGGCGGTGTCCCGGGTGACGACGGACCCGGTCCCGTCCGCCGTCGCACGATCCGTCCTCTCGCCGTTCCCCGTGCTTTCCGCGTTGTCCGTGCCGTTGTCCGTGCTGGTGTCGGTGCTGGTGTCCGTGTCGTCCCGGGCCGGGAACTCCGCCGCCGCGTCCGGCTCCTCGACCTCCACGACGACCACGGGCGGTGGCTCCAACCGGGGCATCCGGACCAGCGTGTCGAACGTGCTCGCGGCGTAGGTGTCCATCACGGCGGCGGCCCGCGTGTGCGCCTCCCGCGCCGCGGCCTCCTGCTCCTGCCGGTCGGTGGTCAACCCGAAGAAGCCGGCGAGCCCCTGGGTGAACGCGGTGTCGGTCGCCGTCACCGGCACAGGCGTCGGCATCGCGCGGACCGCCCGGACGTAGTGGTCGACCTGTGCGTCGATGCCGCCGCGCAGCTCCGCGACCAGCCCGACGGTGGTGTCGGTCCACTCCCGCAGCACCCGGATCGCGCCGTCCGCCCGCTCCGCCGCGTCGCCCTCCCAGCCCTCCTTCAGCCGGTCGAGCCCCCGGAGCAGGTGCGTCTGCGCGTTGAGCAGCGCCACCCGGAGCTCGTCCAGGAACTGGCGCGCCGGGTCGGCCGCCGGGACGCCGGGCCCCGCGTTGATGTCGTCGAACAGCTTCTCGTGCGGAACGGCCAGATAGTCGCGGCAGCCGAACCACACCGCTTCCCCCATGACGGATGTCCTCCCGTGTCCCCTATTTCCCGTCCAGAAGAGCCGTGACCGCGATCTCGGCCACCCGCGTCGCGCGCCGGCAGAGCTCGTCCTTGCCGAGCGGGTCCGGGATGCCGTCCTCTCGGTAGAGGACGAACAACACGTTCCCCGGCGCGACGTCGACCGAGACCGTGCAGAAGTCCCCGCGCGGCGGAGCGCCGTCGGTGCGGACCTCGACCGCCGGGAACCCCGCCAACCGGAACTCGTGCCGGACACCGTTGACCCGGCCCTGCCCCATGACCTCGATCCCGGCCTTGATCCCGGTCACCACCTGGAAGGCGACCAGGTGGGTGCTGCTGCGGAAGCTGCACGCCGGGCTCTCGAACAGGTGGTTGGTGGCGAACACGGGCGGCCGGTCGATGTCCAGCCCCCGCCGGTCGGCCTCGCCCACCAGGGCGCAGGGGTCCACCTTCTCCAGCCGCGCCTCGCGGGGCCGCGAGACCGACGCCGAGGCGCGGGTCGACGCCCCGGAGACCGGAGCCGGCGTCCCCCTCGCCACCACGTGGCCGCAGCCGGGCAGCGCCAGCAGCAGCGCGAGGGCCGCCAGAGACCGGGAACGACGCGCCATCAGGCGCCCTCGCCCGCGCCGTCGGCGAGGCCCCGCGCGGCGTCCTCGTCCGCCTCCCGGTACCGCGCGCTGACCTCGGCCAGCCGCGCGACGACCCCGCCGAGCCCCTCGCGGTACTCCTGGAGCGCGCGCAGGACCGGCGCGAGTTTCTCGTTCAACGCGCGGGCGGCGTCGACGCTGACGTCGTCCCGCGCCATGGAGCAGACCTGGAGCCGGCCGGTCGACTCGTGCACGAAGGGCGCGATGTGGTCCATCGCCTGCTGGAACAGCTCCCGCGCCGCCCCGACCTGGTCCCGGTCGATCTGGAACCCGGCCCGCGCGCCGGCCCCGGCTCCCGACGGGCTTCCCGCTCCGCCTTCCCCCGGCATGACTACCCCCGCTGTGCGTCAGGTCACACGCTGGGGGGCAGGGTCGTCCGGTCGGGGTTGGGCGCAGGTTGGCGCCGCGCGCCGTCCGGGGGATCACCCGAACGCCGTGTGCCGCCGACGGCTCACCCGCTCAGCCGATGGCGCGACCGGCGGCGTCCAGCCCGGCGGCCACGGCGAGCCGGTCGACGTCGACGACCACGAGCCGGCCGCCGACGGTGGCGAGCACGCCCTGCCGGCACAGGCGGGCGAGCGCGGCCGCGAGCGAGCTGCGCGCTACGCCGAGCGCGTGCGCCAGCTCGACCTGGGTCAACGGCACGGTGGCGCTCACCCCCGACGGCGGGTCGGCGGCCTGGTGCAGCCGGAGCAGGATGCGGGCGACCCGCTCCCGCGCCGGCAGGCACGCCAGCTCGGCGGCCAGGTCGGCCCGGGCCCGCCCGGAGGCGGCCAGGTACCGGCTGACCGCCTCGGCCAGTTCGCCCTGACGGAGCAGCGCGCGGAACGGCCCCGCCTGCACGAGGAACGTCACGCACGAGTCGACCGCGACGACGCTCGCGGCGCGACAGCCGCCGTCCAGCACGGCCGCCGCCCCGACCAGGTGCCCCGGCCCCCGGATGGCCACGAGCGACCGACCACCGTCGACGCCGCCGCGCACCAGCGTGAACCGGCCGGTCTCCACGAGCAGCACGTGCGTGCCCGGGTCGCCCTGCCGCATCACGAGCTGGCCGGGCCGGTGCCGCAGCGGCGTCCCCACCCGTCGCACCTCGTCGGCCAGCTCCCGGCTCACCCGTCCCCGTGCCGGGCCCATCGGCCCCGTCCCCAGCATCCCGCCACCGCTCCCATCGCCGCAGGTGAACGACCAACCGACCCACGTCCGGGCCGGCGACCAGGCAGAGCACGACCTCCGGTGGGCGCGCGGCGACCCGCGATCACCGGACCGTGGCGGCGGCGCCCCAGGACAGCCGGCGACACCGCCGGCGCGCCCCGGACCCGCGGGTCGACGCCGACCAGCCGTCGCGCTCGGCCTTGGTCGGGACACCCGCCGGCGTCCCGCCGCGCGGCGCGCGGCCGGAACACCGTCGACGGCTGCCACCAGGAGGCTTCCCGTGGCCGAACGGCCACCAGGAAGGGCCCCGAGAACGCCACCGAGAAGGGCGCCGAGAAACGTGCCGAGAACACCGTGAACACCGGGTCCGGGAGGTCGTCGGCGTCGGCCGTCGCGCTCATCGTCTGGCGGTCACCCTCGGTCGGTGGGAGGCAGCCCTCCCAGGCTCCCCCGCCGGCGGTTCCCCCGAAAGCGCCCAACCGGTCGATGTTGGCTCCCCCCGCTCCCGGGTACTTCGGTCGGAGTACCACCGGAACCTCGACGTCGACGTCCCGGTGGAGCACGCGAACGCGCGGGGGAGGTCGGGATGGGCGTTCGGTTCTACCTGGCCAGCGCGGCGGCCGTCCTGCTGGCCGCCGTGGTGGGGGTGTGGATCGGCGCGTTGGTGGCGGCGGTGCGCGCCGACATCAGGCGCCAGGACCCCGTGTCGCCGGTGGTGGTGCAGATCACGACGGTGACCTCGACGCCAACGCTGACGACACCGCCGCCGACGCCGCTCCCGAACGGGGCTGCCGGCTCCCCCGAGCCACGAGTCGGGCCGGGCGGATAGCGTCGGGGGCCATGAGCGAGCAGAAGCGCCTGTCCCCCGGCGACCCCGCGCCCGACTTCACGCTGCCGGACGCCGACGGCAACCCGGTGTCGCTGGCCGACTACCGCGGCCGGCACGTGATCGTCTACTTCTACCCGGCGGCCGGCACCCCCGGCTGCACCAAGCAGGCCTGCGACTTCCGGGACAACCTCCGGGAGCTGGAGGACGCCGGCCACGCCGTCCTCGGCGTCTCCCCCGACACCCCCGCCAAGCTGGCGGCGTTCCGCGACGCCGAGGGGCTGACCTTCCCGCTGCTGTCGGACGCCGACCGGTCGGTCATGACCGCATGGGGCGCCTACGGCGAGAAGAACAACTACGGCCGGACGGTGGTCGGCGTGATCCGGTCGACGTTCCTGGTGGCACCGGACGGCACGATCGCCCGGGCGATGTACAACGTGCGCGCCACCGGCCACGTCGCCAAGCTGCGCAGGGACCTCGGCGTCTGAGCGGCCGCGCCGCGGGGGGCCGACGGCCGGCGACCTCCCCTCACCGGCCGCCGCCCCCACCGGCCGCCTTCCCTCAGCGGCCACCCGTGATCCGCTCCACGACCCGCCTGGCCTGGTCGACCGGGATCGCGAAGCCGATGCCGATGCTCCCGTCGGAGGAGTCCGACGTGGCGATCGCCGAGTTGATGCCGACGACCCTGCCGGACAGGTCGACCAGCGCGCCGCCGGAGTTGCCCTTGTTGACGGGCGCGTCCGTCTGCACGCCCTGGTAGGAGATCGCCGTCCCGAGCTCGGTGCGCCCGGTGACCTCCCGGCGGAGCGCGCTGACGATGCCGGAGGTCACCGTGCCCTCCAGGCCCAGCGGCGAGCCGATGGCCACCACCTGCTGGCCGACCCGGAGCGCGCCGGAGTCGCCGAGCTGGGCCGGCGTCAGCCCGCTGGCCCCCTCGATCCGGAGCACGGCCAGGTCGCCGCCGCCATCGGCGCCCACCACCCGCGCGGTCTTCCGGCTCCCGTCCGGGAGGGTGACCGCGATCGGCGCGTTGGTCGCGGCCGCGCCCTCCACGACGTGGTTGTTGGTGAGCACGAGGCCGTCGGCCGTGAGGACCACCCCGGACCCTCCAGCGCCGGCCCGGCCGGCGGACCACGAGACGTCGACGACGCTCCGGCTCGCGACCGCCGCCGCGTGCTCCACCCCGGTCAACGGGTTCGACACCGTGCTGACCGGGGCGGCCCCGGCCGACGGAAGCGGGGCGAGGTCGCCGCCGGCGACCAGGTAGCCGCCCGCCACCCCCACTCCGCCGCCGAGCAGACCGGCGACCAGCGCCAGGGCCGTGACCCGGGGGCCGAGCCGCCCGCGCCCCCGCCGGGGCGGCGGGCCGGACTGGACCCGCGGCGGTAAGGGGATGGGCTGGGTGGGCGGCTCGTCGGGACCGGCGGACGCGGGGTGCTGGTTCGTCATGACCCCACCGTGCTGGGCCAGCCTCAGAGGAGGCTGAGCCGTTCCTGAGGCCGGTCTTCGGGTTCGCCGTGGATTCCCCAGCGCTCCCAACGGATTGCGGTGTCACCGGGATGACATCCGATGACACCGCCGCGTCCGCTGTGCGCGTTCCCCGGGCGGCCCCCGCCCCGCCGCCCGCGTCAGCCCGTGGTGATGACGAGCTTGCCGAACTGCAGCCCCTTGCCCAGGTCGGCCAGGGCGGCCGGGGTCTCCGCGAGCGGGTAGGCGCGGTCGACGACCGGGCGCAGCCGGTGCTCGTCGACCAGCGCGAGCATCGCCGCGAACTCCTCGGCGCTGCCCATCGACGTGCCGAGCAGGCTGAACTGCTCCAGGAAGAACCGGCGCAGCGAGATCTGGACGTGCTCGCCCGTGGTCGCGCCGAGCGAGACCAGCCGACCCCCGGCCCGCAGGGCGGACAGGCAGGACTCGAAGGTGGCCGACCCGATGCTGTCCACCACCAGGTCCGCCGGCCGGGACAGCCGCGCCGACCAGTCGCCCGCGCTGTCGATCGCGGCGTCCGCGCCCAGCTCCAGCGCCCGCCGCCGCTTGTCCTCGCCGCGGGAGGTCACCGTCACCTCGGCGCCCACCGTCTTCGCCAGCAGCAGCGCGAACGTCGCCACGCCGCTGCCGATGCCGGGCAGCAGCACGTGCTCGCCCGGCCGGAGCCGGCCCCTGGTGAACAGCGCCCGGTAGGCGGTCAGGCCGACCAGCGGCAGCGCGGCGGCCTCCGCCCAGTCCAGGTGCGCCGGCCGGGGCGCCACGTTCGCGGCGGGCACCCGGACGAACTCGGCGTAGGTGCCGTCGGTCGGCCCGCCCAGGACCTGGGCCACGGAGGGCTCCTCGTCGGCCTTCGCCCAGCCCAGCGACGGGTTGACGATCACCTCGTCACCGACGGCCACCCCGCTGACGCCGGACCCGACCGCGCGCACCACGCCGGCGCCGTCGGACCCGAGCACCAGACGCGGGTCGGTGGCCGTCCGCGCGGAGACGACGAACAGGTCCCGGTGGTTGAGCGCCGCGGCGCGCAGTTCGACGAGCACGTCCCCCGCGCCCACCTCCGGCACCGGGACCGTGGTGACCCGGACCCCGTCCAGGCCCGTCGGTCCCTCGTGCACCACGGCGGTCATCGTCGACCGGGTGGAGTCCGCCATACCTGCCTCCGCTCGTGTCCGGCGCCCCCTACGGGGCGACATCCACTCGGTCACGACTCCCGTCGACGGTGATCTATTCCGTCGTCCTCCGGTTGCGTCCGCCACAGCGGTCGAGCTGCGGAAACGCTGTCGGCAGCGGGAAACGGCGGAGGGTGGCACCACGATCGGGAGCGGTGCGCGGCTGGCCGCGCCGGCCCACCGCGCACTCTCCCCCCGACGCGCTCAGCCCGCGAGTTCGCGCAGGTGCGGCAACAGGGCGCGCAGCGCCCGACCTCGGTGCGAGATCTCGTCCTTCTCGGCCGAGGGCAGCTCGGCCGAGGTCCGCTCCTCGCCCTCCGGCACGAAGATCGGGTCGTAGCCGAACCCGTTGTCGCCCCTCGGCTCCCGCACGATCCGGCCGGGCCACTCGCCCCGCACGACCACCTCGGAGCCGTCCGGCCGCACCAGGGCGACGGCGCACACGAACGCCGCGCCGCGCCGCTCGTCCGGCACGTCGCCCAGCTGCCCCAGGACCAGCTCCACGTTGGCCCGATCGTCGCGGTGCCCGCCGGACCACCGCGCGGAGAGCACGCCGGGCATGCCGTTCAACGCGTCGATCGCCAGGCCGGAGTCGTCCGCCACGGCGGGCAGGCCGGTCGCGCGCACCGCGTCCCGCGCCTTGGCCAGCGCGTTCTCCTCGAAGGTCGCGCCGGTCTCCGGCTCCTCCGGGAACGGCGGCACGTCGTCGAGACCGACGATCTCGATCCCGGCCACGTCCTTCGCGTCCAGGATGCGCCGCATCTCCGCCAACTTCTTGGCGTTGCGGGACGCCACCAGCACGCGCGTCACTTGCCACCCCCCGGCAGCGTGCCCGGGTACGGCGCGGCCAGCGCCTCGGCCTGCCGGCGCGACAGCTCGGCGCAGCCGGCGAGCGCGACGTCCAGCATCCGGTCCAGAGTGGACCGGGCGAAGGTCGCGCCCTCCCCGGTGCCCTGCACCTCGACCAGCGTGCCGCCGTCGGTGGCCACCACGTTCATGTCGACCTCGGCGCGCGAGTCCTCCGCGTACGGCAGGTCGAGCCGCACCCTGCCGTCCACCACACCCACGCTCACCGCGCTCACGGAGCAGGACAGCGGCTGCGGGTCGTTGAGCCGGCCGGCGGCCCGCAGGTAGGTGACGGCGTCCGCGAGCGCCACGTAGCCGCCGGTGATCGCCGCCGTGCGGGTGCCGCCGTCGGCCTGCACCACGTCGCAGTCGATGACGATCGTGTTCTCACCCAGCGCGGCCAGGTCGATGCAGGCCCGCAGGGAGCGGCCGATCAGCCGGCTGATCTCGTGCGTGCGCCCGCCGATCCGGCCCTTCACCGACTCGCGGTCGCTGCGGGTGTGGGTGGCCGAGGGCAGCATCGCGTACTCGGCGGTGACCCAGCCCAGCCCCGACCCGGCCCGCCACTTCGGCACCCCCTCGGTGACGCTGGCCGCGCACAGCACGCGCGTCCGGCCGAACTCGACCAGGACGGACCCGGCCGGCCAGTCCTGGTACCCCCGGGTGATGCGGACTTCCCTGAGCGCGTCGTCGCTCCTGCCATCGGCTCGAACCACGCCGACTAGCCTATTGCGCCGTCCGCCGGCCGGCTCCGGAGGTGGTCGTGGGCGACAATGATCTTTCCCGCCCACGACCACCGACCGGGCGCGGGTGTCCCGCAGAACACAGCGGTGGTCGTGGGCGACAATGTTCCTTCCCCCGCCCACGACCACCGACCGGGCGCGGGTGTCCCGCAGAACACAGCGGTGGCAGTCGAAGGCAATCATCTTTCCCCTGCCCAGGACCGCCGATC
>NZ_FQVN01000011.1 GCF_900129375.1 Streptoalloteichus hindustanus | reverse complement strand
TCACGCCCGGTCCCATTCCGAACCCGGAAGCTAAGTCCTCCAGCGCCGATGGTACTGCACTCGTGGGGGTGTGGGAGAGTAGGACGCCGCCGAACAATTTTTCCCGGTAGGGGCCTGTGCCTTGGGGGTACTCTTTGAGTGCTCTCAGGTGCAGGCCCCTACGTGCGTGTGAGGAAGGTTTCTTCGTGACGAGTTCGGCTGAGCCCCCCCAGGGGCGCGGCACTGGTTTCGGCAAGGGCGACGACCGGCGTGGTGGCGCCGCGGGACGCGGTGGGTCGTACGGACGCTCGGCCGGTGGCCGCGACCGCGGCTTCGACCGGGACCGCGGGGGCCGTCGGGCCGGCGAGGGCCGGGGCGACAACGGTGGCCGCTGGCGTGAGGACAACGACAGGTCCGGCGGTGGCCGGGGCGGCTTCCGCCAGGACCGTGAGCGGTCCGGCGACGACCGCCGCGGTTTTGGCCGCGGCGGCGACCGGCGTGAAGGCCGGGGTGGTGAGCGCCGCGAGTTCGGTGACCGTCCCCGCAGGGATTACGGTGACCGGCCCCGTCGTGACTTCGGTGGGGATCGCGGTGAGCGCCGGGACTTCGGTGACCGTCCGCGTCGTGATTTCGGTGGTGAGCGTGGCGAGCGCCGGACCTTCGGCGCTGACCGCGGCGACCGCCCGCGTCGCGACTTCGGCGACCGACCCCGCAGGGATTACGGCGATCGGCCCCGCCGCGACTTCGGGGACCGCCCGGAGCGTGGCGAGCGTCGTGACTTCGGTGGTGACCGTCCGCGTCGTGACTTCGGTGACCGGCCTCGCCGGGACTTCGGCGGCGACCGTTCCGACCGTGGGGGTCGTCGTGACTTCGGTGACCGCCCCCGTCGTGACTTCGGTGACCGCCCGCGTCGTGACTTCGGTGGTGAGCGTGGCGAGCGCCGGGACTTCGGCGACCGGCCGCGCCGTGACCACGGTGACCGGCCCCAGCGCGACTTCGGTGAGCGGAAGAGCTTCGACCGTGGTGACCGGCCCCGGGGCGGCTTCCGCGAGGACCGTCCGCGTCGGGACTACGGGGACCGCCCGGAGCGTGGCGAGCGTCGTGACTTCGGCGACCGGCCCCGTCGGGACTTTGGTGGTGAGCGTGGCGAGCGCCGGGACTTCGGTGACCGTCCGCGTCGTGATTTCGGTGGTGAGCGTGGCGAGCGCCGGACCTTCGGCGCTGACCGCGGCGACCGCCCGCGTCGCGACTTCGGCGACCGCCCGCGTCGCGATTTCGGCGCTGACCGCGGCGATCGTCCGCGTCGTGACTTCGGCGACCGGCCCCGTCGCGACTTCAGCGACCGCGGTGAGCGTCGGGACTCCGGGGACCGTCCGGAGCGTCGAGAGTTCGGCGGTGAGCGCCGCGAGCGTCGTGACTTCGGTGACCGCCCCCGTCGCGACTACGGGGACCGGCCCCGCCGGGACTTCGGCGGCGACCGTCCGGAGCGCGGTGAGCGTCGCGAGTTCGGCGACCGGCCGCGTCGGGACCGGGGCGACTTCCGCGGGGACCGCGAGCGTCCGCAGCGCTCGTCGGAGGACTCCGCCGAGTCGACCGAGTCGACCGTCGCGAAGGTCCCCGCGCCCGAGCTGCCTGAGGACATCGACCCGGGCCTGCTCGACGCCGAGGTGCGTCGCGACCTGACGGGCATGCCGCGCGTGCTGGCCGAGGTCGTGGCCAAGCACCTGGTGGCCGCGGGCCAGCTCGTGGACACCGACCCGGAGCAGGCGCTGGCGCATGCCCGGTACGCCAGGACCAGGGCCGCCCGCGTCGGCGCGGTGCGGGAGGCCGCCGGCCTCGCCGCGTACCACGCCGGTGAGTGGGCGGAGGCGCTGTCCGAGCTGCGGGCCGCCCGGCGGATGACCGGTGGCCCCGGCCACGTCGCGGTCATGGCCGACTGCGAGCGCGCCCTCGGCCGGCCGGAGCGGGCCCTGGAGCTGCTGCGCGGCCCGGAGGCCGCGGAGCTGCCGCACGCGGAGCTGGTCGAGCTCCGCATCGTGGCCGCCGGCGCCCGTCGGGACATGGGTCAGCTCGACGCCGCTGTCGTGGCGTTGCAGGGCCCGGACCTCGACCCGGCGAAGCCGGCCCCGTGGAGCGCCCGGCTGTTCTACGCCTACGCGGACAACCTGGCCGCGGTCGGCCGCACCGACGAGGCGATCCGCTGGTTCCTGCACGCCGCCGAGGCCGACCAGGACGAGGAGACCGACGCGGCGGAGCGGGCGCACGAGCTCAGCGACCCGGAGCGGGCGCGGGCCCTCGCGGAGCTGGCTGCCGAGGAGGAGGCCGCCGAGAACGACGCCGCCGCCGGTGCCGAGGACGGCGCGGTCGACGCCGACCGGACCGAGGTTCCCGCGGACAGCGCGGCCCCGGCCGACGCCCAGTCGGTGGCCGAGTCGGTGGCGGACAGCTCGGTCGAGGAGAGCGCTGCCGACGCGGCCGAGGCCGAGGCGGCGGAGCCCGTCGAGAAGGCGGAGCAGCCGGAGAAGGCCGTCGCCGAGCCGAAGGCGGCCGAGGCGTCGGTCGAGGGTGAGCCGGCTTCGCCGAGCGCGCCCGCCGCGCCGTCGGCCTCCGCCGGGGAGCAGCGGCGGGACGAGGAGTCCGGCCAGCGGTGACCGACCGGTTGCTCGACGGCTACGACGTCCTGCTGCTCGACCTGGACGGCACGGTGTTCCGCGGTGGGGAGCTGGTGCCCGGCGCGGACGGGACGGTGGACGCGGCCCACGCGGCCGGCGTCGCCGTCCGCTACACCACGAACAACGCGTCCCGGTCGCAGCGGCAGGTGGCCGACCACCTCGTCAGCCTGGGCCTGACGGCCCAGGCTGACGAGGTGCGGACCAGCGCTCAGGCCGGCGCCGCGGTGCTGGCCGACCGTCTGCCCTCCGGCGCGTCGGTGCTCCTCGTGGGCACCGACGCGCTGGCGGACGAGGTGGTCGCCGTGGGTCTGCGGCCCGTGCGGCGGTGGGACGACCAGCCGGCGGACGCGAAGCCGGTCGCGGTGGTGCAGGGGCACTCGCCCGACACCGGGTGGCGGGACCTCGCCGAGGCGTGTCTGGCACTGCGGTCCGGGGCGTTGTGGGTGGCCTGCAACGCCGACCCGACCCTGCCCACGGAGCGGGGGCAGCTGCCGGGCAACGGCTCGATGGTGGCGGCGCTGCGCGCCGCGACCGGCCTGGAGCCGGTCGTCGCGGGCAAGCCCGCACGCCACCTGCTCGACCAGGCGGCCCGGTCCACGGGCGCCACCCGGCCGTTGGTCGTCGGCGACCGGCTGGACACCGACATCGCCGGCGCCGCGAACGCCGGGATGGACTCGCTGCTCGTGCTGAGCGGCGTGACCACCGCCGCGGACGCCCTCGCCGCGCCCGAGGGCCAGCGCTTCGGGTACCTGGCCGCCGACCTGAGCGCCCTGCTCCGCCCGGAGGAGGAGCTGCGGGTCGTCGCGGGCGGGGGCTGGGACGTCACGGCCCGCGACGGCGTGCTGCGCCTGGCCGGCGCCGGGGACCCGCTCGCCGCCCTGCGCTCGTTGTGCGCGGCGTGGTGGGCCGTCGGGAGCGGTCCGGTGGCCGTCGCCGCGGAGAGCGACGCGGCCCACGCGGCGCTGGCCGATCTCGACCTTCCGTCCGCCTGATCGGCTAGCGTGGAAGGCGACGATCCGACAGGTGGTGGCTCCGGCGCGCGCTTTCGACGCCCGCTCGGGGCGGGCCACCCGGCGCGGGCGTCCCGCGCCGACGAACGCGCGGATGTCCCGCAGGAAGTCAGCCGGAACAGGGGAGCGGTCGCATGACGTCTGAGCCGACGCCGACGCCCGCCGCGTTGGGCGCGCCGCCCGGCGCCGAGCAGCGCGCGGCGATCGAGGAGGCCCTGGCCGGGCTCGACGCGCTGGACGCCCTTCCCGTCGCCGAGCACGTCGCCCGGTTCGACGCCGTGCACGCCGCGCTCACCGACGCGTTGTCGGCCATCGACAGGATCTGACCGTGGCACGACGAGCGCGACTGGACGCCGAACTGGTGCGTCGGGGGCTGGCGAGGTCCCGGGAGCAGGCGGTCCAGCTCATCAACGACGGCCGGGTGACCGTGCGCGGCACCGTGGCCCGCAAGCCCGCGACTGCCGTCGAGGCGGACACCGCCGTGGTGGTGCTGGCTGCCGAGGAGGACCCGAACTGGGCGTCCCGGGGCGCGCACAAGCTGCTGGGCGCGCTGGCGGCGTTCGAGCCGCAGGGGCTGAACGTGGCCGGTCGGCGGTGCCTCGACGCGGGGGCGTCGACCGGTGGTTTCACCGACGTGTTGTTGCGCAGGGGCGCGCGCGAGGTCGTGGCGGTCGACGTCGGCTACGGGCAGCTCGCCTGGAAGCTGCGGACCGACGAGCGGGTGCGCGTGGTGGACCGCACCAACGTGCGCACCCTGACCCCGGACGCGATCGGCGGGCCGGTGCAGGTCGTGGTCGCGGACCTGTCGTTCATCCCGCTGCGGCTGGTGCTGCCCGCGCTGCTGGCCTGCTCCGCCGAGGACGTCGACCTGGCGCCGATGGTCAAGCCGCAGTTCGAGGTCGGCAAGGAGCGGCTCCCCGCGGGTGGCGTGGTCCGGGACCCCGAGCTGCGGGTGGACGCCGTCCTCGGGGTGGTGGCCGCCGCGGCCGAGCTGGGGTTGGCCCTGCGGGGCGTGACCGCGAGCCCGTTGCCCGGCCCGTCCGGCAACGTCGAGTACTTCCTGTGGCTGCGCAGGGCGGCCCAGGGCGAGCCCGCGACCGATCCGGAGGAGCTGGTCAGGGCCGCGGTGCGGGAGGGGCCGCAGTAATGACGCGAGAAGCGTTGCTCGTCGTGCACACCGGTCGGGCGGACAACCTCCGCACCGCCGAGCAGGTGGCGCGTCGGCTCACCAGGGCCGGTATCGCGCTGCGGGTGTTGGCCGAGGAGGCGCCGGACCTGGACCCGTCCTGTTACGGCAGGGTGGTCGCGCACGACGACCGGGCGGCCGAGCACGCCGAGCTGGTGCTGGCGCTGGGCGGTGACGGCACGCTGCTGCGCGCCGCCGAGCTGGCGCGGCCGGCCGGGGTGCCGGTGCTGGGCGTGAACCTGGGTCGGATCGGCTTCCTGGCCGAGGCGGACCCGGAGGCGTTGGACGAGGCCGTGGCCATCGTGGCCGGGTGCGCGTACCACGTCGAGGAGCGGATGACGATCGACGTCACCGCGATGCTGGACGGCACGGTGGTCGCCAGCACGTGGGCGCTCAACGAGGCGAGCGTGGAGCGCAGCAGTCGGGAGCGCATCCTCGACGTCGTGCTGGAGATCGACGGGCGCCCGGTGTCAGCCTTCGGCTGCGACGGCGTGCTCGTGGCCACGCCGACCGGTTCCACCGCGTACGCGTTCTCGGCCGGTGGGCCGGTGATCTGGCCGTTGGTGCAGGCGTTGTTGGTGGTTCCGAGCAACGCGCACGCGTTGTTCGCGCGGCCGTTGGTGGTGGCGCCCGACTCGGTGGTGGCGTTGGAGGTCGACCAGCACGGCCACCCGGCGGTGTTGGCCTGCGACAGCCGCCGCACGGTCGAGCTGCCGCCGGGCAGCCGGGTGGAGATCGTCGGCGGGGAGAAGCCGCTGAAGCTCGTCCGGCTCCAGGACGCCCCGTTCGCCGACCGCCTGGTGCAGAAGTTCGCGCTGCCGGTGCAGGGGTGGCGCGGTCCGCCGAACCACCACTGACGCCCGGCGGGCGGTCGCCGGGTGCGGCCGGGCGGGGTCTGTGCCCCCGCCTGCGCTCCGGTCCTGTGCTCCGGCTCACGGCGTGGAACGACGCCGGTGGGCGATACTTCCCCTTCGTCGCGTGGGTGCCGACCGGGTGTCGCGGAGTGAGCAGGTCGGGCCCCACTGTCCCTCACGACCAACTAGGGTGCTGACACGTGCTTGCCGAGATGCGCATCAAGGGCCTCGGCGTCATCGACGAGGCCACGCTGCACCTCCACCCTGGCCTGACCGTGGTGACCGGTGAGACCGGAGCCGGCAAGACGATGGTGGTCACCGGGCTGCACCTGCTGGGCGGCGGTCGCGCCGAGGCGTCCCGGATCAGGACCGGCGCGCGCCGCGCCGTGGTGGAGGGGCGGTTCCGGCCGGCCAGGGGTGGCGCCGCGCTGCGGTTGGCCGAGGACGCGGGCGCCGAGCTCGACGAGGACGGCAGTCTGATCGCCGTGCGCTCGGTCGGGGCGGACGGACGCTCCCGCGCCCACCTGGGCGGCCGGGCGGTGCCGGTGGGCGTGCTGAGCGAGCTGGCCGAGGCGTTGCTCGCCGTGCACGGCCAGAACGACCAGCTCCGCCTGTTGCGGCCGGCCGAGCAGCGCGCCGTGCTGGACCGGTTCGCCGGTGAGCCGGTGGCGACGCCGTTGACCGAGTACCGGCGGGTGCGGGCGGAGTGGCTGGCGGTGGTGGCCGAGCTGACCGAACGCGCCGAGCGGTCCCGGGAGTTGGCCAGGGAGGCCGACCTGCTGCGGCACGGGCTCGACGAGATCGCCGCGGTGGACCCCCGGCCGGGGGAGGACGCGGAGCTGGTCGCCGAGGCCCGCCGGCTGGCCGACGCCGACCAGTTGCGCGAGCTGGCCAGCGGCGCGCAGGTCGCGGTCTCCGGCGCCGCGGACGGCGACCCGGACGCGCCGGGCGCGTTGGGCATGGTGGCCGCGGCCCGCAGGCTGCTCGGCTCCGCCGAGGACCCGGCGTTGCGGGAGCTGGAGCCGCGGTTGGCCGAGGCGGCGACGTTGCTGTCCGACGTCGGCGCGGACCTGGGCGGCTACCTGGACCGGTTGGAGGCCGACCCGGCGCGGCTGGAGCAGGTGCTGGCCCGGCAGGTGCAGCTCAAGCAGCTCATCCGCAAGTACGCCGCGGACGTCGACGGGGTCCTGGCGTGGGCGGCGCGGGCGGAGGAGCGGCTGGCCGGGCTGGACACCTCGGAGGAGGCGCTGGCCGCGTTGGCCGCCCGGCGCGACGAGCTGGCCGGGGAGCTGGCGGGGATCGCCGAGAAGGTGACCGCGGCGCGGACGGCGGCGGCGGGGGAGCTGGCCGCGGCCGTGACCGCCGAGTTGGCGGGGTTGGCGATGCCGCACGCCAGGATCGAGGTCGTGGTGCGGCCGCACGAGGCCCGGCCGGAGGAGCCGGGCGCCGTCCGGGTGGGCGAGCTGTGGGCGCATGCCGGGGCGGACGGCGTCGACGAGGTCGAGCTGCGGTTGGTGCCGCACCCGGGCGCGCCCGCGTTGCCGGTGCACAAGGGCGCGTCGGGGGGTGAGCTGTCGCGGGTGATGCTCGCGTTGGAGGTCGTGCTCGCCGACTCCGACCCGGTGCCGACGCTGGTGTTCGACGAGGTCGACGCGGGGGTCGGCGGTCGGGCCGCGGTGGAGGTGGGTCGGCGGCTGGCCCGGTTGGCCCGCACGCACCAGGTCGTCGTGGTGACGCACCTGCCGCAGGTCGCCGCGTACGCCGACCGGCACCTGGTGGTGGACAAGATGGTCGGCGGGGCGGGTGTCACCCGCAGCGGGGTCCGGGTGCTGGACGACGGGCAACGGGTGATCGAGCTGGCGAGGATGCTGGCCGGGTTGGACTCGACCGAGACCGGCCGGGCGCACGCCGAGGAGCTGTTGGCCACGGCCGCCAGGGAACGGGCTGGGGAGCCGGTGGGCGCCGGCGCCGGTGGGCGCGGCGCGGACGGGAAGGCCGGCGGCCGTGGGCGGAACGGGCGCGTCGGTTGAGCCGAACGGCGGCTTGACCGCCGGTTCGTGGTCGGCGTGGCATCCGGTTCCGGCATGGACCCTTTGTCACCATCGGTCACATGAAGCTCACGGGAATTCTCACCCGTAGTAGCAAGCGATCACTGCCTGGAGTGTCCGGTCCCGCGCGGGTCGACCGTCGCGTCGACCGCCTGCTGCGGCGCGTGGGGCCCGGGGACGTGGCCGTGATGGACCAGGTCGACCTGGACCGGCGCACGGCCGACGCGTTGGTGGAGGCCGGGGTGGTCGCCGTGGTCAACGCGGCGCCGTCGATCTCCGGCCGGTTCCCCAACCTCGGCCCCGAGGCCCTGCTCGCCGCCGGGGTGCCGCTGGTCGACGAGGTCGGCGGGGAGCTGCTGCGCACGCTGAAGGACGGCACGAGGGTGCGCGTGCACGAGGGCGTGGTCTACGACGGCGACCGGGAGCTGGCCAGGGGGACGTGGCAGACCAGGGAGAGCGTGACCGACCTGATGGCCGACGCGAAGGCCGGCCTGTGGGCCCAGCTGGAGGCGTTCTCCGCCAACACCATCGAGTTCCTGCGCCGGGAGCGGTCGCTGGTGTTGGAGGGGGTGGGCATCCCGGAGCTGTACGTGCCGATGCGCGACCGGGAGGTCCTCGTCGTCGCCCCGGGCCGCGGCCACCGGGAGGACCTGGCGCGGCTGCGGACCTACCTGCGGGAGAACCGGCCGGTGCTGATCGGGGTGGAGGCGGGCGCGGAGGCGCTGCGGGCCGCCGGGCACACCCCGGACGTGGTGGTCGGCGACCCGACGCTGGTCAGCGACGACACGTTGCGCTGTGGGGCCGACGTCGTGCTGCCCGCGCAGCTCGACGGGCACGCGCCGGGGCTGGAGCGCATCCAGGACCTGGGCATCGGGGCGGTGACGTTCCCGGCGTCGGGCGATCCCGAGGACCTGGCCCTGCTCCTGGCCGACGAGCACGGCGCGTCGCTGGTGGTCGCCGTGGGGTTCCCGGCGTCGCTGCCGGAGTTCCTGGACCACGGCCGTTCCGGGGGCAACCCCTGCGCGTTCCTGACCCGGTTGCGGCTGGGCGCCAAGCTCGTCGACGGCCGGGCGGTGGCCACGCTCCACCGGGTGCGGGTGCCGACGCCGGCCGTCGTGCTGCTGGTGCTGGCCGCGGTGGCCGTGGTGGCGGTGGCGCTGCTCGTCTCCGGGGTCGGCGGGGTCTACGTCGACCACGTCTCCGGGACCTGGAACGACATCGCCGACTGGGTCGGGGGGCTGCTCCCGTGATCACGTTGCGGTACCACGTCGTCTCGATCGCCTCGGTGTTCCTGGCGCTCGCGCTGGGGGTCGTGCTCGGCTCGTCGGCGGTCGGCGGCCGGCTGCTGTCCGGGCTCGCCGGCGACCGGGACGCGCTCGGCCGGCAGGTCGCCGACCTGGAGGCGGAACGCAACGCGCTCAACGCCCAGCTCGACGCCGCCGACCGGTTCGGCACGGCCGTCGGCCCGGCCGCCGTGCGGGGTCTGCTCGACAAGCGGACGGTGGTGCTGGTCAGCACGGTCGACGCGAGTCCCTCCGACCGGGACGCGCTGGTCGGTCTCGTGCGGACCGCGGGCGCGACGGTGACGGGGGAGCTGCAGCTCACCGACACCTTCACCGACCCGGACAAGGCCGACCAGCTCCGCCAGCTCGTCACCCGGTTGCTGCCCGCCGGGGCGCGGCTGCCCACCGCGTCCGATCCCGGCACGCTGGCCGGCGGGCTGGTCGGCCCGTTGGTGCTGCTCAACAAGGACAACAACCAGCCGCAGGCCAAGCCGGAGGAGGCGGCGGCCGCCCTGCGCGCGTTGGCCGACGGCGGGTTCGCCAAGATCGCCGGCGACCTGCGGCCCGCCCAGCTCGCCGTGGTGCTCACCGGGGGCCGGACCAGCGGGGACGCGGCCGGCGACCGGGCGGCGACGGTGGCCAGGTTCGCCACCCAGCTCGACCGCTCCGGGGCGGGGGCGGTGCTGGCCGGCCGGTCGGGCTCGGCGGACGGCGTGGGCCCGGTGGGGGTGGTCCGGGCGGACACGGCGGCGTCCTCGGTGTTGTCGAGTGTCGACAACGTCGACACCGCCGCGGGGCGGGTCGTGGCGGTCCTCGCCCTGCGTCAGGAGCTGGAGGGCCGTTCCGGCCGTTACGGCACGGCGGGCAACGCCCAGGGGCCCGCTCCCGAGCCGGCGGGCTGAGCCCGCCGCGAGCCGATCGGGGCCGCCCACAGGGGGCCTCGCGCCGGTGGCCCCGGCGGGCCGGGCAGGCCGCCGACGTGCCCCGACACGGCGACTTCGCCGGCGAGGGGTGCTGCGGACCCCGCGGGGGGTGATACGGTGAAGTCCCGTGGATCGGTGGGTACCGCCAGTGGAGTGGTGCCTCCGAGAGACCCCGAGTTCCGCCAGGTCGTCAGACCCCAGGCACCGGGCAGCCAGCAATCGCGTTGAACCACGCACGTTGAACCACGGGAGCCCCTCCTTGGCGCTGCAGTCGCGTACGACCAAGCACGTGTTCGTCACCGGAGGCGTCGCCTCCTCGCTCGGCAAGGGGCTCACCGCCTCCAGCCTGGGTGAGCTGCTCACCTCCCGGGGGCTGCGGGTCACCATGCAGAAGCTCGACCCGTACCTCAACGTGGACCCGGGCACGATGAACCCGTTCCAGCACGGCGAGGTGTTCGTCACCGAGGACGGCGCCGAGACCGACCTCGACATCGGCCACTACGAGCGGTTCCTCGACCGCGACCTGGGCGGCAACGCCAACGTCACCACCGGCCAGATCTACTCCGCGGTCATCGCCAAGGAGCGCCGGGGCGAGTACCTGGGCGACACCGTGCAGGTCATCCCGCACATCACCGACGAGATCAAGTCCCGGATCACGGCGATGGGCGAGCCCGGCGAGGACGGCCGCGCGCCGGACGTGGTCATCACCGAGGTCGGCGGCACCGTCGGCGACATCGAGTCACTCCCGTTCCTGGAGGCCGCGCGCCAGGTGCGGCACGACGTCGGCCGGGACAACTGCTTCTTCCTGCACGTCTCGCTGGTGCCGTACCTGGCGCCCTCCGGCGAGCTGAAGACCAAGCCGACCCAGCACTCGGTCGCCGCGCTGCGCAACATCGGCATCCAGCCCGACGCGATCGTCTGCCGCTCCGACCGGGACATCCCGGAGGGCCTCAAGCGCAAGATCGCGCTGATGTGCGACGTGGACATCGACGGCGTCGTGGCCGCGCCGGACGCGCCGTCCATCTACGACATCCCCCGCGTGCTGCACTCCGAGGGCCTGGACGCCTACGTGGTGCGCCGCCTGGGCCTGCCGTTCCGGGACGTGGACTGGGCCGTGTGGGGCGACCTGTTGGACCGGGTGCACAACCCGTCGGAGACGGTCCGGATCGCGATGGTCGGCAAGTACGTCGACCTGCCGGACGCGTACCTGTCGGTCAGCGAGGCGCTGCGGGCTGGCGGCTTCGCGCACCGCGCGAAGGTGGAGATCCGCTGGGTGCCCTCCGACGAGTGCTCCACGCCGGCCGCCGCCGCGCACGCCCTGGCCGACGTCGACGGCGTGCTCGTGCCGGGCGGGTTCGGTGTGCGCGGCATCGAGGGCAAGATCGGCGCGCTGACCCACGCCAGGACCAGGGGCATCCCCGCGCTGGGCCTGTGCCTGGGCCTGCAGTGCATGGTGATCGAGGCCGCGCGCAACCTGGCCGGCCTGGACGGGGCCAACTCGGCGGAGTTCGACGAGGGCGACACCCGCACGGAGCACCCGGTGATCAGCACGATGGCCGACCAGGCCGACGTGGTCGCCGGTGAGCGCGACATGGGCGGCACCATGCGGCTGGGCGCCTACCCCGCGAAGCTGCTGCCGGGCTCGCTGGTCGCCGAGGCGTACGGGACCACGGAGGTCTCGGAGCGGCACCGGCACCGGTACGAGGTCAACAACGCCTACCGCGAGGGGCTGGGCAAGGCCGGTGTGGTGTTCTCCGGCACCTCCCCGGACGGCCACCTGGTGGAGTTCGTCGAGCTGTCCAGGGACGTCCACCCGTTCTACGTCGGGACGCAGGCGCACCCGGAGCTGAAGAGCCGCCCGACCCGGCCGCACCCGCTGTTCGCCGCGTTCGCCAAGGCCGCGTTGGACTACCGGGCCGCCGACCGGCTGCCGGTGGAGCTCCCGGAGGGGCCCTCGGGCGGCAACGCCAAGGCCGACAAGGCCGCGGACAAGGGCGCGGCGGACAAGGGCAGGGGTCGGCAGCGCAACGCGGAGAAGGCCTCCGCCGGGGCGGGGGCGTGACCCGGTGAGCGACGTCGACGAGGCAGGGCGGCACGAGTTCCGCACCGCCGCCAGCAGGGACGCCTACTCGGGCCGGGTGCTGGCGCTGCGGGTGGACGAGGTGGTCATGCCGGGTGGCCGGACCGGCACCCGGGAGGTCGTGGAGCACCCCGGCGCGGTGGCGGTGGTGGCGCTGGACCCCGAGCAGCGGGTGGCGTTGATCCACCAGTACCGGCACCCGGTCGGGCGGCGGCTGTGGGAGCTGCCGGCCGGGCTGCTCGACGTGCCGGGCGAGGACCCGGTGGGCGCGGCGCGCCGGGAACTGGCCGAGGAGACCGGCCTGGCCGCGTCGTCGTGGTCGGTGCTGGTCGACGTGGCGTCCTCGCCGGGCTTCAGCGACGAGTGCGTGCGGGTCTTCCTGGCCACCGGGCTGTCGGAGGTGGACCGCGAGGTGCACCACGGCAGCGAGGAGGCCGACCTGGTGCTGGACTGGGTGCCGCTGGACGACGCGGTGCGCAGGGCCCTGGCCGGGGAGATCGTCAACGCCACGGCGGTGGCCGGGCTGCTCGCCGCGCGGGCCGTGCGGGGCGGGGCCGCGCCGGCGCGGCCGGAGGACGCCCCGTGGCGGGACCGGCCGCACCGCTGGGCGGACCGCCAGCGAGGCTGAGCGACCGGACGGGCGCGGCGCCCCACCCACGAGGTGGGGCGCCGCGCCCGTGGTGTCTCCCGGTCAGTCGCGCAGGCGCCGGCCGTGGGAGTCGGTGCCGCCGTTGACGAGCAGCAGGATGCCGTCGATGAACGGCCACAGCGCGCCGAAGCCGAAGGTCACGAAGGTGACCACGAGCTGGGCGACCGCCATGCCGGTGTGCCCGGTGTAGAAGCGGCCGACGCCGAAGGGCAGCAGGATCTGCAGCAGGCCCGCGATCAGCTTCGACTTCTCCGAGGTCCCGTACGCCGCCATCGGCGCCCCGGCCGGGGGCACCGCCATCGGCGGAGGTGGTTGCACCACCGGATGCGGGAACAACGCGGGCGGGTGGGGCGCGGGGAGGTCGCCGAACAACAGTCGGAGCTCGGACGGGGTGCGGGCGGTGGTGGCCCTGCCGACCCGCTCCTCGTACTCGTGGATCTCCAACCGACCGGCGGCGAGGTGTTCGCCCAGGACGTTGATGGCCTGCTCGCGTTCCTGGGTCCCGATCCGGACTTCGCCCGATCCAGCCGATTCTGGTGTCACGCGGGCACAGTATCCGAAACGGTGATCGGCGGTTGCTCGTCCGGGTGGTGCCGGTGACCCGGGAATACGCTGCGGGAACGGCCCGGTGTCGGGCCGGGCGGCGTCCGTCGCGCGGGGTCGCGTGGTCGCGGTCGGCGTGGTCGGGGAGACAGCGTGGTCGGGGAGGCGGCGTGCTGGTCGGAGTCCCTCGGGAGCTGAAGGTCCGCGAGTACCGGGTGGCGATCACCCCGGCCGGCGTGGTGGAGCTCGTCCGGCGCGGCCACCGGGTGCTGGTCGAGCGGGACGCCGGGGTCGGCTCGGCGTTGCCCGACGAGGACTACCTGGCGGCCGGCGCGCGGATCGCGCCCACCGCGGACGACGTCTGGGGCGAGGCCGAGCTGGTGCTCAAGGTCAAGGAGCCCGAGCCGGCGGAGTACCACCGGATGCGGCCCGGGCAGGTGGTGTTCACCTACCTGCACCTGGCGGCCAGCCGGGAGTGCACGCGCGCGTTGCTCGACGCGGGGGTCACGGCGGTGGCCTACGAGACGGTCCAGCTGCCCGACGGGTCGCTGCCGCTGCTGGCGCCGATGAGCGAGGTCGCGGGGCGGATGGCGCCGCAGGTCGGGGCGCACTGCCTGGAGCGGGCGCAGGGTGGGCGGGGAGTGCTGCTCGGCGGTGTGTCCGGGGTGGCTGCGGGGCGGGTGGCGGTGATCGGCGCCGGGGTGGCCGGGATGAACGCGGCCGTGATCGCGCTGGGGATGCAGGCCGAGGTGGTCGTGCTGGACACCAACGTCCACCGGCTGCGGCAGCTCGACCTGGTGTACCGGGGGCACCTCCAGACGGTCACCAGCAACTCCTACGAGGTGGAGCGGGCCTGCCTGTGGGCGGACCTGGTGGTCGGGGCGGTGCTCGTGCCGGGGGCCAGGGCGCCCCGGCTGGTGAGCAACGAGCTGGTGTCCCGGATGCGGTCCGGCTCGGTGCTGGTGGACATCGCCGTCGACCAGGGCGGGTGCTTCGAGGACTCGCGGCCGACCACGCACGACGAGCCGACCTTCACCGTCCACCGGTCCGTGTTCTACTGCGTGGCGAACATGCCGGGGGCGGTGCCGCACACCTCGACGTGGGCGCTGGCCAACGTGACCCTGCCCTACGCGGTCGCGTTGGCCGACAAGGGTCTGCGCCAGGCGGTGACCGACGACCCGGCGCTGGCGAGAGGGGTGAACGTGGTCCGAGGCGAGGTCGTGCACGCCGAGGTCGCCGAGGCGCACGCGCTGCCGCACGTCGGCCTGTTCGAGGCGTTGTCCTGACCGTGGCCGCTGTCGTCGCCGACACCATCGCCGCCTACCTGGACCACCTGGCGGTGGAGCGGGGCACGGCCCGCAACACGCTCGACTCCTACCGCCGTGACCTGCGCCGTTATGCCGAGTTCCTGGCGGGGGAAGGGATCGCCGACCTCGCGGCGGTGACGCCCGACCACCTGGCCCGCTTCCTCGGCGAGCTCCGGGAGGGCGGCCCCGACCGGCCCGCCCTGGCCGCGTCGTCGGCCGCGCGGACCCTGGTCGCGGTGCGCGGGCTGCACCGCTTCGCCCACCAGGAGGGCCAGGTTCCGGAGGACGTCTCCCGGGAGGTCAGGCCGCCGACGCCGCCGCGCAGGCTGCCCAAGGCGCTGCCCGTGGACGACGTGGTGCGCCTGCTGGAGAACACGGGTAGTGAGGACGACCCGCGCGGCCTGCGCGACCGCGCGCTGCTGGAGGTGCTCTACTCGACGGGGGCGCGGATCTCCGAGGCCGTGGGGCTGGACCTCGACGACGTGGACGCCGGCGAGCGGACGGTGGTGCTGGACGGCAAGGGCGGCAAGCAACGCCTGGTCCCGGTCGGGCGTCCCGCGCTCGCCGCGCTCGACGCCTACCTGGTGCGGGCCCGGCCGGCGTTGGCGGCGAAGGGCCGGGGGACGCCGGCGGTGTTCCTCAACGCGCGCGGCGGGCGGTTGTCGCGGCAGGGCGCGTGGCTGGTGGTGCAGGCCGCGGCTGAGCGCGCGGGGATCGGCGCGGAGGTCTCGCCGCACACGCTCCGGCACTCCTTCGCCACCCACCTGATGGAGGGCGGCGCGGACGTGCGGGTCGTCCAGGAGCTGCTCGGGCACGCCTCGGTGACCACCACGCAGATCTACACGCTGGTCACGGTGACCATGCTGCGCGAGGTGTACGCGACCTCCCACCCCCGCGCCCGCGGCTGACCGCTCCTCAGCCGACGCCGCCCGAGGCGGTGGCCGGGACCTCCTCCGGGACCTTCTTCTTCGGGACCTCCTCCGGGCGCGGCGCCGGGGCGCTCGGCGTCGTGGCGGGCCGCCGCGTGCCACCGAGGACCCCGGCCACCAGCGCTGCCAGCACGAGCGCCACCCCGACGAGCTGCCCGGCGGTGACCGGCACGCCGCCCAGCGCCGTCACGGTCAGCGCGGTCACCGGGACCAGGGTGATGAACAGGCTGGTGGTGGGCGGGCCGAGCCGGCGGGTGGCGGAGTTCCAGGCCAGGACGGCGTACACCGACGCGGGCACCGTCATGTAGAGCAGCGCCGGCCAGTGGTGGAGGTAGGTCGACAGCCGCGGGGTCTCCACCCAGCCGGCGGCCTCGGCCACCACGGTGACGAGCATCAGCGTGACGACCCCGCCGAACTGGGTCAGCGCGGTGTAGCGCAGCGGGCTCCAGTCGGGGAAGCGGTTGGCGCCCCTGGTGAACACCACCCAGCTCAGGACGCCGAACAGCACCACGACGGCGGGCAGACCCACCGCGCCGTCCAGCACGGCCAGGGGCGCGCCCCTGCCGAGCACCGTGGCCACGCCGAGCAGGGCCAGCAGCGCCGCCGCTCCGAGCACCGGGCGGGGGCGGCCGCCGCCGGCCGCCCAGCTCACGGCGGTGGCGACCAGCGGCATCGTCGCGACGAGCACCGACACGCTCTGCGCGGGCAGCGGGCCGATCATGGACAACGCGGCGACGTTGTACCCGGCGTAGCCGATCGAGCCGAGGACGAACAGCAGCAGGCCGCGGCCGTCGGTCCGGAAGGCCCGCCGGCCCTCGACCGCGAGCAGCAGCGCGGCGGTGAGCAGGGCCGAGAACAGGTACCGGACGAGGGTCATGTGCACGACGTCCAGCTCGGGGAGCACCCCGGCGCTGACCACGAACAGCCCGCCCCAGGTCATCGCCGTGGTCGCCGCGAGCACGACGCCAGCCGGGCGACCCTTCGTCATTCGTCGAACATCGAACATGGTGGCTAGTCTCGCACCGGGAGCCCGGTCCGGGTCAACTCGGACGTGTCGGGCGTTGGAAGGATGGAACCGACGAGGCGGGAACCCGCCCGCGGGACGGCGGAGGTGAGGCGTGCGCGAGCCGGAGCACCCCAGACATGACCAGATCACGCTCACCGGCGTGTTGCACGCGCTCAGCGACCCGACCCGCCTCGCGGTCGTCCGCCAGATCGCGGCCGAGGGCGAGCGGCAGTGCGGCACCTTCGAGGTCGGTGTGGCGAAGTCCACGCTGTCCCAGCACTTCCGCGTCCTGCGGGAGGCCGGGGTGACGCGCACCCGCTGCCAGGGCACCCAGCGGTTCGTCACCCTGCGGCGGGACGTCCTCGACGAGCTGTTCCCCGGCCTGCTCGACGTCGTGCTCAACGCGCCCGCCCACGTGGTGGCGCCCCGCTGACCTGCTCGGACCGGGCGGGCGCCCGGCGGGAGGCGGCGCGCTCCTCGACAGGGCGAGCCTTGCTGACCAGCCGCGATGCCTCCGGCGCGCCGCGTTGCCGGCGGTGACGGAGCCGGCCTAGGCTGCGGCCGAGAGCACCTGTTGATCCCCGTCGGCCGAAGGAGTCAGGAGTCATGTCGACACCGCAGCCGTCCCTGGGGCGGTCCCGTGGTGACGGCGTGGACCTGGACCCGACGGCCGGGCTGGCCCCGGGCGCGGCGTCGTCCGCCCCGGCCGTCCTCGGCGGGATGGTCGCCCCCACCTCGGCCCTCGGGTCGCGTGAGGTCGTCGAGGACGACCTCGTGCCCGACGGCGAGCTCGGCCCCACCGGCCGGCCCGGCCGGCACATCCCGGAGCCGCCGACGCTGCTCGCGCACGGCCCGGCCCGCGTGCTCGCGATGTGCAACCAGAAGGGCGGGGTCGGCAAGACCACCTCGACCATCAACCTCGGCGCCGCCCTCGCCGAGTACGGGCGCCGCGTCCTGCTCGTGGACTTCGACCCGCAGGGCGCGCTCTCGGTGGGCCTGGGCATCCAGCCGCACCAGCTTGACCGGACGATCTACAACGTCCTGATGGAGCGCGGCACCGCCGTGGAGGACGTCGTGCTGCGCACCGGCGTCGACCACATGGACCTGCTGCCCAGCAACATCGACCTGTCCGCCGCCGAGGTGCAGCTCGTCGCCGAGGTGGGCAGGGAGCAGACGCTCAGCCGCGTGCTCCGCTCGGTGATCGGCCAGTACGACTACGTGCTCGTCGACTGCCAGCCCTCGCTGGGCCTGCTCACGGTGAACGCGCTGGCCGCCGCCGACGGCGTGCTCATCCCGCTGGAGTGCGAGTTCTTCAGCCTGCGCGGGGTGGCGCTGCTGATCGACACCATCGAGAAGGTCCGCGAGCGGCTCAACCCCAAGCTGGAGATCACCGGCATCCTGGCCACCATGTACGACCCGCGCACGCTGCACTCGCGGGAGGTCATGGCCAGGGTGGTCGAGGCGTTCGGCGACGTGGTGTTCGACACGGTGATCAACCGGACGGTGCGGTTCCCGGAGACCACCGTGGCCGGCGAGCCGATCACCCGCTGGGCGCCGCGGTCGGCGGGCGCCGAGGCGTACCGGCAGCTCGCCAGGGAGGTGATCTCCCGGTGACCCGGCGCGCGTCGCTGCCCGGAGCGGCCGAGCTGTTCCGGCCCACCAGCGCCGTGCCCCAGCGCGCGGCCGCGGCGCCGGCCGCCGGCGGGGACGGCGCGACGGCCGACCAGGCCACGCCGCTGCCGGAGCCCGCCCGCCGCGGCAGCGGCCGGCAGAAGCACGACGCCAAGATCACGGTCTACGTCTCCGACGACGAGCTGGTCGCGCTGGAGCAGGCGCGGCTGCTCCTGCGCGCGGAGCACGGGCTGGCCGTCGACCGCGGGCGGATCGTGCGCGAGGCGGTGGCCGTGCTGCTCGCCGACCTCGACCAGCACGGCGCGGACTCGGTTCTCGTGCGGCGGCTGCGCCCGGAGTCGAACGCGTGACCCCAGCCGATGACGGGGGTCGCTCGGGCGACCCCGGACCGTCCGCTGCCGCGCGCGCTCCGGAGGGCGGCGCGGCGGACGTCGCCGCCCCGACCACCGGCCGGTTCACCGTCCGGCTGGCGAACTTCGAGGGCCCGTTCGACCTGCTGCTGCAACTGATCGCGCAGCACCAGATGGACGTCACCGAGGTGGCCCTGCACCGGGTGACCGACGACTTCATCGCGCACATCCGCTCGATGGGCGACGAGTGGGACCTGGACGAGACCACCGAGTTCCTGGTGGTCGCGGCGACCCTGCTCGACCTCAAGGCGGCCCGGCTGCTGCCGGCGGCGGACGTGGAGGACGAGGCCGACCTGGCGCTGCTGGAGGCCAGGGACCTGCTGTTCGCCCGGCTGCTGCAGTACCGGGCGTTCAAGCAGGTCGCGGCGTTGTTCGGCGAGCTGGAGGCGACCGCGCTGCGCCGGTACCCGAGGTCGGTGGCGCTGGAGGACCGGTACGCCGACCTGCTGCCCGAGGTCCTGCTCGGCGTGGACCCGGCGCGGTTCGCGGAGATCGCCGCCGCGGTGTTCCGGCCGAAGCCGCCGCCCAGCGTGTCGCTGGACCACGTCCACCAGCACCAGGTGTCCGTGCGCGAGCACGTCGCCCTGCTGCGGGTCCGGCTGGCCGAGGTCGGGGCAGCCACCTTCGGTGAGCTCGTCGCGGACTGCGAGCACACCGTCGAGGTGGTCGCCCGGTTCCTGGCCCTGCTGGAGCTGTACCGCGAGACCGTCGTGCTGTTCGACCAGGAGGACCCGCTGGGCGAGCTGCGGGTGCGATGGGTCGGCGGCGGCGTCGAGGAGGCCAGGGCGGCGGCCGAGGCGATCCTGGCCAGCACGGACGAGGAGGAGTACGGGTGAGCGAGGCGCCTCGTGGGGTGCGGGAGCCGGCCGTGTCCGTCGACGGACGCGCCGAGAGCCGCGGGACGACGTCCGACACGGGCGCCGCGGACGTTGTGGGCACTGCGGACGTTGTGGCCGGCGTGGCCGCTGGTGCCGACGACGGCGCCAGCACGGCGAGCTCTGACGACGTCGACGGGCCCGAGCCGCGGCCGGCGGACGGCGAGGGAGCCGACTCCTCCGACGTGACCGACGCCCGCCCCAACGAGTCCGACCTGCCCGATCTGGCCGACGACACCGCCCTTGACGCGGCGTTGGAGGCGTTGTTGCTGGTCGTGGACTCGCCGGCGGGGGAGGACCTGCTCGCCTCGGCGTTGGGCCAGCCGGTGTCCAGGGTGCGCGGCGCGCTCCGCCGGCTCGCGGCCGGCTACGCTGAAGGGGACCGCGGCATCGACCTGCGCCGGGTCGGCGAGGGCTGGCGGTTCCACACCCGCGACCGGTACGCGCCGTACGTCGAGCGGATGTTGCTCGACGGCCAGCGCGCCAAGCTGACCAGGGCGGCGTTGGAGACGCTCGCCGTGATCGCGTACCGACAACCGGTGACCAGGGCCAGGGTCGCCGCGGTGCGTGGCGTGAACGTGGACGGAGTGATCCGGACCCTGCTGGCCCGGGGTCTGGTGGAGGAGGCCGGTCAGGACCCCGACACACAGGGCATCCTGTACCGGACCACCGAGCTCTTCCTGGAGCGGTTGGGGCTGTCGTCGTTGGAGGACCTGCCTCCACTGGCCCCGCTGCTGCCCGAAGTGGATGCAATCGACGATGTCTGACCTGTCTGTGCGGAACCTGCCCGGCGACCCCGGGCCTGACCACCCCGAGGGCGTGCGGCTACAGAAGGTGCTGGCCAAGGCCGGCGTGGCCTCCCGGCGCGCGGCGGAGGAGCTGATCGCCGAGGGCCGGGTGAGCGTGGACGGCAAGGTGGTGCGGGAGCAGGGCCGTCGGGTCGACCCGGAGACGGCGGTGATCCACGTCGACGGCGTGCGCGTCATCGTCCGGGACGACCGGGTGTACCTCGCGCTCAACAAGCCCAAGGGCGTGCAGAGCACGATGTCCGACGACCGGGGCCGTCCCTGCGTCGGGGACTACCTCTTCGGTCGTGAGGACCGGCTGTTCCACGTTGGTCGGCTGGACGCCGACACCGAGGGGCTGCTGCTGCTCACCAACGACGGCGAGCTGGCCCACCGGCTCATGCACCCGTCCTACGAGGTGCTCAAGACCTACGTGGCGGAGGTGCCCGCCCCGATCCCGCGCGACCTGGGCAAGCGCCTGCGGGCCGGAGTGGAGCTGGAGGACGGGCCGGTGAAGGTCCACTCCTTCCGCGTGGTCGACCACTTCCGCGACCGCGCCCTGGTCGAGGTCGTGTTGCACGAGGGCCGCAAGCACATCGTGCGCCGCCTGTTGGAGGAGGTCGGCCACCCGGTGGACAGCCTGGTGCGGACCGCGATCGGCGAGGTGCGGCTGGGCAACCACAAGCCGGGCCGGCTCCGCCCGCTCAACCGCGCCGAGATCGGCTCGCTCTACGCGGCCGTCGGTCTCTGACCGGCACTGGCCACCCGCGGCCCCGCGTCCGGACGACTGGACGCGGGGCTGTCGCGGTTGGTCGCCGTTCTCCTCCGGTCCGCTTCCGATCACTGTCCTGATCGGAGGGAGCGGCTGTGGCGGCGACTTCTTCGTCGACGCGCGGAGAACAAGATCGTCCACTGTGGTCGGCCGACCACGTCGAAGACGACCACAGTGGACGGAGTGGACAGCCGCGGGGCAGACCGGCCGGTGCGCCGTGAGACCGAGCGAGGTCGTGGTGACGACGGCGTGCGTCGTCACCACGACCTCGGGGTCGGGGTTGGTGGTGGAGCGGGCCGGCGCTAGGTCCGCTGCGGCATCAGGGTGAGCGCCCGCTGGGCCAGCGGCTCCACCACCCTGGCGGCCACCGGGCCCATGACGGCCATCAGCAGCACGTAGGCCGTGGCCAGGGGCGCCAGGTCGGGGTCGACCGCCCCGGAGGCCACCGCCAGACCGGCGATGACGATGGAGAACTCGCCCCGCGCCACCAGCGCGGCGCCGGCCCGCAGCCGGCCGAGCCGGCGCACGCCCTGCCGGCTCGCCGCCCACCAGCCCGTGGCCAGCTTGGTCACCGTGGTCACCACGGCGAGCGCGACCGCCGTGCCCAGCACCGGCGGGATCTGCCTCGGGTCGGTGTTGAGGCCGAAGACGACGAAGAACAACGCGGCGAACAGGTCGCGCAGCGGCTCCAGCATCCGGGTCGCGTTCTCGGCCGTGGACCCGGAGATGGCGATGCCGAGCAGGAACGCGCCGACGGCGGCCGACACCTGGAGCTGGGAGGCGATGCCCGCCACGAGCAGCGCCGCGCCGAGCACGCGCAGCAGGAAGACCTCGGGGTCGGGGCTGTCCACCACGGCCGACACGTACCGGCCGAAGCGCAGCGCCACGACCAGCACGACGGTGATCGTGACCAGCGCGATGCCCACGGTGGTCAGCCCGCCCCAGAAGGTCACGCCCGCGAGCAGCGCGGTGAGGATCGGCAGGTAGAGCGCCATCGCGAGGTCCTCGAAGACCAGGACCGACAGCACCACCGGGGTCTCCCGGTTGCCCAGCCGGCCCAGGTCGCTGAGCACCTTGGCCACGATGCCGGACGAGGAGATGTAGGTGACGCCGGCCATCACCAGCGCGCCCACCGGCCCCCAGCCCAGCAGCAGGGCCGCGACCGCGCCCGGCGCGGCGTTGAGCACCAGGTCGACCACGCCCGCCATCCAGGACCGGCGCAGCCCGGTGACCAGTTCGGCGGCCGAGTACTCCAGGCCGAGCAGCAACAGCAGCAGGATGACGCCGATCTCGCCGGCGATGTCGGTGAACTCCTGGATGCCGCCCAGGGGCACCAGGCCGCCGTGGCCGAAGGCGAGGCCGCCGACCAGGTAGAGCGGAATGGGGGAGATGCCGATCCGCCACGCGAGCCGGCCGAGGACGCCCAGCCCGAAGCAGACCGCGCCGAGCTCGATCAGGGAAACCGCGGTCGAGTGCACCAGTCGTTCCCCGCCGCTTATCCGTGCGCGAGCAGGTCGGCCGCGGCCTTCAGGCCGTCGGACGTGCCGACCACGACGAGCAGGTCGCCCCCGGTGAACACGAAGTCCGGGCGCGGCGAGGGGTGCACGTCGCCGGCGCGGACCACGGCCACCACCGACGCGCCGGTGCGCGAGCGCAGCGCGGTGTCGCCGAGGGTGCGCCCGTCGAAGGGCGAGCCGTGGACGATCGGGAGCTGCTTGGTGGCGATGCCGACGACGTCCCGCTGCTCGTCCCGGAGCTGGGCCACCAGCTGCGGGGCGCCCAGGAGGTTGGCCAGCGTGGCCGACTCCTCGGGGGTGAGCGGTATCGACGCCGAGCACGCGTCGGGGTCGTCGCGTTGGGAGATGATGAGGTCGAACCGGCCGTCCCGGTAGGTCACGACGCCCACGCGTCGGCCGGAACGGGTCATGAAGTCCTGGCGGGTGCCGATACCGGGCAGGGGGGTCACCTCGACGTTCACACCCCGAGGGTAACCACCAATCCGCGCCATGACCGCCCCGCCGACCGCCCGCCGTCCACCCGATCCGGCGGCTTGCCCGCCGCTCCCCACCCGCGCGATCATGAAATTGGGGGGACCCCCACGTAACACCGTTTTGGACGGATTTGCGGCCTCCCCCAGCCGATTCCGCGACCTCCGGTGTCGTTTCGGACCCCGTGCGCACGCCGCGCCGGTGCTCCTGAGCAGCGGTGGGACGCGCGCGACAGATGTGAGTCAGATCGCTGTGTCCTCCCCACCCCCGGGGGCACGATCGGGGAATGACGAGGGGATCGGTTCGTCCACTGCGGACGGCGTGGGTGGTGCGGGACGGGGTGCCCGGGCCGGACGTGGACGAGTTCGCCAACCCCGAGCAGGTGAGCGCCGCCCTGGCCGAGGCCGGCCCGGACACGCTGCTGGCGGTGCAGCACCCCCACCGCACCCCGCTCGCCCTCTCCGGCGGCTTCGACCTCGCCGCCGCGCTGCCGACGGCCAGGACCACCCTCGCCCGACTGCGCGCGACGCACTACCGCCGCTTCGACGACGTCGTCGCGCCCTACACCGTCACCGGCCCGGACGGCACCGCGTCCGGCGTGCTGTGCCTGGTCGACCCGGCCGCCGTCGGCGCCGACGGGTTCGCCCGTGTCCGGCACACCGAGGAGGTCTACGCCGACGTGGTCGCCGAGCGCGCGTCCGTCCTCAGTGGACTCGGCTGCGCCACGAGCGCGGCCCTGCTCGTGCCGATGGCCGGTGGAGACGAGCTGACCGACGCGGTTCGCCGCGCCACCGCGGAAGTCTGCGTCCCAACCGTGTCCACAGTGGACTCAGGTGGCCGTGAGCACCGGCTGTGGCTGCTCGGTCCCGGACCGGACCGCGACGCCGTGCTCGCCGCGGCCGCCGCCCACCCCCTCCTGGTCGCCGACGGCAACCACCGGGTCGCCGCCGCGGC
Source organism: Streptoalloteichus hindustanus (assembly GCF_900129375.1). Taxonomy (GTDB): domain Bacteria; phylum Actinomycetota; class Actinomycetes; order Mycobacteriales; family Pseudonocardiaceae; genus Streptoalloteichus; species Streptoalloteichus hindustanus. The sequence continues at coordinate 125,574 of NZ_FQVN01000011.1, read as the reverse complement.
AGCCGCCGGGCTCGGCGGCATGCTGGCGCTCGTGACCGGCGGGCCGGACCTGCGCATCGGCTCGATCCACCGGGTTCTGCGCGGCACCGGCCTGACGCCGGAGGCCGTCGCCGACTCCTGGCGCGCCGCCGGCCTCACGCTCCACCCGACGCATCCCCGCGTGCCTGACCGGCCCGGACGCGTTGTCGCCGTGACCCGCGCCGGCGCCGTCGAGATCGAGCTCCCTCCGCCCGGCGCCCACGAGCCCCGCCCGCGCATCGACCACTCCGTCGTCGAACGCCTGCTCCTCGCCGAGGCCCTCGGTGTCGACCCCGCCGGCCCCCAGGTGCGAGCGCTGCCCGCCCCGCAGTTGCCCGACCCCGCCCGCCTCCCGGACGACGCCGACGCGCTCCTGCTCCTCGCGCCCGTCCCCTACTCCGACGTCCTCGCGGTCCACGCCCAACACCGCACGATGCCCCGCAAGGCCACCTACTTCACCCCCAAACCCCGCAGCGGCCTCCTCCTCGCCGACCTCGCCCCGTGACCCGAACGAAACCCCACCCTGGACAAGAACGCGAGTTCGACTCCGAATTTCCGGAGCGGAAAGAGAATTGCTGCGGGAGAGCGTTGCTTATTGCCGTGACGGAGTTCGTTTCCCTCTCCGCAACAGGTTGCGAAAAGGTTGGTCGACGTGGTGAGCTGCTCCAGAGGATGGCTCCGGTAGGCGCCGGTCGGGTCCCCGCCGGGCGGGTTAGGCTATTGTGACCCGTCCGATAAGGTGAATTCCCTTGCGCGGGGATACCGTCGCTCGCGCCGACGGGGTCGTGGTCGAGGGGGTTGACCGTGACGGAGGGCTTCACGAGCAGACCGGCGCCGATCAACCATAACGCGAATGTGCTTGTCAAAATCGCCGGCTATCTGGAGGCGGCTCGCCCTGACGTCGAGTTGGCGACCAGGGCACGGGCGCCACGGGCTCCGCTGGACGTCGGTGGGCAGGCCGAGCGGTTCACCGCGTTCGCGTTCGACCAGTTCCAGGACGCGGTGGTGTTGTTGGGTGCGCTGGCGACGAAGCTCCGCGAGACAGGCCGGGAGCACGCGGTCGTTGACGAGAAGGTCCAGCAGAACATGGACAGCTTCCTGCTGGAGACAACCCTTGTTCCACCCGAGCGGCGCTGAGACGTGTTTTTCGTCAGTCCCTCTTGGGGGCGGGCATGGCGTACTGGGGCGACGTGAAGTACCTCGCCGAGGCGGACCCAGGAATGGTGGACGTCAACGCCGAGGAATACAGACGGGTGAACCGGGCCATCCAGTCGGCGCCCCCGGACTTCGGGCAGGTGCGGAGCGGAACTGAATGGGTGGGGCGGGGGCACGAGATCTACGACCGGAAGCTTGACGAGTCCGTCACTCTTCTGCAGCACCTGGCGACCGCCTTCCGGAAGGCGGGAGATGCGCTCGACGAGTACGGGCGGGAGCTGAAACGCGCGAAGGACCGTCTCGAGGAGGGGGAGCGGAAGCAGGATCGCCTCAGGGAACTCCTGAAGCGCTACCAGTCCGGCCACACGCCCGCCTTCGACGACGCCGAGCCACTGCGCCAGTGGGAGGACATCACGCGGACCACGGGCGTCTGGGACGCGCTGTCCGACCCGCTCACGATCGACAGCGCGGTTCGGGCGGAGGGCGACCGGCTGTCGACCGAGATCAGCAGCGCCTTCGACGAGGCCCGGCGCATCGAGCTGGCCGCACGCGACCACTGCCTCCCCGTCCTCGGGGCAGGCCCACGCCATGCTCCCGGACTACCGCGCGGACTCCGCCAAGGCCGAGTCGATCATCAGCTCAACCCCGGGAATCCGGCAGGAGATGGCCGAGGCGCGGCACGGCCCGAACGTCCGGCTCTCCGGCGTGGGGGAGATTCCCGAGGCCACCAGACCGGCGGCCACCGGCCTGGTGTCCACGACTCTCCGGGAGGTGCGGGACCACGCGGCCCGGCTGCCCGGCGGCAACCTCACCTGGGGCACGGCCGACTTCGCCCGCTGGCAGGTGGGCGTCGGCGAGACCGAGGACCAGTTCCGACAGCGGTGGATCAGGGACAACAGGGAGGTCATCAAGGCCGCGGCCGCGAAGTACGGCTTACCGGCCGATGTCGTCGCCGGAATCGCTTTCCAGGAGGTGGGCGGCAAGCCCATGTGGATGGACGACACGACCGACTGGGCGCGGAAGAACCTGCCGGGTGGAATGCGACCGTGGAAGCTGGCGGGGGAACCCGACCAGACCTCGTATGGGCCCGATGGCCATCCAGGTCCATCGGGCGGCGGAGACTCTCGGCTACGACCCCGCCCACCTCTCCGAGGAACAGCGCGGTGAGGTCATCGCGTCGCTGGTCAACCCCAAGGAGAGCGTCTTCGTCGCGGCCAAGCACCTCGCGGAGCTGAAACAGTCCAGCGATTTCGCGCTCACCGATCCGGACGGGATGACGCCAGAGCAACGGCGTGAGTTGGCGGCGCGCTACAACGGCGGCCTCTACTGGCGGGGTCCGGACGCCCAGGGCTACGCGAACAACTTCCAACGGGAATTACCCCAGGCGCGGGAAGCGCTTCGATGACGAGTTCGGCCACCACAGCGGGAGGAATCGTGTCCCTGGGCCAGGGAGAGCGGACAGACCGGACACCGCCATGAGACGGCGGCGCCGGCCTCATCGTCCTGAAGGGCCTGTGTTGTCTGTTGCTCGCCCTCGCCGCGGTGCCGCTTGTCTGGTCGTTCTTCCCGTCCGGCGCCAAACCCTCCGACAGGTTCGCCGGCAGTCTCCTCTTCGTGACGGCCGCGGGATTCCTGGCGCTCCTCGTGTTGTTCGTGCAGGCCATCCCGTTGATCCTGCACCGCATGGACGTTCGGTGGCTCGCCGCTCCGGTGGCCTTCCTCGCCCTGTGCGTCGTCAGGGTCGTCGCCCTCTTCGCCACCTCCTGACCCGGTGCGGACTCCTGGGCAGCTGATGTGGTCAGTCCACGTTGGCCACGGGAAAGCGGACTCGTTCACCGCGCCAAGGTCTTGGGTCGATGACCGGGTACTTCGACCACGGCAGCGCGTCCGCCCGCTCCCGGTCCAGGGTCTGCTTCCATTCGGCCATGCTGCCGCTGACGAGGAAGGGGCCCATAAGGATCTCCACGTCCTCGTGGTCCACCCGCACCGGCACGATCTCACCGGCGATGTCGACGTCGCTGTCGAGGCCGGATTCCGCGGCTCGCAGTGCCGACTCCAGGTCGGCGAGGCCGAGCGCGGCGGACCACTCGTCGGTCCCGGTGCGCGCCGTGACGACGAGGCTCCCATCGGTCTGTGCCTGTCCGCGGTAGAGCTGGAACTCCAGGGAGCGGCCGGCGAGCGGGTCGGCAGACCCGCCGAGCGGGGCCACCCAGGATGGTCGGAACCGGTCGAGCAGTGCCGTCATCGTCTCGGCCAGCAGGGTGCGGCGGGCGACGAGGAACTCGCGGTAGGCCGACGCGTCGCGCAGTTCCTCCTGGAGAGGCACGAAGTGCGCGGCGAGATCCGCGGGGTCCAGCTCGGGGAAGTACAGCTTCGGCGACCGGTTGCTGATCTTGCGGTTCGCCCTGGCGGAGATGAACGCCAGGTTCGCCATCTCGTTGATCTCGCCCTTGCCGTAGCCGTTCGGGTGGTTCCGCAGCGTCGACTGGGGGTGGATGTGGTGGTACTCCAGCTTCTGGCTGCCCTCGGCGTTCGCGGAGATGCTGGTGCCGTACCACCAGTCGGTGGCGTTGGCCCGCCTCGCTACCAGATAGCTGAGGAAGAAGTAGGGGCTTCCGTAGTTGCGCCCCTGGAGGTCGTTGGCCGTGACCTCGACGCGGGTGTCCAACGCCCCCAGGTTGGCGAGAAGCCGCTTGATGGGCTCGGGTTCCCGGGTGGCGGGAATGTCCTGCCCGAGACGCGTGTCGGTGGAACCGCTGTACCGAGCGCGGATCGTCGCGACCAGGAACCAGTAGAGCACCGCGTTGGTCGTGTCGGCGCCGAGCGGTTCGTCGGGACGTTCCCCGAGGAAAACGATCAACGGCAGCAACGCCACGTGGGAAGGGATGAGTCCACTGTGGTCAACGCCAAGGTTCTCCCGCAGCAGCGGAACGAGGTGGCGCAGTCCGCGTTGGACGGTCCGCCAGCCCTGCTCAAGAGCCTCGTCGCTTGCTGCCACCAGCTTCCCGTGGGACCAGGCGTTGAGGCCACGACCGAGCACGGCGCCGGTGAGCGCGCGGGTGAGGAAGGTGACGTCGAGGTCCGGGTAGTCGCGGCGGGCCCAGTAGTCGGCCTCGTCCTCCAGCTTGCCGAGGATGCCCGGCCACCGTGCCGACAGCGTGGCGAGGGAGAGGTCGGTGGTCCGGAGCCGCTGGCCGCCACTGTTGACCCGCACGAAGATCTGCGCCACCTCCTCGTACGGGAAGTCGGTCAGGATCTCCATGTGGAAGCGCCGGCTCCGAACCGCCGCGAGCTGGCCGATCCGCTCGCCGACGACGTCGGGGTCGAGTGCGGGCACGGCCTCGTGCAGCCGTTGGATGAGCGGGAACTGCTTCGCCCCGGGCCGCAGGACCTCGTGCACCTTGATCCAGCGCGGGTCCTTGGCGGTGGTCGCGCTCTGGTTCTGGAAGGCCTCGGTCTCCACGTTGAAGACGACCTGGGCGTCGGGGTGGTCGGTGAGGACCCGGTGCAGCGATGTGAGCCGCTGCTGACCATCCAGGAGGTACAGCGGAAGGACAGCTGCCGTCGCCTGTGGTGTTCCGGTCGCCGCCTCTCTGGTCTGCGGCGTCTCGGTGGTCTGCCAGAACAACAGCGAGCCCGTCGGATAGCCGCGATAGAGGGATTCGACCAGCCGCGCGACCTGGGTCGGCTTCCAGACGTAGCCCCGCTGGATCTCGGGCAGCCGGATCTCGCCACCGGAGATCTGGCCGACCAACGTCGTGACGTCTCGCTCGGTCTTCTCGACGGGCATTCTTCTCGGTCCTCATCGCCGTAGGCGGGGTGGTCAGCGGTGCCGACCACGTCTGTCGGGAGGGTGGGACGACGCGTCACGCCTTCAGGAAGGGACTCGCTTTCCCCGTCTGGTGGAAGATCGCGAGCATGTCGCGGGCGCGGGTCGCGGCGACGAACAGGAGGCAGCGCTCCCGTTGCAGGTCCTGCTGGTGCGCGACCGGGTCCTCCTCCGGGCTGGTCAGGAACTTGGTCGCGGGCACGTCGTCCTCGTCGACGCCGATCACCGCGATGCACCGGAACTCCAGGCCCTTCATCGAGTGCATGCTGCCCGCGCGCACTCCGTCCGCGTCCTTGGCCCGGCTGCTCGCGGTGGGAATGCCGGCCCGCTCCAACGCGTCCCGTGCTTCCCGCACCCGCCAACCGAACCGGGCGGCGATGGCGATGGCCTGGGGTTCCACGCCCGAGTCCAGCCACACGCGCACCTGGTCCACGAGCGCGTCGAGTTCGGCGGCGCGGCTGGGAAACCCGCGAACCACGGGGCGGCGGCCGTGCATGGGGGACCGGTAGCCGGCAAGGGTGTCCGGCTCGTCGTTCAGGCCGGTGGCGGCGTTGCCGTTGAGCACGCCCACCGACCAGCTCAGAATCTCCTGGGTCGTGCGGTAGCTGATGGTCAGCTTGTAGCTGCGGCCCACCACGCGGATGCCCAGGGCTTCCAACGACACGCGGTGGTCGTAGATGCGCTGGTTGGGGTCGGCGACGATGAACAGGTCGTCAGGGCCCGGCGCGACCGCAGCCCGCAACAACCGCCACTGCGCGGGGTGCAGGTCCTGGCCTTCGTCCACGATCACGTGCCGGTAGGGCTTTTCCGCGCGCTCGTTGAGGATGCGGGCGGCCTCGTCGGCGATCTGGTGATGGGTTCGCTGCCCCGAACGGCGCAGCTCGGCGAGCACATGCCCGATCGCCGTCCACACCCGCCCCCGCTGCGCGGTGTTGAGGCCCCTGCCACGACCGCGACGCCGACACTCCACGTAGCCGGGAAGGTCGTGGATCTGCTGGGCGAGGATGACCTGTTCCCACTCGCGCCACAGGAACGAGGGGCTGAACTCCCCGCCGATGAGCGCGGCGGCCTGGTCCCACAGGCGGTTCATGGTGTCGTTGTCGGCGACGTCGGGCTGCCTGCCGTGCGCCTCCGTGATGACCTGATAGGCAAGACGGTCCACATTGGACGCTTCGATTCGCGATTCGACGACCTCGTCGGAGACCAGCATCGCGAGCTGGCCCTGCAGGGCCTCGGCGAGGTTGCGGGTGTAGGTCGTGACGAGGATGCGGGGCTCGTCCTCGGCCGTGGTCGCGCGTTCGGCCAGGAACGCGGCGCGGTGCACGGCCGTCACGGTCTTTCCGGTGCCCGCGCCACCGGTGACCAGGGCCGGGCCGCGGTAGGACTCGCGATAGGCGATCGAGCGCTGTCGGGGGTGCAGGAAGATCCGCCAGGCGGCGAAGGGGTGCGCCAGGATCTCGGCCAGGTCCTCCGGCCCGGAGACCATGACGTACTGGTCGGGCGTCCTCTCGATCGCCGAGGCGAGGTCCGTCGGGTCGATGTGCTCGGGCGGCTCCGCGGTCGGCATGTGCTTGCTGACCTCGGCCCATGCCTCCTCCGGCGTCATCCCGGAGGCGAGTGCGACCAGGGCGTCGTGCTGGGGTGACGGCAGGAGCGGTGCCAGGGCGTCGAGGTGGGACTCGGTGGACAGGACGCGAACCAGCGGTAGGACCGCCTGGTCGATGCCGAGTCGGACGAGGTCGCTGTCCGAGACGTCGTCGAAGAGCCGCCGCTCGGTCTTCTCGGCGGCCTGCCGCAACGCGGGCTCGATGTCCTCCAACGCCTCCTGGTCCCGCACCTCAAGAACGCCGATCGCCTCGTTGACGGTGAACCGGCGGCTCACCGCGTAGGCGATCGCGTCGTCGTGGTTCATCACCTTCAGCAGTAGGTGCTCGCCTCCGTTCTCGGGGGCCAGCACGACACCGCGGTACTGCTGGTTGATCCGGATGGTCCTGATGCGTGGGTCCCTGGAGTTGTTGAGCGGCTCCAGGTGCAGGCCAGCGTGTGTGTGCTGGGCGAACTTGTCGAAGGCGTCCTGAACGGCTTTCTGGAGGTGCTTCTCCAGTCGCGCGAAGTCGGCGAGGAAGTCCTTGGCGATCGCCAGTCGAGCCACTGTTTCCCCCAATGCCACCCGTCCGAGCGCCTGATGACCTTACCGGTGACGGATGGTATTGATCGCGTGACCTCGGCGGCCTGGTTGAAGTGATAGACCATCCGTAAGGATGATCTTTGTGTCCGTTGGGGGAGGGGTTTCGTGACGAGCGTGTCGGATGAGCCAGTGGTCGCGGTCCCGAGCGAGGGCCAGCTCGTGACCGTCCGGAACCGGCAGTGGGTGGCCGCGAGCGTGGCCCAGGGCGAGATCGCGAGCGACGACCCGCAACGCTTCAGCGGTCGTCGGCCACACCTCGTGTCCCTGATCAGCGTCGAGGACGACGCACGGGACGAGGAGTTGCGCGTCGTCTGGGAGCTGGAGATCGGGGCCGTCATCCATGACACGACGGTCCTGCCGAGTCCCGAGGCCGGTTTCGACGCTCCCGACGAGCTGGCCGCGTTCCTCCACGCCGTGCGATGGGGTGCGGTCGCCTCCGCCGACAGGACCGCCCTCCAGGCCCCGTTCCGCTCCGGCATCCAGATCGAGGACTACCAGCTTGACCCCGTCGTCCGGGCACTGTCCATGCCCCGCACGAACCTCTTGATCGCGGATGACGTCGGACTCGGGAAGACGATTGAGGCCGGGCTGGTGATGCAGGAGCTGATGCTCCGCCACCGGGCCCGCACGATGCTGATCGTCTGCCCGGCCGGGCTCACGTTGCAGTGGCGCGACGAGATGCGCGACAAGTTCGGCCTGGACTTCCGCATCGTCGACACGCAGATGCTGAAGGACCTGCGCCGTTCCCGTGGCCTCTACGCCAATCCCTGGACCCACTACCCCCGCCTGATCGTCAGCGTCGACTGGCTCAAGCGCGAACGCCCGATGCGGCTGTTGCGGGAGGTCCTTCCCTCGGTTCCGCGCTATCCCAGGACCATCGACCTCCTCGTCGTGGACGAGGTCCACACCTGCGCGCCTTCCGGCCGTGGTCGGTACGCGGTTGACTCCCTGCGGACCAAGGCGATCCGCCAGTTGGCCCCCCACTGCGAGCACCGGCTGTTCCTCTCGGCCACCCCGCACAACGGCTACCTGGAGTCGTTCACGGCGTTGCTGGAGCTGCTGGACGACCAGAGGTTCGCCCGTGGCGTGCGGCCGACCGAGGAACAGCTCGCCCGCGTCATGGTGCGCCGACTCAAGAGCGAGCTGCCCGCGAAGTGGGACGGCACCCCGCGCTTCGGCGCCCGCGACCTCGGCTACGTGGAGGTTGAGTACTCCGCAGACGAGCGGCACGCACATGCGCTGCTCAACCGCTACGCCCAGAGCCGACGCGAGGCCGCGGGCGCGAAGGCGCAGCGCATCGCGGCGGACTTCGTGACGACGCTGCTCAAGCGTCGCCTCTTCTCCTCGCCGAAGGCCTTCGCGGAGACGGTCGAGAAGCATCTGGAGACGATGTCCCAGCGCGACGAGGCGAAACCCGTCGCCGATGCGACGGGTGAGCGCGTGCTGCGCCCCCTGATCGACAAGCTGGAGGAGACCGCCGAGGACGACGCCGCCTATGGCGACACCGAGTCGGACGCCCTGGTCGCGGTTCGGCAGTGGGCGCCGCCGTTGTCCGCGGAGGAACGCGGGATGTTGGTCGAGCTGCGGGACTGGGCGCGTCAGGCCCAGGGGCGCCCGGACGGCAAGTTCGCCGCGCTGCGCGGGTGGCTTGACCCCATCGTTCGCCCCCACGGCGAGTGGTCCGACGAGCGCGTCATCATCTTCACGGAGTACCGCGACACCCAGCGCTGGCTGTTCGACCGCCTGATCCACGAGGGTTATCCCCAGGAGCGGCTCGCCCTGCTCTACGGCGGCCAGGACAGAGACGAACGCGAGCGGATCAAGAACGTCTTCACCGCCGAGCCGGAACTCGACCCGGTGCGGGTGCTGGTCGCCACGGACGCGGCCAGCGAGGGCATCAACCTCCAGTGGCACTGCCACCGCGTGCTGCACTGGGAGATTCCCTGGAACCCCAACCGGTTGGAGCAGCGCAACGGCCGCGTGGACCGGCACGGCCAGCGGGCGTCCACTGTGGAGGTGCGGCACTTCGTGCCGGTCGGGTGGCGGCAGCGGACGTTCAACGCCGGATCGCTGGAGGACGAGCTGGCCTTCCTGCGCGTCGCCGCGGAGAAAGTCGAGCGCATCCGGGCCGACCTGGGCAGCGCGGGCGAGGTCATCGCCGCCCAGGTGGAGGAGAAGATGCTCGGTCGCGCGGCCGACTGGCACGCCGCGGACGTCGAGATCGCCAGCCGCGCCAAGCGGGCCCGGCTCAAGGTGGACCGGGATCTCGCCCGCGACCTGCAACGCCTCACCGACGCGTTGGCCAGCAGCCGCACGGATCTCGACCTCACGCCGGAGACGCTGGAGCAGGTGGTCCGCACCGCACTCCGCCTGGCCCACCGCCGTGACCTGACACCGGCCGATCCGCTGCCGGGCCTGGCCGCACCGGTCTTCCGCCTGCCGGAGCTGCCAGGAGCCTGGGCCTCAGCGCGCAACGACGGCCTCTACCACCCCGTCACCGGTGCCGAGCGGCCGGTCACCTTCGACCAGGATGCCGTGGCAGGGCGGCAGGACGTCGTCCTGCTCCACCTGGGACACCGCCTGGTGCAGATGTGTCTGCGGCTGTTGCGCGCGGAGCTGTGGGCGCAGGCCAGGGCGTCGATCAACGGTGACGCGTCGCCGAGTGGCGCGGCCAAGCTGCGCCGGGTCACGGCCCGGGTGGTTCCTGGGGACACGCTGCGCGTACCGGCGGCGGTCGCGTACGGCCGCGTGGTTGTCACTGGAGCGGAAGGCACGCGCCTTCACGAGGAGGTCATCACCGCTGGCGGGCTGATCGAGGGCGGAAAGCTCGTGCGCGCCAAGAAAGACGAGGTTAGCTCCTGGTTGGCGGCCGCGTCGGATGAGCCCGTCCCCGAAGGAGTTCGGGCCCGGCTCGCGGCGGTGTGGTCTGAGCTGGCCGATCCCTTGAGGCGCGCGCTCACCACCCGCGCCTCCGACCGCATCCGCAGCATGCAGAGCCTTCTGCGGCAACGCTGCGACGAGGAGGTCACGGCGATCGAGGCCGTGCTCGACGAGCTGGAGCGGTCGATCAGGTCGGTGCTGGAGGACAAGGACCTCTGGTACCAGCCCAGCCTGTTCGAGACCGAGCAGGACCAGCTGCGGGCCGACCGCGACGCGTTGACCACGCGCCTGAACTCCCTGCCGGAACAACGGGAACGTGAGACCGAGGCGTTGCGGCGGCGCTACGCCGGTCCCAGGACGCACACCTTCCCGGTTGCCGTGGAGTTCCTGGTTCCCGCCGCGATCGCCCGAGGAGCGCACTGATGTCCCCTGCTCGCCGCGCCACCGGCGCCCGCACGCCCAGCAACGCCGAGCACCACTCCGAATGGCTTGGTCTGCTTCGCCCGGAAGGCCCGTTCCTGGCGCTGCCGACGCTCACCGAGGCGTTCCCCCACGGCCTCGAAACCGTCCCCGACGGCGTTCGCACCCGTCTGCGCCAGGCGTGGGCCGAGTTCAGCGAAGCCCCCGACGTCCTCGGCTCCGCGTGGCAGGACCTCGTGCTCGCCGAGCTGCTGCGCTTCCCACCGTCCATGATGGACAGTGGTACGTCTGTTCCACCGGACTTCTCCGGCCCGCGCCCCGACAACGTGGTCTCCGCGCCAACGCCCGAGGGTGGCCGCGCTGGTCGGATGTACGTGTATCGGCGACCGTTCGACGAGTCACTGACCAAGGCGGTCAACGGTCAGCCCGCATTGTCGGAACGGGTCGCGCAGATCTGCCGGGATACTGGAATTCCCCTGGCGCTGCTGACCAACGGGCAGTTCTGGGTGCTCGTGCACGCGCGCCCCGGCGAGGCCAGCAGCACCGCCGTCTTCGACGCGGACCTCTGGCTGGAAGAACCCGTGCTGCTGCGGGCGTTCGCCACCCTGCTCAGCGCTCCCCGTGTCCTGCCACCGGCTACGACGCCGGACAACAAGCCCTCGACCAGCCTCGCCGGCCTGTTCGCGCGCAGCGCTGCGGCGCAGGCCCAGGTCACTGACACGCTCGGCAACCAGGTGCGCCAAGCGGTCGAGCTGTTCGTGGCCGAACTGGCCCGGCTCGACCGCGAAGAAGGCGGGAGGCTGCTCGACGTCGCCTCCGAACGGGAGATCTACCGCGCCAGCCTGACGGTGCTCATGCGCTTGGTCTTCCTGCTCTACGCGGAGGAACAGCGCCTCCTCCCGGTCAACGACCCCGTCTACGCCGAGTCGTACGCGGTGTCCACGCTTTACGAGCGGCTTGAGGCGGAGCGGAACCTCCACGGCGACGAGATCGGCGACCGCCGCAAGGCCGCGTGGCCGCGCCTGCTGGCTCTCTTCTGCGCGATTCACGACGGAAGCTGGCATCCGGACCTCCGGATTCCGGCTCACGGTGGATCGCTGTTCAACCCGTGGGCGTTCCCCTGGCTGGAGCAGGCGCGGGTCTCGGACCGCGTGATCCACGAGATCCTCGACGCGCTCCTAGTGCTGCGCCACAAGGGCCGTGCGGCGGAACGGTTGAGCTACGCGGGCTTGGACGTCGAGCAGATCGGTCACGTCTACGAGGGCTTGCTGGACTTCTCCTGCCGCAAGGTCGATGAGCCGTACGTCGGCCTCATCGGCAAGTTGGAGCCCGAGATTCCCTTGGCGGAGCTGGAATCCCTCGCGGCCCAGGGTGACGAGAAGCTGCGGACCTGGCTTCTGGCTACGTGTGGCCTGACCTCTCGACAGCTCGCCAAGGCGCTCGCGACCGAGCCGACGTTGGACCAGGTCGCGGCACTGCACGCCGCCTGTGACAACGACTCCGCGCTCGCGGAGCGGATTCGTCCCTTCTGGGGCCTGTTGCGCCAGGACCTTCGGAACGAGCCGACGGTCTTCCCTGCCGGGTCCGTGTTGTTCACGCAGGTCGGTGACCGGCGCGCCACGGGCACGCACTACACGCCGCGCTCCCTGGCTGAGGAGGTCGTGGAGCACACCCTTGCACCGTTGTGCTTCGAGCCCGGACCGGCGGAAGGCGTCGAGCGTGGTGAGTGGAGTGTCAAGCCAGCGGAGAAGTTGCTGGACTTGAAGATCTGCGACCCGGCGATGGGCTCAGGCGCGTTCCTGGTCTCGGCCTGCCGCTACCTCGCCGAGCGTCTGGTGGAGGGTTGGGACCGCGACGGGGTTCCTCAATATGTCGCCGACATCATGAACGGCGGGGAGGATCGCGAGGGCATGCTGCTGGCCGCGCGGCGGATGGTCGCCGCGCGGTGCCTGTACGGGGTCGATCGCGATGACATGGCGGTGGAGCTGGCGAAACTCTCGCTGTGGCTGGTCACCCTGGCCAAGGACAGGCCCTTTGGCTTCCTCGACCACGCCCTTCGCTGGGGTGACTCGCTGGTGGGTGTGCGGTCCCTCGACCAGCTCGTGCGCTTCCACCTTGACCCCGCGAGCGGCTTGGCCCGCAACAATCAGATCCCAGGTGCCATCGACGACCACATCGACGCGGCGCTGACCGACGCGACGAAGCTCCGTGAGGAGATCGAGGCGACTGTCGCCCAGTACCACGACGAGTCGAAGGAGAAAGCAGAGAAGCTGGCGAAGGCCGAGCGGTTGACGAGACGTCTCCGACTGATGGCCGACGCGGTGGTGGGCGCCGCCTTGTGTGAAGCACGCGGCCGTGAAGAGGGGGACGAGGACACCAAGAGCTACGAATCCTATCTGGACTTGGTGACCGGCGATGCACTCAAAATCCTGCCGTTGCGGTCCGAGGAGGAATCACCTCTAGAGGGACGGCTGGGCGAGGTCATTGAGGAATGGTTGCGCGGACCGCGCCCGGAGCCCATTCGACCGCTGCACTGGCCCCTCGAGTTCCCCGAGGTGATGCGGCGCGGAGGTTTTGATGCTGTGGTGGGCAACCCGCCGTTTGTTGGCGGCCAGCGCCTGACCGGTTCGATTGGCCGGGACGTTCGCGAGTACCTGGTCAAGCATGTGGGGCGTGGCAGGCGTGGCAGCGCTGACCTGTGCTCCTACTTCCTGCTTCGAAATCTCGACATTAGTGATCGGGGGCGGCTGGGGATCATCGCCACGAACACGATCGCTCAGGGCGACACGCGTGAGGTGGGGCTGGACCAGGCGGTCGGGCGAGGCTGGGAAGTCTATCGCGCGGTCAAGTCTCAACCCTGGCCCGGTGCGGCGAACCTGGAAGTCGCATTGATCTGGGTAGGTCGCACCCGCGAGAAGGAGGTGCGGACCCTTGACGGCAACCGTGTCTCCGGTATCACGCCGTCACTCAGCCCCCGGTCACGGGTCTCCGGTAGCCCTAATCGGCTGATGGCCAACGCTGAGCAGTCGTTTCAGGGTTCGATCGTGCTTGGAGCAGGTTTCATCCTGGACACTGAGCGCGCCCGTCAGTTGATTGACAAGGACCCGCGTAACGCGGAGGTGCTGTTCCCCTACCTCAACGGCGAGGACCTCAACTCTCGGCCCGACTCCTTGGCGAGCCGCTGGGTGATCAACTTCCATGGTTGGTCCGAAGCGAAGGCGGCCGAGTATGCGGAGTGCTTCGAGATCGTTGAGCGTGATGTGAAGCCCTTCCGGTCACAAAACAACCGAAGGGTGTATCGCGAGAGGTGGTGGCAGTACGCCGAGAGGCGGCCTGCCATGATGGAGGCGATTGCTGGGCTCGATCGCGTGCTTGTGATTGCGCGCGTGAGCAAAACTGGTCTGCCTCAGTTCGTGTCGACCCGCCAGGTCATGAGCGAGCAGGTTGTTGTCTTCGCGATAGACCGGGATTCCTACCTCACCTTGCTGTCGAGCAACGTTCACTTTGGATGGTGGACGACGAAGGGTGAGTCGACGCTTGAGACGAGGCTTCGCTACACGCCGTCGGACGGGTTCGAGACGTTCCCGCAACCGGAGCTGACTGCCCGGATGGATCGAGTGGGGGAGCAGCTGCATACGTTCCGGCGGGGTGTGATGCTGGGTCGGCAGCTTGGGCTCACGAAGCTCTACAACCTGGTGCACAAGCCGGGTGAGACTGACGACGAGATCCAGCGGTTGCGGGAGATCCACGTTGAGGTCGACAAAGCGGTGGCTGAGGCGTATGGCTGGACAGATCTCGACCTGGGGCACGGCTTCTACGAGACCCGGCAGGGCCGGCGCTTCACCATCGCTCCGGAGGTGCAGGTTGAGGTGTTGGACCGCCTCCTGGAGCTGAACCACGCGCGGCACGCCGAAGAGATCGCACAGGGTTTGCACAACCGTGGGCGTCGGGTGGGGGGCAACCGCAGGCGGAGCCTCCCGCCCTCGGCCAACGAGAGCGTTGACGGTGCGTTGATTCCTCCGGATGGAGCCTTGTTCTGATCCCCAGGTGTGGGAGGTGCTCAGGTCAGGTCAAGTTGGCCTGACCTGAGCACGCTCACAAACTTGCCCCATTCGGCCCTGTGGAAGCTAAGAGCCGGTCCACCCGGGTTCTTAGAGTCGGCTGTCAGCACAAGGTCCGCACTGGACCCGGCCTCCACGCAGCTCTCACCGTTGCTGCTGTGGCTTGACTTCCGCCAACCAGCGACCTCGACGCAGTTGGAGCCATCACTGCTCCGACTGGAGGTCCGCCAAAACAAGGTTGTTGCTGGCCTGCTCATGTCGACTTCTCCTTCAGGGAAGCGCGTCGAGGTACGTGCGGATCATCTCGGCCGTGTCAGTTGGCGACAACGCTACCGAGGACAGTCGGTCAGCGGCCTTGCTATGCAAGGCGACCTGATCCTGATCCTGCACGTACACTGCTCCCGCTGGAAACTCGACGTATCCGATGCTGAGAGCTTCCGCGAATGTGAGAAGGGTGAACTCCCCGTCAAGTCCGTCATGAACGGCTACACATGAAGGCATGACTTGTAGGACGATGTTGTCCTGCTCCATAAGTTTCAGCAGGTGCCGTAGCTGAGCGCGCATGACGTTAGGGCCGCCTACAAGGCGGTTCAGCACTGGTTCCTCGATGACGGCGTGGTACTGCAAGGGCTCGTTGCCGGAGAGCCTCGCTTGCCTGGCCATCCGAAGCTTCACTACGCGGTCAGCCCCGGCGGGAGCAACGCGAAGATTGTTGATCAGTAGCGCGGCTGCGTAGTCGGGTGTCTGCACGAGCCCTGGTAGTAGCAGCGGCTCGTACACGAACTCACTTTGGGCAAGTGCTTCCAGACCAACAAAGGTCTTCAGCCATTTGGGAACGATGTCGCTGAACGGTGCCCACCAGCTCTGCTGGTCGGCTCGTTCCGTCAGGGTCACCAGGCGTTCGATGTGGGCGGGGTCAGCGCTGTAGAAGGCGAGCAGCCGACGGACTTCCTCTGGCTGCTGTTGGTTGCGGCCGCTCTCCAAGTAGTTGATCTTTGACTTGCTGCATCCAACTGCTTGGGCGGCGTCGGCCTGCGTCTTCCCGACACGCACACGCGCTTGTCGTAATTCGTTGCCAACCAACCAGCGCAGGGCTGGCGGGTCGCCGCGTTCTGGAAAGAGGCCCTCTCCGCATCCGTCGTGTGGCGTCAGTCTGCCAAGCCGCACCAGCACCAGGTTCACCGTTTCGTGGCATGAAGCTAGGCATAAGACCACTTTTAGTATGCGATCACGATCGCTGATCGGGAGGAGTGGTCGGGGATGGGTGCGTTGGACCAGGCTGAGTTCTGGGAGTTGGAGGGGGATCGGCGGGAGTTGGTCGCGGAGGAGGTCGCCGCGACCGTGCCGAAGCTGTTCGCCGTCTGCGGGTTCGAGCGGGACGAGGGGGATGAGATCACCGAGGCTCGGGTGGAGGGCTGGGGAATGGCCGTCGCCGACCGCGTGAACGTCGTCGGGGCCGAGGGGCGGACGACCGGGAGCTTTCGGTCCGTCGACAGCCTCATGACGATGTTCTCGTACAGCAGGGAGGTCGGCCTCGTGTGGGCGGAACCGCGGCGGGAGTCGGCTGAGCACTGATCTTGGCAAGTGGTGCGTGGACCGGGCCTATCAGGGACGATCTTGTCGGCTCCAGCGGATACGGTACGGAGCTGTGACCGACCAGCCCGTGCTCGACCAGCCCGTGCTCGCGCCACCCTCTCCCCCGGAAGTCCGTGCGGAGCTTCAGCGGCTCGTGCTGGACGACCTCCTCGGCCCGCTCGGAGGCCCCGAGGAGGAGTTTTCCGGCGAGAACCCGGTTGACCGGTATCCACTCGGCCGGCTTGCGCCGCATGGCGTCGATCTGGAACCCGAGGCCCTGGACGAGTTGTCCGGCGCCGCCGCCAGTGATCTCGTGGAGAGCGGCCAGGAGGCCAGCGCGCCGAACGTGCCGAGCCTCAACCCTTCGGCGCTCGGGTTCTCCTGTCGAGTGGACGGTCAGGTCACCGAGCTCATGGTTGCCGCGAAGTGGGGGCGCTACGAGCGGGTCCGCTCGGAGCGCGAGGAGACGGCCGGGCGCACCGTGTGGCGGCGGGACCAGCGGGGCGGAACTGTGCGGGTGCGCCTCGCCGAAGGGCTCATCGATCCGTTGCCGGTTGATCCGGAGCATCCGCACGTCGTCGTGCGGGGTCGGTGTCGGCGGCACGAGGGGGACTGGCTGGTCTCGCTCTACGTGGAGAACGGCCAGTCCCAGCCGGCCAGCAAGCGGGACCCGTCAGCGTGGATCTTCCAGGTCGAGATGAGCGCGACCGGCCCCGGCGACGAGCCAGTGTTCCTGCCCCGCGCCAGCTGGCGGGCCAACGGCGACCAGACCGACCGCGAGGAGCAGGGCCGGCTCGCGATGGCCTACCGACTCCAGCCGCAGTTCGCCGTGGGCAGCGGGGCCGCCGTGCACGTCGAGCCGTCGCCGGAGAATCCTCTGCGCGCCAGGCTGGTTGAGACCCGGACGGTGCCGGTTTACGAGGTGCCCCCCACCGACATCCCCAACCCGGAGACGGACGAGGAGCTGGCGGGGCTCGCCGATCTCGAGCTCGGCATGAAGCGGCTCGCCGAGCTGTCCGATGGTCCGTCCGCCGCCCTGGTGGGAGCGCTGCGCCCGCTGGTCGTCGAGTACCGGGCGTGGATTGACCGGCAGGTGGCCAGGATCGACGACCCTCGTGAGCACCTGGCCGAGTACGCCGAACAGGCCCGCGCCGCCCTGAACACCGCACGCCGGGCGGCGAACCGGATCGAAGCGGGAATCACCCTGCTCGGCAGGGACGAGACTGCTCGGCGCGCCTTCGGCTTCGCCAACCACGCGATGCACCTGCAACGACTGCACACCCAGATCGCGGACCGGCGACGCAAGGAGCCCCAGCTCACCTTCACCGCCACCGTGCGCCGGGTCGAAGCCGAAGACACACCGCGATGGCGGCCGTTCCAGCTCGCGTTCATGTTGCTGAACCTGCCGGCGCTCAGTGATCCCCGCCATCCGGAGCGGTCCGAGGAACGTGACCAGGCCGTCGCCGATCTGCTGTGGTTCCCCACGGGTGGTGGCAAGACCGAGGCGTATCTCGGGTTGACCGCGTTCACCCTCGCCGCTCGTCGGCTCCAGCCTCACACGGGTGGTCTGGACACCAGCGCGGGACTCGCGGTCCTGATGCGGTACACGTTGCGGCTGCTGACGATCCAGCAGTTCGAGCGGGCCGCCGCCCTGATCTGTGCAGCGGAGACGCTGAGGCGCGCGGCCGGAACCACCTGGGGGACCGCACCTTTCCGGCTCGGCCTCTGGGTCGGCGGGGGAGTGACGCCCAACCGGTTCGACGACGTCGAGGACTGGCTGAAGCTCGTGCGCGGGAAGCGGGGCGGGGCGGCGCGGGGCCGGGGCACACCGCACCAGCTCACGAGCTGTCCCTGGTGTGGCGCGCCCATCGAGCCGGGCCAGAACATCGAGGCCAACAAGACCTATCGCCGCACGCTGATCTACTGCTCGGACACGGAGTGCCCGTTCGGGCTGACCATGTCCTCGATCAACAACAACGACATCGACCACCGGGGACTGCCGGTGCTCGTCGTGGACGAGGAGATCTACCGGCATCCGCCCTCGTTGCTCATCGGCACCGTGGACAAGTTCGCGCAGCTTCCCTGGCGCGGGGAGGCCACGACCCTGTTCGGTCGGGTCAGTCAGCGGTGCGAGCGGCACGGGTACGTGACCGAGGACCTGCGCGGCAAGGAGTGGGAGAGCGGGAACCACCGGCCCGCGGCGGACGCCCCGGCCGCCCGGATCGTCGGGGCCACGACCCTGCGTCCGCCGGACCTGATCATTCAGGACGAGCTGCACCTGATCTCCGGACCGCTGGGCTCGTTGGTCGGTCTCTACGAGACGGCTGTGGACCGGCTCGCCACGTGGTACGACAAGGAGAGCGGGCGGAACATCCGACCCAAGGTCGTCGCGTCGACGGCGACCGTTCGTCGGGCGAACCTCCAGATCGAGGCGTTGTTCTACCGGGGGACCGAGGTGTTTCCCCCATCGGGGTTGGACGCGGGGGACAGCTTCTTCGCGCGGCAGCGGCGACCCGAGGAGAAGCCGGGCCGGCGGTACGTGGGGATCTGCGCCCACGGTTCCCGCATCAAGTCCACTCTCATCCGGGTCTACGTGTCCGTGATGGGCGCGGCGCAGAAGTTGCACGAGAAGTACGGCCACAACGAGGTCACCGACCCGTACATGACCCTCGTCGGCTACTTCAACAGCTTGCGGGATCTCGGCGGCATGCGGCGGTTGGTGGAGGACGACGTGTCCACGCGCCTCAGCCACGCGGACCAACGGGGGCTGGCCAGCCGTCCCGAGCCCGACGTCAGGGAGCTGACGTCCCGGCTCACCTCGGACGAGATCCGCCCGTTGCTGGACCGGCTCGCCGTGCCGTTCCCACGTGGGCAGAACACGCAGCGGCCGATCGACGTCCTCCTGGCCACGAGCATGATCGCGGTCGGTGTGGACGTCTCGCGGCTCGGTTTGATGGTGGTGGGCAACCAGCCGAAGTCCGCCGCGGAGTACATCCAGGCGACGAGTCGTGTTGGCCGTGCGGCGCCCGGCATCGTCTTCATGGTTTACAACTGGGCGCGGCCTCGCGACCTCTCGCACTACGAGCGGTTCGAGCACTTCCACGGCAGTCTGTACCGCGAGGTGGAGGCGTTGTCCGTGACGCCGTTCGCCGAGCGGGCGGTGGACCGTGGTCTGACGGGCGTGCTGGTCGCGCTCACCCGCCATCTGGAAGCCGGTTACAACGGCAACGCGCGTGCGCAGGAGTTCAACCGCAGTTCCCAGGTCGCCGACCACGTTGTCCGCTATCTGGGCCGGCGTGCGGAGCAGCCCGCCGACCGCGAGGTCCGGAAGCGGGTGGAGGACGAGGCCGACCGGCGGTTGGACCACTGGGACCGACAGCGGGCCTTCCCCGATCGTCGTCTCGCCTACGAGCAGCCGATGCGGGCGAAGGACACCGCGGGCCTGTTGCACAAGCCGGGCAACGGACGGTGGCACATCACGACCTGTCCCACGTCGTTGCGTGATGTGGAGCCAGGAATCCAGCTTCTTCTCCAGCCTCCGGACGGCTCGCGCTCGGCGGACGACCCGCCGTTCGTGCCCGTGGTCAAGGCGGATGACGACACCCAGGGGGTGACAGCATGACCGGCGCCAGTGACTCCCAGCCGATGCGGGTCGGGGCGCTGCGTCCGAACCAGCTCCTGCACACGTACGGGGTTGGTGCCATGGCCGACCTGCCGAACCTGTCCGTGGTGATGCTGGGACTGGACTTCTGGAACCTCGAACGCTCGGCGTACGTGGAGGAGGATCGCCTGCTCGCCGCGGTCCGCGCCAAGTTGGGGCCGCAGGTCGACGGTCTTCGGCTCCCGCCGCACGTGCCGGAGACGACCAATCCCTTCGAGGAGTGGGCGCGGGTGGGCGCGCCGGTCGGGTTGTTCCCCAACTGGCTGCGGTGCACCCACCAGCGCTGCAACCAGCTCGCCCGAGCCGACTCCGGACTGTTCGAGCTGCTGGGCCACCCCTACCAGCCGGAGAAGATCAGGTACGTGCACAACTGCCGGGGCAACGGCGGTGCGCGGCCGACCGCTGTGCCCGCCCGGTTCGTGCTGGCCTGCGACGACGGTCATCTCGACGACTTTCCGTGGCTGTACTTCGTTCACCGCGGCAGGGAGCTGGAGGGCGCGCACCCGCTGCGGATGAGCGAGCGGGGCACCACCGGAGAGGTCGCGGACGTCAGCATCGAGTGCACGGGAAAGGACTGCGGTGCCCGGCGACGCATGGTTGACGCGTTCGGGCGGGCGGGGGAGGAGAACCTGCCGGCCTGTCGCGGTCGTCATCCGCACCTCGGCACGTTCTCGCCCTGCGGCAGGCAAACCCGGGCGTTGGTGCTCGGCGCGACCAACAGTTGGTTTCCGATGATGCTTCGGGCTTTCACCCTGCCCAGGCAGAGCAATCCGATCCGGCATCTCGTCTCGGAGTTCTGGCGGAACCTGGAGGTCCTGACCACGCTTCCGGAGGACGCGGCAAAGCGCATCCTGCCGACGCAGCGGTTCTGGCCCGAGCTGGAACCGTACGGGGTGGACCGCGTGTGGGCCGAGATCCGGCGAATGGCCCACGAGGAGCAGGACGAGGAACCCGAACCCGGCGACGAGCTGGACCTGCTCACCCCGGAGTGGGCCGCCTTCACCGCATCCTCCACAGTAGACGTTCCGGACTTCAAGACCCGTCGCGAGGACGTGCCTCGGCGGTTCCGGCGCGTGATCGACAACGTGGTGCTGGTGCCTCGGCTGCGGGAGGTCACCGCGCTCTACGGGTTCACGCGCATCGACGCGCCGGAGTGGGAGGTCACGCGAACCAACGACGACAGACGCGGACCACTCAGCTCGGCCGAGCCGTCGTGGGTGCCCTGTGCGGAGACCCGGGGAGAGGGCATCTTCTTGCGGTTCAACGAGGAACGCCTCGCTGAGTGGGAGACAAGGTCGGCCGTCCGCTTCCGGGCCCAGGAGATGCTCGTGCCCGCGCATGATCTCTGGCGGGCGCAACGCCACCTGCCGCGCGGTGAGTGGCCAGGGCTGAGGTACGTCCTGCTGCACACCTTCGCGCACGTGTTGATTCGGGAACTCGCCCTGGAGTCCGGCTACAGCGCTGCGGGTATCGGCGAGCGGATCTATGCGGACAGACAGCGGCAGATGGCGGGTGTTCTTCTGTACACCGCCGCTCCGGACAGTGAGGGCACGCTCGGCGGTCTCGTCGCATTGGGGCAGTCAGACCGGCTGGGCACCCTGATCTCCCGGGCGTTGGAGCGGGCCGAGCTGTGCAGCTCCGATCCGCTGTGCGCGGAGCACGACCCCCGAGTACAGGGCCGGCTCTACGGCGCGGCCTGCCACGCCTGCCTGTTCTCCTCGGAAACCTCGTGCGAGCGCGGCAACCACTACCTGGACCGAGCCCTGCTCGTCCCCACCCTCACGGACTCCGACTACGCCTTCTTCGGCTCAGAACAGTGAATCCGGCGTGACGACAGCGAAGGAGGTGACCTGAACGATCTCCGGTTGGCGGCCCCATGTTCTCAGGGAGCCCGTGACCACGACGTCCTTCTCGTTGAGATGGGCGGAGCCAGCCAACGGATAGTGCTGAGGCGGAAGGTGCACGAGGTACTTCTGTCGCTCCCGGGGCTGGTCCTCGGCCGCGACCACGCCGTCCACCTCGATGATGCCGTGATGCCTGTCCGGGGCCGTGTTCCGGAGCGCGATGACCTTGCCCCGCAAGGTGACTTCCCTGATGGTCGGGAGATCGCGGAGGTACCTGCCGGCCTCACGCAGTCGCTCGATGTGCCGCCTCTCGAAGGACAGGTCCGGAGTCTCCTCGTCGGTCACGGGATCGGCCCGCGACCAGGTGAAGCTGAGGTCGAAGGGGCTCCGGTGGTTGCCACCGATCTCGGCCAGCGCCTCGCACAGGTGCGCCGACACCCCTGCCTCGGTCTGCTCCGCGAAGGCCGCAAAGCTCCTGTTACCGCTCTCCTCGGCCGCGTTGAGGGCGGTTCGCGTCGCGCCGTAGAGATGTCGGACGACGTTTCTGGGGGTCACGGGAAGCCGGTCGTTGTCGTCGAGCAGGGTCTCGACGCGGAGGACGTAGCTGCCCTTGCGGGTCAGGCCAAGGCGAACCTGGTTCATGAAGTCCCAGACAGCCTGAGGCTTGGTGTTCGGGAGGACCGGTTGCCGCATCTCGGGCGCCGCAGTGGTCGCCGCGGCGAGGAACAGGTCCTTCACACCGCTGATCGCCTTGAAACCCTCGTGCAGCAACGTCGTTCCGGATGGTGTTTCCGGCATGGTCCGGATGTACGTCACGTCGACCAACGGGAAGCGAAGCTCGTACAGAATGTCGTGCCTGTCCCGATCCTCCACGACGGCCAGGGTGCGCAGGACGTCCGCGATCCTGGCGGGGTAGTCGCCGAGGTCGGATGTGGAAGGGAGCAGCACCTCCACCGTGGCCCCGTCGATCTCCCGCGACCACACCGCCGCGACGCTGTAGGAGGTGGTCGCCCGCCATCCCGTGGCGGCGAGGTACCGGGCCGCGTTCCTCGGGAGGACGCTGCCCAGCTCGTCGATGTCCAGTGGGGTCGCCATCAGAAGAGCACCTCCCCCGGGGGCGAGTCCTCGAACAACTCCACGAGCTTCCCGGCGGTGAGGAGGTTCGTGCGGGGCACCTCGGCGGTCACCGTCGACCGTCTCCTCGGGTCGATCTCAGGCCTGCCGGTGAAGGAGGCCCAGTAGGCGGCGTGCTGGAGACGGAGGTGTCCGTGTGTCCCGATGACGTACTGGTCGGCGTTCTCGGGAACGATGACCAGGATGAGGAACCGGGGGATCAGGGTTCTGTAGACCAGGTTGTTGTAGTGCTCCACCTTCATCGGATAGCGCCAGAAGGGGCTCCCGTTGTTGGGGCGGGACCACGACTTGACCTGAACCTCGATCCGGGGGAAGTAGGTGCCCGCGAGCTGCCCCGGATAGCCGAAGAGGAAGTCGTCACCAGTCACGTCGGGGTCGGTCTTCGCCACCGTCAGCCCGGCGGCCACCGCGAGCGCCCGAACGAAGACCTCGCCGAACAACCCCTGGTGTTGTCTCCGGTCCAGAGTCATCCCCACGGTCTCGTTCCCCCGACAGTCGTACGAAGCCGTATTCGACCCCACAACCTCGCACCCACCGACACGGAGCACCCCACATTCACCCGTTCGGAGCAACGGACGGTGACGTGGGGGAGCGGCTCTCGCTGGCTTTTACCCAGTCATCGGTATCGATACAACTACCCTGCGCTATCTTCGCGTTTCGCGGGCAGCGTGGCGGGAGAACGGAGCCGAGGCTGGTGTTGGGAACGGACGCAGAGCGGGCCGAGATCATCCGCTTCTGGCGCACCCTGGAGATGTTCAGTCCTCAGAAGGTCGAGAAGGTGAGCCGCGAACGATGGGTGTACGCGGTTGAGCCCGGTGCTCCGTTGCCGTGGGAGCCCGCGCACGAGCTCGCGAAGGTGCGACTTCGGAAGGACCAGACCTGGCGCCACGTGGTCTATCTGGGGACCTACTCCCTGGAATCGGTGTTCGACGTGTTGGCCAAGGTGTTCACCACCGATGCGGAGAGTTTCGACGAGCGCCCGGCGGGGGAGAGCGCGGTCGCCGCGTTCGTGGTTTCCGCTGAGGGACGGCCACTGATCGGTTCCGAGATCCTGTCGAGCTGCGCCTGGGCGACGGGGCGCGCGTGGAGCCCTGGGCCGGGAACGCCCGGATGGTTGTCTGGCTTTGACCTGACGATGGCCGAGTTCAGTGCCTCCTTCGCCGACCTGGTGGCGCCCGACCCGGCTGACAGCGAGGCTGAGCAGTTGCGAGGGCGGGGGCATGTCGTGGGCCGGCCCTTGTGTCAGTGCGTTCTCGACGAATGTCTTGCCGCTGCTGTCGACTTGGTCCAGGCCCGACATGTCCTGCCGTCGCCGCCCGCCGAGATCCGAATCCACAGCCAGATCGTGGCCAGGCGTAACGCCTACAACACCGACGGGCACGACTTCCTCAACAGTCTTATTGCCGATGATCTCGCCGCTGTCGCCGACGCGGTCAAGTCGGGAGACGTCGGTACCGCGCTGAGTGATTACCTGTGCTCCAACGCCGAAGTGGACACGGCACGCCGGGTGGATGTGCGGGATCGACTCGACACGGTGTTGGAGGCCACTGCGCCGAGGAAGGTTCCACTGGGTCGGTGGCCGAGCAGGTCGGAGCATCCGTTGGCGTTGAGTCAGCAGCTCGCGGTGAGCAGTGTGCTGCAACTCCTGGATTCGCGCCCTGGTGTCTTCGGTGTGAACGGTCCCCCAGGCACCGGGAAGACCACGATGCTGCGCGACCTTGTGGCCGCGTTGGTCGTGGAGCGGGCGCGCAGGTTGGCCGAGTTGTCCCACCCACGTGAGGCGTTCGATGGCCAGCGCCGCTGGAAGACCGGTGACTTCAACCGGGTGGTCCATGTGTGGAAGCCACAGTTCACCGGGTTCGAAATCGTCGTGGCTTCGGCGAACAACGGTGCCGTCGAGAATGTGACGAACGAGATTCCCGCCCGGGGTGCGATCGACGACAGCTGGCGTGAGGAAGCGGAACAGCTCGGATACTTCCCGGGGGTCGCCTCCGCACTCCTCGACGTTGAACTCGCTGAGCGTGACGCCGCGGATGAGGACCGGAGGGGGCGGCGGGAGTCGCGATTCCACCGGCTCGGGGTGGGCGTTGGTCGCGGCGCGTTTGGGTAACAAGAAGAACCGGGGACGTTTTGTGGACGCCTGCTGGTACCGCAGACCCGAGGACGCGGTCGAATCCGTCGAAGATCTCCTTGCTTCTGGTGTCCGAGTCGCGGACGACCCGCGATATGGACTGTGGGCGATCCTGAAGGAATATGAGGTGACACCGCCGTCGTGCTCGTGGTTCGAGGCGGTGTCCGCGTTCCACGAGGCGTTGGCTCGGGCAGCGTCGTGCCAGGCGGAGCGGCAGTGTGTCTACGATCTCCTCGGACGGGAGGCACACGTCGAGAGTGAGCGCCTCCTGGCTCAGGAATCTCTTGGAAACGTCCAACAGCAGATCGCCGAAGTGCGGTCACATGCTGAGGAAGCGGAGCGCGTCAGGAGCGACTGGCAGGCTGAGAGAGAACGTCGTCATCGACTGCGTGTTGAGCACCAGAGCTTTCGGCCAGGGTTGCTGGAATGGCTGACAACGTGGGGCAGCGCGATGCGGGAGTGGCGGCAGCGCGACGGCGTTCTGGCTCATGACGTCACTGTGGCTGACCAAACGCTCCTGGCGCTGCGAGCCGACCACTCTCGGCTGAGCGAGGATGTCCGTCGCCTCACTCACGTCGCCGTCGCCCAGCAGGAGGCGCTACGTCGTTGGGAGCAGGAGTTGGCCGACGTACGGGCCTCGCTGCACTCCGCCCGGGCGGCGCTCGGGCGCCATTTCCCAGACGAAACCTGGTGGAAAAACAGAGAGCATCGCGAAAAGTCGGCGCTGTGGACGGACCCGGCGTGGAACGACGCTCGGACGAGTCTGTTCCTGGCGGCGTTGCGGTTGCACAAGGCCTTTCTTCAGCACGCTGCCACCCAGATGCGGCAAAGCCTTCAGGGCGCCATGGACCTGCTGTCGGGGGAAGCGCCGCGTGACCTCCCGGAGGACGCCGCGCTGGCAGCGTGGCGTGCGCTCTTCTTCGTTGTTCCGGTGGTGTCCACCACGTTCGCCTCGTTCGCTCGTCTCTTCGCTCATCTGGGTAGGGAGACGTTGGGGTGGTTGCTCGTCGACGAGGCGGGTCAGGCGACGCCGCAGAGCGCGGTGGGCGCGCTCTGGCGCTCGAAGCGCGCAGTGGTCGTGGGTGATCCCCTCCAGCTGGAACCGATCACGACGCTGCCTTTCCGCGCCGAGCAGGCTATTCGGCTTGACCACGGTGTCGACGAGCAGTGGCTGAGTTGCCGGACCTCTGTCCAGCGCCTGGCGGACCGGCTTACTCCTCTGGGGACCTGGCTGCCCGAAGATGACGGGAAGATATGGGTTGGAGCGCCGCTGACCGTTCACCGTCGGTGCGACGGACCCATGTTCGGTATTGTCAATGACATCGCCTACGGCGGTCTCATGATCAACGGGACGAACGAGAAGAATTCGGGAAGATTCCGGGAGAAGTTTCCGTCCCTCCCGCCGTCGAAGTGGATCAATGTTGTTTCGAGCGGATCGCAGGGGCACTGGATTCCGGACGAGGGGCGGCACCTGGACCGGATCCTCACCGTGTTGCGTGACCTGCGGTTCGACATGGCACAGGTGATGGTGATCGCCCCCTTCCGGGACATTGCGCGCCGCGTGCGCTCCAGGGCGGAGCGCTACCCGGGCCTGGTTGCCGGCACCATTCACACCGCGCAGGGCAAACAGGCGGACATCGTGATCCTCGTCCTGGGGAGCGATCCCCAACGTCATGGTGCGCGACGTTGGGCGGCCAGTAAACCCAACCTGCTCAACGTCGCTGTCAGCCGGGCCAAGCGGCGCCTCTACGTCATCGGTGATCGCAGGGCTTGGGCGCAAAATCGCTATTTCGACGTGCTGTCCGCACGTCTGCCTGACTCCACACCTCGTTGATTACGTTCGTCTGCGACGGCTGACGCATGAGGTTGCACTCGGGCATAGTCATTGGACTGCTCTGGTGAGCCGTGAGCGGGAAAACCGGGGAAGACGTTCGGCAGGATACGATCATGGGAGGGTTCGGAGACGACGGGGGGCGCCGTGAGTGGCGGGGGTCTTGAGCAGGGCGACGCGGGTGCTTCGCGGGGGCCGCTGGTTGATCGCGTCAGGCGCCTGTTCGAGTTTCTCATTCGGGCGCAGCAGTTGCGGAACGAGCCCGTGCGCACCGTGGACGCCTACCGCCGGGATGGTTCCGTTCTGTGGTTGGAGGGCGTTCCCGAGCACCCGGCGGTGATGTCGGCCCACCGGAGCGCTGATCCGCAGCCGGACGCGGCGGTGCTCACCGTCGACCGGGTTCCTCGCCTTGAGCCGCCGGCCCCGGAGAACACGCTTGCCAGGTGGCTGGATGGGCCGTTGGACGATCCCCACAACCCGCCGGCGTTGCGCGAGAGCATCACGGCGGTTGGCAAGGGGGAGAAGGAAAGTCACGGGGAGGGCGACCAACGAGCCAGCCGGCGCCTGACCCTGGACGAGCACCCGGATGTTCGGAAGCGCTACCAGAAGTGGTTGGAGCGCTGGCAGGAGTGGGCGAGCCAGGAGCTGCTCGACCGCCCTGTTCGCGACCTGTACAGCGAGTTGTTCTCCACGTACATGTCGGCGAGCGGGAACCTTGAGGAGCTCGAACTCGTTGTGGGCGCCGGTTGTCTGGCCTGGGAGCCGCCCACCGGCCCCGCCGTGCGGCGGCACCTCCTCACGGCGCCGGCCGCCATCCGGTTCGACGACGCGAGCGGGCGGCTCACCGTCGAGCGCGTCGAGTCGTTCGACGGGATCGCGGTCGAGCTGGACATGCTCGACCCGAGGCTGACCAGTTCCCCGCACATCAAGGATGTTCGGGCGGAGGCCAGGGATTCCGAGGCCCATCCGTTGCACCGGGAGATGGTCGCGGCCTCGGTTCGCCGCCTCGTGCACACGATGGACGCCGAGGGCGAGTACCGCGACGAGGACGACGCGCCGACGCCGTCGCCCCGTGCGGTCGCCACGTTCGCGCCCGCCCTCGTCCTGCGGAAGCGGTCGCAGCAGGGGCTCGTGGACATCTTCGAGACCATCCTGGAGCAGATCGGCGAGGCCGGCGAGGTGCCGGACGGCCTGCTGCCGCTGGTCGACCCGGATCACCGCCCCGCGGCGGAGAACCGGTCCGGTGAGGGCGCGATGGTCGTCGTGGACGACGACCCCTTCCTTCCGTTGCCCGTCAACGACGTCCAGCTCCGCGTCATCCGGCAGGTCGACGCGCAGGCCCAGACCCTGGTCCAGGGCCCGCCCGGCACCGGGAAGACCCACACCGCGGCGGCGTTGTTGTCGCACCTTCTGGCCCAGGGCAAGCGGGTGCTGGTGACCGCCCACACTGACCGCGCCCTCAAAGAGGTTCGCGACAAGCTTCCCGACGAGATCAAGCCGTTGTCCGTCGCCGTGGTGGGCACGTCCCGGGAGGACATGTCGGATCTCAAGGTGGCTGTCGAGCGCATCGCGGCCACCGCGAGCGAGCACGACCCGGTAGCGGCGGAAAACGCCATTCGTCAGTGTCTCGACACCATCGACGAACTCCGTCGGGAGCGCGCGGGCCTGTACCGCCAGCTCGTGGACGCCCGGGAACACGAGGTGCGCGAACACGTCCGGGCAGGGTACCGCGGAACCCTGGCCGCGATCGCCCGGCAGCACCAGGGGGACGCCCAGCGGTTCGGGTGGATCGCCGCGCACGTGGCCGTCGGGTCCGAAGAGGACTGTCCACTTCGGACGAACGAGGTGTTGGAGTGGCGTGGGTACCTGCTCGACGCCGAGCTTTCCGCCGACGAGCCGGAATCCCGGCGGCGGCTGCTGGATCTGGCCGTCCTGCCCCGGCCGGACGCCTTCGCCGACCTCGCGGCCGCGGAGCGGACGGCGGTCGCGAACGACCAGCAGCACGAGCCGCTGAAGCACCACGCCGCGTTCGGCGCCGTGAGCCGGCTCGACGCCTCCGCCCGCGCGCAGCTCCAGCGACGCCTGCGCCAGCTCGCGGAGGAGGTGGAGCAGCTGTCCCGCCGTCCCGAGGCGTGGATGCGCGAGGCGCTGACCGACATCCGCTCCGGCCGGACCCGGCTGTGGCAGGCGCGGGCGCAGCAGATCTCCGAGCTCATCGGGCGGACCCACCCGCTCGTCGAGCGGATCGGCCCGCTGACCGAGGTGCGGGTGACGCACGACCCCGGCCAGCTCGTCGCGCTGGCCAGCGCCCTGCGGGCGCACCTGGGCGTCAACGGCGGCCTGCGCACCACGCCCGACGGCTCGCCGAAGATCGGCCTCTTCGCGCCCGGCGTGGTCAAGCGGGCCAGACCGCTGTTCGACCACGTCCGGGTCGACGGGCTCCCGCCCACCACGCCCCGGCAGCTCGACGTCTTCATGGCGTGGGTGGAGGCGACGAGGTCGCTCGGCGCCCTCGACCGGGCCTGGCCGGACGGCGTCCACGTCCCCGCCGAGGACACCCTGCGGGAACACCTCCAGTGGCACGTCACGGAGTTCGAGCAGCTGCAACGGGTGTTGCGCCTCGCCGAGGCGCTCCACACCGAGGAGCAGCACCTCGCGCAGGCCAAGCTGCCGCGTCCGGACTGGACGGACCTCGCCGCGGTCCGCACCTACGCCGAGGTGGTCGACGCCACCACCGCCGCCGACGCGCGGCTCACCGCGGCCAGCCGGCTGGCGGCGGTCGAGGAAGCGCTCGCCGAGGCGGCCCGCTGGGCGGATGCGGCTCCCACCGTCCACCGCATGCTTTCCGCTGTGCGCCAACGAAACCACGACGAGTACGCCGCGTCCTACCGGCGCGTCGAGCGGCTGGCCGACGTCCGTCGCGTGGCTGAGCGACGCGACCAGCTGGGCGCGCGCCTGACAGCGGCGGCGCCTGCCCTGTGCGAGGCGATCGCGGGCAACCCCTCCGCCGCCGAGTGGGACGACCGGCTCGCCGGCTTCACCGAGGCGTGGGCGTGGGCGGCCACCGGAGCCTGGGTGGCCGAACAGGGCGCCGCGGACGTCAACGGGTTGCAGGCCGAGGTCACCCGGGTCGAGGAGCGGATCCGCCGCGAGGTGACCAGGCTCGCCGCGGAGCGCGCGTGGCGGCACGCCGTCGCCCCGGACCGGCTCACCGGGCAGGCCAGGGCCGACCTCAAGCAGTACTCGTACCTGGTCCAGCGACTGGGCAAGGGGACGGGCAAGTACGCCGCCAAGCAGCGGGCCGACATCCGCAGGGCGATGGACCGGTGCCGCCCGGCCGTGCCGGTGTGGATCATGCCGATCTACCGGATCGCCGAGCAGCTCCGGATCCAGCCGGACATGTTCGACGTCGTCGTCGTGGACGAGGCGTCCCAGGCGGGGCTGGAGGCCAGCTTCCTGCAGTACCTCGCCCCGAAGATCGTCGTGATCGGCGACGACAAGCAGGTGTCCCCGGCGGCGGTCGGCGTCGACCAGCAGCAGCTCAGGGACCTGGCCGCGCACTACCTGGCCGACGACCGGTACCGGGCCTCGTGGCAGGACCCGCAGCGCAGCCTGTTCGACGAGGCCAAGATGCGGTATGGCAGCCTGCTCACCCTGGTGGAGCACCGCCGCTGCGTGCCCGAGATCATCGGCTTCTCCAACCGCGTCGCGTACGAGCCCGACCGCATCCGCCTCATCCCGGTCCGGCAGTACGGCAACGACCGGCTCGACCCGATCAGGGTCGTGCACCTCCCGGACGGGTACACGCGGGGCACCACCAACAAGGTCAACCCGGTCGAGGTCGACGCGATCGTCGGGCAGATCGAGAAGTGCCTGGCCGACCCGCGGTACGACGGCCTCACCTTCGGCGTGATCTCGCTGTTGGGCACCGCGCAGGCCAGGGCGATCGAGAAGCGGCTGCTCGAACGAGTCCCGCCGGAGGAGCTGCGGGCCAGGGACCTGCGGTGCGGGGACTCCGCCGACTTCCAGGGCTCCGAGCGGGACGTGATGTTCCTGTCCATGGTCGTGGCCCCGGAGCCGGGGCAACGCCTCGGCGCGTTGACGAGGGACCTGTACGTCCAGCGGTACAACGTGGCGGCCTCCCGCGCCAAGGACCAGATGTGGGTCTTCCACTCGGTCGCGCTGTCCGATCTCGGCAACCCCGAGGACATGCGGTTCCAGCTCCTCGACTACTGCTACGGCGTCGTCAACCGGGCGCGGAACGCCGAGGGGGGACAGGGCGCGGGTCTGGTTCCCGAGGACCAGCGGGTCGAGCCGTTCGACTCGCTGTTCGAGCAACGCGTTTACAACCGGTTGGTCGAGCGCGGGTACACCGTGATCCCGCAGTACCCCGTCGATCCCTACCGGCTCGACCTCGTGGTCGTGGGCGCGAAGACGCGCCTGGCGATCGAGTGCGACGGCGACGCGTGGCACGGACCCGACGCGTACGAGCGGGATCTGCACCGCCAGCGCGATCTGGAGCGGTGCGGCTGGCAGTTCTTCCGCATCCGCGAGTCCGCCTTCTACGTGGACCAGGCCGCGGTGCTGGAGGACCTCTGGGCCAGGTTGCGGGAGCTGGACGTGCACCCGTCGGGGTGGACGGCCGGCGACGTGGTCGTCGACGATGTTCCGGCGCCGGAGGTCGCGGAGCCTGAGGTCGCGGAGCCGAACCCGGACGCCGGTCAGGTCCGCGAAGGTGTCCGCGAAGGCGTTGTCCTCGATCAGGTCGAGGACACTTCACCGCCGGTGTTGGAGTCCCCTGTCGAGGAAGCTGTCACCCTCGAAAAGCCCGTCACGGTGCAGGAACCGGTCGCTGTTCAGGAACCCGTCGCCGTCGAGGAGACCGAGCCGGTCGCGGTGGCCGTGAAGGCGACCCCTCCCGTCGACGCTGGCGCCGCCGCTCCGTACGAGGAGTTCGCGGGCGTGCTTCCGGCGGTGACGGAGGCGTCGCAGCAGGAGCTCGTCACCGGGCTCCGGGCCATCGTGGCCGTCGAGGGTCCGGTCGTCGGTCACCGTGCGCACAGCGCCTACCTGAAGGCGTCTGGTGCTCGCCGGACGGGCAGGCTGATCGCCAACGCCCTCGACGAGGCCCTCACCGCCGCCGTGGCGCAGGGAGTGCTCGTCGAGGACGACCCCCTCGGCGACTCGGTCGTCCGGTCCCGCACCTACCGGCTTCCCGACCAGCCCCTCGCGCGGGTTCGGCAGCCGGGTCCGCGCCCGTTCGACCAGATCCCGCCGCACGAGCTCGCGGTGGCGCTCGCGCGGGCGGCCCAGGAGCGCGGCTGGCAGGACGAGGAGGGCCTGTGCCGGGCGGCGCTGGCGACCTTCGGCCTCAAGCGGCTCACCGCGAGCATCCGCGCGCGGTTGGAGGCGGCCCTCCCGGTCGCCCGGGACTCCGGGCCGGGCGAGCTCCAGCAGTGAGAACTGGTCGTCCCACATCGCCGATCGTCCGATCCGGAATTCTCCGGCCGGACGATTGGTGATGTTGGTAAGTGTGGTCGCGGGTTTTCGTGGTCCGTGCGGCCCCGGTGCCGACCTGCGAGTTCCGGAATCTCCGGAGAATGGGGTCCGGGCCGGGGTCGGGACGCGCGAACGAAAGCCTTGACCAGCATCCGGGGATGCCCGCGTCCGGCGCGGCGGAGCAGCGGTGCTCCTCACACCAGGCGTTGGGCTGCTCACCCTCCGTTCTGACACCCCGCGCCTGACACTGTACGAGGCAGGGTGACGCGCGCCGGCGGTCGACCCGTGGTGCCCGGCCTGCCGGAACAAACAGGCAGAATGGTGGTTTGAACGGTGGAGGGCGGTCGACGCCCCACCGGGGGCGGCAAACCAGGACGAGGAGGCGTGGTGGCGCGCGGCGAGCTGCGGGGCGTGGTGGCGGTGGACGGGCCGTCGGGCACCGGGAAGTCCACTGTCGCACGGCGGCTCGCGGCCGGATTCGGCGCCGAGTACCTCGACACGGGCGCGATGTACCGCGCGGTGACGCTGGCCGTGCTGCGGTCCGGCGTCGACCTCGCGGACACCGACGCGGTCGTCGAGGTCGCGCGGCGGGCCGAGCTGGGCTCGGGCACCG
Source organism: Streptoalloteichus hindustanus (assembly GCF_900129375.1). Classification (GTDB taxonomy): domain Bacteria; phylum Actinomycetota; class Actinomycetes; order Mycobacteriales; family Pseudonocardiaceae; genus Streptoalloteichus; species Streptoalloteichus hindustanus. The sequence goes on along the minus strand of NZ_FQVN01000011.1, from coordinate 92,735 downwards.
ACCCCGAGGGCCCGACCATCCACCTCGGCGCGGAGGACGTCGCCGAGGAGATCCGCGGGCAGGCGGTCACCCTGGCGGTCTCGGCGGTCTCCGCCGTCCCCCGGGTGCGGGAGCTGCTCGTCGATCGCCAGCGGCGGACGATCGCCGAGGCGGTGGCCAGGACCGGCGGCATCGTGGTCGAGGGCCGCGACATCGGCACCACCGTCGCCCCCGACGCCGAGCTGAAGGTGTTCCTCACCGCCTCCGCCGAGGCCAGGGCCCAACGCAGGGCGGCCCAGGACAGCGCGGCCGGCCGCGCCGCGTCCGTGGACGCCACGCTGGCCGACGTGCGCCGTCGGGACGGGCTCGACTCCAGCCGCGCGGTGTCGCCGCTGCGCCGGGCCGAGGACGCCGTGGAGGTCGACACCACCGAGCTGGACGTGGACGGCGTGCTGCGCGAGCTGGCCGCCCTGGTCGAGCGCCGCGGCCTGCTGCCCGTGACGGAACGGAGCCGGCGATGACCCGGGCGGGCCAGGCGGTCCCGGCCGCGTCCCCGGCCGGCCCCCGGGGCGTCGCAGCCGCCGGCCCCGACCTGCCGCCGGACGCCTGGCCGTGGCTGCACGACCTCGCCCGGTGGATCGGCACCTGGTGGTACCGGCCGTTCTTCCGGCTGCGGGTGCGGGGACGGCACCGGGTCCCGCGCGGCGTGCCCGTCGTGCTGGTGGCCAACCACAGCGCGTTCGTCGACGGGCCGTTCCTGTACGGCGTGGTCGGCCGGCGCGCGGTGTTCCTGATCAAGCGTGAGATCTTCCGCGGGCCGTTGGGCTGGGCGCTGCGCCGCATCGGGCAGCTCCCGGTCCGCCGGGGAGAACCGGACCGGACCTCGCTGCTCGCCGCGGTGCGCGTGTTGCGCGCCGGTGGCCTCGTCGGGGTGTTCCCCGAGGGCACGCGGGGCGACGGCGCGGTGAGCGACGCCGAGAACGGCGCCGCGTGGCTGGCCCGCTCGGCCGGGGCGCTGGTGCTGCCGGTGGCCTGCCGGGGCACGTTGCGCCCGGCCGACGGCCGTCGGCGCTTCCGGCCCCGGGTGGACGTGCTGGTCGGCGAGCCGTTCGCGCTCCCGGCGGACAAGGGGCGCACCGCGCTGCGGGCGGCCACCGAGCGGCTGCGCGGCGAGCTGGCGGCCCTGGTGGCCGAACTCGACCGACAGCGGGGCGAAGGAGTTCCGAGCGTGACTGACGGACCGACGACCGACCGACCGGGCGGGGCCCGGGCGCGGGTGTCCCGCGACAGCCAGAGGGGAGAACGAGCGTGACCGGCCTGGACGGCACGTGGGCCGACGAGGCCGAGTGGACGGCGTTGGACGAGGCCGCCGAGGCCGGGGAGCTGCCCGGCGGAGGTGAGCCGCCGCAGCCGACGCTGGCCGTCGTCGGCCGGCCCAACGTGGGCAAGTCGACGTTGGTGAACCGGATTCTGGGCCGCCGGGAGGCGGTCGTGCAGGACACCCCGGGCGTCACCCGGGACCGCGTGGCCTACGACGCCCTGTGGAACGGCCGGCGGTTCACCGTGCTCGACACCGGTGGGTGGGAGCCGGACGCGCGGGGCCTGCAGGCGTCGGTGGCCGCGCAGGCGGAGCTGGCCATGTCCACCGCGGACGCGATCCTGCTGGTCGTGGACGCCACCGTGGGCGCGACCACGACCGACGAGGCCGTGGCCAAGGTGCTGCGCCGCTCCAAGCGGCCGGTGCTGCTCGCGGCCAACAAGGTCGACGACGAGCGGCTGACGGCCGACGTGGCGTCGCTGTGGTCGCTCGGCCTCGGTGAGCCGATCCCGGTCAGCGCCCTGCACGGGCGCGGCTCGGGCGACCTGCTCGACACCATCCTGGGCGCGCTGCCCGAGACACCCCGCGAGGTGCTCGGCGCGACCGGCGGTCCCCGGCGCATCGCGCTCGTCGGCAAGCCGAACGTGGGCAAGTCCAGCCTGCTCAACCGGCTGACGGGCGAGGAGCGCTCGGTGGTCGACTCGGTCGCCGGCACCACGGTCGACCCGGTCGACTCGCTGGTCGAGCTGGACGAGGAGACCTGGCGGTTCGTCGACACGGCCGGGCTGCGCAAGCGCGTGCACACGGCCAGCGGCACCGAGTACTACGCGTCGCTGCGCACCAAGGCCGCGATCGAGGCGGCCGAGGTCGCGATCGTGCTGGTTGACGCCAGCGAGCCGCTCAGCGAGCAGGACCTGCGGGTGATCACGATGGTGGTCGACGCCGGCCGGGCGCTGGTGCTCGCCTACAACAAGTGGGACCTCGTCGACGAGGACCGCCGGTACCAGCTCGCCAAGGAGATCGACCGTGAGCTGGTGCGGGTGCGCTGGGCCGAGCGGGTGAACGTCTCGGCGCGCACCGGTCGCGCGGTGGCGAAGCTGGCCCCGGCGCTGCGCACGGCGCTGACGTCGTGGGACCAGCGGGTGCCGACCGGTCAGCTCAACGCGTGGCTGAACGACCTCGTCGCCGCCACCCCGCCGCCGGTGCGCGGCGGGAAGCAGCCCAAGGTCCTCTTCGCCACCCAGGCGCAGACCCGGCCGCCGACGTTCGTGCTGTTCACCACCGGGTTCCTGGAGGCCGGCTACCGGCGGTTCCTGGAGCGCAGGCTCCGCGAGACCTTCGGCTTCACCGGCACCCCGGTGCGGATCTCGGTCCGGGTCCGGGAGCGCAAGCCCCGCAAGTGAACACCGGGGCAGCGGCCGCCGCTCCACCTCCTGTACACCCAAAGGGTGTAGTCCACTGCGGTGCGTCATTTCACGAGGCGTGGAAACCCCGGTTGGATTACCCCTAGCCTGACTGATCCAGTGGATGGATACAGGGAGGTGGGGCGGCGGTGCTGACCGGCCCCGAGGGATCCGCCGTCGGCGGGAGAGTCCGGCTGGTGCTGGCCGACGACGAGGCGTTGCTCCGGCGCGGGCTCCGGGTGCTGCTGGAGGCGAGCGGTCGGATCGAGGTCGTGGCCGAGGCGGGGGACGGCGCCGAGCTGCTCACCGCGGTCGGGCGACACGCCCCCGACGTCGTGCTCGTCGACGTCCAGATGCCCGGCATGGACGGGCTGACCGCGCTGCGGGTGCTCTGCGCGCGGCCGGACGCCCCCGCGGCGGCCGTGCTGACCACGTTCGACCTCGACGAGTACGTGGCCACCGCCCTGGAGTTCGGCGTCCAGGGCTTCCTCCTCAAGGACGCCGAACCCGACGTCCTCATCCGCTCGGTGCTCGACCTGGCCGCGGGCGGGGCGGTGCTCGACCCCCGCATCACCGCGCGGCTCCTGCCGCGCCTGCGGGTCGCCAGCGGGCAGCGGCGGGACGTCGAACGCGTCCGCTCGCTCACCACGCGGGAGCGGCAGGTGCTGGAGCTGCTGGCCGACGGCAGCTCCAACGCCGCCATCGGCGACCAGCTCGGGCTCACCGAGGCCACCGTCAAGAGCTACGTCTCGACGGTGCTCAGCAAGCTGGGCGCGCAGAACCGCGTCCAGGCGGCGTTGATCGCCCAGCGCGCCGTGGGCGTGGACGGATGAGCGCGGCCTCGCCCCGCGTCAGCGACCTCGCCAGGAAGACCGGTGTCGAGGTGCTGCTCGTCGGCGTCTCGGTGTCGCTGGCGCTGATGTTCCGGCCGTCGCCGTTCCCGTGGGCCCAGAACGCGTCCCTGGTCGCCTGCCTGCTGTTGCCGCTGCGGCTGCTCTCGCCGGCCCTCATGATGGTCGTCTGCCTGCCAGCGGTGTTCGGCGGGCTCGGGCTCGTCCCGGCCGTGCTCGCCCTGTTCCGCGTCGGGCGTCGCACCCGCTCGATCACCCTCGTGACGACCTGGGTCGTGCTGGTCGCCGCCGTCGGCCTGCTCGGCGTGCTCTGGTCGCAGCCCTGGCTGCTGTGGACCGACCTCGCGCTCAGCGCCGTCTTCGGCGTCCTCTACGCCGGCGCCCCCGCCCTGCTCGGCAAGCTCGTGACGACCAGGGAGGAGCTCGCGCGGAGCCTGCGGGAGCAGCAGCGTGCCCGCGCCGCGGAGCTGGCCGCGCGGGAGGAGCACGCGCGGGCCGAGGAGCGCGCGGCCATCGCCAGGGAGATCCACGACGCGGTCGGGCACCACGCCACGCTCATCGCCGTCGAGTCGGCCGCGCTCGCCGCCACCACCCAGGACGGCGAGGCCAGGGAGTCCGCCCTCCGGCTGCGCGCGCTCGCCAAGGAGTCGCTGGGCGAGATGCGGGCCGCGCTCGGCCTGCTCAACGACGCCCCCGTACCCGTGCCCGGCCTGCCCCAGCTCCCCGAGATCGTCGCCAAGGCGCGCTCCGCCGGCCTGACCGTGCGCCTGGAGGACCGCTCCGCCCTGGGCGCCGAGCTCACCCCCAGCGCCGGCCGCGCCGTCTACCGGGTCGTGCAGGAGGCCATGACCAACGCCGCCAAGCACGCCCCGGGCGCTCCGGTCGTGATCCGGCTGGACCGCAGGAGCGGACGACTGCGGCTCACCGTGGAGAACGGCGTGCCCACGGGGGCACCGCTGCCAGAGGAGGGCGCGCACGGAGCCGGCCTGCCCGGCCTGGCCGAACGGGTGCGGATGGCCGGCGGCGAGCTCACCGCCGCGCCCACCGCCACCGGCGGCTTCGCCGTCGTCGCCGAGATCCCGCTCCGGGGCGTCGACCCCGTGCCGACGAAAGTCGACGACAACGACTCGACGATCGGCGGTAGCCCGTTCGGGCTGACCCCCGCATAGTGGATCACGCCGGGCCAGGGGGAGGCCACGGCGTGGGGGGAGAAGCGGGGACGCCGGGGAGCGTCCCCGCTCGCGTGTCCGCCCCCAGCACGCCGACCGCCCGATTTTGGGCGGCCGGGACGGATGCGCTAGAGTGATCGAGCACCGCGCGAAGCGGGGTGTGGCCGGGACGTGGCGCAGCTTGGTAGCGCACTTGACTGGGGGTCAAGGGGTCGCAGGTTCAAATCCTGTCGTCCCGACGGTCGACATCGCAGGACAGAGGGGCTGGCACCAGGACAGGTGCCAGCCCCTCTGTCATGTGAGTGACTCACTGAGTGACAAAAGTGGGGCGACTCGCGCTCTGAAGAGATCATCCATTGTGGGTGTGCCCTCCGGTTCGACCTTCTTGAGTATTCGTCGGAACGCGCCAGGTGTCGTGCATGGCCAGCGGGATCCGCCAGGGGTCGTGCTCCCAGTAGCGACGATGCGGAGGGTCCGCTGAGCGCTTGGTCTGGTGCTCGCCTCGTCCTCTCGGAATTCAGTCGTCTCCGAGACTGGCAAGACGTGTAGGCGGGCTCAATCATTCACTTCTCGCAATTTTGGTGACAGAAGAATTTCCACGCTGCGCCCATTGCCTGTTCGCTATGGCAGTTGTGGCTAGGTCAGCTTCTGTCACAACCCATGGTTGTCGCTGATTGGCGTGTCTGTTGTTGGACGGCCTGTGGGGCAGGCAGGTCCAATGCGGGGTCGGTGAAGGCGACAACCGCGGGGAGTGGCTGGTGAGTTCTTCCTTCGTTCACCTGCACGTGCACACCGAGTACTCGATGCTCGACGGCGCGGCGAAGGTCGGTCCCCTGGTCGGCGAGGCGGTGCGCCTCGGGATGCCGGCGGTCGGGATGACCGACCACGGCAACATGTACGGGGCGGACGAGTTCTACCAGCAGGCGACGAAGGCGGGGATCAAGCCCGTCATCGGCATCGAGGCCTACGTCGCGCCGACGAGCCGGTTCCACAAGAAGCCCGTCTTCTGGGGGCAGCCCAGCCAGCGGGGGTCGGATGACGAGGGCGTTGGCGGCGACGTCTCCGGTGGGGGCGCCTACACGCACATGACCATGCTTGCCGAGAACGCGACGGGGCTGCGGAACCTGTTCCGGTTGTCGTCGCTAGCCAGCATGGAGGGCTACTACCGCAAGCCGCGCATGGATCGGGACCTGATCGCCGCGCACGCCACGGGAATCATCGCGACCACGGGGTGCCCGTCGGGTGAGGTGCAGACCAGGCTGCGGTTGGGGCAGGAGGCGGAGGCGCTGCGGGCGGCGGCCGACTACCGGGACATCTTCGGCAGGGACAACTTCTTCCTGGAGCTGATGGACCACGGGTTGCCCATCGAGCGGTCGGTGCGGACCGGGCTGCTGGAGATCGGGGCCAAGCTGGGGCTGGAGCCCCTGGCTACGAACGACTCGCACTACGTTGCCAGGGACCAGGCGGAGACGCACGCCGCGTTGCTGTGCGTGCAGTCCGGCAAGACGCTCAACGACCCGACTCGGTTCAAGTTCGACGGGGACGGCTACTACCTGAAGTCCGCCGAGGAGATGCGCGAGTACTGGGACAAGGAGGTTCCCGGAGCCGCGGACACCACGCTGCTGGTCGCGGAGCGGGTCGAGTCCTATCAGGACGTCTGGGCGCACCGGGACCGCATGCCGATCTACGAGCCGCCCGAGGGGCACGACGCGGCGTCCTGGCTCCGAGAGCAGGTCATGGCCGGTCTGAGGTGGCGGCTGCCCGAGGGCGTCCCCGACGAGTACGTGCGGCGGGCCGAGTACGAGATCGACGTGATCGCGCAGAAGGGGTTTCCCGCCTACTTCCTCATCACCGCCGACCTCATGAACCACGCGCGCGCCGTGGGCATCAGGGTCGGACCGGGCCGGGGGTCCGCCGCCGGCTCGTTGGTGGCGTACGCGCTGGGCATCACCAACCTGGACCCGATGGAGCTGGGCCTGCTGTTCGAACGCTTCCTGAACCCGGAGCGGGTGTCGATGCCGGACATCGACATGGACTTCGACGACCGACGGCGCGGCGAGATGGTGCGCTACGCCACGGAGAAGTACGGGGCCGACCGCGTCGCGCAGGTCATCACCTTCGGCAGGATCAAGACCAAGGCGGCGATCAAGGACGCCGCCCGTGTCCACTTCGGACAGCCCGGTTACGGCATCGCGGACCGCATCTCCAAGGCGCTCCCGCCACCGGTGGCGGCCAAGGACATCCCGCTCTCCGGCATCGTCGACCCGGAACACGAGCGGTACGGCGAGGCGGCCGAGGTCCGCTCGCTGATCGAGACGGACCGGGACGTCGCCACCATCTTCGAGACCGCCCGCGGGTTGGAGGGGTTGGTCCGGAACGCGGGTGTGCACGCGTGCGCGGTCATCATGTCCGCGGAGCCGCTGGTGGACGTGATTCCCCTGTGGCGCCGCGACGACGGCGCGGTGATCACGGGGTGGGACTACCCGTCCTGCGAGGCGATCGGCCTGCTGAAGATGGACTTCCTGGGGCTGCGCAACCTCACGGTGATCGGCGACGCCATCGACAACATCAGGGCCAACCGCGGGGAGGAGATCGACCTCGACACGCTGAGGGTGGACGATCCGAAGACCTACGCGCTGCTCGGCCGGGGCGAGAGCCTGGGGGTGTTCCAGCTCGACGGCGCGGCCATGCGGGACCTGTTGCGCCGCATGGGACCGACGGAGTTCGGTGACATCATCGCGGTGAACGCGTTGTACCGGCCAGGCCCGATGGCGATGAACACGCACAACAACTACGCCGACCGGAAGAACGGCCGCCAGGAGATCGAGCCGATCCACCCGGAGCTCGCGGAGCCGCTGGCCGACATCCTCGCGGAGACCTACGGTCTCGTGGTCTACCAGGAACAGATCATGCAGATCGCCCAGCGGGTCGCGGGCTTCTCGATGGGGCGCGCCGACGTCCTGCGACGCGCCATGGGCAAGAAGAAGAAAGACGTCCTGGAGAAGGAGTTCGAGGGCTTCCGCGCCGGCATGCGGGCCAACGGGTTCTCCGACGAGGCGGTCCAGGCGCTGTGGGACACGATCCTGCCCTTCGCCGGGTACGCCTTCAACAAGTCGCACGCCGCGGGTTACGCGCTCGTCGGGTACTGGACGGCGTACCTGAAGGCGAACTACCCGGCGGAGTACATGGCCGCGCTGCTGACTTCGGTGGCGGACAACAAGGACAAGTCGGCCGTCTACCTCGCGGAGTGCCGGCAGCTGGGCATCAAGGTCCTCCCGCCGGACGTCAACGAGTCCTCCCTGCGGTTCTCGGCCGTGGGTGACTCCATCCGCTTCGGCCTCGGCGCGATCCGCAACGTCGGGGCCAACGTCGTGGAGTCGGTCATCGCGACCCGGGAGCAGAAGGGCAGGTACACCTCCTTCCTCGACTTCGTGCAGAAGTCGGAGTTGGTCTGCTGCAACAAACGTGTGATCGAGTCCCTGGTCAAGGCGGGTGCCTTCGACTCCTTCGGCCACCGCCGGCGCGCCCTGTTCGCGGTGCACGAGGACGCCGTCGAGGCAGTGGTGCGGTTGAAGCGACAGGAGGCGATGGGACAGTTCGACCTCTTCACCACCGACGACAGGAACGCCGCTCCTCCGGAGTCCTCCCCGCTCAGCCACCTCAGGCTCGACGCGGACGAGTGGCCGCGGAAGGAGTTGCTCGGCTTCGAGCGGGAGATGCTGGGCCTCTACGTCTCGGCGCACCCCCTGGACGGCGCTGACCCGGTTCTCCGGCGGAACGCGCCCCGGCCGATCGCCGCGATCCTGGCGGACCCGCCCAAGGAGGGCGAGATCGTGGTCGCCGGGATGATCTCCTCGCTGGAGCGGAGGCTCAACAAGCAGGGCGAGCCCTGGGCGATCGCGGTCGTGGAGGACCTGGACGCCTCGCTGGAGGTGCTGTTCTTCCCGAAGAGCTACGGGCTGCTGGCCGCCGACCTCGTCGAGGACGCCGCCGTTGTCGTCAGGGGGCGGGTCAACTGGCGGGAGGGGAAGATGGCGGTGTTCGGCTCGTCACTGGTTCCCCTGGACATCAGTGAGGACGAGCTGCGCCGGGTCCGGGAGTCGGTCCTGGTGTTGGAGGCGACCGCCAGCGAGCTCGACCGCGATGCGGTCCTTGAGCTTCGCTCCGTGCTGCGGGCGTATCCCGGGAGTTCGCCGGTCCACATCGTGGTGTGCCATGAGGACAGACGCACTGTCATGGCTGTCCACGACTACCCGGTTTCGGTGGGGCCGCCTCTCCTGACCGAACTGAAGGCAGTGCGGGGTATCCGGGTGTCAGCGTGATTCGGCGATCTCGGCACTGCGTCTGTCCTCAGAGGACAACGGGACGAGAGTGCGGTCCTGTCAGGGGCAGTTCGCGGACGTGCGTCGGTGACCACAGGCGAGCTGTGGTCACCGACGCGACTCAGCCGGAGAACGCCTCGATGACCGCGAGGCTGTCCTCGTACATGTGGTGCCGCGTGATCAGTCCCGCGCCGATGGTCAGGTGCAGCGCGAAGGTCATCGAGAAGCGCTTGCCGGTGGTCCTGACCAACTGGGAGCTCGTCCCGATCAGAACGGCCTCATCCCCCTCGACGATGATCCTGCTGACCGACACCTCGGCTTCGGCGGGATCGCAGGTCTCGCCGAAGGTGCGGTAGTGGTCGGCCACGTCCGCGCGCGTGGCCCTGGGCCGGATCCAGGGGACGGCGGCGTGGCGCTGCCTGGGCCAGCTCACCCGCCAGTCCACCTCCTCCGCGTACAGCTCGGCGATCTCGTCCGGGGTTCCCCGGCCGGTGCGACGCAGGAACTCCGCCACCGCCTGGCTGGTCGCGGAGCGCGGTCCCCCGTTCCCGATGACGCGCTCGTCGGCGTCGACCTCGTGGTTCATGCCCGGAACGCTAACCACGCTCCCCTGACACCCACTGTCAGTGGTGTTCCGGGTTCTCGCCGCCGGCGGCCAGTCCAAGGTGGACCGCCAGAACGGCCAGCTGGACCCGGTTGGCGCAGCCGGTCTTCGTCATGAGACCCGCGATGTGCGTCTTCACCGTGGTGACCCCGAGGTGCAGTCGCAGAGCGATCTCGGCGTTGGACAGCCCGTCGGCGAGGAGGGCGAGCACCTGCCGTTCCCGAGGTGTCAGGTTGTCCGCGGGTTGTGGGTGACGCGCGCTGGAGGCTCTGCTGTCGACTGCCTGGCGAACGAGCCGGTCCAGGGCGCCCTGGCCGAACGGCAGGCGGCCCCGCGCCGCCTGGCTCACCGCCGCCAGCAGTTCCTCCGGCACCGCGTCCTTGGCGAAGAACCCGCAGGCGCCCGCCGACAACGCCGGATACAGGTGCTCGTCGTCGTCGAACGTGGTCAACACGATGACCCTTGTGGACGGACGACGCGCGAGGATCTCCCTGGTGGCGCCGATGCCGTCCAGGATCGGCATCCGGAGGTCCATCAGGACGACATCGGGTTGGTGCCGCTCCGCGAGCTGGACGGCCTCGCGTCCGTTGGCCGCCTCACCGACCACCTCGACGTCGGGCTGCGGCGTGAAGAGCATCCGAAGTCCGGCGCGGACGAGCGGTTGGTCGTCGACGACGAGAAGTCTGGTGGTCATGACTGCCTGGACATCTCCGCTGTCGCGGGAAAGGTCGCGTGGACGCGCCATCCCGCGGGTTCGGCTCCGGCCACGAGCGTTCCGCCGAGGAGCTGGATCCGTTCACGCATGCCCAGAAGCCCATGGCCACTCGGAAGTTCGTGCGGACGAGCGTCGGAGTTTCCGCCAGTGTTCGCGATGTCGATTCTGACGAGATTCCCGTCGAGCGTGATCTCCAGCGTGACCCGGGCACCGGGCCCGGCGTGCTTGGTGGCGTTGGTCAGCGCTTCCTGGACAACGCGGACCAGCGCTCCCCGGCGGACGAGGTCGAGAGTGTGGATCTGGGGATCGACCTCGGACTCGACGGACAGCCCTGCCTGCCGTGTGCGGTCGATGAGGGCGTCGAGCGCGACGCCGAAATCGTTGGCGTCCATCAGGGCGACGGTCGCGTCGGCGTCGACCACCCGCGGGTCGCGGAGGACGGCCAGCAGACCACGCAGTTCCGACAAGGTGTTCGCGGCGGTCGCTCGGATGTCCTCAAGCGCTCGCGCGACCTCCGGCTCCTGCGCGGCCACGTGGCGGGCGGTGGACGCGCGCAGCGCGATCGAGGCGACGTGGTGTGCGATGAGATCGTGCAGTTCCCGCGCGATGGCGGTCCGTTCGGCCGCCCGCGCCGCCCGGGTCTCGGTCTCCTGCCTGAGCTCGACCTCGGCCACATGTCGGTCGGCCTCCACCGCCGCCTGCCGGAGCAGACGCATGTAGCCGCCGACGAGCAGGGGAATGCCCACGTTCACCCCGAGCTGGAACAGCAGGGTCAGGGCGTCGCCGGTGGTTCCCACGGAGCCGAGGAGCTTCACGGAGATCGCGGCGACGGTCACCCCCACGGCGAGGGCCAGCGGCCACCCTCGGCGGCGGAAGGCGACGTCGGCGAGGGACACCACAAGGAGCATCTGAACCGGGTTGGCCGCGGCCAGGGACCACCACACGGACGCGAGGAGCAGCGCGGACTGCGCGAGAACAACGCCCAGCGGCGCCCACCGGCCGAGCACGACCAACGTCGCCGACACGAGCGCGACGAGCCAGTCCGCCCCGGTGACGGGCACCGGAGGAACGACACCGGGCAGCCCCAGGTAGCCGAGAGCCAGGACGAAGGACAGCAGGCGGACGAGCGGGTGCTCGACGAAGGCAAGAGTTCTGGGCGCCGCGCTCACCTCACGACCGTAGGTCGGGCGTGGCCGCGAGGACGTCATCCGCCAGGTGGACGACGCCCTCCTCCTTCTGGCCGACGAGTGCGCCCTCGTGCAGGAAGCGGCGCCCGTGCTCCGCCCGGCACCGTCGAGCTGGTGAACGTCCGCCGTGAAACCCTCGCCTACCTCACCGCCGTGGCCCGCAGCCCGCGGACCATGGGCAGCGTCGCGCCCAGCTCGCCGGCACTGGGCCGGCAGTTGGCCACCGTCGTCCCCTCCGTCGGCGCTCCGGTGGTCGTGGAGCTCGGCGCGGGTACCGGGGCCGTGACCCAGGCGATCGTCGACCGCATACCCCGCGGCGGCACCTCCGTGGCCCTCGACGTGGACCCTGCGATGGTCAGCTACCTCCAGGTCCGCTTCCCGACGGTCGACGTCGTGCGGGCCGACGCCGCCGCGCTGGACGAGGTCCTCTCCGCGCGCGGGATCCCCGCCGTCAATGCCGTCGTCAGCGGCCTTCCCTGGGCCGTGTTCACCCCGGAGCAGCAGAGCACCATCCTGGCGAAGGTCACCTCAGCGCTCGCGCCCGATGGGGTCTTCACGACCTTCGCCTACCTCCACGCGCTTCCGCTCGCTCCGGCGCGGTCGTTCCGCCGGGCCCTCCGCGCCGCCTTCGACGAGGTCCTGATCACCCGCGTGGTCTGGAACAACCTGCCCCCGGCCTTCACCTACGCCTGCCGCCGCCCCCGCCGCCCCCGCCGCGCCCAGCCGCCCAACTGACGCCCGACGGGTCAGGGGTTGAGGAGGATCTTGACGGCGCCGTCCTGTTTGCGTTGGAAGATCTCGTAGGCGTGGCGGGCGTCGTCGAGGGGGAGGTGGTGGGTGGCGAAGTCGTCCACGCCGAGGGGGTCGTCGTCGGTCAGCAGGGGCAGGATGTCGTCGACGTAGGTCTTGACGTTCGCCTGGCCCATCCGGAGCTGGATCTGCTTGTCGAAGAGGGTGAGCATCGGCAGCGGGTCGGACATGCCGCCGTAGACGCCGATCAGGGAGACGGTGCCGCCCCTCCGGACGACGTCGATCGCGAGGTGGAGCGCGGCCAGGCGGTCGACGCCCGCCTTGCGGATGAGCGGCCGGGCGAGGGCGTCGGGGAGCAGGCCGGCCATCTGCTGGGCGAGCCGGCCGACGGGCGAGCCGTGGGCCTCCATGCCGACGGCGTCGATCACCGAGTCGGGGCCGCGCCCGTCGGTCATGCCGCGGATCGTGTCGGCGATGTCGTCGTGTTCGCGCAGGTCGAGGGCCTCGACGCCGCGGCGGCGGGCGCGGTCGAGGCGTTCGGGGACCAGGTCGACGCCGATGACGCGCGCGGCCCCGCGGTGCAGCGCCACCCGGGCGGACATGTCGCCGATGGGGCCCAGGCCCAGCACCACCAGCGTCCCGCCCTGAGGAACCGCGGCGTACTCCACGGCCTGCCACGCGGTCGGCAGGACGTCGGAGAGGTAGACGAACCGGTCGTCGGGCGGGCCGTCGGGCACCTTGATGGTGGTGAACTGCGCCTGGGGCACCCGCACGTACTCGGCCTGCCCGCCGGGGACCTCCCCGTAGAGCTTGCTGTAGCCGAACAACGCCGCCCCCGTGCCCTGTTCGCGCACCTGGGTCGTCTCGCACTGGGTGGGCAGGCCGCGCGTGCACATGAAGCAGTGACCGCAGGCGACCTGGAACGGGATCACGACGCGGTCCCCGGTGCGCAGCCCGGAGATCGCCGGCCCGACCTCCTCCACGATCCCCATCGCCTCGTGTCCGAGGACGTCGCCTTCGCCCATGAAGGGGCCGAGCACCTCGTAGAGGTGGAGGTCCGAACCGCAGATGCCGGTCGTGGTGACGCGGACGACGGCGTCGTGGGGGTCGCGGATGGCCGGATCGGGGACGGTGTCGACCCGCACGTCGCGCTTGCCGTGCCACACCACTGCCTTCATCCCGGAGCTCCTTCCGGTCCACGCGCCGGCCCCCGACCGGGGTGCGGTCGGTTCGGGGCTACCCGTGGCGCGGGGGTCGAAACGGGAGCGACCCCGTGCCAGGTCAGTCGACGCGGATGGAGCCGCTGCGAACGTCCTGGTGCAGGCTGCCGTCGACGGTGCCGCCGCCGGCTCCGCGTCCGGCCAGCTCGGTCGCGGCGAGTTGCGGCACCGGCTCCCAGTCGGCGGTGTCGGTCGCGCGCGCCCAGGTGGGCGGGATGCCCAGCTCGTCGTCGCCGGCCTCCAGCAGCTCGGTGCCGCGCCGCGAGGTGGTGACCGGCGGTAGCTGGGCGAAGTAGCGCAGGTCCTCGGCCGGGAGCTCCGACGCGTGTTGGCACAGGGCTTCCTTCAGGCGGGGCCGCACCCGGTTCTGGATCCAGTCGTGCGGGTCGACCTCGGCGCTGTCCGACTCGGCCAGCCCCTCGACCAGCGCGACGAGCGGGCGGAGCCGGGTGGGGCCCACCAGGGGCAGGGCGGTGGTGATGGCCGACCGGGACCGCGGGCACGCGCCCAGCAGCGCGTTCATGATCACGGGGGTGACCCGCTCGGCGGGGATGCCGTCCAGCGCGGCGGCCGCGGCGTCCACGACGTGGTCGGCGGGCAGGGACAGCGCCGCGACGAGCGCGTCCAGGGCCTCGGGCTCGCCGGCCTGCGCGCGCCGCCGCAGGAAGAGGGCCGCCTCGGCGGCGACCGGAGGTGTCGCCGAGGCCAGGATCGACGTCAACAGGTCGACGGTGGCGGTGGCGGGGGCGGGGGCGGGGGCGCCACGATTGCCCAGCACCCGCACTCCCAGGACCGCGACCTCCGGGTCCTCGTGCCGCGTCGCGCCGACGAGGACGTCCACGACGGCGGGGTCGTCGATGTGACCGAGCGCCTCGACGGCGCGCAGGACGACCCGCCGCCGGCCCTCGGCCGCGATCCGGGGATCGCGGAGGTGGAGCAGCCGCGCCAGCGGCTCGGTCGCGGCGGGGTCGCCGAGTTCGCCCAACGCCTCGACGAGTCCGAGCACCACGTCGACCGACAGCTCCTGACCTCGGCTGTCGTAGCCGAGCCAGTCGCCGGCCACCCGCCGCGCCAGCTCGCGGTGGAGCGCGGTGACCAGCAGCGCCGCCTTCCGCGGATGACGGGCCTGGCGCAGCGCGGTGACGGCGCTGAGCCGACGCGGCGCCGGAGCGCCCCGGCGGAACGACTCGACGAGCACCCGCCACGCCCGCTCGTCCTCGACGAACTCGCCCAACCGCGCGACCGCGCCGACGTCGCCCCAGTACTGCGCGGCCTCGACGAGCTGGCGGACCGCCTTGAGCTCGTGCAGGATCTCGACGCACCGGGGGTCCAGGTCGTCGCGGTCGACGAACACGCGCATCACCACGTGCGGAGCGAGCGGGCCGCCCGCCCTGGCGGCCAGCTCGACCACGCCCTGGCACAGGTTCGCGATCTGGAGGTCGACGTCGGCGGCGTCCCGCTCCGGGTCGTAGCTGACCCGGCGGCCGTCCCGCATCTCCTTCTGGTGCCGCTCCGAGCTCATCTCCGCGACCCACCGCTGGCGTTCGGCCACGACGCTGTCGAGCAGCGCGGGCAGCGCCTCGACCGCGCGGGGGTCGGGGATCTCGCCGAGCGCCTTCACCGCGGCGACCCTGACGTCGAGCGCGGGGTCCTCCAGCGCGGCGACCAGCGGTTCCAGCGCCCGGGGATCGTTGAGCTCGCCCAGGGCGAAGGCGGCCTCGCGTCGCACGTTCCGCTCGTGCGGGGGACCGAGGGCGGCGACCAGGGAGGGCAGGTCGCCGGCACGCCGCAGCTTGCCGATGTTCGGTGACAGCAGTCGTCCCAGAATCCCCATCGACAGCTCCTTCGCGCCGAAGGGGCGACGGCTGTGACGTCCCACGCCGCCACCCCCGCTGTGGACCGTGCGAGGTCGGCCAGGCCGCACCGCGATTGTCCGTCGTCCCGGGCCCAATCCCCGGACCACACCCTGGTGATCCCTCGATCGGACCGCTCCCGTCAGCCGGTAGGGGTGTTCTGGCCCAGACGTCCGTCGCGCGCTGAACCCGGCTGGTGAGCCGTTCGCGCAACACCGCAGCCGACCGGGGCGGACCGGCCGACCGACAACGCCGTCCCCGCGCTGCGACGGGCACGCGCTGTCGTCGCCACGACGTGCCGGCGACGGATCGGTGATCTCGTGGCCCAGCTCCGGTGATCTTGCCAGCTTCCGCGAGGGCACTCCTCGCGTCTGTCGCACCCGGTGACCCTTCTGGTCGACCCGTTCGGGGGTCGTGGCCTGGATATCCGGCCGCCGCAGCAACTTCCAACCGCGCAACGGGAGTAACCCCTGTCCGCGATCACCCCGCCCGATCGGGTGTGCCGGCGTCCCCAACCAGCCGGGAATGCGGATGCCGGCCAGGACCCGCACGAACATCGCGCAGTTGTCGACATGCCCCAGGCGAACACCACGACAACGACCTACCTCGGCCGTCGCAGGGCTAGTGGATCGTCGTGGTCAACCGGACCCGGAACCGACCGAGAGCGTGATCAGCTGGTTCGTGGTGCCCATCGCGAGATCCGCTGGCTCACCTAGGACGCCATCGGAGTCGGACGGGTGGGCGGCCATTCGTCTCGACCCAGTCTCGACCAGCGGCGCAAGGTAGTGGGGCGCTGTTGTCACCGGTTGAAGCAGTCTCGGGCGGTGGCGACCCGGTAGGGCAAGATCGCCCGTTCTGCCGGAGCCGGTGTCGACCCTGGTCACGCAGGTCATGTGCTTGGAAAACACGGATCCGGGCGACGAGCCCGGAGCGGGATGACCAGAAGGTCCACCGGGTCGGGTGGGTGAACGCTCATCCGTCTTCGACCTGACGGTCTTCCGGCGGCGCAAGGTGGTGGAGGGAGTTCCACCAGTTGAAGCGGTGCCGGGCGGTGGCGACCCGGTAGGGCAAGATCGCTTGTCCTGCTGGGACCCGGTCTGGTCACGCTGGCCATGTGCGTGGGAAACACGGCTCAGGAGTCGGGCTCCTGCGGTGGGAAGGCCGGTGACCACGGCGACCACGTCGCCGGGTGGACCGGCAGCCCTTCGGCGCGGAGCAGTGCGACGACGCGGGGGTCGTCGTCGACCACGACGCCGATGCGGCGGCGTTGGGCGAGTTCTCGCAGGTGGTCGAGTTTCACCAGCCGGGCGGGACGGTGGTCCGCCTCGGGCTGCATCAGCAGGGGGCCGCTGGGCAGGTCGTGTTTGGCCAGCCAGCGGGTGGTGAGGTCGCGGACGTAGTCCGGTCGTCCCGTCAACCACACGATCTCGTGGTCGACGGCGAGCCGGTGGGCGAGGGCGTGGCCCTCCGCGAGGAGCGGGTCGCGGGCGGCGGCGTGGAAGAAGCGCACCCAGTCGACGTGTCGGGGTTCCCCGGCGAGCAGGTGCAGGCGGTGACGCGCGTCCGCGACGACGCCGTCAATGTCCAGCACCGCGAGGGAACGGGGCGTCGACATCAGCGAGACTTCCCGGGTCGGGCGAGGCAGGGCCGCCCCGAACGGGGCCCCGTTCGGCGAGGACTCATCGCACCACCTGTCGTCTCGTCCGGTTGATCCAGTCTCGCCCCGCCCGGCCCCGGTCGCATCCGAGTCGGCGACCGGCGGGCGCCCCCGGAGAACGTTCGAATTCCGGACATCGACCCATGTCATTATGACAATGTCTTATGGTGTGCGGCCTTCAGGAAACATGCGCGTTCGCTTATGCTCCCAGTAACGACGAAAAACGGAGTCCGCGTCGTTTCTCTCCCGCATCGTTTCCCCCTGCAGCGCAAGGAGAAGTCGCGTGTCTGTCCGGAAATTCCTGCGCGCGCTCGTCGGGCCGTTCGCCCTCGCGCTCACCCTGTTCGGCCTGCAGTTTTCCACCGAGGTGGCCGCGTCGGCCGCTCCGGCGCAGGCGTACGCCCGCACCGTTTACTACAGCGCCTCCGCGTATTCCGCCGAGGCGGACCAGGCCGCCCGGATTTGGAGTTCCGCGGCGCCCAACCTCCGATTGGCGCGGGGCGGCAACGCCACGATCCGGATCTACGCCACCACCGGCGGCGGTTCGCGCGCCTATCCGTGCGGGCTGGGCTGCGCCAGGATCTACATCGACACCAACGACATCGCCGCCGGCCACAACGCGCTGCGGATCGTGGCCCACGAGATCGGGCACGGCCTCGGGCTGCCGGACAACTACAACGGTGTCTGCTCGTACCTGATGTCGGGCGGCAGCGCCGGCACGTCCTGCCGGAACCCCTACCCGAACAACCAGGAGGCCGCGCGCGTCAACCAGCTCTTCGGCGGCGGCTTCGGCGCCCTGACCGCCCGCACCGCGCCGGTCGAGGACGTGACGGTCTACGACCGCTCCCTCGTCCACGCCTGACATCCCCGCCCGTCACGCGGTGAGAAGGAGCCCCGGTCTCCGGGGCTCCTTCCTCGTGCGTGTCCGTCAGCCGACCTGGGTGCGCGATCCGGGCGAGGATCACGGAATTCGGATCTTCCATGCGTGCGTTGTCCGGAAAGGGGTACCCCAGACACGGTTGACTCGGACACGACGCGCGCCGGTGGCGGCGCGGGAGGTGAGCGCGGTGCTGCGCACGGCGACCCCGGCGGGACGGTCGGAGCCCGCCGGTCCCGAGAACGACACCGATCTCGTCCGGCAGTACCTGTCCCAGATCTCGGCGACCCCGCTGTTGACCGCGCCGGACGAGGTCGATCTCGCCAGACGGATCGAGGCCGGGGTCTACGCCGCGGAACTGCTTCGCCAGGCCGACGAGGGCGAGCGCGAACTGACCCCGGACGAGCGCGCCGGCTACGCCGGGGTGGCCGAGGACGGCCGCTCCGCCAAGGACCACATGGTGCGGGCGAACCTGCGCCTGGTGGTGGCGACGGCGAAGAAGTACTTCGGCAGGGGCCTGCCCTTCCTCGACCTGATCCAGGAGGGCAACCTCGGCCTGATCCGCGCGGTCGAGAAGTTCGACTACGCCAAGGGGTACAAGTTCTCGACCTACGCGGTGTGGTGGATCCGCCAGTCCATCGAGCGGGGCCTGGCCGAGCAGACCCGTAGCATCCGACTGCCCGTCCACGTGGTGGAGGACCTGGCCAGGGTCGGCCGCCGGGAGCGGGAGCTGCGGCTGCGCATGGACCGGGACCCCACGGTGGAGGAGGTCGCCGAGGCCAGCGGGCTGACGCCGGAGCGGGTCGAGGAGCTGCGCCGCGTCGCCCGGCACGCGATCAGCCTGGACACGCCGGTCGGCGACGACGGGGACACCCGGGTGTCCGACCTGATCGAGGACACCGAGGTGCTCCAGGCGGCCGACGTCGTGGAGTTCCAGGCGCTGGCCCGCGCCCTGCGCGCGTTGATCGACACCCTGCCGCCGCGCGAGGCGATGATCCTCAGTCTCCGCTACGGCCTGCACAACGGGCGCCCGTGGACGCTGCAGGAGGTGGGCGAGCACGTGGGCCTGACCCGAGAGCGGGTCCGCCAGCTCGAAAAGCAGGCGCTCGCACAGCTCCGCCAACACGAACGCAACGTCGAACTCGCAGAATGGGCCGGCTGAGCTTCCCGACCTGGGAAACCACGGAGTTTTCCCAAGCCCTCCCCGGGGTGCTTTTACGAGATCACCCAGGGGAGGGTTTTCTGCGGTGGTGGCCACGGTTGCGACCGGGACAACATATTCAGGAGTAGTTACTCTCTCCGGCTCGCTCAGGTAGTTGTTTTCAAGAGAAGCTGTCACTCGCCTGCCGGAGTCAGGTCGACGGCAACGCCGGGAGGCTCCACCGTTCGGCTCACCGTGCAGGCGCGCTCGACCGCCCTCGCGACCGTCTCCGCCAGCGTTTCCCGCTCGGTTTCGTCCAGATCGGACAGATCGAGGTCGAGGGACACCCGAACCCGGCTCAACCGGTTGGCCTCGTCGTCCTTGTCAGCCGTGACGTGCAGCGTGACCGGGGCGTCCTCACCGAGCCGGCGCGCGATCACTCGCTCGGCGCTCAGCCCCGCGCAGGCGCCGATGGCGGCCATCAACAACTCGACAGGTGAGAACGCCTGCCCCTCACTGGCGCGGCCGATGCTCACCTCCGCCCCACGCGCGTTGACCGCGGTGAACGAGCCCTGCGCATCACGCCGCACGACCACTGGCGAGGGGTTCATCCCGTCCTGCCCTTCGTCCGCCTGACCACCTGCATGTACGCGCAACATCCCACAGCACCTCCTTCTTCCCCTGCCCGGCCGCTGCTCTGATCGGGTGGATGTTCGCCCCGCTTCAGCCGACTGATCCACTTCTGTCGGGGGGTAGTGGTTTGGTGTCGCTCCGGGTGCCCCGAGGCAGGGCACCGAGGAAGAGGTTGGTGCTGTGGCCAGGTGTGCCTGGTGAATACTCAGAGAACTTCTGCAATGCCCGACCTGCGGGCTTTCTGGGGCAAGGCGGGGAAGTCGAACACCCCGCACCCTCTGCTGTGTCACGCCCTCGACACCGCGGCCGTCGCTGAGCTGCTGTACCCGCTCATGCTCGGCCCGCGCTGCCGGGAGGAGCTGGAGGCGGCCTTTAAAGGGTTGGGGGATCCGGTCGCCTGGGTCGCAGTGTTGTGTGGACTTCATGACCTGGGCAAGTGCTCTCCGGCGTTCCAGGGGCTGCGGGCCGACCTCGCCCTGGACCTGCTCGGTGACCACGCGGCTGAGGACATCCGGCGACTGAGTCGCTTCAAGGACGTGGGGCGCACGGACACTCCCCATGGGCTGCTCACGGCCGTCCACATGGACCGCCTCCTGAAGAGGTGGGGTGCAAGCTGGGAGGCGGCCCATGCCATCGCATGGGTACTCGGCGGCCATCACGGGACGATCCCCTACGACGACGAGGTGCGCGAGGCCAGGGCAGCGGTGGGGCACCACGGCGGCCAGAAGTGGGCTGACTGGTGTGACGCCCTCGTTGACGAGCTGTGCCGCTTGCGGGGCCTTCCGAACCCGGCGTCCCTGCCGTGGAACGAGGTGCGGTTGGGACTGGTGGGCTCGATTGGGCTGGCTGGTCTCACCTCGGTCAGCGACTGGATCGCGTCGGCACGCTGCGAGGACAAGTACGCCGGTGCCGGCGTTGATCTGGAGTCCTACGCTGCCGAGACCAAGAAGGTTGCTCAGGACGCTGTCGACCGCCGTGAGTGGTCACCATGGAAGCCGCCGGCGGACACGCGTTTCCAGACGTTGTTTCCCGATGTCGAACCCCGTCCGGTGCAGGTAGCCGTCGAGAAGGTGACGAGTGGGAAAAGCCGGCCGGGTCTGCTGATCGTCGAGGCGCCGACCGGTGAGGGCAAGACCAAGGTGGCGCTCCAGGCTGCCGCGACGTTCGTCCGGCAACTGGGGTTGGCCGGGTTCTACTTCGGACTGCCCACCAGGGCCACCGCCAACCAGATCTTCACCGAGAGCGCCGAGTTCCTTGCCGGTCAGCCTGACCCACTCCGGGTTCGACTGCTGCACGGAGCCGCCGACGAGTACCTGGTGGGGCAGGAGCCGAAGGCCGAGGAGGAGCGGAGGAAGAAGGATCTCCAACCCTGCAACGTCGATTCCGACGGGGAAGGGGATGGAGACGCCGCCGCGCGCGAGTGGTTCACGCTGAAGCGAGCCCTGCTCGCCTCGGTCGGTGTGGGAACCTGGGACCAGGCGCTGATGGCGGCGATTCGCGCGCCGCACGTTTTTGTGCGAATGGCCGCTCTGTCCAACAAGGTCGTCATCCTCGATGAGGTGCACGCGTACGACCGGTACATGTCCACCTTGTTGGACCGGCTGTTGTGGTGGCTCGGCCGGTTCGAGGTCCCGGTGATCCTGCTGTCTGCCACACTTCCGGAGCACCGGAGGTCGAAGCTGGTCCAGTGCTGGCGTGCTGGTGCGTTGCGCCTCCGTCCTGAACAGGTCTCGACTCCGCTCACCGCGCCCGGGTACCCACGCGTGACTTGGGCGGATCGGGAAGGCGACGAGGTGACTCTGGTGGAGGAGCTGGTCGAGGTTGGTGTCTCCGAGTTGAATGCGAACCGCGTTGTCCGGCTGATCAGGCTTGGTGACGACGACGTGGTGTCGTGGGTGTTGGAGCAGATCGACGCCGGTGGTTGCGCTGCCATCATCCACAATCTGAAGAGCCGCGTTCACGAGACCTACGAGAAGTTGGAAAAGGCGGTAGAGCAGCTACCGGAGGACGAGCGTCCGGAGCTGATCTGGATCACCGGCGAGATGGAGACCGCAGACCGGCAGAAGGTCGAGAAGCGACTGCGCGAGGCGTTCGGCAAGAACGGAACCCGGCCGAAGCGCGCCGTCGTCGTGGGTACGCAAGTCCTGGAGCAGAGTCTGGATCTGGACTTCGACGTGATGGTCAGCGACCTCGCACCGGTCGACAGCATGGTCCAGCGGATGGGACGGCTGCACAGGCACCGGAAACGCGAGGAAACTCCAGTCCTCGCGATCACCGGAGTCGGGGAGAAGGCAGCCGGACCGACGTTCCCCCCGTACACGCTGAGCGTGTATCTGCGGTCGACGTTGACGCGTACCTGGGCACTTCTCCGTGAGCGGTCGGAGATCCGTTCACCTGACGAGGTCGCTGAACTGGTCGATGCCGTCTACGACCCCAAGGACCTCATTGTCTGCCCCGAGGGGTGGGAGGAAGCCTGGCAGGACAACGAGGACCGGCGGAACCTCGCGCTCGAAGGTATGGAGTACAAAGCCCGTATCGTGTACCTTCCTCAACCCTCGGATGATCAGAGCCTCCGTCGGCTCACGGAGCGATCGAAGGGTGCACGGCACACTCGATCGAGGTCGGGTAAGCGGTGAAGGGAGGGGCGTTGGAGTTCAACCTGGCCAGAAAGCCGTGGATTCCGGTCGTGGACCTCGATGGGAACGACGATGCGGTTAGCCTGATCGATGTCCTCCGCCGCGCACACGAACTGCGGCGGATTCTTGCCGAAGCACCGGCGGTGACTGCCGCTCTCCATCGCATCGTGCTGGCCATGGCCCACCGCGTGTACGGGCCTCCGAGCCGAGAGGCGTGGAAGCAGTTGTGGAAGGACGACGCGTTCCCCGTTGAGCCTCTTGAGGAATACCTGGAGGAGTACGCCGACCACTTCGATCTGTTCCATCCGGAGCGCCCGTTCCTTCAGTGTCCGGACCTCGTCGTCTGTGGCTACTCCACACCGGCCAAGCTCGTCGCCTACCGGTCCTCGGGGAACAACGCCACGCTCTTCGACCAGACCTTGGCGAGCGACCGTTCCCTGCTGGAGCCGGGCGAGGCGGCGCGTTGGTTGGTGACGCTGCACGCCTACGACCCGGGCGGGCTGAAGACGCCGTTCCTGAAGGAGAAGTCGTCGGAGCGAGCGCCCTGCAACTTCTTCGGGTGTGTGCTCGTGGAAGGCGACTCCTTGAAGCAGACGCTGTTGCTCAACATGCCGGTCTACAACCCGAAGTCCGAAGAGCCGTCGATGACGACCGCCGAGGACGCGCCGGCCTGGGAGCGCAAACCCCCGGTTCCCCAGCCCCAGGTACGCACTCCACGCGGATGGACGGACCTCCTGACCTGGCCCTCCAGGCGGGTCCTGTTGTCGCGGACCGCGGACAACATGGTCGATGGAGTCGTGATCACGCCGGGAACCAGGCTGCGCGCGGATCTCTCGGACGTGGAGCTGATGGCCGCCTTCGGGCGTACGGCGACAAGAGTGTCAAAACGTGGGCAGAAGCCGTTTACGAGCTACGGGCCATGGCAGGCCGTGCAACTGGAGGCGCTTCGTGGCGTCTGGCGGCACAGCCAGGAGCTGCTGTTGGCCAGAACCAACGTGCGTCGGCGCCCTGAGCCGCTGGAGCATGTCGCCGGCATGGTTGAGCAGGGGATTATCCCCGAGTCCACTGTGTACACGATTCGGGTGTTCGGCCAGCAGTTGAACAAGAAGGGTGCGGTGGTCGAGCGCTGGCTGGAGGAGACGGTTCCCGCTCCGGTCTCGCTGCTCCGGGCGGAGCATGACCGGGCAGGTCGAATCATCGGTCACGCCGTGTTCCTCGCGGACGAGGTGGGAAGCGCGCTTCGGAAGATGGAACGCGACTACCATGCCGAGCTCAGCGCCGACCCGTCGTCCGATCTCGAACTGGCGTACTGGCCGAAGCTGACAGCGCCGTTCGCGGTCTTCCTCTCGTCGTTGGGGGAAGCCATGGAGGAGAGAAGGAGCGAGACTCCGGCCGCCGAGGTGTGGGCGCGCGCCGTCGGCCGGGTCGCGAGGGTCGCGGCGATCCAGTGGGCTGACGGAACCCCTCGTCGGGAACGTTCCCTGCTGGCGGCGGCAGAACACCTCGGAAACTTCACCGGCCGGCTGTCCTGGCTGCTGAAGCGTTTTCACGCCAGCATCGCGGGCTTCACCGCAGCGGAGGGAGCACAGTGACGGCTCACGACCAGGTTGACCTCTCGTCCGCGGAAGATCTGAAGAAGCTGCGGAGAGCGTTCGTCAAATACCTGTATCGGCTGCATGCCGGATTGTCGTCCTCTGACCCTCGACGAGTCGCGGAGTCACGACGTGTTCTTGCGCAGCTTCGGCGGAGCTTCGCGGGACAAGAGACTGAGGCGTACGATGTCGTGTTCAGCCACGATCCGCCGCCTCAGGAGGAGGACGTCTGGGTCCTGGTCGCTGGAGCGTTCGCGCTCAACCCACATGGCCGGCCCAAGGTGGAACACTCGTTGGGTGCCGCGATGGGTGCGCTCGCGACACCGCCCGGCATGCCCATTCGCGAACCGGTGAAGCGTCGCTTCACCCAACTCATCTCAGTGAGTCGCGACGCCTTCCCTCACTATTTCCGCCAGGCGGTGCGACTGCTGCGAAGTGGGAATATCGAACTGGACTACCAGATACTCGTGGACGACCTGGTGGCCTTGCGGGGGCAGTACTCCACGGAGAGCAGCGCACGACGTGTGCGTCTTCGTTGGGCGCGGGAGTTCTATCGGCCACGAAGGGAAAACGGCGAGTATCCACCCACTCCTGACGACGTAGCCGAACCGACGAGCGCCGACGAGATCGATGCATAAGCAGTGGAGTACAACGTGATCATCGAGCTTCACCTTCTTCAGTCGTTTCCCGTCAGCAACCTGAACCGGGACGACGTCGGTCAGCCCAAGACTGCGACGTTCGGCGGTTGCACACGTGCGCGGATCTCCAGCCAGTCGCTCAAGCGGGCCGCGCGGTTGTTGTTTGACCAGCATGGACTCGACACCGCGGAGACCGGGGTGCGGACCAAGCGTCTGCTCACGGAGGCCGCGAAGGTGCTCGCGGAGCGTGGTAAGCACTCCGACGACGCCGTGGCCGTTGCGGAGGCCGGCCTGGCAGCGCTGGGATTCGGCATCGACAAGAACACGAAGCTCACTGAGTACCTGTTGTTCGTGGGGCGGCAGGCGGTCGAGCTGCTGGCGGACTTCTGTGCCGAGAACTGGGACGCGCTCCTTGCGACGGCGAACAAGAAGCGGGGGAAGAAGGGGGAAACCGAGGACGGCGAGAAGTCCACGAAGGACAAGGCGAAGAAGGCCAAGCCGGATAAGGTCACCGAGGAAAAGGCAAAGCGGATTCTCGACGCCCGGCGCGCCGTGGACGTGGCGATGTTCGGGCGGATGATCGCTGACAACAAGGACTTCAACGTCGATGCGGCGTCCCAGGTGGCGCACGCGATCTCCACGCACGCGGTCGCCAACGAGTTCGACTACTACACCGCTGTCGACGACCTGAAGCCTGACGACGAGTCCGGCGCTGACATGATCGGCACGGTCGACTTCAACGCGGCGTGCTACTACCGCTACGCCAACCTGAACCTGGCGCAGCTCGCGGCGAACCTTGACGGTGATCTCGACTTGGTCACGCGTGGAGCCCGTGCCTGGCTGTCCGCCTTCGTGCACGCGGTGCCGGGTGGCAAGCAGAACTCCATGGCTGCCCTGACCCTGCCCGAGACGTTGCTGGGCGTGGTGCGTGAGCGCGGTGCGTGGAACCTGGCCAACGCGTTCCTGCGCCCTGTCACGGGTTCCGACCTGATGGCGACGTCGACCGCGCGGCTCGCTGAGCACTTCGAGCGGATTCGTGGCTTCTACGGCGACTCGCAGATCCGGTCGGTGACCGCTGCCTCGCTGGCCGGGGATCTGTCCTCTCTGGACAACGTCGACGTCGCGTCGAACCTGGACGACTTCATCGCCAGGGTGTTGGCGTCGACGAAGGCGTGACGGCGGTGGTGAGTTCACTGGCGCTCTGCTTCGACGCGCCCATGCAGTCCTGGGGCCTCGCCTCGCGGTTCACCATCCGCGACACGGCTACCGAACCCACGAAGTCCGGGGTGGTCGGGCTGCTGGCCTCGGCACTCGGTGTAGCCCGCGACGATGAGGAGAACATCGCCAAGCTGGCGGCGCTTCGCCTCGGGGTCCGGGTCGACCGGGAGGGGCTTCTCGAACGGGACTACCACACGACACAGAACGTCCCGAACACCGAGGGGAGCAATCACCGCACGGTGGTCAGCCAGCGGTACTACCTCTCCGACGCGCTGTTTCTCGTTGTGCTGGAAGGAGAAGACCGGGATCTGCTGGTGAGGTTGCAGACGGCGGTACTCCAGCCGAAGTGGCCGTTGTTCTTCGGCCGCAAGGCGTTCGTGCCCGCGCGGCCTCTCGTGCGAGCGGGGGACAACGCTGTGAGCGCGCTGGGAGTGGTCGACCAGGAGCTGGACGAGGTGTTGCGGACGCACCCCTGGCTGGAGACCCGGGCTGAGTGTTGGGCGAGGGAACGGGAGAAGGCCAGGAAGGACGAGGCGGTGGCACTGCGAACGCTCGTCGAGTGCGAGCCGCAGCATCCCGACGCTGAGGTGCGGCGGGATGTGCCCATTTCCTTCGCGCGGCAGCAGCGGAGGTACCGCTTCCGAGCGGTGCGTCGCGCCGAGGTGTCCCTGACCGAGGAGCTGATCCCCACGGGAGAGCCGGCATGTTCCTGACGAAACTCACGGTGAACGTCACCTCGCGCGAGTTCCGCCGGGACTTCGCCGACGTGCACGACATGCACCGCACCGTGATGTCCGGTTTTCCCGAGGTGACAAGCGAAAATCCCGCGCGGTTGAGCCATGGTGTCCTGTGGCGCCTGGACGGAACGCAGTCCGGGTTCCTCCTGTACGTGCAGAGCCACACTCAACCCGACTGGGGACGACTCCCCGCCGGGTATCTGGCTCAACCAGCCGAGATCCGGAGTATCCAGCCGGTGCTCGACGCTGTCACCGCCGGGCGAAGGTTCGCGTTCCGGTTGGTGGCCAACGCGACCCGCGCCATCAAGAGTGACCCCTTGCCTGACGGTGAGGTGCGTGCGATGCGCGTTCCGCACCGCAAGCCGGAGAAGCAGATCGAGTGGTTGGCCAGGCAGGGCGAGCGGCACGGTTTCGTCATCCCGCTCGCCACCAACGGGCAACCGGACCTCGCGCCCTCGCCATGCCGTCCTCTGCGCGGGCGTATCCGGCAGACGAGCGGAAATCAGATCACGATCGAGCCCGTGCGCTTCGACGGTCGTCTGATCGTCACCGATCCGGACGCCTTCTCCGCCGCCCTTCGCGACGGAGTCGGTCGGGCGAAGGCTTATGGCTGTGGGCTTCTCAGCCTCGCAAGGACGCAGTAAGCGTTCATCTTCTGTTCGTGCCCGCTGACGACAGCACGTCAGCGGGCGCGAACGGGGGAGTCGTGGAGGACGCAGTCCGTGCAGTAGCCGCCGTCGCGTCGCCACCACTGGCAGCAGGTGCGGCGACGGGACCAGGAGCCGTCGGGGTGGTTCCGGAGGACGAGCAGGTGCTCGCGTCCGGATGCGGCGCGGAGGCGGTGGGCGCTCGCTCGCACATCGCCGGGGGCGCCCAGGGTGGCGACGCGGCGGAGCACCTCGCCTACCAGACCGACGGGGTTGCCCCAGTACTGGTCGCTGTCGGCTGGCGGGCCGCCGACGGCGGCGAGTCCCTCGGCCAGGGGAGCGAAGAACTGGTGCAGTTCGGACCACCAGGCGTCGGCGGAGGCGTCAGCGTCGGAGAGAACCTGGTCGCTGCCGGAGAGTGACAGGTGCATCAGGCGCCCCTCGGAGTCGAGGACGGCGCGTGCGCCGGCGAGGGAGGGGAGAGGCGCGCCGAGGTGGTACTCGGGCACGGTCGCCGAGGTCGCCAGCCAGCCCGCGCGGAACGCCACGAGCACAGTGCCGGCCCGGTGGTGACGGAACTGCCCGCGCTCCTGCCACTCCTCGACGCAGGCTCGCAGCCACCGCACGGCCGGGTCGCAGTACTCGCGCCAGTCGACCAGGATGTGGTCGGGGCCGGGGGCCGCCACGGGGCGGGGTAGGACCTCCGAACACCGGCTCAACCACGTCCCGCTGTCGCGCATGGGGACATTCCACAGCTTCCGTGCGGAGCTCACAGCGGTTGGCAGTCAAGGTCACGCCGTTCACGCTCGGTGAGAGAAGAGGCGCGAGCGGTGCGCGGACCGGCTGGGGCGTATTTCCAGGTCGGCGCGGGGGCTCCTGTATGCCGAGCCAGATGGTCGCAGGCCCTGTTGCCGGGGTCCAACACCGAGGTTGGGGGCCATCCGGCGCGGGGAGTGATCGTGATGTCCGTGGACTCGACGCCGCAGCCGTGTCCGCACTGCCTCCGCCCGACGGTCCTGGTCAGCCACGGGTGGGGTCGGGAGTGGGTGCACCTCGGGACGTGGCGACGGCAGTGCGGGGCGCCGGTGTGGATGCGTGCCGCCGAGGCGTCGGCTGGTGCGCGCGGGGAGCGCGTCGCCCAGCCGGTCTGAACCTTGTCGCAAACGGGGGTCGGCTCCTGCCCCCGCACGGTCCCCAGCCGTGCCTCCCCCTGGGCAGGAGCCGACCTTCCCCGGTTCCCCCTGGTCAGTGGCCCTTCGCCGCGACCCTGGCCTGGACGCGCCGGATGTACCAGACGTTCCACACGAACAGCAGGGCCATCACCGCGATGAACAGCACGTGGGACAGTCCGGCCATGACGTCGGTGGACAGGGTGTAGACGAGCGGGATGCGGACGAGGGCCTCGACCAGCAGCCCGAGCCCCCAGCCGGCGGACAGGACGAGGAAGGTGCGGCGGAAGGCCGGCTCGTTGGCCCACCGGCCGTCCCACTCCGCCGCCTGCTCCGGGGTCTGCGCCCGCAGCCGCTTCGCCGCGTGGAAGATCAGCGGTCGGCCGACGAAGCAGCTGCCCAGGAACAGCAGCCCGGCCACGATGGTGCCGAAGGAGTCCTTGACCAGGAGGAACTTGTCGTCGCCGGTCACGAACGACAACACCAGTCCGACGCCGAAGACGGTGAGCAGGAAGCCGGCGAACACGTCGAGGCTCCGACGCCGCAGCGCCACGTAGAGCACGCGCAGGCCGGCGGCCACGGTTCCGGCGAGCAACGACATGTGCTCGTCGAACCCGAGCATGCGGAAGCCGTAGTAGGCGACGACGGCCAGGCCGACGTCGTAGAGCATGGTCCGGAACATCCCCAGAGCGCCGGTGGTCGGGGCGGCGTGCGCGCCTTCCGCCGTGGCGGATCCCTGTCGCCGCGTGCGGTCGAGGTGGTCGATCACGAGCGTTGTCTCCCTGGTTTCGGGTGGGGTCAGTGGGCGTCGGGGATCCACGAGCCGTGGAAACCGGAGGGCACGCGGCGGGGCAGGTGCACGCTCGCGACGGGTGGCGCCGACAGATCAGTCGCGTCGAGCACCAGCAGGTCGGAGCCGGTGCCGGCGCGGTCGGAGACGATGGAGAGGAGCCAACCCTCGTCCTCCGCCCGCCCGTCGGCGGCGGGGACGAACACCGCTTCGCCGGAGACCCGGTCACCACCGAGCTCGTGCGTCTGCGTGGCTCCGCCCCGCAAGTCGTACTTGACGACCGCGCCGGTCCGACCCGCCGCGGAGTCGTCCACGACCGCGTAGAGGTACCGGTTGCCCCGGCCGACGAGGTCGTCGTTGAGGGTCGGGAACTCGACCCAGCGGTCGTCGAGCTGCTCCTCGCGCGCCCGGCCGGTCGCCGGGTCCAGCACCCAGCGGTACAGGCAGGTCCCGCCCTGGGCCGCGGCCGCCGCGACGGGGGCGCCGGCGCCGGACGTCACCCCACCGATGGCCGACCAGATCCGGTCCCACGCGGCGGGCGAGTAGCGCACGCCGTCGACCACGATCCGGCCGGCCTCGTCCTCCCACGCGTTGCCGACGTGGAACACGTAGCACGGCTCGATCTCGAACCACCGCACGGCGCCGCCGTTGCGGGGCATCACGCCGAGCCGCGCGCCGTAGCCGTCGTCCCACCGGAACGGCATGCCGCGCCCGAGGAGCTCGCCGTCGAAGACGACCGGCAGGTCCAGCCACACCAGGTGGTTCCGGGTGATCGCGAAGTCGTGGACCATCGTCGGCCCCGGCACGTCCACCTCGGCGCTGTGGACCAGCTCGCCGTCGGCGGAGAGGCGGTGGTAGGTCAGGTACGGCGGGCGGATGCCGTAGCCGAAGAAGAACAGCTCCCCGGTGTCCGGGTCCTCCTTCGGGTGTGCGGTCATCGCGGTGGTCAGCCGGCCGCCGAAGTCGCACGGCCCCAGCGTGTCGAGGTCGGGGGTCAGCGCGTGGGGGAAGCCGCTCTCCACGAGCGCGAGCAGGCGGCCGGAGTGCTCGATCACGTGGGTGTTGGCCGCCACGGCGGCGAGGTCCCGGGTGCCGTCCGGGCGGACGAACGGGTCGCCGGCGAGGCGGCCGGTCCGGACCCAGCGGTTCCGGTACCACTCCGCGCGGCCGTCCCGGAGCCGGACGCCGTGGATCATCCCGTGCCCCAGGAACCCGTGCGACGAGGTCTCGCCGGGCAGCGGGTTGGGTCCGTTGCGCAGGTACCTGCCGGTCAGCTCGGGTGGCAGCACGCCCGTCACCGGCAGGTTGACGGCGTCGATCTCGTCCGGAACGGGCTCCAGGTGACCGTCCAGGCGGACGGCTCCGTTGGCGCTCTCGGTCATGTGGTCCCCAGGAAGGTGATCGGCCGGTTGGCAGTGCGAGAGTGACATGTTGAAACTGACGTGTCAACACTGGACGTGTCAGTTCGTACGTGTCGCTCCTGAGGGGTAAGGTGCGGAACGGGAGGTTTGTCGCATGTCACTGCGCCACGCTTTGCTCGGGTTGCTCGCCGACCAACCGGCCAGCGGGTACGACCTGACCCGCAAGTTCGAGGTCTCGTTGCAGAAGTACGCCTGGCACGCCCGGCACAGCCAGATCTACCCCGAGCTGAACCGGCTCGCCGGGGAAGGTCTGATCTCGGTGGTCGAGGAGGGCGCGCGGGGGCGGCGCACCTACGCGATCACCGACGCGGGCCGGACTGAGCTGCGGGACTGGCTGTTGGCCCCGGCCAAGGAAGCCGTGGTGCGCAACGAAACCGTGCTGCGGATGTTCTTTCTGTCCACACTGGACAACGACGAGATCCGCGGCCTGCTCCGGGAGTGGATCGAGGAGGCGGACCGGGAGCTGGCCAGGATCGGCGAGTCGCTCGACCGCATCGAGGCCCTGCGCCGGGAGAGGAAGGGGCGCTGGTTCGGCCTGTTCGCCGCCGAGTACGGCAAGCGCAGTTTCCAGACCCAGCGGGAGTGGGCCGAGTGGGCGTTGGCCCAGGTCGACGAGGCCGAGGCCGCAGCTGAGGCCGCGAAGCGGGAGACGGGCTGACGGCGGGGGTGCTCGCGCGCACGGCCGTTCTCCGCGCGTCTGGTGTGGTGGTGAGCCAAGTGCGCGCCCCCGGTCGGGGTGTGGTTCACGGCGAACGTGAACCACGCCAGTACGGCCTTTGTTGAGTGGAGGAGTCGGGGTGGTCTGACCCTCCTGTCGGGCACACCCCAGAAGTTCTGTGACCCCTGTGTTCTTGGGGGAACCCCCATTTTTACCGTCTCATGGGGGTCTGACAGTTTCGGGCCGGGAGGGTCGCCCTTCGGGGTGGCAGGGGCGGAAGATCCGCCGAACGGGTTATGGGTTGGGCGGGTCGGCGCCCCGTCGCTGGCTGCCGCCTCTCGTTGACCTGCGCGTTCGCGCGGGCCTCGGTGTGCCCGCGCTCATCTGTCCTCAGTGGACGGATACGCTCTGGTCTGATCAGTCGCGCCTTCGCCTGGTGTTCGGCGGGACGCGACCCGCCGTTCGGCGGGTTCGCGGCTCGTCCGGCGGGCTGGCCGGCGATCGGGGGTTGAACACATTGCGATACGTGCATATAAGCTGCGGGGGTGCGCGGGGCGGCTGAGGGCCCGTCGCGGTGTCGATCGTCGAGTCAGGTGGAGGACGACGTGGGCGGACGGCGGGAGCGATCCCACGGTCACGGCCAGAACCACGGACACGGGCACAGTCAGACCCACAAGCACAACCACGGGCATGGACACAGTCACAGCCACGGGCACGGGCACGGCGTGTCCGCCGACGCGGACCGCAGGTGGCTGCGCGGCGCGCTCCTGCTGATCGTCGCGTTCATGGCCGGCGAGGTCGTGGTTGGCGTCATGGCCCAGTCCCTGGCGTTGATCTCCGACGCCGCGCACATGTTCACCGACGCCGCGTCGATCGCGCTCGCGCTGTGGGCCATCCGGCTGGCCGCCAGGCCGGCGTCCGGTCGGATGACCTTCGGGTGGAAACGCGCCGAGATCCTGTCCGCCCAGGTCAACGGCGCGACCCTGCTGCTGCTCGGCGGATGGCTGGGATACGAGGCCATCGAGCGGCTGGTCGATCCCCCCGAGGTGGCCGGCGGCCTGGTGTTCGTCACGGCGCTCGTCGGCATCGTGGTCAACGTCGCCGCGGCGTGGATGATCAGCAAGGCCAACCGTTCCTCCCTCAACGTCGAGGGCGCGTTCCAGCACATCCTCAACGACCTGTTCGCCTTCATCGCGACCGCCGTGTCCGGCCTCGTGATGGTGCTGACCGGGTTCACCAGAGCCGACGGCATCGCCTCGTTGATCGTGGTGGTGCTGATGGTCAAGGCGGGGATCGGCCTGCTCCGCGACTCCGGCCGCATCCTGCTGGAGGCCGCGCCCGCCGAGCTCGACCCGTCCGCCGTCGGCCAGGCGATGACCGCGCGGCCGCACGTGGCGGAGGTGCACGACCTGCACATCTGGCAGATCACCTCGGGCCAGCCGGCGTTGTCCGCGCACGTCCTCGTCGCCGCCGGACAGGACTGCCACGCGGTGCGCAGCGACCTGAAACGGTTGCTGGCGAACGACTTCCACCTGGAGCACGTCACGTTGCAGGTCGACCACGACGCTCCCGACGCCGGGCAGCCGGCGGTCGAACCGACGCGGACGCACTGCGCGCAGGCGCACGGCCCGGTGTTCCGCTGCGATCCGGAAAGTCTCGCGAAAGCCGACGGAGACGACGCGGTCTGCGCGCCGCACTCCACCGGTTACTGATCTCCCAGAAGGGGCCGGTGCGTGTCACCGGCCCCTTCTCGCTTTCGCCTTGAACGTGCCTGTGGCGTCGAACGCCCGGGGGCGGGAGGGGGTGCGTGGGCTGATACTCGGGGCATGGAGACGACGTGTCCGTACGGGACGTCCGAGACCAGGGGAGAGACGCATCTCCTGCGGTACGAGCTCAGGTTTCCGCACCCCGTCGGGAAGGTGTGGGCCGCCGTGGCCACTCCGCACGGGCTGCCGGGGTGGTTGGCCGAGGCCGACCCGTTCGAGCAGCGGGTGGGCGGGGCGATCACCCTGCGGTGGTTGAACACCGATGAGCAGGGGAACGCCACCGTCGCGAGCGGTGAGGTCACGGCCTGGGAGCCCGAGCGGCTGGCGGAGTACACGGTCGAGATCCACGGGCGGATCCGCTTCGAGTTGTCCCCCGCGGACGGGGGGACGCTCCTGCGCTTCGTCAACGAGATGACCGGCCCGGAGGGCGAGCGCCTGAGCTGTCTCGCCGGCTGGCACAACCACTTCGAGTACCTGCGGGACGCGCTGGACGGCCGCCCCAAGGACTGGTCGACGTGGACCCTGGACCACTGGCGCGAGTTGTACTCGGAGTACGAGCGGCGGGGCCGCTAGCCGGCCCGAGAGCGGCCGGTGTCAGCACGGCGGACGGGCCGACCGGGGCGACGGGCCGGCCCGTCCACTGTGGACAAAGGGCTGGCGGTCAGCCGAACGCCTCGCGGAGGGCGGGGAGCAGCTCGCGTTCGGCGAAGTCGAAGAAGGGCGGCTGGTGTTCGGGGCCGCCGACCTGGACGAGGGCCACGTCGGTGAAGCCGGCCTCGACGTAGGGGCGGACGCCCTCGATCACCGCTTGCGGGTCGGCTCCGCACGGGATGCCCTGGGCGACGTCGTCCTTGCGCGAGGTCTGCGTCGCGGCGGCGAACCCGGCCGTGCCCGGGAGCTCGGCCATGACCTTCCAGCCGAGGCTGAACCAGCGAAACATCGCGTGCGCGCGGTCGATCGCCGCGTCGCGGTCCCGGTCGAAGCTGATCGGCAGCTGGCCGATGCGCCGGCTCTTCTCCTCGCCCTCGCGGGCGGCGTCCCACCACTGCCCGAGCTCGGGCTTGGGCAGTGTGGAGATCATGTGGTCGCCCAGGGTGGCGAACACCTCGCAGGACTGGCGGCCGGAGACCGCGACCCCGATCGGGACCCGCTGCTCGGGCAGGTCCCAGAGCTTGGCCGAGTCCACCCGGTAGTGGTCGCCGTGGAAGTTCGTGTACCCGCCGTCGAAGAGGTCGTTGATGATCTGGAGCGCCTCGACGAACATCTCGTGCCGGATGTTCACCGGCGGCCAGCCCCGGCCGACGACGTGCTCGTTGAGGTTCTCGCCCGAACCGAGACCGAGCAGGAAGCGGTTGTCGGACAGGATCTGGATCGTGGCGGCCTTCTGCGCCACGACCGCGGGGTGGTACCGCAGGAGCGGGCAGGTCACGTAGGTCATCAACTCCACCCGCTCGGTGGCGTGCGCGACCGCGCCGAGGACGCTCCAGGCGTAGGGCGCGTGCCCCATCTCGTCGATCCAGGGGAAGTAGTGGTCGCTGATCACCTGGAACTCGAAGTCGCACGCCTCGGCCCGCACGGCGTGGCTCACGAGGTCCTTCGGCCCGGCCTGCTCGGTCATCAGCGTGTATCCGAAGGCAACCATGCCTCCGACCATCGCAGGGCCGGCCGGAACCCGCAGCGCGAGCGCGGCAGCACCACGACCGCCGTCAACACCACGACCGCCGTCAACACCAGTGTTGCTGTCAGTGCCGGTACTGCCGTCAGCGCCGCTGCCGCACCAGCTCGGCGAACGCGTCCAGCCCGCGCAGCGCCGGCTCCCTCAGCTCGTCGCAGTGCTCGGTGGTCTGCTCGACGAGGGTCCGCCGCCAGTCCGGCCCGAGCGCCGCTGCGGCCTCCGCGCCCATGACGGGCTCGGCGAGCCACTCGTCCACCAGGGAGCGGGTCGCCTCCAGGTGGAACTGGAGCGCCCACGCGGAGCCGAGCCGGAACGCCTGGCAGGGCGTGGTCGCGGTGGCCGCGAGCGGGGTGGCACCGGCCGGTGCCTCGAAGACGTCGCTGTGCCAGTGCAGGACGGGGCGCGCGGGGGCGAGCGCGCCGAGCAGCGGGTCGTCGGCGTCCGCGACCGTCACCGGGGCCCAGCCCAGCTCGACCCCGGCGCCCGCGTGCACGGGGGCGTCGAGCGCGCGGGCGAGCAGCTGGCCCCCGAGGCACACGCCGAGAGTGGGCACGTCGGCGGCGACCGCGTCGGCGAGGAGACGGCGTTCCGCGGCCAGGCCCGGGTGCCGGGCGGTGTCGTCGGCGTTCATCGGTCCGCCCATGACCACCAGGCCGCAGAGCTCGTCCACGGCGGGCAGCCGGGGGTCGGCGTCGTCGACGACCGTGGCGACGCGGACGGGCAGGCCGTCGAGCGCGGTGGCGATCAGCCCGGGGCCCTCCCACGGGACGTGCCGCAGGATCAGGACGTGGCGGGACGCGGGCATGGGTTCTGAGTTTCCTCTCGTGGTTCGTGCAGGGGTCCGTGCAGGCGGGTGGTCTCGTCGTCCGGGATGCCGGCGAGTCGGGCGCGGAGCGCGGCGCGCCAGCGCTCGGGCAGCCGCGGGCTAGCGAGGACCTGGTGGAGGTGGGTGGTGTCGCCGTGCATCACGCGGCTGACGTCGTGGACGCTGACGGGATCCGGGTCCCGCTCCCGCAGCACGACGGGGCTGCCCGCGGTCACCAGTCCGGGCCGCAGGACCCGGAAGTAGAACCCGGTGCGCCCACTGTTCTGCGTCAGGACGGCGATCTCCCGGTGGCCGAGGCGCGAGCCGGGTTTGAAACAGGGGCGGCGGGGCTGGCTCACCTGGAGCACAACCTCGCCCACCTCGTAGACGTCGCCGAGGAACACGGTGTCCTCCACCAGGCCCACCGTGCCGAAGTTCTGCCCGAACGCGGCGACGGGCAGGGGCGCGCCGAGCTGGTCGGCCCACCAGTCGTCGTGCTCGGTCGGGTAGGCGAAGACCGCCTTCTCCGGGCCGCCGTGGACGCGGCGGTCGCCCTGCTCGTCGCCCCGCAGCCCCAGAACGCCCACCGCGGCCGACTCCACGGGCCGCTTCACGATTGCGCTGGGCACGTCGAC
The DNA here is from genome assembly GCF_900129375.1 of Streptoalloteichus hindustanus. Classification (GTDB taxonomy): domain Bacteria; phylum Actinomycetota; class Actinomycetes; order Mycobacteriales; family Pseudonocardiaceae; genus Streptoalloteichus; species Streptoalloteichus hindustanus. Next base: position 56,669 of record NZ_FQVN01000011.1, on the reverse strand, counting down.
CCGGCCGTGCCGCAGGGGCGCGACGGGGCCGAGGGCCAGGTGGACCACCGCCGCGGTCAGTCCACGCACGAGGTCCTCCGCGGGTGCGGGTGGGACACCGCGAGGAGGATGTGCGCGCTGTCGCTGCGGGCGGCGACGAGCCGGTGCGGCTGACGCGCGTCGAACTCCGCGGCCTCCCCGCTGGCCAGCTCGGTCTGCTCCGCGCCCACGGTCAACAGCAGCCAGCCGTCCAGGACGTAGATCCACTCGACGCCCTCGTGCGCCCGGGGCCGCGACGGGCTTCGCCGGGACGGCACCTCGACCCGCCACACCTGCCAGTCCGGGTTCAGCCCGTGGGTGAGGCTCGCGGTGCGCAGCCCGTCGACCACCCTCGTCTGTCCTTTGTGGACGCGGATGGCGTCGCCGGGCGGCGCGGGGCTGTCCAGCAGGGTGGAGACGGGCACGCCGACCGTCGTGGCGAGCGTGACCAGGGCGGCCAGCGACGGCTGGCGCCGCCCGGACTCCAGCCGGGACAGGTAGGGGACCGACAGCCCGGTCCGGTCGGCGAACTCCTCCAGGGTCCAGCCGCGGCCGAGCCGGGCCTCGCGCAGCCGCAGGCCCAACGCGACGGCGAGGTCGTCGACTGGCTGTTCCGGTGTGTCCCCCACGACCGGGGAGCTTGCCCTACAGGCAACAAGCTTGCCAAGTTGATGACGCAAGCGTCGTCGGTCGCGCCGCCGCCGGGCGAATCGGCTGGCCCCGACCGGTCCGACCGGTCGGACCGGGCCGGCCGGGCTGGCCGTCCGGCTCGGTCACCGGGGCCCCTCCGCCGGCCCAGGCGTGGGCGCGGCGCCGGTCGGCGGGGTCTGGTCCGTGCCCGGCACGTCCAGCCGGTCCGGGCGGTCGCGGTGGGCGATCTCGACCTTGCGCGGCCGCCGGTCCCGGTTGACCGGGATGCGCAGCGACAGCACCCCGTCCCGGTACTCGGCCTCGATCGCGTCGGTGTCCAGGGTCTCGGCGAGCACGATCTGGCGAGTGAACGTCCCCTGGGGGCGTTGCGCCGAGAGCACGCTGTCCTCCGTGCCATACCGCGGTTGGCGGCTCGCGCGCACGGTCAGCGATCCCCGGTCGATCTCGACGTCGACCTCCGAGGGGTCGATCCCCGGCAGGTCGAGGTCGACGCAGAAGGCGTCCTCCGTGCGGTAGACGTCCATCGGGACGACGTTCGGCTGTCCCCCGAAGAAGCGGCTGAGCATCTCGTCGAAGTTGTGGAGCGGGTCCCAACCCAAGGCGGGCATGGCGGCCTCCAGGTCGTCGCTCGACGCCGCCCGGCGTTGGGCGGGCCGGGCGGCCCACGGTGCCGGTGGTCGGGTACCCGCTCCCGACCGGGTGAACGCCGGCCACCGCGCCTGGTGCGGCCGGGGTGGGCAGGCGTAGCCGGGGGCGTCCCGGGATACCTCAGGGGGATGGGACTGAGGGAACGAATCCGGGACGCGTTGAACGAGGTGGACTACCCCATCTCGAAGGAGGACCTGGTCGCCCACGTCGAGCGCCGCCGCGCGGACGACGACGTCGTCGCGGCGATCCGGGCCTGCCCCCTGGGCGACTACGCCAACTTCACCGAGGTGATCGGCGCGGTCCCGCTCGACCCCGCGCCGGAGCGCACCGCCAGCGAGCGGGCCGAGCAGGCCAGGCACGGTCCGAAGCGGGTGGCCCAGCACGAGCGGGACATCCCGCCCGACCCCCGCCAGTTCTGACCAGCCGCGCGGTTGGGCCGTCCGGGCGACTCGCTCGCCGAACACGAACAGTAGGGGTTTGATTGCTCTCAGTTGCGGGCAGTCCGCCGACGTCGGCGTTCGGCGGCGTGGAAGCGATGGGGGACGTGGTGAACACGGTGCGGGTCATGGAGCACATCTCGGCCGACGTCGTGGCGCGGATGGTCGCCTCGTGGCGCACGGGCGACGCGGACGGGGTGGCCGACGGGTTGATCGCCCTGCGGGCGGCGCACGGGGGCGACGAGGTGGTGGCGGTCCGCGCCGCCTCCCGGACGGTGTTACGGGGCTGCGCGGTCATGATGTTGACGTTGGCCTCGGTCCGCGGCACCCGGAGCCTGGTGCGGGTGCGGCTGTGCGACCCCGCGGGGCGCGAGGTCGACCCCCAGCACGGGTCAGCGTCGCTGCGGAGCCTGTTCGCCGCGCTGGTGGCCACGGTCGACGGCGACCAGGCGGCCGCTGAGGCGACGCTGGAGCGGGTGTTCGACAGCGTCTCCGCCGCGGAGCGCAACGTGCTCCTGCTGACCCTGCTCGCGTGGACCGCCGCGCTGGTGGACGCGTGCGAGCGGCACCGCCTCCCCAGGCCGCGCTGGCTCGCCGGCGCCGCCGCCGGGCGCGACCCGGTGCTCCGTCGGCCCCGGCTGCGGTCCGTCCCGGCCGGCGTGCGTTGACCCCGGTTTCGGCGTCGCCCAGCCGGGTAGTCCGGCCGAGAGCCCTGTCGGCAGGCCGTGACGGCGGAGAGGGCGAGCGAGACCCGGGCACACCGGCGCCGGTGGCAGGACCACCCACCGCCCGTGCCCCCGGCGGCTCGGCCGAGCGCGCGCGGACGGCGTCGGCCTGGTCCGGTCGCCGGGACCGGCCCGGCCTCGCCGTGGACCCGCCCGGCCGCCCTGTCGGCGGGGAAGGGCGACGGGCTGGCGAGGTCGAGATGCTGAGCCGTGAGGAGCGACGCCAGTTGGCGGCGATCGAGCGGTGGCTGGAGCAGGACGATCCCGTGCTGGCGCGGGGTCTGCGGGACGGGCTGCCCCCCGAGGGCGGGCGCGGCGGCCTGTGGTTGATGCGCTGCCTGTTCGCCGTGGGACTGCTGTTGTTCGCGATGGGCGTGCTCGCCGCCAACGCGCTGTCGGTCCTCGGCGGCGCCTGCGCCGTCGGCGGCGCGCTCGCCCTGCTGGGCCTGGCGCGGGAGCGGCGCCGGGGAGGCGGACACGGCCTGGCGTGAGGTGGGCGATGGGTGCGATCGACCAGATCAGGGCCGCCGCGCTGCCGCTGCGCGGGGCCGGGGACCTCGACCCGGTGGTCGAGCGGATCGGCCGGGCGCGCTTCGTGCTCCTGGGCGAGGCCACCCACGGCACGTCGGAGTTCTACCGCTGGCGCGCGGAGCTGACCAGGAGGCTCGTCGCCGAGCGGGACTTCTCGTTCGTCGCGGTCGAGGGCGACTGGCCCGACTGCCACGCCGTGCACCGCAGCGTCGTCGGCGTTCCCGGCGCGCCTGACGACCCCCGCGAGCCGCTGCTCGCCTTCGCCCGGTGGCCCACCTGGATGTGGGCCAACGAGGAGGTCGTGGAGTTCGTGCGGTGGCTGCGCCAGCACAACGAGACGAGGCCGCCGGAGCACCGCGTCGGCTTCCACGGGCTCGACGTCTACAGCCTGTGGGACTCGCTGCACGCCGTTCTCGACTACCTGCGGGACAACGCTCCCGAGCACCTCGACGCGGCCATGGCCGCCTACCGGTGTTTCGAGCCGTACGGTGAGGACCCGCAGGCGTACGCGAGAGCGGCCGGCTTCACCCCGGCGCGGTGTGAGCGCCAGGTCGTCGAGCTGCTGCTGGATCTGCGCGCGCACCGCGCGGGGGACGACACCGGCGAGTGGGGCGCGCGGTTCGTGGCGGAGCAGAACGCGCGGATCGTCGCGGGCGCGGAGCGGTACTACCGGGCGATGATGCGCGGCGGGGCGGAGTCCTGGAACGTGCGTGACCACCACATGGTCGACACCCTCGACCACCTGGCCCAGTACTACGGCGACACCGCGAAGGGCGTCGTCTGGGAGCACAACACCCACGTCGGGGACGCGCGAGCCACGGACATGGCGCCGGCCGGGATGGTCAACGTGGGCCAACTCGTCCGGGAGAGCCACAGCACGGAAGACGTCGTGATCGTGGGCTTCGGCACCTACTCGGGCACGGTGATCGCCTCCGAGCGGTGGGGCGGGCCGGTGCGCCGGATGCGGGTGCCCGAGGCCCGGCGCGGGAGCCTGGAGGCCCACCTGCACCAGGCGAACCCCGACAGCGACGCCCTCTTCGTCTTCCCGGACAACCCCTGGGCCACCGACTGGCTGTGCGACCTGTTCGACCACCGGGCGATCGGGGTGGTCTACGACCCCGAGCGGGAACTCGTGCGCAACTACGTTCCCACTGTGCTGGGGAAGCGCTACGACGCGTTCGTCCACTGTGATCGGTCGAACGCGTTGCACCCGCTGCACGGGATGGAGCCCGCCGAGGGGGAGAAGGAGACGTACCCGACGGGCGTGTAGCCACCCCGCATTTGTCCACAGTGGACACACTTGTTGGCTGTTCCCCTCACCCGGGGCGGGGAAGGTGGCGCAGGGCGGCCACGACGGCGGAGAACGGCGGCAGCCACGGGGTGCTGGGCGCCGGCGCCACCCGCCAGAAGACCCTGCCCGTCGCCAGGCGGCTCGGCGGCATGGGGAACACCGCGCCCGCCCGGTGGACCACCGCTCCGCCGCGGTCGAGCAGGTCGAGCGTGGCCGGCGCGGCGTCCTCCGCGGACCCGGCCAGCAGGGCGGACCTGGGGCGCGGCCCGGGGAGCCCGACCACCGGCCCGGCCAGCAGCCGCAGCGTCAGGAACCGGTGCACCCACCGGGTGACCAGGTCCGGCAGCTCGACCGCGCACATCGCCGGCCCGGTCGTCAGGAGCAGGTGGGCGCCGTCGACGGCCACCGGCCACCCCCAGCGGCGGTAGAGCACGGCGGCCAACGTCGGCGACGGCGAGACGTGGAGGTCGTGCGACGGCTCCTCGTTCTGGGGTGAGGGGATGGCGGGCATGTCTGACATGGCTTCGACCTCCTCGGCGGCACCGGAGTCCGCGGACGACTCGTCCGCGCCGCGATGGTCACCTCCGGTGCGTCACCCCAGCGCCACGCCCCCGACACGATTTCCCCGCGGTGTCACCGGATCTGACGCCACATCGTGATCGGGCGAACCGTCTGCGTCGTCGCCCGTGGACGGTTGGACCCCATCCCGGCTCCCCCGGTCGTTTGTGGCCCTGTGACGGTCGTGCGGAAGATGTGCGTGCGTCCGTATCGGCGACGCCCGACTTGTCCGTGATGTCCGGCCCGCGCGGGAAGCGCCGCCGCCACGCCTGGAGGAACACCCCCGTTCGGTCGGCGGACCCCGACGCCGGTCTTCGGTGGCGGACGGCAACGCCTCCACCGCCACGGCGGCCCCGCCCGGTCGAGACGGGGCCGGTGGGGCATGACCTGGGGCACACGGCGGCTGGCGGTGGGGGCTTGCGGGCTCGTGACGGCGGGTCGGTCGGTGGGCTGAGCTGGGACTACGGCGGTGGGGGGTGGCCGTGGGGCAGGAGTAAGCCGACCGGGTGAACCAGCGGGGGTGTGGCGTGGGCGTCGCCGGGCGAACACCGGGGCCGTGCTCCCCATATCGTTGACCCATGAGCACACACTTTGACGTCGTGGTCCTGGGCGCCGGTCCGGGTGGTTACGTCGCCGCGATCCGGTCCGCGCAGCTCGGGCTCAAGACGGCGATCATCGAGGAGCGCTACTGGGGTGGCGTCTGCCTCAACGTGGGCTGCATTCCGTCCAAGGCCCTGCTGCGCAACGCCGAGCTCGCGCACCTGTTCACGCACGAGGCGAAGACCTACGGCATCCGGGTGGAGGGCCAGGTCAGCTTCGACTACGGCGAGGCGTTCCGGCGCAGCCGCAAGGTCGCCGAGGGGCGCGTCAAGGGCGTGCACTTCCTGATGAAGAAGAACGCGATCACCCAGTTCCAGGGTCGCGGCTCCTTCACCGACCCGAACACCCTCCGGGTCGAGCTCAACGACGGCGGCGCCGAGACGGTGACCTTCGACCACTGCATCATCGCGGCCGGTGCGACCACGCGGCTGCTGCCCGGCACCTCGCTGAGCGAGCGCGTGGTGACCTACGAGGAGCAGATCCTCAGCGACACGCTCCCGGAGAGCATCATCATCGCCGGCGCGGGCGCGATCGGCGTCGAGTTCGCCTACGTCCTGCGCAACTACGGCGTCAAGGTGACCATCGTCGAGTTCATGGACCGGATGGTCCCGCTGGAGGACGAGGAGGTCTCGGCCGAGCTGGCCAAGCGGTACAAGCGCCTGGGCATCGAGGTCCTCACCTCGACCAGGGTGGAGAGCATCGACGACTCCGGCGAGAAGGTCCGGGTCACGGTCACCAGGAACGGCGAGCAGCAGGTGCTGGAGGCCGACAAGGTGCTCCAGGCCATCGGCTTCCAGCCGAGGGTCACCGGCTACGGGCTGGAGAACACCGGCGTCCGGCTGACCGAGCGCGGGGCGATCGACGTGGACGGGCGCTGCCGGACCAGCGTGCCGCACATCTTCGCCATCGGCGACGTCACCGCCAAGCTGATGCTCGCCCACGCGGCCGAGTCGATGGGCATCGTGGCGGCGGAGACCATCGCCGACGCGGAGACCATGGAGCTGGACTACGTCATGATCCCGAGGGCGACCTACTGCCAGCCGCAGATCGCCAGCTTCGGCTACACCGAGGCGCAGGCCCGCGCCGAGGGCTTTGACGTGCGGGTGGCGAAGTTCCCCTTCACGGCCAACGGCAAGGCGCACGGCCTCGGTGACACCGTCGGCTTCGTCAAGCTGATCAGCGACGCGAAGTACGGCGAGCTGCTCGGCGGCCACCTCATCGGCCCGGACGTCACCGAGCTGCTGCCGGAGCTGACCCTGGCCCAGCAGTGGGACCTCACCGTGCACGAGGTCGCCCGCAACGTCCACGCGCACCCCACGCTGGGCGAGGCGGTCAAGGAGGCCGTGCACGGCCTGGCCGGGCACATGATCAACTTCTGAGTCGGTCGTCGGCGACGGCCCGTCGTTCCCGGTTCGGCCGGGGCGGCGGGCCGTTCTCGTTACCCGGGGGCTTCCAGAGAAAGTCCATAGTGGACGTCCACAAAGGACTTCTCTCGGTGTGGGTGCTCAGGCGCCGTGCAGGGACTCGTGCGCGGCTGTGTAGGCGCGCAGGATCCGCTGCCCGGTCTCGTCGTCGGCGGGGTCGAGCCGCTCGCCCGCGCCGAGCGACCACGCGGGCGGCTCGTCGGAGCCGTCGAGTGCCCAGGCGGCTTGGCGTGCCGCGCCGAGGGCCACGTACTCCGCGGAGGGCGGGATGACGACGGGGACCCCGAAGACCGAGGGGGCGGCGGCGCGCACCGCCTGCGAACGGGCCGCCCCGCCGACGAGCAGCACACGCCGCACCTCGACGCCGTGCGCGCGAACCGCGTCGAGTCCGGCGGCGAGACCGCAGAGCATCCCCTCGACGGCGGCGCGGGCGAGGTTCTCCGGCGTCATGTTGGCCCGCCGCAGGCCGACCAGGGCTCCGCTGGCCTCGGGCAGGTTCGGGGTTCGCTCGCCGTCCAGGTAGGGCAGCAGGACCAGGCCGTCGGCGCCGGGCCGCGCAGCGAGGGCGAGGCGGTCGAACGCGTCGAGGTCGACGTCGAGCATGCGGGCCGCCGCGCCGAGCACGCGGGCGGCGTTGAGCGTGCAGACCAGCGGGAGGAAGCGGCCCGTGGCGTCGGCGAAGCCGGCCACCGCGCCACTCGCGTCGGCCGTCGGCGTCGGGGAGACGGCGAAGACGGTGCCGCTGGTGCCGAGGGACACCACCACGTCGCCGGGGCCCGCGTCGAGCGCGAGCGCCGCGGCCATATTGTCGCCGGTGCCCGCCGACACCACGGCCCCGCTCGGGGTCTCGCCCGCGATGGCGGCCGGCCCCAGGACCCGCGGCAACGCCGGGGCGCGGCCACCGAACGCGTGGCGGAGCAGGTCGTGCCGGTACGCCCCGCCCGCCGGCGACCAGTAGCCGGTCCCCGAGGCGTCGCCCCGGTCCGTCACCGCCAGTGCGGGCCGCCCGGTGAGCCGCCACGTCACCCAGTCGTGCGGCAGCAGAACGCTGGCCACCCGGTCCGCCAGGTCCGGCTCGTGCTCGGCCACCCAGCGCAGCTTGGCGACGGTGAGGCTGGCCACCGGAACCGAGCCGACCGCCTCCGCCCAGGCGCGCGGGCCCAGCTCGGCGACGAGGTCGGCGGCGGCCCGCGCCGACCGCGTGTCGTTCCACAGCAGCGCGGGTCGGACGACCGAGCCGGCGTCGTCCAGCGGCACGAGGCCGTGTTGTTGCGCCGCGACGCCGACCGCGGCGACGCCGTCGAGCAGCCCGCCGCCGGTGGCCGTCGTCAGCGCCTCCCACCACCGGTCGGGGTGGATCTCGGTGGCGTCCGGGTGGGGCGCGTGGCCCTGGCGGACGACGCGTCCCGTCGCCGCGTCGCACACCACGACCTTGGTCGACTGGGTCGACGAGTCGATCCCGGCGACCAGGGTTCTCCCGGTGTCCTCTCCCATCGAGCCTCCTCGCCCTGTGCCTGACTGCGCCTTTCGGCAGTCGTTGTTGGCGTTCTGCCTCCGTCGGCAGGGGCATCATGGACCGCTGTTCGGCGGATTCCCAATTCCACCATCGGTTTCCGGGCGTGGCCGGGCGGCGTCGGTCCGCGAAAACCTGTCGACAGCGACGTGCCCTCGTGCGTGATCATGAGGCGCTGAAAGGAACATCCCGGCCTGATCCGGGGCGGGCGACCGGTGGGCCAACGACCTCCTGGAGGGGAGGACGAGTGCACGACGACGAGGGGCGCGCGATCGTCTCGCGCGCGGTGCGGGAGTACCACGAAGTTGTTCCCGTGCAGTTGTGGGATCTCGACATGCTGTCCGACCGGGCGTGGCGGCGGTGGCGCAGCTTCTCCCGTCGGCACGGGCGGCGCGTGAGTCATGCCGCCAGGGTCGAGGACCTGGCGAAGGGGCTGCGGGACGCCTTCGAACCCGATCCCCGGCTGGTGGGACGCGAGATGGTCGAGTACCGGGCTCTCGCCGAGGCCGTCTGCGTCGCCCTGCGGGACGCGGTGGAGGCGTCCACAAAGGACAGTGGCGCCGTCGAGGGCCGTTCTGTCGAATGAGCGGCTGGCACGAGGGGAACGGCGGAGGAGCCGCCGGGACGGCGGGATCGCGGAGCCGGCGTCGGCGCTGCCGTTGACGTGCTTGCGCGGCCGCGCTTCCGGCTGGAGGTGATCAACGGGCCGTGCGAGCGGCCCCTCACCGCTCTGGGCGAGGGCAGGACCACCCGAACCAGCGTCTTGCCCTCGCCGCCCGTTCTCAGCGAACGTCGAAATCAGGGGTTCCCCCAGGTAACGGTGTTATGGACGAATCGGAGCCCTGGGGTAGCCGGATCTGCGGGCTGGTGGTGTGAATCCGCAGCCATGGTGCGTGACGACGGGCGCGGGATTGCCCCGGCGAAAAGCCATCGCGCGGGCGGCCGTGACCGCGTGCCCGGTCGGGTGTCGCTCAGTCGGTGAGGACGCGCAGCACGAAGACACGGTCCGCCACCGGCGCTCGGCGCAGGGAAACTGAGCGCGCTCACTCGGTTCGCGGGGGATCGGGTCGGAGTCGACGGCGCGGTGGGTCCTGGAACGTCGCCACGCCCGGCACGAGCAGGGCCGTCAGGCTGGACACCGCGACGACGAGGCCGGCGACGACCAGGGTGTCGCTCTCGCCGAAGGCCGCCACGGCCGGGCCCACCGCGAGGTACCCCAGCGGCAGCAGGGCGAACGAGCCGAGCTGGTCGAGCGCGAGCACCTTGCCGAGCACCTCGGACGGCACCGCGCGCTGCAACGCGGACAACCAGTACACGAAGTAGAACTCGACGACGAACCCGCCGAACGCGAACGCCGCGATGGTCAGCGGCAGGGGAAGCGGGCCGACCAGGCTCCACGGCAGCGCCGCGTAGCCCACGAGCGCGAGCATCGACATCGTCCCCCGCCGGGTCGGCTGCCAGCGCCCGGCCAGCGCGACGCCGGGCAGCGCGCCGAGCGCCATCGCGGCCAGCACGGTGCCGTAGGCGATCTCACCGCCCAGGCCGCGTTGCGCGACGATCGGGAGCAGGGTCAACGCGGTCGCCGTTCCCGCGAGGATCTGCAGGCCCACCGCGACCATCACCGCGAGCACCCACGGCCGGTCGCGCACCGCCCGCAGCCCGGCGACGGCGTCGCCCAGCACGCTCGTCGTCGTCTTCCTGGGCGTGGTGTCGTCGAGTCCGAGGACGGTCAGCGCGGCGGCCAGGAAGGTCGCGGCCGCGAGCAGCAGCGCGGCCCTGGCGCCGGTCAACGACACCACGGTCGCCCCGGCCAGGCTGCCCAGCACCGCCGAGCCCCGCAGGCCGGCCGACACCATCGCGTTGCCGCGTTCCAGCAGGGTGTTGGGCAGCAGGGACGGCACGAGCGACCGGTACGCCGGCCGCGCCATGGCTTCGCCGGCGCCCACCATCAGGGTCACCAGTGCCAGCGCGGTCAGCGGCAGCGCGTCCAGGACCAGGGCGGTCAGCACGAGGATCGTCGCCCGGTAGACGTCCACCCCCACCAGCAGCCGGGAGCGGCGCACCCGGTCGGCGAGGACCCCGCCGGCCAGCAGGCACAGCACGAGCGCGAGCACGCGCCCGCCCAGGAGGACGCCGACCGCGCCCGCGCCGCCGCCCTGTCGCGCCACGTGCAGGCTCAGCGCCACCGGGATCAACTGGTCGCCGACCGCGCCGGCCACCTGTCCGGCCCAGACGCGCACGAACCGCGGGTGGCTCCGCACCCGCGGGCGCGGCGGGCCCGCGACGTCGTCCGTCCGAAGTGGACTGTCGCGTTCGGGACCGGACGGCGCGCTCATCCCGGAACCCCCTCCGCCGTCGTGGGAACCGCTGTCGATCACCCTAGGTCCCGCGGCCCGGTCGGCTCGCCCGCTCCTCGGGTGACGTCCCCCCTGACGTCCCCCCTGACGTCCCCGGTGTCGTGCACCGGGACGACGAGGCCGAACTCGACCAGCGCCTGGCACAGCTCGCGCGCCTGGTCCTCGCCCAGCTCGGCGACGAGCCCGGCCACCCGCAGGACCTCGCCCTGCCGCAGGCTCTCGATCACCGGCGCGGCCGTCGCCGGCAGCCGCATCCGCCGCCGCTGGGCCGAGACCGAGACGTACTCGCCGTCCATCGTGAACCGGAACCGGACGCCGAACCGGGGCCGGTAGGCCACCGGCGGCGTCACGGGAGGCAGCACCGGGACCGGTTCCGGTGGCAGTTCCCGGAAAGCGTCCTCCCGCGCGGCCCACAGCAGGTCCTCCGGCTCGACCTGGTCGGCGACCCGCGCCAGCCGCGCCGCGATCTCCCGCAGCGCCCCCGCCGGGTCCTCGGCCGCGCTCTCCAGATCGGGAAGGGAGACGCTGGCGCGGAACCAGGGATCGGAGACGGCCGCGTCCACCAGCCGGCGGAGCAGGTCGTGGCGCGACACCTTGGGCACCGCCACGGTGAGGTGCACCGACAGGCTGTCGCCGGTCCTGGGCGCGTGCATCGTGCCGCGCGGGAAGTACAGGACGTCGCCGGGCCGCAGGGTCAGCTCGCCGAGCGGAGCCGCGAGCTCCCGGAGCTGCTCGCGGCTCCGCTCCGGCAGGTCGAACCACGCCTGGCTCGGCAGCGGGTCGGGCAGCGGCGGACTCCGGAGCTCCCACAGCTTCACGCCGGCGATCTGGAGGACGAACACGTCCTGGACGTCGTAGTGCGGGTTCACCCCCCGGGAGTTCGGCGGGGTGATGAACGCATTGACCCGCACCGGGTGGCCCAGCTCCGCCGAGAGCTGGTGGGCGAAGACCCGCACCGGCGGGTGGTAGCGGTGCAACGACCGCAGGATCAGCGTGTGCCCGCGGGAGATCGCCCGCCGCACCCAGTCGGTGTCGACGAACCGCGGGCTGTCCGGGTCGTCCCCGGAGTCGGCCACGCCCGAGCCGGACAGGCTCAGCTCCTCGCCCGACCGCACCAGCCGGACCGACGTCGCGCGCAGGCCCGTCTCGCCCAGCAGCCGCTCCAGGACGTCGGGCGAGAACAGGTCGGCGAAGTCGGCGCCCAGCTCGTCGGCGCGGTGGTGCGCGTGCCGGACGCCGAAGACCTCCCGCCGGAACGCCTCGACGGACGGGACGAGGCGGTCGAGTGCCATCGCGACAGCTCCTCGCTCGGGGTCGGGGACGCCGGGCTCACCGCACGTGCGCGGGCGGCGGGTGGTCGAGGTCGGCCGGAACCGGGGCGGGACCGTGCGCCGGCACCCCCGCGGCCAGCAGGTACACCGCGAACTCCTCGTCGGGGTCGACCCCGAGCAGCCGCTCCACGGCGCTGTCCCGGAACGCGACCGTCTGGAACGGCCCGAGGCCGAGCGCGGTGCAGGTCAGGGCGTAGGTCTGCCCGTAGTGCCCCGCGTCGTACATCCACAGCCGGTAGGCGCGGGGATGCCGGTACTTCCAGGACAGCCGGCGCGCCACCGCGGTCGTGAAGATCGTGAACGCGCCCTGGTACGAGGGACCCTGGTGGTAGCTGAGGTCGGCGACGTGCGCCCGGTCCACGTCCTCGCGCAGCAGCTCCAGGGCGTGCTGTCGGGGCGCGTAGTGGTAGAGCCCAGGCGGGACGCCCTCCACCTGGTGGGCCACGAGGTAGCACTCGACCTCGTGCCGTCCGCCGGCCGACGCGCTCACCCTGCCCTGCTGCACGCCGAAGAGGCGGCCGTCGAGGAACCGTTGGGGCGCGAAGGTGTGGAACAGCACCGTGGCGAGCTGGTCCAGGGTGACCGGGGTGTCGGCGAAGACCCGGTGCGTGCGCCGCGCCGCGAACACGTCCTCGACGGGAGCGCGCAGCGGCAGCGGTCGGCGCGGCAACATCACCACCGGGTGGTCCGGGTACTCCTTGAAGATCGGCGGCGCACCGCCCTCGGCGACGATCGCCTCCGCCACCCGGGCTCGCTCCGGGGTGTCCACCAGGTAGTTGGCGTCGCGCGTGGACAGGTGGAACCGCTGAGTGACGCTGCCCCAGTGTTGCCACAGCGGGGGAATCCGGTCCTGGGCGTCGGCGGTGGCGGGAGCGCCGTCCGTGCCGTCCGTGCTGTCCGCGCCGGTCTCGTCCGTCACCAGCACCCCGACCTCGGCCAGGCCGCGCACCGCGCGGCCGATCTCCTCAGGCCGTTCCGGGTCGACGGCCGCGACCAGGTCGGTGAGGTCGATCCAGTCCCGCGCCCGGTCCAGCAGGCCGACCACGGCGTGCGGAATCCTGACCCAGCGGTTGTGCCCCGGCACGCCCACGAGGAACCCGTCGGTCGTCCAGTGGCAGACCAGGTGCTGCCGGCGGCGCAGTCTCATCGCGTCCTCTCGTGCCGGGGCGATCGCGCGGGACGACTCGTGCGGGACGACTCGTGCGGGATGACCCGTGCTCAATGACGCCGGGGGTCCAGCCGCGGCGCCGGGCCGCGGCTGGACCCGTCACCCGATCAGAGCGTCGGGTGGTTCAGCAACGTCACGTCGTCCTCGACGATCTCGATCTCGAACATCGGACTCACCTCGTTTCCGCTGGTGGTGGTCGCTCGTCCTGCCAACTAATCAAGGAAACCCATTCGGGGCAAGCGTACGTCCGGACGAATGAGGGTTGCCGCCATTGGTGGGCCCGGCGGTCCTTTCTCGTCACGGCCTGCTGGCCGTCCTTCCCGGCGGATGGACTATTTGTTGGCCCGAAGGGGAGGGCCTGGCCGTTCCCGCTGGTCCCGTCGGGTGACACCGCCTCCGGCGCCGTCCGGTTCCCGGAAGGCGGGGAGCGCTGATTTGATAACCTCTGCGCCCGCGGATTTCCCGGGATGCGCCGAACGGTGTAATAACGTGGTCACGCGCCACCAATGTGGATGACGACCTTTTCGTCGGGAGCGGTCCCGGGGAGAACCCCGCGAGTTCGGTAGTCGGACGGCGTCGGGGTCGAAGTGCCCGGGGTGACGGCCCACCCGGCGTTCCGGTGGGGAGGGCGACATGGCATCTCTGACCCTGTTGGCGATCGGCACCCGCAAGGGGCTGTGGGTGGCGACCAGTGCGGACGGCCGGGCGAGCTGGCGGCTCTCCGGGCCGCACCAGCCCGTCGACAGCGTGTACGCGGTCGCGATCGACACCCGGCGCAGCCCACCCCGGCTGCTGGCCGGGTTCACCAGCGAGCACTTCGGCCCGGTGGTGGCCGTCAGCGACGACCTCGGCACGACCTGGGACGAGCCGGACCACCGGGTGATCGCATTCCCCGACGGGGCGGACGCCGTGGTGTCGCGGGTGTGGCAGATCGCGCCCGCGTCACCCGACGAACCCGACGTCGTCTACGCGGGCACCGAGCCCACCGCGTTGTTCCGCTCGGCCGACGGTGGGCGGAACTACGAGCTGGTGCGCGGCCTGTGGGACCACCCGCACCGGGCCGAGTGGACTCCCGGCGGCGGTGGGATGGCTCTGCACACCGTGCTTCCCCACCCCACCGACGCACGGCAGATCACCGTCGCGATGTCCACCGGCGGCGTCTACCGCACCGAGGACGGTGGCGGCACGTGGCGGGCCAGCAACACCGGAATCCGCGCGCCGTTCCTGCCGAATGAGTACCCGGAGTACGGCCAGTGCGTGCACAAGGTCGCGCGGCACCCGGCCCGGCCCGACCGGTTGTTCCTCCAGAACCACCCCGGCGTCTACCGCAGCGACGACGGCGGCGCCCGGTGGCGGTCAATCGCCGGGGGCCTGCCGAGCGACTTCGGGTTTCCCATGGTGGTGCACCCCCATCGGCAGGACGTCGTCTACGCGTTCCCGCTCGCCGCCGACCTGGAGCGTTTCCCGCCCGACGGGTCCTGTCGGGTGTACCGGAGCGAGGACGCCGGCGAGTCCTGGACGCCGCTGTCGCGTGGCCTGCCGCAGAACGGGTTCTGGTCGGCCGTGCTGCGCGACGCGATGTGCGTCGACGACGCCGAGCCCGCCGGGGTCTACTTCGGCTCGCGCAGCGGCGAGGTCTACGCGAGTCCAGACGAGGGCGAGAGCTGGTGCCGGATCGTGGAACACCTGCCCGACGTGTTGTGCGTGCGCGCGGCGACCGTTCCGGGGTGAGGGCGGTGCGCGTCGTCGTGTTGCTCGCGGGAGTGCTGCGTCCCAGCGCGGACGGGAAGTCCCGGCTGGAGGTCGACTTCGCGGCCGGTGCGACCCTGGGCGCGGTGCTCGACCGGCTCGCCGAGCGCTATCCCGCGTTGGACCGCCGGCTCAGGGACGAGCACGGGGGACTGCGGCGGTACGTCAACTTCTACGTGGACGGCGAGGAGTGCCGGCGGCTGGACGGGGCGGAAACCCCGGTGGGTCCGGGCGTCGAGATCCAGATCATCCCGTCGGTGGCCGGCGGCTGAGGTCCCCCGACGGGGCGACGGCGATCACACGGGCGGCGTCGTCCGGTCGGCGCCCGGTAGAACTACTGGATGACTGCCGTCAGTGGGCGGGCCGGAAGGCTGCTCGCCACCAGTGACCTGCATGTCGCGTACGAGGAGAACCGGCGGCTCGTGGCGGACCTGCGCCCGGGCTCCGACGAGGACTGGCTGCTGGTCGCCGGTGACGTGGGAGAGCGCGTCGAGGACATCCACTGGGCGTTGGAGCTGCTCGCCGGCCGCTTCGCCCAGGTGGTGTGGGCGCCGGGCAACCACGAGCTGTGGACGCCGACGAACGACCCGGTGGAGCTGCGGGGAGTCCAGCGCTACGACCACCTGGTGGAGCTGTGTCGGGGCCTCGGGGTGCTCACGCCCGAGGACCCGTACCCGGTGTGGGACGGGCCGGGCGGGCCGGTGACGATCGCGCCGTTGTTCCTGCTCTACGACTACACGTTCCGCCCGGACGGGACGACGAGCAGGGACGAGGCGCTGGCGGTGGCCAGGGACGCCGGTGTGGTCTGCACCGACGAGTTCCTGCTGCACCCCGACCCGTACCCGTCGCGGGATTTGTGGTCGTGGGCGCGGATCGAGGAGACCGAGCGGCGGTTGGCCCTGTGCGACCCCGAGCTGCCGACCGTGCTGATCAACCACTGGCCGCTGGTGCGGGAGCCGACGAGGGTGTTGCGGTACCCGGAGTTCGCGCTCTGGTGCGGGAGCGAGCGCACCGCCGACTGGCACGTCCGGTTCCGGGCGGCGGCCGTGGTTTACGGGCACCTGCACATTCCGCGGACCACGTGGTACGACGGTGTGCGGTTCGAGGAGGTCTCCATCGGTTATCCGCGGGAGTGGAAGAAGCACAACCTGCGACGGGGGACCCTGCGCCAGATTCTTCCTGCGCCTGCGCCTGCGCCTGCGCCTGCGCCTGCGCCTGCGCCTGCGTCGGGCTGATGATCTCCGTGACGCTCCGGTGTCCACTCGTTCGGGCACCGGGGTGTTCGCGGGGTAACCGCGTTCGGTGTGTGGATGTCGCTCAGCTCCGGTGCTTCGTGCGCTTCACTAGATCGTGTAGTTGACCTGGTTTTGGTTGGTGTTCGCGCAGGTCGGGGCCGGGGTAATCGCTTTGTCTACTGTGGACACTTTCGGAGTTGTCCACAGGGGGTTTGGTTGTCCACAGCGGGATGCCGGGTGGTTGGCCGGGCTGTGCTGGGCCGATAGGCTGGAGCAGGGCTCGCCCCCCAGGGCGGGTGGGGGCTGACCTGAGGTAGGGGGAGCCGGCGGGGACGCGGGCGCTCAGCGGCCGAGCAGGTGGCGGGCGATGATCTCGCGTTGGATCTCCGAGGCGCCCTCGTAGATTCGTGGCGCTCGGACCTCGCGGTAGAGGTGTTCCAACAGGTGGCCCTCCTCCAGGGCGCGGGCGCCGTGCACCTGGACGGCCACGTCCACCGCCGTCTGCGCGGTCTCGGTGGCGAGGAGCTTGGCCATGGCGGCCAGGTGTCGCACCTCGCCCTCGCCGCTGTCGCCCCGGCCGCCGTCGCGACCGCTGTCGCCCCGGCCGCCGTGCCCCGCGTTGTCGTACGCCGTCGCGGCGTTGTGGACGAGCAGGCGGGCCGCGTGCACCCGGGTCGCGACCTCGGCGAGCTGGTGCGAGACGGCCTGGAAGTCCCGGAGCGGCCGGCCGAAGGCGGTGCGGCTGCGGGCGTGCGCCAGCGCCGCGTCGAGCGCGGCCTGCGCCATGCCGACGGCGAAGGCGCCGACGCTGGGCCGGAACAGGGTGAGCGTGGCCATCGCGACGCCCCAGCCGCCGCCCACCTCGCCGAGGACGTGGCTGTCCGGGACCGGGACGTCGTCGAACCGGAGGCGGCCGATCGGGTGCGGGGCGAGCAGGCGCAGCCGCTCGCCGGACAGCCCGGCGCTGTCGGCGGGCACGGCGAACGCGGTGATGCCGCGCGTGCCGCCGGCCGGCGAGGTGCGCGCGAAGACCGAGTAGACGTCGGCGTCCGGGGCGTTCGAGATGTAGACCTTCTCGCCGGTGAGCCGGAACCCGTCGCCCTCGCGGCGGGCGGTCAGCTCCAGCGCGGCGGCGTCGGACCCCGCCTCCGGCTCGGTGAGCGCGAAGGCGGCGACCGCCCTCCCGCTGGCGATCCGCGGGATCCAGGCGTCGACGACCTCGGGCCGCCCGGCGCTCAGGATGGGGTGGCCGCCCAGTCCCTGGAGGGCGAACGCGGTCTCCGCCTCGGTCGTGTGCCGGGCCAGCCCCTCCCGGACCAGGCAGAGGTCCGTCGCGGTGACGGTGGGCGCGTACCGGCCCTCGGCGTCGCGCCGGAAGAGCCGGCCGAGCAGCCCGTCGTCGATCAGGTCGGGGTCGCCGAGCGCGGCGAGGAGCGGCCGGTTGATCGTTCCCGGCGTGCCGGCGGACGCCAGCGGGGCGAAGACCTCCGCCGCGAGCCGCCGCACCCGCGCGAGCAGCGCGCGCTGGGATTCCGTCAGGTGCGCGTAGGTCGTCGGGTCGCTCATGGTCTCGCCTCACCGGGCGTCGGGTGGGGGATGACGGCGGTGCCGACGAGCTCGACCCGCGCCGCCGGGTCGAACAGGGCGGCGACGCCGAGCAGGGCGACCGCCGGGTAGTGCCGGCCGAAGTGCCGCCGGTAGACCGGGCCGAGCTCGCGCAGCGTCGCCCGGTACTCCGCCACGTCGGTGACGTAGATGATCAGGGAGACGAGGTGGTCCGGGCGGGCGCCGGCGGCGGCCAGCGCGCGGACCACGTTGCCGGCGGCCACGTCGAACTGCTCGACGACGGTGTCCCCGACGATGGCGCCGTCCCGGCCCTGGGCGGTCTGGCCGCCCAGGTGCACGGTGGTTCCGGGAGCGGCGACGACCGCGTGGGCGAAGCCGCTCGGCTCGGCCAGGTCATCGGGATTGACGATCCGGTGCGCCATCCCTCACCGCCCGGTCCACTGTGGACGGCGGCCCTCGGACCACGCCGCGTAGAACTCGGCGTGGTCCCGGCTCCGCATCAGCAGGGCCTGGGTCACCGCCTCCATCTCGATCGCGCTGCCGAGGCTCATGTCCAACTCCCTGGTCAGCAGGGATTTCGTGGTGGCGTAGGCGAAAGCGGGTCCTTCGGCCAGCCTCCTGGCCAGCGTCGCCGCCTCGTCGGCGAGCGCGTCGTCGTCGACGACGGCGGTGGCCAGGCCGAGCGCGTGCGCCCGCTCGGCGTCGATGGAGTCGCCGAGGACGAGGAGCTCGGTGGCGCGGCCGAGGCCGACGATGCGGGGCAGGAGGTAGGCGGCGCCCATGTCCGCGCCGGCCAGTCCGACCCTGGTGAACAGGAAGGCGAACGACGCCGACCGGGCGAGCAGCCGGAAGTCGCTGGCCAGCGCCAGGACCGAGCCCGCCCCGGCCGCGACCCCGTTGACGGCCGCGACGACCGGCAGCGGGCACTCCCGCAACGCCTTGACCACCGCGCCGGTCATCCGCGTGAAGTCGAGCAGTTCGTCCGGCGCCATGCGTTGCAGCGCGCCGATGATCTCCTCCACGTCGCCGCCGGCGCAGAACCCGCGCCCGCGTCCGGTGAGGACGATCGTGCGCACGTCCCCCCGGTGCGGCAGCTCGCCGAGCAGGTCGCGCAGGTCGGCGTACGTGTCGAAGGTGAGCGCGTTCAGCTTCTCCGGTCGGGACAACGTCACCGTCGCCACGCCGGACGCGATCGTGAGGTCGAAGTGCCGCCACTGGTCGGTGAAGCCGGGCGACGCGCGGAACGGGCTCACGCCTGGATCCCCCCTCCGTCGAGGACGAGTGTCTGTCCGTTGATCGCGGCGGACTCCGGCGCCGCGAGGAACGCCACGCAGAACGCCACCTCCGCCGGCTCCACCAGCCGGCCCAGCGGTGACATGCGGGCCAACGCCTCCTCGGCGGCGGCCTCGCCCCGGCCGGTCGTCTCCACGATCCGGCGCACGGCGCGGCGCGTCATGTCCGTGCGCACGAAGGTCGGGCACACCGCGTTGACGGTGACGCCGCTGCCCGCGACCTCCGCCGCGGCCGCGCGCACCAGCCCGACGGCCGCGTGCTTCGACGCCGTGTAGGCGGTGGTGTAGCGGGTGCCGACGCGACCGGCGGTGGACGCCACGACCACGATCCGCCCCCGGTCGCGCTCCATCATCGCGGGGAGCGCGGCCCGGGTGCACAGGAACGCCCCGGTGGCGTTGACCTCCATCTGCCCGTGCCAGTCGGCCAGCGCGGTGCGCGCCAGGGGAGCGCTGGCGGACACGCCGGCGTTGTTCACCAGCACGTCCACTGGCCCGATCCGGTCGAAGAGCGCGGACACCGCGGCTTCGTCGGTGACGTCGCAGACCTCCGCCCGGACACCGGCGCCCACCTCGGCGGCCGTGGCGTCGAGGGCGGTGCGGTCCCGGCCGACGGCCACGACCTCGTCGCCGTGCGCGGCGAACCGCGCGACCACGGCCCGCCCCACACCCCGGCTCCCGCCGGTCACCACGACCAGACGCCGGCTCACCGGAACGCCCTCAGGCCGGTGACGGCGTGGCCGAGCACGAGCGTGTGCACCTCGCTCGTGCCCTCGTAGGTGAGCACGGACTCCAGGTTGTTGGCGTGCCGCATCACGGGGTACTCCCCGCTGACGCCGTTCGCGCCCAGGATCGTGCGCGCGGTGCGGGCGATGGTCAGCGCCTCCCGCACGTTGTTCAGCTTCCCGAGGCTGACCTGCTCCGGCGTGAGCGCGCCGGCGTCCTTGAGCTGACCCAGGTGGAAGGCGAGCAGCGCGGCCTTGTTCAGCTCCACCAGCATGTCCACGAGTTTCTGTTGCGTGAGCTGGAAACCGCCGATGGGCCGGCCGAACTGCTTCCGGGTCCTTGCGTAGGACAACGCGGTCTCGAAGCAGGTCCGCGCCGCGCCCACCGCGCCCCACACGATCCCGAACCGCGCCTCGTTCAGGCAGGACAACGGCCCCCGCATGCCGACCACGCCGGGCAGCGCCGCGTCCTCCGGTAGCCGCACGTCGTCCAGCACCAGCTCGGAGGTCACCGAGGCCCGCATGGACATCTTGTGGTGGATGTCCCGGGTGGTGAAGCCCGGGGTTCCCCTGGGCACCAGGAAACCCCGGACACCCTCGTCGGTGCGCGCCCAGACCACCGCGACGTCCGCGAGCCCGCCGTTGGTGATCCACATCTTGCGGCCGTCGAGCACCCAGTCCCGGCCGTCCCGCCGCGCCGAGGTCCGCATGCTGCCCGGGTCGCTGCCCGAGTCCGGCTCGGTGAGGCCGAAGCAGCCCACCAGCTCGCCGGCGGCCATTCCCGGCAGCCACCGCCGCTTCTGCTCCTCGGAGCCGTACTCCCAGATCGGGAACATCGCCAGGGAGCCCTGCACGGACACGAAGCTGCGCAGTCCGCTGTCCGCCGCCTCCAGCTCGCGGCACGCCACGCCGTAGCCGGTCGCCGTGGTCCCCGCGCACCCGTAGCCGCTCAGGTGCATCCCCAACAGGCCGAGCCGGCCCAGTTCGGGCGCCAGCTCGCGCGGGAGGACCGCGTCCTCGTACCAGGACTCGATCTCCGGCAACACCCGGTCGCCGACGAACCGCCGCACCGTTCCGGCGATCAAGCGTTCCTCGTCGCCGAGCAGCCGGTCGACGTCGAGGATGTCGACCGCCCGCGCGGCGGTCTGCTCGGGTGCTGCGGCGCTCATCGGTCCTCCCAGACAATCCCGGTCCGTTCCGGTATCCACTGCGGGTTCGGTGTCCACCTCGGTTCTCGTGTCCACTGTGGACTCGTCCCGGGCCACGTCACTGGAGCTTCCGGTCCGCCTCGCGCAGCGCGCGCCGGTCGAGCTTCCCGGACGCGGTGCGCGGCAGCTCGACCACGAACCGCACGTCCCGCGGGTACTTGTGCGGCGACAGGTGCGACCGGGCGAACTGCTGGAGCGCGGCGGCCAGTTCCGGCGTCGGCGGCACGCCGGGCCGCACCACGACGTGGGCCCGGGGGCGCACCAGGCCGGCCTCCTGGTAGCCGGTCACCGCGCAGTCCAGGACGTCGGGGTGGCGGAGCAGGCAGTCCTCCACCTCGCGCGGCGCGATCCACTGCCCGCCGACCTTGAGCATGTCGTCGGCGCGCCCCTGGTACCAGAAGAAGCCCTCGCCGTCGCGGACGAACAGGTCCCCGCTGCGCACCGTCGAGCCGTGGAAGGTCTCGGCCGTCCGCTCGGGCGCGTTCCAGTACCCCCTGGCGACCGTGCCGCCGGTCACCTCCAGCACCCCGACCTCGCCGTCGGGCACCGGGCGGCCCTCGCCGTCGGTCACCTCGGCCCGGTAGCCGGGCACGACCTGGCCCAGGCTGCCCGGCCGGACCCGGCCCGGCCGGTTGGCGACGTAGACGTGGTAGGCCTCGGAGGAGCCGATGCCGTCGAGCACCTCCACGCCGAAGGCGGCGAGCCAGCGGCGGCGCAGCTCCTCCGGCAGCGCCTCGCCGGCCGACGTGCACGCCCGCAGGCAGCTCAGGTCCTGCTCGGCGGCGCCGGGATGGGCGACCATCGAGTTCATCATGGTGGGCACGTTCACCAGGATCGTGGGCCGGTGTCGGGCGAGCAGCGCGAAGAGCCGCTCCGGGGTGGACCGCTCCGGGAACACCACCCCGGCCGCGCCCGCGCCGAAGGGGAACAGCGCGGCCAGGTCCCTGGCGTAGCCGAAGAACAGCTTCGGCACCGGCAGCACCAGGTCGTCGGCGGTCATGCCGAGCACGCCCCTGGCGTACCAGTCGAAACTCAGCCTCGGGCTGAGGTGGGGGTGCACGCACGCCTTGGGCGCGCCGGTGCTCCCCGTGGTGAACTTCCAGATGGCCATGTCGTCCCGGGTCGTCGGCGCCGCGTCGAGTTCGGTGGGCGCGGTGGCGACTAGGGCGGCGAAGTCCCGTTCGTTCGCCCGCAGGTCCTCGCGGTGGGCGTCCACGACGAGCAGGCAACGCGGGCTCCGGCCCAGCCGGGCGGCCTCGCGCACCCGGCCCAGCGTCACGGGGTCGACGACGACGACCTCCGCCTCCGTGTAGTCGAGGAAGTACCGGTAGTCCTTGGGGTGCAGGTACGTGTAGACCTCGGCGGTGACCGCGCCGATCTTCAGCGCGGCGTGCCAGGTGGCGACGAACTCCACGCCGTCGCTCAGCGCGATCAGCACCCGGTCGCCGCGCCGCACCCCGAGGTCCCGGAGCACGTGGCCGACCTGGTTGGTGAGCGCGGCCAGTTCCGCGTAGGAGGTTCGGCGCGGGCCGTTCGCGTCGGTGGCGTTGGCACTGGCGGAGTTGGTAGGGCTGGCGGCGCTGTCGATGCTGTCGGTGATCAGGGCGGTGTCCGCGCCGCGGCCCTCCTCCACGTTGCGGTCGAGGAACCAGCTCGTGACGTTGAAGAACCGGGGAACGTCCTCGTCCCGCAGCACCATCGCCCGCGCCCCCTCCCGTCAGCCACGGTCCCGTGCGGCACGGTCCCATGCGGCACTGTCCCGTGCGGCTCGTGGCGTGTCCCGACCGCCGGAGCCGCGCACGAGGTCGCGGATCACCTCCACCAGCATGTCGGTGAGCACCGCGAACGTGTCCTCGCCCTCTTCGGCGCTCGCCTCGGCGGGCGCACCGCAGTAGGCCTCGCTCATGCCCATCGCGAGGAAGTCCCGCCGCCCGTCGGCCATCGCCCTCGGCATGTCGACGGGCACCTCCGGCAACGCCCGCATCCGCTCCTGGTCGACGAGGTCGGGGCGGTCCGCCAGCACCAGCGAGGTCTCGTACCGCCCCGCGTGGCACGAGCCGGAGCGGAACTCCCGGGTGAGCCGGTTCGCCCGGTGGCGTCGGGTCAGGTCGAGGTAGCCGACGAGGACCTGCCGCCGGCGCAGGACCGTGTCGAGGGCGCGGTGCAGGGTGGCGACGTGCTCGGGCTCGAAGTGGTTGTTCACCACGACGAGATGCGGGAAACCCTGGTCCAGCAAGGAGTCGCAGAGGTCCACCACCACCGCGTGCAGCGTCTCCTCGCTGACCGACACCGCGCCCGGGAACGCCGCGCCGTACCGCGTGACGCCGTAGGGGAGCGGTGGGAGGACGAGGACCCGCACCTCCGCGTCGTCGGCGAGCCGGCGCGCCGCGCGCTCGCACATTCCTTGCGAGATCAGGGAATCCGTGGCCAGCGGGGCGTGCGGGCCGTGCGGCTCGGTGACCCCGACCGGCAGCAGCAGGACCGGCGCGCGATCCGCGTTCAGGAGCGCGGCCACCTGGGGCGAGGTGAGATCGGCGAAGAACACTCAGTCCACCTCCCCTGCCGCGACCAACTCCTGGTCGAGCGGGGTCGGCGCCAGGTCGAGCAGGCAGAGGTCGGCCCGGCCGGCCGCCACCGCCGTGTTGATCTCGTCGGGCGTGGTGAGGTGCCCGCCGACGAGCGTCGGCACCCGCACCTCGTTGCGCACCCGGTCGCTCAGGGCGGTCAGGAAACCGCGCCGGTACGGGGGATCGTCGTGCGGGACGGTCTGCCCGGCCTCGACGTGCACGAGGTCGACGCCGCCGTCGACGAGCGCTCTGGCCGCCGCGATGCCCTCCTCGACGGTCAGTCCGCCCCGCGCCCAGTCGGTCACGGTCAGCCGGACGGCGAGCGGGCGTTCAGCGGGCCACCGAGCGCGGACCGCGCCGAGCACGTCGAGCGGGAAGCGGAGCCGGTTCTCCAGCGCCCCGCCGTGGGCGTCGTCGCGCCGGTTGGTCAGCGGGGACAGGAAACCGGCGAGGAGGTGGCCGTGGGCGACGTCGAGTTCGAGGAGGTCGAAGCCGGCGTCGGCGGCTCTGCCGGCGGCGTCCGCGAACGCGACGACGAGGTCGGCCAACTCCTCTTCGGTGGCGGCGCGCGGGGTCGGGTGGAACGGGCCGTAGGGCAGTGCTGACGCGGCCAGCAACGGCCAACCGCCCTCGCGCAGCGGGAGGTCGACACCCCGGTCGGGAGGGCGTGTCGAACCCCGGCGTCCGGCGTGGCTGAGCTGGAGCCCGACCAGCGCGCCACTCGCGTGGACCGCGTCGACGTGGGGACGCCACTCGGCGCCGTGCGCGTCGGTGTGCAGCGTGGGACAGGCGGGTGTCGTGCGCCCGTCGGGAGTCACCGCGACCGGGCCGACGAGCACGAGGCCGGCTCCGCCGGTCGCGGCCTCGGCCATCTCTCGCCCCGTGTCGGCGACCGGGTGACCGTCTACTGTGGACACGGCGGGAACGGAGCGGGCGATCCGGTCGCGAACGGTGCGGCCGGCGAGGCGCAGCGGGGCGAACATCGGAGGTGGCGAGACCGAGAGGCGGGGTGGTGGGTCGCCGGCGGCGTCGTGGGCGAACCAGGAGTCCAGCACCCGCACGAAGTCCGGGTCGCGGACCTCCAGGTTGGCGTGGCTGATCCGGCCGCTCCTGGTCAGGAGGTTGAACGCGAACTGCAGCGGCGCGAGGTGGGTGTACCGCTCCACCCGGCCGAAGTAGGCCGCGCTCTCCGTGGCCGCCTGCTGGAACCGCTCCACCACCGGCTGGCGGCGCAGCTCGTAGTCGACCAGCGCCGCCTCGACGTCCCCGTGCCGGACGAAGGCGCCGGCCAACGCGACCGCGTCCTCCATCGCCAGCTTGGTTCCCGAGCCGATGGAGAAGTGCGCGGTGTGCGCGGCGTCCCCCAGCAGCACCGCGTTCTCGTGGTGCCAGCTCCGGTTCCGCACCAGGGGGAAGCTCGTCCACAGTGAACGGTTGGACAGCAGGCGGCGGCCGTCGAGGTCGGCGGCGAACAGCTTCTCGCAGAACGCGATGCTCTCCCGCTCGGTCATCCGGTCCAGCCCGGCGCGCCGCCAGGTCGCCTCCGGGCACTCGACGATGAACGTGCTGGTGCGCTCGTCGAAGGGGTAGGAGTGCACCTGGAACAGGCCGTGCTCGGTGTCCCGGAAGACGAAGGTGAACGCGTCGAGCACGAGGTCGGTGCCGAACCAGACGTACTTGCAGCCCTGCGGCTCGACCGTGCTGCCGAACGCGTCCGCGTAGGTCCGCCGCACGACGCTGTGCACGCCGTCGGCGCCCACGAGCAGGTCGGCCGAGGCCGCCAGCTCCGCGACGCTCGCGGCGTCCTCGACCTGGACGCCGAACCGCAGGTCCACGCCCAGCTCCCGGCACCGGCGCTGGAGGATGTCGAGCAGGACCTTCCGGGAGATCGCGGAGAAGGAGTGCCCGCGCGAGTGCAGCAGCCGCCCCCGGTAGCGGATGTCCACTGTGTCCCACCGCGCGAAGGTGTCGCCGATCTCGACGGCCGTGCGCGGGTCGGCGTCGCGCAACGCGCCCAGCGTCTCCTCGGAGAACACCACGCCCCAGCCGAAGGTCGCGTCCGGCGCGTTGCGCTCCAGGACGGTGACCTCGTGCCCCCGGTCGGCCTTCCGCAACAGGATCGCCAGGTACAGGCCGGCCGGGCCGGCCCCGACGACCGTGGTCCTCATGCCGCCACCACCTCGGCCAGCCGGTCCACCTCGGCGGGGTCGGACACCGCGGGCAGCAGCACCAGCTCGTCGCAGCCCGCGGCCGCGTAGCCGCGCACGAAGTCCCTGACCTGGCGGGCGTCGGTCAGGAGCCCGGCCGCGATCCGCTCCGCGAACGGCCCGGTGAAGGCGTAGTAGTCGCGGAGGTAGGCCGCTCCGCGCTCCGGGTCACCCAGCGCGAAGTAGCCCTGCCCCCACAGCCGGGGACGGCCGGGGCGGCCCAGGTGCCGCCACGCCGCGACGGCCCGGGTGGCGGCGGAGGCGAACGCCCGGGGCGGGCCGCCGCCGTGCGCGTACCCGTCGGCGTACCGCGCCATGCGGGTGTACGCCTGTCCGCTCGCTCCGCCCACCAGGATCTCGATGCCGTCGGTCGGCGGGGAGACCTGGTCGTCGCCGGCGCCCCGCAGGTAGGCCAGTTGCTCGGACAGCCGTTCCCCGCGCCCGCGGTGCTCGACGCCGGCCGCCGCGTAGTCGTCGAGCCGCGCGCCGACCGCCAGGCCGAGGGTGAGCCGGCCGGAGGCCAGCGCGTTCACCGAGGCGGCCTGCTTCGCCAGCAGCGCGGCGGCGCGCAGCGGGCCGATCGCGATCATCGTGGCCAGCCGGACCCTGGTGGTCACCGCGGCCGCCGCGGCCAGCGTGGTGAAGGGTTCCAGGCTGTCGTAGACGAGCCGGTCCAGCACCGCGAGGGACGAGAACGGGCCGTCGTCGGCCCTGCGGGCCCAGTCCAGCACCAGCGGGCCGTCGGTCCCTGGCGTCGTGTTGGGAAGTCCGATGCCGATCCTCACCCGACCACCTCCGCCGGTCGCGTCAACGGTTTACAGTTGACTGGGCTGAGGTGTCAACCAACAATCACCCCATGGTCGCAGGAACGGCGTCCGCGCCCGCCCCGGTGGGCGAACCCGACGGCGGGTTCGCGGCGCAACCGCAGGACCTGGTGATGACGGTGCTCGGCGCCCACGTGCACCCCAGGGACCGGGCCGACGTCTGGTCCGGCGGGCTGGTCGCCTTGCTGGGCGAGTTCGGCTTCTCCGCCGGCGCGGCCCGGGTGGCCCTCACCCGCCTGGTGCACCGCGAGCTGCTCACCCGGGTTCGCGAGGGCCGGCTCGTGCACTACGCCCTGACCCCGCGCACGCTGGCCGTGCTCGACGAGGGCGACCGGCGGATCTTCTCCCTCGGCAGGGGGACCACCGGGGCGGCCGGGGCGAGCGGGTCCAGCGGGTCGACCTGGACGACGCTGTGGCACGCCATCCCCGAGGACCAGCGGCTGGCCAGGGCCCGCCTGGTGCGCCGACTGCGGTTCCTGGGCTTCGGCCCGGTGCAGGACGGCGCGTGGCTCGCCCCGCACGACCGGGAGCGGGAGGTCGCCGCGCTGCTCGACGAGCTGGGTGTGACCGCCCACGCCGGGGTGATGCTAGGCCGGCCGGCGGTCTCGGCCGGCTTCCGCGCCCTGGTGGCCCGGGTCTGGGACCTCGACGACCTCGCCGGCCGCTACCGCGACTTCGTGGCCGAGTTCGGCCCGCACGCCGGGACCGCGCACGCCGGGCCGGCGCCTGTCCGGAGCGTGCCTGCCAGGAGCGAGTCCGGCGACCGGGAGGCGTTCGTCCTGCGCACCCGGCTCGTGCACACCTTCCGCCAGTTCGCCTTCCTCGACCCGGAACTGCCCGAGGACCTCGCTCCGCCGCCCGCCCACCGAGCGCTGGCGGTGCGGCTCTTCCACGATCTCTACACGGCGCTGGCCCCCGGAGCGCAACGCCACTTCGACCGGACGGTGACCCCATGAGCGAGCACTCCGCCGCGTTGACCTACACGTCCTACCTGGCTCTGGACGAGGTGCTCGGCGCGCAGCGCCCGCGCTCCGAGGAACACGACGAGATGCTGTTCATCGTCATCCACCAGGTCTACGAGCTGTGGTTCAAGCAGGTCCTGCACGAGCTGGGGCACCTGCAACGCCGGCTGGAGGCGGGCGACACCACCCACGCCGCGCACACGCTGCGCCGGGTGCTGCGCATCCTCAAGGTGGCCGTGACCCAGATCGACGTGCTGGAGACCATGACACCCCGGCAGTTCCTCAGCTTCCGGGCCCGGTTGGAGGCGTCCAGCGGCTTCCAGTCGGCGCAGTTCCGGGAGCTGGAGGCGGTGCTCGGCCGGCGGGACCCCGGCATGCTCCGCCCCTACCCGGAGGACAGCCCCGCCCGCGCCCGGATCGCCGCGGCGATGTCCCGTCCGTCGCTGTTCGACTCGTTCCTGCGCTACCTCACCGCCCACGGCTACCGCGTGCCGGTGGAGGTCCTGTCCCGCGACGTGGGCGCGCCGAACGCGCCGTCGCCGGCCGTGCAACGGGTGCTCCTGGCCGTCTACCGGGACGACAACGCGCCGGCGCAGGTCGCCGAGCACCTGATCGACCTGGACGAGGGGCTCCAGGAGTGGCGCTACCGCCACGTGAAGATGGTGGAGCGGACGATCGGCGCGAAGACCGGGACGGGCGGGTCCAGCGGCGCCGCCTACCTGCGCGGCACCCTGTTCCAACCGGCTTTCCCCGACCTCTGGGCCGTGCGGAGCGAGCTGTGACGACCCAGGACAGGACGCGGGACAGGCTGCGCGACCTGCGGCGCTCCCCGAACGCGCTCGCCGCCCACTACACCCGGTTCCGCGTCGCGGACCGGCTCCTGCTCTCCGGGCACTCGCACCAGGCGTGGCCGGACGTGGCGCTGGCGGGCCAGGTCGAGGCGTTCGAGGACGCGGCGCGGCACGTCGACGACAAGTGGGAACGCGCGTTCGCCAGGGCGGAGGACGTGCGGGCCGGCTACCGCGCGCTGCTCGACGACCCCCGAGGGGAGATCGCCCTCGCCGCGAGCACGCACGACCTCGTGGTCCGGTTCCTCTCCGGGCTCGACCTGGCCGGCCGACCCCGCCTGCTCACCACCGACGGCGAGTTCCACACGCTGCGCCGGCAGCTCGCCCGGCTGGCCGAGGAGGGCGTCGAGGTGGTGCGGCTGCCCGCCGAGCCGGCCGACACCCTCGCCGAGCGGTTGGCCGGTGAGCTCGACGACCGCACCGGCGCGGTGCTCGTCTCGGCGGTGCTGTTCGCGACGTCGCGGATCGTGCCGGGGCTCGGCGACCTCGCGCGGGCGTGCGAGCGCCGGGGCGTCGAGCTGCTGGTCGACGTCTACCACGGCCTCGGCGCGCTGCCCGTGCGGTTGCCCGAGTGGGGCCTGGAGACGGCGTGGGTCACCGGCGGCGGCTACAAGTACCTCCAGCTCGGCGAGGGCAACTGCTTCCTGCGGCTCCCGCCGCACGCCGACCGGATGCGGCCGGTGGTCACCGGCTGGTTCGCCGAGTTCGGCGCGCTCGCCGACACCGCGCGCCCGGACCTGGTGCCCTACGGCCGGGGCGCGGCCCGGTTCGCCGGCTCGACCTACGACCCGACCAGCCACTACCGCGCGGCCAGGGTCCTCCGCTTCTTCGCGGAGCAGGGCCTCACCCCGGAGTTCCTGCGCGCGGTCTCGCTGCACCAGGTGTCGCTGCTCGCCCGGTGCTTCGACGCCCTCGACCTCCCGGCCGAGATCGCCACGCGGGACCGCGACACGCCTCGCGAGCGCTTCGGCGGGTTCCTCGCCCTGCGGTCACCCCGGGCCGGGGCGTTGCGCGAGGCGCTGGCGGAGCGCGGGGTGCTCACCGACAGCCGGGGCGAGTACCTCCGCTTCGGACCCGCGCCCTACCTCTCGGACGCCCAGCTCGCGGCCGCTGTGGAAGCTCTCGGGGACGCGGCCCACGAGACGCGGCCCCCGTGACCAAGGAGGACGGCAACACCCCCACGGCGTTCCCGGGGGGACGCCGTGGGGGCGGTCGGGCTCAGCGCGACTGGAGGCCGAACAGCTCGGCGACCAGCTCGTAGGAGCGGAGCCGGTCGGCGGGGTCGTGCACCATCGTCGTGATCATCAGCTCGTTGGCCGAGGTTTCCGCCAGGAGCCGCTCGACGCCCGCGCGGACGGTGTCGGGGCCGCCGATGATCTGCGACGCCAACCGGTCGTCCACGACCAACCGCTCCAGGTCCGAGTAGGGGTACTCGGCCGCCTCCTCCGGGCTCGGCAGCGGACCCGGCCGGTTCTGGCGCAGCCGCAGGAACGACAGCCCGCCGGGGCCGGCGATCCACCGCGCGTGCTCGTCGGTCTCCGCGCAGATCACCGACGCCGCCACCATGGCGTGCGGTTCGGAGAGCACGGCCGACGGGCGGAAGTTGTCGCGGTAGAGCCGCAGCGCGGGCAGCGTGTTGTCCGCGCTGAAGTGGTGGGCGAACGCGAAGGGGAGCCCGAGCAGGCCGGCGAGCTGCGCGCTGTAGCCGGACGAGCCGAGCAGCCAGACCTCCGGCCGGTTGCCGGGCGCGGGCACGGCCGTCACCGGGGTCTCGTCGCCCTCGCCGAAGTGCCGCAGCAGCTCGCCGAACTCGTGCGGGAAGTTCTCGGCCGACAGCGGGCCGGTGCTGCGCCGCAGGGCGCGCGCGGTCCGCTCGTCGGTGCCCGGCGCCCGGCCGATGCCCAGGTCGATCCGCCCGGGGTGCAGCGCCTCCAGCATCCCGAACTGCTCGGCCACCACGAGCGGCGGGTGGTTGGGCAGCATCACGCCGCCGGACCCGACGCGCAGGGTGCTGGTGACCGCCGCGAGGTGGGCGATGAGCACGGCCGGGGAGGAGCTGGCGATGCCCGGCATGTTGTGGTGCTCGGCCACCCAGTACCGCGAGTAGCCGAGCCGCTCCACGCGCCGGGCGAGTTCCGTGCTGTCCCGCAGCGCCTGGCGCGCGGTCGAGCCGCTGGACACGGGCGCGAGGTCGAGGACGGACAGCGGAACACCGGTTGAGGACGTCACGACTTCGAAGAACAACGAACAAGGCCCTGCGTCTTCCCGCTCGGCGGTGACTGTGACCGATGCCAACCCCCGCGCGGCCACTCCCACCCCGACGCCCGCCGGCGACCGATGTTTCCGAATTGCCTTCTTCTCCCGATCCGAATATCGCGAGATGTAATGCGCGCCGCTTCTTGTTTTCCTGCCCCGGGTGCTTCGATCTGCGACGATGCCTGTCACGGGCTGGCGTGCCCGCGGGCGGTCGGAAACGGGAACGCCCGCGGAAAAGGGGCGAAGGGGACGCGGCGGTGGAGAAGGCATCTGATGTTCGGGCCAGTGCCCAGGAACGCGAGCGGGCGATCGAGGCGTTGGGCGAGCACGTCCGGCTCCAGCGGATCGACCTCGCGGAGTTCGACACCCGGGTCGCCGCCGCCACCGCCGCGCGCACCAGGGCCGAGCTGACGGCGTTGTTCGACGACCTGCCCGCGCCGCACCCCGCGTTCGACGGCGGCGGCCGGGAGCTCGCCGTGCGCGCCACCGGCGGCACGGTGGCCAGGGTGGGGAGGTCCGCGGGCGCGGTCGCCGCCGCCCTGTACCCCATGGCCGGAGTCCTCGCGCTCACCCTCTTCTTCGTGACCGGCTCGTGGCTGTGGTTCATGATCGTGCCGCCGGCGACCTACGCCGTGCGCCAGCTCACCGGAGGCGGCGCACGCGCCAGGGACACCGCCAAGCCCGAAGCAGAGACCTCGTGACGCGCGGAGACTCGCGTTAGCGGTCGGGCCAGAGGGGTGGAAACCTCCCTTGCCCGTAAGGGGAGGGATGGCTGATAGCGGAGGGCCGTGCCAGCCGGTGCCCCGACACACACTCTGGCCTTATTCGGTGTGGCTGTCAGCGACCGACCCACGGTGGGCGGTGCCGGTGACGGGCGTGGGCGCGTGCGGACAAACCGCACGCGCCCACGTCGTCGCTCTTCTGGTGGCGTCCGGCGTCATGCGCCGCCGGACGCGGCGATCACTCGCCCAGCTCGGCCAGGGCCTGCTTGACGCGCTGGAGCTCGGCCTCCAACTGCTCCATGCGGGCGCGGTGCTGCTCCCTGGCGGTGGACAGGACCGTCTCGATGCCCTCGGAGATGTCCGGGTGCAGCTCCCTGGCCGCCCGCGCCACCGAGGCCGCCGGCACCGCCAGGCCGCGGACCACGCGCGTGGTGCCGTGGACCAGGTCGGCCTGCCAGTCGCCGTCCTCGGTGCCGGTGACGGTCAGGGTGAGCGCCACCGTGCGGGTCTTGCGCGCGGTGCTCTTCTTGCGCGAGCGCCCCTCGGACGCGCCCTCGCTGGTGGCCGGAGCGGCGGCGGGGGCCTCGGCGGCCGGGGTGACCGGGGTCGCCGGGGTGGCCGTCTCGCCGGGCTGGTCGCTGGTCACCGGCGCCGGGCTGTCGCTCGCGCCGTGGTCCTGCTGGCCCTCGATGTCGTGCTGAACAGGGGAGTCCGAGACCACGATGGTTGTTTCCTCTCGACCAGGTCGACTGGGGTGACTGACGACGTGCCGGGCGGCGGGCCGACCGACACGCAGAGCGCATGCTAGAACACCCGTTCGACACAAGATCCGTGTGTCCGGTGTGGACGGCGTTGGCGTCCGGCGGCCGGTCGGTCACGCTCACCCTATTGGCCGCGCCCACCCCGTCGCGCGATGGGGTTTTCTTCCGCCGTACCGGGTTCGACGGTCCGGCGCCCCGCTGTTCGCCGCCGCGCGAGCGGCGGAACGGTCCCGGACGGGTCCGTCGAGCGGGCCGGCCGGACGGGTCGGGCGGGGCGTTGCTCCGTTCGGGTCAGGGGGTGTCGCCGTCCTCCCCGTGGCCGGCCAGGGGCAGCGTGACCCGGAAGGTGGCCCCGCCGCCCGGCGTCGGCCGGTACTCCACCCGGCCCCGGTGGGCCGTCACGATGGCGTCCACAATGGACAGTCCGAGTCCGGTCCCGCTGTACCCGGTGCGGCTGTGCGGCCTGGTGCGCGCGGGGTCGCCCCGGTAGAAGCGCTCGAAGACCCGCTCGACCTGCTCGGGCGTCAGCCCGGGACCCCGGTCGACGACCTCCAGCAGGCCGTGCCGCAGCCCGTCGTCCACGCCCACCCGCACGACGATCGGCGTGCCGGGCGGCGTGTGGGTCAACGCGTTGCCCAGCAGGTTGGCGGCCACCTGGTGGAGCCGGACCTCGTCGCCGAGCACGGTCGCCGGCGGGACGTCGTCCCCGCCGGACTCCGGCAGGATCACCAGGCTCAGCGGGCGGTGCGGGTCCACCGCCCTGGCCGACTCCATCGCCTCCACCGCGACCGGCACGAGGTCCACCGGCTCGCGCCGCCACCGCCGCTCCTCGTCCATCCTGGCCAGCAGCAGCAGGTCGTCGACGAGCAGGCTCATCCTGGTCGCCTCGGCCTCGATCCGGCCGACCAGCCGGCGGGTCTCCGCCTCGTCCCGCACCGCGCCCTGCCGGTGCAGCTCGGCCAGGCCCCGGATGCCGGCCAGCGGCGTGCGCAGCTCGTGGCTGGCGTCGGCGACGAACCGCCGCAGCCGGGCCTCCGAGTCGGCCCGCTGGCGGAAGGCCCGTTCGATCTGGCCGAGCATGGTGTTGAGCGTCGTGGCGAGCCGGCCGATCTCGGACGGCTGGGAGCCGGTCACCGGCACCCTGCGGGACAGGTCGCCCCCGCTGATGATCGACTCTGCGGTGTCCTCCACGTCGTCGAGCGGGCGCAGCGCCAGCCGGACCACCCCCCTGCCCAGCAGGACCAGCACCACGAGCACGACGAGCGTGACCACCAGCTCGATCAGCACCAGCCGGCGCACGGTGGCGTGCCGGGGCGCGGTGTCCACCGCGACGACCGCCACCCCCTTGTCACCGGGAATGACCCGGACGAGCACGCGGTAGTGCGGCCGGCGGTCGCCGTTGGTCGAACCGACCTCGAACGGTTGACCCGCCAGCTCCCTGGCGGCGGCGAGGTCGAGCTTCGGCAGGGCGGGCGGCGCGGCGTCGCGGGCGCCGGACAGCCGGAGCCAGAGCACCCCGTCGGGGGCGTGGTACTCGATCACCAGCTCCCGGGGGATCTCGCCGCGCACCTCGTCGCTCACGGTCGCGTCGCCGCGGGTGAGCAGGTCGATGCCCTGCTGCTGCTCCAGCGTGGCGAGCTGGCCGTGCGTGGCGTTGAGCCCGTCGTCGATCTGGGAGGTCAGGTAACCGCGCAGCAACGCGGCGGAGGCGGCGTGGGCGCCGAGCAGCCCGAAACCGGCCAGCACGAGCAGGCCCACCAGCAGCCGGGCCCGCAACGACGCGCCGCCGGTCCTGGCGCGCAGGGGTCGCCGGCTCATCCGCGGGGGAGCCGCAGGCTGTAGCCGAAGCCGCGCAGCGTGTGGATGAGCGGCGGGTCCACCGTGTCGATCTTCCGGCGGAGCAGGCTGATGTAGGACTCCACGATTCGCGCGTCGCCGGCGAAGTCGTACCGCCAGACGTGGTCGAGGATCTGCGCCTTGCTGAGCACCTTGTCGGCGTTGAGCAGCAGGTAGTGCAGCAGCTTGTACTCGGTGGGCGACAGCCGGACCAGCCGGCCCGCCCGGCGCACGTCGTGCGTGTCCTCGTCCAGCTCCAGGTCGGCGAACCGCAGCACGCCGTCGTCCCCGCCCTCCTCCGGCCCGGCCAGTTCGGGGCGCGCGCGGCGCAGCACCGCGCGGATGCGGGCGACGACCTCCTCCAGGCTGAACGGCTTGGTGACGTAGTCGTCGCCGCCGATGGTCAGCCCGGTGATCTTGTCCTCGGTGGCGTCCCGAGCGGTCAGGAACACCACGGGCACCCGCGTGCCGCCGGAGCGCAGCCGCCGGGTCACCGTGAAGCCGTCGAGGTCGGGCAGCATGACGTCGAGGACCAGCAGGTCCGGCTGGAACTGGGCGGCCACCGCGAGCGCCTCGGTCCCGGACTCGGCGGTCCGCACCTCGAACCCGACGAAGCGCAGGCTGGCGGCGAGCAGCTCCAGGATCGTGGGCTCGTCGTCCACCACCAGCAGCCGGGTCCTCCGGTCGCCGTCCCGCTCCGCCTCCGGCGTCGCCATCGCCGTCCCCTCCTCGCGCTCGGCGTGTGCCGCACCAGCGTGCACTGTGGAGCTGAAAGTCCCCTGAAGCCGCACGTGCTCGGCGCGGCGTGATTTTCAGCTGTCTTTCAGGTTCGTTGGAGCTGGTGTTCGGGCGGGCGTGTTGGGCTGGTCGGGGCAGGGCCGCCACCCGTCGTGCGGCTTGCTTTTCGAGGGGGAGAGAACCAGCGATGTCTTTCTTGGCGAGACTCAGCCTCGCCCACCGCGGCCTGATCGCGTTGGTCGCGGTCGCGATCACCGGTTTCGGGGCCTGGGCCATCCCGTCGTTGAAACAACAGATGCTGCCGGACCTGGAGTTCCCGGCGGTGTTCGTCAGCTCCGCCTACCCGGGCTCCAGCCCGGCCACGGCCGAGCAACAGGTGACCCTGCCGATCGAGCAGGCGGTGCGCGGGGTGGCCGGGGTGAAGAAGGTCACCTCGTTCTCCCGCGCCGGCTCGTCCACCGTGCAGGTGGCGTTCGACTACGGCACGAAGATCGCCGACGCCAGCGGCCACGTCGAGCGGGCGATCAGCCAGGTCCGGGGCAAACTGCCCACCGGCGTCGACCCGCACCTGTTCACCGGCAGCACCTCCGACCTGCCGGTCATCCAGCTCGCCGCCAGCGGTCCGGGCGACCAGCAGCAGTTCGCGCGGAAGCTGCGCCAGGTCGCGCTGCCGGACATCCAGGCCGTCGCCGGCGTGCGCGAGGCGAGCCTGACCGGCGCTCCCGACCCGGTCGTGACGATCACGCCCGACACGGCCAAGCTGGCCCAGGCCGGGTTGGACACCACGTCGCTGGGCGCGTTGCTGAAGGCCAGCGGCCTGCCGCTGCCCGGCGGCACGCTGACCCAGGACGGCAAGTCCTCGACCGTGTCCGTCGGCGGCACGTTCGCCTCGCTCGACGAGATCCGCGACATCTACCTCGCGCCGGTCGCCGGTGTCCCCGGCGCCGGGGGTCAGCGCGGCGGCGCGGCTCCGGCCCCGGTGCGGCTCGGCGACGTCGCGACCGTCTCGGCGAGCGCGGCCGAGTCGACCACGCTGACCAGGACCGACGGCCAGCCGAGCCTGGGGATCGCGGTGACCGCGACGCCGGACGGCAACGCGGTGCGGATCTCGCACGCCGTCAACGACCTGCTGCCCAAGCTGCGGACCGCCCTGGGCGACGGCGCGAAGCTGACGGTGGTCTTCGACCAGGCGCCGTTCGTGGAGCGCTCGGTCGAGGGCCTGACCACCGAGGGCCTGCTCGGCCTGGCCTTCGCGGTGCTGGTCATCCTGGTGTTCCTGATGTCCGTGCGGTCCACGCTGGTCACCGCGGTGTCCATCCCGCTCTCGGTGCTGGTCGCGCTGATCTCGCTGTGGATCGGCGACTTCTCGCTGAACATGCTCACGCTCGGCGCGTTGACGATCGCCGTCGGCCGGGTGGTCGACGACTCGATCGTGGTGCTGGAGAACATCAAGCGGCACCTGGGCTACGGGGAGGACAAGCGGCGCGGCATCCTCACCGCCGTGCGCGAGGTGGCCGGCGCGGTCACGTCCTCGACGCTCACCACGGTCGCGGTGTTCGCCCCGATCGCGGTGGTCGGCGGCATGGTCGGCGCGTTGTTCCGACCCTTCGCGCTGACCGTGACCGTGGCGCTGCTGGCGTCGCTGGTCGTGTCGCTGACCGTCATCCCGGTGCTCGCGTACTGGTTCCTCAAGCCGTCCGCCCGCCCCGGCGAGGACCCCGAGCGGGTGCGGACCGAGGCCGACGAGCGGGAGCGGCGCGGCCTGCTGCAGCGCTCCTATGTCCCCGTCCTCCGCTGGTCGCTGCGGCACCGCGTGGCCACCCTGGCCATCGCCGGCGGCATCTTCGTCGGCACGCTCGCGCTGGTGCCCGGCCTGAAGACCAACTTCCTGGACGACGCCGGGGGCAACACCCTCACGATCAGCCAGCGCATGCCGGTGGGGACCAGCCTGGAGGGCACCGACGCCGCGGCGAAGCGGGTCGAGGAGGCGGTGTCCAAGGTGGACGGTGTGCGGTCCTACCAGGTCACCGTGGGCGGTGGCGGCGGCTTCGGCCCTGGCGGCGGCGACGCCGCGAAGGCCAGCTTCTCCATCACCACCGACCCCGACCGCGACCAGAAGGCGATCGAACGCGCCGTGCGGGACCGGATCGGCAAGCTCCAGGACGTCGGCAAGGTCACCGTGGGCGGTGGCGGCGGGGGTGGCGGCTCCAAGCTGGAGGTCGTCGTCCAGGCCAGGGACGAGGCGGTGCTGCGTTCGGCGGCCGAGCAGGTGCGGGCCGTGGTGGCCGAGACCCCGGGCACGGCGGACGTCACCAGCAACATGGCCGACAACGCGCCGATGGTCGACGTGAAGGTGGACCGGCAGGCGGCGGCCAGGAACGGGCTGACCGAGGCGCAGATCGGCCAGGCGGTCGGCGAGGCCTTCCGCGGCGCCACCGTGAGCAGGGCCGTGCTCGACGGCGTCCAGCAGGACGTGGTGCTGCGGGCGGGGACGGCCCCGGCCAACCTCGACGCCCTGCGGGCCCTCCCGCTGCGCTCCGCGGCCGGCCCGGTGCGCCTGGACGCGGTCGCCCAGGTGAAGCCGACCGCCGGGCCCACGCAGATCAACCGGATCGACGGCGCGCGCAGCGTGACGATCAGCGCCAGCGCGGGCGACAAGGACCTCGGTTCGGTCACCGCCGAGCTCCAGCGGCGGTTGCAGGCGCTGACCCTCCCGGCGGGCGCGAGCTACTCGCTCGGCGGGGCCTCGTCCGACCAGCAGAACGCCTTCGCCGACCTCGGCCTCGCCCTGGTCGTCGCGATCGCCCTGGTGTTCGTGATCATGGTCGCGACGTTCCGCAGCCTGGTGCAGCCGTTGATCCTGCTGGTGTCCATCCCGTTCGCCGCGACCGGCGCCCTCGGGCTGCTGCTGGTCACCGGGACGCCGCTGGGCGTGCCGGCGCTGATCGGGTTGCTGATGCTCATCGGCATCGTCGTGACCAACGCGATCGTCCTGATCGACCTGGTCAACACCTACCGCGCCAGCGGGATGGGCGTCGCCGAGTCGGTGATCGAGGGCGGCCGGCACCGGCTGCGGCCGATCCTGATGACCGCGGTGGCCACGATCTGCGCGCTGGTGCCGATGTCCCTGGGTCTGACCGGGGGCGGCGGCTTCATCTCGCAGCCGCTGGCCGTGGTGGTCATCGGCGGTCTGGTCAGCTCCACGCTGCTCACGCTGGTCGTGGTGCCGGTGCTGTACTCGCTCGTGGAGGGCGCCAAGGAGCGGTCCCGTCGCCGCCGCGACCGGCGGAACCAGCCGCCGGCGGAGGAGACCGTGACCGACGCCAGGGAGGCAGTGCCCTCGGGCGCCTGACCCTGGAACCTGTTGTGGCGCCGGAGTTCCCTGGGGGGAGGGGAACTCCGGCGCCACTTCGTTCTCCCGCCTCGCGCCGTGACCGTCCACTGAGGATGGTCGTCGGAGCGCGGGCGGCTCAGGCGCGCTGGTCGAGCCCGGTCGCGCCGTCCAGCGACTCGCGGATGATGTCCGCGTGGCCCGCGTGCCGGGCGGTCTCCTCGATCAGGTGGTGGAGCACCCACCGCGCCGACCAGTGCGCGCACTCCGGAGCCGCGCACGCCTGACCCAGGTCCTCGACGCCGGCCACGATCTCGGCGGTCTCCTTGGCCGCCGCCTCGTAGGCGTCGAGCAGCGCCGGCACGGTGTCCGCCTCGGTGGGGGCGAACTCCACCTCGCCCCAGCCCTCGATCGGCCACAGCCCGGGCAACGGCCGCCCGGCCAGCCCCGCGACGACCCAGCGCCGCTCGGTGCGGATGACGTGCCGGAGCAGACCGGCCAGGGACAGCGAGCTGGCGCTGGGCGTGGCCCGCGCCTGCTCCTCGGTCAGGCCGTCCAGCGTCGCGCGCAGCGCGACCCGCTGCCGGTCGAGGAAGGCCAGGAGCGCGCTGCGCTCGTCCGGGACAGGGCCGACGAGGTTTGGCATGTCCGCAAGCTTGCCCCATCCCGCCGACAGAACTCGCCCGAACGGCCTAGTCCCGGAGGGATTTCGGACACCTGGTCAGGCGCGGGTCAGCTCGGCGCGCATCTCGTGGAGACGGGCGGTGAGAAGACGGGAGTCGGCGGGCGTGAGCACCACCCAGGGCTGCCGGTGGGGATCGGGACGGAGTTGGGTCAGCCAGCGACCTTCGGTGGTGTCGATGAACGTGACCGGATGCGGGGCGCGGCGACGCTGCCCGAGCCGGTCCCGGACCGCGACGTGGAGTTGTCCGCCACCGGTGCGGGGCAGGGCCAGCACGTTGTGCGCCTGTCCGTTTCCGTCGGAGTCGATCGGTCGGACCTCCTCCAGCCAGTTGTCCGGGTCGGCCGGCGGCTGGGAGAGCTGGTCGGCGGGCGTGCTCAGGGAGCGGCCCCGCGCGGCCGGCACGTCGGGCAGCGCGGAGACCAGGGTCTCCACCAGGGCGGTGGGCCGAACCGGATGCAGCCGCAACTCCTCCCTGGTGAGGACGGCCAGAACCGCGTCACCACCGCGGAGCGCGGCAAGCACCGTGTAGTCCGGCCCCTCGGTCTGGTTGACCCAGGCGTAGACCTCCTCGGCGGGCCGGGCGAGCAGGGACAGGGCCTCGACCAGGTCCTCGTCGATCCGTCCATTGTGGACCAGACCGCTCCGGTCGAGTTCCTGCCACGCCTGGTGTTCCAGAACCGCCCGCTCCTCCTCGGTCGCGCCGGGAGAGGGGGTGTGCAGTGCGTTGGGTTTCTCGTCAAGACCGTGGTGCTGCCAGAGCACGTCGTAGGCCAGCACGGACAGGGCCACGCTCGCGCGCAGCATCAAGTGATCCTCTCGGGCTAGGTCGTGGTGGTGCCGAGTGGCGGTGGGCAGATCAGTTCCTGGGCGGGAACTCGCCGATCACCGGGGGCGCGACCTTCCGGTCATCGCCGTAGACGTCAGGGTCCTCCAGCAAGTAGTCCGGACGCTGGTGTTCCTTGTCCTCTTCCTTGCGCCCCGCACCGGCACCGGGCGCTCCAGCCATCCCGGGGCCACCTCGGTTCGCCGGGTTTCCCTCCGGCATGCCGAGAGGGCGCGCTGTGGAAGGGAAGTTGCCAGCGCCGGTGCTGCCACCGGGACCAAGCGGTCCGGCCTGGCCAGGACCACCGAGGCCCCCTGGCCCGAACCCGGCGGAACCCCGAGGCCCGAAGCCGGCACCAGGTCCACCGCCGGGAAGCCCACGTCCGCCACCGCCAGGACCCCCGGGGTATCCCTGTGGGTTCTGACCGGGCAGACCGCCTCGGATCGGCGTGCGAGGAGGAATCCCACCGGGGTTCCGCAGGCCACCGCCAGGGGGAAGAACCGGGGTCGGCGGAGTCGGCCCCGGGTAGGGCGGCCGAACGCCGCCGTGGTCGCCCGGGCGCCACCCCGGATCAGTGCCACCCTGCCCTGGTTTCCCCCAGGACGGATCGGTCCGCGCGGGCGGCGGGTCCACCACGGCCGGGCCAGGCGGCGGGGGACCAATCGGCCGCACGGACCTCGGGTCGACTGGGGCGAAACGGTCGGAGGACTGCCGATCCACCGAGGTGGTCCGAGTGACGTCGCGCGTGGAATCCACGTTGTGGTCCCGATATCCGGGGTCCACCTGCCTCAAGTCCGACGTGCTCACGTTGGAGTTGATCGAGGGCGGCGGAGTGAACGTCGGCAGCGTGCTGACGTTGTGCTGAGTGACCGTCCCGTAAGTCTCGACAGCCTGCCGGTTCTTGGCCTCGACCGCCTTGCTCGCGCTGACCGCCTTGTCGTAGTCGGTCGTCCACGGCTTGTAGTCGTTCAGAAACGGCTTGTCCGGAAGATCCTGCGGCTTCTCGACCCTGTGCTTGGTGTCGACGAACGCCGACCCCTGGTCCCCGACCCTGCTGGCGACGCCTTCCGTGACCCGCTTGGCTTCCTCCGCCCAGGCTGCCAGCGGAGACATGGCCGCCCCTGCCGCATCGGCCGCTCGGCCCTCCCAGGAGCCCTGGTGCTTGCGCACTGAGCCATCGACCATCTGCTTGATGGCGTCGTACTTCTCGCCGATCTTGCGCCACTGCTCCGAGGTGGGATGGGTCGTCTGGCTGACGTCCTTGCCCTCGTGGAACCAGCGGTAGATCGTGGCCGCGTCCCACCCCGCAGGTCTCGGCGTCCCCGCGATCTTCTCGGCCATCGCTACTTCGCCCCCTTGAGGTTCTCGATCACCAGCGCTGCGGCTTGGTCGCTGATCTTGCAGGCTGAGCTGTAGTCCGGGTGTTTGCGGTCGCCGATTGCGATGGAGGCGGTGATGAGGCGTTCCTCGGCGACCCCAACCAGAGTCACGCAGTCGCCCTGCTTGGGGGCGTCCCGGTAGTCGATGGCTTGGACGGCGGGATAGCCGGCGATAGTGGTGGGCTGGAAGTGCCCGAATTTGTCCCGACGCTGGTAGATGCCCTCCAGGCCGCCTGATTTGGTGTTGATATCAATCCCCACCGTGGTGTCAACCATGGGGTTTGCGGCCACCCACGCGCAGTTCGGTCCGGCGATTGGGTCCTGCTTCTTCGGCTGGCGGTGGTTGCCGAACTGGGCGAGTTGTTCAGGTCGGAGTGCCTGGCAGGGGTCGGCCTCGAACCGTGAGGTGTCCAGGGGAGGTTGACCTAGTGGCGGGGCAAGACGGGAAGACGCAGTCGCGGCGGAGGAGCTGACGGTGGGGTGTGGCGTACCCGCCGTGCTTCCACTGCATGAGACCGCTGCAAGCAGCATGGTGCAAGCCACCGGGACGAGGATGAAACGACGCACAGTCTGTCCTCACGCCCGCATCGTGTTGGCTTGCTCGGCCTGCCGGTAGGTGTCCAGCGACGCCTGAAGGTTATCGATTACGTTCTGGATCGCCTGCCGGTACGCCTTGTTGGCTTGGCCGTGGCAGCCGTCCTCGTCGGAGGCCAGTCGGCTGATCTCCCGGATCGCGAACGCGGTGTGGGGATCACCAGAACCGGGTGCTTCAACGTTTGTCAACCGCTGGGCTTCGAGGTTGACCTCCATCAGCCTGGCGAGAATCTCGGTCAGGTCCCGAATCATGCCTTCGACGTTCTCTGGTGCCACGACCAGCTTCGGGACGCCGCTGTCGGCCGTCATCGCCTCAACACCCCCTGCATCGGGCGCAGCATCGTGCCCACGGCAGCGCCGTGGGCACGATGGCGCGTACACCAACGTGCAAGTACCCCAACAACGCGGGATGTTAGCGGGTGTGCGCGGAGAGTGAGGGCAAGTTGATGATGTTGTGTCGAAGATCGTGGTGAGGGGCGTGGGCCACGGGGGCAGGGGCCCTGGGGCACCGTCTCTACTTGGCCCCCTTGAGGTTCTCGACCACCAGCGCTGCCACCTGGTCGCTGACCTTGCAGGCTGAGGTGTAGTCGGGATTCTTACGGTCCCGAATGTTGGTGTGAGCAATGATGAGACGTTCCTCTGCAACCCCAACCAAGGTGCGACAGTCGCCTTGTTTGGGTGCGTCTCGGGAGTCAATGGCCTGGACGGCGGGGTAGCCTGCGATGGTGGTGGGTTGGAAGTGGCCATAGCCCTCGCGGCGCTGGTAGATGCCTTCCAGGCCACCAGATTTCGTGTTGATGATGATCGCCACCGTGGTGTCCGTCAGCGCGTCTGCGCCTGACCACGCGCAATTGGGTCCGGTCACTGGGTCACGTTTCTTCGACGGGTCGTGTTTGCCGAATTGAGCAAGCTGCTCGGGTCGGAGGGCCTGGCAGG
This sequence comes from Streptoalloteichus hindustanus, assembly GCF_900129375.1. Lineage (GTDB taxonomy): Bacteria > Actinomycetota > Actinomycetes > Mycobacteriales > Pseudonocardiaceae > Streptoalloteichus > Streptoalloteichus hindustanus. The sequence continues at coordinate 14,176 of NZ_FQVN01000011.1, read as the reverse complement.
GATCGGCCTCGAAGCGTGAGGTGTCCAGGGGAGGCTGGGCAAGCAGTGGAGCAAGACGCGAGGTCGTGGCCGCAGTAGAAGCGCTGCTACCGGTAGCCCGGGGTGTGCCGGCTGTGCTTCCGCCACACGAGGCGGTGAAAAGCACCATGGCGCAGGCCACGGGGACAAGGATGAGTCGTCGCACAGCCTGTCCTCACGTCCGCATCGTGTTGGCTTGCTCGGCCTGCCGGTAAGTGGCCAGGGACGCTTGCAGGTTGTCGATCACACTCTGAATCGCCTGACGGTACGCCCTGTTGGCTTGGCCGTGGCAGCCATCCTCATCCGAGGCGAGCCGGCTGATCTCTCTTACAGCGAAGGCGGTATGGGGGTCTCCCGAACCCGGAGCCTCCATTTCTTTCAACTCCTGAGCTTCCTGGTCGACCTCTTCCAATTCCTTCAGGACCTCGGTCAGGTCCTTGATCATGCCTTCGACGTTCGCTGGTGCCACGACCAGCTTCGGGACGCCGCTGTCGGCCGACATCGCCTCAACACCCCCTGCATCGAGCGCAGCATCGTGCCCACGGCAGCGCCGTGGGCACGATGGCGCGCACACCAACGTGCAAGTACCCCAACAACGCGGGATGTTAGCGGGTGTGCGCGGAGAGTGAGGGCAAGTTGATGATGTTGTGTCGAAGATCGTGGTGAGGGGCATGGGCCACGGGGGTAGGTGGCCCTGGGGCACCGTCTCTACTTCGCCGCCTTGAGGTTCTCGATCACCAGGGCTGCAGCCTGGTCGCTGACCTTGCAGGCTGAGCTGTAGTCCGGGTGTTTGCGGTCTCGAATCGTGGTGTAAGCAACGACGAGGCGGTCCTCGTTCACCCCGACCAGTGTGACGCAGTTGCCTTGTTTGGGTGCGTCGCGGTAGTCGACGGCTTGGACGGCGGGGTAGCTGGCGACGGTGGTGGGTTGGAAGTGGCCGAATTTGTCGCGGCGGAGGTAGATGCCTTCCAGGCCGCCGGACTTGGTGTTGATAGTGATCGCCACTGTGGTGTCGATCAGCGCGTCGGTGCCTGCCCATGAGCAGTTGGGTCCAGCGATCGGTTCTAGGTTCTTCGGCGGTTCGTGTTTGCCGAATTGAGCAAGCTGCTCTGGTCGGAGGGCCTGGCAGGGGTCGGCTTCGAAGCGTGCGGTGTCGAGGGGAGGCTGGGTCAGGGGAGGGGAGAGCCGTGCGGACGTGTCTGAGGTGATGACGGCGGGAAGTGGCGTGCCGGAGACGGTCTTCACGCAGGAGGGCACGGCCAACGAGACGGCGAAGGCTAACGGGACAAGGACGAGTCGACGCACAGCTTGGCCTCACACGCGAGTAGGCGACGAGAACGTTGGCGATGTCGCGCCAGAGGTACAGGAGAGGGTGGTGGGGTGGCGGAGGGGGTAGGACCCTCCGCCACCCCACCACCTGGGACGGGCGGCGCGCGGTGTTGATGTGTTGGGGTTGCGCGCCGCCCGGGATCGAGGTGCACGGGACCTGTTGGCCACAAGGGGTTCGTGCAGCCGGGACCGGGCACGTCCCCGACGAGATGTGCCCGGTCCGAGGTGCACGAGGCCGGCTCAGGCCTGGGTGGTTTCCTCGGTCTCCTTGGCCTTGGCCATCTTGTTCAGCGCCTCGGTGAACGTGGTGACGCACTTCTTGAGCACGTCGTGGTCGAGGACCAGTTCGAACTCGGAGCTGTTGAACGACACGATGACCGACTCACCGTCGTTGCAGGGGTTGCAGCGGACCTCGGTCCCGCTCTCCACGGACACCCAGGCCCCGATGTCGACCGAAGATTGCCTGTAGCGCACGGTGGTTCCTCCCTTTTCCAGGGCTTTCGGCTCCCTGACAGACATTGCGACGAAGTGGACGTGCCCGCTGGGCACTCGTCACTCTTCGTGCTTGTAGACCATAGGGAGCTACGGGCTAGCTCACTAGTGACCCGATCGGGTGGTCCGTGGTGATGTCGGCTGATCTGCCGGCAGCCGGGCGGCAGGCTTCCGGGCCATGACTCCACGCGGGAACAGCGCCGTGCATCGCCGGTATGTCGCCTACCGACTGAAGAAGCTGCGTGAGGAGGCCGGCTACACGCAGCGGGATGTCGCCAAGCACCTGGACTGCGTCGAGTCCCGGGTCGGCCACTACGAGACCATGCACTCGCTGCCGCGCTGGCCGGTCGTGGAGACGATGCTGCGCCTGTACCAGCGCGAGGACCTGGTCGAGCAGTTCCGCGATCTCCTCGCACAGGCCAAGAAACCGAACCCGTGGGCCGACGCGAAGAGCTTGGTGCAGGACTTCGAGCTGTTCGTGGGCCTGGAACAGGGCGCGAGCACCATCGAGACCTTCACCGTGTCCACGGTCCCTGGCTTGCTTCAGACACGCGCGTATGCCACCGAGGTCCTGAAATCCTCGGTCCCGAAGTTGGTCGATGGCGACCTCTTCCGGGAGATCGAATTGCGGATGGCACGGCAGGAGTTCCTCGCCGAGGCTGAGCCACCCCGGCTCTGGTCGATCCTCGATGAGAGTGCGCTCCGCAGGATGGTTGGTGGCCCTGCGGTGATGGCCAACCAACTGGGGCACCTGCTCAAGATGGCGGAGGAGCCGCACGTCGAGATTCAGGTGCTGCCGCCATCAGCAGGTGCGCACCCAGCTCTGCATGGTCCCTTCACGATTCTCGGGTTCGCGGAGCTGAGCGCGCCGAGGGTTGCCTACGTCGAGAACCAGGTGGCGGGTCGTTGCTACGACGACCCGGAAGTGATCCGCTGGTACACGGAGATCATGAACCAGTTGCGGACGTTGGCGGCTCCACCAGAGGGCAGCCGTGAGATCATCAAGCGGCTTCGAGAGGAGGTCGCGTCACCATGAGCTTCAACCAGGCTGCTCTTTGGCGGAAGTCGAGCTACAGCGGCAACGGTGGCCAGTGTGTCGAGGTCGGGGCTTGGCGGAAGTCCAGCCACAGTGGCAACGGCGGTGACTGCGTCGAGGTCGGAACCTGGCGGAAGTCGAGCTACAGCGCCAATGGAGGCGAGTGTGTCGAGGTCGGAGCGGCGGAGTGCGTCGGGGTGCGTGACACCAAGCAGGCGCACCTTGGTGCGGCTCGGGCTGTTCTGATGGTCGACCGCTCCGTGTTCGTCTCGTTTATCGCGCGCGTGAAGTCCGGCGCACTCGACATCTAGCCGCGTCTTCGGTCCACCTGCGGTTGCGTGCCCTGCTCGCTCTGCTGCTGGCCTGCCCGGCGGGCACGGTGAGGGCGAGCAGGACGCCACTCCGCATCAGTCGGCAGACTGACTGATCTCGATCCCGCCTGCGGCAACTTCTTGGGCCTTCTCCGCCCCTGCCGCGATCCCTTGCGGGGCAACCTCTTCTCGTCTCCCTGTGGCGAACCCGGTGTCGACTCCTGGGCGTCCTCGCGTCGACGGGCGCGGTGAGCTGGGAAAACCGTGGGAAGATGACAGAAGTTAGGCTCGCCTTGCTAGTTCGCGATAGGGTATCGCAAAACGGGGCGGTGGCTGGCGGTCGCTCCGAGACGACGTCGGGTCCACGGCCCGGCGGGAGGAGAAGAGATGGCCGGACCCTCGGAGCAGGCCGCGACGGCCGGTGGTGGCATGGGGCCGTTGGCCGCGATCCTCGCGCCGGAACGGCCCCGGCTCCTGCTGGCGGTGGCGTTGCGGGTCGTCGCCTCGGTCGCGTCCCTCGTCCCGTTCGTGGCGATTTACGAGCTGGCCAGGGAACTTGTCGGTGGGGCTCCGGACAACAGTCGCGTGTGGACGGTCGCGGGTGTGGCCGTGGGCGCCGTGCTGGTCCGCTTCCTCTTCCAGGACCTCGCCGCGAACGTCACGCACGCCGTGGACATGGACATCCAGCTCCGCCTTCGGCGGCGGATGACCGAGCACCTGGGCGCGGTCCCGTTGGGCTGGTTCACCGACAACAACAGCGGCCAGGTGAAGAAGGCGCTCCAGGACGACGTGGAGGCCCTGCACTACGCCGTCGCGCACGCCGTGCTCGACCTCGCCGGGGCGATCGCCGCCCCGATCGCCGCGTTGGTCTACCTCGTCACGGTCGACTGGCGGCTGGCCCTGCTGACCCTCATCACGCTGCCGGTCTACGCGATGTTCCACCGCGCCAAGGAACGCACGGCCGGCGAGCACATGGGCGAGCTGGGCGGGGCGATGGGCCGGATCAACTCCGCCGTCGTGGAGTTCGTCCAGGGCATCGCGGTGGTGAAGACCTTCGGTCAGGCCCGCCGGGCGCACGACACCTTCGCCCAGGCCGCCGACGACTACATGAACACCTTCGGCCGGGTGGTGCGGCCGATCCTGCGGCTGGAGGCGGTCAGCTCCGCGATCGTCGCGCCGGCGGTCATGCTGCTCGTCGTCGCCGTCGAGGGCGCCGTGTTCGCCGGGCTGGGCTGGGTCCAGCCGGTGGACGTGCTGCCGTTCCTGTTGCTGGGCCTCGGTCTGACCGCGCCGCTCGGGCACCTGGCCTACTTCGTGCAGAACTTCATGTCCGCGGTGGCGGCGGCGAAGAGCATCCACGAGGTGCTGGACACCCCGCCGCTGGCCGCGCCGGAGAAGCCCGGCCTGCCGGACGGGCACCGCGTCGAGTTCGTCGACGTCGCCTTCAGCTACGACGGCGAGAACCAGGTGCTCGACGGCGTGACCGCGACCCTGGAGCCGGGCACGGTCACGGCCGTCGTCGGCCCGTCCGGCTCCGGGAAGTCCACACTGGCCAAACTGCTGCCCCGGTTCTACGACGTCACCGGGGGAAGCGTCCGCATCGGCGGCGTGGACGTGCGCGAGGTGCCCGCCGACCAGCTCTACCGGCAGGTCGGCTTCGTCCTCCAGGACGTGCAGCTCCTGCGGGCCAGCCTGCTCGACAACATCCGGCTCGGCCGGCCCGGGGCCACGCTCGACGAGGTGCGCGCGGTCGCCCGCGCCGCCCAGATCGACGCCCGGCTGACGGCCCTGCCGAGGGGTTACGACTCGGTGGTCGGCGAGGACGCGCACCTGTCCGGCGGCGAGGCGCAGCGGGTGTCCATCGCGCGGGCGCTGCTCGCCGACACCCCGGTCCTCGTGCTCGACGAGGCCACCGCGTACGCCGACCCCGAGTCGGAGGCGGCGATCCAGGACGCGTTGTCGGAGCTGGTGGCCGGCCGCACGGTGCTGGTGATCGCGCACCGGCTGTCCACGATCGTCGACGCCGACCAGATCGTGGTGCTCGACGGCGGCCGGGTGGTGGAGCGCGGTCGCCACGAGGAGCTGATCGCGGCGGAGGGCCGCTACCACCAGATGTGGCGGGCGTACCAGAGCGCGGTCCCCGGCGGGACGGACGAGACCTCGGCGCGCGTGCTCGTGCCGCACGGCCACGGAGAGGTGCAGTGATGATCCGTCAGCTCCTGCGGGTGGTGGGCGACGACTACCGCGCGCCGATCCACCGTTTCCTCACCTCCGTGGTCTGCTACGCGGTCTTGCAGGGCGTGACCTTCGTCCTGCTCGTGCCGGTGCTGCGTCCGTTGCTGCGCGGTGACGTCGCCGGGGCGTGGCCCTGGCTCGGCGCGCTCGCCGTCGCGACGGCGGCCACCGTGGTCGCGTACTACGTGCAGTCCCTCCAGGGGTTCCGGGTCGGCCTGGAGGCCGCGAACCAGCTCTACCACCGCATCGGCGACCACCTGGCCACGCTGCCGCTGGGCTGGTTCTCCGGCGGCCGGGTCGGGCGGATGGCCAAGCTGGCCAGCAGTGGCGTCCGGGAGATCACCGGTCTGTTCGCCCACCAGCTCCAGCCCCTGCTCAGCGGGATCGTCACCCCGCTGACCGTGGTGCTCGCGATGTTCCTGTTCGACTGGCGGCTGGCGACGGCGATGCTCGTCGCGGCCCCGGTGCTGTACCTGGTGCACCGCTGGTCCGTCGGCATGGTGGCGCGGGCGGACCAGGCGATGGACGAGGCCGTCGCCGAGGCCAACGACCGCATCGTGGAGTTCGCCCGGTTCCAGCCGACCCTGCGGGCGTTCGGCCGGGTGGGCGCCGACCACGCCGCGCTGGAGGAGGCGATGCGGACGCAGGACCGCGTCGCCCGGCGGTACGCCCGGCGCATGGCGCCCGGCAAGGCGGTCTTCACCGTGGCCGTGCAGCTCGCGGTCGCGGTGGCCGTCGTGTTCGGCGCGGACCTCGCCCTGGGCGGCGCGGTCGACGTCGCCGAGCTGATCGCGCTGCTGGTGCTGGTCGTGCGGTTCGCCGAGCCGATCGTGGAGGTCGGTGAGCTGGGTAGCGTGCTGCGGTCGACCCGCGCCAGCCTGGAGCGGATGGACGAGGTGCTGTCCACGCCGCCGTTGCCCGAGCCCGCCCAGCCGCTCCAGCCGAAGGGCTCGGACATCGAGCTGGCCGACGTGCGGTTCTCCTACGAGGGCGCGGCCGGCCGGCCGGTGCTGGACGGGGTCAGCTTCCGCGTCCCGGCCGGCACGATGACCGCGCTGGTCGGCCCGTCCGGCTCCGGCAAGACCACGGTCACCCGGCTGATCGCCCGGTTCTGGGACGTCGACTCCGGCAGCGTGCGGGTCGGCGGGGTGGACGTCCGCGAGCTGGGCTCGGAGAGCCTGGTGGCCCAGCTCGCGATGGTGTTCCAGGACGTCTACCTGTTCGACGCCACGATCGCGGAGAACATCCGGGTCGGCCGGCCCGCCGCGACCGACGACGAGGTGCGCGAGGCCGCGCGGCTGGCCGGCGTGGACGAGATCGTGCATCGGCTGCCCCAGGGCTGGGACACCCGGGTCGGCGAGGGCGGCGCGGCGCTGTCCGGCGGCGAGCGGCAGCGGGTGTCGCTGGCCAGGGCGATCCTCAAGGACGCCCCGATCGTCCTGCTCGACGAGGCCACCGCCGCGCTGGACCCGCAGAACGAGGCGGCGGTGCAGCAGGCGTTGGGCCGGATGGCTGACCGCACGATGCTGGTGATCGCGCACCGGTTGCAGACGGTGGTCGCCGCCGACCAGATCGTCGTGCTCGACAGCCGGGGGCGGGTCGCCGAGGTGGGCACCCACGACGAGCTGCTGGCCAGGGACGGGCAGTACGCGGCGTTCTGGCGCGAGCGCTCCCGGGCCGGCACCTGGCGGTTGCGCGGCGACCGGAGCCCCAGCCCCGTCGGCGGCGGGTCGGTGACACCGGTCGCGTAGTCGACGTCGGAGGATCGCGTCATGAGCGAGCGCGAGGCAGTCCCTCCGTCCACGCCGTCCCCCAGGCGGCGTCCTGCCCGCCCGGGGCGTGCCGCCCCCACGCCCCGGGCCGGGCGTCCTCCGCTCGTCGACCGGGACGCGATCATCGACGCCGCGATCGCCGTCGGGTTCGACCGCATCACCTCGGTGGCGGTGGCGGAGCGGCTGGGCGTGCGGCAGTCCACGCTGTACCGGCACGTGGCGACGAGGGACGAGCTGGTGGCCGCCGCGGTCGACCGGGTCGTGGAGAAGGCGTGCTGGCCGGTGGCCGGCGACGACTGGCGGGCCTACCTGCTCGCGGCGGGCGACGCGTTGTGGCGGCTGTTCGCCGCGCACCCCGGCCTCGCCGAGGAGGTCATGACCGCGCGGGTCCCGCTGACCGCCACCGTCCGGCGGTTCGACCGGATGGCGGTGGACCTGCTCGGCATGGGGTTCGACCCGCACGAGGCGGTGCTCGCCGTCGACCTGGTCTGGGACCTGGCCACGGAGATGGCGGTCAGCGCGCGGCGCCGGGCCGCCGGCGCCGACCCGGAGTCCTGGGTGGACCGGTTGGACCCCCGGCTGCGGGAGCCGGTGCGCCACGCCCTCGCCGGGCCGAGGGAGTGGTTCCTCCGCAAGCTGGAGCTCGCCGTGGACGGCTGCCGCCTCCGGGTCGAGGCGAAAGCGACCGACGAACCGGAAGCGGGGTGAGGAAAAACTTCGCACAAATACGAAAGTTTTTTGACAGGATTATTTACCGGTGTGCCTGATCACTTTCCCGCGCGCCTATTCGTCGGGCGGCCGTCCGGTGTCGTCGTAGTTGCTTTTTCATGCTTTCGTCCGCGGCCCGTCAGGGCGGTGGAACCTATTGCCGACAAGCGAACGATGGTCGCTGTCGCCCGTTTGGGCGAACCCCTGGAAGAGTGATTTCGGAATCTGGCTCCGGCTCGCTCGCCGGTGGTATACAGATGGCATGGACGTGCTTGAGGGGCTGGCCGAGGGGCTCACGTCGGAAGGGCTCCGTTCCGCGGTCGCGGAACTTCTGGGAGTGGCTCGGGAGGAGATCGCCGACGACGACAACCTCTTCGAACTCGGACTGGACTCGGTCCGGATGATGGTTCTGGTGAACGGGCTCCAACAACACGGGGTCGAACTGCAGTTCGTGGAGCTCGCCGAGCGGCCGACGCTCGCCGAGTGGTGGCGGCTCGTCGAAGGGGCGCCGCGCGCGGACGGCTGAGGGCCGTCCGGAGAACGACCACCGGGATGGGACCCGGACCGGTTCCTGGGGCGGGAACGGTCCGCGGCACCGGGGATTCAGCCGGGTGATGCGCCGCCGGTTTCGCGCGTTGGTTTCGCGCGGCCGCCGCACGCCCGACGCCGACTGACGGCCTAATGAACGGCACCAGTGAACGGCACTGACGAGCGCATGACTGAATGACGGCGGTGTGGGGACGACGCCGTCGCGGGCGGTTATTTCTTGGGGCGCCGCTCCGCGTGCTTCACGCAGCAATTTGTTTCCACGACGTCGTGGGGTGGTTTTCCGTCGCCGTCGCGCGCCGTGGGACTTCGCCAATTCATCTCTTCGCGCGGTCGCCACACCGGGTCCCGGCACCGTGAATCGGTGCGCGTCGCCCGCGTGGCGCGACCCCGCTCGGGTCGACGCGGCCCGTGCGCGTGTTCGCGGATCGTCGATTTCTGGGGAGAGTGACGATTCATGGTCCATGCCGGACCGACTGGGACCGGTGTCGGTGGTGAGCGGTTCGCGCCGTTCCCGCTGACCGACACCCAGCAGGCGTACGTCCTGGGGCGGACGGACGTCTTCGAGCTGGGCAACGTCTCCACGCACGAGTACGTGGAGCTGGAGGGCGAGCTGGATCTCGCCCGGTTCGACGCCGCGTGGCGGCGAGTGATCGACCGGCACGACATGCTGCGCGCCGTCGTGCTGCCCGACACCCACCAACAGCGGGTGCTGGCGGACGTGCCACCGTTCTCGGTGGAGGTGGTCGACCTGCGCGGACGGCCGCCCGAGGAGGTGCGGGCCGGCCTGGACGCGCTGCGCGAGCGGCTGTCGCACGAGGTTCGGCCGGTGGACCGGTGGCCGCTGTTCTCGGTGGTGGCCGCCCGCCTCGACGACCGGCGCTGCCGGGTGTACCTGAGCTTCGACGCGCTGGTCACCGACGCCGCGAGCTTCCGGCTGATGATGACCGACCTGTCCCGGTACTACGAGGACCCGGACGTCGAGCTCCCGCCGCTGGAGCTGACCTTCCGCGACTACGTGCTCGCGGAGGAGGCCGCCCGCGACTCCGCCGCGCACCGCAGGGCCGAGGAGTACTGGGCGGCCCGGCTGCCCGAGCTGCCGGACGCGCCGCGGCTGCCGCTGGCGAAGGACCCGGGTTCGGTGACGCACCCGAGGTTCGTCCGGTGGGACACCACTGTGGACAAGGATCGATGGTCGGCGCTGAAAGCCAGGGCGGCGCAGGCCCGGCTCACCCCGACCGGTCTGCTGATCGCCGCGTTCGCCGAGGTCCTGACCCGGTGGAGCCGCGGGGCGCACTTCACGATCAACGTCCCGCGGATGAACCGGTTCCCGGTGCACCCGCAGGTGGACGAGGTGGTCGGCGAGTTCGCGTCGTTCACCCTGGTCGAGGTCGACAACCGGGAGCCGGGCTCGTTCGAGGACCGCGCGCGGCGCGTCCAGCGCCAGCTCTGGCGGGACCTCCAGCACCAGCAGGTCAGCGGGGTGCGGCTGCTGCGCGAGCTGAGCCGGCTACACGGCGCGACCGAGGGCGCGCGGATGCCCGTCGTGCTCACCAGCACGCTGGCCTTCGCCGGGGGCGAGCCCACCTTCCTGGACCGGCAGCTCCCGCAGGTCTTCGGTGTCTCGCAGACCCCGCAGGTGTACTTCGACGTCCAGGTCGACGAGCGGCAGGGCGAACTGCACCTCAACTGGGACGTCGTCGCGGAGCTGTTCCCCGACGGCGTCGTCGACGACATGTTCGCGGCGTTCCGCGGTCTGCTGTCCCGGCTGGCCACCGACGAGGCCGCGTGGGCGGCGTCGGACCTGGAACTGCTGCCGCCCGAGCAGGCGCGGCGGTGGGCCGGGGACAACGGGGTGCGGCGGGAGATCCCCGACGTGCTCGTGCAGAGCCTGTTCCAGGAGCAGGTCGAGCGGCGGCCGGACCACCCGGCCGTCATCGCCGCCGACCGCACGCTCACCTTCCGGGAGCTTCACGACACGGCGATGCGCGTGGGCCACTGGCTGCACGGGCACGGGCACGGGCACGGGCACGGACATGGGCACGGCGCCGGCCGCGACCGGCTGGTCGCGATCGTCATGGAGAAGGGCTGGGAGCAGGCCGTCGCGGCCTACGGCGTGCTGTTCGCCGGCGCCGCCTACCTGCCGATCGACGCGGCCGCGCCGTCGGCCCGGGTCCGCGACATCCTGGAGCAGGGCCGGGTCGACCTGGTGCTGACCCAGACCCGGGTTCGCGAGCGGCTGGACTGGCCGGACGGGCTGACCTTCCTCGACGTGGACCAGCCGCTGCCGGCGGAGCTGCCCGCCGAGCCGCTGCCGGCCACCGCCGAGCCGGGCGACCTGGCCTACGTGTTGTTCACCTCCGGCTCCACCGGCCGCCCCAAGGGCGTGATGATCGAGCACCGCGGCCTGGTGAACTGCCTGGTGGAGACGATCCGCGAGTTCGGGATCGGACCGGAGGACCGGTGCGTCGCGCTCACCGCGCTGCACCACGACATGTCGTTGTTCGACCTGTTCGGCGTGCTCGGCGCCGGGGGAACCGTGGTCGTGCCGGACGCCGACGGCACGCGCGACGCCACGCACTGGGCGGAGCTGATCCACCGGCACGGCGTGACCGTGTGGAACTCGGTGCCGGCCATGATGGAGATGCTGCTCACCGACCTGGGCGACCGGGCGGAGCTGATCTCCTCGCTGCGCCTGGCGCTGCTGGGCGGCGACTGGATCCCGCTGGCCGTGCCGAGGACGTTGACCCGGCTCGGGACCGGGATCGAGGTGGTCAGCGTCGGCGGGCCGACCGAGACCACGTTGTGGAACATCTGGCACCGGATCGGGGAGATCGACCCGGAGTGGCGCAGCGTGCCCTACGGCAAGCCGATCGCCAACACCAGCTATTACGTCCTCAACGAGCGGCTGGAGGCGTGTCCGGACTGGGTCACCGGGACGATGTACTGCGCCGGTCCCGGTGTGGCGAGGGGCTACTGGGGGGACGAGGAGCGGACGGCGGCGGCGTTCCTGACGCACCCGGGGACCGGGGAGCGGCTGTACCGCACCGGCGACCTCGGCCGGTACCGGCCCGACGGGACGATCGAGTTCGTCGGCCGCGCGGACTTCCAGGTCAAGATCCGCGGCCAGCGGATCGAGCTGGGCGAGGTCGAGACCGCGTTGGGCAGCCACCCCGCGGTGGGCATCGCGGTCGCGCGGGCCGTCGAGCACGGGGACCGGAAGGGCTACCAGGCGCTGGTCGCGTACGTGACGGCGGCCGCCGGCCACGACGCGCCCGACGCGACCGAGCTGCGCGAGCACGTGCGGGCGCTGCTGCCGGAGCACATGGTGCCGGCGTCGGTGACCGTGCTCGACCGGATGCCGTTGACCCCCAACGGAAAGGTGGACCGGTCGGCGCTGCCCGACCCGGGGGTGGGCACGTCCACCTGGGGTGATCAGTCCACTGTGGACGGAGACGGCGAACCCCGCTCGGCGCTGGAGGAGGTCGTCGCCTCGGTCTGGGCCGAGCGGCTCGGCCTGGACCACGTCGGCGTGCACGAGGAGTTCTTCGCCATCGGCGGCGACTCGATCGCCGCGACCGGGATCGTCAAGGCGCTCCGGGAGATCTTCGAGGACGCGGAGATCTCGCTGCGCATGGTGTTCGGCTCGCCGACGGTCGCCGGGATGGCGGCGGCCATGACCGAGGCCGAGTCCGAGCGGGGCGGCCTTGAGGAGATCGCGCGGTACCACCAGGAAATCGAGCGGCTGTCCCCCGAGGAACTGGCGGCGCTGCTCGCCGAGGAGTCCGACGACAACGGCGTGGAGCGGTGATCCGGGGCCGGTTCGCACCGCCCAGCGCCGAACCCCTGCCGGGGGACTGATCCCCGGCGGGAACTGGAGGGGGCAAAGACATGGTCAACTTACGTTCCGAGGACGTGGATCAGGGACCACCGGCGGTCGGCGCGGGCGGCACGACGGTGGCGGAGCGGTTGCCCGCCCCGACGTCGCTGGCCGAGCTGCTGCCGGTGACCGACACCGCGGCGGCGACGGTCCTCGCCGGGCGGGAGGCCGTGCGCCAGGTGCTGGACGGCGTCGACGAGCGGCTGCTCGTCTTCGTGGGGCCGTGCTCGGTCCACGACGTCGACTCCGCCCTGGCCTACGCGAAGGTGTTGCGCGGCGCCGCCGACGAGCTCGCCGACGACCTCGTCGTGGTCATGCGGACCTACTTCGAGAAGCCGAGGACCGTGCTCGGCTGGCCGGGGCTGCTCGTCGACCCCGGTCTGGACGGCGGGTACGCCGTCGAGGACGGCCTGCGCCGGGCGCGGGCGCTGCTGGTGGAGATCTCCGAGCTCGGCCTGCCCACGGCGTGCGAGTGGCTCAGCCCGATCAGCCCCGGCTACCTGGGGGACCTGGTGTCCTGGGCGGCGATCGGCGCGCGCACCGTGGAGAGCCAGGTGCACCGGCAGCTCGCCAGCGGCCTGCCGATGCCGGTGGGCATGAAGAACGGCACGAGCGGCTCGGTCCAGGTGGCCGTGGACGCCGTGCGGTCCGCCGCCGCATCGCACGCCTACCTGGGCGTCGAGGACGGCGGCGCGGTCGCGGTGCTGCGCACCAGCGGCAACGAGCACTGCCACGTCGTGCTGCGGGGCGGCGCGGACGGTCCGAACTACGGCGCGGAGCACGTGCACGACGTGGTGCGCCGCCTCCGCGCGGCGGGCCTGCCGGAACGGCTGGTGGTGGACGCCAGCCACGGCAACAGCGGGAAGTGCCACGAACGGCAGCGCGTGGTGGCCGAGGAACTCGCCGAGCAGATCGCGGAGGGCCAGCTCGCGATCCGGGGCGTGGCGCTGGAGAGCTTCCTGGAGCCGGGCCGCCAGGACATCGCGCCCGGCCGCGCGCTGACGTTCGGCCAGAGCGTCACCGACGCCTGCATGGGCTGGGACGTGTCCGTCGACGTGCTCCGCACGTTGGCCGAGGCCGCACGCGCCAGGAGGCACAGCGCGGACCTCGTGCCCGCGCGGGTCTGACCCGACCGGGGTGGGCCGGGGCCCGTCCCGGTCCACCCCGACACCCGAACGACGCCGACCAGGCGCTTCTCCTCCGCCGTACGACGACACGCGACCGAGGAGCGGTCCGCCGTGCGCACGACGTCGCACCGCGCGGACACGAGGACCGATCACAGGACTCGCGTGCGCTCGCACGCGACGAGGACCAGCAGGTGTTCGTGGTGCTTCCTGGCGCTTCCCCGCCGTGGTCACCACCGGTGCGGATGTCCCGCAGAACGGAGCAGCAACGTCGTGTCCCTTGATGTCGCCGCCATCCCGACCGAGCGAGACCTTCTCGCCGAGTACCGGACGGGAACAGCGTTCTTCGCCTCGCCGCGTCACACCCTCCTCGCGGAGGGCGCGGTGACCACGGTTGCGCCGGCCAGCGGCGCGGACGAGCTGGCCGACCTCCCGGTTCGCGTCGTCGCCGCGCTGCGCGCGGCGGCGGAGGCCGGCCACGAAAGCCCGGTCGTCATCGGCGCCGTGCCGTTCGACCACGGCCAGCCGGCTCATCTCGTGGTGCCACACCGTTTCCGCCGCACCGAACCGATCTCCGTCAACATGTCCATTGTGGACGATCGCGCTCCGGCGTTGGACTTCGACGTTCGACCGGTGCCGGAGCCGGAGGCACATCTGTCGGCGGTGGCGCGGGCGGTGGCGCGGATGCGGTCCGGTGAGTTCGAGAAGGTGGTGTTGGCGCGGTC
>NZ_FQVN01000028.1 GCF_900129375.1 Streptoalloteichus hindustanus | reverse complement strand
GGCGGCCTGCATCCACACCAACGCCAACGGCGGCACCACCCCCGTGATCGTCACCCGCTCCCGCTCGATCAACCCAAACGCCACATCCGGAGAAGGCTGCGGGGACATCACCACCGTGCCCCCGGCCCACAACACCCCCAACGACCCCGGCGAGGACAACGGATAGTTGTGCGCCGCCGGCAACACACACAGATACACACTCTCCGGCGACAAACCACAGATCTCCGCGGACTCCCGCACACTGAACAGATAGTCATCATGGGTACGGGGAATCAGCTTCGGCACACCCGTACTACCCCCGGAGAGCTGGAAGAACGCCACCTCCCCCGCACCCACCACAGGGAAAACACTGGTGTCGACCTCGGACTCCGGGACCCGCACCTCGTCCAGGCCGGTGTGCTCCCCCGGGTCACCGACCACGATCACGTGCCGCAGCGACGGGACCGCCTCCCGCACCTCCGACGCCAAAGCCCGGTAGTCGAACCCGCCATGACGATCCGCGATCACATACGCGACCGCCTCGGTGAACTCACAGAAATACCCGATCTCCGCCGAGCGGTGCGCGGGCAACGCGAACACCGGCAACCCACCAGCCCGCCACACCCCGAAGACCACCTCCAGGAACTCGGCGACATTCGGCAGCTGCACCACCACCCGATCCCCCGGCCCCACACCCAGCCGCAGCAACCCGGCCGCCACCCGATCCGCCCGCGCGTCCAACTCGGCATACGACCAGCGGCGCTCCCCACACACCACCGCCACCCGCCCGGCGAACTCCCCGGCGCGCCGCCGCAACAGATCCCCGAACGTCAGGCCCTGCCACAACCCCCACTCGCGGTACCGGGCAACCACATCCTCCGGCCACCCCACACACCCGGCCAACAACCCCAACACCCCTCAACGAGACTCAGACAGCCAACAACCGAACGAGCAACACCCACCACGTCACAGGGGCTGGTCCACACCCAACGCCCGCAACATCGTCCCGAACTTCGCCGACGTCTCCGCCAACTCCTCACCCGGCACCGAATCCGCCACGATCCCCCCACCCGCGAACAACCGCAACAGATTCCCCACGGCCTCCGCACAGCGGATCGTCACCACCCACTCCCCATCACCGGAGGCGTCCCCCCACCCCAGAAGACCGGTGTAGAAACCCCGATCGAACGGCTCCAACTCCCCGATCGCCGCCCGCGCCAGGCCCGTCGGAGTCCCACACACCGCCGGCGTCGGATGCAACGCACACGCCAACCCCAACGCCGACACCCCAGGATCAACCAACTCACCCGACACCCTCGTGGACAGATGCCACATCGACGCCGTCCGCACCAACGACGGACCCGACGGCACCTCCAACACACGACAGAACGGCCGCAACGTCTCCACCACGAACTCCGCCACCACCGCGTGCTCGTGCAGATCCTTCGCCGACACCAGCAACTCCTCCGCCCGACGCCGATCCTCCACCGGATCAACACTCCGAGGACGGGAGCCCGCCAACGGGTTGGAGACGACGCGCGTTCCCGAGCGGGAGACGAGGAGTTCCGGACTCGCCCCCACCAACGTGCGCTCGCCGGGGAGGTCGATTCCGAAGGTGTAGCCGCCCGGGTCGCGTCGTGCCAACCGGCGCAGCAGCGGACGCACGTCCACCGGACCGTCCCCATTGGACACGGTCAGCTCCAACGACCGCGCCAACACCACCTTCTCGAACTCACCGGACCGCATCCGCGCCACCGCCCGCGCCACCGCCGACAGATGTGCCTCCGGCTCCGGCACCGG
>NZ_FQVN01000001.1 GCF_900129375.1 Streptoalloteichus hindustanus | reverse complement strand
GACGGGGACGGGGACGGGGACGGGGACGGGGACGGGGACGGGGACGGGGACGGGGACGGGGCGAAGGGTGCCCGAGATCCGCTGGGGACGACCGGCCCGAACACCCTTCTCACCGCACTCCACGTCACGACCGACGTCCACTTGGCGGCCAGGCCCGTATCGGCAGTGCACTGGATCTGACAGACCCTGAGCTGGCCCCCTCACGGGTGACCCAGGCGCTGCTCGGGTCCACCTCTCCCAGGTCCGGTGGCCGCGGTTGCTGCCCACCCGGATGCCCAACGTGTTCCCGTACCCGCCCGGCCAGCCCGGCCACAACCGCCAGCCGCGCCCGCGTTACCGCTGGTCACATCAGGCCATGCGGCTGTTCGCGGCGAACCACTGCTCACGTCCAGGGCGAGCAGGGGCAGCCGCCTCAGCTCAGGCAGTCAGCCCAGGTAGGTGGTCGGGGACGGCCCGTGCGGGTCGGCCAGCAACGCGGCGAGCAGGTGCCGGTCCGCCCAGCGCCCCAGGGCCCACGCCAACGCCCGGGACAGCCCCGTCGGGTCCTCCACGGCGTGCAGCACGCCGTCGTCGTCCACCCACCACGGCACGGCGACGTCGGCACCAGCGTCGGCACCAGCACGGCCGGCGACTCGCACCACCAGGCGCTCGTGCACGACCAGCGGGTCCTCGGGCAGGGCGTGCCCGGTCAGGCCGCACGCCTCCGGCACGCCGTCGAGGTCGGCCCAGTCCAGCTCCCGGCCGGCCACGCGCACCTCGCCGGCCACCTCGTCGCCGGCCAGCGGCAGGTCCAACAGCTCGGCGAGCGACTCGGCGTGGCCTCCGGCCACCACCCGGCCGGGGTCGAGCACGCCCAGCGCCCAGGGCACGTCGAGCACCAGCGCGTCGGCCGCGGGCACGGCGGCGCCGGTGAGCGCGCGCACCCGCTCCGGGGGGTCGATCTCGGCCGGGTCGAGCACGTGGTCGGCCACCGCGGTGGCCAGGGCGGTGTGGACGCGGAGGGCGACGCCCGGCGCGACCGGGCGCTCCGGGTCGCCCAGCCGGGCCACCAGGTCCTCGGCGTCCTCGACGTCCCGCACCGCCAGCCGGGCGCGCACCCCGGCCGCCGCCAGCAGCGCCGGGTCCAGGCCGCCGGCCGCCTCCGGCGGGACCACGTCGTACAGCCCGGTCAGCTCGTCGGCGTCCGGCAGCCGCCAGTGCCGGAGCGGGCGTCCCGCCAGGCGGGCGTGCCGCGCCAACCACCAGGTCGTGTAGCCGGGCTCGCGCAGCGCGCGCCGGGCGTCGGGATCGGCGGCCAGCAGCCGCAACGCGGCCGGCCACGCGTCCTCGGCCACCAGGTCCAGGTCGCGCACGGCGACGAGCCGCTCCGGCGGGGTGGGCCGGCTCGCCCACCACTCCTCCTCGTCGGCCAGGTCGTGCTCGGGGCCGGCGGGGGTGTCGTCGACCAGCAGCGGGAACCGGTCCAGCACGCCGATCGCGGTGAGCAGGCTCTCCGGCCAGCGCCGGGCGACGTCCCCGGCCAGCTCCCGGAGCGGGGCGTCCTCGGCCAGCACGCCCAGCAGCGCCGAGCCCGGCAGGACCAGCTCGTCGGCGCGGCAGGGGTCGCCGTCGACGTCGGGCAGCGCCAACGCGGCCAGCCAGGGCAGCTCGCCGGGGCGCACGCCGGCCCGGTCGGCCAGCAGGAGCACGGTCTCGGCCAGCGGCGTGACGTCGGCGCCCGCCTCGGCGTCGTCGACCGAGCGCTCCACCGGCTCCCGCAACGCCTCCAGCAGCTCGGCCGGGCCCGCCCGCCGCGCGCCGAGCCGCTCCAACAGCGGGTGCGCCGCGGCGGGGTGCGCGATCCGGAGGCCGCCGAGGTCCGGCACCCCCGCGTCCGGCCCGTCCGCGTCGAGCTGCCCGGCGAGGACGTCGAGGGCGGCCCGGTCCGTCTCCGGCAGCAGCACGTCCCTCGGCCCGGTCACCACCCGCCCGTCGACCAGCGGGACGGGCAGCCCGCCCAGCTCCTCCCGCGCCGACGGGTCGGCCTCGACCCAGGGCTGCAGGGCCGCGTAGACGCGGGCCCACCACTCGGGCTCCCGGTCCAGCCCGGTCAGGGCCGCCGCCACCTCGCCCGCGGTCAGCCGGGCGACGCCGAGCGCCGTCAGCGGCCGCGCGTGCCGCGGCGCGGAGAACTCGGCGGCGACCAGGCCGGGAACGACCTCGGCCAGCACCGCCGCGAGGTCGTCGAGCGGGGCGTCCAGCACGCGCGCGGCCGACGGGGCGAGCGGCGGCCCGCCGTCGGCGGAGGGCAGCCACTCGGTCCGGCGCAGCTCCGCCAGCACCCGCTCCCGCAGCACGCCGTCCACCTCGGACAGCGGGAAGTCGGGCAACGGCACGACCGAGGTCCGCTGCTCCGCCGGCAACGCGAGCACGAGGTCGGGGTAGGCGGCCGCGGCGGCGGCGAGCACGGCGTCGGTGGCCGGGCCGGGCAGCAGCCGGCGGCGCGACGGCTCCACCGGCAGCGTGGCCAGCAGGCGGGCCGGCAGCGAGAGGCGCTCGTCGGTGGGGGTCGGGGCGTGCAGCACGTCCTCGGCCAGGGGCGTCGGCGCCTCGTCGCCGCCGGTCGGCACCGCCCAGCAGACCGTCCACTCGGGACGTTCGCGGGCCTCGGTCGCCAGGCCGCTCAAGGCCGGCTCGGCCAGCCGGCCGTGCCGGCGCCGGACGAGCCAGCGGGTGGCCGCGCCGTCACCGTGGACGGTCACGCGCCCGTCGGCGAGCTCGCCCGCCCGCCACCAGGCCCGGTCGCCGATCTCGATCCTGGCCAGCGACGGCAGGGCGAGCAGCAGGTCAGCCGCCTGCTCGGCGCACTCGGCGAGCAGGGCGGGCACGTCGACGTCTGGTCGCAGCGGCAGCCGCACCTCGGTGGCGAACCCCTCGGGCGGCGCGGGCTCGCCCGGCTCCACCGGCCACACCAGCCGCAGCACCGGCACACCGCCGCCCCGCTCCGCCAGCGCGTCGGCCAGCTCCGGGACGTCGGCCACCTCGGCCCTGGTGCGCTCGGCGGAGAACGCCACCCCGCCGGTGGTCGAGACGATCCTGGGCGCGTCGGTGGCCGCGAGCACGGCGGCGAAGCCGACGCCGAACCGGCCCACGGTGCCCGACTCGCGTTTCGCGGAGGCCCGCAGCGACGCCAACGCCGCCACCCCGGCCGCGTCCAGCGGCGCGCCGGTGTTGGCCACCCGCAGCTCGCCGTCCACGACCGCGAGCCGGACCCGGCCGGGCACACCGGCGTGCGCGGCGGCGTCGGCGGCGTTCTGCGCGAGCTCGACCAGCAGGCGGTCGCGGTACCCGCCGAAGTGCAGGTCCTCCTCGGCGTTGGCGTCCTCCCGGAACCGGGTCGGGGAGCCACGCCAGGCGTCCAGCACCGCGCGCCGCAGGACGGCCGTGCCGAACGGGTCGGCGGTCATGGCGTCACACGCTCTCCGGGGCGGACCCGTTCACCGAGGTGGCGACGGCCGCCAGCGGCTCGACGTCGAGCACCGCGTCGTCGTAGACCACCTCGGCCACCGGCACCGACAGCGACGTGTCGATCTCGGCCTCGGAGTGCGCGCCGCAGCCGTACTCGGTGTGCACCACGCGGCCGTCGGCGGGCGCGTACTCGTTGCCGCACGCGCCGAACCCGGCCCGCAGCGACCCGGCGAGCGGCAGGTAGAAGGCGCAGGTGCCGCACGTGGCCGGCGCGCTGCGCGCCATCTCGCTGCGCGGCCCGAAGTCGCCGCGGTGCCAGCGGTCGGCGGCCAGAGTCCGGCCGTGCCGGGACAGCACCCGCACCCGGCCGAGGCCGACCTCGCGCGCGACCTCCTCCACCGCCGGGTCGTCGCTGGCCAGGTAGGCCGGCGCCAGCCGGGGGTCGTCCGGGGCGGTCGGCAGCAGGTCGCCGACGCCGAGGTCGCCGGCCCGCACCCGCTGCTGCCAGGGCACCCAGTCGGGGGCCACCAGCGCGTCGGGGCCGGGCAGCAGCACGACCTCGCTGACCGTCACCGGGGTGTCGGGGCCGGCCCACGCCACGGTGACCGCCCACCGCCAGCCGGCGTAGCCGGGGTGCACGGCCTCGAACAGGTGGGTGACGGCCGCGGCGGCCGGGTCGTCCTCGGCCTGCGCGTCGACGTGCGCGCCCACGCCGTCCGCGCCGGCCTCCTCCAGGGCCGCCGCGCGGGCGAGCTCCACCGCGCCGGC
Organism: Streptoalloteichus hindustanus; assembly: GCF_900129375.1. Classification (GTDB taxonomy): domain Bacteria; phylum Actinomycetota; class Actinomycetes; order Mycobacteriales; family Pseudonocardiaceae; genus Streptoalloteichus; species Streptoalloteichus hindustanus. Next base: position 1,182,953 of record NZ_FQVN01000001.1, on the reverse strand, counting down.
CAGCACGGGATCCGGATCGCGGTGGGTCCCCGTGCCGCCGACGTCCCCGGCAACCGTGGCTCGACGCGGCGAGCCGGTCTCGCTCGAAGTGGGCGTTGGCGTCACGCCCTCGATTGTGCCCCACCAGGTCTGCCGCCCCGTCACCCCGCCCGCCCCTGGTTCCCCCCGACGCGCGGACCCGCGACGACGTGCGCCGGCGCCGCCCGGCGCCAGCCCGGCCGCCCGGCGCTGCTCGTGGGCGACTGTGAGCGTCAGGGGAGCGGACGTGCCAGTCTGGTGGCCATGCGGACCCGCGTTGTCCTGCTGACCGGGTTGCTCGCGCTCACCGCGTGCGGCGGCGTCGCCGGCGCCGACGCGCCGCGCCGGCTGCGCGTCGAGGTGCTCGACACGCTGCCGCACGACCGCACGGCGTTCACCCAGGGACTGGAGCTGGTCGACGGGGTGCTCTACGAGGGGACCGGCCGGGTCGGGGCCTCGTCGCTGCGCGAGGTGGACCCGGCCACCGGCGAGGTCCGGCGCAGGGCGGAGCTCGCGCCGCCGTTGTTCGGCGAGGGCGTCACCGTCGTGGGCGACCGGGTCTGGCAGCTCACCTGGCGCGAGGGCGTGGCCGTGCAGTGGGACCGGGCCACGCTGACCGAGGTCCGCCGGGTCGGCTACACCGGCGAGGGCTGGGGGCTGTGCCACGACGGCGGCCGGCTGGTGATGAGCGACGGGAGCGCGCGGCTGACCTTCCGCGACCCCGCGACCTTCCAGCCGACCGGCCAGGTCGTGGTGCGCCGCGCCGGCGAGGAGCAGACCCGGCTCAACGAGCTGGAGTGCGCCGACGGGGCGGTGTGGGCGAACGTGTGGGGCAGCGACGAGATCGTGCGCGTGGACCCGGGCTCGGGCCGGGTGACCGCGGTCGTCGACGCCTCGGGGCTGCTGCCCGCCCGCGACCGGACGGGCGACCAGGTGCTCAACGGCGTCGCCGCCGTGCCCGGCGGGGACCAGTTCCTGGTCACCGGGAAGAACTGGCCCAGCATGTTCCGGGTCCGGTTCGTGCCCGCGGGGTGAGCGGCGCATCCCCGCCGGAACCGCGCGCCGCGTGACCCGGTTGGGGCAGGATTGGGGCGTGACGAGGTCCGGGCCCGTTGACCGACCCGACGGCACGCCACGCGGCCGTCCGGGCGGCGACGGCCACCCCGGGCCACCGGCGGAGCGCCGCTACCCGTGGCAGGACGACCCCGACTACCAGGGCTCGGCGGCGCCGACCCGCCCCAGCCGGGTCACCCGGCCCTTCCCGGTCGAGCACGCGCCGACCGAGCCGGTGCGGCGGCGTCCGCTGCCACCCCGCACGGCGCTCCGCGGCCCGCAGGGCACCCGGCGCGTGCGGGTCGGGGAGGCCGACGAGACGCCCGCGCCGGGAGCTCCCCAGCTCCCGAGGAAGCTGACCGTCACGCGGGTGGCGGTCTGGCGGGGACGCCAGCTCACCCAGCAGGCCGTGCACGCGTTCCGGCGCGCCGCGCACGCCGACGGCGCGGACCGGTCGGGGCTGGCGAAGCTCACCTACACCGTGATGGCCAACTACGCGGTGGACGCCGCCATCGCGGTGGCGCTGGCGAACACGCTCTTCTTCTCCGCCGCGACGGCGGAGAGCCGGGGCAAGGTCGCGCTCTACCTGTTGATCACGGTGGCGCCGTTCGCGGTGGTCGCGCCGCTGGTCGGCCCCGCGCTCGACCGGTTGCAGCGGGGGCGGCGCATCGCGCTCGCCGCGTCCTTCGCGGGGCGGGTCGTCCTGGCCGCGGTCATGGCGCTGCACTTCGACGACTGGCTGCTCTACCCGGCCGCGCTGGGCAGCATGGTGCTGTCGAAGTCGTTCGGCGTGCTGAAGGCGGCGGTGACGCCCCGCGTGCTGCCCCCGGAGATCACGCTGGTCAAGACGAACTCCCGGCTCACGGCCTTCGGCCTCGCCGCGGGCGGCGTCCTCGGCGCGCTCGCGGCGGGCTTCGCCGCCCTGTTCGGCTCGCCCGGCGCGTTGTGGTTCACCGCCGCGCTGTGCGGCGTCGGCGCCTGGCTGTGCCTGCGCATCCCGGCGTGGGTCGAGGTGACCGAGGGCGAGGTCCCGGCGTCGCTGAGCCGGCACCCGCACCGGCCCCGCCGCCAGCCGATGGGCCGGCACGTGGTCGTGGCGCTGTGGGGCAACGGCACGATCCGGGTGCTGACCGGCTTCCTCACCCTGTTCGCCGCATTCGTGATCAAGGCGGAGACCGAGCAGTCCCCCGGCATGCAGCTGGTGCTGTTGGGAGTGATCGGGGCGGCGGCCGGGGCCGGCAACTTCCTCGGTAACGCCCTGGGCGCCCGGCTGCACGTCGGCCGGCCGGACCAGGTGGTGCTGGGCGCGCTGTCCGGGGTGCTGGCCGCGACGGCGGTCGCGGCGCTGCTGCCGGGCGTGGCCACGGCGGCGGTGCTCGGCCTGGTCGGCGCGACCGGCAGCGCCATGGCCAAGGTCAGCCTGGACGCGGTGATCCAGGACGACCTGCCGGAGCAGTCGCGGGCGTCGGCCTTCGGGCGCTCCGAGACGATCCTCCAGCTCACCTGGGTCTTCGGCGGCGCGCTCGGCCTGCTGCTGCCGGCGACGTGGTGGATCGGCTTCACGGTGGTGGGCGCGGTGCTCGCGGTGGGCTTGGCCCAGACCGCCGTGTCGCGGCGCGGCGGCTCGCTGGTCCCCGGGCTCGGCGGCGACCGCCCGCTCCGGCCGGCCCCGGTCGCCGACGGCCCGCCCGCCGAGCCCGGGAGCTGGTCGACCCGGCCCTTCCCGGACGCCGGCACCCGGTCCTGAGCCCCGGTCGGCGGACCTGGGGACGGACCTGGGGACGGACCTGGGCCGGCGTCCGCGGAGCGCACCACGTAGGGTCGCCCCGTGCGTCGTCAAGGAGTGCGTCAGCGGAGCGTGACCTTCGTGCTGATGGCGGCGGTGGGCCTGGCGGTGGCGGGCTGCTCGGCCCCGCCCAAGCCCGAGGTGACCTTCTTCTCGGCCGGCCGCTCGGTGGCCACCGGCCCCTCCCAGCACTGCGACGAGCGGGTGGAGAACTGCACCGCCGACCCGGACGCGGTGGCCGCGCTGCGGGTGCCCGCCGACCGGCCGCTGCAGATCTCGGTCGACGACAGCGTCGCCGCCACCCCGTGGCAGGTGGTGTTCCGCTACCGGCTGCCCAACGGCGACCGGGTGGACGGCCGCAGCGAGGTCTTCCCGCCCGACAAGCAGTTCGCGTACACGCTGCGCCTGCCCGAGCGGGGCGCGCAGCTGGAGACCGCCGAGGTGCACCAGTTCGGCGCGGTGCTGTTCCAGCGCGTGGACGGCGGGGTCGACTTCCCGACCCGCGCGACCTGGGTCCTCTCGGTCGACGACCGGAGCTGACGACCGGAACCGACCGACCGGCTGGCGACCAGAACTGGCGGCCGGGCCCCGGTCCGCGACCGGCCCCGGGAACGACGAGCGCCGCACGTCCGGCCCCTCGGCCCGACGTGCGGCGCTGTCGACGTCCCGCGTGCGGACTACGGCTCCAGCTCGCGCGCCACGGCGCGGACGACCTCGGCGATCCGCTTGGTCATCTTGCGGTCGGGGTAGCGCCCGCGCCGCAGCTCCGGCTGGACCTTCGCCTCCAGCAGCTTGATCATGTCCTCGATGAGGCCGTGCAGCTCCTCCGCCGGCCGGCGCCGGGCCTCGACCACCGACGGCAGCGGGTCGACCAGCCGCACCGACAGCGCCTGCGGTCCGCGCCGACCCTCGGCGACGCCGAACTCGACGCGCTGGCCGGTCTTCAGCCCCGGCACCCCGGGCGGCAACGCGGAGGCGCGCACGTACACGTCCTCCCCGCCGTCCTGGGTCACGAAGCCGAAGCCCTTCTCCGCGTCGTACCACTTGACCCTGCCGGTCGGCACTGTTCTCACCGTTCCCTCAGTCCGCTGCCACACGCCGTGCCCCGGCACGACGAACGCGTCCCGGGCGTGCCCGGGACGCGCGTCCCCAGCGTAGCGAGAACACCACCTGTCGTGCGAAGCAACATCTGCCCCGGCCGCCCGAAAACCAAGATCCACCCGACCGGCCTAGGCTCGGACGACGTGCAGGCGCGAGCTGGTGATACCAAGTTGGTCCCCGTCGGGGTAACGCTGTTCGGGATCGGGCTGCTGGCCGTGGTCGCGATCTTCGTGTTGTTCGCGACCGGGCGGACCGAACTCCCCGTCTGGCTGAACGTGACCGCGGGGTTGGGCCTCCCGGTGGGGCTGGCCCTCGGCGTGGCCGGCGTGATCAGGAACGCTCGGCGGAGCCGCCGCTGACCGACATCCAGGACGGACCACCAACCACTGTCCACCGACCGCCGATCGCCAATCGCCGATCGGCGCCCACTGGCCACCGGCGGCGCGGATCGCCCCGGTCGGCCTCAGCCGGCGTCGGCCGCGAGGTCGCCGGCGCCGGCCAGGTGCCCGGCCAGCCACGCGGGGAACGCGGTGAGGTCGGCCAGCACGACGTCGGCGCCCGCGGTCGCCAGCTCCTCGGCGGAGCACGGCCCGGTCGTGACGCCGATCGACACGGCGCCGGCGGCCTGGGCGCCGCGCACGTCGCCGACGTGGTCGCCCACGTACACGGACGCGCCGTGCTCCCGCAGGGCGGCGCCCTTCCCTGACGACCACAGCTCGCCCACGAGGTGGTCGACCTCCCAGTCGAGGGCGCGCAGGTGCCGGGCGGCGTTCAGCCCGTACTTGCCGGTGACCACGACGGTCCGGCCGCCGACCGCCCGCACCGCGGCGAGCGCCTCGGCGGCGCCGGGCAGCGCGACGGTGATCGGCACCACGACCTCGGGGTAGATCGCCCGGAAGCGGGCGACCAGGGCGTCCACGGTCGGCTGGTCCAGGCCGTAGCCGGCGAAGACCGCGTCGAGGGGCGGGCCGAGGTGGGCGGCGAAGGCCTCGCCGTCCAACGGGATCCCCGTCTCCTCGGCGAGCACGTCGAACGCGCGGACCATGCCCGGCCGCGGATCGATCAACGTCATGTCCAGGTCGAAACCGACGGTCAGCGGCACGTTCGCACCCTACGCCGGAGGAAGGAACCTCCGACTCCGCTGGGTAGTTGTCCTCGTCACTCATGGCGATCCACTCCGGCCGGTCGGCGCCCGGCGGCACGACCGGGCGATGTCCGGACGACGGGTGGATGACGGCGCTCGGCCGTCGGCGCGGTGTGGTCGCACCCACCCTCCCCCACCAGCGCTTTGTTGCATAGGGTTTGCAACAAGCGATCGGGAGGCGCGGTCGGGGGCGGTCCTGTCCCGCTCGCGGCGCGACGGGACGGGACGGGAGGGGCACGTGGTCTCGCTGGGGGACGCGCTGCGCACGGCGTTGCCCCGCGTCCGCTCCCGCGCCGCCCTGCTCGGCCCGGCCTTCGTCGCGGCCATCGCCTACGTCGACCCCGGCAACGTCGCCACCAACACCACCGCCGGCGCGCGCTACGGGTACCTGCTCGTCTGGGTCCTGGTCGCCGCCAACGCGATGGCCGGGCTGGTGCAGTACCTCTCCGCGAAGCTCGGGCTGGTCACCGGCCGGTCGCTGCCGGAGGCGGTGCGCGACCACCTCCCCCGCCCGGCCCGGCTGGCCTACTGGGGCCAGGCCGAGCTGGTCGCGATGGCGACGGACCTGGCGGAGGTGCTCGGCGGCGCGATCGCGCTGCGCCTGCTGTTCGACCTGCCCCTCCTCCTCGGCGGGGTGATCACCGGCGTGGTCTCCACCGCGCTGCTCGCGGTGCAGGACCGGCGCGGCCAGCAGCCGTTCGAGCGAATCGTCACCGGGATGCTGGTGGTGATAGCGGTCGGCTTCGCCGCCGGCCTGCTGGTGTCGCCGCCGTCCGGGACCGGCGCGCTGGGCGGCCTGCTGCCGCGGTTCGACGGCGTCGACAGCGTCCTGCTGGCGGCGGGCATGCTCGGCGCGACCGTGATGCCGCACGCCGTGTACCTGCACAGCGCCCTGGCCAGGGACCGGCACGGCCGGCCCGCGCCCGGCCCGGCCCGTCGGCGGGTGCTCGCGGCGACCAGGGCGGACGTGGCGGCGGCCATGCTCCTGGCCGGCGCGGTGAACCTGGCGATGCTGCTGCTGGCCGCGAGCGCGTTGCCGGGCGCGCCCGACGTCGAGTCGCTGGACGGGGTGCACGCCGCGCTGGGCGACGCGCTCGGCGCGGTGGTCGCCGCCCTGTTCGCGGTGGGTCTGCTGGCGTCGGGGTTCGCCTCGACCGCGGTCGGCTGCTACGCCGGCGCCGTCGTGATGGGCGGCCTGCTGCGCCGCCGGGTCCCGCTGCTGGTCCGCCGGCTGGTCACGCTGGCGCCGGCCCTGCTCGTGCTGTCCCTGGACGTCGACCCCACGTGGGCGCTGGTGCTGTCCCAGGTCGTGTTGTCCTTCGGCATCCCGTTCGCCCTGGTCCCGCTGGTGCTGCTGACCGGGAGCCGCCGGGTGATGGGCGAGGAGGTCAACCGGCGGGGCACCGCGGTGGCCGCCTGGCTGGTGGCCGGCGCGGTGATCGCCCTGAACGGGGCGCTCATCGTGTTGACGTTGGGTGGTTGATCCCCGACCGGGTGAAAACCTCGCCTGGTCGCGTCAACAGCCGGACGCTTGACGCGTCACGTAGTCACCGATGCCGTCGCCCGCGCGACACTTCTGCCTCCGTCCTCCTCACCCCGTCTCCGCGCCGGAGGCCACGGCGGAACTCACTGGAGGGGCCCGATGACCACTGATCGCGACCTGGAACGCGTCGCGGCCGCGATCGACGACGCGATGCGCGACGCACCGGCCGCCCGTCCCCGCGCCCGCTGGGAGCACGTCGAGTGGCTGCGGCTCAAGGCCGACCTGCTGGACCGGCTGGCCGCCGCGCAGCGCTCGGGGCACGGCTCGCTGTCCCGCAGGGCCGAGCTGGTCAGGGACAACGCCGAACGGCTCGCCGACCACCTCACCGGCGTGGTCCCCGACCCCGGCCCCCTGCCGGAGCAGGGGTGGCCGGGGACCGGGTCCCGGTGGGCCGCGGCCGCCGCCCACGCGACCGACCCCGACTGAGCGCGGGAACCGGCACAATCGGGGTGGTGCGGTTCCTCCTCAACGTCATCTGGTTGGTCTTCGGCGGCCTGCTCATGGCGCTCGGCTACCTGCTGGCCGGCGTCATCTGCTGCGTGCTGGTCGTGACGATCCCGTTCGGGATCGCCTCGTTCCGCATGGCCGCCTACACGTTGTGGCCGTTCGGCCGGACGGTGGTCGACCGGCCCGGCTCCGGTGTCGGCTCCGCGCTGGGCAACATCGTCTGGCTCGTCGTCGCGGGCTGGTGGCTGGCGCTCGGGCACATCGTCACCGGGATCGCCCAGTGCGTGACGGTCGTCGGCATCCCGCTCGGCGTCGGCAACTTCAAGCTGGTGCCGGTGTCGCTCCTGCCGCTGGGCAAGGAGATCGTGGACACCGACGACCGGCGCGCGTTCGCGCCGCGCGGCTGACCCGCCGGTCAGTCCCCGAACGGGTCGGTCACCCGGCCGATCAGGTCGGCGATCGAGCCGATCACCCTGGTCGGCCGGTACGGGAACCGCTCGGCGGTGTCGGCGGCGGAGATCCCGGAGAGCACGAGGATGGTCTGCAGACCCGCCTCCAGCCCGGTGCGGACGTCGGTGTCCATCCGGTCGCCGATCATCAGCGTGTTCTCCGAGTGCGCGCCCAGGGCGCGCAGCGCCGACCGCATCATCAGCGGGTTCGGCTTGCCGACGAAGTACGGCGCGCGGCCGGTGGCCCGCTCGATCAGGGCCGCCACCGAGCCGGTGGCCGGCAGCACGCCCTCGCGGCTGGGCCCGGTCTCGTCCGGGTTGGTGGCGATGAACCGGGCGCCCGACTCGACCAGCCGGATCGCCTTGGTGATCGCCTCGAAGCTGTAGGTGCGGGTCTCGCCGAGCACGACGTAGTCGGGGTCGCGGTCGGTGAGCACGTAGCCGATGGAGTGCAGCGCGGTGGTCAGCCCGGCCTCGCCGATCACGTAGGCGCTGCCGCCGGGGCGCTGGGTGTCCAGGAACCGGGCGGTGGCCAGCGCCGAGGTCCAGATGGCCGACTCCGGCACGTCCAGCCCGGTGCGCTGGAGCCGGGCCCGCAGGTCCCTCGGCGTGTAGATCGAGTTGTTGGTGAGGACCAGGAACGGCACCCCGTGGGAGCGCAGCTCGGCGAGGAGCTCGTCGGCGCCGGGCACGAGGTGCTCCTCGTGCACCAGCACCCCGTCCATGTCCATCAGGTAGTTCCAGGTCGTCGACCGCGGGGTCGAGTCGGAACGGGGCTCGGCGTTGGTGTCCTCCGCACGCGTCACGCCGCCATCATCGCACCGCCGTCAGCGCGTCGACATCACGTCGCGCTCACGCCCCGGGGGCGGGATGCAGCGCGACCTCCGTCGCCTTGACCGCGAACCACGCGGGGACGCCCGGCTCCAGGCCGAGGTCGGCCACGGCGGCCGGGGTGAGGTCCGCGGCCAGGCCCTCGGCCCAGCCCGGGCCGCCCGGCGCCGCCGCGGCGCGCAGGCGCACGACGTCGGCGCGGGGTTCCAGCCCGGCCACGACCACCGGGAACACGTTGCGGGGGCTGCCACCCGGCCGTTCCCGGTGCACGGCCACGGCCCTGGGCGGGAAGACCGCCACCGCCGGGGCGCCGTCCACGAGCCCGGGCCCGCGCTGTCCGGCCAGCACCGCGCCGTCCGGCGTGCGCAGCCCCGCGGGCCCCGCCGTGCCCGCGACCAGCTCCAGCCCGGCGATCCGCGCGGTGAAGGCGGTGCGGGGCCGGGCGAGCACCTGCCGGGTCGGCCCCTCCTCGACCACCGCTCCGGCGCCGAGCACGACCACGTGGTCGGACAGCACGAGGGCGTCGAGCGGGTCGTGCGTGACGATCACGGCGGTGCGCCCGCCGGCGCGGAGCACCCGGCCCAGCAGGGCGCGCAGGGCCGGGGCCGCGTCGACGTCGAGCGCCGCGAACGGCTCGTCCAGCAGCACCAGCGTCGGTTCGGCCGCGAGGGCGCGGGCGAGCGCGACGCGTTGCGCCTGGCCGCCGGACAGCTCCGCCGGCCGGCGGTCCGCGAGCCCCTCGGCGTCCACCTCGGACAGCCAGCGCCGGGCGATCCGCTGGGCCGCCCGTCGGCCGACGCCCCGCGCCCTCGGGCCGAAGGCGACGTTGGCCTCCGCCGTGAGGTGCGGGAAGAGCAGCGGCTGCTGGGCGAGCAGGCCCACCCCGCGCCGGTGCGGGGGCACGTGCGTGCCGGTCCCGCCGTCGGTGAGCAGCCGCCCGCCCAGCCGGACCCGCCCTCGGTCGGGGCGGACCAGGCCAGCCACCACCCCGAGCAGGGTCGACTTGCCGGAGCCGTTGGGACCGAGCACCGCCAGCACCTTGCCCGGCTCGACCCGTAGGCCCAGGGCCAGCGCGAAGCCGGGCCGCGTCAGTTCGACGTCGACCTCCAAACCCACCGCCGGAGCCACCGCCGGGGTCACCGCGCTCCCTCCACGGCCCGGGGCCGGGCCAGGACGACCACGGCCGCCGCGACGGCCACGAGCAACAAGGACAACGCCACCGCGCCGTCCACGTCGGACTCCCGCTGGAGGTAGATCTCCAGCGGCAGCGTGCGCGTGCGCCCGGCGAGGCTGCCGGCGAAGGCGATGGTGGCCCCGAACTCGCCGAGCGCGCGGGCGAAGGCCAGCACGACGCCGGAGCCGAGCCCCGGCAGCAGCAGCGGGACGGTGACCCGCCAGAAGACCGTCCACGGCCGGGCGCCGAGGGTCGCGGCGACCGCCTCGTAGCGCTCGCCGGCGGTGCGGAGCGCGCCTTCGAGGCTCACCACGAGGAACGGCATGGCCACGAACGTCTGGGCCAGCACGACGGCGGTGGTGGTGAAGGGGATCCGCACCCCGAACAGCAGGTCGAGGTACTGCCCGACCAGCCCGGCGCGCCCCAGGAGGTAGAGGAGCGCCAGCCCGCCGACGACGGGCGGCAGGACCAGCGGCAGCAGCACCAGCGAGCGGAGCACCCGCAGGCCGGGTGGGCGCCCCCTGGCGAGCACCACCGCCAGCGGGCCGCCCAGGAGCAGGCTGAGCAGGGTGGACGCGGCGGCGGTGCGCAGCGAGAGCCCGAGTGCGGTGAGCGCCGCGTCGCTGGTGACCAGCTCGGGCAGCCGGACCCAGTCGGCGCGCAGGACCAGGCCGAGCACCGGGAGGATGACCAGGGCGAACCCGAGGGCGGCCGGGAGCCACAGCACCGCGGGCAACGCCGTCCGGGCCCGGTGCCGGTCCGCGCCGCCGCGCCCGGACACCCCGCCGGTGGGGGACGGGTCCGGGGTCGACGACGCCGCGCTCGCCATCGCTAGGGCACCTGGAACCCGGCGGCGGTCAACGCCTCGCGGCCGGCCTGCCCGCGCACCAGCTCGACGAACTGGCGGGCGAGGTCGGCCTCGGGCGCCCGGTCCAGCACCGTGATCGGGTAGTCGTTGCGGGCGTTGGCCGCCTCCGGGAAGGCGATCCCCCGCACCTTGTCCTTCCGCGCGTGGACGTCGGTGACGTAGACCAGACCGGCGTCGGCCTCGCCGGCCACGACCTTGCCCAGCACCGACTTGACGTCGGGTTCCTCGCTCGACGGCCGCAGCCGCACACCCGCGTCGCGCGTGACCTTCGCCGTGGCCGCCCCGCAGGGCACCTGCGGCGCGCACACCACGAGGACGAGGCCGTCCCTGGCCAGATCGGCGAGCGAGCCGACCTTCCCCGGGTTGTCCTCCCGCACCGCGATCCGCAGCTCGTTGGTGGCGAACACCTGGGGCTTCCCGGCCAGGCCCGCCTTCGCGACGGTGTCCATCGTGGCCGTGTTGGCCGCGGCGAACACGTCGGCCGGCGCGCCGTTGACGATCTGCTGGGCCAGGTCGGAGGAGCCGCCGTAGCTGAGCCGGACGTCGACGCCGGGGTGGTCGGCCTCGAACCGCTGCTCCAACCGCCCGAAGACCTCGGTCAGCGACGCCGCGGCGAGGACGGTGACGGTCCGGCGGGGCGCGGCGCGGCCGGCGTCCGACCCGCAGGCCGCGACGGCCACGACGAGCGCGACGAGCGTCGGGAGCAGCGCGCGGGCCCTCACGACGCGCCGCCCGGCGTCTCCACGACCACCTGGGTCGACTTGACCACCGCGACCGCGAGCACTCCGGGGCGCAGGCCCAGTTCCTCGACCGCCTCCGTGCTCATCAGGGAGACCACGCGGTGCGGGCCGCACTGGAGCTCGACCTGGGCCATCACCCGGTCCGCCACGACGTCGGTGACCAGCCCGACGAACCGGTTGCGGGCCGAGCGGCCCACGCCGGAGGGGTCCGGGGTCGCCCGTGCCTGCACCCTGGCGAACGCGGCCAGCTCGGCGCCGTCGAGGACCATGCGGCCCGCGCCGTCGCGACTCGCGCCGAGCTGGCCGCCGTCCACCCATCGGCGCACCGTGTCGTCACTGACCCCGAGCAGCCCAGCGGCTTCGGCGATCCGGTACTGCGGCATGTCCGGGAGTCTAGGACCGCAGACGCGGAACAGGCACCGCGTGTATCTCCGCTCCTGCGGAAGGCTCCGGGAGACCCTCTCCTGATGGCCCCCGGGTCAGCGCCGGGTGGCCGGCGGAAGCTCCCCCAGCCGCGCCGTCTCGCGCCGCAGGACCTCGGTCATCGTCTCCAGGAAGCCCTCCACCGCGGCGAGCTGGCGCTCGTCGTACTGCGCGACGAGCTCGGCCACGCCCCGGCGCACGCCGTCGAACAGGCCGGTCGCGATCCGGACGTGCGTGCCGGTCGGCTCCACCAGAACCTTGCGCCGGTCCTGGGGGTCGCGCACCCGCCGCACGAACCCGGCCCGCTCCAGCCGGTCGACCACGCCGGTCACCGCACCGGTGGACAGCCCGGACAGCTCGGCCAGCCGGCCGGCGGTGATCGGCACGCGGGCCTGGACGACGAGGTCGAGACACTTGTGGTCGGTGGGCGAGACACCCAGCCGCTCGGCGACCTGGGTGTGGAACATGACCGTCGCCGATCCCATGGACCGCCCGAGCTCCGACACCCGGCGCACGGCCTCGGCCGTGCGTGTGCCCTCCGTCGAACCACCACCGGCCACCAGGCCCACCTCCGTCATCTCGGTTCCCAAGAGGCTCGAAGGCCGAGTCACTTGCGGGAAAGAAATCAGCGTATCCGCGCGCGGACGCCCGCGGTGACCGCCGAGAAGGGCGTCCCACCGCCCAGCCGACCGGGTGACGCAACCCACGCGGACACCATCTGTTCCCCAGCCGTCGGGAGGGAGGAAGGACTGGCCACGAGGGCTACCCTCGACCGTGTGACCGCGGTGCACCTCGGGTGGCCGGCCCTGCGCAGCACGAGCCGCGCCCCGGGGCCGGGCGGACGCCCGGACAGTCCCACCCTGGTGGACCGGTTCGGCCGGACGGCCACCGATCTCCGGGTCTCCCTGACCGACCGGTGCAACCTGCGGTGCACCTACTGCATGCCGGCCGAGGGGATGGACTGGTTGCCGACCTCGGCGCTGCTCACCGCGGGCGAGCTGAGCCGGCTGATCCGCGTCGCCGTGGAGCTGCTGGGGATCACCGAGGTCCGGTTCACCGGCGGCGAGCCGCTGCTGCGCCGCGACCTGGAGCAGATCGTGGCCGCCACGGCCGGGCTCCTGCCCCGGCCGTCCGTCTCGCTGACCACGAACGGGCTCGGGCTGACCAGGCGGGTCGACGGGCTGGTCGCCGCCGGGCTGGACCGGATCAACGTCTCCCTGGACACGCTGCGCCCCGACCGCTTCCGGACGATCTCCCGCCGGGACCGGCTGGACGACGTCCTCGCCGGGCTGGCGGCGGCGCGGACGGCCGGCCTGGAGCCGGTGAAGGTCAACGCGGTGCTGCTGCGCGGCGTCAACGACGACGAGGTGGGCGCACTGCTGGACTTCTGCCTCGCCCACGGCTACCAGCTCCGCTTCATCGAGCAGATGCCGCTGGACCCCCAGCACGGGTGGGACCGGACAGCGATGATCACCGCCGAGGAGATCCTCGCCGCCCTGCGGACCACGCACCGGCTGACGCCGGACCCCTCGGAACGGGGCTCCGCGCCGGCCGAGCGGTGGGTGGTCGACGACGGCCCCGGCGTGGTGGGTGTGATCGCCTCCGTCACCCGGCCGTTCTGCGCCACCTGCGACCGGACCCGGCTGACCGCGGACGGTCAGCTCCGCACCTGCCTGTTCGCCCGCTCCGAGACCGACCTGCGCGGCGCGCTGCGCGCGGGCGCGTCCGACGAGGAGCTGGCCGAGCTGTGGCGGGGCGCGATGTGGGGCAAGGCCGCCGGCCACGGGATCACCGAGGCCGGGTTCACCCAACCGGACCGGCCCATGAGCGCAATCGGAGGTTGAGAGTTGGCGGAGCAGCCGACGTCGACCCGGGTGACCGTCCGCTACTTCGCCGGTGCCCGCGCGGCCGCCGGGACCCCGGAGGAGGTCGTGGTGCTGCCCGCGGGCAGCACGGTGGACGACGTCCTCGCCGACCTCACGCGCCGGCGGGGCGACCAGATCGCGCGCGTGCTGGCCGCGTGCAGCTTCCTGCTGGACGGCACGGCGGTACGCGACCGCGGGACTCCCGTGCCCGACGGCGTGGAGCTCGACGTGCTGCCCCCCTTCGCCGGCGGCTGAGCCCGCTCTCCCTCCCCCAGCCCCGCCCGCTCCGGGGCCGATCGACCACGCCCGCCCGGCGGTGACGACCGCACCGGGCCTTCACCCACCCTTCCCCTCCTTGTTCACCCCCGGTGATCACTCGCTGACTGCGTGCCGCTAACGTGTGGCCCCTGCGCGGTGTTGTTGATCACTGGAGGTGAGCCGTGGCCGGCCGGAAGTCGCTCTTCGGCGCCCTGCTCGCCCTGGTGGCGACGGTCCTGCTGACCGGGCCGACGCCCGCGCACGCGGCCGCGCCGGTCCTGCCGAACGCGCACGCGCACAACGACTACCAGCACGCGCGCCCGTTGTTCGACGCGCTCGACCGCGGTTTCACCAGCGTCGAGGCGGACATCTACCCGGCGTTCGGCCACCTCTACATCGGGCACTACCCGTGGGACGTCCGGCCGGAGCGCACGCTCCAGTCCCTCTACCTGGAGCCGTTGCGGCAGCGGGTCGCGGCCAACGGCGGCCGGGTGCTGCCCGGCTGGGACGGCGAGTTCCAGCTGCTCGTCGACATCAAGTTCAACGAGCGCGACGGCTACCGGTGGCTGGACAGCGCCGTGCGCGACCCGCGCTACGCCGGTCTGTTCACGCACTACGCCAACGGAGTGGTGCGGCGGGGGCCGGTCACGATCGTGCTCAGCGGGCGTCAGTCCCGGGAGGCGGTCGCGGGCCAGGCGGACCGGTTCGCCTTCCTCGACGGCCGGCCGGCCGACCTCGGCTCCGGCCTCCCGGCCACGCTCGTCCCGCTGGTCAGCGCCGACTGGACCAGCCTGTTCGACTGGCGCGGCGAGGGCGCGATGCCGGCGGAGGAGCGGGCGGCGCTGCGCGAGCACGTGCGGACGGCGCACGCGGAGGGCCGGCGGGTGCGGTTCTGGGCGACGCCGGACGCGCCGGGCGCCGCGCGGGAGGCGGTGTGGCGCGAACTGCGGGCCGCCGGCGTCGACCATCTGGGTAGCGATGACCTCGCCGGGCTCGCCGGGTTCCTCTCCCCGTCCGTTCGGCCCAGCGCCCTCGCCGGTTCGCGTTAGGCCCCGCAACGACGCAGGGTGGCGCCACCCTCCCACGACCCGCCGAGTCCACCCCACCCGTTCAGGCGATCCGCCCCGGGGGCGGAACCACCCGGTGACCGGCGAAGGCCATGATCTGGCGAGGCGGGGCGGGGCCACCCGGATGTCCAGTCCACGGATCCGGGACTTGCTCCTTTCGGACAATTCCCCCAATTCGGGATCTTCCGCCCACTCCGTGTGATCACGCTCACGAGCACGGTGCGTACTCGCCGCCCCGCCGGACGTCGTAGTCACCAGAACCCAAACATCACTCTCAGTGATCGATCTCAGGTTGGAAACGACCCGATAACGGCCATCTGACCTGCGAAAACACCGATGATCGTTTTCGGAAGTCGGAACGTTACTGTGACGAGCGTCACGGCTCAGAGGGTTCGCAAAACCGCTCTCGGTCACTTAGCGTCGCATTCCGGTCGGCCCCGACCGACCAAGCAAGGAGCTGGAGCCCGTGCACCGAACCCTGTCCAGCGGGCTCCGAACCCCGAGCGGAACAACCGGACAGGGGCGGGGGAACCACCTCCGGGCGCAACCCAGCGCCCTTGGGGTGAAGCCGGCACCAGCCGGCCGGGCTGCCCTCCAGCCCGAACCCGACAGCTCACCTCGCAGGTGCAGGTACGGAGAGAGGGACATGGCTTCCTATCGAGGCAAGCACCGCAAACCGTCGGCCGCTGGCAAGCACATCGCGCGTCTGGCCCTCGCCGGCGTCGTGATCGGCACCCCGGTCGCCCTGGCGGGCACCGCCAACGCCGCGCCGGAGTCCACCTGGGACGCCCTGGCGCAGTGCGAGGCCGGTGGCAACTGGAACACCAACACCGGCAACGGCTTCTCCGGCGGCCTGCAGTTCACCCCGAGCACCTGGAAGGCCTACGGCGGCGGCCAGTACGCGCCGAACGCCCACCAGGCCAGCCGCCAGCAGCAGATCGCCGTGGCGGAGCGGGTCCTGCAGGGCCAGGGCTGGGGCGCGTGGCCCGCGTGCACCAACAAGCTGGGCCTGCGTGGTGGCCAGGCGGCCGCCGCGCCGAAGGCGGCCCCGCAGAAGGCCGCGCCCAAGTCCGCGCCGAAGGCGGCGACGCCGCAGAAGGCCGCTTCGAAGCCGGTCGCTCCGCAGAAGGCGGCGCCCAAGCCCGCCGCTCCGGCCGCGCCTGTCCAGAAGAACGGCGCCGACTACACCGTGGTCGCCGGCGACACCCTGTCCGGCATCGCCGAGAAGCTCGGCGTCCAGGGCGGGTGGCACGCCCTGTACGAGCGCAACAAGGACGTCGTGCCCAACGCGAACCTGATCTTCCCGGGCCAGCAGCTCGACGTGCGCTGACCCGTCCCGCCCCGGTCAGGGGCGGGAGGAGCTGAGCAGGACCCCGGTCGGGTCGTCCCCCGGACCCGACCGGGGTCCTGTCACGTCCACGCCTGGGCCGTCCACCGGCCCGGGATTTCGCACACCGTGCGCAGAAAACCGCACCGCAGGTGTCCGGCAGCGCTCCCCCAGCCGTCAGATTCGCTGGACACGCCGGCGACCACCGGTTTTCGCCGTGCGCCCACGCCCCGAGTCCCTACCGTCACTGGCATGAACATCACCACGGCACGCCAGCCCGACGTCCAACCCGCCTCCCGGCCGGCCCGCGACCCGGGGACAGTTGACTCAGGGGCAGTTGACCCATTCCTCCGCGCCGTCGTCGAACAGCTGCCGCTTCCAGATCGGCAGCCGGGCCTTGACCTCGTCGACCAGCTCGGCGCAGGCGAGGAACGCCTCCCTGCGGTGCTCCGCCGCCACGGCGCAGGCCAGGGCCACGTCGCCGATCGCCAACATCCCCACGCGGTGGCTGACCGCGACGGCCCGCAGACCGGGGTGGCGGGCCGCGACGTCGGCCGCGACCTCGGTGATGACCTCCGAGGCGGTGGGGTGGCCGCTGTACTCCAGCTCGCGCACGCCCCGCCCGTGGTCGTGGTCGCGGACGACGCCGGCGAAGGTCACCACCGCGCCGGCGGCCCGGTTCGCCACCAGCCGGGCGTGCTCGTCGACGTCGAGCGGCACGTCCACGACCTCGGCCCGCAGGACGGCGGCGGGCTCCCGGCCCGCCGGCGCCGCGGGACCCGACCGGTCGTGGTCACCGCCCCGGAGCTGGTCCACCACGTGGTCCAGCACGCCGGCCAGGACCCCGAGCCCGTCCTTCACCCCGCCGGTGGAGCCGGGCAGGTTGACCACCAGGGTCCGGCCGGCCACGCCCGCGACCCCTCGGGAGAGCACGGCGGTGGGGACCGCGGGCAGACCGGCCGCGCGGACGGCGTCGGCGAGCCCCGGCACCTCGTAGTCGAGCACCGCCCTGGTGACCTCCGGGGTGCGGTCCGTGGGGCTGACGCCGGTGCCGCCGGTCGTGACCACCACGTCCACGCCCGCCGCGACGGCGGCCCGCAGCGCGACGCCCACCGGATCGCCGTCGGGCACGACGACCGGCTCGTCGACCTGGTACCCGCGCTCCCGCAGCCAGGCAGCGATGATCGGCCCCGTGCGGTCCGCGTACACCCCCGCGCTGGCCCGGTGGGAGGCCACCACGACCCGGGCGAGGCGCTCCCGGCTCACCGGTCCTGCGGTCTGGTCCACGTGCCCGCCTTCCCACCGTCCTTGCGCTCGACCCGCACGGCGTCCAGGACGGCCGCCGGGTCGACCGCCTTGACCATGTCGTGCAGGGTCAACCCGGCCACCGCCACCGCGGTGAGCGCCTCCATCTCGACCCCGGTGCGGTCGGTGGTCCGCACCGTCGCGGTGATCCGCACCTCGGCGTCCGCCGCGACCAGCTCGACGGCCACCCCGGACAGCGCGATGGGGTGGCACAGCGGCACCAGGTCGGGCGTGCGCTTGGCCGCCATGATCCCGGCGATCCTGGCGGTGGCCAGGGCGTCGCCCTTGGGCAGGCCGTCCCGGCGGAGCAACTCGACCACCTCGGTGGTGGTCCGCAGCACCCCGGTGGCCACGGCGGTCCTGGCGGTCGGCGCCTTACCGGTGACATCCACCATCCGCGCCGCGCCGCCCTCGTCGACGTGGGTCAGCCCTTCACCCATGCCGCGATGCTAGAGGGCCGGCTGACGGCGGTCACCCGACTGGTGCGGTCGAGGTGGCCCGGGGCAGCCAGGCGTCCGCGCCGAAGACCTCGTAGTGGATGCGGTCGGCGGGCACGCCCCGGTCGAGCAGGCCACGGCGCACCTGACGCATGAAGGGCAGTGGACCGCAGAGCACGGCGCGAGCCCCGTCCGGCACCCGCAGCTCTGCGGGGTCGATGCGGCCCGACCGGACCTCCGTGCCGGCCGGGACGTCAGCCGCGACGTGGTCGGCCTCGTACCAGAGCTGGACGGTGTGCCGGGGCAGCCGGGAGGCGGCGGCGAGCAGCTCGGCCGAGAGCGCGTGGCTGGCCGGGGAGCGGTCGGCGTGGGCCACGACCACCTCGCGGTCGCTGGCGCGGGCGGTCAGATCGTCGAGGACGGCGGCGGCGGGAGTGATCCCGATGCCGGCGGTCACGAGCAGGAGCGGGCTGTCGCCCGGGGGAAGGACGACGTCTCCGAAGGGAGGTGAGACCAGGAGCCGGTCACCGGCGCGCACGTGGTCGTGCAGCTGGGTCGAGACGAGACCGGCGGGGCGCTGCCCGTCCTCGCGGTGCCGCTTGACCGTGATCCGCAGCAGGTCGCGGCCGGGCGCGGAGCTGATCGTGTACTGCCGGATCTGCCGGCTGTTGTCCGGCAGCCGCACGGCGACGCTCACGTACTGGCCCGTCTGGTGCTGGACCGGCTGCCCGGACTCGGGCTCCAGCCAGAACGACTCGACGTCGGCGGTCTCCGTCTCGCGCCGCACCACCCGGTGCGGGTGGAACGGGCGTTCGAAACCGGTGCCGGCCCGCTGGTACAGCCGGGCCTCCTCGGCGACCAGCATGCAGGCGAACGCCCAGTACACCTCGTCCCAGGCGGCGGCGACCTCCGGGGTGACCGCGTCACCGAGGACCTCGGCGACCGCGGCCATCAGGTGCCGGCCGACGATGACGTACTGATTGGGGGCGATGCCGACGGAGGCGTGCTTGTGCGCGATCCGGGACAACAGGGTGCCCAGCGGCACCGGCCGCAGTCCGGCCGCGTGCCCGGCGAAGGCCACCACCGCGGCGGCCAGCGCCTGCCGCTGCTCACCGTTGGCCTGGCTCCCGCGGTTGAACAGGTCGAGCATCTCGGGCCGCGCGGCGAACATGCGCTCGTAGAACCGGGCGGTGATCTGCTCGCCGTGGGCCGCGACGACCTCGGCCGTGGCCCGCACGACGCGGGCGGACTCCTCCGACAGCAACGGAACTCCTCACATCTCGACGTGGACGAACAACCTGACGTTCGCGTCAGCAAACACAGCCAGGGCGCAACTCAGGGGCGGGGCGGGGGTGGGGGGAGGGGGCGGGGGGGAGCCCCCCCGGGGGGGGGAAGGAAAGGGGCGAGGCGGGAGGAGCGACGGTGCAGCCCGTGCGCGAGAGGTGAGGCGGGGCTCGGGGTTGTGGGCCGCCTGCGGGGTTGGGCGAGAGCGCCCAGGGGCTGGGTGCGGGCGCTTCATCGTGGGGGTGGGGGCGCGAGTGGGAGGGGGACGCTCGTGCCGGCGATGAGGTCGGCGATCGTCACCTCGTCGAGGGCCGCGAGGAACGCGTGCTGGGCGGTGCGGAGCGCTCGGCGGAGGCGGCAGTCACCGCGGAACGGGCACGGGGGTTGCTCGCAGTCGACGAGTTCACCCGTGCCTTCGAGTTCGCGGACGAGCCAGCCGACCGTGGTGCTGGCGGCGCCCGCGGCCAGTGCCAGGCCGCCGGCGCGGCCCCGCACCGTCTCCAGGACGCCGAGTTGGCCGAGGCGGTGCACGGCCTTGGCGACGTGGTGTCGGGGCGCGTGCACGGCCTTGGCGACGTCGTCGACGGTGAGCCGGGGGCCGTCCTGGCGTGCGCCGAGCAGGACGATCGCGCGGAGCGCCAGGTCGGTGAAGCGGGCCAGGTGCACGCGCGCAGCCTATGAAAAGCTGAATCTCTGATGCATCTTTAAGGGCTGTGAGAACGGCCACCGGGTCCCGGTGGCCGTTCTCCTCCGGTCAGCTCTCGCGGACCGCCACGGCGCGCACCGCTTCCGCGACCGCGCTGGCCACGTGCGGGTCGAAGACGCTGGGCACGATGAACGAGGCGTTGAGCTTCTCGGCGTCGACGACGTCGGCGACGGCGTTGGCCGCGGCGACGAGCATGTCGTCGGTGATCCGGTGGGCGTGCGCGTCGAGCAGGCCGCGGAAGACGCCGGGGAAGGCCAGCACGTTGTTGATCTGGTTCGGGTAGTCGCTGCGCCCGGTGGCGACGACCGCGGCGTGCTTCTGCGCCTCCAGCGGGTCGATCTCCGGGTCCGGGTTGGCCAGCGCGAACACGATCGAGCGCTCGGCCATGGTCGCGACCTGGTCGGCGCCGAACAGGTTGGGCGCGGAGACGCCGATGAACACGTCCGCGCCGACGAGCGCCTTGTGCAGGTCACCGGTCAGGCCCTGCTTGTTGGTGTTGGCCGCGATCCACTGGCGGTTGGGGTCCAGGTCGTCGC
Source organism: Streptoalloteichus hindustanus (assembly GCF_900129375.1). Taxonomy (GTDB): domain Bacteria; phylum Actinomycetota; class Actinomycetes; order Mycobacteriales; family Pseudonocardiaceae; genus Streptoalloteichus; species Streptoalloteichus hindustanus. Next base: position 1,162,591 of record NZ_FQVN01000001.1, on the reverse strand, counting down.
GCCCGCCGTGCACGACACCGCCGATGTCGACCGCGACGACGTCGCCGGGCTGCTGCTTGAGCAGCAGCCGGATGATGGCCGAGCCGGCGGCACCCACGCCGCAGACCACGATGCGGCAGTCGCCGATCTCCTTGCCCACCACGCGCAGCGCGTTGCGGAGGGCGGCGACCACGACGATGGCGGTGCCGTGCTGGTCGTCGTGGAAGACCGGGATGTCGAGCTTCTCCCGGAGCCGGGCCTCGATCTCGAAGCACCGGGGGGCGGCGATGTCCTCCAGGTTGATGCCGCCGTAGCCGGGGGCGATCAGCTCGACCGCGCGGATGATCTCGTCGGTGTCCTGGGTGTCCAGGCACACCGGCCAGGCGTCGACGCCGGCGAACTTCTTGAACAGCGCGGCCTTGCCCTCCATCACGGGCAGGGCGGCGGCCGGGCCGATGTTGCCCAGGCCGAGGACGGCGGAGCCGTCGGTGACCACGGCCACGGTGTTGCGCTTGATGGTGAGCCGGCGGGCGTCCTCGGGGTTGGCCGCGATGGCCTGGCAGACGCGGGCGACACCCGGGGTGTAGGCGCGGGAGAGGTCGTCCCGGTTGCGCAGCGCGACCTTGGAGTTGACCTCGATCTTGCCACCGAGGTGCATGAGGAAGGTGCGGTCGGAGACCTTGCGCACCCGCACGTCGGGCAGGGCGACCAGCGCGTCCTGGATGTCCTGCGCGTGGTTGGCGGACAGCGCGTTGCAGGTGATGTCGACGACGATCCGGTCGCTGTGCGACTCCACGACGTCGAAGGCGGTGAGGACGCCGCCCACCCGACCCACCGCGCTGGCCAGCTCGCCCGCCGCGCTCGCGGACGGGGCTGCCTCCAGTCGAATGGTGATGGAGTACCCGGGGCCGGGGACCGGCATCGCACCCTCCTACGCGTTCGTGCTGCTCAGCGTGGGAAGAGCCTAGTCCCCGGCCCGAGGGCGATCGCACCCGAGTCCGCGGAACCCGTTACGGAACGGAAGAGTTCTTCCGCGAAGCGGATTCAGCGGTTGATCTTGGTGACCGGGTGCCGGTAGGGCACCTCGTCGCTGGGCAGCGGGAAGGTGACCTCCCCGAACGGGGACAGCGCGCCCTGCAACGGGCTGGCCAGCTCGGTGACCGGGTGCTCGCCGTTGGGCAGGTCCGGCCAGGACGGGTCGGTGCGCTCGGTGCGCCGGGCCTTCGCCACGCGTTCCTCCTCGAAGCGTTCGGGCCACGTCGTGCACGGGCCCCTCCTACTCGACGCGACCTCGGCGAACACCGCCGCTCGCGCCCCGTCCAGTGTGCCTGACGCCGACCGTGGACCCGACGGGACGTGACGGCGGATACCGTGGTGGGGATATGCCCGGCCTCTCACTCGCCGACTGGCTGCGCGCGCAGGACGACTCCGCGCTCGCGGCCCTGTTGCGCGCACGCCCCGATTTGGCCACCCCTCCCCCCGCCGACACCACGGTCCTGGCCACCCGCGCCGGCATCCGGACGTCGGTCGCGCGCGCCTGCGAGGGGCTCGACGCCTTCACCCTCGCGGTGCTCGACGCGCTGCTCGTGCTCGACGCCGACCAGGAGCCCGCCGCGCTGCTCTCAGTGGGTCGTCTCCTCGGGCGCGGTGTGCCCGCCGCCCGGACGCGTCAGGCGCTGAGCACGCTGCGGGAGCAGGCGCTGGTGTGGGGCTCGGACTCGGAGCTGTCGGTGGTGCCGGCGGCCAGGGAGGCCCTCGGCCCGTTCCCCGCCGGTCTCGGCCGGCCGGTCCCGCAACTGGACGAGGTGGACCTCGACGCGGCGCTGGCCGGCCTGGACGACGCCGAGCGCCGGCTGCTGGACAAGCTCGCCGCCGGCCCGCCGGTCGGTCGGACCAGGGACGCCGGGCAGGTCGTGCCGCTGGAGCGCGCCACCACGCCGGTGCAGCGCCTGCTGGCCAGGGGGTTGTTGGTCCGGCGGGACGGCGAGACCGTCGAGCTGCCCAGACAGGTGGCCGTCGCGCTGCGCGGCGACCGTCCACTGGGGACGGTCGAGGTGGACCAGCCGGCGCTGCGCACCTCGTCGCACAAGGTGTCCACGGTGGACTCGACGGCGGCGCACGAGGCGCTGGACCTGTTGCGGAACACCGAAACCCTGATCCGGCTGTGGTCCGATGAGCCCCCACCGGTGCTGCGCTCCGGCGGGCTCGGCGTCCGCGACCTGCGGCGGCTGGCCAAGGACCTGGACGTCGAGGAGCGCAGGGCCGCGCTGCTGGTCGAGCTGGCGGTGGGCGCGGGTCTGGTGGCCGACAGCGACGGCGTCGATCCCCAGTGGACCCCGACCACGCTGGCCGACACCTGGTGCGTGGCCGTGCCGGAGCAGCGGTGGGCGACCCTCGCCTCGGCCTGGCTCGACCTGCCGCGCCTGCCCGGCCTGGTGGGGCTGCGCGACGAGCGCGAGCGGCTGATCAACCCCCTGTCGGACGAGCTGCGCCGCCCGGTGGCCCCCCGGGAGCGGCGCCGGGTGCTCGACGTGCTCGCCGACCTGCCCCCGGGCGAGGCCGCCGGCGATCCCGAGGGGCTGGCCGCCGTGCTGGCCTGGCGCGCGCCCCGCCGGGGCGGTCGGCTCCGGGACGACCTGGTCCGCTGGACCCTGGACGAGGGCGCGGCGGTCGGGGTGCTGGCGTTCGGCGCGCTGACCACCGCCGGCCGCGCGTTGCTGGCGGACGAGGGCGACGGGCAGGGCGGCGCGGTCGAGGCGGCGCGCCGGATGGCCGAGGCGTTGCCGGCTCCGGTCGACCACGTGCTCGTGCAACCCGACCTGACCGTGGTCGCGCCCGGCCCGTTGGAGCCCGAGTTGGCCGGTGAGATCGCCCTGGTCGCCGACGTGGAGTCGACCGGCGGCGCGACCGTGTACCGCGTCGGCGAGGCGAGCGTGCGCCGGGCGCTGGACGCCGGGCGCACCGCCGCCGAGTTGCACGAGCTGTTCCGCACCCGGTCGCGCACGCCGGTGCCGCAGTCGCTGAGCTACCTGGTCGACGACGTGGCCCGCCGGCACGGTCGGCTCCGGGGCGGGGCGGCCGGCTCGTTCCTGCGCTGCGACGACCCGGTGCTCCTGGCCGAGGTGCTGGCCCACCCCGTGGCGGCCCAGCTGGAGCTCCGGCGGATCGCGCCCACCGTGGTGGTCAGCCCGCTGGCCCTCGTCGAGGTGATCGACGGTCTCCGCGACGCCGGGTTCGCCCCGGCCGCCGAGGGGCCGGACGGGCGGGTCCTGGACCTGCGCCCCAGCGGTCGGCGCGTCCCGGCCCGGGGTCGCCCGGCCCGGCCGGCGCGGCCCGCCCGGCCCAGCGACGAGCAGTTGTCGGTGCTCGTCCGGCAGATGCGGGCCGGGGACCGCGCGGCCAGCGCCCCCCGGGGCGCCGCGATCCGCGGCACCGGGACGCCGGCGAGCACCTCGGCGACCCTCGCGCTCCTCCAGGGCGCGGCCCGGGAGGGGCGGAAGGTCTGGCTGGGTTTCGTGGACTCCCACGGTGTCGCCTCGCACCGGATCGTCCAGCCGGTCAACGTCGCCGGGGGTGTTCTGGAGGGGTTCGACGACGCCCAGGGCGCCCTGCGGCGTTACCCGCTGCACCGGATCATGACGGCGGCACTCCTCGACGAGACCGAATAACCGTCAGCCGAAAGGGCGCTTTTCCGAAAACTGACGGCCCCGTCTCGCCGCACACCGATGTTTTTTCGGCCTCGCTCTTGGCTGCCGAAGCGTTGAGCGCTTCGCCCGCAGATCGTTCCCGCGGCCGCGCGCCCACCGAACCCGACATCCGCTCATCGGGTTTCCCGGCTCCTTTTCCACCCATCCGAGTGATCGCGAGTCGGCCGTTCCTGTCAGACCCGCATGAGATGTTGGAAGTGGGGGTTCCCCCATTACTCAAGCCTGAAGTGGGCAAAAGACTGTGTCGGCCGGAAGGTGTGCGCCGGGAGTCATGCCCGGGGCTTCGGCATGACGCGTTTCCGGCACAGGGCGGCCGGGAGCCCTGACAATGCCCGCTGGGCAAGGAAAACGGGTCGCCGTGACGTCCGGAGCACCACGAGAAGCGACGCCCGGGCAGCCGCCCGCACCCGGGCGGGCGGCGCGGCCGAGACGAGGGTGGGCGGGCGGGCGGACCGGAGCCCCGGAACGCCGACGGTCAGGGGCGTTCCGGGGACGGTGTCACTCGCGCGGTCAGCCCGCCTTCGCGGTCATCCACCGCCGCATGGCGTGCTCCACCAGCGTGATCAGCGTCTGCTTGGTGGACTCGCGGCTCCGGGCGTCGCAGGTCACGATCGGGACCGACTCGTCGATCGTGAGCGCCTCGCGGACGTCCTCGATCCGGTGGTGCAGCAGCCCGTCGAAGCAGTTCACGCCGACGATGTAGGGCAGGCCGCGGTCGTCGAAGAAGTCGATGGAGGCGAACGCGTCGGCGAGCCGGCGGGTGTCCACGAGGACCACCGCGCCGATCGCGCCCTTGACCAGGTCGTCCCACATGAACCAGAAGCGGTGCTGGCCCGGGGTGCCGAACAGGTACAGGATGAGGTCGCTGTCGAGCGAGACGCGACCGAAGTCCATGGCCACCGTGGTGGTGACCTTGCCCGGCGTGGCGGACAGGTCGTCCACGCCCACGCTGGCCTCGGTCATCACCGCCTCGGTGGTCAGCGGGACGATCTCGGAGACCGAGCCGACGAAGGTCGTCTTGCCGACGCCGAAGCCACCGGCCACCACGATCTTGGCCGAGGTGGTCGCTTGCCGGGTGTCCGGCCGGTTAGAGCCTGCGGAGCCCACTGAGCACCCTCTCCAGGAACGCGAGGGACGGCCGGTCCCCACTCACGACGCCGCCCTCGTGGATCATGACCAAGCCGAGACCAGCCATGTCACCGATCAGCACCCGCACCACCCCGAGCGGGAGCCTCAGGTGCGCGGCGATCTCGGCCACCGAACGGGTCTCCACGCACAACCCGCAGATGGACCGGTGCTCGGAGAGCACCGCGGCCTCGCGGTCCAGGCCACGGTCGCTGGTCGACACCAGGGCCTCGATCGCGAGGTCGTAGTCGGGCCGGGTACGGCCCCTGGTCCGGGCGTAGGGCCGGACCAGGGATCCGGACTCCTCGACCGGGTCGATGGACGGCCCCACCGCCGACCACTCGTTGACCGGCTGCTCGCCGGACTCCGTGGGCGGGTAGTCGGGCACGCTGGTGCCGAACAGGTCGGCGCCGGGGCCGCCGAACAGCCCCCCGCCGTACCCGTCCAGCGTGGACGGAGCGGACGGCAGGCCGTCCCCGCGCGCGAGCTCGGTCTCGTGCCCCGCGTCGTCGGCGCCGTCGGCGTGCTCGCCGTAGCCGTCGAAGCGGAAGCCGCTCGCCGCCCAGTCGCGGTAGTCGAAACGACCCTCGCTGAAGTCCGGACCGGTGTTCATCCCACCGTCACCCCCACCAACCCCACGTCATCGACGCACCCCGCCCTGCAGCTGGGCACGAAGCTCCGGTGTCAGCTGTTGGCCGACACGCTCCACCAACAACGTCATCTCGTAGGCCACCAGGCCGATGTCGCAGTTGGGCGCGGCGAGCACGGCCAGGCAGGAGCCGTCGCTGATGGACATCAGGAACAGGTAGCCCCGTTCCATCTCGACCACCGTCTGCGCGACGTTCCCCGCCTCGAAGCACCGGGCGGCGCCCTGGGTGAGGCTCACCAGGCCGGAGGCCACGGCGGAAAGCTGCTCGGCCCGGTCGAGCGGCAGGCCCTGGGAGCCGGCGAGCAGCAGCCCGTCCGCGGACACCACGACGGCGTGCGCGACGCCGGGGACCCTGCGGACGAAGTCCGTGATCAACCAACCGAAGCTGCCAGGCTGCTGGACGGACGCGGTCACTCCTGCTCCTCGTCATGACGGCTCTGGGACGGGCTGGGGGTCTCCCCGCCCGCGGGCGCGGACGGGTCGTCGAGCCGGTGGCGGCCTCGACGCAGACCATGCTGGAAGCTGGACAACCGGCCGCGCACCGCGTCGGCGGAGCGGGGCGGCGTCGGCAGCAACGGCGTGCTGGGCTGCTGTTGCTGCTTGGGGGCGGCGGAGCCGGGCACCAGGTGGGCCTTGGGCACCCGCTTGGGCAGGCCGGCCGAGGTGACCTCGTCCGTGCTCTGGTTGAGCAGCGCCTTGGCGGCCGCCCAGCCCTCGTCGCCGGAGCCCCAGCTCGCCGGGGTGGCGGGCTGGCCGGCGTCGGCGTCGGCGTGGGCCGTGGTGGGCAGCTGCTGGCCGGGGCGCGGCCGGCCCAGCCGGGTGCTGGGTCGGGCCGGCGCCGCCGGGTCGCCCGCGGGCTCCCCCAGCTTGCGCGGGGTGCGCTTGGGCAGCGGGTCGGCGGCCGGCGCGGGCGGCTCCGCCGCCGGGGCCGGGGCCGGGGTGGTCCGGGTGATCGGGCCGAGCGGGTCGGACCGCAGCGTGTCCTGCGGACGGGGCGGCTCCCCCTCGGTCGGCAGCTCGTCGGCGACGCTCTGGAACCACTGGGTGAGCACCGCCTCGTAGATGGGCAGCCGCTCGGTCGGCGCGTCCACGTCCTGCTCGACCTCCTTGGCGGTCTCGTCGGTCTCGGCGGTCCCGCCCGCCACGACGCCGGGCCCGGCGTTCGCGGTCGGCCGCTCTGCCTGACCGGACGGGGCGGCCAGATCCACGGGGTCGAGCGTGGTGGTCTCGGCGGCCCAGAACAGGCTGCCCGGCTCGGGCCGCCCGGGCGGGGCCGGCGGCGGACCGCACCGCCCGCCCTCCCCGACCGGCGGCTCCGCGCCGCCGTCGGCGAGTTCGAGCTCCAGTTCGGGGCGGGTGTCCGGGGTCGGCGCCACCGGCCGCCGCTCGGCGGGGGCCGCCGGGCTCACCTGGGGCACGGCCGCCGGGTCGTCGGCGCCGTCGCCCGAGGTGACGCGCACCGACAGGTCGAACTGGGGCTGCTGGGCCGGCTCGGCCGGGCGCGCGGGGGCGGCCGGCACCGGCTCCTCGTCCTGGACGGGCGCCGGGGGCAGCCCGTTCACCGGGGCGAAGCCCGTGGCCGTCGCGGTGGCCGGCTTCGGCGGAGCCGGGGGGGCCGGGGGCGGGGGCGCCGGCGGCGCGGGCGTGGCGGCCGGGACCGGGGTCGGCGGCAGGGTGCCGGTCGTGGTCCCGATCGGCGGGAACGTCGAGCCGGAGCCGGAGGGCATCGAGCCGGGACCGGGTTCGGGCCGCAGCTCCACGATCAGCTCACGCGGCACGACGACCAGCGCGATGAGGCCGCCCTCCAGCTCCTCCGAGCGGAGCCGGACCTTGATCTCGTGCCGCTTGGCCAGCCGCGCGACCACGTACAGGCCCATGCGGCGGGAGACGCCGACGTCGACGCGGGGCGGGTTGGCCAGTCGCTCGTTGGCCTCGGACAGGTCCTGGTTGGGCATGCCCACGCCGCGGTCGGTGATCTCGACGACCAGCTCGCCGCCCCGGCTGCGGGCGGTGCGCACGCTGACCCGCGAGTTGGGGTCGGAGAACGCGGTGGCGTTGTCCAGCAGCTCGGCGACGAGGTGGACGAGGTCGTTGACGGCGCGGCCCTGGACGGCCAGGTCCGGGGTGGGCGCGACGTCGATCCGCGCGTACTGCTCGACCTCGGACACCGCGGCGCCGATGACGTCGCTGACCGGGACCGGCCGGCTGAGCCGGCGGGTCAGGTCGGTGCCGGCGAGCACCAGGAGGTTCTCGGAGTTGCGCCGCATCCGGGTGGCGAGGTGGTCCAGTTCGAACAGGTGGCCGAGCTGGTCGGGGTCCTGCTCGTCCTGCTCCAGCCGGTCGATGAGGTTGAGCTGCCGCTCGACCAGCGCCTGGCTGCGCCGGGAGAGGTTGACGAACATCGCGTTGACGTTCGCCCGCAGCAGGGCCTGCTCGGCGGCGAGGCGGACGGCGGTGTTGTGCACGTCGTCGAACGCGCGGGCGACCTGGCCGATCTCCTCCGTGCTGTGCACGGCGACCGGCTCGACCTTGACCTCCGGGACCTCCTTGTCGCTGTCCCGCATGGTCTGGATGACCTCGGGCAGGCGCTTGCGCGCCACGTCGAGGGCGGAGACCCGCAGCACCTTCAGCGGGTGCAGCAGCGACCGGGCGATGACCAGGGTCAGCAGGACCGCGAGCGCCAGGACGAAGAGGATCAGGGCGGAGTTGCGCAGCGCGCGGGCCTGGGCGTCGTCGGCGAGGGCCTGGGCGGTCTCCCGCAGCTCGGTGGCCAGCGCCCGCTCCACGTCGCGGATGAAGGCGGTGGTGGTGGAGGAGGCCGCCTCCCAGGCCTCGGCCTGGACCTCCAGCTTCGTGTTCTGCTCGGCGCGGACCAGGGCGGTCTGCTTGATGCGCTGCCGCTGGTCGACGTCCTGGCCGCTGACGGTGTCGTTGTAGCGGATCCGCTGCTGCGGCGTGGCGGCGTTGTTGAACTCGGCCAGCGCGGCCTCGAACCGGGCGTCCGCGCCCCGGACCAGGGTCAGCTCGGCCGGCTGGAACTTGTCGCGGACGGAGGCGACGAGGAGCAGGGCGTGCTGCTGGGACACCTGCTCCTTGGCGCGGCCGATGGCGTCGGCGGCCCTGGCGACCTGCGCGATGGCGGTGCCGGAGGTCGCGTTGGCCGCGGCGTGGTTGGCCTCCAGGAGGCCGTTGATGATGTCGGTGTAGCGGGTGACGATCGCGGAGTCCGGGTACTTGCTGCTCACCGCGGCCTGCCGCAGCGCCTTGAGGGTGCCCAGCCCGTCCATGGCGCGCTGGAACGGCTCCTTGACGGCGCTGTGCGTCTCGTCGAGGGTCACCGCGACCCGGCTGACGCTGCCGACGGCGGCGTCGACCTTGGAGATCTGCGCGTCCATCTGGGGCCGGTCCTTGGCGCCCTGGTTGCCGTTCTGCCTGGCGACGAAGGTGGCGACCAGCGTGCGCTCGCGCTGCAGTTCCTGGACCAGCTCGGCGGCCTTCTCCGCCAGCTCGACGTGCTTGACGTACTTGCCGAACTGGTCGGCGCCGTCGAGGTCCTCGTTCACGTGGATGGCGCCGAGCACCAACGCGGTGATGGTCGGCACCAGGAGGACGGCGACCATCTTCGTGCGCAGGTGCCAGTTGCGCAGCCGCCACCGCACGCGTTTGGGCGGACGCTTCTCGCTCGCCGCCTCCTCGGGCGAGGGCTCGTCGCCGGCGGCGTCGGCGGGGGGTTCGGCTGCGCCGGTGTCGGAGACGGCGAGCGCCTCCTCGTGGTCCTCGGGCGGCCGCGCCGGGCCCTGACCGGCGCTGCCCGAAGGGGTGGTGTCCTGACGGGCCACGGTTAACAGGTCCTCCACGTCGCACCGCCGCCGAGCACGGCGGTGCGGTTGAAAAGGGCCGGGTCCTGAGCGGAGCCGGCACAGCCGGGCGTCGTCACCCGGAACGACAGGGAGCCGCGGGGATCCCGGACGGGCACGCGCGCGGCGGCCACGGACGCGGGGGCGCGTCCGGTTGCCGGCCGCGTCGACCCGCCCGATCCTGGGGTGGGCGGGGCGGCCACGGCCACAGCCCTCGGATCAGTCATTCCACTCCCTGGTCTGTTCCACGTGGCGCCCGACACCCCAGTGCGGCGGAGTGTACTCACATCGGGCAACACCTTCGGGTGACTGGCCGCCGAATAGCCGGTACCGAGAGTGGGCCGTTGTCGACCCAAATCCATCTGTCGTGAAGACCCCACCGGCGTTTAGGGTGGCTTCGCCACTCTGGGCGTACGAGACACTACGTGGAGTGAACACATGACGGGTTTGCCCTTACTCGGGCCGGCCGGCACGGGTCCGGCGTTACGTCGACTCCGCCGAATCGCGACATTGCTCACCACCGCGACCCTTGCGGTCACTCTCAGTGGTTGCGGCTTGCTCGGCGGGTCGACGAACACCGGCCCCGGCGCCGCCGGCGACCGGGGGCTGGAGCGGGACAAGGTCGTGGTCGGCGCGTTGCCGGTCGCCGACGTGGCCCCGCTGCACCTGGCGCGGGAACGCGGCTACTTCTCGGCCGCGGGCCTGGAGGTGGAGATCCGCCCCGTGCCCAGCGGCCCGGAGGCGGTCACCCTGCTGCTGGGCGGCGGGATCGACATCGCCTTCAGCACGTACCCGCCCTTCTACACGGCGACCGCGAAGGGCACCGGCAAGCTCAGGATCGTGGCCGAGGCGCTGGCCGCCAAGGCGGGCACCGCGGTGCTCATGGCCGCCCCGAACTCCCCGGTCCGGCAGCCGGGCGACCTGACCGGCCGCAAGGTCGCGGTGACGAGCACGGGCAGCATCTCCGACGTCAGCGTGATGGCCGCCGCCCGGATGCACGGGGTGGACCCCGCCAGCATCTCGTTCGTCCCGATGCCGTTCCCGAACATGGAGACCGCGATGCAGCAGGGCAGCGTGGACGCGGCGCTGCTGGCCGAGCCGTTCGTGACCAAGGCGTCGAAGAACATCGGCGCCCGTGAGGTGTTCGACACCGCGACCGGGCCGACGGCGGGCCTGCCGCTGTCCGGCTACGGGGCGCGGGCCGACTTCGTGGACCGGAACCCGAAGGTGGTCGCGGCCTTCCAGCGCGCGCTGGCCAGGGCGCAGGCCGAGGCCGAGGCGGACCGGTCGCTGGTCGAGGCGCAGCTGCAGAAGTTCGCCGGCATCGACGGCGAGACCGCGCGCCTGATGAAGCTGGGCAGCTACCCGACGAGCCTGGAGCCCAGCCGGCTCCAGCGGGTGCCGAACCTGCTGTTCGAGTTCGGCGTGCTCAAGCAGCAGGTCGAGGCCAAGGACCTGATCGTGCAGCCGCGGTGAGCCGCGGTGGCGTCGGGAGCCGCCTCCGCCGGGGTGAGGCGGACCGGCGCGCCGCCGGCGGGTGGACGTTCGACCCTGGCCGTCGCGCGCGGCCTCGGTGAGAATCGCCGCCACCCGCGGGGTCGCGACCGCGGGGCGACCGACCGGCCGCGCCGCTGGCCGGGCGCCCCGCCCGCGTCCACCGGGGAGCCGGGCGGGTCGGGCGGGTCCGGCTCAGTCCTGGCCCAGGTAGTCCTCGGCGAAGGCCGCCGCCGCGACGGGGGAGGAGAGGATGTGCTCCAGGCGAGCCACCGCCAGTCGGCGCTGGAACGCGCCGCCCTCGCCGGCCGGCGCGTGGAGCATCTCGGTCATCCACCGCGAGAACTCCTGACAGCGCCAGACGCGGCGCAGGCAGGTCTCCGAGTAGGCGCCCAGCAGCGCGTCCGAGCCCGCGTAGTGGGCCGCCAGCGCCTCGGCGAGCCGCTCCCCGTCGTGCAGGGCCAGGTTCATCCCCTTGCCGCCGACGGGGGTGATGACGTGCGCGGCGTCGCCGGCGAGGTGGAGCCGGCCGTGGCCCATCGGCTCGACGACGAAGCTGCGCATGTCGAGCATGCGCTTCTCGGTGATCGGCCCCTCGGTGAGGGTCCACCGCTCGTCCCGCAGGGCGAGCCGCTTGCGCAGCTCAGCCCAGACCCGCTCGTCGGGCCAGTTGTCGACGCTGTCGCCCACCGGGCACTGGAGGTAGAACCGGCTCACCGTGCTGCTGCGCAGCATGTGCCCGGCGAAGCCGTCGGGGTGGATCGCGTAGATGACCGACCTGGTCGAGGGCGGGGCGGCCGCGAGGACGCTCAACCAGTTGATGCCGTGGTGGTGGCTGTACTCGGTCAGCGCGCCGGCGGGGACGCTGGCCCGGCTCACGCCGTGGAAGCCGTCGCAGCCGGCCACGAAGTCGCAGTCGATCCGGGCGGCCCGGCCGGTGGCCGCGTCGGTGTAGGTGACCGAGGGCCGTTCGGTGTCCAGGTCGTGCAACCGGACGCCCTCCGCCTGAAAACGAAGATCACCACCAGTGCCGAGAAACGCCGCCACGAGGTCGGTCACCAGCTCCTGCTGGGGATAGACGTAGTGCCGCCGGCCGCCGTACAGCGCGGAGTAGTCGATCTCGTGACGGCGACCGTCAATGCGGAATTCACACGACGTATGCGCGTCAGCCATTTGGTCGAGGCGATCCGCCAAGCCGTGCCGGCGCAGCATTTCCACGACCCGGTGCTCGATCATCCCGGCCCGTGGACGTTGTTCCACGTACGCGCGCGTGTGTCGCTCGACAACAACACAGTCGACACCCGCTTTTCGCAACAAGTTGGCCACGATCAGTCCGGCCGGCCCGGCGCCGATCACCGCGACCTTCGTCGCACTCACCGGATCGGGTCCCGAGTTGGTCACGCTGACCTGCGAGGAAGCAACGAGATCTTGAGATCGCACATACGGAAGGTATACGAACTTGCCCTATAGGATGTTCCCCGACCTAGTTACTTGAAGTCACAACTAGTAACTTTTAGTAATTTTGGTCGTCCGCTGAATAAAGGGTGCACAACCCATCCCCCAGGGAGTGCTGAAGAAATGGTGCGACGCTCCGGCTCCCCCAGCCGGTCTCCCCAGCTGCGCAGGTTCCTGAGCACGGCCGCCGCTGCCCTGCTCACCGTCACGCTCTCCGGTTGCAGCCTGCTCGGCGGCTCCTCCGCGCCCTCGGGCGGCAACGACAAGGTCGAGAAAGCCAAGATCACCCTGGGCGTCATGAAGGCCATTGACGTCGCCCCCGTGCACATCGCCATCAAGGAGGGCTACTTCAAGGAGGAGGGCCTCGAGGTCGACCTCAAGACCGTGAACGGCGGCTCCGACGCGGTGCCGCTGCTGACCGCCGGGGCCCTGGACATCTCCTTCGGCAACTGGATCTCGTTCTTCCAGGCGCACGCGAAGAAGACCTTCGACATGCGGATCGTCTCCGACGCCTACCAGGCCCGGCCCGGCATGTTCATGGTGCTGACCCGGCCCGGCAGCGGCATCGACGGGCCGAAGCAGCTCGCCGGCAAGACCGTCGCCGTGAACACCAGGAACAACGTCAACGAGCTGACCCTGCGCTCGGTGCTCGAGGCCAACGACATCAAGTCCGACAAGGACAAGATCAGCATCGTCGAGATGCCGTTCCCGGACATGCCCGCGGCACTGGCCCAGGGCAGGATCGACGCGGCCTCGGTGATCGAGCCGTTCGCCACCCAGGCCCAGCGCAAGACCGGCGCCACCGTCGTCATGGACTCGATGACCGGCCCGACCTCCGAGCTGCCCATCGCCGGCTACGTCACCGGCGCCAAGTTCGCGCAGGAGAACCCGAAGACGGTCAAGGCGTTCCAGCGGGCGATGAAGAAGGCCCAGGCCGCGGCCCAGGCCGACCGCAAGAAGGTCGAGGCCCAGCTGGTCGAGCAGCTCAAGATGGAGGAGGAGGACGCGAAGCTGGTCAACCTGGGCAGCTTCCCGACCACGATGGAGCACAGCCGGCTGCAGCGGGTCGCCGAGCTGATGCGGACGTACGGCGTGCTCACCGAGCAGCTCGACGTGAAGCCGCTGATCCTGGACGACGCGACGAACTGAGCGTGGGAGCCATGCGGAGAACGGTTCGCGGGCTGGTCGGACTGGTCGGGTTCCTCGCCGTGGGCGAGGTCGTCGGCCGGTCCGGCATCGCGCCCCCGGGGTACCTTCCCCCGTCCTCGGTCGTCCTGACCCGGCTGGTCGAGTTGCTGGCCGACCGGGCGTTCGTCCTCGACCTGATCGCCACGGTGCTGGCGTGGGCGATCGCGCTCGGCATCGCGGTGGCCGTCGCCGTCCCCGCCGGCCTGCTGCTCGGCACGGTGCCGGCGCTGCGGCACGGAGCCAAGGCCGTCGTCGAGTTCCTGCGGCCCATCCCGTCCGTGGCGTTGATCCCGCTGGCGATCATGGTGTTCGGCATCGGCCCGGACACCAAGATCTCCCTCGCGGTGTACGCGGCGGTGTGGCCGATCCTGTTCAACACCATCTACGCCATGGACGAGGTGGATCCGAAGTTGGTCGACACCGCCCGTTCCTTCGGCCTCGGCCGGTGGCCGGTGCTGGCCAGGGTGTCGCTGCCCAGCGCGGCGCCGTTCGTGGCGACCGGCATCCGGCTGTCGGCGGCGGTCGCGCTGATCGTCGTGGTCAGCGTGGAGTTCCTGGCCGGCGCCAGCGGCGGCCTCGGCCGGTTCATCCTGGAGTCCGGCAGCGGCAGCGGCCGGATGGACCTGGTGTTCGCCGGCACGGTGGTCGCCGGCCTGGTGGGCTACCTCGTCAACGCCGGGCTGGAGTGGGCGCAGCGCCGGCTGTTCGCGTGGAGCGCCGCGGTCGGGGAGGCGTCGTGAACGCCAGGCTGAAGCAGTTCCTGCAGCGCTGGGGCGTGTTCGCCGCGCTGGTGGTCGCCTGGGAGCTGGCCACCCGCGCGGCGGCCAGCCCGTTCTTCCCCACCCCGAAAACCATCCTCGGCACGATCAGGGACCGGTGGCTGTCCGGCCCCGCCTCCCAGCTCCTGCTGAGCGACGAGGTCTTCGACGACGTGCTGCCCAGCATCCTGCGCACGCTGGGTGGCTGGGCGCTGGCCTCCGTCGTCGGCGTGGCGCTGGGCGTGGCCCTGGGCCGGTCGCGGGTCGCGATGGACTACGTCGGCCCGCTGCTGGCCTTCGCCAGGGCGATCCCGCCGCCCACGCTGGTGCCGGTCTTCCTGGTGCTGTTCAAGATCGGCACGCCGATGCAGCTCGCCACGATCATCTTCGGCACGCTGTGGCCGGTCGTGCTCAACAGCGTGGACGGCGCGCGGGCGGTGGACTCGGTCAAGGTCGAGACCGCCCGGGCCTTCCGGCTGCCCCGGCACCAGTGGCTGCTCGGCGTCGTGCTGCCGTCGGCGCTGCCGAAGATCTTCGCCGGGCTGCGGGTGAGCCTGTCCCTGGCGCTGATCCTGATGGTGATCTCCGAGCTGGTCGGCGCCACCAACGGCATCGGCTACCAGCTCCTCTACGCGCAGCGGCAGTTCGAGCTGCCCGCCATGTGGGCGGGCATCGTGCTGCTCGGTGTGCTCGGCTACCTGTTCAACACGCTGTTGCTCGCCGGGGAGCGCCGGGCGTTGGCCTGGCAGCCGGCTGGGAGGGGATGACGTGCCGACCATGCTCGACGTGACCGGCCTCGGCCACCGCTACCACTCGAAGGACGGTGAGCACGTCGCTGTCGACGGCCTGACGTTCACCGTGAACGCGGGCGAGCTGGTGTGCATCGTGGGTCCGTCCGGCTGTGGCAAGTCGACCCTGCTGCGCTCGATCTCCGGGCTCATCCGGCCGACCGAGGGGCAGGTGCGGCTGCACGGCGACGTCGTCGACGGCGTGCCGTCGGACCTGGCCGTGGTGTTCCAGGACTACAGCCGGTCCCTGTTCCCCTGGCTGTCGGTGCAGCGGAACGTGGAGTTCCCGCTGAAGAAGGCGCTGGGCAGGGCCGAGCGCGCGGAGCGGGCGCGGCAGGCGCTGGAGCAGGTGGGGTTGGCCGGCGCCGCCGGCAAGTACCCGTGGCAGCTCTCCGGCGGCATGCAGCAGCGGGTCGCCATCGCCAGGGCGCTGGCCTACCGGCCGGCGTTGCTGCTGATGGACGAGCCGTTCGCCTCGGTGGACGCGCAGACCCGGTTCGAGCTGGAGGACCTGCTGCTGCGGGTCCGCCGCGAGCACGACACGACGATCCTGCTGGTCACGCACGACATCGACGAGAGCGTGTACCTGGGCGACCGGGTCGTGGTGCTGTCGAAGTCCCCGGCCAGGGTCGTGCGGACGCTCGACGTCGACCTGCCCGCGCAGCGGGACCAGATCACCACCCGCGAGTCGGAGGCCTTCGTGGCCCTGCGCTCGGAGGTGGCGCGCCTGCTGCACGACCGGCCGGCCGAGAGCGACGCGGCCGGCACGGACAGCGCGAACAGCTCGGCCGGCGCGTCGACCAACGGCCACCGGGTGGCGGCCAAGCCGGCGACCGCCAAGCAGTCGTCCGCGCGGGCCACCGACCAGGCCAGCGAGCAGGCCAGCGAGCAGGACGCTGACCAGGCCGCCGACCGGGGCCCGGCCAAGGACGCGGACAGGGGAACGGACCAGGGCGCTGACGAGGCGGCGACCCCGGTCAAGGCCGAGGCCGCCGCCGCGCCGAAGGCCAAGCCCCACCGCAACGGGCAGGGCGGCAACCGGAACGGCGCGAAGAACCGGAACAAGTCGGGCGGCCGCGGCCGGGCTCGCCGCTGACCGGCTCCCGGTCGTCCACACCGCACGCCCGTGGGGCGACGCTGGCAGCGGGCCAGCGTCCGACCCGCGGGCGTGCGGCGTTCCGGCCGCCGTCCGCCGGCGGTCGCACGGCGCGCGCCGCGCGCCGCGTCAGAGCCAGCCGAGCTCCCAGGCCCGCCGCGCCGCCTCGTGCCGGGTCCCGGCGTCCAGCTTGGCCATGGCCGAAGACAGGTAGTTGCGCACCGTCCCGGCGGACAGGTGCAGCTCCCTGGCGATCGCCGGAACGGCGGCGCCGGCCAGGGACGCGCGGAGGACGTCCAGCTCCCGTGGCGTCAGCGGGCACTCCCCGACGAGCAACGCCTCCGTGGCCAGCCCCGGGTCGACGTAGCGGCGACCGGCGTGCGCCTGCCGCACCACGTCCGCCAGGGACTGCGCCTCCGCCGTCTTCGGCACGAACCCCAGCACGCCCACCGACAACGCGCGGCGGAGCACGCCGGGCCGGGCGTGCCGGGTGACGATCACGGTGCGGGTCTCCGGCAGCTCCTTCGCCAGCGCCTCG
This sequence comes from Streptoalloteichus hindustanus, assembly GCF_900129375.1. Taxonomy (GTDB): domain Bacteria; phylum Actinomycetota; class Actinomycetes; order Mycobacteriales; family Pseudonocardiaceae; genus Streptoalloteichus; species Streptoalloteichus hindustanus. The sequence continues at coordinate 1,145,957 of NZ_FQVN01000001.1, read as the reverse complement.
GCCAGCGCGACCCCGTCCATGCCGGGCATCTCCAGGTCGAGCACGGCCACGTCCGGGCGGAGCGCCCGCGCCGCCGCCAGCGCGGCCGGCCCGTCGGCCTCCTGCGCCACGACGTCGATGTCCGGCTCCAGCGCGAGCAGCGCGGCGACCGCGCCCCGGATCAGGTGCTCGTCGTCGACCAGCAGAACCCGGATCACGCCGCCACCTCCCCGGTCCTCGGCACGGCCGCGCACACGCGGAACCGGCCGCCCGGCTCCGGGCCGCCCCGGAGCCGGCCGCCCACCGCCGCCAGCCGGGCGGCCAGCCCGTCCAGCCCGGTGCCGTCCGCGGCCCCGTCGGCCGGCCCGCCGTCGCCCCCGCTGTCGGCGCCGCCGTCCGCTCGGGCGCTCACCCCGTCGTTCACGACGGTCAACCGGGTCTCCTCCCCGCCGGTCTCGAAGCTGATCGAGCACTCGGTGGCCTGGGCGTGCCGCAGCACGTTGGTGATCGCCTCCCGCAGCACCAGGCCGAGCACGGCCTGGTGCTCGGCGGCCAGGCCGCGCGGCTCCCCGGTGACCCGGCAGTGGATGCCGGCGGAGCCGAGCAGCGACCGGACGGCGGTCAGCTCGGTGGCCAGGTCGGCGTGCCGGTACCCCCGAACCACCTCGCGCACCTCCCGCAACGCGTCCCGCGCCGTCCGCCGGACCTCCGTCATCGTCTCCCGCGCCGCGTCGACGTCCGGCAGCCGGGTCGCGAGTTCGGCCCGGAGCGCGATGACCTCCAGGCTGTGGCCGAGGATGTCGTGCAGGTCGGCCGCGAACCGCAGCCGCTCCTTGACCACGGCCAGCTCGGCCTCGGTGGCCCGGGCGCGGTCGAGCTGGAGGCCGACGTCCCACAGCCACACCTGCATGGGCGCCGGCCAGATCAGCGCGGCGGCGAGGAACAACACGCTGAGCAAGCCGGCGAGGTCGTAGCCGCCGACCACGGCCAACCCGGCGGTGAGGGCCACCATCACCACGACCTGCGTCCACCGCTGGTTCCGGGGCAGCAACGCGGCGGCGGCGCCCGCCGCCGCCAGGGGCAGGGTGCACCACAGTCCGCCCGAGGCGTCGAGGGCGAGGGCGGCGGCCCAGACCGCGAGCGAGTACGCCTGGGCGACCAGGATGCCGCGGTCCCGCCAGTGCGCGTGGCCGTAACCCTCCATCCCCCGCATCAGCAGCCGGCCGTGCAGCGCGCCGAAGACCACCAGCGCCGCGACACCGACCGGCCAGTCGGCCGGCCAGCCGGCGGAGACACGCGGTGCGCTGAACATCACCAACGCCGGCATCAGGGGCATGACGACGCCGTACGCCAGCAGCGACCACTTGGTGAACGCGCGCAGCCCCCGCAGGCGGTCCGGCGCGCCGGACCCGCTCTCCCTCTTCCCACCCACGCCCCAGCACGCTACCCAGCGGAAACCCGCGACCCGCGTCGATGACCATGACATTTGTCATGGGCCCGACCAGGCGATTCCCACGGGGAGTCGGTGCGGTCGCGCACTGGGGGCGGCCGCGTCCGCCGACCAGCATGGTCCGCGTGACGGAGTTGGTGATCGAGGCGACCGGGCTGCGCTGCCGGTACGGCTCGTTCGAGGCGGTGCGGGGCATCGACCTCTCGGTGCGGCGGGGCGAGCTGTTCGCGCTGCTGGGCACCAACGGCGCTGGCAAGACGACCACGGTGGAGACGCTGGAGGGGCACCGCGCGGCCAGCGCGGGCACCGTGCGCGTGCTCGGGATGGACCCGGTGGCGGACAAGGCCCGGTTGCGGCCCCGGATCGGGATCATGCTGCAGGAGAGCGGCTTCGCCGGGGAGCTCACCGTGGCGGAGACCGTCGAGCTGTGGGCGTCGGTCACCACCGGCGGGCGCCGGCTGGACGTGCTGGAGCTGCTCGACCTGGGCCACCGCGCCCGGGTGATGGTCAAGCAGCTCTCCGGCGGCGAGCGCCGTCGGCTGGACCTCGCGCTGGCCGTGCTGGCCCGGCCGGAGCTGCTGTTCCTGGACGAGCCGACGACCGGGCTGGACCCGGAGTCCCGCCGGCGCACCTGGGACCTGGTCCGGACGCTGCTGGCCGAGGGCACCACCGTGCTGCTCACCACGCACTACCTGGAGGAGGCCGAGGAGCTGGCCGACCGGCTCGCGATCATGCACCGGGGGGTGGTGGCGGTCGAGGGGACGCTGGCCGACGTGCTGGCCACCGAGCCCTCCCGGATCTCCTTCGCGCTGCCGGCCGGGCTCACGGCGGCCGAGTTGCCCCCGCTGCCGGCCGTGCTGACCAGCCACGTGCTCGACCAGCGGGTGGAGCTGAGCACCGCCGACCTGCAGCACGACCTGGGCGTGCTGGTCGGGTGGGCGAACGAGCGGGGCGTCCGGCTGTCGCGGCTGCGGGCCAGCCACGCGTCCCTGGAGGACGTCTTCCACGGCGTGCGCGGCGCCGTCGAGCGGGCGGGGGTGGCGGGGTGAACGCGAAGCACGCGATCGCGCTGGGGCGCACCGAGTTCCGGTTGCTGTGGCGGAACAAGCTGGTCGCCAGCATCGCGGTGGTCATGCCGCTACTGGTCGGCGTGGTGCTGGCGACGAACGGCGGCAGCTTCGGCGAGCAGGGCTGGGGGCTGACCGCGGCCGTCCAGGTGCTCCAGATCCTGCTGATGACGGTCTACCTGACCATCACGACCGCGCTCACCGCGCGGCGCCAGGACCTGTTCCTCAAGCGGCTGCGCAGCGGCGAGATGTCGGACGCGACGGTCCTGGTCGGCCTGGTCGGCCCCTCGGTGCTGCTGGCCCTCGTCCAGGTGGTGCTGCTGCTGGGGGCCACCACGGCGGCCGACGCCGCTCCCCCGCGCAACCCGTTGCTCGTGGGGCTGGCCGTGGTGCTCGGCGCGGTGATGTTCGCGGCGGCGGGCATGGCCACCACCGTGTTCACCCCGAACCCGGAGACGGCGCAGATCACCACGATGCCGGTGTTCCTGGGCGCGATGGCCGCGGTGTTCCTGTCGATGGTCTCGAAGCACGAGACGCTCCGGTGGATCACGCTGGCCGTTCCCGGCGGCGGGGTCACCGAGCTGGTCCGCACCGGATGGGTGGGCGCGCGGTGGGACGGCACGCGGGTGGGCTTCGGGGAGCAGTTCGCCTCGGCGTTGCCGGCGATCGGGGTGTCGGCGGCGTGGGCGGCGGTCGCGGTCCTCGCGGCGTGGCGGTGGTTCCGCTGGGAGCCCCGGCGCTGATCCCCGGGCCGGCTGGCCCGTGGTTCCCGACGGCGGAGGCGCTTCCGGAGCGCCTCCGCCGTCCGCGTTCCGGCATGCTGCCGCGCGACTGTCTCTGTCCTGTCTGGAGCGACGAGCCCACGACCCATCTGTCCTTTGTGGACAGTTACCCCGTTCGGGTAGCGCTCAGACTTCCCACCCGCTTGGGCGATCACGACGCGTCCGTTTCTGTCGGACCGCCGTGCGACGTTGGGAGTGGGGGGTTTCTTCTTCCCCACTACCCAGGGGGAGGGCGCGAGATTTGGCCGTCGGGGGACGGCGAACCACTGGCGCGCAAGGGAAACGCAAGGGAAAGGCCGGGAAGGGTCACCGGGTGCTGGGTGGGGCGGCGTCCCGGTTTCCGGTCAGCGCGGCGTGGAGGATCTCGGCGGTGTGGCGGACGCGGCGGCCGGCGAGTTGTTCGATCTGGGTGCGGCAGCTGAAGCCGTCCGCCACGACGGTCGCCCCGGGGGCCGCGTCGAGCGCGGGCAGCAGCTCGTGGGCGGCGACCTTCGCCGAGACCTCGTAGTGGCCGCGCTCGAAACCGAAGTTGCCGGCCAGGCCGCAGCACCCGGTGGCCAGCGGCTCGGCGGAGAAGCCGGCTCGCCGCAACAGGTTCACGTCCACGGCGGCGCCGGTGGTGGCGCGCTCGTGGCAGTGCTGCTGGACCAGCACGGTCGTGTCCGCCCCGGCTGGGCGCGGGTCCGGCCCGATGTCCTCCGCGCCCACCACCTCGGCGAAGCCCCGGGTGGCCGCCGCGACCCGCTCAGCCCGGTCGTCGCCGGGCAGCAGGTCGAGCAGGTCGGTGCGCAGGAGCGTGGTGCAGCTCGGCTCCAGGCCGACCAGCGGCACACCGTCGGCCAGCAGCGGAGCGAGCGTGCTCACCGTGCGCCGGGCGACCCGACGCGCGACACCGAGCTGCCCGGTGCTGACCCAGGTCAGACCGCAGCACAGCGCCCGGTCCGGCAGCACGACCTCGAAGCCGGCCGCCTCCATGACCTCGACCGCCGCCCGGCCGACCTGGGGCACGAACGCGTTGGTGAAGGTGTCCACCCACAACACCACCCGCCGCCCGGTCGGTCGCGCGGCGGGCCGCCGGCGCCACCAGCGCCGGAACGACTCGGCCGCGAACCGGGGCAGCGGCCGTTCCGGCGCGATGCCGCCGGCCCGCTTGACCAGGGGCGCCAGCGGGGAGGCCGTCACGGCGTTGACCGCCAGGGGCGCCGCGCCGGCCAGGTGGGCCCACAGCGGCAGCCAGCCCATCGAGTAGTGGGCGAGCGGGCGCGGCCGCCACCGGTAGTGCTGGTGCAGGAACTCCGACTTGTAGCTGGCCATGTCGACCCCGACCGGGCAGTCGACCAGACAGCCCTTGCAGGACAGGCACAGGTCCAGCGCCTCGCGCGCCTCCGGCGACCGCCAGCCCGTCGTGACGAGCTCGCCCCGCAGCATCTCGCCGAGGACCCGGGCCCGTCCCCGCGTCGAGTCCTTCTCGTCGCGGGTGGCGCGGTAGCTCGGGCACATCACGCCGCCGTGGTCGGTGCGGCACTTCCCCACCCCGACGCAGCGCCGGACCGCGCGGCGCAGGTCGCCGTGGTCGTGCCGGAGCGCCAGCGTGACCGGGACCGGCCGGGTCGGGACGACCCGGAGGTCGGCGTCGAGGGGGCGAGGGCGGACGACGACGCCGGGGTTCATCCGGTCGTCGGGGTCCCAGTACCCCTTGAACGCGGCGAACGCGGCGAGGGTCCGCTCGCCGTACAGCCTGGGCAGCAGTTCGGACCGGGCCTGGCCGTCGCCGTGCTCGCCGGACAGCGAGCCGCCGTGCGCCACCACCAGGTCGGCCGCCCGCTCCATGAACGCGCGGAAGTCGCGGCGGCCGGGCGCGGACAGCAGGTCGAAGTCGATGCGGGTGTGCAGGCAGCCCTCGCCGAAGTGCCCGTACACCAGGCCGCTCCGGCCGTGCCCGGCCATCAGCTCGTCCAGGTCGCGCAGGTAGTCGGCCAGGGCGTGCGGGGGCACGGCGGCGTCCTCCCAGCCGGGCCACGCCTCGCTGTCGTCGGGCAGGCGGGTGGCCAGGCCGGCGCCCTCCTCCCGGATGCGCCACACGGCGCGCTGGGCGGCCGGGTCGGTGACGACGACCGCGTCGAGCGCTCCGCCGTCCCTGGCGGCGGTCGCGAGCGCCTCGGCGGCGGGGCGGTCGGGGGCCTCCAGCAGCAGCCAGGCCCGGCCGGCCGGCAGCACCCCGTCGGGCACGGCGCCCGGCCGCAGGGCGCGCAGCGCCTCGGCCAGCCGGTGGTCCATCCCCTCGCAGGTCAGCGGCCGCAGGTCGAGCAGGGCGGGGGTGGCGGCGGCGGCCGCCACCGCGTCGGGGTAGCCGGCCACCGCCAGCACGGGCGTGGTCGGGGCCTCGACCAGGCGGAGGGTCGCGCCGAGCACCAGGCCGCAGGTGCCCTCGGCGCCGACCAGCGCCCCGGCCAGGTCGCGGCCGTTCTCCGGCAGCAGCCGGTCGAGGGCGTAGCCGGACACCTGGCGGCCGAACCGCCCCAGCTCCGTGCGGATCTCCGCGAGGTGGGTCCGGACCAGGGCCTCCAGCTCGGCGGGCAGCTCGCCCCTGCCGACGGTCCGGCGGTCGCCGTCGTACCGCAGGACGTCCAGCTCGACGACCGCGTCGGAGGTGCGCCCCCAGGCGACGGAGTGCGAGCCGCACGCGTCGTTGCCGATCATCCCGCCGACCGTGCACCGGGCGTGCGTGGAGGGGTCCGGGCCGACGCGCAGGCCGTGCCGGGCGGCCGCCCGGTTCACCTCGTCCAGGACCGCGCCGGGCTCGACCACCGCGAGGCGGGTCTCCGGGTCGACCGACAGCACCCGGTTGACGTGCCGGGACAGGTCGAGCACGACGCCGTCGCCGATGGCGTTGCCGGCGACGCTGGTGCCGCCGCCGCGCGGGGTGAGGGGGACGCCGTGGTCCCGGCACACCGCCACCGCGGCGACCACGTCGTCGACGTCCGAGGGGAGGACGACCCCGCGGGGCACCCGGCGGTAGTTGGAGGCGTCCGCGGCGTACTCGGCGCGTCGTCGGGTGGAGAAGTCCACCGCGCCCCGCACCGCCGCCAGCAGGTCCCGCTCCAGTCGATCTCCTCGCACGGCCCCAGCCTGCCCCACGGCGTCGGGGTCAGCGAGGTTCTGTCAGCCCGGCCGGCTCCCCGGGGGCGGAGGCGGGACCCGTCCGGGTGGCCCGGGAACACCAACGCCCGCCCGGTCAGGTCCGGGCGGGCGCGGTGTGGAGCGGGTCGACGCGGGTCGGCCTCAGGGCTGGGTGAGGCAGAACGTGGTGGCCGGCTCGGGGTAGGCGAACGCCTTGTCGTCGCCGCACGCCGCCTCGTCGGCCTTGTCCCTGACCACCTTGGAGATCTTGATGGTCGCCTCGGCGCCGCAGGCCACCTTCGTGATGTCCTTGCCGTCCTCGCCGACCTTGTAGCAGCTGCCCTCCTGCAGGTTCGGCATCAGGCAGAGCTTGAAGTCCTTGCCGCGCCGCGCGGTCTGCGTGTAGGTGTCGTAGTCGCCGGACGGGCACGAGTCCGACGGGTTCTCCAGCACCTTGGCCACCTTGTAGGTCGCCTTGTCGTTGCCGCAGTCCAGGGCCTGGTACTTGGCGTCCTTGGCGTTGCCGGAGACGCTGGCGCAGTCGCCGACCTTGGCGCTGGCGCCGTCGTTGAAGTACGTGTACGCGATGCCGCCGATGGCCAGCAGGGCCACCAGCACCGGCACGACGATCTTCAGCGGGTTCGTCTTCTTCCTGGCCGGCGGCGCGGGGGCCGGGGGCGCGGGCTGGGCGGCGACCGGGGCGGGCTCGGCGGCAGCCTCCGGGGCGCCCTGCGGCTCACCCTGGCCCGGCTGCGTCGGGGTGGTGCTCATCGTGTCCTTTCCGGGGGAGACGCGCCGTTGGGGGGCGGCGCGACATCAGGCGGCCAGCGTAGATCACCCATCCGACGTAAAACGCCCGTATTCGTGTTCCCACTCGGCTCCCGTTCCGGAAACGACGCGTGAACAGTCACGGTTTCAGGAAGCAGAGCGTGGCGGCCGGTTCGGCGAACACCCGGGCGAATCCCTGGGGCGCGGTGCACAGCGCGCGGTCGGACCGGCCCTCGATGACCCGGCCGACCCGGACCGTCCACTCGCCGTCGCAGCCGATCCGGCTCAGTTCGGCGTACTTGCTGCCGTTGCCGCCGGCGAAGCAGTCGCCCTCGCGCGCGTTGGGCATCAGGCACAGCGTCTGGTCCGACAGCCGGCTGTGCTCCTCGCTGATCCAGTCGTAGTCGCCGTTCGGGCAGCGCGCGTCGGCGGAGCCCACGACCTTGGCGACGCGGTACCGGGAGTCGGTCGCCGCGCAGTCCACGGCCACCACGGCGCGGTTGGTCAGGTTCACGCAGTCCCCGACGGCGAGCCTGGGCGCGCCCTCCGCGCGGAAGTGGAGGACGAGCACGGCTCCGACGCCCGTCAGCGCGAGGACCAGCCCCAGCAGGACGGCGAGTCGGGTGACACGGGCAGACATTGGTCACCTTCCAGAGCACATGGCGCGCGGCGGTCTCGGCCGGGCCGCGCGCGATGAGGGAACAGCCTAATTTCGCGGCCGCACCGCCCCGCCGGCCGCCCGGCATTCGAATCCCGACCGTGATCCACCGCCCGCTCCGCGCGACCGGCCGGTCACCATCGGTGATCACTTTGCTCCGGATGGAAGACTGGAGGGTGCCGCCGAGTGCGTCGAGGGAGTCGAGAACCCGTGACCGACGGACCACTGATCGTCCAGAGTGACAAGACCCTGCTGTTGGAGGTCGACCACGCGCTGGCCGACGAGGCCCGCACGGCGATCGCGCCGTTCGCCGAGCTGGAGCGGGCGCCCGAGCACGTGCACATGTACCGGGTGACGCCGCTGGCGCTGTGGAACGCGCGGGCGGCCGGGCACGACGCCGAGCAGGTGGTCGACGCGCTGGTCAGGTTCTCCCGCTACCCGGTCCCCCAGCCGCTGCTGGTGGACGTCGTGGACACGATGGGCCGGTTCGGCCGGTTGCAGCTGGTCAACCACCCCGCGCACGGCCTGGTCATGTCCTCGCTGGACCGCGCGGTGCTGGAGGAGGTGCTGCGCAACAAGAAGATCAGCCCGATGCTGGGCGGCCGGCTGGACGACGACACCGTCCTGGTGCACCCGAGCGAGCGGGGCCGGCTCAAGCAGGCGTTGCTCAAGGTCGGCTGGCCGGCCGAGGACCTGGCCGGCTACGTCGACGGCGAGCACCACCCCGTCGCGCTGGCCGAGGAGGGCTGGCAGCTGCGCGACTACCAGCGGCAGGCCGCCGAGGCGTTCTGGGCCGGCGGCTCCGGGGTGGTCGTGCTGCCCTGCGGCGCCGGCAAGACGCTGGTCGGCGCGGCGGCGATGGCGCGGGCGCAGGCCACCACGCTGATCCTGGTGACCAACACGGTGGCCGGGCGGCAGTGGAAGCGGGAGCTGGTGGCCCGCACGTCGCTGACCGAGGACGAGGTGGGCGAGTACTCCGGGGAGCGGAAGGAGATCCGCCCGGTCACCATCGCCACCTACCAGGTGATCACCCGGAAGACGAAGGGCGAGTACCGGCACCTGGAGCTGTTCGACTCCCGGGACTGGGGCCTGGTCATCTACGACGAGGTGCACCTGCTGCCGGCGCCGGTGTTCCGGATGACGGCGGACCTGCAGTCGCGGCGCCGGCTCGGCCTGACCGCCACGCTGGTGCGGGAGGACGGCAGGGAGGGCGACGTGTTCTCCCTCATCGGGCCGAAGCGCTACGACGCGCCGTGGCGGGACATCGAGGCGCAGGGCTGGATCGCCCCGGCGGACTGCGTCGAGGTGCGGGTGACGCTGACCGACGCCGAGCGGCTCACCTACGCCACCTCCGACCCGGAGGAGCGGTACAAGGTCTGCGCCACGGCCAGGACGAAGCTGCCGGTGGTGAAGGCGATCCTGGACCGGCACCCCGACGAGCCGACGCTGGTCATCGGCGCGTACCTGGAGCAGTTGGAGGAGCTGGGCGCGGCGCTGGACGCCCCGATCGTGCAGGGGTCGACCAGGAACAAGGAGCGGGAGGCGCTGTTCGACGCGTTCCGCAGGGGCGAGCTGCGCACCCTGGTGGTCTCCAAGGTCGCCAACTTCTCCATCGACCTGCCGGAGGCGTCGGTCGCGGTCCAGGTCTCCGGCACGTTCGGCTCCCGGCAGGAGGAGGCGCAACGCCTGGGCCGGCTGCTGCGGCCGAAGGGCGACGGGCGGCAGGCGCACTTCTACTCGGTGGTCTCGCGCGACACCCTCGACACCGACTACGCCGCGCACCGCCAGCGGTTCCTGGCCGAGCAGGGCTACGCCTACCGGATCATGGACGCCGACGACCTGCTCGGCCCCGCGCTGCCCGAGGTGGGCTGACGGCGCCGGCCGGCCACCTGACCGGCGGCCACCTGACCGGCGGCCGGCCGCCGGCGGCCCGAACGGCTTCGGGGTGGGGTCCGGGTCGGGACCCGGGTCCTCCCCGATGCCGCGCGGGGCGCCGGCGGGCCAGGCTGGGGCCATGTTCCAGAACACGGCTTTCGAGAACACGGCCCGGCGGGTCAGCGGCAAGGTCGGCGAGTACGGCGAGACGGTCCGCGAGGAGATGAACCGGGCGGGCGACACCGTGCGCCGCTTCCGGCGCAGCCGCGCGAACCGGATGCTCGGCGGCGTGTGCGGGGGCGCGGCCACGATGCTGGGGGTGGACGCCGCGCTGCTGCGGGTCCTGCTCGTGGCCGCGACCCTGTTCGGGTTCGGCGCCGGGGCGCTGCTCTACCTCGTCTGCTGGCTGCTGGTCCCCGAGGAGGGCTGAACCCGGGCCCTGGGGCGTCCCGGCACGCCGGGGCGGGTCTGCCACGGGCGCGGCCCGGTCAGCGGCCGGTACTCCACGCCCAGCGCGTCCAGCCGGGGCAGGTGGTGCTCGGCCAGCCGGCGCTCGAAGTCGGCGAGGTCCCTGGCCTGCCGCGGGCTCCACACCACCTCGGCGAACGCGACCAGTCGGGGGAAGGCCGCGTAGTCGACCCGGCGGGGCGAGTCGAGGTGCTCGGTCCACACCTGGGTCTGGGCGCCGAGGACCCGGTGCTCGGTGGCCGGGTCGAGGTCCGCCGGCAGCGGGTCGTAGCGGTAGAAGTCCTGCAGGGTGCTCAGGAAGCCCACCGGGACGGGCTCGTCCGGGTGCTCGGCCTGCCGGTGGTCGAGGTAGACGTGCTGCTCGGGGCACATCACCACGTCGTGGCCCCGGGCGGCGGCCAGCACGCCGGCCTCCTCGCCACGCCAGGACGCGACGATGACGCCCTCGGGCATCTCGCCCTCGGCCATCTCGTCCCAGCCGAGGGCGCGCCGGCCGTGGTCGGCCAGCCGCTCGGCCATCTGCCGCAGGAACCAGCTGTGCAGCTCGGCCACCTCGCTCAGGCCCAGCTCGCCCATGCGCCGCCGGACGTCGGGGCTGCGCTCCCACTGGACCATGGGCACCTCGTCGCCGCCGACGCACACGACCGGCGACGGGAAGACGTCGACGACCTCGTCGAAGACGTTCTGGAAGAACTTCACCGCGGCGTCCGAGGGGCTGAGGATGTTCTCGTTGACGCCCCACAACGGCCACACGTCCAGCCGCTCGCCGGTGTTGCCCAGCTCGGGGTAGGCGGCCAGCGCCGCCTGCACGTGGCCGGGCACGTCGACCTCAGGCACCACGGTGATACCGCGCTCCGCCGCGTAGGCGACGACCTCGCGCAGGTCCGCCTGCGTGTAGTAGCCGCCGTGCGGTCGCCCGTCGTGGCTGTCGTCGAGCCGCCAGCCGACCCGCGACCCGTGCCGCCACGCGCCGACCTCGGTCAACCTCGGGTAGCGCTTGATTTCCATGCGCCAGCCCTGGTCGTCGGTGAGGTGCAGGTGCAGGACGTTGAGCTTGTGCGCGGCCAGCAGGTCGACGAACCGCAGCAGGGCGTCCTTGGGCATGAAGTGGCGCGCCACGTCGAGCAGGCAGCCGCGCCACCCGAACCGCGGCCGGTCGACGACCACGCCACAGGGCAGGCTCCACTCCCCGCTGTGGACGTTCGCGGCGCGGAAGGCGTCGGCGCCCAGGAGCTGGCGCAGTGTCTGCGCCGCGTAGAACGCGCCGGAGGCGTCGGCGGCGACCACGCGGACCGCCGCCGGCGTGATCTCCAGGCGGTAGCCCTCCGGCCCGGGGGCGGCGTCCGGGTCGATCCGCAGCTCGATCCCCGCGGCGGCGGTGTCCACAGTGGACGGAGGAAGGGCGAGTCCGGCGGCCGCGCCGAGGACCCGGCGCAGCCACCGCGCGGCGGCCTCGGCTCCGGGGTCGGCCACGAGTGTCGTCCGGGAGTCCAGGACGAACGCGCCCTCGGCGGGCGTCACGGTCACCGGTTGGGGAACCAGGCAGTCGAACGAGGTCATGTCAACCCTTCACGGCTCCGGCCAGCCCGGACACCAGGCGGCGTTGGACGAGGACGAAGAACACCAGCACCGGGACGGTCATCAGGGTGGATCCGGCCATGATCGCGCCCCAGTCGTTCTGGTCCGGCTTGAAGAACACGAGGATGGCCAGCGGCAGCGTCTGGACCTCCTCCACGGTGACGAAGGTCTTGGCGAACAGGAAGTCGTTCCACGCGTGCATGAAGGACAGCACGCTGGTCGCCACCAGGCCGGGGGCGACCACCGGGAACAGCACCTGCCAGGTGAAGCGGAAGCGGCTGGCGCCGTCCAGCGCCGCCGCCTCCTCCAGCTCGACGGGCACCGCGGCCACGAACCCGCGCAGCATCCAGATCGCGAACGGCAGGCTGAAGGCCAGGTGCACCAGCACCAGGGAGCCCAGGTGGTTCAGGCCCAGCACCGGAACGGTCTGGCCCACGACGCGCATCACGAAGAACAGCGGGATGGTCAACGCCTCGACCGGGACCATCTGCGCCACGAGCAGCATCACGAGCAGGACCGTCCGACCGCGGAACCGGAACCTGGTCAGCGCCACCGCGGCGAGGAACGACAGCGCCAGCGACAGCGCGACCACCACGACCGCCACGATCACGCTGTTGAGGAAGAACCGCCCGAACCCGGAGACGGTGAGCACCCGGTGGAAGTTCTCCCACGTGGGCGCGAGGGTCCACGGGCGCGGGTTCGCCGCCAGCACCTCGCCCTCGGGTTTGAGGGCGGTCAGCAGCATCCAGTACAGCGGGAACGCGACGACGCCGGCGATCACCACCGTCAGCACCTCGGCCACCGCGCGGCCGGGACGACGCAACCACCTCATGCCAGCTCCTCCCCACCGCGGCGCAGGGCTCGGAGGTAGAACAGGGTGACGACGAGCAGCAGCACGGTCATCACCACGCCGATCGCCGAGCCCAGCCCGTAGTCCGACGCGGCGAACGCCTGTTGGTAGGCGTACACGTTGAGCACCAGGTTCTGCCCGGCCACGCCCCCGCCGCCGGTCATCACGTAGATCTGGGTGAACAGCTTGAAGTCCCAGATGATCGACTGGATCGTGGCCACGGCCAGCAGCGGCCGCAGCAGCGGCAGGATCACGCTGCGCACGGTCCGCCACGTCGACGCCCCGTCCAGCCGCGCCGCCTCCAGCACCTCGGCCGGGATCGCCCGGATGCCGGCGTAGAGGGTGACCATGACGAACGGGAACGAGCACCAGATCACCTCGGCGGCGACCAGCGCGAACGCCATGTACCTGTCGTAGGTCCAGGAGTACCCGGACATGCCGTGGATACCGAGGCCGGAGAGGACCTCGTTGACCAGGCCGAGGTCGGCGTCGAACAGGAACAGCCAGATCGTCGACCCGGCGACGGCGGGCGTGGCCCACGCGCCGAGCGCGGCGAGGAACAGCAGCGAGCGGGGCACCGCCCGCACCCGGGTGGCCAGCACCGCGAGCGCGCCGCCGACGAGCAGCGTGCCCACCACGCACACCGCGGCGAAGGCCGTGGTCTGCCCGAGCACCGCCCAGAACTGGCCGTCGGAGAACAGGCGCCGGTAGTTCTCCGTCCCGATGAACGTCAGCGGTGCGCCGCCGCTGGCCTGTTCCTGGCCGTAGTCGTAGAAGGAGATCAGGACGAGCTGGTAGATCGGGTAGCCCAGCAGCCCCGCCAGCACCAGCGCGGCGGGGGCGAGGTAACGGATGGCGGCGAGCGCGTCGCCGCGACGCGTGGTCATCTCCACTCCGCCCTGGTCAGGACCGGAAGGCGGCGTTCATGCGTTCCGCCGCCGCCCTGGTCGCCTCGGGCGCCGGCTTCGCGCCGGTCGCGATCTCCTGCACCGCCGTGGGCAGCACGTTCTGCGCGTCGATCTTGGCCCAGGTCGGGGTGGCGGGGACGAACCGCGTGCCGGCCGTCAACGTCGTCACGAACGGGCGCTGGAACTCCTGCCCCTCGGCGACCGCGCGCTGGAGGTCGGTGAAGGTGGGCAGGTTCCCCATGGCGTCGAACATCTTCCGCTGGTACTTCTTGCCCGCCAGCAGTTCCGTGAACCGCACGGCCAGCGTCCGGTGCTGGGTCGAGCGCAGGACGCCGAGCAGGTTGCCGCCGGCGAACGCGGGCGCGATCGAACCCTCCTGCTCGCCGGGCAGCGGGACCACGGCGTACCTGCCGGCCGCGACGCCCGCGTCGACGGCCCTGCGGTTGAAGTCGCCGCCGATCGTCATCGCGGACTTGCCGGCGGCGAACGCCTGCACGGAGGAGGAGCCGGTCATCTGCGCGCACTGCGCGGGCGGGCACACGTCGTCCCGCAGGAGCTCGGCGTAGCGGGACATGCCGGCCCGCGCCCGCTCGTCGTCCACAGTGGACACCCAGGCGGCGCCGTCCCTGCGGGCCAGGTCGCCGCCGGCCGCCCAGAGGAACGGCAGCATCGCGTAGGTGTACTTGCCGCCGACGGAGATCCCGTAGAGCTCCGGGCGGAGCTCCCTGATCCGCCGCGCGGTGGTCACCAGCTCCGCGGTGGTGCGCGGCGGGCGCAGCCCGAGCTCCTCGAAGAGGTCGGTGCGGTAGTAGAGCGCCCTGATGCCCACGAACCACGGCACGCCGTAGGTCCTGCCGTCCACCTTCGCCGTGTCCAGGACCGACGGGGTGATGTCCCTGGCGTCCGCCCACGAGCGGAGGTCGGCGCCCAGGTCGGCGAACCCGCCGGCGGCGACGTAGCCGGCGAGGTCGGTGTTGCCGAACTCGGCGACGTCCGGCGCGCTCTTCGGGTCGTTGAACGCGGCCTTGAACCGCTCGGCCCGGCTGTCGACCTGCACGTACTGCACCTCGACCCGGACGCCGGAGTGGGCGGCCTCGAACTCGGCGGCCGCCTCCCGCACCACGGCCTCCTTGGGAGCGCGGGTGGCCTCGTCGAACAGCCAGACCCGCAGCGTTCCCGTGGTGCTGTCGCCGGCGTCCGCGTCCGGCCTCGCCTGCACCGGAGCGCACCCGACCGCGACGACCGCGCCTATCACGGCCGCCGTGGCGGCGGCCAGCCCTCGTCCGATCCGCATCTTCACCTCCGTTGCATGATGTGCAACGCATGTTTCGTTCTAGGCAACGGATGGCGATCGTAGGTGTCGTGTGGCCGCCACCACAAGGTCTGAACCACCGCGTTTCCGATCCACCTCGTTTCCGAACTACTGCCGTTTCCGAACTACTGGGTTCTCGACCCGTCCGCCCGGTTCCCGCGCCCCGACGTCGGGGCAGTGGCCGCACGGGTGGGCCGGAAACGCGCGATGCCCCGGGCGGTAGGTGCCCGGGGCATCGTTCGTGCGGGGTGGGTCAGCGGTCGCTCAGAGCTTGCGGGCCACCGTCAGCCCGTCCGCGATCGGGAGCACGACCAGCTCGACCCGGCTGTCGGCGAGGGCGTGCTCGTTGAACTCCTGGATGGCCCGGACCACCTCGTCCTCGGGCTCGGCCTGCAGGACCCGGCCGGCGGAGAACACGTTGTCCACCAGGATCACGCCGCCCTGCCGCGTGCGGGGCACGATCTCCTCCCAGTAGGCGACGTAGCCGGTCTTGTCGGCGTCGATGAACGACAGGTCGATCGCCGGCTCGGCCGGGAGCGCGCGCAGCGTCTCCACGGCCGGCGCCAGCCGCAGCTCCACCCGGTCGTCCAGCCCGTCCTTGCTCCAGAAGCGCCGGGCGACGTCGGTGAACTCCTCGCTGACGTCGCAGCAGAGCAACCGCCCACCGGGAGCCAGCCCGCGGGCGATGCAGATCGACGAGTAGCCGGTGAACGTGCCGACCTCGACGGCGAAGCGGACGTCGAGCAACCGCGTCAGCAGGGTGAGGAAGGTGCCCTGCTCCGGCGCGATCTGCATCTCGAACCGCTCGGGCAGCCGCCGCGCGGTCTCCTCGGCGAGGTCCCGCAGCAACGCGTCCGGCTGCGTGCTGTGGGCGCGCAGGTACTCGTGCAACTCAGGGCTGATTCCCGGGGAAAACTTGCTCATTCCCGGAGGCTACGCGGGAACCGCCGGCTTGATCATCGCCCGAAGCGACGCAACCTTGGCCACGTCGACCGGGGTGTCCCAGCCCCCGACGCGCACCATCCCGCCCACGTGGAAGCCCCGCACGCCGGCCAGGCGCAGCGGGGCCACGTGCTCGGTCCGCAGCCCCCCGCCGACCAGCAGCTCCACCCCGTTCCTCGGCCGGGCCGCCCGGTCGAGGAGGGCGTCGATCCCGGCCTCGACCCCCCTCGGGCTGCCGGCCGTCAGCACGGCGTCGCAGCCGAGGTCGACGGCGGCGGTCCAGGCGGCGTCCGGGTCGCTGGCGTGGTCCAGCGCCCGGTGGAAGGTCCAGCGGCAGCCCGCCAGCTCGGCCAGCACCGCGGCGCAGGCGGCGACGTCGACCGCGCCGCCCCCGTCCAGGAACCCGAGCACGAACTCCTCCGCGCCCGCGTCCCGCAGCTCGGCCGCCGTGCGCCGCAGGCCGTCGAGGTCGGCGGGGAGGAACCCGGCCGCGTCCCGCAGCATCACCCGGACCGGCAGGTCCGTGCTGGACAGCACCTCCCGCACGGTGCCGGTGGTGGGGGTGAGCCCGTCGGACGCCATCTCGGCGACCAGCTCCAACCGGTCCGCGCCGCCCTCCTGGGCGGCCACGGCGTCCGCCGCGTCCAGCGCGATGACCTCCAGCAGCGGCGCACCCGCAGTTCCTGACATGGTCTAGACCATACGGTGCGAACCGGCCGGCGGCCCAGCCCTCGTCCCCCACGTCACCCGCGGGCATGACACCGCGCCCCGCGTTCCCCGGAGATTTCGCGCCCGGACGTATCTGGTGGGCCGTTCGCCACTCCGAACAGGGCACTGGGGGAGCTGTGCCGCGTGGGGAACGGGGACCGTCCCGACCTCCACGCGACACCAGCGCGCTGGGGGAGGACACACCGTGCCCGACGACCAGAATTCCGGGCCGCCGAACCGTTCCGGGCCGCACTCGCCCGGCTCGCGAGCCCGTCACGCGCGGCCGCCGCCGCGGACGTTCTCATGGCCGGCGCGTCCGCCGGCGTCGCGCCGCCGGCCACCCCGCACCGCACCGCACCGCCGAGGCGACCTGCGGGACGACCTCGACCCACCCGAAGGCCACCTGTACTTCGCGCACGCCGACGCGCGCGGCTACCACGTCGGCGCCGCCTCCAGGGGCCAGCGGGCACCTCGCGACCGCCTTCGTCGACGACACGGAGCCGCGGGGCGTGCTCTGCGTACCGACAGTCACCAAGAGGACCACTCCGAACGTCGCAACAACCGGAGAGATCTTCGGAATCGACTGCGCAGAGTAGGAAAACTGTGTAACTGTGTGATCCGTCTCACCCATTGAGGTGAGCGAGGGTATCCGTTCGCGTCATAACGGCTCATGTTTGGCAAACGGGCCCTGCCCCGGGGCCCGGTACTCCGATAGGAGCACACCGTGGATCGAGAAGGCACCAGCGGGCACCGCGCGCTCCGCGAGGACCCCACGTCGCCGGAGAACCGGCAGCAGGGGTTCACGCGGGAGGAGCTCGGCGCGTCGGCCGTCGACACCCTCACGACACCACCGGGGACAACAACATCGACACCCCGGATCACACCTCCGGTGCGCGGCGAGGAGCCCGACCCGACGCAGCTGCCCCCGGGCCCCGGCCGCCTCCGCCCCACGGGCGCGACCGACCCGTCCAGCCCGCCGCCGCAGCACCTGACGCCCACCGGGGCGACCGACCCGTCGACCGCCACGCCGATGGCCGCAACCCAGGGGCTGGTCGCGCCGCTCGACTCCGAGCCGACGTCCGGCCTGGCCAGGCCGGAGGGGGCGACCGACCCGTCGCCGCCGCCCCTCTCGTTCCCGGAGAACGAGCGCGAGGCCGTGTCGCCGAACGGCTTCGCGGCCCGGCAGGGCGGCGGGATCGGCGCCACGGACCCGTCCGGCCCGGCGCCGCAGCACGTCGCGGCCGAGGCCGGGGCGCCCGGCAGCGGACTGGTGAACCTGTCCGTGAACGTGTCCGTCGCGGTGCCGTGGGTGACCGCCGGCGGCCTCCCGCCGTACCGTTACGCCGACCCGACGGGAGGGGCCAGCACCTCCGGGGCACGGCCGGCCGACGGTCCGATCGACCGGTCCAGTGAGCCACAGTGACCAGAGTCGCGGAGATGAGGGAGATGAGCCTGTCCACCACGGACGACCCGCCATGGGAAGGCCTGGACGGCGCCGAGCGGCACGCGGTGTGTCTGACCGCGGCCCGCGAGGGGGACCGCGCGGCGTTGCACGTGCTGGTCTCCGAGCTGACACCGCTGGTGTGGCACGTGGTCCGCGGCCAGGGACTGAACCGTCCCGCCGCCGAGGACGTGGTCCAGACCGTGTGGCTGGCGTTCCTGCGTCACCTCAACCGTCTCACCGAGCCGCGCGCCCTCGCCGCGTGGTTGATCACGACCGCGCGGCGGGAGGCGGTGCGGGTCCGCTCCGCTGAGCGGAGCGGGGCCAGCGCGGCGCCCGCCGAGATGCTCGACCAGGTGCCGACGGCCGACGGCCAACCGGAGGCGGAGGCCGTCCGGGACGACCGCGACCGCCGGCTCTGGTCGGCGTTCCGCCGCCTGCCGCAGCGGTGCCAGGACCTGCTCCGGCTCACCGTCCTCGCCGGCAGGGCCCGGTACGAGGCGGTGGCCGAGGCGATGGGTATGCCCAGGGGCAGCATCGGGCCGACCAGGGGTCGGTGCCTGGACTCGCTGCGCGCCCTGCTCGACGCGGAAGGAGGATCGCGGTGAACTCGACCAGCGACGACGAGCTGCTCGACCAGCTCGCCCAGGTGCTGGAACGGGCCGACCCGATGCCGGACGGCCTGCTCGACCGGGTGCGGTTCGCCATCGACCTGGAGTCGTACCTCGACGTGGAGGTGGCCCGCTGGGAGCACGGCTCGGCGCTGGCGGGGGTCCGCAGCAGCGCCGAGCCGGGTTCGGTCACCTTCACGGTCGACGACCTCACGGTGATGGTGAGCTTCCTGCGCACCCAACGCGGGTACCGGATCGACGGCTGGCTCGCCCCGCCGGGACCGCACACCGTGGAGGTGCGCATCGACGGGCACGGGTCGAGCACGACCACCGCGGACACCAACGGCCGCTTCGCGCTGCCGGACGTGCCCAGGGGGGTCACGCAGATCCTGGTGCACCTGTCGGGCAACGGGAGGTCGGCCAGGACGGTCGTCACCCCGACCCTGGTGCTCTAGCCTCGAACCGGTGAGACAGGACACGACCGGGCAAGCGTCGCCGTTCGGACACTCCGACCGACGCCGCCCGGTCGCTCGCGTGCCACCCGTTCGGACGCGTGTTTACCCCATTGGAGGGCTGCCGAGCGGGCGTTCGGTGTGTTCGGATGGCGGTCGTGGCAAGCCCGAGGCTCCGGACTGGCGGCATGCCCAGGCCCCGGCGCCCGGCTGAGCCGGTCGACGTGCTGCGGCGCGTCGCGATCCTCCGGCGGAAGGCCAGGGACCGGGCGTCGGAGTTGCGGGCGACGGAGGCCGTGCAGCTCATCCGGCAGGCGCTGCGGCTGCTGGACGAGGTGGCCCCGCCGCGTTCGGCCGAGGAGCGGCTGGAGCTCATCACCAGCCGGGCGCGGGTGCTGGTCACGCTGGCCTACGCGGAGGCGGAGGCCAGCACCCTCGCCAACGGCCTGGCCGCCGCCGAGCGGGCGCACAAGCTGCTCACCGAGCTGGAGCCGGGGCCGCGCCGGGACGCCCTCGACGGGTTGGTGCGCCAGCAGGAGGCCCTGATCCTGTCCAGGGCCGGCCGCCTCGAACAGGCCGTGGAGGCCGCCGACGAGGCGATCCCGCTGCTGGAGCGCGGCCTGGCCGGCGGCGAGGGCGAGCCGGTGGTGCTGGTCAGGACGCTGATGAACCGCGGCTGGATGCACCTCACCGCCAGCCGGATCGGCCCGGCCCGGCGCGACCTGCGCCGCTCCTCCGCGCTGGCCGAGGAGCTGGGCGAGCGGGTGGTGCGGGCCAAGATCGAGCACAACCTCGGCGACATCGCCCACATGATCGGCGACGTGCCGCAGGCGCTGCGGCACTACGAGGAGACCGAGCGCATCTACCAGGCCGAGCACTCCGGCATGCTCGCCAGGCTGCGCATCGACCAGGCGCGCGCCCTGCTCACCGCCGGCCTGGGCGAGGAGGCCGCCCGGCACCTCGACGAGGCGCTGCCCCGGCTGCGCGCCCAGGGCACCGCGGGCATCGACCTGGCCGACGCCGAGATCACCCGGGCCGCCTCGGCGCTGCTGGAGGGCGACACCGAGGAGGCCCGGCGGTACGCCGGCTCCGCCTACCGCCGGCTGGTCCGGCGCGGCAACCGCCGGTGGGCCGCGATCGCCGCGCTCACCAGGCTGCGCGCGGAGACCGTGGAGGCGCTGGACGGGTTCCGCGCGCCGGTGCGGCTGCCGGGCAGGGCGTTGCAGCTCGCCGACCGGCTGGCGGAGCTCGGGCTCACCGACGAGTCCGCCGTCGCGCGGATGCTCGCGGTGCGGGTCCGGCTGGTGCGGGGCTCGGTCTCCGGCGCGGTGAAGGTGCTGCGCGAGGTGCCCTCGCCCCGCCGCATCACCCCGGTCGACAACCGCATGTTGTTGCGGTTGTGCCGGGCCGAGGTGGCGGTGGCCCGGGGCGACAGCCGGCGGGCGCTGGCCGAGGCCGGCAGCGGGCTGGCCGAGCTGAACCGGCTCCGGGACCGGATGGGCGGGCTGGAGCTGCTGTCCGGGACCGCCGTGCACGGCAAGGAGCTGGCCGCGCTGGCGGTCCGGCTGCTGCTGGAGGGCGGCGAGCGGGTGGACGCCCGCCGGTTGTTCGGCTGGCTGGAGCGGACCCGCGCCCAGGTGTACCGGTACGAGCCGCTGCCCAGGATCGACGACCCCGAGCTGGCCGAACGGGTGGCCGAGGCCCGGCACCTGCGGCGCGCCACCCAGCAGGCGCGGCTGGAGGGCCGGCCCACCGACGAGCTGGAGGTCCGGTACAACGCGGTGGCCCGCGAGGTGTTGCGGCGGGGTGGGCGCAGCGGCCAGTGGGGCCGCCCGCGGCCGGTCGCGCGGTTCCGCGACGTGGCCGAGCGGCTGGGCGAGCGCGCGATGGTCAGCCTGGCCGCCTCCGGCGACTCCCTGGTCGCGGTGGTCGTGGTGGCCGGGCGGGCCCGGCTGGTGCGGCTGGGCAGCGCGCGGGCCGCCGCGGAACTCGCCCGCGAGCTGCACGCCGACCTCAACGCACTGGCCCCGGACAAGCTGCCCGACCTGCTGGCGCGCACGATCACCGGCTCGGCCCGGCACCGCGCGCAGCTGCTCGACGAGCAGTTGCTGCGCCCCCTCGAAGGGGTGGTGGGCGACCGCGAGGTCGTGCTGGTGCCGACCGGGGTGTTCTACGCCGTGCCCTGGGCGGCGCTGCCCTCCCTGCGCGGGCGGCCGCTGTCGGTCGTGCCCTCGGCGACCGCCTGGCTGGCGGCCTGCGGTGGACAGCCCGCGCCGGTCGAGCAGGAGGACGCCCGGGACGCCGGACGCGCCGCGTGCCCACCGGAGCCCGACGCGACCCGGTGCGCCGGCCAGACCCTCGACCAGCAGGGTCACGACGTGGTGCTGGTCGGCGGCCCCGGCCTGCCGGCCGGCGTCGCCGAGGTCGGCCAGCTGCGCGGCACCTACCCGAACGCGGCGATGTTCGACGCCGGCCGGGCCACGGTGGGCGCGGTGCTCTCCGCCCTGGACGGGGCGCGCATGGCGCACCTGGCCGCCCACGGCGCGCACGAGCCGGCGAACGCGTTGTTCTCCCGCCTGGAGCTCATCGACGGCCCGCTGTTCGCCTACGAGACCGCGCGGCTGCGCCGACCCCCGGCCCACGTCGTGCTCGCCGCGTGCGAGCTGGCGCTCAACCGCATCCGCCCCGGCGACGAGGCGCTCGGCTTCGCGGGCGCCCTGCTCGCCAGCGGCGCGCACACGGTCGTCGCGGCCGTCAGCAAGGTCGGCGACCTCGCCGCCGCGAGCACGATGGCCTCGTACCACGGCCGGCTCGCGCGGGGCACCCCGCCGGCGGTCGCGCTGGCCGAGGCCACCGCGGAGGACCCGCTCCGTCGCCCCTTCCTGTGCCTGGGCGCCGGCGCCTGACCCCCGCCGACCAGCGTGCCGCCCGCAGCCAGCACGGGTGAGCGCAGCGGTTCCGCCACACAACCTGGACCAGTACGCACGCGTTCCCGGGACAGCCCCGGGTAGTTGTCTTCCGATCTCCACGGCTCGCCCGCCAGCGTGCCGTGGGGCACCGACAGAAAACGCCCGTCGACGGCCGGCGCCCCCGCGGTTCCCCCGATCAGGCGGCGACCGACCGGAACCGACCGGAACCGAGCGAAACCGGGAAAACAGTGGGGCCCCGACCTCGACGGTCGGGGCCCCACTGAGTGGATCAGGTCCGAGAGTGGATCAGAAGTCCATCTCGCCGGCGCCCGGGGCGGCCGGGGCCTTCTCCTTCTCCGGCTTGTCGGCGACGACGGCCTCGGTGGTGAGGAACAGCGCCGCGATCGACGCGGCGTTCTGCAGCGCCGAGCGGGTCACCTTGGCCGGGTCGATGATGCCGGCGCCGACCAGGTCCTTGTACTCGCCGGTGGCGGCGTCCAGACCCTGGCCCGCGGGCAGGTTCTTCACCTTCTCGGCCACGACGCCGCCCTCGAGGCCGGCGTTCACGGCGATCTGCTTGAGCGGGGCCTCCACGGCGACCTTGACGATGCTCGCGCCGGTCGCCTCGTCGCCGTCCAGCTTCAGGTCGGCGAACGCCTTCTCGGCGGCCTGCAGCAGGGCCACGCCGCCACCGGCGACGATGCCCTCCTCCACGGCGGCCTTGGCGTTGCGCACCGCGTCCTCGATGCGGTGCTTGCGCTCCTTGAGCTCGACCTCGGTGGCCGCGCCGACCTTGATCACCGCGACGCCGCCGGCCAGCTTGGCCAGCCGCTCCTGCAGCTTCTCGCGGTCGTAGTCGGAGTCCGAGCGCTCGATCTCGGCGCGGATCTCGTTGACCCGGCCGGCGATCTGCTCGGTGTCGCCCGCGCCCTCGACGATGGTGGTCTCGTCCTTGGTGACGACGACCTTGCGGGCCTTGCCCAGCAGCGACAGGTCGGCGTTCTCCAGCTTGAGGCCGACCTCCTCGCTGATGACCTGGCCACCGGTCAGGATGGCCATGTCCTGCAGCATCGCCTTGCGGCGGTCGCCGAAGCCGGGGGCCTTCACCGCGACGGACTTGAAGGTGCCGCGGATCTTGTTGACGACCAGGGTGGCCAGGGCCTCGCCCTCGACGTCCTCGGCGATGATCGCCAGCGGCTTGCCGGTCTGCATGACCTTCTCCAGCAGCGGGAGCAGGTCCTTGACCGAGGAGATCTTCGAGCTGAGCAGCAGGACGTACGGGTCCTCCAGGACCGCCTCCATGCGCTCGGCGTCGGTCACGAAGTAACCCGAGATGTAGCCCTTGTCGAAGCGCATGCCCTCGGTGAGCTCGAGCTCGAGGCCGAAGGCGTTGCTCTCCTCGACGGTGATGACACCTTCCTTGCCGACCTTGTCCATCGCCTCGGCGATCAGCTCGCCGATGGTGGTGTCGGCGGCGGAGATCGACGCGGTGGCGGCGATCTGCTCCTTGGTCTCGACCTCCTTGGCCGTCTTCAGGAGCTGCTCCGCCACGGCCTCGACGGCCTTCTCGATGCCCCGCTTGAGGGCGATCGGGTTGGCACCGGCGGCCACGTTGCGCAGGCCCTCGCGCACCAGCGCCTGGGCGAGCACGGTGGCGGTGGTGGTGCCGTCACCGGCGACGTCGTCGGTCTTCTTCGCGACCTCCTTGACCAGCTCGGCCCCGATCTTCTCCCACGGGTCCTCGAGCTCGATCTCCTTGGCGATGGAGACGCCGTCGTTGGTGATGGTCGGCGCGCCCCACTTCTTCTCGAGCACGACGTTGCGGCCCTTCGGGCCGAGCGTCACCTTGACGGCGTCGGCGAGGGTGTTCATGCCGCGCTCAAGACCGCGGCGGGCGTCCTCGTCGAACGCGATCATCTTGGCCATTGCGGTGTGGTCCTCCGATGGTGGATGACACGTGCTCGGCCAGGCTCGGTGCCCGCGACGGACGACCGACCCGTGGGGTTCGGCCTCACCGTCCCGACCTCTGGCACTCAGTGGGTCCGAGTGCCAGAACCGTGTTTAGCACTCACCGCCGGGGAGTGCAAGCGACGCGCTCAGTGCGTCTGGGTGACGGTCTTGACGTTGGTCGGCAACGGCTTCTTGGTCGACGTCGGCGCGTGCGAGGTGGTGGTCGTGGTCCCCCCGGCGCCACCGCCGGTGTCCCCGTCCCCACCGGTGAAGACCACGATCAGCACCACCACGACCGACAGCGCGGCGACACCCAGCAGCACCGGCAGCAGCCAGCGGTTCCCCCCGCTGTTCCTGGACCGGAACGCGTCGGACTGCACCGGCATCGGCGGGCGCAGGCGCATCGGCTCTGCCGACGGCGCCGGCCCGAGCTGCGGGGCCATGACCGGGGCGGGGGGCGGCGTGGGCGGTCCGTAGGACGGCACCGGCGGCGCCGCCGGGTACGCGGTGGGCTGGGCGGGACGCGGCACGGGCTGCGAGGGGTGCTGCTGCGCCGCGACACCCGGCTGGCGCCGCGCGGGCGGCGCGGTGGACCGCGCGACCGGGGCCAGCGCGGTCCTCGCCGCCGCGACCAGCTCGCTGCACGTGGAGTAGCGCTGGTTCGGGTCCTTGGCCATGCCGCGGCGCAGCACGTCGTCGATGGCCGAGGGCAGCTCGACCAGCCCGGTGACGACGGGGACGTCCTTGCCCAGGTGTCCCTGGATCACCTCGGGGACCTGCCCCTGGTACGGCGGGCGCCCGGTCAGGCAGGCGAACAGCATGCACGCCAGGGCGTACAGGTCGGTGCGGCCGTCGACGGGGTCGCCCCGCAGGTGCTCGGGCGCGGCGTAGGTCGGCGAGCCGAGGAAGTCGCCGGTGCGGGTGCGGTGGCCGGTCGCGCCGCGCCGGGTCAGGCCGAAGTCGGCGAGGTAGACGTGCTCGCCCGAGGCCTCCTGGCTGGTCACCAGCACGTTGGCCGGCTTGACGTCCAGGTGCACGAGGCCGCGCCCGTGCAGCATGTCCAGGGCGTCGGCGACCTGGCCGAGCAGGATCAGCGAGCGCGACGGCACCAGCGGGCCGTCCTTGATCAGGCTGGCCAGGTCGGAGCCGTCGACCAGCCGCATCGCGATGTAGAGCAGCCCGTCGATCTCGCCGAAGTCGTACAGCGGGACGACGTGCGAGTGGTCGATCGCCGAGGTGTTGCGGGCCTCGTCCACGAACCGCTCGCGGAACTCCGGGTCCTCGGTCAGGTGCTCCCCGATGACCTTCAGCGCGACCTTGCGCCCCAGTCGGACGTCGGTGGCCTTGTACATCACGCTCATGCCGCCGCGGCCGAGCACGCCGTCGATGCGGTAGTGGCCGAGACGACGCCCGGTGAGGTCCTCCGACACGGACGGCAGCCTAACGTCCGGACCGGTGCCGCCGTCGCCGGTTCGCCGCAAACGCCATGTCGGGCCCCGGACACGCCGGTGGCCCGGTCCCGCCACCGGGAACCGGGCCACCAGGGAACAACGTGGACCACGCGGAGCACGACCGCCGGGAGGCGGCGCCGCGCGAGCTCAGACCCGCTTGACCGCGGAGGCCTGGCTACGGCCGTCGCGGCCGGACTGCACCTCGTACTCCACCCGGTCACCCTCGGCGAGAGTGCGGAAGCCCTGCATGTCGATGGCCGAGTAGTGGACGAAGACGTCCGGCCCATCGTCCTGGGCGATGAAGCCGTAGCCCTTCTCCGAGTTGAACCACTTGACCGTGCCCTGAGCCACGGCGTCCTCCTTGGGTATCGTGCAACGGCGCTCGCCGGGCGCCGCATCAAGCGGAGATCACGCTACCGGAGATCCACTCCGCGGGGCGCGCCCGAAAGGGCCGGGTTTCTGTCAGCCGCGGGCGCCGAGTCCGTTGGCCTGCAACCAGGTGACGAGCCCCCGCGGGTTGCGCGTCTGGGTCAGCACCTGCCCCGGTCCGGCGAAGTCGAACACCAGCCCCTCGCCGCTCTTCAGCGACTGCGTGAGGCCCTGGCTGATGGTGCGCAGCCGCGACTGGACGGTCTCCGCGTAGGCCACCACGTGCCCGGTGTCGATGGTCACGAACTCGCCCGGTTGCAGGTCCACGACGTCCAGCGCGCCGTAGCAGGAGACCACGACGGTGCCCTGCCCCCCGGCGTGCATGAGGAACCCGCCCTCGCCCCCGAAGAGGTTGCGGAAACCACCCCACTGGGTCTCGAGCTGGATCGTCGCCGAGGAGGCCAGCCACGATCCCCTGGTGAGGCACCAGCCGACCCGCCCGTCCAGCTCCAGCACGTGCAGGTCGCCGGGCAGGTTGGCGGCCACGTCGACCCAGCCGCCCTGCGGCGGCGCGGTGTAGGTGGACACGAACAGCGACTCGCCGCCGAGCGCGGCGCGCGCCAACGACTTGAACAGACCGCCCTGGGCGCGGGCCTCGACCGCGACCCCGTAACTGGTGGCCATCATCGCGCCGGACTCCACACGGACCGGCTCGCCGGGCGCCAGCATCAGCCTGGCCACGCCGAACGACGGGGTGTGGCGGGTGCGGACCTGCACGTCGTCCTCCCTCTCACGGGTGTCGGGTCTCGCCGGGTCCGCAGTCTGGCACGGCCGCCCGCCGGTTCCCAGGGCGCGGCAGGATGCACCCGTGCAGCGGACACACGGACCAGCGGTGAGCGTGGCGGAACACCGGGCGCGGGTGGCGGGGGTGCTGGGCGCTCCCCCTGTCGAGCGTCGACCGGTCGCGGACTGCCTGGGCCTGGCCCTGGCCGAGGACCTGGTCTCCCCGATCCCGTTGCCGCCCTTCGACAACTCGGCGATGGACGGCTACGCGGTCCGGGCGGCCGACGTGGCGTCGGCCACACCGGACACCCCGGTGTCGCTGCCGGTCGCCGAGGACGTGCCGGCGGGCCGCACGGACTCGCCGCCGCTGCGTCCCGGCACGGCGCACCGGATCATGACCGGCGCGCCGGTGCCGCCGGGCGCGGACGCGGTCGTGCCCGTGGAGGACACCGAC
The DNA here is from genome assembly GCF_900129375.1 of Streptoalloteichus hindustanus. GTDB lineage: Bacteria > Actinomycetota > Actinomycetes > Mycobacteriales > Pseudonocardiaceae > Streptoalloteichus > Streptoalloteichus hindustanus. Next base: position 1,119,072 of record NZ_FQVN01000001.1, on the reverse strand, counting down.
CGGGGCACCGCGACCGTCCGCGTCGACGTCGCGCCGTCGCCCGGCGCGCACGTCCGGCGGGCCGGGGAGGACGTCGTGGCCGGCGCGGTGGTCCTGCCCGCCGGGGTCGAGCTGGGGCCGGCCCAGCTCGGGCTGGCCTCGGCGGTGGGCGCGGCGGAGCTGCCCGTGCGCCGCCCGCCCAGGGTGCTGGTGCTGTCCACCGGGTCGGAGCTGGTCGAGCCGGGCCGCCCCCTGCTCGGCGGGCAGATCTACGAGTCCAACGGCGTGATGCTGGCCAGCGCGGTGCGGGCCGCCGGCGGCGAGGCCGAGCTGCTCCGGTTCGTGCCCGACGACGTCGCCGCGCTGCACGCCGCGCTGGCCCCCCGGCTGGGCGCCGTCGACCTGGTGCTGACCTCGGGCGGGGTGAGCGCCGGGGCCTACGAGGTGGTCAAGGACGCGCTGTCCGGGCGCGGCGTGGAGTTCTACAAGGTGGCGGTGCAGCCGGGCGGCCCGCAGGGCCTGGGCCGCTACGCCGGCGTGCCGGTCGTGGCGCTGCCGGGCAACCCGGTCAGCGCGCTGGTGTCGTTCGAGGTCTTCGTGCGCCCCGCCCTGCGCGCGGCGATGGGCTTCGCGGAGCCGGACCGGCCGCGCCGCACGGCGACACTCGTGGAGTCGCTGCGGTCGCCGTCGGCGCGCCGGCAGTACCGCCGCGGCCGGTACGACGCGGGCGCCGTCACGGTCGCGCCGGTCGGCGGCCCCGGCTCGCACCTGCTGTCCGCCCTGGCGACGGCGAACTGCCTGCTGGAGATCCCGGAGGAGGTCAGCGAGCTGCCGGCCGGCTCCGAGGTGACCGTCCTGCTCCTCTGACAACCGGCACGGCCCGCCGCGGCGCCGACATCCGGTGCTCCCGGGGCGTCCGACGCCGCTCCGGGGCCGTTCGGCCGGCGGCCGACCGCCGGCGCTCACTGTGCTGATCTGGGGACTTGCTGTCGGTAACACCCAGGAAGCACACTCGGCAGGCGGTCTGATCGACTGACCGTGCTCGACTCCCCCTCGTCACAGTCCGGACCGGAGGTCTGCGGCGTTGCGCTCCCCCTGGCGCGCCGTCCTCGCGCTCACAGTGCTCGTCGGGTTCTTCGCGTGCGCGGCGGTGCTCGCGGCCGGGTTGGCCGGCGCGGCGCTCTACGCGATGGCCGATGGCGACATCGGCATGACCGCGATCGAACTGCTCCTGTGCTCCGCGCTGCTGGGCACGGCGGTGGGCCTGTTCCTCCCACCGGTGCTGCGCGTGCGGCACCGCGCGCGGGGGCACGTGGTCGACCGCGCCGCCCAGCCGGAGCTGTGGGAGGTGATCGACGAGCTGGCCGGGATCGCGCGCTCGCGTCCGCCGGACGAGCTCCGGGTGGTGCCGGGGGTGCGGATCGCGTTCTGGGAGGACGCCCCCGTGCTGGGCCTGGTCCCCGGGCACCGGTGCCTGGAGGTGGGGCTGCCCCTGCTCGGCGGGCTGACCGTGGCCGAGCTGCGGGCCGTGCTCGCCCACGAGCTGGCCCACCTCGGCGACCGGGAGGGCCGGCCGCACGCCGTCGCCTACCGGGCGACCGCGCTCGTGGAGCAGGTCGTCGCGGACAGCGAGGGCGACTGGCGGCGCCCGGTGCTCCGGGCGTGGGGCAACCTCGTCCTGTCCGTCGCCGCGCCGGTGAACCAGCGGCAGGAGCAGGTGGCGGACGAGGCCGCGGTGGCGGCCGCCGGCGTGGAGGCGGCCTGCGCCGCCTTCCGGCGGATGGCCGCGCTGGAGCGGGCCTGGTCGGACTACGGCCAGCAGTACCTGGCCATGGCCCCGATCGCGCGGCGGACCCCGGACGTGCTGCTCGGTTTCCGGTCCTACCTGTCGGCTCCCCGCCGGCAGCGGGAGTGGGCCGAGCTGGAGGACGAGGCGCTCGACGCCGGGCCGTCCGGCCCGCACGACCGGCACGCCCCGCTGCGGGAGCGGATCGAGGCGATGCGGGCGGCCGGCGGCGAGGAGCCCGAGGCCGACGACCGGCCCGCGTGGTCGCTGCTCACCTCGCCCGGCCGCAGCGTTCCCGAGCTGGAGGACGCACTGCTGGTCGACCTGGGCCCCCGCGCGCCGTGGCCGGAGCTCGTGCGCGCGGCGGTCGTGCGGAAGGCGGAGGACGCCGCGCGGCGGCTGAGCCGCGCGGTGCTGGACAGCGGTGTGCGGGTGGACGGCCGGGCGGCGCAGACCACGGTCGCCGGTGTCCTGCTGGCCGTGCACCGCGGTCTGGGCTGCGAGCTGGTGAAGCCGGCGCTGGACCCCGGCCTCGCCCCCGGCGAGGTGTCGGCGGCCTCCGACGCGCTGCTCGTCGAGCTGCTCGGCGGCGCGGTGACCGCCGCGCTGTGCCGCACGGGGCGGGCGCGGCCGGAGCTGAACTGGGACGGGCCGTGCTGGCTGCGCCTGGCCAGCGGGCAGGTGGTGGACGTGGAGCGCCTGGTCGGTCCCGCGGTGCGCACCCCGGGACTGGTGCCGCAGCTGCACCGGCACCTGGTGCGGATCGGCGTCCCGCTGGACTTCGCCGCCCGGCCGGCCGAGCCCCCCGAGCCGGAGCTGGTGGCCAGCGCCAACGGCGTGCGGTGCGACGGCGACCCGCACGACGTGCGCGTGTACGACAGCGGACTACTGGTCCTGCCGGCCGGCTCCCCCGCCAGGAAGCCGCTGCCGGAGCTGCGGCGCCGGCCGGGGGCGCGGTGGGTGTGCGGGCACGACGTCGAGTGGGCCCGGCTGGTCCACCGCCAGTCCGGGTGGGACGTCTGGCTCCAGCTCCGCGGCGGCGACGAGCTGGAGCTGACCAGCGCCTCCGACACCGCGCACGACGGCGACCCGCAGGAGGGCATGGCCCGGCTGCTGGGCGACCGGCTGGAGGTCGAGGACGTGCGGCAACGCCGCCGGGAGCCGGTGCACCGCTGAGGGACCGGTCGGGGCGGGGCGGCGACGCCCGGCGCGCGCCGACCGCCGTCGCCGCCGGCCCGTAGCGTGGGTCGCATGGGGCTGTTCTCGTGGATCGTGTTCGGGGCGCTCGCGGGCTGGGCGGCCAACGTGGTGGTCGGCGGGCGGGACCGCCGACCCCAGGGCTGCCTGGTCAGCGTGCTGGTGGGAGTGGTCGGGGCCGCGCTGGGCGGTCTGCTGTACGCCCTGGTCACCGGCAGGGAGATGTCCTTCGACTGGAGCCTGTCCAGCTTCGGGGTCGCCGTGCTCGGGTCCGTGGTGCTGTTGGCCCTGCTCCGGCTGCTGACGGGGCGTCGGCACCCCACCCGTTGACGGGCGCGGACGCCCCGCCCGGAACCGCCGCCAGCCGAGTGTGACGTGGATTACACTGATTCCCGCGAGCGGGCGAACCCGGTTCCGTCATCTCTTCCCATGTCGGCGCGAATGCCGGAAACTGGTTCACGCAGGTCCGCCTCGTCCAGTGTCAAGGGCCGATCGGGGTGACCCGGGCACCGGGAGGGGCGTTCGGGTCCGTGCGTCGTCGGGGGACACACGGACCAGTCGGGGAAAAGGACCGTCCGCCGTCGGGGGGCGCACGGTCCGCCGACGGGCCGGGAGCGGTGTTCGGGGCACCACTCCCGGCCCGTTCCACGATTGGCGTACCGTGGGTGGCCGTGCCCGGCCGCTACGTGACCGGGCTCCGCCGACCCCAGGAACGCCGACGACGATGACCTCCGATCACCAGCACGGCGCCGGCAAGACCGGCACGTTCGCCCACCTGGTCGACCTCGCCCGCACCACGATCCCGCCGATGAACCCGGCCGGTCGGCCGTTCGTGCTCGCCGGGGCGGTGCTCACGCTGCTGCTGCGCCGGTTCTCCCGCCCCGCGGGCGTGCTCGGCGCCCTCGTCACCGCGTGGTGCGCGTGGTTCTTCCGCGAGCCGCGCCGGGTGACCCCCACCCGTCCCGGGGTGGCGGTGGCGCCCGCCGACGGCACCGTGTCGCACGTCGCCGAAGCCGTGCCGCCCGCCGAGCTGGGCATGGGCGACGAGCCGATGACCAGGGTCAGCGTGTTCCTGTCGATCTTCGACGTGCACGTGCAGCGGGTGCCGGTGGACGGGGTCGTCGAGCGCGTCGCCTACCGCCCCGGCAAGTTCCTGTCCGCCGACCTGGACAAGGCCAGCGACGACAACGAGCGCAACGCCGTGGCGCTACGCACCGCCGACGGCGCGCACCAGCTCGCCGTGGTCCAGATCGCCGGTCTGGTGGCGCGCCGCATCGTGTGCCACATCCAGGACGGCGACAAGGTGACGGCCGGCACGACCTACGGCCTCATCCGGTTCGGCTCGCGCGTCGACCTCTACGTCCCGCGCGGCAGCCGGGTCCTGGTCGAGGCCGGCCAGCGCACGATCGGCGGCGAGACCGTGCTCGCCGAGCTCCCGTCAGCGCTTCCGTCGAACGGCGTGGCGCGGGCGGAGGGCTGAGCCATGGCGCGGACCGCGCCCGGGGTGCGGCTGCTGCCCAACGCCATCACCGTCCTGGCGTTGTGCTCCGGCCTGTCCGCCGTCATGTTCGCGCTGCGCGGGCAGCCCAACGCGGCCATCGCCGCCACGGCGGTGGCCGCGCTGCTGGACGGCCTCGACGGCCGGCTCGCCCGGCTGCTGGACGCCACCAGCAAGATCGGCGCGGAGCTGGACTCGCTGTCGGACAACGTCTCCTTCGGCGTCGCGCCGGCGCTGACGCTCTACGTGTGGGGGCTGCACGACACCCCCAACTACGGGTGGGTCGTCGCCCTGGTCTTCGCGGTGTGCATGACCCTGCGCCTGGCGCGGTTCAACACGCTGCTGGTGGACCCCGACCAGCCGCCGTTCGCCAAGGAGTTCTTCGTCGGGGTGCCGGCGCCGGCCGCCGCCCTGCTGGCGTTGATGCCGTTGATGGCGGCGCTGCAGTTCGGTGACGGCTGGTGGAGCTCCGAGCCGGCGGTGGCCGCCTGGATGCTCGCCTGCGCCGGGCTCGCGATCAGCCGGGTGCCCACGCTGTCGCTCAAGACGATCAAGGTGTCGCCGCGCGCGGTGGCCCCGCTGCTCGTGCTGGTGGGCGTGCTGGCCGCCGCGGTGATCGTCTACCCGCTCGGCGCGTTGATCCTCGCCATGGCGGTCTACCTGGGGCACGTGCCCTACGCGATCTACCGGCACCGCTGGTTGGCCCGGCACCCGGAGGCGTGGGACGTGCCGCCGAAGGAGCGGCGCGCCATCCGGCGGCAGCACGGCCGGCGGCTCGCGGTGCGGCCGGCGTTGCGCGGCCGGGTCGCGGCCGGGGCGTTCCGCAGGGTGCGCCTGTCGCGTGGCGGCGGCCGCGGTGCGCGCAAGGACGACTCCTCGAAGTAGCACCGCTCGGCACCGCTCGGCACCGACGTTCGACACCGACCCGGGGCGGGTCGCGCCGTGGACCGCACGGCGCGACCCGCCCCGTCGGCTTCCGTAGGCTGCACGGCGTGGCGGAACCGGAGATCACGCTCACCGCTCGGCTCTCACCGTCCGCAGTGGACACCCGGCGCGGGGTGGTCCGGCTGCACCCGGAGGTGCTGGACGCGCTCGGCCTGCGGGCGTGGGACGCGGTCCGGCTGACCGGCGGCCGGGTGACGGCGGCGCTGGCCGCGGCGGCCGACCGGGCGGCCCAGCCCGGGGTGGTGCTCCTGGACGACGTCACGCTGTCGAACCTCGGGCTGCGGGAGGGCGCCGAGGTCGTCGTCGCGCCCGTGCCGGTCGCGCCGGCCAGGACGGTCACCGTCTCCGGCTCCCGGCTGGCGATGACGGCGGTCCCGCCGGAGACCCTGCGCCTGGCCCTGACGGGCAAGGTGCTCACGCTCGGCGACGCCGTGTCGCTGCTGCCCCAGGACCTCGCGCCGCCACCCGGCGCGGACGTGTCGGCCGCCCGGCGCGGGCTCTCCGCCGCGATCGGCCTGACCTGGACCAACGAGCTGATCACGGTGACCGGGACCGACCCGGCGGGGCCGGTGGCCGTGCAGCCGTCAACGGTGGTGCAGTGGCGTGGCGGCGCCCGCACCGGCGAGCCGACGGCGGCGTTGGCGTCGGGGCCGACCGCTCCGGGCGGCGCCGTCCCCGCGCCGGCCGAGGCCCCAGCTCCCCCGCCGGCCGGGGAGCCGCCCGCGGTCGCCGACCTGGTCGGCGCGCGGGACGCGGCCCGGCGGCTGGGCGAGTGGCTGGACCTGGCCTTCCGCCACCCCGACCTGCTGTCCCGGCTCGGCGCGGCCTCCCGGCTCGGCGTGCTGGTGACCGGCCCGTCCGGCGTCGGCAAGGCCACGCTGACGCGGTCGGTGGCGCACAGCGTGGCCGCGGAGGTCGTGGAGCTGGTCGCGCCCAGCGTGGCGGCGTTGGAGGCGGGCGCGGCGGCGCGACGCGTTCACGAGGCCGTCGAGCTGGCCGTGGGCACGGCCCGGCGGGGAACGCCCTGCGTGCTGCTGGTGTCCGATGTGGACGCCCTCCTGCCCGCGTCGTCGCCGCCTCCCCTGGCCACCGTCGCGTTGGACGCGTTGCGGGCCGCGGTGCCGACGCCGGGGTTGGCGCTGGTCGCGACCTCGGCGCACCCCGAGGCGGTCGACTCCCGCCTGCGGGACCCCGACCTCGTCGACCGGGAGCTGACGCTGGCGCTGCCGGACACCGCGACGCGGGCCGACCTCCTCCGCGTCCTGCTGCGGGACGTCCCCGTTAAGTCCACTGTGGACTTGACGGCGGTCGCGGAGCGGACGCCCGGGTTCGTCGCTGCCGACCTCGTCGCGCTCCGCAGGGAGGCGGCGGTGCGCGCCGCGCTGCGGCACCACGGCGGTAACCGCGAGGACGAGCCCCGGATCGCGCAGGAGGACCTGCTCGGTGCGCTGGACACCGTCCGCCCCATCTCGATGTCCACTTCGGACACTCTGCGGGTCGGCGGACTCACCCTGGACGACGTCGGCGACCTGGGCGAGGTGAAGCAGTCGCTCACCGAGGCCGTCCTGTGGCCCTTGCAGTACCCCGACTCCTTCGCCCGGCTGGGCGTCCAGCCGCCGCGCGGCGTGCTCCTCTACGGCCCGCCCGGCTGCGGCAAGACGTTCCTGGTCCGCGCGCTGGCGGGCAGCGGCCGGCTCAACGTGCTCTCCGTGAAGGGCGCGGAGCTGCTGGACAAGTGGGTCGGCGAGTCCGAGCGCGCCGTGCGGGAGCTGTTCCGCCGGGCGGCGCAGGCCGCGCCGACCCTGGTCTTTCTGGACGAGGTGGACGCCCTCGCGCCGCGCAGGGGCCAGTCCTCGGACTCCGGGGTCGCCGACCGGGTGGTGGCCGCGCTGCTCACCGAGTTGGACGGCGTGCAGCCGATGCGGGACGTGGTCGTGCTCGGCGCGACCAACCGGCCGGAGCTGGTCGACCCCGCACTGCTCCGACCGGGCCGGCTGGAACGCCTCGTCTACGTCCCGCCGCCCGACGCCGACGCGCGCGCCGCGATCCTGCGGTCGTCGGCCAGGAACACCCCGCTGGCCGAGGACGTCGACCTGGACGCCCTCGCGGCGGAGCTGGACGGCTACTCGGCGGCCGACTGCGCCGCGCTGGTGCGGGAGGCGGCGCTCACCGCAATGCGGGAGTCACTGGCGGCGACCGAGGTCACCTCGGCCCACCTGGCGACGGCGCGGGAACGCGTCCGCCCCTCACTCGATCCGGCGCAACTCGCGGCCCTGGCGGCCTATGCCGAGACCCGGCAGTCCTGAACCGTCCTGGTATGACACCGGGCTCCGGATTTCGTTGCGCGGCAACGAGATCGTGAGCCGCGGGCGATATACGCCGCCGCACGGTCTGGTCGCGTGACCACCGCGTGGCGCTGGCGCTCGCACGCCATCTCTTTTGATATCAACAGACTTACGTATGGGGGACCCCCGGTTTCCAACATTCCACAGGGGACTGACAGAAACGCGGGGTCCGGGATCGCCCGGGTGGGCGGTAATCCGCAGAAGGCACCGGGCGGGTGAACGCGTCCCTCGGGCACGTGGAGGCACCAACCGACAGCGGATTACCGGCCGACAGCGGGACACTGGCCGAAGCGGCGGCGATCGCGCGCCCGGAGACCACGCCGGGAGCGATCACCAATCGACGTGCACCGGCCGGGACGCTGTGCGCCCCGGCCGCGAACTACTTGACGCCGTGGGCGTTTCCGCCGCGGTAGTCGTTGGTGACGATCACGATCAGACCCGGGCTGGCGTCCGAGATCCCGTCGAAGCGCGGCTCCACGCGGACCCCGAACTGCCGGGCGAACTCCTCGGCCGCGGCCTGCTCGTCCGTGCCCGGCCGGTAGTAGACCGTGGTGGTCGGGATGAGGCCGCCCGGGTAGTTCCCCACCTCGTCGACCTGCCAGCCCGCCGCGCGGAAGTCCGCGGCGGCCCGCGCCGCCAGCTTCTCGATGGTGCTGTTGTTGTAGACGCGCAGCGTGGGGCGGGACGTGCTGCGGTTGGCGCCGCCCTGGTGCACGTTCTCCCCGCCGCCCGGCTGCTGGCCCTGCTGTTGCCCGGGATTCCCGCCGGAGGACGTCTGGCCGCCGTTGCCCGGCTGCTGACCGGAGTCGCCGCCCGGGGTCTGGCCGTTGCCACCGCCCTGGGTGGTGCCGCTGGGCTGACCGGAGCCGGAGCCGGTGCCACCGCCACCGGGGTCGGTGCCACCGGTGCCGCCGGGGACGCCGGGCGTGCCCGACGTGCCGCCGCCGGTCCGGGACGGGGGCGCCGGCGAGGCGCCGCCGGAGGGGCCCGGGGTCGCGGAGCCGCTGGAGACGGCCTGCCCGCCGGTGGTGTTGTCGCCTGTCGTGAGCGACACGATGCCGAAGGTCATCGCGACCGCCGAGATGCCGAGCAGGACGAACGCGGCGAGGCGCAGCGGCCGGGACGGGGTGGGGGGTTCGAGGGAGCTCATGGCGATCAGTGGAGGTCCACGCCGAGGCGACGGGCGACGCGGGCGCGTTGCCTGGCCGTTCGCATCCGCCGCAGCCGCTTGACCAGCATCGGGTCCGCGCGCACGGCTTCCGGCTTGTCGATGAGGTGGTTGAGCAGCTGGTAGTACCGCGTGGCGGACATGTCGAACAGCTCGCGGATGGCCTGTTCCTTGGCACCCGCGTACTTCCACCACTGGCGCTCGAAGGCCAGGATCTCGTGTTCCCTGCGGGTCAGGCCGTCCTCCGGCTCGTGCGCCGGGACCAGGGCCTCTGCGGCGTCCATCTGGCTCCTCGCCTTGCGGTCCGGGATCCGTGTGCCTGTGGGGAACTACAGGACTGTCATTCCCGAGCGCCCATTACACCACGCGCGCGTTCGGCCCGCCGGCGCTGCGACCGGCGCGTCCGCGCGACACGCGAGAAAGCTTCGACCAGCGGCGAACGATAGAGTTCGCCCCATGGCCGTGCACCCTATCGTGATCGCGGGCGAGCCCGTGCTGCACCAGCCGACGCGCCCCGTCGAGCGGTTCGACGACGAGCTGCGCCAGCTCGTCGAGGACATGTTCGAGACCATGGCCGCGGCCGAGGGCGTCGGGCTGGCCGCCAACCAGATCGGCGTGGACCTGCGGGTGTTCGTCTACGACTGCCCGGACGACGAGGGCGTCCAGCACCGGGGCGTCGTGGTGAACCCGGTCCTGGAGACGTCGGCGATCCCGGAGACGATGCCGGACCCGGAGCAGGACTGGGAGGGCTGCCTGTCGGCGCCCGGCGAGCCGTTCCCGACCGGCAGGGCCGACTGGGCCAAGGTCACCGGGTTCGACCTGGACGGCGCGCCGATCGAGGTCGAGGGCACCGGCTACTTCGCCCGTTGCCTGCAGCACGAGACCGACCACCTGGACGGCTACATCTTCCTGGACCGGCTGGTGGGCCGGTACCGCAAGGAGTCCAAGCGGATGCTCAAGCGCAACGGCTGGGGTGTGCCGGGGCTGTCCTGGGACCCCGCGTCGGAGGGCGACCCGTTCGACGGGGAGTGACCCGTTCGACGGCGAGTGACCGCCGGCCGAGGACCGTGTGAGCGCCGGAGCTGTCGGCCACGAGTTGGGAGAAGTCGCTGCGGCGACGCGCTTCTGGCCGGCAGCCTTGGTCGATGGTTTCCGGACTCCTCGCCTTCGTCGCCGCCGCGTTCGTCGTGGCGATCAGCCCCGGCCCCGCGACCCTGTTGTTGATCCGGCAGTCCGCGCGCGGGAACTGGCGCACGGTGCTGGCCACGATCGCCGGGATCGAGGCCGGTGTGCTGTTCTGGTCCCTGGCCGCCGTCTTCGGCCTGTCCGCGGTGCTGGTGGCTTCCCAGGTCGCCTACGACGTGCTGCGCGTCGTGGGCGCCTTCGTGTTGGTCTGGTTCGGCGTCCAGGCCCTGCGCGCCGCCCGCCGGCAGCGCGCGGGGGACGAGGTCGTTGAGCCCGCGCCGACGCCGGACCGCCCGTGGCGGGCCTTCCACATGGCGTTGCTGACCAACGTGACCAACCCGAAGGCCGGCGTGTTCGCGATCTCGTTCCTGCCCCAGTTCGCGCCGAGGGAGCTGCCGCCGACGGCCGGGCTCCTGCTGTGCGCGGCGCTGTGGGTGGCGGTGGACCTGAGCTGGTACCTCGGGATCGGCGCGGCGCTCGGCCGGCTGGGCGGGTGGCTGCGGCGGGCGGCCGTGCGCCGTCGCCTGGAGCAGGTGTCCGGGGCGGTGCTGGTCGGGCTGGGCGTCCGGCTCGCGCTGGACTCCCGGTGAGTCGCTCACTAGCCTCCCCTGCGGGGTTCGCCCCGAACTGACAACTGCACACGCGGGAGCTCGCGCCGTAGCGGGCTGAGAGGGCGGCTGGTGTCGATCGCGACCCGGTGCCGCCGACCGCTCGAACCTGACCGGGTAATGCCGGCGTAGGGAGGAAGAGATGACGGCTCTGGAAGACCGTTCCGTCAGCCCCACCGTCACCACGGGACCGATCACCGGTTCCCGCAAGGCCTACCGGGAGACCCCCGACGGCCTGCGGGTGCCGTTCCGGCGGGTGGAGCTGACCAACGGGGAGCACGTCGACCTCTACGACACCTCTGGTCCGTACACCGACACCGAAGCCAGCATCGACGTCCACAGTGGACTGCCCAGGCTGCGGGAGGGCTGGATCGCCGACCGGGAGCCGGTCAACGGCGCGGTCACCCAGCTCGCCTATGCCAAGGCGGGGACCGTCACCAGGGAGATGGCCTACATCGCCGCCAGGGAGGGCGTGGACCCCGAGCTGGTGCGGGCCGAGGTGGCCGCCGGCAGGGCAGTGATCCCGGCCAACCGGCGGCACCCCGAGAGCGAGCCGATGGTCATCGGCAAGAAGTTCCTCGTGAAGATCAACGCCAACATCGGCAACTCCGCCGTGTGGTCCTCCATCGAGGAGGAGGTGGACAAGATGGTGTGGGCGACCCGCTGGGGCGCCGACACCGTCATGGACCTGTCCACGGGCAAGCGCATCCACGAGACCCGCGAGTGGATCATCCGCAACTCGCCGGTGCCGATCGGCACGGTGCCGATCTACCAGGCGCTGGAGAAGGTCGACGGCGACCCGGCGAAGCTGTCGTGGGAGGTCTACCGGGACACCGTGATCGAGCAGTGCGAGCAGGGCGTGGACTACATGACCGTGCACGCCGGCGTGCTGCTCCGGTACGTCCCGCTCACGGCGCGCCGCGTCACCGGCATCGTCTCGCGCGGCGGCTCGATCATGGCCGCGTGGTGCCTGGCGCACCACAGGGAGAGCTTCCTCTACACGCACTTCGAGGAGCTCTGCGAGATCCTGCGGACCTACGACGTGACGTTCTCGCTCGGCGACGGCCTGCGGCCGGGCTCCATCGCCGACGCCAACGACGAGGCGCAGTTCGCCGAGCTGCGCACGCTGGGCGAGCTGACGCACGTCGCCCGCGCGCACGACGTGCAGGTGATGATCGAGGGCCCCGGCCACGTGCCGATGCACAAGATCGCCGAGAACGTGCGGCTGGAGGAGGAGTGGTGCGGCGAGGCGCCGTTCTACACCCTCGGCCCGCTGGCGACCGACATCGCGCCGGCCTACGACCACATCACCTCGGCCATCGGCGCGGCGCAGATCGCGGCGGCCGGCACGGCGATGCTCTGCTACGTCACGCCCAAGGAGCACCTGGGCCTGCCGAACCGGGACGACGTCAAGACCGGCGTGATCACGTACAAGATCGCGGCGCACTCGGCGGACCTGGCCAAGGGGCACCCGAGGGCGCAGGAGCGGGACGACGCGCTGTCGAAGGCGCGGTTCGAGTTCCGCTGGGTCGACCAGTTCAACCTGTCGCTGGACCCGGACACCGCGCGGTCCTTCCACGACGAGACGCTGCCGGCGGAGCCGGCCAAGACGGCGCACTTCTGTTCCATGTGCGGCCCGAAGTTCTGCTCCATGAAGATCACGCAGGACGTGCGGCGGTACGCCGAGGAGCGCGGGCTGGACTCGGTCGAGGCGATCGAGGCTGGCATGCGGGAGAAGTCCTCGGAGTTCGCCGACCAGGGCGGCAAGGTCTACCTGCCCGTGGTGGAGGGGTGAGCGGCTTGCTCACCGGTTCGTTGCGGCCCGCGCCGGGGACCACCCCGGCGCGGGCCCTCACCATCGCCGGCTCGGACTCCGGGGGCGGCGCGGGCGTCCAGGCCGACCTGCGGACCTTCCAGTCCTGCGGGGTGCACGGGATGTCCGCGCTCACCGCGGTGACCGTGCAGAACTCGGTCGGGGTCAGCGGGTTCCACGAGATCCCGGTGGACACGGTGGTCGGGCAGATCGAGGCCGTGGTCACCGACATCGGGGTGGACGCGGCCAAGACCGGCATGCTGGCCTCGGCGGAGATCATCCGCGCGGTGGACGACACCTGCCGGCGGCTGGGGGTGGGCCGGGGCGGGCGGGTTCCGCTGGTGGTCGACCCGGTCGCGGCGTCCATGCACGGCGACCCGCTGCTGCGGGACAACGCCCTGGACGCGCTCCGCGAGCTGTTCGCGCGGGCCACGCTGGTGACGCCGAACCTCGACGAGGTGCGGTTGCTGACCGGGATCGTGGCGCGCGACCGGGCGGGGCTCGTGGACGCGGCCAAGGCGGTGCACGCGCTCGGCCCGGAGTGGGTGCTGATCAAGGCGGGCCACCTGGTGGACGACCCCGACTGCGTCGACGTGCTGCGCGGCGTGGACGCGGACGGCGAGCCCCGGCTGGTCGAGCTGCCCGGTCCGCGGTTCGCCACCCCGCACACGCACGGCGGCGGCGACACGCTCGCCTCCGCGATCACCTCCGCGCTGGCGCGCGGCGCCGACGTCGTCGACGCGGTGCGCTTCGGCAAGCGGTACGTGGTGCGGGCCGTGCGCGAGTCGTACCCCCTCGGGTCCGGAATCGGCCCGGTGTCCGGTTTCTGGCGCCTCGGCGACGCTCCCGTGTAGCTCGATCCGGCGAAGGTCACGGCGAGCACACCCCTCCGTGCGACAGGGCGACCCGGTCTTCGCGGCCCGGTGTTGGTATGCGTGGAGAGGTGGGGAGTCTGCGTGCGCTACCAGGAACCATGATGCGTCCTTCGTCCCGTTCCGGCGGTCTGTCCGGAGCGCGCCCGGGGCCGGAACCGGCCTCGGGCGTGCCACCGACACCGCCGGGTCGGCTGCTGCTCGTCGTGCTGGCCGTGACGGCCGCCGCCACGGCGACCGCGGCGGCGTTCGGCCTGGCGGAGGCGACCGCGATCGCCGGCCTCGGCGCCCTGTTCGGCCTGACGGCCGGCGTGGGCGGGCCGCTGCGGTCCGACCTGCGGCTGATGAGCTGGTGCGGGCCGCTGCTCGTGGTCGCGCTGGCGGCCGGCCCGGTGGTCAACCAGGTGCCGGCGCTGGCGGTGGCGGTCCCGACCCTGGCCGTGCTCACCGCCACCGTGGTGCCGTTGCTGGGGTGGCGGCTGGAGCTGGCCGGCGGGGCGGTGCTCGCCGCGGTGGTGTTGTCCAGCGCGACCGGGATCGGCGCCGGGCTGAGCGTCGCGCTGCGGTTGGCGGTCGCGGCGCTCGGGGTGGCGTTCGCCGTCGTGCTGCGGGTCGTCTTCGGGGGGCGGGACCCGTCGGCGACGACGCGGCGGGCGGTGGCGGCGGCGCTGACCGACCGGGAGCCCAGGGTGCTGGCCGACGCGGTCGTGGTGTGGCGGTCGGACGGGGCGCCGGCGTGGCTCGGCGAGGCGCTGGCCGGCGCGGCGGCGATGCGGGTGGCCAGGAGCGAGCTGGAGGACCGGCTGGGCGGGCTGGCGTTGCCGCTGGCCGAGCGGATGCGGGTGGTGCTGGCGGAGGCGGACCGGGTGGCCGCGCAGCTCGCCGTCGCGGTGCGCGCCCGGTCGTCGCGCGCGTTGCCGATGGTGGACCTGTTCACGCAGCACGTGGACGCGCTGCGCGCGGTGGGCGTCTCCTCCGACGTGCTGCGGCTGATCGACGGCCTCGCGGCCGGGTTGGGCCAGGTGCGACGGGGGCTTGCGGACCGGGAGCGCGGCACGGCGGAGCCGGTGCCGCGGCCGAGGGCCGCGCAGTTGCTCGGGGAGGAGCTGCGCGCGCTGGTCACGCCGAGGTCGGCGTTGTCCCGCCACGCGGCGCGCTGCACGCTCGCCGTCCTGGTCGGCGCGTTGATCTCGACCTGGTGGCACAGCCCGTACGCGTCGATCCTGGTGATGTCGATCTTCGCCGTGCTGCGGCCGATGCACCGCGACAGCGCGTCGGTGGCGTTGCAGCGGGCGGCGGGGATGATGCTCGTGGTCGGCGTCGCGGCGGTGATCGGCTCGTTCACCCCAGCCCCGCTGCTGGTGGCGGCGTTCGTGGTGCTCGGCGTGGTGGGTTTCCCGCTGCTGCAACGGAGTCACACCGCGCTCACCGGTCTGCTGACCGCGTTGGTGGTCGTGCTGCGGGACGTGACGCGCACCGCCGCCGTCCCCGACCTGGTGATCGGTTTCCTGACCAGCGCGGCGATCGGCGCGACCCTGGCGCTGGCCATGGGCTACCTGACCCTGCCGCGCCCGAGGAGCAACCTGGTGGACCGGGTTCGGGGCACCATGGAGGTGGTGCGCGGGCTGGCCGGCGTGCTGATCGAGGGCGGCGCGCCGGACGCGGTGCGGGCCGCGCACGCGATGGCCATCCGCCGCACCCGCGACCTGGCGGCGTTCATCGACCGCGTGGAGGACGAGGCCGAGGAGCAGCGCAAGGTCGCGAAGGAGGCGGCGGCCGCGTTGGACGCGGTGCGGATCGCGTTGCGGGAGCTGGCCGAGCTGCGCTCGGACGACCGCGCGGGCGTGCTGCCCGCCCTGCGGTACGCGCGCACGTTGCTCGCCCCGCCGGACGGGCGTCCGGTGCGGACGGAGTTCCACCTTCCGGAGGCCGGCCCGTGGCCCGCCGTGCTGGCGGCGCAGGTCGTGGTGGCGGAGGCGCTGACCGTCCATCACGCCGCCCTCCGCCTGGAGCACGACTGATCACCCACGCGGCAGACGCGCTGACCTGCGGCGATCCTTACCTTCTGAGGCAGGGCGCGCGGGTGGGCGACGCCGTGCGCGCCACGGACGCTGGGCGTACCACTGACGCTGTGCATCCGGGGGTGACGCGCGTTGGGGGCGGGGGCCGACCGGGCGCCGATCGCGCCGCCGAAGGTGCGGCGGGATGAGCTCACCGCGCTCGTCGGACCGGGCGCGGCGGCGCTGGCCCCGCTGACGCGGGCCGGCCGACTCGACCCCCGGCTGACCACCCGGCCGTCTGTCCACTTCGGACAAAAGCACGCCCTCCGTCCCGCTCGCCCCTGTCCGCCGCCGCGGAACGGCGTGGGCCGGCCCGCCCGTCCTCCCGACCGGTCCGGACGATGCCGCCCCACGAGCGAGGAGTTCGTCCAGGCGATCCACCACCTGGTCGTCGACCTCGTGCGACGGGCCGGGCTCCCGCGCGTCGACAGCGCGTTCTCCTGGTGCGCCGGGAGAACCGGCCGCCGCGCGCGGGGGCCCGGCCCGAGTCGCGCGGCCCGACCCGGCGGACCGCCCGCACCCCCTCGCACCACTGGGCATGCCCCGCGGAGCCGTGGACGGGAGGTGGCAACGGGCGCTCGGGTTCCCTCCCCGCCCACGACCACCGCCCCGCCACCGGCGTCCCGCGGGAGAACGGCCGTGTGACCGACAGGAGGCGGGGATGAACCACTTATCCGGCGGGCGACCGAGATTCCGGGCGATGGTCGTCATGAAGAGCAAGATGGGTGAGCTGGACGCCGCCGCGCGCATGTCGTCGGCCGACGCCGCGGTGGTCCAGCCGCTGGTGGAGGTGCTGCCGACGGTCACACTCACCGGGCGGCTGCTGCCCAAGCTCGTGGCGGCGGCCGCGGCGCTTGCCCCGAGGGGTCGGCCGATGATGGTCGACTGTTCCCTGCTGCCCCCGACGAACCCGTTGGCGCAGTGGCCGCGCGGGCCGCTCGACCTGCTGGCGCACCAGATCCGACAGCGGGTGACCCGGGAGCACGGCGAGGCCGCCGCCGACGTGGTCCCGTTCGTCCCGGTGCTGCGGGCCGACGACCCGGTCGCGGCGTTGCGCGCGGTCAAGCTGCTGGACGAGGACCTGGGCTGCGGCGCGGCGTTGCGGGTCACCATCTCCGACCCGGCCAGGGCCGGCGCGGCCCGCCGCTGGGTCGACCGCGCGCTGGACCTCATGCGGCTGCCCGCCGACACCGTCGACCTGGTGCTGGACCTCGGCTACCTCGCGGGCGGCCGGACCAGGTACCTCGACCTCGCGATGACGGCGTTGGACCAGATCGGCTCCCACCACGGGCTGCGCTCCACCACGTTGGTGTCCGGTTCGGTCCCGCCGAACCGCGCCGGTTTCGACACGCTGCGGATGGCCCGCGCCGAGCTGGACGTCTGGCAGGCGGTGCGCGGCGAGTACTCGGGCCGCCGCACCGGCTACGGCGACTACGGCGTGGTCCACCCGATCGCGCCCCGGGAGCCCAACAGGCCGGTCACCGTCTACCCGTACCTGTACTACACGGTGGCCGACGGCGCGGTGTTCCTGCGCCGCGAGCTGCCCAGGAACGCCGACCGCCGCGTCCCCAAGGGCGCCGCCGCCCGCCACTTCCTGGACCTGGCCATCGAGCTCGCCGAGCGCAGCGAGTTCGCCGGCCCCGGTTTCTCCTGGGGGGACGAGCAACTCGACGCCTGCGCCCGCCGCCGCATCGACAACGTGGGCTCGGCGTGGCGGTGGATCGCGATGAGCACCTCCCACCACCTCGCCCAACTCGCGACAGCACCACCAGCGGCCTGACCCGACCTCGTGTTCTCCGGTGCGGCGCAAGGCTTGTTCTCCTTGCGCCGCACCGGAAAGGCTCGCGTCCGGGGTGGTCAGGGCGTGGGGCTGGACGCCTGTGCCCAGTACCGGCGCGGGATGCGGCCGGCCAGCCGGGCCAGCCGGCCGGCGGACACCGCCGCCCGCATCGCCGCCGCCATCCGCTCCGGGTCCTGGGCCCTGGTCACGGCGGTGGCCAGCAGCACGGCCGCGCACCCCAGCTCCATGGCCTGCGCGGCGTCGGAGGCGGTGCCGATGCCCGCGTCCAGCACCACCGGCACCCCAGCCGCCGCGACGATCATCTCGATGTTGTGCGGGTTGCGGATGCCCAGCCCGGTGCCGATGGGCGAGCCGAGCGGCATCACCGCCGCACAGCCCACGTCCTCCAACCGCCGGGCGAGCACCGGATCGTCGTTCGTGTAGGGCAGGACGGTGAAGCCGTCGGCGACCAGCCGCTCGGCGGCGTCGAGCAGCTCGACCGGGTCGGGCAGCAGGGTGCGCTCGTCGGCGACGACCTCCAGCTTGACCCAGTCGGTCTCCAGCGCCTCCCTGGCCAACCGGGCGGTGAGCACCGCCTCCGCGGCGGTGCGACAGCCGGCGGTGTTGGGCAGCGCCTCGATTCCCAGTCGCCGCAACAGGTCCAGCACCCCGGTGCCGCCCTCGGCGTCCATCCGCCGCATCGCCACCGTGGTCAGCTCGGTGCCGGACGCGACGAGGGCGCGCTCCAGCACGGCCAGGTTGGCCGCGCCGCCGGTGCCCGTGATCAGCCGTGAGCCGAACGACCGGCCGGCGATCACCAGGGGGTCGACCTCGGTCGCGGTCGACTCCCGCACGACGGTCTCGCTCACCTCAACCCCCCTGAACCGCGGTGAGCACCTCGACGGTCGCGCCGTCCCGCAGTGGCGTGCTCTGCCACACGCCGCGCGGCACCACGTCGCCGTCCATCGCGACGGCGACACCCGCCGCCGGCGTGCCGAACGCGACGAGCACGTCCGCCACGGTGGCCGCCTCGGCGAACTCCCGGTCCTCCCCGTTGACCCGCACCCTCATCTTCATCCTCCACAGTGGACAGTTCGGTCCCGAGCGGACACCTCGACCCTCGTCGTGGCGAGCGGTTCAGCGCGCCACGGCGGACAACCGCGCGGGGTCGGCGACCCGGGCCGACTCCGGCGGCGCGTCACCGCGCAGCGCCGCCAGCACCGCCTCGGCGGTGACCGGCGCGAGCAGCAGACCGTTGCGGTGGTGTCCGGCCGCGACGAGCACGCCCGGCTCCACCTCCCCGACCAACGGCAGGTTGTCCGGGCTCCCGGCGCGGAAGCCGGCCACGACCTCGTCCAGGGCGTACTCGGCGACGCCGGGCAACACCCGCTCGGCGTCCCGCAGCAGGTCACGCACCCCGCCCACGGTGACGTCCCCGTCGAAGCCGGCCTCGTACTGGGTCGCGCCGAGCACCAGTCCCCCGGGCCGGGGCACGAGGTAGACCGGGCGGCTCTCCACCAGCGCCCGGACAGTGCGCGTGGGCGGCGGCAACGCGCCGCGCCGGGCCCGCAAACGCAGGATCTCACCCTTCACCGGGCGGATCGCGTCGGCCAGCGCGGGATGCAGGCTCCCGCTCCACGCGCCCGCGCTCACCACCACGGCGTCACAGTCCACTGTGGACCCGTCGGTCGTGGAGACGCGACCGGGGCCGACCTCGGCGGCCGAGCGGCGGTCGAACCGGACGCCCCGCCGCTCGCACGCGGCGAGCAACGCGGTCAGCAGCGCCCGGTTGTCGACGGCGAGGTCGCCGGGAACCTCCAGTCCACTTCGGACAGACGGCCCGATCCCCGGCTCCAACCGACGGAGTTCCCGGCCGGTGAGCGCCCGGACCTCCCGTCCCAGCCCGGCGAGGTAGTCGGCGAGCACCCGCAACACCTCGGCGTCGGCCCCGTCGGCCGCGACCACCAGCGTGCCGGCCAGGTCCAGCCCGGGATCGACCCCGGAGTCGGCGCGCAGGCGCGCGGCGAAGTCCGGCCAGCGGGCCAGCGAGTCCAGCCCCAGGCCGAGGACCGCCTCCTCCCCCGGCCACGCCTCGGTCACCGGGGCCAGCATCCCGCCGGCCACCCAGGACGCGCCGCCCCGCGCGGGCGACGGGTCGACCACGACCACGGCGAGACCCGACGCGGCGGCCAGCCAGGCCACCGACAGGCCGACCACACCCCCGCCGACGACGGCGACGCGCGAACCCACGACCACGTCAGAAGACACCCCATCACGCTCCCTGCGCCGGCATGACCCGGATCAGGTTCGACGGTCGGGGGCGTCCAGCCCCCCTCTCAGCCCGGTCCCTCCGGGCTCCCGTGCGGACCGCCCCCACCGTAGCCGGCCGGAGGGCCTAGGGTCGAGTCGTGCCTGGGTTGAGCGGTGAGCAGATCCGGAAGCGGTTGGCCGACGCGCGGTTGTACCTGTGCACCGACGCCCGCCGGGACCGGGGTGACCTGGCCGCGTTCGCGGACGCGGCGTTGGCGGGCGGGGTCGACATCGTGCAGCTCCGCGACAAGGCCGACGGTCCGCTGGAGGCGGCGGAAGAGCTCGCGGCGCTGGAGGTGCTCGCCGAGGCGTGCGCCCGGCACGGCGCGCTGCTGGCGGTGAACGACCGCGCCGACGTCGCGCTCGCCGCCGGAGCCGACGTGCTGCACCTGGGCCAGGACGACCTCCCGGTGCCGTGGGCCAGGAAGGTGCTGGGCGAGGACGTGGTGATCGGCCGGTCCACCCACGACGCGGCCCAGGCCGAGGCCGCCGCCGCCGAACCCGGCGTCGACTACTTCTGCACCGGCCCGTGCTGGCCGACCCCGACCAAGCCCGGCCGCCCCGCCCCCGGCCTCGACCTGGTGCGGCACACGAGCGCGCACGCCGACCGCACCGGTCACGACCGCCCGTGGTTCGCGATCGGCGGGATCGACGCCGCGCGCCTGGACGAGGTGATCGCGGCCGGCGCGGACCGCGTGGTCGTCGTGCGGGCGATCACCGAGGCCGACGACCCGCGCGCGGCGGCCGAACACCTCAGCCGCCGCCTCCGCGCCGGAAGCAACTGAACACTTCTGACCACCGAACGGTGCCCGGCCGCGCCCACGGCCGGGCACCCCATCCGGTCAGGCCGAAGTGACCCGACCGGCCTTCACCCGACCCACGAAAGCCGCGAACCCCTCGCGCCCGAACACGAGCACCGGTCCGCCCGGATTCTTGCTGTCCCGCACAGCGATGCTCTGAGGAACAGCAGCCACCTCGACGCAGTCCGTCTCGGTGCCGCTGTAACTGGACTTACGCCACTTCGCCACGGCCGTCACGCTGCCTCCAATCGATCGATCCCCGAGAGGATCAGCGCGGTCGCCTCTTCCGAAATCCTCGCGATCAGCCGGACTCACGCATTGAGAAATCCGAAAGCCAGCCCGGCTGGTCGCCGATCCCCGATCAAGGCAAGTCAAGGCGGCCACACGCAACAGCCTTGGCGAACGCCCCGAATGTAGGGTTCCCGAACAGCAGCACGGGACCACCCGGGTTCTTGGAGTCCCGCACAGCGGTCACACCCGGAAGATTCCCGGCCACCTCGACACAGGCGTTCGTCTGGGAGCTGTGACTCGACTTCCGCCATCGGCCGGTGACCAGCGACGCGGTCATGCCATCCTCCCCAATTCTTCGATCACCCCAGATATGAACTCGCGAGTCTCTTCCCGAGCCATCGCCACCGCAGCCACGTAGCCAACCGCCTGTCGGTACGCTTCAACGTCCTCCTCCTCGTGGAAGACGAGAGCCGAGCGCCGGTTCTCCAAGTGCACGATGCACTGCTCACCCTCAGATTCGATGAGCAGGAAGGGACCTTCCAACGCCGGGTTCCACCCGCTCCGAAGCGGCACCACCCTCACATCGATGTTCGGTCGGTTTGAAAGTTCGAGCACGAGGCGAAGTTGGTCCACCATGAGCGCAGGCACGCCCAGCACGTTTCGCAGGGCCGCCTCTCCGATCAGTGCCAGGTAGCGCACTGGTTCATCCCGGCGCATGATGACGTCTTTCCGTCCCATCCGAAGCGCGACCCGAGTGTTGACCTCGTCCGCTGGTACGGATGCGGCAACCATGATCTCGCGAGTGTAGGAAGAAGACTGGAGAAGACCTGGGATCAACAGTGGTGCCACGTCAGTGATCGCCACCGCGCTCGCCTCAGCGTCCACCAGCGCGGAAAGCTGCGTACGTAGCTCCGGCATCGACACCGCCAACCAACGGCGGTCACCGGCACCACGCGCCATCGAGAGAAGTTCCTCGTAGCGCCGCCCGTTGACTTCCAGTGCCGTCAGTATCTGCGCCACATTTGTGGGATCAGGTGTGCGGTCGCCTGTTTCCCACCTCGCGAGCGTTCCGTGGCTGGCGCCAATCCTTTCGGCGAGCTGTCGTTGTGTCAGTCCACGCTCGTTGCGCGCCTCGGCCAGCGCTCGGCCGAGCGCCCTCGCTTTGGGCGTACGCCCGTTGCTTCCACCCACGCAGCACACCCTATGCAGATCACACGGCAATGACACGATCACCTGATCGGTTAATTGTGCACATCCTGCCGCACCTGCTTCCGTTTTTCCGCAGCAGATGCAGCAGTGGAAGCAGCGCTCCCACCGAACGCATCCCCCGAACCAGCACTGATGGATCGGAGATCATCCGCATGATCCACATCGCCGGCAGCGGCGTTCTGCTCGTTCTTCTCAGCGGCCTCATCGGCGTCATGGCCCGCCCGGCACGGCCCCTCTCGGTGAGCGAGGCGCGTACCAGGCGGGCCAACACGTCGCGCGTGCCGAGCACAGACACCAGGTGGCCGTGATGTGGAGCTACCCGCACCTCGTCCAGTACTACAAGGTCGTTCGCGGGCAACGGGTTCTGGCCTTCCACGAGGAGATCGACGACCAGGGCTTCTACGTCGGCCGGACCGAGTACCGCCAGGCCGGGACCACGGCGCTGGAGTACCTGGTGGCACTCACCGTCTACTGGCGCGAGGAATACGGCTCCCTGTACGGGATCTCGGCCAAGGACCGGGTCGTCGCCAGGGCGTGGAGCCTGTCGGGCAGGGAGAAGCGGCTGATCGCCGAGGTGGTCGTCCAGGGCCGGCCAGCCCAGGAACAGCCAGCCCAAGAGCAGCCGGCCTCGGAGTGACCATCACCGTCCACTGTGGTCTGACCGCGCGGGCCGGCACAGTCTTTTGTCCACTACAGACTTGAGTATTGGGGAACCCCCCATTTCCAACGTCTCATGGAGGACTGACAAAAACGGGCGGGTTCGGATCACGCGTGCGGGTGGACATCAGAGGAGATCAGGGGGCATCAGGGGAGCGGGACCCCGCGCGGTCGGAGGGCTCGCCGAACCAGGTGCGCAACGCGACGTCGAGGACCTTCCGGTCCGGATCCTCCCCCGGCGCCGCCGCCCAGGCGACGTGCCCGTCCGGGCGGAGCAGCAGCGCCGACAGGTCGTCGCGGTCGACGCACCTCGCGGTGACCACCCGCACGCGATCGCCCCAGCCCGCCGCCGCGTCGGCCACCCCCGCCCCGAGGTCGAGCAGCAGCGGCCGGCCGTCGAGCATCAGGTCGGCCAGACCGACCTGACCCGGAGCGCCGTCGGAAGCGTTGGTCTCGAAGGACAACTCCGGACAGCTCCGGCCGATCAGCGGATGCCCGTCGGTCGGGTACGGGAACTCGTAGCGGACCTCGACTCCCCGCATCATCGCCCCGATGAACCGGTTGACCTCGTCGAGGCCCAACATCTCGGCCAGGAGCTCCCGCATCGCGCCGGACTGGTCGTCCGGCCGCATGATCGCGACCTGCGCGCGGGTGTTCTGGAGCACCCGGGCGCCGACGGGGTGCCGCTCGGTCGTGTAGCTGTCGAGCAGGTCCTCCGCCGCGTCGCCGCGCACCACCGCGGCGAGCTTCCAGCCCAGGTTGACCGCGTCCATCAGGCCGAGGTTGATGCCCTGACCGCCGAACGGCGAGTGCACGTGCGCGGCGTCGCCGGCGAGCAGGACGCGACCGAGCCGGTAGGTGGTGACCTGGCGAGCGTTGTCGGTGTACCGGGTCGCCGTGCGCACCGCCGTGACGGTGACGTCGGTTCCGCTGACCCTGCGCAGGCTGGCCTGGATCTCCTCCCTGGTCACGGGGGCGTTCCTGTCCTCCGGTGGCCCGTCGAACTCCACGACGAGCACCCGCCCGGGCACCGGACCGTAGGACATCACCCCGGTCGGGGTGCGCCGCCAGCCCAGGGGCAGCAGCTTGTCCGGCTCGTCCAGCTCGACCATCGCCTGGTGACCGGTGATCGAGGGCGGCGTCCCGGGGAAGTCGAACCCGGCGAGCTTGCGCACCGTGCTGCGGCCCCCGTCGCAGCCGACGAGGTACCGGGCGCGGAGCTTCTGCTCCCCGGCCGGCGTCGTCACGTGCACGGTGACCCCGTCGCCCTCCTCGGCGAACCCGGTGACGACGTGCTCCCGCCGCACCTCCCCCCCGAGCCGGTCGAGATGCCCGGCGAGGATGCGCTCCAGGTCCTGCTGCCCCACCGCCACGTACCGGCGCTCCGGGTCCTCCTGCCGCTCCTGGTCGATCAGGAACAGCCCGCCGAAGTGCCCGCCCACCCGGCGGAACGGGATCTGCCCGGTCAGCGCCGCGTCCCCGCGCCCCGCCTCCTCGGCGGCGCGGAGCTTCGCGTCGAGGTCCGGATCGGTCTCCCGGCGCATCGCGACGAACCGCCGCGCCGCCTCCCGTTCCACCTCGGCGAGCTCGTCGCCCAGGCCCCGGCGGCGCAACGCCTCGGCCCCGAGCGGGCCGAAGGCCCCCGCCCTGATCGTCTGGTCCGGTTCGGCACGTCGTTCCAGCACGAGGACCGAGACCCCGCCCAGCACCAGCTCGCTGGCCAGCAACAGCCCGGTCGGCCCGGCCCCGACCACCACCACGTCGACGTCCACTGCGTCTCCTCCGTGTTCGCTCCTGCCCGTCCGACCCTAACTTATACCCGGTCCAAGTTTGTGCTTGGTATCTTTTTTCTCATGTCGGAGGGCCTGCGAGAGCGGAAGAAGCGGCGCACCCGGGAGCACATCTCGGGCGTGGCGACGAGGTTGTTCCACGAGCGCGGGTTCGACCAGGTCACCGTCGCCGAGGTCGCGGAGGCGGCGAACGTGTCGCGGATGACGGTCTTCAACTACTTCCCGCGCAAGGAGGACCTCTACCTGGACCGGTACGAGGAGATCTGGGACCGGTACCTGGACGCGATCAGGCGCAGGGGCCAGGGCGAGTCGGTGTTCGACGCGGTCCACCGGATGCTGGTCGACCTGACCGAGCGCGGTGATCCGCTGTCGGCGGTCTTCGAGGGCGTGCACGAGTTCTGGGCGGTGGTGACGGAGAGCGAGGCGCTGCGCGCCCGGGTCCGGGAGCGACGGGAGGAGATGGAGACCGTCCTCGCCGAGGCCATCGCCCGGGAGACCGGCCGGCCGGCGCACGACCCGACGGCGCGGCTGGCGGCGGCGGCCGTCTGCGCCGTGTCCTGGACCGCCCAGACCGAGGCCCTGCGCCGACTCGCCGCCGGTGATCCCGTCGCGGAGGTCCGGGCCGACCAGGTCCGACTGTTCGACACGCACTTCGCGTTGCTGGCCTCGGGCGGCCTGGCCGACCTTGGCCGGCGGGACGAGCGGGCGTCGGCTCCGCCGGCCCCCGACGCCTGACCCCGACACCTGAGCCGAGCCGAGCTGGAGCTCCGCGCCCGACGGACGGACGGCGGAAGGCGCCCCCCGGACGGGTCCGGGGGGCGCCTGGTGGCCGGGTGCGCGGCAGGCAGGGGGCGGCCGCGCACCGGCTGGGTGTGGACCGATCAGCCGGTGACGAGCTGCAGGCTGTACCGGCTGAGGATCGGGTTCACCGGCTGGAAGTAGGTCGTGCCGCCGGACCGGCAGTTGCCGGAGCCGCCGGAGGTCACGCCCTGGGCCTGGTCGCCGCTGATGAACGAGCCGCCGGAGTCACCCGGCTCGGCGCAGGCGCTGGTCTTGGTCAGGCCCCGGACCGCGCCCTGCGAGTAGCGGACGGTCTGGTTCTTGGCCTGGACCTTGCCGCAGTGCCAACCCGTGGTGGAGCCGGAGCGGCAGATCGAGGCGCCGACCGCCGCCTCGCGCGAGCCGCGGACCTTGATGGTGCTGCCACCGCTCTTCACGAGCCCGCGGGGCGTCCAGTTCGAGTTGGTCTTGACCCAGGCGTAGTCGCTGCCCGGGAAGACCGACCCCTGGAAGGTGCCCTGGGCCTGGCGGTTGGACCCGGTGGTGGAGGCGCCGGTCCGCCCGCAGTGCCCGGCGGTCACGAACCCGCCCCGCACCGAGAAGCCGATCGAACAGCGCGAGCCGCTGCCGATGTAGTAGGCGTCCCCGCCGATCAGGTCGTAGAGCGGGCGCGGGGACTCGGTGGACTCCACGACGCGGACGGCGTCCGCGTCGACACCGGCCACGAAGCCCTTGGCCTGCTCGACCGCGCCGGGGCTGACCGTCACCACAACGCTGTTGCTGGTCGGGTCGACGTACCAGCTCGTCACCGACTGCGGGGCGTTGTCGCCCCGCGCGTCCAGCGCCGCCTTGACCTCGTTCAGCCGGGCCTCACTCCGGCTGACCAGCGTCGGCTCGGCGCCAGCGGAGCGAACCCGCTCCACGGCCAACAGGTCGGTCACCCCGACGACCAACTTCCCCCGGGCCGCGTCGTAGTGCGCGCCGCCGAACGCCGCGCCGAGCGAGCCCCGCAGGGACTCCTCCGTGTCGGTGGCCGCGTTCTCCTTGGCCAGCAGGTCCTTCGCCTGGTCCGCGGACAGGCCGAGGTCCCGCTGCATCGCGGCGAACATCTCGGGCGATGCCGTGTCACCCGCGTCCGGCGCGGCGCCGGCGGGCAGGGTGAACGAGGCGGTCGCGCCGGCCACGAGCAGGGCCGCCCCGACGATCCGAGCCGCGTTCATCGGCTTCATGACTTGTCTCCCTCGCTTCGTGCTGCAGGGTGGCCCGCGGGCAGGGAGGTGAGGTGCACAGGGGACAACCCGCGGGAGGAGGTCGAGCGGCGCCGGAGCGGAGCGCCGGCGGCCGACTGGTGGTGGCTCGACATGGCACCCCTCCCCTCGTGTGGGACCGACTCACCCGTTCGGTGACGGGTCCTCCTGCTGGGCGACGTTATGGAGGCGTGACTATTACGGAAAGCCGCCAATCGGGGCAAAGCGTGTCACAGATCACCGCGAGTTGGTTGCAGAATGTCACCTATGTGGCAATGTTATGACGTCATGTAATGAGTAGACGGCCACTCGTCGGTGACAGCTCACCCGAATGGCGGGAACCCCCACCGCCATCGGCCGGCACCAAGGGGACGAACCCGACCGAGGCAGCCCCGCCCGCCGACCGGCCGCGTCACCACGGCGTCACCGTGGAAGGGCGCCGGGGCTGACCCGACACGTACCCCCGCCCGGGGGTATCGCCTGGTCAAGCGGGCCACATCCGGTGACACAGGAACTGCCAACGCGGAGCACTCCGAGACGTAGGACGATCGGGATCTCCCAGGTCGCTCCTCGCTGACCAGTGAACCCGCGAACCGGGAATCCCGGCGAAAACTGTTCGCCGTCTTTCCCGCGGCCCTCGCCCCCGAAAGAAACCAGAAAGGTTTGCGAGCCCCGTGGGGTGCCAGGGCGGCAAGCGGGCGGTCGTACACGAAATTCGACGAGCGGCGGACGGGAGATCATCCCGTGATCAACCGGCACCGGAACCGGAGGACCGTCGGCATTTTCGGCGAGAAACGACACGTGCCCGCCGTCGCCGCGGAAACGACAACCCGCGGCGGTGGGGCCGCGGAGAGGAGGACCGCCGGTCGCACCGCCTCCCCCGAAGCGTGCGACCGGCGGTCAGGCCGGGTGTCAGCCCTGCCGGTCCTGGCCCGGGACCGGCGTCTGCTTCGGCTGCCCCGCCCCCGCGTCGGCGCCCGTCCCCGGCCCCTGTCCGGTCCCGGTCCCGGGGCCGGGCCCCGGCGCGGGCGTCCCGGTGGGCTGCTGCGTCTTCGACGGCTGCTGCGTCGGCTGCGGCTGCTGGCTCGTGGTGGGCTTGGGCGCCGAGGACGTGGGCGGCCGCTCCGAGGCGCTCGGGTCGGGCTGGCGCGACGGTCCGCTCGGGACCGGGGCCTCCGACCGCTGCGTCTCGGACGTCCGGGAACCCCTGCCGTCCCCGGTCGGCCGGTCGTCGCCGACCGGGACCGAGGCGTCCCGCTCCGGCTCCGGCCGCATCTGCGGCGAGGGGCCGCCCCGCAGGATCGTCCCCACCGTGCTGCCCTGGCCGGCGCCGGACAGCGGCTCGCCGCGCACCCACTCCACGCCGGTCACGACCAGCATGCCGAGCACGAAGCCCAGCGTGCTGACCGCGGCGACCCTGGCCCAGCGCTGACCCAGCCACTCCCGCCAGGTCTGCCGGGCGGCCGGCGCGGGCTCGGCCCGGTCCGGCTCCTCCGCCGCCGACACCGCCGTCACCGCCGTCGACACGGACGCCGGTCGACGGATGATCATCGTGGTCTGGTCCGGCAACCCCCGCGCCGGCCCAC
Organism: Streptoalloteichus hindustanus; assembly: GCF_900129375.1. Taxonomy (GTDB): domain Bacteria; phylum Actinomycetota; class Actinomycetes; order Mycobacteriales; family Pseudonocardiaceae; genus Streptoalloteichus; species Streptoalloteichus hindustanus. Next base: position 1,091,226 of record NZ_FQVN01000001.1, on the reverse strand, counting down.
CCGACCCCACCGGGTGGACGATCTCCGTCGCCGCGTCCTCGCCCATTGGCCGCCCCGCCCACATCGTGTTCTGGTCACCGCGGTCCCCCTCCCAGGTCCTCGTCGCGAGAGTGGTGTCGACCGCCGTCCGCTCCGCGCCGTGCGATCCGAGCGGGAGCTTCGTGGCGACCACCTTCACCGTGTCCCGCGTGCGCTCCAGCGAGTGCTGGTAGAGCGCGCCGCCCACGGTGGTCACGACGCTGGCGACGCCCGCGCCGAGCACCGTTCCCGCCATGCCGAGCCGGGCGCCCAGCACGGCGGCGGTGACGGCGGCCAACGCGCCGCCGGCCACCTGGGTCGGCTTGATCTCCAGACGGGGCTTGCGCTTCCCGTCCACCTCGTCGGTTTCTTCCCGCTTCTCCGGTTCCGCCATCAGTTCCGTTTGTGTCGCGACTCCCCGGGCGGTTCCCCCGGCGCGCGGATCGCGCCGGCGCCGCCCGGTTCTCCCGTCCTCCCCAACGGAATGGACGTGTGGGGAGTGCCCCACGGTTGGGTTGCCGTGACAACAACCACTGCGACGCAACCCCGTCCCACTTCAGAGCTAGTCCACAGTGGACGATCATGCTCGGGCGGGGGTCAGCCGGCGGACGCCCCCAGCTCGGCGACCCGCTCCAGCAGCAGCGGCAGCGGGCCCGGCGAGATCGTCAGCCACGGGCGCCCGTCCGAGCCGGGCGCGCGCTGGCAGAGGAACCGCCCGCGCTCGGTGTCCAGCACGGTCAGCGTGGTCAGCGCTGTCGGCGTGGTCAGCGCCGTTGGCGCAGTCGGCGCAGTCGGCGCGCCCAGCCCCGCGGCGGCGCGGTGCGGCCGCCCCGGCTCGACGTCCCCGGCCGCCTCGAACCGGGCCGCGCCCGAGCGCGGCGCCGTGACCGCCTCCCCGACCAGTCGGGCCAGGTCAGCGCGCAGGCCGGTGTCCATCAGCGCCGCCGTCACCCCGCCCAGCGTGGACTCCCGCCGCACGACGTCGTCGAGCAACTCCGCCGGCATGGCCACCGAGGTCCCGACGGCCGGCGGCACGTCGGGCAGCAGCGCCAGGGCGGACGCGGCGAGCTCGGCCGCGGGCACCCGCCGCAGGTGGAGGGCGTCGGCGTCGAGCACCGCGCACACACCGGTCTCGCCGCGTCCGGTCGCCGTCATGGCCCGCAGCTCGCCGGCGTCGGAGACGACCCGGACGGCCACGGCGGCGACCGGGCGGGCGAGCAGGCACAACGCCCACTCCAGCCCCTCGTCCAGCTCGCGGCCGTCGTGCAGGCGGCGGGCGACCAGGTCGGCTCGCACGTCCTCGGCGAGGTCCGCGCGCTCCGCCTCGGTCGCGCCGACCGCGGGCACGTCGATCACGAGCGGGCGTTGCCCGAGCCCCAGGTCCGACCAGCAGACGTCGTACGCGGCGTGCGAGAGCGCCCAGTAGCTCATCGCGCCCGTTCCTCGCGCGGCGCGCCCACCACCGGCGGCGCGATCATGTCCGGCTCGCCGTAGATGTTGTTGGTCTCCACCAGGTAGTCGGGCGACCGGTGCTCCCGGTCCTCCTCGCGCCGGCCGCCCACGGGCGTCATCGGCATCATTCCCATCCCCCGCGCCCCGGGGGAACCAGCGCCCCGGCGGAGCGCCGCGTTCTCGGACAGGAAGCCCTGGCCCCCCGGCACGCCGCCGAACCCGCTCCGCACGCGGGGCGCACCCTCCCGGCCCGCGCCACCGGCCAGCGGCCCGGCGCCGCGCTCACCGGCACCCGTGGTGCCACGCCCCGCCGGCCCGGGCAGCGGCCCGCCGCTGACCGGAACAGGTCCCCCGGACCGCCCACCCCCGGCCGGATCGGGGAGCGACCCCCGACCCGGATCGCCGCCGCCCTGGCGACCAGCGGGCTCCGCCGGGTCGGCCCCGGACGACGGGAGCTGGCTCGGACTGGTGGGCGCCGGCGGGGCTGGTGGCTGCCCGGACGGGCTGGTCGGCACGTGCCCGCCCGGCGCCGGCCGCACGGGGTCGACAGCGCCGCCGCCACCGCCCGCGCCGGTACCCGCGTCCCCGCCACCGCTCCGTCCGGGCTCGCGGACCTCGGGCACCGGGCCGACGGCCTCCGAGGGCGCTCGGCCCTGTCCTCCCTGGTCCCACCCGCCAGGCGTCGCCGCGCCACCCGTCGGCACGTCGCTCCCGACCTCGCCGATCGCCGTCCCGTCGTAGCCACCGCCGCCCACCGCCACCGAGCGCCCCGGCGGGGGCTGGTACACGGGCAGGTCGGCGACGTTGCTCGCGGTGTTGGCCTGGTAGACGCGCATCCGCCGCCGGGCCTCCTCGTCGGCGGCCCGTTCCGCCGCCTCGGCCGCCGCGACGTCGACGCTCCACGGCGTGGCCGTGCGGTGCAGCGGCTCGCCCGGCGTCGCCACCGCGTCGGGCACGCCGTACTTGGCCTCGTCGAAGTAGGCCGACTGCTGGGCCACCCGGTCGGCGATCTGCTCGGTGACGTCGGCCGCCGACCGCCCGTAGCCGGCCAGCGGGCTCATCCCGTCCACCGCGGCCTCGGCCGCCGCGCCGGACCACTCGCCGCCGGCGGCCCGCACCGCCTGGTCGACCAGGCCGGCGACCGCCATGAACTTCACGCCCACCGCCCGCCACTGGTCGGCCATCGCGGTGGTCGTCGGGGCCGAGCCCGGGCCGCTGTGCAGCCAGGCGTGGATGGTGCGGTGGTCGACCCCGTTGAAGGTGCTGTCGTAGCTCATCGCGCGCCGCCCCGGAAGGTCTCCGTGCTGGCGGACTCGACCTCGGAGTACTCCCGCAGCGCGGCCTCCAGGTTGTGCGCCGTGTCCGTCAACGCCCTGCGGTACTCCTCCACCGCCCGGACCAGCGCGCCGTCCCCGCTGGTCACGCGGCGGGTGATGTCCCTGATCGCCTGCTGGCTCACCGGGTCGTGCCCCGGCGGGTCGACCTCGGCCAGCCGCTGGGCGTCCGCCGCCACCTCGTCGAGCACGTCCAGCGCAGCGCGCAGCCGCTCCAGCAGGGCGGGGGCCTGGTCGGGGCTGACGCGGAAGCTGCCCACGGCGGCCGGGGCGACCCCGTCGACCACCCTGGACCCGGCGGCGACGTGCAGGAACGCCGGAATCCCCGCGTCACGCGCGGTGTCGACCGCCTTGTCGATCGCCGTGTCGATCGCGGCGCCGGCCTTCCTGCCGACCGCCCGCGCGGTGGGGGACTGCGCCACCTCACGGGCCAGATCCCTGGCGGCGCTGGCGAGCTGGTCGCGAATGTCCATGGCTCCTCCCACGGGCGTCGACGAGCCCGCGCGCGGGTTCGGCGCGCATGGCGGCACGCACCAGGGCACGTCGACGGCGGGCGGGTGGCCCCATAGACGCACGCGGGGCCGATCCGGTTCCCCGTGTCGCCGAACCGGGCGTCGCCCGTCGGTGTTGACCGGTTCGTCAGGGCTGGTCAGGCGTTGCCAGGGCCGACGCCCCTGGGGCTCAGGTGGGTCGGCGGTCCCTCCACACCGCAGCACAGGCACTCGCCGGGATGCGCCGCCTCGTGCTCGGCGGGCTCCGGTCTGACCGCCGCCTCCGCCAGCACGCGGTTGTCCACGCCCCACGCCACCAGCCCGGCGAGGGCGCACATCCCGGCGCACACCAGCAGCGCCGTCCGCCAGCCCGCGGTCAGCGCGGCCGGATCCGTGTAGGCCGCGCCGGAGAGCCCCGCGACCGCGGGCAGGACGGCCACCGCCAGCAGGGTCCCCGTCCTGGCGACCGCGTTGTTCACCCCGGACGCCACGCCCGCGTAGCGGTCAGGGGCGGCCGCCAGCACCGTCGCGGTCACCGGGGCGACCACCGTCGCCAGCCCGAGGCCGAAGACGAGCACCCCGGGCAGCACACCGGTCAGGTAACTGGCGCCCGGCTCGACGAACCGCAGGAGCAGCAGGCCGGCCGCGATGACGAGCGGGCCGACGACGAGCTGCCACCGGGGGCCGACCCGTTCGGCCAGCCGCCCGGAGCGCGCCGAGAGCAGCAGCATGAGCACCGTGATCGGCAGCCCGGCCAGGCCGGCGGCGGTGGGCGCGTACCCCAGCGAGATCTGGAGCTGCACCACGAGCAGGACCATGATCGAGCCGAGCGCGGCGTAGACGAGGAAGGTCGTCAGGTTCGACAGCAGGAACGTGCGGTCGGCGAACAGGGCCGGCGGCACGGTCGGGTTGGCGGACCGCGCCTGCCGCGCGCCGAACCACAGCAGCGCGAGCACGCCGACCACGCCGGCGGCCAGGACGAGCGGGTCGCCGGCGCCGCGGACCGGCGCCTCCACCAGCGCCCCGGTCAGCCCGGCCAGGCCCAGCGCCCCCAGCGCCGCCGCCAGCACGTCCGGCCGGCCCGCGGCCGACTCGTCCCTGGTCTCCGGGACGTGCCGCGCGGTCAACCACCAGGTCACCGCCGCCACCGGCAGGTTGACCAGGAACGCCAGCCGCCAGGACCACGCCTGCACCAGCAGACCGCCCACCAGCGGGCCGACCGCGGTCGCGACGCCGGACAGCCCGGACCACGCGCCGATCGCGGTGGCCCGCTCGCCCCTGGCGAAGACCGACTGGAGGATGGCCAGCGAGCCGGGCGTGAGCAACGCCCCGCCCACGCCCTGCGCCGCCCTGGCCACGACGAGCACCTCGGTGGTCGGGGCCGCCCCGCACAGCGCGGAGGCCACCCCGAACCAGGCGACGCCGACCAGGAAGACCCGCCGCCGGCCGTAGCGGTCGCCCAGCGCCCCGCCGACCAGGATCAACGCCGCCAGGGTCAGCAGGTAGCCGTCGAGGATCCACTGCAACCCCGCCATCGAGGCGCCCAGCTCGGCGCCGATCGCGGGCAGGGCGACGTTGACGACGGTGCCGTCGAGCATGGCCATGCCGGAGCCGAGGATCGTGGCCGCCAGCACTCCCCTCGCCCGGGACGTGCCCCAGCTCACCCGGGGTTCTTCGGTCATGCCCGCCAGGCTGCTCTCCGCCGCTGGCCGGTGCCAACCGACCGAACACGCCCTTGTCGGGATGGAACCCGCGCGGCGCGGTTTTCGGCGATCATCGGTAGCCGTGCGGGAACCGGACTGGAGACAACCTCGACCGACCGAGGCCGACGTCGAGCGGATGTGGCGCGACCTCGTCGTGCGCCCCCTGCCAGCCCACCCGCTGGTGGTCGACGAGCTGCTCGACCTGCTGCACGACCGCTACCCCAGCGGCGACACCGCGTTCACCGGGTTCGCGTTGGGCGACCACCCGGTGCTGGCGTGGCACGCGTCCCGGAACCGGCTGCCCGAGATCGGCTTCCCCGCCCGTCTCCTGCACCACCCGGCCGTGGTCGAGGCGCTGTCCTCGCCGGGCTTCCGGCCGTCCATCCGCGACGTGGCGTTCAGCCCCGTCGACCCGTTCACGCTACCCGGCCGGATCGCCTCGTACGTGCACCACGGGGGCGCCTACCACTACCCGCCGACCGACCCCGACCGGCGCACCGAGGACGCGATCGCGTCCCTGGAGCTGGCGACCTCCGTCTGCGCCGCGCTGTTCGGCATGCGGCTGACCGACCTGGTCGTGGCCTACAGCGACCGGCCGTGGAGCGACTGGTTCTTCGGCACCATCGGCGACGCGACGTTCGTGGTCCTGGACCGCGCGGCCCGCAACCTGTGGCTGCTGTGCGTCAGCGACGACGCCTGAGCGGCTACCGGGTGGGCGGGTTGAGGGTGGCGACGAACTTGTAGCGGTCGCCGCGGTAGAGCGAGCGCACCCACTCCACCGGGTTGCCCTCGGTGTCGAAGGAGTGCCGGGACAGCAGCAGCATGGGCAGGCCGACCTCGGCGCCGAGCAGCTCGGCCTCCTCCGGGCTGGCCAGCGCGGTCTCGATGGTCTCCTCGGCGTGGCCGAGCTCGACCCCGAACCGCTCGCGCAGCACCTGGTACAGCGACCCGCCCGCGCCGATGTAGCGCCGCAGGCCCCGGAACCGGCCGAGGGCGAGGTGGGTGGTCTCGATGGCCATCGGCTCGCCGTCGGCCAGCCGGAGCCGCCGCAGCCGCAGCACCTTGGAGCCGGGGCGCACGCCGAGCAGCTGGGCCAGGTCCGGGTCGGCGACCTGCTCGATGGCCTCCAGCAGCCGGGAGGTGGGCTGCCGGCCGACCGCGCGCATGTCCTCGGTGTAGGAGGAGAGCTGGAGCCGCTGCGCCACCTTGGGCTCGGCGGCGAAGGTGCCCTTGCCCTGCACGCGGAGCAGCCGGCCCTCCACCGTCAGCTCCGCCAACGCCTGCCGGACGGTCGTGCGGGAGACGTCGAACTCCGCGGCGAGCGACCGCTCGGTGGGGATCGGTGAGCCGGGGGGCAGCGACCGGAGCAGGTCGAGCAGGTGCCGCTTGAGCCCCCAGTACTTGGGCTCGCGCTGCGCGCGCGTCCGGGCTCCGTCACCCGCGGACGGCGTGGTCTCCAGCATGGCCGTCTCCTTTCACCCGGTCCCCGGGCTCGCCCCACCGGTGCCGTTCAGCATGCCGCGAAACCCCGGCGGCGTGTGATCAGATCACACACGACAGTCATCCGACCTCTTTGTCACAGCTTCGCAACCCCCTTGACAGCCTCTGTGACGGCACACACTCTGCTCACATTGGTCTACACCACTTCGACGCCTGGCAGTGGGGCCAGGCCGGGAGGGCGGCAGAGTGAAGCGCTGGAAGAGACTGGCCGTCGGCGCCGCGGCGCTGGCGGTCGCGACGAGCGGCTGCGGGATGGGCGGGAGCAGCGGCTCCGGCGGCGACCAGGGCGGCGACAAGACGCTCACCGTCTGGCTGATGGACGGCTCGGCGCCCAAGGGCTTCACCGACGAGCTCCACAAGGAGTTCGAGGGCCAGCACCCCGGCGTCAAGGTCAAGTACGAGGTCCAGCTGTGGAAGGGCATCCAGGACAAGCTCGTCACCGCGCTGGCCAGCAACAACCCGCCGGACGTCATCGAGCTGGGCAACACCCAGACCGCGCGGTTCTCCGCCGAGAACACCCTGACCGACCTGACCGGGTCGGCCAAGGACCTCGCCGGTGACCAGTGGCTGTCCGGCCTCAAGGAGTCGGCCACCTGGGACGGCAAGCAGTACGCGATGCCGTTCTACGCGGCCAACCGCACGGTGATCTACCGCAAGGACCTGTTCGAGAAGGCCGGCGTCACCAAGACCCCGACCAGCCGCGAGGAGTGGCTGGACGCCATCCGCAAGGTGAAGGCGGCCAACGCCGGCGACCCCGAGTTCGAGGCGCTCTACCTGCCCGGCCAGTCCTGGTACGTCTGGCTGTCGTTCCTGTGGGACGAGGGCGGCGAGGTCACCAGGCAGGACGGCAAGAACTTCAAGGCCGCGGTGGACAGCCCCGAGGCCAAGGCCGCCGTCGAGTACTACAAGCAGCTCGTCGACACCGCGGGCACCAAGGCCGCCAAGGACCAGGACGAGGCCACCCCGCAGCAGTACGAGGTCTTCGCCAAGGGCAAGACGGCGATGATGGTCGCGCTGCCCTGGGAGCACGCCAACGCCGTGAAGGCCAACCCCCAGCTCAAGGAGGTCACCGCGGCCTTCCCGATCCCGAGCAAGGAGGCCGGCAGGACCGCGCCGGTGTTCCTGGGCGGCTCGAACGTGGCCATCCCGGCCGGCAGCAAGCGGCAGGACCTGGCGAAGGACTACCTGAAGCTGCTGTCCAGCGTGAAGTACCAGAACAAGATCGCCAAGGACGGCGGGGCCGTGCCGGGCACGTCCAAGGACGTCAGCGCCCTGGCCTCGGACCCGGTGGCCGGCCCGATGGCGCTGGCCGCGCAGCACGGCCGGGTCACCCCCACCACCCCGAAGTGGGGGCCGGTCGAGGCCGGGCAGAACCCGCTGAAGGACATGTTGACCGCGGCGCTGACCGGGCAGAAGACGCCGGCCGACGCGGTGCGCGACGCCAATGCCAAGATCGGCCAGGCGCTGGGCGGCTGACCCCGACATGACTTCGACGATCGACACCGCGGTGCCGGCGGGGAACCCCCCGCCGGCACCGCCGCGTGCTGACGGGCGTCGGACGGGCGGGCGGCGGCGGCCGCTGGGCCAGGTCCTGACGCCGTACCTGCTGCTGGCGCCGGCCGTGGTCGCGGTGCTGGCCCTGGTCGGGTGGCCGGCGGTGCTGGTGGTGCTCACCAGCCTCCGCAAGATGGACCTCGGCGAGCTGGTCCGCGGGCAGGTCGTGTGGACCGGCTTCGACAACTACGCCACCGTGCTCGGCGACCCCGAGTTCTGGAAGATCACGCTGCGGACCGTGCTGTTCACCGCGGCGTGCGTGCTGACCACGCTGCTGGGCGGGCTGCTGATCTCGTTGCTGATGCGCCAGCTCGGCCGCGTCGTGCGCACCGCGCTGCAGATCTGCATGGTCCTGGCGTGGGCGATGCCGATCCTGTCGGCGACGACCGTCTTCCAGTGGGTGTTCGACCAGCACTACGGCATCCTCAACAAGACCCTCGTGCTGGTGGGCCTGAGCACCTTCGAGGGCCACAACTGGTTCGCCTCGGGCGCGTCCACCCTGTTCGTCATCGGGGTTCTCGTCTGCTGGCAGGCGATCCCGTTCGTGGCGTTCTCGCTCTACGCCGGCCTGATCGGCATCCCGCGCGAGCTGTACGAGGCGGCGGGCATGGACGGCGCCAACCCCTGGCAGACCTTCCGGTCGGTCACCTGGCCCACGCTGCGGCCGATCGTGATGATGATGACCTTCCTCCAGCTCCTGTGGGACTTCAAGATCTTCGCGCAGGTCTGGGCGTTCCGGCAGGGCGGCCCCAACGGGGAGAGCACCACGTTGCCGGTGCTGCAGTACCTCAAGGGCATCGCCGGCAGCCACTTCGGCGTCGCGGCGGCGGTCAGCGTGCTGATGGTGGTCGTCCTGCTCGTCCTGACCGTGCAGTACCTGCGGATGCTGGTGCGCTCCCAGGAGGTGGACCTGTGAGGGCCGATCGGGCCATGACCCCCCGCCGGGTGGTGCTGTCGGCCGTCGGGCTGGTGGCGGCGGCGTTCTTCGCCTTCCCCGTCTACTGGATGGTCAGCTCCGCGCTGAAGCCGACGAACCAGATGCAGTCCACCGGGTTCGACCTGGTGCCGACCAGCCTCACCGGGCAGCACTTCCTCTCCGCGGTCGACAAGCCCGGCTTCGGCGACGCGCTGGTCAACAGCCTGGTCGTGACGCTGGTGGCGGTGCTGTTCTCCCTGGTCGCCGGGCTGCTGGCGGCGATCCCGCTGGCGCGGCTGCGGTTCCGCGGTCGCAAGGGGTTCCTGCTGCTGGTGCTGGTGGCGCAGATGGCGCCGTTCGAGGCGCTGCTGATCCCGATGTACCTGATGATGCGGGACGCCGACCTGCTCGACAAGATGCCCGCCCTGGTGCTGGTCTACTTCGCCGCCACGCTGCCGTTCACCGCGTGGACCCTGCGCGGGTTCGTGCAGGGCATCCCGGCGGAGCTGGAGGAGGCCGCCATGGTCGACGGCTGCAACCGGTGGGGCGCGTTCCGCCGGGTCACGCTGCCGCTGCTCGGCCCCGGCCTGGTCGCCACCTCGGTGTTCGGCTTCATCACGGCGTGGAACGAGTTCCTGTTCGCGCTGGTGCTGTTCCAGGACCAGTCCAAGCGGACGCTGCCGGTGTGGCTGTCCACCTTCCAGACCGCCTTCGGCACGGACTGGGGCGGAACGATGGCCGCGTCCACGCTCTTCACGTTGCCGGTGGTCGTCTTCTTCCTGATCGTGCAGCGGAACATGGTCGCCGGCGTGACCGCCGGCGCGGTGAAGGGATGAACGTGTCCGACCCCAGCTCCCGGCCCGCGCCGGGCACCGCCCCGTCCACGTCCCCGGCTTCGTCCCCTGCCCCGGCCTCGTCCGCTGGCGACCTGTCCCGGCTGGCGCACGCCGTCCTGCTGCCCGGCTTCGTCGGCACCGGCGCGCCCGACTGGGTGCGCCGCCGGATCGGGGCCGGGCTGGGCGGCGTGGTGCTGTTCGGCCGCAACGTGGTCGACGACGACCAGGTCGCCGCGCTCACCGCCGCGCTGCGCGCGGAGCGGCCGGACCTCGTGGTGGGCATCGACGAGGAGGGCGGCGACGTCACCCGGCTCGACGCCCTCCGCGGCTCGCTGGTGCCCGGCAACCACGCGCTCGGCGCGGTCAACGACGTCGCGCTGACCGAGGAGGTCGCCGGCGCGCTCGGCGCGCGCCTGGCGGCCTGCGGGGTCACGCTCGACCTCGCGCCGTGCGCCGACCTGACGCTCACCCCGGACGACCCGGTGATCGGTGTCCGGGCGTTCGGCTCCGACCCGCACGCCGTGGCCCGCCAGGTGGCCGCGTTCGTCACCGGCCTCCAGTCGGCCGGCGTCGCGGCCTGCGTCAAGCACTTCCCCGGCCACGGGGCGGCGGCCGCCGACTCGCACCACGAGCTGCCCACCCTGAACCGGACCGAGGCCGAACTGCGGGCCGCGGAGCTGGTGCCGTTCCAGACGGCGGTCGCCGCGGGCGCCCGGTCGGTGATGACCGGGCACCTCGTGGTGCCCGCCTGGGGCGACGCGCCGGCGACGCTGAACCGCAGGGCGATCGGCGAGCTGCTGCGGACCGAGCTGGGCTTCACCGGCGCGGTCGTCACCGACGCGCTGGAGATGGGCGCGGTGGCCGGCCGGCTCGGCGACCTCGACGGGCTGACCTCGGCCGCCGTGCGGGCGTTGCTCGCCGGCGCCGACGGGCTGTGCCTGGGCGGGGAGCTGGCGGACGAGGCCGTCGTCGCCGGGGTGGTGGACGCCCTGGTGGCGGCGGTGCGCGCCGGCCTGCTGCCGGAGGAGCGGCTGGCCGAGGCCGCGGCGCGGGTCGCGGAGCTGGGCGGGACGCCCCGGACCGGGCCGGCGGACCTCGACGCGCTGACCGAGCTGGGGTTGCGGGCGGCGCGCCGGGCCGTGGTGGTCAGGGGCGAGCTGGCCCTGCGGGCCGCGCCGCTGGTCGTCGACGTCGTCGTGCCCGGCTCGATCGCCGTCGGCGACGTGCCGTGGGGCGTCGGCCCGCACCTGGCCGAGCTCGCGCCGGGCACGGCCGAGCTGCGGGTCGGCCCCGAGGTTCACCCGGACGAGATCCGCGCGACGGCCGCCGGCCGGCCTGTGGTGGTTGTCACCCGGGAGGCTCACCGGCACCCTGGAACCAGGGACCTGCTGACCCGACTGGCTAAGATTGGTCTAGACCTCGTGCATGTCGAGACGGGCGTGCCGGGGCCGGACCAGGGCACGGCCGACCACCGGCCAACCCGAGTCGACACGCACGGCGGATCGCTGGTGTCGCTGCGGGCCGCCGCCGAACTGCTCGCCGCGTCGATCGCGGCTCCAGGAGGCCAGGGATGACGCAGAACGAGCCGACCGGCGAGCCCGGCCGGCACATGAGCGCCGAGATCGCCGAGCAGCCCGAGGTGTTCGCCCGGCTGCTCGACCGGCGCACCGAGATCGCCGAGGTGGCGCGGCAGGTGGCCGAGCGGCGCCCGCGCTTCGCGCTGCTGGCCGCCCGCGGCTCCTCCGACCACGCCGCGCTGTACGCCAAGTACCTCATCGAGGTGCTGCTCCAGCTGCCGTGCGGCCTGGTCTCGCCGTCCACCACCACCCTGTACGGGGCCGAGCCCGACCTCACCGACGTGCTGCTGGTCTCGGTGAGCCAGAGCGGCGGGTCCCCGGACCTGCTGGAGGTCACCGAGGCCGCCCGCCGCCGCGGCGCGCTGACCGTCGCGGTCACCAACACCGCGGACTCCCCGCTCAACCGGGCCGCCGAGCTGGACGTCGACATCACCGCCGGCAAGGAGCTGGCGGTGGCCGCGACCAAGACCTACAGCGCCTCGCTGCTCGCGCTCTACCTGCTGGTCGACGCCGTGCGCGGCGGCACCGGCGAGGCGGCGGCCGGGCTGCCGGAGCTGGCGCGGGCGACCCTCGACGGCAGCGCCGAGGCCGTCGAGGAGGCGGTGCGGCGCTACCGGTTCGTCGCCCGCATGGTGACCACCGGGCGCGGCTACTCGTCGGCCACCGCCGCCGAGGCCGCGCTGAAGCTGGCCGAGACCAGCTACCTCGCCGCCCGCGCCTACAGCGGCGCCGACCTGCTGCACGGCCCGGTGGCCGCGGTCGACGAGCAGACCGGCGTCCTGGCGATCTGCAGCGAGGGCCGCGGTGGCGCCGCCATGCGCGAGGTGCTCGACGTCGTGCGCGGGCGCGGCGCCGACGTGTGCGCGGTCGGCTCCGCCGCCGCCCAGGTCCCGGCCGCGCTGCGGGTGGAGGTGCCGGCCTGCGCCGAGGAGCTCGCCCCGGTGCTGGAGGTGCTGCCCGTCCAGCGGCTGGCCCTCGGGCTCGCGCTCGCCCGGGGCGGCGACCCCGACCGGCCGCGCGGCCTGGCCAAGGTCACCCGCACCCGCTGACCGGTGCGGGAGCCAACCCGCCGCCAACGTCGGTCGGGTTGGCTGACCCGTCATCCGCGCCGCCCATCATCCGGTGGGGTGAGACGACCACGCGCCTGGCCGTCTCACCCCACCGGAGTTCCACCCCCGGGACCAGCCCGAACAGGCCGGCGGCGGAGGCGGCGCGGCCCACGGCCGACCCCGGCTTCCCCGAACGAGTGAGAGGGCGCGAGCCCAGCCGGCCGCCGCGGCGGGCAGAGGTCGGGCGGGAGAAGCCCGGACAGAAGAAGGCCCGCCTCACCGAGGGGGCGGGATGAGGCGGGCACTCGCTAGGTTACGCCGAACGGAGCAACGCGTGCCACGCGGTGCGCCCGAGCGGGTGGCACCCGATCGCGGGCACCTTCCCCCGCCGTCCCCCGGCCGCCCCCCGCTCGCCGCCGGCCGGAGCCGGACGGCCGAGGACCACCGCGCATACTGGTGCGCCTGGTTCGAGTCTGGGGGGTGCCGTGGCGGTCACGGACGACGCGATCCTGCGGGTCAAGAGGATGATCCTCGCCGGAGAGCTCCGCCCGGGCGACCGCCTCCCCCGGGAGGCCGACCTCGCCGAGCGGCTGGGGCTGTCCCGCAGCTCGCTGCGGGAGGCGGTCCGCGCGTTGTCCCTGGTCCGGGTCCTTGACGTGCGGCAGGGCGACGGGACCTACGTGGCCAGCCTTGAGGCCCACGACCTGCTCGGCGCGTTGTCCCTGGTCCTGGACCTGCACCGGGACGAGCGGTCCGCGCTGGAGGTGCACGAGGTGCGCCGGGTGCTGGAGCCGGTGGCGACCATGCGGGCCGCCACGCGCGTCGACGCCCAGGAGATCACGGCGCTCCGCGCGTTGTGCGCGGAGGCGGAGGACACGACCTCCGTCGACCGGCTCGTGGAGCTCGACGCCGAGTTCCACCGCCGGGTCGTCGCCGCGGCCGGCAACGCCGCGATGACCCGACTGCTGGAGACGTTGACCAGCGCCGCGCTCCGCGCCGAGATGTGGGGCGAGACCGTGCGCTGCGGCGGGGTCGCCGACGTGGTCGCCGAACACCGGGCGATCGTCGACGCGCTCGCCGCCCGCCAGCCCGACCTGGCCCGCTCCTGGGCGACCGTGCACCTGGCGTCCGTGCAGCGGTGGCTGGCCAGGGGCTCCGAACCGGTCTCCTGAGCGCTCCGGCCCGCCGGCCAGGGCGTCCCGCCCGCACTGTCCACTCAGGACAGCCCCCACCCGCCCTGGGGGGCGAGCCCTGCTCCAGCCTATCCGCCCCCGACCACGCGCCCAAGGCCCGAGCGCCAGCCTGTGGAGGAATTCGGGTGACTGTGGATGGAGGGTTGACAAGTAGCGCGGAGCACGACCAACAGCGGCTGGCACCGACAAACGCGCACCTGCTCCGACGAACGCGAGACAAACACCTCCAGACGCGGGCGAGCACTGCGGGACACCGCCCGGCACCAGAACGTCCCGCCCGAGAGACCGACAACCGGCGGTTCGCCGGACCGCGCTCGGAAACGCGAAATCCTCCACCGCCCCTCCGCACCGACAGTGATCAGACGTCGGATGCTTCGGACCGTCACCGCGCGGATACCAGAAATCACCCCCTGTTGATCTCGCAATCATCGGATGGGCTCCTGTCCGCCCCCAACGCACAGCGGTGACCCCGCGCCACGACTCCGACCAACGGCCCGCCCGAGCTGCACAGATCGGAGCAATGCGCCACCCCTCGTTGGTGGGGCGCGCAGCCGACCTTCGTCGGATGTGGGTGTTCCCCTCCGCTGCCTACGGTCCGCGCGACGAGGTCGGACCCGGACGCCGGTGAGGGCATGGCGTCCCGGCGGCCCGCCTCCTGGCGGCCGCGGGGTCGAAGCACGGCCCGTCAGCGAGGAAACCATGAGAAGAACCCGCGTGTCCGGCGCCGCCGGCCGCGTGGCAGCGCGCTCGGCCGCCGCCGTGCTGAGCGCCCTGCTCGCGACCAGCGTCGTCGGCGCCGCCACCGCGAGCGCCGCGCCCACCGCGCCGGACGGCTCGCGGCTCGCCCCGTCCGCCCCCGGCGCGCGTCCGCTGCCGCCGGACCCGGTCGAGGGCAAGATCGCGCCCCGGCTGGCCGACGCCCACGGCGAGGTGACCGCGTTCGTCGAGCTGGAGAAGAAGCCGGCGGTCGACGCGTTCGCCGAGAAGCAGGGCCAGGGCGCCGGCAAGGACCAGGCCAAGCAGGCCGCCCAGCAGGCGAGGCAGGACACCCAGCGCGCCGCCGACAAGGTGGTCGACGCGTTGCGCGCCAAGGACTCCGACACCAAGGTCTCGCACCGCACCAGCAACGCGGTGCCCGGTGTCGTCGTCACCGCCGACGCCGACAAGGTCAAGGAGCTGGCCGCCCTCCCCGAGGTGAAGGCGGTCCAGCCGATCTCCCCGGTGGAGCGCACGAACTCCAGCGCGGCGCGGCTGACCCGCGCCGTCAAGGCGTGGCAGGACGCGGGCAAGCTCGGCGACGGCGTCCGGGTCGGCATCATCGACGACGGCATCGACTACACGCACGCCACGTTCGGCGGCCCGGGCACCAAGGCCGCCTACGACGCGATCGACCACACCAAGGTCGACCCGTCGTTCTTCCCCACCGCGAAGGTGGTCGGCGGCACCGACCTCGCCGGCGACAACTACGACGCGCGCGGCAAGAACGGCTCCACGACCCCCTCGCCGGACCCCAACCCGATCTCCTGCGGCCACCACGGCACGCACGTGGCCGGCACCACCGCCGGTTTCGGCGTCAACGCCGACGGCAGCACCTTCCGGGGCGACTACGGCAAGCTCGACGACAAGCAGCTCGAGGAGATGCGGATCGGCCCGGGCACCGCGCCCAAGGCGCTGCTCTACTCGATCAAGGTCTTCGGCTGCGAGGGCTCGACCAACCTGACCACGCAGGCGCTGGACTGGGCGCTCGACCCGGACGGCGACGGCGACTTCAGCGACCGCCTGGACGTCGTGAACCTGTCGCTGGGGAGCAACTACGGCGCTCCTGACGACCCGCAGAGCCTCTTCGTGCGCAAGCTGGTCAAGAACGGCGTGCTCCCGGTCATCTCCGCGGGCAACGACGGCGACCGGCACGACACCGGTGGCGCTCCCGGCAGCACGCCGGAGGCGCTGACGGTGGCCAGCTCGCGGGACGCCTCCGTCCTGCGGGACGGCGCCGAGGTCGTCGCGCCCGGTGACGTCACCGGCGTGAAGCCCGGCCAGTACAGCAGCGCGTTCGGCGGCTACGACACGCTGAACACCACGCTGCCGGTCGTCGCCGTGAGCGAGGAGTCCAACAAGGACGGTTGCCGTCCGTTCTCCGCCGCCGACAAGGCTGCCGTCGCCGGCAAGGCCGTGTGGCTGGAGTGGGACGACAACGACGCCAGCCGCCGCTGCGGTTCCGCTGTGCGCGCGGACAACGCGCAGGCCGCCGGCGCGGCCGCCGCGATCTTCTCGTCGTCGGTCGAGCAGTTCGGCTCCAGCATCGGCGGCAACCAGGGCATCCCGGTGTTCCAGTTCACCGCCTCCGCCACCAAGGCGCTGCGCCCGGCGCTGACCGCCGGCTCGCTCCGCGTCCGCATGGCCGGCGACCTCCGCACCAGCGTGAAGACCTCGGACCCGTCGATCACCGACACGCCGAGCGGCTTCACCTCGCGCGGCGTGCACCACAAGATCGTGAAGCCGGACGTGTCCGCGCCCGGCGACACCATCGCCTCCGCGTTGTCCGGCAGCGGCAACGGGACGCTGGTGATCAGCGGCACCTCGATGGCCGCCCCGCACACCTCCGGCATCGCCGCCCTGGTGCGCCAGACCCACCCGGACTGGACGCCGGAGGAGGTCAAGGCCGCGGTGATGAACACGGCCGGCGCCGACATCCGCACCGGCCCGAACGGCAAGGTGTACGGCCCGAACCGGGTCGGCACCGGCCGGATCGACGCGAAGTCCGCGCTGGACAACCAGGTGCTGGCGATGGTCGAGGACGACCCGGGCGCGGTGAGCGTCTCGTTCGGCACCGTCGAGGTCTCGGGGAAGACCCAGATCAGCAAGACCCTCAAGGTCGTCAACAAGGGCGTCCAGAGCGTCGAGTACGGCGTGGGTTACCAGGCCGCCACCGAGATTCCCGGTGTCCGCTACGAGGTGTCGGGCAACTCGGTCAAGGTGGGCCCACGTGGTGTCGCCAAGCTCAAGGTGTCGCTGAAGATCGACGACCCGGCGGCGCTGCGCAAGACGATCGACCCCACGATGCAGACCACGCAGCTCAACGTGGCCCGGCAGTTCCTGGCCGACGCCTCGGGCCGGCTGGTGCTGACGCCGAAGAACGGCTCCAGCACGCCGCTGCGCGTCTCCGTCTACGCGGCCCCCAAGCCGGTGGCCAAGATCAGCGCCGGTGACGTGCGGTTCGGCCGGGGCGACGCCCAGGCCGTGCTCAACCTCAAGGGCCGCGGCCTCGACCAGGGCGAGGGCGCCTCGGCGTACCGCTCGCTGGTGAGCGTCTTCGAGCTGCAGGCCACCTCCCCGCAGCTCCCGCAGTGCGGCAAGAAGGTCACCAGCGACTGCACGCCCAACGAGACGGCCAAGGGCGGCGACCTGCGCTACGTCGGCGCCACCTCGACCGCGCCGCTGGCCAGGGCCCAGGGCAAGGCCGACCAGGCGCAGGTCGCCTTCGGCATCGCCACGTGGGGCAACTGGTACAACGTCGGCGCCAACACGATCCCGTACGTGGACATCGACGTGAACGGCGACGGCAAGGCGGACTTCGAGTCGTTCGTGACCCGCCCGTCGGGCACCGACGTCCTGCTGGTGAAGACGGTCGACCTGAACAAGCCGCAGCCCGACGGCGGCTTCGCCACGGTGGAACTCCAGCCGGTCAACGGGTTCTTCGGCGACGTCGACACGAACGTCTTCGACAGCAACGTGATCGTGCTGCCGGTGTCGCTCAAGGCGCTGGGCATCGACCCGAACGCCGCGAGCAGGCGGATCAGCTACACCGTCGGCGTCTCGGGCGTGTACGTCGGCCCTGGCGACAAGGACGGGCTGATCGACCAGATCGCCAAGCCGATGTCGTTCGACCCGCTCAAGCCGGGCCTGTGGGCGCAGGGCGGCGGCGACGCCGCGCTGTCCTACGTGGCCAAGCCGGGCACCGCGCTCGTCGTCAACCGCGACGCCGACGCGCTCGCCAAGGACGGGACGGACAAGCTGCTGGTCCTGAACCACCACAACGCCTCGGGTGACCGGGCCCAGGTGGTCCAGGCCAAGGGCGCGACCGCCGGCGGGCGGGGCGCCAGGCAGCCCCACTGACCAACTGGCGTGGGGGTCGACGGGGCCGGTGCGGCGAGAGGGGCGCACCGGCCCCGTCTTCTCTTTCCCCCCGGAACCCGTTCCGCCTGACTCCGTTCCGCCTGACTCCGTGCTCCCCGGCCAGTTCCTTCCAGGTCCGTTTCCCGGTGGCCGGTTCGCCTTGCGCGCGCCGGGATACTGCCCCGATGGGCGGCGCGGTGGTTCTCGGACTCGACGTGGGCGGCACCACGACCAGGGCGGTGGTCGGCGACCTCGCCGGCCGCCGGCTGGGCACGGCGCGCTGCCCGGGGGGCAACCCCAACGCACACCCGCCGGAGGAGGCGGCCGCGCGGATCGGCGCGGCCGTGCGGGACGCGCTCGCCGACGTGGCCCCGGGCGACGTCCGCGCCGCGGTGCTCGCGATGGCCGGCGCCAGCAAGCTGAGCGACCCGGCGATCGCGGCGTTGTTCGAGCGGGAGTGGCGGTCCGCCGGTCTGCGCCGCGCCCCGCGGGTCGTCCCCGACGTGGAGGCCGGGTTCGCCGCCGGCGCCGCCGAACCCGACGGCACGGCGCTGGTCGCCGGAACCGGATCGGTCGCCTGCCGCGTCCGGGACCACCGCGTCGAGCGCGTGGTCGGCGGTCACGGCTGGCTGCTCGGCGACGAGGGTTCCGCGTTCTGGATCGGCAGGGAGGCGGTGCGCGCCACCCTCCGCGTGGTGGACGGCCACCTCCCCGAAACCGCACTGGCCACGGCGGTGCTCGCCGAGGCCGTCGGGTCCGTGCCCGGCAACCCTCGCGACCTCCTGATCACCGCCGCGAACCGGGCCCGGCCGGTGGAGCTGGCGCGGTTCGCGCCGCTGGTGACGGCGGCGGCGACCGGGGGCGACCCGACGGCCCGCGAGATCGTCGCCAGCGCGGCCCGGCACCTCGCAGACCTCGTCTCCGCCACCCGCGCGCCGGACGACACCGGCCCCGTCGTCCTGATCGGCGGCCTCACCGAGCCCGGCAACCCCGTCGGCGACGCGCTCCGCGTCCAGCTGGCCGCCGACCGCCTCGACGTCCGCACCGCCACCGACGGCGCGGCCGGCGCGGCCTGGCTCGCGGCACTGGACCTCGTCGAGGACCCCGTCGAGGCCCGCGCGCTGCACCACGCGCTCGTCGGCCCCTGACCGGCCCTCCTCAGACGCGCGGGTGCCGCAGCCCGGGGTGGTCCGCGGGCAGGACCCGCCGCAGGACCCACCAGCTCACCGCGAGACACGCCGCGATCAGCGGCCAGGTGAGGGCGACCCTGGCCACGGCGAGCGCGACCGCCGCGCCCGCCCACCACAGCGGCACGAAGACCGCGAGGCGCAGGACGTACTGCCCCACCCACACCCAGCTCGCCAGCGAGTAGGCGCGCAGCAACGCCGGGTCCCTCCGCCACTGCGTGCGCTGCCGCAGCGCCGTGCCCACGACGACGCCCAGCAACGGCCAGCGGATGACGATGCTGACCGTCCAGGCCAGCGCGCTGGCCGCGTTCGAGGCGACCTGGACCAGGAAGAAGTCCACCGCCCGCCCGGTGCGCAACGCGATCAGCGCCGCCACCGCGACACCCAGCATCCCGAGCACGACCGCGCGCGGCCGGTCTCCCCGCGCCAGCCGCCACACCGCGACCAGGGCGCCCACCACGAGCGCCGCCGCCGCGCCCACCGGCACCGACTGGTTGGCGAGCAGCCAGCCCGCCACGAAGGCCACCGGCGGCAGGGTGGCGTCCACCGCCGCGCTGCGACCGCCGAGGAGCCGGGCCAGCGACTCCCCCGAACCGGCCGCCGACGTCGGTCGCTGCTCGTCCCTGCGCTCGGTCGCTTCCCGGTCCACGCACTCAGCCTGCCCGAACGCCTCCGCTGACGGCATGGGCCCCCGGCGTTAGTTCGCTCGCACCGCGACGCGGCCGAACGGCCCATTGACCCGACGTGGCGCGCGTCACTACGGTCCCTACCGTCTGGGAAGTTCCCAGAAGTGGTCCGGACCAAGGGAGGCCCGGTGCGCGCGGGAAGCCCCCGGTTGCTGCGGGAGATCAACGACCGCGCCGCGATCGAGGCCCTGGTGGGCGGCGGCCCGCTCACCCGCGCCGAGCTGGAGACCCTGATCGGGCTGTCCAAGCCCGCCACCGCCCAGCTCCTCGCCCGGCTGGAGAGCGCGGGCACGGTGCGCCGCTGCGGCCTGCGGGGCGGCGGGCGCGGTCCGCGCGCCCAGCTCTGGCAGGTCAACGGGTCGCTGGCCCACGTGGCCGCGGTCGACCTCACCCCGAGAGCGGTGGACATCACGGTCGCCGACATCACCGGGGCCGTGCTGGCCAAGCACCACGCCCCGATGCCCAGCGGCCGCGACGCGGACGTGCTCACCGCGTTCGTCGAGGCGCTGGACAAGGCCGCGGCCCAGGCCGCGCTGACCCTCGCCGACCTGAGCCAGGTCGTCGTCGGCTCGCCGGGCGCGGTCGACCCGCGCACCGGGCGGCTCGGCTTCGCGCCGCACCTGCCCGGCTGGGAGGGCTTCGACGTGCCCGGCCGGCTGGGCGAGCTGACCGGCGCCGAGGTCGTCGTGGAGAACGACGTGAACCTGGTGGCCGTCGAGGAGATGGCCAGCGGCCGGGCCCGCGACGTGCGGGACTTCGTGCTGCTGGCCATCAACCCCGGCGTGGGCTCCGCCGTCGTGATCAACCGGACGCTGCTGCGCGGCGCCACCGGGGGCGCCGGCGAGATCGACTGGATGCGGGTGCCCGACCGGGCCGAGCACGACACCGGCGTCGACCGGCACGGCGCCCGGTTCGGCTCCCTGCTCAGCTCCGCCGCGATCACCCGGCTCGGGCAGGCGCACGGCCTGCCGGCCCGCGGCGGGTGGGGCGCGCTGCGCCGGGCGCTGGCCGCGGGCCCCGCCGGCCGGCCGTTCCTCGCCGACGTCGCGCGCCGCGTCGCCACCGGCGTCGCCGGCGTGGTCAGCGTGGTCGACCCCGAGCTCGTGCTGCTGTCCGTGGGCGTCGGTGAGCCCGGCGTCCGGGAGCTGTGCGACCTGGTGGCCGCCGAGTTGCACCGGCTGGTCGTCCCCCGAACCCCCGTGGAGCCCGCGCTCGCCGGCCCCGGCGCGGTCCGCTCGGGCGCGCTGCGCTCGGCGCTGGCCGTGGCCCGCGAGCAGGTCTTCGGGCTCCCGGCCGTCCCCCCGTCCACCCCCCGCTGACCACCTCTGGAGGGCACATGGGCACCTCACGACGCCCCGCGTTACTCGCCGTGGCCGCCGGCCTGCTCGTCGCGGCCTGCACGACCGGCGGCGCCGGCGGCGGTGGCGCCGCCCCCGCGCCGAGGTCGGACGAGCAGGTGACCGTCTCGGTCTGGAGCAACTTCGCCGACCGGGAGCTGGCCGCCCTCAACCGGGTGCTCGACGGCTTCCACGCCAAGCACCCCAACATCACCGTCCGCAGCGAGGGCAGCCAGGACGACGACAAGATCCTCCAGTCGATCAGGGGCGGCACCGCGCCGGACGTGGCGATCTCGTTCTCCACCGACCAACTCGGCCAGTACTGCTCCACGGGCGCGTGGCAGAACCTGGGCCCCTACCTGGAGCGCGACAAGGTCGACCTCGACCAGATCCCCAAGGCGGTCCGCGACTACACCGAGTACCGGGGAACGCGGTGCGCGATGCCCCTGCTCGCCGACGTCTACGGCCTGTACTACAACAAGGAGCTCTTCGCGAAGGCCGGGATCACCAGCCCGCCCAGGACGCTGTCCGAGCTGACCGACATCGCCAAGAGGCTGACGGTGTTCAACCCGGACGGCTCCATCCAGGTCGCCGGGTTCGTGCCCACCATCAACTTCTACAACCACCGGCCGCAGATGCTCGCGCCGCACTGGAACGCGCGGTGGCAGAAGCCGGACGGCTCCTCCGCCCTGGCCAGCGACCCCGGGTGGAAGGAGATGTTCACCTGGCTCAAGGAGCTCGTGGACTTCTACGGCAGGGACCGGCTCGCCAAGTTCACCGCCTCGGCCGGCCAGCAGTACTCCGCCGACAACGCCTTCCAGCAGGGCAGGGTGGCGATGATGATCGACGGTGAGTACCGCACCGCGTTCGTCTCCCAGTACTCGCCGAACCTCGCCTACGGCACCGCGCCGTTCCCCGTCGCCGACTCGCGGCAGAACCTGCACGGCACCGGCTACGCCACCGGCACCATCATCGGCATCCCGCGCGGCGCCAAGAACGCCGGCGCGGCGTGGGAACTGGTCAAGCACCTCACGACCGACACCGACGCGCTGGTGGAGCTGTCCAACGGCCTGAAGAACGTGCCCACCACCAGGGACGCGCTGCGCAGCCCGAAGCTCCAGGCCGACGAGAACTTCCAGACCTTCACGAAGATCTCCGAGAGCCCGAACCTGGCCAGCTCGCCGAGCAGCCCCACCCTGGCCTCGGCGGTGAAGTTCACCGAGGACTTCGCCACCCGGTGGCTCAACGGCGAGGTGGCCAACCTGGACGAGGGGCTGGCCGCGCTGGCCAAGCAGATCGACGACAACGCCGCGCTCGGCGGCAAGTAGGCCCGCCATGACCGCGACAGTCGAACGGGCGCCCGCCGCGTCCGCCGCCCCGCCCCCGCTCCCCCGCCGCCGCCGGCGGGGCCGCCACCGCCTGGTGGTCCTGGGCTTCCTCGCCCCGGCACTCCTCGGCTTCGGGCTGTTCTTCTGCTACCCGCTCGTCGCGACGGTGTTCTTCTCGTTCACGCGCTCCGACGGGCTGAACCCGCCGGAGTGGGTGGGCCTGCGGAACTACGTCCACCTGCTCACCGGCGACCCTGTCGCGCGGACGGCCGCGTACAACACCCTGTGGATGGTCGTGGTCCTGACGACCCTGCGGGTGGTGTTCGCGTTGGGCACGGCCTCGGTGCTGGCCAGGCTGCGCAGCGGCGTCGGGTTCTTCCGCACGGTGTTCTACCTCCCGGCGCTGGCCCCGCCGGTGGCCGCGACCCTCGCGTTCGTCTTCCTGTTCAACCCGGGGACCGGACCGGTCAACGCCGGGCTGCGGGCGATCGGGATCGACTCGCCGCCCGGCTGGTTCACCGACCCGGCGTGGGCCAAGCCCTCGCTGACGTTGTTGATGCTCTGGTGCTCCGGCGAACTGATGATCATCATCCTGGCGGCGCTGCTGGACGTGCCGACCGAGCTGTACGAGGCCGCCGCGCTCGACGGCGCCGGCCCGTGGAGCCGGTTCCGGCACGTCACGCTGCCCTCGATCGCGCCGGTGCTGCTGTTCGGCGTGGTGAACTCGGTGATCCTGTCGCTGCAGTTCTTCACCCAGGCCGTGGTCGGCGGGTCGGTCGCCTCCGGGGCGGCGGAGGTCGCCGGCCACAGCAAGAACGTGGGGTGGCCGGGCAACTCGACGCTCACCTTCCCCGCATGGCTCTACCAACAGGGGTTCCGCTACTTCAACATGGGTTACGCCGCCGCGATGTGCACCCTGCTGTTCCTCGTCTCCTTCGCCTGCACGGTGGTGCTGATCCGGCGCATGCGGTCCGCCGCGGGAACGGGGGAGGCGCGATGACGACGGCGCTGGGCGCACCAGCCGCCCGACGGACGGCACGGCCCGGCGGCGGGTCGGTGCTGCACTGGATCGCGGTGCACAGCATCGCCATCGCCCTCGGCCTGATGTTCCTGCTGCCGTTGCTGTTCATGGCCCTGACCGCGGTCATGTCCGACCAGCAGACGCTGACCACCCAGCTCTGGCCGGGAGAGTGGCGCTGGGAGAACTTCGCCGAGGTCTTCGCCAAGGCCCCGATGCTGTCCTACCTCGGGAACTCCCTGCTGTACTCGGGACTGGCCACCGCGGGCATGCTGCTGACGAGCATCCCGGCCGCCTACGCGCTGTCCCGCCTGCGGTGGCGCGGCAGGAACCTCGCCTTCTTCGCCGTCGTGGCGGCCATGTTGCTGCCGCCGCAGGTCGTCGCGGTGCCCCTGTACATCCTGTGGGCCCGCCTCGGCCTGACCGGCACGTTGTGGCCGCTGGTCATCCCCTACCTGCTCGGCGACTTCTTCAGCATCTTCCTGCTGCGGCAGTTCTTCCTGACCATCCCGCAGGACTACGCCGACGCCGCCCGCGTCGACGGCTGCTCCGAGTTCCGGGTGCTGCTGCGGGTGATCCTGCCGATGGCCCGCCCCGGCATCGCCGCCGCCGCGCTGTTCTGCTTCCTCTACACGTGGAACGACTACTTCGGCCCACTGCTCTACGCGGGGGAACGCCCGGAGAGTTGGACCCTGTCGTTGGCCCTGGCGTCCTTCCGGGGCCTCCACAATGTCGAGTGGAACCTCACGATGGCGGCGACGTTGCTCGTGATGCTGCCCGCCATCGTGCTGTTCCTGTTCGCCCAGAAGTCCTTCGTCAAGGGCATCACGTTCACCGGGGTCAAGGGGTGAGGTCCTCCCCGCGACCGGGGGCGCGGGACTCCCGCCCGCACCCGACCGCCAGCAGGGGAGGCACGGGGTGAGGTTCGCGGTTCGACGCCCCGCTCCCCGGCTGGCGGGCTCCCCGCGCGGCCACCGGCCCGGACGAAGCCGTCCACCGCCGTGCCAGCACAGTTGGTGATCGGTTCTGTCCCCCCGGCGCCAGCCGGGGGTCTCCCCCGATAGGAGTTCGGATGAAACTCACCGTCGTCGGAGGCGGTTCCACCTACACGCCGGAGCTGGTGGACGGGATCGCCCACCGGCGGGGCGGCCTGGACGTCGACGAGATCGCGCTGGTCGACCCGGACGAGCAGCGGCTGGCCGTGGTCGGCGCGTTCTGCCAACGCCTCCTGGCCGCGGCGGGGCACCCGGCGGTCGTGAGCACGACCAGCGACCTGGAGCGGGGCGCGGACGGCGCCTCGGCGGTGCTGCTCCAGCTCAGGGTCGGCGGCCAGGCCGCCCGGCGGTCCGACGAGACCTTCCCGCTGACGTGCGACTGCGTGGGGCAGGAGACGACCGGAGCCGGCGGACTGGCCAAGGCGCTGCGCACGGTGCCGGTGGTGCTGGACATCGCCGAGCGGGTGCGGGCGGTGGCCGGCGAGAACACCTGGCTGGTCAACTTCACCAACCCGGTCGGCATCGTGACCCGAGCCCTGCTGGAGGCCGGGCACCGCGCGCTGGGGCTGTGCAACGTGGCGATCGGCTTCGAGCGGTGGTTCGCCGAGATCCTCGGCGTGGCGCCGGAGAACGTCTACCTCGAACACGTCGGGCTCAACCACCTGACGTGGGAACGGGGCGTGCTCATCAAGGGGCCCAACGCGAGCATGGACGTGCTGCCGGCGTTGCTCCAGGAGCGCGCCGGGGAGATCGCCGAGCGGGTGGGCCTGCCCGTGTCGCTGCTGCACCGCCTGGGCGCCGTGCCCTCCTACTACCTGCGGTACTTCTACGAGCACGACAGGGTCGTCGCCGAGCAGCGCGCGGAGCGGCCCCGCGCCGAGGTGGTGGCCGACGTGGAGCGCGAGCTGCTGCGGATCTACGCCGACCCCGCGGTCTCGACCAAGCCCGAGCTGCTGGGCAAACGGGGCGGCGCCTACTACTCCGAGGCCGCGGTCCAGCTCGTGGAGGCACTGGTGAACGGGGGTGGCGCGGCACACGTCGTGAACGTCCGCAACGGCAGGGCTTTGCCCTTCCTGCCCGAGGACGCCGTCGTGGAGATCCCGTGCACCATCGACACCGGCGGCGCGGTTCCCGCCCCGGTCCGGCCGGTGCCTCCGGTGATGGCCGGGCTCATCGCGCACGTCTACGCCTACGAGGCGCTGGCGTTGGAGGCGGCCGTCCACGGTGGACGGGACCGGGTGGCGGACGCCCTGCTGGCGCACCCGCTGGTCGGCCAGCACGAGACCGCGGACCGGCTGACCGACGAGCTGCTGGCGGCCAACGCCGCGTTCCTGCCGTGGGCGAAGGGCTGAGCACCATGCCGAAGGCGGCCGTGCTCGCCCTGGACGGTGGGAACAGCAAGACCGACGTGCTGCTGGTCGACGCGCACGGTGACGTGCTGGCCAGCGTGCGCGGGCCGGGCGCGTCGGCGCAGAACGTCGGGCTGGCCAGGAGCATGGCCACCCTGGACGAGCTGGTCCGGGACGCGGCGCGCCGCGCTGGCCTCGACGACGCGCGGCCCCTGGCCCAGCACACCGCGGCCTACCTGGCGGGAGCCGACTTCCCCCGGGAGGAGGCCGAGCTGTCGCGGGCGCTGACCGACCTGGGCTGGTCGCGGTCGACGGTGGTCGGCAACGACACGTTCGCCGTGCTCCGCGCGGGAACGCCGGACGGGGTCGGGGTGGCGGTCGTGCTGGGGGCCGGGATCAACTGCGCCGGCGTCGCCCCGGACGGCCGGACGTCCCGGTTCCCTTCCGTGGGGCGGATTTCCGGTGACTGGGGCGGCGGTTCGTTCCTGGCGTCCGAGGCGTTGTGGTGGGCGGTCCGCGCCGCGGACGGCCGGGGCCCGGAGAGCGCGTTGCTGCCCGCGGTGCTGGAGCACTTCGCGCTCTCCTCGGTCGACGTCCTCGTCGAGCGCCTGCACTTCGGCGAGATCCCGCCGACCGAGCTGCACGCCCTGTGCCCGCTGCTGTTCCGGGTCGCCGCCGCCGGCGACCCGGTGGCCGGCCGGCTGGTGGACCGGCTGGTCGAGGAGGTGACCCTGATGGTCACGGTCACCCTGCGCCGGCTGGACCTGCTCGCGGAGCCGGTCCGGGTGGTGCTGGGCGGCGGGGTCGCGGTGGGCGCCGGGCCCGCGTTGATCGACCGCATCGCGCGGAGCTGTGCGGTGCTGGCCCCGCGCAGCGAGGTGCGGGTGGTGGAGGTGCCGCCCGTCGTGGGCGCGGCGCTGCTCGGTCTGGACGCCGTCGGCGCGGACGAGGAGGCGGAGCGCCGGCTCCGGGCGACTGGAGCGGGGCTCGTCGGGGTGGGCGCGCCGGCGGCGCCAGCGCGGTGACCACCTCCGAATAGTCCACAGTGGACAGACAGTTCGGCGTCGGACCAGTCATCCGACGCCGGGCATGACTTTGCTCACCAGAAAGGGGAATCCCGGCGCCGAGCTGTCCTTTTTGTCCTGTTGACACCGGCATCGCCACCCGAAACCTACGGCGCCGTAACTGACGCGACCGTCAGTTACGGTCGCGTAGGTCGAGACCCACGGGTCATGCTGTCCGGTCGGGACACCTCTGGAGGGAGAAAAGCCGTGCACCGGTGGAACGCCCTGGTCGCGATCGGGGACAGCTTCACTGAGGGCCTGGACGACCCCGCGCTCGACGGCGACGGTTTCCGCGGCTGGGCGGACCGCCTCGCCGAGCGGCTGGCCGTGGGCCGCCCGGAGTTCCGCTACGCCAACCTCGCCGTGCGCGGCAAGCTGCTCCAGCAGATCGTCGACGAGCAGGTGCCGGAGGCGATCGCGCTGCGGCCGGACCTGGTCACGTTCTGCGCCGGCGGCAACGACATCCTGCGGCCGGGCAGCGACCCGGACGCGTTGGCCGCGCTGTTCGACGACGCGGTCGCCCGCATGCGCGCGGCCGGCTCGGACGTGGTGATCTGCACCGGGTTCGACACCAAGCAGATCCCGGTGATGAAGCACCTGCGGGGCAAGGTCGCCACCTACAACACGCACCTGTGGGCCACCGCCGACCGCCACGGCTGCCGCGTGGTGGACCTGTGGTCGATGACCGTGCTCCACGACCCGCGCGCGTGGGGCGACGACCGGCTGCACCTGTCCCCCGAGGGGCACGAGCGGGTGGCGCTGCGGGCCTGCGACGCCCTGGGCGTCGAGGTCGAGAGCCGGTGGGACGACCCGTGGCCGCCCGCCCCGCCCGTCGACTGGGTGTCGCTGCGCCGGGAGGACCTGCGCTGGGCGAAGGAGCACTTCGTGCCGTGGATCGGCCGCCGGCTGCGCGGCGAGTCCTCGGGCGACGGGGTGCGGGCCAAGCGCCCGAAGCTCACGCCGGTCGCCTGACATCGCGACCACGTCCCCATCACAACCGCGACCACGACCGCGCCGGCGCCCGGGAGCGCCGGCGCGGTCGCGCGTTCCGGCGTTCCCGCTGGTCGCGTGGTGTGACCAGCACCGCGCTCGGCATTCGGATGATCACGCCCGTAGCCTGGTGCGCCGTGCACGTTGATCCCACGGCGCTGATGGACCGCGCGGCCGGCTGCCTCCTCGGCGGGGCGCTCGGGGACGCCCTCGGCGCCCCGGTGGAGTTCCTCCGGCTCGCCGAGATCCACCGCCAGCACGGGCCGGACGGGATCACCGAGCCGCCCTCCCCCGCCCTGCTCACCGACGACACCCAGCTCATCCTGTTCACCGTCGAGGGGTTGCTGCACAACCGGGTCGACCAGCACGGGTTCTCCTGGCCCACGACGGCGGTGTGGGACGGGTGCCGCCGCTGGCTGCGGACCCAGCAACAGCAGGAGCCCGACCAGGACGCTCGGGGACTGCTCGCCGATCCCCGCGTCTACGCCTCCCGCGCCCCCGGGCTGACCTGCCTGCGGGCGTTGCAGCACGACGAGATGGGCTCGATCGAGCAGCCGTGCAACGACTCCCGGGGCTGTGGCGGGCTCGCGCGCAGCGCTCCGCTCGGCTTCGCGGCGCACGCGGAACTGGCCTACCGCCACGGGTGCGAGGCCGCGGCCCTGACGCACGGCCACCCGGGCGGGTGGGCGCCGGGCGGCGCGCTCGCGCTCATCGTGCACCTGGTCGCGGTGCAGGAACGCCCGCTGTGGGAGGCCGTCGACCAGGCCACCGGACGGGTGCTCGCCGACGACGAGGAGACCGGCCTGGCGCTGGCCGAGGCGCGGCGACAGGCCGTGCTCGACCTGCGGGCGGAGTCCAGGGGCGAGGGCGGCCCCTCGGCGACGTCGGTGGAGCGGCTCGGCGCGGGCTGGCTGGCCGCCGAGGCCCTGGCGATCGCGGTCTACGCCGCGCTGGTCCGCTACAAGCCGACCGGCTTCCGGGACGCGCTCCTGTTGGCGGCCAACCACTCCGGGGACAGCGACACCACGGCGGCGATCACCGGGAACCTGCTCGGGGCGACCCACGGGGCCGAGGTCCTGCCCCGGTCCTGGCTCCACCGGCTGGAGCTGGCCGAGGTGATCGCCCAGCTCGGCAGGGACCTCGGCGCGGCCTGCGCCGGCCTGGACTTCGAGCCGGAGCGGTACCGCCTGACGGCCTGACCGAGCTTGGCCATGTCTGGCCACGTCTGGCCGCGCTCGACCGCGCCTGGTCGCGTCCGATCAGCGAGGAGCGCGGCCACCGGGAGCGGAACCGCCGCCCCCCGCTCCGGGGGGAGGGGAGCGGCGGACGACGGTTCCGCGGTGGTCGACCGCGCGGGCCGGGGCCGTCACCCCGAGCTTCCCTACACACCGACCCGAGCCCGCGCGGCCAACGTCGCGACCAGGCGACGCCGGCGGAAAACGTCATATCCGCCGCCGCTCGCCGCGAACCGGGGGCGCGCGAAAGAAATACGGGTCGGGATTCCCTTTTCCCGACAATGGCGCCGGCCGGCGCCCCGAGCGTGGCCGGCCAGGTCCTCCGTCGTTCTCCGCGCGTCCCCTGTCGCTTTTGGTCCTGGCCAGGGAACGTAACAGGGTTTTCCGGCGGCGTCAGTCCGCCGTATCAGCGACACGGCGACGACCTGCGCATTCACGGAATGCTACGTGACAAGGCTCACGTAACAGTTCCGTGATTCGGGACGATGATGATATCCGACCGCGCGGCCGGCACCCCGAACCAGCGGCGCAGCTCCGGCGCGACACCACCCCCGCCCGACGGCGCCAACCAGGCGACATGCCCGTCCGGCCGCAGCAACAACGCGGTCACACCGGCCAACTCCGCCGCCGAGCAGGACGCCGTCACCACGTCGACCCGATCGGCCCAGCCGGCCGCCGCCGCCCGCAGCCCGGCGTCGTCGGCCAGGTCCAGCAGCACTCCCCTGGCCGGGCACAACAACCGACTCGTGGTCGTGACACCGCCCCCCGTGGACAATTCGACGCGCGGGAGCCGCATTCCGAGCAATGGGTGGTCCCCGCCCGGAACCGGATAACGGGCGTCGACCCCGGCCACCATCCGGGCCAGCCGCCGATTGACGACGTCGAACTCCAGGAGTTCGGCGAACAGCTCGCGGAGCGGATCGACCTCGGGGCCGCCGACCATGAGC
This sequence comes from Streptoalloteichus hindustanus, assembly GCF_900129375.1. Lineage (GTDB taxonomy): Bacteria > Actinomycetota > Actinomycetes > Mycobacteriales > Pseudonocardiaceae > Streptoalloteichus > Streptoalloteichus hindustanus. The sequence goes on along the minus strand of NZ_FQVN01000001.1, from coordinate 1,061,351 downwards.
AGCGTCTGCGCGCGCGTGTTCCAGACAACGCGTTCGCCCACCGGGTGCCGCTCGTCGTGGTAACTGTCCAACAATCCGGCCGGCGCCCGCCCGCCGACCTCGGCCGCCAGTTTCCAGCCCAGGTTGACCGCGTCCTGCACGCCCAGGTTCAGCCCCTGCCCGCCGGCCGGGAAGTGGACGTGCGCGGCGTCGCCGGCCAGCAGCACCCGACCCCTGCGGTACTCGGTCGCCTGCCGGGCCGCGTCGCCGAAGGTGGTGACCCACCGCGCGGTGGCCCCACCGATGTCCTCCCCGGCGACGTGCAGCAGCATCGAGCACAGGTCGTCGTAGGTCGGCGCGGCCTTCCCCCGCCCGTGCGCGTGCGCCCAGATCCTGGTCACCCCGCCGTCCAGCGGGATCACGGCGAACGCGCCCCGCGCGTTGCGCTGGAACAGCCGGGGGCGGAGCCGGACTCCGACGACGTCGGCCATGACGAAGTGCCGGTCCCCGCCCGTTCCGGGGAAGGCGAACCCGGCGGCCGCGCGCACCGTGCTGTGCCCGCCGTCGCACCCCACCACGTACTCGGCGCGGAGGTGGCGCTCGCCGCCGGAGCCGCGCGCCACCAGGTCCACCCCGTCCTGGTCCCGCATGAGGCCGACGACCTCGTGGTCCCGCAGGATCCGGGCGCCCAGCTCGACGGCCCACTCCTCCAGAACCCGCTCGGTCCGGGCCTGCGGGTGCAGCGCCATCACCGGGTGGGCCCCGTCCACGAGCCCGAAGTCCAGCGGCACCGGGAGGGCGCCGAAGTGCCCGAGCCGGCGGCGCGAGAGCTCGCCGAAGCGGCCGAGCACGCCGCGCTGTTCCAGCACCTCCAGCGTGCGGGCGGTGACCCCGATGGCCCGGGACTCCCCGCAGGGGCGGGGAAGGCGCTCCAGCACCACCACGTCGGCCCCGCCGAGGCGCAGCTCGGCGGCGAGCATGAGGCCGACGGGCCCCGCGCCCACCACGACGACCTGAGTGTCCACACCTCTCCCTACCCCGGGCGCCACGCGGCACGACCGCCATTCGCGCGGCGCGCCGCGTGGATCGCCCGGGGGTGGGGCGTCAGTGGGCGCGCGGCGCCCCGAACCACCGCCGGAGGGCGGCGTCGAGCGCCTCGCCGGTGTCCGGCGCGACCCAGGCGACGTAGCCGTCGGGCCGCAGCAGCACGGCGTCGACGCCGGCCAGCTCGGCCGAGGACGCGCGGACGACGTCGACCCGGTCGGACCAGCCGGCCGCCGCCGCGCGCAGCCCGGCGTCGTCGGCCAGGTCCAGCAGCACGCCCCTGGCGGTGCGCAGCAACCGGGTCGTGGTCGTCTCTCCGTCCTCTGTGGACAGAACGCGGTGCGGCATCCGCCGCCCCAGCAACGAGTGTTCCCCCGCACCCACCTCGTACCGGATGTCCACGGCGCTGATCAGGCCGGTGAGGTACCGGTTGACCTCCGCCATCTGGAAGATCCGCGCCAGCATCGACCGGAGCGGGTCCGCCTCGGGGCCGGTGTTCAGCAGCAACGACTGGGCCCTGGTGTTGAACAGCACCTCCGCGCCCACCGGGTGCCGCTCCGAGTGGTAGGTGTCCAACAGCTCCTCGGGCGCGCGCCCGGTCACGACCGCGCCGAGCTTCCACCCGAGGTTCACGGCGTCCTGGACGCCGAGGTTGAGCCCCTGACCCCCGGCCGGCAGGTGGATGTGCGCCGCGTCGCCGGCCAGCAGCACCCGCCCCCTGCGGTACTCGCTGGCCTGGCGGCAGGCGTCACCGAAGGCGGTGACCCAGCGCGGCGTGCCGGCGCTGATGTCCTCCCCGCTGATCCGGGCGGCCCGCTCGACCACCTCGGCGAAGGCCGGCGGCTCCGTCCGCCGGCGGGGCGGCGCCCCCCACTCCGCGAGCAGCACCCGGACGACGCCGTCCCCGAGCGGGAACGAGCTGATCCCGCCCCGCTCCAGCGGCTGGCTGAACCGCGCGGGGAGGTCGATCCCCTCGACGTCGGCCATGAGGTACTCGGTCGTGGCGTCCGTGCCGGGGAAGTCGAACCCGGCCAGCTTGCGGACGGTGCTCCGGCCGCCGTCGCAGCCCACGAGGTAGGCCGCGCGCAGGCGGTAGCTCCCCTCCGGTCCCGCCACCTCCACCTCGACCCCGTCGGCGTCCTGGGTCATGCCGACGACCTCGTGCCCGCGCCGGACCGGCACGCCCAGCTCCTCGGCCCACTCGCCGAGCACCCGCTCGGTCCTGACCTGTGGGATCAACATCTGGCCCGCGACGTGGCTGTCCAGCACCCCGAAGTCCAGCGAGATCGCCCCGAAGTGCCCCCAGGTGCCGAGCTGACCGCCGAGGCGGTCGAACACGCCGCGCTGGTCCAGCACCTCCAGCGTCCTGGTGTGCATGCCCAGCGCCCGCGACTGCCCGGTGGGCTCGGCCAGCCGCTCCAGCACGACGACCTCAGCCCCGGCCAGCCGGAGCTCCGCGGCGAGCGTGAGCCCGACCGGACCCGCGCCCGCCACGATGACCTGCGTGGTCGCCACGAGACCTCCTTAACGTCGTTAAATTTAACGCCGTTAAGGTACTCCTGAACATCATTAAGCTGTCAAGACCTTTCCGAGCGGGGAGAACGGACGGAGCCGGCATGGGACTGCGGCGGGAGACGGTGGTGCGGGCGGCGCTCAAGCTCGTCAACGAGGTCGGGCTGGAGGGACTGACCCTCCGCCTGATCGCCGACGAGCTGGGCGTGCGGCCACCCGCCCTCTACTGGCACGTCCGGAACAAGCAGGAGCTGCTGGACCACATGGCCTCGCTCCTGCTGGCCGGGGCCTTCGGCGACGTCCAACCCCCCCGCCCGGGCCAGCCCTGGTGGGAGTGGATGGCCGAGTTCGCCAGGAACCTGCGCCGGGTCCTGCTCTCCCACCGGGACGGGGCCCGGATGTGCGCGGGCACCTACCTGCGGGAGGAGACCCTCTTCACCTCCACCGAGATGATGTTGCGCGCCCTGACCGAGGCCGGCTTCTCGCTCAGGGACGCCACGCGCGACGCCGCCACCGTCTACGCCTACGTGGTCGGCTTCACGATCGAGGAACAGGCGGTGACACCGGCTCCGGGCGAGCACAACGAGCAGTACTCACCCGACCTGCTGCGGACGCAGTTCGACCGCCAGCGCCATCCCCTGCTCTTCCAGTCCGTCGAGGACGCCTTCGGGACGGACACCGCCGACGACCGGTTCGAGCACGGCCTGAACCTGATCCTCAGCGGCATGCGCCTGTCGCTGGAAGGGAAGTAGGCGGGTTCGCGCGCGGGAGCCGCCCGTCGGCACGAATCGTCCACAGAGGACAGACGGTGCGGCTTCCGTGCGGGCTCCCGTACGGGTTCCCCGCCCGGCTAGCGCACGGCGACCCTGGCGCCGGGGATGTGCAGGGTGCCTCCGGCGAGCAGCGCGTTGAGCGCCGTGACGTCGGTGAACGTCATGTCGAGCGGCACGACCCCGAGGAGCTGCGTCGCGCCCGGGTTCTCGCCGCTGACGTCCATCGGGGTCGGGCCGAGCAACGGCAGGTGGGCGGTGCCGACCAGGCGCTCGGTGTAGAGCGTGATCGGGCCGGGGCGGATCGTGGACACGCTGCCCGGCGCGGCGGAGACCACGACCCGGCGGCCGGAGCCGAAGTCGCCGGTCTGCACGAGGTCGGCGATCTCGATGCCGCTCGTGGTGAACTTCATGACCTTGGTGTTGGCCCCGTTGACCGGCACCTCCGTCACGCCCTCGTACCGCAGGGAGCGCAGGACCAGCTTCGCGGAGCGCAGGGTCCACGCCCGGCCCCTGGGCTCCAGCGGCGGCTGGTCGGCCGGTGGCTGGCTCGGAGTCGAGGACGGCGTCGGCGCGCTCGTGCCGGTCGCGCTTCCCGGGGGCGTCGGAGCCGGCGGAGTCGTCGGCGATCCCGGCGGGGGCGGCACCGCGGTCGCCGTGGACGCCGTGGACGTGCCTCGGCCGCCGCTCGTCGCCGTGGGCGAGACGCTGGCGGTCGGCGCGGGGGTGGGAGCGGTGCTGCGCGTCTTCGTCGGCCAGGGCGGCCAGGGCAGCGCCTCCGCGGTCGCGGGGGTGGCCGGGGCGCCGCCGGCGAGCAGGAGCGCGGTGGCGGCGGACACCACGCCGACCAGCAGGAGCGCCGGCGGAACGCGCTGGTCCCGACGGGCGTGCCGGGGGTAGGGCGTGGGTCGCGCGGGAGGCGAGGCCGACTGCTCGGCGGTCCTGACCACCGTCGCGGCGAGTGCTTCCTCGACCGTCGGCGTGACGGACGCCGACGGCGCGCCCGGAGTGGAGCCGCCGGCCTCCAGCGCGGCCACCGGGGTCGTTCGGGGCTCGGCCGACGGCGTCGACCGAGCCGACCTCGCCCCTCTCGGCGCGTCCGTCCACGCGAGCGCCAGGGCCGCGCCGAGCACGCCGAGCAGGGTGCCGACCAGGAAGCCGCCGAGGTTCGCGGCGACCACCGCGACCAGCGACAACACCATCGCGGCCAGGCCGGCGGCGAGCCGGAACTGGGGCCGCAGCCAGAGCGAGCCCGCGGCGACGAGCAGCAGGACCCCGATCAGCAGCGAGGACACGCCCCCGATGGTGTTGATCGCGATCATCACGTCGCCGAACCGGAAGGTCGCGTAGGGCGGCGCCAGCACCACCACCCCGCCCAGGCCCACGAGCAGGCCCGCCCCGAACGGGCGCCCCCGCCGCCACCGGCGGAAGGCGGCCCAGCCGGCCGCCCCCCGCCGTTTCCGGTCGCGCCCGACCATCAGAAGCACTCGTTGCGGCCGGAGAACACGTCGAGCTTCATGCCCTTGAACCGCAGGGTGGACGCGGTCGTGCTCCACGCCGTCTGCCGCAGGGCGCCGAGCCGGATGGTGTCGGCCTGCAGGCCCAGGGTGCCGGCGGTGCCCACCGCGCCCTCCGGGCCCTTGCTGAGCTGGCCGGCGTCCACGCCGATCTGCGCGTTGCCCAGGGTGAGGTCGGCGTTGAGCTCCTCCAGGTTGATCACGAGGTTCTCCGCGGTCATGCCGCCCTCGCCGCCAGCCGTGATCTTCACCGTGACCTCGCCGACCCCGGGCAGGCCGGGGACGACCATCGACTGGCAGAAGTTGTCGAGCTTCGCGGTGCGCATCCCGTTGACCGCCACCGGGTGCGCCTTGTCGGCGCTGCGGTCCACGCTGCCGTACTGGACGAAACCGGTGCCCTCCAGCCCGTCGGCCGACGCCTTGAAACTGGTGCCAGCGACGGTGAACGAGGCGGCCAGCGCGCCGCTGGACATGCCGAACATCAGCACGCCGACACCGAGACCACCGGCGGCCAGCGCCATCGCGAACCGACCCCACCGGGTCCTGCCCCGGGCGCCCGACTCCACCATGCCGTTCCTCCTTGCCTCCGCTGCCTTCTGCGTCCGCGGCGGCGTGGCCCGTCACTCACCCCTTCGCCGGGGGCGGCGACCGCCGATCGGGGTGACGAGCTTCACCCAATGAGGCCATGGTCACAACATTACGGCGTGGTTTCGTTTCGTTTTCACCCGTTCGGCGCAGCACCATCCGGGGTAAAGCGGACAACTACCCGGCGGCCGACACCTTGGTCCCCGCGGCGCCCTCGGACAGCGGAGCCGCCCCGATCACCTCGTCCAGCAGGCCGCGCGACCGGACGAGGTCGTCGATCTGCCGGTCCATCCGAGCCCGCTCGGCACGCAGCTCCTGCACCAGGTCCGAACAGGGGATGAGCCGGTCGTTCACGTCGCACATGCAGGGCAGCACGCGTGCGATGGTCGCCGTCGACAGCCCCGCCGCCAACAGGGTGCGGATGCGCCGCACGACAACGACGTCGCTCTCCCGGTACTGCCGGTACCCGCTGCTCCTCCGCTCGGGCCGCAGCAGGCCCTGCTCCTCGTAGTACCGCAGGAGGCGTTCGCTCACGCCCGTCCGCCGAGCGAGCTCACCGATGCGCATGGTGCCCTCCAGCACACGACGTCGACCTTCACATCGATGTGAGACTCTAGCTTTGTTCACGTTCAACGACATCGGGACGACCCAGGACCCGGCTCGACGACAGGACCGCCTTGGTGACGGCGACGTCGCGGGACATCAACCGGACGACCGCCGCACTTCGGGCCACATTCCTGGCCCCTGCGGGGCAGATGGCGCTTCGGCGGCCAGGGAGCCGGGGCCGCGCGACCTCACGGCCCACTCGGCGCCGCCCTCCCACCCCACGAGGACAGCCCCCACCCGCCCTGGGGGGCGAGCCCTGCTCCAGCCTATCCAGGCACCGCCCACGATCCCAGGGGTCACAGCGGGGCTGGGGACAACTCCGACGCCTGTGGACAACTGGCTCCACGAACGGGTGATTTTTGTCGATCTTGGTGCGGGAAGTGGTACGGGCTTCGCCGACCGTTCGCTCGGCGAAGGGGTTCGGACAGGAACGCGTCAGCGCCGCTGGGCCGACCGGCGGAGCGGCGGCCGCCGCGACACCCGCGCCGCGCTCCGCTCCGCGCTCCGCCACTCGGAGCCCGACCCCGGCGGGCGGGGCCCGGTTCGCACCGAACCCCACCCGTTCCGGCTGGTCAGTACCGTGGAGCCGGCGACGGGACTCGAACCCGTAACCGCCCGCTTACAAGGCGGGTGCTCTGCCAGTTGAGCTACGCCGGCTGGACGCGCGCGGCGCCTCGCCGCGCACATCGTAAGCGTCGCGCACGCCTGCCGACGCCAATCACACATCGGAACCGATTCGACTACTTCGCGTACTCGGTTCGTCCGGATGAGCGACGTGGCGCAGGCCACGGCCTGGTACTGCAACGGCCGGGCCGGACCGGCCGATCCCTCCCGGGACGCAACCGTGCTTCGACCTGGGAGGTGACCGCCGTGCGGCTGGCACAGCGGGCCCGCAACGCGTTGTGGTGGCGAGCCGCCGCGCACCACGCGAGGGTCGCCGCCGCGCCGACCGGGCAGGCCGTGTACGGCCCCCGGCTCCCCGACGACACCACCGTGCACTCCGTGCTCGACCTCGCCCTGCGCATCGGGGAGGTCCAGCTCGCCAGCGGCGCGGGCGCGGCCGACGTGACGGCCACGATGCTCGCCGTCACCAACGCCTACGGGCTGCCGCGCTGCGAGGTCGACGTGATCTTCACGTCCATCACCGTCTGCTGCCACCGCGGCACCGAGGCCGCGCCGGTCACCAGCGTCCGCGTGGTCCGGTCGCGCAGCCACGACTACACCCGCCTCGCCAGCGTCGAACGGCTGGTCCGGCAGATCACCGCCGGGCACGTGACCGCGGCCGAGGCACACGTCGAGCTCGACCGGCTCACCACCGCGGCCCACCCCTACCCGAGGTGGGTCGCCACCACCGCGTGGGCCGGGATGGCCGCCGGCGTCGCGGCCCTGCTGGGCGGGGGCCCGGTGCTGGCCCTGATCGCCGCCGCGGTCACCGCCCTCATCGACCGGGTCGGCCGGATCCTCAACCGCCGCGCCCTGCCGTTCTTCTTCCAGCAGGCCGTCGGCGGCGCGCTCGCGACGGGCATCGCGCTCGGGCTGCACGCCACCGGGCTGCTGCCCGCCCACGTGCGGCCGTCGCTGGTGGTCGCGGCCGGCATCGTGGTGCTGCTGTCCGGGCTGTCGCTGGTCGGCGCGGTCCAGGACGCGATCACCGGCTTCAACGTGACCGCCGCCGGCCGGGCCATGGAGCTGACCCTGATGTCCGCCGGCCTGGTCACCGGCGTGGTGCTGGCCCTGCGCGCCGGGGTGGCGCTGGGCGCGCGGGTCTCCATCACCGACCCGCTGCCGGCCATGCCCTCCGACCTGCCGCTGATGGTGGCGGCCGGCGCGGCGACCTCGGCGTGCTTCGCGCTGGCCAGCTACGCCACGCCGCGCGCCCTGCTCGTCGCGGGCGCGGCGGGGGCGGCCGGTCTGGCCACCTACGGCGCGCTGACGGTGCTCGGCGCGGACGTGGTGATCGCCTCCGCTGCCGCCGCCACCCTGGTCGGCTTCTGCGGCGGGCTGGTCGCCCGCCGGCTGCGGGTGCCGCCGCTGGTGGTCGCCGTCTCCGGGATCACGCCGCTGCTGCCCGGTCTGACCACCTACCGCGGCCTGTCCCAGCTCGTGGTGGGCAACGACGCCGGCGCCGGCCTGTCCACCCTGCTGGTCGCGCTGGGCATCGCGCTGGCGCTGGCCGCGGGCGTCGTGCTCGGCGAGTACCTGGCCCAGCCGGTGCGCACCGGGCTCGGCCGGCTGGAGCGCCGCCTGGCCGGGCCGCGGCTGTCCGGCCCGTTGCGCCCGGCGAGGCGTCCCCTGGAGTGACGGCGGCACCCGGCCGTTCGGCACAGCCGGTGGGTACCGACGCGGCCGTTCGAGTGTGATCGGTCCGACGCCAACACGCGACCGGGGGGCAACCCGGATAACCTCTGTGCCGGGTCCCGCGGATCTTGCGACGACGCGGTCCGCACCGCGTGCCCGGGTGGTCGCCCGGGGCGCGTTCCGGCCTGGCGCGGCCCCTCCGCGCCACGACCGGCGACGCGCTCGGCGGGCGCTCGCGCCCGGTGGGACCCGCCAGGAGCAGGGTCGCCGCCGCGACCGACCGCGTTCCCGAGGAGGCGCACTACGTGACCAACGGTGAAGGGGTACAACGCGCGGACTTCGTCGTCGTGGCCAACCGCCTTCCCGTCGACCTCGAACGCCTGGATGACGGCACCGAGCGCTGGCGACGCAGTCCCGGCGGACTGGTCAGCGCGCTCGAACCGTTCCTGCGCGCCCGCAGCGGAGCGTGGGTGGGCTGGCCGGGAGTCGCCGACGCCGACGTGTCGCCGTTCACCGAGGAGGGGTTGCGGCTCCACCCCGTGCGGCTGAGCGCGACCGAGATGCGGGACTACTACGAGGGTTTCTCCAACGGGACCCTGTGGCCGCTCTACCACGACGTCGTGGTGCCCCCGGCGTTCCACCGGAGCTGGTGGAACGCCTACGTCCGGGTCAACCAGCGGTTCGCCGAGGCCGCCGCCGAGGTGGCCGCGCCCGGCGCGACCGTGTGGGTGCAGGACTACCAGCTCCAGCTCGTGCCGGCGATGTTGCGCGAGCGGCGGCCGGACCTGCGGATCGGGTTCTTCCTGCACATCCCGTTTCCCCCGATCGAGCTGTTCATGCAGCTGCCGTGGCGCACCGAGATCATCCGCGGCCTGCTCGGCGCCGACCTGGTCGGGTTCCACCGGCCCGGCGGGGCGCAGAACTTCCTCTGGCTGTCCCGACGCCTGGCGGGGTTGGAGCCCAGCCGGGCCGCGGTCGGGGTGCGCACCAAGCCGGGCGTGGTGCCCTTCGGCGACCGGGTGGTGCGGGTGGGCGCCTTCCCCATCTCGATCGACTCGGCCGGGCTGGACGCGCTGGCCCGGCGCAGGGACATCCAGCAGCGGGCCAGGGAGATCCGGGCCGAGCTGGGCAACCCGAGGAAGATCCTGCTCGGGGTCGACCGGCTGGACTACACCAAGGGCATCGACGTCCGGCTGTTCGCCCTGCGGGAGCTGCTGGAGGACGGCCGGGTCGACCCGGACGACGTGGTGATGGTGCAGCTCGCCACGCCCAGCCGGGAGCGGGTCGAGCACTACCGGCAGATGCGGGAGGACATCGAGCGCGAGGTCGGCCGGATCAACGGCGAGTTCAGCCGCGTCGGCCGCCCTCCGGTGCACTACCTGCACACGTCGGTGAACCGCGAGGAGCTCGTCGCCTTCTACACAGCGGCGGACGTGATGGTGGTGACCCCGGTCCGGGATGGTATGAACCTGGTCTGCAAGGAGTACGTCGCCTGCCGGTACGACCTCGGCGGAGCGCTCGTGCTCAGCGAGTTCGCCGGCGCGGCCGCCGAACTGACCAGCGCTTTCCTGGTGAACCCGCACGACCTGGACGGGGTCAAGAACGCGCTGCACGCCGCCCTCACCGTCGACCCGGCCGAGGGTCGCCGTAGGATGCGCGCGCTGCGCCGCCAGGTTCTGACCCACGACGTCGACCGCTGGGCACGGTCGTTCCTCGAAGCTCTGGGCTCGCAGCCGCACACTGAGTAGGTACCGCCCACCACACCCCGACGCCGTGAGGAGAGAGGCGTTGACCGCCGAGGCCCTCCCCGCCGAGCTGCGCCGGGCGATCGTGCAACTGGCGCGAACGCCGCGGCTGCTCGTCGCCTGCGACTACGACGGAACGCTCGCGCCGATCGTGGAAGACCCGGAACGCGCCCGGCCGCTGCCGGAGTCAGTGAACGCGCTGCGCTCGCTGGCCGGGCTGCCGGCCACGACCGCCGCCGTGATCTCCGGCCGAGCGCTGCGCGACCTGGCGACCCTGTCCCGACTGCCGGCGGAGGTCCACCTCGTCGGCAGCCACGGCTCGGAGTTCGACGTGGGCTTCGTGCACGCGCTCGACCACGCCGCGCGCGACCTGCACCGCCGGCTGCAGACCGAGCTGGAGCAGGTCATCGCCGACGCCGAGGGCGTGTCGCTGGAGGTCAAGCCCGCGAGCCTGGCCGTGCACGTGCGACGCGCCCCGGCCGAGGTGGCCGAGCGCGTGCTCGCCGAGGTGCGCCGCGGCCCGTGCACCTGGGACGGTGTCCAGGTCACCGAGGGCAAGGCCGTGGTCGAGCTGGCCGTGGTCCAGACCGACAAGGGCCACGCGCTCGACGTGCTGCGGCACCAGGTCGGCGCCACCGCCGCGATCTTCCTCGGCGACGACGTCACCGACGAGAAGGCGTTCGCCCGGCTGCACGGCCCGGACCTGGGTCTGAAGGTCGGCCCCGGTGAGACGCTGGCCGGCTACCGCATCGACGACACCGTCGACGTCGCCTGCGTGCTCGCCTTCCTGCTGGAGGAGCGCCGCACCTGGCTGTACGGCGAGCAGGCGCCGCCGATCGAGCGGCTGACCATGCTGGCCAACGAGCGCTCGGTCGCGCTGCTCACGCCGGACGCCAAGGTCACCTGGATGTGCCACCCGGAGCCGGACTCGGCCGCGGTGTTCGCCGACCTGCTCGGCGGCGCCGGCGCCGGCCACTTCTGGGTGAAGCCGGAGCGCAACGGCCTGCCGTTGGGCCAGCGGTACCTGCCGGGCACGATGACCGTGGAGACGCGGTGGTCGCGGCTGCTGGTCACCGACTACCTGGACCACTACGCCGCGCCGCACCGCACCGACCTGGTGCGGGTGGTCTCGGGCAGCACCTCGGCCGTGGTCGAGTTCGCGCCCCGGCCGGAGTTCGGCCAGGTGCCCGTGCGGCTGCTCGCCGAGGCGGACGGGCTGCGCGTGGTGGGGACCTCGGAGCCGATGGTGCTGCGCGCGCCGGGGGTCGAATGGCAGATCACCTCCGATGGCATGCACGAGAGCGCCAGAGCCGTCGTCCGGCCCACCCCGGACGCTCCCGTGGTCCTGGAACTGCGGTGCGGCAGCGACGACCTCAGCCCGTCCCACGTGACGGAGGAGGAGCGTCGCCGGCGCAGTGGCGCCTACTGGTCGGAGTGGCTGGCCGGGCTGCGCCTGCCCGACGTCGAGCGGGACCTGGTCGCCCGCTCCGCGCTGACCCTGCGCGGCCTGTGCCACGTCGACACCGGCGCGATCCTGGCCGCCGCCACCACCTCGTTGCCCGAGGAGATCGGCGGCGTCCGGAACTGGGACTACCGGTACTGCTGGCTGCGCGACGCCGCGCTCACCGCGCAGACCCTGGTGTCGCTGGGCTCGCTGGGCGAGGCCGAGGCGTTCCTGGACTGGGTGCACCGGGTGCTGGCCACCCTGCCCGGCCCGGAGCGGCTGCACCCGCTGTACACGATCCACGGCACCAACCTCGGCCCGGAGGCCGTGATCGACACGCTGCCCGGCTACGCCGGCTCGCGGCCGGTGCGCGTGGGCAACCTGGCCAACCAGCAGGTGCAGCTGGACGTGTTCGGCCCGGTGGTCGAGCTGGTCGTCCGGCTGACCGAGGCCAGGGGCAAGCTCACCGACGACGACTGGGGCCTGGTGCGCGCCATGGCCGAGGCGGTGGCCCGGCGCTGGCACGAGCCGGACCACGGCATCTGGGAGGAGCGGCACGCCCCCCGGCACCACGTCTACTCCAAGGTCATGTGCTGGGTGACCCTGGACCGCGCGGTGCGGCTCGCCGAGACCTACGGCCGGCCGCTCGACCCGAGCTGGCCGGAGCTGCGCGACGCGATCGCCGCCGACGTGCTGAAGAACGGCTGGAACGACGAGGTGCAGTCGTTCACCACCGCCTACGACGGCACCGACCTGGACGCCGCCTCGCTGCACGTCGGCCTGACCCGGCTGATCGACCCGACCGACGAGCGGTTCCAGGCGACCGTGACCGCGATCGAGGCCGAGCTGCGCAGCGGTTCGACCGTCTACCGCTACCGGCGGGACGACGGCCTGCCCGGTGACGAGGGCGGCTTCCACCTGTGCGCGGCGTGGATGATCGAGGCGTACCTCCTCACCGGCCGGCGGACCGAGGCCGAGGAGCTGTTCCAGCAGCTCGTCGACGCGGCCGGCCCCACCGGCCTGTTGCCGGAGGAGTACGACCCGATCGCCGAGCGGTCGCTGGGCAACCACCCGCAGGCGTACTCCCACCTGGGTCTGATCCGGTGTGCCCAACTGCTGGAGGCCACCGCCTGATCTCGGGCCTCCGCACGGGCTGGGTTCCGGAGGGGCTCGTCGTGCCGACCGCGCGACGAGCCCCTCCGCTCGTTCCGGGGCTCACCGGACTTCTCCGCCCACCTCGTCAGCGGGTCACGGGGGCAGCGACGTGCCGTGCCGTGGGCGTTCCCGCCGCGGGCGTCGGTCCTCCGGGTGTTCCGGTGGGCCGTCAGGGGCGGCGTCCGCCGCCAGCTCCCGCCCCGGCAGGTCCGGGTCGCACCCGACGCGCGCCAGTCGGGACCGGATCGCGTTCCGCGAGCGCCCCATCCGCTCGGCCAGCCGGCCGGTCACCTCGGCCGCCGGGCTGGCGGTCGGTTCGGACAGCCACGCGGCACGCAGTTCCTCGTCGAGTTCCGCTGTCCAGGGTTGGAAGGAGTTGCCGGGACGGGACGCGCGGAACCGGCCGCGTCCGGCACCCGCGCCGTGCAGCTGGGCGAGGCCGGCCAACACGCGTTGGATGAGCTGACCCGCGGCGGCGAGCGCGCCGACCGGCAGGAGCAGGTGCCCCTCCCCGGTCAGCTCGCCCTCCGTGTCCGCCGTGAACACCTCGATGTCCAGCCGGGGTTCGGCCGAGTCGCCACGGCCGCGGACCTGCACGGTGCAGAGACCGCCGTTGAAGTGCGTTTCGTCGGAGTACTCGATGTTCGTCGCCATGGGAGGGACGGTAGGGAGCAGGCCGGCTCCCGTCCGCCAAGCAAGGACTTCTGCGCGCGTGTCCAGCGAATCCGACACCACACCCTGCGTTTTCGCACACCACCGGTGACGTTTTCTGCGCACGGCGTGCGAAATCCCGGGTGAACCGCAAGGCCGGCCGCGCCAGGACACGACCGAGCCCGGATAGGACCGTGGGCGCACGCCTTCCGCCAGGCGCGGAGGTGTGCGCCCACGGGACGCGGTGGGAGTGAGGTCAGGGGCCGTACCAGATCTGCGCCGCCGCGCGCGGCTGTCCCGAGGTCCGGCCGACGATCAGCTCGGTGTCGAGGGTGACCCGGCGGGGCCGGCCGTGCTCGGCGCTGTCCAGCAGCAGCCGACCGGCCGCCCGCCCCTTCTCCAGCACCGGCTGCCGGACCGTCGTGAGGCCGACGCGCTCGGCCTCCGGGATGCCGTCGAACCCGGTGACCGTGAGGTCCTGCGGCACGCGCAGCCCCCGCCGGCCGGCCTCCGCCATCGCCCCGAGGGCCAGGATGTCCGAGGTGCAGATCAGCGCGGTGATCTCCGGGTCGCGGTCGAGCACCTGCGCCGCCGCGGACTCGCCGGAGGCGGTGGTGTGGTCGAACCGCTCCACCACGGGCACCGTCGCCCAGTCCACGCCGACGGTCGCGAACGCGTCGGCGAGCGCGGTCAGCCGCGTGCGCTGGACGTGGAAGTGCGCGCTGCGCTGCCGGTCCAGCGGGACGAAGTCGTCGTTGCGGTCCCGACCCAGCCGCATGCAGACCACCCCGATCCGGCGGTGGCCCAGCTCGATCAGGTGCCGGGCCAGCGCGGTGGTGGCCGCCCGGTCGTCGATCCCGACGCCGTCCACGTTCTCGATCTCGGGCTGGTCGCACACGACCGTCGGCACCGGGCGCTCCAGCACGGCGGCCAGGTGCGGGTCGTCGTCGGGCACCGAGTAGACGACGAACCCGTCCACGCCGGCGCGGTGCACCGCGGCGACGTCCTCCCGCTCCGGGCTCGCCGGCACGAGCAGCAGCCCCTGGCCGGCGTCCTCGCAGGCCAGGGCCAGTCCCTCCAGGAAGCCGACGGCGGCCGGGTCCCGGAAGGCGTAGGACAGGTTCTCGGTGAGCAGCAGCCCCACCGCGCCCGCCTTCCGCGTGCGCAACGAGCGCGCGACGGGGTCCGGCCCGGGATAGCCGAGCCGGCGTGCCGTCTCCAGCACCCGACGCCTCAGCTCAGGGGAGAGCTGGTCGGGGCGGTTGTACGCGTTGGACACCGTTGTCCGGGAGACGCCGAGCTCCGCGGCCAGCGAAGCCAGGGTGGCCGGGCGCCTCGCGTTCGTAGACCGCGCCATGGATGGACCGTAACGTTTCAGAACCAATACGTGAAGCCCAGGTGATTTTCGTCCCCCAGAACAGTCGTTCTCGCTGGTCAGCGCGTCGCCTCTGACAGAACTGTGGTCCAGTCCAATTTGCGCATCCGAGTTGCTCACCGGCATCACGTACGCGCGCTCACCCACGCGCGCGGAGTGTGCGACGAGCCGCGCGCCGGGAGCGGGCCGACGGCGACCCCGGGTCAGGACGGCGGCGCGGTGGACTCCCTGACGACCAGCCGGGGCCGGAAGACCCGGCTGTAGTTGCCGGTCGGCGCGTCCCGGCCGTCCGGGTCGAGCCGCAGCGACAACTCGTCCAGGGCCGCCCGCGCCATCTCGTCGATCGGCTGGGCGAGCGTCGTCAACGCCGGCGCGCAGTACGACGCCACGGGGATGTCGTCGAACCCCACCACGGACAGGTCGCGCGGCACCGAGACGCCCCGCCGGTGCGCCTCCCTGAGCACGCCGAGCGCCATGTGGTCGGAGGAGCAGATCACGGCGGTGGGCCGGGCCCGCGGCGCGTCGAGCAGGCGGGCCGCCGCCTCGGCGCCGCCCTCCGCCCCGAACGGCGCGTGCGCGACCCACGCCGGGTCGACCCGCACCCCCGCCTCCTCCAGGGCGGCGGCCCAGCCGGCCCGCTTGAGCCGCGAGGGCAGCGAGCGCGCGGGACCGGAGACGAAGCCGACGCGCGTGTGCCCCAGCTCGATGAGGTGGCGGGTGGCCAGGTAGCCCGCGAGCTGCTCGTCCACCGCGATGTCCGGGACGTCCAACGCCGGCGCTCCGCCGTTGACGAAGACCATCCGCACACCGTCGGAGAGCAGTTTGGCGTAGTAGCCGTGCACGTCCTCGCCGCCGGTGTTGGCGATCTCCGGAGAGACGAAGACCATCCCCTCGACCCCCCTGGCCAGGAGCATGCGCACGTACTCCTCCTCGCGCATGCTCGCCGACCGGGTGTTGCACAGCAGCGAGGCGTACCCGAGTCGGGAGGCCCTGGTCTCCAGCGCCTCGGCGAAGGCGGGGAAGACCGGGTTGGACAGCTCGGGCACCAGCAGCCCGATCACCCCGGTGCGCTGCAGGGCGCCGAGCCCGCGGGGGGTGTAGGGCATCTCGGCGAGCACGGTGAGGACCCGCTGCCGGGTCTCGTCGTTCACACCGGCCCGGCGGTTGAGCACGCGGCTCACCGTCGACACGCTGACCCCCGCGGCCCTGGCGATCTCGGCCAGTCCGGCCACGCCGTTCCTCCCTCCCGAGGCGGGACCTCCTCCTCGCCCCGCCATCTTCCCGCGCAGCGTGCCAGTCGGCCGCAAGAGTTTGCAAAGTCATGACCGGTGTGGCGATGACCATCACCCATCATGTCCGCGATGTTATCGGTTGGTTACCAGTGTGGGTCTTGACCCACCACGGCGGACAGGTATGAAATCCCCGCCAACTGATTTGCAAAACCTTGCAACACAGTGGGGCGCCCGTCGCCCGGGAGGGAACGACTGCGACGATGCGACGGACAGCCCTCACCGCTGCCATAGCGGCCGGTATCGCCGGCGCCCTGGTGCTCACCTCGTGCGGCTCCTCCGCCGACGGGAACCCCGGCCGGGTCGTCTACTGGGACACCAGCGGCCCCAACGAGCACCCGGTGTTCCGGAGGTTGGCGGAGCGGTGCGCGAGCGCCGGCGGGTACCAGGTGGCCGTCGAGCAGGTCGCGTTCGACCAGGCCAGGAACAACTACAAGAACGCCGCCCAGGCCGGCCGGGGCCCGGACGTGTTCCGCGCCGAGGTGGCGTGGGTGGCCGAGCTGGCCAGGAACGGGCTCATCGCCGACCTCTCCGGCACCGACCTGGCCGGTGACGCCGGCGAGCACCTCCAGGTCGCGGCGGAGTCGACCAGGCACGACGGCAGGACGTACGCGGTCCCCCAGGTCTCCGACGCGCTCGCGTTGTTCTACAACAGGAAGAAGCTCGCCGACGCCGGCGTGGAGCCGCCCAGGACCTGGGACGAGGTCAGGGCGATCGCCCCGAAGCTGGGCGGCGCCAAGGCGCTGTTCCTCAACAACGACGGCTACTACTCGCTGCCGTTCGTCTACGGCGAGGGCGGCGACCTGCTGGACACCCGGGCCAGGAAGATCACGGTGAACGGCGAGAAGGCGGTGCGGGGCCTGCGCACCGCCAAGGAGCTGATCGAAGCCGGCGCCGCCACGACCGCGTTGGACCGCACCAACTCCTACGCCAACATGCAGGCCGCCTTCACCTCCGGCGAGACCGCCATGGTGATCAACGGCTCGTGGGCGGTCCCGGACTACCTCCGGGGCGACGCCTTCCGGGCCGACCCCGGCAACCTCGGCATCGCGCCCGTGCCCGGCCCGACCGCGGGGGCGGGCAGTTCCCCGGTGGGGGGCCACAACTACGTCGTCCGGCAGGGCTCGAAGGCCAGGGACGCGGCCGTGCGGTTCGTCCAGTGCATGAGCGGCACTGAGTCGCAGGTGACCGTGGCCAGGGAGCTCGGGCTGCTGCCGACCCGGAGGTCGGCCTACGACAACGCCGACGTGCACGCCCAACCGACGGTCTCCGCCTTCGTCCCCGTGCTGCGCCAGGCGCACGCGCGACCGTGGATCCCGGAGGGCGGCCAGCTCTTCGACCCGCTGAGCGTCTCCTACGCCGACCTGCTGGCCGGCAAGAAGGACGCCAGGGCCGCAGCCGACAACGTCGCCAGGGCCTACAAGGAGCAGATCGTCCCGAACTACGACCAGGGCTGACCGACGGGCCGGACGAGGGACCGGCGTCGGCTCCCGAGCCGGCGCGTCGCCCGAGGGGGAGGAACGACATGCGAACGTTCTTGGCGAGACACTGGTACGCCTACGCGATGGCGCTGCCGGTCGTGGTCGTGGTCGGCGTCCTCGTGCTGCTGCCGCTGGCGCAGGGCCTCTACTTCACCTTCACCGACATCAACGAGGCGAACATCGCCAACCCGGCGCTGGAACGCCGGGCCAGCTACGAGTTCGTCGGCCTGGACAACTACGTCAAGGTGCTCACCCGGGGCGAGTCCTACGGGGCGTTCTGGTCCACCCTCGCCCGCACGTTGATCTGGACCTCCGGCTGCGTCCTCGCCCACTACTGCCTCGGTTTGGGGCTGGCGCTGCTGCTCAACCGCCCGATGCGGTTCCGGGGGCTGTACCGGGTGCTGCTCATCCTGCCGTGGGCGGTGCCGCCGTTCATCAGCGTCTTCGCCTGGCGGTACCTGTTCAACTCGCAGTTCGGGGTCGTCAACCAGGCGCTGGACGGGCTCGGCCTGCCCACGCCGGTCTGGCTGGGCCAGTCCGACCTGGCGCTGCTCTCCGTCATGGTCATCAACATCTGGCTGGGCGTGCCGTTCATGATGGTGACCCTGTTGGGCGGGCTGCAGTCCATTCCTGGCGAGCTCTACGAGGCCGCCGAGATGGACGGGGCCACGGCGTGGCAGCGGTTCCGCGACGTCACGCTGCCCGGTCTGCGGTCGGTGTCCAGCACGCTGGTCCTGCTCGGCGTCATCTGGACGTTCAACCTGTTCCACGTCATCTTCCTGACCACGGGCCAGAACCCGCACACGCGCATCCTGGTGACCTACGCGTTCGAGCGGTTCTTCTCCGGCGGCACGAGGGACTACGCCGTCGCGTCGACCTACGGGGCCCTGATCCTCTCGCTGTTGCTGGTGTTCGTGACGATCTACCGCCGCGCGACGCGCCGGCAGGGGGAGGTCTGGTGACGATGAGCGTCGACGCCGCCGCGCTCCGGTCCGCACGCGGGGAGACCCGCGCCGCGCCGACGGCCGCGCGCCGAGGGCAACGGTCCCGCCTGGCCAGCATCGGCCTGCACGGCGCGCTCGTGACCGCGTCGGCCGTCGCGGTGTTCCCGATCCTCTGGGTGCTCGTCACGTCGTTCAAGCCGGACACCAGGGCGGTGAGCCCGACCCCGAGACTGCTCGATGAATCCACTGTGGACAACTACGTCGACGTGCTCTCCGGAGCCAGGGGCGACTTCCTCGCCTGGTTCGGGAACTCCGTCACCATCGCCGGGTTGAGCACGCTGGTCGGCGTCTTCGTCTCGGCGACGACCGGCTACGCGGTCAGCCGGTTCCGGTTCCCCGGTCGACGCGGCCTGATGCTCACCTTCCTCGTGACGCAGATGTTCCCGTTCGCGGTGCTGATCGTGCCCCTCCACAACATCCTGCTGGCGCTGGGACTCCTCGGCCAGCCGCTGGGCCTGGTGCTGGTCTACTGCACCACGACCGTGCCCTTCTGCACCCTGATGCTCAGGGAGCACTTCGACGCCGTGCCCACGGACATCGACGAGGCCGGCCGGGTCGACGGCCTGTCGCCGTTCGGCGTGTTCTGGCGGCTGGTGCTCCCGCTGGCCAGGCCCGGCCTCGCGGTGACCGCGTTCTACTCGTTCCTCACGGCCTGGGGCGAGGTCGCGTTCGCGTCGGCCTTCCTCTCCGTCGCCGACGACTCCAAGACGCTCTCGGTCGGCCTCCAGGTCTTCGTGCAGCAGAACCGCGCGGAGTGGGGCCACCTCGCGGCGGCCTCGGTCCTGGTCGCGCTGCCCGCCGTGGTCGTGTTCTACCTGGTGCAGCGGTTCCTGGTCGGCGGGCTGACCGGCGGTGCGGTGAAAGGCTGACGACACGGGGTCACCAGGCGGTGGCGCGTGGTTGGCGATGTCCACACCGTGACCCGCGCGGACTTACCTCCGCCGCCCGCACCGGCTAGGTTGTCTAGACCAGGATCACAGTGAAAGGGACGTCACATGGCCGAGGTCGCCTACGTCAACGCCTCCCGGGTGTTCCCCGGCACGCCGCCCGTGCGGGCCGTGGACAACCTGGAGCTGTCCGTCGCCGACGGGGAGTTCCTGGTCCTGGTCGGCCCGTCCGGCTCCGGCAAGTCCACGGCGCTGCGGATGCTCGCGGGGCTGGAGGACGTGGACGAGGGCGCGATCACCATCGGCGGCAAGGACGTCACCAACACGCCGCCCAAGGGCAGGGACATCGCGATGGTGTTCCAGTCCTACGCGCTGTACCCGCACATGACCGTGGCGGAGAACATGGGCTTCGCGCTGAAGCTGCGCGGCGTGCCCAAGGCCGAGATCCGGGAGAAGGTGGCCGAGGCCGCCAGGATGCTCGACCTGACCCGGTACCTGGACCGCAAGCCCAAGGCGCTGTCCGGCGGCCAGCGGCAGCGGGTGGCCATGGGCCGGGCGATCGTGCGCGAGCCCAGCGTCTTCCTGATGGACGAGCCGCTGTCCAACCTGGACGCGAAGCTGCGGGTCGAGACCAGGGCCAACATCGCCGCGCTGCAGCAGCGGCTGGGCACCACCACGATCTACGTCACCCACGACCAGGTCGAGGCCATGACGATGGGGCACCGGGTCGCGGTGCTCAAGGACGGCATCCTGCAGCAGTGCGCCTCGCCGCGCGAGCTCTACGACCGGCCGGCGAACGCGTTCGTGGCCTCGTTCATCGGCTCGCCGGCGATGAACCTCAAGACGGTGCCGCTGACCCCCGAGGGCGCCCGGCTCGACGGCCTGGTGGTGCCGCTGTCCCGCAGCGCGCTGGACGGCGCGGCCGCCGAGGGCCTGTCCGAGGTCACCTTCGGCATCCGGCCGGAGTCGCTGCGGCTGGCCGCCGCCGACGAGGCCGGCATGACGATGACCGTCGAGCTGGTCGAGGAGCTCGGCGCGGACGCGTACGTCTACGGCAGCGTGCGGATCGGCGAGCAGTCCGAGCGGTTCATCGTCCGGGTGGACGGCCGTACTCCGCCCGCGCTCGGCCAGCAGGTGGAGGTCACCGTGCGCGACGCCGACGAGGTGCACCTGTTCCACCCGGGCACCGGCCTCCGGCTCACCGCCTGACCCGGTCCCGCCCCGACCCGCAGCGGCCCCCGTCCTGGTGACGGGGGCCGCTGTTGTCTGAACCACAGCGGTCGACCCGCCCGGCTTGCTAAGCTGAACTCGACAACGGTTTCCATTACGGGCTGGTGCCCGTCCCCCACGAGGAGTAATGCCGATGACTGTGCGCTTTCCGCGTGCCGCTGGCCTGGTGGCCGGCCTCGCCGCCACCGCGCTCGCGCTCTCCGCGTGCGGTGGCGCCGGCTCGGCGGCCTCCGACGGGGACCGGGTCCGGGTGGTCGCCTCCACCAACGTGTGGGGCAGCGTCGTGCAGGCCGTCGGCGGGGACGCGGTCGAGGTGAAGCCGATCGTCAGCGACCCGGCGACCGACCCGCACTCCTACGAGAGCACGCCGGCCGACGCCGCCGAGGTCAGCAAGGCGCGGCTGGTGGTGTTCAACGGCGGCGGCTACGACCGGTTCGTCGAGAAGATCCTGTCCTCGGCCGGTGGCGACCGGCGCCGGGTCGAGGCGGTCAAGGCCGCCGACCACGGGCACGGCGCCCCCGCGACACCCACGTCCAGCGGCGCCCCCGCGACAGCCGAGAAGGCCGGCGACCACGACCACGGGCACGGCCACGAGGGCCACAGCCACGACCACGGCGTGAACGAGCACGTCTGGTACGACCTGCACGCGGTGGGCCACGTGGCCGACGAGGTCGCCAAGCAGCTCGGCGAGCTCAAGGCGGACCGGAAGGACCAGTTCGCCCGCAACGCCCAGCAGTTCAAGGACCGGCTGAAGGCGCTCGACGGCAAGGTCGACGAGATCGCCGCGGCGAACCAGGGCGCCAAGGTGCTGGCCACCGAGCCCATCGCCCACTACCTGCTGGCGCAGGCCAAGCTCACCGACGTCTCCCCGAGCGCCTTCGTCCGGGCCGTCGAGGAGGGCAACGACCCGCCGGCCGCGGCCGTCGCCGAGGTGGAGCAGCTCCTGGCCGGCGGCCAGCTCCGGGCGCTGGTGCACAACCCGCAGACCGAGTCGCCGGTGACCAGGCAGGTGCGGGAGAAGGCCCAGGCCGCCAAGCTCCCGGTCGTGGAGATGACCGAGACCCTGCCGCAGGGCAAGGACTATCTTGCGTGGATGGACGAGCAGGTGGCGAACCTGGCCAAGGCGCTGCGGCGGTGAGCACGGAGACCCGGGACGGGCGCCCGCTCGTGCGGCTGCGCTCGGCCCGCCTCGCCTACGGCCCCCGGGTGCTGTGGGACGGGCTGGACCTCGACGTCGCCCCCGGTGAGTTCCTGGCCGTGCTCGGCCCGAACGGCTCCGGCAAGACCAGCCTGATGCGGGTGCTGCTCGGGCTCCGACCGCTCAGCTCGGGCACGGTGGAGATCGGTGGCGAGGCCGCGCACCGGGGCAGCCGGCGGATCGGCTACGTGCCCCAGCAGCGCGCCGTGGACCCCACCCTCGCCGTGCGCGGCCGGGACCTGGTCGGCCTCGGCTGGGACGGCCACCACTGGGGGCTCGGCCTGCGGGGCCGCGCCGAGCGGCGGCGGCGGGTCGACGCGGCCCTGGCGGCCGTGGGCGCCACGCGCTACGCCGACCGGCCCGTCGGCCTGCTCTCCGGCGGCGAGCAGCAGCGGCTCCGGGTGGCCCAGGCGCTGGTCGCCGACCCCGACGTGCTCCTGTGCGACGAGCCGCTGCTCTCGCTCGACCTCGCCCACCAGCGGATGGTCAGCGAGCTGGTGGCCCGCCGGGCGCGGGAGCACGGCACCGCCGTGCTGTTCGTGACCCACGAGATCAACCCGGTGCTGCCGCTGGTGGACCGGGTGCTGTACCTGGTCAACGGGCGGTTCCGGATCGGCCCGCCGGACGAGGTGATGACCTCGGCGACGCTGTCCGAGCTGTACGGCACGCCCGTCCAGGTGGTCCGGGTCGGCGACCGGGTCGTCGTGGCCGGCGCGGAGAACGGCGGCGGCCAGCACCACGTGGAGGAGACCCCGTGAGCCGGTTCCTCGACCTCTCCACCACGCTCGACCTGCTCGGCTACGACTTCGTCCAGCACGCGCTGCTCGCCGCGGCCGTGCTCGGCCTGGTCTCCGGCGCGCTGGCGCCCCTGGTCGTGGCGCGGCAGATGTCCTTCGCCGTGCACGGCACCGCGGAGCTGGCCTTCACCGGCGGCGCCGCCGCCCTGCTGCTCGGCTGGAGCGTGGGCGCCGGCGCCCTCGCCGGCGCGGTGGTCGCGGCGTTGCTGCTCGGGCTGCTCGGCCAGCGGGACGGCGAGCGCGACTCGGTGATCGGCGTCGTCCTGTCCTCCGGCCTCGGCCTCGGCGTGCTGCTGCTGTGGCTCTACCCCGGCCGGGCGGCGAACAAGTTCAGCCTGCTCGTGGGCCAGATCGTCGGCGTGGACAGCACCGACCTGGCGCTGCTCGCCGGCTCCGCGCTCGTGGTGCTGGTGGTGCTGGCGGTCATCTACCGGCCGCTGCTGTTCTCCAGCGTCGACCCGGCCGTGGCCGTGGCCAGGGGTGTGCCGACGCGGTTCCTCTCGCCGCTGTTCGCCGTGCTCGTCGGCGTGGCGACCGCCCTCGGCGTGCAGACCGTGGGCGCGCTGCTGGTCCTCGCGCTGATGGTCACGCCGGGAGCGGCGGCCGTGCGGGTGACCGCGAACCCCGCGCTGGCCACCGTGCTCGCCGTGGTGTTCGCGGAGGTCGCGGCGGTCGGCGGCATCCTGCTCTCCCTGGCGCCCGGCGTGCCGGTGAGCGCCTTCGTCACCGGCATCTCGTTCCTGATCTACCTGGTCTGCCGCGGCATCGCCGCCGCCCGCGCGCGTCGCCCCCGCACCTGAGTCAGCGGATCGGGGTCAGCGGATCGGGTTGGCCCGCAACACCTGCCCGATCCGCTCGACCACCCGGTCCTCGGTCAACGGGGACCGCCCCGCCACCAGGTTCCGCTCGACCATCGAGAAGACGACGACCTGCCGGTCCGCCAGCAGGGAGGCGTGCGCGTCTATCTTCTGGGCGAAGTCGACGTAGTTCATCAGGGTGAGGTCGGCGAACCCGGCGGCGAGGTAGCGGGAGGTGATGATGCTGAACGAGTCGCCGAGCAGGATCGTCCGCTCCGGCACCACCCCCGGCCCCTGCTCGGAGGTCACGCGCACCGGCTTGCGGAAGTCGGTGTCCACCGGCCGGGCCCGGTCGTGCTCGCCGTCCGGCCGGAGCGCGTAGAGCTGGGTGGTCTTCTCCGCCTTGCCACGGCCCATCAGGGGTGGCAGGTCCGCGTCCGAGCGGGCCTCGCCGCGCCGCTCGGTCGTCCAGCGCTCGGTGACGCCCGGCCGGGCCGCCTCGGCCACCGCCCTGGCCATCACGACGCCGCCCTCGCCGTCCCAGTGGGTGTCGAGCTTCGGGTAGATCGGCCGGCCGGCCGCCTCGGCCGCCTTCCGCAGGGCGGGCCGCAGGTCGACGGCGCCCGCCTCCGCCGGCATCCGCCGCCAGAACTCCTCCCGGGCCTGCGTTGAGCAGTCCTTGCCCGCGTAGTGGGACGGCAGGTGCTCGGGCACCATGGTCGACTTGTCCGGCTCCACGACCAGCACGAACCGGCGGCCCGTCGCCTCCACGACCGAGCGGAGCTTGTTCAGCTGCGCGATGGTGGCGTCGAGCGGCCGTGCCGGCACGCACTTGCCCTCGATGTCGTAGCCGAAGTACAGCCAGCCGCCGCGGCCCTCCAACACCTTCCGGAACCCGCTGCTCTGGTCGGTGGCGGGTTCCTGGTCGGGAGCGGCCGGCCCGACAGGCCCCTGCGGGTTCTTCCCCTGCCCCAGGGGAGCCGGCTCCCCGAAGAGCCCCCGGCTGACGCCGTCGGCGGCGCTCACCGCGCCCTCCCGGAACGTCAGGTGGTCCGTCGCCCACTGGCTCATGTTCGTGAAGAAGCCCCAGCCGTCGCCGAGGCTGGGGAACGGGGCCAGCGGGCGGTTCTCGATCTCGGCGGGTCGCGCGCCGAAGACCCACCCCAGGGTGGGCGCGGCGAAGAACACGAGGGCGCACACCAACGCGGTGAGCTGTCGCCCGCCGTGCCGGGGGCGGTGCAGCGGGTGCTCCTGCGGAAGCCTGGACTCGTGCATCCAGGGGAGTGGGGAGAACGACGACTCCCGGTCCTGCACAACCACGTCGGAAACGGTATCCCGCCAGCTGCCGGCCCGGGTCCGTCTCCGGGGAAACGAGGTGCGGGGGCCGGGGGCGCGCCTTCAGGATGGGCGGATGCGCGGGGAGGTCCTGGCGGCCGTCGAGGTGGCGGCGGAGCACGGTCTGCGGGTCACCGACCCGGTCGTGCTCCGTGACGGGGCGAACGTGCTCGTCCACCTCCGCCCGCATCCGGTCGTCGCGCGGGTGGCGGCCCGCACGGCCTCGGTGCGCCCCGACGGGGGCAGGGCGTGGCTGCGCAGGGAGGCGGAGCTCCTCGCGCACCTCGCCGGCCGGCACGCGGTGCCCCCGACCGACCTCCTGCCGGCTGGCCCCCACGAACGCGACGGGCGGCAGTTGGTTTTCGTGTCCTATGTGGAGCACGACACCGGGTCCACAGTGGACCCGGAAGGGCTGGGGCGGTCCCTGCGCCGGCTG
Organism: Streptoalloteichus hindustanus; assembly: GCF_900129375.1. GTDB lineage: Bacteria > Actinomycetota > Actinomycetes > Mycobacteriales > Pseudonocardiaceae > Streptoalloteichus > Streptoalloteichus hindustanus. The sequence goes on along the minus strand of NZ_FQVN01000001.1, from coordinate 1,036,216 downwards.
CACGAGGCGCTGGCGGACTACCGGGGCGCGCTGCCCGAGCGGGGGCTGATCGACGAGGCGCGCGCGTGGTTGGACCGGCCGGACGTGGCGGCGCCGGCCCGGGACCTCGCCGGGCTGCGGGCGGTGCACGCGGACGTCGTGGACCGGCTCGGCGAGCTGGCTCCCCCGACCCGGGCGCTCCACGGCGACGCCCACTCCGGCAACGTGCTGGTCACGGCGCGGGGTCCGCTGTGGACGGACTTCGAGGACTCCTTCCGGGGGCCGGTGGAGTGGGACCTCGCCTGCGCGGTCACGATCGCCCGGGTCAGCGGTGTCGGGGAACGGGGGCTCACCCGCGACGAGACGGCGCTGGTGATCCGGAGCTACGGGGCCGACCCGGACGACCCGCTGCTGGACCTCATGGTGCGGGCCAGGGCGTTGGTCGTGGTCGGATGGTGCCTGGCCACGGGGCGGGGACGACCGAAGGCGCAGGCCCTGGCCGCCGAGTACACCCGCTGGTTGCTGGACGAGCGGACCTGACGACAGGGGGAACGGAAGTGGAAGCGGTCGACGTGCGCAGCGTCGAGGAGCTGGGCGAGGTCCTGCGCGGCGGCGGCCGGGTCAGGTACCTCTTCTTCTGGGGGCACCAGCCGCCGCGCTCCGGCGGTGTGGGGCCGAGTTGCCTGAGCCAGTGGTGGCCGGCCCCGTTCGAGGTGGACGGCGTGCGGTACCGGACGGCCGAGCACTACATGATGGCCCGCAAGGCCGCCCTGTTCGGCGACGAGCGGGCCGCCGAGCGGATCGTGGCCGCCGAGCACCCCGCCCAGGCGAAGGAGATCGGCCGGCTGGTGCGCGGGTTCGACGAGGAGCTGTGGGCGGCGCACCGGTTCGGGATCGTCGTCGACGGCAACCTCGCCAAGTTCGGGCAGAACCCCGAGCTCCGTGCGTACCTGCTCGGCACCGGCGACCGCGTGCTCGTCGAGGCCAGCCCGCTGGACCGGGTGTGGGGCATCGGGCTGGCGGCCGACGACGAGCGGGCGAACCGGCCGGAGGCGTGGCGCGGGCCCAACCTGCTCGGGTTCGCGCTCATGGCGGTGCGGGCACAGCTGTAACGCAGGCCACCCGGACCGGTGACGGCCAGCGGTTAGGCTCGTGGGGACGAGTCGAGGAGGCTGGGTGTTCTACTGGGTTCTCAGGCGGCTGCTCGGGGCCATCGTGCGTTGGGTGTACCGGCCCACCATCGAGGGACTGGAGAACGTGCCCGCCGAGGGGCCGGTGATCCTCGCCCCGAACCACCTGTCGTTCGCCGACAGCCTCGTCATCCCGCTCGTCGTGCCCCGGCAGGTGGCCTTCCTGGCCAAGGCCGAGTACTTCACCGGCCGCGGCCCGAGGGGCTGGCTGACCCGGTGGTTCTTCACCAGCGTCGGCATGGTCCCGGTCGAGCGCGGCAACGGCCGGGCCGCCAGGGACTCGCTGGACGCCGCGCTGGAGATCCTGGCGGAGGGCAGGGCCTTCGGCATCTACCCCGAGGGCACCCGCTCGCAGGACGGGAACCTGCACCGGGGGCGCGTGGGCGTCGCCCGGCTCGCGGTGACCTCCGGCGCCCCGGTGGTGCCGGTCGGCCTGATCGGCACCGACCAGCTCCAGCCGGTCGGCAAGAAGGTGCCCCGCGTCCGCCCGGTCACCATCCGGTTCGGCAAGCCGCTGGACTTCTCCCGCTACGAGGGCGTCGGCAACAACATGCCCATGCTGCGCGCGGTCACCGACCAGATCATGTACTCGATCCTGGAGCTGTCCGGCCAGGACTACGTCGACCGCTACGAACAGCGCCCCGAAGCCGCCGCCTGACCGCTCCACACCGCCAGGTCGGCCGACCACGGCCCCTCGGGCATCGACCTCCGACGCACGCTGTCCCTCGCGTCAGAGGCGGGGCCTCCACTCGCCCACCGGCACCGCGTGCGCCAGTGCGACGTCCCGCCACTCCAGGTACCGGGCGAGGTCCGGATCCTGCCGCCGTTCGATGTTGACCAGAGTGCCGTCCTGCCGGAAGTTCAGGTCGACCACGACCGACTCGTCGAACAGCCAGAAGTCCTGGGGCGGCAGGTCGAGGTCCAGATCGGTCAGATCCAGGATGCGGATGTCCTCTCCGGCCGCCACGTTTCCGGGGATGCCCCAGGCGAGTTGGTACCGCTGGTAATCCGTCAAGGGTTCGCGCACAGTCATGACGCGACCGATCGACTTGCCGTCGGCGACCAGCGCACGAACGGTCGTGTGCCATCCCGAGTTGTGCCCCTCCGGCTTGGGGCGTCCTGCCAGGAATCCGGCGAGGCTCTCCTGCTCGTTGGGCATGGTGTACGTCGGCTGTGTCTCGAACCGCCACGCGGACCGGTCGAACCCGGTCAGGTGCCGTCGGAACTGCACGGGGTCCAAGAGCACTGCACGCCTCCCGGTCGTCGGACGAGCGCCCTCTCGTGATCTACCGGCCCTCCGGGCACCAGGCAAGCTCTAGTCGCGTTCTCGCATAAACCCGTGCGCGACGAGCTCCAGGAGGTGCACCGCATCGGAGCCGGCCAGGGCGGACTGCCGGAACTTGGCGAACAGGTCAAGGTAGTACGAGATGTCCTGCGGCTCCCGGAGAGCGACCCCGCCGGACAGCATCTCGACCGTGACCAACCTTTCGTCGTAGATGACGAACACGTGCAGGGGCGCAGCGACGACCTCGGCCGACAGCGGGATCACCGCGAGGTCGACGTTGGGGCGCTGGGCGAGTTCGGCCATGTGGCGGCACTGCTCCGCCATGATCTCGGCACTGGCGTATCGCCACCGCACGGCTTGCTCGGTGAGGACGAACGAGAAGCTGCGCTCCTCATCCCACAACGTCTCCTGGCGCTCCGTGCGGGCCCGGACGGCCTTCTCGACGTCCCAGACGGAGTCGCTCGGGACCGAGGGCTGGAGTGCGGCTCTGGCGTATCGCTCGGTCTGGAGAAGGCCCGACGGAATGGCGGGAAGAAACTGGCGCACGACCCTGGACGAGTCCGCGAGCATCTTCAGTTCGGCCTGCCGCCGCCACAATCCCTTCTGGGCGTACGTGCGCCACGACTGGTACTGGACGTTCGCACGGCGCGCGAGAGCGGTGATCTCGCGCGCCACCTCTCCCGGAACCTCGAGTGCCGCGAGAATGCGTTCCACCTCGTCGACGCTGGGCAGGACCCGACCAGTCTCGATACGACTGATCTTGCATTGCGACATCGCGCACCGGGCGGCGAGCCGATCGCCGGAGAGCCCGGCTGGCCTGCGAATGTCCCTCAGCGCGTCGGCGAGTTCCCTGGGCGGTTTTCCGTCAGGCTCCCACATACTCGCGGAACGGTACCGCGAGCTTCACCACTGTCTCCCTCAGTCCTCGATACCAGCTGAGGTCCGGGTCCTGGACCAGCTCGATTCCGCTGACCGTGCCGTCGAAGTGGTAGTCGAGATGAACGACCACCTCGTCGTCGAAAAGCCAGAAGTCCTGGTCCGGCAGGTCGGGCCCGCCCTCAGTCACATCGAGAATTCGGTAGTCCTCGCCGGCCGCCACGTTTCCGGGTATCGCCCAGTCCATCAGGTATCGCGTGTAGTCGTTGAACGGCCGACGAACCACCTTGACGCGTTGCATGGACTTGCCGGCGACGCGATCGGCGCGGATCTTGTCATGCCAGTCCCGGTTGTGGTCCTCGGGCTCCGGCTCGCCCGCGAGGTACTGGGCCAACATGTCCCCGTCGACGGTGTACAGGGGCTTCGCCTCGTAACGCCACGCGGTTCGCTCGTACGCCCGCATCCAGTGCTTCAGGTGTTCCCGTCCAGGAGGGGCCGTCACGCGGTCGCCCCCTCTTCCTCCAGGGCCCGAACGGCCTCGCGGAGAACGTCGAGCGGCAACTCGACGACGAGTTCTCCGGGTCCCGAGGAGACCCCCTCCACTCCCTGAACCGGAGTGCCCTGCGCGAGAGCTGTCCCCTGATCGGTGATGTACACGGCGGGACATTCGTCCTTGTGACAACCGGCTACTTTCCGTGCCTTCATGGTCACTCTTCCTACCACCGGCGGCGGCCGAGGGGAGGCGTCAGTCAGGCATTCGCATAAACCCAGGGGTACCGACAGTCGGTCCTCCGCCTGGTCATACCTCCGTTGCCGACCGGAGCTGTCAGAACTGGTAATAGAGGAACGGGCTGAAGGTGCCGGCGGCGAGGAGGATCGACGAGTAGGTCACGCCGACGGTCATGAAGCCGACGCGGAGCGCCGTCGCGGTGCGGGTGCGCATCGACTCCAGGTAGGGGCCGAGGACCGGCTGCGCGGGCAGGAGCAGGGCGACCACCGCGGCCAGCAGGATCAACGCGCGCTGGTTGGTCAGCGCGGAGTCCACCACGTCGGTCAGCCCGCCGAGGTCGGGCACGAACATGTGCGCCAGCACGGTGAACGCCGTGCCCATGTCGGGCGCGCGGAAGAACACCCAGCCGACGACGACCAGCAGCATCGTCAGGGCTCGCCTCGCCACCCGGGCAACCTTCCCCTCCGGGGCCGCCGACCAGCCGAAGGCCCGCTCCACCACGAGCAACGCGCCGTGGAAGACGCCCCAGACGAGGAAGGTCCAGTTGGCGCCGTGCCAGAAGCCGGTCAGCACGAAGACGACCGCGAGGTTGCGGTAGGTCTTCCCGACCCCGCCGCGGTTGCCACCCAACGGGATGTACACGTAGTCGCGGAACCACCGCGACAGGGACATGTGCCAGCGCCGCCAGAACTCGGTCACGGTCACCGACGAGTAGGGGCGGGCGAAGTTCTCCGGCAGGCGGAACCCGAGCATCCGGCCGAGGCCGATGGCCATGTCCGAGTAGCCGGAGAAGTCGAAGTAGAGCTGGAGCGTGAAGGCGAGCGCCCCGAGCCAGGCCACGGCGGCGGTCATCTGGTCGGCCGGGGTGGCGTAGCACGCCTGCACCACCGGGGCCAGCGAGTCGGCGACCACGACCTTCTTGGTCAGGCCGAAGGCGAACCGGGGGAAGCCGGAGGCGACGTCGTCCAGCCGGTGCGTGCGGTCCTGCGGCAACTGGTCGGCGATCTCCCGCCACCGCACGATCGGCCCGGCCACGAGCTGCGGGAACATCGCGATGTAGGTGATGAACGAGACCGGGTTGCGCAGCGCGGGGCGCTCGCCCCGGTAGATGTCCACCACGTACGAGATGTGGTGGAAGGTGTAGAACGAGATGCCGATCGGCAGGGCCAGGTGCACGACGGGGAAGTCCCCACCCAGCCACCCGGCGATGGTGTCGAGTTGTTCGGTGGCGAACCCCGCGTACTTCCAGACCGCGAGCACGGCGAGGTCGAACGCCACCACGCCGATCAGCAGCTTCCGCTTCCGGCTCCGGCCGCCGACGTCCCACTCGTCGGGTTCGAGCGCGGGTCCCGCCAGGTAGTTGACCACCATGCAGGCCAGCAGCAACAGGGTGGTGCCGCCGGCGCCCGTGGCGTAGAAGAGCAGGCTCGCGACGGCGACGACGCCGTTCCGCCAGCCGCGCGGCGCGGCGAGCACCGCGACGAGCACCGCCGGCATGAAGAACCACAGGAACAGCGGACTGGCGAACGACATCGGCTACGGCCTCACGATCAGGAACCCCGGGGGAGCCTAACCGAGCGGGTGACGGCGCCGTCCCCGCTTCGGGCGAACGCGCCGCCCCCGCGTGATCGGCGGGGACGGCGCGTTCGCTCCGGAACCGGTCTCAGACGCGTCCGGACTGCCGGCGGCGGCGGGCGACCTCGGCCAGCACGACGCCGGCGGCCACCGAGGCGTTGAGCGACTCCACGCCGGAGGCCATCGGGATCGAGATGACCAGGTCACAGGTCTCGCGGACGAGCCGGGACAGCCCGCGCCCCTCCGAGCCCACGACGACCGCCAGCGGGCCGGTGGCCAGGTCCAGGTCGTCCACGGTGGCGGTGGAGTCGGCGTCCAGGCCGACGACCATCACGCCCCTGGCCGCCCAGTCCTTGAGGGTGCGGGTGAGGTTGGTGGCCCTGGCGACCGGCAGCTTGGCCGCCGTGCCGGCGCTGGTGCGCCACGCGACGGCGGTCATCCCGGCGCTGCGGCGCTGCGGCACCGCGACCCCGTGCGCGCCGAACGCCGCGGCGGACCGCACCACGGCGCCCAGGTTGCGCGGGTCGGTGACCCCGTCGAGCGCGACGAGCAGCGGCGGCTCGCCGGAGCCGATCGCGCCCTCCAGCAGGTCGTCCGGGTGGGCGTACTCGAACGGCGGCACCTGGAGCGCGACGCCCTGGTGCATCGCGCCACCGGTGAGCCGGTCCAGCTCGTGCCGGGAGACCTCCAGGACCGAGATACCCCGGTCCGCCGCGTTGCGCACCGCGTCGTTGACGCGGTCGTCGATGTCGATCCCCGACGCCACGTAGAGCGCGGTGGCCGGCACGTCGGCCCGCAGGCACTCCACCACCGGGTTGCGCCCGGCGACGTAGTCGGGGGTGTCGGCCTCCGCCCTGCGCCGCTTGTCCTGGATCTGCGCCTTCTTCTCGGCGGCGGCCGCCCTGCGCTGTGCGGGGTGGCCCGGCCGCATCTCGGCCGGCGGGGTCGGTCCCTTGCCGCGCAGCCCGCGCCGTCGCTGCCCGCCGGAGCCGACGACAGCGCCCTTCTTGGTGCCGGGCTTGCGCATCGCGCCCCTGCGCTTGGAGTTACCGGGCATCAGGCTTCCTTGATTGTCCACATCGGACCGTCGGGGGTGTCCTCGACGGCAATGCCCGCTACCAGCAGGCGGTTGCGGATGGCGTCGGCCGCCGCGTAGTCCCGGTTCTTCCGGGCGCGCTGCCGCTCCTCCAGCATCTCCTCGACCAGCGCGCCGAGCGCGCGGTGCGAGGAGTCGTCCACAGTGGACGATTCGGCCCACGTCGCCGACAGCGGGTCCAGTCCGAGCACGTCCATCATCGCCCGCACGGAACCGGCCAGGTTCAGGGCCGTCTCCCGGTCGCACTCGTCCAGCGCCGTGTTGCCCTCGCGGACCGTGTTGTGCACGGCGGCCAGCGCGCCGGCCGTGCCGAGGTCGTCGTCCAGCGCCGCGGCGAAGTCGGCGGCCAGCTCGCCGGGCCGCGGCACGCCGACCCGCTCCACCACCCGGCGCACGAACGACTCGATCCGCCGGTAGGCGGCCACCGCCTCCCGCAGCGCGGCCTCGGAGTACTCGATCGTCGAGCGGTGGTGCGCCGAGACCAGGTAGTACCGCAGCTCCTGGGCGCGGGCCAGCTCCAGCATCGCCGGGATCGACACCACGTTGCCCAGCGACTTGGACATCTTCTCGCCGCCCATGGTCACCCAGGCGTTGTGCACCCAGTAGCGGGCGAACCCGTCGCCGGCGGCCCTGGACTGCGCCTGCTCGTTCTCGTGGTGCGGGAAGACCAGGTCCAGGCCGCCGCCGTGGATGTCGAACTCGGGGCCGAGGTAGGCGGTGGCCATCGCCGAGCACTCCAGGTGCCAGCCGGGCCGGCCGGGCCCCCACGGGGTCGGCCAGGCCGGCTCGCCCGGCTTGGCCGCCTTCCACAGCGTGAAGTCGCGCGGGTCCCGCTTGCCGGTGGCCGCGGTCTCACCCTGCTGGACCTCGTCCATCCGCTGCCCGGACAGCGCGCCGTACTCCGGGAAGCTCGCGACCGAGAAGTAGACGTCGCCCCCGGCCGCGTACGCGTGGCCCCGGTCGATCAGGCGCGCCATGAGGTCGACCATCTGCGTGACGTGGCCGGTCGCCCTGGGCTCGATCGACGCCGGCAGGCAGCCGAGGGTCTCGTAGGCGGACAGGAAGGCCCGCTCGTGCGTGGCCGCCCACTCCCACCAGGGGCGGCCGGCGGCGTTGGCCTTGTTCAGGATCTTGTCGTCGACGTCGGTCACGTTCCGGACGAAGACGACCTCGGCGCCCCGGTGCCGCAGCCACCGACGCATCACGTCGAAGCTGAGCGCGCTGCGCACGTGCCCGATGTGAGGCACGCCCTGCACCGTGGCGCCACACAGGTAGATCGACACCGTTCCGCTCCGCAGCGGGACGAAGTCCCGCACGCTCCTCGTGGCGGTGTCGTAAAGGCGCAGGCTCACCCCCGCGATGGTACGGGTCCGGGCAACCGGGGCTCCTGCCCCCGGCGGAGCCGCTCTCAGCCCAGACGGTGCGCGGCCAGCGCGTCGAGCAGGGCGGAGGGCCGCTCGGCGGTGGGCAGCGGCTCGACGATCGAGACCCGGCACCCGACCGCGGCGGCGCCGCCGTCGGCCTCCTCGCTGTCCCCCACCATCAGCGCCTCGGCGGGGTCCACCCCGATGCGCGCGCACGCGACCCGGAACAGCTCGGGGTCGGGCTTGATCCGCCCCTCCACGTAGGACATGACGACCGCGTCGACCAGGTCGAGCACCCCGTGCCGGCGCAGCACCTCCCGGATGTCCCACGCGATGTTGCTGACCACGGCCACGCGCACGCCGGAGTCCCGCAGGCGGTGCAGGACCTCGGCGGTGTCCGGGTAGGGGCGCCACTGGACCGGGTTGATCAGCCGCTCGTAGAACCGCGTGGCGAGCGCCTCGGCCAGGCCGAGGCGGTGGAACAGCGCGACGTGGACGTCGCGGTGCACTGCGGGGTCCAGGTCGCGGCGGGCCCACGCCTCCTGGAGGTGGTCGGGCAGGCCGTCGAGCGGGCCGGTCGGCGCGGAGAGCCGCCGGAGGAGCTCGGCCTCCCGCTCCCCGGTCAGCCCCGCCGACTCGTCGACGAGGCCGGCGAGCCACGGACCGTCGTTCTCCAGCCGGTACAGCGTGCCGGAGAAGTCGAAGAGCACCCCGCGGATCGTCACGCCGGCCACGCTATCCGCCGAACGGCGGGCAGTCCGCCACGCGTGGTCCAGACCACAGAGCCGGGGTCGTCACGGCCCGGTGAGCCGGGCGTGCACCTCCGCGAGCACGCCCTCCGGCGCCCGGCGCCCCGTCCACCGCCGTCCCATCGGGGACCGCCGGGCCGCCCAGCGCGGGATGACGTGGACGTGCAGGTGCATCACCACCTGGCCCGCGGCCCGGCCGTTGCACTGCTGGACCTTCAGCCCGTGCGGGTGCAGCCGCTCGTGCAGCAGCCGGGCGACGCGGTGGCTGGCCGCGCCCAGGGCGGCCGCCTCCTCCCGCGCCAGGTCGAGCAGCGTCACGGCGTGCCGACGCGGCACCACCAACACGTGGCCCTCGTCCAACGGGCTGCGGTCCAGGAAGGCGACGTGCTCCTCATCCCGCCACACCACCCATGCGGGCTCCAGTCCGTCGACGATCCCGCAGAACACGCAGGCCACAGGCACTTCACTCCCGTCAGGGACCAGTCGCCCGGACGAGGGCACGCGCCCGATCCCGCCCGAACCGGAAGGGCGTCCCGACCACCGCGCTCCCCAGCCCGCCGGCCTCCCCCGCGGTGGCGGCACGGCCGGCGGCGTCCACGAGCGCGATCGACATGCGGGCAGGGTAGGGACCGGGCCGGGGCCGACGACAGCGGGCGGGCGGCGAATCAGCCGACCGGGAGCAGCAACGCGGTGGCCACGGCGGCCACGCCCTCGCCCCTGCCGGTGAGCCCCAGCCCGTCCGTCGTGGTCCCGGAGACCGCGACCGGCCCGCCAGCGGCCGCGGAGAGCGCCGCCTGCGCCTCGTCGCGCCGTCGCCCGACCCTGGGCGCGTTGCCGACGAGCTGCACCGCTGCGTTGCCGAGGCGGAACCCCGCCGCCTCGACCCGCCGCCGCACCTCGGCGAGCAGCTCCGCGCCGTGCGCGCCGGACCAGCGCGGGTCGCCCGTGCCGAAGACCGCGCCGAGGTCGCCGAGCCCGGCCGCGGACAGCATCGCGTCGCACAGCGCGTGGGCGACCACGTCGCCGTCGGAGTGCCCGGCGCAGCCGTCCACGCCCTCCCAGCGCAGACCGGCCATCCAGCACTCCCGGCCCGGCTCGACCGGGTGCACGTCGGTGCCCACCCCGACCCTGGGGACCAGCATCTCGCTCATCGTCCTTCCTCCCCGGCCAGCACGGCCTCGGCCACGGCCAGATCGAACGGGGTCGTGACCTTCATCGCCCACGGGTGCCCCGGCACGGTGGCCACCGGCTCGCCCAGCCGTTCGACCAGTCCCGCGTCGTCGGTGGCCGCCCCCTCCGCCGCGGCGTGCGCGCGCCGCAACAGGTCGACGGCGAAGCCCTGGGGGGTCTGCACCGCCCGCAGCGCGGAGCGGTCGGGAGTGCCCACGACACGGCCGTCCGCGTCGACCTGCTTCACGGTGTCGGCGACCGGCAGGACCGGGACGACGGCGGGCGCTCCGCCCACCACGGCGTCCACGACCGCGCGCACGACCTCGGGTGGGGTGAAGGCCCGCGCGGCGTCGTGCACCAGGACGACGTCCGCGGCCGGCGCGAAGGTCAGCGCGGCGTCCAACGCGAGCCGCACCGAGTCGGTGCGCTCGCCGCCGCCGGCGACCACGTGCACGGCCGGGCCTAGGGGGCGGAGCAGGTCGGCCACCTGGTCCACCTCGGCGGGGGGCGCGGCCACGACCACGTGGTCGACCCGGCCCGACGCGAGCAGGCCGCGCACCGCGTGCGTCAACAGGGGCTCGCCCCGCACCGGGACCAGCGCCTTGGGCCGCCCCGCGCCGAGCCGCTCGCCCCGACCGGCGGCGGGGACGAGTGCGACGACGGTCACCACAGCAGAACCCCCGGGCAGGAGAACCCGCTCGACCGGCGGGTGGAAGACGAACACGGGCGTGTCCGGGGTGAATCATGCATCACCCCGGACACGCCCGTGTCAGCCGCCGGGCGCCGGTCACCCCGGCGCGCTCGGCGCAACGTCAGGAGGCGGTGGCCAGCACCTCGTCGAGCAGCGTCTCGGCCTTGTCCTCGTCGGTGCCCTCCGCCAGCGCGAGCTCGCTCACGAGGATCTGCCGGGCCTTGGCGAGCATGCGCTTCTCACCCGCCGACAGGCCGCGGTCCTTCTCGCGCCGCCACAGGTCGCGCACCACCTCGGCCACCTTGTTCACGTCGCCGGAGGCGAGCTTCTCCAGGTTGGCCTTGTACCGCCGGGACCAGTTCGTCGGCTCCTCGGTGTGCGGAGCGCGCAACACCTCGAAGACCCGGTTCAGCCCCTCCTGGCCCACCACGTCCCGCACACCGACGATCTCGGCGTTGTCGGCGGGGACTCGGACCGTGAGGTCGCCCTGGGCAACCTTCAGGACGAGGTACTTCTTCTCCTCGCCCTTGATCACGCGGGTCTCGATTGCTTCGATGAGAGCGGCACCGTGGTGCGGGTAGACGACGGTCTCTCCGACCTTGAAAACCATGTGTCCTCTGCCCCTTTCGCTGATGCCATCCTAACACGTCCGGCAATCCCCGTTCGCCTGTCTAACGATGCGTAACCGCAGGTCAACGGGGGAGCGGGGGGTTGACAAACAACCCGTTCGCATGCCATGGCCCGACTCCGAGATCAGTAATTCCTCCACAATGGACAGTGATCGCGCGATCGGCGACCATGGTCGGGTGCGCCGCCCGCCCGACGCCGGGCTAGGCTTCCCGCTGGCCGTGCGGGACGGCCGAGGTCACCCGTGCTCCAGGAAGGACCTGCATCGTGAGCCGCAACGTCGCCGGAGGCGAGCTTCAGGTTGACGCGGCGCAGCAGCGGCCCAAGGCCAACCGCCTGCGCCTCGTCCCCGTCGCGTTGGGGTTGGGCGCCGCCCTCGCCCTGGCCGGGTGCAGTTCCGGTCAGATCACCCAGACCGACACCCAGGTCGCCGCGGTGAACGGCGCCGAGGCAGTGCGCGGCTCGATCACCGTCCGCGGCGCGCAGCTCGCCTACCCGACCGGCAAGGGCCTCTACGCCGAGGGCTCGGACGCCCCGCTGATCATCAACATCGTCAACACCGGCGACAACCCCGACAAGCTCCTGTCGGTGAGCAGCCCGGACGCAGCCGCCGGCAAGGTCGAGGGCAGCACGGACCTGCCCGGCCACTTCGCGCTGGCCACCGAGCTGCGCGACAGCGACGGCCAGGGCGGGCAGGCCCAGAGCACCCCGCCGAAGGCGACCGCCACCGGCGTCCCCGGCCAGCAGACCGGCGGAACCGGTGCCCCGACCACCGGCACGCCGACCGCCGGCGCCCCGACCGGTGCGACCGGCGCCACCGGTGTCGGCCGGACCGAGCCCGGCAAGGTGAAGATCACCCTGACCGGCCTCAAGCGCGAGGTGGGCCCCGGCCAGACGGTCAAGGTGACCTTCGTGTTCGAGAAGGCCGGCGAGGTCACCCTCGACCTGCCGATCGGCGCGCCGGCCGCGCCGCGCACCGGTGACGTCGGCCACTCCGGCCAGCCCGCCCCGGGCAAGGGCTCTGGCCACGGCGGCGGCCACTGATCGCCCGAATGCGTCGAGAGGCGCCCCTCGCCGTCTGGTGAGGGGCGCCTTTCCGTCTCTGCCTCAGAAGTCGCGCGCCGCGCCGGCGGGAGGTGGTGTTCCTGGGGAGAACGCGCAGGCCGGCGGTCCCTCCGGACGTTCCCCGGCCGATCCCGCCGCTGACGCGCACCCGACAGGGCCGTGTCGGCGGCACCGCCTAACGTCACCCCCGTGCCGCCGAAGAACACCCGCGCCGCCCGCCCCGCCTACCGCTGCGCCGAGTGCGGCCACGAGGTGGCCAAGTGGGTCGGCCGCTGCCCGGAGTGCCAGGCGTGGGGCAGCGTCGAGGAGCTCGCCGCGCCGAGCCGGACCGAGCGCGCCCTGGTCGCCGCCGGCGCCCCGGCCACCCCGGCCCGCCCCATCGCGCAGGTGGACGTCGAGTCGGCGCGCGCCCGCACCACCGGTGTCCCCGAGCTGGACCGGGTGCTGGGCGGCGGGCTGGTCCCGGGCGCGGTGGTGCTGCTCGCCGGCGAGCCGGGCGTGGGCAAGTCCACCCTCCTGCTGGAGGTCACCCACCGGTGGGCGCTCGGCGGCTCCCCCGCCCTGTACGTGACCGGCGAGGAGTCGGCGGGACAGGTCCGGCTCCGGGCGGAACGCACCGACGCGCTGCACGACGAGCTCTACATCGCGGCGGAGAGCGACCTCGGCGCGCTGCTCGGGCACGTCGACGCAGTCCGCCCCGGGCTGCTCGTGGTCGACTCGGTGCAGACGATGCAGTCCCCGTACGCCGACGGCGCGCCCGGCGGCGTCACCCAGGTCAGGGCGGTCACGACCGCGCTGGTGGCGTTGGCGAAGGAGCGCGGCCTGCCCGTGGTGCTCGTGGGACACGTCACCAAGGACGGCTCCGTGGCCGGCCCCCGCGTCCTGGAGCACCTGGTGGACGTGGTGCTGCACTTCGAGGGCGACCGGCACTCCACGTTGCGGCTGGTGCGGGGGGTGAAAAACCGGTTCGGGCCGGCCGACGAGGTGGGCTGCTTCGAGCTGCGGGACGACGGCATCGTCGGGGTCCCCGACCCGTCCGGGCTCTTCCTCACCCGGCGGGACACGGGCGTGCCCGGCACCGCCGTGACCGTCGTCGTCGAGGGGAAGCGCCCGCTGCTGGCCGAGGTGCAGGCGCTGGTCGCCGGCTCCGGCCTGGCCACCCCGCGCCGCGCGGTCAGCGGCCTGGACTCGGCGCGGATGGCCATGGTGCTCGCGGTCCTGGAGCGCCGCGGGCGGGTGCGCCTCGGCGACGCCGACGTCTTCACGGCGACCGTCGGCGGCATGCGCGTCGCGGAGCCGGCTGCGGACCTGGCGGTGGCCCTGGCGGTCGCCTCCGCCGCCCGCGACCTGCCGCTCCCGCCCGACGTCGTGGCCATCGGCGAGGTGGGCCTCGCCGGCGAGGTCCGGCGGGTCGGCGGCGCCGGCCGGCGCCTCGCCGAGGCGGTCCGGCTGGGCTACACGCGCGCGCTCGTCCCCCCGGACTCGGGGCCGCTGCCGCCGGACCTGCGAGCCGTCGTCGTGCCCAACATCGGCGCCGCGCTCCGGTTCCTGCGGGACAACGCCGGGGAGTCGCCGGACCAGTGAACCGGCGGTGGGAGGGGTCGGCGGTGGCTCGGGATTCGCACCGGGCAGGCGCCCGATTTCACCTGGTCACGGCGCTGCCCAGACTTGGGGCGGCTCCCCAGCGGAGAGCGCCGGCGTCCCCCTCGTCGTTCCGAGCCGACGGCTGACGCACGACGTCCCGAGCCCGGTTCGCGCACTGTTCGCCACCGCCTACTGGCCTGAAGTAGGGGGGAACCCCCACTTCAAACATCGCATGTCGGTCTGACATTTCCGGGGTTTCGCGCGTCCCCTGGATGGACGAATATGACGCGGAACCCCCAATCGGGTGATCATGAGTGTGGGCGCAACCAAATCATCCGTCGGTCGGATTCCCCATCACCCCATCGTCATCAATTCCCCGAAACAAATACCCCTTCGGGCAATTGACGCGACACCATCGAGACTTGGTCAACGGGCCGGGCAGCCTTGCCACCGGGCCGAACCGACCGAGCTCCGCCCTCGTCAGGAGGTGGGCCGCCGCCCATCCCGTCGACGACACCCGAACGCACGACCGTCTCGACGCGCCCCCGGGCACAGGAGTGGCCCGCACGCCCCCCGAAAGCGTGCGGGCCACTCCCGGTGGACCAGCTCGTCAGGAGCCGGTCCTCTCCCCCGCCTTGCTCACGACGGCCGAGCTGATGGCGGTCCAGCTCATCACCGTTCCGGCCGGCACGCCCTCGCGGCCCTTCGTGGTGACCACGCGCTCACCGATCACCTCGCCCGTGTCCGGGGCGAAGATCAGGTCCGTTCGGTCGTTCGCGTCGCTGCGGCTGATCGCGACACCCTTCCTGCCGTCCAGGTTCGCCGCGTCGTCGGTGATCCGCATGCCGGGGATCTTGGCGGCGGCGCGGAACAGCGCGGCCCGCACGTCGGCAGGGACCCGACCGGTGCGCATCACGTCCCGGACGAAGACGAAGGCCTCCTCGTCCGGCCCCGGCCCCTGCCCCCTGGAGTCCTGGTAGATCCGGTCCAGCAGCTGCTGCGGGTCACGCGGGAGCTTCGCGAAGAACTCCGGCGTCGGGTCCGCCCAGCCGCCGTCCCCCAGGCGGCCCTCCTCCTTCGACTCCGTCGACTGGTTCACCGGCACGAGCGAGCCGTCCGGCTTCTCCTCGAAGGCGGGCTCGCCCCGGTAGAAGACGCCGGCCTTGGCGCGACGCACCTCGGTCTTGGGCGGCGACGGGTTCCCGTACCGCTCCCGGAGCTTGGCCTCGACCCCCTCAGGGTACTTCCGCTCGGCGTTCCAGGTCCGCCGCTGCATCCACTCGTCCTGGAAGTTGGCGGGGATCCAGTACTCGGTGACACCCTTCACCAGGTAGGTCAACGTCTCCAGGCCCTCGACGGACTGCCGCTCGCCGCTCGGCGCGTCCTTCTTCGTGAGCGGGATCTCCGTGGAGTGCCACGCCGTGGTGCGCAGGTAGCGGAACTGCCCTGGCTTCACCTCCTGGTCCTTGGTCCTGATCGCGGCGTCCGCGGCCCGGTTGAGCAGTTCGGCGGCGTTCGCCACCGAACCCGGCGAGTTCTCCCCCATGAACGCCGTCTGCGCGACCAGCCCACCCACCACCAGCGCCGACACCGCGGCGACGCCCGAGAGCCACCGCACGCTCCGGGACCGGCGCCACAACGACGGCCGCGGCTCCACCGGCCGCGTCCTCTCCTCAGTCAACGCCCTCACCTCGTGATCCCCCTCGGCGACCGCGGCCGCCATCAACCGTGCGCGGGCGCCGGCCAGCGCCGCGTCGTTCGTCGGGACGTCGGCGTGCAGCGCGGCGAGGGCCTGGTCCAGCTCCTCGTCGCTCCACAACCGACGCGGCTCGTCCTCACTCATCGCCGTCCTCCGTCCGTCCTCCCCTGCCCCGGGCACCCGCCCGCAGCCAGCGCCGCACCCGGTGCAGGCGGGAGCGCACCGTTCCCACCGGGATGCCGAGCGCGGCGGCCACCTCGGTGGAGTCCATCTCCGCCCAGGAGGTCAGCAGCAGCACGTCCCGGTCGCCCTGGGCCATCTGCCCCAGCGCCCCCGCTAGCTGCCTGGTCCTGGCCTCGGCGTCGACCTGGTCGACCACCCGCGCCTCGGGCGGCTCCGGCCGCTCCGCCTCCGCCCTGCCGTACGCCCTGGCCGTGGCCTGGTAGCCCCGCACCTCCTGGCGGACGTGCCGCCGCAACAGGTTCGTGGCGATGCCGAACAACCAGGCCCGCACCGGAGCGCGGGCGGGGTCGTAGTCGTCGCGCCGCTGCAACGCGGCCAGGAACGTCTCGGCGACCAGGTCGTCGGCGACGTCCTCGCCGGCCCGCCGCGCCAGGTACCGGTGCAGCGGCTTGGCGTGCTGGTCGAAGAGCCGGCCGAACGTCTCGGCGGGGTCGTGGCCGGACAGGGCGGGGCGGTCCTCGCCCGCGGTGTCCTCGTCACTCGACCGGGCCCCGCCGGCGTGGTCGGTCATCGTCGTCACGCTCTCTCTTGCCCGCACCGGCGCGTCGCGTTCACGCGCCCGCCACCGCGCCGAACCACCGCCGTGCCGGGAGCGCTTCGTAGACTCCCCCTCGGGAGGCGCACGACGGGGAGGGCCCAGGTTGACTGAGCGCGCGCAGTCCGAGCTGCTGCGGACCACGTTGGCCCGGTTGGCGCCGGGCACGACGTTGCGGGACGGGTTGGAGCGGATCCTGCGGGGACGGACCGGCGGGCTCATCGTGCTCGGCCACGACAACGCGGTGGAGTCCATCTGCGACGGCGGGTTCCGGCTCGACGTGGAGTTCAGCGCCACCCGGCTGCGGGAGCTGTCCAAGATGGACGGAGCCGTGGTGCTGTCCACGGACGCCACCCGCATCCTGCGGGCGAACGTGCAGCTCGTGCCGGACCCCACGATCCCGACCGAGGAGTCGGGCACGCGACACCGCACGGCGGAGCGCACCGCCATCCAGACCGGTCACCCGGTGATCTCGGTGAGCCAGTCGATGAGCATCATCAGCGTGTACGTGGACGGCCGCCGGCACGTGCTCACCGACTCGGCCACGATCCTGTCCAGGGCGAACCAGGCGCTGGCGACGCTGGAGCGGTACAAGGCGCGCCTGGACGAGGTCACCCAGGCGCTGTCCGCCCTGGAGATCGAGGACTTCGTCACGCTCAAGGACGCGGTGACGGTCAGCCAGCGGCTGGAGATGGTGCGGCGGATCGCCGACGAGATCGACGGGCACGTGGTGGAGCTGGGCACCGACGGCCGGTTGATCGAGCTGCAGCTCGACGAGCTGGTGGGCGGGGTGGAGCTGGACCGCGAGCTGCTGGTCCAGGACTACCTCCCGGACGGCGGCTCGGTCGGCGACGTGGTGGTGGCGTTGGACGAGCTGGACAGCACGCAGCTGCTCGACGTGGCCTCGGTGGCGAAGGCGTTCGGGTTCCCCGGGACGCCGGAGTCGCTGGACGAGCAGGTCAGCCCGCGCGGCTACCGGCTGCTGGCCAGGGTTCCCCGACTGCCGGGGCCGGTCCAGCACCGGTTGGTGGAGCACTTCGGCTCGCTGCAGGCGTTGCTGGCGGCGACCGCGGACGACCTCCGGACGGTGGAGGGTGTGGGCGACACTCGGGCGCGGATCGTCCGCGAGGGTCTGTCCCGGATGGCCGAGACGTCGATCGTCGACCGGTACGGGTGACCGGCCCGGGGCTCGCGCCGGTCGGTTCTCCCGCGACTTCATCCGAGATCCACCGTGCTCCCCGTGCCGCTGGGACTGATCCTCCCGGGTGTCCTGGCTGGAGCCGCGAGTTGTCCACAGATCGCGAGTTGTCCACAGGAGAGCGTTGTCGCCTGGGGCGCGCTGCCTGGGGCGGATAGGCTGGAGCAGGGCTCGCCCCCCCAGGGCGGGTGGGGGCTGTCCCCGGTGGAGGGGTGTCGAGGCGGACGCCGCAGGCGTGGGAACGTCGTTGCTGGCCCTTCATCCATCATCTGAGCGGGACGCGGGTCGGCAGTGCCCGGCTCTCTCCCCTGCGGGGCCTCCGGCGGGCTCGTCAGCGCGGGTCATCCAGGGCCGGACACCCGGGGTGACGGTGGCTCGGCCACCGACTGCGGTCAACACGCCCCCCGACGGTCGGAGGTCCTCCCGTTAACCCTTTCAGGGGTGCGGGTTGGGTCATCCTCCCGAGGGTTTTCCGCCCGAGTGGTGCATTGCCCGTGCTCCCCTTGCCATGACGCCCCACGAATTGGGTTCTGTCGAGCTGAACGCTGACGTCCAACGACTACTCAGTGTCAGAACCAACCGGCAGAAGCCACCGGCTCCGACCCGGCCAGATTTCCACACCATCCCGCCGCAGCCCGTTCCTGCCGCACACCGACAACGTGCGCGGCTTCGTCCTGGACGTCACCACGGGCTCCCTGACCGAGGTGCTCTGACGGCTCCCGACGTCATCGCCCCGTCCGGGCGCGTGCCGGCGCGTGGGGGCGAGGACGCGCGGCCACCCGGTGGGGTGGCAGGATCGACGACGTCATGACGAGCGCAGCCCTCGACCCCGACGTCCTGATCTCCTGGTTCGACGCGACCGCGCGCGACCTGCCCTGGCGCCGCCCCGAGTGCACACCCTGGGGCGTGCTGGTCAGCGAGATCATGCTCCAGCAGACCCCGGTGGCCAGGGTGGAACCGGTGTGGCACGAGTGGCTGCGGCGGTGGCCGACCCCCTCGGCGCTCGCCGCCGCCAGCCAGGCCGAGGTGCTGCGGGCGTGGGGCAAGCTCGGCTACCCGCGCCGCGCCCTGCGGCTGCACGCGGCGGCGACCGCGATCGCGGAGCACCACGGCGACGCGGTGCCCTCGGACGTCGACACCCTGCTCGCGCTGCCGGGCATCGGCGCCTACACCGCGCGGGCTGTCGCCGCCTTCGCCTACGGCCGCCGTTGCCCCGTGGTGGACACGAACGTCCGTCGCGTCGTCGCGCGCGCCGTGCACGGGGCCGGCGACGCGGGACCGCCGTCGACCACCCGCGACCTGGCCGACGTCGAGGCCCTGTTGCCCGCCGACGAGGCCGACGCCGCCCGCTACTCGGCCGCCGTGATGGAACTCGGTCAGGTCGTGTGCACGGCCCGGTCGCCGCGCTGCGTCGACTGCCCTGTGCTCGACGGCTGCGCCTGGCACCGCAACGGCCGCCCGGCCTACAACGGCCCCGCGAAGCCGGTCCAGAAGTTCGCCGGCACCGACCGGCAGGTCCGGGGTCTGCTGCTCGACGTGCTGCGGGACTCCTCGGGTCCGGTCGTGCGCGCGCGGCTGGACGCCGTCTGGGCCGATGCCGGTCAGCGGGACCGGTGCCTGGACTCGTTGTTGGTGGACGGGTTGGTGGAGCAGACCGACGACGGCCGGTTCGCCCTGCCCGGCGACCACTGACCCGGCCACGAGTCCGCTCAGCCCTCCGACCGCTCAGCCCCCGACCGGACGCTCGACCCCGACCGGACGCGACCCCCGGCGTCGATCACCCGGGGACCCCTGTCCGGCAGGATGCGCGGCGTGGCCGACGCGCTCCAGCTCTTCTTCGACGACCGGGCCGATGCCGAGGTGCGCGCCCGGTGGGAGCTGCTGGACGACGCCGGGGTGCCCAGCCTGGCCACCCGCACCCACCGCCGGCACCGGCCGCACCTCTCCCTCGCCCTCGGCCTGGCGATCCCGGCCAGGGCCAGGGCGGACCTGCGGCGGGACCTGACCCTGCTGTCCCTGCCGGACCTGTGGCTGTACACGCTGGGCACCTTCCCCGACGGCCAGCACACCCTGTTCCTCGGCGCGGTCGCCGACACCGAGTTGCTGGCCGTCCACTCCGCGGTCCACGACGTGCTGGCCGGCCGGGTCCGCGGACCCGCGGGGCAGTACCTGCCCGGGGCCTGGGTGCCGCACTGCACCCTCGCCCAGGACCTCGCGGTGGCGCAGGTGGCCGCCGGGTTCGCGGCGCTGCTGCCCGTGCGCCCGGTCCGCGCGGCGATCACCGGGGTCGGGGTCACCGACACCCGCACGGGTGATGTTGATCTCCTTCTGACCAGGTAGGCGCGGTCCGCACGTCCCGCGTCGTGGGACGCGCGCGGAACGCGTTCCCCGCCGTTCGTCGGGATCTTTCCGGCAGAACGGACCTATGCGGAGCAGCCCGTTGCCGCCGAACGGAGCCCCCGAGTACCAACGCGTCACCGCAAGACGAGGGGAGCTCGATGGCTACCAGAACCACCGGGTGGCGGCCTGCCGTGTTGGCCGCCACCGCGCTCGCGACCGCCGTTCTCAGCGCCGGGACCGCCGTGGCGAACCCACCGGTGTTCGGCAGTGACGGCGCGGGCGACAGCTACTACCCGACCGACGGCAACGGCGGCTACGACGTCGCCGACTACAACGTCGCCATCAGCTACGACCCGGTGAGCCACCGGCTTGAGGGCGACACGACGATCACCGCGAAGGCGACCCAGCACCTGCGCGGGTTCAACCTGGACCTGTACCGGCTCGACGTGCGGTCGGTCGAGGTCAACGGCAGGCCGGCGGAGTTCAGCCGGTCCGGTGACCACGAGCTGGTGGTCCGGCCGCGCGGCGTGCTGCCCACCGGCAAGCGCTTCACCGTCCGGGTCCGCTACGACGGCGTCCCCGAGGTGATCAAGGACGGCGCCCTGGGCGACGGCGGCTGGCAGATCTCCGCCTCCGGCGGCGCCTTCGCCGCCGGGCAGCCGCACGGGGCGACCAGCTGGTACCCGGCCAACGACACGCCGCGCGACAAGGCCACCTTCCACCTGTCCGCGCGGGTGCCCGACGGCTGGAGCGTGGTCTCCAACGGCGTCGAGCGGGGCACGCAGAGCTCCGGCGGCTGGACCACCTACCGGTGGGCCGAGGAGACGCCGACCGTCCCGTACCTGACCACGGTGGCCATCGACAAGTGGACGATCGTGCGCTCGCGGCTGGCCGACGGCACCCCGGTCGTCGACGCCTACGCGCCGGGCGCCGAGGGCAAGAAGGCCGCCGAGTCGCGCCTGCCCGAGGTCCTCGACTTCCTGTCGTCGAAGTTCGGCCCGTACCCGTTCCGCGCCGCGGGCGGGATCTTCCTGGCCGACCCCATCGGCTTCTCGCTGGAGACCCAGTCCCGTCCGGTCTACGCGCAGTGGACCGACCTGGCCACGGTGGTGCACGAGAACGCCCACCAGTGGTTCGGCGACTCGGTCTCGCTGGACCGGTGGCGTGACATCTGCCTGAACGAGTGCTTCGCCAGCTACGCGACGTGGCTGTGGTCGGAGGCCAAGGAGGGCGTCAACCTCGACCAGCTCTACCGGGACACCGTCGCGAAGTACCGCGACAAGCCCGAGTGGTGGGGCCGCGCCCTGTACGACATGGGCCGCGGCAACGAGTTCACCGCTGTCTACAGCAAGGGCAAGCTCGCGCTGCACGCCCTGCGCCGGCAGATCGGCGACTGGGCGTTCGACGCGGTGCTGAAGGGCTGGACCAACCAGCACCGCTACGGCAACGCGACCTGGCCGGAGTTCGAGCGGTACGTCGAGCGGATCTCCGGGCAGCGGCTGGACGGCTTCTTCCAGGCCTGGTTCCGGGGCACGTCCATCCCCACCGACCAGTACCTGTGGCCGAGGACGCTGCGTCCCTGACGCGGCGGACGGCACACCCCGCGGCCATGCCCCCGGCGAATACGCTGGGGGCATGGCCGTTGTGAAGATCAACGCGATCGACGTTCCCGAGGGCGCCGGCCCCGAGCTGGAGAAGCGCTTCGCCGCGCGCGCGGGCGCGGTGGAGAACGCCCCCGGCTTCCTGGGCTTCGAGCTGCTGCGCCCGGTCGCCGGGGAGAACCGCTACTTCGTCTACACCCGGTGGGAGAACGAGGAGGCGTACCAGGCGTGGCGGGACGGCTCGGGCCGGCAGGCCCACGCCGGTGAGCGCGCCAAGCCCGTCGCCACCGGCGCGAACCTGCTGGAGTTCGAGGTCGTGCAGTCCGTGTCCCCCGCCGTCGAGGGGTAACCCCGCCCGACCGGCGGTCCGATGACCATGTCCGAGCCGACCGCGGCTCGGACATGGCGTCTTCCGGGCCCGGCGCCGCCTACCGCGCCCGTTCCCGCCGTTCCCGTCCGCTCCGGCCCGGTTCCCAGGCGCGTCCGCTCACTCCGGCAGCGTGAACGTCGCGAGGACGGCCCGGTGGTCGCTCCCGGGCACGTCGAGCACGAGAACGTCGTCGATCGGGCACCGCCGGTCGACGAGCACGTGGTCCAGGGTCACCGGGGGCGCCAGCGTGTCCCTGGCCGGCCACGTGGGGACGAGCCCCTGGCCCACCTGCTCCGCGGCGTCCCGGTAGCCGCGGTTGACCAGCCTCCGCATGGGCCCGTGGTCGAGGGTGGCGTTGAAGTCCCCGGCGAGCACCCGCAGCGGCCCGCTGGTGGTGGGCTCGGGCAGGCTGGCCAGCTCACGCCGCCAGAGATCCGCGCCCTCGATCCCCATCGTGCCCACCGGGGGCACCGAGTGGACCGCCGTGATCTCGATGTCGTGCGCGCCCGGCAGGTCGACCAGGGCCGTGGGCTCGGCGAACGTGGTGCGCCCAACGTCGCCCCGCTCCTCGACGGGGTAGCGCGCCGCCACCCCGGACCCGCTGGCCCCGGGGGCCGCGACGAACCGGCGGTGCGGCAGTTCGGCGCCCAACCCGGCCGCGTCGAGGTCGGCGACCATCTCGGGCGTCAGCTCCTGCAGGCTGAGCACGTCCACGCGGTGCCTCCGGACGAGGTCGACCAGGGCGACCGCGTCCGCCTTGCCGACGTGCGTGTTGGAGGTCAGCACCCGGAGCTGCTGCCCGCGCCCGAACGGCCGGTCGTCCGGCAGCACCCGACCGATGACGCCGGTGGCCAGCGCGGCGCACACCGCGAAGACCAGCGCCGCCGTGATCCACCGGCGCAGCAGGGCCGCGACGACGAGGAGCAGCATGCCCAACGCCAGCACGTAGGGCGTGAGCGCGATGAGCGCGACCGCCGGGCCGCTCAGGTCCAGGTCGAGCAGGCGGACCACGGCCGCCGCCAGGAAGCCGGCGACCACGATCGCCAACAGCAGTCCCGCGACCCGGCCCCCCGGTCGCCGCCGCGCCCGCACGCCGTCCTCGTCCCGGTGCTCGTCCCGCCGCTCCGCCGCGGCCGCCCCCACCCCGTCGGTCACCCCACCACAATGCCCGAACGACCACGGGCGGGGCCCGGTAGGGCGGTGTCGTCACCGCTGGCGCCCCTGCGCGCCTCACCCCCGAGTGTCACGGACCACAAGCTGTCCCGCACGTGACGACGCCCGTGGCCGGTCAGACCGCGTGCGCCTGGGCTGCGCGCCGGGGCCGGGCTCGGTCAGCGCGGGCCGGCGCCCCACTGCGGCGGCTGGTTCCCCCACTGCCCCTGCTGCGGCGGGTAGTTGCCGGGCGGAGGCGGCGGGAAACCACCGGGCAGCGGAGCGCCCGGCGCCGGAGCGGCCGGCGGGTACCCGGCGGGCGCCGGAGCGCCCATCGGGCCGACGCCGGCTCCGGGCGCGGGGGCCGCCATGGGTGGGACGCCGGCGACCGGCTGGCCCGGAGCGGGCGCGCCAGGGGCCGGAACGCCCGGCTGAGCGCCCCACGGGGCGGGAGCGCCGACGGGCGCGGGCTGTCCCCAGCCCTGGGGCGCCGGCTGCTGCCCGGGCGGCGGGAAGCTGCCCGCCATCCCGGGGTCGGCCGCCGGGGCGGCCTTCCTCCCCATGCGGGCGGCGCTGACGAACTGGTACGCGGCGACGCCGTACCCGACCACGACGAAGCCGAGCATGACGTACCCGCCCGTCTGGTCGCTCTCCTTCTGCTCCTCGTAGCCGCGGGAGGTGGTGCGCCCCTTCCTGGTCGTCTTGCAGACGTCCCCGGGCTGCATCACCCGGCCACCGCAGGTGACCTCGTCGTCCGACAACGTCGAGACGGCGCCGATGAGCAGGAACGTCCCCACGATGGAGCAGAGGACGCCGAAGACGATCTTCCCGCCCCTCGTCGAGGTCTGGATCTTCACCGGCACGCCCTTCCCACCACGTCGACACGAGCGGCGGGAAACTATCAAGCGGAGCGGCCGATCAGGGCCGGAATGCGAGAAGTGGCCCCCGCGAACGCGGGGGCCACTTCTCGTCGTCTCACCGGGGACCGGTGTTCACCACGCCCCGGCCGAGGGTCACTCGGCGTCGGTCGCGCCGCCAGCGGAGAGGTTGACCGGAGGGGCGTCCGGCACCCGCACGGCCGGCTTCGGCTCACCGCGGAAGGTGAACCGGGCCTGGTCGTCGGCGCCCTCGCCGTCCCAGCCCTCGACGTCGCCGATGATGATCTGGCCCGGCTGGATCTCGCCGAACAGGATCTTCTCCGACAGCTGGTCCTCGATCTCCCGCTGGATCGTCCTGCGCAGCGGCCGGGCGCCCAGCACCGGGTCGAAGCCGCGCTTGGCCAGCAGCCGCTTGGCCAGCGGGGTCAGCTCCAGCGCCATGTCCTTGTTCCGGAGCTGGGTCTCCACCCGGGAGATCATCAGATCCACCATCTGAATGATCTGGTCCTCGGTGAGCTGGTGGAACACGATCACGTCGTCGATCCGGTTCAGGAACTCCGGCCGGAAGTGCTTCTTCAGCTCGTCGTTGACCTTGGTCTTCATCCGCTCGTAGTTCGAGCCGGTGTCGCCACCGCCGGAGAAGCCGAAGCCCACCGCCTTGGAGATGTCCTGCGTGCCCAGGTTGGAGGTGAAGATGATGACGGTGTTCTTGAAGTCCACCGTCCGGCCCTGACCGTCGGTCAGCCGGCCGTCCTCCAGCACCTGGAGCAGCGTGTTGTACACCTCCTGGTGCGCCTTCTCGATCTCGTCGAACAGCACCACCGAGAACGGCTTGCGGCGCACCTTCTCCGTGAGCTGCCCGCCCTCCTCGTACCCGACGTAGCCGGGGGGAGCGCCGAACAGCCGCGAGGCGGTGTACCGGTCGTGGAACTCGCCCATGTCGATCTGGATCAGCGCGTCGTCGTCGCCGAACAGGAACTCCGCCAGCGCCTTGGACAGCTCGGTCTTACCGACGCCCGACGGGCCGGCGAAGATGAACGAGCCGGACGGCCGCTTGGGGTCCTTCAGGCCGGCGCGGGTGCGGCGGATCGCCTGGGAGACGGCCTTGACCGCCTGCTCCTGGCCGATGATCCGCTTGTGCAGCTCGTCCTCCATGCGGAGCAGACGGGTGGTCTCCTCCTCGGTGAGCTTGAAGACCGGGATGCCCGTCCAGTTCGCCAGGACCTCGGCGATCTGCTCGTCGTCGACCTCGGCCACGACGTCGAGGTCGCCGGACTTCCACTGCTTCTCGCGCTCGGCCTTCTGGGCCAGCAGCTGCTTCTCCTGGTCCCGCAGCTTCGCGGCGCGCTCGAAGTCCTGCGCGTCGATCGCGGACTCCTTGTCCCTGCGCACCTCGGCGATCTTCTCGTCGAACTCGCGCAGGTCCGGCGGCGCGGTCATCCGGCGGATCCGCATCCGGGCGCCGGCCTCGTCGATCAGGTCGATGGCCTTGTCCGGCAGGAACCGGTCGTTGATGTAGCGGTCGGCCAGCGTGGCCGCGGCCACCAGCGCCCCGTCGGTGATCGAGACCCGGTGGTGCGCCTCGTACCGGTCGCGCAGCCCCTTGAGGATCTCGATGGTGTGCTCCAGCGACGGCTCGCCCACCTGGATCGGCTGGAACCGGCGCTCCAGGGCCGGGTCCTTCTCCACGTGCTTGCGGTACTCGTCCAGCGTGGTGGCGCCGATGGTCTGCAGCTCGCCGCGGGCCAGCATCGGCTTGAGGATGCTGGCGGCGTCGATCGCGCCCTCGGCGGCGCCCGCCCCGACGAGGGTGTGGATCTCGTCGATGAACAGGATGATGTCGCCGCGGGTGCGGATCTCCTTGAGCACCTTCTTCAGGCGCTCCTCGAAGTCACCGCGGTACCGCGAGCCGGCGACCAGCGAGCCCAGGTCCAGGGTGTAGAGCTGCTTGTCCTTCAGCGTCTCCGGGACCTCGCCCTTGACGATCTTCTGCGCCAGGCCCTCGACCACGGCGGTCTTGCCGACGCCGGGCTCGCCGATGAGGACCGGGTTGTTCTTGGTGCGGCGGGACAGCACCTGCATGACCCGCTCGATTTCCTTCTCCCGGCCGATGACCGGGTCCAGCTTGCCCTCGCGGGCGGACGCGGTGAGGTTGCGGCCGAACTGGTCCAGCACCAGCGAGGAGGACGGCGTGCCCTCGCCGCGGCCACCGGTCTCGGCCGGCTCCTTGCCCTGGTAGCCGGACAGCAGCTGCAGCACCTGCTGCCGCACCCGGTTCAGGTCGGCGCCCAGCTTGACCAGCACCTGGGCCGCGACGCCCTCACCCTCGCGGATCAGCCCGAGCAGGATGTGCTCGGTGCCGATGTAGTTGTGGCCGAGCTGCAGCGCCTCGCGCAGCGACAGCTCCAGCACCTTCTTCGCCCGCGGGGTGAACGGGATGTGACCGCTGGGGGCCTGCTGACCCTGGCCGATGATCTCCTCGACCTGCTGGCGCACGCCCTCCAGCGCGATTCCCAGCGACTCCAGCGCCTTGGCGGCGACACCCTCACCCTCGTGGATCAGACCCAGGAGGATGTGCTCGGTGCCAATGTAGTTGTGGTTGAGCATCCTGGCCTCCTCCTGGGCCAGGACGACCACCCGCCTCGCGCGGTCGGTGAACCTCTCGAACATTCGCACTCCCTGACAGCTGCGCCGGCGGTCCTCGCCCCGCCCCGGCCGATGCACCTCGGGTGCGGGTATCCCGCAGGGCTCAGGTGCAATCAATCGGTCGGGGTCGGCACCGTACGACCACTGTAGTCGCCGGGACCGTCGCGCTCAGTTCCCGCTCGCTGCTCACTCCACGCGGGTCTTCTCGGACGTCCTGCCCAACGCACCACCAGCCTGCGTGATTCCGCGTCGGGGGGTGTTGTCCGCTCAGCGCGAACACGTCACTCGATAGGGGAACGGTTGCGCCATACGGGTGACGGCGGTCACCGCGCGCGGAGCGGACGTCGAGTTGTAAGGTTAGGCAAGCCTGACCAAACTCGGCCGGGCTCGACCGGGTTCGAGCGAGCTCGTTCCCGGACAGGTTTCCCGTTCCCGGAGGCGAGGACCGCCGTGCCAGGCACCAGGGCCACCACCCCCGCGGGGTTGGCGCACGCCCACGTCCTTCTTCCCCCCTCCACGCGTTTTCGGCCCGTTCTCCCCGAGGACCGCGGCCCCCTGCGGGTATCCCGTCGTGAAGCCCCACACGGGGAGGTCGACCGATGACCCTCGCCCCCGATCTCCGGTCGCCGGCGCCCACGGACGAACACCCCCTGGTCGGCACGTTCGCCCGGCTCGCGCCGCTGGCGGCGAGCATGGAGCTGCGCCTGGGCCTGCCCGCGTCCGCGGGGGACGGCGCCGGGAGCGACCAGTGGGTGCGCTGCGCGGACCTGCTCGCCAACCCGGCCGGCTTCCTGACCTGGCGGGAGCGGCTCGGCTCCTGGCTCGCCGCCACCTACGACCTGACCGAGGTCCCGGAGCGCACCACCGCGGGCTACGTCCTGTCCTGGTACCTCCACGTCCCCGCCGTGCTCGGCGCGACGCTCTTCCACACCGCGCGGCGCGTCCCCTCGCTGCGGCCCGAGGACCTGGCGTTCCGGGTCGCCGACGGCCGGGCCCACCCCGACGGCGTCGCGCTGCTGGCCGGCGGCTTCGCCTGCCTGCCCGACGACCCCGCCGCCGGCCTTCCCGACAGCACCGTCGTGGCCGACGAGCAGGCGCTCGCGGCGCTGCTGCGGGCGCGGTACGTGGGCCACGCCGCCCGCTTCGTCGCCGCCTTCGGGCCGACCGCGCGCTTCGGCCGGCGCATGTTGTGGGCGGCGGCGACGGACGCGTTGGACGGCGCCGCGTGGCTGGCCGGCAGGGCCCTGCACGACGAGGGCGGCGGAGTCGCCAACGCCGCGCTGCTGCTCCCCGACGCCCGCGACGTCACCAGCGGGGACCCGCTGACCTCGGGCTCGACCCTGTGCGCCGTCACCGACGCCACCGGCCGCACCGCGTGGACGCGGCGGCGGGAGAGCTGCTGCTTCCACTACGTCCTGCCCAACGCCGAGGCGTGCGTGACCTGCCCTCGGGTCAGCGACGAGGAGCGCGCGCGACGCGCGCTCGAGGTCTGAGCTCTTCCGCTCGGCTATCGCCCGCTGCGATCGCCCGCTCGACGATCCTCCGCCCGGCCCTGTCCGTGGCCGGTCTGCGGCCTGTCCGCGGCGTTCTCTTCTGCCGCCCTCTTCTGCCGTCCCCGGCCACCCCGGAGCGCGCCACCGTCTCCCGCCCGTGCCCGGCCCACGGCCGCGCGCCCCGTCGGCGCCGGCCGCCCTGGAGCGGCACGGCGGGCCCGACGGGGCGCGCTCGTCCAGCCGTGTTCCGCGCCCGGTCAGCGGTCGCGGTGCCGGGAGCCGATCGGCACGACCAGCGGCGTGCCGGAGACCGGGTCGGGGATGACCCTGGCCTCCAGCTCGAACACCTCGCGCAGCAGCTCCTCGGTGAGGACCTCGCCGGGCTCGCCCTGGGCGATGATCCGCCCGGCGCGCATGGCGACCAACCGGTCGGCGTACCGCGCGGCGAGGTTCAGGTCGTGCAGCACCATCACCACGGTCCGGCCCGCCTCGGTGTGCAGCCGGTGCACCAGGTCCAGCACGTCGACCTGGTGCGCCAGGTCGAGGTAGGTGGTCGGCTCGTCGAGCAGCAGCAGGTCGGTGCCCTGCGCCAGCGCCATCGAGATCCACGCGCGCTGCCGCTGGCCGCCGGAGAGCTGGTCCAGCGTCCGCTCGGCGAACTCCAGCATGCCGGTGAGCCGCAGCGCCTCGGACACCGCCGACTCGTCGTCCGAGGACCACTGCCGGTACCAGGTCTGGTGCGGGTGACGGCCCCTGGCGACCAGGTCGGCCACGGTCAGCCCCTCGGGCGCCTGCGGGGTCTGCGGCAGCACGCCGATGACCCTGGCCACCTCCTTGGTGGGCATGCGGTCGACGCGCCTGCCGTCCAGGAGCACGTGCCCCCGCTGCGGGTTGAGCAGGCGGCCGAGCGCGCGCAGCAGGGTGGACTTGCCGCACCCGTTCGGGCCGATCACCGCGGTGACGGTGTTGTCGAGCACCTCGATGTCGAGCCCGTCGACGATGACGTTCTCGCCGTAGCCCAGCCGCAGGCCCTCCGCGTGCAGGCGGGCGCCCGGCGGGCCGCCCCGCCGCGCGGTCGTCTCCGGCCCGACGGGCTCGGCTGCGGGTAGCGCGGTCATGCGCGGACCTCCCGGTAACGCCGGACGAGCAGGTACATCAGGTACGGGGCGCCGAGGACGGCGGTGATGATCCCCACCGGCAGTTCGACGCCGCCGAAGGCGGTGCGGGCCACGAGGTCGGAGCCCACGGTCAGCACCGCGCCGACCACCGCCGAGGCGATGAGCGGCGGCTGGGCCGTGCGGGACAGCCGCATGGCGATCTGCGGGGTGGCCAGGGCGACGAAGGCGACCGGCCCGGCGGAGGCGGTGGCCACCGCGGCCAGCGCGACCGCCGCGAGCAGCAGCGCCGCCCTGGTGAGGTTCACCCGGACGCCGAGGCCCCGCGCCGTGTCGTCGCCCATCTGGAGCGCGCCGAGCGCGTGCGCCCCGAGCAGCGTCAGCGGCACCAGGACCGCCAGCGCCCAGCCGACCGGCTGCACGTGCTCCCAGCCGCGCCCGTTGAGGCTGCCGGTCAGCCACACCACCGCGCGCCCGGCGTCGGTGACGTCGCCCAGGGTCAGCAGCCAGTAGGTGACGCTGATGAGCAGCGCGTGCGCGCCCAGGCCGACCAGCACCAGCCGGTACCCCTCGACGCCGCGCTGCCACGCCAGCAGGTAGACCGCGAGCGCGCTGAGCAGGCCGCCCAGCAGGCCGGCGAGCGGCACGCCGATCTCGGCGAGCGGGCCGGTGATCGCGCCGTAGCTGCCGCCGACCACGATCACGCCGACCGCGGCCGCGCCGGCGCCGGCGGTGATGCCGGTGATGTCCGGGGTGGCCAGCGGGTTGCGGGTGATGGTCTGGGTGAGCGCGCCGGACAGGCCCAGCGCCGCGCCGACCAGCGCGCCGGTCAGCGAGCGCGGCAGCCGCAGGTCGAGCACGATGTACCGCTGCGGGCGGTCGCCGCCGCCGGCGAGCACCTCCAGCACGTCGCCGACGCTGAGCGGGAACTCGCCCCGGCCGATGCTCACCGCCATCAGCAGGACCACGGCGGCCAGCCCGACCAGCGGGACGGCCAGCGCCCGCGCCCGCAGCACCCAGGAGGCGGGTCCCACGCGCAGCGGCGGGCGGCCGGGCACCCGCTCCCGGCCCTCGGCCGCGCCGGTCCCCAGTCCGAGCGTTCCCGGTGCTCCGCGCGTCACAGCCGCACCAACTTCCTGCGCCGGACCAGTGCGATGAAGAAGGGCGCGCCCACGACGGCGAGCATGATCCCGACCTGGAGTTCGCCGGGCCGCGCCACGACCCGGCCCGCGACGTCGGCGAGCAGCAGCATCATCGCGCCGAGCAGCCCCGAGTACGGCAGGATCCACCGGTAGTCGGAGCCCACCACGGCGCGCGCGATGTGCGGCACGACCAGCCCCACGAACGAGATCGGCCCGCACACCGCCACCGCCGACCCGGTGAGCAGGGTGATCGCGACGATGCCGAGCGTGCGGGTGAGCCGGACCCGCTGCCCCAGGGAGCGGGCGACGTCCTCGCCCAGCGCGAGCGCGTTCATGCCGGGCGCGTTGGCGAACGCCAGCAGCAGGCCGAGCACCACGAACGGCAGCACCTGGAGGGCCAGGTTGACGTCGCGGCCGGCGATCGCGCCGACCTTCCAGAACCGGTAGACGTCCAGCGCCTGCGCGTCGAGCAGGACCACCGCCGAGGTCAGCGAGTGCAGCAGGGCGCTCATGGCCGCGCCGGCGAGGGCCAGCGTGATCGGCGTGGGGCCGCCCCTGCCGACCGAGCCGAGCAGGAACACGCCCGCGCTGGCCAGCAGCGCGCCGCCGAAGCCGAACCAGACGTAGCCGTAGATGTTGGTGACGCCCAGCGTGTAGATGCCGAGCACGACGGTGAAGGCCGCGCCCTGGGTGACGCCGAGCAGGCCCGGGTCGGCCAGCGGGTTGCGGGTGTGGCCCTGCATGAGGGCGCCGCCGATGCCGAGCGCGATGCCCACGACCAGGCCGAGGAAGGTCCTGGGCAGCCGCTGGGACCGGACCACGATGTCGTTCTCACCGCCGGTCGGGCTGACCAGCGCGTGCCACACGGTGTCGAGGGACATCTCCTTCGCGCCGAAGGCGACGCTCAGCAGGCAGGCGACCACCAGGCCGACCAGCACCGCCAGCAGCCCCAGCACGCGCCGCCGGCGCCGGGCGGCGATGACCTCGCCGCCGGGGCCGCCGTTCCGCGCCACGCTCACCCGGTCAGCAGGGGGCGGGGCCGGTTTGGTCACGCTCTGGCTCACGCCGCGCTCCTCCCCGCGATCAGACCACCTTATTAGGTTAGGCGCACCTAATCTCTGGCGCGCTCAGCCTAACGGAACAGCGTGGTCGCCCGAATGAGAGCCCGATCTCCCCGGTGGGATCGGCGCACAGTGGTCAGCCCGGACCCCCGCTTCACCACACTCGGTCCTCCCGGTGGCCCCATCCGGGGGGTCCGACGGCACCGCGGAGCCGGCCGGTCAGCCACCCACCGGGTGATCACCCGAAAGCGGGTTCCAGCACCGCTCCGGGCAGCGCCCCCGCCGCAGTGGGGTTCGCCACACAGCCGAGTGAGCGCGGAGAACACGGGGGCGGCCGGAGCCTTCCTTCCCACCCGAGAAGGCTGACAGGAATTCCGCGGCCTCGGCACCGCGCCGCACGGACAAGCCGAGCCGGGGCCCTGGCGGGCCCTGACAGGCAGAGACGCTGGCAGGAATGCGCGGCGCCGTCATCCCGGGGTCCGGCCCCGGCTGACAGCGGCGGGCACGGCGGAGCCGAAGGGAGGAACAGCGCTCCGGCCAGGACGACCGACGCCGTTCCCGTCAAGAGCGGCGAGAAGCGTCAGTCATTTCCCTCGACCGGCTGTTCCCGCCATGCGATCATCCGCGTTTGGCCCCGTCCGCGACGCTCGCGGGCGGGGCCAAACGCTTGTGACTGACAGTTTCCGCCGCGTCATACACCGTTAGGTGTGGACCATGTTAAGTCCGGGAATACGGCGGGGCTGACGACAAGACGAGGAGGGGGCTTTCGCTCGTCGAGCGAAAGCCCCCTCCTCGCGGCCGAAGCCGTGAACTCAGTTCTCGTTGTGGTACGCCTCGAGCACGTCGGCCGGGATGCGGCCGCGGTCGGACACCTTCATGCCCCGCTTGCGCGCCCACTCGCGAATCGCCTGGTTCTGCTCCCGGTCGGCGGCGGCCGGGCGGGCCGGCGCCGGCCGGGCCGGACCCCGTCCGGCGCTCCGGCGACGACCACCGGCGGCGCGCCGGGCCGCGCCCACGAAGTCGGCGAGGCTCTTGCGCAGCTTCTCCGCGTTCGCCTCAGAAAGATCGATCTGGTAGGTCACGCCGTCCAGCGCGAACTCAACCGTCTCGTTGGCCTCGGACCCGTCCAGGTCGTCCACGAGCTGAACGGTGACCTTCTGCGCCATACGCGTCATCCTCCCTGCAATGGAATGGCGGCGCGGAAAGCCCCGACCGCCGGTGGCGCCACAAAGACTACGGCAGCCAAACCTGCGGCAGTTCTAGCGCCTCGGGAAGAATAATGCAACACTCCCCACGCGTCATTCCGGGCGGACGAGGGGGAACAGGATCGTCTCGCGGATCCCGAGCCCGGTCAGCGCCATCAGCAGCCGGTCGATACCCATTCCCACGCCACCGCTCGGCGGCATTCCGTACTCAAGTGCGCGCAGGAAGTCCTCGTCCAGCCGCATGGCCTCCTCGTCGCCGGCGGCGGCCAGCCGGGACTGCGCCTCCAGCCGCTCCCGCTCGACGACCGGGTCGACCAGCTCGGAGTAGCCGGTGGCCAGCTCGAAGCCCCGGACGTAGAGGTCCCACTTCTCCGCGACGCCCGGCTCGCTGCGGTGCTGCCGGGTCAGCGGGGAGGTCTCCAGCGGGAAGTCGCGCACGAAGGTCGGGGCGACCAGGTGCCGGCCGACCAGGTGCTCCCACAGCTCCTCGACGAGCTTGCCGTGGCCCAGCTTCGGGTCGACGTCCAGCTCGTGCCGCTCGGCGAACTTGCGCAGCAGCTCGACCGACGTGCCCGGGGTGACCTCCTCGCCCAGCGCCTCGGACAGCGAGCCGTACATCGTCAGGCTCGTCCAGTCGCCGGACAGGTCGTACTCGGTGCCGTCGGCCAGGGTCACGACCTGCGTGCCGAAGACCGCGTCGGCGGCCTCCTGGACGAGCTGCCGGGTGATCACCGCCATCGAGTCGTACGTCTCGTACGCCGCGTAGAACTCCAGCATCGCGAACTCCGGCGAGTGCGAGGAGTCGCTGCCCTCGTTGCGGAAGTTCCGGTTGATCTCGAAGACCTTCTCGATGCCGCCGACCACGCAGCGCTTCAGGTACAGCTCCGGCGCGATCCGCAGGAAGAGGTCGATGTCGAACGCGTTGGAGCGCGTGACGAAGGGCCGGGCGGCGGCGCCGCCGTGCAGCGTCTGCAGCATCGGCGTCTCCACCTCCAGGAAGCCCCTGCGGTGGAACGAGTCGCGCAGCGAGCGCAGCACGCCCGCGCGGGCGCGCACCGTGTCGCGGGCCTGCTCGCGGAGGATGAGGTCGACGTACCGCTGCCGGACCCGGGTCTCCTCGGCGAGGTCCTTGTGCGCGACGGGCAGCGGGCGGACCGCCTTCGCCGCCATCCGCCAGTCGTCGACCAGCACCGACAGCTCGCCGCGGCGGGAGGTGATGACCTCGCCGTGCACGAACACGTGGTCGCCCAGGTCGACGTCGGACTTCCAGTCCGCCAGCCGCTCCTGGCCGACCTTGTCCAGGCTGAGCATCGCCTGGAGCTCGGTACCGTCGCCCTCGCGGAGGGTGGCGAAGCAGAGCTTGCCGGTGTTGCGCACGAACATCACCCGGCCGGTCACGCCGACCAGGTCGCCGGTGGCGGTGTCCGGGGGCAGGTCGGTGTGGGTCTCCCGCACCTCGCGCAGGGTGTGGGTGCGGGGCAGCTCGACGGGGTACGGGTCGACGCCGGCAGCCAGCAGTCGCTCCCGCTTCTGCCGGCGCACCCGCATCTGCTCCGGGACGTCGTCGCCGCTGGTCACGGGCTGCTGCTGGGGCTGCTCAGTCACGGTGCACAAGGGTACGGAACCGCGCCCGTTGGCTACCGTGGGGTGGTGGACCCGCTCGCCGAGCTCCCCGAGCCGGAGCTGCGCGCGCGGCGGGCGAGGTCGTTCGGGGAACGGGCGGCCGAGTACGCCGTCCACCGCCCCGACTACCCCGCCGGCGCGGTGCGCTGGTGCCTGGAGCCGGTGCGCGACCGCCGGCAGCCCCGGCTCCTGGACCTGGCCGCCGGCACCGGGAAGCTGACCTCGGCGCTGGTCGGGCCGGGGCGGGAGGTCGTCGCCGTCGAGCCGGACCCCGCGATGCGGGCCGAGTTCGCGCGGCGGGCGCCGGGCGTGCCGGTGCTGGCCGGGACGGCCGAGGACCTTCCCCTGCCGGACGCGGCGGTGGACGCGGTCCTGGTGGGCCAGGCGTTCCACTGGTTCGACCCGCAGCCGGCGCTGCGGGAGGCGGCGCGGGTGCTCTCCGCCGGCGGCGTGCTGGCGGTGTTGTGGGACGTCCTGGACGACCGGGTGGGCTGGGTGGCCGGGCTGGTGGACGTGGCCGAGACCGGCGTGTGCCGCAGCCGGTTCGCGGGGCGGGGCCTGCCGATCCACGAGTGCTTCACGCCGCCGGACCGGGCGGAGTTCGGCCACGTGTGGCGGCGGACGGCGGAGTCGGTGACCGCGATGATCGGCACCCACTCGCTGGCCCTGGTCCGGACCCCGGCGGACCGGGCGGCGTTGCTGGACCGCGTGCTCGCGTACCTGCGGGCACGACCGGACGGCGGGGAGGGCGAGTTCGCGCTCCCCCTGGTGACGATCGCGGTGCGCGCGGCGCGCCGGCAGCGGCGGTGAAGCCGATCACGCGGCAATGCGCCGGAACAATTCCGGCCTACCCGCCCCTTCGCAGGAAGTCACACAGAAATAGAAAACTTTTCGCGTCTTTCTTTCCCCCGGGGACAGCCCCCACCCGCCCTGGGGGGCGAGCCCTGCTCCAGCCTATCGGCCCAGCACCCGCCGCCCCAGCACACGAGATCAACCTGTGGACGAACTCGGCGCCTGTGGACAACTCCGTCCCCGGGAGAGTGAACGACGGACCCCGGCCCCGCCGGTCTGGTAGGCCACGCACGGGTGGCCCACCAGTCACCCAGCCAGGGTCTCCGTGACTCGGTGTCCCCGTGACTCAGCGTCCCCGTGACTCAGCGGACGTTGCGCTCGAACACCAGGCGCAGCCCGAGCAGGGTCAGGTCCGGCACGTGGTGCTGGATCATCGTCGACTCCGCCACCACGAGCGGCGCCAGACCACCGGTGGCGATCACCGTCGTCGGCCCGTCGTACTGCGTCTCCAGCTCGGCCACGATCCGCCGCACCAGCCCGTCGACCTGCCCGGCGAAGCCGTAGACGATGCCCGACTGCAGGCACTCCACCGTGTTCTTGCCGATCACCGAGCGGGGTCGGACCAGCTCGACCTTGCGGAGCTGGGCCGCCCGCGAGGCGAGCGCGTCGACCGAGATCTCGATGCCGGGGGCGAACACCCCGCCGAGGAACTCGCCCTTCTGCGAGATCACGTCGATGTTGGTCGAGGTGCCGAAGTCCACCACGACGCAGTTGGTGCTGTGCAGGTGGTGCGCGGCCAGCGTGTTGATCACGCGGTCGCCGCCCACCTCCTTGGGGTTGTCCACCAGCAGGGGGACACCGGTGCGCACCCCGGGCTCGACGATCACCCTGGGCACGGTCGCGTAGTACCGGCCGAGCATCACCCGCAGCTCGCGCAGCACGGCGGGCACGGTGGACAGCGCGGCGATGCCGGTGATCTCGTCGGCGTGCGCCCCGAGCAGGCCGCGCACGGTCAACGCCAGCTCGTCCGCGGTCATCCTGGGGTCGGTGCGCATCCGCCAGTCCCTGATCAGGATGGCGTCCGCGCCCCGCCCGGAGTACAGGCCGAGGACGATGTTGGTGTTGCCGACGTCGATGGCGAGCAGCACCCCGAAACCCCTTACTCGTCAACGGTTCACACCGACCGGTCGGCCGGCGGAGGACAGCGCGGGGCCACCGCCCGCTGGCGGGCGGCGGCCCGCGGTCAGCTCTCCGGCTGCAGCAGGGCGTCCAGCCGGGCGGCGTCGACCGTCTCGGCCGGCGGCGCCTCCGGCTCGGCGGCCACGACGGCGCCGCTGGTCAGCCCCGAGCCCTCCGGGGCGTGCCCCGGGTCGCTGCCCCGCTCGACCACGCGGTTGTCGGCGTCGACGAAGACGACCTTCGGCCGGTAGGCGCGGGCCTCCAGCTCGTCCATGACGCCGTAGCTGATGACGATCACCAGGTCGCCGGGGTGCACCAGGTGCGCGGCGGCGCCGTTGATGCCCAGCACGCCGCTGCCCCGCTCGCCGGGGATGACGTAGGTCTCCAGGCGGGCGCCGTTGGTCACGTCGACGATGGCGACCTGCTCGCCCGGCAGCAGGTCGGCGGCGTCCATCAGGTCCTCGTCCACGGTGAGCGAGCCGACGTAGTGCAGGTCGGCCTGGGTCACCGTGGCCCGGTGGATCTTGGACTTCAACATGGTGCGGAACATCGCAGCCCCCTGTCTCAGCAGCCGGCGCCCGGCGCCTGGCGCGACGCCGCGGGGTCCCCCGCCAGTCCCGTCGGCGACGTGGTTTCGGTCGGGTCGGTCGCACCCGGCGTCCCGGCGACGTCGGCGCCGAGCAGCACCGAGCAGTTGTCGATCAGCCGGGTGGCGCCCACCCTGGCGGCGACGAGCAGCCGCGCCTCTCCCGACGCCGGCGCGGGGCCGAGGTCGAGGTCGCGCAGCTCCAGGTAGTCGACCGCCACGGCCGGGTCGGCCGCGAGCACCGCGCGCGCGGCCGCGAGCACGGCCTCGCCGCCACCGGCGCCGGCGTGGGCGCCGGCCGACAGCGCGGCGGACAGCGCCAGCGCGCTGGCCCGCTCCCGGTCCGAGAGGTAGGCGTTGCGGGAGGACAGCGCGAGGCCGTCCGCGTCCCGCACGGTCGGGATGCCGACGACCCGCACGTCCATGTCCAGGTCGCGGACCATCTGGCGGACCACCACGAGCTGCTGGTAGTCCTTCTCGCCGAAGAACGCCATGTCCGGTCGGACGACGTTGAACAGCTTGGCCACCACGGTGAGCACCCCGGTGAAGAACCCGGGCCGGGACGCGCCCTCCAGCTCCTCACCCACCGGGCCGGGCCGCACGGTGGTCCGCATGCCCTCCGGGTACATGGCGGCGGCGGACGGCGCGAACACCAGCTCGGCGCCCTCGGCCCGGCAGGCCTCGACGTCGGCGTCCAGCGTGCGCGGGTACCGGTCGAAGTCCTCGCTCGGGCCGAACTGCAGCGGGTTGACGAAGACCGAGACCACGACGACGGCGTTCGGGATGCGCCGCGCCCGCCGGACCAGCTCGCGGTGCCCCTCGTGCAGCGCGCCCATGGTCGGCACCAGCACGATCCGCCGGCCGACCGTGCGCAGCGCCCGGGTGACCCGACCCAGCTCGGCCGGGTCGTGGTGCACCGTCAGCTCACCCGGGGTGTAACCGGTGCCGGGCCTGTTCGGCGTCATC
This sequence comes from Streptoalloteichus hindustanus, assembly GCF_900129375.1. Lineage (GTDB taxonomy): Bacteria > Actinomycetota > Actinomycetes > Mycobacteriales > Pseudonocardiaceae > Streptoalloteichus > Streptoalloteichus hindustanus. The sequence continues at coordinate 998,411 of NZ_FQVN01000001.1, read as the reverse complement.
TCGCTGTCCTATCCCTGTTCGCCGTGTTCGTCTCGCAACGCCGCCCTGACCTCGGGGGCGGCGTCGGCGCGGAGCACCCCGGCGGCCTCGGCGCGCTCCGCGGTGCGCCGGGCCAGCGCCCGGTAGGCGGGCACGGAGTCGGGCGCGGCGGAGCCCAGGACGGCCAGGTGCCTGCGCAGGGTGCCGACGTCGCCACGGGCGACGGGCCCGGTCAACGCGCGGTCCGCGTGCCGCAACACGTTGTCGAGCGCCGCGGACAGCAGCGGGCCGAGCAGCCGTTCGGCATTGTCCACCCCGGCGCGGCGGAGCAGGTCGGCGGCGTCGGCCACCAGCGTGATCAGGTGGTTGGCGCCGTGCGCCAGGGCCGCGTGGTAGAGCGGGCGGGCCGCCTCCGGCACGCGCACCGGCTCCGCGCCCATCTCCACGACCAGCGCCTCGCCGACGTTCCACGCGACGTCGTCGTCCGGCGACGCGGTGACCCCGAAGCAGCAGGCGGCCAGCCGGTCGAGGTCCTCGGAGCGCCCGGTGAAGGTCATCACGGGGTGCAGGGCCAACGCGAGCGCGCCCTGCTCGGCGGCGGGCGCGAGCACGTCGACGCCGTGGGAGCCGGAGGTGTGCACGACGATCTGGCCGGCCCTGAAGGCGCCGGCGGCGGCCAGGCCGCGCACCGTGCCGGGCAGCACGTCGTCGGGGATGGCGAGCAGCACCAGGTCGGAACGCGCGACGACCTCGTCCGGCGGCAGCAGCGGCACGTCCGGCAGCAGGTCCTCGGCGCGGCGCACGGAGTCCCGGGAGACCCCGGAGGCGGCGACCACGACGTGCCCGACGCGGGCGAGAGCGGCGCCCAGCACCGCGCCGACGCGGCCCGCCGAGACGACGCCCACCGCGAGGCGGGCCGGCCTGGTCATGCGTTCGCTCCTCCGTGCAGTTCCAGTCCCGCGCCTGCCGCGGGTACCGGACGGCGGCGCGAGAGTAACCGGCGCGGGTGGGCGCACACGTCTTCTGGTGATGAGCTTCACCCGGTGGGGCGGCCCGGTGCGACCACTCGGCGCCCCACCGTCCGACCGGGTGCGAACGGGCCGCCGACCAGGGCACACGGTCGGGCGGTCGATCGCCGCCGAGCGGTGCGGAGCGGAGCGGTGCGGAGCGGAGCGGTGCGGAGCGGTGCGGTGCGGTGCGGTGCGGTGCGGAGCGGTGCGCGACGGGCGACCGGACTGGCCGGGCGCGACGCGCTAGGCGGTCGCCCGGCCACGGCTGGCCGGTGTGCTGGCGACCACGACCGCCCTCGCCTCGCGCAGCGCGGCGAGCAGCTCCTCCTGCCGCTGGTCGGCCTCCACTCCGGTGGTGCCCCGGGAGACGCGATGTCGCAAAAACGCGAGTTCCGTCGCCGTGGCCTGGTAAGTGGCGACCGCCTTGGCCGCGACGTCCCCGCCGCGTCGCCGCACCGCGCGACGCCAGGCCCGACGGCCGGGCAGGCTGCCGAGCAGCTCGACCTCGCTGCCGGGAATCCAGCCCAGTTCCGCGAAGCCCGGCAACTGCGCGGCCAGGATCCGCTGCTCGCGCCGGCGCTGCCAGACCACCAGCGCGGCGGTGCCGCCGAAGATCGGCACCATGACCAGGAAGTAGAAGTTGATGAACACCGCGCCGCTGCCGAGCGTGGCCGAGCCGTTCCACAACGCGTGCAGCACCACGGCGACGAGGTAGCCGACCAGCGGCGCGAGCCAGCGCGCGCTCCGGCTCCGCGCGGCGGCGGCCACCCCGACCCCCAGGCCGGTCATCACCGTGAACAACGGGTGGGCGAACGGGGCGAGCACGCCGCGCAGGACGAACACCGCGACCACGCCCTGGCTCATGCCGCCGAACCCGCCCTCGGAGAAGGCGCGCCCGAAGTAGAAGATGTTCTCGGTGAAGGCGAACCCGGCCGCGGTCAGCCCCGCGTAGACGACGCCGTCCACCAGGCCGTCGAACTCCTGGCGCCACTTCCACAGCAACGCGACCACGAAGACGCCCTTCGTGGCCTCCTCGACGAACGGCGCGGCGATCACCGCCTTGACCGTGTCGCCCCCGTCCGCGCCGAGCACGGCGTCGGCGAGCACCTGGGCGCTGTCGTTGAGCAGCAACGAGGTGATCGTGGCGACGCAGGCGCCCCACAGGAAGGCCAGGAGCATCAGCCTGGGCGGCTCCGGCTCCCACCGGTCGATCCACAGGAACGTGCCCACCACCGGCCCCACCGGCAGCGCCGCCGCCGCGGCGCCCACGAGCACCGCCGCCAGTCCGACCCGGTCGGTGGCTACGCCGAGCAGCACCAGTCCGCACACGCCCAGGGCGATCAGGCCGGCGACGGGGAGCAGCACGACTGTCCGCCGCCGGGATCGGCGGACCAACCTGTCGGGCGGGTTCGACGGGGCTGCGTTGATCACGGACAAGCACCCTACGTGGCCCGGTGGGCGGCCCGGATTCCCTGGCCACCACCCGGAACCGGCGCGACGGGCGCGGGCGGGCGCCGCGCGGGGGCGCGGTTCCGTACCGTCGTCGGGTGAGACGGAACTGGCGGGACGCGTGGCAGGACGCGCTCTACGGCCCGGACGGGTTCTTCGGTCGCGGGGAGCGCCCGGCGGCGCACTTCCGCACCGCGCCGCTGGTCGGGCCCGAGTTCGCCGAGGCCGTGCTAGCCCTGCTCGACCGGGTCGACGCCGGTCTGGACCGCCCGTCCCGGCTGGATTTCGTGGACGTCGGCGCCGGCGGTGGGGAGCTCGCGACCGCGGTCGCCGAACGCGCGCCGGCCGCCCTCCGCCGGCGGTTGCGGGTCGTCGCCGTGGAAATCCGCCCGCCCGACAAGGGGAACCCGGCGGTCACGTGGCGCGGGGAACCACCTGAAGAGGTGACTGGCCTCCTGGTTGGCCACGAGTGGCTGGACGCCGTGCCGTGCCCGGTCACCACCGTCCACTGTGGACAAATTGTGCACGTCGCCGTGGATTCCCTTGGCGGGGAAGGAATCGGCGAACCGGTGTCCGAGCGGCACCGCGCGTGGCTGGAGCGCTGGTGGCCGACGCGCGCCGAGGGCGAGCGCGCCGAGGCCGGGGTCGAGCGCGACCTCGCGTGGGCGGACACGGTCCGCCGGGTCCGGGCAGGGGCGGCCCTGGCCGTCGACTACGGACACCGGAAGGCGGACCGCCTGGCCGGCCGACACCGCGCCGGAACGCTCGCGGCCTACCGCGGCGGCCAGCTCGTCCGCCCCGTTCCCGACGGAACCTGCGACATCACCGCCCACGTCGCCATGGACGCCTGCGCCGCCGCGGGCGCGGCGGCCGGCGCGACGAGCAGCGCGCTGGTCGGCCAACGCGACGCGCTCGCCGCCCTGGGGCTCGACGAGACACCGCCGCCGGCGGCGCTGGCGGTGTCGAACCCCACCGCGTGGCTCTCCGCGACCGCGCGCGCCGGCCGCGTCGCGGAGCTGCGGGACGCCACCGGACTGGGCCGGTTCGGCTGGCTGCTCCAGACCACGGCCGGAGCCGGGGCCGAGGAGCTGCTGCCCGGCCTCCCACCCTGGCATCCCTGATCCACGTCGCCGGACGAGACGGCGACCGGACGAGACGGCGACCGGGCGAAGCGGCCGGCACGGTAGGACCCCGACAGGCGCCCCCGTGGTCGGCGGCCCGCGCGCGACGCGTGCGAGCATGGCCACCGTGACCAGGCAGGAGACCGTCGGCGTCGGCGCGGGAGCCGCGTACCTCGGGGTGGACCGGGTGATCGACCTCGGGCCGCTGCACCCCTCGGCCCACGGCGCCTACCGGCTGCGGCTGACCCTGGACGGACCGGACGAGCGGCCGCTGGTGGCCACCGCCGAACCCCTCGTCGGCCACCTGCACCGGGGCGCGGAGAAGCTGTTCGAGGTGCGGGACTACCGCCAGGTCCTCACGCTGGCCAACCGGCACGACTGGCTGGCCGCGTTCTGCAACGAGGTGGCCGTGGCGACCGCCGTCGAGCGGATGACCGGCATGGACGTGCCGCCCCGCGCCGTGTGGCTGCGCACCCTGCTCTGCGAGCTGAACCGGGTGTTGGCGCACCTGGTCTTCCTGGCCCCGCTCACCAGGGCGCTGGTGGGCGAGCCGACCGCCGGCACGGTGGCCGCCCAGCGCGGCCGCGAGGCCGTGCAGGGCGTGCTGGAGGCGGCCTCCGGTGGGCGGATCCACTTCATGGCCAGCCGGATCGGCGGGCTCCGCGAGGACGTGCCCGCCGGCTGGACGGACGACACGCGCCGCGCGCTGTCCACTGTGGAGGATGCGCTGGCCGCGGTCGTGGCGGCGACCGTGGCCGACGAGTCCTTCCGGGCCCGGCACGCGGGGGTGGGCGTGCTGAGCCGGGAGGACGCGCTCGACCTCGGGGTGACCGGCCCGGCCGCCAGGGCGAGCGGGCTCGACCTGGACCTGCGGCGCGACGACCCCGGCCTGGCCTACGGCGAACTGCCCGTGCGCCCGGTTCTCGACACCGCCGGCGACGCCCTGGCCAGGGTCCGCTGCCTGATCGGCGAGGTCGAGCAGTCGGTCCGGCTGGCGCGGGAGTGCCTCGACCGCCTGCCGGCCGGCCCGGTCAACGTCCGGCTGCCCAAGGCGGTCAAGGCACCCGAGGGCTCGGTCTACACGTGGGTCGAGGCTCCGCTGGGCATCTCCGGCGTGCACCTGTCCTCGCGGGGCGAGAAGACGCCGTGGCGGCTGAAGCTGCGGACCCCGTCGTTCAACAACGTCCAGGCGCTGGCCCGGCTGCTGCCAGGAACGCCGGTGGCCGACCTGCCGGCCGTGCTCGGGTCGTTCGCCCTCGTCGTCGGCGACATCGACAAGTAGACCCGCCAAGTAGACCCGACGAGCAGATCCGACGAGAAGGGGCCGCTGCCACCCGCAGGTGACAGCGGCCCCTTTCGTCAGTTCCCCGGCCCCGACGGCTGGGCGTCGGCCGTCGTCGGGTTCAGTCGTCGCCCCGCCGACGCCGCCGGCGCGGGGTCTCCCCCGCCCCGCCGTGCGCGGCGAGCAACTCGGTGACCGAACGACCCGACGCGTGCGCGCCCGCCTGCTCGGGCTCCTCGGACCGCGCGCCGTGCGCTCCGGCCGACGCGTCGGAGCGGCCGCCGCCGTCCTCCTCCGACCACCCGCCGACCACGCCCCAGGTGGGCGCGGCGGCGTCGGAGTCGTCGTCGCGGTGCCGCCGCCCGCCGGAGGGCGGCGGCGTGGGCACCACGCGGGTGCGCTCGTCGGCGGCGGCAGCGGCCGGACGCGGCGGCTGCGGCGGGTGCGGCTCGACGACCGGCCGGGCCGGCTCCGCCCTGGGCGGCATCGGCGGGCTCACCAGCTCGGTGCGCTGCTCCACCGGCGCGCTCTCGCGGTGCCGCCGCGCCGCTGGCGCCTCCTGACGGGCGGGAACCTCCGGCTCCACCGCCCTGGCGACCTCCGGCGTCGGCGGCTCCGGCCGGCGGGGCGGCTCGGCGGCCGGCCGCGCGGCCTCGCGCCGGGGCTCGGGGCGGCCCACGGGCGGGATCGCGTCGTGCCGGATGACCTCGGTGCGCGCCGCCTCCGCCTTGAGCATCTGGGTCCGCGGCTCGGTGGCCTTGACCGCCGGCTTCGGCTTCGGCATCTGCGGCTTCGCCGCCTGCGCCTTGACCGGCTGCGCCTTGGGCGTCGGCGGCTTCACCGGCTGGGGCTTGCCGGGCTGGCCCTTCGGAGGCTGCGCCGGCTCCCGGCGCACGGTGGGGCCGGGGCGCACCGGCTCCCGCCGGACGGGCTGGCGCTGCCGGTCGAGCCGCTCCGGCTCCGGGCGCTTCGGCCCCGGCTGCTTGCCCACCGGCTGCTTCGGCTGGGGCTGCTTCGGTTCGGGCTGCTTCGGTTGGGGGCGCTTCGCCTCGGCCCGCACCGGCTGGCGCGGCTCCTTGCGCCCGGCCGACTCCACCCGGATCGGCCCGAGGAGCTGCGTGACCTCCTCGGGGTCCACGTCGACGGTGTCGACGGACTTCCCGACCGGCAGGCCCCGCCGCTCCCCGCCCTCGACGATCCGGTCCTCACCCACCGCGAGCAGCCGCGCCTGGTCGGACAGCGAGCGCATCCTGGTCGACTCGGCGCGCAACGCGACCCGCTCGACCAGGACCTCGCCGCCGAGCAGGGCCTCCAGGTTCTCCCGCAGCGTGCGCAGCTCCGAGCGCAGCGCCGTCAGGTCCTCCCTGGCCTCCTCCTCCAGCCGGCGCCGGGTCTCGGCCTCGACCTCCAGCTCGTACTCGCGGCGGGCCGCCACCTCGCGCTCCAGCTCGAGCTCGTAGACGGTGCGCAGCTCGGCCGCGTCGTCGTCCCGCTCGAGCGCCTCGCGCCGGTACCTGGCCGCGACGAACGCGCCGACCAGGGCCGCCCACAGCGCGGCGACCATGCCCAGCCGCAACCACCGGGCGTCGTTGCTGAGGACGAGAACCGCCGTGGCGCCCGCGGCCAGGACCAGCACGACGAGCCAGATCCACGGGGAACCACGGCCACTCGCGCGCTCACGGTTCGCACCACCGGGGCCGCTCATGCCCATTACGGTACCCGGGGGTTATCAGTCCGAGACCTACTCGCGTCCGTTCGGCGCATCACGGTCCTCCGGCCCTTCGGGCGTCTTGCAGCAGTACTCCAACCACAACGCCGCACCCACCAGCAACAACGCGCAGACCACACCGATGATCGCGGTCGTGCTGTCCCCGGCGGCGGATGCCAGGTCACCCCGGCGCGGCAGAACATAGCCCAGCACGCCGGCCCACACACCCACCATCAGCGCCCCCACGAGGGAGGACGCCTTGGCCAGCGCGACCGACCTCGCCGCCGTCAGCGGCTGCACCGGGCGGGTTCCCGGCCGGCGGTGGATGCGGGCGCGCAGCGCGAAACCGAGCACCGCCTCCACGACTGCCAGCAGGAACAGCGTGACGCCCGCGAACGTCGGGAACGCGGGCAGGACGCCGTAGGACTGCCGCACCGCCAGGTGCGCCACCACACCGGCGACGAGGACCACCCAGACAAGATCACGCACTCTGGTGAACCTCACGGCAGCTCCCTCCCGCCTCGGCCGACGTCCGTCCCGCTCCGGCGGGTCGGTCCCGCCCGCCCCTGGTCAGTGCCCGACCGGGTCAGTTGGTCCCAGTGTCCGTCCGGATCAGTGTCCGACCGGAACAGTGCCCGACCGGATCAGTGTCCGACCGCCAGCACGAGGTCGTCACGCCGGCGCACGCCCGCGCGCTCCTCCTCCGGCAGCGCGGCCAGCGCCGCGGCCATCGGGCCCCGGCCGGGCAGCTCCGCCGCCGGCTCCACGTCCAGCCACGGCCGCAGCACGAACGCCCGTTCGTGTGCTCTCGGGTGCGGCAGCACCAGCTCGGGGTCGTCCGAGACGACACCCTCCACGTGCACGACGTCGACGTCCAGCGTGCGGGGTCCCCACCGCACGTCCCTGGTCCGCCCGGCCGCCCGCTCGCAGGCCCACGCCCGCTCCAGCCAGCCGCGCGCGTCCACCCCGGGATCGTCCACGACGACGACCGCGTTGAGGTAGTCGCCCTGCGGCACCGGACCCCACGGAGCCGTCTCGTACACCGGCGAGACCGCCACCACGGCCGGCCCCAACGAGTCCAGCACCAACCCGAGGTGGGCCATCCGGTCCCCCAGGTTGGAGCCGATCGACAGCACCGCGCGGCTCACGCCGGCACCGCCCGTCCCCGCCCGCCCTTGCGGGACCGGCGGATGGTGACCGCCACGTCGGCGAAGTCCAGCGGGATCGGCGCGGCGGGCTTGTGGATGGTCACCTCCACGGCGTGCGCGCGCTCGTCGCCCATCACCTCGTCGGCCACCCGGCCCGCCACGGTCTCGATCAGGTCGCACGGCTCGCCGCCCACGATCGCGGCGGCCCGCTCGGCCAGCTCGCCGTAGTGCAGGGTGTGCGCGAGGTCGTCGGTGGCCGCGGCCCGGTCCAGGTCGATCCACACCACGATGTCGACCAGGAAGTCCTGGCCGTCCCGCTTCTCGTGCTCGAAGACCCCGTGGTGGCCGCGCACGCGCAGCCCGGTCAGGGTGATCCGGTCGGTCATGCCATCGCCTCCACGCCCAGTCCGCGCGCCTCGGCCGTCGGCCGGGCCACCACCACGCGGGTCGCCCGCGACTCGCGCGCGCCGAGGGCCACCCGACACCCATGATCGCCCACGGCGTCGGGGCGCTCCGGTGGGACACCCGCCCGGCCACCGATCATGACGCGACCAGTCGTCCGCCCCACGCGTGCGCCACGGCCACCGCGTCCAGCGACGAGTCCACGTCGTGCACCCGCACGCCCCACGCGCCCGCCGCCGCCGACAGCGCCGACACCACCGCCGTCGCCAGCTCCCGACCGTCCGGCGGGCGGGGGCGGCCGTCGGCGTCGGCGAGCAACGCGCCCAGGAAGCGCTTGCGGGAGGCGCCGACCAGCACCGGCAGGCCCAGGTCGAGGAGCACGTCCAGCCGGTTCAGCAACGCCCAGTTGTGCTCGGCGTTCTTGGCGAAGCCGAGCCCGGGGTCCAGCACCAGCGCCGCCGCGTCCACCCCGGCGGCCAGCGCCGCGTCCGCCCTGGCCCGCAGCTCGTCCCGCACCTCGGTGACGACGTCGGCGTACCGGGCCAGGTCGTTCATCCGCCGGCTGTGCCCCCGCCAGTGCATAAGGATCCACGGCACCCCGGCCTCGGCGACCAGGGACGCCATCCGCTCGTCGGCCAGCCCGCCGGAGACGTCGTTGACGACCGTGGCGCCGGCCGCCAACGCGGCCTCGGCCACCTCGGCCCGCATGGTGTCCACGCTGACCGGCACGCCCTCGGCGACCAGCTCGCGGATCACCGGCACCACCCTGGCCGCCTCGATCGCGGGGGCCACCCGGTCGGCGCCGGGCCGCGTCGACTCGCCGCCCACGTCCACCATGTCCGCTCCACGGCGGAACATCTCGACGCCGTGCCGCACGGCGTCGTCCCGGTCGAGGTACCGGCCGCCGTCGGAGAACGAGTCGGGGGTGACGTTGAGCACGCCGACCACCGCGCACCGCCCCGGCCGGGGCAACAGGCGGTGCACGCTCACCGCCGCTGGTTGATCAACGCGAGGGCCTCGGCCCTGGAGGACGCCGAAGTGCGCAGCAGCCCGCGCACCGCCGACGTCGTCGTCTTCGACCCCGCCTTGCGGATGCCCCGCATGCCCATGCACAGGTGCTCGGCCTCGACCACGACGATCACGCCGCGCGGGTCCAGCTTGCGCACGAGCGCGTCGGCGACCTGCGAGGTCAGCCGCTCCTGCACCTGCGGTCGCTTCGCGTAGAGGTCGACCAGGCGGGCGAGCTTGGACAGCCCGGTCACCCGGCCGTGCTCGTTCGGGATGTAGCCGACGTGGGCGACGCCGTGGAACGGCAGCAGGTGGTGCTCGCAGGTGCTGTACATCGGGATGTCGGTGACCAGGACCAGTTCCTCGTGACTCTCGTCGAAGGTCCGGTTCAGCACCGCGTCCGGGTCGGTGTGCAGGCCGGCGAACAGCTCCCGGTAGGCCCTGGCCACCCGGGCCGGGGTGTCCCGCAGGCCCTCCCGGTCCGGGTCCTCGCCGCAGGCGAGCAGCAGTTCCCGCACCGCGGCCTCGGCCCGGGCCTGGTCGAACGCCCGCCGGCGGGGCAGAACCCCGCCGGCGGCGTCGGTCACGTCGTCGACCGTGCTGGTCACATGTCCTCCGCAGGTAGGACCGCTGGTCAGCGGCCACCCTCCCACGAGTCGGTGTCGATCCGCCTCGTCTGGTCGCCCTCCGGCCGCGCGGGGGGACGGCCCTGCTCGGGCTGCCCCTGCCCGGGCGCCGGCTGGCCCTGCACCGACTGACCCTGCATCGACTGACCCTGCATCGACTGTCCCTGGGGCGGCTGGCCCTGGACCGGTTGCTGACCGGCGCCGGGCTGCCACTCGCCGGTGCCCCACGAGGCCGGCGGCCAGTCGCGGCCGGCCGGGGTCGTCGCCGGGGTCCACCCGGGGGGCGCGCCGTAGTACGGCGGGCCCTGCGGGTTGGGCTGCTGCTGGTTGCCCTGGGCCACCGGCTGCGCGGGGAGCTGCGAGGTCGGCGGGTACGGGGTGGGAGCACCCTGCCCCGGCGGCACCGGAGCCGGTCCGCCCTGCGGCGGCTGCTGCTGCGCCGGCGGGAACGCGCCGACCCCGTTCGGGCCGGGGGACGTCGGCTGCGGCGTCGGCAGCTCGCCGGCGCCCGGCGCGGTGCCGACCGGGGTCGGCGTCCGCTCCTCCACCGGAGGCCACGGCTCGCCGCGCTCCTTGGCCAGCTCGGCCGGGGTCTTGATCGGCGGCTGGTCGGAGGGCGTGCGCCCGCCGAAGTCGTTGAACAGGGTGATCCGCGGCCGCTTCACGACGTCGGAGAAGATCCGCTCCAGATCCTTGCGCTGGAGCGTCTCCTTCTCGATCAGCTCCAGGGTGAGCGCGTCGAGCTGCGGCCGGTAGGTGTTGAGGATCTCCCACGCCTCGGTGTGCGCCGCCTCGATCAGCTTGCGCACCTCCTCGTCGATCTCGTGGGCGACCTCGAGCGAGTAGTTCGGCGCGTGCGCCATGGCCCGGCCGAGGAAGGGCTCGCCCTCCTGCTCGCCGTACTTCACCGCGCCCAGCCGACCGCTCATGCCGTACTCCATGACCATCGCGCGGGCGATCTTGGTCGCCTGCTCGATGTCGGAGGACGCGCCGGTGGTGGGCTCGTGGAAGACCAGCTCCTCGGCGGCGCGGCCGCCGAGCGCGAACACCAGCCGGCCGATCATCTCCGAGCGGGTCATGACCTGCTTGTCGTCCTCGGGGACGACCAGGGCGTGGCCGCCGGTGCGGCCGCGCGGCAGGATCGTGACCTTGTAGACCGGCTCCAGGTCCGGCATGGCCCACGCGGCCAGCGTGTGCCCGGCCTCGTGGTAGGCGGTGATCTTCTTCTCGTGCTCGGAGATCACCCGGCTCTTGCGGGCGGGGCCGCCGATCACCCGGTCGACCGCCTCCTCCAGCGCGGGGCCGGTGATGACGGTGCCGTGCTGCCGGGCGGTGAGCAGGGCCGCCTCGTTGATCACGTTGGCCAGGTCGGCGCCGGACATGCCGACGGTGCGCTTGGCCAGCCCGTCCAGGTCCACGTCCTGGGCCAACGGCTTGCCCTTGGCGTGCACGCGCAGGATCGCCTGGCGGCCGCGCAGGTCGGGCGAGGACACCGGGATCTGCCGGTCGAACCGGCCGGGGCGCAGCAGCGCCGGGTCCAGGATGTCCGGCCGGTTGGTCGCGGCGATCAGGATGATGCCGCCCCGCGAGTCGAAGCCGTCCATCTCGACGAGGAGCTGGTTCAGCGTCTGCTCACGCTCGTCGTGGCCGCCGCCCAGGCCGGCGCCGCGGTGCCGGCCGACCGCGTCGATCTCGTCGACGAAGATGATGCAGGGCGCGTTCTGCTTGGCCTGCTCGAACAGGTCGCGGACCCGGGAGGCGCCGACGCCGACGAACATCTCGACGAAGTCGGAGCCGGAGATCGAGTAGAACGGCACCCCGGCCTCGCCGGCCACGGCGCGGGCCAGCAGCGTCTTGCCGGTGCCCGGCGGGCCGTAGAGCAGCACGCCCTTGGGGATCTTGGCGCCGAGCGCCTGGTACCGGCCGGGGTTCTGCAGGAAGTCCTTGATCTCCTGCAGCTCCTCGACGGCCTCGTCGGCCCCGGCGACGTCGGCGAAGGTGGTCTTCGGCATGTCCTTGGAGAGCTGCTTGGCCCGGGACTTGCCGAAGTTCAGGACGCGGTTCCCGCCGCCCTGGACGTTGTTCATCATCCACATCAGCAGCAGCAACAGCAGGCCGAGCGGGATGACGTAGATGAGGATCTGGAACAGCAGCGACTCCTGGGTCACCTTGGTGTTCCAGCCCTTGTCCATGTTCTTGGCGTTGGCCAGCGACTGGACGACGTGGTTGACGGCGCCGGCCGGGTACTGAGTGATCAGCCGGTCGGTGCCGTCGACAGGTGACTTCAGGGTGAGCCTGAGCCGCTGCTCCTTGTCCTCCAGCGTGGCTTCCTGGACGTTGTTGTTCGCAAGCTGCTCGATGGCCTTCGAGGTGACCACCTGCTTGTACGCACGAGTGTCGTCGAGCAGGTAACTGAAGGACATGTAGAGCAGCACCACCGCCAGGATCCAGAGCAGTGGGTTGCGGAGCAGGCGCTTGCGGTCCATCCAACTGCGGCCGCGGTGCGGCCTCGACCCTCCCTGACTTGCATGTCGGGCGACGGGGCCCCACCGCCCACGGGCTGGACGGGACCTCCGATCTGACCAGCGTACCGCTCTGCTCACCGGGAGCTCTCCCCGACAAGGGGCGCCGAGGGCACTGGGCTGTACGGCTGGCGTCCGTCCCCCCACGCAACGGGCGCGACACGGCTGGTGTTCCCGCAGTGAGCAGACGCACTCGGGTGTCGACGCCCCGAACCGGGAAACGTGACGCTCCGCGACCCTCACACCCCCCAAGGAGGTGACTCAGCTCACGGGAGGGCCGGCGCCGTCGCCCGACCGGGGCAGGCGACGCCGGCCTGGTGGGGCGCCGGGCGGGCCGGCGCCCCCGCGCCTCAGCTGTAGACCCTGGGGTCCAGCGTGCCGATGTAGGGCAGGTCGCGGTACCGCTCGGCGTAGTCCAGCCCGTAGCCGACGACGAACTCGTTGGGGATGTCGAAGCCCACGTACCGCACCGGCACGTCGACCTTCACCGCGTCCGGCTTGCGCAGGAGGGTGCACACCTCCAGCGAGGCGGGCCGCCGCGAGGCCAGGTTCTTCAACAGCCAGGACAGCGTCAGACCGGAGTCGATGATGTCCTCGACGATCAGCACGTCCCGGCCGGCGATGTCCCGGTCGAGGTCCTTCAGGATCCGCACCACGCCCGACGAGGACGTGGCCGAGCCGTAGGAGCTGACCGCCATGAACTCCAGCTGCGCGGGCACCGGCAGGGCCCTGGCGAAGTCGGTCATGAACATCACGGCGCCCTTGAGCACGCCGACCAGCAGCAGGTCCGACGGCCGGCCCTCGGCCGGGTAGTCGGCCGCCACCTGCTTGGCCAGTTCGTCGATCTTGTCGCGGATCTGCTGCTCGGAGATCAGCACGGAGGCGATGTCGCCCTCGTACACGGCCGGCTTCCCCTCTCCCTCGCCGCCGAAACTGCTTCGGGCCCGCATCCGGATCGTGCGGGGCACCCGGGCCGGGGCTGACCACGGTTCCGCCTGGCTCAGCCCCCCTGCCGCGGACGGTCGAGGTGCAGCCTGCCATGCGCCCGCCGCACCACCAAGCCGCCGGGCAACGCCACCCCGCCCTGCCCCCGCCACGCGCCGACCAGCGCGTCCACCCGGCGCAGGTGCTGGTCGGTGAGCCCGCTCACCCCGCCCGAGAGCAGCCAAGCACGGAGCGCGCGGCGGCGCAGCGCGACGGGCGCGGCGGCCAGCGCCGGCGCGGCGATCCCCGGGTCCGTTCCGGCTCCGTCGGCCGGGCCTTCGTCGGGGCCGTCGTCGACCCTGGTCCGGGCCCTGGCGAGCAGCTCCGCCGCGAGCTCGTCCAACGCGTCCCCGTCCTCCCGGAGCTGCGCCGCGGTCCGCGCCAACGCCTCGGCGACGCCTCCCCGGAGCACGTCCTCCAGCAGGGGCAGGACCTCGGCACGCAACCGCACCCTCGTGTAGCGCGGGTCGGCGTTGTGCGGGTCGACCCACGGACGCAGGCCGAGCGCCGCGCACGCCGCGGCCGTCGTGGCCCTCGACACGTCGAGCAGCGGGCGGGCCCACGGCGGGTCCAGCGGGCGCATCCCGGCGATGGATCGCGGCCCGGACCCCCGGCCGAGGCCGAGCAGGACGGTCTCCGCCTGGTCGTCCCGGGTGTGCCCGAGGAGCACGAGCGCGCCCGGCGGTCGGGCGCCGTCCAGCGCGGCGTACCGGGCGCGACGCGCGGCGGCCTCCGGCCCGCCGGGGCCGTCCACCCGCACGGTCAGCACCCTCGCCTCGGCGCAGCCGAGCGCGCTGAGCTGCTCGACGGCGGTGCGCGCGACCCGGTCCGACCCGGCCTGCAGGCCGTGGTCCACGACCAGCCCGTGGACCCGAAGCCCCCGGTGCGACGCGACGTGCGTCGCCGCGGCGGCCAGGGCGAGCGAGTCCGCGCCCCCGGAGCACGCGACCGCGAGCGCACCGGAGCCCAGGTGCTCGCCCGCGCCGTCGAGCAGGTGGCGCACCGCCGTCCTGGTCGCGGCGACGGCGGGGTGGGGTCCCACGGCCTATCCGTGCACCCGCCGCACCCACGCCCGGGGCTCGGCGATCTCCGCCCTGGTCGGCAGCGTCTCCCGGCTGTGCCACACCGCGTTGAAGCCGGTCATGCCCACCGCGTCGACGACCTGGCGGGTGAACTCCGCGCCCTGGGCGTACTGGCGCACCTTGGCGTCCACGCCGAGCAGGGCGCGCAGCACCCGGTCGGCGAGGCCGCCACCCCGGCGGCGCGCGGTGAACCGGGCGCGGATCGTCGCGACGGTGGGCACGACGGTCGGGCCGACCGCGTCCATGACGTGGTCGGCGTGCCCTTCGAGGAGCGTCGACAGCGCGATGAGCCGGTCGAGCACGGCGCGCTGGTCCGGCCCCTGGAGGAGCTCCACCAGGGCCACCGGCGGCCCGCCGGCGCGGTCGCGGCGCAGCATCTCGCGCAGCGCGTCCGGGAGCCGGGACACGACGCCCGCGGCGGTGTCGTCGAGGTGCTCCAGCAGCCGGCCGACCTCGGCGGCGAAGTGGGCGCGCAGCCAGGGCACGGCGGTGAACTGGAGCCGGTGGGTGGCCTCGTGCAGGCACACCCACATGCGGAAGTCCTCCGGCGGCACGTCGAGGGCGCGTTGGGCCGAGACGACGTTCGGCGCGACGAGCAGCAGCCGACCGCCCCCGTCCGGCCCGCCGAACGGGTCGTACTGGCCCAGGACGCGGCTGGCGAGGTAGGCGAGCACCACGCCGGCCTGGACGCCCGCGGTGCCGGAGAGCAGGGCCGGCAGCCGACCGGGCCCGAGCGGGGGGAACCCGCCGCCGGTCAGGACGGCCAGGCCCTCGGCGGCGCCCCGGACCCAGCCGGGGCGGTCCACCACCTCGGCGGGCAGCAGGGGCAGGCCGTCCCCCATGCCGGTCAGCTCCCTGACGTGCCCCTCGGCCCGGCCGGCCAGCGCGCGGAGCTGGTTGACGGTGGTCTCGGCCTCCGCCAGCGGCACGGCCGGACCCGGCCGGACGAGCCGGCTCGCGGTCAGGGCGGCGACGTTCCAGTCCACCGAGGCCGGACCGTCGGCCACGGGAAGCGCTCGGGCAGTGGACCCCGCGTTCACACCGGCGACGCTACCCGGCAACGGCGCACAGCGCGACGAACCGGACATCCCCACTCGTCCCAGCCACCGCGCCCCCGTTCGAGGGATGATCCGCGCCGGCGGTTGTCACGCCCTGTCAACACAGGCGTCGATGCCGGCGCGTCAGCCCCGGCACCCGCATCCGCGCAGCGCGCTGGCGACGGAGTCCAGGGCCCGGCGTCCCGGGTCCTGCTGGGAGCCGTTCGAGACCAGGGCGAAGACGAGCAGCCGGTTGTCCCGGTCGAGCACGACGCCCGACAGGCCGTTCACCAGCTTGCCCTCGCTGAGGCTGCCGGTCTTGGCGCGCACCCACCCCCGGCCCCCGGCCGTGCCGTCCTCGGCGTCGTAGCGGTCGTCCAGCGTGCCGCTGGGCGAGCCGGCCACCGGCAGGCCGCGCAGGAGCGGGCGCAGCTTCGCCGTCCGCGCGTCGGCCTTCGGCGAGCCGTCCGGGGCCGCCGCCACGGCCAGCACGTCGGCCAGCACCCGGGCGGACAGGTGGTTGGTCAGCGCCAGACCGCTGCCGTCGACGGTCGTCACGCCGCTGAGGTCGAAGCCGTTCTGCGTCAACGTCTCGCGCACCGCGGCCGCGGAGTTGGCGAAGGTCGGCTCCTTGCCCCTGGCCCTGGCGACCTCCTTGGCCAGCGTCTCGGCGACCACGTTGTCCGAGATCAGCAGGGTGGTCTCGACGAGCTGCTGCACGGTGGGCGAGGCGACCTCGCCCAGCACCCTGGCGTTCGCCGGGGCGCTCCCGACCGAGACGGCGGCGCCGGTCGCTCCGATCGCCTTCGCCAGCTCGGTCCCGGCCTGCCCCGCCGGGTCCTGGTGCCGGGTGCCGCTCCAGACCAGCGGGGACACCCGGCCCCCGTCGAGCATGACCGGCGTGATGTAGGTGATCGAGCCGCCCGCGATGTCCCTGGCGTCCCAGATGGCGCCGCCGGGCCAGGTCTCCCCGTACCGGCTGGTGTCGACGAGGACCCGGCGCACGGGACCGCCGAGCTGGCCCCTCACCTGCGCGGCGAGGTCGGCGAGCCGCGCGGACCCCGGGTAGAGGGAGCCCTTGCCGAGGGAGAGCGTGGGGTCGCCGCCGCCGACCAGCACGACGGTCTCCGGGTCCGGCCCGGCCACGACCTTCGTGCTGAACCGCGACTGGGCGTCCAGCGTGAGCAGCGCCGCGGCCGCGGTGAGGACCTTGTTGGTGGAGGCGGGCACGATCTGCTCGGTCGGACCCTGCTCCCACAGCGTCTCCCCGGTGGCGGGGTCGACGACGACGCCGGTGAGCCGGGCCAGGTCCGGGTTCGCCAGCGGCTGCTGGAGCGCCTTGGCCACCCCGGCTCTGGTGGGCGCGGGAGCGTCCCCGGCGACGGCCCGGAGGGCGGGCCGCGCCTCGACCGGAGCCGGCGGGGCCGCGGTGGTGGCGTCCGCGCCGAGCAGGCCGAACCGGCGCGCGACGGGCGCGCCCCACACGGCGGCGCCCACGCCGAGCCCGGCGACCACCACGAGGGCCACAGCCGCCCACACGCGCCGCCGCCGGCGGCGCGGCGGGCGTTGCCCCTCCGGCGGGGTGTCCGCGACCGGCCCGCCCGCTCCGGGCGGCGTCGGCGGCTGGTCGTTCGGCTGGCTCGGCGCTGTCTGTTGAGCTGGCCCTGTCTGTTGCGCCGGCGCCGATGGTTGAACGGGCGCTGTCGATTGAACGGGCGCTGTCGGCTGCGCCGGCACCGGCGGCTGGGGGCCGGTGTCCCCCGGTCGGGGCGGCTGCTGCGGCTGGTCTCCCGCCTGGGGCCACACCGGCACCGCTGCCGGCGGCGCGGCGGGCTGGGCGGGGGGTTGGTCGGCGGCTGCCGGCCCCACCCGCGTCGGCGTGGCCCTGGGCGGTTCCGCCGGCGGCCACGTCGGCTCCGACCGCCGCATGCGCAACGTCTCGGGGTCCAGGCGCGCCGTGGCGTTGTCGATCGGGTCCGGCCACTGCCGGTCCCGCACGGTGTGCTGGTCGGTAGGGCGCTCGGACTCGACCGGGTCCGCCTGGCTGGCCCGGCTGACCTGGACGGTCGGTTCCCCGCCCGGTGGCGGCGGGGCTGGCGGCCACTCCACCCGTTCGGTCTCGGCTGGCTGGGCGACCGGGACGCGCACGGTCGGGGGTTCCGCGCCCGCCGGGCCGGGACTCCCCTGCGGGCCGCCGCCGGCGGGCGGCCACCCGCCCTGCGGCGCGTCGTGCTCGCGCGGCTGCTCCGGTCCGGGCACGCGGTCCTCCTCGCTCGGCTGTCGGGCGCTCTCCGGCCGCCGCGCCGGCGGCCCCCGGCGGGGGAGCCACCCCGTCCTCACGGACGTCGGGGCCCCCGACGACGTTCGGAGCTCACGCCCCCGAAGTGACGTACGGCACGGTCCGGACGGGGGGATGCCGCGCGGGTGCGGGCGGATCCGGACGCTTAGTCCACACTAGTGACAACGTGGCGGGCGGGTGTCGCCGCGCGTCGAGGACCTGAAGCGAGGAAATCCGGTGGAGTTCGACGTCACGATCGAGATCCCCAAGGGGGAGCGGAACAAGTACGAGATGGACCACGAGACGGGCCGCATCCGTCTCGACCGGACGCTGTTCACCGCGACCCAGTACCCGGCCGACTACGGCTTCGTGGAGGACACCCTCGGCGAGGACGGCGACCCGCTGGACGCGCTCGTGCTGGTCCAGGAGCCCACCTTTCCCGGCTGCCTCATCCGCTGCCGCGCGATCGGCATGTTCCGGATGACGGACGAGAAGGGCGGCGACGACAAGGTGCTGTGCGTCCCGGCCGAGGACCCGCGCACCGAGCACCTGCGGGACATCCACCACCTGCCCGAGTTCCACAAGCTGGAGATCCAGCACTTCTTCGAGGTCTACAAGGACCTCGAGCCGGGCAAGAGCGTGGAGGGCGCGACCTGGGTCGGCCGCTCCGAGGCCGAGGCCGAGATCCGTCGCTCGTACGAGCGGCTGAAGGAGCACGGCGGCCACTGAGCCGCCCGGCCGCTCCGCCCCCGCGGCGCGGGGGCGGAGCGGCCGGTTCCACCCGAACAGACGAGTCCGCCCCGTCACCTGGTCAGGTGACGGGGCGGACTCGTGTACGGGGTCAGCGCTCCCAGGAGCTCAGTGCCCGACGTTCAGTGCCCGATCGTGGGCAGCGCCTCGCGCTCGTCCTCGACCCGCTCCAGGTTGGACTTGGTGGGCAGCGGGACCTCCTTCAGGAAGAAGTTGAGCACGAAGGCCACCACCATCACGGCCGCGCCGGCCAGGAACACCGTGTCCATCGAGCTGGAGAAGCCCTCCAGGAACGGCCGCGCCAGCCGCGGGTCGAGGTTGGCGAGGAACGACGTGTCGTCCAGGGACGGCGCCGCGCCGCCCTGCTGCCCGCCCTTGAGCATCTGGAGCACCGGCTGGTTGCCCGGGTTGGCCAGCACGGCCGGGTCGGACAGCGCGGACTGGAACGACGCGGTCTGGGCGGCGTCGCGGAACGCGTTGGCGATCCGGTCGCCGACCACGCCGAACAGGATCGACATGAACACCGCCGCGCCGACGGTGCCGCCGGTCTGCCGGAAGAACGTGGCCGAGGCGGTGGCCACGCCCATGTCCTTCGGCTCGACGTCGTTCTGCACCGCCATGACCAGGGTCTGCATGCACAGGCCCAGGCCGGCGCCCATCAGCACCATGGTCAGGCAGGGCTCCCACAGCGGCGTGTCGACGCCGATCCGGGAGAACAGCAGCAGCGAGACGGCCATCGCCCCGGAGCCGATGATCGGGAAGATCCGGTAGCGGCCGGTGCGGGAGATCATCGAACCGCTGACGCCGGTGGCGAGGATGATGCCCAGGGTCAGCGGCACCATCAGCAGGCCGGACGCGGTCGGGCTGGTGCCCTTGACGATCTGCAGGTACAGCGGCAGCGAGAGCAGGCCGCCGAACATGCCGATGCCGACGATGAAGTTGAGGATGTTGCCGAGGCTGAACACCGGGCTGCGGAACAGCCGCAGCGGCAGCACCGCCTCGTCGCCCATCCGCCGCTCGGCGAGCACGAACAGCACCAGGCCGACCACGCCGATCGCGTACATCGCGATCGAGTTGCCGGAGGTCCAGCCCCACTCCCTGCCCTGCTCGGCGACGAGCAGCAGCGGCACCAGCCCCACGGTGAGGGCGATCGCGCCCAGGTAGTCCACCCGGTGGTTCACCCGGTTGTGCGGCAGCTTCAGCACCTTGCTCACCACGATCAGCGCGACGACGCCGATCGGCAGGTTGATCAGGAACACCCAGCGCCACCCGGTGACGCCGACGAAGGTGTCCAGGCCGGCGAAGAAGCCGCCGACCACCGGGCCGAGCACCGAGGCCGAGCCGAAGACGGCCATGAAGTAGCCCTGGTAGCGACCCCGCTCCCGCGGCGGGATGATGTCACCCATGATCGCGATGGCCAGCGAGAACAGGCCACCGGCGCCCAGGCCCTGCACGGCGCGGAACGCGGCCAGCTCGTACATCGAGCCCGCGACGCCGCACAGCGCCGAGCCGATCAGGAAGATCGAGATCGACGCGAGGTAGAACGGCCGGCGACCGTAGATGTCGGACAGCTTGCCGTACAGCGGCGTCGAGATCGTGGACGTGATCAGGTAGGCGGTGGTGGCCCACGCCTGCGCGCTCTGCCCGTGGAGCTGGTCGGCGATGGTGCGCATGGCCGCGCTGACGATGGTCTGGTCGAGCGCGGCGAGCAGCATGCCGAGCATCAGCCCGGACAGGATCGTCACGATCTGCCGGTGCGAGAGCGCACCGGAGCCCCCCGCGGGCGCCGGTACGGCGCGCGCGTCGGTGTCCGACATCAGTTCTCCCCTCCCGAGCGGGCTTCCGCCACCAGCTCGGCGATCAAAGTCGGTAGGTAGTTCTCGTAGGAGGTGGCGTACCGGCCGAGCAGCTCGGCGAACCGCCGCCGGTCGGGTTCCGGCCAGTCCGAGACGATCAGTGCGATGTGCCGGCCGCGCAGCCGCCGGTTGCGTTCCAGCAGCCGCAGGCCGGCGTCGGTGACCACCAGCACGCTGGCCCGCCCGTCCGCCGGGTCGGCCTGCCGCTCGACCAGGCCGGCCTTGACGAGCTGGGCGACCTGTCGACTGATCGTCGACGGGTCGGCGTGCACCTTCTCCGCGAGTTCCCCGGAGCGGAGCGGCCCGTGCTCCACGACGGCGCACAGCAGGATGAACGCCGCCTTCTCCATCCCCTCCGGGTTCGCCTTGACCACCTGGGCGTGCGCGTTGCCCATGACCCGCATGAGCCGGATGAGGTGGCGGCCGATCTCGTCGCCCACCTGGAGCTCCGCCTCCGCCACCTCGCCGCACGCCTTCGGGGCCGCCTCCTCGGGGCCCGACGGGTCCCCTGTCTCCGCCGGTTCCGCGTGGCCCACGTCACACCTCGTTGCTTGCATCATCCAAGTACTTGGTCGATACAAGCATGCGAGTTGATGGTTGACCTCCGCAAGTTCTTTCTTTGTGAGCTATGTCCCCGAAGGAACTAACGCTGCGCAGCAGTGATCACCGCAAGTGAGCATTGTTGCCCCGTTCGAGGGGCAGTCCAACTGGTTTTCCCCCGAGCTCACGACCCCCGGGCAGGTGACTCTTCCCGGGGAGGGGTAACCACCGCGCCCTCGATCTTCTTCCCGTTCGAGCCCGAAGAACGTCCAGGCGCCGCGCACGGGCGTGCGCGGCGCCTGGACGGAGCGAACGACGTGGTCAGACCGGGGGTGGACCGGAGCCCGAACCGAAGGAGCGGTCAGGCCCAGCCGGGCATCGGGTACCCGGCGAGCAGTTCGCGGACCTCCCCGGCGATCCGGTCGAGGACGGCGTCCTCGCCCCGGTCGGCGGCCCGGATCGCCTCGTCGATCCACCCCGCGAGGCGCGGCATCTGCTCGACGCCCAGGCCACGCGTGGTGATCGCCGGCGTGCCCAGCCGGATGCCGGAGGGGTCGAACGGCTTCCGCGTGTCGAACGGGACGGTGTTGTAGTTCAGCTCGATACCCGCCCGGTCCAGCGCCCGGGCGGCCGGCTTGCCACCGATGCCCCGGTTGGTCAGGTCGACCAGGATCAGGTGGTTGTCCGTGCCGCCGGACACCAGGTCGTAGCCCCGCTCGACCAGCGCCTCGGCGAGAGCCCTCGCGTTGGCCACCACGGCATGGGCGTAGGCCCGGAATTCCTCGGTGGCGGCCTCCCTGAGCGCCACCGCGATGGCGGCGGTGGTGTGGTTGTGCGGACCGCCCTGCAGGCCGGGGAACACCGCCTTGTCCAGCGCCGACGCGTGCTCCGCGTCCGACATCAGCATGGCGCCGCGCGGACCGCGCAGCGTCTTGTGCGTGGTGGTCGAGATGACCTGGGCGTGCCCGACCGGCGACGGGTGCGCGCCACCCGCGATCAGGCCGGCGATGTGCGCGATGTCGGCCACCAGCACGGCGCCGACCTCGCGCGCGATCTCCGCGTAGGCGGGGAAGTCGATGGTGCGCGGGATCGCGGTGCCGCCGCAGAAGATGACCTTCGGCCGCTCGGCCAGCGCCAGGTCGCGCACCTCGTCCATGTCGACGCGGCCGGTGTCCTGGCGCACGCCGTACTGCACCGACCGGAACCACCTGCCGGTGGCCGAGACGCTCCAACCGTGGGTCAGGTGGCCGCCCATCGGCAGCGCCATGCCCATCACGGTGTCGCCCGGCTGGCAGAAGGCGAGGTAGACGGCCAGGTTCGCCGGCGAGCCGGAGTAGGGCTGCACGTTGGCGTGGTCGACGCCGAACAGCTCCTTCGCGCGCCGCACGGCCAGCCGCTCGACGGGGTCGATGACCTGCTGGCCCTCGTAGTACCGCCGGCCGGGGTAGCCCTCGGAGTACTTGTTGGTGAGGACGGTGCCGGTCGCCTCCAGCACCGCGGCGGAGACGTAGTTCTCCGACGGGATCAGCCGGATCTTCTGGTGCTGGCGCTCGGCCTCGGCCTCCACGAGCCGACCGAGCTCGGGGTCAGCGCTGGCGAGGTGCGGGATGGGCGGCTGGTGCACGGCTGTCTCCTGGGACGCGTCGTCGTCCGGGCGGAGCACCCAGGCGTACGGTGCCCCGTTCCGCGGGTCGCCCCGCTCCCGGTCCTGTCGTCGGCGGGCGCGGGAGCGCGGTCGCCCGGCCCCTGGTCCCGCCGCTCGCTCCCCGGTGGTTGTTTCCACCCGATCACGCCAGTCGCGACGCGTCGATGGTAGGGGAGGTGGCCGGTGACCAGGTGCGGGCGGGGTGGCCCGCTCCCCCGGGAGGCCACGCGCCGGTGGACCTCCGCCCAGCGCCCGACGCCCGACGCCCGCCTGCGGACGCGGTCAGCGGGCGCGCCGCTCCGCGATGCGGTCCACGAACCGCTGGAGCTGCCGGGAGAACCGCTCCACCTCGGCGTCGGACCAGTCCGAGACCAGCTCCGCGAAGATCCGCCGCCGGGAGTCGCGCAGCCGCTCGGCGATCCGCCGGCCGTGCGGGGTGAGCTCGACCAGGGCGACCCGGGCGTCGGCCGGGTCGGCGGTGCGCCGCACGACGCCGAGTCGTTCGAGCTGGCTGAGGTGGCGGCTGCCGGTCGTCGGCCCGATCCCCGCCGTCGCGGACACGTCGGCCACCCTGGCCGGGCCGAGCGCGGCGACCGCGTTGATCACCGGGTAGAGCGCGTCCTCGACCGCCAGACCGGCCGCGCGCAGCATCTCGCCGTACAGGTGCACCCGGTTCGCCCGCTGCACCATCGCCCCGGCGGCGCAGTCGAGCGCGTTCAGCGCCCGCTCCCGCGCCACGACGTCGTCTTCGACCATGCCCGCATGATACGTGCGCCTTGCACGCATCCGTCAGGGGCGTATCGTGCATGCTGCACGCATTTTACTGGGGAGGCGTGATGAGTCGGACCATCCAGGGGATGAGCCCCCGGAGATTCGTCGAGGCGATGTTGCGCGACGTGCTGCTCGGCGGCATCGAGGACGTCGAAGAGGCGGTCAGCACCTACTTCGCACCACACTACGAGCAGTACGTCGACGGGAACAGGCTCGACCGGGCCGAGTTCGCGCGACACGTCCGGACCGTCCGCGACACCCTGCGCGGCGGCGAGATCGAGGTCCGCGAGGTGCTCTTCGACGGGGTCACCCTCGCCGAGACCCACACGGTCCGCGGCCGGAAGACCGACGGCGCGGCCGTCGTGCTGGAGGTCTACACGTTCTGCGAGATCGGCCACGACGGGCGCGTCCGGCGCCTGAAGGAGCTGACCCACCTCCTGACGGGCGGACCGGCGGACCGCGCGCTCAGCCACGTCCACTGACCGAACGGGCGGTGGCGCCCGCGCCCCGCGGGCGGGCGCCACCGCCGCCAGGAAATCCCCGCCTTCCCCATTAAGCTACCGGCCAGTAACATCCGGGCCGTGGACATCGACAACAAGCAGCTCGGCGACCTGATGGCCCAGGCGGTGCCGTGGGTGCGCACGGCCGGCATCGAGTTCCTGGCCACCGAGCCGGGCCGGGTCGTGGTGGCGTTGCCCGACCACGAGAACACCCGCAACCACGTCGGCGGCCCGCACGCCGCGATGATGTTCGGCGCGGGCGAGACCGCCTCCGGCGCCGTGGTGATGGCGTCCTTCGCCGAGCAGCTCGGCCGGGCGACCCCGCTGGTCGCCCACGCGGAGATCCGGTACCGCAAGCTCGCGCTCGGCCCGCTGCGCGCCGACGCGGTGCTCGGCCGCACCGTCGAGGAGGTCGTCGCGGAGCTCGACGCCGGGCAGCGACCCGAGTTCCCCGTCCACGTCACGCTCACCAACGCCGACGGCGAGACCACCGGTGAGCTGACCGTCGTCTGGACCCTCAAGCCCCACCGCTGACCCCGCCCCCACGGAGGCGTCGCTCGCCTCCAGGTTCCCGTGACCTGAACGGACTTTCCCGGGGACGGCGGTGCCACCACCAGACATATGTCCACAGTGGACAAGTGGGGGCACCGCCGCCGCCCCGAGGACCTCGGCAGCTCAGCCGGTCACCGGCGTCAGCGGGGGCCGCCCGGCGAGGACGGCGGCGACGTTGTCGATCGCCAGCAGCCCCATGGCGTCCCTGGTCGCCAGTCCGGCGCTGCCGATGTGCGGCACCAGCACGACGTTGTCCAGCCCCAGCAGGCCCGGGTGCACCTCGGGCTCGTTCTCGAACACGTCCAGTCCGGCGCCCGCGATCACCCCGTCCCGCAGGGCCGCGACGAGCGCGGCCTCGTCGACGACGGGACCGCGCGCGGTGTTCACGAGGATCGCCGTCGGCTTCATGCGAGCCAACGCCCGCTCGTCGATCAGGTGCCGGGTCTGCGGCGTGAGCGGGCAGTGCAGGCTCACCACGTCGCCGCGCTCCAACAGTTCATCCAATGTGGACGGTTGAACGCCCAGGGCCGCGGCTTCCGCGCCGTGCGCGCGCCGACCCGTCGCGAGAACCCGCATCCGGAACGCGCGCGCCCGACGGGCGACCGCCATCCCGATCCGCCCCAGCCCGACGATCCCGAGCGTCGCCCCGGCCGAGACGTCCAGGCCGGTGAACAACGTGGGCGCCCAGCTCCACGGCGCGCCCGAGCGCAGGAAGCGGTCCGCCTCGACGACCCGCCGGGAGACCGCCAGCAGGAGGCCGAACGCCAGGTCGGCAGTGGCCTCGTCGAGCACGTCGGGGGTGTTGGTGACGACGACACCGCGCCGTCCGGCCGCGGCCACGTCCACGTTGTCGAACCCGACCGCGACGTTGGCCACCACGCGGAGCTGGTCGCCGGCCGCGACGAGCAGCTCCTCGTCGACCCGCTCGGTCAGCAGGGCGATCACCCCGGCGGCGCCGGACACTCCGGCCAGCAGTTCCGCGCGGGTGGGCGGGCGGTCCGGGTCCGGGTGGACCACGACCGGCACGTCGAGCTCGGACAACCTGCGCATCGCGGCGTCGGTGAGCGCGCGACTGACGTAGACGTGGCCCGTTCGGGGCGAAGGAGTTTCCGGCACGGTCGGAGCGTGCCCGATCCCCGCCCGGGGCGTCGACGGTCGCGTCCGCTACACCGGACTGGCCAGGCCGGCGGCTTGCCGCACGGCGGCCACGAACTCGTCGGCCGCCTGCCGGGGCGAGCGCAGCGCCCACACGCGCCCCGCGGCGTGGATGGTGACGGTGCTGAGGAGCACGAGCCGGCGATCGGCGACGACACCGCTGAGCTGGCCGTACGGCACGGAGGTCGTCCACCCGGGGCCGGCGCCGAGGATGCGCCGGTCGGTCACCACGACCAGCGCGTTCCCCTGCCCCAGCAGCGGACCGGCGGTGACGGCGCGGACCCGCTCGTCGGGGGCGAGCATCAGGTCGAGCCGACGCGCGTCGTCGCCGTGCCGCGCCCGCAGGCGCCGGGGAATCACGGCCAGGCGTTGTTCGAGGTCGGGACGCATGGCGGCAGCCTGTCCCCCGCCGGAACGTGATCACCATCACCCAAATGGAGGCACAGCGACCAACGGCTCACCCGAGTGGACCAGCGGCCCCGGTCAACGATGACCCTCAGTGAGGAGGGTGGGGTCGCTCAGGCGACAGCCAGCACACCCGCCCGCACCGCGGCGGCGAACTCCTGGGCCAACCGGAACGGCATGTCAGCCACCCGCAGCGTGCCCGTGGGGCCGTGCACGGCCACCGCCCCGCCGGCCCGGGAGTCACCCGAGGTCGCCACGTACGCCACCTCGGACAGCGGGATCGTCAGCACCCGCTCGTCGTCGGTCAGGCCGACGACGCGGCGGTCGGTCACCGCGAGCAGCACCTCGCCCTGGTCGCCGGACCGCCCGGTGGTCACGGCGCGAACCGGCTCGCCGGGGACGAGCAGTCCGGCGAGCTGCCGCACCCGCGCGCGGTCCTCCGGCCGCCGGGGCACCGGGAGAGTGTCGAGAAGCGGGGCGATGACGTCGGCCACCGCGTCAGGATCGCCCGCCCCCGCCCCTCGGGGAAGCGGCCGACCGGGTGTGATCACGACTACCCTGGACCCGTGCGGATGGACCCGGCCCTGGCGCGCGCCCGGTTCGCCACCGCCCGCGTCGCCCGGCTCGCGACCGTCGGCGCGGACGGCGCGCCCCACCTCGTGCCGGTCGTCTTCGCCGTCGCCGAGAACGACACCGACAACGCCGGCGACACCGGGGACGACGTCTGGACGGCCATCGACGCCAAACCCAAGGACTCCCCCCACCCGCGCCGCCTGCGCAACATCGCACAGAACAACATGGTGAGCCTGCTCGTGGACCACTACGAGGAGGACTGGAGCCAGCTGTGGTGGGTGCGCGCCGACGGCGAAGCCGAGATCGTCAGCGGCTGGCCGGAGGCAGAGGACGCCCTACTCCTGCTGTGCGCGAAGTACCCGCAGTACCAGGACAACCCGCCACCCGGACCGGTCGTGCGCATCCACGTCCACCACTGGCTCGGCTGGTCCGCCACCGAGTGACACCACAGCGACGGCCAGGAGTGAACCGCAACCCAAACTGCGACCCCGAACGCGACGAGGGCCTTTCCGTGATCCGGAAAGGCCCTCGTCAGGTGCTGGAGCCGCCTGTGGGAATCGAACCCACGACCTACGCATTACGAGTGCGTCGCTCTGGCCGACTGAGCTAAGGCGGCGAGGCGGGACCCAGTGTAGCGGGCGAGGAGAGGGGTCACCGACGGGTATCCCCTCCAGCGGGCCAGAGGTGATGGGAGTCTCACTCCGGTGTCGGTTTCGCCCGCCGAACGCACCAGCGCCACAGCCATTCGGTCTAGTCCATGCGGTGCTGTCGGAACGGAGCCAGAAGACGGGCGTCCACGACCGATCGAAGCAGGTGGGTACCGCCGAACGGCCGGCGCCCGATTGTTCCGACGTCACGACAACGCTCTGGTCGAAGCCGGTTGGGCCGGGTTCGAGGCGGCCCCGGTGCGGAAGTGGGCGGACGGGTGGCTGAGTCGTTACGACGATCACCGGATCAGCCGTCACACACCGTCACCGCGATGTGATCCCCTGGAAACGAGCGCTCGCGGGGGCGGGCGCCGCCCGGACCGCCGACCTGGGGCGCGGCCGACCGGCGCCGGGCGCTCTCTCGGCCGCGGAAGCGGGGCAGCGCCAATGAGCACCGAGCTGTTCTCCCTCGTGGGCCGCACCGCGCTGGTGACCGGGGCACGCACCGGCATCGGCAGGGCCATCGCGGTGGGCCTCGCCCGAGCGGGCGCGGACATCGTCCTGCTCAGCCGCACCAAGGACCTCGACGGGGTGGCGGCCGAGGTCGCGGCCACCGGCCGGCGGGTCGAGCGGCTCGCCGTGGACCTGGCGGACCTGGCCAGGGTCGAGCCCGCCGTGTCCCGGCTCCTCGCCCGGCAGCAGATCGACATTCTGGTCAACAACGCGGGCATCGTGCACCGGGAACAGGCCACCGAGGTCGAGCTGCGGGACTGGCGCCGGGTGTTGACGGTGAACCTGGACTCGGTCTTCCTGCTGTGCCAGGCGGTCGGGCGACAGATGCTGGCCCGCTGCCACTCGGCCGACAACCACCCGCACCGCCCGAGCAACGGGAAGATCATCAACATCGCCTCGTTGCTCAGCTTCCAGGGCGGCATCCAGCTGCCCGCCTGCACGGCCAGCAAGAGCGCGGTCTCCGGGCTGACCAAGGCGCTGGCCAACGAGTGGGGGCCGCACGGCGTGCAGGTGAACGCGATCGCCCCGGGGCACATCGCGACCAGGAGCACGGCGCCGATCCGCGCGGACGGCGACCGCGAGGCGGCCATCCGGACCCGGATCCCCGCCGGCCGCTGGGGCCGCCCAGCCGACCTGGTGGGCGCGGCCATCTTCCTGGCCTCGGCGGCGTCCGACTACGTCAACGGGCACATCCTGGCCGTCGACGGTGGCTGGCTGGCCCGCTGACACGACGGGCAACGCGTGTACCAGATGTCGACACCGGCTTGGTGATGTCCACCCGTTGGTGAAGGCACTTATCCCCAGGTGTCGAGGTTGTCCACAGCTCGGCGGCGCAGCCTGGGCTCGGTGGTTGGGTCTCGATAGGCTGGAGCAGGGCTCGCCCCCCAGGGCGGGTGGGGGCTGTCGCAGGAGAGGTAAGGGGCCAGCGGCGGAGTTCGGTGGCCACAGGCTCCTTGCGGCCAGGACAACGAAGCCGTTCGAACGTACGCCAGTCCGACATGCCGTGACCGGCACCCGGACCCGGGCAAAGCGGGATCGGCGACGGCGTGGCCACCGCCGATCCCGCCCTGGATCACTGTCGGGTCAGCCCCGGCGACACGGTTCGGAAACTGGCTGTCGTCTCACCGGTGCTCCGCCGCCGCAGGCCTGCCTTTTCCAGCACGCGGACCGAGGCGGGGTTAGCCAGCTCCACGTCGGCGCACACGGTGTGGACGCCCGGCGCGGTGAGGGCGAACTCCACGAGGGCCCTGGTGGCCTCCGTGGCGTACCCCCGGCCCCGCCGAGAGGCCACGACGCCGTAGCCGATCTCCAGGCAACCGTCGCTCGGCGGCCAGAACAGCCCGATCGAGCCGACCACCAGACCGCTGTCGCGCTCGGTGATCTGGCGTTGGCCGTACTCCCCCAGGGCCTCCGGGTGCTCGCTCGCGAAACCGGCGATCACCTGGTCGCCCTCGGCGGGGAAGTCCGACGCCCAGTGCGGAAGGCGGACGCCGGACAGCACGGCGGAGAGCTCGGCGGTCGGCCACGTCCGCAGGACGAGGCGGCTCGTGACGAGATCGGCGCCGGACAGGGAGAAGAAGGAGAACACGCGACACTCCTGGTCGTTCGAACGACCCGGTCCGCGCTAGCCCCGCGCGGACCGGACAAGGGCATGCTGAACACGGCTGCTGGCAGCCATATTCATCAACCTCCCCTGACCAGGGCGTTCACGCGTCCCTCGCGCCAGCGGCACGCTAACAACGCCCGCGGCGCGCGGACAACTCTTTTGATCTCCGACTGCCGGCGGACAGGCCCGCCCGCCGGGCAAAGGCGTGCGACGCCCTAACCACCCGTGTGAAGGGCTGTGAGCAGCGCTTCGATGGCGATCCGCGGCTTGACGTTGCGCTCCAACGCCTCACGGCAGGCCAGCACGGCCTCCAACCGCCGGAGCACAGTCTCGGGTCGCCAGTGGCGGGCGGCCCGGACCACGTCGTCGGCGCGGTCCGGATGGGTCAGCGCGGCCTGGGCACCCGTGGCCGTCACCAGGACGTCCCGGTAGAAGCCGGCCAGGTCGACCAGCGCGCGGTCGAGCGCGTCCCGCTGGGTACGGGTGGCCCGGGACTTCTGCCGCTTCTCCAGGTCCTTGAGCGCGCCCTTGGCGCCCCTGGTGGCCGAGGCGGTGCCCTTGCCGGTGCCGCCGGCGCCCATCGCGGTCTCCAACGCCTGGCGCTCGGCCTCGTCCAGCGCCCCGCTGACCGCCGCCGCCTCGGCCTCGGCGGCCTTGACGAGGTCGTCGGCGCGGTCGAAGACGTCGGAGAGCCGCCGCAGGCCGAGCGGGGCCGCGAGCACGGCCTCCCGCCGGCTGCGGGCCGACGGGTCGGTGGCCAGCCGCCGGGCCCGGCCGACGTGGCCGCCGCAGACGCTGGCCGCCCACCGGGCGGTCTCCTCGTCCAGCCCGTCCCTGCGGTGCAGGACGTCGGCGATCGCCTCGGCGGAGGGCGTGCGCAGCGCGATCACCCGACACCGCGAGCGGATCGTCACCGACACGTCCTCGGGGTGGTCCGAGGGCGCGCAGAGCAGGAACACGGTCCGGTCCGGCGGCTCCTCGACCGCCTTGAGCAACGCGTTGGCCGCGCCCTCGGTGAGCCGGTCGGCGTCCTCGACCAGCACCACCTGCCACCGACCGGTGGTCGGCCGCCGCGCGGCGAGCTGCACCAGCGAGCGCATCTCCGAGACCGAGATCGACAACCCCTCGGGCACCACGACCCGCACGTCCGCGTGCGTGCCGGCCATCGTGGTGCGGCACGCGCCGCACTCCCCGCAGCCCGGCTCGGCCCCGTGCGGTCGCGCGCACTGGAGGGCGGCGGCGAAGGCCCGCGCGGCCACCGACCGACCGGAGCCGGGTGGGCCGGTGAACAGCCACGCGTGGGTCATCGCGCCCGGGGCGACCGGGTTGCCCGCCACCAGGTCGTGCGCGGCCCTGGCCGCCGCGCCCAGCACGCCGACCGCCTCCGGCTGCCCGACGACGTCGGCCCACACTCCGCTCGGGGTCACGTCCGCGGTCACCGCGTCTCCACGCCCGGGGCCAGCGAGGACGGGCCGTCCGCCACCGCCACCCGGCGCTCGGCCAGGACCGGCCGCACGGCGTCCCGCACGCGCCGCGCCACCTCGTCCGCGGGCCCGTCGCCGTCCACCACGACGTACCGGTCCGGGTCGGCGGCGGCCATCTCCGTGAGGATGCGCTGCACCCGCCAATGGTGCTCCATGCTGTCGAGGCCGCTCGCGTGGGGACGGTCCTCCGCGGGGCGCTCCGGTTCCCGCAACCCCGCCGGGTCGCGGTCGAGCAGCACGGTGACGTCGGGCCGCAGCCGGCCGGTCGCCCAGTCGGCGAGCCCCTCCAGCTCGGTCTGGCCGAGGCCGCTGGCCGCGCCCAGGTGCGCCAGGGGGCTGTCGACGAACCGCTCCATGACCACCAACGCGCCGGAGGCCAGCGCCGGCCGGATCCGCCGTTCGACCACGTCCGCGCGCACGGCCGCCGCGACCAGCGCGTGCGCCCGCGCCCCGGAGAGCGACGCGCCGTCCAGCACGCCGCGCAGCCGGGTCTCGTCCAGCGCCGGGTCGCCCGCGAGGACCACGTCGCGGCCGCCGGAGCGCAGCCACTCGGCCAGCCGCTGGGCCTGGGTGGCCGTGTCGGCGATCGTGTCGCCCTCGACGGCGATCAGCAGGCCGCCCCCGCTCCGACGCCGGTCGTCGCCGCCCCGGAGGGCGTGCAGCAGGTCGGACAGGATCGGCTCGGAGCGGCGGTCGTCCATCTGCCGGTAGGCGACCACGCCGACGACCGCGGCGACGACGCCGGCGCCGAGCAGCACCGGTCGGGTGCCGTCGATCTGCATCTCCTCGCCGAAGACCGTGACGGTGCGCGGCCGCACCAGGCCGACCAGCAGCGGGACCACCGCGGTCGCCCCGAACAGAATGATCTTCATGACGAGCTGGACCATGGCGTTGGTCCGCCCGCGCACCGCGTCCTCGACCTGCGAGCCGATGATCGTCTGCCCGGTCAGGAAGGCGGCGCCGGCGCAGAACCCGACCAGCGCCACCGCCACCAGCGCGACCCACAGGTGCGGCGCCAGCGCGACCACGACCAACGCGAGCGCGGCGAGCACGATGGCGATGCCGAACAACCGGTTGTGCGGCAGTCGCTGGGCCAGCCGGGGCGCGGCGGCCATCCCCAGCCCGAGCCCGAGGAACACCGCGAAGAAGAGCATGCCGTAGGCGGTGTCCCCGCCGGACAGGCTGGCCGCGTACAGCTTGGCACAGGCGATCACCGCCCCGCCGGCGGCGAAGGCGCCGGCGATCCCGACCAGCAGGCCGCGGATCAGCGGCGTGGTGCCGATGAACCGCACACCCTCGCGCAGCATCGCGAAGAGGCCGGGCTGCTCGATGCCCTCGCGCGGCGTGCCCACCGGGGCGTGCCCGGCGACCCTCGGGCCGCGCCGCCCGGAGATCTCCTTGACGCGGGTCGCCACCATCACGGCCGAGGTCAGGTAGAGCAGGCCGTTGACGATGACGATGATGTAGGCCAGTCCGAGCTCGCTGCGCAGGTTCAGGGTCGGCCCGACCGCGGAGATCGCCGAGAACAGCCCGGCCGCCGTGATCACCGAGATGCCGTAGGTCATCATCAGGCCGAGCTGGTTCGCCGTCTCCACCTGGTCCGGCCGGCGCAACAGGTTCGGAATCGACGAGTCCTTCGCCGGAATCCAGAACAACGCGCAGACGCCGATCAGGAAGTTCGCGATGAGCAGCCACCAGAGCTCACCGACGAACGCGATCGACAGGAACAGGGCGCAGCGCAGGAGATCGCCGACCACCATCACCTTGCGGCGGTCGAACCGGTCCGCGAGCACCCCGCCCAACGGGCCGAGCAACATCGCGGGCAGCAACTGGGTGGCCACCACGGCGCTGAGCGCGAAACTCTTCACCAGGTAGACGTCGGTCATCTTGGTGACGAGCGCCGACAACGCGAGCAGCGACAACCAGTCACCAATGCTGCACAGCGCGCAGACCATCCACAGCCGGCGAAAAGCGGGAATGGCGAGAACACTGCGCATTCGGTGGGCGGTGGACGCGCCGGAGCCCGCCCGCCGCGTGGAACGGGCCCGCTCAGTCACGTCCTGACCTGTCCGGATGGTCCTCACCCCCGATCCGACCAGCGAACTCCACGTCCGCCTGTGCTCAGCGTAGCCGGGGCCGGCTGACGGCCGGGCGCCGTCGCGGAGCCGGGTGGGCACCGCCGGGCACCGGCCGAACCGACGAACTCGCCCCGCTGCCGGCCTCCCGGGAGCGGAGATCGAGAAACGTCACGCGGCGCGCACCGCCCGGTCACGATTCCCGCACGAATGCAAGATCGCAAAATGAGGCCGCCGTTTCCCCCATCCGGCGGGCGAGCGGAAGGAACCAACCGCGATGCCGAATACGACAAGAACGCGCCGGGGAGGAGTACTGCCGCGATCAACGACCAACAACCGCGGAACGCGGTGAATACCCAACCCCCAGCGGGAGCGGAACACCCGTGGCCTCCACTCCACCCGAACAACGCTTCGAAGAATCGAGGAGCTGACGGAACGTGCCCGGTGCGCCGCCCCCGCGGGGCAGTGCACCGGGCACGTCGTCCGTCCAGAAGGGGCGCCGACGACGCCCCCGCCCGCCTCAGGAGGACTTGGCGGCGGCCTTCCGCCGGCTCGTCGTCTTCTTCTGGGCCGGCCCCTTGGCGCGCTTCTCGGCCAGCAGCTCGGCGGCCCGGTCCATGGTCAGCGTCTCGACGTCGTCGCCCTTGCGCAGCGAGGCGTTGGTCTCGCCGTCGGTGACGTAGGGGCCGTAGCGGCCCTCCTTGACCACGACCGGCTTGCCGGAGGTCGGGTCGTCGCCGAGCTCCTTCAACGGCGGCGCGGCCGCCGCCGTCCGCCGGCCCCGCTTCTTCGGCTCGGCGTAGATCTTCAGCGCCTCCTCGACGGTGACGGTGAAGATCTCGTCCTCGCTGGCCAGCGAGCGGGAGTCGGACCCCTTCTTCAGGTACGGCCCGTACCGCCCGTTCTGCGCGGTGATCTCCTCACCGCTCTCCGGGTCGACCCCGACCACCCTGGGCAGCGACAGCAGCCGGAGCGCGTCCTCCAGGGTCAGCGTGTCCAGCGCCATGGACTTGAACAGGCTGCCGGTGCGCGGCTTCTCCTTGGCGCCCTCGGGCAGCACCTCGGTCACGTACGGGCCGAACCGGCCCTCCTTCGCCACGATCTCGTGCCCGGTGGCCGGGTCGGCGCCCAGCGACCGCCCCTCCTGCGGGGTGGCGAACAGCTTCTCGGCGATCTCCGAGGTCAGCTCGTCCGGCGGCAGGTCGTCGGGCAGGTTCGCCCGCTGCGACTCCCCGTCGACCTCGCGCTCCAGGTACGGCCCGTACCGGCCGACCCGGACCACCACGGTGTGCCCGGCGTCGTCGGTGAACAGCGGGATGGAGTTGACCTCCCGCGCGTCGATCTGCTCGACGCTGGAGCCGACCAGCTTCTTCAGCCCGCCGGAGCGGCCCACCGATCCCTCCGGGCCGACGGCGCCGCCGAAGTAGAACCCGGACAGCCAGGTGGTGCGCTCCTGGCGGCCGGCCGCGATCGCGTCCAGCTCGTCCTCCAGCGCGGCGGTGAAGTCGTAGTCCACCAGCCGGCCGAAGTGCCGCTCCAGCAGACCGACCACGGCGAAGGCCACCCAGGAGGGCACCAGCGCGGAGCCCTTCCGCCACACGTAGCCGCGGTCCTGGATGGTGCTGATGATCGAGGCGTACGTGGAGGGCCGGCCGATGCCCAGCTCCTCCAGGGCCTTGACCAGGCTCGCCTCCGTGTACCGCGGCGGCGGGTTGGTCGAGTGCCCGTCCGGGGTCAGCTCGGCTGCGTGCAGCGGCTGGTCCTGGCGCAGCCTCGGCAGCCGGGTCTCGGCGTCGTCGGCCTCGCCGCCGGCCTCGGCGTCGACCGCCTCCACGTAGGCCTTGAGGAAGCCGGCGAAGGTGATCGTGCGGCCGGACGCCGCGAAGGCGCACTCCTCACCCGAGGCCGCCGTGCCGGTGATCCGGACGCTGAGCGTGGTGCCCTTCGCGTCGGCCATCTGCGAGGCGATGGTCCGCTGCCAGATCAGCTCGTAGAGCTTGAACTCGTCGGACTCCAGCTCACGCGCCACCTCGCCGGGGGTGCGGAACACCTCGCCGGCCGGGCGGATCGCCTCGTGCGCCTCCTGGGCGTTCTTGACCTTGCGGGTGTACTGGCGCGGCTTGTCGGCGACGTACTGCGCGCCGTACAGCTCGCGGGCCTGCGAGCGGGCCGCCGTGATCGCCGTGTCGGACAGCGTCGTGGAGTCCGTACGCATGTAGGTGATGTAGCCGTTCTCGTACAGCCGCTGCGCGGTGCGCATCGTGCGCTCCGCCGAGAACCGCAGCTTGCGGCTGGCCTCCTGCTGGAGCGTGGAGGTCATGAACGGCGCGTAGGGCTTCCGCGTGTAGGGCTTCTCCTCCACGCTGCTGACGGCCAGCTCGGCGTCGGCCAGACCCGCCGCCAGTCGCCGCGCGTCGGCCTCGTCGAGGCGGCGGACCTCGGCGGAGCGCAGCCGGCCGTCCGGGCCGAAGTCCCGGCCGGTGGCCACCCGCGCGCCGTCCACGGCGACCAGCCGCGCGCCGAAGGTGTGCGGCTGGTCCTCGGCTCCGGCCTCGGCCTCGGTCCGCAGCACCGCGGCGATGTCCCAGTAGGCGGCGGGCACGAACCGCATGCGCTCGCGCTCCCGCTCCACCACGATGCGGGTCGCCACCGACTGCACCCGGCCCGCCGAGAGCTTCGGCATGACCTTCTTCCACAGGACCGGGCTGACCTCGTAGCCGTAGAGCCGGTCCAGGATGCGCCGGGTCTCCTGCGCGTCGACCAGGTGCTGGTCCAGCTCCCTGGGGTTGGCCGCCGCCTCGCGGATCGCCGGCTCGGTGATCTCGTAGAAGACCATCCGGTGCACCGGCACCTTGGGCTTGAGCGTCTCCATCAGGTGCCAGGCGATCGCCTCGCCCTCGCGGTCGCCGTCCGTCGCGAGGTAGAGCTCGTCGACCTCCTTCAGCGCCTCCTTGAGCTCGCTGACGGTGGCCTTCTTGTCCGGGGTGACGACGTAGAGCGGCTCGAAGTCGTGGTCGACGTCGACGCCGAGCCGGGCCCACGGCTGGCCCTTGAACTTGGTCGGCACGTCGGCCGCGCCCCGGGGCAGGTCGCGGATGTGGCCGCGCGAGGACTCCACGAGGAAGTCCTTGCCCAGGTAGGAGGCGATCTTGCGGGCCTTCGCGGGCGACTCCACGATCACCAACCGGCGACCGCTGGAGGCTCCGCTCCCGCCGCTTCTCCTCGTCCGTGTCGACCCAGCCACGCTGCCCTGCTCTCTGCTCTACCTATGTCCCGGCCCGCCAGTGTGCACCGACTGCAGCCCCGCACGCTGCGCCGGGTGACGGAAGAGGCTCGCACAGACACGCCCGGAGAGCAGCCTCCACCCGCCCCGTCCACCCGTCCGGGGTGGGCCTCGTCACCTCGCGGTCAGTGCCGGGACGACGCGGCGACGCCCCGGGCTGTCCGCCGCGCGAGCGGCCCGGTGGGCGACACCGCGGTGTCGCCGGTCACTTGCTCGTCGCCAGGGCCCCGGAAGAGGCGCCCACCTCACGGACGTCCCAGTGTCGTCCTCGTTCCCCGTCCTCGTTCCTGTCCTTCGACCGGCGCACCGGTCAGCTCTCAACGCTTTCGCGCCGGGAGACGCGGGGCTCGCCCGCACCCCCTCCCGTCGCTCGACCTGCCTGTCTCCGCCCGCTCTGTCGCCCCCCTCTCCGAGTCCGGCCCGGGCCGCCGCGGGCGCCCTCCCGCGCTCACGCCCGCTCCTCTCCCGGCATCCTCCCCAGTGCCACGGCCACCGGGCCGCCCCCTGACCGACCGTCCCAGCCGAACGGGTGAGAGGGACACTCACCTGATCGGACCGAAATTCCTCCGTTCGGGCGAAAGTCGCTGTCCGGGTCCCGTCAGATCACCGGCCACTCCCCGGTCCCGCACCCGCTCGGCGGACCGCCGACGAACTCGGCGAGGCGGGCCAGCCGGCGCCGGCCGGAGACGCGCAGTCCGGGGCCGCCGCCACGCGCCCCCACCAGCGTGGCCGGCAGGCCAGCCCTGGCCAACACCTCGGCCAACGGCCGGTGGGTGTCGGGGGCGTGGGCGTCCAACCCCATCAGGTATCCCCCGGGCACGGCGCGTCCGGCCACCACAGCCCACAACCGGAGCACCGTCCCGTCCACCTCGAAGCCGGCGGGCACCGCCTTCACGGCGCCCCTCAGCCAACCGGCCGCCAGCGGGACGAGATCGGCGTGGAAGGCCGTCCGCACCAGCGGGGAGCCCTCCTCGGACGTGGCGACCTCCGCCGCCACCCCGCGCTCGGCGCACGCGGCGAGCAGCGCGTCGGCCCGCCACGTCTCCGGCACCACGGCCGAGACGCGCGCGGCCGTGCCCCGTCCGACGCTCACGGCCTGGCCCGGCCCGCACAGCGGACCGGCCAGGTCCGCCAGGCGCGGTGGCCTGGCGTCGGCGGAGAAGAAGGACAGCTGCCCCACGCCCGCGAGCTTAGAACGCTTGTTCGATAGCAGGAAGGCCATGTCCCCCGACTCCCCCGCCCCTTCCGGGGCATTTCCACCCACTCCGAGGCGTCAGCCCCGGGACGCCCGCGAGCCGTCCGGTCTAGGAGGTGGGCGGAACGGACTTCACGGTCGGCGGCGTGGCGGGAGTGGTGGGCGCCGGTGGCACCGGTGGCACCGGGGCGGTCGGCGCCGTGGGCGCCGTCGAACGGGCCACATCCAGTTGCCGGCAGTTCGGCGCGTGCTCCCTGGCCCGTTCCAGGTCCCGGCTGACCCTCAGCTCGTCCGTGGGGTCCCGGAACTGGTCGAGCCGCTGCTTGAGGTCCTGGCTGACACCCTGCACGACCTGCTGGAACTGCTGGGGGTTCGCCGGGTTGGCCTGGTCGACCCGCAGCTTCGCCGCGTCGACGCTCTGCTTCACACCGGTCAGCGCCTCCCCGGTCCGCCGGGCCACCTCGCCCGCCGCGGGCTCCGGCGGCGACTGCCGCAACTCGCCCACGGTGGTCACCGCCCGCTCCAACGCGGTGGCGGCCTCGCCCAGCGACTGGCTGTAGGAGGCCCTGAGCTGCACGGTGTCCGCGCCCGTCGGCTGCGTGCCCAGCGTCCTGGCCAGCGCGGCCCGCAGGTCGACGTCGACCCCGCAGAACGCGTTCACCCAGCGCGCGCGGGCGTCCCCGGTGGGAGCCGTGCTGGGTCCGGTCGGGGCGGTGGTCAGGTCGCTCGGCCCCTGGTGCGCGGTGCACGCCAGGAACGGGAGCGACATCAGGGCCAGGAGCGGGACCAGCTCACGTCGCACGGGATCCCCCTTCGCGCCAGCCTCGGCCACGTGGGCTTGGTTCGGGTTGTCGGCGCGCCCGGGGCGGGGCCCCGGGACGTGGCGCCGGGACACGCGACGACCACCGCGAACGTACCGCCGGTCAGGGGCCGTCGCCGGGCGACCGGAGCGGTTCACCCACCCGTTCCGCCCCGCACGCGGACGGGGCCGGCCCGACGGGCGGGCCGGCCCCGTGCCGGTCGAACGCGTCCCCCTCGGTCACCCCTCCTGGCGACCGCGCGCACCAGGTGGAACAGCGCCTCACACCACCGCGCTGTTGGGTTCGGGCGCGGGCGATGACTCCGCGATCGCGGTGCTCCTGCGCTTCGACACGGTGATCGCGCCGACGATGACGGCGAGGGCGAGCAGCGCGATGACGGCCCGCAGGACCGGGGACGCGCCCGACCCCACCGAGAAGGTGACGACCGCCGGCGCGATCAGCACCGAGACCAGGTTCATCACCTTGATCAACGGGTTGATCGAGGGACCCGCGGTGTCCTTGAACGGGTCGCCCACGGTGTCCCCGATGACGGTGGCGGCGTGCGCCTCGGAGCCCTTGCCGCCGTGGTAGCCGTCCTCCACCAGCTTCTTGGCGTTGTCCCACGCGCCACCGGAGTTGGCGAGGAAGATCGCCATCAGGGTGCCGGTGGCGATGGCCCCGGCCAGGTAGCCGGCCAACGGCCCGACACCGAGCCCGAAGCCCACCGCGATCGGCGCCAGCACCGCCAGCAGGCCAGGGGTCGCCAGCTCCCGCAACGAGTCCTTCGTGCAGATGTCCACCACCCGGCCGTACTCCGGTCGCGTGGTGCCGTCCATGATCCCGGGGTTGTCCCGGAACTGGCGCCGCACCTCGAACACCACGGCCCCCGCGGCCCGGGAGACCGCGTTGACCGCGAGCCCGGAGAACAGGAAGACGACCGCGGCGCCGACGGCCAGGCCGACCAGGGTGCTCGGGCTGAAGACCGCGAAGTCGGCCAGGTCGAACACCCCGTTCACCTTGCCGAGCGCCTCCTTGATCGCGTTGTTGTACGAGCCGAACAACGCGCTCGCGGCGAGCACCGCGGTGGCGATCGCGATGCCCTTGGTGATCGCCTTGGTGGTGTTGCCCACCGCGTCCAGCTCGGTGAGGATCTGCGCGCCCTGACCGTGCACGTCGCCGGACATCTCCGCGATGCCCTGGGCGTTGTCGCTCACCGGGCCGAAGGTGTCCATCGCGACGATCACGCCGACCGTGGTGAGCAGGCCGCAGCCGGCCAGCGCGATGGCGAACAGGGCGACCGTGACCGACCCCGAGAGCAGGAACGCGCCGTAGACCGCGCCCCCGATGACGATCGCCGTGTAGACCGCCGACTCGAAGCCCACCGAGATCCCGGACAGGATCACCGTGGCCGCACCGGTCAGCGAGGTCTTGCCGACGTCGCGCACCGGACGGTGCTCGGTGCCGGTGAAGTACCCGGTGAGCCACAGGATGACCCCCGCGAGCACGATGCCGATGATCACGGCGACGGCCGCGACCAGCGCCGGGTTGCCCTCGGTCCGCTCACCACCGCTGAGCGCGGAGAAGCTCGCCGGCAGGTAGGCGAACGCGGCGACCGTGCACAGCACCGCGGAGATGATCGCCGAGATGTAGAACGAGCGGTTGATCGCCGCCAGCCCGCTCTCCCCCGGCTTGGCGTTGGTGACGTACACCCCGATGACCGCGGTGAGCACACCGATCGCCGGCACGATGAGCGGGAACAACAGCCCCTGCACGCCGAAGGCGGCCGTGCCGAGGATGAGCGACGCGACCAGCGTGACCGCGTAGGACTCGAACAGGTCGGCCGCCATGCCCGCGCAGTCGCCCACGTTGTCGCCCACGTTGTCGGCGATGGTGGCGGCGTTGCGGGGGTCGTCCTCGGGGATGTTCTGCTCGACCTTGCCGACCAGGTCCGCGCCGACGTCGGCGGCCTTGGTGAAGATGCCGCCGCCGACCCGCATGAACATCGCCAGCAACGCCGCGCCGAACCCGAAGCCCTCCAACACCTTGGGCGCCTGTCCGGCGTAGACGAGCACGACGACGGCCGCGCCGAGCAGGCCCAGGCCGACGGTCGTCATCCCCACGACGCCGCCGGTGCGGAAGGCCACCCGCATCGCCCGCTCCCGGCCGCTGTCCTCGCGCGCCGCCGCCGCCACCCGCACGTTGGCGCGGGTGGACAGCCACATGCCGAGATAGCCGATGGCCGCGGAGAAACCGGCGCCGACGACGAAGAACAACGACCGCCCGACCCGCTCGCCGACGTCGTCGGCCGGCAACAGGAACAGCAGCAGGAACACGATCACGACGAACGCGGCGAGCGTTCGGAACTGGCGGTTGAGGTAGGCCGCCGCGCCCTCCTGCACCGCCCTGGCGATGTCCTGCATCTTCGGGGTGCCCTGGCCGGCGGCCAGCACCTCCCGGAGCAGGACGTACCCGACGGCGAGGGCGGCCAGGGCGACCACGGCGACCACGGCGACAACACCGCGGTCACCACCGGAGAGCTGCAGGCCCTCCGCGAGGATCAGCCGGGACATCCGTCCTCCTGGTGACGACTGCTATGTGGGCGCCAGGAGCCGGCGGTTGCGTCGGCTCCGACGCCGGGGAAGAAGCGCGCCGCCCGTGTGGGCGGCGTCACGAGCGCGGAGTCTATTCCGCCGTCTAGTGGCTCAGTTCACTGTGTGACCCTCACCGCTCTCGAACGGCGCAGTATCGCGCTTTTGTATCGATCAAGTTGCACGGAACGGAAGGAGGCAGACGCGGAGAGCAGCAAAGGACCGTCCACGGTAGACCCGAGCTCGGGCTCGTGGTTTCTCGATCACCCATATGGTTGTTTACAGTGCGAAGTTTTCCTTCCTCCGCGTTCGGCCACTCGCGGGCTGTCCTGTCAGTCCCGTGTGACACGCTCGACGTCGTGGGTGGACAGGACCGCGGACACGCGCTGCTGAACCGGGTGCTGGCCGGCGTTCCCGCCGGCGAGGACCCGCTGACCCACGTCGCCCACGTGCCCGAGCGGCACGCGCGCGCCGTCGAGTGGCCGAAGTGGACACCACCCGAGGTGCGCGAGGCGTTTCGCGACCGAGGAGTGGCGCTCCCGTGGACGCACCAGGCGACGGCCGCCGAGTTCGCGCACAGCGGCCAGCACGTGGTGGTCGCGACCGGAACGGCCTCCGGCAAGTCCCTCGCCTACCAGCTCCCCGTGCTCTCGCGGCTCCTCGCCGACACCAGGGCCACCGCGCTCTACCTCGCGCCCACCAAGGCCCTCGGCGCCGACCAGCTCCGCGCGGTGTCCGAACTCGACCTCCCGGGGGTGCGCGCGGCGGCCTACGACGGGGACACCCCGATGGCGGACCGCGACTGGGTCCGGGCCCATGCCCGCTGGGTGTTCACCAATCCCGACATGCTGCACCGCGGGGTGCTGCCCGCCCACGGGCGCTGGGCGACGTTCTTCCGCCGCCTCGCCTTCGTCGTGGTCGACGAATGCCACGCCTACCGCGGCGTGTTCGGCTCGCACGTCGCCCTGCTGTTGCGCCGCCTGCACCGGGTCGCTCGGCGCTACGGGGCCACACCGGTGTTCGTGTTGGCGTCGGCGACCGTCGCCGATCCCGCCCGCTCCGCCTCGGCGCTGTCCGGGGTGGACTGCGTGGCGGTGGCCGAGGACGACTCGCCCCGCGGGGCGCGCACGATCGCCCTGTGGGAGCCGCCCCTGCTGGAGGAGCTGGCTGGCGAGAACGGGGCGCCGGTGCGGCGCTCGGCCGGGGCGGAGGCGGCCCGCATCCTGACCGACCTCGTGGTGGAGGGCGCGCGGACGCTGACGTTCGTCCGGTCGCGGCACGGCGCCGAGCTC
Source organism: Streptoalloteichus hindustanus (assembly GCF_900129375.1). GTDB lineage: Bacteria > Actinomycetota > Actinomycetes > Mycobacteriales > Pseudonocardiaceae > Streptoalloteichus > Streptoalloteichus hindustanus. The sequence continues at coordinate 956,545 of NZ_FQVN01000001.1, read as the reverse complement.
ACCGCGCTGGGCGCCCGCCGCCAACTGTCCGAAGTGGACAGTTCACTGGCCGACCGGGTCGCCGCCTACCGGGGCGGGTACCTGCCGGAGGAACGACGGGCCCTCGAACGGGCGCTCGCCGACGGGGAACTGCTCGGCGTCGCCACCACCAACGCGCTCGAACTCGGGGTCGACATCGCCGGACTCGACGCCGTCGTGGTCGCCGGGTACCCCGGCACGCTCGCCTCGTTCTGGCAACAGGCCGGCCGCGCCGGCCGGGCGGGGGACGGCGCGCTGGTGGTGTTCGTGGCCAGGGACGACCCGCTCGACACGTACCTGGTGCACCACCCCCACGCGATGCTGGACCGCCCGGTCGAGGCCACGGTGCTCGACCCGGGCAACCCCTACGTGCTCGCCCCGCAACTCGCCTGCGCGGCGGCGGAGCTGCCCATCCCGCCGGAGGAGCTGCCGGCCCTGGGCGGCGACGCCGCGCTCGAGGCCCTGGAGGCGCTGGTCGCCGACGGGGTGGTGCGGCGACGGCCGGCGGGTTGGTACTGGGTCGCGCGCGACCGCCCGCACTCCGAGGTGGACATCCGGGGCTCCGGCGGCGAACAGGTGGCCGTGGTGGAGGCCGACACGGGGCGCCTCCTGGGCACCGTCGACCCCGCCTCCGCCTGCGCGACCGTGCACCCCGGCGCGCTGTACCTGCACCAGGGCTCGTCCTACGTGGTCGACGACCTGGACCTCGACGGCGGCCTGGCCCTGGTGCACGCCGAGGATCCGGAATGGACAACGGTCCCCCGCGACGTCATCGACATCGCCGTCGTCCGCACGGCCCAGGAGCGAAAGCACCGCGGCGTGACCGTCTGCCTCGGCGAGGTCGAGGTGACGACCCAGGTCACCAGCTACCTCCGACGCCTGCCCTCGGGGCAGGTCCTCGACCAGGTGCCGCTCGACCTCCCGCCGCGGACGCTGCGCACCCGCGCGGTCTGGTACACGGTGCACGCCGACCTGCTGCGCGGCAGCGCGCCGGGGGGCGCCGGTCTGGTTCCGGCGCGCGTCCCCGGCGCGCTGCACGCCGCCGAGCACGCCGCGATCGGCCTGCTACCGCTGTTCGCGACCTGTGACCGGTGGGACATCGGCGGGGTGTCCACTGCCCTGCACGCTGACACCGGGGAGGCGACGGTGTTCGTGCACGACGGTCATCCCGGGGGAGCCGGCTTCGCCGACCGCGGCTTCGCCGCGCTGGTCCCCTGGTTGTCCGCGACGCGGGAGGCGATCGCGTCCTGCGAGTGCCCGGCGGGGTGCCCGTCCTGTGTTCAGTCGCCGAAGTGCGGCAACGGCAACGAGCCACTGGACAAGGCGGGCGCGGTGGCCGTCCTGGACGTCGTGCTCCGGACCATCCGGGCCGACGGGGCGGCGACCAGCGCCTGAGGTGGGTCGACCCGCCCGCCGGTCACGGAATCCGGCGTCCGGTCGACACGCACCTCCAACATCGTCATCAGGTCCTGCTGGCCGTCAGCGACCGGTCCGCGCCGGTGCTGTGCAACGCGGACAGCAGGGCGTCCCGCACCACGTCGATGTCCGGCAACTGCCAGCCGCACACCTGCGGCCTGACCCGCCAGTGCACCACGCCGTGCTGGAACGGCGAGGGCGGCAGCGGAATCCAACTCCCCCTGGCGTGCAGGGTGATGTCCTGGTGCTCGCCCAACCCGGACCGCAGAGCCCCGGAGTCGCGCCCCGAGCCCGGTTCCGACGCGATCAGGAACAACCACCGCCCGGTCGGGGTGGCGGCGATGGGCACCGGCACCCCTGCCGCGCGCAGAGCGGCCGCGGTCGCCCTGCCCAGTTCGCCGCCCACTTCCACCGCATCCACGACGAACCCGGTCGCGACCAGGAGGGTGTACGGCCGCCCACTCCACCACGAGGCGACCTGCTCGGGGTCGGTGCCGACGCGCTGGGCCCAGTCCTGGTGCACCGGCACCGGACCCTCGTTCCGCGCGCCGTCGCGGCCCTCCCACCGAAGTCCTGCCGGATAGGTGCCGGGCAGCACCGGCCAACCACGCCACGCCATCCCGATGGCCTCGGCGCGCAGCTCGATCCGGAACGCCCCGCGCCAACTATCCGACCACTCCATTGCCAGTCGCCTCCTCTGCTCCGGGGTGCCGTCCGGCGCCCTCACCCCACACAACGGCACCAGGAGTCCGATCAATAACTCCGCGTCGGCAACCGGTCGCTCCGGCACGGCGAACGCCGCCCCACCAGCCAGTCGACTGACAGGAGCCCGCACCACCCCCCGCCGTCCCCATCCCTCACCCAGCGCCGACCCTCACCGCTCATCGCCACCAAGCAACCGCTCATCGCGTTCTCCACCCACATGCCTCACTCCCCTCTCCCCAGCCCCACCCAAGCCCGCCTACCGCTCGCCTCGCGAAAGATCCACCGGGGGCGGCCGGCATGACGTTGGCCTGCCACAGATGCGCGTTCGTGCGCGCGTCAGCCCCGCTGACTGATCGTTTCTGCTGTGGTCGGCGGACTGGGATGAGGGCGCGCTGGGGTGGCCCCGTGGCTGGTGGCTGGGTTCTGCTGGGCCTGCCGGCCACGGGGCACCCTCGTTGGTTGTTCATGGTGGTGGGCATCGCCTCCTTTCTTGCCCGGAAGGGCCGGGCGTTGGTGGGTGGTGTGGAACGGCGTCCCCGTGCCCCGAAGCCCCCTCCGACCTGAGGCCGTTCCGGTCCCCGCGTCCCCTGGGTTCACCCCGCTGCCCCGGCAGCTCCCGTCGTCCTGTGACGGGGTGGCACCGTTGGTTGGTGATGTCGCTGCCGGGACTCGGACGACGGTGCTGTTGGGGGCACGCCGCCCGACGTGGAGCGCTCGGTCAGCCGCTGTGCCTACGGGGTGTTCCCGTCGGCACGCGCCTGCTCGGTTCATGCGGGGGCACGAGGTCCGGCTCGTGCTCTCGCGTTGGCGGCGGGGAAACCGCCGAGAGGCCCTGACGGGGCAGCTCGGATCTCGACCAGGGCGTCCCACTGCTCCAGACGGCAGTTCGTGACGTGGACACGCATGTTCTCGGCGATCCACCGCGCACGGTCGCATGCCGCGTCGACACCGGACAGCGCGTGGGCCGCTGCGGCCAGCGCTGCCAGGTCGGCCGCGCTTTCCGCTCGTCGTCGCGTGATCGTCGCCGCGCCGAATTGGGCGGCTACCGCTGTGATGAGCAGAAAGGCGAGCATGGCCGCGACTGCCAGCAAGGTCACCGAGCCTTGATCATTCGACTGGCGTTGTCGCCGCACTACTCGTCGGACGCTCCGGCCTGGAATCGCCGGAGAGGAAAGAGAAGTCATTTGGGTGCCTCCCGTTCGTTGGTGGCTCCGGGCTCCAGGACCGCATAGGCCTCGGCGCGGACTCGTACTCCTGGAAGCAGATGCGTTGGCTGGTGACTGACCTCGACCCGTACCGTCTCGCCCTCGACGTGGACCTCGACGTCGGCGTCCCGCGGAACGATGTGCCGAGCGGCTTCCGTCGCCCGAGTGGCTTCCCCGCGCGCGACGAGCCTGGCTGCTTCGCGGGCCGCGTCGGTACATCGCAGTTGCGTGATCACGGCGGTGATTCCGGCGAGGGCAAGGGCAAGAACGACGACCACGGTGCAGATCCCGATCGCGGCTTCGACCGTGACAGCTCCGCGATCGCCACGACCACATCGCCTCGCACGCCTCATGAACCAGCGCTGGCGCTGATGCCATAAGCCGAGCGTTGCCACACGTTCGCAGTCGAAGGCTGCCGTATCGTCGACGTTCGCGCGCCGAGGATGAGACGGAGTTCCGCGGTACTGCTGAGCCCGTCCCATCAGAAGTTCACCGACAACGCGCGGTTGATGAGTGACGTCAGCGCGGACATGATCCCGTCTCCTTTGACGATCGCGTAGAGGACCGCGGCGAACGCGGCCGCGGCGATGGTGCCGATCGCGTACTCGGCGGTGCTCATTCCGTCGTCACCCCTGGTCGTCGCCAGCACGCGACCGAGAATTCGTTGCAACATGAGGAACTCCTTTCCTGGCACCGGTGGTGCCGTGTTCTGTGCTGTTGTCTCCGCGATGTGCGGGGGTCGAGCGGCTCTCCCCTCACCAGGACTCCGCGAGGCGGCGGGCGAGGCCGAGCACGACCGGCACGACGCCGAGGCAGAGGAACGCCGGGAGGAAGCAGAGTCCGAGCGGGCCGGTGATGAGGACGCCGGCGCGTTGGGCGTGGGACTCCGCCGAGTCCTTGGCTTCTGCTCGGAGTTCGGCGGCCAGGAGCCGGGCGACGTCGGCCAGGGCGGAGCCCGAACGCGCGGTGCGGCGGGCCGCTCTGGCGAGTTGGGCGGTGTCGGGGTGGTCGAGGGCGGGTGCCCATGCCGCCACGGGGTCCGCACCCAGGGCGAGCAGTTCGGCCACCCTGCGGAGGACTGCGGCTGGCGCTGCGGGCAGACCGGTGAGGCAGGCCCGAACCGCGGCGGGCACGGGAAGACCGGCGGTGAGGGACGCCGCGAGGAGGTCCCAGCCGGCGGCGAGACGAGCTGGATCGGCGACGGCGGCGACGGCGCGGCGCTGGGCGCGGTGTCGCCAGCCGAGCAGCACGGCGACCGGGATGGTGAGCCCGAGCAACGTACCGAGCACACCGGGAACCAGGCCGGCCACCAGGAGCCCGAAGGTTCCGACGAGCGACATCGGCAGCCAGTTCAGCTGGCGAGGCGCGGTGGAAGGATGATCCGGTCTGAGGGCCACGAGCCGGGTGCGGGCGACAGCAGGGCCCGGCGCGGCGAGCAGCGCTGCCGCCAGGGTGGCGACCGCGGCGGACTGGGCTGTCATCGCTGTGCCGCCTTTCCGGTGAGTCGGGCGCTCCAGGTCAGGCCGGCGCAGATCAGGCAGGCGCCGATCGCGAGCAGCGCCTGACCCGCCGTGCTCGTGGTCAGCACGCTCCACGGGCTCGCGCCGACGGCTTCTCCGAGCAGGACTCCCAGCAACGGGAGGGCGGCCAGGACGGCGGCGGTGGCCCGAGGGCCCGCCATCCCGGCATGCACCTGCCGGGTGAACCGGACCCTGTGGTCGAGGTCCGCGCAGAGCGCGTCGACCAGGTCCGCCAGGGGAACTCCGAAGCGTTCGGACAGCGCCCAGGCGTTGGCGAGTCCCTCCAACGCGTCGCCGAAGACAGGGTGCTCGCCCGAGGCTGCGCGCAGGGCGAGGTTCATGTCACCGCCCAGACGGGAGGCAGCTGCGAGGGTGGTCAGCACGGTGGCGACCTGCGGGTCGGCGTCCGCCGTGGCTCCTTCGGCCGCCGTCGCGGGATGGGCTCCGGCGCGCAGTTCGGCGACGAGGAGCCGGAGCGCCCGGGCGAGGTTCGCGACAGCGGACACGCGTTGTGCTTCGGCGCGGCGTGCTCGCCATCGTGCCCACACGGTGCCGACCGTCACCGCACCGGCGACCGCGCCGCCCGGACCGGCGAGGAGCAGTCCCGCGAGCCCACCGAGCACGGTCAGCGACGGGGTGGAAAGAGGGACAGCCGCCGCACAGCGGCGAAGGAGTTGCTCCACACCTCCGTGCAGGGTTGATCGGAGGACCCGCAGCCGTCGACGCGCCGGGGTGGCGGGCCACACGAGAACGGCCATGACGAGCACGAGCGCGGCGGTCAGCATCCTGGGCTCACCCCTCGTGCCTCCAGGAGGGCGCCGAGGCGGTCTCGGCCAGGTCCCCACCCCGCGGAGCGGGTCCAGGCGGGGGTCACGCGAACCCAGTCACCGTCCCGTTCCAGCACCCCGATCGCCCCGAGCACGCGGCGGCCGTCGGGTTCGCGGCGCATGTGCATGACGAGTTGGAGAGCCGCGGCGAGTTGGCTGTGCAGAGCGGCACGCGGCAGACCGCCGAGAGCGGCCAGGGCTTCGAGCCGGGCTGGCACCTCCTCGGGCGAGTTCGCGTGCAACGTGCCGGCACCCCCGTCGTGGCCGGTGTTCAGGCAGGACAGGAGATCGATCACTTCCGCGCCGCGCACCTCGCCCACCACCAGGCGGTCGGGGCGCATCCGCAGCGCTTGGCGCACCAGTGCGCGCAACGTGACCTCGCCGACGCCCTCGACGTTCGGTGGTCGGGCGACCAGCCGCACCACGTGCGGGTGGTCCGGGTTGAGCTCACCGGCGTCCTCGACGCACACCACACGTTCCTGGTGCGACACGCAGCCCAGAAGCGTTCCCAACAGCGTGGTTTTTCCTGACCCGGTGCCCCCGACCACGAGGAAGGCCAGCCGAGCTCGAACCACCGAGCGCAGCAGGAAGGCCGTGGCGGGCTCGAACGTGCCCAGGCGGAGAAGTGAGTCGAGATCGTGGGTCGTGGGCCGGAGGACGCGCAGCGACAGGCAGGTTCCGTCGGCGGCGATCGGCGGGAGGACCGCGTGGAGCCGGACCGAGCCGACCGTCGCCGCGCCCGCGCCCGCCGTGGCCGGCAACCACCCGTCGACGAAGGGCTGGGCGTCGTCGAGACGTCGTCCGGCGGCCAGGGCGAGTCGTTGGGCCAGCCGGCGGACGGCGTCCTCGTCGGCGAACCGGACGCCGGGGACCCGGGACAGGCCGCCGCCCCGGTCCACCCAGACCTCGTTGGGCCCGCAGACGAGCACGTCGGTCGTGGCGGGGTCGCGCAGGAGGGGTTCGAGTGGCCCGGCTCCGACGAACTCCTGTTGCAGCAGACGGAGCGCGTCGAGCACGTCGGTGTCGCCGACCACGCCACCTGCTTCGGCGCGCACGGCGTCCGCGACGGTGGCCGGCGTGACCTCGACTCCTGACCCCGCGAGGCGGTGCCGCACCCGGTCGACCAGGTCACTGCTCATCGCGCACCTCCCGTGCCCGCCGTGTCGAGGGCGGAGAGGATCTTGTGCGCGGTGCGCGCCAACGGGCCGCGCGGTCGGTGCGGGAGGCGGCCGCGATCGAGGGCGGTGGCGAGTCCCGGCTCGGGGCGCATGGCGCTCAGGAGCGGGACGTCGAGCGTGTTCGCGACGTCCCGCACCGCGAGTCCGCCGGGCGCCGGGCCCCGGACGACGAGGCGGAGGTGGGCACCCCGCTCGGTCGCCATCCTGGCGACGGGTCCCGCCGCCGCGCAGGCGCGCACCTCGGCGGGCACGACGAGGATCGTCAGGTCAGCGCGGTCGAGGGCCGCCAACGCGGTCTCCGGCAGGTGCCGGGGCAGGTCGCAGACGACGGTCTCACCGGCCCGTCGGCCCGCCTCGACGACCGTGGCGACGGCGTCGGGTTCCGGCCCCGCCCCCTCGCGGTCGCAGGACAGGACGGTGAGCGGGGTGCCGTCGACGACGGTCGTCGGCAGTGCCGCGTGCAGTGAGGACGCCGCGACGCGACCACCGGTGAGCGCCAACTCGGGCCACCGCATCCCGTCCGTGTCCTCGACGCCGAGGACGAGGTCCAGACCACCGCCCAGGGGGTCGCAGTCGACCAGCAGGGTCCGCTGGGCCCGACGGGCCGAGGCGAGCGCGACGGCGGAGGCGAGCACCGACGCGCCGCCGCCGCCTCGTCCGCCGAGCACGGTGAGCACCCGCCCGGCCACCGGCCCCGGTGACTCCTGGGCGTCGGCGAAGGCGCTGACCAGCCACTGCTCCGCCGCGGGCAGGGCGAGCACCTTCTCCGCGCCCACCGCGACCGCGGCCCGCCACACCTGGGGTGGTGGCTCGCCGAGGCAGACCACCAGGACGCCGCCCCGCCGCGGCATCGCGGCGGACGCGCAGCACGCGGCGGCGTTCTCGTCCAACACCACGAGCGGCGCCGCCGCCCACCGCCGTCGGGCCGCCTCGGCGTCGGGAGCCCGCTCCAGTTCGCACCCCGCCGCCGCGGCCAGCCGCAGCAGGTCGTCCAGCAGGTCGCCGTCGTCGGTCAGGACGAGCGGCCTGGTCGCGTCCATGTGATCCCCCCGGATCGGTCCCCGCGCACCACGGCCGCGAACCCTCGTCCGCGCCGGACCGCACGTGCGCCGAAATCACGGTGGACCGCCGGTCCCGCGCCGCCAACCACACAAGATCAACTTGTGGACAACTGGAGCACCTGTGGACAACTCCGCGCCCGTTGGAGTGGCCTTGCCGCTTTCTGTCAGTGCGGTCCGGCAAGATCGAGCGGGGAGGTCTCGCCTTCGTCGGCGCGACGCTCCGATCCGAGGGGAGGGCGGCGAACAGGAAGCAGACCCGACAGCCCGCACAGGAGTCGCCCAGCCGAGTGGAGACCTCGCCGAGCCGGGCGAAGGAGCCTCGCGGCGAGTGGCCGAAAGGCCAGGTCCTCGCCCGGAAGGGGGCGGGAGAACCACCCCGGACATGGGACGACCCCCGCCAGGGGGGAGGGACGGGGGTCGCCGGAGTTCAGCCCCGGGGGGTCGAGCTGAACCCGTCCGGTGGAACACCGGACGCTTCTACTGTATCCCTCCGCTGCCGGGTGACGCCTCCCGTCCGTTCGAGGGACGCGCGGAAAGGTGGTCACCCACACCTATGCTGGGCGGCGTGACCGACGTCAGCAGCGATCCCGCGCCGGCGACCGGCGGTCGGGTCGCGGCGTTCTTCGACCTGGACAAGACGGTCATCGCCAAGTCCAGCACGCTCGCCTTCAGCCGCCCCTTCCTCCAGGAAGGCCTCATCAACCGGCGGGCCGTGCTCAAGAGCGCGTACGCGCAGTTCGTGTTCATGCTCGCCGGCGCCGACGCCGACCAGACGGACCGGATGCGCGCCCACCTCACCTCCCTGTGCGCGGGCTGGGACGTCGAGCAGGTGCGGTCCGTCGTCGAGGAGACCCTGCACGACATCGTCGACCCGCTGGTCTACAAGGAGGCGGCGCAGCTCGTCGCCGAGCACCGGGAGCAGGGTCACGACGTGGTTGTCGTGTCCTCCTCGGGCGAGGAGATCGTCGCCCCCATCGCGCAGATGGTCGGCGCGACGCACAGCGTCGGCACCCGCATGGTGGTGGAGAACGGCCGGTACACCGGTGGCGTCGACTTCTACTGCCACGGCGAGGGCAAGGCCGACGCGATCCGCGAGCTGGCCGCCGAGCGGGGGTACGACCTGGCCGGGTGTCACGCCTACTCCGACTCCGCCGTCGACCTGCCCCTGCTGGAGGCGGTGGGCCACCCGACCGCCGTCAACCCCGACCGGGGGCTCCGCAAGGTGGCCGTGCAGCGCGGGTGGCCCGTGCTGGCCTTCTCCCACCCCGTGTCGTTGCGGGCGCGGATCCCCACTCCCTCGGGCGCTGCCGTCGCGGCCGCCGCCGCGGTGGGACTGGGCGCGGTGGCCGCCGCGGGCGTGGCCTGGTTCGGCCTGCGCCGCCGGCGCCGCGGCGACGACTGACCGCACGCCACCCGGCGTCGCGCATCCCGCCTCCGCTGGCCTCGGCTACTCCGCCGACGGTCGACGTCAGGAGGTCGACGGAGCGGCGCACCGCTCACCCTGCGTTCCTGTACCGGTGCACACGTCCGAGCCCTTGATGTGACGGCCGACACGGATTACAAAGGAGGTGCGGACAACCTGAAGGCCAGGGGCGATGCGAGGAGAAGCACCGCCCACCCCCGAAGGGCTCCGCGCGCGAGTGCCGGGCACCCACGCCGAGCACGCCGCGGGAGGCTTGTCGACAAGGGGCTGCGTATCGGGACGCCGGACGCCGAGCCCTGGAAGTACGACACGAGTGCACGCCTGGTAACCCGCACGCTCGCGCTGACTGGCGGCGCCCCCGGACCATCCGGTGGGCGCCGTCGTCGCGTCCGGGGCCGGCCGCCGAATCCGGTGCGCGCCCCGCTTCTCCTCCCGGTTCCCGCCCACCGCATCGGGCCGTTCGCCCCGTGTCCTCTTACTGGCGGTTGCCCGGATGCCGATGGCCTCGCCAAGGTGGTCCTGGAACTTCCCGCGCCAGTGGCGACGCTCCGCTGATCGGTCGTTGACCCACTTCCGCGATGTGAGTAACTTCCAGGGGTTACCTGGCAGTTGGTGAAGAGTTCCCGGGAGGCAACCGTGGTCAGCCCGACCAGACGCCGCGTCCTGACCACGGTGGTCGCCATGGCCCTCGCCGGAAGCCTCACCGCCTCCTCCGAGGCCCAGCCGCCCACGTCGGGAGTTCAGGGCGCGTCGTGGTGGGCCAACGCGGTCCTGCGGCGCATGTCCCTGGAGGAGAAGGTCGGCCAGCTCTTCGTCACCTACGCCTACGGCAGCGGGGCCGACAGCCGGCACCCCAAGAACCAGGCGGAGTTCGGCGTCGACACCCCGGCGGAGGTGGTGCGGCGCTACCACCTCGGCGGGGTCATCTACTTCTCGTGGACCGACAGCCTCGCCGACCCGAAGCAGGTGGCGGGGCTGTCCAACGGCCTCCAGCGCGCCGCGCTCACCTCGGGCGCCGGCGTCCCCCTGCTGATCTCGACGGACCAGGAGCACGGCGTCGTCGCCCGGTTCGGTCCGCCGGCGACCCAGTTTCCCGGCAACATGGCGTTGGGCGCGACCCGGAGCCCCGACGTCGCGCGGAAGGCGGCCAGGATCGCCGGCGCCGAGCTGCGCGCGGTCGGCGTCAACCAGAACTACGCGCCGGTCGCGGACGTCAACACGAACCCCGCCAACCCGGTGATCGGCGTGCGCTCGTTCTCGTCCGACCCCGAGCTCGCGGCGCGGATGGTGGCCGCGCAGGTGCGGGGGTACGAGGGCGAGGGGCGCCCGGAGCGCGGCGTCTCCGCCACCGTCAAGCACTTCCCCGGCCACGGCGACACCAACGTCGACAGCCACAGCGGGCTGCCGGTGATCCACCACGACCGCGAGCAGTGGCGCCGGCTGGACGCGCCGCCGTTCCGCGCCGCCATCGACCAGGGCGCGGACATGATCATGAGCGCGCACATCGTGGTCCCGAAGCTCGACGACTCGCAGGAGCCCGCCACGGTCTCGCGGAAGGTCCTCACCGGGATCCTCCGCGAGGAGTTGGGTTTCCGCGGTGTCGTCATCACGGACTCGCTGCAGATGGACGCGGTCCGCAAGCGGTACCCCGACGCCGAACTCGCGGTGCGCGCCCTGGAGGCCGGCGCTGACCAGCTGCTGATGCCGCAGAACCTGCGCGCCGCCTACGACGGGGTCCTCGCCGCGGTGCGCGACGGCCGTCTCAGCGAGCGCCGGATCGACGAGAGCGTGCGTCGGGTCCTCACGATGAAGTACAACCGGGGTATCACGCGTCACCCGTTCGTCGACGAGACCGCGGTGGACCGGAAGGTCGGCACCCGGGAGCACCTGGCGGCCGCCCAGGAGATCGCGGACCGGACGACGACCGCCCTGCGCAACGACGACAACCTGCTGCCCCTGCGCGACAAGCCCGGTCGCGTCCTGGTGACCGGGTGGGGTGAGGCCACGACGACCGCCCTGGCCGAGAAGATCTCCGCGCGCGGCCCGGCGACCACCCGCCTGGCGACGGGCGCGAAGCCGAACCCGAAGGCGATCGACGAGGCGGTCGCCGCGGCCGGGAACCACGACCTCACCGTCGTGCTCACCAGCCGGGCCTGGGACGACGCCCCGCAGCAGGAGCTCGTCCGCCGGCTCGCCGAGTCGGGCCGGCCCGTGGTCGCGGTCGCGGTCCGCGACCCGTACGACGCCGCCTACGTCGAGCAGGCGCGCACCTGGCTGACGACCTACTCCCACAGCCAGGCCGCGATGGAGTCGCTGACGAAGGTGCTGTTCGGCGAGACGTCGCCGCGGGGCAAGTTGCCGGTGACCGTTCCCGTCCCCGGGAAGCCGGACACCGCCCGGTTCCCGTTCGGGCACGGCCTGAGCTGGTGACCCCGTGACGGGCGGCCTGACCAGACGGGGCTTCCTCGCCACGTCCCTCGCCGCGGGGCCGGTTCTCGCCGGCGGCGCCGCCAGCGCCTCGGCGGAACCGCGCTGGCCGTGGCCGGTCTCCACGGGGGCGGACGTGCTGGCCGCCGAGGGGTGGCGGCGCCTGGCCGGCCAGCGGGTCGGCGTGGTGACCAACCCGACCGGTGTTCTCCGCGACCTGCGCCACGTCGTCGACGCCATGCACGACAGCGGCGACGTGCGGGTGACGGCGGTGTTCGGCCCCGAGCACGGCTTCCGGGGCACCGCCCAGGCCGGCGGCTCCGAGGGCGACTACCAGGACCCGCGCACGCGGATTCCCGTCTACGACGCCTACGGCGTCAGCCCGGACAAGTTGGCCGCCATGTTCCGGAAGGCCGACGTCGAGGTGGTCGTCTTCGACATCGCGGACGTCGGCGCGCGGTTCTACACCTACGTCTGGACGATGTACGCCGCGATGCGGGCGGCCGTGGCGACCGGGGTCCGCTTCGTCGTGCTGGACCGGCCGAACCCGTTGGGCGGCGAGGCGCACGGTCCGCAACTCGACCCGAAGTTCGCTTCCGGTGTGGGGCGCAAGCCGATCACGCAACAACACGGGATGACGACCGGCGAGCTGGCCCGGCTGTTCGACGCGGAGTTCCTCCCCGGTGACGCCGGCGGACGACTGTCCTCTTTGGACATCGTCCGCGTCCGCGGCTGGCGCAGGAACACCCGGTTCGGCGAGACCGGGTTGAGCTGGGTGCCCCCCAGCCCCAACATGCCCACGGCCGACACGGCGCTCGTCTACCCCGGCACCTGCCTGTTCGAGGGCACGTCGTTCTCCGAGGGCCGGGGCACGACCCGCCCGTTCGAGACGGTGGGCGCGCCGAAGGTCGACTGGCGGTGGGCGGAGGACCTCAACGCGCTCCGCCTGCCCGGTGTGCTGTTCCGCGAGACGTACTTCGTGCCGACCTTCGGCAAGCACGAGAAGCAGACCTGCGGGGGCGTGCAGCTCCACCTCACCGACCGGCGCGCGTTCGACGCCGTCCGCACCGGGGTGGCCATGATCGTGACGGCCCGCCGGCGCTACCCGGAGCTCTTCTCCTGGCGCGCGGACAACTGGATCGACCGGCTGTCGGGCTCCGACCGGCTCCGCCACCAGGTGGACGCCGGCGCCGACGTCGACGAGGTGGTGGGCTCCTGGGACGCGGAGCTGTCGGCCTTCCGCCGTCAGCGGGAACGCCACCTGCTCTACCGGTGAGGAGTGCGATGCGTCGTCTTGTCTCCGTCCTGGTCGCTCTCCTGGCCCTGGCGTCCGGCTCGGCCGCCGCCGAGCCCACGCCCGAGACCGGCGGTCCCGCCGGCCGGTTCGACCGGCCCCGCCACGGCTTCGCGTCCCCGCGCACGGTCCTGCGGGACGGGACGCCGGAGCAGGTCGGGCTGGACGCGGGGCCGCTGGACGCCGCGCTCGCCGACGTGCGGGCGTGGACGGAGGGGCCGGGGCGCCCGCTGTTCTCCGGCGCGGTGACCCTGCTCGCCCACGACGGAGTGGTCGTGCGTCGCGACTCGGCGGGGTACGCGGTGCGCTACGCCGGGCTCCGCGCCGACGGGAGCGGGCAGGAGCTCCCGAGGGAACAGTGGGTTCCGACCGGCGTCGACACCATCTACGACCTGGCCTCGATCTCCAAGCTGTTCACCTCGATCGTCGTGATGCAGCAGGTCGAGGCGGGCCGGATCCGGGTCGAGGCCCCGGTGAGCCGGTACCTGCCCGAGTTCGCCGCCAACGGCAAGGGCGCGGTGACCGTCCGGCAGCTGCTCACCCACACCTCCGGGCTGGAGCCGTTCCTGCCGCTCTGGCGCGACTGGCCGGACAAGCCCTCCCGCGTCCGCGCGGTGCTGGAGGCGAAACCCCAGGCGGAGCCGGGGAAGAAGTACGTCTACTCCGACCTGAACCTGATCACGCTGGGCGTGCTCGCGGAGCGCGTCTCCGGCTCCGACCTGGACTCTCTGGTGCGCCGGGGGATCACCGAGCCGCTGGGGATGCGGGACACCGGGTACAACCCGCCCGCCTCGGTGCGGCACCGCGTCGCGGCCACGGAGTTCACGACCACCCCGCCGCGGGGCGTCGTGCGGGGCGAGGTGCACGACGAGAACGCGTGGTCGTTGGGCGGCGTCGCCGGGCACGCGGGGATCTTCGCCACGGCCGACGACCTCGCGGTCCTCGGGCAGACGATCCTCAACGGCGGCAGCTACCGGGGTCGGCGCGTCCTGCGCCCGGACACGGTCCGCCGCATGCTGGCCAACTACAACTCCCCGTTCCCGGACAACGCCCACGGGCTCGGCTTCGAGCTGGACCAGCGCTGGTACATGGACGGCCTGTCCGGCCCGCGCACCGCGGGGCACACCGGGTTCACCGGCACGTCGCTCGTGATCGACCCGGTGTCCCGGTCGGTCGCCGTGCTGCTGACCAACCGCGTCCACCCGAGCCGGAACTGGGGGAGCGTCAACCCGGCGCGCCAGGCGGTGGCCAGGGGGCTGGCACAGGCGATGGCCGTCCGTCCCGTCGCGGGCGACGAGGCGTGGTTCTCCGGGGTGGGCGACCAGCGGACCGCGACGCTGCGCACGCCGCCCATGCCGGTGCGGTCCGGCCCCGTTTCCGTGTGCTTCAACGCCTTCGTCGACACCGAGCCCACCGACACGCTGACGCTTGAGTCCAGTGTGGACGGTGGTTCGAGCTGGACGGCGGTGCCGGTCAGCGCCCGCGGCCCCGGCGCCCCGGCCGACGAGCGGCCCGGCCTGGCCGGAGCCGGACACCGGCGGTGGTGGACCGTCCGCGCCGAACTCCACCCCACCGGCCGGGAACTCCTGCTGCGCTGGCGCTACACCACCGACCAGAGGTACTCCGGCCGCGGCGTCTACCTCGACGACCTGCGGGTCGAGGACGAGCGGGGCGTCCTGTTCGACGACGAGCGGGAGCCCGGCCGGCTCACCGCGGGCGGGTGGCGGCCGGCCGGGCGTTAGCGTCCGGAGCTCGCGGCGCGGATCAGCTCGTTGACCCGCTCGGTCAGCCGGTTGCGGTCGCCGGGCGCGAGAGTGAACCACCGCCGCCCGTCACCCGCCGGCTTGTGCTGGACGAGGTAGCGCCCCTCGGTGGTGTCGATGAAGTCGACGGTGAAGGGCACCCTCGTGGTGCGGCCGGTGACGTAGTCGAAGCTCTTCGCCCCGAACTGACCCCCGCGCAGCCGCTGGGCCGACAGCACCTGCGCGAGGTGCTGGGCGTCCTCCTGGCGCAGCCCCACGGAGGTGAAACCGGCCGCCATCGCGTTGGCCGACCCCGCGGACCGTCGAACGACGTCCTCCAGCGCGTCGGTGGCCGCCGTGACCGACACGCCCCGTCCGGCCGGGGCCTCCGGCACGAGGCCGACGAGGGTCCGCGCGGCCGACGGCGCGTAGAGCCGCTCCAGCACGAACTCGTCGCCCAGGACGGCGCCGAGGACGGCCTGGTCGCCGTGCATGCCCACGACGGCGGCCCGCTCCTCGTCCGGGCGCTCCCCGAAGACCACGTGCAGGCCGACCGGGGGCCGGGAGAGCAGGTGGAGCGCGTCCTCGACGAACGCGTCCAGCGCACCCGGCCGCCCCAGGCCCCGTTCCTGGATCTCCGCCCAGCCGCGCCGGAGCAGTTCCGCCCGCTCGTCCAGGGTCGCGCCGTGCGAGGGCACCTCCAGCAACGCCGGCAGCCTGATCCGCAGGTGCTCGCGGAGCGCGTCCGCGGCCAGCAGGGACAGCGTGATCCTCCCGTTCACCCCTGACCCCTCAGCCACCGATCACGGGCGGCGCGACCTTCGTGCCGTCGTCGTAGATGTCCTCCATCTCGACGAGGTAGTCGGGCCGCTTGTGCTCCTTGTCCTCCCCGCCCTGGCCGCGGGAGCCGTGGCCTCCCGCGCCGCCGGCCGGGCCCGACGCGCCGGGACGGCCGCCGCCGGCCGCGCCGTTGCGGGCGTTGTCCTCCGGGCCGAAACCGCCGACGCCCGACGCGCCGCCCGGCCCCATGCCGCCCCGCGCCCCGAGGTCACCGGCGCCGCCGCCCATCGGGCCGAAGCCACCGGGACCGCGGCCGCCGACGCCACCGGGGCCGAAGCCCGCGCGACCACCGGGGCCGCCCGGCCCGAAACCGCCGCGCCCGCCGTTGGGCACCGGACCGCGGCCGGCAGCCGGGCCGGGGGTGTTGCGGCCGGCGCCGGGGCCGGTCGGACCCGTCGGCAGCGGCAGGGGGCGCATCGGGTTGGGCCGCGGAGCGGGCGTCGGCTTCGGGTACGGGCCGCCGCCGCCCGTGGGGGGCATCGGCAGCGGCATCGGGGGCTTCGGCGTGGGCAGCGGGTTTCCGCCGCCCCCACCACCCCCGCCGTTGTAGGGCGGCTGGGGCAAGTGCCCGCCGTTGCCCGGCGGCACCTGCGACGGCGCGGTGAAGGTCGGGTTGACGGTGGCGGGCGGCTGGGACGTGGTCGAGCCGCTGCTCCCCACCGACGAGCCGCTCTCGTAGTCGCCGTTCCACGTCGGGTTCTGGCCGCCCGACGGGACGTCGACCGCGAAGGCCATCGGGGGCGGCGGCTCGAACGTCGGCATCGACGAGAGGTTGGCGTTGGTGCTGTTCTCGTAGGTCTCCATGACCTTGCGGGCCTGCTCGGTCCGCTCGTCGTACTGGGCCTTCTCCAGCTCGTGGTTGACCAGCCCGGGCAGGGTGACCGCCTCGTACCACTTGAGCGAGGGCTTGTCCATCTTCTCCGGGAGGCTGGTCATCGCCGTGACCCGGTGGCCGCCCTGCTCCTGCACCGCGTTCGCGGTCATGTCGGCGTAGCCCTTGCACGCCTCGGCGTACTGGGCCAGCGGCTGCATCGCCTGCTGCTGGGCGTCGGCCGCCGCGCCGTCCTGCACGACCCGCGCCTGCTTCAGCGACGCGTCGATGTACTGGCCGATCGCCTCGAACTCGGCGGCGACGTCCTTCCAGTCCTGGACCTTGTCCCCGAAGCTGGTCTCGCCGTCCTTGACCTGGTAGAGGTCGTCGAGCTGCTTGGCCTGCCAGTTGACGTTCGTCCGGTCGAGCCCCAAGTCACCCATCGGTGCCCCCAATCACTTCCCAGCTCACTTCCCAGCCGGCAGGCCGGCGATCACTGCTTCCGCCACGAGCCTGGCCTTCTCACACGGGTTGGCGCGGTCGCTGGTCGGGCGCAGGTTGCTGACCACCACCGCCTGCGTGTCCGCCACCCCGGCGTAGACGGCGCACTCGACGTCGGACTCGACGTCGTTGGCGAACACGGCCGGGTGCCCACCCGCCAGGGTGACCGGCCGGAAGTCCCGGAACCGGGACTTCTGCTTGTAGACCTCGGACAGCCCCTGCCGCCCGGTGTCCGCGAAGACCGACACACCCGCGCCGTTCGGCCCCCGCCACCGGCAGGGCTTGAACGAGGGGTCGGACAGCGGCTGTCCGGGCGGCGTGAAGCCGAGCCGGGTGGCCGCGTCCGGTTTGAGCAGGTCACACGGCGCGACGCCGCTCGCGTCCCTCGGGTCGCCCACCGGGGGCGCCAACCGCTCCCCGGACGGCGTCGACGTTCCGGGCGCCGAGGTGGCGCTGGTGGTCCCGTCCGCGGGACGCGCCTGCCCCTCCTGGCCGCCGCCGCACCCGGTCAACGCGGCCAGGAGGGCCACCCCGGCGACGGCGACGCTGATCCTCGTCCTCTGCCTCATGCCTTCAGCTCACGTCTCGGATCCCGGTGGCCGTGGGGCCGGATCACGTGTAGGGGTCGACCCAGGGCTTGGGACCCTCGTACGGCCGCGCGTGGTAGGTGTTGAGCTCCTCGGCGGTCATGTGGGTCCTGATGGTCTCGTTCATCGCGTTGACCGCGTCGTCGATCGCCTTCAGGTACGCGGCGGTGGCGGTGGCCAGGGAGCCCTGGGCGGAGTCCGTGGCGAGCCGCCGCAGCTGGTTCTTGGCGTTGACGCTGACCTCGTCTTTGCCCGGGTCGCCGGCGTAGGCCAGGTTGTTGATCTTCCCGCGCAGGACCTGGAGCTGGTTCCGCGCCTCCTCCAGGTCCTTCACGACCTGCGGCGCGCGCGCGAGGTCGATCCGGAAGTGCCCGCCGCCGCCCATTCCACCGCTCATAACCGTCCCCCTGGCGAGGTTCACCCATACGGCCGGCACATCATGCCGCACCAGTCGCAGATGCAACGACCGTTCTGGCCAACTTGTGACGCCCCGCCCCCCGGCCCGGTTCCCCCGAGAGAGTGACATGTGCCACAGCGAACGCACTGCATGTCAACCTCCGCGGTTCCGATGCAGGGGTACGGCGCGATGGCGTGGAGGAACGACGCGGGAGTCAGGTTTCGTTGGAAAACTTCCGACAGGAAAGCAGCACTGCTTGTTACCTCTTCAGAGGAAGGTTAGTTGACAGCAGCAACCGCAGGTGCGCCCGTCGCGCCGATCGTCCACAATGCGTTGACCCCAAAGCTACTTGTTAGTAAGTTTCCCACGTGAGCACGCAGAGCGGTCCCCACACCGACACCGCGGAAACCAGCCCCCTGGTCCGGATCCGATCGCTGCTGCCCGGCCTGGCCAGGGCGGAGCAGCGCGTCGCGAAGGTGGTGCTGGACGACCCCGCCGCCGTCGCGCACCGCAGCATCACCGAGGTCGCCGAGGCGGCGGGCACGAGCGAGACCACCGTGACCCGGTTCTGCAAGGCGATCGGCGTCGGCGGCTATCCCGAACTCCGCATCGCGCTGGCCGCCGACACGGCGCGCTCGGCGGCCCGCGCCGACCGCGACCTCGGCGGCGACATCGAGCCCGAGGACGATCTCAACCGGGTGGTGGCGAAGGTCGCCTACGCCGACGCCAGGGCGGTCGAGGAGACCGCGGAGCAGCTCGACGTCGCGGCGCTGGAGGAGGTCGTGCACCTGGTCGCGACCGCCCGCCGGGTGGACGTCTACGGCGTCGGCGCCAGCGCGTTCGTCGCCCTCGACCTCCAGCAGAAGCTGCACCGCATCGGGCTGACCAGCTTCGCGTGGAGCGACACGCACGTGGCGCTGACCTCGGCGGCGGTGCTGCGGGACGGGGACGTCGCGGTCGGCATCTCGCACACCGGCTCCACCACCGAGACGGTGGAAGCGCTGCGGGTCGCGCGGGAGCGCGGCGCGACGACGGTCGCGTTGACGAACTTCCCGCGCTCGCCGATCTCGGAGGTGGCCGACCACGTGCTGACCACGGCGGCCAGGGAGACGACCTTCCGCTCCGGCGCGATGGCCAGCCGGATCGCCCAGCTCACCGTCATCGACTGCCTGTTCATCGGGGTGGCCAGGCACCACCTCGACGCCGCCAGGGCGGCGCTGTCCGCGACCTACGAGGCGGTGAGCGGGCACCGGCTCGGCCCGCGGCCGGACGGCCGCCGACGGCCGCGGGAGGTCGGCAAATGATCCCCGCCGGGCGCCGGACCGCGGTCGAGGTGAACTCGCCGACCGAACAACGCAACCCCCGCACGCGGGAGATCGACCGCCTGCCCACGCTCGACGTGCTGCGCCTGATCAACGACGAGGACCGCACCGTGGCGGACGCGGTCGGGGCGGCCCTGCCGGACCTGGCCCGCGCCGTGGACATCGCGGTCGAGGTCCTGCGGGCCGGCGGGCGGGTGCACTACGCCGGGGCCGGCACGTCCGGCCGGCTGGCGGTGCTGGACGCCGCCGAGCTGGTGCCGACCTACAACGTGCCGCCGAACTGGTTCCTCGCCCACCCCGCCGGCGGTTCCGCGGCGTTGCTGCGGGCGGTGGAGAACGTCGAGGACGACGACACGGCGGGCGCGGCGGTGATCGAGCGGCACGCGACCGACGGCGACTTCGTCGTGGGCGTCGCGGCCTCCGGCCGGACCCCGTTCGTGCTCGGCGCGCTCGCCGCGGCCCGCCGGCTGGGCGCCCGGTCGGCGCTGATCGCCGGCAACCCCGCGGTCTCCCAGCGGGTCGACGTCGACGTGATGGTGGTGCTCGACACCGGGCCCGAGGCGATCGCCGGGTCCACCAGGATGAAGGCCGGCACCGCGCAGAAGATGGCGCTGACCGCGTTCTCCACCGCGGTGATGGTGCGGATGGGCCGCACCTACTCGAACCTGATGGTCAGCCTGGTCGCGACCAACGCCAAGCTGCGCGGCCGGATGGTCCGCATCCTGCGGGAGGCCACCGGTCTGGGCGAGCGGGAGTGCGCCACGGTCCTGGCCGAGGCGAACGGCGACGTCAAGACCGCCCTGGTCCGGCTGCTGTCCGGGGTGGACGTGCAGCGCGCCGCCGCCGCCCTGGCCGAGGCCGGTGGTCACGTGCGCGAGGCGCTGGCCACGCTCGCCACCGGCGCCGGCTGACCGGCGCGCCCGGGCCGCGGCCGGACCAGCAGGACCACCGCCAGCGCGAGGGCGCTCCCGAGCGCGGCGCAGGGTCCGAGCCAGGCCGGCCCGGCCAGGTCGAGGACGCTGCCGCCGAGCAGGGAGCCCGCAGCGGTGCCGGCGTAGAGCGCCGAGGAGTTCCAGCCCAGGGCGACGGGCGCGGCCTCCGGCGCGGACTCGATCAGGCGGTGCTGCTGGGGGATGGTGAACATCCAGCCGAAGACGCCCCACAGCGCGAGCAGCACCGGGGCGAGGGCGATGTGCTCCCGCCCCACCGGCCACAGGGCCATCATCACGGTGAGGCTGACCAGGGCGACCAGCAGGACCGGGCGGGAGCCGTGCCGGTCGGTCAGCCGGCCGGCGACGGCGTTGCCCACGACGCCGGCCGCGCCGTAGACGAACAGCAGCAGGCTGAGCACGCCGCCCGCGGCGACGGGCGAGAGCAGCTCGGCGATGTAGGTGTAGACGGAGAAAGCGGCCGCCATCGTCGCCATCGTGACCAGCAACGTGGACGGCACACCGGGACGGCGCAGGACCAGCAGGCGCGTCCGCAGGTCGACGGCGGGCAGTCGGACCGGGGGCACGACGGCCGTGCCCACCGTGGCGAGGACCCCCAGCGCGGTGACCATCAGCAACGCGGTCCGCCAGCTCCCCCACTGGCTGAGCAGGACCCCCACCGGCACGCCGAGGACGGTGGCCACGGTCATGCCGCCGACGACGGTGGACAGCGCCCGGCCCCGGCGTTCCGGTGGGGCCAACGCGCCCGCCACCGCCGCCGCCGTCGGCGTGTAGGCCGAGGCGCCGACCGCGGCGACCACCCGGCCGACCGCCATGACCGCGACCGTGTCGCTGAGGGCCTGCAGCAGCATGCCGACCGTGAAGAGGACCTGCGCGCCGAACAGCACGGCGCGCCGGTCCCAGCGCGCGGTGACGAGCGCGACGACCGGCGCGGAGATCGCGTAGGTGACGGCGAAGAGGGTGACGAACTGCCCGGCGACCGCCACCGGGACGTCCAGGTCGGCGGCGATCGCCGGGAGCAGCCCCGCGAGCACGAACCCGTCGGTGCCCACGGCGAAGGTGCCCAGGGCCAGCACGGCGAGCACCCACGAAAGGTTTGATGACTGTCGAAGCGTCACGGGAGGATCATGAGTGGCACTTCGACGCTTGTCAAACAATCGAAGTGTTGTGGCACCCTGGGACGCATGGCGAGGACGCTGCCCCAGCCGGACCGGGAGCACATCGACCTGGTGTCCGTGCTCCACGCCCTGGCCGACCCGGTCCGACTGGAGCTGGTGCGCCGACTGGCCACGGACGCCCCGCTGAGCTGCACCGCAGTGGTCGAGGGCATCGGCATCACCGCGTCGACGGCCTCACACCACTTCCGGGTGCTCCGCGAGGCGGGGGTGACCAGCACCCGACAGGACGGCCGGATCCGCTACGTGTCCCTGCGGTCCGCGGACCTGGACACCCGCTTCCCCGGCCTGCTCGCCTCGGTCGTCACCGCGGTCGGGGGCCCGGCCTACTCGGCGACCTCCGTGCGGGAGATCCACTCGTAGACCGGGAGCCGACCCTCGGGCGTCTCCTGGTAGCGCGGTGTCACCTTGAAGTGCTCGTAGCCGCCGCGGAAGGGCAGCTTCAGCTCGAAACCGGGCGGGGTGATCGGGACGACCCGGTCGGTCAGGTCCTCGGGACCGCCTTCGAGGACGGCCTTGGTCGCGATGCTCATGCCTGAACCGTCCCGCCCGGGCGGAGTGAGCAGCAATTACCCGGCTAGGTGACCGTCGCGGTCACCCGGGACGACGCCGCCACCGTCACCCGTCCGAGCATCCCGACCGGCCGGTCCCGGCGGGCGCCGGCCCCCTCCGCCCGCGCCCCGGAACGGACGAAACGGATGAAGCGGATGAAGCGGGCGGGGCGGCTCAGCCCTGCGCGGCGGCGTCCGCGATGGACCGCGCCTCGCGCGCTCCCGCCTCCATCGCCCGGCAGCAGTACCGGATCCACTCGCCGACGCCCTCGGCGGTGCCGGTTGCGAACGCCGCGGCCGCGGCGCGGTACTCCTCGACCCGCCGCAGGTACGCCACCTCCGGCACGGCCAGCCCCTTGGGGTCCAGGCCGGAGGCGATGCCCACCACGCGGGCGGCGGACCTGGCCACGACCCCGTCGCCGGAGCCGAACGGGGCCAGCGTCAGCAGCTCGCCGTGCACGACCGCCGCGACCACCGGGCCGGGCGCGCCGGCGCTGCCGGTCACCACCCTGGCCAGCAGGTTCAGCCGCGCCGCGATCTCCTCGCCCGGGCGCGGCCGGCCCAGCGCGGTCGACTCCTCGGATCGCCCCTCGGGCACCAGGTCCGCCGCGGCCAGCACGTGCATCCGGGCGAGCGCCTGGAGCGGGGCCCGCTCCCAGGTGGTGAGCAGCGGGCCGATCGCCTCGGCGACCCGCAGCGCGCCGGCGAGGACCGGGTCGGACACGGCGCCGTCGGCGGGGATCTCGACGCTCCCGCCGTCCAGCGCGGCCGAGGCCCGAGCCGCGCGCACCGACGCCTCGGCGGCCGTCGTCGGCCACCCCCGCCGGTTCGTCGGGTGCCGGTGCACCTCGGCCACGGCGTCCCTGGCGGACCGCACCGCCTCCCGCACGCCGGGCAGGTCGAGGAGCTGTCCCAGCGGGTCTTCCGCCACCGCGCTCACGGGGGCGGACAGTACCCGGTGCGGGGTGGACCGCCGATATCGGTCCGGAGTGGACATTCCCCGGGCGACGGTCACGCTCCTAGGCTCCGACCATGGGTGTTGACCACGACGCGTGGTGGGAGCGGCCGGTGCTCGTCGGCCCGCACGTGCGACTGGAGCCGCTGACGGCGGAGCACGCCGAGGGACTGCACGCGGCGGGAGCGGACCCGGAGGTCTGGACCTGGCTGAACCAGCGCCAGCCGGCGGACCTCGACGCGACCCGGCGCATGGTGGCCGACAAGCTCGTCGCCGCCGAGCGGCGCGACCACCTGCCGTGGGTCCAGGTCGACCTGGCGACCGGGGCCGTGGCCGGCACCACCTCGTACTACGGCGTCGACCCCCAGCACCGGTCGCTCTCGATCGGCTACACCTGGCTGGGCCGGCGGTGGCAGCGCACGCCGATCAACACCGAGGCGAAGCTCCTGCTCCTGACGCGCGCCTTCGAGGAGCTGGGAGCCCTCCGGGTCGGGTGGCAGACCGACATCCGCAACGAGCGGTCCCAGCGCGCGATCGAACGGCTGGGCGCGCGCCGCGAGGGAGTCCTGCGGAAGCACCGGGTCCGGCCGGACGGCACGATCCGGGACACCGTGCAGTACTCGATGACCGACGACGAGTGGCCCGCCGCGCGGGAGCGGCTGACGGGCCGGCTCACCCCCGCGTTCGCCGGATCCCCCTCGAACGAGTGACGCCCGGCTCCGACGGCCCGGAAATGGTCTGGACCTTTTCCGGTATTGCCCTGTTCGAGTGGCGTGGATCGCACTAGGTTGGGCGCAGGTCACATGGCCGCCACCGGCGCGCCGCACGTGGCACGACCGGCTTGTAGGCCGAGAACCCAGGGAGGTCTTCCGCGATGACCCGAGCGACCGGCCCCGACGGGTCCGGGCAGAGCGCAGCCTTGGACAACCTGCTCACCGAGGACCGCGCGTTCCCGCCGAGCGAGGAGTTCGCCGCGCAGGCCAACGCCGGCGCGGCGCTCTACGACGAGGCGGCCGAGGACCGGGAGGCGTTCTGGGCGGGGCAGGCCGACCGGCTGCACTGGGACACCCGCTGGAGCCAGGTCCTGGACTGGTCGGACGCCCCGTTCGCCCGCTGGTTCGTGGGCGGCCGACTCAACGTCGCCTACAACTGCGTCGACCGGCACGTGGAGTCCGGCCACGGCGAACAGGTGGCCATCCACTGGGAGGGCGAGCCGGGCGACACCCGCACCATCACCTACGCCGACCTGCGGCGCGAGGTCAGCAAGGCGGCCAACGCCCTGGCCTCGCTCGGGCTGCGCGCCGGCGACCGGGTGGCCGTCTACATGCCGATGGTCCCCGAGGCGATCTTCACCATGCTGGCCTGCGCCCGGCTCGGCGTGACGCACAGCGTGGTCTTCGGCGGGTTCTCCGCCGAGGCGCTGCGCTCCCGGATCGACGACGCCGAGGCCCGGCTGGTGGTCACCACCGACGGGCAGTACCGCCGGGGCAAGGCCGCCCCGCTCAAGTCCGCCGTGGACGAGGCCGTCCAGCACACCCCGAGCGTGGAGCACGTGCTCGTGGTGCGGCGCACCGGCGGCGAGGTGGCCTGGACCGAGGGCCGCGACCTGTGGTGGCACGAGCTGGTGGACGGCCAGTCCGAGGAGCACACGCCCGAGGCGTTCGACAGCGAGCACCCGCTGTTCATCCTCTACACGTCGGGCACGACCGGGAACCCCAAGGGCATCCTGCACACCTCGGGCGGCTACCTCACCCAGGCCGCCTACACGCACCACGCGGTGTTCGACCTCAAGCCGGACAGCGACGTCTACTGGTGCACCGCCGACATCGGCTGGGTGACCGGCCACTCCTACATCGTCTACGGGCCGCTGGCGAACCGGGCGACGCAGGTCGTCTACGAGGGCACGCCGAACACTCCGCACGAGGGCCGGCACTGGGAGATCGTCCAGAAGTACGGCGTCTCGATCTACTACACGGCCCCCACGCTCATCCGCACCTTCATGAAGTGGGGCGCGGAGATCCCGGCGAAGTACGACCTGTCCTCGCTGCGGGTGCTGGGCAGCGTCGGCGAGCCGATCAACCCCGAGGCGTGGATGTGGTACCGGGAGCACGTCGGCGGCGAGCGCTGCCCGATCGTGGACACCTGGTGGCAGACCGAGACCGGGGCGATCATGATCTCCCCGCTGCCCGGGGTCACCGCGACCAAGCCGGGCTCGGCGATGGCGCCGCTGCCCGGCATCTCGGCCAGGGTCGTGGACGACACCGGCGCCGAGGTGGGCAGGGGCGGCGGCGGGTACCTCGTGCTCGACCAGCCGTGGCCGTCGATGCTGCGGGGCGTCTGGGGCGACGAGCAGCGCTACCGCGACACCTACTGGTCCCGGTTCGAGGGCCGGTACTTCGCGGGGGACGGCGCCAAGTACGACCCCGACGGCGCCATCTGGCTGCTCGGCCGGGTGGACGACGTGATGAACGTGTCCGGCCACCGCATCTCGACCACCGAGGTGGAGTCCGCGCTGGTCTCCCACCCGAAGGTGGCCGAGGCGGCGGTCGTGGGCGCGTCCGACCCGACGACCGGCCAGGGCATCGTGGCCTTCGTGATCCTGCGCGGCGGCAGCGAGGGCGGCGACGACGTGCTGGCCGAGCTGCGGGAGCACGTCGCGCACGAGATCGGCCCGATCGCCAAGCCCCGGCAGATCATGGTCGTGCCCGAGCTGCCGAAGACGCGCTCCGGGAAGATCATGCGACGGCTGCTGCGGGACGTCGCCGAGAACCGGGCGCTGGGCGACGTGACCACGTTGCAGGACTCCGCCGTGATGGACCTGATCAGCGCCGGTCTGCGCGGGCCCTCCTCGTCCGAGGACTGACCGACCGGACGACGCGGGGGGCTGGCCGGAGCGATCCGGCCAGCCCCCCGCTCCGCTCCGCGGACGTCAGGACTCGTCGACCTCGACCTCGGCCTCGGCCTTGCGGCGGCCCAGGAGACGACGCAGGTCGCCCCACACGGTGCGGACCGCGACGAAGACGAGCAGGCAGCCGAACAGCACGTCGGACAGCGACTGGTCCATGACCACCGCCCACTGGCTGGTGGCGACGGTGGCCACGATGCCGGAGCCGCCGATCCAGACCGCGTCCCGCAGCGACCCGTTGCCGTTGCGCAGGTTCCGCCAGCCGCCCAGCACCGACGTGGGCAGGATGACCAGCAGTGACGTGCCCTTGGCCAACGCGGCCGGCACGTGGAACCCGAGCTGCATCACCGGGACCATGACCGCGCCGCCGCCGATCCCGGTCAGCGCCGCGAGCACGCCGATCAGCGTGCCGATCGGCAGCAGGAGGGCCAGCCGCCACCACTCGTGGCTGATCTCGCCGAGGGGCATGCCGGGGTCCAGCGCGAGCTTGCCGGCCGTGGCCAGCGCGACGATCGCGAACAGCCAGCGCAGGAACGCCAGCGGCGCCCTGGTGAGCAGCGCGGCGCCGATCCAGGCGCCCACCATCGAGCCCACGGCGAGCGGAACGGCGATGAGGACGTCGACCTGTCCGTGCAGCGCGTAACCGACGACGCCGAACAGCGCCAGCGGGCCGAGCGCGAGGAACGAGGTCGCCACCGCCTGTCTCTGGTCGCGACGACACCACGCCACCAGCGCCGGAACGATCACCACGCCGCCGCCGATGCCAAAAAGCCCCGACATCGCGCCGGCGACCAACCCGATCAGTGCGAGCTTCCATCGCGGTGCGATCACGGAGAGCAGCCTATTCCCTCCCGGCCGTGGTCAGAACCGTGATGATTAGCTCGTCTAAGCATCTTCTGATCACTCGATGGAGTCGTTAGGATTGCGTGAAGGTGCGCCGGGAAGCCTGGTCGGCAGTGATGGACAACTGCTAGCAGACCCCCCGGAGTGGATCTTGACGCGCACGCCCCGCACCACCCAGGCCATGGCCGAGTTCGCCCGCTACCTGCGCACCGAGACGGTCGGCGGCATGGTCCTGCTCGCCGCGACGGCCCTGGCGCTGATCTGGGCGAACTCCCCGTGGGGCGGCGAGTACGACGCGATCAGGGACCTGCGCGTCGGCCCGGCGGCGCTCCACATGGACCTCAGCCTCGCCGAGTGGGCCAAGAACGGTCTGCTCGCCCTGTTCTTCTTCGTCGCCGGGCTGGAGCTCAAGCGCGAGCTGGTCGTCGGGGAGCTCTCCGACCTGCGCTCCGCGCTACTCCCCGTGATCGCCGCCGTCGGCGGAATGGCGGTACCTGCCGCGCTCGCGCTCAGCATCGCCTGGGGCGCGCCCGGCGGCGCGGAGGCGTGGGCCATCCCGGTGGCCACCGACATCGCGTTCGCGCTGGGCGTCCTCGCCATCACCGCGTCCGGGATGCCGAGCAGCGCGCGGGTCTTCCTGCTGAGCCTCGCCGTGGTGGACGACCTGGGCGCCATCCTGCTGATCGCGATCCTGTTCACCAGCTCGTTCAACCTGCTCGCCTTCGCCGCCGCGATCGTCCTCTGCGCGCTGTACGCCTACCTCCAGCGCCGCCGCGTCACCACACCGTGGCTGTACGTCCCGATCGCGCTGGGCACCTGGCTGGCCGTCGAGTTCTCCGGCATCCACGCCACGATCGCCGGGGTGGCGCTCGGCCTGCTCACCAGGGTCCGGCGCGACCCGTACGAGAAGGAGGCGCCGGCGGTCCGGCTGGAGCACCGCCTCCAGCCCTGGTCCGCCGGGGTGGCGGTGCCGGTGTTCGCGTTCTTCGCCGCGGGCGTGCCGGTCAACGGCGCCGCGTTGCGGGAGCTCACCGCGGACCGGGTCGCGATCGCGGTCATCGTCGGGCTCGTCGTCGGCAAGCTGGTCGGGATCTTCGGGTCGTCGCTGGTCGCGGTCCGGCTCGGGGTGGCGAGCAAACCGGACGACCTGGGCTGGCGGGACATGGCCGCGGTCGCGATGCTCGGCGGGGTCGGCTTCACGGTGAGCCTGCTCATCGCCGAGCTGTCGTTGGACAGCGCCGCGGCGGAACGCGCCAAGGCCGCCGTGCTGCTGGCCTCCGCGGTGGCCTCGCTGCTCGCCGCCGCGATGCTGGTCCGACGCAGCCGGGTGCACCGCAACAACGGCGACAACGGTGCTGACGCCGACGACAGCGACGACACGGACGACTAGGGAAACGCTTTCCCGCCACCGTGCGGCGCGGTCAGGCGGGGCGACGTGAGGACACATGGCACGATGACCGACGTGACCAGCGGCCAGTACCCACACAACGGCAGCCGGGCCGACGGCGGGCTGCCGCCCGTCCCGTCCATCCCGCTGACCGAGGAACGGGTGGGCGACGCGCCCGGAGACCAGTCCCTCGGCAGCCTGGTCCGCGACGCGACAGCGCACCTGTCCACCCTGGTCAGGTCCGAGGTCGAGCTGGCCAAGATGGAGATCGCCGCCGAGGTCAAGAAGGGTGTCCGCGGCAGCGTCTACTTCATCCTCGCGCTCGCGGTGCTCGTCTTCGCGTCGTTCTTCCTGTTCTTCGCGGTCGCCGAGCTGCTGGCCGACCTCGGCCTCTACCGCTCGGCGTCGTTCGGCATCGTGTTCGCCGTCATGCTGGCGACCGCCGGCTTCCTCGGCTTCCTCGGCTACCGCCGGGTCCGCAGCATCCGCAAGCCGGAGCGCACGATCAGCACGGTGCGGGAGACCGCGGAACGGCTGTCCAGCCTCGGCGACCAGCACGCCGCCGAGGCGGAGCGACGCCCGTCGGCGCCGACCGCCTGACCCGCCCGACCCGCCGTGCCGACGCCACCGGACCCGGCCACGGTTCGGATCAGCGGGCCGTGGACGCACCGCGACGTCTCCGCCAACGGCATCCGGCTGCACGTCGCCGAGGCCGGTGACGGCCCGCTGGTGCTGCTCCTGCACGGCTTTCCCGAGTTCTGGTGGTCGTGGCGGCACCAGTTGATCGGCCTGGCCGACGCGGGGTTCCGGGCGGTGGCCGTGGACCTGCGGGGCTACGGCGACTCGGACAAGCCCCCGCGCGGCTACGACGGCTGGACGCTGGCCGGCGACGTCGCCGGGCTGGTCCGCGCGCTCGGCGAACGACGCGCCTCGCTGGTCGGACACGGCTGGGGCGGTCTGCTGGCGTGGACGGTGGCCGCGATGCACTCGCGGCTGGTGCGCGACGTGGCCGTCCTCGCCGCGCCGCACCCGCTGGCGCTGCGTCGCGCGATCTGGCGCGGCCCCCGGAGCCAGGGGCGCGCGGCGCGGCACGTGTTCACCGCCCAGTTCCCGATCGTGCCCGAACGCCGGCTCACCCGGAACGGGGCCGCGGCGGTGGAACGCATGATGCGCGCCTGGTCGGGGCCCAAGTGGACGGTCGCGCCCGAGTTCGACGAGGCGGTGCGGCGCAACCGCGAGGCCATGCTCGTCCCCGGGGTCGCGCACTGCTCGCTGGAGTACTTCCGCTGGGCGGTGCGGGCCCAGCTGCGCGGTGAGGGTCGCCGGTTCGCGGAGGTCGTGGACCGCCGCCTGGGCGTGCCGGTGCTCCGGCTGCACGGCGCCCTGGACCCGACCATGCTCGAACCCACGACGCGCGCCTCGGCGATCTGGACCGGGCCGCGCTCGGACTACCGCGTGCTGCCCGAGGTCGGGCACTTCCCGCACCAGGAGGCGCCGCACACCACGAGCCGCATCCTCGCGGAGTTCCTCACGGCCTCCACGTCCTGACCGGGGAGCGCCCCGGCCGGGCTCAGGCCGCGCAGGACCCGGTCGACTGGCGGGTGGCGAGCTGCGGCGCCATCCGCACCTCCTGCGCCACCTCGGCGGCGGTGAGGACGAAGCCGGTCTCCCGGTTGTCCACGGCCGCGCCGAAGACCACACCGAGGACCCGGCCCTCGGCGTCCACCAGCGGCCCGCCGGAGTTGCCGCTGCGGACGGTCGCCCGCACCGTGTAGACCTCGCGCTGGACGGTGCGCGCCTCGTAGATGTCCGGGCCCTTGAGGTTGATCTTCTCGCGGACCCGCGCCTCGCTCGCCGTGTAGGGGCCGTCGAGCGGGTAGCCGAGGACGATGCCGTCCTGCCCCGACCGGGCCTCGCCGGGCGCCCACTCCATCGGCCGGGCCGTCAGGTCCGGCACGGCCAGCACGGCGACGTCCTTGCCGGCGTCGTAGTGCACGACCTTGGCCGGCAGCTTGCCCCGGCCGATCTCGACCGAGACCTCGTCGGTGCCGGCCACCACGTGCGCGTTGGTCATCACGCGCTCCGGCGAGACCACGAACCCGGTGCCCTCCAACGCCCGGGAGCAGGACGGCGCCTTACCGCGCACCTTCACCACGCTGGCCCGGACCCGCTGCACCGTCGGGCTCCGCTGCAGCTCGGGGTTGGGCGGCTGGACCTCCTGCACCGGTGTGTTCGCGAACGGCGCGAGCGCGGCGGGGAAGCCGGAGACGTCGAGCAGCTTGCGGAGGTCGTCGGGGAGCTGGCGGGCGGCGGAGGGCATCGCCGAGTCCACGGTGCCCAGCACCCGCGAGCCCTTCAGCGCCGAGGTCAGCCCGGGCAGGCCGGGGGCGTTGGTGAGCGGCAGCGCGACCAGCCACGCCACCACGAACACGACCATGCCCTGCACGACCGCGCCGAGCACGTTGTCGACGCCGGCCAACTTCCTGGACGTGATCCGGTCCCGCAGCGTGCGGCCGAGCCACACGCCGAGCGTCTCGCCGAGGGCGATCAGCAGCACCAGCACCGCGACGCCGAGGGCGACCCGGGTGACCACGTTCTCGAAGTGCGACACGATCTGCGGCGCGAGCCACAGGCCCAGCACGACGCCACCGATCACGCCCACGAACGCGGGCAACGCGATGAGCACGCCCTGCCGGGCCCCGGAGATCGCGGCGAGCAGGGCGAGCAGCACCACGACCAGGTCGATCCAGTTCACCGGACCTCCTCGGGACTGCGCGCCGCCCGCCACGCGGCGTCCAGGTCGCGCACGTCACCGGTGTCCCACTCCCGCTCCCAGCCGCCGAGAGCGAGCAGGCTGGACAGAACCCCGCCGGTGAACCCCCACACCAGCATCCCCGGCACGTGGAAGGCCGGCCCGACGTAGCCCGAGGAGTGCCGGACGCGGAACCGGTTGGCCGGGTCGGCCAGGTGCGAGACCGGCACCCTGGCGACCGCCGCGGTCTCGGCGGGGTCGACCGGGCGCACCGGGCACGGCTCCCGCCAGTGGCCGAGCACCGGGGTGACCAGGAACCGGGACGGGGTGACGTAGAGCTCGGGCAGCACCGCCACCGGCCGCACACCGACCGGCAGCACGCCGACCTCCTCCTCGGCCTCGCGCAACGCGCCGGCGATCGGGCCGTCGTCGGTCGGGTCGAGCGCGCCCCCGGGGAAGGCCACCTGGCCGGGGTGCGAGTTGAGGTGGTCGGCTCTCCGCAGCAGCAGCACGTCCGGGCCGGTGCCCGGGCCCATCCCGTCCTCGCCGAACAACACGAGCACCGCGGCCAGCCGACCGCCGCCGGACGGCGGCGTCACCTTGGTCAGCGCCCGCGCGTCGAGGCCGTCGGTCGCCGCGACCAGCCTCCGCATCCACTCCGGCACGTCGTCGGGGTCCACCAGGGGTCCCGCTCGCATCAGCCGCCCTCCCCCAGCACCCGGTCGACCTCCTGACGCACCTCGTCAGGGCTCCTGAACACCGTCGGCCTGAGGCGCTTCACCTCGCCCTTCACCGTGACCAGGTACGACGAGGGCAGGGTGGTGAACTTCAGGGCGGCCTTGACCACGTCGTCGGCGTCGTGGACCGAGGGCAGGCGCACACCGAGGTCGGCGAGCAGCGACAACCCGTCGGCCGCCGGGCTCTGCACCTGCAGGCCCAGCACCGGCACCGCGTTCGGCTGGGCGGCGTACGCGGCGAGCGCGGGCAACTCGGCCCGGCACGGCTGGCACCACGACGCCCACACGTTGACCAGGGTGGCCCGTCCGGCCAGCGCCGCGCCCAGGTCGACCGAGCCGCCGTCGCCGAGGCACCGGACCCGTTTCCCCGCCAGCTCGGCGGGAGCGGGCGCGCCCGGCTGCCCCGACGGGCAGGGCGGCAACGCGGCCCGCTGCCGGAGCGGCGCCAGGTCGGGCTCGGGCCGCTCACTCGCGGTGGCGTCGCGCGGCGCCGCCGCGGTGTCGCCGTCCCTGGGCCACAGTGCCACCGCCGCCGCGACGACGAGCACCAACGCGACCAGGGCCCAGCGCAGGGTGGTGCGACCGGATGGCGCCGAGGGCTCGCTCACCGGGCCGCCCCGCCGTTGACGGTCGCGGCCAGCCCGAGCAGGTGTTCCGCCTCCGCGCCCCTGACCAGTTTCGCCGCCTCAGCCGGGTCGGTCGGACCGGTGCCGAACGACGGGCAGTCCCTGGCGAGGAAGCAGGCGCCGCAGGCCGGTTTGCGCGCGTGGCAGACCCGCCGGCCGTGGAAGATCACCCGGTGCGACAGCAGGGTCCACTCCTTGCGGGGGACCAGCTCCGCGACGGCGTGCTCGACCTTGACCGGGTCGGTCTCCCCGGTCCACCCCCACCGGCGCACCAGACGGCCGAAGTGCGTGTCCACGGTGATCCCGGGCACGTCGAAGGCGTTGCCCAGGACCACGTTGGCGGTCTTGCGGCCCACGCCGGGCAGGGCCACCAGGTCCTCCAGGCGCCGGGGAACCTCGCCACCGTGCTTCTCCAGGAGCGACGCGCCGAGCCCCATGAGGGAGGCGGCCTTGTTCCGGAAGAAGCCCGTCGGCCGGATCATCTCCTCCAGCTCGGTCCGGTCGGCTCCGGCGTAGTCGGCGGCGCTGCGGTACCTGGCGAACAGGGCGGGCGTGACCTCGTTCACCCGCTTGTCGGTGCACTGCGCCGACAGGATCACGGCGACGGTCAGCTCGAGCGGGTTGGTGAAGTCCAGCTCGCAGTGCGCGTCCGGATATCCGCCGGCCAGCGCCCGCACCATCCGGCGCACCCTGCGGACGAGCGCCACGCGGCTCTCCGCGACCGGGCGGTCTCCGCCGCGCTGTCCTGCTCCGCGGGTCGTGGGGGGCACGACGACCAGCCTACGGGTCGGGGACGACGGGGCGGTCGGAGCGCGACGACCCGGCGGACGAGGGGTCCGCGGGCCCGGACCCGTGATCGAAGGTGTGACGCGGGTCCCACCCGACCCGGGGGTGCGCCCGCGCCGGGGATGCGCAAGGATCGGCGGCACCATGACTGCTTGGCTCGTCGTCGTCGTTCCCCTCGTGGTGATGTTCTTCGCGCTCTTCATGGAGCGCGTCGAGGCCCGCCTCCGACACGTCGCGGTTCGCGAGGACGAGGTCGGAGAGCTGTTGGACAACGCCCGCCCGGACGAGGTCCGCGCGTTGTTCCGGTTCGGCATCGGCCGAGCCCTCGAACTGTTCCGCCTGCGCCGCGTCGGTGGCCGGGCGGCTCGCAAGCCGCGGGGACCGCGCGGCTAGCGCTCACCCGTCCGGGCGACCCCGCCCCAGGGCGGGACCCGGACGGTGCCGTGGCGTGGATCGCGCGGACAGGGCATAGACTGCTCTGAGTGATCGGCGGCACCTCGCCGGCTCCTGCGCAGGAGAGGGCCGGCACTGTACAGACGGCCGCCGCGTCTCATAGGAGGGACGAGGTGGACGAGACCCTGGCCCGGGCGGGCATTTTCCAGGGTGTGGAGCCGGCAGCCGCGGAGGCTCTCGGGCAGTCGCTGGAGCCCGTGGAGTTCCCGCGGGGCCACGTGATCTTCTCGGAGGGCGAGCCCGGCGACCGGCTCTACATCATCCAGTCGGGCAAGGTGAAGGTCGGGCGGAAGTCGCCGGACGGCAGGGAGAACCTGCTGGGCATCTTCGGGCCGGCCGACATGTTCGGCGAGCTGTCGATCTTCGATCCGGGCCCGCGCACCTCGACCGCGACCGCGGTCACCGAGGTGCGGGCCTACACGATGGACCGTCCCGCCCTGCGGGAGTGGATCGGCAAGCGGCCGGAGATCGCCGAGCAGCTGCTGCGGGTGCTGGCCCGTCGGCTGCGGCGGACCAACAACATGCTGGCTGACCTGATCTTCACGGACGTGCCGGGCCGGGTAGCGAAGGCGCTGCTCCAGCTCGCGCAGCGGTTCGGCAGCCAGGAGGCCGGCCTGCTGCGGGTCACCCACGACCTGACGCAGGAGGAGATCGCGCAGTTCGTCGGCGCCTCGCGGGAGACCGTGAATAAGGCGCTCGCCGACTTCGCGCATCGCGGTTGGCTCCGGCTGGAGGGCAAGAGCGTGCTCATCCTCGATCCGGAGCGGCTGGCCCGCCGGGCCCGCTGACCGGGAGGCACCGAGCGCGTCACGCGGGTTCCGTCGGCGGTCCACGCCGGGGATGCCCGCGCGGGCCGTGCGGGTCGGCTTCGTCGCCGCCCCACGGCTCCACATCACCAGCCACGTGAAGGCCCCGTGCTTCTGGCGCGGGGCCTTCACGTGTGTCGGCTCGCCACCGCCGCGAGCGTTGTGGGCTCGGTGGCGGGCACAGGAGAGTCCGTTCACTCGCTCGGGTGGGTGACACCGGTGGACGGCACAGGACGTCAGGGGCGGCGCCGCCGTTCCCGGGAGGCGGGCCTCCCTCGCCGTTCGGATCACGCGTCGACCTGATCTCTCTGTCGGACCGGCCGGATCACGTCCGTACGGAACCGGTGGGTGGGCGAAGACACGGGGGGCCGGGCGCCGCCCCCGACGCGGCGCACCGACCCCCCGTGTGTGGCGTGGTCCGTCCCCCGACCGACCACGCTCCCCCGCCTCCGGCGCTCTCGGCCCCGACCCGTTGCGCCGGAGGAAGCGATGGCTGGGTTTCCGCGAGCTCGCTGTGGTGCGGGTACCCGCTGAAGACACGACCGACACCGCCACCATGGCGGCGCCGGACCCGCCCACTCAAGCGTTGTCACCCTCCAGGACGGCAAAAAGCCAACGTTCGTTGCCCGGATTCACCCAGAAACTCGCACCGCGTGACCTGGCCGCAACAAATGTCACGTCCTGTGAGCGGGGTACCGCGATGACCCGAAGGACGTTCGCACCCTGACGGACCAACCGCGGCGGGGCGCCGCAGCATCTGCCGGCCAGCGGAACGTCCGCTCGGAACCACCCGTTCTGCCCTACGGAGCGCGGCGGACGGCTGCCGTTCTCCAGGGGCAGCCCCTGCCGACCAGTCACCCCGCCCAGCTCGGCGACCTGCGGCGTCGTCGGGTGGAGGGGGGTGACGAAACCCACCGCCATAGACTGGTACGGTCGTACCACTCTTTGGCAGACTGGTACGCATGTCCCACTCTGCCTCCCTCGCGGACTACCGCGCCGCGCTGACCACGCCGGGCGCGCGCGGCCCCGTCCTCGCGTCCCTGCTGGCCCGCCTCCCGGTGGCGATGGTGGGGCTCTCCCTGCTGCTCTACGTCGAGAAGGTCACCGGGTCGTTCGCCGCCGCCGGCGTGGTCGCCGCCGGGGCGCTGGTCGGCGTCGCGGTCGGCTCCGTGGCGCAGGGCCGGTTGTACGACCGGTTCGGGCCCACCCGCCCCCTCACCCTCACCATCGCGGTGTTCGCGCTGGTGGTGGCCGTCGAGGTGACCGCCATCGAGCTGCGCGCGCCGGTGCCCCTGCTGGTGGTGCTCGCCGCGCTGACCGGCCTGACCGAGCCGATGGTCAGCCCGGCCTCCCGGGCGATGTGGTCCCGGCTGCTCCCGCCGGGGCGG
This sequence comes from Streptoalloteichus hindustanus, assembly GCF_900129375.1. Taxonomy (GTDB): domain Bacteria; phylum Actinomycetota; class Actinomycetes; order Mycobacteriales; family Pseudonocardiaceae; genus Streptoalloteichus; species Streptoalloteichus hindustanus. Next base: position 920,957 of record NZ_FQVN01000001.1, on the reverse strand, counting down.
GCGCGGCACGCGGCCTACGCCTACGAGGCGATCAGCATGGAGGTGTTCTTCATCCTCGGCCCCGGCCTGGCCGGTGTGCTCATGGCCGCGCCCTGGCCGGGCACCAGCCTGGTCGTCGCCGCCTCGCTGATGGCCCTCGGCGGTCTCGGGTTCGCCAGGACGGCCACGGTCCGCGCCTGGCGGCCGGAGCGCCACGAGCGGCCCCAGGGCAGGTTGCTGGGTCCGCTGACCAACCCCGGCATGCGCACGCTCGCCGTGGCGGCCCTCGGGTTCGGCGTCACGATCGGCTTCGTCGAGGTCGCCGTGCCGGCGGCCGCCCGCAACGCCGGTCACCCGACCGCGGGTGGCCTGCTGCTCAGCCTGTGGTCGCTGAGTTCGGTGCTCTTCGGGGTGCTGTACGGCATGCGCCCCTGGCCGCGACCGATGCACCTGCGCCTGCCGGCGCTGCTCGCCGGGTTCTCGCTGCTGCTGTTGCTGCCCGCGGTGCCGTCCACGCTGTTCGGCCTCGCCCTGGCGCTGCTGGCCGTGGGCGTGCTGATCACGCCGCAGTCGACCGCCCACTCCGCCACCATCGAGCAGGTGGCGCCGCCGTCGATGGCGGCCGAGGCGTTCGGCTGGGTGGTCACCTCGGTGACCCTGGGCCTGGCGGTGGGCCAGTCGTTGAGCGGGCAGCTCGTCGAGGCCTACGGCCCGGCGGAGGCGTTCCTGGCGGCCGCCGGCTCCGGCCTGGTGCTGGCGCTGGTCGTCTGGCTGTTCCGCCACACCATCCGGCGCAGCGCGCAGGCGACCGAGGAGTCGTCCGCGTCCCGGGACGAGCTGTCCCTGGCCGCCCACTAGCCCCAACGCGTCCGGTTTCCGGCGCCGGAGCCGCCCTCCCGAGCGGAGGCGCTCCGGCGCTGGAGCGTCTTCGGGCCGGAGACGGCCCCGGTCGTCAGCTCTTCGGCGCCCCTCAGACCCCGAGGAAGATCGGGTTGGTCAGGGCGACCATCGTGTCCGGGGTCGTGTCGGTCGGGGTCGGCCGCCGCACCTCGGCCCGCACCCACGCCGTGTCCCGCGCCCTCGTGGTCCAGCGCACCGAGGTCGATCCGGACGCGGGCACCACGTCGGCGTGCGTCACGCCGTCCGGAGTGACCAGCCGGACCTCACAGCCCGGGACCCCGCCCAGGTCCAGCGCCACCTCGACCGGGACGCCGGGCGCGACCCGCAGCCGGCGGCCGATGCCCACCGCGCGGCCGAGCGGGCTCGTGGCCCGCATCGCCAGCTCGACCTGGGCCGACTCCGCCAGCCACGCCTGCCCACGTCGGAGCCCGGCGAGCACCGCGCGGGTGGACAGGCAGTCGGCCAGCACCACCGTCTGGGGCAGACCCACCACGTCGGAGTGGCTGTGCGCGTCGCTGTTGCCCATCGCGGGCACCCACTCGCCGGCCCGCAGCAGGCCGTCCCAGGTCCGCACCGCGTGCTCGTCGTCGGCCGTCCACGGGCCGTTCCACACCTCGACCAGGTCCACCTCGCGGTACCCGAAACCCCAGGAGCAGCCGACGTACGGGCAGTAGGGGTGCGCCGCGACCGCCAGTCCGCCGACGGCGTGGACCTCGTCCCGGAACCGCCGGAACCGGTCGGACTCCTCGGCCCGGTACCGCCAGTCGATCCAGTGGCCGGCGGGCAGCCCGAGCGCGAGCCAGTGGCCGGACCGCGTCGTGACCTCCTCCCCGTTGATGATCAACAGGTCCTCGCCGGCGTGCTCGCCCCACCGCGACCCGGCCGACGAGGTGTTGTGCTCCGTCGAGACGACGAAGTCCAACCGGGCGGCCCTGGCCGCCGCGGCCAGCTCGGCCGGCGTTCGGTGCCCGTCGGAGTGCACGGTGTGCAGGTGGCAGTCGCCGCGGTACCACGTCCGCCCACGGCCCCGCGCCCGTTCCGGCGCCGGGACCGGGATGTGCGGCGGACCCGGTGTGCCGTACCGGAGCGTGATGTCGACCGCGTAGTTCAGCCCCTGCGGCGCGACCGTGTACGGGCCGAGGATCACGTGCCAGGTGCCGGGTTCGATCGGCCCCGGCAGGTACCCCGGCGTCGCGTCGGTCGGACTGATCACGAACCCGTCGCGGAAACCGCCGGACCAACCGCGAAAACCGTAGCGGTCGCCCAGATCGTGGCCGGACGGGTCGAAACAGCCGATGTCGAGGGCGTTGCCGGGAACTCCGGGTGGCGGGTCCGGCCGATCGTAGCGGTACCGGACCTCGATCTCCCGCACTCCGGCCGGCACCTTCACCGGAAGGTAGTACCAGTCGGCGGCCCCCGGCTCGAACCTGCCGGTGATCGTTCGGGTCTCCTCGGCCGCGGCGTCCGCCGCCGCCGGGAACGCCGTCCCGACCAGAGCCGCGCCGCCCGCGGCGATGAACGTCCGTCGGCTCAGTTGGCCGCCGTGCCGTTCGCACATGACCGCCTCCTCGCCCCCTCACCGCGAAGCTACGGCCCCCTCCCCACCGGGGAAACCTCCATTCGGTGAACGGGGAATGTCGGGGCCGACGCCTACCGTCCGGGCCATGAACGCCGTCACGGGCGCCGCCATGGACGTCACCGCGCGAACCGCTGACCTGGCGGAAGCGGCGGGAAACCTGGTTCGGCTCCTGCCCGCGCGACTCCTCGACCCCGTCCTCTCGGGGCTGTTGGTGCGCGCCGACCCGGACGGCGTCGAGTTGGCGGGGACGGACCGGGACCGCGCGGTTCGCCTCCGGCGCGGTGCCACCACCCGGGTGGCGGGCCAGGTGCTCGTCCCCGCGCGCCCACTCGCGGAGACCCTGCGCGCGCTGGACTCCCCGGACGTGCGGCTCGTCGTGGAGGGTTCCCGGCTCGCGATCCGCACGCCGTCGGCGCGTTTCGCCCTGCCCCTGCTCGATGTCGACACGCACCCCGGTGTGCCCGAGCCACCAACGGTCGCGGGGCGCCTGGTGGGCTCCGCCCTCGCCGCGGCCCTGGTCCCCGTCGCCGGCGCAGCGTCCCGGGACGACACCATCCCGCTGTTCACCGGAGTGCGCGTTCGTTCCGAGGGAGAGCGCCTCGTCCTCGTCGCGACCGACCGCTACCGCATGGCGGTCGCCTCGCTGCCCTGGGAACCCCGGTGCGCGGGACTCGACGTGCTGCTCCCCGCCGCGCTGCTCGCGGAGGTGGCGCGCCAGGCCGCCGGGGCCGCCGAGGTCGAACTGCGCTGCGATCCGGCCAACCCGCACCGCGCCGCCCTGTCCTGGCCCGGCGCCGCGGTCGGGTGCGGCGTCCTCGCCAGCCCGTTCCCGGACGAGGCCAGGTATCTGACGTCCACAGTGGACTGCGAGGTCCTGGTGGCGGCCGACGCGCTCGCGGCCGCGGTCCGACGGGTCGCGCCCTACGCGGGCCCGTTCTCCTCCGTGCGGCTGGCGGTCGGCGGGGACGAGCTGCGCGTCCAGGGTTCGGACCCCGCCTCGGGCGAGGCCGAGGAGACCCTGGTGGCCAGGGTGGACGGCGAGCCGCTGACCCGCGTCTACCGGGCCCAGTACCTGGGCGAGGCGCTCAAAGCGTTCGCGGGCACCACCGTGCGCCTCGGCATCCGCGGCGCCCACCAGTCGACGCGGCTGACGGCGGTGGAGCCCGCGCCCGACGGCGTGGACCTGCGCTACGTGGTCATGCCGATCCGCCCACGGTGACCGCCTTCGCCGAGGGCCGGCGCAACTCCCAGCCCGCGGCCAGCACGGTGACCACCAGGGCCAACCCCGCGCAGCCCAGGACCGCCAGTGGGTGTTCTACGACCACTCCCGCAACGCCAGCCGGACCTGGTGCTCGATGTACGCGGAGTCGGCCCCGGGGGCAGGGCGTGCGGCAGCATCACCAAGGTGAGGGCCTACCGGGCCCGGAAGGCGCACGACTGAGCGGACGGGCGGCGTCTCGCCGGCGTGCTCACCGGTGCTCGCGGAGGTACTCCAGCTGGGCTCGGACGGACAGCTCCGCCGCCGGCCACAACGCGACGTCGACCTCGGCGTAGACCAGCTCGACCACCTGGCGGGCGGTGGCTTCCGGGCCGAGGGTGGCCAGGGCCTGGCGCACCTGTCCCAGCCGCTGTTCCCGGTGCGCGAGGTAGGCCAGGGCGGCCTGACCGGCGTCGGCCAGCTCCGGGCCGTGCCCGGGCAGGACCGCGGTCCCCGGCGGGAGGTCGGCCAACCGGCGCAGGGACTCCAGGTAGTCGGCGAGCCGACCGTCCGGGTGCGCGACCATCGTGCTTCCCCTGCCCAGCACCGTGTCGCCGGTCAGGACGGAGCCCGGGTCGCCCTCGCCCTCGAGGAGGAAGCACAACGAGTCGGAGGTGTGCCCCGGCGTGCCGAGGACACGGACGACCACGCCCGCGGCCTCGACGACGTCCCCGTCGGCCAGTCCTTCGGAGCCCAGGCGCAGAGCGGGGTCGAGCGCCCGGACCGGAGCGCCGACCAGCTCGGCGAACCGACGTGCGCCGGCCGAGTGGTCGGCGTGCCCGTGGGTGAGCAGCACCTGCGCCACCGGGCCGTGCTCGGCGAGCCGGCGCAGGTGGACCTCGTCGTCCGGGCCCGGGTCCACGACGACGCACGCGGCGGCGTCGGGGGCCCGCAGCACCCAGGTGTTGGTCCCGTCCAGGGTCATGGGGGACGGGTTCTCGGCGAGCAGCACCGAGGCGCACGAGGTGACCGGCCGCAGGACGCCGTACGCCGGGTGCTCGGCCCGCACCCCCTCGACGAACCCGCTCACCGGTGCTCCAGCCGGTCGCCGGGCCGCGCGTCCAGGTGGCCGGCGGCCGTGTCGTACGCCGGATCACCCGGAAGCACGACGCGCAGGGAGTCGCCCCGGCGCACCACCCGTGGCACGATTTTCTCGATCGTCCGCTCGCCCGTCAGAGCCGTGGACAACGCCACCGCCACCGAGCCGCACTCGGCCAGCTCCGCCAGGGTCATCCAGGTGGGCGGCAGCAGTGCCCGGCGACCCGCACGCCAGTCCTCCAGCGCCTCGACAGGTCGTTGCCACGCGGCGTCCACCGCCTCGGTCGTCGCCCCGTCGGCGTGCTGGCCAGCGGGCAGGGCCGCGAGGAAGAACCGGGTGTCGTAGCGACGGATCTCCTCCGCTGGCGTCACCCAGTTCGCCCACGGGCGCAGCAGGTCCGAGCGCAGCACGAGGCCGGCCTCGGCCAGGAACTGGGCCAGCGACACGTCCCGGGACACCAGGGCCTGGCGGGCGTCGGCGTACCCGGTGGTGTCGGCCACCACCGACGTCGCGTCGGGGCCGGCCAGCAACACACCGGCCTCCTCGAAGGTCTCCCGGACCGCGGCGCACACCAGCGCCGTGGCCAGCTCGGGCGCGCACCCGAACCGCCGGGCCCACCAGGCGGGTTCCGGGCCGGCCCACGCCACCGAGGTGTCGGCGTCCCGCCGGTCGACGCCACCGCCGGGGAACACGCTCATGCCACCGGCGAAGGCCATGCCGACCACGCGGCGCAGGAGGAACACCTCCATGCCGGCGCCACCCTCGCGGACCAGCGCCACCGTGGCCGCGTCCCTCGGCTGGGCGGGACGCACGGGCGGCTCGTCCGGGATCAGGCCTTCCGGCAGGGTCAGGTCCTCGGGCAACTGGGGCACGCCCCGACCCTAGACAGGTCACCCACCTGTTGGCGACAGAACGGAAAGCCTGACCTGAACGGCGTCCGGACACGTGGTTCGCGGTCGCGGTTCGCGCGGTCAGGGTGGTGGCCGTCGGGACGGGCTCCCGACGCCGGGGCAGGATGGGCGCGTGGACGAGCAGCTTCGGGTTGGGCTGGTGGGAGCCGGGCCGTGGGCCAGGCGGGTGCACGCGCCGGGCATCGCGGACCACCCGGGAACCAGGCTGGCGGCCGTGTGGGCACGTCGGCGGGCCGCCGCCGAGGAGTTGGCCGGCGGCTACGGCGCCCAGGTCTGCGACGACCCGGCGGAACTACTGTCCACTGTGGACGCAGTGGCCTTCGCCGTTCCGCCGTCCGTACAGGCCGAGCTCGCGCTCACGGCGGCACAGCAGGGCAAGCACGTGATCCTGGAAAAGCCTGTAGGGTCCACAGTGGACAGTGTGGGGCGGCTGGCGGACGCGGTGGCCGACACCGGGGTGGCCTCCCTGGTCATGCTCACCCGCCGGTTCGCGCCCGAGACCCAGTCCTGGCTGGCCGAGCTCGGCCGGGTCGGCGGCTGGGTGGGCGGAACGGCGCGCTGGCTGTCGGGCGCCCTGCTGTCCGAGACGCACGCCACCTCGGAGTGGCGGCACGCCGAGGGGGCGCTGGCGGACATCGGCCCGCACGCGATCGATCTCATGGACGCCGCGCTCGGCGAGGTGACCGACGTCCTCGCCGCGCACCGTTCCCGTGGCGACCTCTGGCAACTCATGCTCGGCCACGACGGTGGCGCGACGAGCACCCTGACCATGTCGCTGCACCTACCGGTGCAACCCACCATCGTGGACTTCTCGGTCTACGGGGACCAGGGCGACCGGACGCTCAGCGGGCGGTCCACGCCTCCCCAGGAGTGCTACACGAACCTGCTCGACGACTTCGTCGCCATGGTGCACAGCGGCACCGCCGAGCACCCCTGCGACGTCCGCCGCGGGCTGCACCTCCAGCGCGTCCTGGCCGCCGCGCGACGAGCCGCCGGTTAGGACATCCGAGGTATTCGCGTTAACGCGAACGCTTCTCGGTCGATCACTAGGGTATCCGCCCGTGACCGCCCGAGGACACCTGGTGACCCCACAGCAAACCGACCTCCTCGCCCACACCCTCGATCCGGAGACCCTCCAGGAGCGACTGCAGCGCCCGGACCGCGTGGCGGCGTGGCTGGAGGAGGCCCTGCGCAGCCCGGAACCCGTCGAGCCGGCCGCGGCCAGAGCCCACCACACGAGAATCGGCGAGGCCGCCCGGGTGCTTCGGCGACTGGACGTCGCCGAGGAGCACCTGCGCATCGCGATGCGCCTGGCGGAGCGGCACGGCCCCGAGCCGTCCACAGTCCTGGCCCGGTGCCGGCTGGCCCGCGCCCTGCAGTGGCGGGGCCGGCTGGACGAGGCGATCACCGAGTTCGACCGGTGCGTCGAGGACGTCCGGCGGCTGCCGGAGCTGGCCGACCACTTCCCCCTCGTCTTCGACCAGGCCGGCAGGGCCCACTTCGAGGCGGGGAACTGGGACCACTCGCGCGAGCTGCTGGCCGTGGCGCTGCGCATGCGGCTCGACCTCGCGGACAGGGGAACGCCGGACCCGACAGGGGAACCGGCCGACGACCAGGTCGAGACGGCCCGGGTGGCGCTGGACAGCGCGGACTCCTGCGGCACGGCGGCCGACGTCGACCGGGAGGTCCACCGACTGGTGCGGGGAATCGACGCGCGCCTCGACGCGGAGCGCGACGCGCTGTACCGGGAACACGGAGTCCGCCGGCACAGCGCCGTCCTGTTCGGCCTGCGGACGTTGTTACTCGTGGGACCGGTGCACACGGACCTGGTCGCCGCGCTCCTCCAGGAGCACGACGGCCTCGACATCGCGCTCGCCGAGTTGGCCGCCGACGGGTTCCTGCGCACCAGCGGTGATCACCTGGAGGCGAGCGACGCCGCCCGCGTCGTGTCCCGCGCCCTGTTGGACCTGGTGGACGGCACGGCGCGAGCCGTCTGGGGCGAGCCCGTCGATCTGGCGTCCACATTGGACGAACTGGTGTGCTGCGCGACCGGCACCTCGCCCGGCCCCGCCTTCGACGCCTGGACCGCCGCGAGCCCCGCGACCGGAGTGGCCGGTCGGCTCTTCGACCGGTTGTGCGCCCTGGCTGTCCACCGCTCCGACGCGCGCTCGCACGTGCTCGTCGCGGAGGGTCTCACGACGGCCCAGCTCAGAGCGTTGCTGCCGGACGACCCGGTGCGGCGCCGGATCGACGCGGCGACCGGACGCATCGCCTCCCGGTTGTTCCGCCCGCTCGACGTGGAGCAGCGGGTGACGCTCACCGAGGCGCTGCGCGCCCTGCCGGCCTGAGCGGGACGTGGTCCCGGCCCCCGTGGCCGGACGGCGAGCCCTGCCTCACCCGTTGGGCGGAAACGCCGAGGTCCCACCGGACAGGTGCGGGTAGCCGTTGGGTGCCGGGACGGGAGGACCGGCGCTCCAGGTGGTCACCCCCGGCGCTGGGTCGGCGGCCGTCAGCGCCTCCCCCGCCGGTCTCGCCAGCTGCCACTTCCCGCTCTCCCGCCGGCCGCCCCGCTCCCGCTGGGCCAACTCCTCGTGCAGACGGGCCAACAGGTTCCGTTCCCGGTCAGTGAGCTTCGCGTCGACCGCCGCGGGTAGGCGCACCGGGTTGTCCCCGGTGGTCGCCGAGCCCCCTTCGGCCACCACCGGAGAAACGTCGACGGCGGCTTCGTCGTCGGTCGGTGGCTCCACCGCCTCGTCCTGGGGCCCGTCCGGCGCCTCAGCCCGCTGGTCGTCCGCTGGCTCCGGCGAGACCTCAATCGCGGCGGCCTCCTCGACGACGGACTTCGGAGCCTCCCCCACCGGAACCAGCGAACGGAACCGCGTCGGCTTGGGCGCTTCCTCGGCCGGAGCCGTCTCCAGACGGACAGGCATCGCGGCGGCGAGCGCCTTGCGGTGGTAGTCGGGCAGTTCGTCCCCGGTGCGGTAAACCTCCACCGCCGCCCGCGTTTCCCCCGCGCGCAACGCGCTGGCCACCTGGTAACCCACCGCCGCCGGGTGGGCGTTCCGGTCCAGTTCCACGAGGACGACCCGACGGGGCACCGCACCCGGCGTCGCGCCGGCGGGCGTCACCCTCCAGGTGGCGCGGACGGACCGCACTCCGGCGAGTCGGTCGACGACGAGTGCCAGGGCCTCGTGGAGCCCGTTCGCCGGCTCGTCCCGGTCGTGGAACCGGTGCGGATCGGCGGGCAGCTCGTCGATCACGGTGAGCCGGTCGGCGAGCGCCGCGGCGGACCGCGTGGCGTCGAGGAGCTGGCGAAGCTGGTACTTCTCACCGGACGTCACCGGAATCCGGCCGGCGAGCAGACAACCGACCAGCAGCTCGACCGCGCGCTCCGGTTCGGCCACCGCGACCAGCTCGCGCGCCGCGGCCGACGCGTCGTCGTCGATCCTTCCGGCCAGGGCGAGCAGCAGGTGGTGCAGCCGGTCCGTCAACGCCTGTCCGTCCACGGCGGGCCTCCTTCCGGCCCGTGCGCACGAGCCGATCTCGGAATCGAGGGGCGGCGGGAATACGACGGCTAGGCGTGGACGACCGCGGCGCCCACACCCACCAACTCGGACGTCGCCAACGCGGCGCGGTGGTAGTCGGGGAGGTCGAGCAGGTCGGTCGGGAGGACCTCCACGCACGGGTCGTGCTCGCCGAGCGCGCGCAGCACCCGCTGCAGTTCGGCGGCGAGCTCCGCGTGGGCCGCGGTCGCGGTGACGAGCAGAACCCTGCGGACGGCGCCGTCCCGCCCGGTGCGCCAGCCGCACCGCAGCTCGCGGACAGCGGGCCGGCCGCGCAGGGCCGCGGCGAGCACGACGAGCGTCTGGTCGGCCTGCCCGGCCCCGTCCGGAGGCTCGGCGCCGAAGACGCAGTCGGGCGCAGGAGCCTCGGCGACCACCGGCACCGCGGCCAGCATCGCCGGGTCCGCGCCCTCCCCAGAGAGAGCCGTCAGCAACCGGTGTTCGTGCGCGGTCAGACCGACCCGGTCGTGCAACAGGGTGCGCGGCAGGGCGCGGACGAGCACGTCCAGCGCCCCGCCGGCCAACCAGTCCCGGTACCGCCACAACAACTCGTCCGGCAGGCGGCCGGCGAGCCGGAGCAGCAGCTCGTGACAGTCCCGTGCGGCCCGCACGGACTCAGCCGACCTCGACCACGAGTTCGACCTCGACCGGCGCGCCCAACGGCAGCTCGGCGACCCCGACCGCGGACCGGGCGTGCTGCCCGGCGTCCCCGAACACCTCGCCGAACAGCTCGGAGGCGCCGTTGACGACGGCCGGCTGCCCGGTGAAGCCCTCGGCGGAGGCCACGAACCCGACGACCTTGACGACCCTGGTCACCGAGTCCAGGCCGACCAGCGCGTCGACGGCGGCCAGCGCGTTGAGCGCGCACAGCCGCGCGTGCTCCTTGGCCTCCTCCGGGCTCACCTCCGCTCCGACCTTGCCGGTCGCGGCCAGCGTCCCGTCCACGAACGGCAGCTGGCCCGAGGTGAACACGAGTGAACCGCTGCGCGTCGCGGGCACGTAGGCGGCGACCGGCGCGGCGACCTTCGGCAGTTCGACGCCCAGCTCGGCCAGGCGCTGCTTCCAGCCGGCCACGTCAGTTCCCCTTCGGCCGCTTCAGGTAGGCCACGTGCTGCTCGCCGGTCGGGTTCGGCAACACCGTGACCAGCTCCCAGCCGTCCTCGCCCCACTGGTCGAGGATCTGCTTGGTGGCGTGGATCAACAGCGGGACGGTGGCGTACTCCCACTTGCTCATGGCGCGGAGCGTAGCCGCCCGCGCGACCGTCCGGGGGACCACCGGCCGAACGGCGGCCCGTTCGCGGTCTCCCGGACGCCGCGACACGACGCTACGGTGATCGGCGTGGAGACCTGGCGGATCGTCGCGACCTGCCTGCTCACACTGGGTGGGCTGGTGCTGGTGCTGGTCGCGATGGCCCAGGCCCGCGACCGCAGGGGCCGCACGCGGGGCGACGTCGCCCGGTCCGCGCTGATCTCGCTCGGCGTGCTCGCGGTGGCCGACGCGTTGGTCGCCACGGTCCTGCCGTCCACCGTCGCGTGGGGAATCGTGGCCGCGGAGTGGATCCTCATCGCGGTGGTCACCCTCGCCGACTGAGGATCCGGTCGCTCCCCGCCCGCGAGGTGTCGCCCGCGTCAGGCATGCGGGAGACGGGACGCCTACGCTGATCGCGTGACCACCCCGCCCCCCGGCTGGACCGACGAGCTGGCCCGCGTCCGGCTGCACGTGGTGACCGGCAAGGGCGGAACAGGCAAGACCACGGGCGCGGCGGCGCTCGCGCTGGCCCTGGCCCACGGCGGTCGTCGCGTGCTCCTGGTCGAGGTGGAGGGGCGGCAGGGCATCGCCCAGCTCTTCGGGCGGTCTCCGCTGCCCTACGCCGAGGAGCACCTCACCTGGGTGCGCGGCGGCGGCGAGGTGCGCGCGCTGGCCGTGGACGCCGAGGCCGCGCTGCTCGAATACCTGTCGATGTTCTACAACCTCGGCTTCGCCGGGCGGACACTGCGCAAGATGGGCGCGATCGAGTTCGCCACCACCCTGGCCCCCGGCCTCCGCGACGTGCTGCTCACCGGCAAGGTCAAGGAGTGCGTCACCCGCACGGACTCGCGCGGGCGGCACGCCTACGACGCCGTGGTGCTGGACGCCCCGCCCACGGGACGGGTGGCGAAGTTCCTGGACGTCACCCGGGCGATGGCCGACCTCGCCAAGGTCGGCCCGATCCGGGAGCAGAGCGACGGCGTCGTGCGGTTGCTGCACTCCGGTGAGACCGCGGTGCACCTCGTCGCCCTGCTGGAGGAGCTTCCGGTGCAGGAGACGCTGGAGGCCGTGGAGGAGCTGGACAGCGTGGACCTGCGGCCGGGTGCGGTGCTGGTCAACCGGGTGCGGCCGGTGCGGTTGCCGGCGTCGGCGGTGGAGACGGCCGCCCACGGGGCGGTGGACGCCGAGCGGGTCGCCGCCGGGCTGCGGGCCGCGGGACTGGACCCCGCGCGGGCAGTCATCACCGGGCTGGTCGACCAGACCGTCGAACACGCGTTGCGGGTCCGGGCCGAGCGCGCGGCGATGGCGCAGCTCGCCGAGGCCGCCCTGCCGGTGCTGGAGCTGCCCGACCGGCCCGACGGCGTCGACGTCGGCGTGCTGCACGAGTTGGCCGAGCTGCTGATCGAGCAGGGGGTCAGATGAGCTCGCCCGGACCGGGACGTCCGCCGATGCTGGACGTCGACGGGTTGTTGGACGACCCCGGCACCCGCGTCCTCGTCTGCTGCGGCTCCGGCGGGGTCGGCAAGACGACCACGGCGGCGGCGCTCGCGCTCCGCGCGGCCGAGCGGGGGCGGCGGGTCGTGGTGCTGACCATCGACCCGGCGCGGCGGCTCGCCCAGTCGCTCGGGCTGCGCCAGCTCGGGAACCACCCCCGACGGGTCACGCTCGACGGCGACGTACCCGGCGAGCTCAGCGCGATGATGCTCGACATGCGGCGCACCTTCGACGAGATGGTGATGACGCACGCCGGTCGGGAGCGCGCCGAGCAGATCCTGGCGAATCCCTTCTACCAGACCATTTCCACGTCGTTCTCCGGCACGCAGGAGTACATGGCGATGGAGAAGCTGGGGCAGCTCGCCGCGACCGGCGACTGGGACCTGATCGTGGTGGACACCCCGCCCAGCCGGTCGGCGCTGGACTTCCTGGACGCGCCCCAGCGGCTGTCCTCGGTGCTCGACGGCAGGGTCATCCGGTTGCTGTCGGCACCGGCCAGGGCGGGTGGCCGGGGCATCGCCCGGCTGGTCGGCGCGGGGTTCGGGTTGTTCGCCAAGGCCGTGTCGACCGTCGTCGGCGGCCAGCTGCTCGCGGACGCGTCCGCGTTCGTCCAGGCGTTCGACAGCATGTTCGGCGGGTTCCGGGAACGGGCCAAGGCCACCTACCGGCTCCTGCGCTCACCCGGCACGGCGTTCCTCGTGGTCGCCGCGCCCGAGCCGGACGCCCTGCGGGAGGCCGCCTACTTCGTGGAGCGGCTGGCGGCGGAGACCATGCCGTTGGCCGGCCTGGTGCTGAACCGCACGCACCCGGTCCTGGCGGACCTGGACGCGGCGAGGGCGGCGGCGGCCGCGGACGAGATCGATCGGGCCGGAACCGACCCGGTGGTCGAGGCCGTCCTCCGGCTGCACGCGGACCGGGTCGCCATGGCGGAACGGGAGAAGAGGCTCCTCGGGCGGTTCGCCGCGGCCCATCCCGAGGTGGCGTTGATCGGCGTTCCCGCGCTGCCGACCGACGTGCACGACATGGAGGGTCTGCGCGAGATCGGCCATCGCCTGGCCGGAACCTGAGGCGGGGCAACCACTTCCCGGCGCTGCCAGCCGCACCGCCACGTTCGCCGCGGACCCCGGGCCGTCGGGCGCCACACCGCCCTCACCCCTGGTCAGCCCCCACCCGCCCTGGGGGGCGAGCCCTGCTCCAGCCTATCCAGCGGCGACCACCGCGCCAACGGCGAAACCCGAGCCTGTGGACAACTCGGGCACCTGTGGACAACTCCGCCGCGACGACAGCGGAGAACGGCCGAGCGGCAGCACGGTTCGGCGTGTCCCGACCCGCCGGGCCAGCCGAGGCGCGTGATTGCACTCGAAAGAGAGCGAATCACTCGACAGCGTGGCGTGTGCGGAACACGCCTGGACCCGCGGCCGGCCAGCGCCCGACGGGGCGCCGGCCAGCCGCGAGACAGCCGGGCGCCAGCTAGCTGACCTTGGCCTCCGTGTCGTCGTGGTTGCGCCGGGCCTCGTCGAGCAGCTCGTGCCACGACGCGACGTCGGGCCGGCGGCGCAACAACGCCCGCCGTTCACGCTCGGTCATACCGCCCCAGACACCGAACTCGATCCGGTTGTCCAGGGCTTCGGCCAGGCACTCCGTCCGCACCGGGCACGCGAGGCAGACGAGCTTCGCCTTGCGCTGCTCGGCGCCGCGGACGAACAACTTGTCGGGGTCCTCGTCTCGGCAAGCGGCGCGGGTGCGCCAGTCCCCCTGGTCGAACACCATGTCCCCCAGCTCCTGTCGTCGTCGCGACGAACCCGGCACCCCCCGGCACCGGGTCGACAGCACACTTTCGGGGAGTGCGCTGACGCGTGTGGTCGTGAAGACGTTGACGGACTGTAGAGGCATCTGGTTCCCCGTCCAACACCGGGTTGCTCACCCGTTACGTGAAGTCACCGCTTTGGGCAAGACGAGAGGTCACCGACAGAGGTGACAGTTACCCTGGCTCCCGTGCGAGTCAGGGACGGCCTGCTCCAGCTCCTCGGGCTCTGCGTCCTGGCCGGCGTCCTCGTCGCGGGGATGCTGTTCCCGGTCGTGGGCTCGATCGGCGTCGTCTCGAACCGCGCCAGCGACACCGTCGACAACATCTCGGCCGACCTGGTCAGCGTCGACCCGCCCCTGGTCACGACGATCACCGACGTCACCGGCAACGCGATCGCGTACCTCTACGACCAGTACCGCGTGCTCACCCCGCCCGACAGGATCGCCGACACGATGAAGGCGGCGATCGTCGCCATGGAGGACAAGCGGTTCTACGAGCACGACGGGGTCGACTGGCGCGGCACGATGCGCGCCTTCGTCACCAACCAGCTGCACGGCGAGATCGCCCAGGGCGGCTCCTCGCTGACCCAGCAGTACATCAAGAACTACCTGGTCCACGTGGTCGCGAAGACGCCGACCGAGCGGGCCCGCGCCACCGAGCAGACACCGGCCCGCAAGCTCAGGGAGATCCGGGTGGCGCTGCAGCTGGAGAAGCGGCTCGGCAAGGACGAGATCCTCAGCCGCTACCTGAACGTCGTGCCGTTCGGGAACCAGACCTACGGCGTGGCCGCCGCCGCCAGGACCTACTTCGACACCACCCCGGACCAGTTGACGATCCCGCAGGCCGCGACGCTCGCCGGCCTGGTGAACCAGCCGGGCTACCTCAACCCGGTGACGAACCCGGACGGCGCGATCCGGCGGCGCAACACCGTGATCGACAAGATGGTCGACTACGGCAGCATCACCCGGGAGATGGGCGAGGACGCCAAGCAGCAGCCGCTGGGTCTGGTGCAGCCGCTGAACATGCTGCAGAACGGGTGCATCGGCGCCGGCCCGTCCGACGGCTTCTTCTGCTCGTACGTCCTGCAGTACCTCGAACGCGCCGGGTTCTCCCTCGACCAGATCAGGCGTGGTGGCTACACCATCAAGACCACGCTCGACCCGCTGGTCACCAAGGCCGCGAAGCAGGCGGCGGAGGCCCAGGTCCCCAAGCAGACCACGGGCATCGCGAACACGGTGGCCGTCGTCCAACCCGGCAGGGACCGGCACCGGGTCCGCGCGCTGGTCGCCAACCGCGACTACGGGCTGGACGTCGAGAAGGGCCAGACGCAGTACGACCTGCCCAGCGGGGTCACCAAGTTCGGCGCGGGCTCTATTTACAAGATCTTCGTGGCCGCCGCCGCCCTGGAGAAGGGCATGGGCATCCACAACGTCGTGGACGTGCCGTCGAGCTACACGTCGCGCGTCTACCTGAACAACCTCGGCCCCTACACGGTGCACAACGCGCCGACCGCCACGTACCGCAGCTCACTGACCCTCCAGGACGCTCTCGCGCAGTCGCCGAACACCACGTTCGTGAAGCTGCAGGAACGCGTGGGGCTGGACGCCGCGGTGGACATGGCGGTCCGGTTGGGGCTGCGCGAGGGCATGCAGGGCGTCAACCGGAGCGGCGACCCGCTGGCCAGGGACGGGTCGAACGGGCCGTCCCAGGCCCAGTTCATCAAGGACAACAAGATCGGCCCGTTCACCCTCGGCTTCGGTCCGACCAGCGTTCTGGAGCTGGCCAACGTCAGCGCGACGCTGATGAGCGGCGGCATGTGGTGCCCACCGAGCCCGATCGAGGAGGTGCTCGACCGCAACGGCCGCCCGGTGTCGCTCACCGAGGCGCCCTGCGAGCAGGTCGTGGCCGGCGGGCTGGCGAACACCCTGGCCGTGGGGTTGAGCAAGGACGACCAGCAGGGCGGCACCGCCTTCACGGCGGCCAAGGAGGTCGACTGGAACCGGCCGATGATCGGCAAGACCGGCACGACGGAGAACTACCACTCGGCCGGCTTCACCGGTTCGACCCCGCAGTTCGCCGGCGCCGCGCTGATCTTCACCGACGGCGTCCGCCCGCAGGGCATCTGCGACGGCAGGCCGCCGAAGCTGTGCGGGAACGGGGGGCACATGTTCGGCGGCATGGTGCCGGCGCGCACCTGGTTCGCCGCCATGAAGGAGATCCACGCCGGCCTCCCCGCCGAGCCGTTGCCCCCGGTCGATCCCCGGTACCTGCACGGCGGCGACGAGGTCCGGGTGCCCGACGTCGTGGGCAGGGCGGAGAACGACGCCCGCACGCTCCTGGAACAGGCCGGCTACAAGGTCGAACGCCGCTCGATCAACAGCTCCTTCCCGAAGGGCGTGGTCGCCAGTCAGAGCCCTCGGGGTGTCGCGCTGCCCGGCGAGACGGTGACGATCTGGGTGAGCAGCGGGTTCGTCCCGCAGCCGGCGCCCAGCCAGAGTTCGTCGGCGCCGAGCCGCCCGGACAACCCGGGCCGCACCCCCTCCGACCAGGGTTCCGTCCCGCCTTCCAGCCAGGCGCCCGCGCCGACGACGCAGAACGACGGCGGGCAGCCGAGCAATCCACGTTTCAGCGATCCCCTTCCGGGTGACCCGCCCCCGCACCGCATCCCCACGCTGTCACCGCGCAGGGGTTGATTCCCGCACGTCCCCCAGGGCGAGAAACGGGCGCGGCCAGGACGACGCCACCCCTTGTCTGTCCATGTTGGACAGACAAGGGGTGGCGCCTTTCCGTCTCGAATTGATGCGAGCGTGCGGTCAGCCCTGCAGGTGGGAGCGCACCGCCGCCGCGACCCGGGAGCCCTCGGCCCGGCCAGCGACCCTGGCGTTGGCAGCCTTCATGACCTGCCCCATCTGACGCTGGCCCGGACGTTCGCCGATGATCCGGGCGATCTCGTCCACGGCCTCCCGCACGAGCTCGTCCAGGGCAGCGTCGTCGAGCTGCGCCGGCAGGTAGCGGGCCAGCACCTCGCCCTCCGCGCGCTCCTTTGCCGCCAGCTCGTCCCGACCCGCTCCGGCGAACGCCTCAGCGGCCTCCCGCCGCTTCTTGGCCTCCCTGGCGAGCACCTTGAGCACCTCGTCGTCGGAGAGCTCACGGGCGACCGAGCCGGCCACCTCCTCCGTCGTGATCGCGGCCAGCGCCATCCGCAGCGTGTCCACCACGGTGGTGTTCCGCTCCTTGATCGCCGCGGCCAGATCGGCCTGCAACCGCGCCTTCAACTCCGCCATGATCGGACCCTACTCGATTCCGCCCCTCGTCCGCTCGCTCTTTTGACGCCACGGAAGTGGAATCCACATTGCGCGCGAGAGGTAACATGACCCCTCTCGCACCGACTGGCGAAATCCGACACCCTTGCGCGACCGAACATGAAAGCCACGACGGGACAGAGGGCAAACCACCACCCCGAAGAGCTGGGCATCTCCACTCTCCGCGCGAGACAGCACCTCACCACGCCAGCTCACCACGCCACGCCGCACATACCCAGCGCCAGCTCATGGCCATTGACCATAGTTATGGCGATCCCAATTTCCTCCATCTCACCTCAACACGCTTATCACCTATCACGGGAACACCATGCGTCGGCCACACGAAGAATTCCGACATCGAAGGCAATATCACTTCACCTCCGAGTGACACCACAGAGCCCACTTTCAGGTGACACAGGTGCGTCAGATCCGTGTGGCAGCAACGGAACATGGGCACCGACCTGCCCCCGAGTTCACCCGAGCACGCCGGGCCGGCAGCCTACGTCGGGCGGTCACAGCGGTCGCCGTAGTCTCGAAGCCGTGAACACCTTCGGTCGGATCCTGCTCGGCACCGCCGCACTCGGCGTCGGGACGCTCGCCTACTCCGCCGGCTACGAGCGCCGACGGTGGACACTTCGCCAGGCCACGCTGCCGGTGCTCGCGCCCGACGCGCGGCCCATGCGCGTCCTGCACGTCTCCGACCTGCACATGACTCCCGGGCAGGAGTCGAAGCAGCGGTGGGTGGCCGCGCTCGCCGACCTGCGGCCCGACCTCGTCGTGAACACCGGCGACAACCTGGCGCACCCGCAGGCCGTGCCGGCCGTGCTGCGCGCGTTGGGCCCCCTGCTGGAGTTCCCGGGGGTGTTCGTCTGGGGCAGCAACGACTACTACGCGCCCAAGCCGAAGAACCCGGCGCGCTACCTGCTGCCGTCGAGCAAGACCAAGCGCGTGCACGGCACCCCGCTGCCCTGGAAGGACCTCCGCGCGGCCATGGCCGAGCGGGGATGGCTGGACCTCACCCACGTGCGGCGGCGGCTCACCATCGCCGGCCAGGCCGTGGTCGCCGCAGGACTCGACGACCCGCACCTCAAGCGGGACCGCTACGAGCAGATCGCCGGCCGACCCGACCCGAAGGCCGCGCTGCGACTGGGAGTGACGCACTCGCCCGAGCCCCGCGTGCTGGACGGGTTCGCCGGGGACGGCTACGACCTCGTCCTGGCCGGGCACACGCACGGCGGTCAGCTCCGACTGCCGGGTTACGGGGCGATCGTGACCAACTGCGAGCTCGACCGGACCCGGGCCCGCGGGGCGTCCCGCTGGGGAGCCCACACGTGGCTGCACGTCTCGGCGGGGCTGGGCACCTCGCCCTACGCCCCCGTCCGGTTCGCCTGCCCGCCCGAGGCCACTCTCCTCACGCTGACCCCGCGCGCCGAAGATCCTGGTCAGGCCGGTGTGACGGAGGCTACGGGGGCCCGATTCGGTGCTGGGGCGGACTACCTGTAAGCTAAGTCCCGTCCAACGGGGTGTGGCGCAGCTTGGGAGCGCGCTTCGTTCGGGTCGAAGAGGTCGTGGGTTCAAATCCCGCCACCCCGACAGGACGCAGGGCCGCGGAGCCGAAAGGCACCGCGGCCCTGCTGCTTTTCACCCGTTCGGCGCGGTCAGCCTGCGGTAGGAAGATCACCGTGGACCCCACGGAGCTCCGGGACCGGATGTACGGGCCGGAGGACCTCGCCACCCGGGACCTGTTCGCGGGCGGTTTCATCAACTTCGGTTACTGGGCCAGCATTCCGCTGGACGGTCCGATCAGCGTCGGCCAGCGGATCACCAGTCAGCGCCGGCTCTACGAGGTGGCGCTGGACGCGCTCGGGATCTCCCCGACCACCAGGTTGCTGGAGGTCGGGTGCGGGCGGGGGCTGGGCACCGCGCTGGCCGCCAGCGCCTACCGCGCCCGCTCTGCCGACGGTGTCGACATCCACCCCGACCAGGTGGCCAGGGCCCGTCGGACGAACGCCGCCGCCATCGCCTCGTCCGGTGGCCGGCTCGCCTACCACCAGGGGGCGGCCAACGCGCTCCCGTTCCCGGACGCCTCCTTCGAACGCGTGCTGTCCGTGGAGGCGGCCCAACACTTCGACGACATTCCCGGATTCGCCCGTGAGGTATACCGGGTGCTCGTTCCCGGCGGGCGGCTGCTCGTCACGACGTTCTTCGCCACCGGAGAGGCCCACGCGACGGAACTCGCGAGCCTGATCCACACCATGGACACGGGGGTCGACCACGCCCGGAGCGTCGGGCTCGTCGCCCGCGAACTGGCGGCGGCCGGGTTCTCCGAGGTCAGCTCCCGCAGCATCGGCGAGCACGTCTGGCCGGGTTGGGACCGGTGGCTGGCGCAGACCGAGGCGGCCACCAACTGGACGCGGAACTGGCTCACCGCCTACCGCCTCGGGTTGCTCGACTACTACGTCCTGGTGGCCCAGCGAACCGCCTGAGCGCGCGGCCGGCTGGGCGACTCCTCCCACCCGCGCGCGCCGGTGGCAGGATCGGGGCCGTGACCGACCACCCCGTTGCCGAGGTCCCCGAGCGCCTGTTCGACGACCCCGAGGCCGAGGCCCGCTGGCGGACCCGCTTCACCGCACCCCGAACGTCCCTGCCCGACTGGGCTCGTGACGAGCCGGACCACTCCCTGTACCTCTCCAACGTCAGTGGCGTGTGGGAGATCTACGCGTGGGACCGGGCCAGCGACACCCACCGCCGGGTCACCAACCGACCCAACGGGACCTACCACGGCCTCCTCAGCCCGGACGGCAGGTCGATCTGGTGGTTCGACGACACCGACGGCGACGAGTTCGGCACCTGGCGGATCGAGAGCTTCGACGTCACGGCCGAGGGCGTCGCGCCGCGTTCGGTCCCCGGAGTCCACGCGGGCTATCCGGCCGGCGTCGAGGTCGGCCGCTCCCTCGTCGCGGTCGGCACGTCGACCGACGACGGCACCACGATCTGGGTCTCGGGCGACGGTGGCGACACCCGAGTCGTCTACCAGCACGAACAGGACGCCGGGGTGTCGGCGTTGTCCCGCGACGAGTCGTTGTTGGCGATCTCGCACTCGGAGCACGGCGACAGCCGCCACCCCGCGCTGCGCGTTCTCCGTACGGCCGACGGTGGTGTTGTGGCGGAGAAGTGGGACGGGCCGGGCAAGGGCCTGGAGGCGCTCGCCTTCAGCCCCGTCCCGGGTGACCAGCGTTTGCTCGCGCTCCACGAGCGGCGTGGCCGCGAGGAGCTCCTGATCTGGGACGTCGCCGGGGACTCCGAGGTCGAGATCGAGCTCGACCTGCCCGGCGAGGTGGCCGCCGACTGGTACCCGGACGGCAGCGCCCTGCTGGTGGTGCACACCCACCGGGCGCGCTCCACCCTGCACCACTACGACCTGGCGAGCGGGGAGCTCACCGCGCTCGACATCCCCGCGGGCACGATCGGCTCGGCGAGTGTCCGGCCGGACGGCGTGATCGAGTACTCGTGGTCCTCTGGGGAACACCCGCCGGTCGTGCGGGCTCGGCACACGGACGGCAGCGACCGGGTGCTGTTGGAACCCGCGGGGGCCCGAGCCGCCTCCTCGCAGCCGCTCGTTGACGCGTTCGTGCCCTCGCACGGCGGTGACGTGCACGCTCTGGTGGCCCGGCCGGCCAACGCCGGCGACGGCCCGCTGCCGACGGTGTTCAGCCTGCACGGTGGGCCGCACGCCGCCGACGAGGACCGCTTCTCCGCCTACCGCGCCGTGTGGCTCGACGCCGGCTTCGCCGTCGTGCACGTGAACTACCGCGGCTCGACCGGGTACGGCTCGGCGTGGCGGGACGCGATCGAGGGACGCCCCGGGCTGACCGAGCTGGAGGACGTCGCCGCCGTGCACGAGTGGGCGGTGCGCACGGGCCTGGCCGACCCCGCGCGCTGTGTGGTCTCCGGTGCCTCCTGGGGCGGCTACCTCACCCTGCTGGCCTTGGGCACCCAGCCGGAACGGTGGGCAGCCGGAGTGGCCGGTGTGCCCGTGGCCGACTACGTGTCCGCCTACGCCGACGAGATGGAGCCCCTGCGGGCCTACGACCGCGCGTTGTTCGGCGGTTCGCCCGACGACCTTCCGGAGAGCTACCGGGCGTCCTCGCCGATCACCTACGTCGACGCGGTGCGCGCACCGGTCCTCGTGCTGGCTGGTGAGAACGACCCCCGGTGCCCGATCCGGCAGATCGAGAACTACCTGGGCAGGCTCGCCGAACGAGGTGCGCGGTACGAGGTGTACCGGTACGACGCGGGTCACGGCTCACTGGTGGTGGCGGAGACGATCCGGCAGACCGTGGCCGAGGTGGCCTTCGCCCGCCGTGCGCTCGAGTCTGCCTGACCTCCCCGACGTCGGCTGGGAGACAACCAGCGATTAACTCGAAGAGGGGTTCCGGAGAGCACCACACGCTCTCCGGAACCCCTCTTCCGTCTCGATCCGCCGCCTCCGGGAGGAACTCGCGGGCCGACGGGGCTTCAGCTCTCGACGAGCTTGGCCTGCCACATCCAGCGGGTCTTCTCCAACGCCTGC
The DNA here is from genome assembly GCF_900129375.1 of Streptoalloteichus hindustanus. GTDB lineage: Bacteria > Actinomycetota > Actinomycetes > Mycobacteriales > Pseudonocardiaceae > Streptoalloteichus > Streptoalloteichus hindustanus. Next base: position 899,303 of record NZ_FQVN01000001.1, on the reverse strand, counting down.
GTGATCTCGATGAACAGGTCCTGGGTCACCGGGTCGGGCTGCTCCGACTCCTCGACCCGGGTGCGCATCCGCAGCGCGACGACGTCGAGCGCCTCGACGATCGCCCGCACCACGTTCTTGTCCGTCTGCCAGCCGTCCGGGAACTCCGGGACGCGCGAGCCTGCGGCGACGGTGCGCACCCGCCCGTCCGGCGAGACGCCGATCGCGGAGGACCGCTCGGCCACCTCGTCGGTGTACTTCCTGGCGAGCGCGACCAGTTCGTCCAGGTGGAAGTGGACGTCGCGGAAGTGGCGGCCGACGACGTTCCAGTGCGCCTGCTTGGCCACGAGCGAGAGATCGATGAGGTCGAGAAGGGCCGCCTGGAGCAGGGCGCCGGTGGCCTCCCGCTCGGACTGCCCCAGGGTGCTGGTGATCGGGTGACTCATAGTGGTCATGCGGTGTCACTCCTCGGCGGTAGCGACTCACGACAGGTCCAGTTCGAGCGTGGCTCGCTCCCGGCGTTCCCGCAGCCCGAGCCGGCCCTTCCACCCGCGTCGAGGGGCCGCTACCTCCGGTTATGCGTCGTTGTGCGCCTTCTCACCCCGTTGGGCCAACGCGAACTCCACCACCTGACGGCCAATAGTGCGCAGGTTGCGCACTACCTGCTCGTCGGAGGCGTCACCCTCTGGCCCGATCTTCACCTCGTTGGAGTTGAGGGCCACCCCCAACGGAGTGGGCCAACCGCGCAGGGCGTGCACGATCGACCGCAAGGCGGTGAGCGTGGTGACCGCCGCCTGCCAGCCCTGCGCGGTCGCGACGCAGCCCACCGCCCGGCCGTCCAGGTACGGGCGGTCCTCCGACCGCAGGTCCTCCACGTAGTCGAGCGCGTTCTTGACCAGGCCGGACACCGTTCCGTGGTAGCCGGGCGAGACGAGCACGACGCCGTCCGCGCCCCGCAGCGTCTCCACCAGGTGCCTGGCCGCCTCGGTCCGGTCGGGCACCGCGGGGTCGTAGAACGGCAACACGAGCTCGCCGCCGGTGATCAGAGAGGTCCGCGCTCCGGCCTCCTCGGCCCCGGCCAGCGCGATCCGCAGGGCCCGCTCGGACGTCGAGTCGGAGCGGATCGAGCCGCCGATGCCCACTACGGTCAAGCTCATATGGAGGATCCTTCCATCACCGAGGAAGCTGGGAAGATGCACGGAAAGCTGCTGTTCGACGGCCACTGCGGGTTCTGCACACGGTGCCGGAACTGGTTGGAGCGCCTGGACCGCCACGGGCGTGTGGAGACGGTCGCGTACCAGCTACCCGGGACGGCGGAGCGCTACGGGCTGACCACTGAGCAACTGGCGTCCTCTGTGTGGTGGATCGACGAGAACGGGATGCCTCGTGCCTCTGCGGCAGAAGCGGTGAACTACGCGTTGTCGGCCGCGTTGGGGACATCGCTGCCGCTGCGCGTCTACCGCCTTCCCGGCATGCGTCGGCTCCAGGAGGCCGCGTACCGCTGGGTCGCCAACAACCGTTTCCGGTTTCCTGGCACGACCCCCTGGTGTCAGCGAGGCGCTGCTGAGTGCGGTTGAGCACCAGCGCACGCTAAGAGTTCAAGCTGGCTAGAGGTCAAGCCCGTGCGACAGGCGCCACCCCCCGCGCGGTTCCGGGCCTGTCCGCAGAGCCAGTTCGTGATCCTTCCCAGCCCTCGGCTGCCGCACGGAAACAGCACCCCACTCCGGGCAGTGTTCGAACATACGTTCGACTAGATCGCCTGACCGTATGAACTCGGTGGCGAGAGGTCGAACGTGGGTTCGACTCTCTGGCAACATCGGGCACAGGGTTCGCCGGGGATGGAGTCAGGCGCCCGGAGTCAGGGGAATCACCAGTCGGATCGGTCGACGGTATCGGACATCGCAGAAGCCGACCACCGCATGCCGAGGGATTCGCACCCTGCCCGGGCAGGCACTTCCTTTCCAGCGCCGCGGAGTTGGACGTTCTTCCCCTGCTGTCCACAGTGGACACGTCGGTCGCCGCCCCCGGAAACCCCTGCCCGACCGGTCGGGACACCCTCGGCGACGAGGCGGCATCCGTCGCCGCCCAGCGGAAAGGAGGTGGGTAGATCGACAGCAACCGACGACCACGGCTCAACCGGTCGCCCGTGGTGGCGGGCGAGTCCGGGGGCGTTTCCTGAACCCGGGAACGGGGAACGCCCCCGGGGCCGGGGCGCGAGGACGTCGGTGTCCTCACGACCCGAGCCCCGAGGGCGCGGTGTGGTGGGAGCGCGTCGGCCGCCGCGAGCGACGAGCGACCGGGGCGGTCAGCGCTGGAAGGCCTCGGCGATCCGGTCGCCGACCTCCTTGTCGATGTTCCGCCAGTACTCGAACGCCCGCTCCAGGACCGGCTGCGAGACGCCGTTGGACAGGTGCCCGACGACGTTCTTGACCAGCTGCTCGCGCTGGGTCTCGTCCATCACCTCACGGACGAGGGCGCGGGCCTGGACGAAGTCGTCGTCCTCGGCGTGCTTCTCGTAGGCGGCGCGCACCATCTCGCCGCTCGCGTGCCAGCCCGCCACGTCGCCGTAGCGCTGGGTGTCGGCGTGCGGACCACCGTAGGAGTTCGGCGCGTACACCGGGTCGGCGACGTTCTCGTACCGCATCGCGCCGTCCTTGGAGTACGTGTACACCGGGGACTTCGGTCGGTTGACCGGGAGCTGGGCGTAGTTCGTGCCGATGCGGTAGCGGTGGGCGTCCGCATAGGAGAACAGCCGGCCGAGCAGCATCTTGTCCGGGGAGGGCCCGATGCCCGGAACCAGGTTCGAGGGCTCGAACGCGGCCTGCTCGATCTCCGCGAAGTAGTTCGCGGGGTTGCGGTCGAGCACCAGCCGGCCGACCTTGATCAGGGGGTAGTCGGCGTGCGGCCACACCTTGGTCAGGTCGAACGGGTTGAACCGGTAGGTGGCGGCGTCCTCGAACGGCATCACCTGCACGTGCAGCGTCCAGCTCGGGTGCTCGCCGCGCTCGATCGCGTTCCAGAGGTCGGCGATGTGGTGGTCGGCGTCCTCCCCGGCGATCCGGGCGGCCTCGTCCGCGGTGAGCGTCCTGATGCCCTGGTCGGTCTTGAAGTGGTACTTGACCCAGAACCGCTCGCCGGAGGCGTTGACCCACAGGTAGGTGTGCGAGCCGAAGCCGTCCATGTGCCGCCAGGTGGCGGGGATGCCCCGGTCACCCATGAGCCACGTCACCTGGTGCGCCGTCTCCGGCGACAGGGTCCAGAAGTCCCACTGCATGTTGTGGTCGCGGCGGCCGTTGTCGGCACGACGCTTCTGGGACCGGATGAAGTCCTGGAACTTGATCGGGTCGCGGAGGAAGAAGACCGGCGTGTTGTTGCCGACGAGGTCGTAGTTGCCCTCGGAGGTGTAGAACTTCACCGCGAACCCGCGCGGGTCGCGCCAGGTGTCCGGCGAGCCCAGCTCACCGGCCACGGTGGAGAACCGCAGCAGGACGTCGGACCGCACGCCGGGCTGGAACAGCGCGGCCTTGGTGTACTGGCTGACGTCCTCGGTCGTCTCGAAGAAGCCGAACGCACCGCCGCCCTTGGCGTGCACCACGCGCTCGGGCACGCGCTCGCGGTTGAACTGCGCCATCTTCTCGATGAGGTAGTGGTCCTGCAGCAGGATCGGCCCGTTCGGGCCGACGGTGAGCGAGTGCTCGTCGCTGGCGACCGGGATGCCCGCGTTGGTCGTGGTGTACGGCGCTGGGGTCACGCTCGTCCCTCCTCCTCGTGGTGGGCGTGGGAGCTCGGTGCGGCACCGGTGCTCCGGCAGTCGGGGCACAGCCCCCAGAACAGGACCTCCGCCTCTTCCACCTCGAACCCCGCCGTGTCCGACGGGTCGAGGCAGGGTCGGGCGCCGACCACGCAGTCGACGTCCTCGGTTCGTCCGCACTGCCGGCACACCAGGTGGTGGTGGTTGTCACCGGCACGGGTCTCGAACCGGGCCGGGTGACCGGCCGGCTCGATGCGCCGCAGCAGCCCGACGCGGGTGCAGGCATTCAGGACGTCGTAGACGGCCTGGGTGGACACCGTGCCGAGCCGTTCCCGGACGGCGGTGGCCACCTCGTCTGCGGTGGCGTGCGGATGCCCGGCCAGCCAGTCCAGGACGGCCAGCCGGGGTGCGGTCACGCGCAGTCCGGCCGCCCGCAGCTGACGCCGTGCGTCGGGCCTGCGGTCGGCGTTGTCGCGTGTGGAGGTCGTGGGGGCCATGACGAGACCAGCTCACCACCTAATCTGGAGTAAGTCAAGAAAACGATCGTGTAAGTTTCTGTCACTGCCGTCGGCCGAGGGTAACCAGAGAACTCGGTCGAAACCCGCTGGTGGTGTGACCGAGGATGAACCGGTGATCGTCGCGCGCTACCGCGAGGTACTGTCCCTGCCCGGCCTGCGGGCGTTGCTGCTCGTCGCGATCCTCGCCCGGCTCCCGGTGAGCGCGGTCGGCGTCACGCTGACCATGCACGTCGCGCTGACCCTCGACCGCGGCTACGGCGCGGCGGGTGCGGTGGCGGCGGCCAGCACGGTGGGGGCGGCCCTGGGCAACCCGCTCATGGGCCGGCTCACCGACCGCTACGGCGTCCGCCCGGTGCTGGCGCTCACGACGACCGCCCAGTGCGTGACCTGGCTGGTCGCCCCGTGGCTGCCCTACGGCGCGCTCCTGGTCCTGGGGCTCTTCGCCGGGCTCCTGGCCCTCCCGGTCTTCGGGGTCGTGCGGCAGTCGCTGGCGGCCATGGTCCCGGAGGAGCAGCGCCGAGCCGCGTACTCGCTCGACTCCATGTCGGTGGAGCTGTCGTTCGCGGTCGGCCCCGCCCTCGGCGTGCTCCTGAGCACGCAGATCTCCAGCCGCCTGTCCATGCTCGCCATCGCGGGCGCGATGCTGCTCGCCGGCCTGCTGCTGTACCTGCTGAACCCTCCGGTGCGGAGCGCGGCGGAGCTCGCGGGCGCCCCCGAGGTGGTCTCCCGGCGAAGCTGGCTCACTCCGCGGCTCATCGTGGTTCTGTGCGCGAGCACCGGGGCGACCGTCGTCCTCTCCGGAACGGACGTGGCGATCGTCGCCCTGCTGCAACCCCGGGGCGAGGTCAGTTGGGCGGGCCTCGTCATCGCGATGTGGTGCCTGTGGTCACTGCTTGGCGGCTTCGTGCACGGCGCGGTGCGCCGGCCGCTGCCGTTGGCCGCGCTTCTCGCTGTGCTCTGCGTCGCGACCGTCCCGGTCGGGATGGCCGAGCACTGGTGGCTGCTGGCGCTCGCGCTCCTTCCCGCGGGCCTGGCCTGTGCGCCGACCCTCGCCGCGAGCAGTGACCACGTGAGCCGCCTGGCGCCCCCGTCGGCGCGGGGTGAGGCCATGGGGTTGCACGGCTCCGCGCTCACGATCGGTTCCGCCATGGGCGCGCCGCTGGTCGGGTTCGTCGTTGACCGGGCTCCGCACCCCGGTTGGGGATTCGTCGCCGCAGGCGTCGGCGGACTGGTGATCGGCCTCGTCGGACTACTGGTGTGGTTCTTCGGCCGAGACCGCGGCGCACCCGCTGTGCCGCGCGAAGTAGCCACCACCGCCCAGCAAACCGTCTACTGAGGACAGTCGAGCGGTGGGGGTCAAAGCCTCCCGATCACCACCGCTCGTCCCGGACCACGTCGAGGTCCACGAACCGCGGCGGTTCGTCGCAGAGCGCGGCCATCTGCTGGTAGATCTCGTGGGTCTCCGGCAGGTTCGAGTTCCGCAACGCGTCGTCGTAGGACGGAAACTCCACGATCTCCACGAAGTGGTGGGGGTCGGCGCGGTCCTGCCCTACGACGGAGTGGGTGGCGGTGCGCTTGCCCTGCGTCCGCTCCAACCACTTGTCCATCAGGTCGTTCATCTCGTCGAGCCGGTCGGTGTGGCAGTCGACGAGTTGCACGAAGGCCATGGCTGCCTCCCTGACGTCGCCCCCCTCGCACGGCCGATCGTGCGCCGGGACCGCCGAGGAGGTCAATGCCCACGCCGAACGGAAAGGACAGCCTCTCGACACCCGCTGTCGCCGAACTTTCTCAGGTCGTAGTCGGTCAGGTCACGCCTGCTGTTCGACCGCCAGCCGGCCGAGCTCCACCGACAGTTCCCGGAGAGCGTCGTAGGCACGCCGCACGAGCGGGCGGGCCGCCGCGAGTCGTCCGGCGAGGGCGGGGTCGGGCTCCGCCGTCCGATCCGGCCGGAGCTCGTCGGCCACCGCCCTCAGGGATTCGATCTCCCCCAGTGCCCGCCACCCCACGAGCGCCACCCCCAGCGCCGCCGGGTCGCGTTCCTCGCTGATCTCCAGTGCCGTGCCCAACGCCGCGGAGACCACGTCGACCCACAGCCGGCCGCGGAACGGCTCCCCCGAGGCCCGCACCACGCCCACGGTCAGCCCGCTGGCGAGCACGGCATCGCGCACGAGCGCGAGCTGCTGCGCGGCGCCCTCCACGAGCGCCCTGGTCAGCTCGGCCCGTCCGTGCTCTCTGCGGAGCCCGAGCACCGTGCCCCGCGGCACCGGGTCCCACCAGGGCGCGCGCTCACCGAAGAGGTAGGGCAGGGCCAGCAGCCCGTTCGCCCCACCCGGCACCAGCGCGGCCTCGTCGAGCAGGTCCGCGAACTCCTCCTCGCCGAAGATCTCGGCCGCCCAGTCGCCGACCACGCCGCCGTTGCTGGTCGCACCACCGACCACCCACAACCCGTCGACGACCGCGTAGCAGAACACCTCGCAGCGCTCTCCCACCCACGGCCGGTCACACAACACCCGGAAGGCGCCGCCCACGCCAAGGCTGAGTGACGCCATCCCCGGCGACACCGCGCCCACGCCGACGTTGGTCATCGGGCCGTTGCCGCCGCCAACCACCACGGGCAGTCCCGGTGGCAGTCCCGCAGCCCGCCCCGCGGGCGTGCTCAGCGACAGCACAGCGGTCGGCTCCACCAGGTCGGGCAGCTGGTCGGTGCGAACCCCCGCCACGTCGAGCGCGTCGGGGTGCCACGACAGGTTCCGGATGTCGAGCAGCCCGGTGGAGGAGGCGGTCGAGTGGTCGGTGACCAACCGTCCGGTCAGCCGGAGCACCGCGAGGTCCTTGAGGCCGCACCAGACCCGCACCTGTCCAGCCAACTCGGGCTCCCGCTCGGCGTACCAGGCGAGCTTCGCCCTGGGCGCCATCGGATGGACCGGCGTACCGGTCTCCTGGTGCAGGGCCCGGCCCCGGGACCCGCCGCGCAGTCGCTCGGCCTGCTCGAACGCCCGGCTGTCAGCCCAGCTCAGCGACGGTGTGAGCGGCCGCAGCGCGTCGTCCAGGCCAACCACCGTGTGCAGGGAGCCGGTCACCGCGAGCCCGACGACCGAACGGTCGAGGTCCGCGCACAGCCGGACGCAGTCCCGCAGCGCGGACAGCCCGGCGATCAGCACCTGCTCGGGGTCGTGCACCACCTCGCCGACCCGCTCGGCACGCAGCGCGTACCCGCGCTCCGCTCTGGCGAGCACCCGGGCGTCTCGCGTGGTGGCGACCACCCTCGCCGCCGTCGTCCCGAGATCGACGCCGAGCACGACCGCTTCCCCGCCGTTGGGCGCACCGGCCATGGCCGCACGCTACCGAGAACCGGGCCGGCCGGAGGGAAGACCAGCCGAGCGGTTGACCGGGTTCCGCCCCAATGACCGAGGCCAGGGCCGCTGCGGCGGACCATTCTCGGGTGGACGCGCTCCCAGGCGCGGTGTCGGCGGCGGCGACACGGAGGGGAGTGGACGAAGTGCGGGGATCGTCGTTCGTGGTCGGGCTGGTCGGGGTCCTCCTGGTCGGTGTGGTCGGCGGGGAGGCCGCCCGCACGTCCCAGCTCCGGGCGGAGGCGTCCCGGCAGGTGCGCGCCCTGCTGCCCGCCGCCAGCGTCTCCCCGGTCACCGTGCGGGGCTTCCCGCTCCTGCTCACTGCCCTCGACGGAGTGGTCACCCAGGCCGACACCTCCGTCACCACCAGCGACGGCCGGCCCGGTCACCTGGTTCTGAGCGAGTTCGACGTGTCCTCCGGGCACGCCAGGTCCGCGCTGCTCGTCATCAGACTCGCGCCCATGGGGAGCGACCTGCGGGAGCCGAGGACCGACGCGGGGCAGGCGCACGACACGGTGGAGCACGGCGGGCGTCGGTGGCGCCTCGTGACCTCGGTGGACGGGAACGTCGTGCGCGTCGGCCCCGAGGACCCCGACAGCGGCCTCGCGACCGTCGTCGCGGTCGTGCCACCGAGCTTCCGCGGCGCCACGCCGCAGATCCTGCGGGCGACCGAGCGGGAGACCTCCGTGGAGCTCCGGGCCGACGAGCTGGGCGGCCGGTAGAGGGCCGCCGACAGGGGGGCGGGGCGGCCCGGCACGGCGTCTCGCCGCGCGGACCGCCCCGCCCGTCCCGTCGTCGAGCCCGGTCAGCCGGCCAGCTCGTCGGCCAGCTTCTCCGCGATCTCGTAGGTGTTCAGGGCCGCGCCCTTGCGCAGGTTGTCCCCGCACACGAAGAAGTCCAGCGTGTTCGGGAAGTCCAGCGCCTGGCGGACGCGGCCGACGTAGGTCGGGTCCTCGCCGACCACGTCCGCCGGCATCGGGTACCGGCCGTCGGACGCGTCGTCGACGAGCACGACGGTCGGCTGCGCGTCGAAGATCTTGTGGGCCTCCGCCACGGTGACCGGCCGCTCGAAGGTCGCGTGCACCGCGAGCGCGTGGGTGGTGACCACGGGGACCCGGACGCAGGTCGCCGAGACCTTCAGGTCCGGGATGCCGAGGATCTTCCGCGACTCGTTGCGGACCTTCAGCTCCTCGCTGGACCAGCCGTCGTCCTTGAGCGAGCCGGCCCACGGCACCACGTTCAGCACCACGGGCCCGGAGAACGGCGAGTCCTCCTGCGACAGCCCGGCGGCGGCGAGCGCCTCCCGGACGTCGCCGGCCCGCGCGCCCACCTGCTTGCCGGCCACCGCGGCCAGCTCGGCGTGCAGCCGGTCGATGCCGACCTGCCCGGCGCCGGAGACCGCCTGGTAGGAGGCCACGACCAGCTCGCGCAGCCCGTACTCGTGGTGCAGCGCGCCGAGCGCGGCCATCATGGACAGCGTCGTGCAGTTCGGGTTCGCGATGATGCCCCGGGGACGGCTCGCGATCTGGTCGGCGTTCACCTCCGGCACGACCAGCGGCACGTCCGGGTCCATGCGGAACGCCCCGGAGTTGTCCACCGCGACCGCGCCGCGCTCGGCCGCGATCGGGGCCCACCGGGCGGAGACCTCGTCGGGCACGTCGAACATCGCGATGTCGACGCCGTCGAACACCTCGGGCGCCAACGCGAGGACTGTCAGCTCCTCGCCGCGCACTGTCATCTTCTTGCCAGCGGAACGCGGCGAGGCGACCAGTCGCACCTCCCCCCAGGGCCAGTCCTGGCGGGCGTTCATGATGTCGATCATGACGCCACCCACCGCGCCGGTCGCCCCGACCAGCGCCAACACCGGCTTACGCGACATCGTGCTTCACCTTCCCGTCCCGGCGTAGACCACGGCCTGCTCCTCGCTGCCGAGGTCGAACGCGTCGTGCAGTGCCCGTACCGCGTCGTCGAGCTGGGTGTCCCGGCAGATCACCGAGATGCGGATCTCCGAGGTGGAGATGATCTCGATGTTCACGCCCGCCCTGGCCAGTGCCTCGCAGAAGGTGGCGGTCACGCCGGGGTGCGAGCGCATCCCGGCGCCGATCAGCGACACCTTGCCGACGTGGTCGTCGTAGAGCACCTGGTCAAAGCCGATCTTCTCGCGCTGCCGCTCCAGCGCGGCCACCCCGCGCGGGCCGTCGGCCTTGGGCAGCGTGAAGGTGATGTCCGTGCGACCGGTGGCGGCGTGCGAGACGTTCTGCACCACCATGTCGATGTCGATCTCGGCGTCGGCCACGACCCGGAAGATCTGCGCCGCCTCGCCAGGGTGGTCCGGCACGTTGGTGACTGTGATCTTGGCCTCGGACCGGTCGTGCGCGACGCCGGTGATCATCGCCTGTTCCACGGGGAGGGCCTCCATCGAGCCGGAGACGGTCGTTCCGGGCTTGTTGCTGTACGACGAGCGGACGTGGATCGGCACCTCGTAGCGCCGGGCGTACTCCACGCACCGCAGCATGAGCACCTTCGCGCCGGCCGACGCCATCTCCAGCATCTCCTCGTAGGTGATGGCGTCGAGGCGCTGGGCGTTGGGCACGATGCGCGGGTCGGCGGTGAAGACGCCGTCCACGTCGGTGTAGATCTCGCAGACGTCGGCGTTGAGCGCTGCGGCGAGCGCGACGGCGGTGGTGTCCGACCCGCCGCGACCGAGCGTGGTGATGTCCTTGGTGTCCTGGCTGACGCCCTGGAAGCCGGCGACCAGCACGATGTTGCCCTCGTCGAGGGCCTGCCGGACGCGGCCGGGCGTGACGTCGATGATCCGCGCCTTGCCGTGCGTCGAGTCGGTGATCACGCCGGCCTGGGAGCCGGAGAAGGACCGCGCCCTGGCGCCGAGCGAGGAGATGGCCATCGCGACCAGCGCGTTGGAGATCCGCTCGCCGGCGGTCAGCAGCATGTCCAGCTCGCGCTCGGGCGGCACCGGGCACACCCGCTTGGCCAGGTCGGTCAGCTCGTCGGTCGTGTCGCCCATCGCGGAGCACACCACGACCACGTCGTGGCCGGCCTTGCGGGTCTCGACGATGCGCTCGGCGACTCGTTTGATCCGTTCCGCGCTCTCCAACGATGAGCCGCCGTACTTCTGGACGACGAGCGCCACGTGATCAAACCTCCCTCGGGCAGGGCGGACCTCCCGCGGGCACGCGGGCGGCTGGAAACGTCGAGGACAGCGTCGTCCCGCTGACCCGGGAGCGTACCCGCAGGCCGATCGGTGGCGTTGTGTGCAAGCTCACCGTGGTCAGCGGACACTAGCCTGACCGGAAGAAACGGCCGGCTGGTGTGGAGGATCGTGTGTCGGCGACCCAGGTGGACAACGAGCCGGTCACCCCGGGCGACGACGCGGGCGGGCCGGCGGAGGAGGCGGGCCGGCGCCGACCGGCGTGGTGGACGCACGCCTACTGGACCCGGCGCCGGGTGCTGACCCTGGTCGCCCCCGCGGTGCTCTACCTCGCGGTCCGGGAGCTGGGCCTGCTGGTGCTGGAGTGGATGGCCGCCCGCAACCGGGTGGCGGTCAGCTCGACGCTCACGTCGTGGGACGGCCTCTGGTACCTCGGCATCGCGGCCGGCGGCTACGACGGGGTGTCGCCCCGGCTGGTGGACGCCTTCGGGCACCGCAGCGCCGAGACGCCGCTGGCCTTCTTCCCCGGGTACCCGGCCCTGGTCCGCATGGCGTCCGCGCTGCCGGGGCTCGGGCTGGTGTCCGGGGCCTTCGCGGTGAGCGTGGTGGCGGGGGTGGCGGCCGCCTACGGCCTGACCCGGCTGGGCGAGCTCGCGGGCGGCGGCCGGCGGGCCGGGCTGGTCCTGGTCGTGCTGTTCGCCGCCTCCCCGATGGCCATCGTGCTGTCGATGGCGTACTCGGAGGCCCTGTTCTGCGCGTTCGCCGTCTGGGGGCTGGTCGCGACGCTGGAGCGGCGGTGGCTGCTCGCGGGGGTGTGCTGCGCGTTCGCCGGGTTGGTCCGACCGACCGCGGGCGCGCTGGTCGTCGCCGTCGGCCTGGCCGCCCTGGTGGCCGTGATCCGGCGGCGGGACGGCTGGCGACCGTGGGTGGCCGGGCTGCTCGCGCCGGCCGGCCTGGTGGGCTACCTCGCGTGGGTCGGTTGGCGCACCGGTCACTGGAACGGCTACTTCGGGTTGCAGGAGCGGGGCTGGGCGTCGCGGTTCGACGGGGGCGCGGCGACCTGGAAGTTCGGTCTCGACGCGCTGGCCTCGGCCCGCTCCGTGCTGGAGGTGGCCACCGTCGGGTTCCTCGTGGCCGCCGTGGTGCTGGTGCTGGTCGGGTTCCGGATGCGGCTGCCGTGGCCGGTGCTCGTCTTCTCGATCTGCGCGCTGTTGATGGTCATCGGCTCGAACGGCCTGATGAACTCCAAGGCCCGGCTGCTGGTCCCGGCGTTCACCCTGATGCTGCCGATCGCGATCGGTCTGGCTCGGCGGCGCACGAGCACGGTCGTCGCGGTGTGCACCGCGGTGGCGGTGTTCAGCGCGTGGTTCGGCGCGTACTCCATCACCTCGTGGGGCTACGCGATCTAGGTCGCGGGTAACGTGCGGTGACGTGATCGTCGACGCCGTCCCCCAGTCCGACCGCCTGGCCACGTCGAGCGCGCCGCTGCACCCGCTGATCGCCCAGCGGTGGAGTCCCCGCGCGTTGGACCCCGCGGCGACGATCAGCGACGACGCGCTGCGCGCGCTGTTCGAGGCGGCCCGGTGGGCGCCGTCGTGGGGCAACTCCCAGCCGGCGCGGTTCCTCGTCGGCCGGCGGGGCGACGACACCTTCGGGCGCCTGCTGGGCGTCCTGTCCCGGGGCAACCAGGGGTGGGCGGGCGCGGCCGGGGCGCTGGTGCTGGGCGCCGCGGTGGCCCGCGACGACAAGGGCGAGCTCGTGCCGTACGCCGAGTACGGGGTGGCCCTGGCCGCGCAGAACCTCGCCCTCCAGGCCGTGGCCGAGGGACTGGCGGCCCACCAGATGAGCGGGTTCGACAAGGAGGCCGCCCGGAGCGTGCTCGACCTGCCCGCCACCGTGGAGCCCGTCATCGTGATCGCGGTGGGCCGACTGGCCGCCCCGGGCACCGCGCCGGCCGACCTGGCCGAACGCGACACCCGGCCCCGGAGCCGTCATCCGCTGAACGAGCTGGTGTTCACCGGCGAGTGGGGCCAGTCCGCCTTCTGACCCCGCTCCGGCCCCACCCCGTGGGGCAGGACGACACCTTGGACGGTGCCGTGGAGCTGCCCGGGACGGGTCAGTCTCCACCGCACCGCACACCGCTCACGGGTGCCGAGCACGCTCGGAACGGCACGAGTCACAGTCCGCCGGTGGCGACCCCCACCGCTCGCGCCAGCAACCACGGCGTGTGATAACTCCTGGTCAACGGGTCGCTCTTCTCGCGATACGGGAAGCGGTTCCCCGTCGTCGAGCCGGCCGGTTACCCTCGGCCCGTGGCTCGTGGGCGCCTCCTGCTTCGCCGCCGCGACGGGGTCTGACCAGACCGGCTCCTCGTCGCGGGGTTCGAGCGCGGGCGCGGCCGGTCTCCCCCCAGCCACCAGGAGCACCCTCCGCATGAGCACCCACCCCGACGCCTTCGTCCCGGCGAAGAGCCGCATCCGCACGCCCTCCCGCCCCGCCCCCGCCGACCAGCCGGCCTGGAACCCGCAACGGGGCAGCTCGATGCCCCACCACCGGTACCGGCCGTTCGCCGAGCTGGTCGAGCCGGTCGCACTGCCCGACCGCACCTGGCCGGACCAGCGGATCAGCCGCGCGCCCCTGTGGTGCGCGGTGGACCTCCGCGACGGCAACCAGGCCCTGATCGAGCCGATGTCGCCCGCCCGCAAGCGCAAGATGTTCGACCTGCTGGTGCGGATGGGCTTCAAGGAGATCGAGGTCGGCTTCCCCGCGGCCAGCCAGACCGACTTCGACTTCGTGCGCGAGATCATCGAGGACGGGGCCGTCCCGGAGGACGTCACGATCCAGGTGCTCACCCAGTGCCGCGAGGAGCTGATCGAACGCACCTTCGCGGCGCTGGAGGGCGCGCCCCGGGCCATCGTGCACATCTACAACTCGACCTCGGTCCTGCAGCGGCGGGTCGTGTTCCGCCAGGACCGGGCCGGGATCAGGAAGATCGCCACGGACGCCGCGCGCATGGTGCTCGACCTGGCCGAGCGGTATTCGGAGACGCGCTTCCGCTGGCAGTACTCGCCGGAGTCCTACACGGGCACCGAGCTGGCCTACGCGCTGGAGGTGTGCGACGCCGTCACCGAGATCTGGCAGCCCACGCCGAGCGAGCCGGTGATCCTGAACCTGCCCGCGACCGTCGAGATGGCCACGCCCAACGTGTACGCCGACTCGATCGAGTGGATGCACCGCAACCTGGCGCGGCGGGACTCGGTGATCCTCAGCCTGCACCCGCACAACGACCGCGGCACCGGCGTCGCCGCCGCGGAGCTGGGGTACCAGGCCGGCGCCGACCGGATCGAGGGCTGCCTGTTCGGCAACGGCGAGCGCACCGGCAACGTCTGCCTCGTCACGCTGGCCATGAACATGTTCAGCCAGGGCGTGGACCCGCAGCTGGACCTCTCCGACATCGACGAGGTGCGCCGGACGGTCGAGTACTGCAACCAGCTCCCGGTGCCCGAGCGCCACCCCTACGGCGGCGACCTGGTGTTCACGGCGTTCTCCGGCAGCCACCAGGACGCGATCAAGAAGGGCCTGGAGGCGCTGGAGGAGGAGGCCAAGGAGGCCGGCGAGCACGTCGACGACTTCCCGTGGGAGGTCCCCTACCTGCCGATCGACCCGAAGGACGTCGGCCGCAGCTACGAGGCGGTCATCCGGGTCAACTCGCAGTCCGGCAAGGGCGGCGTCGCCTACCTGATGAAGGCCGAGCACCACATGGACCTGCCGCGGCGGCTGCAGATCGACTTCTCCCGGGTGGTGCAGGAGGTCACCGACTCCGAGGGCGGCGAGGTCACGCCCAAGGAGATGTGGGACGTCTTCGCGACCGAGTACCTCACGCCCGCCACGCCGCTGGCGCTGCTGCGGCACCACGTGTCCGACTTCGGCGACGGCCGGCACGAGATCGTCGCGACCGTCCGGGTGGACGGCGAGGAGCACGAGATCACCGGGAACGGCAACGGCCCGATCGCCGCGTTCGTCGACGCCCTGGCGACCGTCGGCTACGACGTGCGGGTGCTGGACTACGTGGAGCACGCCATGAGCGCGGGCGACGACGCCCAGGCCGCGGCGTACGTCGAGTGCGCCATCAGCGACCGGGTGCTGTGGGGGGTGGGGGTGAGCGGCTCCACGGTCACCGCCTCGCTGCGGGCCGTGGTCTCCGCGGTCAACCGCGCGCACCGCTGACCCGCTGCCGGGTCGGGCGGACCGGTGCCCACAACGCGCTGGTGGGAGGGCTCACCACGCGTTGTGGGTACTCCCGTGCCATGGGTCGGCTCCGTCGCAGTGATCCCAGCGAACCGGGCCTGACGCGGCGGCGCCGCGGGCGCGGCTTCAGCTACCTCCACGCGGACGGCCGACCGGTGACCGAAGCCGACGAGTTGGAGCGCGTGGGGCACCTCGCGATCCCGCCGGCGTGGCGGGACGTCTGGATCTGCCCGGACTCCCGGGGGCACATCCAGGCGACCGGGACGGACGACGCCGGGCGGCGGCAGTACCTCTACCACGAGGACTGGGTCGCGAAGCGGGACGCCGAGAAGTTCGAGCGGGTGCTCGCGCTCGGCGCCCGGATGCCCCGGGTCAGGGCGAGGGTGGCCGAGCTGGTCGGGGTCCGGGGACTGGGCAGGGAGCGGGTGCTCGCGGCGGCGGTCCGCATGCTGGAGCTGGGTGTCTTCCGGGTCGGCGGGCACGAGTACGCCCAGGAGCACGGCAGCTACGGCCTGTCCACCCTCCTGCGGAAGCACGTGGAGCTGAACCGGGGTCGGATCCACGTCGCCTACACCGCCAAGGGCGGGATCGAGCGGCGCACCGTCCTGGACGACCCCGACCTCCGGGTCGTGGTCCGCGCCCTGCTCCGGCGCGCGGACCCCAACCCGGAGTTGCTGGGCTACTGGGACCGGGGCTGGCACAACGTCCGGGCGGAGGACATCAACGAGTTCCTGCGCGAGCTGGCCGGCGACGGGTTCACCGCCAAGGACGTCCGCACCTGGAACGCCACCGTGCTGGCCGCCGTGGCCCTCGCAGTCGAGGACCGGCCGGAGACCAAGCGGGGCCGCAGGCGCGCGGTGGCCAACGCCCTCGCCGACGTCGCCGAGGAGCTGGGGAACACCCCCGCCGTCTGCCGGAAGTCCTATGTGGACCCCCGGGTGCTGGAGGCCTACGAGGAGGGGCGGACGATCCGCCCCACGGTGGCGCGCCTCGGCTCGGCGGAGCTGACCAGGCCCGAGGTCAGGGACCGACTGGAGCGGGCGGTCCTCCGGCTGCTCCGCGACCAGAGCTGATCGACCAGCGACGGGCCGGTCGCCGCGGGGTCAGCGGGGCGGTTCTTGCCCGTACCGCGTGATCTTGCTGGCGTCCGCCAACTGCTCCTCGCTGAGCAACCGGGGCGCTCCGCCCGCCGAGAGCACGCGCAACGCCACGTCGCACACCCATTCCAGGTAGCAGGCGCGCTCGTAGGCCTGGGTGAGGGTCGCGCCGACGGCCAGCGCGCCGTGGTTGGCCAGCAGGCACGCCGACGCGCCGTCGAGCGCGGCGAGCACCGACTCGGCGAGTTCCCGGGTGCCGTACGTCGCGTACTCGGCCACTCGGACCCTGCCACCGAACAACGCGAGGTAGTAGTGCACCGGTGGCACCTCGTCGACCAGGCAGGACAGCGCGGTCGCGGCGGGCGAGTGCGTGTGCACGACCGCCGTGGCGTCGGTCCGCCCGTAGAGCGCGAGGTGCAGCGGCAACTCGCTGGTGGCCTCCAGCGGCGCGTCGACCGGGGCGCCGTCGAGCCGGTGGACCCCGATCAGCTCCGGCGTGAGCCGGTCGTAGTCGACCCCGCTCGGCGTGACCGCCACCAGGTCGTCCGACCGGACGCTGAGGTTGCCCGCGGTGCCCACCACCAGCCGATCCCGCACCAGACGGCGGCAGGCCACCACGATCGCTTCCCGTTCGGTGAAGAGCTGCACTCCCCCTCTCTACCTCCTCGACGCCGAACCCGCCCAGTGGAACCGTCGCAGGCCACAGCCCCACCACGCCGGTCCGGCCCTGCCCCGGCAACCACGCGGCACCGGTCATGCCTCGGCGTGGGGCGTCGCTGCCACCCGCCGACGGGCGACGGTCAGGGCCCGAGGACCTCGGTGACCGAGGCGGGTCCGGTCAACGCGGTGTCCGGCACGAGCGCGCTCTCCTCCTCGACCAGCTCGGGCCGCACCTCGTGCGGGCTGATCCGGCCGTCCCTGATGTCCTCCGCCCAGTGACAGGCCACGCGGTGTCCCGGCGCCACCTCCCGCAGGCGGGGCCGCTCGGTGTCGCACCGCTTCGGCTGCCGCCACGGACACCGAGTGTGGAAGCGGCAGCCGGCGGGCGGCGCCGCCGGGGACGGCAGGTCGCCGGTCAGCAGGATGCGTTCCCGCCGGTCCTCCAGCACCGGGTCGGGCACGGGCACCGCCGAGAGCAACGCCCGCGTGTAGGGGTGCAGCGGCTGCACGTACAGCTCGTCCGACCCCGCCTCCTCCACGATCCCGCCCAGGTACATCACGCCGACCCGGTCCGAGATGTGCCGGACCACGGCGAGGTCGTGCGCGATGACCAGGTAGGTCAGCCCGAACTCCTGCTGCAGGTCGGCCAACAGGTTGATCACCTGCGCCTGCACCGACACGTCGAGCGCGGACACCGGCTCGTCGGCGACGACCAGGTCCGGGTCGACGGTGAGGGCGCGGGCGATGCCGATCCGCTGCCGCTGCCCGCCGGAGAACTCGTGCGGGTACTTCCGCAGCGCGGTCGACGGCAGGCCCACCGCGGACAGCAGCTCGCGCAACCGGCGGCCGGTGGCCTCCCGCCCCCGGTCGAGACCGTGCGCCCGCAGCCCCTCGACCAGGATGGACTCCACGGACTGCCGGGGGTCCAACGAGGACAGCGGGTCCTGGAAGACCATCTGCATCCGGCGGCGCATCCGCCGCAGCGCCTCGCCGTGCGTCGCGGACAGGTCGACCCCGTCGAACACCACCCGGCCGCCCGTCGGCTCGACCAGCCGGAGCATGGCCCGCCCGAGGGTGGACTTGCCGCACCCGGACTCGCCCACGAGGCCGTAGGTCTCCCCTCGACGAATGTCGAGATCGACCCCGTCGACCGCGTAGACGTAGCCGACCGTGCGGTCCAGGATGAGGCCGCGCCGGATCGGGAAATGAACTTTGAGATCGTCGACGGCGACCAGGACGCCGGTGTCCGCGGCGGACTTCTGGGTGGCGGGCGATACGGAGGTCACGCCGGTACCTCCTGATTCTCCTGGACCGGGTTGTGGCACCGCAACAGCCGTCCGTCCTCTTCGTCCATCTGGGGCGTGACCTCGACGCAGGTCCCCAGCGCGTTCGGGCAGCGGGGCGCGAACGCGCAGCCGTGGTCCCACGGGATGTTGTCGGCAACCGAGCCGCGGATCGGGACGAGCCGCTCACCTCGCGGGGCGTCGAGCCGGGGGATCGAGGCCAGCAGCCCGTGGGTGTACGGGTGCCGCGGCCGGCGGAACAGCTCGTGCCGCCGCGCCCGCTCCACCACGCGCCCCCCGTAGAGCACGTTCACCTCGTCGCACAGCCCGGCGACCACACCCAGGTCGTGGGTGATCATGATGAGCGCGGTTCCGGTGTCCCGGACCAGCTCGGCGAGCAGGGCCAGGATCTGGGCCTGGATGGTCACGTCCAGCGCGGTCGTGGGCTCGTCGGCGATGAGCAGCCGCGGCCGGCAGGCCAACGCCATCGCGATGAGCGCGCGTTGCCGCATCCCGCCGGAGAGCTGGTGCGGGTACTCGTCCAACCGCCGTCGCGGGTCGGGGATGCCCACCTTGTCCAGCAGGTCCGCGGCCTCCACCATGGCCTGCCTGCGCGGCATCCCGCGGTGGCGCTCCAGCACCTCCGTGACCTGCAGCCCGATGGCGATCACCGGGTTGAGCGAGGACAGCGGGTCCTGGAACACCATGCCGAGGTCGCGCCCCCGGCGGTCCCGCATCTGCCGCGCCGACAGCGACAGCAGCTCGGCGCCCTCGAACCGCACCGAGCCCGTGACCACCGCCCCCCGCCGGGGCAGCAGGCCCATGATCGCGAGGGAGGTGACCGACTTGCCACACCCGGACTCCCCCACCAGCCCGACCGTCTGGCCGGGCTCCACCGAGAAACTCACCCCGTCCACCGCCGTGAAGGGCGGCTCGCCCCTGCGTTGGAAGACGACGGAGAGGTCGGAAACGTCGAGCAGCGCCATGTCTTCTCCCGCCGACGCCGGTCAGCGCCGGTTCTTCGGGTCGAGGGCGTCCCGCAGGGACTCGCCGACGAGCGTGAACCCCAACGCGACGATGATGATGCAGCCGGCCGGCCAGAACGCGAGGTTCGGGTGGCTGTCGATCACGTTCTGGGCGCCGCCGAGCATCTGGCCCCACTCCGGGATCGAGTCGTCCGGGTTGCCGAGGCCGAGGAACGACAGCGCGGCCGCGTCGATGATCGCCACCGCGAGCACCAGCGTGGCCTGCACGATCACCGGCCCCAACGAGTTGGGCAGCATGTGCCGGAACACGATGGCACGCGGACGCACCCCCAACGCCCTGGCGGCCAGGACGTGGTCGCTGCCGCGCTGGGCGAGCATCGAGCCGCGCAACAGCCGCGCGAAGATCGGGATCTGCACGGTCGCCACCGCCAGGATCACGGTGAACTGCGACGGGCTCGGGAACAGCGCGCCGATCGAGAAGGCCAGCAGCAGGCTGGGGATGGACAGCATGACGTCCACGACCCGCATCACCAGCGAGTCGACCCACCCGCCGAGCGCGCCGGCCACGGTGCCCAGGAGCAGACCGCCGGCCAGCCCGATCACGGTGGCGAACACGCCGACCATGAGGGTCTGCTGCGAACCCACCAGCAACCGCGACAGCAGGTCCCTTCCGACCTGGTCGCCGCCCAGCGGGAAGCCCTCCTGCGCCGCGGGGATCTCGTTGCGCGCCCGCGACACCTGGCCTTCCAGCAGCCGCGCGGTCGGGTCGTGCGCCGCCAGCCACGGCGACAGCAACGCGACCACGACGAACAGGACGATGATCGCCGCGCCCAGGAGGAACACCGGGTTGCGCCGCAGCCGCCGCCACGCGGACGCGGCCAGGCTGACGCCGGCGTCGCCCGGCCCGTCGGCCGCGGTCGCGGCGAGCGCGTCGAGGCGTTCCTTCCGCCCGCCCAGCGTGGGCGGGCGGGACCCGGAGCGTGAGACGGAACCAGACACGTCGCCCCCCTTCACCGCGTTCGCACACGCGGGTCGATCACCGCGTAGGACAGGTCGACGACCAGGTTGACCAGCACGTACACCATCGCCGCCATGATGATCATCAGTTGCAGCACCGGGTAGTCCCTGCGTTCGAAGCCGAGCGCCAGCGCCTCGCCGAGGCCGGGGAAGGCGAACACCTTCTCGGTGAGCACCGCCCCGGCCAGCAGCGCTCCGGTCTGCAGGCCGATGGTGGTGACCACCGGGAGCATCGCGTTGCGCAGCACGTGCCGCCGCCGGATGACCGAGGTGGTCAGCCCCTTCGACTCGGCGGTGCGCACGTAGTCCTCGTCGAGCACGTCCAACACCGCGGCCCTGGTGATCCGGAAGATCACCGCGAACGGGATCGTGGCCAGCGCCATCGCCGGCAGGACCAGGTGCGCCAACGCGTCGGCCGCGGCGTCCCACTCCCTGGTGAGCAGCCCGTCGAGCACGAAGAACCCGGTCACCCGGGTGGCGTCCAGCCCGCCGGTCTGCCGACCGGAGGCGGGCAGCCACCCGAGCTGGACCGCGAACAGGTACTTGAGCAGGAACGCCAGGAAGAACACCGGCACGGCGACGCCGACCAGCGAGCCGACGACGCCGAGGTTGTCCAGCCAGCCGCCCCGGCGCCGCGCGGCCAGGTAGCCGAGCGGGATGCCGAACAGCACCGCCAGCACGATCGCGACCACGCTCAGCTCGACGGTGGCCGGGAACCGCTGGAGGAAGATCTCGATCGCGCTGTCGCCCGGCTGCACGCCGGTGGACGCGCCGAAGTCTCCGGACAGGGCGCGGCCCAGGAACTTCCCGTACTGCACGAAGATCGGTTGGTCGAGCCCGAGCTGGGCGGTGAGCTCGCGCCGCGCCTCCTCGGTGCCCCGCTCCCCCAGGAGGGCCGAGACCGGCCCTCCCGGGAGCGCGCGCAGCCAACCGAAGATCAGCATCGAGAGCACGAGCACCACGCCCACGAGCTGGAGCAACCGTCGCAGGGTGTAGCGGAGCACCGCGGTCCCCCCTCGCCGTCCCCGCCGTCAGCCCTTGCTGACCGGGGCGAAGGACTCACCGGTCGACGTCAGCGGGCTCGCCGTGAAGCCCTTGACGTCCTTGCGGAAGACCACGGCCGGCGGCGAGTGCGACAGCGGGACCGCCGGCAGGTACTCGTTGATCAGCTTCTTGTTCAGGTCCTGGTACATCCTGGTCCGCTTGGCGGCGTCCGGCTCCTCGTCGGCGGCCTTCAGCTCGCCGGACAGCTGCTGGCCCCAGCTCGCCGACCCGGTGTGGAACCGGTTGGTGGGGTCGCCGAAGAAGGTGCCGATGAAGTTGTCCGGCGTGTTCTGGTCGCCGGTCCACCCCAGCAGGAACAGGTCGGCCTTGGCCTGGTCGACGTCCTCCAGGTAGCCGCCGTTCCACGGCTTGGTCACCGCGTTGACCTTCAGGCCGACCTTCTCCAGGTCCGCCTTGATCGCGCCGAAGATGTCCTTCGGGTTGGGCATGTACGGCCGGGTGACCTCGCTGGGCCAGTAGAAGTTGACCGCCAGGCCGGTCGCCCCGGCCTCGGCCAGCAGCTGCCTGGCCTTCTCCGGGTCGTGCGGGATCGCCTTGAGGTCCTTGTTGTAGCCGTCGACGGCGTCGGGGAAGAACTGGGACGCGACCTGCGCGCGGTCCGGGAGCTGGGTCTTCACCAGCTGCTCGCGGTTCACGGCGTGCGCGATGGCCTGCCGCACCTTCAGGTCGCGCAGCTTGTCGTTGTTCTTCTGCGTGAAGCCGAGGTACATGATGTTGAAGGCCGGCCGCTTCAGGACCTGGAAGCCGTCCTTCTCCAGCTGCGCCCAGTCGGCGGGCGCCGGGTAGTCGTAGCCGTCGATCGCGCCGGACTGGAGCTCCTGCTTGCGCGCCGTCTCGTCCGGGATGATCTTGTAGACGAGCTTGTCCAGCTTGGTCTTGCCGCCCCAGTAGTCGTCGAACCGGACGAGCTCGATCGTGTTGTTCGCCTTGTCGTACTTGCCGAACTTGAAGGCGCCGGTGCCCGTCGGGTGCTGCAGCGCGTACTCCGGGAAGCTGAAGCTGTCGCCCTGGGCCCGCACGTTGTTCGCGTCGTACTTCTCCAACGCGGTCGGGCTCTGCATCACGAACGGCTTCAGGCCGAGCAGACCGGGGAACTTGGACGTCGAGCGCGTCAGCTCGATGACGGCGGTGTTCTTGTCCTTCGGCGTGCAGGACCTGAACAGCGACGGCTTCGCGCCGTCGGCGAAACCGCCGAAGTTGTCCACCCAGTACTGCGAGACCGCCGAGCTCTGGCCGGCGCCGGTCTGGCCGGACATCCGCTTGAAGTTCCGGCACACCGCGTCGGCGTCGAACTCGGTGCCGTCGTGGAACCGCACGCCCTTGCGGAGCTGGAACGTCCACGTCCTGCCGTCCGGGGTGTGCTCCCACTTCTCGGCCAAGGCGGGCGCGATCTCGGCGGTGCCGGGCTTGAACCCGGTCAGCCCCTCGAACATCTGGTGCGCGATCCGGAACGTGGGTCCGTCCGTGGCGTAGAACGGGTCGAACAGCTTGGGCGCGCCCTCCGAGCCGAAGGTGAGCGTGCCGCCGACCTTCCCGCCGGCGCCTCCGTCGGTGTTACCGCGTTGGGACTGGGCGCAGGCGGCCATGCTCAGCGCCACCGCTCCGGCCAGACCGACCGTCGCCAGCCTGCGCAGCCCCCAAGCGGCAGTTCGGGTGTTGACCATCACGCACCTCGTGTCGTCTGTCTCACATGTGGTCGACGACACTAGTCGGATACGAGGCAGGCGCGGGTACTGATCGAGGTCACGATCCCACTACGTCGTCACTCGTTTCGGTGACACTGTCACTTCACTCCGTGACGAAAACTCGGTGATCCGCCCGGCTCCGCGCCCCGTCCGTGGCGAACCAACCCTGTTCGAAGCGCTGCCAGGCGAGCAGGTGCGCACGGGAGAGCTCACCGTCGCGACGCACCGCGCGTTCGAGTCGCTCGGCCGGGTCCGGGTGCTCCACCCAGACCGAGCAGGACAACAGCGGGACGATCGCCGCCCGCGCGGCCGAGACGCCCTCCACGACGAGCACGTCCGGCACCTCGACCTCGACGAACGGGCCCGGAGCCGGCTCTCCGCCGTGCCACACGACCCGCTGGTAGCGCCCGCGCTCGCCGCGGCGCAGCGGCGTCAGCACGCCGTCCACCAGGTGGGGCCACCAGTCGACCGGGTCGTCCCAGGTGGCGAAGTAGTCGGTGCGCACGAGCTCGACCGACCTCCCCCGGCCGGCCAGCTCGGCCACGAGCGCGTCGGCCAGGCGGGACTTGCCCGATCCGGACGGGCCGTCGATCGCCACCAGGCGCACGGCGCCCAGCCGGGCCGGCGCGGCCAGCACCGCGTCGGCGACGTCCCGGGCCGGGGGCCGCCCGTCGGCGGCGCCGGGCCCGGGACGTCGCGGACCGGTCATACGGCGCGACGGCCGGACAACGCGCGCCCCAACGTGAGCTCGTCGGCGAACTCCAGGTCACCGCCCATCGGCAGACCGGAGGCCAGCCGGGTCACGCTCAGCCCGGGGAAGTCGCGCAGCATCCGCCCCAGGTAGGTCGCGGTCGCCTCGCCCTCGGTGTTCGGGTCGGTGGCCAGGATGACCTCCCTGACGTCCTCCGTCCCGATCCTGGCGAGCAGCTCCCGGATGCGGAGCTGGTCGGGGCCGACGCCGGACAACGGGTCCAGCGCACCGCCCAGCACGTGGTAGCGACCCTTGAACTCCCGCGTGCGCTCCACGGCCAGGACGTCCTTCGGCTCCTCCACCACGCACACCACCGTCGGGTCGCGCCGGGCGTCCCGACAGATCCGGCACCGCTCCTCCTCGGAGACGTTGCCGCAGACGTCGCAGAACCGGACGCCCTCCTTGACCCGCTGCAGGACCTCCTGCAGGCGCGTGACGTCGGCCGGATCCGCCGCCAGCAGGTGGAACGCGATCCGCTGGGCGCTCTTCGGCCCGACGCCGGGCAGCCGGCCCAGCTCGTCGATCAGGTCCTGGACAGGTCCCTCGTACACCCCGTCTGCCGTCCCGTCAGAAGCCCGGCAGGCCGAGACCGCCGAGGTCGCCCATGCCGCCGCCGAGGCCACCGGCCAGCGGGCCCATCTTCTTGGCCGCCAGCTCCTGGGCGCTGTGGTTGGCGTCCCGCACCGCGGCCACCACCAGGTCGGCCAGGGTCTCGGTGTCCTCGGGGTCGACCGCCTTCGGGTCGATGCTCAGCCCCTTCAGCTCGCCGGTGCCGGACACGACCGCCGTCACCAGACCGCCGCCGGCGGTGCCCCGCACCTCGGCCTCGGCCAGCTCCTGCTGCGCGGCCATGAGCTGCTGCTGCATCTTCTGCGCCTGCTGCACGATCTGCTGCATGTTCGGCTGCCCACCAGGTCGCACCGCGGCTCCTCTCGTCATCGACACGCCCTGGCTCCGCTGCCGTTCGTGGGCGCACTGACCAGCGTAGTCGCGGCCGGACGGTGACAGCCGAACCAGCCGGTCACCGGCGGCGCCCACCACGCGCGCCCCTCGTCGGACCTGGTCGTGACCCGGCCTGGAACAGCGGACGACAGGCCCCGGCCTGATCACCTCACCAGACGACGGGGAGAACCCGTCCCGGTTCCGCGCGAGCGGCACACTGCCGCAGGGCAGGAAGACAGCGCGATGACGGAAGTGGCCGACGGCCAGTGCCGGCGCGTGCGCCCGAACCTCGCGCCTCCCCGGCGTGGAGTGCGGCGACGGAAGCGCGCGGATGACATGCGTGGTGGCGGAGGAGACCCCAGTGCCTGGTAGGGCACGAGGACACCCGCCATGGTGGCCGAGGGAAAGCGCCTTCCGCATCCCTCGGACGGGTATGCGAGGGTGTGATCATGGGGCTCGGGATCGAACACCTGGTGGAACTGCGGACCTGGCGCGCGTTCGACGTGGACGAGCACGGACGGGTGCTCGCCGGGTGGGACGAGACCGGGTCGACCCAGCTCGTGGAGCTGTCCCCGGAGGGCGAGGTCACCCCCCTGACCGCCCTGCCGGGCGCCTGCCGGGGCCGCTACCTCCCCGGCGAACGCGTCGTGGTCGTCCAGCACGACGACGGCGGCAACGAACGGGGCCAGCTCTCCCTGCTCCGGCTCGACCCGGCGCCGCCGCTGCCCGCCGGGCTGGCCGACCTGGAGCCCCTGGTGCGGGACCCGAGGCACGTGCACCGACTGCTCGACGTGCTGCCCGGCCGGGTCGCCTACGCGACGAACCGCCGCAACGGCACCGACTTCGACGTGCTGATCCGCAACCTCTTCAGCGGCGAGGAGGAGCCGGTCTACGACCGCGGCGGGTACGTCGACGAGGTCGCCATCGCCCCGGACAGCCACTACCTCGCGGTCACCGTGCCCGGCGCGCCCGCGCTGTCCGACCGGCTCCTCCTCGTGGACACCATCCCGGAGATTGAGGACGAGCAGGTCCTCCCGGTGACCGAGGCCGACGAGCACGCCCGGCACGACCACCTCTTCTGGCTCCCGGGCGACCGCGGCCTCGTCGTGACCACCGACCGCGGGCGCGACCTGCTCGGCGTCGCCCGGTACGAGCTGGCCGACGAGTCCTGGTCCTGGCTGGTCACCTCGGACCAGCACGAGCTGACCGGGTGGCTCTCGCCGGACGGGCGTCTCCTCCTGGTGGAGACCAACGACGACGGCGTGGCCCGGCTGTCGTTGCACGACGCCGACACCGGCGCGAAGCGGCACGACGTGCGCCTCCCCGGAGCCGGCTGGGTAAGCTTCCCGCTGCCCGAGCCCATCTGGTCGCCGGACTCGCGTTACGTCGCGCTCACCTACTCGTCCCCGGTCACGCCGGGCGACGTCCTGCTCCTCGACGCCCACACCGGGCAGGTCAGGACGTTGACCGACTCCGCGGCGCAGCTCGGCGGCGAACCCCTGGTCGAGCCCACCGCGCACCGCGTCCCCACGCCGGACGGCGAGTCCGTTCCCTGCGCCGTCTACGCGCCCGTCGGCACGGGCGACGGCGCTCTCGCCGGCTCCGCGGTGGTGCTCGTCCACGGCGGCCCGGAGGGGCAGTCGGTCCGGGTCTTCAACCCGGTCATCCAGGGTCTGGTCGCCAGGGGGCACACCGTCGTCGTTCCGAACGTCCGCGGCTCGGTGGGGTACGGCAAGCGGTGGTACTCCGCCGACGACGTCCGGAAGCGGCTGGACTCGGTGGCCGACCTCGCGGCCGTCCACGACTGGCTGCCGAGCATCGGCGTCGACCCCGCGCGGGCCGCGTTGTGGGGCGGGTCGTACGGCGGCTACATGGTCCTCGCCGGTCTGGCGTTCCAGCCGGAGCGCTGGGCCGCCGGCGTGGACATCGTCGGCATCTCGTCGCTGGTGACGTTCCTGCGCAACACCGCCGACTACCGCAGGGCGCACCGCGAGCGCGAGTACGGCTCGCTCCAGCACGACCACGACTTCCTGGTGGACGCCTCGCCCATCACGCACGTCGACCGGATGCGCGCGCCGCTGTTCGTCATCCACGGCGCGAACGACCCCAGGGTGCCGTTGTCGGAGGCGGAGCAGATCACCTCCGCGCTCCGGGACAAGGGCGTGGAGTGCGAGCTCCGCGTCTACGCCGACGAGGGACACGGACTGGCGAAGCGGGCGAACCGGCTCGACGCCTACCCCCGGGCCCTCGACTTCCTGGCCCGGTACCTCTCCACCCGGCCGTGACCGGCCCGAGGGTGGTTCGACGCGTGCGCCGAGCCACCCTCGCGTGAGCCGTCAGCCGCGCTCGATCTTCTGCGCGCCGAGGTGCTGCTGGAGCAGCGCGATGGCCGCTTCCTCCGGGTCCTGCCGTTCCGCGGTGGGGTCGTTGGCGAACCGGTCCGCCTCGGCGAGCATCGCCTCCTCGTCCATCGGCGGCTCGGGCTCCGGCTCCGGAGGCGGCGGGATGTCGTCCGCCGGCGGCTCCGGGGGCGGGGGGACGTCCTCGTCGGCCGCGCGCGGCGGCTCGGGGCGGCGCTCGGGCGGTGGCGGGGCGGCGCTGCGCCGCTGGGGCGCCGGGCGCGGCTGCGCGGGACGCGCCGGCGCGGCGGGACGACCGCCGTTGCCTCCCGTCGCCCCTCCGGCAGGGGCCGGATCACCGTGGACGCACTGCACGTCCCACGTGCCGTTCAGGACGTCGCGCAGGGCGGCGCGCAACACCTCCAGCCGCCGTTCCTGGGCGAGCTGACGGGCCAGCCCGGCGGTCGGCATGGCGAGGATGAGCGTGTTGCCCTCGATCGCCTGCACCGTGGCGTTGAGCAGCAGGGCCTGGGTCGGCCGGTTGCGGGTGGCGACGACCTTGAGCACCTCGGGCCAGACGCGGCGCACCGCCGCCGCGTCCATCCCGCCCTCGCTCGCGGCGGGAGTCGCCGGCTCCTGGGGCTCAGGCGGCGCCACGGGCGCGGGCGGCGGAGCGGGCGCGACCGGGGTCTCCTGCCGCACGGGCTCCTGCCGGGCCGGCTCGGGACGACGCGACTCCGCTGGCGGCGGCTCAACCGGCTGTTCGACCGGTGCCGGAGCCGGAGCCGGCGGGGGCGTCGCGGACCGCGCGGAGGGCCGTTCGAACCGCCGCCCCGGGCGGTCCTCCGCCGGCGACGCGACGGGCGCGACCGCCGGGACGCCCACGCCGGAGACGGCGGGGGCGGTCACGACAGCAGGGCCGGCGGCGCTCGGGGAGACGCCGTCCCGTTCGAGCCGTTCGAGGCGCTGGAGCAGGGCCGACTCGGCGTCGGAGGCGCCGGGGAGCAGCATGCGCGCGCACAGCAGTTCGAGCAGCAGCCGAGGAGCCGTGGCGCCCCGCATCTCGGTG
The DNA here is from genome assembly GCF_900129375.1 of Streptoalloteichus hindustanus. Classification (GTDB taxonomy): domain Bacteria; phylum Actinomycetota; class Actinomycetes; order Mycobacteriales; family Pseudonocardiaceae; genus Streptoalloteichus; species Streptoalloteichus hindustanus. The sequence goes on along the minus strand of NZ_FQVN01000001.1, from coordinate 871,391 downwards.
AGGCCAGTGTGCAGGATCTCGGCGAAGCGGGACAGGGTCGCCGGGCCGAGCCGCTCGGCCTGCGCGGTCATCCGGGCGAGCTGGTCGTCCGGCACCTCGACCAGGCCCCGCTGGGCGGCGTCGGGCACCGCCCTGAGCAGCACCAGATCGCGCAGGCGGTCCAGCAGGTCCGAGGCGAACCGCCGCGGGTCGTGCCCGGCGTCGACCAGGCTGTTCACCGTGCCGAACACGGTGGCGCCGTCGCCGGCCGCGAGCGCGTCGACCATGTCGTCGATCAGCGCGACGTCGGTGACGCCGAGCAGGGCGATCGCCCGGTCGTAGGTGACCCCGGAGGGGCCGGCGCCGGCCAGGAGCTGGTCCATCACCGACTGGGTGTCCCTGGCCGAGCCGCCGCCAGCCCTGATCACCAACGGGAAGACCGCGGGTTCGACCGGGACGCCCTCGGCGGCGCAGTTCCGCTCCAGCAGCGCGCGCATCGCCACCGGCGGGATCAGCCGGAAGGGGTAGTGGTGCGTGCGGGACCGGATGGTCGGCAGCACCTTGTCCGGCTCGGTGGTGGCGAAGATGAAGATCAGGTGCTCCGGGGGCTCCTCCACGATCTTCAGCAGGGCGTTGAAGCCCTGCGTGGTGACCATGTGGGCCTCGTCGATGATGAACACCCGGTAGCGCGACTCCGCGGGCGCGTAGAAGGCGCGGTCGCGCAGCTCGCGGGCGTCGTCGACGCCGCCGTGGCTGGCCGCGTCCAGCTCCACCACGTCCACGGTGCCCGACCCCTCCGGGGCCAGCGCGTGGCACGAGGAGCACTCGCCGCACGGGTCGGGCGTCGGCCCGCGCTCGCAGTTCAGCGAGCGGGCGAGGATGCGCGCGCTGGAGGTCTTGCCGCAGCCACGGGGCCCGGAGAAGAGGTAGGCGTGGTTGATCCGGCCGGCCGCGAGCGCGGTGCGCAACGGCTCGGTGACGTGCTCCTGCCCGACCACCTCGGCGAACGACGCCGGTCGGTACTTGCGGTAGAGGGCGAGCGCCACGGGACGACCCTACGCGGTGGGGAGGACATCTCGAACGAAAGGGGACCCCGCGCACCCGCCAGAGCCCGCTTATCCTTGCTGCCTTCCGGCCCTGGGGAGGTTCACGGGATGGACGCCGCGCGGGGTCCGTGGACCAGTGTAGCGGGCCGGGAGCGTGGCCGGGACCACCCCCGCCCGGGGGGATGGTGGGATGTTTTCTCCGGGTGACTCAGCGCAACCGGCGGACGTGAGCACCACTCGGTCACTCTCCGTCAAAACGAGACTCGGCAGTGCAGCAGCCCGGGCCCGTTTTCCCTGGACAGACAAGGACTTTCGACCCGGGGGCCGAAACCGTTAATGATGTTGCCCAGCCTCGTAAATTAATCACATTTGGATCACAGCACCCCGTCTGACCTGCGTGATCGCATTGTGGCATGGGGCACTCACTGTTGAACGATCATCCAGGGACCCGCACGGTTGTCGGGTCATGAAAATCGTCTCGATCATTTCGGCGGTCGGCCTCTGGGCGTCACTCAGCGCCGGCAGTGCCCTCGCCGCCGAAGCCTCCCCCGGCCTCCCCCACCCCCGACCCAACTACGGACCGCACGCGGCAGAGGCCGCGGCGGCCCTGGCCCAGGCCGCGGCGCAGCCCCCCGTCGTGCCGCAGCCCGCTCCGGTAGTCCCCCCGCCGCCGGCGCCCGCTCCCCCGCCTCCCCCGGCCCCGGTCGCTCCCCCGCCCCCGCCCGCCCCGCCGCAGTACCCGAACACCCTCGACGGCTGGATCGCCCAGGCGTTCGACGTCCTGGTCGCCCACGGCTACCAGCGCGGCTCCCTCGACCCGGTCGCGGTCAGGACGATGGCGCTGCACGAGTCCAGCGGCAACCCGAACGCGATCAACAACTGGGACTCCAACGCCGTCAAGGGCACCCCGTCCAAGGGCGTCCTCCAGGTGATCGACCCGACGTTCCGCACGCACGCGCTGCCGGGCTACGGCAACATCTGGAACCCGGTGCACAACATCATCGCCGGCGTCCGCTACTCGATCTCCCGGTACGGCTCGCTGGCCAAGGTGCCCGGCGTCAAGGCCATGCGCGCCGGCGGCGCCTACCGTGGCTACTGATCACGATGCCGACCGCGCCGGGGCCGATTTTGGCCGGCTCTCGGACAGTCGGTACACTCGCCGACGGAGGATTCGCCTAGTGGCCTAGGGCGCACGATTGGAAATCGTGTTGGGGTTGATAGCCCCTCGCGGGTTCAAATCCCGCATCCTCCGCAGGACAGATGCCCCGGACGTGTGATCACGTCCGGGGCATCTGCCGTTTCCGGTCGTGCGCTCGACTCGCGGGATGGCGTACGTCACAACGCGAATCCGGGCGGTGCGAGCCGTTCGAGCCGGCCGGACAAGGGCTCTGGCCAGGAGCGGGACGCCGGCCGCGCCTCCGCCGAGAGCGCCAGCTCCGCCCGCGTCCACGATGGACAGACCGCGCCGCACGTCCCAACCCGGAACGGACCGGCGCTACCCCGGAGTGACGCTCGCCAGCACGCCACCGAGGACCACCGACGAGAGCGAGGCCAGCAACAGGCCGGTCGTCCACCACGGTCCGCCCTGGACCGCCGAGACCACCGCGATCCCGAACCCGAACCCCCCGAGCAGGGCGATCGCGAACAGGGGCCGGTCGCCGAGCCGCCGCCGGACGGCGGGCAGGTACCGCAGGACCAGCGCCTCCAGCCAGACCACCCCGACCACGACCAGGGCCAGGCCCAGCAGGTCGCCGGCCGACGGCCCGTGTCCGGGTGCGAGCTCCAGCAGCCGGGTGTCGTCCCCGACCGGGGAGAGCACCAGCCCCACCCCGGTCAGGGCCGCCACCGCGGCCGTCAGGAGCTGCGCCCGGACCCGCATCGTCCGCGTCAGCCCGTGGTCCCGGTCGAGCGCCCGAGCTCCCACCACGGCCCGGCCGGCGGGCGGAAGCGCAGCACCTGGGGGTCGTGGTCGCTCGCCTGGTCGTGGAACTCCGCGTTCAGGTGCACCACGTCGAGCTCGTACCGGCACACGTTCCCGCTCACCAGGATGTGGTCCAGCACCTGCGAGTTGCCCTCGTAGACGTAGCTGTAGCGCTCACCGGCGGGCAGGCGCTCCAGCGGAGACCGCAGCGCACCGTCCCGCAGCAGCGTCCGCACGGCCGGCGAGAACACGTAGTCGTTGAGGTCGCCGACCACCAGCACGGCCGAGCGCTGGTCGACGCGCTGGATCTGGTCGACGAAACCGCGGACGACCGCGGCCTGCTGCTGCCGCTGGACCTCGGAGACCCGGTTCGGCGGCTGGAACCGGCCGTGGATCGGCTGGTCGCCGCCCTTGGAGTTGAAGTGGTTGGCGATCACGAACACCGTGCGGCCGTGGAACACGAACTCGCCGACCAGCGGCTTGCGGCTGTCCTGCCACGCCGGGTTGGCCGGGTCGATCCGCCCGGGCGAGACGCTCAGCGCGGCCCGCCCGCGCTCCGACCGCACCCGCACCGGCGTCGCCGCGTCGCCGCCCGCACGGTCCACAAAGGACACCCGCTTCGGGTTGAACAGGAAGACCTGGCGGATGTTGCCGCCCGGCTGGCCCCCGTCCTGCCGGTTGACCGGGTCGATCTGCCGCGACTCGTACCGGGGGCCGCCGGCCGCGACGACCGCGTCGACGAACCGGCGCAGGGTGGCGTCCGCGGCCACCACACCGTCGTCGGTCGGGCCGCTGTTGTCCTGGATCTCCTCCAGCGCCACGACGTCCGGCGACGCCAGGTGCCGGACGACGCCGACGGCCAGCCGGTCGAACTTGGCCTGCTCGTCCGCCGCCGACAGGTTCTCGACGTTGTAGGTGGCCACCGCCAGCTCGGACGGGTGCTGCGGCCGGGTCGTCTCCCTGGTCAGCCCGCCGGACACGTGCTCGCCGAGCGCGCTGGCCTGGAGCACGTAGCCGCCGAACCGGGTGTAGTCCAGCGGCCCCTCGGTCGCGCCGCGCAGCACGTCGCCCACGTCGGCCCGCGGGAACGGGCGCTGCGCGAACGGGATCAGCGACTCGACCTTCAGCCGGCCGGAGTTCGCGTTCTCGTAGGAGAGGTAGACCGAACCGCCGCGCGGGGTGCGGTTCTGCTTCGGCTTCGTGGTCACCCACAGGCCGTTGTGGGAGTCCGTCGGGCCCACCACGCGGGCGTCGTCGACGCGCACCCGCATGCCCTCGCGGGATTCGAGGAAGTCCAACGCGAAGCGCCGCGGCTCCAGGGGCGACGCCTCGATGCTGCCGCCCTTGGCGTCCGGTGCCATGGCGGTGGGAACGGTGTCCGGCCCCAGTCGCTCAGCCTCCGGCAACGGCAGACCCGACCCCGTCGTGGTCCAGCGCGCGTCGGTGAGCTGCGTGATCGACTGGTTCGGGGAGGAGTCCGGCTTCTCGCCGTTGCCCAGCGGTCGGAACTCGGCGACCGTGCCGCTGACGAGCACCGAGTCGCCCGGCCTGACCTGCGGCGTCTGGTTGCCGGTGAAGACGAACAGGCCCTCGCTGGTGCGCGGGTCGTCGTCGGGTTCGGGGTCCTGGAACCAGAACCCGCGGGACGCCCCGAAGGAGCGCACCGCCGTCACCACCCCCGGCACGTCTTTGACCTTCTGCCCCCGCAACGGGGACAGGCGGGTGACGCCCTGGATGTCGTGGATTCGCTTGCCGCCCTGGCCCGGGTCGGGGTCGCCCCCACCAGGGCCCTCGCCCCTGCTGTTCGTCGGGGTGGGCGGTCCGGCGACGAAGTCGACGGAGTTGTCGTCGGTGTCGGCGAGCTGGGCCGAGCGGCTCACCGACGTGCCGTTGGTGGTCGCCGGCGCCGGCTTGCCCTCCCTGACCACCGCCTCGCCGTAGCCGACGAGGTCGCGAACGCGCTGGTCGGCCGCGCAGTCCGCGGCCGTCAGGCAGCCCAACGGCTCCATGCCGGCGACGAGGGCGACCGTGCCGCCGGTGGCGGAGAGGTTCGTGGTCCCGCTGGCGTCCGGGGTGGGGAGCTCGGCGCCGCCCGCACCGCCCTTCGCCTGGGAGACCAGGTACCGCTTGCCGGGCGCGAGACCGCCGGAGAGCGGTGTGACCTGCCACCGGCTGGTGGGCTTCGGGCTGGCGGGGAGGTACTGCACGCTCCAGCCGGCGAGGTCGACGGCGGCGCCGCGCGTGGCCAGCTCGACGAAGTCGGCGGCCAGGGGAGCGCCGCTGTTGCCGCCGCCCCCGTAGACCTCGGAGATCACGGCGTCGCCGCTCGGCGCCGCGACCGCGGTCGGCGCGGCCAGGACGGGAACGGACAACGCCGACAACACGGTGGCCGCGGCCAGGGTGAGGCCGGCGACGGGGCGATGGCGGGGTGAGGGCACCTCGTCCTCCCAGTGCGTGGATGAGTGGGGGCATCCTGCACTGATCGAGTGAACGAGGGAAGAAGATCGAGCAACGCGCCGTGACGAACTCTGCCCCGCCGACCCGGCGATTCCCCTGCGGTGAAGGAGAAAGCAGGAGGGCCGGTCCCGATGGGACCGGCCCTCCTGACGAGAGCGGTAGCGGTGGGATTTGAACCCACGGAGGGCGTGAACCCTCACACGCTTTCGAGGCGTGCTCCTTAGGCCGCTCGGACACGCTACCGCGAGCCAGAATAGCGGACCCCGGAGCGCACTCGTGCCACCACCCCCCTCCCGGGGCCCAAGTGGGGCGAAGAACACAGCTCACACGTGGTCGTGAGGACCGCACGTGGGCAGAGGTGGAACGCCGGCTCCTGCTCGACGGGCGGGTCCACCCGGCATTCCAGCTCGTCGCCGGCCCGCCCGGAAGCTCAACGCCACGCCCGCATCGCCTCCGCCAGGCTCGCCCTCGCCCGGGACAGCCGACCCCGCACCGCCTGGTCGCTCACGCCGACCACCCTGGCGATCTCGGCGTAGGACAGGCCGTCCACCTCGGCGAGCAACCACACCGCGCGTTGCGGCGGAGGCAGTCCCGCGAGCGCGCGGCGCAGGGCGGCGACGCCGGCGCTGGCCTCCGCGACCCGTGCGGGATCGGCGGCCGCGCCGCCACTCACGGCCTCTCCTCCGGGTTCCGGAAGCGTTCCCACGGGATCCGTCCGGCGGTCCCGGCGCTGCCGCAGCACCGCGAGGCAGCGCCGGTGCGCGATGCGGAACAACCAGGTGCGGACCGCCGCGGGCTCCGCCAGCTCGCCCAGCCGCCGCCAGGCGATGACGAAGACCTCCTGGGTGACATCCTCGCTCTCGGCCCGGTCGCCCAGCGTGCGCAGGGCCAGCCCCAGCACGCGGTCGGAGTGCCGGCGCAGGAGCGTCTCGAAGGCGACGATGTCACCGTGGGCGGCCCGGGTGGCGAGAGTGGCGTCATCGACGACGGTGGGCGCCAGCCCGCGCTCCACGCCAGCCGACCCGACCGCCTCCGACGTCAGAGGACGACCTGGTTGGCCCGGCCGTTCGAGCAGCGGTTCGCGTAGCGCGGACAAGGGGCCTCCGGACACGCCCACGCACGAAAGGGTCCGCCCCGCTCACGCGGAGGCGGACCCATCGTGGCAGACCTGTCGTCGTCTCCCGGGGAACGACAGGCGGGCGCCACCAAGAGGTGACCGCGCGCCCTCAGCGGTTGTCGCCGGTCAGCCTGTCCTTGGCGTCCTTCGCGGCGCCGGCGGCCTTGTCCCTGAGGTCGTGGCCGGTCTCCTTGGCCTCGCCCGAGAGCTGGTCCCCCTTGCCGGAGTTCCGCAGGTCCTCGTTGCCGGTCATCTCGCCGATCTTCTCCTTGGCCTGACCGACGACCTGCTCCAGCTTGTCCTTGGCCTTGTCGAACATGCTGCTCATGTGGCGGTCCCTCCGTCGAGCCGCGACCGGCCGGGCGCCGGTGGCGTCGTCACCAGAGGGATGCCCAGAGCCGGCCGCAGTCATTCCCCCGTGTTCCGCTTCACCCGAACCGGTGATTCGCGAAGAACTCGTCCAGGAGGGCGGCGCACTCCTCGGCCAGGACTCCCCCCACCACCTCCGGGCGGTGGTTCAGCCGGCGGTCCCGGACCACGTCCCACAGGGACCCGACCGCGCCGGTCTTCGGCTCCCACGCCCCGAAGACCACCCTGGCCACCCGCGCCAGGACCAGCGCGCCGGCGCACATGGTGCAGGGCTCGACGGTGACCGCCAGCGTGCAGCCCTCGAGTCGCCACCCGTCGCCGTACGCGGCCGCCGCGGCCCGGAGCGCCAGGATCTCCGCGTGTGCGGTCGGGTCGGCCAACGCCTCCCTCGCGTTGCACGCGCCGGCCAGGACCCGGCCGTCCGGCGCGACGACCACCGCGCCGATCGGGACGTCGCCGGTCCCGAAGGCGGGTCGGGCGGCGGCGAGTGCGGCCCGGACCAGGGCGGCGTCGGCGGGGGTGTGGTGCGCGGTCACGCCCCCATCTTCGCCATGAGCTCCCCGAACTGGTCGGCGAACCCGCAGCGCTGGGCGATCATCCGGAGCTGCTCGTCCGGGTACAGGTCGGGCTCGGCCACGATGACGTCCAGCTCGCCCTCGGGCAGCCCCAGGTCGGCCAGGACGGCGAGGTCGCCCTCCGGCCACACCTCCTCGTCGTCCTCGTCCGGCGGGTCCACCCGCAGCAGGTCGAGCACGTCGGCCGCGATGTCGTAGTCCAGCGCGGCGGCCGCGTCGGAGAGCATCAGGTCCACCCCGCCCGGCACCGGACGCACGACGACGAAGAACTCGTCGTCCACGTTGAGCAGGGCGAACACGGCGCCGGTCGAGCGGATGCGTCGCAGGTCCGTGATCGCGGCGTCGAGGTTCGTGAGGACGGCTGTGTCCATCGGGTCGCACCGCCAGTGCCCGTCCTCGCGCACCACCGCCACGGCGAAGCCCCGGACGGGGTCCTCCAGCGCCATGGGACAACCGTAGGCCCGCGCGCCGTAACACGAAAGCACTATCGCCGGTCGGGGGTCACCCAGTGCGAGGATCAACGCATGACCACGTCCCCCGTGTCGCCGCCCGCGCCCTCCCCCGCCGCGTCCGCCGCCCCGGACCCCGCCGACGCCCGCCTCGCCGGGCTGCTCGCCGGGGCCCGCGCGCTGCAGCCCCGGACCGTCGCCCTCCGCCGGGCGCTGCACCGGCGGCCGGAGCAGGGCCTGCACCTGCCGGCCAGCCAGGCCGCGGTGCTCCAGGCGCTGGAGGGGCTCCCGCTGGAGGTGCGCACCGGCGAGTCGGTCAGCTCGGTGGTCGCGGTGCTGGAGGGCGCGCGACCGGGCCCGACAGTGCTGTTGCGGGGCGACATGGACGCCCTGCCGCTCGACGAGGACACCGGCCTGGAGTACTCCTCCGAGGTGCCGGGGTCGATGCACGCGTGCGGCCACGACACCCACGTGGCCATGCTCGCCTCGTCGGCCAGACTGCTCGCCGAGCGGCGGGACCAGCTCGCCGGCAAGGTCGTGTTCATGTTCCAGCCCGGCGAGGAGGGGCACCACGGCGCCCGGTACATGCTCGAAGAGGGGCTGCTGGACGTGACCGGCGAGCGCCCGACCAGGGCGTTCGCCCTGCACATCACCTCCACCCTGCGGTCCGGCGTCGTCCAGTGCCGGCCGGGAGCCGCCATGGCCTCGGCGGACGTGCTGCGGGTGACGGTGAGCGGTCGGGGCGGTCACGCCTCCGCCCCCCACAACGCCCTCGACCCGGTGCCCGCCGCCGCGGCGATGGTCGGGGCGCTCCAGACCATGGTCACCCGCAGCGTCAGCGTGTTCGCGCCGGCCGTCGTGACCATCGCGCACATCAAGGCCGGGACCACCAACAACGTGATCCCGGAGACCGCGTTCCTGGAGGGCACGATCCGGACGCTGTCCGAGGCGACGCGCTCGCAGGTGCACGAGGAGATCCAGCGGGTCTGCCAGCACGTCGCCGCCGCGCACGGGTGCACCGCCGAGGTCTCCTTCGAGTACGGCTACCCGGTGACGGTGAACGACGACGTGGTCGGCCCGGGCGTGGTCGACCTCGCCGCCGCCGTGCTCGGCCCGCAGTACGCCGAGCCGATGCTCGACCCGTTGATGGGCGCGGAGGACTTCTCCTACGTGCTGCGGGAGGTCCCGGGGGCGATGGCGTTCCTGGGCGCGTGCCCGCCGGACTCGACGCCGCAGACCGCCGCGGCCAACCACTCGAACCGGGTCGTCTTCGACGAGAGCGCCATGGCGCACGGGGTGGCGCTCTACGCGGCGTTCGCCCTGGACGCGCTGCGCTGAGGCCACGGGGCCGACATCTTCCGACGGCCGGCCGCCGCGCGCTGCCAAACTGGGCGGCGTGCGGCGGCCGGTGTGTGTCCTCGGATGGGGTTTGATCGGCGGATCGTTGGCGCGGGCGGTGTCCGCGGCCGACAGACCGGTGTGGGGAGCGACCTCCTCGACGGCGGACGCGCGGTCCGCGCGGGACGCCGGCTACGACGTGACGACGTCCACGGCGGAGGCGGTCGCCCGGGCGGCGGAGGAGGACGCCCTGGTCGTCCTCGCGGTGCCGCTGCCCGCCGTCGAACCGGTGCTGCGCGAGATCGCCGCGGTGGCTCCGCGGTGCCGGCTGACCGACGTGGTGAGCGTCAAGGAGCCGGTCGCGGACGCGGTACGCCGGCTGTTGCCGTCAGCTCGCTACGTGGGCGGCCATCCGATGGCCGGCTCGGCGGCCTCGGGGTGGGCGGCGAGCGACGGCGATCTGTTCCGCGACGCGGCGTGGGTCGTCACGGCAGAGGTCACCGAGGACGAGGAGGACGGAGCGACGTCGAGCACCGACGCCGACCTCTGGGCCGAGGTCGCCCGGCTCGCGCTCGCCTGCGGCGCGCACGTGGTGCCGGCGACTCCCGCCGAGCACGACGCGGCGGTCGCGCGGGTGTCGCACCTGCCGCACGTCCTGGCCGCCGTGCTGGCGGCGGTGGGAGCGGACGGCGGCCCGCTGGCGCTGGCGCTGGGCGCCGGCTCGTTCCGGGACGGGACCAGGGTCATGGGCACCCGACCGGAGCTGGTCAGGGCCATGTGCGAGGGGAACCGCCCGGCTCTGCTCGACGCCGTGGACGACGCGTTGGGTCGCCTCGGCGCGGCCCGCGGGGCGCTCGCCTCGACCGGGTCGCTGGCGGCCACCGTGACCACGGGGCACGAGGCCCGACTGTCCTTCGAACACCTCCTCGCCGGCCGGCCGGGGGCACGGGTGCGCGTGGATCCGGCCGATCTGCCGCGCCTGGTGGAGCTGGGGCGACGCGGAGGTCGGGTGATCGGTCTCAACCACGACGAGGCGGTCGTCGAGCTTCCCGGCTGACGCCGGGGCGGATCTCTCCCGTTCCGAAGGAATCCCGCCGACAGGTGTTACAGGTCGGCGCGAATCGGCAAGATGAGTGTCATGCCGCGCGCACTGCTCCTGGACGCCGCCCGAACGCCGTTCGGCCGCTACCGCGGCGGGTTGTCCGGCATCCGCGTCGACGACCTGGCCGCCCTGCCGATCACCGAGCTGCTCCGCCGACACGGGCCGGCCGGCTCCGGCCGGCTCGACCCCGCCCGGATCGACGACGTCCTCTACGGCAACACCAACGGCGCCGGCGAGGAGAACCGGAACGTGGCGCGGATGGCCGCGCTGCTCGCCGGACTGCCGACCAGCGTGCCCGGTGTGACGCTCAACCGGCTCTGCGCCTCGGGGGGCGAGGCCGTCGTGCAGGCCGCCCGCGCGCTCGTGGCCGGCGACGCCGACCTCGTGCTGGCCGGCGGCGTGGAAGGCATGAGCCGCGCGCCGTTCGTGCTGCCCCGTCCCGACCGCGCCCTGCCTGACCGGGTGGACCTGGTGCCCACCACGTTGGGCTGGCGCATGGTCAACCCCCGCATGCCGGACGAGTGGACGGTGCCGCTCGGACGTGCGGCCGAGCAGGTGGCCGTCCAACTCGGCATCTCCCGCGAGGAGATGGACGCCTACGCGCTGCGCTCGCACCGCCGCGCGACCGCGGCCTGGGACGCCGGCGTTCACGACGGCTTCGCCTTCGCCGTGCGGACACCGGACGGGAACACGGTCCGTCGCGACGAGTCCGTCCGCGCCGACACCACGCCGGACAAGCTCGCCCAGCTCAAACCCGCGTTCTCGCCCGAGGGACCGGTCACGGCCGGCAACTCCTCGCCGCTCAACGACGGGGCCGTCGCCGTGCTCATCGGCACCGAACGCGTGGCGGCCGACCTGGGCGTCGAGCCTCTCGGCGAGGTGCTGGGCAGCGCCGTGGCCGCCGACGACCCGCAGCGGTTCACGCTCGCCCCGGTCCCCGCCGTGCGCAAGCTGCTCACCCGGCTCGGGGTGTCCGCCGAGGACGTCGACCTCTGGGAGGTCAACGAGGCGTTCGCGGCGATGGTGCTGTCCGTGCTGCGTCACCTGCCGGAGGTGGACAGCGCCAAGGTGAACGTGCACGGGGGAGCCATCGCCTACGGCCACCCGTTGGGCGCCTCGGTTCCGCGCGTCGTGGTCGACCTGTGCCGGCACCTGCGGGCCCGTGGCGGTGGCCTGGGCATCGCCACGGCCTGCGTGGGCGTCGGACAGGGCGTCGCGATCGCAGTTCGGGTCTGACCAGACGACCTCACCGGCACCCGACCGACCGGCTCGCGTCAGGAGAATCCCGACAAGGCCGGCAGGAGACCGCGATCACGCGGTTGCCGAGGATCGATCACCGGAACACCGGCGATCATTGGTGGCGGACATCACCAAGCTAGGCGAGACGCGCGACACGGACAACGACCTCACCCCGATCGTGGGGCTCCGCGTGCCGGGAACCGCCGGATCAGGGGAAGAAGTCCCGTGACCAGGTGATCAGACGCGACGGGCGACGCCGGGATAGTCGACGACGACGCCATCGGCGTCGAACACGATCTCCGAGGTGAACGAACCCGACGCGAAGTGGACCACGGCCCCCGTCGTGCCCTGCCCGACCACCGAGACAGTCCGGTAGGTCTGGCGCACCAGGCTGACGGACAGGTCGGGCAACGACACCCACACCACGGGAAACGAGAACTCGCCCGGTTCCCGGTGCAGGTCGAGGCGACGCACCGGAAGGGTGTTGAACAGGACGCTGTCCCGGACGTCGACGTCGGAAGCCCCGGCGAACGCGGCGCGCTCGACATCACCGTTCCTCCGGTCGACGAGCCAGAAACCGTCGTCACCCCGGCTCAACGAGAGGTGCCGCTCGTCGTCCTCGGTGGTGGTCCCGACCAACAGGCGGCGGGTCGCTCCCGTCTCGTCGACCAGGAGCTCGTAATACGCGCTGTACGCCGCGGTCTCGCCGGCGGCCGCCACCGCGCGGCCGGCGGCCCGCAGCCGGCCGGTGCCGTTGAGCACCAGCCGGGCCGACTCGAGCCGGGGCGTCTCCGCCCCCTGCCAGGTCGCCAGCACGGCGCGCCGGTCCGCGCTCACCGCTCGGCTCCGGCGTGGGCGACCCGCTCAGCCGCGCCCGGCACCGTCGTTCCCGTCGGGGATGAGATCCTTGATCTTCTGGACGCCCTGGTCGATCTGCTCCTCGTGGCCGAAGCGCTCCTTGGCCAGCTCGCCGACCTTCTCCACCGCCATCTCAACCTTGTCGCCGTGCTGCTGCAGCAGACCCTCGGCGGCCTTCTTCAGCTCGTCGAAGTTCATGGCGCTCCTCCACGTCCAAGCCGGCCGGCACGGCGGCGACGGGGCGCGCGGTGAGGCCGCGACGTCCGACCCCGAGCCAATACGCAGGGTACCGGAACCACCAACAGCCGCCGGATGACTTAACCCGTCGTCGTGAACCGACACAGCAGACCGTAATCACCGCTGACCTGGGCCGGAGCGGCCGGCGGAAGCCCCATCCCCGAACGGAGAAGGCATCGGCGGGGGTGCCGACGGGGTTGTGCGCCCCGCCCGCCATCTGACTGTTCAGCCGTTGCGGTGACCGTGGTTCGGGTCATGCCGCCGGCACCGCCGGCGGGCGGGAAAGCCGCGCGACAAGGCCGTCCACCTTTCCCCCACGGTCACGACGACGAGGAGCCCTTCCCGCGCGCGGGAAGGGCTCCTCGGATCACCGTTCTAGGGCTGTTGTCTCAGCCGGTCACGCCTTCTTGCGGCGCCGCTGCAGGATGAGCGCGGTCGCGCCGCCGCCCACCAGGACGATGCCCACGCCGATGGCGCCGAGCACGGAGGCGCCGGTGTTGGCGAGGTCGTCGTTCTTGGCGACCGGAACCGGCTGGGCCGGCGTGGTGCTGGAGGTCGGGCCCGGGGTCACCGGCACCGAGCTCGACGGCTGCTGCGAGGCGGACGGGGTGGTCGACGGCCCCGGAGTGGTGGACGGCGCGACCGAGGACGACGAGGTCGTCGGCGTCGTCTTCTTCTTCCACTTCGCCACGGCCTCGGCCTTGGTCTTGGTCTGCGAGCTGGCCGCGGCGATCAGCGTCTGGGTGCGCTTGCCGTGGTCCGAACCGACGAACAGGCGGCCCTTCTCGACGGTGGCCTCGGCCTCGGCGTGCAGCGTGACGTCACCGGCCTCGCCCTTGACGTCGGCCGGCACCTTGACCGACACCTTGTCGCCGCCCTTGACCGTCTTCACCGGCTTCTCGTCGGCGCCGAGGATCTGGACGCCCTCCGGAGCGCCGTCCTTGAGCGACAGCTTGACCTCGTTGGCCTTGGAGTCGACCGTGAACGGGCCGATCTTCTCGCCGGCGACGCCCTCGAGCTTCTCCGGGTCCAGCTTCAGCGAGACCGGCGGCTGCTCCTTCTGACCGACGTTCTTGTCGCCGGTCAGGTACGAGTAGAGCTTCTTGACGTCGTCGTTGTTGCCGTGATCGTCGAGCTTCGCGCCGTTGCTGAAGTGCCAGATCGCGGCCTGGGTGCCCGCGATCGCCTCCCCGCGGGTGAGGTCCTTGGCCTCAACGACCTTGCCCAGCGCTTCGGTGTCCACGGTGGGGTAGGAGTGGTTGAGGATCCACAGCACCTTGTCGCGCTGGGACTTGAAGCCCTTGCCGCCGTCGGGGTAGTCCTCCCAGCGCGCTTCCTTCATCGGGTAGCCGTCACGCGCGGGCACGTCGAGCTCGACGCAGTACGTCTTGAGGACCTTGCCGTCGCTGAGTCTCAGACCGATCAGCGAGGTCACCTCGTGCTTACCGTTGATCGTGACCCGGTCACCGGCGACGCCGTTGCCGAGCGCCACCTCGCCGGTCGCCTCCGCGGAGGCCGGCAGCGCGCTCGCGAGCAGGGCGACGGCGGCGCCGAGGAACGCGGCGCCGAGACGCGCGGGGTGCAGCCTGGATGCCATTTCTCTCCTTCCCACCTGGGGGAACAGCGGGTTCAGGAACAGCGGATACGAAGGCACTTCTCTGAACGCTTTCACCGCTCCGGGGACAGGACCCGGGGCCACGCGTTAGCCCGTACGGTCTAACGCCGGTTGTCCGTCATACCCGGTGCGAGCGAGTGCGGCGAAACACTACTCGATCGAGCAATACCTTGTCGCCAGGGGGTGGACTTCGTCCCTTTTCCCCCGCCGTGGCCGTCCCGTTTCGCATTCGCGGACAACCGGAGGGTGGCCAAGAACGTCCACAGGTGATGCCTATCGCCCCGGGATGGCGGTTTGTTGCGGTTTTGCCATGGCGGATCGGTAACGAAGAGATGTCAGCGGAGCCACGAGAACCCACTATCGGGTGACTTTCCGCGTTTGTGTAACGGTCGGTGCACGTGGCACGCCGGGGCGGGAACAACCGGATCGGGCGAGGCGGCGCCGCGGTGTCGTCGGCCACGCTTGCGGGGTGACCATCGAGCCCGACCACCGGAACCACCGCCAGCTCGCCGAGCAGTACGCCGCGTGGGCGGAGGACGCGCGACGCGCGGCGGACAACGAGCGCAAGGAGAACGTGCGGTCGTACCTGCTCCAGGCCGCCACCGCGGACGCGGTCCTGGCGATCTACCACGAGTTGCGGCACTCCCACGACCACCCTGAGGGCGGGGAGCGAGCCGAGGAGTTCGGGTCCCACGGCGCGCGGACCTCCGACATCCTGCCGCCGCGAGGTCCCATCCGATAGGCGGTTCGCCGCTCGCAGACCACGGTGGTCAGCACGGTTGGCGGTCGCACGAGGAGACCTTCAGGCAGTCAGAGAGAACGCCAGTCGCGCCGCTGCTTCTGGATCACGGCTGCGCACAGGTTGTGCGGGTGCCACAACCTGCGGATACGCCAAACGGCCACCAAGAGATCTGGCAGCCGTCTCCTTCCATCCTGGCAGGGCTGTGCGACACCACCCTAAAACCGCAGGTCAACAGGGCTGACAAACATTTCCCAGCCTACGTCCCGCCCGCTCGTCACACCCCGTCAACGGGATGCGGCACCCCGGAGGGGCCGGTTTCCCACCAGATCAGATAGTGGGATCGGAGAGACGGGCGAACGACGCGAGGACCCGACCAACGGTGCGATGCGGACAAAGCGCTCCAGGAGGATCTCGCCAGAATCTTTCACCGGGAGCACCGAGGAGCGGAATGCCCGCTCCGGAGCGCCGGCCACATAAACGATCAAGAAGCCGGACACCCCGCCCCATTGCGCCGACGCCAGGCGAACAAAGATCATCCGGCGGCCGAACAGCCGGACCCGGCGAACCGATCACATCGTGACGGGTGCCTCCACCGACCACCCGGGACGACACAAGCCGAAGGCCCCGTCGACGAATATCGACGGGGCCTTCGGCCGTTGCGCGCTCGGCAGGACTCGAACCTGCAACCTCTTGATCCGTAGTCAAGTGCTCTATCCGTTGAGCTACGAGCGCATCTTCAGTTGTCCCGGCCGGGACCGGGCTTGCGGAGGCTCCGGGATTTGAACCCGGGAGGGGGTTTGAGCCCCCAACCGCATTAGCAGTGCGGCGCCATAGACCAGACTAGGCGAAGCCTCCCGGGGCCGCCGTGGCCACCGGACGCAAAGACTACACACAACTCGCCCAGAAGGGCAAAACGGCTGGTCAGACCGGCTGCAGCCCGCTCTGGGGCCCCCGGAGGAGGCCAACGACGGTCGGGGCGGCCGGCAGCCCACAGGTGTGCCGACCGCCCCGGACCGACGAAGCGGTGACCAAAAGCACAGTGTTCCCGGGTCAGTCCCCGTCCTCGGCCGACGCCCCGGCGGCGTAGGCCAGGAACGGGCGCAGCGCGTCCGGGTTGGCGAGCGCGTCCCGGCTGACCGCCCGCTCCGGGGGCGTGCCGGCGAGGATCTTCTTCACCGGCACCTCGCACTTCTTGCCGTTGAGCGTGCGCGGCACGTCAGCCACCACGACGAACCGGTCGGGCACGTGCCGGGGCGACAGCTGGGCCCGCAGCGCCGCGCGCAGCTCCGGCTCCACGTCGGCCAACGAGGAGCCCGGCGCGAGCACGAGGAAGCAGAGCAGCTCGCCCTCGGTCCGCCCGGCTCCCGAGGTGTCGATCACCAACGAGTCGAGCACCGCGTCGAACCCCTCCACCACGCGGTAGAACTCGCTCGTGCCCATCCGCACGCCGCCCCGGTTCAGGGTCGAGTCGCTCCGCCCGTAGATCACGCAGGAGCCGCGCGGTGTCACCCGGATCCAGTCACCGTGCCGCCACACGCCCGGGTAGGTCTCGAAGTAGGCCTCCCGCAGCCGCGCGCCGTCCCGGTCGTCCCAGAAGAACACCGGCATGGACGGCATCGGCTTAGTGATCACCAGTTCGCCCACCTCGTCCAGCACCTCCCGGCCGGACTCGTCGTAGGCCGCCACCGCCGCGCCGAGCATCCGGCAGGAGATCTCCCCCAGCCAGACGGGCACGTCCGGGGACGAGCCGACGAAGGCCGTACACAGGTCCGTGCCCCCGGACACCGAGCAGATCTGCACGCGGGCGCCGACCGAGCCGACCAGCCAGCGGAACCCCTCCGGGGTCAGCGGCGCCCCCGTGGAGCCGACGGCGCGCAGCGCGGAGAGGTCGAACTCCTTGGCCGGGTGGACGTCCTGCTTGAGGCAGGACTGGATGTAGGGGGCGGACGTGCCGAAGAACGTGACCCGCTGCTCCTCCGCCATCCGCCACAGGGCCCGCAGGTCGGGGTGGCCGGGGCTGCCGTCGAAGAGCACCAGCGTCGCGCCCACCATGAGGCCGGACACCAGGAAGTTCCACATCATCCAGCCGGTGGTGGTGAACCAGAAGAACCGCTCGCCCGGCCCCAGGTCGCAGTGCAGCGACAACGCCTTCACGTGCTCCAGGACGATCCCACCGTGGCCCTGCACGATGCCCTTGGGCAGGCCGGTCGTCCCGGAGGAGTAGAGGACCCACAGGGGGTGGTCGAACGGGACCGGGTCGAAGACCAGTTCCGCGTCGGCGTGCCGGGCGAGCAGGTCCGCCCAGGGCAGGACCGGGTGCGGGTCGTCCGGCAGGGTGGCGCCGTCGCCGAGGTAGTCGACCAGCACCGTGCCGCGCAGGCTCGGGATCGACGCCCGCAGCCGCTCGATGGTCGGGCGCACGTCGAAACCGCGCCCCGCGTAGCGGTACCCCGCCACCGCGACCAGCACCGTCGGCTCGATCTGCTCGAAGCGGTCGGCGATCGCCCGCGCGCCGAAGTCCGGCGAGCACGACGACCAGGTGGCGCCGAGGCTGGCCGCGGCCAGGAACGCGATGAGCGTCTCCGGGCAGTTGGGCGCGAGGGCGACCACCCGGTCGCCGCGGCCCACGCCCAACCCGACCAGCCCGGCCCGCACGGCGGCCACCCTGGTGCGCAGGTCGCCGTAGGTGAGCCGCTCGGTGTGGCCGTCCTCGCGGAGGAACACCACAGCCTCGTCGCCGTCCGCGCGCCCCTCGCCGGGGCGCAGCGCGTGTTCGGCGTAGTTCAGCGTCGCGCCGGGGAACCACCGGGCTCCCGGCATCGTGTCGCCGTCGAGCACCGTCCGCGGTTCGTCGTGGAAGCGCACTCCGGCGAACTCCGCGAAGGCCGACCAGAAGCCGGACAGGTCGTCGACCGACCACTGCCACAACGAGGTGTAGTCGGGCAGGTCCAGGTCGCGGTGCGCGCGCAGCCAGTGGCGGAACGCCGTGACTCGGCTCCGCGCCACCCGTTCGGGGTCGGGCTGCCACAGCAACTCCGGTGCGCCAGCGCCGTTGTCGGCCGGGTTCTCGGTCATGCCCCGTTCCTAGCCGATCCGGACGGCCCGGAGAAGGGGTTCGCCCCACACCCGCGGGCCGCTTCCGGCGGTCCCGTCAGCAGGGTGTTCGCTGGGCGGACGCCTCAGCCGGCGAACCGGGCACGGGAGGGCGCCAGCCGGGCCGGCGCACCGGACCTCCCGTCGTCCCCGGGGTCAGCGCAGGTGCGAGTCGAACCAGTTGAGGGTGCGCTGCCAGGCGTCCGCCGCGGCCTTGGCGTCGTCCTCTGCGGGGTCGACCGGCGCCGGGTAGCGCACCACGTCCGTCGCGACGCCCGCGGCGGCCGCGGCCTCCCGCAGCTTCTCCACGTCCTCGTGCGGGATGGACGGGTCGGCCTCGGTGTAGATCCCCAGCCACGGGCAGGTCAGCTCGCCGGCGACGTCGACCAGCGACGGCAGCCCCTCGGAGACCGGGGACAGGATGCCGCCACCGCCGATGGTCACCGCCGCCCCCAGCGACCGGCTCGCCGCCACCACCATGGCGACCGAACCGCCGAGGCCGTAGCCCACGACGCCCATCTGGTCGTCCCGCACGCCCCGCTCGGCCAACCACACGAACGAGGCGTCCGTGTCGGCGAGCACCGACTCGCCGGACAGCCGGTTCACCTGGTCGCGGACCCGGTCGTCCCCGTCCGCCGCGTCCAGTTCGTCCGCGCCGTCCCGGTGGTAGAGGTGCGGCACGACGGCGAGCCAGCCCTCCTGGGCCAGGCTGCTCACCAGGCCGCGCACCGCGTCCGTGACACCGCGGGCCTCGTGCAGCACAACGAGTCCGCCGCGGACGGCGGTCTCCGGCTCGGCGACGGTCAGCCGGAGCTCGCTGCCGTCGGTGAGCGGGAAGGTCTCGGTCCGGATCTCCGTCATGGCTCCCACCCAACCACGCCGGGGTGAACTCCAGTCAACGCCCGCGCCCGCGTCGACCCCTGGGCACGGGCGGGCAGGACCGATAACGTGCGCCCGAGCGAGTGACACAGCGAGGAGCTGACATGATCGTGCGGATCCGCGCCGACCTCGAGCGGCTGCCCGGCTACGTGCCGGGGCGCACCGTCCCGGGCGCCGTCAAGCTGGCCAGCAACGAGGTCTCCCTGGGGCCGTTGCCCAGCGTCGTCGAGGCCATCGCCCGGGCCGGCGCCGAGGTCAACCGCTATCCGGACTCCGCTGCCACGGCGCTGGTCGACCGGCTGGCCGACCGGCTCGACGTCACCCCGGACCAGATCGCGGTGGGCTGTGGGTCGGTGACCCTGTGCCAGCAGCTCGTGCAGGCCACCTGCGGCGAGGCCGACGAGGTCGTGTTCCCCTGGCGCTCGTTCGAGGCGTACCCGATCATCGTCCAGGTCGTCGGCGCGCGGCAGACGCGCGTCGCGCTGACCCCCGGGCACGGCCTCGACCTGGACGCGATGGCCGCGGCGATCACCCCGGCCACCCGCCTGGTGTTCGTCTGCAACCCCAACAACCCGACGGGCACGCCCCTGCGGCGCGCCGCGCTGGAGCGCTTCCTCGACAGCGTGCCGTCGGACGTCCTGGTGGTGTTGGACGAGGCGTACCGCGAGTTCGTCACCGACGCCGAGGTGCCCGACGGCGTGGAGCTGGCCCGAGGCCGGGACAACGTCGCCGTGCTGCGCACCTTCTCCAAGGCGTACGGCCTCGCCGGGCTCCGCGTCGGGTACTGCGTCGCCGAGCCCGACGTGGCGGCGGCGCTGCGCAAGGTCTACATGCCCTTCAGCGTGAACTCGGTGGCCCAGGCGGCGGCCATCGCCTCGCTCGACGCCGAGGACGAGCTGCTCGCGCGGTGCCGCGACGTGGTCGCCGAGCGCGAGCGGGTGCGGGCGGAGCTGCTGTCGGTGGGCTTCGAGGTGCCGGAGACGCAGGCGAACTTCGTGTGGCTGCCGCTGGGCGAGCGGACGCAGGCGTTCAACGAGCACTGCCTGGAGAACAAGGTCGTCGTGCGGGCCTTCGCCGGGGAGGGCGCGCGGGTGACCATCGGCACCCGTGAGGAGAACGACACCTTCCTCTCCGCGGCCCGCTCGTTCACGGCCTGAGGCGTCGTCAGGCCCGCAGGGCCGGGTCCCGGAAGTCGTACACCGGAACCGGCAGACCGGCTCTGACCAGGGCGAGCCAGTGCCGGTCGCCGGTCAGCACCGGTAGGCGCGCGCTCCACGCCCTGGCCAGGCAGCAGATGTCGCCGAGGGACAGGCCGCCGGGACCGCCAGGGCCGGCGGCCCGCCTCGTGGCCCTGTCCAGCCGGCGGAGCGCCGGGAAGTGCCGGGCGTCGGCGGCGTCGGTCGGGTGGACGCCAAGGCCCGTGGCGGCGAGCTCCTGAACCACCTGGTCGGGTGCGAGCCCGACCAGGTCGTCCAGGGCGTGCAGCACCTCGCCGAGGTTGACCGCGGTGATCTCCGAGCGGGCCAGGAGGTCCGCGAACCGCGTGGCGAGCTGGTCGCCGTCGAGCAGCGCCAACACGAAGGACGCGTCGAGCAGGACCGGTCCCGGTGGCAGCCGGTGACGCGCGTTCATTCCAGGCTCGTGTCCGCGGACCGGCCGGCGAACAGGAAGGTCTCGAGGTCGTCCGCTCGGCGGCGCCGGCGCTTGCCCTCGGCCACGGCGGACTGGAGCCGGGTGAGCGCGGCCCTGGGGTCCTCCAGCACGATCCGGCCGGGCCCGGCCGCGTACGCCACGAGTTCCCGCGCGTCGTCCAGTCGGGCCTCGGTGAGGAGCGGCGCCGGCAACGCCGGCCGGCGTTCGCTGTCCAGCACGAGCCGGTACGTGCTCACGCCGTCACGGTACGCCCGGCCTGGGGGATCGCGCCTTTTCCTGCGCACGGCCGCCGGGTGTCACGGCGACGGGTGAAAACACCCTTTTCGGGGGATTCCCACCGTTTGGTCGCCTCACTCAGCGACAGATCTTGTAGATGGCCGACAAGATTCTCACCGACAAGTCCGTGCACCAGCGATCTCGGATTCCGGGAACCCCGCTGGCAGAGTCGACGCGGGAAGATCATGCGAGCCGTCACGGGTTCGCCGTGCCTTGTCGTTGTCCCCTGACGGAAGAGAACCAACGTGCATGACGTGGTGGTAACCGGCATCGGCGCGACCACACCCCTGGGGGGTGACATGCCCACCACCTGGACCGCGATGTTGGCCGGCGAGTCCGGTGTCCGCGCCCTCGACGACCTGCCCGACGACCTCCCGGTACGGCTGGCCGCTCCGCTGCGCGTGGAGCCGGGAACGGCGCTGGACCGGGTGACCGCCCGCCGGATGGACCGCTGCGAGCAGATCGCCATGGTCAGCGCCCGCGAGGCGTGGGCGGACGCGGGACGCCCCGAGGTCGAGCCCGAGCGGCTGGCCGTGGTGATCGGCACCGGCGTCGGCGGGGTCCTGACCATGCTGGAGCAGGACGACGTTCTGGAGCGGTCGGGACCGCGACGGGTCTCCCCGCACGCGGTGACGATGTTGATGCCCAACGGGCCAGCCGCATGGGTGAGCCTCGACCTGGGCGCTCGCGGCGGCGCCCGCACCCCGGTCAGCGCCTGCGCCTCCGGGGCGGAGGCCATCGCGATGGGGCTGGACCTGATCCGGCTGGGCCGCGCCGACGTGGTGGTGGCCGGCGGCGCCGAGGCGTGCCTGCACCCCCTGCCCCTGGCGGCGTTCGCCCAGGCGCGCACGCTGTCCCGCCGGCACGACGACCCGGCGGCCGCGTCCCGCCCGTTCGACGTCGGACGGGACGGCCTGGTGCTGGGCGAGGGCGCCGCGGTGCTCGTGCTCGAACGGGCCGACTTCGCCCGCGCCCGCTCGGCGCGCCCGCACGGCGTGCTCGCCGGGGCCGGGCTGACCTCCAACGCCTACGACATCGTCGCCTCGGAGCCCACCGACCAGGCCCGTGCGATGCGGCTCGCGCTCGAATCCGCGGGGTTGGAGCCGCAGGACGTGGACCACGTGCACGCGCACGCGACCTCCACCCCGCACGGCGACCCGATCGAGGCCGAGGCCATCGCGGACGCCGTGGGCGCCCGTCCCGTCGTGACCGCCACGAAGTCGATGACGGGACACCTGCTCGGCGCCTCCGGCGCGTTGGGCGCGATCAGCGCGCTGCTGGCGCTGCGGGACGGGATCGTTCCGGCCACGAGGAACCTGGACGAGCTGGACCCGCGCGTGCGGCTCGACGTCGTGCGGGGCGAGGGCCGTCGGGGCGACTGGAAGGCCGCGCTGGCCAACTCGTTCGGATTCGGTGGGCACAACGTCTGCCTGGCGTTCACTCGCGCCTGACTCACCGCGGGAAGCCGTCGCGGCACGGCCCTCTCCGCGCTTTGCTCCTCCCTGGCCGTTCTCCAGGCCAGGGAGGAGCTCGCGCTCCGGCAGCCGGTCGTCACCTTCAGCCGCACGCGGACCGACAACGCGTCAGCCGGAAACCAACACCACCGACGGCTCTGCGGTGTTGACGCCACCAGGGATGCCCAGACGCGGTCTGGTCCCGATGACGACGGTGGCGTCGAGCTCCTCGGAACTGGTGATCCGCGGAACCAGGCCGCATCGGGCGAAGATCCCCGCCGTCCTCCGCGCCTGCCGCTCGCTCGTCTCCACCAGCAGATGACCCCCGGGCGCCAACCACCGCGGCGCGGCTTCGGCGACACGGCGCTGGACGTCGAGCCCGTCCGCCCCGCCGTCGAGCGCCACCCGTGGCTCGTGGATGCGCGCCTCCGGGGGGAGCAGCCCGATTTCCTCGCTGGGAACGTAGGGCGCGTTGGCGACCAGGACGTTGACCCGCCCCCGCAGTCTCAGGGGCAGCGGCTCGTAGAGATCCCCCTGGTGCACCTGCCCCCGTGACCCGATGTTGCGGCGGGCGCTGCCCACGGCGGCGGGATCGATGTCAACGGCGTGCAGTTCGATCCGGTCCAGCGTCGCGGCCAGCACCGCGCCCACCGCTCCCGAGCCACAGCACAGGTCGACGACGACAGTTCCCGGGCCAGCCAGAGCGCCGGCCTGGCTGGCGAGGAACTCGGTGCGAGGGCGTGGCACGAAAACCCGGGGATCCACGGAGATGCGGAGACCGCAGAACTCCGCCCAGCCGAGGACGTGTTCGAGGGGCAGGCCGGCGACGCGCCGGTCCACCATCGCGGCGAGGTCGGCCGAGGTCCGCGCGGCCGTGACGAGCGCGTCGGCCTCGTCCTCCGCGAAGACGCAACCGGCGGCCCGGAGCCGGGAGACGACGGCGGACAGGGCACGGGGCGACAGGGGAAGTGACATGAGAGCCTTTCGGGAAGCCGAAGGGCGCTCTCCCGGTCACCTACGCCGAAGGGACCGCGGACTCGTGAGATGAGAGCACCCAGCCTGACAGGGCGTTGATGGGTCCCACCTCCTCAGGAGATCCGCTGCTGGAGCGGCAACCATACTCGAACGGAGTACCCCGCAGGGCGTTCCGACACGGCGCGTCACGTGAGCGAACGCGCGCCCCGCTCCTCCCCCACCGGACGAGGGAGCGGCCGGCTCCGCCGCCGGGCAACGAGGCGCTCCTCGGTCAGTCGCGGAAGGAGCCGTCCGCCCGGCGCTGGTGCTTGAGCATCACGTGCGAGCACTGGGGGCAGGTGCGCATCGCGAGCTTGAAGATCCACACCCACCACACGACCAGGACCACGCGCGCCATCTTGACGAGCGCGGAACGGGTGCAGGCCGAGCAGTCGCGGCAACCGGACACGCGGACCCCCTCAGTCGATCAACGGTGCTTCTTCGTTGATGCCACATCTCGCGCCCGTGGTGGGCCAGGAGTGACGGAGGCAACGGGCCGGGGCGACCGCGAGGGCCGCGCGCGGATCTCGCCCGACCGCCGGCGAAGTCGTCGCGACCAGCGGGCCCGAGCTGTTCCCGCTGGTCATCGGTTTGCGGAAGCGGAGGGATTCGAACCCCCGGACCCTCGCGGGTCTCCCGCTTTCAAGGCGGGTGCATTCGGCCGCTCTGCCACGCTTCCAGGTTCGGGAGCGTAACTGCCTGCGCGGGCAATCAGCAGCCGGAACCCCGGAGGTGACCGATCACACGCTCGAAGATCCTGGCCAGCGTGGCCCGCTCCTCGGGCTCCAGCAGGTCGATCAGGTTGTCCCGCACCCCCTCCACGTGGGTGGGCGCCGCGGCCTGGAGCAGCTCCCAGCCCTTCTTCGTGAGGTGCGCGAAGACGCCGCGTCCGTCGCTGGGACACTCGGTGCGCTGCACCAGCCCCGCCGACTCCATCCGGGCGATCTGGTGCGAGACCCGGCTCTTGGACGAGGCGACCGTGCTGGCGAGCTGGCTCATCCGCATCCGGTGGTCCGGCTCCTCGGACAGCCGGACGAGGATCTCGTAGTCGGCCAACGCCACGTCGTGCGACTCGGCGAGATCACGGTGCAACCGGTACTCGAGCATCTGGCTACCGACGATGTACGCGCGCCAGGCGCGCATTTCGTCATCGTCGAGCCAGCGCGGTTCCGTTCCAGCAGCGGCGGTCACCTCACCAGGCTAGGCCCTCCCCCGCGTGTGGCTTCGACCATCGTTGTGTTCACCGCCACGCGGAAGGCGGCATCCGCCAACCGGTCGACTCAGCGCTGTCCGGCGTCCGGCGTGTCCCCGAGGTGCACCAGGAGTTGGCGGAGCAGGTCGGCGAGCTGGTCCTGGCCCGGCCCGTCCAGCCCGGCGAGGAGCTGCCGCTCCCGGTCCAGGTGCGCGCCCACCACCTCGTCGACCAGCTCCCGACCGCCGTGCGTGAGCTGGACGAGCACTCCCCGCCGGTCGGCTGGGTCGGGGGCGCGCTCGACCAGGCCGCGCTTCTCCAACCGGTCCAACCGGTGCGTCATCGTGCCGGAGCTGATCATCATCGTGCTCTGCAGCCGACCCACCGTCAGCCGGAACGGATCGCCGGACCTGCGCAGGGCTGCGAGCACGTCGAACTCCCACCCCGTCAGGTCGTAGCGGGCGAAGTTCTGCGCCAGCCCGCGGTCGATCAGGACGGTCAGCCGGCCGAGCCGGCCGACCACCCCGATCGGGGAGGGGTCCAGGTCGGGCCGCTCCCGGCGCCACTGATCGATGATCGCGGCCACCGCGTCCTCGAACGGGCTCCGCGGCCGCGCCTTCGCCCGCTCCACGCCCTCCCGGCCAGGGCCGGCGGCGTCGTTCACACCTTCGCGCATCTCCCCATTCTGCACGACGTCAAGCTTCTTGACTTCGGGCAACCCGGGGCCCAGACTTCTCGAAGTCGAGAAACTTGAACCCGAGGAGTCCCCATGGGTCACGCCGCCCTCCTGCTCCGGACCGCGCTCGCTCCCGCCCTCTGGGGCACGACTTATCTGGTCACCGCGACGCTGTTGCCCCCAGGACATCCGCTCTGGGCGGCGACACTGCGCGCGCTGCCCGCGGGACTTCTGCTCATCGCACTGAGACCGGGGCTGCCCAGGGGCTCCTGGTGGTGGCGCTCGCTCCTGCTGGGCACGCTCAACATCGGCGCCTTCTTCGCCCTGCTGTTCGTGTCCGCCGAACGGCTCCCGGGCGGGGTCGCGGCGATCCTGGGCTCGGTGCAGACCCTGTTGGTCGTGGTGCTCGCCGCGACGTTGCTCGGCGAGCGGGCGCGTCCCGCTCAGGTCGTGTCCGCCCTCGTGGGCATGGTCGGGGTCGCCCTGTTGGTGCTGCAGAGTTCGGCGTCGCTGGACCCGGTGGGCGTGGTCGCCGGCCTCGGCACCGCGTTGACCATGGCGTTCGGGATGGTGCTCACCCGCCGCTGGGGCCTTCCGCCCGGCGTGAACAGCCTCACCGCGACGGCGTGGCAGCTGCTCGGCGGCTCGCTGGCGCTGATCCTGCTGGCCGGCCTGGTGGAGGGCGCGCCGCCGGCGGTGGACCTCCGCGCGGTGGCCGGGTTCGCCTGGCTGTCGGTGCTGGGCGGGGCCTTCGCCTACGCCGTGTTCTTCGCCGGACTCCGTCGCCTTCCGGCGGCGGCGACGTCCCTGCTAGCGCTGGTCAGCCCGTTGGTCGCGACGCTGCTGGGCTGGGCGGTGCTCGACCAGGCGCTCACGGCCCCGCAGCTCGTCGGCGCGGCTCTGGTGCTCGGCGCGGTGGTGGCGGGGCAGCGGGCGGCCGCCAAGGCCCCGCAGCCAGCACGGCAACGGCACGCGTCCTCACCGGCCCCCGGGGACCAGCAGGTCGACCCAGACGAGGTGGTGGTCGGAAGCGTCGTTGAGTCGCGACAGCGGGTCCTCGCGGGGCGGCCAGAACACGCCGGAACGCAGCGGTAGCAGCGGACGGGACGGCAACACCCAGTCCACCCGCAGGTTGCCCACCGAGCGGTCGTCGAAGTCACCCGTGTCGAGGAAGGAGGGACCACGATGCCTGGCGTTCGCACCGCCCTGCAGGACCGCGGCCTCGGCCGCGCCGGTGCTGACGGGGAACAGGTCGATCACGCGGGGCGCGTGTCGGAGCTGGTTGATGGCCCCGTCCACGCTGTCGCCGTCCAGCGGGTCCGCGTTCTGGTCCCCGGCGACCACGAACGGCGCGCCCACCGGCAGGCCGCCCCGGCGTCCGGCGTCGTCGTAGACGTAGTCCGCCCGACCCGGACGCACGTAGTCCGCCCAGAACCGGATCTCGTCGTGGTTGCGCCGCCCGTTCCGGTCCTCGGGGCCGTCGAACGTGGGTGGGGTCGGGTGCGAGACCAGGAAGTGCACGCTCCGCCCCCCGACCCGCACCGGCAGGTCCCAGTGCGACTTCGAGGAGAGGGGGAAGCGGGCCAACACCTCGTCGGAGTACCAGTCGTTCGGGCGGGGCGTGCTCGCGTCGTCCGGCAGCAGCGCGCCCGGCATGTCCCGCCACCGAAAGTTCTGGAAGGTCCGCGCCGCCGCGGCGTCGATCGGGTGCCGCGACAACACGACCATGCCGTACTGGCCTGGAAACAGGCCGAAGCCCCAGGCGTCGTCGCCACCGCCAACTCGACCGTCCTTGTTCAGGTCGAAGCCGGAGGGCACACCCGTGTTGACCGGGGCGGTCCACACGTGGGGGTAGTGGACCGGCTGGGCGCCGCCCTGGCCGATCTCAAGGTAGTTGCGGCGGAAGGCGTCCACCGCGCGGCCGCCCTCGACGAAGTCGAACTCGTTGAGCAGCACCACGTCCGGCCGCACCCGCTGCAGGACCTCGGCCACCTTCCTGGCCTGGGGATCGTCCGGTGTGGACAGATCCTTCAGGAGCTGGCCCTCGGTGTCCCGGTTCAGCGAGGCGTTGAAGGTCGCGAAGCGAACTCCCCCGAGACGCGCGGGCGACGCGTCAGCCACCGCGACCGCCGGCATCGCCAACGCCGAGGCGAGGACACCGGACACCGCGCCGGCCACCCACGCGAGGACTCGCTGACGCCCCACGACACATCCTCCCCACCAAGGCGCGACCCGGGGATCGCGCTGGACGACCGCCCTGCTCGGCCGGCCAGAACACGGATCCCCGCGTCGGCCCGAACCCAGCGTGACAGAAGCTCCCAACACCGAGGCGAGCGCCGGATGAACGTCTGGTGCCACCCGACGACGCCGGGAGAAGCACGGACGAGAGCCCGACGCAGCCCGCGGGGAACAGAAACTCATCCAGGTGACGCCGTGGCAACGCCCAGGTGGACGGCTGCTGACGATGTCCCCGAACACCCTGAGGGGAACAAGGCACTCACCTCTCGAAGGCGAGGGCCCTCCGGTCGAGATCGGCGGGCGAGCGGTACCCGGCCAGGGCCATGGTCAGGTCGAGCTCGGCGAGCAGGGCTCGCATCGCGTGGACCACCCCACGGTGCCCGGCGAGCGCCAGCCCGAAGGCCCAGAGACGCCCGACCAGGACGGCGTCCGCCCCGAGCGCCAACGCGACCAGGACGTCCGCGCCGGAGCGGATTCCGGAGTCGAACAGCACCGGTCCCCGGGCCGCGACGGCGTCGGCGACGTCCACGAGGCAGTCGAGCGCGGCGCGGGCGCCGTCCACCTGCCGGCCGCCGTGGTTGGACACGACCACGCCGTCGGCCCCGGCGTCCAGGGCGGCGCGAGCGTCGTCGGGATGGCACACGCCCTTCACCAACACGGGCAACGTGGTCCACGAGCGGAGGGTGGCGAGATCTGACCAGGACAGCGAGGGGTTGCCGAACAGCCCGGTGAAGGCCAGGATCGCGGCCCGCCGTGCCTCCGGTCCGGACTCGGGCGGCGCGGCCAGGCGGGACCGGAACACCGGGTCGGAGAAGTAGTTGGCGAGCCCGTGCCCGTGCAGGAAGGGGAGGTGTCCCAGAGCGAGGTCACGGGGCCGCCAGGCCATGGTCCAGGTGTCGACGGTGACGACGATCGCCCGGTAACCCGCGCGCTCGGCGCGACGAACCAGGGACTCCGCGAGTTCCGGGTCGTTCGGCCAGTAGAGCTGGAACCAGCGATTCGCCTCCGGAGCGGCGGCGGCCACCTCCTCCATCGAGGTGGACGCGGCCGTCGACAACACGCTGGCCAGTCCGAGGTCGGCGGCCGCGCGAGCCTGCGCCCGCTCGGCGTCTGGGTGGATGACGCTGGCGGTGCCCACCGGCGCGAGCAGCACCGGTGCGGCCATCGGGGTGCCCAGCACCTCGGTGGACAACTCGCGATCGGTCACGGACCGCAACATCCGAGGCACGAGCCGCCATCGGTCGAAGGCGGCCCGGTTGGCCCGCAGCGTGCGTTCGCTGCCGGCCCCGCCGGCCACGTACGCGAAGGCCTCCGCGGTCATCGCACCCCGGGCGGCGACCTCCAACTCGTCGTAGGTGACCGGCAGTTCGGGTCGTTCGCCGGCCAGGCCCCTGAGGTAGATCTCCAGTTGGAAGTCGCCCAGGTGACCGGCCATGCTCACTCCCCTTCCCGTGGTGCGGCCCCACCGGACCGGTGGGGCCCGAACAGGTGTCGACCTTCGCACGGTCCCAGCGGGTGATCCAGGACGTCGCCCGAAGGGTGTAGCCGGGGCCGGCGAGACGCGCGGACCCGTACCCGGGGGCCGCTCCCGCCCGCACGCGCGCGGGCCTATCGTCGGTGGTGCACCGCGCCTCGGCCGGGCGCCGAGGCGGGGGCACGCTGACGTCCACGGCCCGCCCAGCGGGCAGCTCTCGCTCCGGGAGGATGCGGTGCGGTTCAACGAAGACGCCGAGCTCGACACGTCGCAGGTCGAGGACCTGCGCGGGTCAGGTGGCGGTATCGGTGGCCGGGTGGCGCTCGGCGGAGGAGGCCTGGGCGTCGTCGGCCTGCTGCTCTTCTTCCTGCTCAACCAGTTCGGCGGCGGGGGTGGCACGGCGCCGCCCGGACTGTCGCTGGACCGGCTCGCGCCGGGCCAGCAGGCGGACAACAGCCAGCTCAAGGAGAAGTGCAAGAGCGGCGCGGACGCCAACCGCGACCAGGACTGCGCCCTGGTCGCCACCATCAACTCCATCCAGGGCTACTGGACGGACTACTTCGCCCGGTCCGGTCGCACCTACCGCCAAGCGCCGACGAACTTCTTCGCCGGAGGGGTGAACACCGGCGGGTGCGGCAGCGCGAGCTCCGCCGTCGGCCCGTTCTACTGCCCCGCCGACGCCAAGGTCTACATCGACCTGTCCTTCTTCAAGGACCTGCGCACGCGGTTCAAGGCCGAGGGCGGGCCGTTCGTCGAGGCGTACGTCCTCGCCCACGAGTACGGCCACCACGTGCAGAACCTGCTCGGCACGTCGAGCCGGGTGCGGCACGGCGAAACCGGTCCGACCTCGGGCTCGGTTCGGCTGGAGTTGCAGGCCGACTGCTACGCGGGTGTGTGGGCGAACCACGCGACCCGCACGCCGACGGCGAGCGGCAAGCCGCTCATCGCGGAGGTCACCAAGGACGACGTGAACCGCGCGCTCGACGCTGCCGCCCGCATCGGTGACGACTACATCCAGAAGAACCTGGGCAGCGGCCGGGTGAACGAGGGGCAGTTCAGCCACGGCAGCTCCGCGCAACGCCAGAAGTGGTTCACCACGGGCCTTCAGACGGGCGAGCCCACGAGGTGCAACACCTTCGACACCAACGATCTGGGCTGACCCACCGACAACGGGCGGTGCACGAGGGACTCAGGACAACCGCCCGTTGACCTCCCAAGGTCAAAGCTGTCCACATCGGACAGTCCAATGTGGATATCTGGGGCCCCGAGGGCTATCTACCCGCGTGGAAACGGAGAGGGGCAGGTCGCAGATGCGACCTGCCCCTCCCTTGTTCCGTTCTCAGGCGAGGTTCTCGCCCTTGCTGACGTGCGGCTTGGCGACAGCGGCCCGCTGCTGCTTCGCACGCGCGTCGGCACGCTTCTCCCGCGCCGGGACGCCGTTGACGTCCTCGGTGCTCACGGCGTAGGAGGCGACCACCCACGCCACCGCGTCCGCGTTGCGGTCCAACGCCTTGCGGTCGATGTTGCCGAGGTTGTCGCACGCGTGGTGGTAGCACGGGTCGAACGCCACGCCGGCCTTGCCGCCCCACTTCGCGGCCTGGGCCTCGGTCTTGATGACCTCGGCGCCGGAGTAGACGCCGCCCGCCGGGATGCCCTTGGCGATGAACTCGCCGTAGTCCGAGCGACCGTCGAAGTCGGTGCCCTCGGTCTCGATACCCCTGGCCTTGTAGTAGTCGATGAACGCCTTCTCGATCTGCGCGGAGCCGTAGGGGCCGGAGCCCGCGCCCTTCTTGTCCGAGTCGTCGCCGTCGTAGACGAGGTACGCGGCGTTGGGCGAGCCCAACATGTCGAAGTTCAGGTACAGCGCGAGGTCGAGCTGCTGCTCGAAGCCGAGGTTGCGCACGTAGTGCGTGGAGCCGACCAGGCCGAACTCCTCGGCGCCCCACCAGGCGAACCGCACCGCGTTGTTCACCTTGGGCCTGCTGCCCAGCTGCAGGGCGGTCTCCAGCAGCGCGGCCGAGCCGGTGCCGTTGTCGTTGATGCCCGGCCCGTCGGTGACGCTGTCCAGGTGCGCACCGGCCATCACGACGTTGTCGGTGCGACCGGTCCGGGTCTGGGCGATCACGTTCTTCGACGTGCGCTGCTCCCGCAGGGCCCGCAGGTCGAGGGTGACCGGCTGCGCCGGCTGCTTGGCCAACGCCTCGCCCACGGCCCTGGTGACGCCACCGGTCGGGATCCGCCCGGCGTCGGGCTCACCCAGGGTGCCGTTGACCTCGCCGTCCTCGTTGTTGTAGACCAGCGCGGCCACCGCGCCGGCCTGCGCCGCGACCTGCTGCTTCTGCGCGAAGCCGCAA
The DNA here is from genome assembly GCF_900129375.1 of Streptoalloteichus hindustanus. GTDB lineage: Bacteria > Actinomycetota > Actinomycetes > Mycobacteriales > Pseudonocardiaceae > Streptoalloteichus > Streptoalloteichus hindustanus. The sequence goes on along the minus strand of NZ_FQVN01000001.1, from coordinate 840,044 downwards.
CCGCCGCGCTGGACGAGCGCGATCCTGCCCTTGGCGTCGACACCCGCGTAGTCCTCGGCCTCGCAGCCCGGGGTCGCGTCGACCGGCACCACGGCCAGCGGCGCGGTGACACCGTCCTTCTGGGTGGACGGCGAGTACCGCATGATCCGGACCTGGTGGTCCTTCCCACCCGCGGTGAGCCGCTCGGCCAGCGTCTGCGTGTAGGTGAACGGGAACTCCTGCACGCTGACGTCGAACCCGGCGTCCCGGAGCTTGCCCGCCACGTAGTTGACCGACGCCTCGTGCCCCGGGGTGCTGGACGCCCGGCGGCCGCCGTTGCTGTCCGCGATGCGCTGGAAGGCGACGAGGTGGCGGTTCACCCCGTCCACGTTGACCTTCCGCACCAACTGCCTGGCCAGGGCCGGCCCGTCCGGAGCCGCGGCGGCCGGCTCGGCGTGGGCTGGCGCGGCGGCCAGGGTGATCGCGGCGCAGGACACCGCGCCGAGCGCGCTCCACAGCACGCGTCTGGCAGAAGCCATGGACAGCTCCCCTCAGTAGCTACGCAGGGTGACCAGCCGGGTGGGCTCGGTACCCGATTCCGGCGAAGCCTGACGTCTGGCTCACAGGGGGTCAAGGGGTCGATCGTCGGTGTTCTCCGTTGGTGTTCACCGCGCCCAGCAGGGGCCGGCACGCGGCGAGGCCGGCGACCTCCACCGTCCATCCGGGACGGTGCTCGGCGAAGCGTTCCCTGGTCAGCAGCAGTCGCTGGTCGACGACCGGCCGTCCCCGCCGCACCCGCCGGGTCGTGCCGTCCTCGACGTACCCGAGCTTCCGGCTCACCGCGAGCGACGCCGCGTTGTCCACGAACGCGTCCGACCGCGCCTGCAGGGCGTCCAGGTGGTCGAACGCGAACCCGAGCACGGCGGCGCGCATCTCGACGCCGTATCCCCTGCCCTGGTGCCGCATCCCCAGCCAGGACCCGGTCTGCACCTCCCGCGTCACGGCGAAGTCGGACGCGCTGATCCCCTGCGTCCCGATCACCCGCCCGTCCAGGCGCACCAGGAAGTGCACCGTCCAGTCGTTCGGGCGACACGCCGCACGTTGGGACCAGTAGAACTGCAGCATCTCGCGCCCGAGCGTCTCGGCGGGGGCGTCGGTCCACGGCACGGCGAACGGCATCTCCTCGGGTGGGTGCACACCGAGGCGCGCCTCCTCGGCCAGCTCGAACAGGCCGGAGTCGTCGTCGGGTCGCAGTTCCAGCCGCGGGGTCCGCAGCACCAGGTGGCGCAAGGGCCATGGGTCGGGGTTTTCGGCCATGCGGGGATGCTGTCGCGCGCACCCGTCGTGCGGCGACGGAGTTTCCTCCGTTAGCGTCGTCGCATGTACGCGATCACGGTGCGCGAACCCGGTGGCCCGGAGGTGCTGAGGTGGTCGGCGCTGCCCGACCCGGTGCCCGGCCCCGGCAAGGTGTTGGTGGACGTCGTCGCGACCGCCGTGAACCGGGCTGACCTGCTGCAACGGCAGGGCTTCTACCCGCCGCCACCCGGCGCGTCCAAGGTGCTCGGCCTGGAGTGCTCGGGCACGGTCGCGGCGATCGGGCCCGGTGTGAGCGGCTGGCGGGTGGGCGACGAGGTGTGTGCGCTGCTCGCCGGCGGCGGGTACGCCGAACGGGTGGCCGTGCCGGCGGCCCAGCTCATGCCGATCCCCTCCGGGGTGGATCTCGTCAACGCCGCCGGCCTGCCCGAGGTGGCCTGCACCGTGTGGTCGAACGTGGTGATGGGCGCGCGGCTGCGGGCCGGCGAGGTGCTCCTCGTGCACGGCGGCTCGGGCGGGATCGGCACGCACGCGATCCAGGTCGGCAAGGCGCTGGGCGCGCGGGTCGCGGTGACCGCCTCCGGGCCGCGGCTGGACGAGTGCCGCGAACTGGGCGCCGACATCGCGATCGATTACCGCGAGCAGGACTTCGTGGCGGAGCTGCGGGCCGCGACGGACGGGCACGGCGCGGACGTGGTGCTGGACAACATGGGCGCCGCGTACCTGGGCCGCAACGTCGACGTGCTGGCCACGGGCGGCCGTCTCGTGGTGATCGGCATGCAGGGCGGGCGCAAGGCCGAGCTGGACCTGGGCAAGCTGCTGACGAAGCGGGCGAGCGTCACCGGGACGGGGCTGCGCGGCCGGCCGGTGGAGGGGCCGGGCGGCAAGGCCGAGATCGTGAACGAGGTGCGCGAGCACCTGTGGCCGCTGGTCGCCGACGGCAGGGTTCGCCCGATCGTGCACGCGACGATGCCGGTGCAGGAGGCCACGCGGGCGCACCAGATGATGGAGGACGGCGGCGTCCTCGGGAAGATCATCCTCACGGTGCGGAGCTGAGTTCCTCTACTCCCCCGCGCGCGTTCGGGCAACTCGTTTCCGCCGGAAACGGCCTGGTTGTCCACAGGCCGCCCAGTTGTCCACAGGCTGGCGGTTCGTCCTTCGCCGGGCGGTTGGTTCTCGATAGGCTGGAGCAGGGCTCGCCCCCCAGGGCGGGTGGGGGCTGTCAACAGGAGAGGGCGGGCGGAGGGCCGGGCGCGCGAGGCGTCGCGGGGAAGTCAGCCCGGCGCCAGCACGCAGTGCGCGAGGCCGGTGGCCGGGTTCCGCCGGAACGTCGTTCCGTACTCCTCGGCCCATCGGCTCAGCACGTCGGCGCTGGCCTCGGCATCGTCCGCCAGCACGCTGGCGCCCGGGGCCATCGCGCCCCGCAGCACCGGCATCGCGGGAAACCGCAGCAGGGCCGCGTCCGCTGTCGACGCCTCCGCCCGGTCGGGTCCGTCCACCAGGAGCAGGTCGACCAGACCGAACCGCTCCACGTAGGCCGTCACCTCGTCGCGCACCAACGTCGGCGCGTACCAGGGCAGCCCGTCGAGCCCGGCCGGGTGGGGCGCCAGCGGCGCGTGCACGACCCGGACCAGGTGGTGCAGCCCCTCCCTGCGGAGCTGGAGGTTGACGAACGCCGCCCAGCGCTCGTCGTGCTCGATCGACAGCAGCCGGCCGAAGCCGCGCCGCGCCAGCAGCCGGGCGAGCACCACCGAGGACGGGCCGCTCCCCAGCTCCAACAACACCGTCCGGTTGCCCACCAGCACCTCGTCGAGCAGCGCGGCCAGCGCCGCCGGCCGCAACGCGCGGTCGGGGAACGGCAGGTACTCGGTGAGCAGCGGGGCCAACCGGAGCCACGCGCCGAGGTCGGCGACCGCTCGCGCCAGCGCCCCCTCCACGCGACCTCCCGCGTCGCTCTCCGCCCACCGAGCACGCACCACCGAGCACACCCGCCGACGCCCGGCCACCGACCCGCAGTCACCGACCCGCACTCACCGACGACCGGACCGGACCGGTCAGCCCAGCTCGGCCACCGCCCGCACGAGCTGGTCGACCTCGACGGCGTTGGTGTAGTGGGCCAGGCCCACCCGGATCGCCCCGCCGACCTCGCCCACGCCCAACGCGGCGAACACGCCGTGCTGGCCGGGGTCGGAGAAGGCGCACACACCCCGTCCCGCGAGGTGCTCGACGACGTCCGAGGCCTTGGCCCCGGTGACGGTGAACGCCAGCGCGGGGATGCGGCGCATGGCGTCGCCGATGACCATGACGTGCCGCTGGGCCCGCAGTTCGCTGATCAGGTTGGCCAGCAGCCCCGCCTGGTAGGCCTTGACCGAGCCCAGCGAGGTGAGCAGCCGCTCGCGCCGGGGGCCGACCGCGACGTCGTCGAGCTCGGCGAGGTAGTCGACGGAGGCGACCAACCCGGCCAGCAGCGGGTAGGCGTGCGGCCCCAGCTCCAGCCGTTCGGGGCCGCGGGCGCCCGGCTCCAGCGCGACCGAGGGCAGCCGGTCCAGCATGCCGGCGTCGCGGAACACCAGCGCGCCCACCGGCGGCCCGCCCCACGCGGAGGCGGACACCGCGACGACGTCCGCGCCCATGGTGGCCATGTCCAGCGGGACGAACGGCGCCGCGCCCGACGCGTCCACCACGACCAGGGCGCCGACCCCGCGCGCGGCCTCGGTGATGGTCCGCAGGTCCGGTCGGGTGCCCACCACGCCGGAGGCGGCGGTCAGCGCGACCACCTTCGTGCGGGTCGACAGCAGGTCGTCGTACTGCCACGCGGGCAGCTCGCAGGTCTCGATGTCGATCTCGGCCCAGCGCACGGTGCCGCCCGAGCGCTGCGCGGCGCGCTGCCACGGCGCGATGTTCGCCGGGTGGTCCAGGCGCGAGACCACGACCTCGTCGCCCAGCAGCCAGCCGTCGCCGAGGGCGTCGGCCAGGCGCTGGAGCAGGACGGCCGCGCTCGGCCCGAGCACGACGCCGGCCGGCTCCGCGCCCACCAGGTCGGCGACGGCCCTGCGGGCCGCCTCCACGATCGCCTCGGCCCGTTGCGAGGCGGGGAAGATCCCGCCCGGCCCGGAGACGGGTGCGCGGAGCGCTGTGGACACCGCGGTCGCCACCTGTTCGGGGACCTGCATGCCCGCGGGCGCGTCGAGGTGCACCCACCCGTCGCCCAGCGCGGGGAACAGCCCACGTACCCGAGCGACGTCGAACGCCATGCGTGACACCGTACGGAGGACGCCAAATCTCGTGACGCCCGGGGCTGGCAGTCCCGCCCCGTCGGCGCCCCCCGACCCCCTCGCCGGCACGCTCGGTCGCGAGCCAGGATGGGGGGCATGAACCAGCCCAACGAGAGCATCGGCGCCGCCGAGCAGGAGCACCGCGTCGTGGTGATCGGCCAGGACGGCACGCCGATCGGCACGGCCCGCCTGCCGCAGGCCGCCGCGAACGCCGAGTCGGGCGACGGCCAGGACGTCAGCGACCTGGTCGAGCAGCCGGCGAAGGTGATGCGCATCGGCACGATGATCAAGCAGCTCCTGGAGGAGGTGCGGCACGCGCCCCTGGACGAGGCCAGCCGCAACCGGCTGCGGGAGATCCACCGCTCGTCCATCCGGGAGCTGGAGCAGGGCCTGGCGCCCGAGCTGCGGGAGGAGCTGGAACGGCTGACGTTGCCGTTCAACGAGGAGTCGACGCCGTCCGAGTCGGAGCTGCGGGTGGCGCAGGCCCAGCTCGTGGGGTGGTTGGAGGGGCTGTTCCACGGCATCCAGACCGCGTTGTTCGCGCAGCAGATGGCGGCGCGGGTGCAGCTGGAGCAGATGCGCCGGGGCGCGTTGCCCCCGGGCAAGGGCCAGCCGGAGGGCGGGCACGGCCACAGCTTGGGCCAGTACCTGTGACCGGATGCCGACCGCCGGCCCGGTCCGGGCCACGCGTGGTCGGCCGCACGGGCTGACGCGACCGAGCCGCCTCATCGTCGGAGAGGCGGCTCGTCGCATGTCCGCGCCGTCCACACCCCCAACCACGCCCCTCCCCACCAGCGAAAACACTCCTTCCCTGTGGACAACTCCGAGTTATCCCCAAGTTGTCCACAGCGCTGTGGACAACTGTGTGGACAACCGTGGGGGGTTGTCCACAGACCCGGTCTGCCGTTGATCTCGGAGAAGTCCCACACGATCCGCCGCGACGTTGACGCCTCCGACGGGTAGTCGGAGGGTGGAGGGACGTGCCGCGATCGAGCCACGGCGTCGGAGCGGGGCGGGGACCGCCCGCGACCACGGGCGTCACCCGCGCTTCCGCCACGGCGACCGGCCTGTGGCAGGGCTCACGCGGCCGTCACTTACGATGCACGACCGACTACTCAGAGGGGTGAGCGCGGGCGCGGCCGTTGCCGCGGACCCGCGCACGCGGACCGGGGCGCCGACTACCCGCGGAGCGCCGTGCCGCGACCGTCCCACCACGTTCGGGAGGACTCAGACGTGCGCTACCGGAGGCTCGACCAGTTCCGTCACGTCCTGCGCGCCAAGGCCATGCGCGCCGTCGACGAGGTGGTCGGCAGATACCACCGCCACCAGGTCGAGCAGGTCGACGAGCTGCGGAGGGAGACCGCGGCGCTGCACGACGAGCTGCGCGCCACCCGGCAGGAGCTGGCCGAGGTGCGCGGCGAGGCCGACCGGCTGGTCCAGGCCATCGCGGGGTTCGAGCACCGGGCGCGCCGCGACCTCGCCTACCACGACGAGTACGCCGCCGCCGCGACCAGCGCGGAGTTCGCCAGGGCCGTGATGGGCGCGGTCCCCACCTTCACCGACCCCGTCGCCACCCTGGAGCACGGCCTGGCGCTCGCCGCCGAGGTGGAGGGCATGGCGCTGGAGTTCGGGGTGTTCAGCGGCTCGACGCTGAAGGTCATCGCGGCCGCGCGCGAGGGCAGGGCGGTCTACGGGTTCGACTCCTTCCAGGGGTTGCCGGAGGACTGGCGCACCGGGTTCCCCGCGGGCGCGTTCGACACCGAGCAGCTGCCCGACGTGCCGGGCGCCGAGCTGGTGGTCGGCTGGTTCGAGGACACCCTGCCGACGTTCGTGGCCGAGCACGAGGGGCCGGTGGCGTTCCTCCACCTGGACGCGGACCTCTACTCCTCAACGCGTACTGTCCTGCGCCATGTGGGCCCGCGCCTGCGGGTGGGCAGCGTCGTGGTGTTCGACGAGTTCTTCAACTACCCCGGCTGGCAGGAGCACGAGTACCGCGCCTGGCAGGAGTACGTGGCCGAGACCGGGATCGAGTTCCGCTACGAGGGGTACACGGTCGACAACGAGCAGGTGATCGCTCGTGTCACGGGCATGTGATGGACCACTGGCAGGCCAGCGCCAACCCGCCGGTACCCTCACTAACTGTGCAATCCCCCAGCACCGTCGAGCAGCCTGACCAGGCACCTCCCGTCCCGTCGCGCAGTTTCGCTCGGGCTCGCCAGGACCTGACCCAGGGGTGGCGGAACCGCCAGCTCTGGGCCCACCTCGGGTGGCAGGACATCAAGCAGCAGTACCGCCGCTCGGTCATCGGTCCCCTGTGGATCACGATCAGCATGGCCGTGACGGCGACGGCGCTGGGCATCCTGTACTCGGGCCTGATGGGCCAGCCGCTGGAGCGCCAGCTCCCCTACGTGGCGGTCGGCTTCATCGTCTGGAACTTCATCGGCGGCTGCGTCAACGAGGGCGCCAACGTCTTCATCGCCAACGAGGGCCTGATCAAGCACCTGCCCGCGCCGATCAGCGTGCACGTGTACCGGCTGGTGTGGCGGCAGACGCTGTTGTTCCTGCACAACCTGGTCGTCTACGTGGCCGTGCTGCTGATCTTCCCGCCGTGGAACTACGGCGGTCACATCAGCTTCAGCATGCTGCTCGCCGTCCCGGCGCTCCTGCTGCTGATGGTCAACGGCCTGGCGGTGTCGACGTTCGTCGGCATCGTCAGCACCCGGTTCCGGGACATCCCGCCGATCACCGGCAGCGTCGTGCAGATGCTCTTCTTCATGACGCCGGTGGCCTGGATCTACGACTCCCAGCTGCTCCACAACAGCCCCCGGGTGAAGTACGCGGAGCTGAACCCGTTCCTGCACTACGTGGAGATGATCCGGCAGCCGATGCTGGGCCAGCCGATCGTGTGGCGGCACTGGTACGTCGTGCTGGTGGCCACGGTCGTGCTGACCGGGCTGGCGGCGATCTTCCTCCGGAACTACCGTGCCCGCGTCTCCTACTGGGTGTGAGTGAGGCCGAACAACAGTGGTCAGCATCGACGTCTGGAACGCGTCCGTCGAGTTCCCCATCTTCGACGCCAAGACGCGGTCGTTGAAGAAGGCCGTGCTCGGCAAGGCCGGCGGCAAGATCAGCAGCGACGCCAAGGTGCCGGTCATCGAGGCGCTGCAGGACATCAACATCTCGCTGCGCCACGGTGACCGCGTGGGCCTGGTCGGCCACAACGGCGCCGGCAAGTCCACCCTGCTGCGGCTGCTCTCCGGGATCTACGAGCCGACCAGGGGCAACTCCCGGGTGGTCGGCAAGGTCGCCCCGGTGTTCGACCTCGGGGTCGGCATGGACCCGGAGATCTCCGGCCACGAGAACATCATCATCCGGGGCCTGTTCCTCGGCATGACCCGCGCCCAGATGGAGAAGCGGGTCGACGACATCGCCGACTTCACCGAGCTCGGCAACTACCTCAACATGCCGCTGCGCACGTACTCGACGGGTATGCGGGTGCGGCTGGCGCTGGGCGTGGTGACCTCGATCGACCCGGAGATCCTGCTGCTCGACGAGGGCATCGGCGCGGTCGACGCGGCGTTCCTGGAACGGGCGCGGGACCGGCTCAACGACCTGGTCCGCCGCTCCGGCCTGCTGGTCTTCGCCTCGCACTCGGACGAGTTCCTCATGGAGCTGTGCAACTCGGCGATCTGGATGGACCAGGGCCGGATGAAGATGCAGGGCGGGCTGCGCGAGGTGCTCACCGCCTACAAGGGCCACGACCCGTTCCAGAACGTCCCGCAGCACGTGCTGGACCGGCTCGCGGCGGTCGGCGGTTCCGCATGAGCGGGTCGGCGTCCCCCGCGCGGTCGCCCCTGCCCCCGGGCGCGGTGGTCGCCGTCATCGTCACCCGGCACCGCAGGGAGCTGCTCGCCGAGTCGCTGAAGGTGGTCGGCGCGCAGACCCGGCAGCCCGACCACCTCGTCGTGGTCGACAACGGTCCCGACCAGTCGGCGGCCGACGTGGTGGCGGACTGCCCCGTCCCCAGCACCTACCTGGCCTCGCACCGCAACCTGGGCGGGGCCGGCGGGTTCGCGCTCGGGATGCTGCACGCGCTCGCGATGGGCGCGGAGTGGATCTGGCTCGGCGACGACGACGGGCGCCCCGCGGACGAGCGGGTCCTGGCGACCCTGCTGGAGGAGGCGCGGCGGCGGAAGCTGGCCGCAGTCTCCCCGGTCGTGGTCGACATCGAGCGGCCGGAGCGGCTGGCCTTCCCCATGCGGCGGGGTCTGACCTGGAAGCGCGGGACGCGCGAGCTGGAGGGCGTGGACGGGGACTTCCTGCCCGGGATCGCCTCGCTGTTCAACGGCGCCCTGTTCCGCGCGGCCACGCTCGACGTGGTGGGCGTGCCGGACTACCGCCTGTTCTTCCGCGGCGACGAGGTGGAGATCCACCGGCGGCTGCTGCGCAGCGGGCTGCCGTTCGGCACCACGCTGCGCGCGGTGTTCGCCCACCCCAACGGGTCGGCCGAGTTCAAGCCGATGCTCGGCGGCCGGTTCCACGCGCAGGACCCGGAGAACGAGGTCAAGCGCTACTACACCTACCGCAACCGCGGGTACCTGCTCTCCCAGCCGGGCATGCGCAAGCTGGGGATGCTGGAGGTCGCCCGGTTCGGCCTGTACTTCCTCGGCGTCCGACGCGACCCGAAGGCGTTCCTGGAGTGGTTGCGGCTCGTGCGCCTCGGCCAGAAGGAGCGCTTCTTCCGCAAGTGAGCGCCGCGTGCGACTTCGGCGACCGCCGCCGGTCCACGGCCCCAGCGAGGGCCAGGCCGGCGGCGGTCGGCGTTCCGGGCGCGGATCGGCTCTCCGGCGCCGGTTGGCTCCTCGGCGCCCGTTGGTACCCTGGCGCCGTTCGCCGGCAGGGGAAGGTGTCTGCCCGGAGTGAACCCGGGTTCCCCGGGGCGGGCCGATGTGGTGCCGTGGGGTCATGAGCGCAGCCAAGCGAGCCCTCGTCCTCCACCTGGTCGGCGGTGGGGAGCCGGTGTGGGTCGCCCTCGACGAGGACACGGCCGCCGACCTCGGCCAGCGACTGCACCAGCTGGTGAAGACCGGCCAGACCTGGAACATCCCCGCCGCGGACGGCACGACGCTGGTCGTCAACTTCGCGCACGTCGCGACGGCGCACGTCGCCCCGCTGAACGGCGACTCCCGGATGTACGGGTACGTGAAGTAGACGTTTCCGTCCCGGAGAAGGAGACGGCCTGTCCCACGACCCCGGGGGCTGGTGGGACAGGCCGTCTCTCGTTCTCGCGCCGACTTCCGGAGCGGGCGGCGGCTCGGGGCTCAGGAGCGGGCGGCGGCCCGTCGGCGGCGAAGCACCGGCACGAAGTGCAGCAGCAGGGCGCTCAGCACGCCCACGCCGAACACCCCGAGGCCGGCGGCGAAGCCCGGCGGCGACCAGCTGATCTCGACGTCGCCCTGCTTCGCGTTGTCCGGCAGGTCCACCGTGAGCAGACCGGCGGGGCCGGTGCGCCACTCGACGGGCGTGCCGTTCACCTTCACCTCGTACCCGGGCCAGGCGAGCCGGGCGAACGTCAGCGACGCCCTGCCCTGGCCCGCGCGCCGGAAGCTGACCTTCTCCCCGACGTGGTCGGTCATCCGGTCCGCGGTGACCTCGACGCCGGTCGCGGCCGACAGCCGGGCGTCGGGCCAGGGCAGCGGCGCGACCCGGCGCCACACCGTCACCCGGTCGGTGACCTCGGCCCGGCGCCAGCCCTGCGGGGCCGGCGCGTTCCTGGTGTCGTTGAGGAGGTTCTGCACCACGACGGTCTGCGCGCGCAGCAGGTCGGCCAGCGGCCGGTCCGCGCCCTCCGGCTTCTTCCACAGCGCGTCCCACGCCTCGGGGCAGGTCGAGCCCTGGAAGATCATGCACAGCGTGTTGTCCATGGCGTTGAAGCCGACGCCGCTGTAGGCGTTGAGGGCCTCCACGCTGGCCGCGCTGTAGTTCGAGCCGAACAGCATGTCGCGGTAGGCGCCGCCGGGGTGCCGGTCCTCCAGCGGGACGTGCCCGAAGTCCGCGATCTGCACCGTCACGCCCGGGTAGCGCTGGTCGAACCGGTCCCGGACGAGCTGCTGGCTGGTCGGGAACTGGTAGGCGTCGACGTTCCGGTTGGTCGGCGTCCAGAACAGCTGGAGGTTGAGCACCGCCAGGGTGCCCACCATCATCACCGCGAACCCGGCGCGGTGGTTGTCGGCCAGGCGGACCAGCAGCAGGACCAGCGCGACGACCACGACGGCCGACACCGCGTGCCGGCCCCAGAACTGGGGCGTGTCCGACCAGGCCAGGTAGGCGCCGAGCAGGATGATCGCCACCGACGCGCCCGTGCGGCGCGCGACGTGTGTGCGCTCCAGTCCCCGGCTCGCCAGCACGGCGAACAACGCGGCCACGGCGATCAGCAGGTACGGCAGCAGCCGGGCCGGCCAGCGGAACATCCACAGCTGCTCGGGGCCGAGCACCATCAGCAGGAACACCGCGCCGAAGGTCAGCAGCCCGCCGAGGTCGCGCCAGCGCTCCAGCAGCGTCCGCCACCGCAGCCACGGCACGAGCGGCAGCACGAACCAGGCCAGGTAGACGCCGGGGAAGGTCATGTACCCGGTGCCCCAGATGTTGACGTAGGGCTCGAAGCTCGGGGTGCTGATGCCCAGGAGGTCGCTGAGCGTGGGCGAGAGGAACTCGTTGTTGTGGGTGCCGTGCTCGGCCCGGAAGCCGACCTTGGAGGTGAGCAGGAACGGCAGGTACACCACGAAGCTGAGCAGCACGATCGTGCCGCCGGCGACCACGACGCCGCCGATCCGGTTCCGCCGGTGGCTCACCCACGCCTCGACCAGCGCGGCGAAGATCGCCACGGCGGTGCCGAGCAGGCCGTAGGGGTTGCCGGTGCCCGCGCAGAGGAACCCGCAGACGACCACCGGCAGCAGCGACCCGCCGCCGGCGAGGGCGCGCCGCGCCGACCAGAGGACCCAGGGCAGGAACGCCGTGACCATGACGGCGTTGACCCACGCCTCGGCGTCCATGAAGAGGTTGTAGCCGCTGAACGGCATGGCGGCGCCGACGGCGGCGGCCAGCCAGGGGTTGGCCCCGTAGGAGCGGCTGAGCAGGTAGACGCCCCCGGCCAGGACCAGGAAGAAGGTGACCTTCACGACGGTCATGGCCAGCGCCATGTTGTCGATCTGGTAGGTGGTCACCGCGAGCACGTCGGCCAGCGGGTTCCAGAGGCCGGTCGCGGCCTCGGCGGCGAGGTTCCCACCCCGCCACATGTCGAGTTCGAGGAACGGCACGCGCCCCTCGGTCAGGGCCTGCCCCATCCGCCGCCAGACCGGGATGCCGACGGCCGCGGTGTCGTCGATCGCGTAGAAGATGCGGTAGCGGATCAGCGGGAACGCCGCGCCGACCGCCACCAGGACCAGCATGGCCAGCGGGGCGAACAGCCGGCCGGCGACGCGCGTCCGGCTCACCGCGGTCCCGGGTTCGGGCTCGGCCGCCTCCGCGGCGGGCTCGGTCTCGCGTTCCGCCCGCACCCGGTCGCGGTCAGCGGGGGGAAGAAGGACGTTGTCACCCACGGACCGCTCCTGATGCTCTGGCCAGGCTCATCTGGGTTCCCCTGACTCGCTCACGGTGGGGGGCCGCCGACGGTTCGCCGGCACGACCCTCCCACCCGGAGGTCGTGCCGGCGAACCGGTGGTGCTCGTCGTCACCGGCGCCCGGTACCCCGGGACGGCGACGGCGTCGGCGTCGGCGTCGGGCGATCCTCGGTCAGTCCAGCGCCCCGTCGAGGGCGGCGCCCTCGGTGAAGTACGGACGGATCTTGTTGTCGAACGCGCTCAGCGCCGACCCGATCGCCATGTGCATGTCCAGGTACTTGTACGTCCCGAGGCGACCGCCGAACAGGACGTTGTTCTCCCTGGCCTCGGCCCGGGCGAGCTCGCGGTAGCGCTCCAGCTTCGCGCGGTCCTCGGCGGTGTTGATCGGGTAGTACGGCTCGTCGCCCTTCTCGGCGGACCGCGAGTACTCCCGCACCACGACCGTCCTGTCCGTCGGGTAGCGGTCGGCCCGCTCCGGGTGGAAGTGCCGGAACTCGTGGATGCGGGTGTAGGGGACGTCGGCGTCGGCGTAGTTCATCACCGACGTCCCCTGGAAGTCGCCGGTCGGCAGCACCTCGGTCTCGAAGTCCAGGGTGCGCCAGCCCAGCTCGCCCTCGCGGTAGTCGAAGTACCGGTCGAGCGGGCCGGTGTAGACGACCGGGACGCCGGCCGGGAGCTGGTCGCGCACGTCGAAGAAGTCGACGTTCAGCCGCACCTCGATGTTGGGGTGGTCGGCCATCCGCTCCAGCCACGCGGTGTAGCCGTCGACCGGCAGGCCCTCCCACGTGTCGTTGAAGTACCGGTTGTCGAAGGTGTAGCGGACCGGCAACCGGGTGATGGTGGCGGCCGGCAGCTCCTTCGGGTCCGTCTGCCACTGCTTGGCGGTGTAGTCCCGCACGAACGCCTCGTAGAGGGGGCGCCCGATCAGGCTGATCGCCTTCTCCTCGAGGTTGCTGACGTCGGCGCTGTCGACCTCGGCGGCGTGCTCGGCCACCCACGCGCGGGCCTCGGCCGGGGTCAGGTAGCGGCCGAGGAACTGGGAGATCATGCCCAGGCCCATCGGCATCGAGTAGACCTGGCCCTTGTGGATCGTGTAGACGCGGTGCTGGTAGTTGGTGAACTCCGTGAACTTGTTCACGTAGTCCCACACCCGCTTGTTGGACGTGTGGAACAGGTGGGCGCCGTACTTGTGCACCTCGATGCCGGTTTCCGGCTCGGGCTCCGAGTAGGCGTTGCCACCGATGTGGTGCCGCCGCTCCAGCACGAGCACGCGCTTGTCGAGCTCTGTTGCGGCGCGCTCGGCGATGGTGAGACCGAAGAATCCGGAACCGACGATGATCAGGTCGTAGCCTGCGAAGCTCACGGAGCGCCAGGGTACCGGCGTCATTCGGACACCCCGAACCGGGCCGGGTGACGACGCGAGCGCAGCTGGTAACCGGACAGCGCGAGCACGAGCAGCAGACCGGCCGCGACCGTGACCAGGCCCACCGTCAGCCCGGGCGGGCTCCAGTGCAGGCGCAACTCCCCGCCGCGCGTCCCGTCCGGGATGTCGACCACGACCAGGCCGCCGGGGCCGGTGCGCACGGGCACCTCCACGCCGTTCACCTGGGCGACGTACCCCGGCCAGGCGAGCCGGGCGAAGACGAGCTGACCCGCCCCGCTCCCGGTGCGCTCGAACCGGACGTTCTCGGTGCGCTGGTGGTCCCTGGCGTCCGCGGTGACCCGCAGGTTGGGCGAGGCGAACGACAGCCGGCCGTCCGGCCACGGCAGGGCGGCCTCGCGGCGCAGCACCGTGACGGCGTCGTTGCGCTCCGCGATCCGCCACCCGGGCGGGACCGCCGGGGCGTCGAGCAGCGGGCGTTGGACCACGACCGTGCTCACCCGCATGAGATCGGCCAGGGAGGGGCCGACCGGGGTCGGCCGGTGCAGCCGCTCGTAGGTGGTCGGCCGGGCCTGGGCGTGCACGCCGCCCAGGTAGGTCAGCATCAGCTCCTCGGCCATGTACCGGTTGCCCATGCCCGTGTAGGAGGTCGTGCTGGCCACGCTGGCCGCCCGGTACATGTTGCCGAACAGCATGTCCCGCCACGGCTCGGCGGGGCGCGTGGACGGGTTGGTGATGAACCAGGGGTCGGCGATCTGGAACGTGGTGCCGTGGTAGCGCTCGGTGAAGTCGTGCCGGATCGCCGCCACCGAGTGCGGGAAGTCGTGGTTGGTGACGTCCCGGTTCCCCGGGAACCAGGTCACCATCAGCACCAGCGCGGCCACGGTGCCGCCGTGCAGCACCACGGCCAGCCAGCGCCGCGCCCGGCGGGCGACCAGGACCGCGAGCGCGGTCAGCGCGGCCAGCGCCGCCATCGACACCAGGTGCCGGGGGGAGAGCTTGGGCCACGCCGCGAACGCGAGGTAGCCGCTGGCCAGGATCACCAGGGCGGACGCCGCGATCCGGCGCCGGAGGTGGTCGGTCCGCAGGCCCGCCGTGAGCAGCACCGCCAGGACGACGCCCAGCCCGAGGAAGACGTACTCCACCAGCCGCAGCGGCCAGCGGAACATCCACAGGTTGGACGGGCCGACCGCGGCGACCAGGTAGCAGCCGCCCACGACGAACGCGCCGGCCAGCCGGCGCCAGTTCCGGCGCAGCACGCCCCAGTCGAGCCAGGCCGCCAGCGGCAGGGCGAACCAGGCGAAGTAGGTGGCCGGCACGGTCATCCGGATCGAGCCCGGCGCGAACGAGGTGACCGCGGGGACGAAGCTGGGCATGCTCATGTTGAGCACGTCGGGCAGCGAGGGGACCAGCTGCCGGTCGTTGCGCAGCGAGTTGCCCGCGCGCCAGGACACCGAGGAGTTGCCCAGGAGCGGGAGGAACACCAGCAGCGCGACCCCGACCAGCGCGACCCCGACCAGGAGCACCCACAGGACGGCGCGGCGCTCCCGCCGCAGCCAGAACTCGACCAGCAGCCCGAGGAACACCACGCACACCGCGAGCAGGCCGTAGGGGTTGCCGGCGGTGACGGCCAGCGCGCCGAACAGGAAGGGCCAGACGGCGAGCATCCGGCCGCGGGCGCAGCGGCGGACCGACCACCAGACGTAGGGCACCCAGGTGAACGACATCAGGCCGGCGGCCCAGGTGCTGGCCTCGAAGTACAGGGTGAAGCCGGAGAACGGCAGCGCCACCGCGATCACGGAGGACGCCCAGCGCGCCGCCCCGTACTCCCGGCACAGCAGGTAGACGCCGAGCGCCAGCAGCACCAGGAACTCGGCCTTGACGACGGCCGCGGCCACCGCGAGGTCGCCCAGCCCGGCCACCAGCACGTAGTTCGCCGCGTTGACCGGGTTCCACACCCCGAACAGGGCCTCGGCGGCGAGGTTGCCGCCCATCCAGGCGTCGAGGTCGAGCAGGGGCGGCCAGTTGCCCTCCAGGATGCGCTCGCCCAGGGCGTGCCACATGGGCACGAACTGCGCGGCGCTGTCGTCCCAGAAGTAGAAGGTCCGGTTGCCCAGCAGCGGGAGCAGGGCCAGCGCCGCGACGAGCAGGCACACCCCGAGCGGCACGGCGACCGACCGCCACCGGTCGCCGGCCGGCGCGTCTGCGGCGTCGGTGGCTCCGGCGCCGTCGGTGGCGGCCGGCTCGACCTCGGGCGGGTCGGACACAGCGGTCACGGGGACTTCTCCACTTCTCCTTCGGGCAGCCGCGGCCGCGCCGGCCCGGAGACCGGCTCCTGGGCCGCGGCCCGGACGGGCGAGGGGACCGGCCCGGCGGCCGGGCGGGCGGTGGCCCTGTCGACGGCGGGGTCGACGGAGCTGTCAACGACCCTGTCGACGGCGTGGTCGGCGGGCTTGTCGGCGCCACGGTCGGCGAGGACGAACTGGGCCACGAGGAAGGTGATCGGGATCGCCGCCGCGGCGGCGATCAGGGGCGCGATCCGCTCGTTCGTCCCCAGCACGTCCACCAGCAGGTACAGACCGGTCGTCTGCACCACGAAGTTGGTCAGGTTGGACAGCGGGAAGAGCAGGAACTTCCGCAGCGTTGGCCGGGTGCGGAAGGTGAAGTAGCAGTTCAGGAAGTACGACCCGACCATGGCCAGCAGGAACGCCAGCACGTGCGCGGCGAGGTAGGGGATGGCCAGCCGCGTCAGCAGGTAGAGCCCGTAGTACACGCCCGTGTTGACGACGCCGACGGCGCCGAAGCGCAACATGCGGGCCAGGCGGTCGGCGCCCGCTCCGGCCGGTCGGCTCACCGCCGCGTGCCTTCCTGCACCGTGTCCCTTCCTGCTGGGTCCCTTCCCACTGTGTCCCTTCCCGCCGGGTCCCTCTCCGCGGGGTCCCCTGCCGTCGGACCCGTGCCCGCGCCGCCTTCCGGGGACGAGGCGTCGACGCCGGGTCCGCGACCCTGGCCGGTCCGCGCCAGATCCTCCCCCGGGGAGCCTCCCGGCCCCAACCCCCCGCGGGCCGACGCGCCCACTGTCGGGTGGTGCGGCGCCGGGTGAGTCTCCTCCCGCGGGCCGTTGGCCGCGGGGGGCGGGACGGTGCTGCCCACCGGGGCGTGGCCGTGCAGTTCCAGCTGGTCGGCGAACTCCGCGATCTGCTCGGCGTGCGGGCCCAGCGGCACGCTGACCGGCGGGTCGGCCGGCCCGCTGGCCTCCTTGACCAGGAAGTGCGGCCGGCGCTTGGTCTCGTAGTAGATGCGGCCCAGGTACTCGCCCAGCACGCCGAGGAACAACAGCTGCAACCCGCCCAGACCGGCGACGCCGACCATCAGCGTGGCGTAGCCGGGCACGTCGACACCCCTGGTCAACGAGTCGACGAGGACGAACGCCGCGTAGGTGAAGGACAGCACCGTGACGAGCCCGCCGAGGTAGATGGCGGCGCGCAACGGTTTGTTGTTAAAAGAAACAACGCCGTCGATACCGTAGTTCAGCAGCTTCCGGAATGTGAACTTACTGCTGCCGGCCGCGCGCTGGACGTTGTCGTAGTCCACGACCGCCGTGTCGAAGCCGATCCAGGCGAACAGACCCTTGGAGAACCGGTTGTACTCGCCGAGCGAGAGCAACGCGCGGACGGCGCGTCGCGACAACACGCGGAAGTCGCCGACGCCGTCCTCCAGTTCGACGTCCACGACTTTGTTGATCATGCGGTAGTACAGTCGGGACAACAGCCGGCGCACGGTCGGCTCGCCGGACCGGGTCCGCCGGGCCACCACCTGGTCGTGCCCCTGGCCGAGCAGGGCAACCATGCCGGCCAGCAGCTGGGGGGGGTGCTGCAGGTCGGCGTCCATGATCGCCACGACGTCGCCGGTCGCCTGGCTGAGGCCGGCCAGCATCGCCGCCTCCTTGCCGAAGTTCCTGCTCAGCGCCAGGTACCTGAACCGGGGGTCGGCCGCGGCCAGGCGGCGCATGGCCGACAACGTGCCGTCCTGGCTGCCGTCGTCGACCAGCAGGACCTCGAAGTCCTCGCTGACCCCCGGCAGGACCTCCGCCAGCACGACGTGCAGGCGATCTATCCCGTGCTCCTCGTTGAAGCACGGGATCACCACGGAGAGCCTCATCTCACTCCCCTGACGTGAGGCATGGACCGCACCGCCACGAATTCGTCGACCATCTGGCGTCTCGCCACCGAACGCGCCACGTCGTTTTAGGACGCTCCCGGCAACCGCATGGTTGTCTATCAGCCGCCGATGCGTCCGCCAACGGCAGGGCTATGTCGGTCATTGACCCATGATGGCTAAGGTTCGCCCAAAAGCAGGCAGCGACTCGGGCCGCGTCTGGAGGATCGTTTGGTGCGAGGGGCGTGGCGTCGGCTCGTCGGACCCGGGGCCCCGCGCGCCCTCGGCGTCCTCTCCGGTCTCGTCGTCGTGGCGGTGGCGCTCTCCTGCTCGGGGCCACCCGAACCGGCGCCCGCACCCGGCCCCGAGCCGGAGCCGCCGCCGATCCCGGCCAGGTCGCTGCAGGTGGTGGCGCACCAGGACGACGACATCCTGTTCATGAACCCGGACCTGAGCACGGACGTGCGGGCCGGCCGGCCGACCACCACGGTGTTCCTCACCGCGGGCGAGGCCGACGTGGCGGACCGCGCCGAGTACGCGGCGAGCCGCCAGGCGGGCGCGCGGGCCGCCTACGCCCGGATGGCCGGCGTGGCCGACGACTGGCGGGCCGAGGCGCTGCCGGTCGCCGACCGCCAGGTCGAGCTGTACACGTTGAAGGCCCGGCCCGACGTCCAGCTCGTGTTCGTCAACCTGCCCGAGGACGCCGACCCGCGCGTGCACGGCGGGCGCGCCACGCTGACGCGGTTGTGGCGGGACCGCACGAACCAGCAGCACGTGGAGACCGTCGTGCCCGCCCGCGCCGTCGTGCACCAGCCGTTCCGCTACAACCGGGCCGGCGTGGTGGACGTGCTCGCCGGCCTGCTCGACCGGTTCCGGCCAACCACGGTGCGGGTGCAGGACCCGCAGCCCGACCCGCGTTACACCACCAACTGGAAGCCCTTCCACGACCACCCCGACCACGTGATGACGGCGCGGTTCGCCGAGGAGGCCGTGCACCGGCACGGCGCTGGCGGGCAGCAGCCCCGGTTCGTGAAGCTCAACTACCGGGATTACAACGTCGCCGACACCCCGGTGAACCTCGGCGCCGACCAGCGCGCCGACAAGGCGTCGGTGTTCGCCGAGTACGTCCGGCACGACCGGATGGCGTTCAACCACGGCATCTACGCCGCCTGGCAGGGCCGGATGCGCTACCGCTGGGCGCGGGGCCACTCGTGGGTCGGGCAGAACGCCGACGGCCGGCTCCAGGCGTTCGCCGCGCTGGGCACGGGGGTGCTGACCTGGCGGCAGCGGGACGACGGCCGCTGGGACGCGCCGACCCCGCTGCCCGAGGTGGGCGGCCCGCTCGCGACCTGGCTGTCCACCGCCACCGGGCGGGACGGCCGGCTGCGGGTGTTCGCCCGGCGGCTCGACACGCACGAGATCGTCACCGTGGCGCAGGCCGAGCCCAACGGCGGCTGGTCGCCGACCTGGACCAGCCTGGGCAACCCGAACACCAGCGCTGGCCAGGAGCAGCAGCGCGACATCGGCGTGCCCACGGCGGTCACCGACGCCGACGGCCGGATCACCGTGGTCGTGCGCAACGGGGGCGGCGGGATCAGCTCGCGCGTCCTGGACGACCGGGACCGCTGGCAGGAGTGGGTCGACCTGGGCGGCCACGACGTGCAGGACGGCCTGGCCGCCGCGGTCGGCGGCGACGGCCGCACGCAGGTGTTCGGCCACACCCGGGGCGGGATCGCGCACTGGGCGCAGCCCCGGCGGGGCGAGCGGCTGGCCCTGCGCCCGAAGCTCGGCGAGGGGCAGGCCACGCCCGTCCCCGCCGGCCCGCCCGGCGTCGGCCGGCGCCCGGACGGCCGGCTCGCCGTCGTCTACCAGGCGGCGGACAGCACCGAGCTGGTCACCTACACCGAGCAGCCCGACGGCCGGCACTGGAAGAAGGCGCCCGGCACGACCAAAGCCGCCGGCAGCGGGTGCTCCCCCGCCGTCGCCTCCGGCCGCGACGGGCTGCGCGTCTACCTGCGCGGGGGCTCCGGCCGCGTCGACACGACGACGCTGTCCCAGGACGGGGCGCCGAAGGCGGCCGAGACGATCGACCGGACCATCGCGGACTGCCCCGCGGCGGCGACCGACCGGAACGGCCGCCCGGTCATGCTGGGCATCGGCCCCAACGGCCAACTCGTCTCGGAGCAGCGCTCCGGCCCCTGACGCCGAGCCCGGGGGCACCGGCCACCAGACGCCGGGCACCGACGCTCACGCCGCCGAACCCACCCGATCGACTGATCTTCTCCCCACACCCGAGCAACCGGGCCCGCAATGTCAGACCCACCCGGAATAGTAAGAAATGGGGGTTCCCCCTGGCTAAAGCCCAGAAGGCCACGATCGGGTGATGGGCGAGCGGGGGGGCGCCGCGACACATTCGCGATGGGCGGAAAGACAGCGGCCCCTGGTCGCGATTTCAGCCTACGGCACCTCGGGCGCTCACCTCGCTCCCGGAGCACTGCCCCGTGGCCGTCGCACGCGGTCCTGAGCAGGTTGGACCCTTGGCTTCCCGGGCACTGCCGTCGACCTCGCACCCCCAACTCATCCGATCCGGGGAAAACGGGAACCAGATCGAGTCATCTCCCAGCCGCACCCGGCAAAACTCGCCGGAAATGTCAGCCCTCGATGCCAGAATCAGAAAAGGGGGATCCCCCTACTACTGAGTTGTAGGGGCGACGACGTGAAGGGGATTGTTGGTCCGCGTGAGTGGTCGGATGGGGACGGGCACCGGGCGCGCCGGGTCGTGGCCGAGGGCTCGTTTCCACGGGCACAACGGAACGGGCGGGCCGATGACCGTGTCATCGACCCGCCCGCCGAGTGGGCACGCGGCCCGGAACTCAGAGCACCGAGCGCGGGAACTCCGGCTTCGGGTTGAACCGGATGCCCCGCGCGAGCGCCTTGAGCACGCGCAGGCGCAGCGGCCAGGACACCCGGCCCTCCCGCATGCCGCGCAGCGTGCGCTGCACGTGCCGCAGGAACGCGCCGAAGTCCTCGTGGTGCAGCCGGTAGGACGCCTCGTTGCGGGCGCCGTACTCGAACTTCCAGATGTTGCTGTGGTTGATGTCGCCGAAGTTGACGCCCCGGTTGACGCCCAGGTCGTGCACGACGACGCTGCGCAGGCACTGCACGCCGGGCGCGGCCTTGCCGAGCCGCAGCGTGTACTCCGCGTCGTCGAACCAGATGAAGTACTCCTTGAGCGGCAGCCCGAAGCGGGTCATCGCCCAGCGGGGCACCAGCACGGAGACGAACGAGCAGGACGTGGTGAGCACGCCGTCGACGCCCTTGGCGAGGAGGCGGCCCCAGTCCCAGGTGGTGCCCGGGTTGTTCATCTCGCAGATGTCGCCGTCGGTCCACTTCACGACGGAGCAGGCGTAGGGCAGCTGCATGCCCATGGCCTCCTCGGCCTTGGCGTGGCCGTTGACCAGCTCCTCCAACGCGTCGTCGTTGGGGTAGCAGTCGTCGTCCATGATCCAGACGAAGTCGGCGCCCAGCTCGTACGCCTTGGACATGCCGTGCGCGAAGCCGCCGGCGCCGCCGGTGTTCTCCTCCAGCCGGAGCAGCCGCACGTGCTCGTGCTCGGTGTAGCGCGCCAGCACCTCGGGCGTCCCGTCGGTCGAGGCGTTGTCCACGACCAGCACCCAGTCCGGCTTCCGCGTCTGGGACAGGACGTGGTCGAGGACCTTGGTGACCTTGTCCTTGCGGTTGTACGTGACGACGACAGCGGCGACGCTGGCTGGGGTGCTCACTTGAGCCATCCTTCGTAGAGGTCGCGGGTCCAGGTACGGGCATCCGGCAGCTTGGCGAAGGCCTCGGCCTTGACCGCCTGCTCGTCCAGCCAGGTCTTGCGCTGGTCCGGCGAGGTCATCATCGTGCGCAGCCGCTCGGCGGCCAGCCGCACGAACGGGAAGGGGTGCCGGGGGCAGAGCAGGTCGTCGGCGATCAGCGACGCCTGGGAGCCCACGTCGGTCGACACCACCGGCACACCGGCGGCGGTGGCCTCGAACGAGGTCAGGGTCAGGCCCTCGTTGTCCGAGGAGATCACCAGCGCGTCGGTCTCCGCCAGCGTGCGCGCCACCGGCTGGTCCGGTCCGCGCACCTCCAGCACGTCGGCCAGGCCGAGGCGGTCCCGGCGGGCCATCACCTCGCCGGCCAGCTCGCCGTCGCCGTGCATGACGAACCGCACCCGGCCGGGGGCGGTCGCCCGCAGCTCGGCGGCGAGCTGGAGGAACAGGTAGGGCCGCTTCTGCTGGGTGAACCGCCCGACGAAGGACACGGTGAACGGGTCGGCGGCCCCCTCGACGCGCCCGGGGCGCTCGATCCCGGCGGTGGTCAGGGTGGCCAGCGTCGCCAGCTCGACCTTCTCCGGCTCGACGCCCTGCCGGCCGACCAGGTAGTCCCGCAGCTGCGGCGAGATCACGTGGTGCTTGTCGATCATGTTCGACATGCGCACCGAGATGTCGACGAAACCGCCGGTGCGCCACTCCAGGATGTGCAGCGAGTCCACCACGGGGATGTCCGGGCGGATGGACTTCAGCCACGGCAGCCGCTCGTAGAGCCAGGTGCAGTGGTGCAGGTGCACGCCCCGCACGTCGTAGGTCGACAGCACGCCGTTGAGGAACGCCGACTCCTGCTCGGGGCTGGTCGGGTGGGTCAGCGGCACGATGACCGCGCCCTCCAGCTCCGGCCGCTCGATCCAGGAGTGGCTGGACGGCCGGTCGGTGATCACGATCGGCACCATGCCGGCCTCGCGCGCCATCTGGACCGTCTCCAGCGCCCAGCGCTCGGCGCCGCCCAGCTCCAGCCAGTGCAGGCCGAACAGCACCGCCGGCTTGGTGGCCGGGCGGCGCGCGGCGGCGCCCCTGGCCAGCCGGACCGGCGCCTTCCTGGGCACCGGGCGGGTGCGGTGCCGTCGCTCGACCACGTCGGTCCGGAACTGGCGGAGCGCGTCGAACTGCACCGGGGCCATGAACCGCACGGTGCGCCGCGCCTTGCCGAGCAGGCCGGGGAGCTGGTCGTAGGCGGAGGCGAGCCGCGGCTCGCCGCCCAGGTCGACCACCAGGTCCACCAGGCCGTCGGCCGGCGAGAACTTGGCCGTGGTGTGCACCAGGCTGCGCACGACCATGGACCCGACGACCTCGCGGTCGTCGGCCCAGCCGATCTGGTGGCACGCCTCGTCGGTCAGCGAGGGGAGGGTGCCGCTGGGGCCGCGCAGCACGGTGAACCGGAAGGTTCGACCGGGGCCGGCCAGCGCGTGGAAGTTGGCGGCGCCGACGAGCAGGCGGCGTTCCCGCTCGTTCAGCAGGCCGTCCGCGCCATCAAGCCCGATACCGCTCTCGTCGAGCAGCTCGAAGGTCTTGGGAAGCTTCACGATGTCAGCTTTTTCCGTCACGTCTCTTCGAGGGGTGGTCGGTTCGGCGCTCACCGCGAGCGGGAGCCGGAAGCGAGACCGATGCTACAGCCGGGCGACGCCGGGGGTCGGTCGACCCCGCGTCGGCCCGGTGGTGATCAGGGCCGCCACCTGCGACGGGAGGGCGCGGGACCACCTCGGCCGCGATCTCTCCGGGATCCGGCGACCAGCGGAACGGGGCACCGGAACGGGGCCGCGTGCCGGCGGCCACCCATCCCGGACGAGCCCCCGGCGCACGCCGGCCGCGAGGCGCTGGCGGACGCCGGGGCGCGGCCCGCCGTCAGAGCTGGTCGACCACCCGGTCGGCGACGTGCCTGGCGATCTCCAGGCTGGCGGTGGCGGCCGGCGAGGGCGCGTTGAGCACGTGCACCTGCCGGGGCGCCATCTCGAACAGGAAGTCGTCGACGAGCGAGCCGTCCGGCAGCATCGCCTGCGCCCGCACACCCGCCTCGGCGCGCACCAGGTCGTCCCTGCGCACCGCCGGCACGAGCCGGGCCAGACTGTTGGCGAACCGCTGCTTCGAGAAGGAACGCAGCACCTCGTCCACCCCGGTGCGCGCGTACTTCCGCGCCAGCCGCCACGAGCCGGGGAACCGGGCCACCTCGACCAGGTCCCGCGCGGAGACGTCGCGCCAGCGGTAGCCCTCGCGGCGCAGCGCGAGCACGGCGTTCGGGCCGGCGTGCACGCTGCCGTCGATCATGCGGGTGAGGTGGACGCCGAGGAACGGCAACGACGGGTCCGGCACCGGGTAGATCAGGCCGCGCACCAGGTGCCGGCGCTCCGGGCGCAGCTCGTAGTACTCGCCGCGGAACGGGACGATGCGCGCCGCCGGGTTCAGCCCGGCCAGCCGCGCCACCCGGTCGCTCTGCAGACCCGCGCAGTTGACCAGCGCGTCCGCCCGGACGACGCCGTCGGGGGTGGCGAGCTCGACCCGGCCGTCGCGGCCGCGGATGCCGAGCACCTCGGTGCCGGCCCGCAGCTCGGCGCCCAGGTCGCCGAGGCGTCGCACGAGCGCGCGGCACACCGCGCCGTAGTCGACGATGCCGGTCGTCTCCACCCGCAGCGCGGCCAGGCAGTTCACCTCGGGCTCGTACTCCCGGGCCTCGGCCGCGTCGATCCGCTTCGCCGGCACGCCGTTGGCCTCGGCCCGCTCGGCGAGCACCTGGAGCCGGGGCAGCTCCTCGGGCTCGGTCGCGACGACGAGCTTGCCGCAGACCTCGACCGGCACGCCGTTGTCCCTGGCGAACCGCACCATCGACCGGCTGCCGGCCACGGCCATCCACGCCTTGTGCGAGCCGGGCTTGTAGTAGAGGCCCGCGTGCACGACGCCGCTGTTGTGCCCGGTCTGGTGGGCGGCCCACCCGGTCTCCTTCTCCAGGACCGTGACCGAGACACCGCGCTCGGCGGCCAGCTCGTGCGCGACCGCGAGGCCGACGATCCCACCACCGACGACAGCTACGTGCTGCACTGAGCGACCACCCCTGAGTGCGGTTCATGACCCCGGTTCACGACCCCGGTACCGTGCTCGTCGCAGCCTACGGTCCGCGACCAGTCGGATCCCATCCGCTTCATATACTCGCGGCCGACCAACCCGGGGAGAGGTATGTCCGACAGCAACGCCCAGGGTCCGATCGCCCTCGGCCAGCCCACCGTGGGCGAGGCCGAGCTCGCCGCCGTGGCGTCGGTGTTCGAGTCGGGCTGGCTGTCCGGAGCCGGCCCCACCTGCCGGGCGTTCGAGGAGCGGTTCGCCGCCGTCGCCGGCACCGGGAACGCGCTGGCCACGAGCAACTGCGGGACGGCGCTGCACCTGGCGCTGCTGACCCTGGGCGTGAAGCCGGGTGACGAGGTCGTCGTCGGCGACTACACCTTCCCCGCCACCGGCCACTCCGTGCTGTGGACCGGCGCCCGGCCGGTCTTCGCCGACATCCGCCCGGACATCTGGTCGGCCGACCCGGCCGCGGTCGAGGCGGCGATCACGCCGCGCACCGTCGGCATCGTCGCGGTCGACGTGTTCGGCCAGCCCGGCGACTTCGACGAGTACCGGGCCATCGCCGACCGGCACGGGCTGTTCCTGGTCGAGGACGCGGCCTGCTCCGCGGGCGCCAGCTACCGGGGTCGCCCCGCCGGCTCGCTCGCCGACGCGGCGACCTTCAGCTTCCACGGCCGCAAGGGCATCACCGCCGGCGAGGGCGGCGCCCTCGTCAGCGACGACGCCGAGCTGGTCGCCAAGGCGCGCAAGCTGCACACCTACGGCATCGAGCCGGCGATCAACCGCGAGGGCTCCCGCGAGCTGCCGGTGCCGTCGTTCGACGAGCTCGGCTACAACTACCGGATGTCGGACGTGGCGGCCGCGATCATGCTGGCCCAGCTCGACCGGCTGCCGAGCCTGCTCGCCAACCGCCGCCGGGCGGCCGAGGGCTACGCCGAGCTGCTCGGCGACCTGGAGCTGGTCGGCCTGCCGGTGGAGCTGCCGGACCGGGTGCACCCGTGGCAGTCCTACGTGGTGACGCTCGCCCCCGGCCTCGACCGCGGCGAGGTCGCGCTGCGGCTGCGCGAGCGCGGCGTGCAGTGCAACTTCGGCACGTACGCCTCGCACCTCCAGCCCCTGTACGGGACGACGGCGCCCTGCCCGGTCTCGGCGGACCTGTTCGGCCGGCACCTGGCCATCCCGATGCACGCCAACCTCACCGACGACCAGGTGGAGCGGGTCGCCAAGACCCTGCGCGAGGTCGTCACCGAGGTCGCCTGAGCCATCCCGCCCGGAACACCACCCGCACCGCACCCGACCCACAGGAGCGTTCCCGGATGTCTTCCCGCACCGTCTTCTTCACCGGTGGCGCCGGCTTCATCGGCATGCACGTCGTGCCGATGCTGCTGGAGAAGGGCTACAAGGTCCGCATCTTCGACAACATGTTCCGCGGCGACCGGGACAAGGTGGCCGAGCTGGTCGCCACCGGCGACGTCGAGCTGGTCGACCAGGACGTGCGGTACGGCGGCGCGGTGCACAGCGCGATGAAGGGGTGCAGCCACGTCATCCACTTCGCCGCGGTCTCGATCAACAAGAGTCAGGCCGACCCGCACGAGTCGATCGACATCAACATGGTCGGCAACCACAACGTGTTCGCCGCCGCCGCGGACCACGGCGTGGAGCGGCTGGTGTACGCCTCGTCCGCCTCGGTCTACGGCGACCCGAAGAAGCTGCCGATGCACGAGGACGACGTGCTCGACCCGCTGACCCCGTACTGCATCAGCAAGCGGGCCGGTGAGGACCTGCTCGGCTTCTACCAGCGGCGGGACAACCTGTCCTGGGTCGCCCTGCGCTTCTTCAACGTCTACGGCCCCGGCCAGAAGACCACTGCGTACTACACCTCGGTGATCAACCACTTCGTGAACCGGCTGCGCAACGGGCTGCCGCCGGTGATCGACGGCAAGGGCGAGCAGTCGATGGACTTCATCCACGTCCACGACATCGCCCGCGGCACCGTGGCGGCGCTGGAGGCCGAGCGGAGCAACCTCGCCGTCAACCTGGGCACCGGCATCGACACCTCGGTCGCCGACCTGGCCAAGATCCTCATCGACGCGGTGGGCGTGGACGTCGAGCCGCAGTTCAACCCGCGCGAGGTGCTGGTGTCCCGGCGGGCCGCCGACATCACGCGGGCCAGGGAGGTCCTGGGCTGGGAGCCCACCATCTCGGTGCGCGACGGCATGACCGACCTGGTCAAGCAGACCATGGCGTCGTGACGACCCCCGACGACGTCGCGGTTGGCTGGGATGCCCGGCACGGCATCCCGGCCAACCCGTACAACCCGCACGCCTGGGTCATCGGCGAGCCGGAGATCGGCTCCGGCACCTGGATCGGGGCCTTCACCGTCATCGACGGGTCCGGTGGGCTGACCATCGGCTCCGGCTGCGACATCAGCTGCGGCGTGCACATCTACACCCACAACACCGTGCGCCGGTGCGTCACCGGCCGGGCCCACCCCTCCGTGGACCGCGCGCCGGTGCGCATCGGTGACCGGGTGTTCGTCGGGGCCAACGCCGTGATCATGATGGGTGTGACCATCGGCGACCAGGCCGTCGTCGGCGCGGGCGCGGTCGTCACCAGGGACGTGCCACCGCGCACCCTGGTCACCGGCGTGCCCGCCCGCCCCACCGCCCGCGTCGTCGTCGACGGCGCCGACCTCCGCTTCGACCCGCTCCCGGAGGGCGAGGAGTCCGCGGGCGAGTAGCCGGGCAGGCGCCGCTTCGCACGGCTCGCGCGTTCTCCCGGCGCCGTCAGCCCCGACCTTCCGGCCTGTCCCCGGCCTACCCCTCCAGCCGTCCCCTCGGCCTGTCCGTCCGGCCTGTCCGTCCCGGCCAGAACCACGAGCCCGTCGGGCTCAGGTCGTCCGGGCGGCGCGCCGATTGTGTGTGGAGCGCCCGCGCGCACGGGCGCTCCACACACGATCAGGGAGGGCACGCGGTGGAACTGCGTCCGATCACTGTTCTCGCCACCAGTGTCGGCAACGACGGCTTCCCGTCCGTCATGGAGGCGCTGCGGGAGAACGGTGAGCGGCGGGTGACCGTCGTCGGCGTCGACGTCCGGGAGTCCGCGCCCGGCCTGCACCTCGCCGACCACGCCGCGCTGGTTCCCCCGCGCGGCGAGCCGGACGCGCTGGTGCGCTCCGTGCTCGCCCTCGCCCGGAAACACCGCGCGGACGCGCTTCTCCCCCTGTCCACCGAGGACCAGCCGTTCTTCGCCGAACGGGCGGACTTCCTGGCCGCCCAGGGGCTTCCCGTCGTGGCGTCCGCCGCGGACGCCCTCGCCACCGCCAACGACAAACTGGCGCTGCTGTCGGTGTGCGCGCCCGGCGGCGTCCCGTGCCCGAGGCACGTGCCCGTCCGCACCGTCCCGGAGGTGGAGGCCGCGGCCCGCGAGCTGGGCTGGCCGGAGCGCGGGTTCGTGTTCAAGCTCAACCGGGGAACGGGCGCGCAGGGCGTGAAGGTCGTCGACCCCGCCCTCGACCGCGTGGCCCGCCTGTTCGACCGGGACAACCTCCGCATCCGCTACGAGGACCTGGTGACCGGCCTGTCCGGCGTCGACGTGCTGCCCCCGGCGCACCTCGCGGAGTACCTGCCCGGCAAGGAGTACAGCGTCGACGTGCTGTGCGAGCGCGGCCGAACGCTCGTCGCCGTGGTGCGGGAACGCCTGGCCACGCTCTACGGCCTGGCCACCCACTCCGTGGTCGTCGATCTCCCCGCTGCGGCGCGGGCGGCGGAGCGGGTGGTTGCCCTGCTGGGCCTGAGCCACGTCGTGAACGTGCAGTTCCGGTGCGACGCCGAGGGCGTGCCCCGCCTGCTGGAGGTCAACCCGCGGATCCCGGGAACCGTCGGCCTGTCGGTGGCGGCCGGGGTCAACCTCCCCTACCTCGCCGTCAAGCAGGCACTGGGCGAGGAGTTCGCGGCCCCGCAGCCGAAGATCGGCACCGAGCTGGTGCGGACCTGGCGCACCGTGCTGCCCACCCGGCGGGTCGAGCGGTGGTGAGCACGCGGCCAGCGGGGACCTCCCACGTCCCGGTGATGTTCGACATGGACGGCACGCTCGTCGACCTGGCCGCTCCGCCGTCGGAACTGGCGGAGCTCCGCGCCGAGGTGCGCGCGCTCGCCGAACGGGAGCGGGTCGCTCTCGACCACTTCGGGATCTTTCCGATGTACCGGGCCCTGTGCGTCGCCGGGCGCGGCGCCGACGAGGCGAGAGAACTGCTCGACCAGTACGAGGTTCGCTGGGCGAGGACCAGCGCCCGTCCCCTGGTCTCCCCTTACCGCCTCGCCGGCTTCCTGTCCTCCTCGTCCGCCGCGCTCGTCACGAGCAACGGCCGCGCCTGCGTCGCCGCCCTGCGGGACGGGGGCCTGCTGCCCGACGGCTTCCTGGTCGAGGTCACCCGGGACGACTGCGCTCACCTGAAACCCCACCCCGAACCGGTACGGCGGGCTGTGGCCGTTCTGGACGAGGCCGCGCCGTCCGGCGCCCTCACCGCCGACGACTTGGTGCTGTTCGTGGGCGACAGCGACGCGGACCGGCTGGCGGTCGACGCGTACCGCCGGACACGGGACGCGCCTCTCCTCCGGTTCCTCCGGGTGTCCCCGGCCGACGGCTCACCTGATCCAGTGGATGTCGCCACCGGGTCGGTTGGCTGAGCGTTGACCGGGTGCGGCGGGGAACCGATCACGCTCGCGTGACGAACCCGACGAGATCCAGCCAGGACGCCCCCTGGGGTCCCCTGGCCGCCCAGCGCCGCTTCGCCGTCACCGCGGACCAGGACTGGGCCCCGGAGTGGGCCACCGAGGCGCTCCTGCAGTGGGCGTGGGAGTGGGACGTGCCGCTGCACGTCTTCCAGACCAACCCCTCGCCGAGCCTCGACGGGGCGGCCGGCAGCGGGACGGTGACCAGGGGCTGGCACCCGAACTTCTTCCCCGGGTCCACCCACGGCGAGGACGAGAGCGCCGTCGTCCGCCACATGGCCGGCTTCCTGCCCGGCGTGCGGACGGTGCGCAGCCACGGGTTCCGCGAGAGCTACCTCGCGTGGCGGGAGCTCGCCGGGGCCGGCATCCGCTTCGACTCCCAGTTCCCCTCGGCCTTCGCCGGCCACCTGGTGCCCGCCGTGCACGCCACCGGCATCATCCGGTTGCCGGTCTGGTTCGAGGACGACCTCTGGCTCCGCCTGTTCCCCCACGCCACCGACGTCAGTCGACTGCGTCCGGCCCTGGGCGCCCCGGGGTTGAAGATCCTCAACGTCCACCCGGTGCACCTCGCCCTCAACTGCCCGAGCATGGACTACTACGACCGGCGGCGCGCCGAGATCTACCGGCCGGACTCGGATCCGGACGCGCTCGTCCACCCCGGTCCCGGGGTGCGCGACGTGCTCGAGGCGATCCTGCTCGCGGTGCGCGCCGACGGCGAGAAGTGGCGCTCCTTCGAGGACCTGTGCGACGAGTCGGCCGACCTGCTGTCGGACAGCGCGGACCTCGCCGTCCTACCCTGACGACGGTTGTGGGGACCGACCGAACAGGCGGCCCCCACAACCGAACGCAACGAACGACGTTTCGGGACGACCGACACGGGGCGCAGCCCGAGCGGGAACGCTCAGGCCGTGACTACGGAGGCGGTGCGGGCGGCCTGCTGCTGGACCTCGTCGACGACGCGGTGCGCCGGCAGGATGCGCCGGCGCTCCTCGTCGGCGTCCCCGAGGCCGGCGACGAGGTCGACGAACCGGTCGAGCTGGGTGGCGAGCGGCTCGCGGGCCGAGACCAGCTCCGGGATCTCGATGACGGTCTGCTGCCGGTAGCCGCGCCCGTCCGGGGTGGCCGCCTCGTTGGAGACGTGCCGGTAGATCGTGACGTCCCGCCGCAGCAGGTCGGCCTCGATCAGCCGGTCCACCTCGTAGATCATCAGCGAGCGCACCTTGCGCTGGCCGATCCGACTCGCCGAGATGGTGCCCAGGCCGCCCTCGGGGAAGGACAGCACGGCCTCCGCCACGTCCTCCGCGTGCGACAGCGACTGCGGGTGGAAGTAGCCGAAGGTGCCCTGCACCCTGGCCGGCTCGATCCCGCCGAAGACCTGGATGGCCAGGTCGACGTCGTGCACCAGGAGGTCCCAGGCCACCCCGGTGCGGATGCGCGGCGCGTACGGCGAGTGCCGCGTCGCGGTCACGTGCACCGGGCGGTCCACGAGCGACAGCGCCGTCAGCACCGCGGGGTTGTAGCGCTCCAGCAGGCCGCACATCAACGGCACGCCCCGGCGCTCGGACAGGCGCACGACCTCCTCGCTCTGGGCGAGACCGGCGCACACCGGCTTCTCGACCAGCAGCGGGGTGTCCTGCTCCAGCACCCGCAGCGCCAGCTCGTGGTGCGCTTCGGTGGCGGCGGCCAGCACGACGGCGTGCACGTCGGACAGGTCGCCGATCTCCGGCGCCCACTCGGCCCCGAACCGCTCGGCGACCGCCCGACCCACGTCCTCCCGCGGTTCGATCACGCGGGCCAGTTCCGCGCGGTCAGAGGTGGCGATGACGCGCGCGTGCAGCGACCCCATCGAGCCGGTGCCGACGAGAGCCACGCGCGGCCGCGCCCCGTTGGTGGTCACGCTCATGCCCCGAAGACCTCCCGGACCGCCGTGACGACGGCGTCGACGTCGGCGTCGCTCATCGCCGCGTGCACCGGCAGCGACAGGCACTGGCGGGTGACGCGCGAGGCGACCGGCACGTCGCTGGCGACCACGCCGGGGTGCTCGCGGTAGCAGTCGTAGTCGAAGACGACCTTGGGGTAGTAGACGCCGTGGCCGACGCCCTTCTCCCCCAGCCGCTCGGCCAGCTCGTCCCGGGTCACCGGGGCCTCGTCGGTCACGAGCACGGTGTACTGGTGCCACACGTGGGAGCGGCCGGGCAGCTCGGCCGGCGTGCGCAGCCCGGGCAGGCCGGCCAGGCCGGCGTTGAGCCGCTCGGCGTTGGACTTCCGGCGGGCGGTCACCCGCTCGACCTTCTCCAGCTGCGGGATCGCCACCGCTGCCTGCAGGTCCGTCATCCGGTAGTTGTGGCCGGCCATCTCGTACTGGTAGCGCTGCCGCATCCCCTGGTTGCGCAGCACCCGCAGGCGGTCGGCGACGGCGTCGTCGTCGGTGGTGATCGCGCCGCCCTCGCCGGTGGTGATGTTCTTGGTGGCGTAGAAGGAGAAGCAGCCGAGGCCGAAGCTGCCGACGCCGCGCCCGTCGAAGGTGGCGCCGTGGGCCTGGGCGGCGTCCTCGACCAGGTGCAGCCCGTGCTCCTCGGCCAGCGGGGCGATCTTGCCCAGGTCGGCGGCCTGGCCGTACAGGTGCACCGGCATGAGGACCTTGGTGCGCGGTCCGATCGCGGCGGCCACGGCGTCCGGGTCGACGCAGAAGTCGTCCTCGCGGATGTCGGCGAACCGCGCGGTGGCCCCCGCCTCCAGGATCGCGTTCAGCGTGGCGACGAAGGTGAACGGCGAGGTGACGACCTCGTCGCCCGGCTGGAGGTCCAGGACCTGCAGCGCGGCCACCAGCGCTGTGGTGCCGTTGTTGACGGCGACCGCGTGCCGGGCGCCGACCACGGCGGCGAAGGACTCCTCGAACCGGCGCACCATCGGGCCCTGGGCGAGGACACCCGAGCGCAACACTTCCAGCACGTACGGCTCAGCGTCCCGCACGTCGACCACGGTGATGGGGATCATGCTCCACGACTTCTCGGTAGGGGGCGGATCCGTTCCGCGCACCGGCCCACCCGGTCGGCTTGACCGGATGCGGGCAGGCTACGGGGGCCTGGCGACGGTAGGTTACCTATCCGCGACGCACCGCCGAACCCCCGGGTGGAGCGGCCTCCGGCTCGTCGGGTGCCCCGGGTCGCCGTCGTCTAACGTGGGTGGCCGGGCTCCCCATGGGATGACCGCGCACCTACTATGTGCGATCTGACGCACACGCCCCGTTTTCGCGACCGGCGTACCTCGGAGCACACTGCTGGTGGACGAACCGAACAGCGGCGAAGCGGGCGACAACCCCGGAGGCCATGTGACCACCGACCAGGCTGCCGTGGCGGATCCCGCGCCGCCGGCAACGCCCCCCGCCCAGCCTGAGAAGAAGAAGGCCGTCCTCGTCGCCTGGCTGCGCCGACTCCTGGTGCTGGTCGTGGTGGTCGCCGCCGGCTACCAGCTCGTGGCCAACTGGGGCGAGGTGTCCGGCACGCTCACCGCGATCCCGTGGCACTCGCTGCTGCTCAGCCAGCTCACGGTGGTCGCCGGCATCGTCGCGGGCACGATGGCCTGGCAGGTCATCGTCAACGACCTGGGCAAGCCGATCGGCACGTTCCGCGGCGCGCAGATCATGCTGGTCGGCTCGCTGGGCAAGTACGTGCCCGGCTCGGTGTGGGCCTACCTGCTGCAGATGGAGCTGGGCCGCAAGGCCGGCCTGCCCCGGGCCCGCATCTTCACCGGCTCGCTGCTGAACATCGGGTTCAGCGTGGTCGGCTCGCTGGTGCTCGGCCTGTTCGCGCTGCCGGTCATGCTCCGGGACTCGCCGGGCGCGCTGTGGCTGTTCGCGCTGCTCCCGCTCGGTCTCGCCGCGCTGCACCCGAAGGTGCTCACCTGGGGCACGTCGCTGGTGCTGCGGGTCCTCAAGCGCCAGCCGCTGGACCACACGCTGCGCTGGCGCACCATCGGCAAGGCGCTCGGCTGGGTGCTGGCCGCCTACTTCTGCTACGGCCTGCACCTGTGGCTGCTGGCCAACGCGATCGGCGAGCCCGGCCTGTCCGGGCTGGTGCTCTCCACCGGCGCGATGTCGCTGGGCCTGACCATCGGTCTGTTCGCGTTCGTCCTGCCCTCGGGCGCCGGGGTGCGCGAGGTGGTGTTGGTGGCCGCGCTGGGCACGGCGATGCCGACGGGTCAGGCGATGGCGTTCGCCGCGGCGTCCCGGGTGATGTTCATGCTGGCCGACATCGTCACCGCCGGCGCGGCGGCGCTGTTGGCCCGATGGCGGGCCGACCGCGAGCCCCAGGCGGCGGAGCTGCCGCCGGTGCCGTGATTCCCGACTCGCCGGGAAGGCCGTCGTCCCGCGTGGGGCGGCGGCCTTCTTCTTGTGCCCGGCCTTGCGTCTGCGGCGGACGGGTCCTCGACGGCACGGGGTGAGGGCGGGCGTTGGCTCCGGCCGGGGGTGTCGTCCCGCGCCCGCGAACCCTTAGGACTGCCCTGATTTCGCCACCAGCCCGCGGATTCGGCCATGTAAGGGGGCGAATCCGTCCAAAACACCGTTACCCAGGGGGTCCCCCCGATTTCCAGTATCGCGGAGGGGACTGACGTCCTGAGGGGGCGACGGGCGTACCGGACGGGTGGAACGGCAGAGGCCGCGGCGAGGTCAGCGGCGCGGGAGGAGGCCGTACGGGCGCCGGCGGCGGGAAGGCCGCGCCGGCGCCCGTGCGGACCGCGAGACGTCAGGAGCGGCTGGCCTCGACGGCGTGCCGCTCGTCGAGCGAGCTGCCGCTCGGGCTGATCTCCCGGACCGACCGCACGACGTAGGTGGGGCGGCGGCGGGCGTCGTCGCCGGCGCGCCACAGGTACTCGCCCATGATGCCCAGCACCATGAGGTTGAGGCCGCCGAAGGTGGTCACCAGCGAGGCGACGAGGGCCCAGCCGACCGGGGTGCTCCAGGTGACCAGCGAGGCGACCAGCGTCGTCAGGGTGGACAGCACGCCCACGGCGGCCACACCCGTGCCCACCCACGCCGGCATCCGCAGCGGCGAGTAGGCGAACCCGACGAACGAGTCGACGACCAGTTTGAGCTTCTTCTTGTTCGTCCACTTGCTCTTGCCCGACGGGCGGGGGAGCTGCTCGAACTCGACGCGGCTCTGCCGGAATCCGATCCAGGCGATGATGCCGAAGATGTTCCGGTTGCGCTCCTCCATCCGGTTGAGCGCGTCCAGCACGATCCGGTCGAGCAGGATCTGCGACGGCCCCTCCTTGGGGTACGTCGGGATCTCCGAGAGCCGGTGGAAGAGCTGGGAGAACAGCTGCGAGAACATGTTCCCGACGCCCTTGGGCACCGCGCGGGTGCGCCGGATGCCCCAGACGACCTCGTTGCCGGCGCGCCACTCGTCGAGGAACCGGCCGACCGTCTCCAGCGACTCCTGCAGGTCGGCGCTGAGGGTCAGGGCGCAGTCGCCCCGGCACAGCCGGAAGCCGGCGGTGAGCGCCTCGTGCGAGCCGAAGTTGCGGGAGAACGAGCACACCCTGGCCTGGTCCTCCGGCCGCAGGGCCTGGACCACCAGGTCGGCCGTGCCGTCGGTCGAGCCGTCGTCGACGAGGACCAGCTCGAAGTCGAACTCCTGGTGGGTGGCGCGGATCTGGCGGTAGAAGTCGACGAGACCCGCCGCGTTGCCGGCCTCGTTGAAGGCCGGCACGACGATCGACACCAGCTTCCGCCGCTGCGGCGCGGTCCCGTTCGTCTCGGTCCCTGCCAGGCTCATGGGCTGTCTCCTCGCTCGGGGCGATCCCCGACCGATCGGTCCTGTTCCTCGGGGGCGGCCGGGCGCGCCGGAGGTCGAGCTCGTCGGTCACCCGTCCTGGCGAGGAGGGGGTGACGGCCGGCGGCGACGCCCGGACCACGCGCAGACTACCGGCCGGCCCGCGACGCGGAGCGTCCGGCCCGACACGGAGGGGTGACGGCCCCCGCTAGCGGGTGACGGCGGCGGTGACGGCGTTGAGCAG
Organism: Streptoalloteichus hindustanus; assembly: GCF_900129375.1. Classification (GTDB taxonomy): domain Bacteria; phylum Actinomycetota; class Actinomycetes; order Mycobacteriales; family Pseudonocardiaceae; genus Streptoalloteichus; species Streptoalloteichus hindustanus. Next base: position 804,635 of record NZ_FQVN01000001.1, on the reverse strand, counting down.
GATCTTCGAGGCGGCGGCGTCGGTGTCCAGGACGCCGGCGTAGGTCAGCGACGAGACCGTGAACGCCCAGCCGCCGGCGCCCCGGTCCGCGAGGACCATGTCCGCGCCGCCGTCGCCCTGGGTGCCCTCGGCGATCACCCGCACCCCCGGCTGGTTGTCCGGGGCGGCGTCGGTCTCCCACCCGCTGGCGCCCATGTTGTGGCCGTCCGCGCCGAACAGGTCGCCCACGCGCAGTCCCGTGCCGGCGAGGAAGGGGTGGTCGCTGACCACGCGGTACGGCGCGAAGGTCATGTAGGTGTAGCCGTCCCACCACGTGCCCAGGACCTGGTACTCGGGCAGGCCCTCCTCGCGGAACAGCGAGCGGGCGCCGTCGCGGGCGCGGTGGATGACGGCGGTGCCGTCCTCGGTGAGGTTGACGCGCTCGTAGAAGCTGTTGCCGCCGACGCAGACGACGCGGCCGCCCCGCGCCATGAAGTCGAGGACGCGGGCGCGCATGGTCTCGGTCCAGTACTCGGGGTGCGAGCCGAGCAGCACGGCGCGGTAGGCGTCGAGCCAGTCGCCGGAGGTGTGCAGGTCGGCGTCCTGGTAGCAGTCGTACGCGATGCCGTGCCGCTCCAGCCACCGGACGAGCAGCAGGTCGCTGAAGTAGTGGTCGTCGATCCGGCCCGGCGGGTCGACGTGCACGAGCGCGGACGGCCGCAGCAGGGTGAGCTGGCGGGTCCACGGTCCCTCGTCCCAGCTGTACTGGTTGTGCCCGCCCCAGTGGTCGTAGGCGTTGTGGGTCAGCAGGGGTAACAGGAACGCCAGCGGGGCGGTGGGTTCGGCGGGGCGGACCGCGAACGGGATGTGGTGGCGCAGCTCTCCGGGACCGGTGAGCGTGGCGTTGTAGAAGCCGGACCGCCAGTCCGTCGGCACGTCGAGCGCGAAGTCGGGTTCCCAGCCGCAGCCGGTCGCCCGGTAGCCGGACCGCAGGAACTGGAACCGCCCGGTGAGGGTTCGCGGTCCCCAGACCACGGGGCCGTCGAGGCCCGGCCCGGTCATGCGGCGCACGGTGGCGGTGTAGTGCGGGAAGTTCGTCGAGACGGGGAAGGAGATGCGGGCGCCCTGCCGGACCGACCGCGTGGAGGGGTAGCCCTGGAGCGCCGCGCTCCGCTCCAGCGTCCAGCCGGTGCCGACCCGGCGGCCGTTGTCGTCCACCCAGCGCGCGCCCGCCGTGGGGTCGAGCCAGTTGGTGAGGCGGAACCAGTACAGCTCGTGGTCCCGGTTGTTCTTCGCGGGCGCGTCGCGGTCGACGAAGACGGCGTAGAAGGAGCCGTTGTCGTTGCTGAACCACTCCCGGGTCTGCTCGCGTTGCCACCCGGTGCCGATCTGCACCGCCTTGCCGTTGTTGGCCCACGCGCCGGGCCCGTTGGTGCCGTCGCCGGTCAGGTACCGCCACCACAGCAGCACGGCCCCGCGCTGCACGCCGTAGATGACGCCCTGCGGGTCCGCCGCGTAGCCGATGATCGGCTTCCAGTTCCCGTCGCTGATCCGGGCGCCCGCTCCCCCGTTGGCCCACGCGCCCGCGCCGTCGCTCCCGTCGCCGGCGAGGTAGCGGTACCAGAAGAGCCGCCCGTCGGGGTCGATCGCGTAGAGGACCCCGTTCCACCCGCCGAAGACGCGGGGGTAGCGGTCGAACCCCGCGCCGATGACGCTGCCGCTGCGCGGGTGCCACGTGCCCTGCCCGGTCGCCTTGTCGGCGGTGTGCCGGAACCAGCGCAACGTGCCGTCGCCGCGCAGGCCGAAGAGCTGGCCGTCGGCGGCGGCGAGCACGGTCCGGAACTCGTTCCAGCCCCCGTCGTCGATCGCGACGCCGTTGCCGTTGTTGGCCCAGTCGAAGGTCCCGTTGAGCCAGTCGCGGTGCCGGTACCAGAGGAGGCTGCCGTCGGAGCGGACGCTGTAGATGACGCCGTCGCCGCCGGGCACCATCCGCACCTGGGTCTGTTCCGGGTCCACTGGCATGGTGTCGCCTCCCTCGCCCAGCCCCGACCCTGGCAGGGCGACGACGGGACGGACAGCGCCGTTCGGGTGGCGGGCCGGCGGGCCGGACCCACCCCGTCCGGGGGATGGCGGGGTCGCTCGTAGACTCGCGCCGGACGGCGGGCGAGGACGGGGGCGGCGTTGGCTCAGGTACACCCGACGGCGGTAGTCGGTGACGGCGTCGAGCTGGGCGAGCGCGTGGTGATCGGCCCGAACGCGGTGGTCCTCGGCCCGTGCCGGATCGCGGACGGCTGCTGGATCGGGCCGGGCTGCGTGATCGGCACCCCGCCGGAGATCTCCAGCGAGCCGCACAACCGGGCGTGGGACGGCGAGCTGGCGCACGCGGGTGTGGAGATCGGGCCGCGCACGGTGATCCGCGAGCTGAGCACGATCCACCAGGGCAGCTACCGGCCGACCAGGGTCGGCGCCGACTGCTGGCTGCTGAACCGGGTGTACGTGGCGCACGACGGCCAGGTCGGCGACCGGGTGACGTTGTCGGCCGCGGTGAGCCTGGGCGGGCACGTGCTGGTCGGCGACGGCGTGAACGTCGGGATGAACGCGGTGGTGCACCAGCGCCGGGTGATCGGCCAGGGCTCGATGGTGGGCATGGGCAGCGCGGTGACCAGGGACATCCCGCCTTTCTCCAAGGCGTTCGGCAGCCCGGCGCGGCTGCACGGCGTGAACTCGGTCGGCATGACCCGTTCCGGCGTGGGCGAGGACGCGGTGAACGTGCTGGCGGCGGCCTACGCCGAGCGGCGGGTTCCCGGGGAGATCCCGGCCGAGCTCGCCGACGCCTTCGCCTGGTGGGCGGCCGCGGAACCGGCCCGGCCGCTGGTCTCGGCGGCCGCCGCGGTCTGACCCGCTCGCTCCGCCCCGCGCAGGGTGGACGACGCGAACGGCACCGCTGCACCCGTTCGGGCTGCGAGATGGGCTGACGGCGCGCACACTGTTCCCACCGGCACCAGATGCAACACCCGATCGCGCGAGCACCAGAAGGATTCCCACGCACCACGGCACATCGTCGTGTCCGGGAGGTGGGCGATGCGTCACGCCACGCCCGTCAGCTGTCTCGTCCTGGTCCTGTCGCTGCTCGTCACCACGCCCCTGACCGGAAGACCCGCCTCGCCCGCGCCCGCCGGGGCGCTGTCCGAGGCACTGCCCGGACCTCCGCCCTGGTCACCGCCCGAGTCGTCGTCCGGGGCCGCGCCCGGCACGGAGACCTCGGTCCGCTCGGTGCCCGTGCCCGACCCGCCCGACCTCGACCCGAATGACCTCGACCCGGACGCCGTGCGGGAGACCGGCGACGGCGGGGAGTTCGCCGTGGTCGGCGTGGTCGGCTTCGGCGAGCCGGACGGGGAGGTCGAGGTGCGCGCCGGCCGGGACGGCGGGTGGACGCCGTGGACGCACGCGGAGGTGCTCCACGTCGAGCGGCGCGGCGGCCGGACCAGGTGGTTCAGCGAGCCGTTGTGGACCGGGTTCCAGGACCGGGTGCAGGTGCGCTCCCGCGCCACCGCCCTGTCGGTCGCGCTGGTCGACCCCGGCCACGCCCCCACGCCCGAGTCCGACGGGCGCGGCATCCTGCGGGTGCTGACCCGCGCGGACTGGGGCGCCGACGAGGGCCTGCGCTGCGCGGAGCCCTCGTACGCCGACGCCGTGTCGGCCGCCACCCTGCACCACACGGCGGGGCCCAACGACTACACGGCCGGGCAGTCCGCACAGCTCATGCGGGGGATCTACGCGTACCACGCCAGGACCTTGGGGTGGTGCGACATCGGCTACCACGTGCTGGTCGACCGGTACGGCCAGACGTTCGAGGGTCGGCACGGCGGGATGGACCGCCCGGTGATCGGCGCGCACGCGATCGGCTTCAACAGCGGGACGACGAGCGTCTCGATGCTCGGGCACCACAGCGCGGACCAGCCGACGGACGCGGTCGTGGAGGCCGCCGCGACCTGGCTGGCGTGGAAGTTCCGGGTGCACGGCATCGACCCGGCGGGCTCCGCCACCCTCGTCTCGGGCGGTGGCGCCAGCAACAGGTACCCGCAGGGCCAGCAGGTCCAGCTCCCGACGCTGTTCGCGCACCGCGACGTCAGCGTGACCGAGTGCCCGGGAGACGCCGCGTACGCGCGACTCCCCTGGCTGCGGCAGCGCGTGGCCGAACTGATGTCGCAGTGAGAACTCCACTGCGAGAACTCCACTGCGAGAACTCCGCTGTGAGGACTCCGCTGTGAGGACTCCGGTGGGAACACCACCGACGACGACCTGACCCTGGAGCGCCGCTCAGCCCGGTGGGACGCCCCGGCTTGACCCTGACGCAGGGTCAACCCTGTTCCCTCGTTCGTGTGAAGCTCTCCGTCGTCCCCTATCTGGCAGCGGACGCGTTCTCGCTGCTCGGCAACATGGTCGCCGGGGTGGTGACCCCACTCCTCGTACTCGCTCGAACAGGTGATGCCACGGCGGCCGGCACCGTCGCCGCCGTGACGGCGCTGCCCTCCCTGCTCGCCGCGCTGCTGGGCGGGGTCGTGGCCGACCGGGTCGACCGGCGCCGGCTGTCGATCGGCGCTGACGTCGCCTCGGCCGCGTCGGTGGCCGCGCTGCCGGTGGTGGACGCCGTGTTCGGCCTGAACCTGGGCTGGTTCGTGGTGCTCGGGCTGGTGGGCGCGTTGTTCGACGTCCCGGGGATGACGGCGCGGGAGACGTTGTTCCCCGCCGTGGCCGCACGGGCCGGGATGCCGTTGGAGCGACTGGCCGGCCTGAAGGAGGCGCTGTCGGCGCTCGTGCTCGTCATCGGGCCCGGCGCGGGTGCGCTGCTGGTGACGCTGGTGGACGAGGCGAGCGTGCTGTGGGTGACCGCCGGCTGCTCCGCGCTCGCGGCGCTGCTCACCCTCGCCCAACCCGGGGACCTGTCCGGGGAGCCGGCCGCCACCGCGCGACAGGGGGTGCTCGGGGAGCTGCGGGAGGGGTTCGCGGTGCTCCGCCGGGACTCGGTGATCGGCGGGCTGACCGTGCTCTCCCTGTTGTTCGTGCTGGTCATGGGGCCGTTCCAGGGTTTGGTGATCCCGGTGCACCTCACGGCCGTCGGCGAACCGGAGCGGTTCGGCGTCGTGGTCACCGCGATCACGCTGGGCAGCCTGCTCGGCAACGGCCTGTACGCCGCCGTCGGCCAGCGGATCTCGCGGTGGGGGTGGTTCCTCGGCTGCAACCTGCTCACCCTGGCCGGCCTGGTCTGGCTGACGGCGCTGCCGGGCTTCTGGTGGATGCTGGCGGCCGGCTTCGTCACGGGCGCCGCGGCCGGGCCGATGCAGCCGTTGCTGTCGGTGTTGTCGGTCGAGCGGGTGCCGGACGAGGCGCGGGGCCGCGTGATGGGGTTGCAGAACGCGGGCGTGCTGGCCTCGATGCCCCTCGGTCTGCTCGGCGCCGGGCTGCTCCTGGAGCACTGGGGCGTGCGCGACACCGGCAGACTGATCGCGGTGGCCCTGGTCGTGATCACGGTCGGGACGGTGTGCTGGCCGGGCCTGCGGCGCCAGCTCCGCCAGCGGCCGGAGCCCGGGGCGGGCGAGCAGTCGGAAGCGGTGGAGGTCGGGATTGCTGACCATCGGTGAGCTGGCCAGACGCGCCGGCACGACCGTGCGGGCGGTCCGGCACTACCACGCCACGGGGCTGCTGGCGGAGCCGCCGCGCGACCACTCCGGCTACCGCCGCTACGGCGCGCACGCCCTGGTCCGGCTGATCCGCATCCGCCGGCTGCGCGACGTGGGCCTGCCGCTGGAGCGGGTGCGCGAGCTGCTGGACGAGCCCGGCTCGCTGGACGAGGCGTTGGCGGCGCTGGACGCCGAGCTGGCCGACCGGCAGCGCGACATCGCCGAGCGCCGCCGACGGCTGGCCGAGCTGCGGCGGCGGCCGACCGACCCGGAGCTGCCGCCCGGGTTCGCCGAGGTGTTCGGCCGGCTGGCCGCCCTCGGGGTCGACCAGGACCACCTGCGGCAGGAGAAGGAGACCCTGTTGCTGGCGCTCGCGATCGACGAGCAGGTGGGCGCCGCGCTGCTGGACTGGTACCGGCAGGTGGCCGACGGGCCGATGCTGGCGGTGAGCGCCGAGCTGGGCCGCCGCATGGTCGAGCTGGCCCGCCGCCACCCGGACGACCCGGAGGTCCGCCGCCTCGGCGCGGACTTCGCCGACTTCGTCCACGACCAGCTCGGAGAGGAGATCGACCAGGTCAGGGCGGAGAACCGTGCGGGGGACGATGCGCCGCCCGGCGTCGAGACCGCCCTGCTGACGGACTGGATCAGCGGCCTCAACCCGAGCCAGCGCCGCGTGCTCGCGATCACCGGGGAGCTGCTGTCCGCGCGGCTCCCCGGGTCCGCGGACATCTGGCGGGACCTGAACCACCTGATGAGCGACCTTCTCCCCTGACCACGACCACCCGCGGTTCCCGTGGCCGTCTCGTCCCGGAACGCGGTCCTGTCCCGGGTCAGTCGACCCGGCGTGGTGGGGCCGCCCACCGCGGGCGGGCGGGTGAGGTCAGAACCAGCGCTCCAGCACCTGCGCGACGCCGTCCTCCGAGTTGGGCGCGGCGACCTCGTCGGCGACGGCGAGCACCTCCGGGTGCGCGTTGGCCATCGCCACCCCGTGCCCCACCCACCGCAACATCGGCAGGTCGTTGGGCATGTCGCCGAAGGCCACCACCCCGGCCCGGTCGACGTCGAGTCGCTCGGCGACCGCCGCCAGCCCGGTGGCCTTCGTGACGCCGGGCGCGGACAGCTCCAACAGGCCCGCGCCCGTCGAGTAGGTGATGTCCACCGCCCCGCCGAGCACCTCCCCGGCCGTGGCCGCCATCGCCGCGCTGCTCATCTCCCGGTGCCGGACGAGCAGCTTGATCGCCGGGTGGCCGAGGACCTCGGCCCGCTGCGCCTCGGTGGAGTCGGCGTCCGGCCACGCGTGCTCGTAGTCGGGCTCGGCGAGGAAGTGCCGGTAGCGGTTCTCGGCGAGGAACTCGCCGTGACCGTGGCTCACCCGCTCCACCGCGACCGCGCAACCGGGCAGCGCGCGGTCCAGCGCCGAGGCGGCGTCGTGCAACAGCACCGGGTCCAACACCTCCGCGTGGAGGACACGGCGCTCGGCCGCGTCGTAGAGCACCGCGCCGTTGGCGCACACCGCGAGGCCGGCCACGCCCAGCGCGTCCACGACCGGCGCCACCCAGCGCGGCGGCCGGCCGGTGACCAGCACGAAGGGCGTCCCGGCCGCGACGACGCGGCGGACGGCGGCGGCCGTTCGGCCGGTCACCCGCTCCATCGGGTCGAGCAGCGTGCCGTCCACGTCCGAGGCAACCAGTGCGGGCATCTCCACCACACCATCCTGCCTGCCCGCCCACGCCCTGGCCGGAGAACTGAAAGCAAACTTCCGACTTCCCCCCGGTACTGTCCGGCGTTATGCGGTTCGGCATCGTGATCCTTCCGGAGTACCGGTGGTCGGAGGCGGCGCCCCGGTGGCGACGGGCCGAGGAGTTCGGGTTCGACCACGCGTGGACCTACGACCACCTCTCGTGGCGTTCCCTGGCCGAGGGGCCGTGGTTCGGCACGGTGACCACGCTCACCGCGGCCGCGCTGGCCACCTCGCGCATCCGGCTGGGCACGCTCGTGGCCTCGCCGAACTTCCGGCACCCCGTGGCCTTCGCCCGGGAGCTCATGGCGCTGGACGACGTCTCCGGCGGCCGGTTCGTCCTGGGCGTCGGGGCGGGCGGCGTCGGGCACGACGCGACCGTGCTCGGCGGCCAGGTGTTGCCGCCCGCCCGGCGGATGGCCCGGCTCACCGAGTTCGTCGAGCTGCTGGACCGGCTGCTGACGACCGACCACGTCGACCACGCCGGGGAGTTCTTCACCGCGACCGACGCGCGGACCCTGCCGGGCTGCGTGCAGCGCCCCCGGTTGCCGTTCGTGATCGCCGCGAACGGGCCGAAGGCGATGCGGCTGACCGCCCGGCACGGCGCGGGCTGGGTGACGACCGGCCCGAGGACGGACGACCTGGGCGCGTGGTGGCGCGGGGTCGCGGAGCTGTGCGCCCGGATGGACAAGGCGCTCGCCGACGAGGGCCGCGACCCCGCCGAGGTGGACCGCGTCCTGCACGTGGACTCCGCCCCGGTGTTCTCGCTGTCCAGCGTGGACGCCTTCGTGGACGCGACGGGCCGGGCGGCGGAACTGGGCTTCACCGACGTGGTGACGCACTGGCCGCGTGCTGAGGGCGAGTACTACGTGGGGAGCGAGTCGGTGTTGGAGACGGTCGCGGCCGACGTGCTGCCGACGCTCCGGTGAACTCCGCAGTGGCCGGCTCCGCGGCGACGGGCCGACTCGCCGTCCCGGACGCGGAGCTGGCGTGGGAGCGCGCCGGCTCCGGCGACCCGGTCGTGCTCGTGCACGGCTCGTGGGACGACCGGCGGAGCTGGGACCGCGTCGTCCCGGCGCTGGCGCGCGCCCACTCGGTGGTCCGGTACGACCGCAGGGGCCACTCGGAGAGCACCGCGCCGCCGGGGCAGGGCTCGATCGTCGAGGACGCCGAGGACCTGTTGGCCGTCGTGGACGCCCTCGCCGGCGGGCGGGCCCATCTCGTCGGCCACTCCTACGGCGCGTCCGTCGTGCTGCTGGCGGCCGCGCGGCGCCCGTCCGCCGTCCGCTCGGTGACCGCGCACGAGCCGCCCCTCTTCGCCCTGCTCAGGGAGGACCCGGCCGCCGCCGCGCCGCTCGCGGAGGCGGCCGGCTGGATGCGCCGGGCCGCCGAGCTCATCGAGTCGGGCGACGCCGAGGGTGGCGCGCGGGCCTTCGTGGAGCACGTCGGGTTCGGCGCGGGCGCGTGGGAGGGCCTGTTCGGGCCGGAGGCGCGGGCGACGATCGTGCGCAACGCGCACACCTGGCTGGACCAGCACCGCGACCCGGACCGGCTCGCGGTGGACCCGTCGGCCCTGGCCAACGCCGGGGTGCCCGTCGCCGTGACCACCGGGACGGCCACCCTGCCCACCTACCGGGCCGTGGTGGCCGCGCTGACCCGGAGACTGCCGGAGCTGACCGTCCTGCCGGTGTCGGGCGCGGGCCACGCGCCCCACATCAGCCACCCCGACGTCTACGCCGACCTCCTCCTCACCCGCCTCCGCACCGGCAGTTGACCTCCACCTTGGTCGAAGTCCGAGAGTGGGGACGTGAACGAGACGGACGAGCGGAACATCAGGCGGGTGCTGGCGGCCTACACGGAGCTCTGGCTCCAGCACCGGATGGACGAGTGGGGCGAGCTCTTCACAGAGGACTCGGACTTCGTGACCCACCGGGGCATCTGGTGGCGGACCCGGCAGGAGAACGTCGTGGGGCACAAGGACGTCCCCGCGTCGGTCCTGGCCCAGAAGGGGAACTACAGGCAGGAGGTCCTGAGCGTCCAGGGCGTCACCCCGGACGTCGCGCTCGTCCACACCAGGTGGTCCTGGCCCGACCACCAGCTGCCCTCCGCCCCGACCGGGGAGGACCGCGAGGGAATCGTCACCCTGGTGATGGTGAGGCGGGAAGGGAAGTGGCTGATCCGCGCCGCGCACAACACGCGGCGGAACGGGCTCGACGACTTCGACCCGCGGCGGGAGGAGAAGTCCACTCACACCGCCGGGAGCGCCGGTCTGGACACTTCATCGGCACGGCCCACGCCCTCCTGACTGCTCCGTTCGAGCGTTCCTCGGAGCCGAGCGGGGACCAGCGGCCACGGCGGGCCGAGGCGTGGCGCCGGGACTCGCCCGGGCGCCTCGGGGTATCCGTGGTCGGAGAGGTCTGCTGAGCGCCACCACCGGGAGGGGCCTGGACATGCGCGTGGAACTCGACGCGTTCAGCGGTCGACCGAACCCGGTGTGGGAGGCCACCGCGCCGGAGAGCGCCGAGCTGCTGTCCCTGCTCCGCCGGCTCCGGACGTCCGCCGACCCGGTCGAGCCGCCGGGACTGGGCTACCGGGGGTTCCTCCTGGCGGGGCTCGGCGCGCCGGTGCGCGGCCTGCCCCCGTCGCTCCGGGTGGGGGCAGGGGTGGTCCAGGCCGCCGACGCGCCGGGCTCGGCCTTCCGGGACGACCAGGGGCTGGAGGCGCTGCTCGTCGCGCAGGCGACGGCGCACGGCTTCGGCGAGCTGGTCCGCGTCCTGCGCCTGCCGGGGAGCCAGGCGGGCGAGCCGGACTGACCACGCCAGCCAGACCCGAGGGGTGTCGGCTGCTCCGCGGGGGTATTGGGCGTGGCAGCGGCGTACTCGCCGGGAGGCACGGGTAGCCGGGGACGTGGCCGACGCGAAGGCGGTCGTGCGCGAGCTGCTGCGAGAGCACGGGCGGACGTACGCCGAGGAGGCGGGAATCCGGCTCGCGGACAAGCCCGCGCCGCTGTACCAGCTGTTGGTGCTCACCGTGCTGCTCTCGATCCGCATCAGGGCGGACCTGGCCGTGGCCGCCGCGCGGGAGCTGTTCGCGGCGGGCTGGACCACCCCGAGGAAGATGCGGGACGCCACCTGGCGCGAGCGCGTGCACGCGCTCGGCCGTGCCCACTACGTGCGCTACGACGAGAGCACGTCGACGCGCCTGTCGTCCGGCGCCCAGATGGTGCTCGACACCTACGGCGGCGACCTGCGCCGGCTGCGGGCGGCGGCCGACGGCGACGTCCGCGAGCTGCGGCGCCTGCTGCGGGAGTTCCCCCGGGTGGGCGAGGTCGGGGCGGACATCTTCTGCCGGGAGGCGCAGGCGGTGTGGCCTGAGCTGCGCCCCTACTTCGACCGGCGGGCGCTCGTGGGCGCGGAGCGCCTGGGGCTGCCGCGCGATCCGGACCGCCTCGCCCGGTTCGCGCGCGGGGACGACCTGGCCCGCCTGTCCGCCGCGCTGGTCCGGGTCGGCCTCGAACGGAGGCGGAGCCCCGCGGCCGCGTGACCGGCGCGCGATTCCCTCACCACAGCGGGAAAACGGGCGGGACCGGACCCGTTCGGCGGATCTTCCGCCCCTGCCACCCCCACGGGCGACCCTCCCGGCCCGAAACTGTCAGACCCCCGTGAGACGGTAAAAATGGGGGTTCCCCCAAGAACACAGGGGTCGCAGAACTTCTGGGGTGTGCCCGACAGGAAGGTCGGGCACACCCCGGCTCATCCACCCCACGAAGGTGGTCCACGACCACCCGGCCCCCGCCCGGCACGTCACCGCGCGAGCGGCTCCAGGACCTCACGCCCGCCCAGGAACGGCCGCAGCGCCTCGGGCACCCGCACCGAGCCGTCGGCCCGCTGGTGGTTCTCCAGGATGGCGACGATCCACCGGGTGGTGGCCAGCGTGCCGTTGAGGGTCGCCGCGACCTGCGGCCGGCCGTCCGCGTCCCGGTACCGGACCGAGAGCCGCCGCGCCTGGAAGGTCGTGCAGTTCGAGGTGGAGGTGACCTCGCGGTAGGCGGCCTGGCTCGGCACCCACGCCTCGCAGTCGTACTTGCGCGCCGCGCTGGCGCCCAGGTCGCCGGCGGCCACGTCGATCACGCGGTACGGCAGCTCGACCTTGGCGAGCATCTCCTCCTCCCACGCGAGCAGACGCCGGTGCTCGTCGTGGGCCTCCTCCGGCCGGCAGTAGGAGAACATCTCGACCTTGTTGAACTGGTGCACGCGGATGATGCCGCGCACGTCCTTGCCGTAGGAGCCGGCCTCCCTGCGGAAGCAGGACGACCAACCCGCGTACCGGCGCGGTCCGGCAGACAGGTCGATGATCTCGCCGGCGTGGTAGCCGGCCATCGGCACCTCGGAGGTGCCCACCAGGTACAGGTCGTCGTCGCGCAGCCGGTAGACCTCGCTGGCGTGCGCGCCGAGGAAGCCGGTGCCCTCCATGATCTCGGGGCGCACCAGCACCGGCGGGACCACCATGGTGAACCCGGCGGCGACGGCCTGCTGCATGGCCAGGTTGAGCAGCGCGAGCTCAAGCTGCGCGCCGACGCCAGTGAGGAAGTAGAACCGGGCGCCGGAGACCTTCGCGCCACGCTCCATGTCGATGGCGCCGAGCCGCTCGGCCACCGCGAGGTGGTCCCCGGCGTCGAAGTCGAACTCGGGCGCCTCGCCCACGTGCTTGAGCACGACGTAGTCGTCCTCGCCGCCGGCGGGAGCGCCCGCCTCGACGACGTTGGACACCCGGCGGTGCGCCTCGGCGAACGCGGCCTCGGCCTCGTTCTGCTCGGCCTCGGCGGCCTTGACCTCGGCGGCCAGCTCCTTGGCCTTGGCGAGCAACGCGGTCCGCTCGTCGCCCTTGACCCTGCCCACCTGCTTGCCGAGCTGCTTCTGCTCGGCGCGCAGGGAGTCGGCGCGGGACACCACGGAGCGCCGACGCTCGTCGGCGGTGAGCAGCGCGTCGACCAGCGCGGGGTCCTCGCCCCTTGCCCGCTGGGAGGCACGCACGGCGTCCGGGTCCTCGCGGAGCGTCCTGAGGTCAATCACGGCAGGTCAGCCTAGCCGCTCCCGGTCGGCGGCCGCACGCCAGTTCGGTCCCGCGCCGACGGGGCCCCCGCGACGCGGGGCGGCGGGTCATTCCACACCGGGGCAGCGGGTCGGCCGTGCCACCGCCGCCATCGCGCCGACCTGCGCCGACACCGAGACCGCGAGGTGGTGCGGGGGTCCGTCAGCCGGAGATGGCGACCGCGACCACGAGCCCCAGCGCCAGGTGCGCCGCCGCCACGACGAGGCTGGTCGGCGCGAACGTCTCGGCCTGCATCACCGCGCGGAGCTGGATCCGGGTCACCCACTCCAGCAGCCGGACGGCGAGCACCTGCACGATCACGCCGACCAAGCCGAAGATCATCGCGGACAGCAGGCCCTCGTCCAGCCGGCCACCGGCGTTGTAGATCGCGACCACGATGATCAGCGCCATGCTGACCAACCCCACCGAGGTCACCACCACGGCGTTCGGCCGGCCCTCGCGCACCAGCTCGCTGAGCTTGCCCGGGGTGGTCAGGTCGATGGCGTAGAAGCCGACGAGCATCAGGAGCAGACCCGCCACGGCGTAGAGCACGATCGCGCCCACCCCGCGGCCGATGGCGTGCACGAAGCCCTCCTGCAGGGCCAGGACCTGCGTCGCGTGCTGGCTCGTCACTGGGTTTCCTCCTCGGTGGGCGCGCCGGCCCCGGCGGCGGCGCGGCGGTTCGCGGTCTTCGTGCCGTTCGCCCGGATCGGGCGACGAGGGGACCCTAGGCCCCCGGGATGCGGTGGGGCACGAACGCCGCGCCGTCGTCGGTGACCAGGCCGGTGGTTTCCCGGATGCCCATGCCCGCCGCGGTGTCGCCGACCACCCACGCGCCCAGCACCGGCCGCATGCCGTCGAAGTCGGGCAGCGGGGCGAAGAGCTGGTAGACGTGCCCCTCCTGGCCGTACACCCCGCCGGTCTCGTGCTCGTAGCCCGGCGCGACGATCTGGATGTTCGCGCCCTCACGCCCCAGCTTGGGCTTGCGCACATACTCGGTGAGCATGCCGGGCTGGTCGAGGAAGGCCGGCAGCAGGTTGGGGTGGCCGGGGTACATCTCCCACAGCACCGCGAGCAGCGCCTTGTTGGACAGCAGCATCTTCCACAGCGGCTCCAGCCAGAGCGTGCCGGGCAGCCCCTCGACCGCGTGCCGGCCGAACTCCTCCTCGACGATCCACTCCCACGGGTAGAGCTTGAAGACCGTCCGCATCGGCGCCTCGGCGAGGTCGACGAACCGGGCGAGCTGGCCGTCCCAGCCGATCTCCTCCAGCGCCAGCCCCACGGTGTCCATCCCGGCCTCGGCCGCCGTCTCCTGCAGGTAGGCCACGGTCAGGTGGTCCTCCCCGCTGGTGTCCCCCGCCGACCAGGTGAAGTGCACCTCGCCGGCCGGCAGCCGGTCGGCGATCTCGCCCCAGCGCTCCACCAGCTTCTCGTGCAGCGAGTTCCACTGGTCGTCCCCCTCGTGCGTGTCGGTCAGCCAGTGCCACTGCACGACCGACGCCTCCAGCAGCGCGGTGGGCGTGTCGGCGTTGTACTCCAGCAGCTTGGCCGGGCCGTTGCCGTCGTACCGCAGGTCGAACCGCCCGTAGACGTGCGGGTCGTGCCGGCGCCACGACTCGGCGATCCGGGGCCACAGCCACTCCGGGATGCCGAAGTCGCGGTACCGCTCGGTGGTCACGACGTTGTCCACGGCCTCCAGGCACATCGAGTGCAGCAGCTCGACGTCGGCCTCCAGGGAGAGCACCTCGTCCAGCTCGAACACGTAGTGCACGGACTCGTCCCAGTAGGGACGGGGCGACCCGTCGACCGCGGTCGACGGCGAGCCGAAGACCAGGCCCTGCTCGGCGATCCGCTGCTGCCAGTCCCGGCGTGGCTCGAAGTGCTCGCGACGCAACTCGTCAACTCCCGCTGCTGCCCTTGACGCCGAACCCACCCCGCTGGATGGACTTCCCGCTCGGCGTCTTGATCTCCGCGCCCGGCGGCTTCACCGAGCTGCCACCGCTGACCGTCTGCCCGACGGCGCCGGTGCCGCCGTAGTTGTAGTGGTACTGCGTCATGCCGCCCGGACCGGGCAGGAAGATGAACCCGCCGCTGACGTGGCCGCCGTGCGAGCGGACGTAGTTCTCGTCGCAGTAGTCCTCGTTGACGACGACCTGGTCCTTGCTGACGCAGTGCGCCGTCATCTGCTTGGGTTTGGCGGCCGCGTAGGCGACGGCGAGCACCGCGACGACGCCGACGGTCACGCCACCGCCGATGAGCACGCGCCGGCGGACCCGGGACTTGCGCTCCGCCTGCTCCAGGGCGACGCGTTCCCGTTCGCGCTCCTCGTCCTCGGCCCGCTGCCGGGCGCGTTGCTCGGCCAGCGTGGGCGGGCGCGGGACGGTCTGCCCCGGCTCCTGGTAGCGGATCGTCCCCTTCCGCGGCGGGGCGGGCGGTTCCGGCTCCTCGGGGGCGTCCGGACCCGGCTCGGCGCCCTCTCCCGCCGCAGGAGGTTTCCCAGGTACAGGAGGTTTTCCGGGCACAGGGGGCATTCCGGGCGCAGAGGGCTTTTCCGGGGGCGTGGGCGGGCGACCCGGCACACCACCGGCGGCGGGCGGTTCGCCGCGCCCCGTCCCCTGGTCCGGCGCCTCGTCACGAGCCCTGTCGTTGTCAGTCATCAGCCACTCCCGGCCCGCACCGTACCCACGTCACACGTTCGGCGGAGCATCGTCCGACAAAAGCAACGGATGTCACCCAGATGGACGGCACGCCCCGTGCCACCCGGCATCATGGAACAGATGGCCCCGAGCAGCAGTGAACGGCCCTTGGTCGGCCGCCGCACAACGAACACCCGACGGGTGATGATCGGTGCGTTCGTGGGCGCGGTGCTCACGATCACCGTGACGTCCGTCCTGACCTGGGACAGCATCACGGGCGGCGGCCCCACGAACCGCGCGCAGGCCGCCCAGGCCTCCGCCCGTGCCCAGGCCCTCGCCGCGCCGCCCGGCGCCTGCCTGCAGTGGACCAGGGCGGACCGCTCCGACATCCACCAGGTGGCCTGCACCGAGGAGCACCTCTTCGAGATGACCGGGGTGGTGGACGTCTCCGGCGTCCACGGCAAGGACGCCCCGTTCCCGTCCGCCGAACAGCGGCAACAACTCCAGCAGGACCGCTGCACGCCGGTCGCGAACCAGTACCTGTCCGGCAGGTTCGACCCGCACGGCCGGTTCAAGGTCAGCTCGTTGACCAGCGAGCAGGAGTGGCGCAACGGCGACCGCACCCTGCGGTGCGGCCTCCAGGTGCCCACGGCCTCCGGCGCGCTCTACCCGGTGTTCGGCCCCGTGTCCAAACTGGACCAGTCCGACGTCTACGAGACCGGGATCTGCCTCGGGATCAACGGCAGGAACGTCGGCGACCCGGTCACCTGCGACCAGCGCCACTCCTACGAGATCATCGGGACCGTGGACCTCGGCGCCCAGTTCCCGAAGGAGTTCCCCGACTTCGCGAAGCAGGACGAGGCCCTGCTCAACGCCTGCACCGCGCTGGCCGGGCCGTACGCGCCCGGCCAGGACGTGAAGAAGAAGGGGCTGGAGATCGCCTGGGACAACCGGGCGCAGGAGAGCTGGATCGTCGGCTCCCGCCGGGTGAACTGCAAGCTGGGCGCCCCGCTGCCGGACAAGAGCGGGTTGGCTCCGGTCACCGGCAGCGTGCGCGGCGAGGTCGTGGTCGGCAAGGAGCCGGCTCCCGCCGTCACCGCCACCGTGCCGCCGGGCGCGCCCGCGACCACGGTGCAGCCGCCGGCCGACGCGCCCCACCCCTCAGAGCGGCCGCCGGCCCACGCCGACCAGCAGGCCCCGTCGTCGCCCCCGACCTCCCAGGGCGGGTGACCGGCGTGCCCGTGGAGATGACCCGCGCCCGCTTCGAGGAGCTGGTGGCCGACGCGCTGGACCTGATCCCCGAGGAGCTGGCGGCCGCGATGCGCAACGTCGTCGTGCTCGTCGAGGACCGCCACCCGTCCGACCCCGACCTCCTCGGCCTGTACGAGGGGATCGCGCTGACCGAGCGCGACTCGCAGTACGGCGGCGTCCTGCCCGACCGGATCTTCGTCTTCCGCGAGCCGTTGCTGGCGATGTGCGAGGACGAGGACGAGGTGGTGGACGAGATCGCGATCACCGTCATCCACGAGGTGGGCCACCACTTCGGCATCGACGACGAACGCCTGCACGAACTGGGCTGGGCTTGACCGGTTGGAGCCTGGCCGATCGGGGCCTGTCTCGTCAGGCCCGCCGGGCTCGGCCTGAGTGAATGGGGAAGGACGAGGTCGCCATCACCGTCCTGCACGAGGTCGGCCACCACTCCAGTCATCGATGACGAGCGCCGACACGAACTGGGCCGGGCTCAACGGATCGGGGCCCGGCCGGCCCAGGTCCGAGTGCGGGCCGGCGGCTCAGGCCAGCCGCATGCCGGTCCACTCCACGCAGCGCCACGCGTCGCCGTCGGTCTCCAGCGTGATCCGGCCGGTGTTGGGGAGGTAGACCAGTCCGGCCAGGAAGTCCGGGTTGCCGACCAGGTGCGGGGCGCAGAGCCGGATGGCCGTGCCGTGGCTGACCAGCACGACGGTGCCGTCGGCGTGCGCGGCGCGCGCCCGCCGCGCGTCGGCGAGGAAGCGGTGCACGATCTGCCGACCGCTCTCGCCGCCGGGCATCGCCACGTCCAGCTCGCGCCGCTCCGACCACGCCGTGAAGACGTCCTCGTAGCGCTGCAACCCCTCGGCGTCGTTCCGCCCCTCCAACTCGCCGGCCTGCGCCTCGTGCACCCCGTCGAGGACCCGCACGTCGAGCCCGTGCCGGGCGGCGAGGGGCGCGGCGGTCTGCTGGGCGCGCACAGCCCGGCTGGCGTACACGGCGACCACGGGCTCGGTCGCGAGGTCCAGGGCCAAGTCCTCGGCCTGCGCCCGCCCGTCGGGGGTCAGCGGGGGTCCGGGCAGCCGGGTGTCGAGCCGGCGGTGGACGTTGGACTCGGTCTGCCCGTGCCGCACCAGGACCAGTCGGGGGGCGCTCATGCCTCGCGCCCCTCCCGCACCGCCGTGAGCCAGCGCTGGGCCGAGGCGAAGTCCTCGTCGGCGGTGGTCGTCGGGACGGTGTTCGGCGCCTGGTCGGCCCGGGGGAAGGAGCCGAGGAAGCGCACCTCGGCGCAGTGGCGGCGCAACGCGGCCAGGGCGGCCCCGACCCGGTGGTCGGCGACGTGGCCCTCGAAGTCGAGGAAGAACCGGTACTCGCCGAGCCGGTTCCTGGTGGGCCGGGACTCGATGCGGGTCATGTTGATGCCGTGCCCGGCGAGCACGGTGAGCACCTCGGACAACGCGCCGATGCGGTCGGCGGTGACCGCGGCGACCGAGGTCCGGTCGGCGCCGGTCCTGGCCGGGGCCGGGCCGGGCCGGCGGACCAGGAGGAACCGGGTGACCGCGTCCCGGACGTCGGCGACGTCGGTGGCCAGCGCCGCCAGCGGGTACCGGGCGGCGGCCGCCGGCGCGGCGACCGCCGCGTCGTACTCGCCGGCCAGCACCCCCACCGCGGCGGCGGCGGTCGACGACGACGGCAGCACGGCCGCCGAGGGCAGGTTCTCGGCCAACCAGCCGCGCACCTGCGCGGCGGCGTGCGGGTGGGTGGCGACGGTGCGGACGTCGGCCGCGGCGGCGCCGGGTCGGACCAGCACGGTGAACCGGATCGGCAGCACGGTCTCCGCGATCGCGACCAGCGGGTCGCCGGCGACCAGCGCGTCCAGCGTGGCCGCCACCGACCCCTCGACGGAGTTCTCCACCGGCACGCAGGCGGCGTCGGCCTCACCGGAGCGCACCGCGTCGAGCGCGGCGGCGATCGTCTCCAGCGGGCGTAGCTCGCTGTCCGGGGCCACCGGTCGGGTGTCGGTGGGCGGATCGCCCAGGAACGCGCGCGTCGCCTGCTCCGTGAAGGTTCCTTCCGGCCCGAAGTAAGCGATGCGCGGCACGCGGCCAGCCTAGACGACCGGGTGGGCGGCGGCCGGGAACATGATCAAGGCCACCACGTGGGGTAAGAGCGTCAGCCTAGGGTGCGGCCCACTCCCTGGGTGGGTGTGCCTCCCTGTTACGCGCCGTGTCGGTTTCCTGCAATGCTGTGGGACGTGACCGCCGATTCGGAGGGGCCGACGAACGGAGCGGTACCGACACCGCGGCTTGTGCTGTGTGCCGTGGACGCGCCCCTGGCGCAGGCCTGGCGCGCAGTCGCCGCCGGCCGGCCGGGGATGACCGTCCACCCGGGTTCGGTGTTCGACCTCGACGTCGACGCCGTGATCAGCCCGGCGAACTCGCACGGCTGGATGCGGGGCGGTGTCGACGCCCAGTACGCCCAGGTGTTCCCGCAGGTCGAGCAGCACGTGCGGAGCGCGGTGCTCGCGCTGCACGGCGGGGAGCTGCCCGTGGGCGAGGCGGTGGTGGTGCCGACCGGCGCGCCTTCCCCCGCGTGGCTGATCAGCGCCCCGACCATGCGCACCCCTGGCGAGCGGCTGCCCGCCGACACCGTCCACCCCTACCTCGCGGCGCGGGCCGTCCTGCGGCTGTGGCGGGACGGGTGGATGGAGGACGGCACCCCCGTGCGGCGCCGGGTGCGCTCCCTGGCGATGCCGGGCCTGGGCACCGGTGTGGGTGGGGTCGACCCGGACACCTGCGCCCGCCAGGTGGGGGCCGCGTGGGACGAGGTCTTCGGCGGCTGAGTCCTGGGCGGCCGAAGCCCTGGGCGGCTGCGAACGGCGCAGCGATCAACATCCGGACGGCCGTTGACGCCGGCCGCCGCCCGCCGACGGCCCCGCCCTAGGCTGGGAGCCGTGCCCGTGCGTGTGCTGCTGGTCGACGACCACGAGGTGGTGCGGCGCGGGCTGCGCGACCTGCTGGCGGTCGAGGACGACATCGAGGTGGTCGCCGAGGCGGGCAGCGTGGACGAGGCGCTGGTCATGGCGGGCGCCCGCCGGCCGGACGTGGCCGTGGTGGACGTGCGGCTGCCCGACGGGGACGGCGTGTCGCTGTGCCGCCGGCTGCGCGACCTGCCCGAGCCGCCCCGGTGCCTGGTGCTCACCGCGTTCGACGACGAACAGGCGCTGGTCGGGGCGATCCTCGCCGGCGCCGCCGGCTACCTGCTCAAGCAGGTCCGGGGCCAGGACCTGGTCACCGCGGTGCGCGAGGTGGCGGCCGGCCGGTCGCTCCTCGACCCGGTGACCACCGCCCGGGTGCTGGAGCGGATGCGCCGCGAGGCCGAGAGCGGCGGCCGCGACGAGCTCTCCGCGCTGACCGAGCAGGAGCGCAGGGTGCTCGACCTGATCGGCGAGGGGCTGACCAACCGGCAGATCGCGGCCCGCCTGTTCCTCGCCGAGAAGACGGTCAAGAACTACGTGACCTCGGTGCTGGCCAAGCTCGGCATGGAACGCCGCACGCAGGCCGCCGCGTGGGTGGCCCGGCGGCGCTCCCGCGACGACTCCTGACCGCTCGCGCTACCGCGCGGCCGTCGCCTCCGGGAGCGGGACCTCCCAGGTGACGTTGGTGCCGCTGCGCGGCGACGAGGTCACCGTGCATCGCCCACCGGCCGCCACCGCCCGTTCCTCCAGGTGCCGCAGACCGCGTCGGGTGACACCCGGCGGGATGCCGCACCCGTCGTCGGCCACCTGCAACCGCAGCCCGTACCCGTCGCGCACCAACCGGACCACGACTGAGCGAGCGCCGGAGTGGCGCACGACGTTGGACAACGCCTCCCGCAGCGCGGCCCGGGCGTGGTCGGCCACCGGCACCGGAACCCCGGCGACGTCGCCGGAGACCTCCAGCGCGGGCCGGACCCCGAGCAGCTCCCCCGCCGTGTCGACCTCGGCGCGCACCGAGTCCAGCAGGTCCGGCGCCCTGACCTGCTCGCCGGGATCGGCCGAGGTGAGGGCGCGCACGGTGGCGCGCACCTCGGCGATCGTCTGGTCGAGCTGGTCCACGGCCTCCGCCAGCCGCGCGGCGTCCTGCGGTTCGAGTTGACCGGCGAGCCGCCGGTCGAGCAGGTCGAGCTGGACCCCCGCCGCGTAGAGCCGCTGCACGATCAGGTCGTGCAGGTCCCTGGCGATCCGGTCGCGCTCCTGGTAGACCGCCACCCGCTGGCGCGCGGTCGCGCCCTCCGCGAGCACCATCGCCAGGCCGGCCTGCGCGCCGAAGGAGTGCAGCAGGTCCACGGCCACCGGCGTGAACGGCGGGTTGCCCCGCCGCCGGTACACGGCGAGCGCGCCCAGCCTCCGCTCCCGGGTGCCGAACGGCACCACGGCGAACGGCCCGCAGCCCCGGAGCGCGCGGGGGACGAACGGCGCGGTGCGGGGATCGGCGAGCAGGTCGTCCACCACGATCGGCACTCCGCTGCGCGCCACCCGCGCGGCGGCCGACCGGGCCGAGAGCACGCTGCCGACGACGCTCTGGGCGTCCTGGCCGGTGCCGTGCGCCGCCTCGACGGTGAGCCGGCCGTCGTCGGTCCGCACCGTGAGCACGCCGAGGTCGGCGGCGGTCAGCTCGGCGGCCCGCCGCACCACCAGCGGCAGCACGGCGTCGGGGTCGTCGCCGGCCAGCGCCGCGGTGGTGATCTCGGTGGACGCGGCGAGCGCGCGAGTGGCGAGAGTGGGGTCCATGGGTCTCATGCCAGGCTAGGCCCTGCGTTCATGCGGGACACCCGCACCCGGTCCGCGCCCGCGGACAGCCGGAAAACGTGATCACCCACGGCGCCTCCAGTGCCAGTGCGGGACACCCGAACCCGATCGGCGACCGCAGGTGCGAGAAGCCAAGGATCACCCACGGTCACCTCAGTGCCAATGCGGGACACCCGAACCCGATCGGCGACCGCAGGCGCGAGAAACCAAGCATCACCCACGGTCACCTCAGTGCCAATGCGGGACACCCGCCCGCTCCGGACCAGCGGGCGGTCAGACAATCTGATCATCCACGTCCGCTCGCCACACCCTCTGGGAGCCGTCGCTCGCGGACGCGGACCCGCCCCTGGTCGACCTCGACCACCACGTCGGCGGTCGCGGCCTCGTCCGGGCGGTGGGTGACGTGGAGGACTGTTCTGCCGGCCAGGGTGGCGCGCAGCTCCGCCAGCACCGCGTCCGCGGTCGGCACGTCGAGGTGGGCCGCGGGCTCGTCGAGCAGGACGAGATCGGCGTCGCGGGCCCGCAGCAACGCCCTGGCCAGGGCGAGCCGCTGCGCCTCGCCGCCGGACACCGCGGCGCCGCCCGTCCCCACCAGCGTGTCCAGCCGGTCGGCCCAGGACCCGAGGCCGGCGGACCGCAGGGCGACGCGCAGGTCGTCGTCTCCGGCGTGCGGGTCGGCGAGCCGCAGGTTCTCCCGGACGGTCGTGGACACCAGCATCGGCTCCTGGGGGCACCAGGCGACCCGTTGGGGCACGCGGCCCTCCCCGTGCTCGGGTCGCAGGAAGCCCAGGAGCAGGGCGACCAGGGTGGACTTGCCCGAGCCGGAGGGGCCGACCACGGCGACGTGCGTCCCGGCCGGCAGGTCGAGGTCGACGTCGCGCAACGCCGGTTCGGCCGCTCGCGGCCACCGCGCGGAGACGCCGCGCAGGCGCACCGCGCCCGAGGTCTCCCCCGGGGCCGGGTCAGGCCGCTGCTCCGCCCGCTCGCCCTCGGCGAGGAGCGCGGAGACCCTGGCGTGCGCCGCGCGCAGCGAACCCACGAGCTGCGCGGCCAGCGGAAGCCCGGCGAGGGTTTCCGCGACGGCCAGGGGCACCAGCGCGAGCAGTGGCGCGAGCACCGGGTCGAGCTGTCCCGCGTGCACCGCCGACGCGGCCAGGACCACGCAGACCAGCGCGGCCCCGCCGGTCGCGGCGATCACCACGGCGGAGGCCGCGCCGGTGCCCAGGGCCTGGCGGCGGGACCGGGCGGCCAGCTCCGCGTCCGCCGCCGCCAGCTCGGCGCGTCGCCCGTGGTGCGCGCCGGAGGAGATCAGGTCCGGGGCCGCTTCCAGCAACCCCAGCACGCCGGCGGCCACCCGGCGGCGGCCCTCGGCCAGCGTCCGGCTGGCGTGCCGCTCCACGACGACCGCGATCCACGGCGCGACCACCCCGGCCACGAGCAGCGCGATCGCGAGCACCAGACCGGCCGAGGGCAGCACCGCGGTCTGCAGGACGACCGCGCCCAGCCCGACCAGCACCGCCGTCAGCGGTGGCAACACCACTCGGGGCACGAGGTCGCGCACCGCGTCCGTGTCGTCCACCAGGCGCTGGAGGCCGTCGTGGCGTTGGAGCCGGGCGGCGCGCGCGGGGCCGAGCCGGACCAGCGCCGTCCACAGCCGCTGCCGGAGTCGGCCGGCGAGGCGGAATGCGGCGTCGTGCGACACCAGGCGTTCCAGGTACCGCACCACGCCCTTGGCGAGGCCGAACGTGCGGACGGCCACCACGGCGACGGTCAGCGTGAGGATCGGCGGCTGCTGCGACGCCCGGGCGATCAGCCACGCGGCGGTGGCGGTCAGCGCGACGCCGCAGGCGAGCGCGAGCGCGCCGAGTCCGGCGCCGGCGAGCAGCCGGCGGTCCAGCAGCCGGCGCAGGGGGGCGGGTTCCGGCGTCTCCGCCTCGTCCGTCTCCCGCGTCGGGGCGGGCGGCTCGACGTCGGGCGCCGGCGTCGCCTCCCGGTGGCTGGCCAGGACCACCGCGACTCCGGAGTCCGCGGCGCGGCGGACCGCGGCCATGACATGCCCGGCGGTGGCGGGGTCCAGGTGCGCGGTGGGTTCGTCGAGCAGCAGGAGCCGGGCGCCGTGCCGCACGCGCAGCAACGCCCTGGCGACGGCGACGCGTTGCCGTTCGCCCGTGGACAGCTGGTCGACGCGGCGGTCGGCGAGGTGGCGGGCCGCGACGTCGTCGAGCACCCCGGTGATCTCGTCGCGGGTGGGGGCGCGGTCGCGGTCGGCCAGGGCCAGCGCGATCTCCTCGGCGGCCGTCCCCCCGCCGAAGGCCGGGCGCTGCGGGACCCACGCGACCTGCCGCCGCCACTCTTCGGCATCCATTGTGGACAGATCAACCCCGTGGACGGCGACGCGGCCGGAGTCGGGCCGGACGAAGCCGAGCAGGACGGCGAAGGTGGTGGACTTGCCGGTTCCGCTGGGTGACTCCAGCCGGGTGATCTCACCCGGCTGGGCGTGGAAGGTCAGCCCGTCGGGGGCGAAGCCGTCGCGGCGGCCAACCCGCAGGTCCTCTACCAGAAGACCGTTTTGGCCGGGCGGACTTCCCTCGGTGGTGGAGGGAGTTGTCCACAGGTCCTCGGGTTGTCCACAGGCCGGCTTCGTGTGCTTCCTGGCTGGTCGCGCGCTCGATAGGCTGGAGCGGGGCTCGCCCCCCAGGGCGGGTGGGGGCTGTCCCGGGAGCGGAGGGGAAGAGCAGATCTCCGCGACGCGCCGCACGGCCTCCAGCCCGTCCTCGCTGGCGTGGTGGGCCGCCCCCGCCGCCCGCAGCGGCTGGTAGCACTCGGGCGCGAGGACCAGGACGAGCAGCCCGGTCGCCAGGTCAAGCTCGCCGTGCACCAGGCGAACGCCGACGCCGACCGCGACCAACGCCACCGACAGGGTGGCGACGAGCTCCAGCGCCAGGGCGGACAGGAACGCGACCCGCAGCGTGCGCATGGTCGCCGCCCGGTGCGCCTCGCCGACCCGCCGGACCGTGCGGATCTGCGCCGCGGCACGGCCGAAGGCGGTGAGCACCGGCAACGCCCGCACCAACTCCAGCAGGTGCCCCGACAACCGCGCGGTGGCGTCGGCCGCCCGCGCCGCCCTGGCCTCGGTGAACCGGCCGACCAGGATCGCGAACAGCGGGATCAGCGGGACGGTCACCGCGATCAGCGCCGCCGACACCCAGTCCGCTGCCAACACCCACGCCCCCACCAGCGGGGGCACCACGGCCGCGGTGACCAGAGCCGGCAGGTAGCGGGTGAAGTAGGCGTCGAGCGCGTCCAGCCCGCTGGTCGCCACCGCGGTCAGGCCGGCCGGCCCCCGGTCCGCCCGGTCCGAGCGCGCGATCCACTCCGGCCCCAGGCGCAGCGCCCGGTCCAGCACCGCGGCCCGCAGCTCCTCCTTGGCGCCCGCCGCCGCCCGCGCCGACACCGTCTCCAGCGCCCAGCCCAGCCCGGCCCTGGCCAGCACCGCGCCGGCCAGGACGCCGACCGGCAGGGTGAGGGCGGCCGGGTCGGCACCGCGGGTCACCACGGCCGCCAGCGCGGTCGCCAGCCCCCACGCCTGGGCGACCAGCGCGGCGGCGTTCAGGCCGGCCAGGACCGCGCAGCCGAGCAGCGCGGTCCTGGTCGAGCGGGACAGCCTCGGCAGCGCCCCGAGCGGCCCCCTGGGCTGGGTGCTCACGGCACGTGCACCGACGGGATGTGCCGCGTCCCGATGCGCTTGCGGAACACCCAGTAGGTCCAGCCCTGGTAGACCAGCACGGCCGGGGTCCCGAAGGCGGCCACCCAGGTCATCACGGTCAACGTGTAGGGGCTGGACGCCGCATTGTGCACGGTGAGCGAGTTCGCCGCGTCCACAGTGGACGGAATGACGTCCGGGTAGAGCGCGCCGAACAGGGTGGTCACCGCGGCCGCGACCGCGACTCCGAGGAACGCGAAGCCCCAGCCCTCGCGCCCCCGCGCGAGCTGGGCGACCGCCGCGCCGGCGGCGAGCACCGCGACCGCGAGCGGCGCCCAGGTCCAGCCCTCGCCCGCCCGCACCTGGACCAACAACAGGAGCGCCACCAGCGGGGCGAGGGCCACCGGCGCGACGCGCACCGCGAGCCGGCGGGCCCGCTCGCGGATGTCGCCCTCGGTCTTCAGCGCGATGAAGGCCGCGCCGTGCACCAGGCAGAAGCCGACGAGCGCGAGCGCGCCGAGCAGCGTCTCCCAGCGCACCATGACCAGCGGCGAGCCGACGCGGTCGCCGCGCGCGTCCAGCGGGAGGCCGAGCACGTTCGCGCTGAGCACCAGGCCGACGCCGAACGCCGGCACCCACGAGCCGAACATGATCACCCGGTCCCAGGTGGCCCGCCAGCGCCGGCTGTCCACCTTCCCCCGGTACTCGAACGCCACACCGCGCCCGATCAGCGCCAGCAGCACCAGCAGCAGCGGCAGGTAGGCGGTGCTGAACAGGGACGCGTACCAGCCGGGGAAGGCGGCGAACGTCGCGCCGCCGGCCACCAGCAGCCAGACCTCGTTGCCGTCCCAGACCGGGCCGATGGTGTTCACCATGACCCGGCGCTCGGTCTCGTCCCTGGCCAGGACGGGCAGCAGCATGCCGACGCCGAAGTCGAAGCCCTCCAGGAAGAGGTACCCCAGCCACAGCACGGCGATGACGATGAACCAGAACGTCGCCAAATCCACGTCGCCACGCTCCTCAGTAGGCGAAGGCCAGGACGTCGTCGGGCTTCCGGTCGCCCGCGCCGTCTCCCCCGCCGGTGTCTCCCGCGTCGGGGTCTCCCCCGCCGGGCTCCGGCTCCGGCCGGTCCCAGCCGGGCAGGACCGCGGCCACGCCGGCCCGCGCGTACCGCCGCAGCAGGTAGAACTCCACACCGGCGAGCACGCCGTAGACGGTGGTCAGCGCGACCAGCGAGGTGAGCATCTCGCCCACGGTGACCCCGGAGGACACCGCCTGCGCCGTGTACATCCACACGCCGTCCACCCCGCTCGGGTTGGGCACGACGACGAACGGCTGCCGGCCCATCTCGGTGAAGACCCAGCCGAAGCTGTTGCCCAGGAACGGGGTGGCGATCGTGAGCAGCCCCAGCGCGGGGAACCAGCGGCCGGCGGGGACCCGGCCGCGGCGGATCGCCCAGAGCGCCAGCAGGCCCATGCCGGCCGCGACCCCGCCGAAGCCGATCATCAGCCGGAAGCCCCAGTAGGTGACCGGCAGCGCCGGCACGTAGTCGATCGGCTTGCCCGACAGCTCCCCCAGCCGAGGGTCGTCCGGGTAGTTCGTCCCGTACTTCGCCCGGTACTCGGGCAGGAGGTCCTGGATGCCCTTGATCTCGCTGGTGAAGTCGCTCTTCGCCAGGAACGACAGCAGGGCCGGCACGGTGAGGCTCTTGACGTTCTCGCAGTCCGGCCGCGTCACGTCGCCGACCGCGAAGACGGAGAAGCTCGCCGGCCGCTCGGAGTGGCACAGCGCCTCGGCCGCCGCCATCTTCATCGGCTGCTGCTCGAACATCAGCTTGCTCTGGAGGTCGCCGCTGAGGGCCAGGGCGGCGTAGGCGACGACGCCCACCCAGCCGCCGACCTTCACCGACGCCCGCCACACCTGGCGGTCCTGGTTCTCGGCCGGCGTGTCCCGGTGCCGGCGCCACAGGTGCCACGAGGCGATGCCGACCAGGAACGAGCCGCCGACGGCGAACGCGCCGGCGATGGTGTGCGGGAACGCCGCCAGCACGGTGTTGTTGGTCAGCACCGCCCAGATGGAGGTCAGCCGGGGCCGGCCGTCGACCAGCTCCACGCCGACCGGGTGCTGCATCCACGAGTTGGCGGCCAGGATGAAGTACGCGGAGGCCATCGTGGCCAGCGAGAACGCCCACGCGCACGCGAGGTGGACGCGGCGCGGCAGCCGGTCCCACCCGAAGATCCACAGGCCGAGGAAGGTCGACTCGACGAAGAACGCGACCAGGCCCTCCATCGCCAGCGGCGCGCCGAAGACGTCGCCGACGAAGCGGGAGTAGGCGCTCCACGCCATCCCGAACTGGAACTCCTGGACGATGCCGGTCACCACGCCCATGGCGAAGTTGACCAGCATGAGCTTGCCCCAGAACTTGGTCATGGCCAGGTACTTCGCCCGGCCGGTCCGGACCCAGGCGGTCTGCATGCCCGCGACCAGCAGCGCGAGGCTGATGGTCAGCGGCACCATCAGGAAGTGGTAGACGGTGGTGATCCCGAACTGCCACCGCGCCACATCGAGGACGTCCACGCCGCCATGTTCACCCGGAAGAGGGACCCCAACCAGCGCACCTCGGTCCCGTCCCGCTGGGACCTTGGTCCCGACCTGCCCGGGACCTCGTGAGAAGTTTCACGAGCTCGGGGGTACGGCCCCCGCGCGGGCCGGGCTAGCATGGGAGTTGCCTGAGGGGAGTAGTTCCCGCGACCGCCGTGCGGCGGTGGCGGCGAGGTGATCGACACACTGATCCCGTTCGACGGGATCCGGTCCCTCACCCGGCGACCGTGCTCGACCCGTCCGACCTCGTCGGACTCCGAGAGCCGCCGGGCGAACGAGACCTCCGGCCGAGTAGCGATGCTCGGTCGGGGTCGTGCTGCCTTCCCTGCCCCCGTCCGAGCCTGGACGGGAGGACTCCCCCTGATGGCTTCCTGGATGTTGGCGCTGGTCACCGCCTTCGGCGCGGTGTTCCTGCTGGAGCTGCCGGACAAGACGACCGCGCTCACGCTGGTGCTGACCGGCCGGTACCCGGCGCTGCCGGTGATCGCGGGTTCGAGCGTCGCCTTCGCGCTGCAGTCGGTCATCGCGGTCGCCTTCGGCAGCGTGCTGACCCTGTTGCCCGGCCGGCTCGTGGCCATCGCCGTGGCCCTGGTGTTCGGCATCGGCGCGGTGCTGCTGCTGCGGGAGGGCTTCGGCGGCCCCGACGAGGACGGCGAGGACGCCGAGGCCGGTGATACCGGCCCGCCGCGCACCGCGACGACGTTCTGGCGAGCCGCCCTCACCTCGTTCGGCGCGCTGTTCGCCGCCGAGTGGGGCGACGCCTCGCAGCTCGCGGCCGTGGGCGTCGCCGCCCGCTACGCCGAGCCGGTCGCCGTCGTCGTCGGCGCCTTCCTGGCCCTGATGTCCGTCACCCTGCTCGCGGTGCTGGTCGGCCGCGCCATCCGCGACCGGGTGCCGGCGCACCTCGTGCAGCGGGGGGCCGGTTTCGTCTTCGCCGCGTTCGCCCTGGTCGCCACCTACCAGGCCGTCGCGTGAGCGCCCGGCGTGCCGTCGGGGCCACGGCCGGCGCCCGACGGCACGCCGGTCACTGCAGCGCCGCCGCCACGGCCACCGCCGCGGTCACCACGTGCGGCCCGACCTCGTCGACGTCGAGCTGCTCCATCGCGACCACCCCGACGCTGGCCCGCAGGCCGGGCACGCCCCGCACGGGCGCCGCCACGCCGAACGCCCCGGACTGGAGCTCGCTGTGGGTGACCACCCAGCCCTGGGCCGCCGCGCCCTCGCCCGCCGGCAGGTCGATGGCCCGGCCGGCCGCGCCCCGGGACACGGGGTGCCGGGTGCCGACCCGGTAGGCCACGTGGAACGTGGTCCAGCTCGGCTCGACCACGGCCACCGCCTGCGCCTCCCCGCCCTCGGCCACCGTGAGGTGCGCGGTGGCGCCGACCCGTTCGGCCAGGTCGCGCAGCACCGGCAGGGCGGCGAACCGCAGCTGCGGCACGACCCGGCCGGCCAGGCGGAGCACGCCGAGCCCGAGCCGGACCTTCGAGCCCTCCCGCCGCACCAGGCCCCTGGCCTGCAACGGCCCGAGCAGCCGGTAGACGGCGGCCCGGCTGGCGCCGATCGCCGCGGCCAGGTCGCTGATGCTGGGCGCCTCGGTGTCGGCGTCGGCGACCGCCTGGAGCAGGGCCAGGCCCCGCTCCAGGGTCAGCGAGCTCTCCTTGCCCGGCGGGGTCGGCCGCTGGCCGCCCGGCCGCGCTGTCGGCGCGACCACCGTCAGCTCACCGCGGCCCGCACCGTGCCGGCCACCTCCGCCAGCCCGACGACCGCCCCGTCCACCCCGGGTGCGGTGCCCGTGATGACCACGGTGTCACCGTCCTCCAGGAAGGTGCGCTCGACCACCGCGCCGTTGCCGGACTCCAGCCGGATCGGCTCCCTGCCGCCCCAGGACAGCTCCAGGAAGCAGCCCCGCTGCGCCTTCTCCGGCCCGGACACGGTGCCGGAGGCGAACAGGTCGCCGGGGCGCACCGTCGCGCCGTTGACGGTCATGTGCGCGAGCTGCTGGGCGCAGGACCAGGACATCGCCGAGAACGGCGGACGCGACACGACGCTGTCGTTCCACCGCACCTCCAGCGCCAGGTCCAGGCCCCACGGCTCCGCCTCGACCAGGTAGTCGAGCAGGGGGTGGTCGGGGCCGGCCACCGGCACGCGGGCCGCGGCCAGCGCCTCCAGCGGGGTGATCCACGCGCTCACCGAGGTGAGGAAGGACTTGCCCAGGAACGGGCCCAGCGGCTGGTACTCCCACGCCTGGATGTCGCGCGCCGACCAGTCGTTGACCAGCGCCACGCCGAACACGTGCTCCGCGACGTCGGCGACCGGCACCCTCGACCGCACCGGTCCGCCGCACACGAAGCCCACCTCGGCCTCGATGTCGAGCCGCCGGCTCGGGCCGAACCCGGGCAGCTCGACGCCGGGGGCGCGGCTCTGCCCGCTCGGGCGGACCACGTCGGTGCCCGACACCACGACCGTGCCGGCGCGGCCGTGGTAGCCGACCGGCAGGTGCGTCCAGTTGGGCAGCAACGCGGCGCCGTCCGGCCGGAAGATCCGCCCGACGTTCTCCGCGTGGTTGCGCGAGGAGTAGAAGTCGACGTAGTCGGCCACGGTGAACGGCAGCCGGGCCGGCGCCTCGGCCAGGGGCACGAGCCGCGCGCCCCTCGGCGCCGCGTCCGTGGTGACCAGGTCGGTCAGCCGGGCGCGCAGCTCGCTCCACACCGGCCGGCCCGCGGCCAGCAGCGGGTCGAGCGAGTCGGCGGACACCAGGTCGGCCAGCCCGTCACCCAGGTCGGCGGCGACGGACCGCAACGGCAGCGCGTGGTCGCCCACCCGCACCGCGACCACGGGACCGCCGTCCACGTCCACCACGCCGTAGGGCAACGTCTGCGGGCCGAACGGCTGGTCCGTCCGGAACGCGGGATCGTCGATCCAGCTCACAGCAACCCCAGCCCTTCCAGGTCCTCGACGGGTTCGGACAGCGAGCAGGAGCCGTAGGAGGAGAACACCGCGCGCACCGCGTGCGCCGCCGGCTCCGGCAGCGCCCGCGCCTCGGCGGCCAGCGCCGCCGCGTCGGTCGACTCCAGCACCGCCCGCACGTCCCGGCCCGACAGCGACCGCGCGGTGGCCAGCAGCAGGTTCAGGAAACCGTGGTGCTGGAAGCCGGTCTCGGGGTCGCCGTGCCGGACGGCGTGGTGCAGGCCGGCGGTCGCCTTGAACGGCACCCCGGTGGTGGTGGCGACCGCGAGGAAGTCGGAGACCTCCTCGACGCTCGGGAACGCCTCGGCGGTGACCCCGCCGCACCGCAGCTTGGGCCAGCAGCCGTGCTCGGCGACCTTGCGGATGCTGGTCAGCCACTCGGCCCGGTCGCCGGGGCTGGGTCGACGGGGTTCGAGCACGCGGATCGCGTCCTCGGGCACGAACTCGGCCACCCGCTCCAGCCACACGTCGTCGACGTCGGTGGGCGCCGGCATCTCGACCATGCGCAGCGCGAGCAGCTCGCGGCGGGACTCGACGATCGAGACCGCCTTGGGCACGCCGCCCATGCCGGTGTCGATCACCAGGGAGAGCCCCACCGGAGCGGTGGGTTTGGCCTTCACCAGTTCGCTGATCAGTTCGGGCAGCCGGGACGCGGGGCAGAGGAACAGCCCCACGACCCCGGCGTGCGGTCCGGTCCTGGCCTGCAGGTGGCCCCGGACGGCGTCCGGCATCGGCGCGTTGCCCGGCGGGAACAGCGCGGCGTCATCGACCAGCCTGGCCAGCAGTGGTGGGATGCCGCGCGGTCCGGGCGCGCGGAGCTCAACGGCGCTTGACACGCCTGCCACGCTAGTGGTGTTCGGTCACGTGAACAAAGCTGTCCGACATCCGAACACTCGGAGGGACCAATGCCCTACTACCGCAGCGTGGGGGAGATCCCCCGGAAGCGGCACACGCAGTTCCGGAAACCGGACGGCGGCCTCTACGCCGAGGAACTGATGGGCGTCGAGGGCTTCTCGTCCGACTCCGCGCTGCTGTACCACCGCAACCTGCCCACGGCCATCGTCGACGCGGTGCAGGTCGCCGAGGACGACCGCGCCACCACCGCCAACCTGCCGCTCAAGCCGAGGCACTTCCGCAGCCAGGAGCTGAAGTGGGAGGCGCCGGACGACGTCGACGCGGTCACCGGCCGGCGGCTGCTGTTCGGCAACCCGGACGTGAAGATCTGCTTCGCCGCCGCCACCCGGCCCAGCCCGCTGTACCGCAACGCGTTCGGCGACGAGCTGCTCTACGTGCAGACCGGCGCGGGCGTCGTGGAGACGATCTACGGCGCGCTCCGGGTCGGCGACGGGGACTACGTCGTCATCCCGACCTCCACCACCTACCGGGTGGTCCCGGACCAGGGCGAGCCGCTGCGCGTGCTCGTGCTGGAGGCCACCGGGCACATCGGCCCGCCCAAGCGCTACCTCTCGGCGAAGGGCCAGTTCCTGGAGCACGCGCCGTACTGCGAACGCGACCTGCGCGGCCCGACCGAGCCGCTGGTCGTCACCGGCGAGGAGGCCGAGCGGGACACCGACGTGCTGGTGCGGCACCGGAACGGGCTGACCCGGTTCACCTACGCGCACCACCCGTTCGACGTCGTCGGCTGGGACGGCTGCCTGTACCCGTGGGTGTTCAACATCCGCGACTTCGAGCCGATCACCGGCCGGGTGCACCAGCCGCCGCCCGTGCACCAGACGTTCGAGGGGCCGAACTTCGTCGTCTGCTCGTTCTGCCCGCGCAAGGTGGACTACCACCCGCAGGCCGTCCCGGTGCCCTACAACCACGCCAACGTGGACTCCGACGAGCTGATGTTCTACGTCGGCGGCAACTACGAGGCCCGCAAGGGGTCGGGCATCGGCATCGGCTCGCTGTCCCTGCACCCGTCGGGCTGCACGCACGGGCCGCAGCCGGGCGCGGTCGAGGCGTCGCTGGGCGCGGAGCACTTCGACGAGCTCGCGGTCATGGTCGACACGTTCCGACCGCTGGAGCTGGGCGAGGGCGCGCAGGCGTGCGAGGACCCGCGTTACGCCTGGACCTGGGCGCGGCGCGGCCCCGACTGGAGCTGAACCAACCGGGCCGGACGGGGTGGCTCCGACAGAGCACCCCGTCCGGCCCTTCTTCGACATCTCCCCGGCCACGCCGGGGCCATCACCCCTCGACGCGCCCCTCGACGCGGAGAACTCCCAGGACCGGGCAGCCGGGCAGTCCGACGGCCCGGGTCGCCCCGGGCGCGAGGTCTCCGGCGACCCAGAGCTGGCCGGTGTGCTGGACGGCCCCGACGAGGTCGTGGTGCGCGCGGGGCAGGAGGACCGTCGTCGCACGGCCGCCACCGGGCTCCGTCACCTCCGTCACCTCCGCGCGCACGTCGGCGAGGAGTTGCCACCCCGGGCGCCACTCCTCGGTCAGCCGCGCCGTCACCGGCCGCCACGGGCCGAGCGTCAGCAGCCGGGCCAGTCCGAGGTGGTGGCGGGCCCGCGCCAGGAGGGCGCCGGCCCACCCGCCACCGGCGAGAACCACCAGGGCGCCGTAGGCCCCGAACGCGTTCCCCACGCCGCCGAAGCGCGCGACCACCCAGGCGAGGAAACCGAGTCCGAGGCAGAACAGCGCCACGGGCGGCCTGATGCCCGCCAGGAGTCGCGAGCGCATGCGCCTCGCACAGTCCGCCGCCACCGGATCGTCCGCCGCGGTACCGCTGTCCCCCGAGGCGAGCGCCTCCTCCGGCGCGCCCGCCCTGGCCGGCACGACGTGTGCGGGGAAACCGGCCTGAACCCCGTCGACGGACACCACCGCCGCGCCGTCGTCGTCCGGCCCGACCAACCACACGCGACCGCCGTGGACGATGGTCTGGACGATCCCCGCGTACTCCTGCCCGATCCTCAGCGCCGTTCCGTCCGCCAGGACGATGTCGTACCCACCCGAGAACAGAGTCCGCTCCGGACGGAGGACCCTGGCCGGCGCCGACCGCCATGGCCGCTCCGCCAGGAGCCGCCTCGCCCTGGGCAGCCAGTGGCCCACGCGGAACCAGACGGTCGCGCCGAGCAGGACCGGCACCGCGGCCAGGGCGAGGAGAACAGGGCTCGGAAGCCAGAAGAGCAGGACGAGCACCAGGACGAACAGGGCGCTGGCGCCACCCAGGTAGAGGCGGACCGTGCGGGTGGCGTGCTGGAACACCAACGAGGTGTGCCCCCACGCCATCGCCGGTTGGTCCGGCGGACGGGGCGGAAGGTCGACTGGGACGGACGGGTGAACTGGCCGCACGGCCACCTCCGGGCACGACCTGCCTGAACAGGGGGGAAGGACCCGAGAGTAGATCACCGCTCGGCGCGCCCTTTCGCGATCGCCCTGCACCAAGTTAGGCTCACCTAAGTCGTGGAGGTGAGCCCGGTGTCGATGAGCAGCAGCGAGCCGTCCGTCCCGGAACAGCCGGGGACGGCCACGCCGCACCCCCGCCCCGCCGTGCCGACCGCGGCCGAACGCGCCCGCTCGGTGGCCGAGCGGGGCGGCCGGGCGGCGCTGCTGCCCGCCGCGGAGCAGGGCGCGCGGGTGCTGCCGCTGTTCCACCACGTCCACCCGGACGGCAGCGCGGTCGTGTTGCTGCCCGACGAGCACCCCCTGGTGGCCACCACCTGCCTCGCGCCGCGGAGCGAGCTGGCGGCGATGCTGGAGCTGGCCGACCCGGCGCCGGTGCGGCTGCGGGAGTCCGTCCGCGGCCTGCTGTGGATCACCGGCTGGCTGCGGACCATGGACGGGGAGCGGCAGCGCGCCGAGGCGGTCGCGGTGGCGGAGCGCCGGCCCGACCCGCGCCTGCTCGACGTGGGGCACGGCGCGAGCCTGCTCCGGCTGTCGCCGGTCTCGCTGGTGCTGGCGGACGCGGAGGGCACCGAGTCGCTGGACGTGGCGGAGTTCGCGGCGGCCGAGCCGGACCCGTTCTGCCGGCACGAGGACGGCTGGCTGCGCCACCTGGAGCTGTCGCACCGGGACGTCGTCGGGATGTTGGCGCGGCACCTGCCGCCGGCCCTGCGGGGCGGGCACGTGCGCCCGCTCGGGTTGGACCGCTACGGGCTGCGCCTGCGGGTGGAGGCGGACAACGGCGACCACGACGTCCGGCTGGCGTTCTCCCGGCCGGTGGAAAACCGGCAGGAGCTGGCGGCCGAGCTGCGCCGCCTGGTCGGCTGCCCGTTCCTGGCCGCCAACCACCGGCCCTGACCGCGGCGCCCTCTCCCCGCTCCCGGGAACAGCCCCCACCCACCCTGGGGGGCGAGCCCTGCACCAGCCTATCCGCCACCCCACCCCGCGAGCGACCGCACAAGATCAGGATGTGGACAACCCGGAACCTGTGGACAACTGCCGTCCCGCACAGGTGAAGAACAGCCACGATCGCGCATGACTCCAGCCCGCGCCCCGCTTTCCCTTCCTGTACAAGCCACCCGAACCGTCCCCGCACCGGAGCGTCGGCCAGCGGAGCCCCGGGTGCCGGCCGGCGTTTCGGGAAGCGCGGAACGTCCCCCGTCCGGGCCATCCCGGCCGGGTTTCACCTACAGTGCGGAAGTGTTGTCCGAGCAGGTGACGCCGACCGAACGCCGGGCGATCCGGATCGAGCTCGCGTTGGTGTTCGGCGCGACGCTGGGCCTGTCCGGCCTCCGCAGCCTGCTGTCGCTGCTCGACTCGCTGCTGCGCCCCGAACCGCTGAACCAGCAGTCGGTGGCCATCAACGCGCCGCGCGCCGCGCTGACCCTGCTCGACCTCGCCTACCAGCTCACGAGCGTGCTCCAGCTCGCCGTGTGGGGCGGGCTGGGCGCGTACTTGTTGTGGCGGGCCGGTGTCGCGCTGCGGCAGGTCGGCCTGGACCGCACGCGCCCCGGCCGCGACGCGCTGACCGGCGTCGGCCTGGCCGCGCTGATCGGGCTGCCCGGCCTGGCGTTCTACCTCGGCACCAGGGCGCTCGGTCTCAACCTCACCGTCATGCCGTCCACTTTGGACTCGACGTGGTGGCGCCCGGTGGTGCTCACCCTCTCCGCTCTCGCGAACGCGTGGGCCGAGGAGGTGCTGGTGGTCGGGTTCCTGGTCACGCGGCTGCGTCGCCTCGGCTGGTCGGAGAACAAGTCGCTGCTGGCCTCGGCGCTGCTGCGCGGGTCCTACCACCTCTACCAGGGCTTCGGCGGGTTCGTCGGGAACGTCATCATGGGGCTGGTGTACGGCCGGGTGTGGCAGCGCACCAACCGGCTGTGGGCGCTGGTCATCGGCCACACCGTGATCGACGTGGTCGCGTTCGTCGGGTACGCCGCGCTGCGTGGCACAGTCTCCTGGATCCCCTAGCGGGATCCTTCAGCGCCGACGGCGCCAACGGCGGCGTCGAGAAGTCGACCTGACGACCTGCCGCCTTGACGGCTTGACGCCCTGGCGACAGGACGCCAAGTCGACAACGCTCGGCCGGGCGGGCTCAGGAGGGGTGCGCGAGGATGCCGTACCGCATGCGCGCCATCATGTTCTCCGGCCCCGCCTGGATGCCGGAGGCGGTGAACAGCTCGTCGATCCGCCCGGCCAGCTCCGACGGGTCCCAGCGGCGCCCGCCGGCGGTGATCTCGGCGGCCGAGGTGAACGGCTGGTAGATCTCGACGCTGTCGCCCTGCACCCCGAAGACCTTGCCGCTGATGTGCCCGGCGGCGTCCGAGCACAGGAACGCGACGAGCGGGGCGATGTTGTCCGGCGCGAAGAAGTCGAACTCGCCGCGCTCGGCGGCCTCCGCGCGGCGCGTCCGCACGTCCTCCGGCAGCAGCTCCTCGGTCATCCGGGTGATGGCGGACGGCGCGATCGCGTTGCTGGTGACGCCGTACCGGGCCATCTCCATCGCCACGATCGTGGACAGCGCGGCGATCCCGGCCTTGGCCGCGCCGTAGTTGGCCTGGCCGAAGTTGCCGAGGATCCCCGAGGTCGAGCTGGTGTGCACGATCCGGCCGGGGCGCTCGCTCTCCCGCCAGTACCGGCAGGCGGCCCTGGTCGGGGCGAAGTGGCCGCGCAGGTGCACGCGGACGACGTCGTCCCACTCCTCGTCGGACATCTTGACGAGCGTGCGGTCCCGCAGGATGCCCGCGTTGTTCACCAACGCGTCGAGCTGTCCGAAGCCCTCCACGGCGGTGCGCACCAACCGGTTGGCCACGGCGGTGTCCGAGACGTCCCCGGTCACCAGCGTCGCCTGGCCACCCCGGGAGGTGATCTCCTCGTGGACCTGCCGGCCGGCCTCGGCGTCGAACTCCGCGAGCACGACCGCCGCGCCCTGCCGCGCGCACTCCACCGCCTCGCCCCGCCCGATGCCGCGCCCGGCACCGGTGACGATCACGACCCTGCCGTCGAGGATGCCCATGCGTCGCACCCTATCGACGTGGGGAAGACACCTCCGGCAAGCGGACATTCCCCGGTCAGGCGGCCGAAACCGGACGCGCGCGCCGCCGAGCGCCCCACGGCGGAGGGTCGCTCTGCCGCTGATCCGCGCCGCTGGCGGGGAATCCGTTCCGGTGTCAACGCGTGCGCGCCCGCCCGGGAAGGGCTTCCATGGACGAAGCGCGCTCCAAGGTCGGCGCGGCGCCTGGTCGTCGAGCTGGATCAACCAGACGCAAGAAAACGTGCCCCAGAGCCCGGATTCGGTTCATGATTCATCGCTCGTCGCGGCGCTTCGCTGCGAACACCGCCGAATTTGACCTCGCTCACTGCGGATTTTCCTCACCAGCGGGTTACGCTCGCTGGCGTGACCGCCCGACAGGCCGCACCGGCGACCCGCTCCGCCCAACCCGCTGGCACGCCCCGGGTCGACAGCGAGGTCGGCCCGCTGCGCACCGTGCTGCTGCACCGCCCCGGCGCGGAGTTGAAGCGACTCACGCCGCGCAACAACGACCAGCTCCTCTTCGACGGGATTCCCTGGGTGGACCGGGCCCAGGAGGAGCACGACGCCTTCGCGGGCACGCTCCGGTCGCGGGGCGTCGAGGTGCTGCTGCTGGCCGACCTGCTGGCCGAGGCGTTGGCCGACCGCAGGGCCCGCGCGGCCGGCGTGTGGTCGGCGGTCGACGAGCGCCGGCTCGGCCTCGACCTCGCGGACACGCTGCGCTCGCACCTCACCGGCCTGGACGCCGCCGCGCTCGCCCACGTGCTGACCGCCGGCATGACGTTCGAGGAGCTGCCGGCCGCCGAGGGCGCCTCGCTGGTGCGGCGGATGCACCACCCGCACGACTTCGCCATCGACCCGCTGCCCAACCTGCTGTTCACCCGCGACTCGTCGCTGTGGGTGGGCGACCGGGTCGCGGTGGCCTCGCTGTCGATGCCGGCGCGGCGCCGCGAGACCTCGCTGACCGACCTCATCTACGCCTACCACCCGCGGTTCGCCCGCACCGACCGCGCCTACGGCGCGCACTCGGCCCC
The DNA here is from genome assembly GCF_900129375.1 of Streptoalloteichus hindustanus. Taxonomy (GTDB): domain Bacteria; phylum Actinomycetota; class Actinomycetes; order Mycobacteriales; family Pseudonocardiaceae; genus Streptoalloteichus; species Streptoalloteichus hindustanus. Next base: position 766,753 of record NZ_FQVN01000001.1, on the reverse strand, counting down.
GGTGGAGGGCGGCGACGTGCTGCTGCTCGCGCCGGGCGTGCTGGCCATCGGCGTCGGCGAGCGGACCACGCCCGCCGGCGCGGAGTCCTTCGCCCGCTCCGCGTTCACCGACGGGCTGGCGCACACGGTGCTCGCGGTGCCCATCGCGCAGGAGCGCGCCACGATGCACCTGGACACCGTGTGCACCATGGTCGACCGCGACGCGCTCGTCATGTACCCGGCCATGCGGGGCGAGCTGTCCGCGTACCCGATCCTCCCGGACGGCGACGGCGGCGTCCTGGTGGACGGGCCGGTCCCGTTCCTGGAGGCCGCCGCCGAGGCGATGGGCATCGAGCGGCTGCGCGTGATCGACACCGGCCTCGACCCGGTGACCGCCGAACGCGAGCAGTGGGACGACGGCAACAACACGCTGGCGATCGCGCCCGGCGTGGTCCTGGCCTACGAGCGGAACGTGGAGACCAACGCACGCCTGGAGGACGCGGGCGTGGAGGTGCTGCGCATCTCCGGCTCGGAGCTGGGTTCCGGACGGGGCGGCCCGCGGTGCATGTCCTGCCCGATCGAGCGCGCGCCGCTCGCCTGACCCCCTCCGCGGCCGTTCGGCTCGTCCGCCGCCCCCACTCCGGACGAGCCGAACGGTGGCGTCTCACCTGCGGTACAGCTTCAGGCCCACATGGTCGACGACCCACCGCAACTCGTCGACGTCGATGTCGAAGTAGACGCGACCCACGTACTCCCATGACGTGTTGTCGCCGAGCTTGATGTGGCGCTCCCGGCTGCGGCGCACCCCGTCGTACTCGAACTTGTCGAGCCGCCGCACGCACAGCTCGCCGTCGGTGGGCGCATAGTTGAGGCCGAACCGCTCGGCCAGCCACCGCTCCAGGCCCATCCCGATCCGGCCGCGCAGGTCGCGCCACTCACCGGCGGCCATCGCCAGGTCGCGCAGGGCCTGGCGCATCCTCGTCGGCTCGGCGTACTCGGACTTCGCCCACGACCGGCGGGCGTTCTCGGTGAACACGACCGCGCCGTCCGACTGCTGGGTGAGCTGGTCCCACAGCGCGCCGAAGTCCCGCTCGTCCAGGGGCGTGCGCTCGACGGCGTCGTCCGGGCCGAGCGCCCCGTGGTCGCGGCCGAACCGCCGGAACTCCGCGTGGTACCAGTGCACCTCGGCGCGGAGCCGTTCGACCTGGCTCTCCAGCGCCTCGTTCTCGCGCAACAGCTCCAGGGCGTACTCGCTGTCGCTCTCCAGGGCCACCAGTCTGGCCCGGCGTAACGACCCCAGGATCTCGTCTCGCACCTCGTCCCTCGGCTCGGCCAGCACCGACAGCCGCGCGAGCTTGGCGAACAGGTGGCTGACGAACCGGTCCTGGCTCCCGGTGGCCGCCGACGAGGTCCACCAGGGGTGGTGCAGCACGTCCGCGCGGTCGCCGAAACCGGGCCAGAACAGGCGGACCCCCTCCCACGGCAGCCGGGCGTCCGGGCAGCGGGCGGTCAGCCCGTCCAACACCGGGCGCCCCGCCAGCAGCACCACGTGCGCGAGGCCGCTGTTGGTCCGCGCGATCCGGGCGGCCAACCGCTCCTGGCCGGCCACCACGATCAGCGGCAGCCCACGACGGTGGTCGGTGAGGTCGGCGACCAGGTCGTCGACGTCGGCGGCGAACGCGGTCCGGGGCGTGGACGACAGCGGCATCCCGCGGCGGGCGGCGCACGGCACCGCGTCGAGCAGCTCGCGGACGACCCGGGGCGGCTGGAAGTCGCCGATCGGGGCGGGTCCCAGGCGGTTGTCCTCGGACACCCGGGACAACGCGACGAACGCCTGGGTCGCGTCGGCCGTCCGGGTCACGCTGATCCGGCTCTCCCACACCACGTTCTGGGTGTCGGAGGGACGGCGCAGCTCCAGTTCGAACAGGTCCGCGGAACCGTCGACCAGGCTCCGGGTGGTCCAGCCGACGCGGCGGTCGCCGACCACGAGCTCCCCGGCGAGGGAGTCCGGGGGGAGCTCCGGTCGACAGCCCCAGGCCCGCACGACGTCGGACATGACGCGGAACGCGTCCCGGCCCGGTTCCCGCGCGATCAGCCGTGTGGCGTAGAGGTTCTGCATGCCCGCCTCCTTGTGTCACAGGTCACACGGCAGGGAGCATGGCGAGCTCCGACGCGCCGAAGCAATGCGACCGCCGGATCTGGTCGGTCAGCGCGGTCGAAAGATCCCTGCCAGTTGGGCACTTCGCTCCCGCGCGCCCCGGGAGACTGCTCGCGTTCCCGCGCGACAGGAGGAACGCGATGTCCCGCTGGAGACCTGCCACCGCGGTGCTGCTGCTGGCAATGTCGACCTCCCTGACATCGCTTCCACCCGCTGCGGCCGAGGAACCGACCAGCGGCCTCTCGTGGGAACGCTGCGCTGACGCGCCCGTGACGCATCCGGTCCGGTGCACGAGGATCGGCGTTCCGGTCGACTGGTCCACAAAGGACAGTCCGGCCCGCGTCGACCTCCGGGTCGCGAAGGTCACCGCTTCCCGCCCCGAGGCTCGGGTCGGCGTGCTGCTGTTCAACCCGGGCGGCCCGGGCGCCTCCGCCGCGTCGCTGCTGACCGACCCGGCGGTCTTCGCCGACTACTTCCCGACGGATCTGCGGGAGCGCTTCGACATTGTGGGGGTCGACCCCCGCGGGGTCGGCGGAAGTCAGCCCATCTCCTGCGCCCAACCGCCCGACGACCCCGCGGCGACGCGCTTTCCCACGACCGCGCGGCAGGCCGGCCAGCTCGTGGTCGCCAACGCGCGGTTCGCTCTGTCCTGTTTGGACAAAGCCGGCGCGCTGATCCGCCACGTGGGCACCGAGAGCGTCGCCCGCGACCTCGACCACGTGCGGAGCCGGCTGGGCGAGGAACGGATCAGCTTCCTGGGCGTCTCCTACGGCACGATGGTCGCCCAGAGCTACGCCGAGCTGTTCCCCCACCGGCTGCGCGCGTTGGCGCTCGACGGGGTCGTCGACCGGGCGCAGCCGTGGCGGCAGGCCATCGAGGTCAACGCCAGCGCGGTGGAGGACGGCGTCAGCCGGTTCGTTGCGTGGTGTGCCGCGACTCCCACCTGCGCGTTGCACGGGCAGGACGTCCGCGGTGCGATCAGCCGAGCGCTGGCCAGGGCCGACGTGAGCCCTCTGCCGGCGGGAGACCGCACCCTCAACGCGGAGCTCCTCGCGACGGCGCTGAACGCGGCGATCAGCAGCCCCGGCTTTTTCTCCTTCGCCGCGAAGGGATTGCGCGCGATCGTCGATCGGGGTGACGCGACGACGCTGCTCCCCTTCTCCCCCTACAACGACCTCCCGGGACGCGCGGTCTACCGGGCGATCGCCTGCCAGGGCGTCACACCTCCCCAGCGGGCGGACGAGCTGGTGGAGGCGACACGGCTGTCGAGGAAGTTGAGCCCGACACTGCGCGGCGCCTCCGACGGCTGGGACATCCTCAGCGGTTGCGCGGGCTGGCCGATCCCGACGTCGTGGCGGCCCCACGGCTGGCGCGTCCCGTCGGACTTCCCGCGCGCGTTGCTGCTCTCCGGATCGCACGACGTCTCCACCCCGCGTCCGTGGGCCGAGAACGTCCACCGCCAGATCCCGAACAGCGTTCTCCTGCGCTGGGACGGCGACGGGCACACCGCCTGGCTCGGCGGCCACAGCCCGCAGGCCAAGCAGGCGGCGGCCCGGTACCTCGTCGACCCGGCCACCCCGGTGTCCACTGTGTCCAGTTCGACTCGTTGACCCGCTATGCCCCGGCGAAGAACCTGTTTTCCTTGCCCTGCAAGGCCGACAAGACAGCAGTGCGCACAGCCTGTCTGACCAGGCACGTGCTCCCCGAGGCGTAGGTCCCAGGTATGACACGGTGCCCGGTGATCTCGCCCTGTCGTCCGATCCCAGCGGACGATCACGAGAAGCAGACTGCGCCCCGTGTCATTCGTGGAAAACCGCCGACCTGGCCGGACAAAGCCGAGAAAGTCGTTGACACGCTGGAGAAGCACCACCGTGGCCGCGCTCACGCTGACCGCGTCGGCCGTGCTCGTGACTCCCGCTGTCGCGCAGGCGAACGCCGAAGGCCCGGCCGGGGAGCCGCTGCGCTGGGAACGGTGCGCGAACACCGCTGAGGACAACCCGCTGCGTTGTGCCCGCGTCGCCGCGCCCGTCGACTGGTCCGCGCCGCGTGGCTCCGCCACCGTGTCCCTGATGGTCGCGAGGCTTCCCGCCACGAAACCTGACCGCCGGATCGGGACGTTGTTCTTCAACCCGGGCGGGCCGGGCGGGGCCGCGGCCAGCATGCTCGCCTACCCCTCGGTCGCCGCCGCGTACTTCCCCGCCGAGCTCCGGGAACGCTTCGACATCATCGGGATGGACCCGAGGGGCGTCGGCGCGAGCCAGTTCCTGAAGTGCGAGAACTCCGCACACGACCCGTCCCAGACGCGCTTCCCGACCACCGTCCCCGACGCGGCGCGCCTCGCCGCCGCCAACGCCCGGTTCGGCGCCTCCTGCCTGCGGGGCACCGGCCCACTGGCGTCCCACCTGGACACCGCGAGCGTCGCCAGGGACATGGACCTGGTGCGGGCCCGGCTCGGCGAGGACCGGATCTCGTTCCTCGGCATCTCGTACGGCTCGATGGTGGCGCAGAGCTACGCCGAGCTGTTCCCGCACCGCGTCCGGGCGCTGGTCCTCGACGGGGCCGTGGACCGCTCGTTGACCTGGCAACGCATGGCCGAAGCCGGGGCCGCCGCCAACGAGGACGGTTTCGACCAGTTCGTGGCGTGGTGCGAGCGGACGGAGAGCTGTGCCGTCCGCGGACGCGACCCCCGCGCCCTGGTCAGGACCGTGTTGGAGCGGGCCGACCGCGCCCCCGTTCCGGCGGACGGGCGCACCGCGACCGCCGAGGAGATCGCCACCGCGATCAGCGGGCTGCTGGCCGCCCCCTCGACGATGTCCCAGTTGGCGAGGGGAATCCAGCAGGCGGCGGACGCGGACGACGCCACCGAGCTGGTGCGCGGCAGCACGTTCACCACCGGCGCCTGGTACGCCGCCTACCGGGCCATCATCTGCCAGGACGTCCCGGTCCCGCCGAACTCCGTGACCTCGTTCCCGGCGGAGGTGGACCGGGTGCGCCGGCTCGGCCCGACGCTGCGGGGCGCGTCGGAGTTCTGGGACGTCGTCTCGGGCTGCGTGGGCTGGCCGGTGCCGAGCCGGTGGCGACCACACGGCTGGCAGGTGCCGGCCACCTTCCCCCGCACCGTGATCCTGGCCGGCGCGCACGACGTCTCCACACCGCTCCAGTGGGCGGAGAACGTGCACCGGCGGCTCCCGAACAGCCGGCTGTGGCGCTGGGACGGGTTCGGCCACTCCGCGTGGACCAACACCGACCCCGAGGCGCAGCGGGCGATGCGGGCCGCCATCCGGTACCTGGTCGATCCGACGGCCGTCTGAACCCGGGAACCGTGAGTCGGAAACCAGAAACCAGAAACCGGAGGCCGGAGGCCGGCTGCGCCGCGACGCCGGCGCGGCGATGATGGGTGGATGGTGCTCGACGACTGGATCGAGGCCCTCCGCGCCGAACTGGGTGCCGAGCTGGGCCCCGACGTGGACGTGGACATCCGGGCGTTGCTCGACGTCGCCCGGGTCGCGGCGCACTCGGTGGACCGCCCCGCCGCGCCGCTGACCACCTTCCTCATCGGCTACGCCGCCGGGAGGGCCGGGGGCGGGGACGTCCACGAGCTGTGCCGCCGGGTCACCGCGCTCGCCGAGTCCTGGCCGCCGGAGCCGCGCTGAGACGATCGGGGCACGGGTGGGTCGGACCTGTGCGTGGTCGGACCCACCCGAGTCGGCGACCGGCGAACGCTCAGGGCACGAGATAGGTCGAGTCGCGGGCGTCGGTGATGGCCATGTGGCCGGGAGCGTGCCCGATGGCGAACGGCGGGCGAGAGGCCCGCACGGCCGCCTGGGGTGTGACGCCGCAGGCCCAGAACACCGGGACCTCGCCCCGCTCCACCGGCACCGCGTCCCCGTAGTCCGGGGCGTCCAGGTCGCGGATGCCGATCGCCGCCGGGTCGCCCACGTGGACGGGCGCGCCGTGCACCGCCGGGTACCGCGAGGTCACGCGTACCGCCGTCGGCACGAGGGAAGCCGGAACCGGGCGCATGGACACCACCAGCGGCCCGTGCAGCGCGCCGGCGGGGCGGCAGGCGAGCGAGGTCCGGTACATCGGCACGTTGCGGCCCAGCTCCACGTGGCGCACCGGAACACCGGCCGCGAGCAGCGCGTCCTCGAAGGTGAACGAGCACCCCAACAGGAAGGTGACGAGGTCGGAGCGCCACACGGACCGTGCGTCCGCGACCTCCTCGACCAGCTCGCCGTCCCGGTAGACCCGGTAGGCGGGCAGGTCGGTGCGCAGGTCGCCGTCGAACAGCGGCGTGCCGACCTCGCCCGGGTCGGCGACGTCGAGCACCGGGCACGCCTGGGGGTTGCGCTGCGCGAACAACAGCAGGTCATAGGCCAGGTCGTGGGGTACCGCGACCAGGTTCGCCTGGGTCCAGCCCGCGCACCAGCCCGCCGTGGGCGTCCGCACGCCCCGCCGGAACAGAGCGCGCGCCTGGGCGGGAGTCAGAACGGACACGTCCGCCGGCACGTTGTCATCCGCCACGCGGGTCCCTCCCCTTACGTCGAACAGGTGAACCTGCTCACTTCGAAGGCGATCCTTACCGGGGTACCGCAGGTAGCGTCCACGGCATGGCCCTGATCGGCAAGAAGGACCCCGAGAGCAAGTTCCACGACCTGCTGCGCGCCCAGGTCCGCAACGAGTTCACCGCGTCCCAGCAGTACGTGGCGATCGCCGTGTGGTTCGACGCGCAGGACCTGCCCCGGCTCGCGGCGCACTTCTACCGGCAGGCCCTGGAGGAGCGCGACCACGCGATGATGATCGTGCAGTACCTCCTCGACAACGACCTGGACGTGGCCATCCCCGGGGTGGACGACGTGCGCAACGACTTCCGGAGCGTCCGCGAGCCGGTGGCGCTGGCCCTGCAGCAGGAGCGCGAGGTCACCGCGGACATCACCGCGCTGGCCAGGGCCGCCAGGGACGAGGGCGACTACCTCGGCGAGCAGTTCATCCAGTGGTTCCTCAAGGAGCAGGTGGAGGAGGTCTCCCAGATGTCCACCCTGCTGCACGTGGTGGAGCGGGCCGGGGACAACCTGTTCCACATCGAGGACTTCCTCGCCCGCGAGTCGGTGGGCGACGAGGGCGCTGACCCGACCGCCCCGCGCGTGGCCGGCGGCGCCGTCGGCTGACCCGACCGCCCCCTCGCTCGACCGGACCCGGTGGGCCGCTCCCGTTCCCGGAGCGGCCCACCGCCCGTCTCCCGATCAGTTGACGCAGTCCTGGCCCCGAATCGCCAGGGAGAACTGCCTGACCCGCCTGTCTTGGTCGAGCAGGAAGTGGTAGGACGCGTTGGCGTTGCCCGGAACCGGGGTGTGGAAGATGTTCGGGCTCTGCTGGAGGCCGGGGTAGGCCGACCGCACCTCGGCGAGGCTCGATCCGATCCCGATGCCCTCGGGCGACCGGAACGTGGGCGCCGCGAAGATCACCGCGACACCCAGCCTGGTCGAGATGTTGACGTGGGCAGCCGGCTCGTTCCGCAACGCGTAGTCGTACCCGCAGTACTCCGTCTCCCCCAGGCCGCCGTCCTGACGGACCACCCCGTTGCGCAGCGCCTCGTCCTTGGACATGCCCAGACGAACCGCACCGTAGCCGTGCGGCCCCAACACCTTTCCGGACCCGGCCGGGCGCTGGGCCCCCGCCGCGGACCGGCTCGTCGGGGGATTCGCGCCCGACGTGCCGTTCGTCGTCCCGGCCCCGACGCCCTGGGTCTGCGTCGAGGCCGACGGGCCCACCGCGCTCGTCGTGCCTTGCGCGCTCGAGGCGCCCGGCGGGCTCGACGTGACCGACAGGCTCGACGTGACCGTCGAGCTCTGCGGCGTCGGCGACACGGACGACGAGTCGGTCCCCGCCGGCGGCAACGAGGTCCCCCCGGACGGACTCGCCACCGCCGTGCCGACCACCACCACCGCCACCAGGGCGGCCGCCCCGGCCACCACCCCCGTCACCTGACGACGACGGCGCACCCGCCGCGCGCCGGACACGATGTTCTCCACCGCTTTCCCCCTCACGGTCAGTACCAACCGCTCGTCCCGGAACAACCGCTTCAGCTCATCGTCGAGACTCACTGGGCGCCCTTTCCCGCCAGCGAGTCCAGATGGGCACGCAAGGTGCTCATCGCCCGGCTGGCGTGGCTTTTCACCGTGCCGCGGCTCACGCCCAGCACGTCGGCGATCTCGGCCTCCGAAAGGTCCTCGTAGTACCGGAGAACGAGCACCGCCCGTTGTTTGGCCGGCAACCCCGCCAATGCCCGCCACAACGGCTCGTGTTCGACGCGGTCGAATTCCCCCGCGACCGCCTCGTCCGGCACGACGGCGACGACGTTCTCCCGCCTGCGGCGACGCCAGAAGCTCACGTGGAGGTTGGCCATCGTCCGCCGCACGTACGCGTGCGGGTCACCGCTCCGGGCGACGACCCGGCTCCAGCGGGAGCCCACGCGCTCCAACGCCGTCTGCACCAGGTCCGCCGCGTCGTGCGGGTTACCGGCGAGGGCGTACCCGTACCGCAGCAGTCCTGGTAACGCGGCCTCCGCGAAGGCCGCGAAGTCTTCATCCACAACCCACCCCCTTGACGTGCTCAGCACGCGCGAGGACGGGATCCGGTTGACGAGCGTGACCAGTCAGTTACGGAAACGGCGGGGCCGCCCCCTGCTGGGCGGCCCCGCCGGAATCCGGTCGGTACCGGTGTTCGCGCGCTGGTCTCAGCGCGTGGTGGCCCAGGTCGACGGGCCGCCGGTGGTCGGGTAGGGGTAGGAGGACGGGCTGCCCGGCGAGGTCGTCACCGAGGCCGAACCAGCCGGCGAGGAGGTCACCGAGGTCGGGCGCGGGTAGTGCGTGCTCGGCGCTCCCGGCGAGGTCGTCACGGAGGTCGAGACGGGCATGCTCGGCTCGCCCGGCGAGGTGGGGCGCGGTGAGGCGGGCAGCGAAGGTTCGTCAGTTCGGGGCACCGAGGTCACAGTGGGCTCAGCGGGCGTGGAGTGCGTCAGCGGCGCCGAGACCGAGGTGCTGGTGGACGACACGGGCTGCACGGCGGGACTGTCCGAGCTGGCGGCGTAGGCCGTCGAGGCCAGGGCGAAACCGCCCAGCACCGCGGCGGCCGCGCCGAGAACCTTCTTGTTGCGCAGCATTTCCCTACCTCTCGTCTCCCGCGACCGGTGTCGGTCGCGTTCACCCCGGAAACGCCTTCACCACCATCGGCGGTTGCCTCGAGTTTTTGCGGCTTCAGAACGGGAAAAGGCGCGCGGAACAACCCGACCCGGGGGTCGGGCAACGATGGCGGCGCTTTTCACGCGCTGTTGCTGGTCACCGTCCGTTGTGGCGAGGACAAAGCACTGGGAGTGGAGCGTTGCGGGTCGGTGGGCCGGGAGGCGCCGGACTCCGTGCGCGTTCCGGAGGGCGGGCTGCCTATCGACGTCGTCAGGGTGGGCGCGGAGGGGGGAGTGACCCTTCTCGCCGAGGGATCGGGCTGGCCCGGGGTGCGCGAGAGCGGCGGCGCGCCCGGTGCCGAAGTCGCGTGCGAACTGGTCTGCGGGGTGTCCTCGGTCAACGGGGTGCTCGTCCCGCTGGACGGCGTGCTGGTTCCGGTCGGCACCGACGGCGACTCGGCCGGCGGGAGTTCCTCGCCGCGGCCGAAGCCGGCCAGCAACGCGCCCACCAGGATCACGCCGACCACCGCCGCCGCGCCCCCGGCCATGGCCAGCGCGGCGCGGACCCGACGCCCCCGCCGGACCCCTGCCAGCACGACCTCGTCCGCGTCCGCGCGCGCGCTCACGTCCAGCCGCGCGTCCTGGGTGAACAGTCGGCGCAACTCGTCGTCGAGGTCCGCGCTCATCGCACACCCCCCTCCGCCATCGTCCGCTCCAGCCGCAGCCGCAGCGTGGCCATCGCCTTGCTGGTCTGGCTCTTCACCGTGCCCCGGCTGACCCCCAACGTGGTGGCGATCTCCTCCTCGGTCAGCCCGTCGTAGTAGCGCAGGACCACCACCGCGCGCTGCCGGGGCGGCAACGCGCGCAGCGCGCGCCACAGCGGCTCGTTCTCCAGCCGGCTCGGGGCGGGGTCGACCGGGATCTCCGGCGGCTCGGCGACCAGGCTCTCCCGCCGTCGGCGGCGCCACCGGCTGATGTGCGCGTTGACCATCGCGCGCCGCACGTACGCCACCGGGTCCTCGATGCGCACCACGGACCGCCAGCGCCGCCCGACGCGCTCCAGCGCGCCCTGCACGAGGTCGGCGCCATCGTGCGGATTGCCGGTGAGCGCGTGGCCGTAGCGGAGCAGGCTGGGCATGGCGGCGCGCACGAACTCACCGAAGTCGTCCCCCACCGTCCCCCTCCCCGACCGGCGGCGCGTCCGCCGTGCCCGGCCGTTCCCGTGGTGTCACCACTTCGGCCACGCGCGGGCGGCGTGCCGGGTTGCCGGGACTTCCGGCGACGTGACCGGCGTCTCTCCTCGGAGGGGGCGGCAGGAGGCGGCGGCCGCGCTATCGGCGGGCGAGCGCGTCGGGAAGCCGGAACGTCCCGTCCGGCGATGGTGGGAAGTCGTGCACGGCCACGACAGCCGCGGTCGGGATCGGGCCGTAGACGTGCGGGAACCACGGTCCGGCCGGGTTCCCGGGGTCGCCCGGCTCCCACCGCAGTTCGACGCCGAGCCCGGCCGGGTCGATCTCCAGGAGCACGAGGTCGTCCCGGCCGCGGAACAGCGCGTTCGCCGGGAGGTGGACCGTGCCGGGGTCCGAGCAGTGCACGAAGCCGTCAACAGCGAACCCGGCGGGGACGTGCTCGCCCACTGCCCGCGCGGAGTCCCACTCGGCGCGGGCGCAGATGTGCAGGATCATCAGCGCAGCGTGATCTGCCGGCCCCGCAGGCCGTCCCTGGCCCGCCGCTCGGCCTCGTCGAGGGGCTCCTCGTCGACCGAGGCCAGCACGTCGGCCAGCCGCCGTCCCAGGGCCGTCGCCGGCTCCGACCACTCCCTCGGGTGCTGCTCGCGGTCCAGGTCCCACACCGGCACCAGCAGACCGTGCGCCCGGAACGAGCCCGCGTACCGGGTGTTCTCGCCCAGCCCCAGCTCGCCCCGCACGGACAGTCGGGCCAGCGCGGCCAGCAGCCGCTCCTCCGGCTCCGGGCGGACCCACCGGAGGTGCGCCTTGTCCCCCGCGTCCACCCAGTAGGCGGCGGTCACGCCCTCGGCGTCGACGCGCGCCGTCGGCATGATCGCCGCGTTGGCGCGCTCCAGCGACGCCGCCACCTCACCGGTGGGGGTCACGTCGGCGGGCAGCCACCACGAGAAGTCCTCGTGCAGGGTCACGTCCAGGCCGGCGGCGGGGTCCAGCAGGTCCTGCAGCCGCACCTGGTCGTCCGGTCCGGCCGGGCCGACCACCGGCAGCGCCTCGCCGGGCTCGGCGGTCATCGCCCAGCGGACGGCCCGCGCGACGTCCCTGCTGACGTCGCCGGAGCGGGTCTGCACCTGCAGGCCGACGAGGGCGGTGCCGTCCGCGCGCACCAGGCCGGCGGCGGCCATCGGCAGCACGGTGGCCAGGGTGATCTCCCGCTCGCCGGGCTCGGCCAGCGGCAGCGGCGTGGTGGCGGACGGGACGAACTCGCGCAGCGCGATCAGCTCGGTCTCGGCGGCCAGCCCCTCGAAGGGGCGGTTCACCATGGCGTCGACCGCGCCGCCCGGCGCGCCGTGGCAGGCCTTGTACCGCCTGCCGGAGCCGCAGGGGCAGGGTTGGCGCGGGTTGATCCCGTCGCTGGTCCTGGCCGCCCGCCTGACCGCCGTCCGCTTGGCCACCGCCGTCCTCCTCGCACCTCGGCTGGTCGACCGACGTGGTGAACCACCGTTCACCACGTCACCGCGCGACGGTAGCCGAAACCCGATCAGTGAGTGCGGACCGGGTGGCGGCGGGCGCGTTCGTGGCCAGGTAGCGGACGCCCAGTCGCTGGCACAACGCCACGTCGGCCGGATCGTCGACGGTCCAGCAGTAGGTCGCGTGCCCGCGCTCCGCCGCGCGGGCCACGTACCCGGGGTTCCGTCGGAGCAGGTGCACGCCCGGGCCGGTGATGTCGGCCCACGGGGGCAGCGACCCGTCCCCGCGTGCCGACGACAGGCGGGCCAGCAACAGCACCGTCGGCAGGTTCGGCGCGTGCTCCCGCACCCGGCGAACCGCCCGGGAGGAGAAGGACATGACCACCACGGGCGACTCCTCGCGGCTCGCCGGCCGGGCCAGCCCGTAGCGCGCGAGCATCGCGACGAGCTTGGCCTCGACCAGCCCCCCGTAGCGGGTCGGGTGCTTGGTCTCGACGAACAGCCGCACCGGGCTCGCCGCGTCGACCAGCAACGCGAGCAGCGCGTCGAGGGTGAGCAGCCCCCGGTGCGGGCGTTGGGCGGAGGGCACCGCGACCCGTTGCCGCACCAGGTCGTCGGCCGAGTCGGGCAGCTCGTCGTGCCAGTGCCCGTAGTCCCACTCGCTCAGCCGGGACAGCGGGAGCGCGCTGACCACGCCCCGCCCGTCGGAGGTGCGGTCGACGCGGCGGTCGTGCACGCACACCAGGTGGCCGTCCCGGGAGAGCCGGACGTCGCACTCCAGTCCGTCCGCGCCCTGTTCGAGCGCGAGCAGGTAGGCCGCCAACGTGTGTTCGGCGCGGTGCGCCGAGGCTCCGCGGTGCGCGACGACCTGAACGCCGCGGGGGACGGGCGGCACGGATCTCACGATGGGCCATCCGGTTGGGGTGGGCGTGGTGGGCGGGTGGCGTTCAACCGTTCGGGGGCCGGCTCGGGGTTATCGAGGCGCAACCCACCGACTGGGCCGTTCGAGTTACCGTGCGGCGGTGAGCCATGCGCCAGTGAGCGGAGTCAGCGCCGACCGGGTCCCCTTCGACCCTACCGATCCGGACTTCGTGGCCGACCCGTATCCGGTGTTCGCCCGGATGCGCGCGCGGGCCGAGGTGCACCAGCACGACGGGCTGGGGCTGGGCGTCGCGGTGTCCCACGCCGCGTGCTCGGCGGTGCTGCGCCACCGCTCGCTGGGCCGGATCTGGACCGACGCCCGACCGGTCGACCAGTTCGCCTCGTTCAACCTGCTGCACCGCAACTCGCTGCTGGAGAACGAGCCGCCCACCCACACCCGGCTGCGCCGGCTGGTGGCGGCGGCCTTCGGGCGCGGGCACGTCGAGCGGATGCGCCCGTGGGTGGAGCGGCTGGCCGACGACCTGGTGGCCGGCCTCGCGGACCGGATCGCCGCCGCCGGCTCGGCCGACCTGCTGGAGCACGTCGCGGCGCCGCTGCCGGTGCAGGTGATCGCCGAGCTGCTCGGGGTGCCGGACGCCGACCGCGGTCTGCTCCAGCCGTGGTCGAACGCGATCGTGAAGATGTACGAGTACGACCTGGACCCGCGGCGCAGGGCGGAGGCGGAGCTGGCGGCCACCGAGTTCGTGGCCTACCTGCGCGAGCTGGTCGCGTTGCGGCGGCGGCAGCCGGGTGAGGACCTGGTGAGCGACCTCGTCGCGGTGACCGACGCCGACGGCGCGAAGCTCACCGAGGACGAGCTGGTGGCCACCGCCGTGCTGCTGCTGATGGCCGGGCACGAGGCCACGGTCAACGTGATCGGCAACGGGACGCTGGCGCTGATGCGGCACCGGGACCAGTGGGAGCGGCTGGTCGCCGACCGGGGGCTGCTGGCGACCGCGGCCGAGGAGCTGATCCGGTACGACTCGCCGCTGCAGTTGTTCGAGCGCACCGCCACGGCGGACGTCGAGATCGCCGGGTTCCGCGTCCGCGAGGGAGACAAGATCGCCGCCCTGCTCGGCGCCGCCGCGCGGGACCCCGAGGTGTTCGAGGAACCGGACCGGTTCGACATCGGCCGGACCACCAACCCGCACCTCGGCTTCGGCGTCGGCATCCACTACTGCCTCGGCGCTCCGCTGGCCCGGATCGAGATCCAGGCGACGCTCAGCGCGCTGGTCCGGCGGCTGCCGCGGCTGTCGCTCGCGGCGGAGCCGGCGCGGCGGGCCGAGTTCGTCATCCGCGGACTGCACGACCTGCCGGTAACCAGCGGCTGAGCCGTTCGCTCGTGGCTTGCGGAGCGTTGTCGGAGAGGTGGCGCCGCGGCGGTTCTCGGGCTACCCGATTCACACCGCCGTGGGAGTTTTCGCGACTTCGCGTGAATGCGCGGCCACGATTTTCTGTAACGGCGGCGCTGGACGGTCCGTCAATCGTGTGTGCTGGTCTCTCCGGGCCAGTCTCGGCGCGTTCGGCACCGCCCTGATGTCAAGTGATTAATCCTCCTGCGGCTGGAGTTGTCCACAGTTTCGCAGGTCAGAGACCCAAGCGGGTGATTCCCTTCCGTCGCCCAGGTGAAATCCGTCCGGTTATCCACAGGCTCTCGCACTTTGTCCACAGGACGGAGCCCACGCATTTCGCGCCGTGTTTTTCCTCGATAGGCTTGTAGGGGGACGCCCCCCCGGGAGGGAGGGGGCTGTCCGGAGGAGTGGTGGCGGCGGGCGGCGCGACGACTCCGGGACAGGACCGCGACTCCGGGACAGGACCGCTCAGCGCCGGGACGACGGGTGCGGCGGGCGCAACGGCGGCTCCTCCGCGTCGACCACCCGCACGACCTGCTGCCGGGACAGACCGGTGGGGTTCGGGGGCACGAGCAGGTCGGTCACCATCCGGACGACGCGCACCGTGAACACCGCGGTGACCACTGCCGCCGCGTCGGTCAGGGCGTGCAGCAACACGGTGTCGGCCTGCGCCTGCAGGCTGCTCCGCAGGCCCCACAGCACAGTGGCCGCCGCCAGAGCTCCGTTGGCCGCCCACGCCACCCACCACCGGGTGAGCAGCGGCGACGGCCGGGGCCGGCGGCCAGGGGGCAGCCGCAGCGCCGTGTGCTCCACCTCGGTGAGCAACTGCCCGGCCTGCACCAGGTTGAGCCCGGGCGTCAGCAGGCCGACGAGCACCTGCCACGTCGGCCGCGCCGGACGCACGCCAGCCGCGGCCGAGGCCGCCTCACGCGCCCGGAGCAGCCACAACACCAGTGCCACCGCGGACAGCGCGCCGGTCAGCAGGGCCAGCACGCCGGCGAGCTGGGCGAGCACCTCGGCGGTGCGCACCACGCCCGCGGAGAGCATGCTCTCGCGGCTCATCACCAGCAGCACGTACCGCCACAGCTCGGCGAGCGCGCCGAGCCCGGCCCCACCCGCCGTCAGCCACACCAGCGGAACCGCCAGCCGCACGAGCGCGCGGACCCGCTCGACGGGGCCGACCGCGGCCGAGCCCCGGCCCGGGAGCGCCGTCGGCCGCCGCCACGCCAGGAGCGGGAAGCCCCACCGCGGCACGGCCGGGTAGGAGGGCGGGCCGGTGTAGGGCCGCCGGACCCGCGCCGGCTGTCGGGGGTGCAGCGGGGCCGGCGGAGTGGCGATCCACTCCACCTGCCACGGCTGTCCCGGTCGCACCCGGCCCGGCCTACAGGATGTGCGGCTCGGTGTCGGCGAGGTCGCCGACGACCGGCCGGCCCGTGGCGGCCCACGCCTTCATGCCGCCGGCCACGTTCACCGCGTCCCACCCGTTCTCGTTCAGGTAGGCGGTGACCCGCGCCGAGCGCCCGCCGGTGCGGCACACCACGAAGACGTCGGCGTCCTCGGGCAGCTCCCCGAGCCGCGCCATCAGCTCGCCCATCGGGATGTGCACCGCGTTCGGGGCGTGCCCCGCCCGCCACTCGTCGTCCTCGCGGACGTCGAGCAGCACCTGGCCCCCGGTGGGCTCCACCGGAACCTCGTCGACCGCCACTTCCGGCACCTGGATCGGCATCACACCCCCGATGCTGCCACGTCCGCCCGTAGCGGCGGCGTGAGCCTTCCTATCCCAGCCGGCGGGCCAGCCCCTCGGCGACCGCGGCGAGCTGGGCCTCGCCGAGCGGGAGCGTGGCCCGGCCGGGCCCGAACCGATCGACCGCGCCCGGGGTCCGGCGGTCGGGACGGACGTCCGGGCTGCCCCAGTTCTGCAGCGAGAGGGTGAACAACGTGCCGTCGGGCCGGTACACGGCGGCCTTCTGCACCAGCGACTGGAACGGCTCCGAGGGCACGACCTCGTACATCTGCAGGACCGTTCCGTCGGGGAGCACCTTGCGGTGGGGCGGCTGGCAGTTGCGGTAGCTGAACGCGTGCCGGTCGGCGGCGCGCTCCGGGCTCTCCTCCAGCCGCGACGCCTCGACGGCCAGGCTGCCCGTGCCCTTCTCGTCCGTCAGGTCGACCTCGAAGCGGAACGACGGTTGTTTGAGCGACCCGGGACTCTCCTTGCTGTCCCAGCGCGACGGTTCGGACACCCGGACCGGGCCGGCCGCCGCGCGCGTCGACGCCATGAACGCCCGCAGCTCGCGGTCGTCGACCGGCCGGGAGCCGACGAAGGGCCGGATCTCGTCGCGTTCGTCGCTCGAACACCACGCCCGGGTGACGAGTGGTCGGTCGGGCGGGGGCGGCGCCGTCCACCCGGGCGACCAGGTTCCGTACGGCGTTCGCGGCGGCAGGTCGACGCGGGGCCAAGCGAACGCGGGGACGGACGTCGTGCTGGCGGACCCTCCCGCGGGCGGCAGTGGCCGGGCGAGGTCGTCAGCTCCCCAGCCGATGGCCGCTGCGCCCAGCGCGCCCACGACCACCACGGCGCCGAGCGCGCTGCCGGCCCTGGACCACAGCAGCCTCCGCCGCCCCCTGGCCACCACCTCGGCCAGACCCGTGCGCACCCCTGGAGCCGGCCCGGAGGCGAGGTCCCGCAGCCGCGCCACCACCTCGCGGTCCTCGTCCCGCATCTCCATCACCCCACCGTTCGCCTGTCCTCGCCGCCGAGCGCGGCGTACGCCTCGCGCAACTGCGCCAGCCCGCGGGACGCCTGGCTCTTCACGGTTCCGACCGAGCAGCCCATCGCGTCCGCCACCTGCTCCAGGGAGAGGTCCTGCACGAACCGCAACACCACCACCGCGCGTTGGCGGTCGGGCAGCCGGCGCAGCGCCGCCAGCAGCGGTCCCCGGCTCTCCGCCGAGCGGAACAGTTCGGCGACGTTCGCGTCGGCCCGCTCCGGGAGCTCGGCGACCGCCCGTTCCCTGGCCCGCCTGCGTCGACGGGTGTTCAGGAACTCGTGGATGAGGACCTTGCGCACGTAGGCGTCGGCGCTGTCCTCGCGAATTCGCCGCCAGCGGGCGTAGACCTTGACGAAGGCGCTCTGCGCGAGTTCCTCCGCCTCTCCCCAGTCGCCGCACATCGCGTACGCGGTTCGACGAGCGCTGTCGAACCGAGCCGCGAAGTAGTCGCCGAACTCGGCGTCCCGTCCGGCCACCTCGGCCCTCCCCCAGCGCTGCACCGCGTACAGGCCCTCTACGCGCGAGCCGCCCGGGAGGTTGCATGAGGCAGATCACCCGCTCCGCGCGCGCGTGACGTGCGGGAACACAAAAAGTTGCGCGCGCACGCACTCATCCTTTCGGGTGGTTTTGGCCTGAGAAAAGGCGTGGGTGACACACGACTGTTGTTGGCGGGGTTGGTCGCCGGCGCGCTGGTGGCGTCCCTGGTGACCATCACGGTGTCGGGCACGGCGAGCGCGACCGGCACGCTGACGCTCGCGGGAAGCAACCTGGGCGCCTCGCTGGAGCCCGACCAGCCGACCCCCGCGCCGGGAGGCGGCGCGACCTCGAACGCGCCGAGCGCCGCGCCTCAGGCAGATCCCGCGCGGCCCGGGGACACTGATCATCCGGACACCAAGCAAGCGCCCGTGTCGGCCGACCAGGCCGTCAACGCGGCCAGGGCGGCCGCGCCCGGGACGACCCTGGGCATCGCCGTCTACGACCGGCACCAGGGAGCGTTCACCGCGCGGCACGGCGCCGACCGCAGGTTCACCTCGGCCTCGCTGGTGAAGCTGATGATCGCGCTGGAGGTGCTCCACCAGAAGCAGGCCGCGCTCGGCAGCGCGCAGGGCGACCAACTCCACCAGATGATCGCGCGCAGTGACGACGGGATCGCGAACACCCTGTGGTCGCAGTACGGCGGGGCGGAGATCGTGCGCCGGGTGGCGGCCCGGGTCGGGATGGCGAGCACCCGTCCGCCGAAGGACGCCAACCGCTGGGGCGACACGATCATCACGGCGAACGACATGGTGGTGCTCTACCGCTACGTGCTCGACAAGGCCCCGGCGCACCACCGGGACCTCCTGCTGCGCGCCCTGCGGGCGGCCCCGGCGCGCGCCGCGGACGGCTTCGACCAGCACTTCGGCATCCCCCGCGCCGCTGGCGCCCAGCCCTGGGGGATCAAGCAGGGTTGGGCGTGCTGCCTGCCGGACCGGGTGCTGCACACGAGTGGTGTGGTCGGCCAGGGTGACCGGTACATCGTGGTCGTGCTCAGCTCGCACTCGCCGACCAGGAACTACGCCCGGGCCAGGGCGGTGACGACCGAGGCCACCACGGCCCTGGCGCCCCTGCTGCGGCCGGCGGCTAGTGAGTGACCGCCTTCTCCGCGCCGGCGCCGGTCAGCGCGCGGACCTCCATCCGGCGTACCGGGCGGGGTCGGCCGGTTCCCTGGCCAGGACGGTGCCCAGGAAGCCGAACAGGAACGACAGCGGGATCGAGACGATGCCCGGGTTGGACAGCGGGAAGAAGTCGAAGTCCGCGCCGGGGAACATCGCCCTGGCGTTGCCGGACACGGCCGGTGAGAAGACGATCAGCAGCACGGTCACCGCCAGCCCGCCGTAGATGCTCCACAGCGCGCCGGAGGTGTTGAACCTGCGCCAGAACAGCGAGTACAGGATGGTCGGCAGGTTCGCCGAAGCGGCCACCGCGAACGCCAACGCCACCAGGAACGCGACGTTCTGGCCGTTGGCCACGATGCCGCCCAGGATCGAGACCAGGCCGATCACCACCGCCGTCACCCTGGCCACCCTGACCTCCTGGGCGCGGTCGTCGGCGGCGCCGTCCTTGATCACGTTGGCATAGATGTCGTGGGCGAACGACGCGGACGCGGTGATGGTCAGCCCGGCGACCACCGCCAGGATCGTGGCGAACGCGACCGCGGCGATGAGCCCGAGCAGCAACGGCCCGCCCAGCTCCGCGGCGAGCAGGGGCGCCGCCGAGTTGACGCCGCCGGGCGCGGCGCGGATCGCCTCCGGCCCGACCAGCGCGGCGGCTCCGTACCCGAGCACCAGCGTGAACAGGTAGAACAGCCCGATCAGCCAGATCGCCCACACCACCGAGCGGCGGGCCTCCCGCGCCGTGGGCACGGTGTAGAAGCGCATGAGGATGTGCGGCAGCCCGGCGGTGCCCAGCACCAGGGCCAGTGCCAGCGACAGGAAGTCCAGCCGGGTCAACCCGCTCAGCCCGTACTGTTTGCCGGGGTCGAGCAGGGCGGCGCCCTCCGGTCCCCCGCGCTCCACCGCCGCGCCGAGCAGCCCGGACAGGTTGAGGCCGAACCGGCCCAGCACCCAGACCGTCATCACGGCCGCGCCGGAGACCAGCAGCACCGCCTTGATGATCTGCACCCACGTGGTGCCGCGCATCCCGCCGACCAGCACGTACAGGATCATCAGCAGGCCGACGACCGCGATCACCACGGCCTGGCCGGTCCGGCTGGTCACCCCGAGCAGCAACGCGATCAGGCCGCCGGCCCCGGCCATCTGGGCGAGCAGGTAGAAGAACGACACCGCCAGCGTGGAGATGGCGGCGGCCATCCGGACGGGCTTCTGCCGCATCCGGAAGCTGAGCACGTCGGCCATCGTGTATCGGCCGGTGTTGCGCAACAGCTCCGCGACCAGCAGCAACGCCACGAGCCACGCCACCAGGAACCCGATCGAGTAGAGGAACCCGTCGTAGCCGTTGATCGCGATGGCGCCGGCGATGCCGAGGAACGAGGCGGCCGACAGGTAGTCGCCGGAGATGGCGATGCCGTTCTGCGGGCCGGTGAACGCGTGCCCCGCCGCGTAGTAGTCGGCGGCGGTCCTGGTGTTCCGGCTGGCCCGGAACACGATCACCATCGTGATGGCCACGAAGAGGGCGAAGATCCCGATGTTGAGCGCGGGGTTGCCGCCCGCCTGCGCCAACGTCATCGCGTCGCCCCTCCGTCGGTCGGGCGGGGCTGGGTCGGACCGGGCTGGGTCGGACCGGGCTGAGTCGAACCGGGCTGGGTCGAACCGGGTGGGGGTGCCGGCTCCCCGCCGGCCTCGACCCGCTCCCGGATCTCGGCGGCCAGCGGGTCCAGCCGACGGCCGGCGTGCCGCACGTAGAGCATGGTGATCGCGAACGTGGAGACGAACTGCAGCAGCCCGAGCACCAGGCCGACGTTGACGTTGCCCACCACCCTGGTGCTCATGAACTCGTGCGCGTAGTCGGCCAGCAGCACGTACAGCAGGTACCAGGCGAGGAACAGGGCCGTCATCGGGAAGACGAAGCGCCGCAGTCTTCGTCGCAGTTCGCGGAACTGCGCTCCGGACTGGACCGCCAGCCAGGTCCCGGCGTCGGACGGTTGCCCGCTGGGGCGTTCAGTCATGCTCACTCCGGCCTCCCAGAGCCGCGTGCCTCGTCAGGAAAGAGGTCTCGCGAGACCGTAAGGAGACGCAGCTCACCCCGTAAGCCTCCGATTGGGGGGCAATTGCCACCCGGGTCGGCCGAATCGGCGAACGGTCCGCCCAGCACGACGAACGGACCGTGGCGTGGGTTGGGCCGTTTGCCCGGCGCGGCCTCACCCGTTCAGCCCGGCCATCCACGCGCTGTCACCGGTGATCGGCCCCGTTCGGCGGTGTCCGTCGGCGCGCGACCGCGTACGGCCCGCGCGGCGGGGTCACCGCGCCCCTCGGCCCTCCGCGATCCTGGCCCGCTCCGCCACGTCGCCCCGCGGGACGTCGCGGTCCTGCCCGAAGCCCAGCCGGTCCGGGGCGTGCATCCGCAGCATCGTGCGGGAGACGTCCGGCGGCACCCGCCGCCGGGTGATCTTGCTGACCACCACCATGGTGAGGAACGCGGCGGGCACGGTGACCGCGGCGGGCTGGGTGAGCAACGGCCCCGCCCAGCCGCCGTCGGTGGCCGCCACCACGGTCGCCACGGTGGAGAACAACGCGAGCCCACCGCCCACCACCAGGCCGACCGCGGCGCCCGGGGCGGTCAGCCCCCGCCACCAGATCCCCAGCACGAGCAACGGGCAGAAGGTGGAGGCGGCGGTGGCGAAGGCCAGCCCCACGCTCTGCGAGACGTCCAGCGAGCCGGCGATCACGGTGGCGGTCAACGGCACCAGGCCGGCGATCACCGTGCCAACGCGGATGTCCCGCACCCGGCCCCGAAGCACGTCGGTCGACAACACCCCGGCCACGCTCATCACCAGCCCGGCCGAGGTGGACAGGAACGCGGCGAACGCGCCCGCGGTGGTGAGCGCGGCCAGCAGCCGGCCGAAGCAGTTGTCCAGCACCGCCGTCGGCAGCAACAGCACCGCCGCGTCGGTGGTGCCGGTGACCAGCAACTTCGGCACGTACAGCCGGGACAGCGCCCCGATGATCGTCGGGAACAGGTAGAACAGCCCGAGCAGCACCAGCACGAACAGGGTGGTCTGCCTGGCCTGCCGCCCGTCCGGGTTGGTGTAGAAGCGGACCAGCACGTGCGGCAGGCCCATCGTGCCCAGGAACGTCGCGAAGATCAGCGAGTAGGTGCGGAACAGCGGCCACTCGTCGCCGTAGAGCGGTCGGAGCCAGCTCGCGTTGTCGGGCGGCGACCCGATCACGACCGGCACCGGCGCGCCAGCGGGGAACCGGAGCTGGGTGCCGGCGGTCACCTCCTGGGTGCCCGGCCCCCAGTACACGGGACCGTTCGCGGCCTGCCGGTTGACCCTCCCCCTCGCCTCCAGCCGCACCGGCTCCGCGACGGTGAGCAGCACGCTCGTGCGCACCTCGACGGTGGTGTCGGTGGTGAAGACCGGCGGCAGCGGGTCGGTCAGGGCGGGCTGCGCCGGAGCGCGGTCGCCGAGGAAGGCGAGGCAGAGGAAGAAGGCCGGCAGCCCGATCGCGGTGAGTTTGATCCAGTACTGGACCGCCTGGACCAGCGTGACCGCCCGCATCCCCCCGAACAGGATGTTCACCACCACGAGCCCGGCCACCAGCAACGCGCCGGACCACGGCGGCAGGTGGGTGACCGTGCTCAGGGTGAGCCCCGCGCCCTGCAGCTGCGGGACGAGGTAGAGCCACCCGATCAACGCCACGAAGATCGTGGCCAGCCGCCGCAGGCCCACCGAGCCGAGGCGGGCCTCGGCGAAGTCGGGCAACGTGTAGGCGCCGGACCGGCGCAGCGGCGCGGCGACGAACAACAGCAACGCCAGGTAGCCGGCGGTGAAGCCGACCGGGTACCAGAGCGCGTCGGCGCCGTCGCGCATCACCAGCCCGGCCACCCCGAGGAACGACGCGGCCGACAGGTACTCGCCGGCGATCGCCGCGGCGTTGGTCCGCGCCGAGACGACCCGGCCGGCGACGAGGAAGTCGGACGTCGTGCGGGCCCGCCGCGCGCCCCACGCGCCGAGGCCGAAGGTGAGCACCGCGACCGCGGCGATCCCGGTCAACGCCCAGACGTCCAGCCCCATCGCAGGCTCTCAGTTGTCGAGCATGGTGACGAAGTCCCGTTCGTTGCGCTCCGCGAGCCGGTTGTGCACGTGGCCGACGCCGACGAGCACCGGGTAGGCCAGGACGCCGAGGATCAGCCACGGCAACGGGACCCCGAGCACCGCGCGGTTGGAGACCTCCGGCGCGAACAGGAAGAACGCCGGTAATCCGGCCAACAGCACCACGGTCAGGCCGGCCAGCCGCAGCGCCATCCTGAGCTGGGACCGGACCAGCTCCCTGACCAGCTTCTCGCCCACCGTCGCCTGCTCCTCGACCGGGGCGGGGGGGCGGACCACGCGGAGCGGGGCGCGGTCGGCGAGCACGACCCGGACGCGCCGACGGCGTTTCGCCGCCGCCGTCCACTGGTCGGCCCGCTCGGGCGGGATCGGGCCCGAGGCGTCGTGCCGGCTCATCTCGATCCCCAGTTGTTCTTGGGCGCCCTGACCAGGCGGTCCTTGAGGTCCCTGGTGTGGCGGCGGCTGACCGGCAGCGTCTTGGCGCCCTCGCCGCGCCCGATCACCACCTGGTAGCCGGACGAGCCCATCTGCAGCTCGCTGATCAACGGCAGGGCCACCAGGTAGGAGCGGTGGATGCGGACGAACCCCGCGTCGGCCCACCGCTCCTCCAGCTGCGCCAGCGGGATGCGCACGAGGTGGCTGCCCTCGGTGGTCCACAGCCGGGCGTAGTCGCCCTGCGCCTCCACCCACTGCACGGTGGAGCGCGGCACGAGCTTGGTCGTCCCGGCCAGCTCGACCGGGATGACCTCCTCGTCCCGGTTCTCCTCGGCGGTGGGGGACTGCGCGCCGCGCACCTTCTGGATCAGCCGGAGAACGCGTTCCACCCGGTCGGCCCTGGGCGGCTTGAGGATGTAGTCGAGGGCGCCCAGTTCGTACGCCCGCGCGGCCTGCTCCGGGTAGCCGGTCACGAACACCAGCGCGGGCGGCTCCCGGAACGCCTCCAGCACCTGGCCGAGCTCCATCCCGGAGAGGCCGGGCATCGAGATGTCGGCGAACACGGCGTCCACCGGGCAGGCCACGCTGCGCACCGGGGGCCGGACCGAGTCGGAGCCACCGCGGATCATCCGCAGCGCCTCGGCCGCGTCGAACGCGGTGAGCACCCGCTTCACCCTCGGGTTGTTCCCGAGCAGGTAGGTGATCTCCTCCAGGTTGCGGGGCTCGTCGTCCACGGCCAGGACGACGAGGCCGTCGGCGCCCGGATGCGCACTCGTGCTCGTGTGGGTACTCACTGCGACGCCCTATCCTGCCGATCCGCCTGGCTGGCTGTCCACGGTGACGTGACCGCCCGTCGGAGTGACGGTGTGGAGCGTTCCGCGCCGCCCTCCGCCGGAGCAGGTGATCCACTATGGCCTGCGCCCCCACCCGCCCGGCATGCGGGGCACCGCCTAGTTGATCACGCACTCATTCGGAGCAACGAGCGGGAGCCGCGCCGGTCACGCGTCCATTCGGCAGCACCCACCGAAAGAGCGGCGCACCCACCGCCGACGAGCCCGGGCCAGGCGCGGCGGCGGGTCGCCGGCCACCCCGAACGGGGAGCGGAAGGCAACCTTGAGTCCACTGTGGACTAAGGCGCGGACCTCTCGCACGTGCGGCACGACCCCGCGCAGGTGAGAGAACGTCGTGTTCGCCGAGACGGGCAGTGACCAACGCGAGCCCGGAGACGCGCCGGAGACGGGGAAGTGGGCACTGGCAGGCGTGGCCGCGGGCCGCCCCACCCTCCCGGCAGGGCGGCCGCACCAGGCGCTACAGCCCGAACCGGGACCAGACGGCGCGGTGCTCCAGCGCCTCGACCGCGCCGAGCATCCCGTCGGCGGGAGTCGCGCCGAACCGGGCGGCGGCGCCGCCCAGGCCCAGCCTCGCCAGCAACGGCTTGCGCGGCTCGGCGACCGCGACGGTGGCGTCCGGCCACCGCTCGCCCACCACCCCGCGCAGGGTGCCGAGCCCGTCCACCAGCCCGAGCTCGACCGCCTTCGCCCCGGTCCACACCTCGCCGGAGAAGAGCTCGGCCTCCTCGCCGCGCAACCGGCCCGCGCGCCGCTCCCGCACCCAGTCGGCGAACTGCGCGTGCAGCTCGGTCTGCATGGCCTTCAGCCACGCGACGTCCTCGGCCTTCTCCGGCTGGAACGGGTCGAGGCGTGCCTTGTGCTCCCCTGCGCTGTGCAACCGCCGTTCGACGCCGAACCGCTCCAGCAGCCCGGCGAGGCCGAACCCGGCGCTGATCACCCCGATCGAGCCGACCAGCGAGGTCGCGTGCGCGTAGATCTCGTCCGCCGCGCAGGCCAGCCAGTAGCCGCCGGACGCGGCCACGTCCTCGCAGAACGCCAGCACCGGGACGTTCTTCTTCGCCGCCAGCCCGCGCACGCGGTCGGCGATCAACGCGGACTGGGTGGGGGCGCCGCCGGGCGAGTTGACCTCCAACGCGACCGCCGCCAGCCGCTCGTGACCGAAGGCCCTGGTCAGCGCGGTCTCCAGCGCGTGGGTGTTGATCGTGGCCCTGGCCACGGGGGACGGCGTCGGGGTGATCACGCCGTGCAGGCGGACCACCGCCACCACCGGGCGTTCCGCCCGCTCGCCGAGTCGTCCAGGCAACCGTGAGGCCAACCGCTCCGCGACGTTCATGTGCCCACATTACGGACCTGCCGGCGAGGCGCACCGACGTCGGGGGCACACAGCCAGGCGCGGCGGACGAGGCGTGCGCCGTCCGCCGCCCCGGGTCCGGGCCAACGGGACAGGCCAACGAAGACGGGTCGGTGGAACGGATCGGTGGAACCGGCCGGTGGGACGGGTCAGGGCGACCCGACGCGGGACTGCTCCGGGGAGGCCACCACCCGGAGCTTGGGCTGGGCCGGAACCGGGAGTTCGGCGTCGTCGAACGCCGCGCCCGACCGCTCCCGGTAGTCGCCGAACGGGTCGTACCGGTCGTCGCCGTCCTCGAGGATCTGCCAGGCCGGCGGCTGCGCGTGCACGCCGGGCCGGAACTTCGGCACCCGCATGATGACCTTGGTGCCCGCGCCGAAGTTGGTCTCCACGATCAGGCCGTAGTCCTTGCCGAACGCCGACATGAGCCGCGCGTTGATGTTGCCGAGGCCGACGTGCGCGCCGGTGAGGTGGGCGTCGGAGAGCTCCTCGCGCAACCGGTCGGGGTCCATGCCGACGCCGTCGTCGTCGACGCTGATCACCGCCTCGGCGCCGGCGTCCGCCGCGACGACCTTGATGGTGCCGCCCTCCCGCTTGCTCGCCAGGCCGTGCCGCACCGCGTTCTCCACCAGCGGCTGCAACGCGAGGAAGGGCAGGGAGACCGGCAGCACCTCCGGCGAGATCTGCAGCTCGATCCGCAGCCGGTCCTCGCCGAAGCGGGCCTGCTCCAGGGTCAGGTAGCGCTCGATGTTGTGCAGCTCGTCGGCCAACGTCGTGTACTCCCCGGCCGTGCGGAAGGAGTACCTCGTGAAGTCGGCGAAGTCGAGCAGCAGCTCCCGCGCCTGCTGCGGGTCGGTGCGCACCAGCGAGCCGATCGTCGTGAGCGCGTTGTAGAGGAAGTGCGGCGAGATCTGCGCGCGCAGCGCCTTGACCTCGGCCATCGCCAGCTGGGCCCGGGACTCCTGGAACTCGGCGAGGGAGAGCTGGATCGACACGTAGGCGCCGGCCTCCTCCGCGGCGCGCCACAGCCGCTTCCCGTTGGTGGAGGCCACGATCGTCAGCGCGCCGGTCGGCCTGCCCTCGACGAGCAGCGGCACGACGACCGCGTGCCGCATGGGGCAGCGGGGGATCTCGCACCCCAGCTCGGTGTGGTCGATCAGCTCCCGCTTGCCGGTCGCGAGCACCTTGACGAACGACTCGGTCAGGTCGGCGTAGTGGTGGTTCGCCTCCCCGTCCCACGCCAGGAGCTGGCCCTGGTCGTCGCTCAGCGCGACCGCGACGCAGGCCAGCAGCTCCCGCAGGTGCGGCGCGGCCGCCTCCGCCGTGGACACGGTCAACCCGTCCTGCAACGCCGGCGCGGCCCGGGAGACCCGGTGCAGCGCGTCCAGCGTGGCGTTCTCCACCGAGGTGCTCACCCTGCGGGCCCGGCACAACATGAGGAACAGGCCGAGCACCGCGACGGTGGCGAGCAGGGTGGGCGTCGTTTGCTCGATGAGCAGCTCGCGCACGCGACCATGCTGGGGGGCGGCGGGGGCCCGGGGCAACCGTCGGCAGCAACCTCACGTGATCCGATCGGGTGAAAGTTGTGAGCACAAGCTGTCGCGGTCCGGCCCCGGTGACGACATCTTGGTCTTGGAGAGGGGCCGGGTCCGGTGGAGGGGCCGGGCCGGGCCGCGCGCCGGGGGTCGGGTCATCCGATGTCGGCCTGGACAGCGGCAATCCGGGCCGGCAGGGTGATCAGGGTGTCGACGCGGGGATCGAGCTCGGTGCGGGTCGCGCTGTTCGCGACCTGCCTGACCGACACGTTGTTCCCGACCACCGCCATCGCCGCGACCCGCCTCCTGGAGCGGTTGGGCTGCCGCGTCGAGTTCCCCCTCGACCAGACCTGCTGCGGCCAGATGCACCTGAACACCGGCTACCGCGCCGAGGCCGCCCAGCTGGCCGAGCGGTACGCGGCGATCTTCGCCGGGTACGACGCCGTGGTGGCGCCCTCCGGGTCCTGCGCGGGGATGGTGCGGGAGTTCCACCCGGAACTCGTCACGACCTCCCCCCCGCGCAACGCCGCGGCCAGGAACACCTACGAGCTCTCGGAGTTCCTGGTCGACGTCCTCGGCGTGACCGACGTCGGCGCGTACTTCCCGCACCGGGTCACCTACCACCCGACGTGCCACTCGCTGCGGATGATCGGGGTCGGCGACCGCCCGTTGCGCCTGCTGTCCGCGGTGCGCGGCCTGGACCTCATCGACCTGCCCGAGGCCGAGACGTGCTGCGGGTTCGGCGGCACCTTCGCGGTGAAGAACGCCGAGGTGTCGACCGCGATGCTGGCCGACAAGATGCGGTGCGTGGCGGAGACCCGGGCGGAGGTGCTGACGGCGGGTGACAACTCGTGCCTGATGCACATCGGCGGGGGGCTGTCCCGGATGCGGGTGGGCGTGCGCCCGGTGCACCTGGCGGAGATCCTGGCGAGCACCGAGGAGGAGCCGTGGCCGGCACCGGCGTGACGTGGCTGGGCACCCCGACCTTCCCGAAGGCGGCCCGCGCCGCGCTCGGCGACACCCAGCTCCGGCGCAACCTCCGCAAGGCCACCCACACCATCCGCGACAAGCGCGCGGCCGCGGTCGCCGAGCTGGCCGACTGGGAGCGGCTGCGCGCGGCGGGCGCGGCGATCAAGGACAGCGCGCTGGCCAACCTCGACGTCCACCTGGAGCGCCTGGAGGCGGCGGTGACCGCGCGGGGCGGCGTGGTGCACTGGGCCAGGGACGCCGACGAGGCCAACGCGATCGTCCTGCGGCTGGTGCGGGCGGCCGGCGCGGACGAGGTCGTCAAGGTGAAGTCGATGGCCACCGCGGAGATCGGCCTCAACGAGGCGCTGCTGGCCGGCGGGGTCCGGCCGGTCGAGACCGACCTCGCCGAGCTGATCGTGCAGCTCGGCCGCGACCGCCCCTCGCACATCCTGGTTCCGGCGATCCACCGCAACCGCGCGGAGATCCGGGAGATCTTCCGCAGGGAGATGCCGTCGGCCTCGCCCGGGCTGACCGACGACCCCCGGGAACTCGCCGACGCGGCCCGGCACCACCTGCGGCTGAAGTTCCTGTCCGCGCGGGTGGCGGTCTCCGGGGCCAACTTCGCGGTCGCCGACACCGGCTCGGTGGTGGTCGTCGAGTCCGAGGGCAACGGGCGGATGTGCCTGACCCTGCCGGAAACGCTGATCACCGTGATGGGCATCGAGAAGGTGGTGCCCAGTTGGCGGGACCTGGAGGTCCTCCTCCAGCTCCTCCCCCGCTCGTCCACGGCGGAGCGGATGAACCCCTACACCTCGGTGTGGACGGGGGTGACGCCGGGCGACGGCCCGCGCCACTTCCACCTGGTGCTCCTGGACAACGGCCGCACGGACGCGCTCGCCGACGAGGTCGGCCGGCAGGCGTTGCGCTGCATCCGCTGCTCGGCCTGCCTGAACTCGTGCCCGGTCTACGAGCGGACCGGCGGCCAGGCGTACGGCTCGGTGTACCCGGGGCCGATCGGCGCGATCCTCACCCCGCAGCTCCTCGGCGACCTCTCCGACCCGCAGCAGGCGTCGCTGCCCTACGCGTCCTCGCTGTGCGGCGCCTGTTTCGAGGTCTGCCCGGTGCGCATCGACATCCCCCGGGTCCTGGTGCACCTGCGGTCGAAGGTCGTCGCCGCGAAGAGCGGGGCGTCGCCGGAGGCCGCCGCGATGGCGGCGCTCGGCTGGATCATGCGGGACCCCCGGCGGTTCGAGGCAGCGCAACGCGCCGGCTCGCTGGCCCGGCTGCTGGCCCGGCAGGGGCGGATCAGCCGCCTGCCGTGGCCGGGCTCGCGCTGGACCTCGGCGCGGGACGTGCCCGCGCCGCCCCGCGAGTCGTTCCGGGCCTGGTGGAGGCGCACCCGTGGCTGACCCGCACGCGTCCGCGCGCTCCGAGGTGCTGGGGCGGATCAGGGCGGCCATCGGGCCGGACCGCCCCCGGGTCCGCATCCCCCGGGACTACGACGCCCGCCGGGAGCACCGCGACGTCGTGGAGCTGCTGGCCCGGCGGGTCGCCGGCTACCGGGCCGTGGTGCGGCGGGTCGCCTCAGCCGACCTGCCCGACGCGGTCGGCACGC
This sequence comes from Streptoalloteichus hindustanus, assembly GCF_900129375.1. Lineage (GTDB taxonomy): Bacteria > Actinomycetota > Actinomycetes > Mycobacteriales > Pseudonocardiaceae > Streptoalloteichus > Streptoalloteichus hindustanus. Next base: position 737,216 of record NZ_FQVN01000001.1, on the reverse strand, counting down.
TGCTGACCCGCCGCCGCGTGCGGATCATGCTGGGGCCGACGGACCTGCCGGAGGAGTGGCGGGTGCCGGACGTGGAGTGGCACCTCGACGACCCCCCGCTGACCGTCGAGCAGCTCGACCGCGCCGACGGGGTGCTCACCGGCTGCGCGGTGGCGATCGCCGAGACGGGCACCGTGGTGCTCGACGCCGGGGCGACCCAGGGCCGCCGGGCGCTCACCCTGGTTCCGGACTACCACCTGTGCGTGGTGCGCGCGGACCAGGTCGTCGGCACGGTTCCCGAGGCGCTGGCCCGACTCGACCCGGTCCGCCCCCTCACGTTCGTCAGCGGGCCGTCGGCCACCAGCGACATCGAGCTGGACCGGGTGGAGGGCGTGCACGGGCCGCGCGCGCTGGAGGTGCTCATCGTCAGCTGACCGGCGCGGCCGTCACCTCAGCAACCGTCACCTCAGCAACCGGGACATGCGGCGGTCGGCCAGGGGACGGCCGCCCGTCTGGCAGGTGGGGCAGTACTGGAGGGAGCGGTCGGCGAAGGACACCTCCCGCACGGTGTCGCCGCAGACGGGGCAGGGCAGGCCGGTGCGCCCGTGCACCCGCAGCCCGGACCGCTTCTCACCCTTCAGGCGCGCGGCGTGCTGGCCGACAGATCGGTCGACCGCGCCGGTCAGCACTTCGAGCAGCGCGCCGTGGAGCCGGTCGAGGGCGTCGTCGTCGAGGCGGCCGGCGGTCGCGTACGGCGAGAGCCGGGCGGTGTGCAGGATCTCGTCGGAGTAGGCGTTGCCGACGCCGGCGACCAGGGACTGGTCGGTGAGCGCGGTCTTGAGCCGCTCGGTGCGGCCGGCCAGCAGCTCGGCCAGCTCGTCGCGGGACAGGGCGAGCGCGTCCGGGCCGAGCCGGGCGACGCCGGGCACCTCGGCGGGGTCGTGGACGATCCACACGGCGAGGCGTTTCTGGGTGCCGGCCTCGGTGAGGTCGAACCCGGGTCCCTCGCCGGGCGGCCCGAGGTGCACACGCAGCGCGAGCGGCCCCCTGCCGGGGCGGGGCGGCATCGCGGCGGTGGTGTCGAGCCACCGGAGCCAGCCGGCCCGCGACAGGTGGGCGACGAGGTGCAGTCCGTCGCAGTCGACGTCGAGGTGCTTGCCGTGCCGGGTGGCGCCGGTGACCTGGCGGCCGACGAGGGCCGGCGGTGGCGGGTCGACGGTCTTGAGGACGCTGAGCGAGACCACGTCGACCCGGGCGACAGCACGACCGACGGCGTGCTCGCGGAGGTGGTGCGCCAACGCCTCCACCTCGGGAAGTTCAGGCACCCGCCCAGTGTGGCAGCACGTCCCCCACCCCAGCAGAGCCCGAGGCGGCGCTCTGCCTCTCCGCTCTCGGGACAGCCCCCACCCACCCTGGGGGGCGACCCCTGCACCAGCCTATCGAGCGCGGGCCCACGGCCCCACCGTCCACCACCAGCCTGTGGACAACTCAGGGTGATGTGGGTAACCGCGGAGAGCAGCGAAAAACCGACTACACCCCACCCAGGACGGGGAGCCCACACCGAGGGGCTTCACCCAATCGTGCGACACATAACCAGGAAGTAGTCAGACCGCCGCAGGGCAAGGCTGGAGATCACCTGACGGAGGGGAAAGCCACCCGGCGCTCACTCCACCGGTTGCAGCGGCCCCACGCCGTCCCGGTCCGGGGTCGCGAACACCTCGATGTTGCGGGCGATCCGGCTGACCTCCTGGCGCACCCTGAGCACACCGCGCACCTGGCCGACCCACCGCTCGGCGGGGCGGTCCTCCAGGTTGCCCGGCGTCTCCGCCACCACCGTCCACGGCCGCCGCAGCGCCCACCGGGCCGGGAAGAAGCCGACGACCAGGGTCAACGCGAGGATCAGCCACGCGGGCACCATCACCGAGGCGGGCGTCCACCACACCAGCGCCACGACCAGCAGACCGAGCAGGACGGCCATGATGACGCCGGGCGCCTGCCCACCGCTCACGTCGTGCTCGAAGTCGTCGGCGGTGGCCGGGTTGCTCCACTCCATCCGGGTGCGCACGGTCCACATCCGACCGTCCGCACCACGCACCAGCCGAGTCATCGCCGCCTCCTCGACCAGACCCGGGTGAGGCGGACGGTCACGCATCCGCCCCGACCGGTCACCGAGCGTGAGTCAACGGTACCTCGCACGCGATGCTCCGCGTGGGTGAATGTCGTGTCCACCTAACCTCCGCCGAGGCGGGCCCTGAGCAGCAGGCGATCTCCGGAATTGTGCCGTTCGCCGATCATGGGCCAGTCGGCGGGGTGACGGAGCCGACACGAAAGCTTGACGACAGTTACCCTACTTGCCAGTAACTTCACGGGGCATGCACCTTCCGCTGAACGTGATCCCGGCCCGGTGGCGCGCATTGGCGACGCGCGGCCTCCTGAACCTCCCGGTGCCCCTGCTGCGCCTGCTGGCCGGCCGTCCCATCCGGGTCGACGGTCAGGTCATGGCGCCCAGCGCGCAGCTCGTCCTGCGCCTCCAGTGGCTCATGAACACCGGGTTCGAGGCCACCCGGCCCGCTCCCCTGGCCCGCACCGACTTCGGCCACCTCACCCAGATGCTGAACGCGGCCTGGCGGAGCTCCACACGCCGCCGGGAGCTCACCATCCCCGGCCCGCGCGGTCCGATCGGTGCCGCGCTCTACGAGCCGGCCGACCTGCCGACGGGGTCGCCCCTGCTCGTGTTCTTCCACGGCGGAGGTTGGGTGGTCGGCGACCTGGACAGTCACGACGTGGTGTGCCGCTTCCTGGCCGAGCACGGTGAACTCCGGGTCCTGGCGGTCGACTACCGCATGGCCCCCGAGCACCGCTTCCCGGCCGCCGTGGAGGACGCGGAGGCCGCCTTCCGCCACGCGGTCGACCACGCCGAGGAGTGGGGGGCGGACCCCGACGCCGTGGCCGTGGGCGGCGACAGCGCCGGCGGCAACCTCTCGGCCGCGATCAGCGTCCTGACCAGCCGGTCCGAGGGCCCGCGTCCCGCGTTCCTCCTCCTGCTCTACCCCGCGCTCGACGCCACCCGCGTCCGTCCGTCCCGCCGGCTCTTCGCCGAGGGCTTCTTCCTCGGCGAACGGCAGATCACCTGGTTCCTGGAGCACTACGCGCCGGACCGCTCCGCCCTGTCGGACCCCCGGCTGTCCCCGCTCCTGGCCGACGACCTGAGCGGCCTCCCCCCGACCTACGTCGCCACCGCCGGGTTCGACCCCCTGCGCGACGAGGGCGAGGAGTTCGCGGAGCGCCTCCGCGAGGCCGGCGTCCCCGCGGTCGTGCGCAGGCACAGGGGGTTGTTCCACGGGTTCGCCAACACGCTCGGTGTCGACCCCAACGCCCGCGACGCGATGGTGGAGGCGGTGGGCGCGCTCCGCACCGGACTGGCCCTCGGAGGGGGGCGATTCGGAGTTCGCCGAGACGTCCGCTAAAGTAGTCCCCGCACGCCGGAAGGCGCTGGCGGACGTAGCGCAGTTGGTAGCGCATCACCTTGCCAAGGTGAGGGTCGCGGGTTCGAGTCCCGTCGTCCGCTCCAAAAAGTGGGAAGGCGACCCAGTCGCCTTCCCACTTCTGGTTTTCCGGCGCCGTTCACCGCCCGGGGGCAGGATGGCCTTGTGGATCTGGACACAGCCCGAGCCCTCGTCCGCGCCCAGCACCGCGCCGTGCTCGCCACGACACGCGCTGACGGCACACCCCAGATGTCCCCGGTGCTGGTCGCCCTCGACGACCGGGATCGACTCGTGGTCAGCACGCGGGAGGCGGCCTACAAGGTGCGCAACATCCGGCGCGACCCGCGTGTGTGGATCTGTGTGCTGCCGGACGGGTTCTTCGGCCGGTGGGCGCAGGTGGAGGGTGTCGCGACGGTGGTGTCGCTCCCCGAGGCGCTCCCCGGCCTGGAGGACTACTACCGCCGGATCTCCGGCGAGCACCCCGACTGGGACGAGTACCGCGAGGCGATGCGGGCCGAGCGGCGCGTGCTGCTGCGGATCGACCTGACCAGGGCCGGGCCCGACCGCAGCGGCTGAGCGGTCACCCGCAGCAACGCGGGTCCTCGCAGGGAAGCCCGTACTCGCTCCCGTAGGCGACGAGGTCCCGGACCGGGCGGAGCGCCTCGGCCGCGAGGTCGGCCGGCATCTTCTTGTGGTCGCGGCCGGCGGGGTTCGCCCAGGTGGCCGGAGCGTCGTTGAGGTCGAAGCGGCGCCGGCCGCCGACGAACAGCGTCCAGAGCGGGTGGTTGGGGAAGTTGTTGATCCGCAACACCCACCACTCGCCCTCGACGAGGGCGGCGACCGGGAAGTACACGTCGCCGGTTTGCCCCCACTCCGGGCGGACTGTCAGCTCGGGCCGTTCCACGGCGGCCATCGTGCCTGACGCCCGCCGCGGTCCTTCGGCCGGTCCTGAGTGCGCCCCGGAGGCCGGTGCCGGCGCCCACCGATGCGGCCGAGGGACCACGACGTGCTTTCCGCGGCCACCGCTGGTCTTCCGCGATCAGGAGCAGGTGCGGAGAACCGGGCGAGCGGGCAGGTCAGCCGTTGTCAGCGACCCCCAGACCGACGGGGCACGAGACGCCAGTGCCACCGATGCCGCAGTACCCGTGCGGGTTCTTGGCGTCCGAGAGGTACTGCTGGTGGTAGTCCTCGGCGTAGAAGAAGTCGCGCAGCGGCGCGATCTCGGTGGTGATCTCGCGGTGGCCGGCGGCGGTGAGGGCCTGCTGGTAGGCGTCGCGGCTGGACTCGGCGGCCGCACGCTGCTCGTCGTCCGCGTAGTAGATCGCCGACCGGTACTGGGTGCCCACGTCGTTGCCCTGGCGCATCCCCTGCGTCGGGTCGTGCGCCTCCCAGAACACGCGCAGGAGCTCCTCGTAGGACACCCTGGCGGGGTCGAAGACCACGAGGACGACCTCGGCGTGCCCGGTCCGCCCGCCGCACACCTCCTCGTAGGTGGGGTTCGGCGTGTGCCCACCCGCGTAGCCCACCGCGGTCGACCACACGCCGGGCGTCTGCCAGAAGCGGCGCTCCGCGCCCCAGAAACACCCGAGCCCGAAGACCGCGGTGCGCATGCCCTCCGGGAAAGGAGGCACGATCCGCCGCTCCGGGTACACCGCGTGCCGCTCGGCGACCCGGACCGCCTCCGCCCTGCCGGGCAACGCCGTCTCGGCGCTGACCAGCTCCGTCACGTCCCGTCCGAACCAGGTCATACAGCCAGCCTAGAGCCGCCGCGGCGGGCGCCGGTGAATATTCGACCTCTTGTTACCTGATCAATGCGCACGGTGTTCACGGAAGTGATATCCCCCCATTGGGGTAACAACCTGGACACTATGCCCGAATTGACGATGAGCGGAGTGCGAGCATCGCAGGCCGCAGTACAGCCGCAGGGGGGATGATGAGCGTCCGCGACCAACTCCGTCGTGTGGTCGCCGCAACCACCACCCTCGTCCTGCTCGGAGGGCTGGGCCTGCTCGCCTGGGTGGGGTGGGGCGGGGGTACCGACCCGTCGGCCAGGGCCATGGCCGAGCTGCGCCCCGTGCTCGGCTCCCCGGACCCGCGGCAGCCGGGGCCGCCGCCCCGGGGGAAGCCACTGGTGATGCCTCCCGGGCCGCTCGTGCTCGCGGTCAACGGCCGACTGTCCGCACCCGCCAACTCCCAGGTCGTCGCCCCGGTCGAGAAGGAACTGCTCGACCGCCACAAAGTGGATCACGTGGAGGCCTGGGCGACGCGCGACGAACGAATCACCAGAGGCACCTATCTGTTCCTCACGGATGATCACGAGAGCGCACAGCGGTTGCTCAATGATCTCGACGGCCTGTTCGACCGGGTCGGTTTCACACTTCGGAAGGACGCGCCGAAAGGGGTCCGGGTCCGACAACAACCACTGCCTCAGGGGAAGCGCGGGCCGATCAGTTATCGCGCGTTCTACGTGGCAGGCGCTGCGGTCATCGCTGTGGAGGGCTACGGCCCCGTCGCGAACGACGTGACCCCGGCCTTCAACGCTCTTCTGGAACAGCAGGTACGAAATCTGCCGGTGGCCACGTGAGAGCGCGGCGTCACCCTGTTCTCGCCCGGTCGGGACTTCTCGACAGTTCGCTCGCCCCCGCTGGCGTCCTGCTGCTACGCGCTCTGGGAACGACCCTGGTCGTCTACTCCTTGCTCGGTCTGTGGCTGGCGGAACACGCGGAACCGCTCTGGCTGGTGGACACCGCTCGGGAGTGGCTCAACCGGGCGCTGGGGATCGGAGAGGACTTCGGCGGCTTCGGTCTCTGTCTCCTGCTCCTCACCCACGGCTGGGACGAGGCCGCCGCTCACGCCCGCGGAGAATGCGCCAAGGACCGCATCCGCCGTCTGCTCGGTCACTGGCTCCCCGTTGTCGTGGCAACTGTGGTCGCCATCGGGGCGCTGTCCTTCGGAGCGGACGTGCTCACGCGTCCCGACACCGTTCCCCAACCTGATCTCCTCCACGCCCTGGGCGCGGTGACCTTGGCTGACCAGGTGCTTCCCCAGGCCGCACCACTGCTTCCGCTGGCGTGGCTGGTGTTGGTCCAGATCGCGGGCTCCCTCCTCGCCTCCGCCAGCCGCCGCACCGGTCGCGTTGTCTGGTTGGCACCGGCAGCCCAGCTCGTGGCCGTATCCACCGTCGGTGTGCTGGGTGTCTCTCCCGGCCCGACGCACCGGGTCGCCGAGATCGTGGCGTTTCTCCCGCTCGTCGTGATCGGCCAGGTCGCCTACCAGGTGTGGGCCAGAGAGATCAGCTCGTACCTCGGGACGTCCCTCGGTCTCCTGGCCTGGGTCGTGTCCGCCGCCATCTCCAACACCCATGCGACCCTCCGGCACTGGTGGTACCCGGTGACGTTCCTCTTCGCCGTGCTGCTCTTCCTCGTCACCGTGCGGACCAGTGGCCGGACGGCGGACCGCGTCGCGCGGAACAGCGTTGTTCGGTGGATCGCCGACCGAGCCCAGTGGCTGGTGCTCCTCCCAGGGGTTGTCTGCTACCCCGTACTCGACGCGCTCCACACCCGACTTCCCATGGCGCTGACCGCTGTCACCGCCGCCTCCGCGGTCGCCATCGCGACGGAAGCCGGTGACTTCGTGACGAGGTCTGCACTTCGACCGAGGGGCAGCCGGTGACCGGCGCTCCTTCGTCAACCCGGAAAGGCAATCGCTACCTGCACGGTCTCGACCTCCTGCGGGTGCTCGCGGCGTTCTGCGTTCTCTACATCCACCTCACGGGGTGGCTGCTGCACGCGCACCACCCCTGGCCGGTGGGAGACGCCGTCAACGCGCTGGTGGTCCGGCCGTTGCGACTGGAACCGGATCTCGCGAACCTCGGTATCACGACGTTCCTGATCGTCAGCGGGATCGTGACGACACATGTCGCGCTACGCGAGCGCCCACTGCAGTTTCTCGGACGTCGGGCCGCCCGGCTCGTCCCGGCCCTGGCCGTCACCGTGCTCGCCGCCTGGCCCCTGGCGACGGCTGGCCTGCTGATGACCAGCGAGGACTACGACCTGGCCGACGTGGTGGCGAACATGTTTCTCGTCAACTACTTCCTGCCCGACACACCGGTCGTCCTCGATGTCACCTGGTCGTTGACGGTGCAGTTCTCCTTCTACTTCTTCGTGGCGGCCACGATTCCCCTGCTGCGCCGTTGGCCCTGGCTCCCGCCGGCGATCGGCGCGACCACCGTGTCGGTGCTGCTGTCGCTCATCAACACCCAGGACACCCCGGCGGAGCACCAACTTCGGGTCATCATCACGTTCCTCCCCGTCATGTTCCTCGGACAGCTGGTCTCACTGGTCCGGTCCGGCCAGCTCGCACCGGCGGCCGGGATCGGCCTCGGCGCGGTGCACTTCCTGCTCTTCGTCCGCGCGACGTTGACCAACGAGACGATTCCCGGCGGCAGTGCCAACCCGCGGATCGTGGCGCTGGTCATGCTCGTCGTGCTGCTGGTGGGCCCCTCGCGAGGACGGATCGTCACCCGTCCCTGGGTGCGAACCCTGTCCAGCCGCACGTACTCGGTCTATCTGGCCCACAAGGTCGCGGCCTACCCCCTGCTGGCCCTACTCTCTCCCTCGATCGGATGGGTCGCCGCGCTGCTGGTGGCACTGGTCGGAGTCGGGGTCGCAACCGAACTGCTGTACCGCTGTGTCGAGATGCCGATCAACAAGTGGTACCGAAAGTGGTTGGAGCCGCGGACGAATCCACGTCGACGCCGCCCCGGCGAGAACCAGGGGCGAGCGCGTGCGACAGAGGCCGTTCCCCGTTCTCGCTGACCCGTCGGGAGTTGCGCATGCAGTGGCAGGATGAGTTGCGAAGGCTGGACAGCGCGCTGGCCGAGGGAAGCATTTCCGAGGACGAACACCGACGGCAACGAGACGAGCTTCTGGCGCGCGTCTCGGGAGGCGGACCAGCCGTTGCACCGCTGGCGTTCTCCGCACGACCTCCTGTCATCCCGGACCCCGACCGGACACAGGTCATCCCGCGGTCGGGCCTGCCCAGCGCGCCCGCCGGCGCACCTCCCCAACCGCTGTCCGTGGAGCGGGTGAACACCAGTCCGCAGGTGAGCTGGACAGGTGCCGAGGTCTTCACGTCGGCGCGGCCGCGGCGTCCTCACCGACGTCGCCTCCTCCTTGCCGCCCTGCTGGTGCTCGCGGCAGGTGCGGGCGGCGCGTGGTGGTGGCGCGGCTACGAGCCCGCCTCGGCCACCCCGAGCTCCGCCTCCACCCCCCAGGCGGCGGTCGAGCCCCGTGGTGAGATCGAGGTGGACCGGCTGCCCACGCTGCCCGGTGTCAGACTGGACGGTGGCATGCTGTCCCCCGTGGAGGCCAAGCGTCGTAACCTCCTCAACGATCTCGAGGTCGAACTCCTCAACGCGCACGGCTCCACGAGGGTCGCCTACGCCGGTTCGGCGGACAACGGGGCGTTGTACGCGGTCCTCGTGTTCAACACCAACTCGTCGGACAAGGCGGAGAAGCTGGCGAGCGATCTGCGGGAGTTCCACCGGAGGGGCGGCCTCACCCCGGTCGAGCAGAGTGGTCTGCCCACCGAGGTGAGCGTGACACGGCTCGTCGCGGCGGACCGCACGCTCTACCGCGCCACCTATCTCTCGGGCAACGCCGTGGTGCGGATTGGGGTCTCCCGAGCCGGCGGCGAGGAGCCGGCGCTGGCCGAGGCGTTGAGACGGACCGCGCGACAGGCACTCGAAGCGATGCCGGCGCGCTGAACGAGAACGAGGAAACCACGGTGCGGGGAGCCGGGCGGACGCACACAGCGACGACGGGCAGGGCGCGATGGGCCAACCGGGCCGTTCTGCTCATGTCCACCGCGGCCAGGGAGATAATCGCCCCGACCACTCGTGTGGTTCACCGATGACGAGCAGCTCGAGACGACCAACTGTTTGGCGAAGAAATCGGCACACTCCTCGTACCGCTGCTGCCACGCGTGGTGCTAACCATGTAGTCAGCACGTGGAGTGGCCGAGGCGGCCACGGGGGTGACGACAGTCACCACCTGGCAGGCGTTGTTCCTGGGGGAGCGAATGCGTGTTCGGCCGAAGAAGGCCGTTCGGCAGAATGACCGCTACTCCGACCTCGGATGGGGAGGCGTTTGATGTCCTGGCAAGACGAGCTGCAACAGCTCGACAACGCTCTGGCGGCGGGCCACATCTCCGCTGAGGAGTACCGCCAGCGGCGCGGGCAGCTGCAGGCCGCCGCGTCGCAGCAGGCGGTGCCGGGGCAGTCCCCCTCCCCCGCCGGCAACGCCTCTCCCACACCGGCCACGTTCTCCCCCACACCATTCCGATGGGACAACAGCCCCGAGAACACCCAGGTCATGGACCCGGTCCCGGCAGAGGGAGCGGCGCCCACCGCGGACGCGACTCAGGTGGTGTCGGGAGACCAGACCCAGGTCGTCCGCGGCGCGGACGCCGACCGGACCCAGGTCGTGCGCGGCGGGCAACCACTGCCGACCTCCCCGCCGTACGGTTTCCCCGCGGCACCGGCGAACCAGCCCGGCATGACGCCGGGGTGGGGCATGCCGCCCAACCCGGCGAACCCGAACAACACCGCCCCCTGGGCGGACTCGGAGCTGCCTCCGGATTTCGGAAACCCGGGCTGGCTCAAGCAGGGGCCCGAGGTCTTCGACGACAGCAAGGGTGACGGCAAGGCTGGCCGGATCATCGCGATCGTCGCGGTCGTGGTGCTGTTGCTCGGCATCGGCGGCGGCATCTGGTGGTTCGCCACCAGCGGGTCGGCCTCGGACAAGCAGCCGGAGGCCAGCGGAAGCAGCCAGTCCGCGTCTCCGACGAGCTCGGCCAAGCCCCGCCCCGCGGGACCGTTCGTCGAGCAGGACGGGAAACCGGTGCTGAACCGGAAGATGCCGATCGCGGAAGCAGTGCAGGCCAAGGCCCCCACCGAGCAGGAGGCGAAGCTCCTCAAGGAGAACGGGGTCACCGAGATCAGCGGTTACGTCGTCAACGCGGACGCCGACGGCGACAAGCTCCGCGCCGGTCTGTGGGCCTTCACCGGTACCAACGGCGTGGACCCCCGCAGGCTCCTCGGGCTGCTCGACCAGTACTACGCCAACGCCAAGTACGAGCCCCTGCCCAGCACCAACGACAAGGTCGTCTCCCGGGTGCTGCCCGCCAACGACAAGAACCTGACGACCTCCTACCGGGCGCACTACACCACGTCCAACGGCGTGATCCGCGTGGAGGCGTACGGCAAGGACGCCGAAGCGGCGAAGAAGGAGTTCGAGGCCCTGCTCGCCAAGCAGCTCGAACAACACCCGGCGAAGTGACTCCGGCGAGCGGCCAGAAGGTGACATGACGGACACCCCGAAGCCCACCTCCCCCATCGAGGCGGAAGTGCTGGCCACGCTGCGGGCCGCCCAGGACGTGGGAACCGACTCGACGGAGCTCGCCGGGCAGGTCACCGGTTTCGACCTGGGCTACCACTTCTCTCCCCAGCGGCTCGGTCTGCTCGCTCCGCTGCGGCTGCGGCCGGGGCTGCGCGCCGTCGAGGTCGGATGCGCGAGCGGAGCGCTCACCCGGGCGCTCGGTGAGGCTGGTCTGCGGGTGCTCGGCGTCGAGAGCGGCGCGGAACTCGCGGCGGCGGCGAGGGAACGTTGTCGTGATCTGTCCACTGTGGAGGTCGTGCGGGCGGAGGCGGAGGCGGCGCTGGCCGAGCGCGACCCCTTCGACCTCGCCCTGCTGGCCGGTCAGCTGGAACGGGCGACGGCCAGCCCTGGCGGTCCCCGAGCACTGCTGGGGACGGTCGCCGACGCACTGGCGGAGCAGGGTGTCCTGGTGTTGGCCGTCGACAACCAGTTCGGCCTCGGGCACCTCCTCGGGCAGTCGCAGGGGCGAGAAGGCCAGCCCTGGCTCGGGTTGACCGTCTTTCCCGGCGCGGCGGCCACTCCCCGGAGTTGGACCCGCAACGCCCTCTCGGCGATGCTGGCTGAGGCCGGGCTGGTGGCTCAGCGCTGGATGCTGCCCTACCCCGACTACCGGCTTCCCCGTGTCGTGGTGGACATGGCGCTGCTGGAGCGCCCCGACGCTCCCGAGGTGGTCGACAAACTGGTCAGGGACCCCCTGCTGGGAGCCTTCGGTGGAGCTCCCGGAGTCCTGCCGGGACGGCCGCTGCACCGACTCGCCCTCGCCGAGGGCATCGCCGCCGACGTCGCGCCCTCGTTCCTGGTGCTGGCGGCGCGCTCCGCCGAGGCGATCGAGGCGCTCACCGATCCCGGACTGGCCTGGTTGGTGAGCGCGGCCCGGCGGCCACCGTGGCGCCGGACTCGTCGGCTGACGCGCTCGCTCGCGTTGGAAACCGTCACCGGTGGTGGTGGAGCTGACGAATCCTGGTTGCGGCAGCAGGTCGACGACCAGGAGCCGTGGGTTCCCGGCCGCCCGCTGGACGGGGAACTGCTGTCAGCGCTGCACCGCGAGGACGAGTCCGAGCTGGGCCGCCTGCTCGGGCTGTGGCGCGACACCTGCCTCGCCGAAGCCAGGCCCCTCTCCGAGTCCGACCAACGTCATCCCTACCTGCCTGGCCGCCCGGACGTCGCGGTCCTGCCTCCGGACTACCTCGACGTCCACCCGGGCAACGTGATGATCGGTGTGGACGGCTCCACCCGGCGCGTGGACCTGGAGTGGCGTGCTGGCACCGGTGTCGACGCCGAGCTGGCGATGGCGCGTGGCCTGCTGGAGTTCGCCAGGGAGGTCCACCACAGCGGCGCCGCCCACCCGTGGCCGGCGGACTCGACCCTCGGTGACCTGCTGCGCCGGCTCGCCGAGGCAGCAGGGCTGGGTCCCGTCGTGGACCAGCGGTGGGCTGAGCTCGTGGCCGCCGAGGCGGCGCTGCAGGAACTGGTCACCGGTGTCCCGGCGGCGCGGGTCGCTTCCTCCATCGAGGCCGGCGTCGGCGTCCCGGGGCGCCCGAGGTTGTGGGAGCTGAACGGAGGCGTGCCCGCACTGCACGACTCCGCCCTGCGACTCCCGGACACCGAGACCGAGCTGACCGCCCTGCGCGACGAGGCAGTGCGGCACCAGCGCAAAGCGGACGAACTGCTCGCCGACGAGCAGCGGCGGCGGCAGGAGGTGGACCACGAGCTGTCGGTCGCCAGAGCCGAACTGGCCCGACTCGACCGCCGCCTGGGGCTGGCCTTCGCGGAGCTCGCCAAGGCCACCGAGGAGAACCAGTGGCATCTGCACCTCGCCACCGAGGCCAGGGCCGAGGCGGAGCGGGCGCGGGCGGAGGCGGACCAGCTCCGGATCGAGGCCGCGCGGAACACCGACCAGCTGATGGGCCGTCTTCGGCGGATCCGGACCAGGCTGGACGCGTTGGAGCACTCGTCGCTGGTTCGCACCGGACACCGCTACCTGTGGCCCGCGGCAAGGGCCGCTCGCGGAGTGCGCGACCTCGCGCTGGGCCGCGCCGGCGACGAACCCGACGGCATCCTGCGCCGGGCCAGCCGGATCGCGCCCGGGCTGGCCTCGGTGCTGGGCCGGCGGGTCCGGCGGGTCGCCAACCGGGACGCGGGACTGCGCCACTCGGTGGAGATGCCGACGGGGCCGGTGGTGGTCGGCCGGGGCCAGGTGGTCGAACTGGAGGGGTGGGTCACGCACGACCAGCTCCCCGTGCGGTCGGTGAGCGTGGTGGCGGGGGGACAGGAGCACCGCGCGACTCTCGGGCATCCTCGTCCGGACGTGGTCAACGCGCTCGGCGCGATCGGGCTGCGGGTTCCCGCCGGAAGCGGAATTCGGGCGCGCCTGTCAATCCCCGCCGTGACCAGCCCGACCACGCTTCCCCTCGCACTCCGGGTCGAGCTCTCCGACGGTTGGGTGGCAACCCGTCCGCTCCCGGCACTCAAGCTGGAGCCCGCCTCCCGGACTCCCGCGGTGCGGGTCGAATGGCCCCACGAAGGGCCCCGGGTGGCGATCTGCCTGGCCACCTACCGTCCGGATCGCAGGTTCCTCAGCGAGCAGATCGCCTCTCTGCGCGCCCAGACCCACCAGAACTGGGTGTGCGTTCTCGGTGATGACGCCTCCGGCCCCGACACGCTGGCACTGCTGCGCGAGCTGACCGAGGACGACGACCGGTTCGTCGTTGTCGGGCATGAGCGGAACGTCGGCTTCTACCGCAACTTCGAGCGAGTCCTCCAGCTCGTCCCCACCGATGCGGAACTGGTGGCGTTGTGCGACCAGGACGACGTGTGGGATCCGGACAAGTTGGCCGTGCTGTTGGAGCAGTTCGCCGACGAGGACGTTCAACTCGCCTACTGCGACATGCGCCTGGTGGACGAGCACGGCGAGATGACCGCGCCCTCGTTCTGGGGAACCCGCAGCAACCAGTGGACGGACGTGTCGTCGTTGCTGCTCCTCAACAGGATCACCGGCGCGGCGAGCCTGTTCCGCGCTGATCTGCTCCGGGAACAGGTACTGCCGTTCCCGCCGGGCACTCCCTCGGCGTTCCACGACCAGTGGATCGCGGCCAGCGCGTTGGTCGCTGGTCGGATCGCCTTCGTGGGGCGGGCGTTGCAGTCCTACCGCCAGCACGCCAACAACGTCACCGGGCAACGGGACGATCGACTCGATGATGGGCTCCCGGGTCTGCTCGGCCTGATCGGAGTCGGGCTGGGCGCGGATGCCGGACTCGGCGCCGACAAGCAGGCCGAGCTGGAGGCCGTCGTGGAGTACGAACTGCGGCGAGTCGCCCAGTTCGCGGAGACACTGCTGCTACGCCGGGGAAACCGGATCGCCGACGACGTCCGGGCAGAGCTTCGGAAGCTGGCGGACGTGGAGCACCGCCTGCTTCCGCTCGTCGAACTCGCCGCCCGCACCGAGGTCCCGCTGCCCTACCGCACCCGGGCCAGGCCCGAGAACTCCGGAGCCGAACGAAGACTGCTCGTGGCCGCTCTGCGGTGGCGAGCGCAGCGGGGGAAGCGGACGGCCCTGCCACCACCAGCGCAGGACGCCCTCGACTGAGTGCGGGCACGTGCTGGGTGTCCTGCCCGTCAGAACACCCAGCACGGCCGACACCGAATCTCAACAGGCGGTGTGCACGCCCGTCGGTGCTGGTGGCAGCACTCCACAGTCGACCATGACCGCTGACATGTTGTCCCGGAAGTGTTCCGGGGAGAACCGCGTACGGCAGATGTCGAGCAACGCTTGCTGGACCTCGGTCCACAGAACGTCGTCCCGCAGCAGGCGGTCGCACAGTTCGACCATCTCGGCGGCGGACTCGGCGACCAGGTGCCGAGCCGTCCAGCCGAGGTGCAGTCCCTCACCGCCGACCGGAGTTGTCACGAACGGCAGACCCGCCGCCATCGAGTCCACAAACTTGATCTTCACTCCGGCTCCGTAGCGCATGGGCACCACGTGCAGGCGGCCGGTGGACAACCAGGGCCGCGGATCGGGAACCCGCCCGAGGACGTCGGTCAGCGGTCCGCTCAGTGCGCGGACCGCGGGGGACGGGTCCGCGCCCACCACCCGCAGTCGCAGCCCGGGGTGCCGGTCGCGCAGCACGGGCAGCACGTCATTCGCGAGTTCGAGCACAGCGAACTCGTTGGGCGTCCGCGGAGTGTTGTCGAACCCACCGAAGAAAACCAGTCCCTCGCGCCGCTCCAGCCCGGGCACGTCGCCGGGCACGTCGATGGGATAGCACGCCACGTGCACCGGTGTGCCGGGTGCCACCTGCCGCACCCACCTCGCCTCGTCCTCGCTGACGCAGACGGCGACGTCGGCCCAGGTGAAGGCAGCGACCTCCTCCTCCCGCAACCGCCGCTCCTCGAGCGCGTACCGTCGCCGTTCCTCCGTGCTCTCCGCCGTCTCGAAGAACTGCGCGGGACGTCGGTGGAACAACGCCTCCGAGTCGTACACGCGCACCGCCTGGGGCTGGGTGCCGGACAGCGGAAGCCCGAGCGCGACGAAGTTGTGCGGCCGGAAAACGACGATCACGTCGTACAGGCCGAGACGTTCCCGCCCCCAGCGAACGGGGTCTTCCACCCCGTAGACCACCTCGATCCCCCGCGCCCGGAGTGCCGGGGCATAGTCCTCGGCCCGCTCCGGAGAGGCGGCGAAGAAGGTCACCCGGGCGGCGGGATCAGCGTCCCGCCAGGCGTCGACCACCGCCATCGTGCGCGGGTCTCCCCGCCCCCTGTCGGGTTGCGGCACCCGGTCGTCGACCAGCAGCACACGGTACGGAGCGTTCCGGTCGCGCAGCCACGACAGCTGGTGCGGACGCTCCTGGACACCCACCACCGGCGGACGTTTCGCCAGCTCCTCGGGCCACCGCCGGGTGAAGACGCCGTGGTTCAGCCGCATCAGCTCCGTGGCCCGCGCCGAGGAGCTGGTCCCGTGTCGGGCGTGCACCACGCGGGCCGACGGCTGAACCCAGGTCTGCCAGCCGTGCTCGCGCAACTGCAGAGCCAGGTCGACGTCCTCGAAGTAGGCGATCTCGTACTCCGGCGAGAACCCCCCGACCTGCCAGAAGGCCCTACGTCGCACCACGAGGCAGGCCGCGGACGCGTAGTCCACCTCGCGGGGGAACGTCAGCGGGGTGGCGTCGGCGTCCCCGTCCCCCCAGGCGCGGCACCAACCGTCACCGCCGATGACACTGCCCGCCTCCTGCACGCTGCCGTCAGCGTTCATCATCAGCGGAGCGACGGCGCCGACGCGCGGGTTGTCGTCCAGCATCCGCAGCAGCGGTTCCAGCCAACCAGCCGTGAGTTCCACGTCAGCGTTGAGGAAGCACACGAGTTCGGTCCGGGCGTGCTGAACTCCCAGATTGCACCCGGCGCCGAACCCGAGGTTCGTCGACATCCTCAGGACCTCGGCGGTGGTGAGGTTCTCCGCCAGCCACTCACCGGTGCCGTCGGGGGAGGCGCTGTCGACGACCACCACCTCGTAGGGCTCGGTTGTGTGCTCGGCCAGCGACTCGAGACAGCGCACCACGAGGTCGCGGCCGCCGTAGGAGACGAGGACGAAGGTGATGCGCGGCGTTCCTGTCATGGCCGGCGGATCTTTCCGTACACCTCGCGCAACGGCTCGGACCACCGCAGCAGCTTGGTCTGGCGAAGTGTGGCCAACTCCGACTCGACAGCGGCGCGCTGCTCCAGCGCGTCGCGGTGGCGGGCCGCAAGAGCGGCGTGCAGCTCACGCTCGTGTGCGAGTTCAGCGCGCAACCGCGCCAGTTGCTCACGCAGTTCGTCGGCCTCCCGCGCGACGCGTTCCCCCTCCTGCCACGTGGTGGCCAGTTCGTCCACCAGTGCCTGACGCTCGACCAGCATCCGCTCTCGGAGGCGGCGGTGGGCGGTTCGCAACGCGTGGTTCTCACCGGCCAGATCCGCCATCCGCCGCTCAAGGTCCCCACCTCGCGCGGCCAGCGCGTCCTGCGCGATCTGGGCGATGCGGTCCAGATGGGACTTCAGCACCCGCTGTGCGGAAGCGAGCCGGTCGGCGGCGTCGGGTGGCGCGAACGCCGCGCTCAGGATCTCCTCGGGGTGTGTGACGACCTGGTCCTCACCCGCGAACTCCAGGACGGGCCACCGCTGCTCCCCGGTCGGGTCGAGCAGCACCCAGTCCTGGCCCAGGGCCGAGGACACGGCCGCGACGTGCTCGTCCGCGGCGATCACCGCGCGAGCCGCGTCCAACACCGCCAGACGGTCCTCCACGACGAGGTCGGTGCCGATCAGGCGCCACGCGGGCGGGAGCGCGAGCTCGTCGTGGGCCACGCCCGTCGTCAGGACGACGATCTCGACGGCTCCGAGTCGGTCACGTACTCTCTCGACCGCGGCCACCAGGTCCGGTGTCACCGGACTGACGACGTGCACCACCAGGAACTCGGAGTCGGGCAACTCGCCGAGCTGCCGCAGGTGGCCGACCCGGGCGACCAGCACCGAGGGGCTGGCCAGGTCACCGAGAAGCACCGCCGGGTTGGGCACCACCGCGATCTCCTCGCCCACCCCAGCGGCGACGAGGCGGTCCCTGGACCGCCGGTCACGCACCGCGGTCAGCGGCTGCCTCGCGCACCAGGCCACCAGTCCCGCGGGCACGTCCTCGGAAACGCGCACCAGGGTCGGCAACACCGGATGGTCCTGTTCCGGACCCTCGCCAAGACCGCGGGAGAAGAACTCCCTCCCGTCCACCGACCGGTCGCCGCCGTAGTAGTGGGCGAGCTCCGCGCCGAGGGGGAAGGTCGGCGCCACCACGCTGAGGTGGGCCGATGACGCGATGCCGTCGACGCGAGCAGGGGAGTACTCCCCCAGGGGCGCCGCCACCAGACCACCATCAGTGACGACCGGCCGCTCCCAGCCCAACGGGGCGAGGAGACTCAACCGCCAGCCAGGCAGCCGGCGCGCCAGCTCACGGACGAGTACCTGTGGAAACACCTGGTCACCGAGCCCCGGTAGGTCACTGCTGCCCCAGAGGGCGACAGCGCCAACGGTGGCTGGTGGGGACTCGGTACGCACCGCAGCAGACTACCCAGACGCGGGGCCCCGATCGGTGGCTTCCGACCGGCTCTCTCGTCGACGTGCCCGTCGCCGGAGTGGGACGGGCTGTGCGGGGTGGCGGGGCCCGTTTGGTTCATTGACGGGGCTGGGCGCGGGATCTCCAATGGCAGAGATCCCGTGCCCACGCGGAGGCCCGATGAAGCGCCCACGTGTCCTGGTCCTGGTGGTCCTGCTCGTCGCGGGGGTGCTGAGCGCGGCGCCCGTGGCGGCCGGCGCTCCGCCGCCGCGCAACGACGTGATCGTCCAGCTCTTCCAGTGGAACTGGGCTTCGGTCGCCCGGGAGTGCCGGGACGTGCTCGGGCCGCGGGGCTACGGCGCCGTCCAGGTGTCGCCTCCCCAGGAGCACGTGGTGCTCCCCGGCCATCCCTGGTGGCAGGACTACCAGCCGGTCAGCTACCGGATCGCGAGCCGGCGCGGGGACCGGGCCGCGTTCCGGTCGATGGTGGACGCCTGTCACGCCGCCGGCGTGCGCGTCCACGTGGATGCCGTGATCAACCACATGACCAGCCAGACCAGGCCGGGCGTCGGCAGCGGCGGCTCCCGCTACTCGCACTACGAGTACCCGGGCATCTACCGCGAGCGGGACTTCCACCACTGCGGGCGGCACGGCGACGACGACATCCGGAACTACCGCGACCGGTACGAGGTGCAGAACTGCGAGCTGCTCGACCTCGCGGACCTCGACACCGGGTCCGAGCACGTCCGGAACCGGATCGCCGGCTACCTCGACGACCTGCTCTCGCTGGGCGTCGACGGTTTCCGCGTCGACGCCGCGAAGCACGTGCCGGCCGCCGACATCGCAGCGATCGCCGGTCGGCTCCGCCGGCCGGCGTACCTCTACCAGGAGGTCATTCCGGGAGCCGGGGAGCCGATCACCCCGGAGGAGTACACCGGCAACGGCGACGTGCTGGAGTTCCGGTACGGCTGGGACCTCGCCCGGATCTTCAACCAGGAGCGGCTCGCCCACCTCCGGTCCTTCGGGTCGCCCCTGCCCTCGGCCAAGGCGGTGGTGTTCACCGACAACCACGACACGCAGCGGCACTCGCCGGTGCTGACCTTCCGGGACAACGCCCGCTACGCCCTGGCCAACGCGTTCACGCTCGCCTGGCCGTACGGAGTCCCGAAGGTGATGAGCAGCTACGAGTACGCCCACGTCGACGAGGGGCCGCCGACCGACGTGTCCGGCCGTACCGCCGACACCACCTGCTTCACGAACCGCTGGCGCTGCGAGCACCGGTGGCGGGTGATCGCGAACATGGTGGCCTTCCACAACGTGGTGCGCGGCGAACCCGTGACGAACTGGTGGGACAACGGGAACGACCTCGTCGCCTTCGGCAGGGGCGCCAAGGGCTTCCTGGTCCTCAGCGACGAGGGGCACGCGGTGACCGGGAGGTCGTTCCAGACCTCACTGCCCGCCGGCACGTACTGCGACGTCGTCCACGGGGACTTCACGGCGGGCCACTGCACCGGCCCCACCTACGTCGTGGACGCCCACGGGTGGTTCCGCGCGGACGTCCCCGCGCGGGACGGCGTCGCCCTGCACGTCGGCGCGAAGGTGCGCTGACGGCCCCCGGCACCCCGGAGCTTCGAGCGCGTCGCGGTGTGCGCGGATCAGCGGCCGACGGCGTAGCCCTGCATGCCCCGGGCGTTCGCGCCGGCGCGGAGCAGGCCGCTCACCGGGTCGCGGGACACCGCCGAGAGGCGTCCCAGCGACCACGGCCCCGCGTCGACCACGTCGTGCCCCCGGTCGCGCAGCTCGGCCACCAGATCCGCGCCGAGCCGGGACTCCACGACCAGCTGGCCCGGGTACCAGGACCGGGGGTAGAACGACGACGGGAACGCGGTCGAGTGCCAGGCCGGGGCGTCGATCGCGGCCTGGAGGTCGAGCCCGCCGACGACGTGCGCCAGCCAGAAGCAGAGCTGCCACTGGTCCTGCTGGTCGCCGCCGGGGGTGCCGAACGCCAGGGTGGGCTCGCCGTCGCGCAGGGCGAGGGACGGCGTGAGGGTGATGCGGGGGCGGCGGCCGGGCGCGAGCGCGTTGGGCGAGTCCTCGTCGAGCCAGAACATCTGCGCGCGCGTGCCCAGGCAGAAGCCCAGCGCGGGGATCGTGGGCGAGGACTGGAGCCAGCCGCCGGACGGTGTCGCCGAGATCAGGTTGCCCCAGCGGTCGACCACGTCGACGTGCACGGTGTCGCCCCGGGTGGTGCCGGTGCGGCCCACCGTGGGCTCCCCGATGCCCATCGCGGTGCCCATCGGCATGTCGGCGCCACCCGCTCCGACCCCCTCGGCCACGAAGGCGGGCAGGCGGGGCGTGCGGCCGCCGGGCGAGCCGGGGCGGAGCTCCAGCGACGCGGTCCCGTCGACGAGCGCGCGCCGCTGGGCGGCGTAGTCCCGGGAGAGCAGGTCGGCCAACGGCACGTCGTCGCTGTCGCCGTACCACGCCTCGCGGTCGGCGAAGGCGAGCTTGGCGCACTCCGCCGCGAGGTGGACGGTCTCCACCGTGGGCACTCCGTCCACATAGGACAGACGGTCGGCGAAGCCCTCCAGCAGGAGCAGCTGCTGCGCCAGCACCGGCCCCTGGCTCCATGCGCCGCACTTGGCGAGGGTCCACCCGCCGGGGAGGTCGACCGTCAGCGCGTCCTCGACGCTGGCGCGCCACGCGGCCATGTCGGCGCCGGTCAGCACGCCCGCGTGGTCGCGGCCGGAGTCGTCCCGCACCGCCGTGCGGGCGAACCGGTCGACCTCCTCCGCCACGAAGCCCTCTGCCCACGCCCGGCGGGCCGCCTCGATCTGGGCGTCCCGGTCGGCGCCGGCCGCCTCGGCCTCCGCCAGCAGCCGCTCCCAGGTGTCGGCGAGCACCGGGTTGGCGAACCGGGCGCCGGCGAGCGGAACCCGGCCGCCCGGCAGCCACAGCTCGGCCGAGCTGTGCCAGTGCTCGCGGAACATCCGCTCCACGGTGGCGATGGTGTCGTGGACCCTCGGCACCAGCGGGAAGCCGTTCCTGGCGTAGCCGATCGCGTACCTGAGCACGTCGCGGAGCCGCTTGGTGCCGTGGTCGCGCAGCAGCAGCAGCCAGCCGTCCCACGCCCCGGGGACCGTGGCCGCGAGCAGACCGGTGCCCGGCACCAGGTCGAGCCCGAGGTCGCGGTAGTGGGCCGCCGTGGCCGCCGCCGGCGCGACGCCCTGCCCGCAGAGGACCCGGGGGCGCGGGTCGTCGGCGGTGGTGAAGACCGCCGGGACCTCGCCGCCCGGCCCGTTCAGGTGCGGCTCGACGACCTGGAGCACGAACCCGGCGGCCACGGCGGCGTCGAACGCGTTGCCGTCGTCCTCCAGCACGGCCATGCCGGCGGCCGAGGCCAACCAGTGGGTGCTCGCGACCATGCCGTGGGTGCCGACGAGTTCGGGGCGGGTGGTGAACACGACCCACACCATAGGGTGAAAGAGCCAGTTCGTTAACCCCGCTAACGACTCCGCGGCCGCGCAGGAACGCCGGAAGGCACTACTGAATCGATACGCCAACGTCGCTGAGGCACTGTGTGGTCGCAGATCGCGCCACCCCTGACTCGCGATACGTCCAAAACGGTGTTACCAGGGGGAACCCCTGATTTCAGGATCGCAGGTGGGCGGGCGGACAGGCGGGGAAAGCCGGAGGCGACACGCCAGCCTCTGCGGGTGAACCTGCCTCACCGGACCGGGTCTGGGACGCACCGGGTCCAGGAGGGCCGAGCTCAGCAGCGGACGGGGCGGCGGCCCACCCCGTGCCAGTCGAGGCCGGCGGCGCGGAGCGCCTCCGGGTCGAGGTGGTTGCGGGTGTCGACCACGACGCGTCGTTCCATCAGCTCGGCGACCTGCGCCCAGTCCAGTCCCCGGAACTCGGGCCAGTCCGTGAGCAGCACGAGGGCATCGGCGTCCTTGGCCACCTGGTACGGGTCGTCGACCAGGGTCACCACACCGGACGTCCTCGGGTCGGCCGCCGGCACCGCCGGGTCGTGGGCGGTCAGCTCGGCGCCCTCGCCAGCCAGCAGCTCGGCCACGGCCAGCGCGGGCGAGTCCCGCAGGTCGTCGGTCCCCGCCTTGAACGTCAGCCCGAGCAGCCCCAACCGCGCGCCGCGCAGGGCTCCGCCGACCGCGGCCCTGACCTTGGCCACCACCCGGCCCCGCTGCCGGACGTTCGTCTCGATCGCGGCCGCCAGCAGGGGGAAGTCGACGCCCAGCCCGACGGCGACCGAGGCCAGCGCCGCCGTGTCCTTCGGCAGGCAGGACCCGCCCCACCCCGGGCCGGGGCGCAGGAAGGCCCGGCCGATGCGCCGGTCGTGGCCCATCCCCTCGGTCACGTCCACCACGTCGGCACCCAGCCGCTCGCACAGCTCGGCGAGCGCGTTCACGTAGCTGACCTTCATCGCGAGGAAGCAGTTCGCCGCGTACTTGACCATCTCGGCGCTGGCCGCGTCGGTCAGGACGGTCGGCGCGCCCAGCCGGGCGTACAGCGCGGCCACCCGCTCGGCCGCCCCCCGGTCGTCCGAGCCGACGACGATCCGGTCCGGGCCGAGGAAGTCCGGCACGGCGCTGCCCTCGCGGAGGAACTCCGGGTTCGACACGACCGCCACGTCGTCCCTGCCCAGCAGCGCCGCCAGCCGCCGCGCGGTGCCCACCGGCACCGTCGACTTCGTCACCACGACGCACCCCGGGGAGAGCCGGTCCCGCACCTCGGCCACGACCGACTCGACGACTGACAGGTCGGCGGCGCCGTCACCGCCCCTCGGGGTGGGCAGGCAGAGGAACACCGTGTCCGCGTCGTCCACGGCGGACGCCGCGCCGACCACGAACCGCAGGCCGCCCGCGGCGACCCCCGCGGCGACCAGTTCCGGCAGCCCCGGCTCCAGGATGCGCACCTCGCCGCGCCGCAGCTGGCCGACCTTGACCTCGTCGACGTCGGCGCAGCACACCCGGTGCCCCAGCGACGCCAGGCAGGCCGCCGTCGTCAGGCCGACGTAGCCCGCCCCCACCACCGCGATCCGTCGAGTGAACATCACGATCACCCCTCGCTGAGGTCGCCACCCGGAAGGCTGGCAGCGCGAGATGGCCGGGCCGCGACGGCAGGGTGAACCGCGGCGCACGAGGCGCTGACCCCTGTCACCGCCCGCGACCACGTGGTGACTCGGGGCTGATAGTCGTCGTAGGGTCTGGTGCTCGTGGAGCAGCGACGCCTGGGTGACTCGGGTCTGGTGGTCAGTGCTGTCGGCCTCGGCTGCAACAACCTCGGCCGACCGGGCACCGGGACGGAGACGTTGGCGGGCGCCCGCGCCGTGGTCGACGCGGCGCTGGAGGCCGGGGTGACGTTCTTCGACGTCGCCGACGTGTACGGCGCGCCGCGCGGGCGCAGCGAGGAGCTGCTGGGCCAGGCGCTGGCCGGGCGGCGGGAGCACGCGGTCGTGGCCACCAAGTTCGGCCTGGACATGCAGGGGGCGAACGGGCCGGACTTCGGGGCGCGGGGCTCCCGCCGGTACGTGCGGCGCGCGGTGGAGTCGTCGCTGCGGCGGATCGGCACCGACTGGATCGACCTGTACCAGCTGCACCGGCCGGACCCGGCCACGCCGCTGGAGGAGACCCTGGCCACGCTGGACGACCTCGTCCACGAGGGGAAGATCCGGTACGTCGGCCACTGCAACCTGGCCGGCTGGCAGATCGCCGACGCGGGCTGGACCGCCAGGACCAGGGGCGCGGCCGCGCCCGTCTCCGCGCAGAACCACTACTCCCTGCTGGAGCGGGAGGCGGAGCGGGAGGTGATCCCCGCCTGCCAGCGGTTCGGCCTCGGCGTGGTGCCGTACTTCCCGCTGGCCAACGGTCTGCTCACCGGCAAGTACCACCGGGACTCCGCGCCGCCGCCGGGGTCGCGGCTCGTCGGCAGGGAGCGGCTGCTGGCGGACGCCCCGTGGGACCGGATCGAGCGGCTGCGCGCCTTCGCCGCCGCCCGCGGCCTCGCGATGCTCGACGTCGCCATCGGCTGGCTGACCGCCCAGCCGGCCGTGGGCACGGTGATCGCCGGTGCGACCACCCCGGACCAGGTACGCGCCAACGCCGCCGCCGGGCGTTGGCGGCCCACCCCGGAGGACCTCCGGGAGATCGACGCGATCTGCCCGCCGGGACGGCGCTGACCGGGACACCCGCCCGCCGGCCCGCTGGAGCCGGTGCCGCGCGAAAGCCCTGAAGCCGTGTCCGGCCGTGCGGGAGGTCTCCGGGAGATCCCCACGGGTCTCAGGGTCAGATCATCCTGTGGGGTGACGCCCGGTCCACCGAGGGCGGCAGTCGAGGACCCTCCCCCGAGGCGACGCGGCCGGACGCGGTCAGCGGCCAGTCTGGTGCCATGGAGCTGATCGGGATCGCGTTGGTGTTCGTCGGACTCGCGCTGGTGGCCGCGTTGCCACTCGTTGTTCTGCTTCACACCACCGCTCCGCGCCGGGGCGCGACGCACTAGCCTCACCGCGAGCCGGCCATCCTCCGGCACCTCGACGGAGAGGGGAGCACATGCAGATCACGGACACCGCCGCGATCGTCACCGGTGGCGCCTCGGGCCTCGGCGGGGCCACCGCCCGTGCCATGGCCGCGCGCGGCGCCCGGGTCTTCGCGCTGGACCTGCCAGCGGCGATCGAGAAGGCGGAGCGGGTCGACGGGGTCACCTACGTGGCGGCCGACGTCACCGACGCCGGACAGGTCCAGGCCGCGGTGGACCAGGCCGCGGGATCCGGCGCCCCGCTGCGGATCGTGGTCAACTGCGCCGGGGTGGGCTGGGCCGGGCGGGTGCTCGGCAAGCAGGGTCCGCACGACCTGGACCTGTTCCGCAGGATTGTCGAGATCAACCTGATCGGCACGTTCAACGTGCTGCGGCTGGCCGCCGAGGCGATCGCCAAGACCGAGCCGCTGGCCGACGACCAGCGCGGCGTGGTCATCAACACGGCGTCGGTGGCGGCGTTCGAGGGGCAGATCGGCCAGATCGGCTACTCGGCGTCCAAGGGCGGCGTGGCCGCGATGACCGTGCCGGCGGCGCGGGACCTGGCCTCGTCCGGCATCCGCGTGATGACGATCGCCCCGGGGATCATCGACACCCCGATGCTGGCGGGTGTCACCGAGGAGTTCCGCGCCGGTCTGGCGGCGGGCGTGCCGTTCCCGAAGCGCCTCGGTCGCCCCGAGGAGTACGCCCAGCTCGCGGTCTCGATCGTCGAGCACGACTACCTGAACGGCGAGGTCATCCGGATGGATGGCGCGCTGCGGATGGCGCCCCGCTGATCTCACCGTCAGCCACGGCCGGTCGCCCCGTTCGTGGCCTAGCACGAACGGGGCGGCGAGGCGAACAGTTGTCCACAGCCTCGCGGCCTCGTTGTGCCACGGAGTGAAGTCACCCGACGGTCGGGTGAGGCCCGGCGGAGTTGTCCACAGGCCCGGGGCGCGTGCTTTCGGAGCGCCCCGGGCGGCGGATAGGCTGGAGCGGGGCTCGCCCCCCGGGACGGGTGGGGGCTGACTTCGGGGCCTGGTCGACGTGGATGGCCGCTTTTCCCGTGTCAGCGCGGAAAAGTGGCCTTCGTCGTTCTGTGGCAGACGGCACCCGGTCTGTCCACAGAGGACAGTCAGAGGTCCCCGGTGTAGGGGATGGCGTTCGGACCACCATCGGTGATCCACCGGCGCAGCGCGTGGGTGGCGCGGACGTCGTCCTCGTTGTAGTCCAGCAACCGCTGGCGCTGGGTCTCGTCCGGCGGCTGGCCGTCCATGCCCACCGCGTCCCGGTACCAGCGCATCGAGTTCTCGCCGCCGGCCTCCGGGTCGCGCCAGGCGAACCCGGCCGCCGGCGCGATCGTCTTCAGGCCCTTGCCGTGCGCGCACAGGAACTGGTCGCGCACCACCCCGAACAGGTCCACCCACTGGTTCGACGAGATGAACTCCCGCACGGCCGAGGCGTCCGGGATGCCGGGCTTGCCGGCGAACCGGTCCGCCGAGGCCAGCAACCAGCGGTTCTCGGCCAGCTCGTTGTAGCAGTAGGCGCGGAAGGTCAGGCCGCGCGCCCTGGCCCGCAGCCGCACCGAGGTCAGCCAGGTCCAGAACTCGCCGAAGGAGCGGGCCTCGTCGTCGGTGGGCAGCGGCTCCCAGGTCGCGAACGCCCGGTAGCCGGCCGGCTCGCCCACGTCGGCGCCCGAGAGCCAGCAGCCCCACAGGTAGGCGCCGGAGTCGCCGAAGCTCTCCATGTCCACGTCGACCTCGACGTCCGCCCTGGGCACCGTCACCTCCGGCACCCGCCGGACCAGCGAGTAGTCCCGCAGGAACGCCCTGGCCAGGAGCACGGCGTCCGGGAACGGCATGCCCACCATCGGCGCGGGCGGCTCGCCCTCCGGGTCCAACGCGGCCAGCCTGTCGACCGTGGCGTACCCGGCGGCGCGCAGCGCGACGGCGTCCTCGCCGCGCAGGACCAGGCTCACGTCCCGGTTCTCGCGCAGCGTGCTCTCGCAGGTCGGCCACCAGGGGCAGGTGCGGCACTCCACGACCCGGGAGGGCCGCGCCAACGCCGGAGCGCCGGTGGCCGCGGCCGCGGCCACCGCGAGGCGGTCGGCGAACCGCGCGTCGTACTCCGCCAGGGCGGTGCGCCCGCCCGGCCAGGTCGGCGCCTCCAGGTCGTGCCAGACCACCACGTCGGCGTCCATCCCGACGGCGCCCCCGGTCGCCCGGCCGCTGGTCATCAGGCCCGCGGCCTGGAGCATGCGCACCGCGTGGGCGAGCCGGAGCTGGTCCCTGGGCTGCGCGCGGACCTTGCGCAGCGGGTCGGTGCGGGCGCCGTCCGGGAACGGCTCCGCGAGGGGGCTGGTCCGCGCCCCGCTGCCCGGGTCGCTGACCTTGTGCCGCACCACGAGCACCGGCACGTAGCCGTCGCCGACCCGCACGATCAGGTCGACCGCGCCGCGGCGGCCCCCGGTGGGGTCGCTGGGCAGCTGGGGCGACCACACGAACCGGGCTCCGCCGCGCACCGCGGCGAGGGTGGCCCGCTCCCGGTCGGCCGACGGGGCCGAGCGGGGGATCTCGGTCCACTCGGCGCCGATGAGCCGGGCCATGCGGTCGGCAACAGCACGCCGGTGGGCGGCGGCGTCGGCCTTGCGCTGCTCGGCGGTCGGGTCGGGTGGCGCCTTCGGCACGTCCGCCATGGCCGGGTCGTGCTCGAGGTGCACCCGTCGCCGACAGCGGCTGACCACGCCGGCGTCGAGCAGCACCGAGGACCTCATGGGAACGAGCCTAAGCCGTGCCTACGACGTTCGGGGTAGGCCGGTCTGGTGGATCTCCCACGCGGCGTGCCGCGAGGTGGGCGAGGGGGCCGCCGTCCTAGGGTGACCGGCCTAGGGTGGACGTGGAGGTGGTCGGATGGCGCGCGACAGACAACGGCTGCCACTGGTCACGCCCGCTCGGGCGAAACGGCTGCTCGGACTGGCCAAGGTGCTCGGGCCGGTGGTCCTCCCGGTCGCCCTGCGGGCCGCCGCCGTGGTGCGCGAGGGCTACGACCGGGCACGCGCCCGCCGGCTCGGGGTTCCGGTGGAGTCCCTCGCGGCGTTCAGCGGCAGGGGCGGTGCGTTGCACGCGCGCATCTCGGGTGTCGCGGGCGTGCTGGCGGAGCTCCGGGCCCGGCACGACGACGCGGACACCCAGCGCTTCGCCGACGAGAGCGAGCGGCGGCTCGGGGACCTGGCTTCGGCGGTGCGCGCGGCCGAGCGGATGCCCTCGGCGCGGCGCAGGGCCGCGCACCGCGCCGTGGCCGGCGAGCTGGTGGCCCTGGAGTCGGAGCTGCTCCGCCGGCTGGGTGTGTGAGGAGAACCGCACGACGGACGCGGGCGGGGCGCGTCCTCACCTGTCCGTGAGGGCACGCCCCGCCCGAGCACACCCGAGCGGGTCATCCCGCCCCGGGTGTGACGTCCGACCGCTGTGACGTCGGACTCAGTGCCGTCAGTGTCGGGACGACCCTCCCCCCGCGCGGGTCCTGCGGCGCGAGCGTCCCCGCTCGCCGGCCCGCTCGGCCGAGCCGCGGTCGATCTCCTCCATCACGGCCTTGACCGCCCTGGCCGCGATCCGCCGCGCGACCTTCTCCGGGTGGCCGTCCGTGCGGTGCTCGACCTGGCTGGCCACCTGGTCGACGACGGCCGCGACCTGCTCCTGCCGCCGCACGAGCGGGTCGGTGCGCAGGTCCTTGGCCAGCGACACGCACAACGCGACCATGATCACGACGAACGGCGCCGCCGCGATGATCGTCATGTTCTGCAGCCCCGTCAGCGCGTCGCTGCCGCCCACCAGCAGCATCACGGCGGCCACCGCGCCGGTGAGCACGCCCCAGAAGATGACCACTCCCCTGGTCGGCGCGATCGAGCCGCGCTGGGACAGCGTGCCCATCACCACCGACGCGGCGTCGGCGCCGGACACGAAGAAGATCGCCACCAGCACCATGACCAGCACCCCGGTCACCGTCGCCCACGGGAAGTGGTGCAGCACCGTGAACAGCTGCGACTCCTGGGTGGCCTGCCCGGCGACGTCGGTGCCGGACCGCTGCAGGTCGATGGCGGAGCCACCGAGGACGGCGAACCACACCAGGCTGACCAGGCTCGGCACCAGGATCACGCCGCTCACGAACTGCCGGATGGTGCGTCCCCGGCTGATGCGGGCGATGAACATGCCGACGAACGGCGTCCAGGAGATCCACCACGCCCAGTAGAAGATGGTCCAGCCGGCCAGCCACTTGCCGGTGGCGTCACCACCGCTGGCCGCGGTGCGGGCCGACATCTCGGCCAGGTCGCGGAAGTACTCGCCCACCGAGGTGGGCAGCAGGTTCAGCACCAGCACGGTGGGGCCCACCACGAACAGGAACACCGCGAGCAGCACGGCCAGCACCATGTTCACGTTGGACAACCACTGGATGCCCTTGGCGACGCCGGAGACGGCCGAGGCCACGAAGCACACCGTGAGCACCGCGATGATGGCGACCAGCACGCCGGTGCCGATGTCGCCGCTCATCCACCCCGCAGCCTGGAGGCCGCTGCCGATCTGCAGCGCGCCCAGGCCGAGCGAGGCGGCCGAGCCGAACAGGGTGGCGAAGATGGCCATCACGTCGATGGCCTTCCCGACCGGGCCGTTGGCCCTGCGCCGACCGAGCAGCGGGGCGAAGGCCGAGGAGATGAGCTGCGAGCGCCCCCGGCGGAAGCTGCCGTAGGCGATGGCGAGGCCGACCACGGCGTAGATCGACCACGGGTGCAGCGTCCAGTGGAACAGGGTGGTGGACATGGCGGTCTGCACGGCCGCCGAGCTGCCCGGCTCCACGGTGCCCGGTGGTGGGCTGGTGAAGTGCGCCAGCGGCTCGCTGACGCCGTAGAACATCAGGCCGATCCCCATGCCCGCGCTGAACATCATCGCGACCCAGGAGACCGTCCGGAACTCGGGTTTCTCGCCGTCCCTACCGAGTGGGATGCGTCCGTACCTGCTGAACGCGAGCCACAACGCGAACACCACGAACCCGGTCGCGGCCAGCACGAAGCCCCAACCGGCCTTCTGAATGATCCAGTCCAGAGCCGACCTCGCCACACGCCCCAGCGAGTCGGTGCCGAACACACCCCACAGGACGAACGCGACCGCGAGCGCCGCGGCCACGCCGAACACGACCGGATCGGTCCTGGCGGGTTGTTCGGTTGCGCTTTCCCCCCCGGGTCCCGTCTCGGGCGCGTCCCCGGGCAGTTCGGTGGGTCGTTCGTGGTTGTCGCCGTGGTCGTTCGTCGGTCGTTTGTCTGCAATATCCGTCGACACGACTGCCGGCGCCCTTTCCAGGCGCCGCCTCCTTTCCAAAAGGGAACACCTGTGGCTCCCGGCGGTCAGGAGGAAACGACGACGCCACGGCTGTGACGTCCCGCGAGTCACCAGCGAACCCGCCGGGCGCGCGGCCCGGCCGGCCCCGACCGCCGGCAACTCACCCACCGTGACCCATTCGGCGCAACGAGGTCAACCGTCACCCACCCACCCGTGGCCAAACAGACACCTTTTTTGGGACGCCCGTCACTTGCCTGCTGGGCCGTTGCGGTGCTTGCCACAGGCGGGGGCTGCCATGCGGGGGACGCGGCCACCTACGCTCCTCACCTGTGGTGGTGAGGCTGGCCCCGACCCGGGGAGTGCTGCGCGTGGCCCGTGGGGCCGCGCTGGCGCTCAGCTCCGCCACCCTGGCCGTCGCCGCCCACGCGGCGGCCGGCGGCTCGGTGCCGGACACCGGGCTCGCCGCGGTCCTCACGGTGCTCATGGCCGGCGCGGGCACGGCCATGGCGGACCGCCGGCGGAGCGCGCCGGCCATCCTCGCCGCCCTCGGCGGCTCGCAGGTCCTCCTGCACGTGCTGCTCCAGGCCCTCGCCGGGCACGGAGCCCACCACGCCCCGCCCGGGTTCGACCCGTCCCGGATGGTCGCCACGCACGTGGTCGCCACCCTGCTGACGGCGGCCCTGCTGGTCGGGGCCGAGCGGGCCGTGTTCGCCGTGGCCGCCGCCCTGGCGATGCTGCTGCCCCGGCGGCTCGCCCCGCCCCCGGCGTGGGCGCCGCTCCGCCTGGCCAGCGTGCCGATCGGCACGGTCCCGCTCCCGCTCGACGTCCTGCTGCGCCGGGTCCACACCCGGCGCGGCCCACCCGCGCGCTCCTGATCGCGTCCCACACCGGCCGTTCCCCCGCGGCCGTCCCCCTGCGTTTTTCGGAGATCAGGAGCTATGTCGACACACCGTTTCCTCGTGCGCGCCGGCGTCCTCACCACCGCCGGCCTCGCCACCCTGCTCGCCTCCGCCGGGCTCGCCTCGGCGCACGTCACCGTCCAGCCGGGCGAGGCCGCCCAGGGCGGTTACGCCAAGGTCGCCTTCCGCGTGCCCAACGAGCGGCCCACCGCCGGCACGGTGAAGCTGGAGGTCACGCTGCCCAAGGACAAGCCGTTGACCTCGGTGCTCACCAAGCCGCTGCCCGGATGGAAGTCCGAGGTGACCAAGACGAAGCTGGACAAGCCGATCGAGTCGCACGGCCGCAAGATCGAGGAGGTGGTCAGCGCGATCACCTGGACCGCCGACAGCGGCACCCGCATCAACCCCGGCGAGTTCCAGGAGTTCGAGGTCTCCCTCGGGCAGCTCCCCAAGGACGCCGACCAGCTCGTCCTGCCGGCCGTGCAGACCTACGACAACGGCGAGGTCGTCCGCTGGGACGCGCCGCCGCCGGCCAAGGGCGGCGAGGAGCCCAACTTCCCGGCTCCGGCGTTGAAGCTGGTCGCCAAGAAGGAGGACAGCCAGGCCACCGCGACCGGCGCCGCCACGACCAACGCGGCCGCCACCGACGGGACGGACAACGCCGCGCGCTGGCTCGGCGGCGCCGGTCTGGCCGTGGGCGCGCTCGGCCTCGGCCTCGGGCTGGGCGCGGCGGCCAGGGGCAGGAGGAAGGCCTGATGCGCAGGACCCTCGCCGCGCTGCTCCTGGCCGGGCTCGCCCTGGTCCTGGGCGCCGGCCCGGCGCTCGCGCACAACGTGCTCGTCAGCAGCGACCCCAAGGAGGGCGCCACGCTGGAGAGCGGACCCCGGCAGGTCAAGCTCGTGTTCGACCAACCCGTCCAGCAGAGCGCCGGCGGCGCCAACCTCAACACCGTGACGATCACCGGACCGGACGGCCGGCACTACCGGGCCGAGGAGGCGAAGGTCGACGGCACCGCGGTGACCGCCGCGCTCGACGCCCTCGGCCCCGCCGGCCAGTACACGGTCGGCTACCGCATCCTCTCGGCGGACGGCCACCCGGTGTCCGGCTCGGTGAAGTTCACGGTCACCGCCGCGGGCACCGGCACGCCGGTCGCGGCGCCCACCACGGCCGCCGCCGCCCCGGCGTCGGGTGACGGTGGCGGCTCCGGCTCCGGCGGGACGCCCGTCTGGCCGTGGATCGTCGGCGCGGTCGTGCTGCTGGGCGCGGGCGTGGGCGTGGCGTTCCGCCTCGGCCGCGGCTAAGGCTGGCGGTGTCCCGAACCGCGGCCCCGGCCCGGGCGCCGCGCCGCCTCGGCGGCGCGGCGCTGGCCGCCCTGGCCGGCGCGGCCCTCGGCGCGTGGTGGACCGCCGACGCGGTTCCGCCCGTGCCGGGGCTGCCCGAGCCCGGGGCCGCGGTTCGCCTCGTCCTCCCCATGACCCGACTGGTGATGGACCTCGCGGCCGTCGCCGCGGTCGGCCTCGGCACGCTGCCCTGGCTGCTGCGCGGGGCCCGGCCGAGGGAGGTCGACCCGGTCCGGGTGGTCGCGCACCGGGCCGGGGTGGTGCTCGGGGCCGGGTGGGCGGCGACCGCGTTGGTGCTGCTCTGGCTCCAGACCGCCGAGTTGGCGGGAAGCGGCCTGTCCGTCGACACCGCCACGGTGGTGGAGTACGCGACGACCGTGAGCGCCGGCCGCGCGCTCCTGGTCACCACCGCGTGCGCGCTCCTGGTCGCGCTGACCCACTTCGCCGCGTTGGCGGGGCGGTCGGCGCCCGCTGGTCTGGGCGCGACCACCGCCCTGCTCGGGCTGCTGCCGACCCCGCTCACCGGGCACGCCGCCGACATGGCGCACCACACCCTGTCGGTGGTCGCGATCGGCGTGCACGCGGCAGCGGCCGCCGTCTGGGTCGGTGGGCTCGGCGCCCTGTTGTCCCTGGTCGTCCCGCGCCGGGGAGCGCTGGCGACGGCGTTGCCCGCCTTCTCCCGACTCGCGACCGCCGCCGTGGTCGCGGTGGTGCTCAGCGGGCTGGTGACGGCGGTGGTCCGACTCGCCGGTGAGCTCCCCGAGGCGTTGGTGCTGACGCGGTACGGCGTGCTCGTGCTGGCCAAGACGGCCTGCCTGCTGGCGCTGGCCGCGCTCGGCGGTCACGTGCGCCGTCGCCTCCTGCCCCTGGTGGTCGCGCACCGCGCCACGCCGCTCGCGGCCTGGGTGACCGCCGAGCTCGTCGTCATGGGACTGGCCCTCGGGCTCGCGGCCGTCCTCGCCCGCACGCCGACCGGGATCGCGGTCGGCTGACCGGACAGACCGGACAGACCGGAGAGACCGGGCCGGACAGACCGGGCGGGTCGACGGCCCGCTCCTCCCGCCGCACGGCGTCCTCCACACGCGACCGGTCACCGACCAGGCCGCGAAAACCGATCGGCCGACCGCGCCGGCGCGCTCTAACGTCACTGGGTGCGCACCCTGGACGATCCGCTCACCACCCCGGACGACCTGCTCGCGGCGACCCGGGAGGAAGGCCTGGCGCTGCGGCCGGAGACCGCCCGGCTCGACCGGAGCGGCTGGGACTACCTGGTGCTGCACGCGCTCGACGCCGACGGCGTGCCCTGGGTGGTGCGCGCGCCCCGGCGCGCCGAGGTCGCGGAGCTGATGGCCCCCGAGGGCAGGGTGCTCGACCTGGTCCGGCCCGTCCTGCCCGTCGCCGTCCCGGACTGGCGGCTGCGCACCCCCCGGTTCGCGGCGTACCCGCGGCTGCCCGGCGAGGTGGCGGCGACCGAGGACCCCGACACCCTCGTCCACGAGTGGCACGTGCCGAAGGAGCGGTTCGGCGCCGAGTTCGTCGACCAGCTCGCCCGCACGCTCGTCGCGCTGCACCGGATCGACGTGGACCGGGCCGCCGCCACCGGGCTCCCCCACGGCTCGCCCGAGGACGACCGCGCCGAGATCGCCGAGCGGCTGACCCGCCTCCGCGCCGCCGTCCCGGTGCCGGACCGGTGGTGGCGGTACTGGCAGCGGTGGCTGCACGAGGACTGCTTCCCCCCGCGCAGCGCACTGGTCCACGGCGACGCCCACCCCGGCCACCTGCTCGTCGAGCACGACGGGCAGGACGAGCGCGGCGCGCGGCTGGTCGGCCTGCTCGACTGGGGCGACGCCCGGGTGGGCGATCCCGGCCTCGACTTCCAGGACGTCCACGCCGCCTTCGGCGGTGAGCTGCTCGACCTCCTGCTGGCCGGCTACCAGCGGCACGGCGGCGAGCTGTGGCCGGGCGCGCGCCGGCACGTCGTGGCCCTGGCCTCGCTCGGACCGGCCAACGCGGCGCTCTACGGCGTCAGCACCGGGCAGCCCCGGTTCGTCGAGGCCGCCCTCGCCCGACTGACGAGTGAACCACCTGATCAGGTGACGGATGAGCGACGAGCGGTCAGTCCAGGCCGGTGAGCTGCTCGGGTGAGGCCGAGGGCCGCTCCCGCCGGAGCTGGTCGAGCCGGGTTACCGCGGCCCGCCCCCGCCGGTCCAGCTCCCTGCGGTCGATCCAGCCCGCCGCGTAGTGCCGGTAGGCCTGGGCCAACATCACCAGCTCGGCCAGGTAGTCCGCCGAGTGCCGACGGCTGGCCTCGGACAGACCGGTGAGCAGCGGGAGCTGGCTGTCCACCACCCGGTCCAGCAGCGCGGCGGCCCGCACCGCCCGGCGCGCCCGCCAGCCCAACCTGTGCCGCCTGCCGGTTCCCACCACGTGCCGTCCCGCCTCGTGTGCCTGGTCTCGCCCGCGCGGGCACGCGTCTCCCCCCGTCCGCGCCGGCCATGTCGCTGCTGACGTCGCTCGCCAGCCAACTTGCGTTACCACCCGGCGCGCGGTATTGCGCCGGGTGCGGAACGGACCCGCCGCGGCGGCCGATCAGCGGTACGGCGTCCACCGCACGGAGGTGTCGCCGGACCGGAAGGACCGCAGCCGCAGCCGCAGCTCGGCCTGGACCTCGGGGTGGCTCCGCAGGACCGGCAGCACGCTCGTGACCAGCTTCAACTCCCGGACCGCCCGCAGGGCCGGGAAGCCGCTCCACCTCGTGACGTCGAACCCGTAGGCCGCCGCCAGCTCCTCCTGCGCGCCCGTCCGCCGGAACCGGAGCTGGCCGACGGCGATCGGCGTCAGGTCCCACTCCCTGGGCCCGACGCACGTGGAGTCGAAGTCGCACAGCACCGGCCCGTCCGGGCCGGGGATCAGGTTCCCGAGGTGCGCGTCGCCGTGCACCGGACCGCGGGGGAACACCCACTCCAGCCCGTCCAGCTCCGCCGCCAGCTCCGCGCACCGGCGCTCCAGGAAGGCCCGGTCGTCCGGGTCCAGCTCCTCGGCGTCGGCGATCCGGCGCCGCACGTCGTCCAGCGGCTCCCACGGCGGGAGCGGGACCGGCGGCGGCAACGCGTGCAACCGCCGCAGCAGCCGGGCCAGGTCCGCCGCGGTGGGCCGGCCCCCCACCTCGGGGACGGCGTGCCAGAGGGTGGCCCGGTGCGGCCCCACCCGCACCGGCTGCGCCACCCCGTCCCACAACCGCACGGCCGGCACGTCGTGCTCGGCCAGCCACTCGGCGACCCGCACCACCTTCGCCACCCGGTGCCGCAGCGCCCGCGAGGCCACGATCCGGACGACCACCGGCTGGCGCGCCAACCGGAACACCGCGTTGTTCGTGACCCGGACCAGGGTCGCCCCCACCGGGTCGAGACCGGCGGCCCCGCAGACCGCCGCCAACACCTCGACCAGCTCCGCCCGCCCGAACCGCGCCCTCCGCGCGCCCCGACGTCCCCGTCGGGAGGAGGGCCCCACCCGCTGTGCCCGCACCGCCGGGGTCACCCCGACTCCGCCTCGACCGCCCGCACCGAACCGACCGACGAAGCGCGGATCACGCCGCGTCGAACCGGAACCGGGCGATGCGGTCGGCGAGGTCCCTGGCGTGCGGGTTGGTCGCCCTGGCCACGGCCTCCTTGTGCAGCGGCTTCATCCGGTCGCCGATCCGCTTCGACTTCACCCCGTCGCTGGACTCCAGCGCCTGCTGCCCCACCACCAGCGCCCGGTCCACGTCGTTCTCCAGCACGTGGTTGAGCGCCAGCGAGGTCAGGTTGAACGCCTTGCTGCGGGCCATCGCCGAGCCGTAGCCCTCGATCGCCTTGGTGAGCTCCGGGATCGCGATCCTGGTGTGCCTGCCCGGGTCCACGTTGTGCGCCAACGCGGTGTGGATGGTGCCGACCATCGCGTGGAAGTCGTTCTGGTCGAAGAACTTCAGCCAGATCGGCACCGGCTCGTCCTGGCCCTTGCAGTAGCTGTCCCTGGCCATCCCGACGAGCTTCATCGCCTGCTCCTCGCGGCCCATCATCGCGTAGGCCCACGCCTCGTTCATGCACAGCAACGAGACCGTGAGGTCCGACGCCGTCTCCTGCGCCGCGATCTGCCCCAGCTGGAACATCTTCAGCGCGTCGTCCGGCGAGTCGTCGTGCAGGTAGACGCGCCCCATCCGGTAGAGCAGGTTCGCGACCAGCGTGTTGTCGCCGCCCTGCTTCGCGAACTCCAGCGCCCGGCCGTAGTGGTCGCGCGCCGAGTCCAGCAGCCCGGTGTCGAACGCCGTCCAGCCCGCGAGGCCGTGCAGGTCGGCCAGCGCCACGTAGAGCCGGTCCTTGACCCGCTCCTGCGCGCTCGCCTGCAGGAGTTGTTGTGCCCACGACAGCTGCGCCACGACGGCGTCCCGGCAGAAGCCGCCGCCGTACTGGTAGTCGAGCGCCCGCAACGCCCTGGTCGCCGCCTCCACCTGGCGGACGTCCGTGAACCCGATCCGCGCGGGCGCCGGAGTGTGGGCCGGACTGGGGACCCAGGTCCCGCCGTCCGAGCCGAGCACGGCCGCCCCCATGGTCACGGCCGCGGCGTGCGCGAGGAACCTCCGACGCTTCACCGACTCTTCCTCCTCGGCCTGGGAGTCGCCGATCCGCTCGGCGACCCTCACCCGTGTGACCTCGTCGTAGGCGAGGCCCATGTACCCCCTCGGGATCCGCAGTCCGTCGGCGATCCTGGCCAGCACGTCGTACGCCATGACCTGCCGTCCCTTGAGGATCTCCGAGACCTCGGACTGGGACTGACCCGTCAGCGCGGCGATCTGCCGCTGGGACACGCCCACGCGGCGCAGCAGGCGGTAGACCGTGCTGATGTCCCGCTGCGCCAGCGCGTCGCGCATCTCCCGTTGTTCCCAGACATCGGGGTCTGGTGTAACGGGAGACCCCTGGGAACCGATGACATTCATTTGCGGCTCCTCCCCGTGTGACGGGCCCATCGGCAGAGTAGGGGCACTGCTCCAGGGTGGTGAAGGGTTGATCGGTGAGCCTGATCAGCCGGGCTGAACTCCCCCGACCGCTCATCGTGGCGGTTGCGCCGATCGGCGCTGTGAGCTCCCCCCACCACCGACTTCGTCCCAACCTTGGCAACCGTAAGCCCCCGGCGTCGCGAGACGACCGGGCCCGGCGACCGGGGACGGTGGCCGGAGACGGACCGGACGGGACGGGCACCGTGAGGAGAACGGCCGTGGAACTGGCGTCACCGACCCCCGCAGCGAGCGGTGGGGACAGCGGGGACGGGAGTTCCACGCGGTGGCGGCGCCCGGAGCGGAACCCGCGCCAGCGGTGCTCCGGGGAGACCAGGGGACAACGGCGTCCCTACCGCCGCCACCGGTGGCGGATCGGCTGTCGGGACGCGGCCAACCGCCAGTGCCACCTCACGGTGCTCGTCGACCGGGACAGGGTTGTGCTCGTCGGTCCGCCCGGCGAGACCGCGGTGTTGTCCGCCAGCCAGCTCCGCCGGCTGCGGGACGCCCTGCGCGAAGCCGCCGAACAGGCGGGAAGGTGACGGTGACGTTCAGGTGGACGAGATATTGGGCCAGGTGCTGCGGAACGCGGTGTGGGAACGGCTCGACATGCTGACCGAGCTGGCCAACCGCGCCGACGCCCCCTCCCTGCTCTCGGTGGCGCGCTCCGAGCTGCCCCGGCTGACCCGCGGCTGGCGGGCCGTGCTCGCGGCCCACGAGCCGGACGAGCGGGGCAACTGCCCGGAGTGCTCGACGCGGTGGCGGCAGCAGAAGGCGCCGTGCGCGGTCTGGCAGGCCGCCTACGAGCACCTGGTGGCCGGTGGCCTGGCGCCGCGTCCGGCGCGGCACCACCGGGAGACGCGTCGCGACGCCGCCGACGCGGAGGTCGCCGCCCCGCCCGGGGCCCGGCCCCCGGTCACGCGGTCGGTCCACGCGCCCGCACCGGGCCCGCACCGGAGGGCGGCGCACCCGAACCACGCCGCGCCGGCCGGTCGCCTCGGCCCGGTCCGCTGAGCTGGCGGTCGGACTCCCGCGGGCCAGGCCCCACCCTGACCGCGGGCCGAACAGCCGCCATGTGGGCGGCGGTCCGGACCGGGCGAACCCCCGACCGCATCGGACCGGACCGCCGGAACCCATCCCGACCCCGCTGACCCCGCTGACCCCGATGCCCCCGGCCCGCCCCGAGGGCCGGAGACGCGACGGGGGCGACGGCAGAGACACCAGCGACGCCAACGACAACAGCGACGACACGAGCGACAAGAGCACAGTGGACACCCGGTGTTCCGGCCTCGACCGCTGATCCACCGTTCGAGGCAAGCACCGCGGGGAGAACCCCCGACCCGGATGAACCCGGCTCACCGCCCCTCAAGGCGCGCGCCGAGCCCGCCGAGACAACCGCAACCGACGTCGGCGGTTTTCCCGCCAGCGAGCGGAGAACACAGCCCCGGCGCCGCCAACGGGCCGGGACCACCGAAACCCCGCCACCCACAACTCCACAGTGGACACACGAACCCCGTGGACACCCGAGCTCCGCGGGCCGATGCCGCCGCACTCCCCTCCCCCCGACCGGCGTCGGTCCGCGGATCCCACCTCGCGGCGGTGCCCGTGACCCCGGACGGGCACCGCCGCGAACACCACGCTCCCCCTCCGAGCGCGGCTGTCCTCCCGGCCGCAGCCCGTGGCGCGATGTCCGCACCGGACCCCACCCCCGCCCTCCACCCGGGGTCCCTCCGTGCGGCCGCGCCACAACCCCGAAAGAAGGGAAGAGGAGGACCGCCGGCCACTCACCCCTCCCGACAGTGGCCGGCGGTCCTCCTTCGTGTCGGACGGCCCGCAGACGTCGGTTCCCGGGGGACCGGTTCAGCGCGAGCGGCAGACGATCCCGTTGTGCGACTTGATGACCCCGTGCCGCAGCACCTCGAAGCCGTTCTCGTGGGCGTAGAGGCCGAGCTGGGCCACGTTCTGCAACTCGCGGTAGGAGAAGTTCATCAGGTCGCCGAAGAGCAGGTAGAAGGCCTTTGTGCGGGCGGCCACGCGCGGGGTGGTGAGGACGGCGTAGCCGCCGGGGCGCAGGAACCGGCGGTGCCAGTCGAACGCGAGCGGCTTGTACTCGTCCGGGAAGTGCTCGACGAGGCCGATCGAGACCACCACGTCGAACTCGGGGCCGAAGTCGAGATCGCGGATGTCCGAGACGACGTAGGAGATGTTCATCTGGTCCCGGTACCAGACCTTCTCGTGCCCGGTCGCCGGATCGACGCCGAGGAACGGGTACTCCACCGGGAACGCGCCGAACCTGCCCTCGACGCAGTACTCGTCGTAGTCGACCAGCACCGCCTCGCCGCCCGGGTACATCGCCGACAGCAGCATGGCCTCGTACCCGTCGGCGGCGCCCAGGAACAGGACGCGCGGCCGGACGAGGTCGAGCCCGGCGAACAGCGACCGCTTCGCCCTGGGGTCCCACACCGTGTCTCCGACGCGGTGCGCCTGGTTCCACACCGAGGAGCGCACCACCTCGCCGATCGCGGCGTAGGCGGCCCGAACGTCCAAAGTGGACAGTTTGAGCCCCGCCCTGCGCAGAGCGGCGACCCGTGACGCCACCGGGTCCTCGTCGAACAACGACTGGAAGGACCGGTTGAACATGGCCCACGCCCGGGGAACCGGCAGTTGTTCGCCGTGTTCGGCCTCCCAGGCCAGCCGCTCCCGGGACCAGTTCTCCACCCGGTACGGCCGCCCGACGTCCTTCCAGCTCAACCGCGAGAAGTCGAGGTGGGGGGCGTCGGCGAAGACGTCCCGGCTCGTGCGCCGGAGGTCCGCCCGGTAGGTGGGCCGCAGTTCGGTGCGACCGATGTCCGCCTCGGTCCAGCGGCGGCCGGTCAGGGGTTCCGTGGTGGACATGTCCCTCTCCTCGCTCGACGGGTCACCGGCCCACCCCGCCAGGAAGCGTCCACAGAGGACGGTGTGGGCCACCCGCCTTTCGCACCGCGCACCGGGTTCTGCCCTCGAAGCGACTGGGCGTCGTCCGGGACGCGGGCACGTGGTTGACGGGTGCGGTCCGCAGGACCGGGACCGGGGCCTTGGTCATGTCGGCGTCGCGCCGTCCAGGTCGGGGCGCCGGCCGGAGGCCGCGAGGAGACGGGAGCTGACGCCCCCGTCGGCGGCGCCGTCCCGCAGGCTCGCCGCAGCCAGCGGAAGGAGCTCTGGGAGCGCGGGCGAGGGTGTCGAAGTCGACGTGCACCAGGCCGAAGCGCTGCTCGTAGCCCTCGGCCCACTCGGAGTTGTCCAGGAGCGACCAGACGAAGCAGCCCCGCACACCGACCCCGTCAGCCACGGCCTGGCGCAGCGCGGCGAGGTGATCGCGCAGGAAGTCGGTGCGGGCGGGACCGTGGGCGGTCCGGTCGGCACCCGGCACGTCGGCGTGGCCGCACCCGTTCTCGGTCACGAGGACTGGCGGCAGGGCCTCCCGGTAGCGGGCCCGCAACGCGAGCAGCACCTCCAGCAGCCCCTCCGGCACCACGGGCCAACCGGAGTGGGCCCTGGGCCGCCCGGTGATCTGAACCAGGTCGAACGGGAAGGGGCTGCCCTGGCGCGCGGCTCGCACGCGGGTCGGGGCGTAGTGGTTGAGGCCGTAGAAGCCGTAGCAGCCGAGGGGCTGGGCGATCAGCGGCAGCCCGCCGGCGAACCACGCATCGGGGTAGGCGCCCACGAGGAGCGGATCGGCGTACAGCCAGTTGCGCAGGTCGGCGTAGGCGGCGGCCGCGGCCGCGTCGCTCGGATCGGCGCTGTCGGCCCACACGGGTGTGTGGTTGTTCGCGATGCCGACCCGCTGCGCGCCAGCGGTGGGCAACTCCTGCACCGCAAGGCCGTGCGGGAGGAGTCGGTGCTGTGCGGCGGGCAGCGCGTCGAGGAGGAGCGTCCGGCCGGGCGCGTGTTCGCCGGGGCCGCAGCCCAGCATCGTGACAACGCAGGGCTCGTTCAGCGTGATCCACCAGGGCACCGGGTCGGCGAGGCGATCGGCGACCAGCGCCGCGTAGCCGGCGAACCGGTGCGCGGGGCCCCTCCTCAACCAGCCACCGGCGTCCTCGACCGACTGGGGCGTGTCCCAGTGGTCGAAGGTGGTGACCGGGGTGATCCCCGCGTCCAGCAACGCGTCGACCAGTCGGCCGTAGAAGTCCAGCCCGGCGGGGTTGGCCGGGCCGCCGCCCGGCTGGACGCGCGGCCAGGCGACGGAGAAGCGGTACGCGCCGAGGCCGAGCTCGGCGAGCAACGCGACGTCCTCGGGGTGCCGGTGGTGGTGGTCGCAGGCGACCTCGCCGGTCTCACCCCTGGCGCCCCTACCGGGGGTGGCGCAGAACGTGTCCCACAGCGAGGGACCGCGGCCGTCCTCGGCCACCGCTCCGTCGACCTGGTGGGCGGAGGTCGCCGCGGCCCAGGGGAACCCGGCGGGAAACGGCGGGAGAGCCGGGCCGCGCGGAGTTGGGTCGGGCACCGCCACCACCCCACTCGGGTGTCACCCACATGAACGTCAAACGCGAATCTTTCTCGCATTGTAGGGGTGATGGGCCTCACTCGAAAGTGGCTCGCGGACGTCGCGTGCAAGATGGGGGGTGACGCACGACAACAGGAGCCGCCCGTGTCCACTGCTGCCGCCCCGCTGCGGAGGCGACCGGTTCAGCAACGCAGCGCCCAACGGGTCGAGCGGATGCTCGACGCGTGCGCCGAGCTGATCGACGAACTGGGCCACGACGGGGTGACCACGACCCTCATCGCCGAACGAGCCGGGGTCGCGGTCGGCTCGCTCTACCAGTTCTTCCCCGACAAGCGCGCCGTCGTGCAGGCCCTGACCCTGCGCAACCTGGACCGGTTCCTCGCCACCGTGCTCGCGCGGTTCGAGGAGGGCGGCTTCGAGCACTGGTGGGACGCGGTCGACTCGGTCATCGACATCTACATCGGGATGCACCGGGAGGTGCCCGGCTTCGGGCGCCTGCACTTCGGCGACGTGGTCGACCCCCGGTTGCTGGACGAGCGCAAGGACAACAACGCGGTGATCGCCGACCGCATCTCGGCGTTGCTGGTCCAGCACTTCGGGCTCGCCCCCCGGGATCTGGAGCTGCCCGTCGCGGTGGCTGTCGAGGCCGCCGACGCCGTGCTGAACCTGGCCTTCCGCCGCGACCCGCAGGGCGCTCCGGAGATCGTGACGGAGGCCAAGGCGATGATCAGGGACTACCTCTCGGCCCGGATCGGGGAGCCGCCCTGACCCCGTTCGGCCGGTTTCACCCGACCGGCGGCAACCATCACTCGTTCGGCCCGCGCCCGGCTGCCGGCCCGGCCCGGCCCGGCCCGGCTCAACCGAAGCAGTGCCCCGAGCCGCGGTAGGTGGGCACTGTCCCGACCACCCGGTCCCCCACGACCAGGTGGAACTCGGCGAACCGCTCGGCCAGCTCGCCGGCCTTGGCGTGGCGGAACCACACGCGGTCGCCCACGCGGAGCTGGCGCGTCGCCGGGCCCGTGAGCGGTGTCTGCACCTCGCCAGCGCCCTCGGTCCCGGTCAACCGCAGGCCGGCGGGCAGCACGGGAACGGGCAGCCGGTCGCGGTGGGCGACGCCGGAGGCCGGGTAGCCCCCGCCGAAGACCGTGACGACGCCCCTGGCCGGTCGCCGGACGACCGGCAGCGCGAACAACGCCGCGGGCCGGGGCTGGAAGGCCCGGTAGCCGTCGAAGAGGGTGGGCCCGAGCAGACCGGAGCCGGCGGCCAGTTCGGTCACCGACTCGTCCCCGGCGGTCCGTTCGAGGCTCCCGGTGCCACCGCCGTTGACGAACTCCAGCTCGGCGACCGCGCGCACCGCCGCCACGACGGCCGCGCGCCGTTCGGACAGCTCCGCCATGGACCGGCGCTGCATCCAGCGCAGCGCGGCCGAGCGCAGCGGCCGGCCCCGCGCGGCGTCGCCCAGCCCCGCGATCTGCGCCTCGTAGGCCATCAGGCCGACCAGGGTGAACCCCGGGCGGGCCAGGACCTGACGCGCCAACGCCACCACCTGCCGCGGGGTGCGCACGGGTGAGCGCCGGACGCCGACGTGCGCACCGCCGACCGGGCGCCAGGAGGCGTCCATTTCGAGGCAGACCCGGATCTCCGGGTGGCGCGGTCCGAGCGCCGCGGTCACCAGGTCGAGCTGCGCGGGGTCATCAACCATGATCGTGATCGCCGCACGGGCGCGCTCGTCGGCGGCCAGGGCGCGCAGCGCCGCGCGATCAACCGTGGGGTAGCCGACCACCGCGTCCTCGGTCACCCCGGCGTCGACCAGGTACAGCGCCTCGGCCAGCGAGTAGCACAGCAGACCGGCGAAGCCGGGCTGGGCGAGCGCGCGACGCAGCAGCGCGAC
Source organism: Streptoalloteichus hindustanus (assembly GCF_900129375.1). Lineage (GTDB taxonomy): Bacteria > Actinomycetota > Actinomycetes > Mycobacteriales > Pseudonocardiaceae > Streptoalloteichus > Streptoalloteichus hindustanus. Next base: position 693,741 of record NZ_FQVN01000001.1, on the reverse strand, counting down.
ACACCGGACGGACTTGCTCGCCACCCTGATCGGGCGTCCCCCGGACCGGGCCCGGAGCTGGGCCGCGTTCGCGTCGAAGGCCGCGCGGTCGACGATCGCCAGCGGGGGGTCGATGTCGGCCGTGGCCGCGTCGTAGCGGGCCCGGAACCGGTCTGCCGTCACGGCCCGCACGGTAACCCGCCATCCCTTGAAAGGTGAATGTCCTTCACGTACGGTCGCCCCCACCGCCACCGGAGGTGATCCATGTCTCCCCCCGCCCCGACCTGGTGGAACTGGGCGCGGACCGCCGCGGCGCGGCCCGCCAGGTTCGTCCGTCCGCGTGATCTCGGCGAGATCGTCGACGCGGTGCGGGGAGCGGCGGACGAGGGGCGGACGGTGCGCCCGCTCGGCAGCGGGCACTCGTTCAGCGAGGCGGCGGCCACCAACGACGTCGCGCTCGACCTGCGGGAGTGGTCCGGGGTGCTGGCGGTCGACGGCGACCTGGTCACCGTGCGGGCGGGCACCCGGCTGCGCGAGCTGAACGCGGCGCTGGACCGGATCGGCCTGGCCATGGCCAACCTCGGGGACATCGACGAGCAGACCGTGGCCGGCGCGATCTCGACCGGCACGCACGGCACCGGCGCCCGGCTCGGGGGCCTCGCGACCCAGGTCGCGGCGCTGGAGCTGGTGCTCGCCGACGGCTCGGTCGCGCGTTGCTCGGAGCGGGAGCGACCGGACCTGTTCCACGCCGCCCGGATCAGCCTCGGCGCGCTCGGCGTGATCAGCTCGGTGACCCTGCGCTGCGTGCCGAGGTACGCGCTGGCGGCGGACGAGCGACCGATGCCGCTGCCCGAGGTGCTGGACCGGTTCACCGAACTGGCGGACGGGAACGACCACTTCGAGTTCTACTTCTTCGCCCACGGTGACACCACGCTGGTGAAGCGGAACAACCGGCTGCCGGCCGACGAGCGGCCGCGGCCGCTGCACCCAGTGCGGCACTTCCTGGAGTACCAGGTGGTGGAGAACACCGCGCTCGACGTGGTTTGTCGCCTGGGGCGCGCCGTGCCCGCCCTGGTGCGGCCGCTCAACCGGGTGTGCGGGGCGCTGCTGTCCCCGCGCCGGTACAGCGACCGCTCGCACCGGGTGTTCGTGACCCGGCGGCAGGTGCGGTTCGTGGAGACCGAGTGGGCTGTTCCACGTGAATCAATCCATGAGGTCATCAAGGATCTCCGGGCGGCCGTGCCCCGCCTGGAACACCCGGTGATCATGCCGATCGAGGTGCGGGTGGCCGCCCCGGACGACATCTGGCTGTCCACGGCCCACCGGCGCGACACCGCGTACCTGGCGGCTCACCAGTTCGTGGGAATGCCCTACCGGCACTGGTTCGCGACGGTGGCGGACGTCTGCGGGGCGGTCGGCGGTCGGCCGCACTGGGGCAAGATGCACGACCTGACCGCGGCCGACCTGCGGGAACGCTATCCCCGCTTCGACGACTTCCTGGCCCTGCGCCGACAACTGGACCCGGCGGGAGTCTTCCGCGGCGGCTACACCGACCGGGTCCTCGGCCCCGCGGCCTGAGCCCCCGTGCGCCCGGCCCACCCACTCGGGGACAGCCCCCACCCGCCCTGGGGGGCGAGCCCTGCTCCAGCCTATCGGCCCAGGCCCCCGCGCCCAACGCCCCAGCGCGAGCCTGTGGACAACTCCGACCAACGCATCGCCCAACCGGTGGCTCAGAAGAGTGCTGTGGACAACTACCGGCTCTGACGAGAAAAGCCTTTGGCAGAAAGGAGAATTGCCGCTACGGTGCTTCGCTCTCCCCGCTCACCGGCGGGCCGAGAGTCAGGTGAGAGCGGCGGACACCGCCTCGCCCACCGGCACGTCACCGCCGACGAGCTCCAGGGTCAGCTGCGCGCTCCGCGGCTCGTCCAGCAACGCGACCAACACGCTCGCCACGTCATCCCTGGTCACCTCACCCGGCGGGACCGAGGCGCCGAGCCGGACCCGACCGGTGCCGGGCTCGTCGGTGAGCCGGCCCGGCCGCAGCACCGTCCAGTCCAGGTCGCGCCCCCGCAGGTCCTCCTCGGCGGCGGCCTTCGCCCGCAGGTAGGCGGCGAAGACCTCGTCCACCCCGGGTCGCTCGGCCCGGTCCAGCCCCATCGCGCTGACCAGCAGGTACCGCCGCACCTCGGCCACGTGGCAGGCGTCGGCGACCAGGACGGCCGCGGCCCGGTCCACCGTGTCCTTGCGCGCGGCGCCGCTGCCGGGTCCCGCGCCCGCGGCGAACACCACCGCGTCCGCGCCGGCCAGGTGCGCGGCGACCTCGTTGACGCTGGCCGCCTCCAGGTCGCAGACGACCGCGTCCGCGCCCGCCGCGTGCAGATCGCCGGCCTGGTCGGGATCGCGCACCATGCCGACGGCGACGTCACCCCGCTCCGCGAGGAGCCGCTCCAGTCGTAGTGCGATCTTCCCGTGCCCGCCGGCGATCACCACGCGCATGTCCCCACCGTAGAGCGGCGCGCACTAGTCCGCCGAGGCGGCCGTCATCGCCAGCACCCTGTCGTAGAGCACCTCGTGCATCCAGCGGACCGCCGGCGAGGTCGCCAGGTCCACGTCGATCACCCGGTCCTCATCGGTGCTGCCGGGCAGCTCCAGGCCGACCGCCCCGTCGGGGTCCGCGGTCAGCACCCCGACCCCGTACAGGCGGGCGCGCAGCATTCCGTTGGTGACGTAATCGTCCCCGGTGGTCACCAACGCCGGGAGGACGACGGCGGCGGAGCAGATCCGGGCGAACGGCACGGCCGAGGTCAACGCGCTCCGCCAGTGCCGGGCGGGCGCGAGCACGCCGACCAGGCGCACCGCGGGCGGTGGGACCCGCCCCACCATCTCCGGCCACACCCACGTGGAGACCGTCGTCCGGTCGGTCACCGGCCCGACGCCCCAGCACAGCCGCTCGGCGTGCCGGTCCGGCACCAGCTCGACCACCGGCACCACCCGCCGGCCCAGTAACGACATGGGCGGCAGGACCAGGCCCCGCCACCCCAGCAGCTCGGCGGCCCGGGCCGCGAGTTGCTCGGCCGGCGCCGGCAGCTCGGCCGGGGGGACGGTGCTGGCGGGCAGGGCACGGACGTTCTGGACGGCCGTGCGCCCTGGCATGCGGGTCACGAACCTTCCACCTCCCCTCGCTCGACGCGTGACGACGCTCGTCCCGCAGTCACTGGCGTACCAGTCGGTCCCGGGGACACGCGTCGGTTCGGCCCGTCAGCTGCGGTCGACGGCAGGCGGCAAGCGATAACCGGTCGCTGGCCGGTCAGCGTGCTTCAGCCCAACGGTGCGGCCATTCGTGTGAGGCGAGACCTCCTCGCGATCCACTCGTTCGGCGCAACCGAGGGCCGTCGCTGAGACTGGTCACGCCCTGACCGGGGGAGGCCGAACCGGTGAACCACGTCCAGCTCCTCTTCCTCGCCGTCGCGGCGCTCGTGGTCGCCTTCCCGCTCGCCGAACGGCTGACCGTGCCCCACCCCGTGCTGCTCACCGGGATCGGCCTGGGGTGCGCGCTGGTCCCCGGCCTGCCGGGGATCTCCCTCGACCCGGAGCTGATCCTGCCGACCCTGCTGCCGCCCCTGCTGTTCACCGCAGCGCAGAAGACCTCGGTCGGCCACCTCACCGCGCACCTGCGGTCGATCTCGTCGCTGGCGGTGGCCCTGGTCGTCGTGTCGGCGGTCGCCGCGGCCGCGGTGGTCACGGCCGCGCTGCCCCAGGTGCCGTGGCCGTTGGCCCTCGCCGTCGGGGCGGCCACCGCCCCGCCCGACCCGGTGGCCGCGACCGCGGTGGCCGGGCGCCTCGGGCTGCCGCACCGGGTGGTGTCCGTCGTCGAGGGCGAGGGGCTGGTCAACGACGCGTCCTCCCTCGTCCTGTACCACGTCGCGCTCACCTCGGCGGCCGCGGGAAGCGCCGTCTCGTGGGCGGAGGTGGCGGGTGGCTTCGGCTACGGGGTCCTCGCCGGGCTGGCGGTCGGCGGCGTGGTCGCGTGGCTGGCCACCGCGCTCCTGCGCCGGGTCCGGGAGCCGGTGCTGGAGGGAGCCTTCACCGTGGTCCTGCCGTTCGGGGCCTACCTGGGCGCGGAGGCGGTCCACGCCTCGGGCGTGCTGGCCGTCGTGGTCGTGGGACTGGTCATGGGCCAGCGGTCCTACGCGGTGGTCACCGCCGGCGGCCGGGTGGTGGCCTGGGCCTTCTGGGAGACCGTCGAGCTGCTGCTCACGGCCGTGGCGTTCGTGGTCGTCGGACTGGAACTGCGGCCCGTCCTCGCGGACGCGGGGCCGCGGCTGGGCCGCACCCTGGCCGTCGGCCTCGCGGTGGCCGTCGTGCTGGTCCTCGTGCGGCTGCTCTGGATGGTGACGGCCGGGGCGCTGGGACGGCCGCGCGGCCGGGCGGGGCGGACCGCGCCGGAGAACTGGCGTGAGGGCGTGGTGATGGGGTGGGCCGGCATGCGGGGCGTGGTGACGATCGCCGCGGCGTTGGGGCTGCCGGCGGAGGTCCCCGCGCGGGGCGAGCTGGTCCTGGTGGGCTTCGTCGCCGTGCTGGGAACGCTGGTCCTGCCCGGCGTCACGCTGCCCGTTGTCGTGCGCCTGCTGCGCGTGGGCGGCGCCGAGGACCAGGACGCGACGCGGGAGGTCACGGTGCGGGTCGTGCGCGCCGTGCTGGACCGCGTCGACGACCTCCGCGCCTCCGGCGCCGTCGACGAGCGGAGCGCGGCCCGGCTGCGGTCCGTCCTCCACCACCTCGTCGTCGGCCTGTCGCCCGGGGGTCAGGACGACCCGCGGCTGCGGGAGGGGTGGCGGCACGCGCGTCGCCGCCGCGAGGTGGGTCAGGAGCTCATGGCCGCCGCCCAGGAGGAGGCGCTCCGACTGCGGCTGGACGAGCGGGTGGACCCCCGCGCCGTGGACCGGGTCCTCCACCGGATCGACGCCACGCTCGTCGCCGGCCCGCAGATGCCGCCCTTTCCCTGAGACCGGGGCGGCGTGCGGCGCGGGTGCCCTCAACCGCGGTGTGGACGATGGCGGGGTGATGGTTGTGGAGCCGGGGAGACGACCGGTGCAGCACGCGGTGGTCGAGGCCGGCCTGTTGTTCGCCGTCCTCGCGCTGCCGACCGCGTGGACCGCGTTCGTCACTCCGTGGGCCGCCTTCGGCTGGTGGAGCCTGGCCGGCAGTCTGCTGGCACCCGTCGTGGTGGGTCTGCTCTCGCCGACGCGACCGCTGCTGTCGACGCTGCTCGCCGCCGTGCTGTGGTGCGCCTGCATGGTCTCCCGCAAGGCCCTCCCCGAGGTCGGTGTCCTGCCGTTCGCCCTGGCCCTGGCGACCAGCGGATACCTGGCCGGGGTGCGGTCGCCCGGCACCCGGCCGGCGCTGCTCGGGTTCGGCGCGGTGGCCGTGGGCGCCGCCGCCGCGGTGCCCCTCCTCACCTCGGACTCCGGCGCCACGTTCGTGGCCGTCGCCGGTGTGCTCCTGCTGGGCGTGGTGCCCTGGCTCGTCGGCCGCTACCGACGGCAGTACCGGGAACTGGTGCGCGCGGGGTGGGAGCGCGCCGAGCACCTGGAGCGCGAGCAGCGGATCGTGGCCGAGCAGGCCCGGCTGCGGGAGCGGGCCCGGCTGGCCGGCGACATGCACGACCTGCTCGGCCACGAGCTGGGCCTGGTCGCGTTGCGGATCGGCGCCCTGGAGCTCGCCCCGGACCTGGCGGAACGGCACCGGACGGCGGCCGGCGAGGCCCGGAGCGCCGTCACCGCGGCCGCCGACCGGCTCGCCGAGATCGTCGGCCTGCTGCGCGGGACCCACCCGTCGCCGGACCGGCCGGGCGAGGACGTCGCCGACCTGGTCGAGCGGAGCCGCGCCTCCGGGGTCGCGGTCGAGCTGCGCGTCACGGGTGACCGCGGTCAGGTTCCCCCGCTCGTGCGGCGTACCGCGTATCGGGTGGTGCAGGAAGCGTTGACCAACGCGGTGAAACACGCGCCCGGCCGGCCCGTCACCGTGTCGGTGGATCACCTGCCCGGGGAAACCCGCGTCTCCGTCACCAATGGCCGGCCGCCGGTGGCCGCCCCGCCCGCCGCCGGCGGCCGGTACGGGCTGGTGGGCCTGGCCGAGCGGGTCCGACTGGTCGGCGGCGCCTTCGACGCGGGCTGGCGCGGCGAGGAGTTCGCGGTGAGCGCGGTGCTTCCGCACGGCGACGCCCGGCCCGGACCCGAGCGGGAGCCCGCGGAGCGGTCGGAGTCGGCGCTCCGGCTGGACGAGGCGCGCCAACGGGTGCGGCGCAGCCTCGTCACCGCGGTCACCGCCGGCGTCCTCGTCACCCTGGGGGTGGTCGCCACGACGATCGCGTTCGTCGTCTACGACGCCGCCACCTCGGTGCTGCGGCCCGCCGACTTCGACCAGCTGCACGTGGGGCAACCCCGCTCGGAGGTCGAGCCGGTCCTCCCGCCGCGAACCCGGGTCGACCAGTCTCCGGTGCCGGAGCCGGCGCGGCCCGCCGGCGCGGCCTGCCGCTACTACGGCGCGGACGCGGACCCGTTCGCCGGGCGGATGCGGCTGCTCCGCCTGTGCTTCCGGGACGACCGCCTGGTGGCCAAGGATCGCGTCGGCCCGGCGGAAGTAGGGTCGACGACCGGGTGAACGGGGGGACGAGCGCGTGATCCGCGTGGTGCTGGCCGACGACGAGGCCGTGGTCCGCATGGGGGTTCGGGCGATCCTGGCGACGGACCGGGAGATCGAGGTGGTCGCCGAGGCGGCGGACGGCCGGCAGGCCGTCGACCTCGTGCTCGCCCACCGACCGGACGTGGCCGTGGTCGACGTGCGGATGCCCGGCCTCGACGGGCTGACCGCGGCGGCCGAGATCCGCCGGCTCGCCCCGGAGACCGCGGTGCTCGTCCTCACCACGTTCTCCGAGGACGGCTACATCGCCCGCGCCCTCGGTGATGGTGCCAGCGGGTTCCTGCTCAAGACCGGCGACCCGCGCGAGCTGGTCAGCGGGGTGCGGGCGGCCGCGGAGGGAGCGGCCTACCTGTCCCCCGTGGTCGCCCGCCGCGTGCTCGACGAGCTGGCCGGCCAGCGGATGTCCCGCGGCGCGGACGCCCGCGACCGGGCCAACGCGCTCACCGAACGCGAGCGCGAGGTGCTGGCGCTGCTCGGCGCCGGGCTGTCCAACGCCGAGATCGCCCGCCGGGTCCACGTCGTGGAGGGCACGGTCAAGGCCCACGTCACCGCGATCCTGCGCCGGTTGGGCGTCCGGAACCGGGTGCAGGCGGCCATCGTGGCCCACGAGGCCGGGTTGGTACCCCCGAGCGCTCCCGGCACCCGGCCACGGACTGACCCGCTGGCGAACCCGTCCCCGCAGGGGCCGTCCTAGCGGGGCCCGCCGCGCCATTCGCCCTGACGGACCCGGACGGTCGGCTGGTCCTCACTGATCCGCCCTGGACCGACCGGGTTGGCCGAATTGGCCGGAACGGCCGGGTTGGCGGGCGAGAGCGGGACAGCCGGCGCGGCGGCGACCAGGAGCCGGGCGAGCAGGCGGTGCTCCCGGAGCCGGTCGACCAGCGGACGCGCCACCCGCGCCAGCGTCAGCGCCAGCAGCGGCGCCACGATCACGCCGATCAAGAAGCCGGCGATCACGTCGTGCGGGTAGTGCGCGCCGACGAACACCCGGGAGAAGGCGGCGGCGACAGCCGCAGGCACGACGACCCACGCGGTCCGCCGCCACGCGACCACGAGCGCGGCCGCCGCCGCCGCGGCGAACGTGGCGTGGTTGCTCGGGAAGGACCAGTCCCCTGGGGGCGGGCACTCCGCGAGGGTCAGGACGCCGGCGACCGCCCGACAGGGGCGCTCCTCCTGGATGACGGTCTTGCTCAGCTCGCTCACCGCGTAGGCCGCGACCGTGACGACCGGGCCGAGCAGCGCCAGCGCCATCGCCCGCCCGTCTCCGCGCCGCGCCCGCCACCAGGCGGCGAGGAACAGCACGGCGAAGAGCGCCATCACCCCGTCCGTGCCGATCTCCAGTGCCTGCTGCACCCAGGTGGGCGAGCCCTGCGCGATGTCGGTCACGGACCGGTACCACTCGACGCTGACGTCGGGCACGTCGTCGACGCCCCCACCCTCCGCCGCCCACGCCACCGTCCGGCCCACCAACCCAGCCGTGATCACACGTCCTCCACGTTTCCGCTGGTCAACTCCTCCGCGACGGTAGGAACCAGCGAGGCCGGCCGGCGTTGGACGAACGCCGTCAACCACCCCTGACTTTCGTCAAACCCCAGCGCACCGGACCGCCGAACCGCTTCGCGGAAGATCGGCCGCACCACCCGTCCCGCACGGGCACGCGAAGTCGGTCAGCAAAGCGACCGCGCAGAAAAGTGACGCAGAACACGCGAATAGCGCGCGAGAACCTTCCGCCGTCAATCACCGACGCCATTCCCGGCGGCCGTTGTCGATCCGGACGGAAACGACACGCCAGGCGCCAATCAGCCGAGAACCACCGCTGGTGAGCGGGACGGAACAAAGAGTGAACATCGCCGAGGGGCGAACCGCACCACCCGAAGAGCGCCCGAGTTCACCCCGGCGTTCACCCCGACCGGTCGATCCGCCGACGGAAACCCGGCCCGCTCACCGGGCCGATGGCGGAACCGGCGCGGGGCATCCGACACGCGCCCCAGAACGAACGAAGACCCGGGATGCTGGGCATCCCGGGTCTTCGGCCTGTGGGCGAGGAGGGAGTTGAACCCTCACGTCCTTTCGGACACACGGACCTGAACCGTGCGCGTCTGCCATTCCGCCACTCGCCCGTCCGGAGTTTCCCTCTCGGGCCTTCCTCCGTGCTGGCTGCGATAGCTTAACACGACTTCGCGAGTGGGTCCGCCAAGGGGGGTCCCTTCTCGTCGACACCCGTCCTGACCAGCAACTTCACTCCTCCGGGAACAGTTGGCTGTCTCGGCCGTCCCGCACGGATACGATCGGACTCGGGAGCCGTTCGTACGGAGGTTGCCGTGGGCCTCGTTCAGCGCTTCGAGCGCCGACTCGAAGGCATCGTCGGTAACACCTTCGCGCGCGTGTTCGGTGGACAGGTCGTACCGCAGGAGGTGGCCCAGGCACTGCAACGGGAAGCCGAGGTGCACGTCAGGGAGCTGGCCGGTGGCCGTCTCCTGGCGCCCAACCACTACGTCGTCACGCTCGGACCCGGCGACCACCAGCAGCTCGCGGCCGAGGAGGAGCGTCTCACCCGTCTGCTGGCGGACAGCGTCCGCGAACACCTCGAAGAGCAGGGGTGGGACACCTATGGTGACGTCGTAGTCTCCCTTGAGCGCTCCGAGGCGCTGCACACCGGACAGTTCCGCACCAGCTCGTCCGTCGACCCCGACGCATCGCCGAGCCAACGGCCGGCGACCTCTCGCACCGCAGGAGACCGACCCATGAGCCAGCCACCCGGCCAGTACCCCCCCCAGGGCGACCCGTACGGACAGCAGGGCCAACAGGGGTACGGCTACGACCAGGGCTACGCGCACGGCCAAGGTCAGGGCCAAGGTCAGTACGGCTACGACCAGGGCTACGGCCAGCAGCAGCAACAGCAGCAGCAGGCCTACACCGACCCGTACGGCCAGCAGCAGCAGCAGCCGGGTTACGGCGGCCAGCCGGGTTACGACCAGGGCTACGGCCAGCAGCCCGGCGGGTACGGCCAGCAGCCCGGTGGCTACGACCAGGGCTACGCCCAGCAGCCCGGTGGCGGGTACGACCAGGGCTACGGCCAGCAGCCGGCCTACGGCGGCCAGCCCGGCTACGACCAGGGCTACGGCGGCCAGCCGGGTTACGACCAGGGCTACGGGCAGCAGCCCGGCGGCTACCCCGACCCGACCGGCGGCTACGCCCCGCCCGCGGTCCAGGGCGGTCCCCGCCAGGTCACCGGCATCCTGCAGCTCGACGACGGCTCGAACCGGACCTACCAGCTCCAGCAGGGCAGCAACGTGGTGGGCCGCGGCCAGGACGCGCACTTCCGGCTGCCCGACACCGGCGTCTCCCGCCGGCACCTGGAGATCACCTGGGACGGGCAGAGCGCCATGCTCGCCGACCTCGGTTCCACCAACGGCACCACGGTGAACGGGCAGCCCATGCAGACTTGGCAGCTCAACGACGGTGACGTGATCCGCATCGGGCACTCGACCCTGGTCTACCGGACCCAGGGCTGAGCCGGGCGATCGCCGGAAGACGGGAGCGGTCACGACAGGTGCCAGAGCTGGTGATGCAACTGACCAGAGCAGGGTTCCTCGCCCTGCTCTGGCTGTTCGTGCTGGCCGCGCTGCGCGTGGTCCGCTCCGACCTGTACGCGGCATCCGGGCTGCGGGCGGCCGTGCCGAGCTTTCGGCGCGGGGCCAAGCTGGCGCGGGGCAGCAGGGCGCCCCGGCAACTCGTGGTCACCCACGGCGCGCTGGCCGGGACCCGGATCTCGCTGGAGGGCCGACCGATCATGATTGGACGCGCCGACGACTCCACGTTGGTGCTCGATGACGACTACGCGTCCACCAGGCACGCGCGGCTGTCGCCCCGGGGCACCGACTGGTACGTGGAGGACCTGGGCTCCACGAACGGCACGTATCTCGACCGGGCGAAGGTGACCGCACCCACGCGCGTCCCGCTCGGTGTCCCGATCCGCATCGGCAAGACGGTGATCGAGCTACGCTCATGACCCTCGTCCTCCGCTACGCAGCCCGCAGCGACCGGGGCCTGGTCCGTTCGAACAACCAGGACTCCGTGTACGCCGGCCCCCGCCTGCTCGCGCTCGCCGACGGCATGGGCGGCCATGCCGCCGGTGAGGTGGCGAGCAAGGTCGTGATCGCCGCCCTCGCCCCGCTCGACGACGACGAACCGGGCGACGACCTGCTCGGGGAGCTGCGGGAGGCGGTACACGCCGGCAACGGCGCCATCGCCGAGCTCGTCGCCAGCGACCCCGACCTGGAGGGCATGGGCACGACGCTCACCGCGGTGTTGTTCGCCGGCTCCCGGATCGGCCTGGTGCACGTCGGCGACTCCCGCGCGTACCTGCTGCGCGACGGCGTCTTCAGCCAGATCACCCACGACGACACGTTCGTCCAGTCGCTCATCGACGAGGGACGGATCACCGCCGAGGAGGCGGCCACCCACCCCCAGCGCTCGTTGCTGCTGCGCGCCCTGACCGGGCACGAGGTGGAGCCCAGCCTCAACGTGCGCGAGGCCCGCGCCGGGGACCGCTACCTGCTGTGCTCCGACGGCCTGTCGGGCGTGGTCAGCTCGGAGACGCTGGCCGAGGCGCTGCGCATCCAGGACCCGCAGGCGTGCGCCGACCGGCTGATCGAGCTGGCGCTCAAGGGCGGCGGCCCGGACAACGTCACGGTGATCGTCGCCGACGTGGTCGACGTCGACTTCGGCGAGGACGCGCCCATCGTGGGCGGCGCGGCCGGGGACGGTGGCGAGGACCCGCCACCGCCGGACTCGCCCGCCTCGCGGGCCGCGATGACCACCGCCCCGCCCCGGCCGCTGCCGCCGCGGCCCGACCCGCTCGCGCCTCCCCCGCCGGACCCGATGGCCCGGCGCCGTCGGCGGACCCGGGCCCTGATCCTGCTGCTGGTGCTGCTCGTGCTGCTGGTGGGCCTCGGCGTCGGCGGCAGCGTCCTGGTGATGCAGCAGCACTACGTGGGCGCCACCCAGGACGGCAAGGTCGCGATCTTCAAGGGGGTGCGGGGCACCGTGCTCGGCGTCCCGCTGCACCGGCAGGTGGAGGGCTCGTGCCCGCCCGACGCCCAGTCCTGCGAGGAGATCCGGGTCGACGACCTGGAGCAGGGCTGGCGCGGCGACGTCAGCGCCGGCATCGTCACCGACGGCGGCCTCGAGGGCGCCAGGGAGATGGTGCGCCGGGTGCGGATGAAGCTGCTGCCGCTGTGCCCGCCGAACACCCAGTCCACGGAGCCGCCCGCCGGCTCGGCGGCGCCGACGACGTCCGCCACCACCCCGACCTCGGGTGAGCAGGTCAACCAGACCGGCGCGCCGACGACGGGCGACACCGGCTCCCCCACCCCGCTGCCGACGGCCGCCACGCTGGTGCCGAAGAAGGACTGTCGCTGATGGGGCAACCGACGACCGACGGGGCCGTCCCCTCCAGCGCCACCTCCACCAACCCCGGGCTCGCGGTGCCGACCCGGCGGGGCACCGAGCTGCTCCTGCTGGCGTTCGCGGCGTTCCTGGTGACGCTGGCCAACGTCCTGGTCGAGGCCAACCAGTCCGGTGAGCTGACCAGGGAGCTGGTCTACTACGGCGGCGCGTACCTGGCGCTGTTCGGCGCGGCGCACGTCGCGGTGCGGTTGCTCGCGCCGTACGCCGACCCGCTGATCCTGCCGTGCGTGGCGCTGCTCAACGGCATCGGTCTGGTGATGATCCACCGGATCGACCTCGGGCGGGTTGACAACGCGATCCAGCAGGGCCTGGACGTGCCGTCGGACGCGGCGCCCCGGCAGATCCTGTGGACCGCCATCGCGCTCGGCTTGTTCATCGCGGTGCTGGTGCTCGTCAGGGACCACCGGATGCTGGCCAAGTACGGCTACACCGCCGGCCTGATCGGCCTGGTGGCCCTCGCCCTGCCCGGCCTGCTGCCGGCCTCGCTGTCGGAGGAGAACGGCGCGAAGATCTGGCTGAAGCTGGGGGTCTTCTCCATCCAGCCGGGCGAGTTCGCGAAGATCCTGCTCCTGGTCTTCTTCGCGTCGTTCCTGGTCGCCAAGCGGGACCTGTTCACGCACGCGGGGCGCCGGATGCTGGGCGTGGACCTGCCGAGGGCGCGGGACATGGCGCCGCTGTTCGCGGCGTGGGGCCTGTCCGTCGGCGTGCTGGTGCTGGAGAAGGACCTCGGCACGTCGCTGCTGTTCTTCGGCATCGTGCTCGTGATGCTCTACATCGCCACGGAGCGGGCGATCTGGCTGGGCATCGGCCTGACCTGCTTCGCCGTCGGCTGCGTGGTGGCCTACCACCTCTTCAGCCACGTGCAGACCCGCGTCACGATCTGGCTGGACCCGTTCGAGGACTTCTACAACAAGGGCAGGCAGCTCGCCCTCGCCCTGTTCGGCATGGGCACGGGCGGCGTGTTCGGCACCGGGCTGGGCGCCGGCCGGCCGGAGCTCGTCCCGTTCGCCAACAGCGACTTCATCATCTCCTCGATCGCCGAGGAGGTCGGGTTCGTCGGTCTCGCCGCGGTGCTGATGCTCTACGTGCTGCTGTCGATGCGCGGGTTCCGCAGCGCCCTGGCGGTGCGGGACAGCTTCGGCAAGCTGCTCGGCGGCGGCCTCGCGTTCGCGGTCGGCTTCCAGGTGTTCGTCGTCGCCGGCGGCGTCACCGCGCTGATCCCGCTGACCGGTCTGACGGCGCCGTTCCTCTCCCAGGGCGGCTCCTCGCTGGTCGCCAACTACGCGCTGGTCGCCCTGCTGCTGCGGATCTCCGACGCGGCACGCCGGCCGTCCGCGCTGCCCAAGCCCCGTCCGCAGCAGGCGCCCATCGCCGAGGCGCACACGGTTCTCGTGGAGCGGCCCAAGTGAACACGCCCCTGCGTCGCGTGGCCATGTCCGTCATGGTCATGGTGCTGTTGCTGCTGGCCAACGCCACCTACGTCCAGGTGTTCAAGGCCGACGAGTACCGCAAGGACCAGCGGAACCAGCGGGTGCTGCTGGAGGAGTACTCCCGGCAGCGCGGCAAGATCCTGGCCGGCGGCCAGGCGGTCGCCGACATCAAGGAGACCAACGACCGGCTCAAGTTCCTGCGCACCTACCCGGCCGGGGAGATGTACGCCCCGATCACCGGGTACTTCTCACCGTCCTACGGCGCGGTGGGGATGGAGTTCGCGCAGGACTCGGTGCTCAACGGCTCCGACGACCGGCTGTTCGTCCGCCGGCTGTCGGACCTGATCACCGGCAGGGACCCGCGCGGCGGCAACGTCGAGCTGACGGTCGACCCGAAGGTGCAGCAGGCGGCGTACGACGGGCTGCACAAGAAGGGGTTCACCGGCGCGGTCGTGGCGATGGACCCGAAGACGGGGGCCGTGCTCGGCATGGCGAGCACGCCGTCCTACGACCCGAGCCGGCTCGCCGTGCACGACAGCGACGAGCAGATGAAGGCGTGGAAGCAGCTGACCGGCGACGGCACCCGCCCGATGCGGAACCGGGCGCTCAAGGAGACCTACCCGCCGGGCTCGACGTTCAAGCTCGTGGTCACCGCCGCCGCGCTGCAGAACGGCTTCAACAAGGACAGCCAGGTCACCGCCGCCCCGGACATCACGCTGCCCGGGACGCAGACCACGCTGGAGAACTACAACCACACGAACTGCGGCGGCGGCGCCACCGCCTCCCTGGAGACCGCACTGGCCCTGTCGTGCAACACCGGGTTCGCCGAGCTGGCCGGTCAGGTGGGCGAGCAGAAGCTGCGGCAGCAGGCCGAGCGGCTCGGCATCGGCACCGGCGAGCAGCAGATCCCGCTGGGCGTGGAGGCGTCCTCGCTCGGCGACATCCCGGACAAGGCCGCGCTGTACCAGACCGGTCTGGGGCAGCGGGACGTGAAGATGACCCCGCTGCAGAACGCGGTGCTGGCGGCCACCATCGCCAACGGCGGGTCGCGCATGCAGCCCTACCTGGTCAAGTCGATCACCTCGGCCGACCTGCACGAGCTGGACACGACCAAGCCGAAGAAGGTCGAGCAGGCCATGCCGGGTTCGGTGGCCAGCACGGTACGCGACATGATGATCAAATCGGAGCAGAAGACCGGCGGCGAGGGGCAGATCAGCGGGGTCACCATCGCGTCCAAGACCGGCACCGCCGAGCACGGCTCCGACCCGAGGAACACCAACCCGCACGCCTGGTACGTGGCGTTCGCCCCGGCGGAGAACCCGAAGATCGCGGTCGCGGTGATCGTGGAGGACGGCGGCGACCGCGGCCTCGGCGCGACCGGCGGCAAGGTCGCCGCCCCCATCGGCAGGGCCGTGATCCGCGCGGCGCTGCAGGGGGGTGGGTGAGCGTGCCCGTCCGCGCGCCGCGCTCCCGCGCGCTGCCGCCCCGCCGACGACGGGGGCGGCACACCCCGCGCACCCGCTCGGCCACCCACCCGGTTCGGGGGGGTGGCTGATGCTCACCTCGGGGCAGTTGCTCGCCGACCGGTACCGGCTCGGGCGGCGCATCGCCGTCGGCGGGATGGGCGAGGTCTGGGAGGCCGCCGACACCCGGCTGGACCGCCGGGTCGCGGTCAAGGTGCTCAAACCGGAGCTGTGCGGCAACGCCGAGTTCCTCCACCGGTTCCGCACCGAGGCCAAGACCACCGCCTCGCTCAACCACCCCGGGATCGCCGCCGTGCACGACTACGGCGAGACCGCGGCGGTGGCCGGCGGCCCCGAGGACACCGCCTACCTGGTGATGGAGCTGGTCGAGGGCGAGCCGCTGGCCGGCATCCTGGCCAGGGAGGGGCGGATCAACGTCGACCGGACGTTGGACATCCTCGAACAGGCGGGAGTGGCGCTCCAGGCCGCGCACGAGCGCGGGCTGGTGCACCGGGACGTCAAGCCGGGCAACATCCTGGTGACGCCGGGGGGTCGGGTGAAGCTGACCGACTTCGGCATCGCCAAGGCCGCGCACGCGGCCCCGGTGACCCGGTCCGGCATGGTGATGGGCACCGCCCACTACATCGCACCGGAGCAGGCGCTGGGCCACGAGGCCAAACCGGCCAGCGACGTGTACTCGCTGGCCGTCGTGGGCTACGAGTGCCTGACCGGGCGGCGGCCGTTCCTCTCCGAGAACGCGGTCACCGTGGCGATGATGCACATCAGGGACGCCCCGCCGCCGCTGCCGCCGGACGTGCCGATCGGCGCC
Organism: Streptoalloteichus hindustanus; assembly: GCF_900129375.1. Taxonomy (GTDB): domain Bacteria; phylum Actinomycetota; class Actinomycetes; order Mycobacteriales; family Pseudonocardiaceae; genus Streptoalloteichus; species Streptoalloteichus hindustanus. Next base: position 677,866 of record NZ_FQVN01000001.1, on the reverse strand, counting down.
AGGGCGCTGGTCGAGACGACGCTCGTGAAGGACCCGCGGCAGCGCTACCGCACGGGCGGCGAGTTCGCGGCGGCGGTGGCCGCGGTGCGCGCCGGCCGACCGCTGCCGCCGCCGTCCGGGCTGGCCGCCGCACCGGTGGCACCGGGGATGGCCCTGCCGCCCGCGATGCCCACCGGCGCGGTCCCGGTGGTCCCGGCCGGCGGCCACGCCGTGGTCTCCGGTGGTTACCCGGCGCCGGCGGCGACCCCGGCGTCCGGCCGGCGGCCCTGGCTGTGGGTGCTGGCGGCGCTGCTGGTCGCCGCGCTGCTGGCGCTGGGCGCCTGGGGCGTGCGGGAGGCGTTGATCACCCCCGAGAGTTCGACCACCACCCGGACGACCACCGCCGGTCCGGGCGGCACGCTCCCACCCGGACAGGCGCCGGAGATCCCCGGCCAGGGTGGTGAGTCGCACGGCGAGCCCTCCCCCGTCATGATCAACCGCGAGGATTACCTGGGCAAGCCGGCCGGGGAGGCGGCGAGCCGGCTGACCGCGGCGGGCCTGCGGCCCGAGGTACGCACCGAGGCCGGGCGCACGCCGGCCGACCCGCGCCGGTGCGCGGTGACCGCCGTGCGCCCCACCGGCGAGGTGCCGGCCGGGAGCACGGTCGCCGTGCAGTGCAAACCGGACGAAGGACGCTGACGGGCGACGGCCGGGAACCAAGGCATGATGAGACATCACCGTTGACGAGGAGACGGACGACGCAGCGATGACCACTCCGCGACTGCTCTCCAACCGCTACGAGCTGGGCGACACGCTCGGCTACGGCGGCATGTCGGAGGTCCACCGCGGCCGCGACGTTCGCCTTGGCCGTGACGTGGCCGTGAAGGTGCTGCGCGCCGACCTCGCCCGTGACCCCCAGTTCCAGCTCCGGTTCCGCCGCGAGGCCCAGAACGCCGCGGCGTTGAACCACCCCGCGATCGTCGCCGTCTACGACACCGGCGAGACCGAGACCGAGTACGGTCCGCTCCCGTACATCGTCATGGAGTTCGTGGACGGCCGGACCCTCCGGGACATGATCAAGTCCGAGGGCCCGCTGCCGCCGCGGCGAGCCATGGAGATCATGGCCGACGTCTGCGCCGCGCTGGACTTCAGCCACCGGCACGGCATCGTGCACCGGGACGTCAAGCCGGCCAACATCATGATCACCCGCTCCGGCGCGGTGAAGGTGATGGACTTCGGCATCGCCCGCGCCCTGGCCGACGGCCAGGCCGCGGTGACCCAGACGGCGGCGGTGATCGGCACCGCCCAGTACCTCTCCCCGGAGCAGGCGCGGGGCGAGACCGTCGACGCCCGGTCCGACGTCTACGCCACCGGCTGCGTACTGTTCGAGCTGCTCACCGGGGAGCCGCCGTTCACCGGCGACTCGCCGGTGGCCGTGGCCTACCAGCACGTGCGGGAGGACCCGCGGACCCCGTCCGACGTCAACCCGCAGGTGCCCACCGTGCTGGACGCGGTGGTGCTCAAGGCCATGAGCAAGAACCCGGCCAACCGCTACCAGTCGGCCGCCGAGATGCGGGCCGACCTGGTGCGGGTGCTGTCCGGGCAGCGCCCCTCGGCGCCGGCGGTGATGTCCGAGGAGGAGCGGACCACCATGCTCGGCGGCGGGGGCGGCGCGACCGAGGTGATGGGCGGCCGGCACCGGCCCAACGCGCTCGCCGACTCGGCCGCGGACCAGGCCGACGAGCAGGCAGCCCGACGCCGCAAGACCACGATGGTCGCGCTCGTCACCGCGCTGTGCGTCGCCGTGCTGGCGATCGCCGCGTGGGTGACGACCAGCCTCCTGGGCAACAACGAGGCGCCGAAGCAGGAGAAGATCGCGTTGCCGAACGTGGTCAACGTCGAGCTCGTGCAGGCGCGCAACCAGCTGACCGCCAAGGGCTTCACCAACGTCCAGGAGAAGACGGCGCCGTCGTCCGCCGAGCAGCGCGGCATGGTGACGAGCATGAACCCGCCGGCGGAGACCCAGGTCGGGAAGAACGACCCGATCGTGCTGACGGTCGGCAGCGGGCCGGAGCGGACGAAGGTCCCCGACCTGAGCGGCAAGACGCAGGAGCAGGCCCGGCAGCTGCTGGCGGACCAGGGCCTCCAGCTCGCGCTGGACGTCGACCAGGAGGAGACCGACAACTCGGCGCTGGTCGGCAAGGTCGTCAAGCAGAGCCCGGCCGTCGGCGCCGAGGTGGACAAGAACAGCCGGGTCTCGATCACCGTCGGCAAGGCGCTGGACCAGGTGCAGGTGCCGCCGCTCACCGACATGACACTGGACAACGCCCGGTCCGTCCTCGACTCGCTCGGCCTCACGGCGAGCACGTCGAACGTGGCCAGCGACAAGGACGCCGGCACGGTGGTCGGGCAGTCGCCCGCGAAGGGCACCCGGGTCAAGAAGGGCACCAGCGTCACGCTGCAGGTCTCCGACGGCAGCCAGAAGAACAAGATCCAGATGCCGAAGCTGGACGGGATGACCCCGGACCAGGCCAAGCAGAAGCTGAACCAGCTGGGCTGGAACGGGTCCCTGGACGCCACCGAGACGCCGACGGACAAGCAGAGCGAGGACGGGAAGATCCTCAACCAGAGCCCGAACCCGGGCGAGAAGATCGACCCGAACCAGCGGATCAGGGTCGCCGTCGGCAAGTACAAGTCGGGTGGCCACAACGGCACCACGACCACCACGACGCCCCCGGGCGGCGGTTTCCTCGGTCGCTAGGCCCACACGTCCGACAGAGCGGCGGGTTCCTCCTGGGACCCGCCGCTCGTCTTTCCCCGCCGCTTGCGATTCCGGTCAACCGGAACAGGCACGAACGCGTCCTGGTGAGTTCGTCCGCGACCCCGGCCCCCACGCCGACCCCAGGGCCTCGGGGAGCACCGCTCACGAGGCGCCCTCTCGGACGGCGCGTCCCCTCTCCCCGAGGACAGCCCCCACCCGCCCTGGGGGGCGAGCCCTGCTCCAGCCTATCGGCCCAACCCGGACCGCCCAAGGCCATCACGCTGCCCTGTGGATAACTGGATGCCCTGTGGACAACTCAGGTCAGTACCCAGGAAAAGCCCAGCTCAGCGAACGCAATCCCGCGGAGCTCGGCGGCAGGGAGATCAGGGACGAGCGGCGGCGGCGAGCTGGCGCATCCCCGCCTCCAGCTCGGCGACCCGCCCCGAGGGCACGGGATGGCCGCAACCGGCCATCCAGTTCGCCAACATGCGGTGCCCGCCCTCGGTCAGCACCGACTCGGGGTGGAACTGCACGCCCTCGATCGGCAGCTCCCGGTGCCGCATCGCCATCACCACACCGGACTCGGTGCGCCCGGTGACCTCCAGCTCGTCCGGGATGGTCTCGGGCCGAACCGCCAACGAGTGGTAGCGGGTCGCGGTGAACGGGTCCGGCAGGCCGGCGAGCACGCCGACGCCGAAGTGGTGCACCTGGCTCGTCTTCCCGTGCAGCAGCTCGGGCGCGCGCTCGACCGTGGCGCCCCAGACCGCGCCGATCGCCTGGTGTCCCAGGCACACGCCCAGCAGCGGGAGACGGCGGTCCGCGCACCGGCGGATGACGTCCATGCTGGCCCCCGCGCGCTCCGGCGTGCCGGGACCGGGGCTGACCAACACCCCGTCGACCCCGTCCAGCTCGCCCGTCCCGACCGCGTCGTTGCGCCGGACCACGGGGTCGGCGCCGAGCTGGGCCAGGTACTGGACGAGGTTGTAGACGAAGCTGTCGTAGTTGTCGACGACGAGCACGCGCACCCGGCCAGCTTACGGACGCCGACGCCGCTGGTCACGCCCCGCTTCTCAGCCCGTGGTCACCTGGTTGAACGGCAGCATCGGCTCGACCCAGGGGAACACCACGAACAGCAGCAACGCGACGACGGCGAGGACGAGCACGAGCGCCTGGACGACCTTGAGCGCCCGCGAGCCCGGCAGCCGACGCCAGATCCAGCCGTACACGGGTCAGCCCTCCTTCAGTTCGGGTGGGAGCTGGCCGGGCTTGCCCTGGTCCTTCTTCCACTCCCTGACCAGCCGGCCGTGGACGATCAACCGCTGCTTCGCCGAGAACCGGGGGTGGCAGGTGGTCAGGGTGATCAGCGGGATCTGCTGGGTCTTCGGCACCGCGGCGGCGGAGTTGTTCGGCACCGGGGCGATCACCTCCCCCCGGTCCGGGGTGACGATCTCCTGGCCGGGCACCCTGGCGTAGGGGCCGCCGTCCTGGTCCTTGGTGCGGAGCGGGGACACCTGGTCGCACCGCGGCTGGTTGCCCTTGCTGTCGGCGTTCCTCGTCCAGTTCTCCACCTCGCCGCCCAGCGGCAGCACCCGGTACACGTACCAGGACGAGGAGGTCTCGACGACCAGGGAGTCGCAGGACTCCAGCTGGTCCAGGTCGTTGAAGGGCGCGCCCTTGCCGACCCGGTGCCCGGCGACGGCGAAGTTGCCCGGCTGGCCCGGCAACGCCGTGCCCTTGTAGTGGCCGGGTCCGCTCTCCAGGATCTGGTCGGTGGTGCCCTCCAGGACCGTGTAGGCGAAGTCGGGGCCGAACTTGGGGATGTAGATCTTGGCGAAGCCCTGGCCCTCGGCCAGGTTGTAGTGCTCGCCGCGCTCCCCGCCCGTCAGCAACGGGTCCTGGCCGGACTTCCAGCGCTCGTCGAGGGCGTTGGTCGCGTCGTGCTGCTTGCCCGCCGACAGCCAGTCGGTCACGTAGACCTCGTAGACGACGAACAGGAGCACGACGAGCCCCGCCGTGATCATCAGCTCACCGGCCGTCCTGACCGCGGCGCGGATCCGGTCGCCCCTGGTCGGCGCGGCGGCTTCCGCGCCCTCGCCGTCGTGGCCGTCCGCCCCGTCGGCGCTGGCCTCGGCGGTCTCCGCCGGCTCCGGCGCGGGCGGGTCGTCGACGACCCGGGGCAGCACGTCGGTGGGCTCGCTGTCCGGGCCGACCACCCTCGGCAGGACGTCGGTCTCGGCGTCGGCCGGCTCCGGCCGACGACGGGGAGCCGGCCGGGGCACGGCCTTCGCCGGCCCGGTCGCCGGCGAGGCCGGCGGGCCCGCGGGGACCGGAGGCGCGACCACCTCCGTCGGTGGCACGGCGGCGCGGGGCGAAGCGGCCGGTGGCCCGTCCGGGGCCTCCGGGGCGGCGCGGCGGGCCCGAGGCGCCGCCTCGTCCCGCACTCCGGGCGGCGGAGGCTGGGGCACGGCGGCGGCACGGGACCGGCGCGGCCGGACGTTGGCGGCCGACGGGTCCGGGGAGGGCGCCGGTGGCCGCTGGACCGGCCCCGCCGCGGGGACGGCCCGACGCGGGCGCGGCGGGGAGGTGGCGTCCAGCGCCGGAGCGAGGTCGGTCGCCTCGGCGTCCGGGTTCGGCCGGGCCGGGCCGTCGTGGGCCGGGCCGTCGAGGGCTGGGACCGGCGGGGGCACGGCCGGCTGCACCCGGCGGGCGGGCGGGGGCGGCTCGGGAGCCGGCTCCTCCGCTCCGGGCAGGGCGAACCGCTGCGACGGGGTCCGCCTGGGCACGGGCTTGGCCGTGGGGGTCGGACGGGTCCCCCGGCCCGAGGCGCCCGTCGGGGGGCCGTCGGGCTGGCGGGCCGCGTCCGCCTCGAACCAGTCGCCGCGGGCGGCGGGGTCCGCCGGCGGCCGGGAGTGCCGGCCGGTCGCGGTGGGACCGGTCGTGGGTCCGGCTCCCGGCACCGCGTGCCTGCCCGTCCCGCCGTCGGGGGACGACGGGCTCGGCGGCACGGCGTACCGGCCGGTGCGGGTGGCCCGGGGCGCGGGGGGCGCGCCCTGCTCGTCGGGCTCCGGCGCACGGCGTCGACCTCCCGGTCTCCGCTCCTGCGCCGGCCTGGGGGGCAGGTCCCGAGGAAGCGGACGCTGCTCCCCGTGGTCCTGCGTCACCGGGGCACCTCCTGGGCGTCGTCGAGCCGCAGCGAACCGGTGTAGCCGGGGACGCGGAGGTCATCCACCCGCTCCACGCGGTAGCCGAGGCCGAAGGTCTGCACGTACTGCCGGAAGACGCGGACGCCGGGCTCGGCCTCCAGCGCGGCGGTCATCCGGTCGGGGTCGCCGATCGCGTTGATCACGTAGGGCGGGGAGTAGGTGCGGCCGTGCAGCAGGAGCGTGTTGCCCACGCAGCGCGGGGCGGACGTGCTGGTCAGGCGCTGGTCGGCCACGGAGATCGCCTCCGCGCCCCCGCCCCAGAGGGCGTTCAGCGCGCTCTGCAGGTCCTGCTGGTGCACGACGAGGTCGTTGGGCTTGGCGCCCGAAGGGTAGCGGCCGTCGGGACCGCGGGGGGCGTCGGTCAGCGTGACGCGCAGACCCGCGCCGCGCAGCGGGGTCAGCCCGACGACCGGGCTCAGGCCGTCGGCCCGTCGGCGGGCCTCGGCGACCCGCTGGTCGGCCCCGCTGGCCGCCTCCTCCTGGCGGAGCTGGGCCCGCAGCTCGCCGAGCCGCTGCTCGGCGGCGCCGACCCGCGCGTCGGCGTCCCTGACCAGTCCGGACAACTCGGTGGTCCGACCGCCCCGCAGGTCGTAGCCGTCGGCGGCATTGTGGCTCACCGCGAACAGCAGGCCGGCGAGGAGGCAGACAGCCGGGGCGGCGATCCGCCAGCCGGTCCGAACACCCCGGGGCGGGCTGGGCCGGCGCACGCGGACTCCTCTCCTCACTCGGGCTGCTCGGGGTCGCCCCGCGAGCGGGTCCCGCGATCCGGGCGGGCCGATCCCGCGAGCGGATCTTCCCGTCGGGTGGGGTTGCTCCGTCGGTCGGGGGACGCGAGCTGTTCGCTCCCCTCCTCGGTTACGTTAACGTGTCACGCGGGCGGGAGTGTCGCGCCAACCGGAGAACGCCGGTCGGCTCGGCGCGTTCGCCCGTCAGAACCAGAGCGTCCGCCCGACGTGAGGCGAGGACAGCATGCCGAAGTCCAAGGTCCGGAAGAAGACCGTCTACACCCCGCCGCCCGACCGCCGCACGCCGGTCAGGGCCAAGGCCGTCGGCCCGTCGCACCCGGTCTACGTGACCGTGATGCTCGGTCTGATGCTGCTGGGGCTGGCCTGGTTGGTGGTCTACTACCTGGCCAGCGACAAGATCGGCTTCATGGCGGACCTGGGCGGGTGGAACTTCGCGGTCGGCTTCGCGCTCATGATCACCGGTCTGCTCATGACCATGCGTTGGCGTTGATCGCGCGGGCGCCGGGGCACTGCTCCGTTCGTCGCCCGCCGTCGTCACGGCCCGGACGTGTCACGCGTCCGGGCCGTCTTCTTCCGGGTGGCCCGTTCGGCGGAGAGTGCGCGAACCACATCGTTGTAACTCATCCCCACTGGGGATAACTCCTGTGGACAACTCGCTCCCAGGAGGTGCGCAATCCACAGGGGAACCGGAGTTATCCACCGAGTTGTCCACAGGCCCTGTGGTCAACCCCCACCGGAGCCGCCGGCGCACCCGCTCCGCGCGGCCGTCCCCATCCCCATCCGGGGGACAGACACGGACTTCCTGTGGAGTAACGAAGATCGCGAGTTCTGCTCGCCAACACCCCCGACGGCGCGACGCCCGACGGAGGCACCCCGAGCCACCCGCGGGGATCTCCCCGCACCGCGGACAGCCCCCACCCGCCCTGGGGGGCGAGCCCCGCTCCAGCCTATCTGCCCAGCACGGAGCGTCAAAAACCATGACGCTCCGCTGTGGACAACTCGCGGCCCCTGTGGACAACCCGAGCCTCCGAGAGGCGGAAGAAGCCTCCTCGTGGAACAATCCCGCGCCTCATGCCGCCCAGCCCTCTGGTGAGCTCCCCGCCTGATCACTCCGCAGCCCGGCCCCCGCCAGTCGCGCGGAACGACGGCGGAGGCCGACCAGCGGGACGGCGCGGCGAAACCGGCCCAGCGAACTGGCCTCGCGAAACTGACTCAGAGCAGCTCGAAGACGGTCGCGTTCGCCATCCCGCCGCCCTCGCACATGGTCTGCAGGCCGTAGCGGATGCCGTTGCGCCGCATGTGGTGCAGCAACGTCGTGGTCAACCGCGCGCCCGACGCGCCCAGCGGGTGGCCCAACGCGATGGCGCCGCCCAGCGGGTTGAGCCGTTCCGGGTCCGCGCCGGTCTCGACGAGCCAGGCCAGCGGCACGGCCGCGAACGCCTCGTTGACCTCGAACGCGCCGATGTCGGCGACGGTCAGGCCGGCCCGGCGGAGCGCCACCGCCGTCGCCGGGATCGGCGCGGTGAGCATGAGCACCGGGTCGTCGCCGAGCACCGCGGTGGCCGCCACCCGCGCGATCGGGGTCAGCCCGAGCTCACGGGCGCGCTCGGAGGTGGTGACCAGGAGCGCGGCCGCGCCGTCAGAGATCTGCGAGGAGCTCGCCGCGGTCACCACGCCGTCCGGGCGGAACGCGGGCTTGAGCCCGGCGAGGGCGTCGAGCGTGGAGTCGCGGCGCACGCCCTCGTCCCGCGTCACCGCCGAGCCGTCCGGCAGCGGCACCGGGACGATCTCCTCGTCGAACGCGCCGGCGTCCTGGGCGGCGGCGGCCTTCGCGTGCGAGGCGAGGGCGTACTCGTCGAGGCGGGTCCGGCCCAGCCCCCACTTCTCGGCGATCAACTCGGCACCGAGCCCCTGGTTGAACGTGCCCCCGGTGCTCGCGAGCCGGTCGGCGTACCGCTGTTCCACAGCGGGGCCGAACGGCACGCCCGGGCCGTTGAGGAAGTTGGCGCCCATCGGCACCCGGGTCATCGACTCGACGCCCCCGGCGACGACGACGTCGGCCTGGCCGGAGATCACGGCGGCGGCCGCCTGGTGCAGCGCCTGCTGCGACGAGCCGCACTGGCGGTCGACGGTCACCGCGGGCACGGTCTCGGGCCACCCGGCGGCCAACACCACCTGACGGCCCACGCAGAACGCCTGCTCGCCCACCTGCGTCACGCAGCCCCAGTGCACGTCGTCCACGACGGCGGGGTCGATGCCGGACCGCTCGGCGAGCGCGCGCAGCGCCACCGCGCCGAGGTCCACCGCGTGCACGTCGCGCAGCCCGCCCTTGCGGCGTCCGACCGGAGTGCGCACCGCCGCGCAGATCACCGCGTCCCGCATATGTTACTCCTCAGTAGCTCGTTCTCCTCGCGATGCTACTCGCGGCCACCCGTGCGAAACAGGAGAAGAAGAACGCGGGATGCTGACCGCCGTGACGACGCGAAGCTGGTCCCCGTCGCCCGGGCTGGTCGCCCTCGTGTGGCTGCTGCTGGCGGGCGCGCTGCTCTGGCTGCTGTCGACCGAGGACCCGGCCGCCCGCCTCCTGGCCGGCGTCGCCGCGCTCGCCCTCGCCCTGCTCGCCGCGCAGGGCACGCTCGGCCGCCCGCGCCTCTCGGCTGACGACGAGGGGCTGACGACCCGCTCGCTCCTCGGTCGCCGCCGCTACCCGTGGTCCACGGTGCGCCGGGTGCGCGTCGTCCGCATCCGCCGCTTCGGCCGCGACGTCCCGGTGTTGGAGGTCGACGTCGAGGACGGGGAGCACGAGCACCTGTTCGTCCTCACCCGGCTGGACCTGGGCGCCGAGCCGGACGACGTCGCCGACGCGCTCGCCGTGCTCCGCCCCGAGGACGAGGGCTGACCCCGCCCCCGGGGCGGGAAACCACCGGAAGCCGCTCAGTCGGTCCGGACGCAGTACGGCTCGTTGTCCACCTCGAAGCACTCCATCCCGCCGAACGAGGCGTCCCGGAGCACGAAGACGACCAGGACCACCACGAGAAGACCGACGAGCACCCCCGACTGCACGAGGGCGCGCCGGCTGGCCGGCGCGTAGACCATGCCCACCGCGGCCACCGCGCCCACGACCAGGCCGCCCAGGTGGCCGAGCAGCGACACGTTGGGCACCACGACGCTCAGCACGACGTTCACGCCGATCACGGCGAGCGTCGAGCGCGGGTCGAGGCGGAGCCGGACCACGGCCACCGCGGTCGCACCCATCAGCCCGAACACGGCGCCGGACGCGCCGGCGACCGGGACCCGGGTGTCGCCCAGCAGGAACACCGCGGCCGAGCCGCCGAGCAGGGAGACCAGGTAGACCGCGAGGAACCGGAGCCGACCGAGGATCATCTCCAGGTCCCGCCCGAGCACCCACAGGGCGATCATGTTGAGGGCCAGGTGCACGGGACCGATGTGGAGGAAGCCCGAGGTCATCACCCGCCACCACTGCCCGCCGGCCACGGCGGGCGGCCACAGGGCCCAGCGGGAGAACAGCGGGGACGCGGAGTTGTCGGCGATGCTGCCGGCCTGTACGGCGGTCCAGGCGAACACGGCGACGTTGAGCAGGATGAGCACCGGCACGACGAGCGGCGTCCGGCGCACCACGGCGCCCGCGACGGTGACCGCCTGTCGCATGCCCCGGTGACCGTCGGCGACGCAGTCCACGCACTGGTAGCCGACGGACGCCTCACGCAGACATTCCGGGCAGGCGGGGCGGCCGCACCGCGTGCAGCGCAGCCCGGTCGCCCGGTCCGGGTGACGGACGCACCCCTCCACCGCCGGCGGGTGCTCGCCGGCCGGCGGGACGGGTGGCCCTGGTGGCGTCGTCAAGCGTCCGGTCAGCCCTCGGAGCGCTCGATCGTGACCTTCTCGATCACCACGTCGGTGACCGGCCGGTCGCCCGCGCTGGTGGGAGTGGTGGCGATGGCGTTCACGACCTTGCGGGAGGCCTCGTCGGCCACCTCGCCGAAGATCGTGTGCTTGAAGTTCAGCCAGTCGGTCGCCGTGACCGTGATGAAGAACTGCGAGCCGTTCGTGTTCGCGCCGGCGTTGGCCATCGCCAACAGGTACGGCCGGTTGAACTGCAGGTCCGGGTGGAACTCGTCGGCGAACTTGTAGCCGGGGCCGCCCCGGCCGGTGCCCGTCGGGTCGCCGCCCTGGATCATGAAGCCGTCGATGACCCGGTGGAAGATCGACCCGTCGTAGAACGGCCCGGAGTCGCCCTCCCTGGCGTTCGGCTCCGTGTACTCCCTGGTGCCCTCCGCGAGGCCCACGAAGTTGGCCACGGTCTTGGGCGCCTGGTTGGGGAACAGGGTCAGCCGAATGTCACCCAGCGTGGTGTGCAGGGTGGCGGTGACCTTCTTGCCCACCAACGATCCGTTGCTGTCTGCCACGTCCGCCATCGTGCCATCCACAGCGGGATCCGCGGGATCGGGGCACGATGGAGTTCTGATCGTCACGTGCCGAGGGGCGTGGACCACGCGCCCCGGGGAGGACAGGCGTCGCCGGGCGGCTGCCCGGAGGCGCACCGAGGAGGCAAGACGATGGACGAGGTGGAGGCCATGACCCGCGCCGGGGAACGGATGGGTCACGCCGTCGGGGCCGGACTGCACCGGGCCAGGATCGGCGCGGTGCACGCCGGCCAGCAGGGGTACCGGGCGTCCCGGGAGATGGCGGCCAAGGCTGCGGCCGAAGCGCACCGCCGGCTGTCCGCGCACGGCGCGGCGCCGGAGCAGGTGCAGTCCGCCGTGGTCGACCAGGCCGACCTGGTTCGGCGCCGGCTGGGCAAGGCCCAGGACGAGCTGACCCACCGGAGCCGCAGGGCCCGCAAGCGCATGGACAGGCAGCGCCGCGACCTCGCGAAGCGGACGAGGGCGGCGCGCAGGGAGATCGCCGCGGCCGTGCGCCCCGACCGGCGTCGGCACCGTCGCCGCTGGCCGTGGGCCATCGCGGTGCTGGCGGCGGCGTTGGGCGTCGCCGTCGTCCTCACCCGCCGGCCCCAGGAGGTCCACCTCCAGGAGGAGCCGCAGGGGGACGACCGGGCGGAGATGCCGATGCCGCACAGCCGGGACGGGCAGGCCCGCAACGAGCACGTCCGGCCCTCGCCGGCTCCCTGACGCGCGGACGCGGAGGGAGCCGCGGCGCCCCTCGGGGCAGGGGTTCCCTCCGCGCCGGACCCGCGTCAGAGGCCCGTCAGAGGTCCGGAGGTCCGGGTCAGAGGCCCAGGGTCTGGATGGCCCGCTCGGCGACGCGCTTCGCCTTGAACGTCGTCGTCTGGTTGGAGCGCACGACCACGGCCTTGCCCTCCCTGGCCACGGCGAACACCGAGCCGTCCTGGGTGGGCATGCTGCCGCCCTTCCACCCGCCGGCGAGCTCGGCCCTGGACGAGGTCTCGACCGGGGCGGCCTGGTCGACCAGCGCCTTGGCCGCCTTCGCGTCGCCGACGTAGACGCGCGCCCGCAGCTGCTCCTTGCCGTCGAGCCCGTAGAAGAAGCAGGCGGGATTCGGCTGGTCGGCGGACAACCGAACCTTGCTCACCTTCTGCCCGTTGGCCTCGGCGACCCACGCCCGCTCCAGGTAGGGGCAGTCCCCGTCCTTCGCGGGCTCCACGCTGGCCGGCGGGGCGGCGACCGCCGTGGTCGGGGCCGCGGAGGAGGACGTCTGGCTCGTGGTCGCCGCTCCCCCCGCCGCGGGTGTTCCGCTGTCGCAGGCGGCGAGCAGGGCGGTCGCGGCCACGACGGCCGCGGGGAGCAGGACACGGGTCGCAGGACGGGCCATGCCGCGTGGGTCCCCTCGTGGGTCAGCCCCGGTCGCCTCGGGGGTGCGCGTCGGGTGAGAAACGGAAGGGCACTCCCGGCCGGTGCCGGGAGTGCCCTTCGTCAGATTCTGGGGTGAGCACCCGCAGTCCTCGCGAGCTCGGCGAGGGTGGTGGAGACGAGGGGAATCGAACCCCTAACCCCCGCCTTGCAAAGGCGGTGCTCTGCCAATTGAGCTACGTCCCCCGGCGAGCGGGAGCGCTCCGCTCGCGCCGGCTCAGCCCTCGGTCGGAGCGGTGGCCTCACGCCACAGGTCAGCCTCGGCCTTGGCCGAGCGGTTGCGCCGAACCAGCAGCAGGACAACACCAGCCACAGCGGCAAGAGCGAGCAGCTTCTTCACGTCCGGTCGCCTCCTTAGCGGCGCGAGAGCCGGGAGAGTTCACCCACACGGAGCATGGGTAGTGGGCCTAGCTGGACTTGAACCAGCGACCTCTTCGTTATCAGCGAAGCGCTCTAACCGTCTGAGCTATAGGCCCTTGGTGCGTCACAGAGATTACCCGACGGGTCCCGCTGTCCCCAAATCGGGTCCCCCGACACCGTTCTCCTGACGGGAAAGCCCTGCTCATCCCGGGAACGGCGCTTCCGCCAGCCTAACCGGCCCCCGACGGGCGCCAGTAATCGCGCAGGTCAGACGGACTCCCCCGCGATCGGGACAACGCCGGAAGAGCAGCGGGTTCGCCCGAACGACGAGGCCCCGCCGGTTCCGGGTGGATCCGGCGGGGCCTTTCGTCACGGCTTCGTCACTCGCGCTCGGAGAGTGTGAGCTCCACCCCACCGACCAGGTCGGCGGAGACGTTGTAGACGAACGCGGAGACCGTGGCCAACGCGGTGAACAGCACGATGTTGATCGCGCCGATCACGGCCGCCACCCCGAACACCCGGCCCGCGCTGATCAGCGCCTCGGAGCCGCTCTCCCCGCTCTGCACGAGGTCGGTGTAGGTGCCGTTGATCTGGTCCCACACGCCCATGCCGTCCAGCACGCCGTAGAGCACGCCCACGGCGACCAGCCAGACGAAGAACAACGCGACCGACAGCACCAGGGCCAGCTTCAGCACCGACCACGGGTCGATCCGCTTGACCTGGAGGCTCGCCCGTCGCGGGCCGCGACCGGGCCGGCGGGCGGTTCCGCCCCCGCCGCCGCCCGACGACGAGCCGAGGCTGGCCTTGAGACCACCGAGCCGCACGGCCGTGCGGCCGCCCGAGGACGACTGCGCTGTCGGCGCCGCCTGCGCGGCCGCGTCGGCGGCGCCCCACGGCTGGCCCTCCGGTGTTCCGTCGGGCGGGGTGGCGGTCAGCGCGTCCACCGGCAGGGCCGCCGGCGGCTGCCCCAGACCGTGCGGGGAGGCGGGCTCCGCGCCCGCCGGCCCCGTCACGGCCACGCGCTGCCACGGGGGCGTCCCGCCGGACTCGACGGGGAACTCGCCGTCCCCGGCCGGTGGGGTGGGCTGACCCACCCCACCGGCCGGGGGTTCCGGCTTCGGCTGCTTCACCGTCGGCTGGTCGGCCGCCTCCACGGACCGGGCTCCCTCCCCGTCCGCCTCGGGCGTGCCGTTCTTCCCGGCCTGCGCCGGGTGGGTGATCACCGACGTCTTCTCGGCGTCACGCGACGGGCGGTTCGGGTCCTGGGGAGCAGTCATGGGCGGTCCTTTGCCGACGGTGTTCCGTCGAGTTAGACGCTTGTCTCCGGCTACTTGTTGCCTTCAGTGTCGGGATCCGACGCCTCGTCCGCATTGCGTGCGACCGCCAACAGAGTGGCACCCTCACCCAGATTCATCAGGCGCACCCCCTTGGTCTGGCGGCCGGCCTTGCGGACCTCCCTGGCGGAGGTCCGGATGACCCCACCGGCGGAGGTGATGGCGTACAGCTCGTCGTCGACGTCGACGATGAGTGCCCCCACAAGCCTGCCACGCCGGCGGTCGTGCTGAATGGTCAGCACACCCTTGCCCCCGCGTCCCTGCACCGGATAGTCCTCGATCGGGGTGCGCTTCGCGTACCCGCCGTCGGTGGCCACCAGCACGAACCGGCCCTCCCGGACCACGCCCATGGACAGCAGCTCGTCGCCGGCGTTGAACCGCATGCCGAGCACGCCGGAGGTGGCCCGGCCCATCGGCCGCAGGGCCTCGTCGGTGGCGTGGAACCGGATCGACTGACCGTCGGCCGAGACCAGCAGCAGGTCGTCGTCGGACGAGCAGAGCACCGCGCCGACCAGCTCGTCGTCCTCGCGCAGGTTGATGCCCACGATGCCGCCGGAGCGGTTGGAGTCGAAGTCGACCAGCCGGGACTTCTTCACGTTGCCGCGCTTGGTGGCCAGCACCAGGTACGGGGCCGCCTCGTAGTCCTTGATGTGGATGACCTGGGCGATGTGCTCGTCCGGCTGGAACGCCAGCAGGTTCGCCACGTGCTGACCGCGCGCGTTGCGGTTCGCCTCGGGCAGCTCGTAGGCCTTGGCGCGGTACACCCGGCCCTTGTTGGTGAAGAACAGGATCCAGTCGTGCGTGGAGCACACGAAGAAGTGCGCCACGATGTCGTCCTGCTTGAGCTGGGCGCCCTGGACGCCCTTGCCGCCCCGCTTCTGCGCCCGGTACAGGTCGGTCTTGGTGCGCTTGGCATACCCGGTCCGGGTGATGGTGACGACGACGTCCTCGACGGCGATGAGGTCCTCCATCGACACGTCGCCCTCGAACGGGATGATCCGGGTGGCCCGGTCGTCGCCGTGCTTCTCGACGGCCGCCATCAGCTCGTCGCGGATGATGACGCGCTGCCGCTCCGGCCGGGCGAGGATGTCCTGCAGGTCCGCGATGGTGCGCTCGATCTCGGCCAGCTCGTCGACGATCTTCTGGCGCTCCAGGGCGGCCAGTCGGCGCAGCTGCAGCTCCAGGATCGCGCTGGCCTGGACCTCGTCCACGCCCAGCAGCGCGATCAGGCCGGCCCTGGCCTCGTCGGCCGTCGGCGAGCGGCGGATCAGCGCGATGACCTCGTCCAGCATGTCCAGCGCGCGCACGTAGCCGCGCAGGATGTGGGCCCGCTCCTCGGCCTTGCGCAGCCGGAACCGGGTGCGCCGGACGATGACCTCGATCTGGTGCTTGACGTAGTACCGCACCACCTGGTCGAGGCGCAGCGTGCGCGGAACGCCGTCGACCAGCGCCAGCATGTTCACGCC
Organism: Streptoalloteichus hindustanus; assembly: GCF_900129375.1. Lineage (GTDB taxonomy): Bacteria > Actinomycetota > Actinomycetes > Mycobacteriales > Pseudonocardiaceae > Streptoalloteichus > Streptoalloteichus hindustanus. The sequence continues at coordinate 662,168 of NZ_FQVN01000001.1, read as the reverse complement.
GAACGAGTGCTGGAGCTGCGTGTGCTTGTACAGGTTGTTCAGCACGACCTTGGCGACCGCGTCCCGCTTCAGCGTGATCACGATGCGCATGCCGCTGCGCTTGTTCGACTCGTCGGCGACGTCGGAGATGCCGGTCAGCCGGCCGTCCCTGACCAGCGCGGCGATGTTCTCGATCAGGTTGTCCGGGTTGACCTGGTAGGGCAGCTCGGAGACGACGAGGATGGTGCGCCCCTTGGCGTCCTCCTCCACGTCCACCACGGCCCGCATCCGGATGGAGCCGCGCCCGGTCCGGAAGGCGTCCTCGATGCCCGAGGTGCCCAGGATCAGGCCGCGGGTCGGGAAGTCCGGCCCCTTGATGCGCTCCATCAGGGCGGTCAGGGTGGTCTCGTCGTCGGCGTCCGGGTTCTCCAGCGCCCAGACCACGCCGGCCGCGACCTCGCGCAGGTTGTGCGGCGGGATGTTCGTCGCCATGCCGACCGCGATGCCGCCGCCGCCGTTGACGAGCAGGTTGGGGATGCGCGACGGCAGGACGTCGGGCTCCTGCGTCTTGCCGTCGTAGTTGTCGGAGAAGTCGACGGTGTCCTCGCCGATGTCGGCGAGCATCTCCATGGCCAGCGGCGTGAGGCGGCACTCGGTGTACCGCATGGCGGCGGCGGGGTCGTTGCCCGGCGAGCCGAAGTTGCCCTGGCCGTCCACGAGCGGGTACCGCATCGACCACGGCTGGGCCAGCCGCACGAGCGCGTCGTAGATGGACGTGTCGCCGTGCGGGTGGTAGTTGCCCATCACGTCGCCGACGACGCGCGAGGACTTGACGTAGCTCCGCTCGGGGCGCAGGCCGGTGTCGTACATGGAGTACAGGACCCGGCGGTGCACCGGCTTGAGCCCGTCCCGCACGTCGGGCAGCGCCCGGGACACGATCACGCTCATGGCGTAGTCGATGTAGGAGCGCTGCATCTCCTGCTGGACGTCGACCGGCTGGATGCGGTCGCCCCCCGACGGCACGGTCGTCTCGGTCATTCCTGTCCTTCTCGTATGTCCTCAGTGGACGGTGGAACGCTGCGGTCGGCGGGGGCGGCCCCGGCGGGACCGCCCCCGGCCGCGTCACACGTCGAGGAAGCGGACGTCCTTGGCGTTGCGGATGATGAACGAGCGGCGTGCCTCGACGTCCTCGCCCATGAGCACGCTGAACAGCTCGTCCGCGGTGGCCGCGTCGTCGAGCGTGACCTGGAGCAGGGTGCGGTGCGCCGGGTCCATGGTGGTGTCCCACAGCTCCTCGGCGTTCATCTCGCCCAGACCCTTGTACCGCTGGATCGCGTCGTCCTTGGGCAGCCGGCGGCCGGCCTCGACGCCGCGCTGGATCAGGCCGTCGCGCTCCCGGTCGGTGTAGGCGTACTCCGGCTCGCTCCGCGGCCACTTGATCTTGTACAGCGGCGGCTGCGCCAGGTAGACGTGGCCGTTCTCGATCAGCGGGCGCATGAACCGGAACAGCAGCGTCAGCAGCAGGGTGCGGATGTGCTGGCCGTCGACGTCGGCGTCGGCCATCAGCACGATCTTGTGGTACCGCAGCTTGCTCAGGTCGAACTCGTCGTGGATGCCGGTGCCCAGCGCGGTGATCAGGCTCTGGACCTCGGTGTTCTTCAGCACCCGGTCCAGCCGCGCCTTCTCCACGTTGATGATCTTGCCTCGGATCGGCAGGATCGCCTGGAAGTACGAGTCCCGGCCCTCCTTGGCCGAGCCGCCAGCCGAGTCGCCCTCGACGATGAAGAGCTCGCACTCCTCCGGCTTGGTGGAGCGGCAGTCCTTCAGCTTGCCGGGCAGGCCGCCGATCTCCAGCGCGCTCTTGCGCCGCACCAGCTCCTTGGCCTTGCGGGCGGCGATCCGCGCCTGCGCCGAGGAGACCGCCTTGTTCACGATCGTCTTGGCGTCGGCCGGGTTGCGGTCGAACCAGTCGGGCAGCCACTCGTTGCAGGTCTTCTGCACGAACGACTTGGCCTCGGTGTTGCCCAGCTTGGTCTTGGTCTGGCCCTCGAACTGGGGCTCCCTGAGCTTGACCGAGACGATCGCGGCCAGGCCCTCGCGGACGTCGTCGCCGGTGAGGTTGGCGTCCTTCTCCTTGAGCAGCTTCTTGTCCCGCGCGTACTCGTTGATCACGCGGGTGAGCGCGGAGCGGAAGCCCTCCTCGTGGGTGCCGCCCTCGTGGGTGTTGATCGTGTTGGCGAACGTGTACACCGACTCGCTGTAGCCGGTGTTCCACTGCATCGCGACCTCGACCTCGATGCCCTCGCCCTTGGCCGAGAAGGCGATGACCTTCTTGTGCACGGCCTCGCGGGTGGCGTTGATGTGCCGGACGAAGTCCTCCAGCCCACCCGGGTAGTGGAAGGTGCGCTCGCGCAGCTTGCCGGCCTCGGCGTCCTCCTCGTCCTCGGGCAGCCGCTCGTCCCGCAGGACGATGGTCAGGCCCTTGTTGAGGAACGCCATCTCCTGGAGCCGGCGGGAGATGGTCTCGATGTTGTAGGTGGTGGTCTCGAAGATCGTCGGGTCCGCCCAGTAGGTGACGGTGGTCCCGGTCCTGGTGGTCGTCTCGCCCTTGCGCAGCGGGTGCGCCGGCTGGGAATTCTCGTACCGCTGCCGCCACACGTGCCCGTGGCTGCAGATCTCGACCTCGAGCGCGACGGACAGCGCGTTGACCACGGACACGCCGACGCCGTGCAGACCGCCGGAGACGGCGTAGGCGTCACCGCCGAACTTGCCGCCGGCGTGCAGGGTGGTGAGCACGACCTCGACGGCGGGCCGCTTCTCCACCGGGTGCATATCGACCGGGATGCCACGACCGTCGTCGGTCACCCGCACCCCGCCGTCGGCGAGCAGCGTGACCTCGACCTTGGAGGCGTGGCCCGCCATGGCCTCGTCGACGGCGTTGTCCACGACCTCCCAGATCAGGTGGTGCAGACCTCGCTCCCCGGTGGAGCCGATGTACATACCGGGCCGCTTGCGGACCGCCTCAAGCCCTTCGAGCACGGTGATGGATGACGCGCTGTACTCGTTCTTCTTGGCTGCCACGGGCCTCGGTGTCTCCTCGTGCAGGGGCGTGTTCGGCGTCGGGCGCGCCGGCGGGACGGCCGGCGCCAGCCACGACCGTGGACAAGTCTACCGGGCAGGTCCCACAAGACGGGGTCAAGGACACCCCTGAGAACGTCACAGAGCGCCCGTCGCGAAGTCGGTCGGGTGCGGGGAGCGGAGAGCGGGAAACCGGGCCGCTGAGCGGCTCTCGATCGGCGGTCGGCGCGGGTGCGGCCAGCGCGCCGCGCGCCGGTCGGTGATCAGCCGTGCGCGCGGGGCTCCCCGCCGCCGGCGTCCCGGTCGCCGTCGGACTCGGACTGGTGGTCGTCGGCGGGCTCCGACTCGAAGTCCAGGTCCCCGATGCGCTCCTCGACGCTGGACAGCTCGGCGATCGCCGCCCTGCCCCGCGCCGCGGTGACGGCCACGTCCGCGTACACGTCGACCAGCACCTGCCGGGCCTCGCGGGAGAGCCCGAAGTCGGTGCGCGCCATGAAGTCGACGAGCTGGTCGACGACCATGGTCAGCTCCAGGAGACGGCGCTTCTCCGTCGCGGACAGCAGGGGCGCCGGGACCGGAGCCCGCTCCGGTTCGACCCGCGCCGGGGTGCTCCGAGCCTCCGTCGGCCGCGGTGACCGACGCGACCACCGCGTCCAGCGCTCTGACCATCGTCTGCGGATCTTGGGCCTCCTCGGTCCGCCAGGTGGGCATCGACCCCCGGCCGCCCCGACCGGGCGCGCCGCGTCCGGGCTGCCACCGCGCCACCCGGGGCGAGCGCCGCGACCAGCGCGGCCGTCGCACGGTCCGGCCGCCTCGGCGCCGGCCCACCCCGGCGGGGAACGGTCGGACCCATCCCACCAACGCGCTCGCGCGACAGGTGGTGACGTGACGGTAACCCGCCCGGTCCGCCTTGTTGACCTCTTTCCCGTCAACGGGTGACAACCCGTTCGCCCATCCTGCCCCCTGCCCGCGCTCCGTGACGACCAACGCGACGACCGCCTCGTTCGGGGTGTCCGCCCGCGGTGAACCGGACGCGCCGGCGGCCGGCGGTCAGCCGTCAGCCGTAGGTGTCGCGGGGGCCGCGCCCGGGAACGTGCAACGGCCCCTTGCGCCAGCTCGGCGCGGCCGGCCCCTGGACCCGCAGCCGCTTGACCACGTCCGGCCCCACCCCGGCGGCGATCTTGGCGAGCAGCTGGCGCTGCAACAGCCGGAGCTGGGTGGCCCACGCCGTCGAGCTGGCCTGCACCGTGAGCTCGCCGTCCCGCAGGGTCACCGGCCGGGCGTGTTCAGCCACGTCCGCGCCGACCAGGGTGGCCCACCGGCCGAACACCTGGCCGCCGGCGAGCCGGTCGGTCCAGCCCCGGTCGGCGGCCAGCCGGGAGGCGAGTCGCCCCAGCGGCTGGGGGTCGCGGTCGTCCGGCCGCGCCCCGGACCAGCTCCGCCGCCGGCGGGACTGGCCGGCCCCACCGCCGCGACGCGGCCGGCCGGGGCCGCGCCCCCTGGCCTTCGCCGCCGCCCGCGCGGCCTCCAACGCCGCGCGCGCCAGGTCCGGTCCGCGCAACGCGCCTGTGGACAACTCCGGGTCCGCGGCCCCGCCGAGGGGCGCGGATGCCGGCCGGTCACCGGTTCCCGCGGCCCCCGCCGGGCCGGAGCCGCCGCCCGCTACCCCCGTTCGGGTGACAGGGTCCCGCGCGGTGCGGGGACCTGAATCGCTTCGGAGCCCCGGCGTCACGGAGTTATCCACACAATCCACAGGGTTATCCCCAGATGTGCGAGGACTCACAGCCCGGTTGTGCACAGGCTGGGTCCCCCGCCGGGTGGGCGGGGGGCTCTGCCCCCGCCCACCGCCGCGCGCCTCCGGGTCAGACACGGCGCACCACTCCGTCCCGCACCTCGTACCGGGCGCCCACCAGCTCCTCGGGCACGTCCTCGGCCACGGCCGCGGTCACGAGGACCTGCTCCGCGGCCACCGCCACCTCGGCCAGCCGCTGCCGGCGCCGCCGGTCCAGCTCGGCGAACACGTCGTCCAGCACGAGCACCGGCTCCGCGCCGTCGGCCCGGAGCAGCTCGAAGGAGCCCAACCGCAACGCGAGGGCGAACGACCAGGACTCGCCGTGGCTGGCGTACCCCTTGGCCGGCGCCTCGCCGAGCACCAGGTCCAGCTCGTCGCGGTGCGGCCCCACGAGGCACACACCGCGTTCCAACTCCTGCGCGCGCACCCTGCCGAGCTCGGCGAGCAGCGCCACCTCCAGCACCGCGACGTCCGCCCGCGCTCCGCCCGGCCGCCCGTAGCCCTCGGGCAACGCCCCGCCCAGGGAGCTGCGGTAGCCGATCGACACCGGACGCGACTCCGGCGCGACCCCCGCGTACGCCGCGGCGACGTGCGGAGCGAGGTCGGCGACCAGGTCCAACCGCGCCGCCAGCAGCTCAGCGCCGTGCCGGGCGAGGTGCCCGTCCCACACGTCCAACGTGCGGATGTCCCCCGCCTCGCCCGGGCCCTCGGCGCTCCTGCGCCCGGCCCGACGCGCGGCGCCCGCGCTCTTCAGCAACGCGCTGCGCTGCTTCAACACCCGCTCGTAGTCGGCCCGCACCCCCGCGAACCGCGGAGCGCGCAACACGAGCAGCTCGTCCAGGAAACCCCGCCGCTCACCGGGATCGCCGCGGACCAGTGACAGGTCCTCCGGCGCGAACAGCACGGTACGGAGGATGCCCAGCACGTCCCGGGGCCGTGGGACAGGCGCGCGGTTGACCCGCGCCCGGTTCGACCGACCGGGGGTGATCTCCAGCTCGACCAGCAGCTCCCGGCCGGCGTTGACGACGGCGGTGCGCACGATCGCGCGCTGCGTGCCGTGCCGCACCAGCGGGGCGTCGGCGGCCACCCGATGCGAGCCGAGGGTGGCGACGTACCCGACGGCCTCCACCAGGTTGGTCTTGCCCTGCCCGTTCGCCCCGACCAGCACGCTCGGCCCCGGCTCGAAGGCCACGTCGGCGTGCGCCCAGGACCGGAAGTCGGTGACCTGGAGGTGTCTGACGTACAAGGAGGGAAGCCTTCCCGTTTCGGCAGGTCGGGGCAGCGCCCGTCGGAGCGGGTGGGAGGGGTGGCCCGGCGACGCCCGCGCGTCGCGCCGGTGTTCCGGTCAGCGGACGACGTCAACCCGACCGGAACACCGACGGACGGACCGGGTCGAGCCGTTCCTCACTTGACCTCGCCCGCACCCGAGGTGGGGCCGGCCTTGTGCACCGCGTGGCCGCCGAACTGGTTGCGCAGCGCGGCCACCGCCTTCATCGCCGGGGAGTCCTCCTGCCGCGAGGCGAACCGGGAGAACAGCGCGGCCGACATCACCGGAGCCGGGACCGCGTGCGCGATCGCGGCCTCGATGGTCCACCGGCCCTCGCCGGAGTCCTCGACGTAGCCCCGGAGCTGGGTCAGCTCCGGGTCCTCCCCCAGCGCGTTGACCAGCAGGTCCAGCAGCCAGGAGCGGACGACGGTGCCCCGGGTCCACGCCTTGAGCACCGCGGGGACGTCCTTGACCACGTCGGCCGCGGCGAGCAGCTCGTACCCCTCGGCGTACGCCTGCATCAGGCCGTACTCGATGCCGTTGTGCACCATCTTCGCGAAGTGGCCGGCGCCGACCTCGCCCGCGTGCGCGAAGCCCTCGTCCCGCGGGCCCTCCGGGCGCAGCGCGTCGAAGACGGGCATCGCCCGCTCCACCAGCTCCGCGTCACCGCCGACCATCAGGCCGTAGCCGTTCTCCAGGCCCCACACCCCGCCGGAGACGCCGCAGTCGAGGTAACCGACGCCCTTCTCGGCCAGCAGCGCCGCGTTGGCCTGGTCCTCGGTCCACCGCGAGTTGCCGCCCTCGATCACGATGTCGCCGGGCTCCAGCAGGTCGCCGAGCTCCTCCACGGTCTGCCGGGTCGGCGCGCCGTGCGGCACCATGATCCAGACGATCCGCGGCGCCGCGAGCCGGCCCACCATGTCGGCCAGCGACTCGGCGTCGCTGACCTCCTGGTTGCGGTCGAAGCCGACGACCTCGTGGCCGGCTCGGCGCAGCCGCTCCCGCATGTTGAAGCCCATCTTGCCGAGGCCGACGAGTCCGAGCTGCACGGTTGCTGTCCTCCTGCCGTTGGGGCACGTCGACGGGGGTCTGTCGACGTCTGCCGACGTTGTCGCTGGTCGGCGTGGTCGCGCCGGGTCCGGGGTCAGCCGGGCAGCCGCACCGGCATGAGCAGGTACAGGTAGCCCGGCGCCACCTCGCCATCCTCGTTCACCGGCTTGACCAACGCAGGGCGGGTCGGCGTGGTGAAGGACAGGTGGGCGCGCTCGGTGCGCACCGCCGCGAGGCCGTCGAGCAGGTAGCCCGGGTTGAAGGCGATGGTCAGCGGCTCGCCGGTCAGCTCGGCGGGCAGCTCCTCCTCGGCGCTCCCCTCGTCGTCGCCGCCGGCGGTGAGCTTCACCGCGGAACCGGTGAACTCCAGCCGGACCTGGGTGCCGCGCTCGGCCACCAGCGACACCCGCTTGATCGCCTCGACCAGCGGCGCGACGTCGACGATCGCGGCGGCGCTGTGCTCGGCCGGCAGCAGCTTGCGGTAACCGGGGAACTCGGCGTCGAGCAGCCGGGTGGTGGTGCGCTTGGCGCTGCCGGCCAGGCCGAGCAGGCCGTCGCCGGAGCCCAGGGACAGCTCGACCCGGCTGCCCGCCGCACCCAGCGTCTTGGCCGCCTCGGCCAGCGTGCGCGCCGGGACGAGCACCGAGGTCGCGGCGACCTCGGTGGCCGGCTCCCAGGTGAACTCGCGCATCGCGAGCCGGAACCGGTCGGTGGCGACCATGGTCAGCCGGTCGCCGTCGATCTCCAGCCGGACGCCGGTCAGCATCGGCAGCGTGTCGTCCTTGCCGGCGGCGACGGCCACCTGGGAGACGGCCTCGCTGAGCACCTCGCCCAGCACCGAGCCGGTGCGCTGGGGCATCGCCGGGAGCTGGGGGTAGTCCTCGACCGGCATGGTGGGCAGGCTGAACCGGGAGCTGCCGCAGGTGATCGTCACCCGGGCGCCGTCCACCGCGATCTCGACGGGGTGGTTCGGCAGCGCCTTGGTGATGTCGGCGAGCAGCCGGCCGGAGACGAGCGTGCGACCGCCGGCCGCGACGGTGGCGGGCACGCCGACCTGCGCGGAGACCTCGTAGTCGAACCCGGACACGGTGAGGGCGTCACCGGTCTCCCCGCCCTCGCCGGAACCGGCATCCAGCAGCACTCCACCCAGGACCGGCACCGGCGGCCGGGACGGCAGGCTGCGCGCGACCCAGGCGACGGCGTCGGCCAGGCCGTCGCGCTCGACGCGGATCTTCATCGGGCGTCCTTTCGGGTTCGACAGTGCCCAGTGGTGCGGCCCACCGTCCTGACCAGCACGGAGGTGATCCGGTCCGGACGACGGGTCGGTTGAACACGAGCCGGCGGTACGAGGACGAGCGTGACTCAGGGGGCCGCGGGCCGCCGGGTCGAGCCCGATCCGGGCGGCGGCGGACCAGTGGAGCGCTGAGCGCTGCCGGGTACCGGCGCGGTGGGTTCTCACCGTAGAGCGTCGCGGCGGCTCCCGTCATCCCGGGGGTTCGCCCCGTCCCGGCGGGTCTGTCCCCAAGCGCGGCGCCGCCCTACTGGTTTTGGGGTTTTCTCTTCGAGAGAGATGAACAGCCGTAGTAATAGGGGTTGTGGGCAGTGTGGACAACTGCCCTAAACCGCAGGTCAGAGGCCTCGCTCCGATGTGGAGCACCCGTGGATGGAGCCCGTGGACAACTCGGGGCCCCCGTGGACAACTCGGCGGCTGCTCCGAACGGTCCACAGGAAGCCCGAGTTGTCCACAGAGTTCTCCACAGATGTGGGTCGACTAGTCCCCAGGGCGTGCACAGGCTTCCGGTGGCGCGGATCTCGAACTTTTCTGGTTGTCCACACCCGATCGAGTGCCCACAGCCCTGAAAAAGATGGCGCGTCGGGGCGGGTTCGGCGTCCTCCGGAGGGCGCGGCCGGGGTGGTGGCGAGCCGCCGGCAGTGACCCACGCGACGGTTCTCACCCGCTTGCCGCCCGGTCGGACCGTCGCGCGGACCTGCGAGAAAACGAAACCGGTGGAGGCCGCGCCCCCACCACCCGAACTCGTTAGCCCCGTCGTCCCCGCCGGGGTCAGCACCCCCGCCGGAACCTGCCTGTTCCGCGGGCCGAGCCGGGAACACGAGGGCCCTCCCAGCCGGGAGAACGTGTGTTCGCGCTGGTGGACTCCTGCGCTCGGCCGGTCCGTCCCACCGGCGGAGCCGCCGACGCCCCTCGCCCCCAGCGCGTCGACGAAGGAGATGTGGACGGTCACGGCTCGGTGGCGCGTGGCGCGCGAACTCGCGCGCCGGAGCTGGCGAACGGCGGTTCGGAGGGGTTCGGCGGCGAAGGTGAGGACACCCGGGCCCGACGCCGACTTTTCCGAGTCGCCCCGGAACAGGCGCGGCCCCCACACCACCAGAAAAGATCCGCGCGCCGCGCCGGGGCGCGCCCGACGACGGGAGGCCGACGCGCGACGACCGCCGTCAGGGGAACGAGCGGAGGAGGAGGTGGGGGTGCGGCGGCCTCAGCCGCGGGCGCGCTGCTTGATCCGCGCGGTGAGCTCCTGCACCTGGTCGTAGATGCGGCGCCGCTCGGCCATCTCCTTGCGGATCTTCTTGTCCGCGTGCATGACCGTGGTGTGGTCGCGGCCGCCGAAGGTCTGCCCGATCTTGGGCAACGACAGGTCGGTGAGCTCCCGGCACAGGTACATGGCGATCTGCCTGGCCTGGGCCAGCGCCTTGGTCTTGCCCGGCCCGCACAGGTCGTCGATGCCGACGCCGAAGAACTCGGCGGTGGCGGCCATGATCATGGGTGCGGTGATCTCCGGCTGGTGCGAGTCCGGGATCAGGTCCCGGAGCACGATCTCGGCCAGGTGGACGTCCACCGGCTGCCGGTTCAGCGAGGCGAACGCGGTGACCCGGATCAGCGCGCCCTCCAGCTCGCGGATGTTGCGCTCGATCCGCGCCGCGATGAACTCCAGCACCTCCGCCGGCGCGGCCAGCCGGTCCTGGGCGGCCTTCTTGCGCAGGATCGCGATCCGCGTCTCCAGCTCGGGCGGCTGGATGTCGGTGATCAGTCCCCACTCGAACCGCGTGCGCAGCCGGTCCTCCAGCGTCTCCAGCCGCTTGGGCGGCCGGTCCGAGGAGACCACGATCTGCTTGTTCGCGTTGTGGAGCGTGTTGAAGGTGTGGAAGAACTCCTCCTGGGTGCCCTCCTTGCCCTCCAGGAACTGGATGTCGTCGACCAACAGCACGTCGACGTCCCGGTAGCGGCGTTGGAAGGCGACCTTGCGGTCGTCCCGCAGCGAGTTGATGAACTCGTTGGTGAACTCCTCGGTCGACACGTACCGCACCCGCATGCCGGGGAACAACCGCTGGGCGTAGTGCCCGACGGCGTGCAGGAGGTGGGTCTTGCCGAGCCCGGACTCACCCCAGATGAACAGCGGGTTGTAGGCGCGGGCCGGGGCCTCGGACACGGCGACCGCCGCGGCGTGCGCGAACCGGTTGGACGCGCCGATCACGAACGTGTCGAACGTGTACTTCTCGTTGAGCCGGGTCTGCGACGGCGGGCGGCTGGGCTGCGCCGCCGCCGCGCCGGAGAACGTGGGCCAGATCTCGTGGACCGTGGCGAGCGCCTCGCGCTCCTCGTCCACCTCCTCCTCGCCGTCGCCCTCCTCGGTGGGCTGACCGCCGTGGCCGGGCGGGGAGTGGGTGGGCGCGGGCGAGGGGTAGCCGGTCGGACCAGCGCCGATGGGGGCCGGGCTCATCGACCCCGGAGCCAGCGGTCCGGCCAGCACGGTCGTGGCGGCGCCGGGCCCCAGCGGCGGCTCGATCGGCGACAGCGTCTCCACCGGGCGCGACGGCACCGGAGGGGCCTGCGGCGCGGGCGGGCCGGGCGGGACCTGCCGGACGGGGGGAACGGGCGCCGGCACCGGCGCGGCCGTGTCCACCTTCACGGCGAGGGACACCGGGCGACCCAGGCGTCGGGACAGCGCGGTGGTGATCGGCTCGCGGAGCACCCGCTCGATGGCGTCCTTGGCGAACTCGCTCGGGGCGGCCAGCAGGGCGGTGCCGTCCAGCAGCCCGATCGGGCGGGTCACCCGCATCCAGGCACGCTGCTGCGGGGACAGGGTGCCCGAGGACAACTCGTGCACCACCTGTTCCCACACGAGACCGAGGTCGGTCTGGTGGTCGGACACCTGCGGGCTCCCCTCCCCTCACCGGTCGCCGGGCCGCCCTGCCGGCGACCCGGTTCGCTCGGGCCCACTCAGGCGAAGCAAGCCCTGACCGTGGACGCCGACACCGGACGATACGGGCGTCCACAAAGTTGTCCACAACTGTGTACGAAGGTACGACGGATCGGGCGGGAGCCCCCACAGCCCCCCGGCGTGCCGCGTCACACGGGCCGCCGTCTCCTCCTTCTCCGCCCTCCGGCAGGCGATCGTGGAGGGGCACGCTAACAAGGTGTGCGCGATGCCACAACAAGCGCCAGCCAGGCAAGCGGGGCCGCCGTTCGGGGCGTGTCGACCGGGGTCGGAGGCCGCCGCGGACGACCCCGGATTTGAGCTCCACCGAGGTGGGTGCGTAGTCTCGTACGGTCTCCCGCTGACTGGCGGGCGTGTCGTGCTGTGCCGGAACGGCGCCCAGGACACACCCACCTCAGTGACTTCGGGTCACTGCGCTCACGAGCACCGCTCGTGATCAGTGGCTGGAGACGACCCCAGACCTGCCTGCAGTGAGCACCGGGAGAACCGCCGTGAGCAAGGGCAAGCGCACCTTCCAGCCCAACAACCGCCGCCGCGCCAAGACCCACGGGTTCCGGCTGCGCATGCGCACCCGCGCCGGCCGCGCCATCCTGGCCGCTCGCCGTCGCAAGGGTCGCGTCGAACTGTCCGCCTGAGCACCCCTCCGCGCCGTGCTTCCCGCGGCCGCCCGGCTGACCCGCGGCCAGGACTTCGCGCTGGTGGTTCGCCGCGGCCGTAGGGCCGGGCGGGCCCGGCTCGTGGTGCACGCGGTGCTGGGCGGCGCCGGCTCCCCCGAGCGGGGACGGCGTCCGGGACCGCACGGAGCGGACGAGACATCGCCCACCCGGGAACGGCAGGGTCCGGCCCGGGTGGGCTTCGTCGTGAGCAAGTCCGTGGGCGGCTCCGTCGTGCGCCACGCGGTGCAGCGCCGGTTGCGCCACGTGGTGCGCGACCGGCTCGCCGCGCTGCCCGCGGACCTCGACCTGGTGGTCCGCGCGCTGCCGCCGGCGGCCGAGGCGACCAGCGCCGAGCTGGCCGCCGACCTCGACGCGGCGCTGCGCCGACTGCGACTGCTGCCCGACCACTCCCCCCACGACCCGGCGGCGGGTGCGGCATGAGCCCGTCGTCCGGCGAGGCTGGCGCGCGGCCGAGCCCGCTCGCGCGGGTCCTGCTGGCACCGGTCCGGGTCTACCGCCGGTGGATCTCCCCGTACCTCCCGCCCACGTGCCGGTTCCACCCCACCTGCAGCACCTACGCGGTGGAGGCGCTGACGGTCCACGGCGCGGTGCGGGGCGCCTGGTTGACCGCGCGCCGCCTGCTGCGCTGCGGTCCCTGGCACCCTGGAGGCCTGGACCCCGTTCCGCCACGTGGTTCCGGACGCCGGTTCCTCGGGACACCCGGACCCGAGTCACCACACACCCCTGCCGAGGAGTAGGTCTGTGCTGAACTTCATCTACTACCCGGTGTCAGCCATCCTCTGGTTCTGGCACAAGGTCTTCGGCGCAGTGTTCGGGCCGTCCACCGGCGCGGCATGGGCGCTGGCCGTGGTCTTCCTGGTCTTCACGCTGCGCGCCCTGCTCTTCAAGCCGATGCTGCACCAGATGCGGTCGATGCGGAAGATGCAGGAGTTCGCCCCGCAGATCAAGAAGCTGCAGGAGAAGTACGGCAGCGACCGGCAGAAGCTCGCCCAGGAGATGCAGAAGCTCCAGGCCGAGCACGGGGTGAACCCGCTGGGCGGCTGCCTGCCCGCGCTCGTGCAGATCCCGGTCTTCATCGGCCTGTTCCACGTGCTGAAGGAGTTCCGGCCGGGCAAGACCGAGAACTACATCTTCGGCGCGGCCGAGGTCGACTCGTTCAACCAGGCCAGCATCTTCGGGGCCAAGCTGAACACCTGGATCAGCATGTCGACCCAGGAGCTGGCCAGCTTCGGGGTCGAGCGGTCGCACGTGGCCCTGGTGGCGATCCCGCTCATGGTGGTGGCCAGCGTGGCGACCCACTTCACCGCGCGGCACTCGGTGGCCCGGCAGACCGCCACGGCGTCGGCCAACCCGCAGACGGCCATCATGAACAAGGTCACGATGTACCTGTTCCCGCTGGGCGTGCTGGCCGGTGGCCCCTTCTTCCCCATCGCGATCCTGCTCTACTGGCTCTCCAACAACATGTGGACGCTGGGGCAGCAGTACGTCGTGTACCACCGCCTGGACCGCGAGGAGGAGGCCAAGAAGGAGGCCGTCACCGTCCAGCGGCAGGCGCTGGCGCCGAAGCCCGGGCAGAAGCCGGTCCGGCCGAAGGCGACCCGCTCCGCCGGTGACGCGGCGACGCCGTCGGAGGTCGTGGAGACCACCGACTCGGCGGCGTTGAAGCCGGGCGAGGTGCCCGGCATGGTGTCGGACAGCTCCCGTGGCCGGAAGCAGCAGCACAAGCCCAAGCAGGCGCGCAAGCGCCGCTGAGCCCAGCGGTTCGCGTCGGCCGCGGTGACGGGCGGGCGCGAACAGATCCGAGAGGAGACACGGTGTCGGAGACGTTGCAGGCGTCCGGGGCCGACCGGGACGTCGACACCGACCGGGCCGAGGGCGGTACCTCCCCAGCCGAGCTGGAGGAGCTCCTCGTCCGCGAGGGCGACATCGCCGGCGACTACCTGGAGCGGCTGCTCGACCTGCTCGACTACGACGGGGACATCGACCTCGACGTCGAGGCCGGGCGCGCCGTGGTGAGCATCGACGGCGGTGAGGACCTCGAGAAGCTCGTGGGGCGTCGCGGTGAGGTGCTGGAGGCGCTGCAGGAGCTGACGCGGCTGGCGGTGCAGCAGGAGACCGGAGCGCGGAGCCGGCTGATGCTGGACGTCGCGGGCTGGCGGGCGAACCGGCGCAACGAGCTCGCGGACCTCGGCCGGGCGACGGCGGAGAAGGTGCTGGCCACCGGCTCGGCGTCCCGGCTCCAGCCGATGACCCCGTTCGAGCGGAAGGTCGTGCACGACGCGGTCGCCGAGGTGGACGGCGTGCACAGCGAGAGCGAGGGCGAGGAGCCCAACCGACGGGTGGTCGTGTTCAAGACGGACTGATCCGCCGCTGGTTCACCGAGGACCCCGGGGCTGTGCCCCGGGGTCCTCGGCATTTCCGCCATCTCTTTGTCGCCTTGTCTCCCCGGTCGCCGCGGGATGCGACGAGGGAGTGTGGTCGCCGCCCGGGCGCTGTCGGGTGCCGGGTGATGGAACCGATCGATTGACGGGGTTGGCGAAGCACGGATGTGATGCGCCTGGCATTCTTTTTGCGCGCCGCCCGCATCGTCTGATCGAGCCGCCGAGAGGCGGCGAGGCGGAGACCTGCCCCGTGTTTCACGTGAAACGACCGGTTCCACGGGCGGGCCGGGCGCGGGGAACGGGGCGCGTTTCACCGGGAACGAGCGGACGGGGATGACAGCGTGACCGATCTGGCCAATCCGCCCGAGGGCGCCGAGCAGGTGTTCGGGGACCGGCTGCCGATGGCGGCGCGGTTCGCCGAGCTGCTCGCGGAGCACGGTGTCGTGCGGGGGTTGATCGGTCCCCGGGAGGTCGACCGGATCTGGGACCGGCACGTGCTGAACTCCGCCGTCGTGGCGGAGGTGTTCCCCGAGGGCTGGCGAGTGGTCGACGTGGGGTCCGGAGCGGGTTTCCCGGGCATCCCGCTGGCGATCGCGCGGCCGGATCTGGACGTCGTCCTGCTGGAGCCCATGGCGCGCCGGGTGGCGTGGCTGGAGGACGTGGCGCGGGAACTCGACCTCTCGGTGACCATCGTGCGGGGTCGCGCCGAGGAGGCCGCGGTGCGCGACCGACTGGTTGGGTGCGACGCCGCCACCGCCCGCGCGGTGGCGCCGCTGGCGCGACTGGCCGAGTGGTCGCTGCCCCTGGTGCGGCCGGGCGGCCTGATGGTCGCGCTCAAGGGGGCCAGCGCGCGCGAGGAGATCACGCGGGACGCGGTCGCCGTGCGGAAGGCGGGCGGCGTGCGATGGGAACTCGTGACGTGCGGCGCCGAGGTGCTCGACGTGCCGACCACGGTGGTCGTGGTCGAGCGCGGCGAGGCGCCGCGAGGTCGTGACGGCGGACGGCGGAGACGGAAGGATCGGTGAGCGTGTACCGGGAGTCGCAGCCAGAGACCGCACCGGCGCGTGTTTCACGTGGAACAGCGTCGACATCGACCCCCACCGAGCACCTGCGGGGCGCCTCGCGTGCCGGTGAGGTGCTCCGCCCGACCACCCAGCAGCAGACCCCCGAGGAGAGCGCCGTGTGGACGCCGATCGCCGAGGAAGCCGAGCGGGCAACCCGTGTCCTGCACCCCCATTCGCTGCGACTCCCCCGCCCGACCCGGCGCCGTGTGCTCACGGTGGCCAACCAGAAGGGCGGCGTCGGCAAGACCACGACCACGGTGAACCTGGCCGCCGGCCTCGCCCTGCACGGGCTCAAGGTGCTCGTGATCGACCTGGATCCGCAGGGCAACGCGAGCACCGCGCTCGGTGTGGACCACCGCTCCGGGACGCCGTCGGTCTACGAGGTGCTCATCGGTGAGCTCTCGCTGGGCGAGGCCGCGGCCGTGAGCACCCAGACGCCGAACCTGCTGTGCGTTCCGGCGACCATCGACCTCGCCGGCGCCGAGATCGAGCTGGTCTCGATGGTGGCCCGGGAGTCGCGGTTGAAGGAGGCGCTGACGAGCGAGGCGCTCGACCAGCTCAACCCCGACTACGTCTTCATCGACTGCCCGCCGTCGCTCGGCCTGCTCACGGTGAACGCGATGGTGGCGGCGCAGGAGGTGCTGATCCCGATCCAGTGCGAGTACTACGCGCTGGAGGGGTTGAGCCAGCTGCTGCGCAACATCGAGTTGGTGCAGAGCCACCTCAACCCGGTGCTCAACGTCTCGACGATCCTGCTCACGATGTACGACGGCCGCACGAAGCTGGCCGACCAGGTGACCAGCGAGGTGCGTGGCCACTTCGGCGACCTGGTGCTGCGCACCGTGATCCCGCGCAGCGTGAAGGTCTCCGAGGCGCCCGGCTACGGGCAGACGGTGTTGACCTACGACCCGGGGTCGCGTGGGGCGATGAGTTACCTCGACGCGGCTCGTGAACTGGCTGAGCGCGGTGCGCAGGAGGAGATGTCATGAGCGAGCGCAAGGGAGGACTCGGTCGTGGGCTGGCCGCCCTGATCCCGAGCGGGCCATCGGCCGGTGGCTCCGCGGTGCTGGGCGGGACCCGAGCGGTGCGGGACCCGGGGGTCGGCGCGAGCGCGGTGCCGGTGCCGAACGGGCACGCTCCGGTGGAGGCCGGGCGGGTGGCCGGTGCCGTGTACCGCGAGGTGCCCATCGGGTCGATCCAGCCGAACCCGAAGCAGCCGCGTCAGGTCTTCGACGAGGAGGCCCTCGCCGAGCTGGAGCACTCGGTGCGCGAGTTCGGGCTGATGCAGCCGATCGTCGTGCGGGAGTTGGGTCGGGACTCCTACGAGCTGGTGATGGGCGAGCGCCGGTGGCGGGCCAGCCAGCGGGCCGGGCTGGAGCGCATTCCGGCGATCGTGCGGCAGACCGCGGACGACGCCATGCTGCGGGACGCGTTGCTGGAGAACATCCACCGGGTGCAGCTCAACCCGCTGGAGGAGGCGGCCGCCTACCAGCAACTGCTGGAGGAGTTCGAGGTCACCCACGAGGAACTGGCCAGCCGCATCGGTCGCAGCCGCCCGGTCATCACCAACACCATCCGCCTGCTGAAGCTGCCGCTTCCCGTGCAACGGCGGGTGGCGGCCGGGGTGCTCTCCGCCGGGCACGCGCGGGCCCTGCTGAGCCTGGAGGAGCCGGGCGCGCAGGAGGAGCTCGCCACCCGCATCGTGGCCGAGGGGCTGTCGGTCCGGGCCACCGAGGAGGCGGTCGTGCTCGCCAAGAGCGAGCAGCCGGCGAAGCCGAAGCCGGCGGTTCGCCGTCCGATGCAGGCGCCGGGCATCCAGGACCTGGCCGAGAAGCTCTCGGACGCGTTCGACACCCGGGTCAAGGTCGAGCTCGGCCGGCGGAAGGGACGGATCGTCGTGGAGTTCGGTTCGGTCGACGATCTGGAGCGCATCGTGCAGATGATGGCGCCCAGCACCGCCGAACGGGGCTGACGGGGCGGGTACTTCCCACCCCACCGAGTTTCGTCACGGTGACGATCTGAGTTGGGCGGCTGGTTCTCCGAGGGAGCCAGCCGCCCCCTCTTTTTCCGGCACTCCCCTCGGTGTCCCGCGTCGGCACCTTCCAGAAGGAGCCGATTCACCGCGGTCCTTCGCACAGAGGACCACGTACCCCGAATGCCGCAGTTGTGGTCAGCTGCGGGCCGGGGTGTGGTTTCGTTGCCGACGTCTGGGCTGCCGATGGTGACGACGAATCGACAAAGAGCCGAAGACACACTCCGGTCAGAAGACACTTCTGACCTGGAGGCTGTCCTGGCGGCAGGTCAGACCTTCGCCGTTTCGTGCGTCAGGCGGGTCGGCGGCATTTCGAACGATCGCACTGCTGACGGCAGGCCCCGGCTAAGCCCCTGACGGCCGATCCTGGCACCGCTCGCGCGATGTTTCACGGGAAACATGCCATTCCCGGCCGCGCCTCTTCACTTCGGACAGCCCCCACCCGCCCTGGGGGGCGAGCCCTGCTCCAGCCTATCGGCCCAGTTCAGGCCGGCCAAGCACCCCGCTCTGCCCTGTGGACAAAATCGGGTGACTGTGGACAACTGGCTGTGGACAACTCCACTCGCCGGCGTGCGTCGACGTGTCCCGGCATGGACGCGGGGAGCGGAAAGACGGCGGGGACGGAGGACTCAGCGGCGAGATCCCCGAGCGATCGCACGGTCGACGAGCTGTGCGTACACCTCGCCGACCGACGAGCCGGCCGCCTCGAACGCCATCGGCAGCAACGAGGTCTCGGTGAGCCCCGGCGAGACGTTGACCTCCAGGAAGTGCACCGACCCGTCCGGGCTGACGATGGCGTCGGTCCGCGAGATGTCCCGCAGCCCCAGCAGACGATGAGCGGCGACGGCGAGTTCCCCCACCGCCCGCGCCCCGGCCGCGTCCAGCCGCGCCGGCGCGTGGTAGGTGGTCAGGCCGGCGACATAGCGCGCCTCGTAGTCGTAGACCCCGCCTTCCGGGGAGATCTCCACGGCCGGCAGTGCCCGCGGGCCGTCCTCGCCCTCCACCACCGCGACGGCCACCTCGACACCCTCGACGAAGCGTTCGACCAGCACGGTGTCGCCGTAGGACAGGCAGCCCACCACGGCCGTCGGCAGCTCCGCGGCGTCCCGCACGACCCGCGCGCCCAGAGCGGAGCCGCCCTGGTCCGGCTTGAGCATCAGCGGCAGCCCCATCCGCTCGACGAGGGCGTCGAGGACCGGCTGCGCGCCCAGTTCGCGGAACGTGGTGTGCGGCAGCACCACCCAGTCCGGGGTGCTCAGCCCGACCCGGTCGAGCTCCGCCTTGGCGGTGGGCTTGTCCCAGGCCCGTCGGCACGCGCGGGGATCAGCGCCCACGTAGGGGACCCCCACCACGTCCAGCACCGACTGGACCGACCCGTTCTCCCCCTCGCCCCCGTGCAGGGCGATCACCACCGCGTCGGGGCGTTCCGCGCGGAGCCGCTCCAGCAGGTGGCCGTCGGCGTCCCATTCCGCGACCGACAGGCCGCTGGACCGCAGCGCGGCGGACAGTCGCCGCCCCGAGCGCAGCGACACCTCACGCTCGTGCGACAGCCCACCAGCGAGCACGGCGACGAAACGATCGGGCACCTGACGACTCCTCCCACCACGAGCCGAACCCCGGGTGGACGCGTCGAGCGCGGGCACCGCGGGTCCGAAGAGAACCTTGTCGGACGCGACTACGCGGTGTCCGGGGACGGCGAGTGCGGTCCGGCCAGACCTGGATGTCGCCCGGGCGAGCCGCGTCCGCCGAAGGTGCGGAGCACGTCCAGCTCCCCCTCCAGGACCGCCGCCAGCCGCCGCACACCCTCCTGAATCCGCTCCGGAGTCGGGTAGCAGTAGGACAGGCGCATCTGCCTCGAACCCAGGCCGTCCGCGTAGAAGGCGGCGCCGGGAACGTAGGCGACGCGCTCGGTCACGGCCCGGGGCAGCATGGCCCTGGTGTCCACACCCTCCGGCACCGTCAGCCAGACGTAGAAGCCCCCGTCCGGTCTGGTCCACCGGCAGCCGGCCGGCAGGTGCTGCTCCAGAGCGGACACCATCGCGTCGCGCCGTTCCCGGTACGCCGCGCGGAACTGCTTCACCTGACCCCGCCAGTCGTGGCGGGCCAGGAAGCGGGACACGACGGCCTGGGTGAACGCCGGCGGGCACAGGGTGGCCGACTCGGCGGCCAGGACCAGCTTCTCCCGCACCGCGTGCGGCGCCAACGCCCAGCCGACCCGCAGTCCCGACGCGAACGTCTTGGAGAACGAGCCCAGGTAGACCACGTTGTCCGGCTCGGTCGACCGCAGCGCGGGGTGGGTCTGGTCGCCGAAGCCCAGCAGGCCGTACGGGTTGTCCTCCACCACCAGCACGTCGTGCCGGGCGCAGATCTCCAGCACCTCGGCCCGCCGCCGCTCGGCGAGCGTGACGCCGGCGGGGTTGTGGAAGTTCGGGATCGTGTAGAGGAACTTCACCCGGCGGCCCTGGGCGGACAACGCGCCGAGCACCTGCCGCAGCGCCTCCGGCACCAGGCCCTCGTCGTCCATCCCGACGTGGACGACCTCCGCCTGGTACGCGGAGAAGGTGCTCAACGCGCCCACGTAGGACGGTGCCTCGGCGAGCACGACGTCCCCGGGGTCGCAGAACACCCGGGTGACCATGTCCAGCGCCATCTGCGAGCCGACGGTCACCACGACGTCGTCCGGGTGTGCCGAGATGCCCTCCAGGGACATGACCTCGCAGATCTGCTCCCGCAACGCCGGCAGGCCCTGCGCGGAGCCGTACTGCAGCACCGTCTGCCCCTCGGCGGCCACCAACCGCGCCACGTCCTCGGCCAGCGCGTCGAGGGGCAGGGCGGCCAGGTTCGGCATCCCCCCGGCCAGGGAGACCACCTCGGGACGGCTGGCCACCGCGAACAGCGCCCGGACCTCCGAGGCCCGCATCCCCGCCGCCCGCTGGGCGTACCGTTGCCGGTGCGGGTCGAGGCTGCGGCCCGTCGGGGCGTCGCCGGCGTGGTGTTGGCGGGTGGGCTGCGCTCCGGGTAGGTTCATGGTGCCGCTCCGAGCGTCGGTCCTCCGTCAGGACGGGTTCCGGCTGATCGGCCGAGTGTACGGGGCGTGGCCGAACCGGGCGGGAGACTTCCCGGGGAAGCGCACACCCGCCCATTCTTGATCTGCGTCCACGTCGGTGGACGCCGCGGTCCGCGGGAGGTCAGGTGTCGCGACGCGTCATTGGCGTCACGCTGGACAACCTCGACCACCTTCCCCGACGGTGTCGGGGCTGTGTGTTCTGGGAGCTCGCGCCGCACCTGCGGGAGCAGGCCGAGGAGTTCGGGCAGACCGAGCTGGAGAAGGAGGCCTGGGTCTCCAGCGTCCTGCTCGAGTGGGGTTCCTGCGGGCGCGTCGTCTACGCCGACGGCGTACCCGCCGGCTACGCCCTCTACGCCCCTCCGGCCGCGGTGCCCAGGTCCGCCGCCTTCCCGACCGCCCCGGTCAGCCCGGACGCGGTCCTGTTGACCGCGTTGCACGTGCTGCCGGAGTTCGCCGGCGGCGGTCTCGGCCGGATGCTGGTCCAGGCGGTGGCCAAGGACCTCACCCGCCGCGGCGTGAAGGCGATCGAGGCGTTCGGCGACGCCAGGGCCGACGCCGACAGCACCTGCGTCATCCCCGCGGACTTCCTGCTCCGGGTCGGGTTCAAGACGGTGCGCCCGCACCCCCGGTGGCCCCGGCTGCGACTGGAGCTGCGCACGGCGCTGTCGTGGAAGGAAGACGTGGAGGCCGCGCTGGAGCGCCTGCTCGGCACGGTCACCATCGGTCAGGTGACCCCGGCCATCCCCCGCTGATCCTCAGTCGAGCTGACCCTCGGTCGATTTGTCGACAAAGCGTCCTGTGGTGACCGCGTGCCCCTCGATCCACGCAACAAGCACTTGTGAGGCGCTGAGTGCCCCGTCGGCAGCCCGGGGTGAAGTGATCTGGGAAAGATCCGCGCGGGCCGACAGACGTGCGGCTCCGGGCCTCTCAGGGCCGCTGTTCAGTGATCTCGCCACGAACCGTGAGCTCGTCGGCCCTCACCTGAACAGCCAGCGCGGAAGGCGCCGCGAACATGCCGGGGAGACAGCGGCGCGGGGCCGTCGCCCGAAGGCTGACGGCCCCGCGAACGTCCTGGTTCCGCCTCTCACTCCGCCTTGGCCAGCTCGTACCGGAGCAGGTCGTCGAAGGTGAAGGTGCCGGTCGGCTGGTCGTCCTTGCCGAGCAGGTAGAGCCGCTTCACCGCGACCAGGATGCCCTCGGCCACGATGTCCCGGAACGTCGGGTCGAGCAGCCGCCGCCGGTCGTCCGGGTTGGTCAGGTAGCCGACCTCGACCCGCACCGCCGGGCACCGCGTCAGCCGCAGGGTGTCCCACGTCTTCGGGTGGATGCGGCAGTCGAGCATCCCGGTGCGCGCGACCAGCTCCCGCTGGATGAACCCGGCCAGCGCCTCCCCCACCGTCGACGTCGGGCCGTTGCCCGTGCCGAAGTGGAAGCTGGCCACGCCCTGGGCCAGACCGGACGGGTTCGCGTCCACGTGCAGGGACAGGAACAGGTCGGCGCCGGCGTTGTTCGCGAACTGTGCGCGCTCGGCCTCGGCCGGGCAGACGTCCGGCCCGCGCGAGAGCAGGGCCTCCATGCCGGTGGCCACCATCCGGCCCTCCAGCCGGCGGGCCAGGTCCCACATCAGGTCGGCCTCGGAGGCGCCGGCGACCAGCACGCCCCGGTCGCGACCACCGTGCCCGGCGTCGATCACGATGCGCTTGCCCCGCAGGCGGGGCCCGGCCATCCGCACCCGCTCCTGCTCGCGCAGGAACACGGGCCGACCGCCCCGGACCTTCGGCGCGAGCTGGCGCAACGCGCGCAGGGTCGCCGGGCCGCACATGCCGTCGACGCCGAGGCCGTAGTCGCGCTGGAAGCTGCGGAGCGCGAGCTCGGTCTGCTTGCCGAACACCCCGTCGGGCCGTCCGGCGTCGTAGCCCAGCTCCAGCAACCGCTCCTGGAGCGCGAAGACGTCGTCCCCGGTGATCGGCTGCGACACCAGGTAGGCGAGGTTGCGGTCGCCCAGCCGCCAGCGGGCGCCGGCCAGCGCGTTGTACGTGGCCGGACCGACGATCCCGTCGGTGATCATGCCGCGTTGCTGCTGGAACGCCCGGACCGCCTGCTCGGTGGCGACGTCGAACACCGCGGGGCCGTGGTGCTGCCCGTTGGTCGGCGGGAGGAGCCCCAGCGACACGAGGGTGGCCCTGATCTCGGCAACGGCCGGGCCGGTGTCACCGCGGCGGAGCAGCTGCATGCACCCCTCGCTCGTATCGGGCGCCGGCGGGATCCGGCGCGGAACGTGCCGTCCTATTGTGCCCTGCCGCCGCGGACGGCCCCTGCGGGGCTACGGGTTGCGGTCGCTCGGCCACGCAGATGTACCCGTTGGAGTTACCGCAAGACCCGGTGGCGGGCCCTTCTCACTACAGGACGCAGAGACCGCCGCGGTGTTGCCCGCCGTCAGGGGACCCCGTACCGCGCGTCGGCCCGGTTCGCCGGCAGCGCGGTCCGAGCGGCCGTTCCCACCAGCGAGAACGGGGGTGGCCGCCACGGTCCACCCGTGACGGCCACCCCCTGCGGGTCACTTCGCGGCCGTGGCCTCGACCGCGTCGGCGGCGTGCCCGTACCCGCCGCCCACCTGCTCCGTGGAGACCGGGTGCTCGGCCAGCCAGCGCTCCGCGTCGATCGCCGCCGAGCAGCCGGAGCCGGCCGCGGTGATGGCCTGCCGGTAGTTGCGGTCCACGAGGTCGCCGGCGGCGAACACACCCGACAGGTTCGTCCGGGTGCTCGGGTGCTCGACCTGGACGTAGCCCTCGGCGTCGGTGTCCACCTGGCCCCGCACCAGCTCGCTGCGGGGGTCGTGGCCGATGGCCACGAACAGGCCGGTCACGTCGAGGGTGGACTCCTCGCCGGTCCTGGTGTCGCGCACCTTCACGCCCGACACCGTCCCGTCGCCGAGCACCTCGGTGACCACGGTGTTCGTCGCCCAACGGATCTTCTCGTTGGCCTGGGCGCGCTCCAGCATGATCCGGGAGGCGCGGAAGTCGTCCCGCCGGTGGACGATGGTGACCGAGCGGGCGAACCGGGTGAGGAAGGTGGCCTCCTCCATCGCCGAGTCGCCACCGCCGACCACCGCGATGTCCTGGTCGCGGAAGAAGAAGCCGTCGCAGGTCGCGCAGGCCGACACGCCCCGGCCGAGCAGCTCCTGCTCACCGGGGACGTGCAGGTAGCGGGGCGCGGCCCCCATCGCGAGGACGACCGCGCGCGCCTGGTGCTCGACGCCGTTCACGGTGACCTTCTTGACCGGGCCGGCGAGGTCGAGCGCCTCGACGTCCTCGGCGCGCAGCTCGGCGCCGAACCGCTCCGCCTGGGCCCGCATGTGCTCCATGAGCTCCGGGCCCATGATCCCCTCGCGGAAGCCCGGGTAGTTCTCCACCTCGGTGGTGGTCATCAACGCGCCGCCGTACTGGGTGCCCTCGAACACCAGCGGACGCAGCTGAGCACGGGCGGCGTACACCGCTGCGGTGTAGCCGGCCGGCCCCGAGCCCACCACGATCAGGTCCCGGATCTCGCCAGTCACCATCGGCCCTTCCGTCTCGTCGCCGCAGAACGGCTGTCCAGGCGCCGCCGGTCGACCCGGGCGAGGGATCGTCCGAGGTGGAAGACCGGGCGCACCTGCCTTCAACACGATCGTAGGCACGCCTGTTCCGCGCCCGGTTCAGTGACCCAGGACACAGGAGCGGTGAGCAGGGGGTTCGCCGGCCGGGCCGGGTGATCTGTGGTCGAACGAACCCGACAGTGTGCGGAATCGGCAAGGCCGGGGCGCGAAGAGGGCGGTCACCCGGCACGGGAAGGTGCCGGGTGACCGCCCGGGGCCTCAACGGCCGATGACGTTGTCCGAGAGGACCTGAGCCTTGGACTCGCCGCAGTCCGGACCGAGCACGACCAGGCGGAACTTGGTGAACTCGCCGGTCGGCAGGACCACGACCACGCCGGTCCTGCCGTCGAGTTGCACCTCCCGGACGCCCAGCGGCTCACCGGTGGTCCTGACTCCCCCGGCGGCCAGGCACGCCTTGATGCGGTCGGGGTTCTCCAGCGGCCCGTAGTCCTTCGCGCCCATCACGTCGGTTAGCGGGGCCCTGCCTCCCTGGAGGTCGCCCTGCTTCAGCGCCAACGGCGGGAGCCCCGCGTCGTGGGCCGAGGTCGTGTTCTGGGCCTGTGGAGTGCCGCCGGTCCGCTCGGCGCCGGGCAGGCTCACGAAGACGATGCCCAGCACGGCCGCCGCGGCGGCCAGAACCCCCGCGCCCCAGCCCATGCGTCGGTTCCGTCTGCGCCGGGCTTCCGCGATGTCCACGACGGGCGCGATGGGCCCTTCGACGGGGCGTTCGGTCACGGCGGGTGGGATGGGCAGCGGTGTCGGTGGGGCGACGACGGGACGACCCGCCATCGCCCGGGCCTCCTCGGCCAACGCCGCCTCGATCCGGGCCGCCACGTCGGCGGGCATCGGCACCGGCGGCAGGTCCGCGAGGCCCGCCAGGTCGTCGACCGTGGCGTCCAGGGCGGCGAGCACGGCTCGGGCCTCCGGATCGGCCTCCACCTGGGGGCGCAGCCGGTCCGCCAGCTCGGCGTCGAGCGCGCCGGCGTGCAGGTCGGCGAGGAGGTCGAGTGACCACGGCGGGCCCCCCGGCGTCCCCGGCCGCTCGTTGCCGGTCATCGTCCCTCCCGTCGACGCGTGCTCACTGCGCCATCTGGGACGTTCGCAACTGCATCGGGGTTCCGAAGGTGTCCCAGGAGTTTGGCGAGCTTGGCCCGTCCGCGCGCGCAGCGGCTCTTCACGGTGCCCTCGGCGACACCCAGGAGTTGGGCTGTTTCGGCCACCGAGTACCCCTCCACGTCCACCAGGACGATGGCGGCGCGCTGCTCCTCGGGGAGCTCCGCCAACGCGTCCCGCACAGCCAGTCGGGTCTCCCGCTCGGCCATCGCGTCGCGGGGCACGGCGGGTTCGCCGGGCCCGGCTTCCGGCAGGGGCACGGTGGGCCGGCTCTGCCGGCGTCGGACCCGGTCCAGGCAGGCGTTCACGACGATCCGGTGCAGCCACGTCGTCACCTGGGACTCGGCCCGGAACGACGAGGCGGCGCGGAACGCCGAGATGAACGCCTCCTGCAGGGCGTCCGCGGCCTCCTCGGGGTCGCGGAGCGTGCGCAGGGCCACCGCCCACATGCGGTCTCGGTGGCGGCGCACCAGCTCGGAGAACGCGTGCGGATCGCCGGCGGCATGTGCCGCGATGAGGTCGGCGTCCGAACTGGCGGCGGCTGTCACGCGCGAGAGGATATCCACAGTCACCGCAGCCACATGCGCCACACCTGTCCGTGAGCGCCGGCGTCGGCCCCCGGGCGGGACCACGGGCCCGGCCCGACCGCGTCGCCCCTCTCCCCGCTCCTGGCGACAGCCCCCACCCGCCCTGGGGGGCGAGCCCCGCTACCAGCCTATCGATCAATCACCCAGCGTCAAAGCTGCTCACCCTGTGCTGTGGATAAATTCGGGTGACTGTGGACAACTCCCGGTAGTACCAGATCAGCCGGCCCGAACACCACGAAGGGAGGACCGTGCGCGATCACGATCGGGGACACAGACGCCGTGAAGGCGCGCCCGGAGCCCCTGCCGGTGGCAGGCACCCCGGCATCGGCCGGGAGACGTGGTGCCGGTCAGGTCAGCCCCGGGAGTAGATCTTGACCTCGGCGATCTCCGAGAGGTTCCCGCCGCTGGGGGCGCCGGCGAGCTCGGTGATCCACAGGATCACGTGCTGGACCGGCTCGGCGCTGGTGATCTGCACGTCGGTCTGCCGCTGGTCCAGCCGCGCCTGGCCGATCACCCGGGTGTCGTCGAGCCGCGGGTTACGGCCGGTCGCGGCGCGGACCTCCACCACCGTGCCCTGGCTCGGCGACTCCACGACGAGCTTCGACAACGCCGTCGGCTCCTTCAGCCGGAACTGCACGCCGATGCCCGGCTTGAGGGCGGGGAACTGCTGGCGGTAGCTGTCCGTCCGCCACCTCGACTCCGGGTCGCCGTCGACGACCCGGGCGACCTGGTCCCGGTTGTCCGGGGTGCCCTTGACGTTGTAGATCTCCGCGCTGGCCACCTCGACCACCGGGCCCACCGGCGGCGCGGCGTTCCCGCCGTGGCTCTGCCCCACGACCAGGGGCGGCGTCGTGTGCTTCTTGTCCCCGGCGAACATGTCGACCGCAGACATCACCACGAAGATCAGCACGGCCGCCGTGGCCAGCGCGAGCACCATCACGCCCGCCACGAGCTTGCGCCGCCGCACCCGCTCCCTGGCCTTCTCCTTGGCCTCGGCGGGCGTCAGCTCGGCCGGCTCGCCGCGCTCCTCGATCGCGCGCATCATCGCGGTCTCGGCCTCGGCGGCGGCGGCCTGCTCCAGCACCTGCAGGATCGCCGCGCCGGTGCGCACGCCGCCGACGCTGGTGTCGACCAGGCTGCGGACCGCGATGGCCGACAGCTGGTGCGGCACGGCGGGCTGCAGGGTCCTCGGCGCGACGATCGTGCCGTCCGGTCCGGTCGGCGCCGCGGGCAGGCTGTTCGGCCCGCCCGGCAGTGCCCACCGCCCGGTCAGCATCAGGTAGAGCGCCGCGCCGACACCGCGCACGTCGTCGCGGGGCGTGGCCTCGGGTCTGGGGGCAGGGAAGGCCAACCGCAGCTCGCCCTCGGGGGTGACGCGGATGCGCTGGGGGTGGTCAGCGCCCAGCACCAGCCCGACGTGGTGCGCGGCCTCGACGGCGGCGGCGAGGGGCTCCAGCAGCCGGGCCGCGGTGCCCGCGGGCAGCGGCCCGTCGGCGACCAGGTCGACCAGGTCGTGACCCTGGGTCCACTCGGCGACGATGATCCCGAGCACGCCCGGCGGATCGCCCTTCCCCGCCGGGAGCACGTCCAGCACGCGGGCCATCCCGGGGTGGATGAAACCGCCGATGTGCGAGGTCCGCTCCAGTGTCTTGCGGGTCCGGGCGACGACCTCGGCGTTCCCGGAGGCACTGGCGGCCCCGCCCGCCGCACTCTCTTCGGAACCGCTGACGAGCACGGTCATCGCCACGTCCCGGCTCAGCGCCCCGTCGCGGGCCCGCCAGAACTCGGCGTGCGCGCGGTGGTCGGCGCCCAGCCGCGCCAGCAGCCGGTACCGCCCCTCGCCGAGGATCGCGCCGGCCGGAAGGCCGACGCGGCTGGGAACCCCGCCGTCCTGGCGTGGCGTGACGGACTCCGTCGGCTTTCCACTCACCCGTGCGCTCTCCCGCTCCGCGCGCTCCCGGGATCGCCCGGCCGGCCCCCCATCGGCGCGACGGAGACTCCGAGACGAGGGTACGGGAAGTGGCGGCTCAACGACGGCGGACGAGACCGCCGATGCGTCGGATCGCCGGCCGCAGCTCCTCGGCGTCGAACACCATCAGCAGCCCGAACGAGGCGAGCAACGCGAGCAGCGACTCCAGGACGAGGGTGATCCACGCCTGGGGAACCGCGCCCATGTCGGGCAGCGCGACGAAGAGCAGGGCGACGACCCCGAACGCCGCGGCGCAGCCCACCACCGTGGCCCCGGTGGCCTTGCCGGTCGAGACCAGCAGCCGCCGGGTCTCCAACCGACCCAGCCGGACCCGCAGCCAGATCTGGCCGGCCACTGCGCCCGCGGCGAAGCTCAGGGAGTTGACCAGCGACAGCCCGATCACGACCTGGTCGGAGTCGCACACGAGCGGCACCAGGTAGGACAGCGGGACCTTCACGGCCATCATGACGACCATCAGCAGCGTCGGGGTGCGCGCGTCCTTCATGGCGTAGAACACCCGGAACTGGAGCATGGTCAGCGCGAACGGGAAGAGCCCGAACGCGGAGAAGGCCAGGGCGAGGCCCACCCGGCTGGCGCTCGTCACGCTGGACTGGCCGAACGAGAAGAACGCCACGCCCAGCGGTCCGCCGACCACGGTCAGCACGCCGCTGAGCGGGATCAGCATGACCGCCATCAGCCGCGCGCCCTGGGACAGGTGCGCCACCACGCCGGGGACGTCGTCGTCCGCCGCCGCCGCGCTCATCCTGGGCATGATCGCCGCGAGCAGCGAGAAGCCCAGGATGCCGTAGGGGAGCTGGAGCAGCAGCCACGCGTAGTTGAACGCCGTGATGCCGCCCTCGGCGTGGTCGGCGGCCACCCGGGTGTGCACGGTGACCCCGACCTGGCTGACGGCGACGTAGCCGATCACCCAGGCGGCGAGCCCGCCGAACTCGTTCAGCCTGCGGTCCCAGCCCCACCGCCAGCGGAACCGGAACCCCGACCGCCGGAGCGCCGGCACCATGTACCCGGCCTGCAGGACGATGCCCAGGGTGGTGCCCAGTCCCAGGAGCAGGAGCTTGGGGTGGCTCAGGCTCACGTCCCCGGCGCGCAGGCTGCCCGGCAGCACCCAGTAGACGGCCAGGACGACGATCACGACCAGGTTGTTCAGCACCGGCGCCCACGCGGGTGGGCCGAACACGTGCCTGGCGTTGAGGATCGCGCCGAACAACGCGCTGAGCCCGAGGAACACGATCTCCGGGAGCAGCAGGTAGGACAGGGCCGCGGTCATCGCCGGGTCGGCGCGGCTGTCCGAGCTGACGTAGATGCCGACCAGCAGCGGGGCGGCCACGGTCGCGACGACGGTGGCGACGCCGAGCAGGACCGTCGAGACGGTGATCAGGAGCTGGGTGTAGCCCTCGCCCCCGTCGGCGTCCTCCTTCTGCGACCGCACCAGGAGCGGGACCACGACGCTGGTCAGCACACCACCGAGCAGGAGCTCGTTGATGATCATGGGCAGCGTCTGGGCGATCTGGTACGAGTCGTTGACCGCGCCGGTGCCCACCGCGGCGGCGAGCAGCAGCTTGGACAGGAACCCCGTGGCGCGGCTGATCAGGGTCGGGACCGCCATCGACGCGCTGTCCCTGGCCAGCGACTTCTCGTCCCGCACCCCGGACTCGAGCTGGGACTGGCCGGCCGCCAGCGCCTCCGGCCCCTCGGGGACGGTCGGGATGATCTGGGTCTCGGCCGCCGCCAGGGAGTCGGCCGGGGGCGCGGGAACCCGCCGGATCGGCTCGGTCGGCGCGTCGGCGCCGTGGGGGATGCGGGGGATGCGCTGGGTCTGGTCGACCTCGTCGCCCCGGTCGCTGGGACCGGCGCCGGTCCCGGCAGGGCGGACGGGCGGTGGGGGCACCGGCCCCGGCCCCGGCCGACGAGGCGCCGACGCGCCGTCGGGACCGGTCGGCCCCGACGGGCGGTACGGACCTGTCGGACCCACCTGTCGCCCGTGCATCAGCTCTCGCTCGCCCCTTCGTCCCCGGACCGCCCGGTCGTTCCGTGTGCCACCGGAACACCCTGGTCCGTGGTGGCGCCGGCGCGCGCCGCCCGCACGCGGCGGACGAGCCGGCGGGCGACCAACGCGACCAGCAGGACCGCCGCTCCGGCGGTGATGGCCGTGGTGATGGTGCCGTACGCGCTGGAGGTGACGCGGAGTCTGGTGGTCTGACCGAGAGGTGTGCCACCCGGAGTTGACACCGAGACGTCGATGTAGAACTGCCCGGAGCGCTGCACCTCGGTGGGGATGCGCAGGGACCGGCTGGTCCGGGCCGACACCTGCTGGACCTCCAGCTTCTGCGTGCGCAGGCCGGTGGCGCTGAGGATGTTGATCTGGACGTGCACGGTGACGGGCAGCGTGTTGGCGATCGTCAGCGGCAGCGGGCTGTCGGAGGAGGCCAGCGTGTACGGGGTGGCCTGGCCCAGGACCTTCACGCCGTCCCGGAGGTCGGCGAGCTGGGCGACCGTGGCCGCCGTCCACCGCTCGGCCAGCGCCGGAGTGCCGCGCCACGCCGTGGACGCCGCGCGGAGGACGCCGAGCTGGACGGGGTTGACCAGGTTGCTCGGCTGGTAGTTGTTGTTGGCCGGGTCCGGCTTCATCGCCGAGAGCAGGTCCCGGACCTGGTTGTTGACCTCGGACAGGCGCGCGGTCACGGTGGGCGGGATCTCCTGGGCGCCGGCGTCGACGGGATAGGCCAGCGGGACCGCGCCCGCGCCCGGGGGCGCGGCGGCGAGCTGGGCCAGCCCGGCCGCCTCGGCGAGCCTGCCCGTGACGAGGGACCGCGCGGTCTGCAGCAGGGAGCGCAGGGCGTCCACCGGCAGGGCCCACCTGCGGGGCGGCGCGAGCAGGAGCGGGCCGTCCGGTCGGCTCACCGTCGTCCGGTGCACCAGGACACCCAGGGCGTTCTGGGCGGCGGTCGCCGCCTGCCCGCCCTCGCCGGCGCCCCGGGCCACCGGGTCCAGCGCGGCGCCGAACAGCGGTTCGACCCGGAGGGCGACCGGGGTCTGGGCCTGTCCACCCGGGTTCTGGCCCGTGGCCACCCGGACGGGGGCCGCGTTGGCGGGGCCGCCCTGCAGGCCGCGCGGCTCCAGCAACACGCTCTGCGTGCCCGCCGCGGCGAGGTCGGCCATGGCGCGCTCGTCGAGCACGCCGCTGTGCGGCCACACGGTCCTGGGCACCGGTTCCACGCCCAGGACGTCCTTCACGGTCCGGGCGCCCTCGGTGACGGCCCTGCCGGTCGCCTCGGACAACCCGGCGCGGGACAGGGCGACGACGTCGGCGTCGGCGGTGGGCAGCGCCAGCACGCAGCGCCCCTTGGCGATCTCCCTGACCCGCCCCAGCCAGCTCTTCGCCGCGTTCCCGCCGCCGCCCTCGACCTCGGCGGTCCCGTCCCGGCGCACCAGGTAGCCCCTGGTCATCGCCTCGACGGTCGCCAGCAGGTCGGGGTCGACCGCGAGGCACAGCGCGGCGGCGAGGGGGGAGCCCGCCTGCGCCTCCAGCTCGACCGCCTGCACCAGGTCGGACAGCCGACCGCCGGCGGCGAGCGAGGTCGCGAGCTCGTCGTCGCCCAGCACGGCCCGGCCGTCGTCGGCGGTGTCCACGACCCTGGGCCGGTCGACCAGCGGCCACATCATCGTCAGGGGCGCCGGCCGGTCGGCGGACGCGTTCGGGCCGCCGTCGGGCAGGCCGGTCACCGGCAGCAGCGTGCGGGCCTCGTCCAGGTTGGCCGAGTTGCCGCGCTGCGGGCGTCCGCTGACCACGACCGCCACCGGGTACACGCCCGGCTCGTTCACCCGCAACGAGTCCGAGGCGATCGGCCGGAGCTTCGTCTCCAGCGTGAAGGTCACGCTCTGCCCCGGGTCCACCCCCTCGGCGACCTGGTGCGGGGCGGGCACGATGTAGCCGAAGTTGCCCGACCCGTGCAACGCGTCGCGGAGCTGGTCGGTCGTCCGCAGCCCCTCGCCGCGCTGCACCTTGACCTCGATGTTCTCGATCCGCCGCGCGCTCGTGTTGGTGACCCGTCCGGTGACGGTCACCTTGTTCGGGCCGTTCCCCGTGACCACTTGCGGGCTCAGCGAGGTCACGTCCACCCGCACCGCGTGCGCCGGATCGTCCCCCCTGCCGGGCTGCGCGTCCGCCGGCCAGGCGAACGGCGTGGTCAGGACGGCGACGACACCGGTGAGCAGCGCGGCCCACAGCCGCCAGGGAACCCGCCCGCTCACGCCTGCTCCGCCAGCAGCTCGGCCGCCCGGCGCACCAGCCTGCGCTCGTCGGCGTAGGCGAGCAGCTCGTCCAACTCACCAAGCGGCACCCACGCCACCTCGGTGACCTCCACGTCCTCGTCGGAAAGCTCGCCGCCCACCGCTTCCAGCAGGAAGTGGTGCACCGTCTTGTGCACCCGTCGGTCGTCGGCGACGAACCAGTAGTCGATCGTGCCCAGCGGGGTCAGCACACGGCCCTCGATGCCCGTCTCCTCGGCCACCTCGCGCACGGCGGCCTGCTCCGCGGTCTCGCCGGGCTCGATGTGGCCCTTGGGCAGCGACCACAGCAGTCGACCGCGCCGGTCCAGCCGGCCGATGACCGCGGCGTTGCGCCGCCCGTTGTCCAACACCAGCCCGCCGGCGGAGGTCTCGTCGACGGTCCGCAGCCGGCGACCCCGGCGCCTGCTCCGGCGCCCCGGCTTGCTACCGCCGGAACGGCCGGACGACGGGGGCATGGTTGTGATGGTAGTGATGCGGAGGGTGCCGGCGTCCGCCTCCGCACGCGGGCGAGGTGAGCTGCGGCAAGTACCCTGGTCCTCCGTGCCGCCGACCAACTCCGCCCAGCCGAGCAACTCCGCCGCGCGCCCGGTGCCGGTGCACCGCGGCAAGGCCCAGCGCAACGCCGTGCTGGAGCTGCTCCGGATCGCACCAGTCGCGGACGAGCTCGCGGAGCGGTTCGTCGCGGCGGGGCACCGGCTGTTCCTGGTGGGCGGCAGCGTGCGGGACGCGTTGCTCGGTCGGCTCGGAACCGACCTCGACTTCACCACCGACGCCCGGCCCGAGCAGGTGCAGCGCGTGCTGGCCGGCTGGGCCGAGGCGGTCTGGGACACCGGCATCGCGTTCGGCACGGTCGGGGCGACCAAGCGCGGCGCCACGCTGGAGATCACCACGTTCCGCGCGGACGTCTACGACCGGGCGAGCCGCAACCCGGAGGTCACCTTCGGGGACAGCATCGAGGGCGACCTGGTGCGGCGGGACTTCACCGTCAACGCCATGGCCGTCGAGCTGCCGGAGCGCCGGTTCGTCGACCCGCACGACGGCATGGAGGCGCTGGTCGACCGGGTGCTGGACACCCCGGCCACCCCCGAGGAGTCCTTCGCCGACGACCCGCTCCGGATGCTGCGGGCCGCGCGGTTCGTGTCGCAGCTCGGGTTCGAGCCGGCGCCCAGGGTCGTGGCGGCGATGACCGCGATGGCCGAGGAGATCAACCGCATCACGGCGGAGCGCGTCCAGGCGGAGCTGACCAAGCTGGTGTGCGGCGCGCACCCCAGGAAGGGCATCGAGCTGCTCGTGGACACCGGGCTGGCCGACCACGTGCTGCCCGAGGTGCCGGCGATGCGGCTGGAGATCGACGAGCACCACCAGCACAAGGACGTCTACCACCACTCGCTCGTGGTGCTCGACCAGGCGATCGCGCTGGAGAAGCGGGACGACCCGGACGCCGAGCCGGACCTGGTGCTGCGGCTGGCGGCGTTGTTGCACGACATCGGCAAGCCGGCGACCCGCCGCTTCGAGTCGGGCGGCGGGGTGAGCTTCCACCACCATGAGGTGGTGGGCGCGAAGATGGTGCGCAAGCGGCTGAAGGCGCTGCGGTTCTCGAAGGAGATCACCGAGGACGTCGCGAAGCTGGTGTACCTGCACCTGCGGTTCCACGGCTACGGCACGGGCCAGTGGACCGACTCCGCCGTGCGCCGCTACGTCACCGACGCGGGACCGCTGGTGTCGCGGCTGCACAAGCTCGTGCGGGCCGACTGCACCACGCGCAACCGGCGCAAGGCGCAGGCGTTGCAGCGCACCTACGACGACCTGGAGACGCGCATCGCGCGGTTGTCCGACGAGGAGGACCTGCGCCGGGTGCGGCCGGACCTCGACGGCAACGAGATCATGCGGTTGCTCGGGCTGCCGCCGGGGCCGCTGGTGGGCCGGGCGTGGAAGCACCTCAAGGAGCTGCGCCTGGACCGGGGGCCGCTGGAGCACGACGAGGCCGTGGCCGAGCTGTTCCGGTGGGCGCGGGAGCAGGGTGTCGACGTGCCCGAGCAGGCCTGAGCGGGGTCCTCACCGGCGCGGGTGTTTCTCGCGATTTGCTTTTCGCGGCCGTCGGGTTCGGGCTTATAGCATTATCGGAGCCTCGTGGCGAATAGTTGTCCACAGGGTTTGGCTCCGGTTGTGCCAAGGAGTGAATGAACCCGATGGTCGGGTGATGCCGGCCTGAGTTGTCCACAGGCTGGCGGGCGGGACTTTCGCCGGCCTTTTCGTGGTCGATAGGCTGGAGCGGGGCTCGCCCCCCAGGGCGGGTGGGGGCTGTCCTGAGGGGTGTGGAAGAGGGGGAAGGCGCTGGTCAGGCGGGGTCGCTGGCTCTTCCGGTCGGGTGGGGCGAGCAGCTCGTGAAACGCGCTGTCACGGCCGGTGGCGGGAGGCGCCGGAGCGGCGGTCCATCGCGAGATAACCGACCATGCCGATGAGGTAGACCGATGCCACGGCGACGAGAAGGCCGGGCGCGTAACCGTTCTGCGGCAGCACGATGGCGGTCAGCGAAATGGCCAACACGTACATGCTGTTGAAGAGCGTGTCGTAAAGCGCGAACACCCGGCCTCGGACCTCGTCG
This sequence comes from Streptoalloteichus hindustanus, assembly GCF_900129375.1. GTDB lineage: Bacteria > Actinomycetota > Actinomycetes > Mycobacteriales > Pseudonocardiaceae > Streptoalloteichus > Streptoalloteichus hindustanus. The sequence goes on along the minus strand of NZ_FQVN01000001.1, from coordinate 627,327 downwards.
CCCACGTCCTGCTGCACGGCCGCGTCGACGCAGAGCTTCACCACCTGGCCGCCGCCGGCGATGAAGAACGTCACCACCACGACCGTCGGCAGCGACAGGACCAGTCCCACGCAGAGCTGCGCGGTCGCCGCCGTGAGCAGCGCGGCGGTGATCGTGGCCCGGCGGCCGAACCTGTTCACCAGGGGCGCGGTGACGACGGCGGCGACCAGCATCCCGGCCGCGCCCGCGGCGACCGCCTGCCCCACACCGGCCATCCCCGAGCGGAAGAGGCCGTCGTCGCCGAACGCGTACCGCATGAGCAGCACGCCGGCGAGCGTCGAGGCGCCGAACACCAGCCGGTGGGCCATCAACGCGACGAAGCCGGCCGCGACGGACGGGGTCCTGGCCACCGCGCGGGCGCCGTCGCCGAGGCCGTGGGCGACGGCCACCATGGTCTGCGCCGGTTCGTCGAACTCGTCGGGGCCGAGCTGGCCTCGGGCGAACCCGGCCGCGACGAGCGCCGCGACCGCCGACCCCACCACCGCCACGGCGGTGACCACGGCCGAGCCCGCGTTGTCCGCGCCGACGACACCGCGCAGCCCGATCGCGCACGCGCCGCCCACCGCCGCGGCGACGGCGCCCAGGGTGGCGGCCAGCGCGTTGGCCTCCACGAGGTGGTCCCGGTCGACGACGTGCGGCAGCGAGGCGGACAACCCGGCGCCGACGAAGCGGCTCACCCCCATGACGAGCAGGGCCCCGGCGTAGAGCGGCACGCCCTCCATGCCGGTGCCGACCGCGACGACGGTCAGCACGACGAGCGCGCCGCGCAGCAGGTTCGCCGCGACGAGCACCCGTCTCCGGTCCCAGCGGTCGAGCAACGCCCCGGCGAACGGCCCGATCACCGAGTACGGGAGCAGCAGCACGGCGAGGCCGGCGGCGACCGCGGCCGGGTCGGCCTGTCGTTCCGGGTTGAACAGCACCGCGCCGCCGAGGCCGGCCTGGAAGACGCCGTCGCCCCACTGGGCGGTGAGGCGGGAGAGCAGCAGCCGGCGGAAGCCGCCGCCGGCGAACAGCCGACGCGCTCCCACCTTCCTGGCGGGGCTGGTCGCCGAACCGGCGGCGGTCGTCACGAGGCCCCAGCCTACGGGTGGGAGGCCCCGGTCGGGCCGGATTTCCCGGCGGTTGGTCGACCGGAGAAAGGATCACCGGGCGAGGCGGGCGCGGGGCGCGAGCGGGGCGCGCGGGACGACGACCGCCGCTGGGGCGCCGGGCAGGGCGTTCCGGCCCCGGAGACACGACTGGCCGGGCCTTTCGGCCCGGCCAGCGGTGGTCGGTGACCCGGTCGCCTCTCGGCGGCGTGGCGCGACGCGGCTCCAGCCGTACGGTATTCCGCGAAGGCTCTTCTACTGTGGGCCCGGGGGACACGGAGGCCACCGACCACGGGTACCAACGTAGCCCGCCGGCCGGGTGTTCCCCACTCCGACCCGAGCGCGGCGTGACCCGTGTCGCAGGCGTGGTCGGTGGGATCATGGGCCGGTGCGACCCGATGCCGACGTCGAGCCGGGCACGCTGCTGGTGGCCGCGCCCGGTCTGCTCGACCCGAACTTCCGCCGGACGGTGGTCTACGTCATCGACCACCGCGGTGAGGGCACGCTCGGGGTCGTGCTCAACCGCCCGAGCGAGGTCTCGGTGCACGACGTGCTGCCGATCTGGGGGCCGTTCGCCAGCCGCCCCCGGGCGGTGTTCGTGGGCGGCCCGGTGGAGCAGAAGACCGCGTTGTGCCTGGCGGCGCTGCGCACCGGCCAGGACGCGGCGGACGTGTCCGGCGTGATCGGGGTGCGCGGGCCGGTGGCGCTGGTGGACCTGGACAGCGACCCGGAGGAGCTCGCGCCGAAGGTGCGGGGGTTGCGGGTCTTCGCGGGCTACTCCGGCTGGGGCGCCGACCAGCTCGCCGACGAGATCGAGCGCGGCGACTGGATCGTGGTGCCCGCGCTGCCGGACGACGTGCTCACCCCGCCCGGCATCGACCTGTGGGGACGGGTCCTGCGTCGGCAGGGACTCCCGCTGGCGTTGTTGGCCACTCACCCGATCGACGTCACCAGGAACTGACGGGCGCGGCCGGCCCTCCCCGCTGGTGCGCCGACGCGGGCGGCGCGGGCCGACGTCGGCTACCTGGGTGTTGGTCCGGGCGGGTCAGCTACCGCAGAGGGACTGCTTGACGGTGCAGCCGCCGCAGCAACCGCCGCACCCGGCCGCCTTCGGCTGGGGCAGCGCGGCCGCGGCCCTGGTGCCCAACACGTTGCCGGCGACGGCGAGGCCGAAGGCGCCGGCCAGCCCCACCAGGCCGACCACCAGCACGCTCGCGGTGGACGGCAGGCCGAGGACGGCCAGGCCGGCCAGCCCGCCGACGCCGCCGGCCACCACGTTGGGCAGGCCGGCCACCCGGTTGGCCAGGCGGAAGGTGTCCTCGCTGCGCAGCGCCGGCTCGGTGCGGACGCCGGCGAACCGGTTGCGCGGCAGGGTGCCGCGCAGGCCCCGCGAGCCGATGAGCACGAGCCCGACGCCCAGCGCCAGGAGCACGACGCAGAACGCGATCTGCAGACCGAGCGGGGCGCCGGAGGCCTGAACTGCGAGGTTCACGTCCACGAGCGTAAGCGTGACCCGCCGGCCACCTCGCCGTCACCCCGATCGGGTGTGCTGCGCGCCATGTTGCGACGCGTCCTGTGCACCGCGCTGGCGGCCACCGCCCTGCTCACCACCGCCGGCGTGGCCTCGGCCGAGCCGGAGGCCTTCGGCCCGCCCGGCTCCCCCGCCGTGCGTCACGTGCGCTTCCTCGGCGAGAAGACGTTGCCCCACGCGATGGAGGTCGGCGGCACCACCGTCGGCGGCCTCTCCGGGCTGGACTACAACCGGTGGACCGGCGAGTGGTACCTGATCAGCGACGACCGGTCCGACCGGCAGCCGGCGCGGTTCTACACCGCGCGGATCCAGGTGGACGCCCGGGGGCTGCGGGACGTCCGGATCACGGGCACCCGCCCGCTGCGCCGCCCGGACGGCACGACCTTCCCGCCCAGGGCGGCCGACACCCCGGACCCGGAGGCGATCCGGGTCGACCCGTTCGACGGCAGCCTCTACTGGACCAGCGAGGGTGACCGGGTCGTGCCCGCCGACGGTGCGCCGACGCTGATCGACCCGTTCCTGCGGCAGGCCCGGCCGAGCGGGTCGCACGTCCGGGAGCTGCGGCTGCCGGACAACCTGCGGATGAGCGCGGGCCAGACCGGGCCGAGGCGCAACGCAGCGCTGGAGGGGCTCGCCATCAGCACGGACGGCCGCCAGCTCGTGACCGCGATGGAGGGTCCGCTGCTCCAGGACGGGCCGGAGCCCACCACGCGCGCCGGCGCCACCACCCGGCTGACCTTCGTCGACAAGTACCGGGGGCGGGCGGTGCGCCAGCTCGCCTACCCCGTCGAGCCGGTGTTCGCGGAGCCGAAGCCGGCCGGGGCGTTCAGCAACAACGGCGTCGTCGAGGTGCTCGCGGTGGACCGGCACCGCTACCTGGTGATGGAGCGGTCGTTCGTCACCGGCGTGGGCAACCGGGTGCGGGTGTACGAGGTCGACGTGCGGGGCGCGACCGACGTCCTGGGCCGGGCGTCGCTGGCCGACGGCGGGTTCCGCCCGGTCCACAAGCGCCTGGTGCTCGACCTCGCCGACCTCCCTCTGTCCACTGTGGACAACGTGGAGGGCATGGCGTGGGGGCCGACGCTGCCCACCGGGGAGCGCGTCCTGATGCTGGTCAGCGACGACAACTTCGCGGCGTCCCAGGTCAGCCAGGTGATCGCGGTCGCGGTCCGGTAGCGGCGACACCCGGGCGGGGCGGGTCGTGCGCGCGCTATCCTCGACGGCGTGAGCACGGCCCGCCTCCTTCTTACCTGGCCGCGCTGACCCGCGAGAAGGTCCGCGCGGCGACCCCTCATGCCCCTCCACGGGCTGGGGGGTTTGTTGTTGTCAGGGGGCGGGACGGAACCGGGAGGACGAGCGATGAGCACGGACGTGGCCCAGAACGGCCAGGCCCAGGAGGAGGTGCCGGCCTTCCGCTACACGGCGGAGCTGGCCGCCCGCGTCGAGCGGCGGTGGCAGGACCTCTGGGACGAGCGGGGCACCTTCCACGCCCCGAACCCGTCCGGCGAGCTCGCCGACCCGGAGCACCCGGCGGCCGGCGAGAAGCTCTTCCTGATGGACATGTTCCCGTACCCGTCGGGCGCGGGACTGCACGTCGGCCACCCCCTGGGCTACATCGGCACCGACGTGCTGGGCCGCTACAAGCGCATGACCGGCCGCAACGTGCTGCACGCGCTGGGCTTCGACGCGTTCGGCCTGCCCGCGGAGCAGTACGCGGTGCAGACCGGCACCCACCCCAGGACCACCACCGAGACCAACATGGCCCGCTACCGGGCCCAGCTCCGGCAGCTGGGCCTGGCCCACGACCCGCGCCGCACGTTCGCCACCACCGACGTCGAGTACTACCGCTGGACCCAGTGGATCTTCCTGAAGATCTACGACTCCTGGTACGACGCCGAGGCGAACCGCGCCCGGCCGATCGCCGAGCTGGTCCGCCGGTACGAGACCGGCGAGCGGCCCACCCCGGACGGCCGGCCGTGGTCGGAGCTGGCCGCCGACGAGCGGCGCCGGCTGGTCGACTCGCACCGGCTGGCCTACCTGTCCGAGGAGCCGGTGAACTGGTGCCCGGGGCTGGGCACCGTGCTGGCCAACGAGGAGGTCACCGCCGACGGCCGCAGCGAGCGCGGCAACTTCCCGGTCTTCCGCCGCAACCTGCGGCAGTGGATGATGCGGATCACCGCCTACGCCGACCGGCTGGTCGACGACCTGGACCGGATGGACTGGCCGGAACCGGTCAAGGCCATGCAGCGGAACTGGATCGGCCGCTCGTACGGCGCCCGGGTCCGCTTCCCGGTGGGCACCGCCACCGGCGGGGAGGCGGGCGTCGAGGTCTTCACGACCCGCCCGGACACCCTCTTCGGCGCCACCTACCTGGTGCTGGCGCCGGAGCACCCGCTGGTCGACCAGCTCGTGACCGCCGAGTGGCCGGCCGGCGTGGACGTGCGCTGGACCGACGGCGCCGCCACCCCGCGGGAGGCGGTCGCCGGCTACCGCCGGGCCGTGTCGACGAAGTCGGAGATGGACCGGCAGGAGAGCCGGGAGAAGACCGGTGTGTTCACCGGCGCCTACGCCACCAACCCGGCCAGCGGCGCCCGCATGCCGGTGTTCGTCGCCGACTACGTGCTGATGGGCTACGGCACCGGCGCGATCATGGCCGTGCCCGGCCACGACCAGCGCGACTGGGACTTCGCCTCCGCCTTCGGGCTGCCGGTCGTGCGCGTCGTGACCGCGCCGGAGGGCTTCGACGGCGAGGCCCACACCGGCGAGGGCCCGCTGACCAACTCCGGCTTCCTGGACGGCATGGGCGTCGAGGAGGCCAAGAAGGCGGTCACGAGCTGGCTGGAGGAGCACGGGCACGGCGAGGGCGCGGTCCAGTACAAGCTGCGGGACTGGCTGTTCTCCCGGCAGCGGTACTGGGGCGAGCCGTTCCCGGTCGTCTACGACGAGGACGGCACGCCGGTGGCGCTGCCCGAGGACCAGCTCCCGGTGGTGCTGCCCGACATCGACGACTACTCCCCGCGGACGTTCGAGCCCGAGGACGCCGACAGCGAGCCGGCGCCCCCGCTGGCCCGCGCCACCGACTGGGTGGAGGTCGAGCTCGACCTGGGCGACGGGCCCCGGCGGTACCGCAGGGAGACCAACACGATGCCCAACTGGGCCGGCTCGTGCTGGTACTACCTGCGCTACCTGGACCCGCACAACGACCAGGAGTTCTGCGCGCCGGAGCTGGAGCGGTACTGGCTGGGCAAGAAGCCCGAGCTGCACGGCCCGGACGACCCGGGCGGCGTCGACCTGTACGTCGGCGGTGTGGAGCACGCCGTGCTGCACCTGCTCTACGCCCGGTTCTGGCACAAGGTGCTGTACGACCTGGGCCACGTCAGCTCCGAGGAGCCGTTCCGCCGGCTGGTCAACCAGGGGTACGTCCAGGCGTACGCCTACACCGATGCGCGGGGCGCGTACGTCCCCGCGGAGGAGGTGGAGGAGCGCGACGGGCGGTTCTTCTGGCAGGGCCAGGAGGTCGACCGCGAGTACGGCAAGATGGGCAAGAGCCTGAAGAACGTCGTCACCCCGGACGAGATGTGCGCTCGCTACGGGGCCGACACGTTCCGGCTCTACGAGATGTCCATGGGGCCGCTGGAGGCGTCGCGGCCGTGGTCCACCCGGGACGTGGTGGGCCCGCACCGCTTCCTGCAGCGGCTGTGGCGCAACCTGGTCGACGAGCGGACCGGCGAGCTGCGGGTCACCGACGAGCAGCCCGACGACGAGGCGCTGCGGGTGCTGCACAAGGCCATCGCCGGGGTCCGCGAGGACTACGACAACCTGCGCTACAACACCGCGGCCGCGAAGCTCATCGAGCTGAACAACCACGTCACCAAGACGTACAGCTCGCGGGAGGGCACGCCGCGCGCGCTGGCCGAGCCGCTGGTGCTCATGCTGGCGCCGCTGTGCCCGCACGTGGCCGAGGAGCTGTGGGAGCGGCTGGGGCACGCCGAGTCGCTGACCCACGGGCCGTTCCCGGAGGCCGACGAGCGGTACCTGGTGGAGGACACGGTCGAGTACCCGATCCAGGTCAACGGCAAGGTGCGCTCGCGGGTGGCGGTGCCGGCGGCGGCGACCCAGGACGAGGTCCGGGCGGCGGCCCTGGCCGACGAGAAGATCGTCGCGTTGCTGGAGGGCAGGGAGCCGCGCAAGGTGATCGTGGTGCCCGGTCGCCTGGTCAACGTCGTGGCCTGAGCCGGGACGAGCAGAGGCGGGGCCGGCGCTGTTCGAGCGCCGACCCCGCCTTTTCGCGCATGGTCTCCGCCCGCCGGGAGGTGGCAGGACCGCGCCCTGACCAGCGCCCGAGCGACCGGTGGGGGTGGGGCGTCAGCCGTCGTTCGCGGCTGGGTTCGGGAAGCCCGACTCGACGGCGAGCTCGGTGAGCATGCGCTCGAAGAGGGGCTCGGCGTCGCGCAGCGGGAACGGGAAGCGGTCGAAGACCTCCAGCGCGATGTGTCCGTAGAGCCGCACCCACCACTTGAGGATGAAGTACACGCCGTCGAGCTGGAGCAGCTCGGCCGGCACGGTGACGCCGACCTCGGCCAGTGACTCCAGCAGCCGCTGCCGGTAGGTGACCAGGTCGTCGTGCAGCTCGGCCGGCACGTCCTCGGAGGTCGGGACGAACGCCTCCGGCGCGACCAGCACGTGCCCGATCACGTGGATGAACACGCTGCCGAACCGGTCCTGGGCCGGGCGCCGACCCCGTTCCGCTCGGCCCGGTTCGGCTCGGCCCGGTTCGGTTCGGCCCGGTTCGGTTCGGCCCAGCCCCACCGACTCCTCCTCGGGCGAGGCGAAGACCAGCTCGAACTCCTGGGGGTGCGCCAGCGCCCAGCGGCGGAAGGCCCGGCAGACCGCGAAGACCCGGCCCAGCGGGTCGTCGCTGGGCACGTCGCGGATCGCGGGCGTCAGCTCCGCGTCGAGGTCGGCGCAGATGTCCTCGCACACCGCGCGCAGCAGCGCCTCGCGGGAGTCGTAGTAGCGGTACAGGGCGGGCGCGGTGATCCCGAGCTCCCGGGCGATGGCACGCAGGGTGACGGAGTCACGTCCCTGTCCCACGAGCAGGGCACGGGCGGTCGCCCGGATGTCCCGCTCCGTGTCGGCGCGCAGTCGCTCCCGGCGTGTGGCCTCGGTCATACCTCACCCCTTGGGGTTGTGAACATCGTTCACCCTTTCTAGATTCGGGTCGGGGTGAACGGTGTTCACACAGTTGACAGCGTTTACTGATCTTCACCCAACGTAACCCGGGTCCGTCCCACCCGACCAGCGACCAGGAGGACCAACGTGTTCGCGAAGTGGGGCTCGATTGTCCACCGAAGACGGTGGCCGGTGCTCGTGGTCGTCGTCGTGCTCGCGGCGCTCGGCGGCCTGTGGGGGTTCGGCGTCTTCGGCCGGCTGAGCCAGGGCGGCTACGACGACCCGGGCAGCGAGGCCGCGCGGGCCGCCAACGCCGTCGCCGAGCAGCTCGGCCGGCAGAGCGGCGACGTGGTGGTGGTCTACACGCCGCAGGCCGGCGGGATCGACGACCCGGCCGTCGCCGACCGGATCCGCGCCTCGCTCGACGCCCTGCCCAAGGACGTCGTCCACAAGGTCGTGTCCTACTGGAACACCGGCGCGCCCACCCTGGCCGACGCCGAGCACCGCAGGGGCCTCGCGGTCATCACGCTCGCCGCCGGTGACGACTCCGCCCGGCAGCGCGACTACAAGAAGATCGCGGACAGGCTGTCGGTCGACGGGGTGACCACCCAGGTCGGTGGCGTCGCGCCCATGGCCGCGGCGGTCAACAGCCGGTCCGAGTCCGACCTGACCCGGGCCGAGGTGATCTCGCTCCCGGTCACCCTGCTGCTGCTCGTGGTCATCTTCGGCGGCCTGGTGGCCGCGTCGCTGCCGGTGGTGGTCGGCGGCCTGGCGATCCTCGGCTCGCTCGGCGTGCTCCGGGCGCTCACCTCGTTCGTCGACGTCAACTCGTTCGCGGTCAACGTCGCGACCCTGCTGGGCCTCGGCCTGGCCATCGACTACGGCCTGTTCACCGTCGGCCGGTTCCGCGAGGAGCTGGCGGCGGGGCGGAGCACGGCGGAGGCGGTCCGCAGGACCGTGGGCACCTCCGGCCGCACGGTCGCCTTCTCGGCCACCCTGCTGGTCGTCGCCCTGGCCGGCCTCCTGCTCTTCCCGCAGGCCTTCCTGCGCTCAGTCGCCTACGGCGGCATGGCGGCGGTCGCGATCGCCGCCCTGGTGTCGCTCACCCTCCTGCCCGCCGTGCTCGCCCTGCTGGGGCCGAAGGTGGATGCCGTCGGCCTGCCGTGGCGGCGCCGGCGGCCGCCGGCGACCGACGCCGGGGAGGGCCGGGGCTGGGCCCGCCTGGCCAGGGGCGTGATGCGCCGACCGGTGCTGGTGGCCCTGCCGATCGTGGCCGTGCTGGTGTTCCTCGGCGCGCCGTTCCTGTCGGTGAAGTTCGGCGAGGTCACCGAGAAGGTGCTGCCGTCCCACGACCCGGTGCGGCAGGCGGTCGAGGTCGTGAACCGCGACTTCCCTGGCGCCGGCAACGACGGCGCCCAGATCGTGCTGCGCGGCCGGAACGGCGCGGCTCCGGACCAGGCGACCGTGCAGCGGTTCGTCGCGGAGGTGGAGCGCGTCCCCGGCGTGACCGGGGTGCGGCCGACCGGCGCCGGCGGCGACGTCGTGGTGCTCACCGCGAGCCTGCCCGGCGACCCGCTCGGCGACCAGGCCAAGGACGCCCTGCGGGCGGTCCGCGACCTGTCGGAGCCGCCGGACACCCAGGTCCTGGTGGGCGGGCTCACCGCGCGGGTCAGCGACAGCCTGGACGCGATCGCCGACCGGCTGCCGCTGATGGCGGGGCTGCTGGTCGTGGCCACCCTGGTGCTGATGTTCCTCGCGTTCGGCTCGGTGCTGCTGCCGATCAAGGCCGTGGTGATGAGCGCGCTCAGCCTGTCGGCCACGTTCGGTGTGCTGGTCTGGGTCTTCCAGGACGGGCACGGGGCGTCGCTGCTCGGGGTCACCCCGGGGCCGCTGGAGGCGGGGATCGTCGTGCTGATGGCCGCCGTGGTGTTCGGCCTGTCCACGGACTACGAGACCTTCCTGCTGTCCAGGATGGTCGAGGCGCGCGGTCAGGGCGCGACCACCGAGGAGGCGATCAGCACCGGGCTGGCCCGCACCGGCCGGATGATCAGCGCGGCGGCGTTGCTGCTCATCATCGTCACCGGGGCGTTCGCCTTCTCCGAGGTCGCGATGATGCGGTTCGTCGGGGTCGGCATGATCCTGGCGCTCGCGCTGGACGCCACGGTGGTACGGATGCTGCTGGTGCCGGCGGTGATCAAGCTGCTCGGCAGGGCCACCTGGTGGGCGCCCGGGCCGTTGCGCCGGTTGCAGCAGCGGGTCGGCGTGCACGAGGGCGACGACCTGCCCGACGAGAAGCCGGCGCGGGAACCCCAGCCGGTGCGGTGACCGGCGGAACGGGGGCTCGTGCCGTGCGCACGGGCCCCCGTCCCGTTCCGCCCAACCAGCGCGGTCCGGCCGGCGCCCCAGCCGGCGGCCCGGCTCGCACTCGAACTCGTCAGCCCGCTGGCTCGCCCGGACGCAGTCGGACAGCTCCGGGGACGGGCCACCCTGGGCCGGCCCGCATCCGCTCCCCCTGTTCCGCCCCCAGCGCTCAGACCGCCTGCGCGGTCACCTGGTCAACGCCGTGGAACACCCGGACCAACTCGGCCCAGCAGCGGGCCAGGGCCAGCGCCGCCGGATTTTCTCCAGCGGGATCCCCATGACCCGCAGGGCTCGTACCCGGTAGAGGCGCCGCACTTCCGCGGAGGTGTAACGGCGGTGTGTTTCGACTAGGCCCGTTCACTCGGCTTCACCAAGCTGGAAGCCGATCTCGTCGGCGTGGTGCGGCGCCCCGACCTCGTCCCGGTCGCCCTGGGCAGCTCTCAGGCACTCCACCGGCGCTCGTTCCCGCTCGTGGGGCGACGTCAGGACCTCACGTCGCGCGAGGGTCAACCTCGGGGGTGACCAACCCGATCAGGCGATGTTCGGCCGCAGGGTTTCGTCGATGCCCGCCCTGGGTCGGCCGTGTGGGCTCGCGGGGCCGCGTGCACCGCTTGGTGGGTTTGGTGCCAGCCGGATCGCCGACGGTGCCGCGTGCCCTGTCAGCGGCCGAAGGGCCGGGGAGGTGCTTCCTTCGTCTCTTCCGGCGTGCGGGGTGGGGCCGGGTTCCGCTCCGATCGCCTGACGCGGGGAGTAACTCAGGTCACACAGTCGTAGGATCGTGGGGAGCGGGCCGCGGGGAGGTATGGTCTAGACCATGTCAGGCACGCGTCTGAGCGGTGTCGGAGTCAGCCCGGGGCGGGCGTCGGGCCCGGTGGTCCGGGTCGCCGAGCCGCTTCCAGAGCCGCCGGCCACCCCGGCCCCCGCCGACCAGGCCGCCGAGGCCGCCCGGATCCGCCCCGCCGCCGAGCTCGTCGCCGAGCGGCTCCGCGAACGCGCGGCCGCCGCCGACGGCGAGGCCAGGGCCGTGCTGGAGACCACCGCCGCCATGGCCGCCGACCCGGCGCTGATCGCCCAGTCCGAGCAGCTGGTCGCCGCCCGCGCGCTGCCCGCGGCGCGCGCCGTGCACGAGGCCGCCGCCGGGTTCGCCACGGCGTTGGAGGCCGCCGGTGGCTACCTCGCCGAGCGCGTGCGCGACGTGCACGACGTCCGGGACCGGCTGGTGGCCGAGCTGCTCGGCCTGACCCCGCCCGGCGTGCCCGAGCTGACCGGCCCGAGCGTGCTGGTGGCCCGCGACCTGGCCCCCGCCGACACCGCCGGCCTGGACCCGGCCAAGGTCCTCGCGCTGGTCACCGAGGAGGGCGGGCCGACCAGCCACACCGCCATCCTCGCCAGGGCGCTGGGCATCCCCGCCGTCGTGGCCTGCCGCGGCCTGCTCGCCCTCGACGCCGTCGACGGCCTGGTCGTCGACGGGGAGGCCGGGACCGTGGAGGTCGTTGCCGGGCCGGTGGCGGTGCTCGCCGCGACCGCCGGGGACGAGCCCACGTGGTCCGGCGAGGGCCGGACCTCCGACGGCCGCCGGGTGAAGCTGCTGGCCAACGTGGGGTCGGCCGAGGACGCCGCGGCGGGCGCCGCCGCCGGCGCCGAGGGCGTCGGCCTGTTCCGCACCGAGTTCTGCTACCTGTCCGCCACCGCCGAGCCCTCGGTCGCGGCGCAGCGCGTCGCCTACGCCGAGGTGCTGGCCCCGTTCGCCGGCCGACCGGTCGTGGTGCGCACCCTGGACGCCGGCGCCGACAAGCCGCTGGCGTTCCTGAACACCGAGGTCGAGCCGAACCCCGCGCTGGGCGTGCGCGGCCTGCGGCTGTCCCGCGCCGCCGTCGGCGTGCTGGACCGCCAGCTGGAGGCCGTCGCGGCGGCGGCCGAGGACTCCGGCGCGGACGTCTCGGTGATGGCGCCGATGGTGTCCACCGCCGAGGAGGCCGCCTGGTTCGCCGACCGCGCCCGCGCGGCCGGCGTGGCCAGGGTCGGCGTGATGATCGAGGTGCCGGCCGCGGCGCTGAGCGCCCGCGAGGTGCTGGCCGCGGTCGACTTCGTCAGCCTGGGCACCAACGACCTCGCACAGTACGTGTTCGCGGCCGACCGCCAGGTGGGCGGGGTGGCCGAGCTCAACGACCCGTGGCAGCCGGCGTTGTTGCGGCTGGTCGCGCTGGTCGGCGCGGCGGCGACCGAGCTGGGCCGGCCGATGGGCGTCTGCGGCGAGGCCGCGGCCGACCCGGCGTTGGCCTGCGTGCTCGTCGGTTTGGGCGCGACCAGCCTGTCGATGAACGCCGCCGCCCTGCCCAGGGTGGGCGCCCGGCTCGCGGCGACCAGCCTCGACCAGTGCCAGGACGCCGCCAGGGCCGCCACGGCCGCCGGAGACCGGGGCACGGCCCGCACCGCCGTCCGGGCCGTGCTCGGCTGAGACCGGGGGGACACCCCCGGTCCCGGCCGGCGGAACCGACGCCGACGACCCGGCGTCACCAGGTTCTCCGTCGATCCCACACACACTCGACGGAAACCCGAAGGCCGCCTCCCCGCCGACCTGGCGGAGAGGCGGCCTTCCCCGTTCGCCGGCCCGAGTTCGCCGGGCCGGGCCGGCGGCCGGTCGCGGTCGCGCCCGGCCTCAGCCGGGCGACCAGACGACCTTCCAGGGGTGCTGGATCGTCACCGGGCCGAGGCGCAGCAGCGTGCGGGGCCGGGTGACGACCACCGAGCCGGCCCGGACGTGGCCGCGCAGGACGAAGTGGGGCGTGCCCGTCGGCTGCCCCGACCCGCCCGCGTCCTTCACGCTGCCCGCCACGACCGACAGCTCGGTGGCGTCCACCGTCGCGCCCGGCGGCAGGACCAGGGTCGCCGACGCGGCGACGTAGCTCAGCTCGACGGTCACCACCGGGTGCGGGATGACGGCCGAGGTGAAGTCCAGCGTGCTGGACCCCATCCGGCCGTGCAGCACCAGCCGGCGGGGCACCACCCAGGCCCCGGTGCGGGTGAGGGCGCTCGCGGTGTGCGTCAGCTCCAGCGTCTCCCTGGCGTCGAGCTCGCGGTTGACCAGGCCGGGCAGGTCGACCAGCAGCGCGTTCAGCTCGCCGCGGGTGCGCGCGGCCACGGCCAGGTCGGTGCGGCGGGTGAACTCGGTGAGGTCCAGCAGGCCGCGGCCGGTCGCCCGCTGGAGCAGGTCGACGACGTGTGCCCGTTCCGCGTCGCTGACCCGCAGGTCGCGGGGCGGAACCGGTGCCGGCGTGGTCATCACACTTCCTCCGGGTCGGTGTCCAGGCCGTGCTCGATCGCGTAGCGGGCGAGCTCGACCCGGTTGTGCAGCTGGAGCTTGCGCAGCGTGGACTGCACGTGGTTCTCCACGGTGCGGTGCGAGATCACCAGGCGGGTCGCGATCTGCCGCGCGGTCAGCCCCTTGGCGACCAGGCGGAGCACCTCGGTCTCCCGCTCGGTGAGCTGGGGCGCCGGCTCCACGGAGTCCGGCGCCGCCGCCATCCTCCGGTACTCGCCGAGAACCAGCCCGGCCAGCCCCGCGGTGAACACCGCGTCCCCGGCTGCCGTCCGCTGCACGGCGTCGACCAGCTCCGCCACCGACGCCGACTTCACCAGGTAGCCCGACGCGCCGGCCTTGACGGCCTCCAGCACGTCGCTGTGCTCGCCGCTGGCCGACAGCACGAGCACCCTGGTGGCCGGCAGCTCGGTGGTGATCCACCGGGTCGCGTCCACGCCGGAGGACCCGTTGAGGTTCAGGTCCATCAACACCACGTCCGGCCGGACGGCGCGCGCGATGCGTTGCGCCGACTCGCTGTCCCCCGCCGTGGCCAGCACCCGGAACCCGCGTTCGGTGAGGTCCCGCGCCACCCCGTCCCGCCACATCGGGTGGTCGTCGACCACCATCACGGACACGTGCTCGTTCGTCATCGCCCGACCCCCTTGCGCCGGGTCCGTCTTCGCGGCACCCGAACCTCCCATTCGGTCCCCTCACCCGGAGCGGTGTGCAGCGACAGGCTTCCGCCGAGTTCCTCGACCCGGCCGCGGATGGAGTGGGCCACCCCCATTCGGCCCTCGTTCTCCGCCGCGGCGAGCCGTCCGTCCGGAATCCCCGGTCCGTCGTCCCGCACGCTGAGCACCACCTCGTCCCCGAGATCTTCCAACAGCACCCACGCGCCGGCCTCGGGTCCGGCGTGCTTGTCCACGTTGGACAGCGCCTCCCTGGCGACGGAGGACAGCTCGGCCGCGGTCGTGGCCGGCAGCATCACCTGCGTCGCCGGGACCGAGACCTGGAACCTGGGCGTGGTCAGCAGTTGCAGCTCCGGCCGCAGGTCCACCTCTCCGTCCACTGTGGACTCCTGGGGTGCGGCGGCGACCAGCGAGCGCAGCGCGATCTCCTGCTCGCCGGCCATCCGCGCCAGCTCGGCGGCCTCGCCGCCCAGCTCCGCCCCGCGCCGGCGCACCCTGGCCAGCACCTGGAGCACGCTGTCGTGCACCGCGCGGGCCAACCGCTCGCGCTCCTTGGTCGCCGCCTCCGCCCGCAACGCCCGTTCCAGCTGCGCGCCGGAGTGGCGGGCGGTGGTGGAGGCCAGGCCCACGACGAACCCGATGCCGACCAGCAGCACCGCGTCCCTGGCCATGTCGGTGTTGAAGTAGCCGCGCGCCCAGATGCTGCACACCGTCACCACGGCGCCGGTGGCCGCCCCCGCGCCGCGTCCCCAGTGGACGGCCGCGAACACCACGCAGCCGGACGCCCAGATCGTCGGCACCAGGGGCACCGGCCTGGTCAGCTGCTCCGCGCTGAGGACGAAGTGGGACGCGACCACCAGTGCTGTGGTGAGCATCACATCGATCCCGACGAGGAGCCGGCGCCGGCCCCGGTCCCGGCTGAACCAGTAGACGGTCAGCGCGGTCCACACCGCGACGGCCGCGATGACGGCCCAGCCCAGCCACGGTCGCTCGTACCCGTCCCTGTGCACGGAGAACACGCCCACCGCGAACAGGAACGTGACGATCCGCAGCGTCACCGCGCCGCGCCAGAGCGGGGCGGTGTTGTCCTTGATGATGCGGCTGCCCGCACCGGATGAGCCTGCCTGCACGGTTCGCTCCTCCCCGGTCGTCCATCCTGCCCGGCTCCGCACCGCCGGCTAACCCCCGGTCGCCGGCTTCTTCTGCCCGCCGTCGGTGTGCCACCCTGGCCGGGTTCGAGGACGCCGCCGACCGGCACCGGCGTGGGGCGGCGCCGAGCGGGCGAGGTGGACACCCCGGGCCGCGGCCTCGACGTGTCACTCCCGGTCGGGGGGAGGGCTGCCTTGCGGCACTGGCCACTGTGGACGCTGAGTCGACCGGCGCTGGGCTACTGGCTGACCGTCGACGTCGGCGCGCTCGCCGCCGTGACCGCGGTCGCCCTCTCCGGCGCGCAGCCGACTCCCGAGGAGCTCACCCGGTTCGCCGCCATCGCCGTCTCCTCCGGGCTGGTGATCGTCGGCACCGCGGTGACCAGCCAGGTGCGCAGGGAGATCACCCGCAACCCGTGGGCGATCCACGTCTGCTACCTGGTCGCCGGGGTGTTCGCGCTGCCGGCGAACCTCCTGGTGCTGCTGTTGTTGGGGCCGGCCCTGCACGGCGTCCTCGGACCGCGGCCGGAGCCGCACCGGTGGCTGTTCACCACGGCGGCGACCGTGCTCGCCACGTTCGCCGCGCGGGCCACGGCCGGGTGGAGCGACCCGCGGTGGGACGTGGCCACCCTGATCCTGTCCGGGGCCACCATGCTCCTGGTCCGCGCCGTGGTGGTCGCGGTCGGCCTGCGCCTGCGGTCGCCGGGCGCCAGCGGCGCGGACGTCCTCGGCGACCCGATCGACGTGGCCGTCGGCGTCGTGGCGGTGTGCATCGGCGGGATGACCGCGATGGTCACGGCGGACGACCCGGTCCGCGCCGTGATGGCCGCTGCGCCGATGGCCTTGTTGGAGCGCGCCGCGCAGTTGCCGCAGTGGCGCCGGTCGGCCCAGCGGGACGCCAAGACCGGGCTGGCCAACGCCGCCCACTGGGACCGGTTGGCCAGGGACGAGCTGACCCGCGCCCGGGGGCGCGGGTTCTGCGCGGCCGTCCTGCTCGCCGACCTGGACCACTTCAAACGGGTCAACGACCGCTACGGCCACCTGGCGGGGGACGCGGCGCTGTCCGCGATCGGCGTGCTGCTGCGCAGCAGCGTGCGCCGGGGGGACCTGGTCGGCCGGTTCGGCGGGGAGGAGTTCGTCCTGATGCTGCCGGACACCGCCCCGGCCGAGGCGGAGGCGGTGGCCCAGCGCGTGCGCCTGTCCGTGGCCGCGCTGCGGGTGCCGACGACCGCCGCCGACGGCCGGCCGCACGAGCTGAGCGGCCTGACCGTGAGCATCGGCGTGGCGACCACCGAGCGGTTCGGCTACGAGCTGTCCGACCTGCTCGTCGCGGCCGACTCCGCGTTGCTCGCGGCGAAGGGCTCCGGCCGCAACCTGGTCACCTTCGCCTGACCGCGCTCACGCGGGGGTCACGGGGCGTTCCGGGGCGGGGCCACCCCGTCGCGCGCCTCCTTCGGCTCGTCGGGTTCGGCCTCCTCGGGCTCCAGCGCGTCCACCTCGGACGGCCGGGTCCCCTCGCCGGAGGCCAGCGAGCGCACCACCGCGTTCGACACCGCGATCAGCGGGACCGACAGCAACGCGCCCGCGATCCCGGCCAACGACGCGCCCACGGTGATGCCGAGCACCACCGACAGGGGGTGGAGCTGGACCGCGCGGCCCAGCAGCAGCGGCTGGAGCACGTGCCCCTCCAGCTGCTGCACCGCGAGGACGACGGCCAGGACGAGCAGCGCCGGCACGACGCCCGAGGTGACCAGCGCGACCAGCACCGCGACCGAGCCGGAGATCAGGGCGCCGACGATCGGCACGAACCCGCCGAGGAACACCAGCGCGGCCAGCGGCACCGCCAGCGGCACGCCGATCGCCCACAACCCGATGCCGATGCCCACCGCGTCCACCACCGCGACCATCGCGGTGGCCCGCACGTACCCGACCAGCGAGGCGAAGCCCCGGCTGCCGGCCACCGCGGTGCGGGCCCGGACGTGCCCTGGCAGCAACCGGACCAGGAACGACCAGATGCCCCGGCCGTCGTAGAGGAAGAAGATCAGCGTGAACAGCGCCAGCAACATGCCGGTCAGCAGCTCGCCGACGGTGCCGGCGGTGGTCAGCGCCCCGGAGGTGATCGCCTCCTGGTTCGACTTCAGCGACTCCAGGAACTTCTCCACGTAGCCGCTGAGCTGGTCCTGCGTGAGGTGCGGCGGCCCGTTCTTCAGCCAGTCCTGGATGGCGTTGATGCTCTCCGCGACCCGCTCGCGCATGTCGGGGAGGCCGCGGATGAACGCGTTGATGACGAAGGTGAGCACGCCGCCCACCACGGCCAGCCCGCCGACCAGCACCAGCACGGTCGCCAGCCCGCGCGGCACCCGCCAGGTGACCAGCTTGTCCACCGCGGGCGCGAGCAGCGCGGACAGCAACAGCGCCACGCCGACCGGGACGACCACGACGCGCAGTTCGTTGAAGACCTTGCCCAGCACCCAGAGCACGCCCGCGAGGACCAGGAACCGCCAGCCGATCGCCGCCGCCACCCGGAGGGAGAACGGGATCGCCTGTTGGGCGTCGACCGCCTTGTCAGCCGCGTTCCGCACGGTCGCCACGTTAGCCGCTGGAACGGGCCCGTGGGTCGGTTCCGCACGGCATGATCGCAGTCATCCGTCAGGGGGACCGGCGGTGGGCGGGCGGTGACCGGCGGAGCCCGGGGCGCCCGAGGGGGAGCGACCGGGGGAGGCGTCGTGGCGGGACAGGTGCGGCAGTCCGAGCTCACCGAGCTGGAACGCGCCGTGTGCCAGGCGTTCGCCAACGGGGACCGGTTGGACCTGCGCGACCGGCGCGCGGAGACGAGCCCGAAGACCGACCGCCAGGTCCGCGCCGGCGTGCTCGTCGCGCTGCTCACCGGGCTCTACCGGATCAGACCCGCCGCCGTTCCCGCGCTCCGCCTGGTCGACGCCGACATCAGCGGCGTGCTGCACCTGGAGTCCGCCGAGGTCGCGCACCTGGTCGAGTTGGACCGCTGCGCCTTCGACCACGCGCCGCAGCTCCAGCTCGCCCGGATCGCCGGGCTGCGGCTCACCCGGTGCCGGCTGCCCGGGATGCGCGCCCGCAACCTCCGGGTGGACAGCGACCTCGAACTCGACGGCATGGCGAGCACCGGCACGGTCGACCTCACCGACGCCACGGTCCAGGGCACCGTCCGGTTGTCAGCGGCGACGCTGCGCAGCCCGCAGGACCACGCCCTGCTCGCCGCGCGGCTGCGGGTCTCGGGCTCGATCCAGGCCGTCGGGCTGCGCGCGACCGGGGAGGTCCGGCTGCGCGGCGCGCACGTCGGCGGCAGCGTCCACCTCGGCGGCGCGCGCCTGAGCAACGCGGGCGGCGACGCGTTCGAGGCGACGGGGCTCATCGTCGACGGCAGCCTGCTGTGCGACGGGGACGGCGGGCGCTTCACGGCGGAGGGGCGGGTCGTGCTCGCCGGCGCCCGGGTCGGCGGGGACGCCGTCTTCTCCGGCGCGGAGCTCAGCGCCCCGGAGCGGGCCGACCGCCAGGTCCTCGTGCTGCCCAGGGGAACCGCCGACGGCACCGCCACCCTGGTCGCCGACCGGATGCGGGTCGACGGCAACGTCGAGCTCGACACGGGGTTCAGCTCGGCGGGCTCCGTGCGGCTGCCGAACGCCAACATCGGCGGCTACCTGCGGCTGTCCGGCGCGTGCCTGGGCAGGGAGGAGGCCGTGGCCGAGCTGGTGACCAGCGCGGTCGTGCAACGCGTGCCCGTGGCGCTGGTCGCCGACGGGGTGCGGATCGGCGGCGACCTGGAGGCCAGGAGCGCCGTGGCCGCGACGACCGGGGAGGAGCGGGACGAGGCGTCGTCGGGGGGCCCGCTGCGGGCGTACGGCCAGGTCCGGCTGGTCGACGCGCACGTGCGGGGCAGCGCCAGCCTGTCCGGCGCCCACCTGACGGGCCCCGGCATCGACGTGCTGTTCGCCGACCGGCTCCACGTCGGCGGGACGCTCTTCCTGCGCAACATCCGGGCGAGCGGCTCCCTGCGGCTGCAGAACGCGCACGTCGGGTCCACTGTGGACTGCACGGGGGCGCAGCTCGACGAGCCGAGGCGGCGGCCGGACGGCACCTTCAAGCCCTCGCTCGACGCCCGCGTCGCGAGCATCGGCAAGGACCTGTTGTGCAGTTACGGCTTCCTCGCCGCCGGCGGTGTCCGGGTCCGGTTCGCGGAGGTCGGCAAGATGGCCAGCTTCACCGGGGCGCACCTCGGCAGCGCCGGGAACACCGTGGCCCTCAACGGCTACGGGCTCACCGCGCAGCAGCTCGTGCTGCGCTTCTCCGAGCCGCCGCAGGGGCGGGTGGTCCTCACCCGCGCCCAGGTCATCTCGCTGGGCGACGCCGCCGAGCTGTGGGCGGCCACCGGCGGGGTCGCCATGGAGGACTTCGCCTACCAGGCCGTCGTGGCCCGGCCCGAGGTCGACGTGCGGACCCGGCTGAGCTGGCTGCGCCGGGTGCTGCCGGACTACACGCCCGGCCCGTACGAGCAGCTGGCGAGCGTGTACCGCGTCAACGGCGACGAGGAACGCGCCGAGAAGGTGCTGATCGCCAAGCAACAACGGCGCTACGCCGAGCTGGGGCCGGCCGGCCGGGTCTGGGGCTTCCTCCAGGAGTGGACCGTCGGGTACGGCTACCGCCCCTGGCTGGCCGTGCTCTGGTTGGCGCTCTTCTGGCTGGGCGGGGCGCTCTGGTTCGCCGGCCACCCGATGGAGCGGCTGGACGACGGCCAGCACCCGGTCTGGAACCCGTGGCTGTTGTCGGCCGACACGTTGCTGCCGATCGTGAACCTCGGGCAGGACGGCATGTGGCAGATCACCGGCGCGTCGCAGTGGATCACCGGGGTGCTCACGGCGGTCGGCTGGATCCTCGCGTCGACGGCGGCGGCCGGAGCGACCCGCGTGCTCAAGCGGAGCTGAGGCCCGCCGCCGAACCGCGGCCCGCCGCGGCATCCGTCCCGACGGTGGTTTCCGCGCCGCGTCGGAGATTTCCCTTACGTGGAGCGGGTCACACCACATTCCGTGATCGCGCGGGGAAGTAGTTGATCGCGCGTAACTCGATGGTGGGGACTTCCCGCGCCGCGGCTGCGCCCGCCCTCGTTTCCGTGCCAGTGTTCAGCCCGCGTCACACCGGCGATCAAGCGAGACGGGACCGCCGGCGACAGCACCGAGATCGACACGGCGAGATCGACACGGACGACACGGGCGACGGGAGCGCGGACGGTGACGAGCCAGCGGGGAGCGACGGGAGGCCGCCTGACGCGGTCGCTCGCCCGCGTCCTGCTGGCGGTGGCCGGCGCGGTCGTCGGGGTGCTGGCGAGCTGGTTGCTCGCCACGGGCTCGGCCTCGGCCGACGGCCCCCTCGCCGACGGACCGCTCGCCGGCGTGGCCGGGGCGCTCGGCGGCATCCAGGAGCACCTCGGACCAGCCCAGCTCCAGCCCCCGGCGTCGGCCGAGCCGGTCGACTCGCTCCGCTCGCTGGACCCGCAGCCGGTCCGCCAGCTCGCCGAGGCGGGCGCGGGGGACCTGTTGGGCCGGACCGGGTTGGGCGCGGTCGCCCCCGATCCGCTGTCCGCCACCGGGCTCCCGCGGTCGGTCGTGCCCACGGTGCCGCAGGTCGACAACGCCCTGCGGGCCGGCGTGGCCGGGCTGACCGAGCCGCTGACGGAGCCCCTGCGGGGCGCCCCGGTCGACCAGGTCCGCCCGCTCACCCGCGACGTGCCCGACGTCAGCGCCCTCGGCGCTCTCGTCGACGGCTTCGACCACGCGGTCGGCACCGTCCCCGGCGCCATCCAGGACGCCGTCGGCGGCTCGCCCCACGAGTTCGCCAGGGACGCGGTTCGCGGTGCCGGAGACGGTGGCGCCGCGGGCGCCGCGCTCGCCCGGTTGATCCGGACCGGGACCACGCGGCCGACCGCCCCCTCGACCGGCGCGACCGTTCTCCTGCCGGCTCCGGCGTGGGAGCACGACGCCGCGACCCCCCTGGGTCCGGTGTCGGCGGCCCCGCAACCGGACGGGGCCGGCGACCCGACCGCGGCCCGCGGCGGGATCGCGCGGCCGGTCGGTCGCGGCGCGGCGTCCTCCGCCCTGTCGGGCGACGAGTCCGCCGACCACCCGGGTGGCCCGTTCGGCGACCCCGAGCCGGCCCGTCCCGACCACCTGCCGGGGCAGCCGGCCAACCCGGCCACCCTGCCCGGCCCGTGCCACTGCGGCCACGACGGTTCCCCCACCTCCGGCGGACCGGTCGTGGCCACCACCGCCACCGGCGACCAGTTCCCCACCACCGCCGGTCGCGGCTTCATGACCCCCGCCGCCCAGCGCGGCGCCGCCGAGCGCGTCCCGCAGCCCGGCGTCACTCCCGACTGAACCCACCCGCGCGGCCAGCGATCGCTGACGCGTGTGCCGCCGGGTGAGGCGACCACACCTTCCGTCCAGTGATCGGGCCGGGCCCCCACGGGTCCGCCTCCCGCCGGCCGCGCGCACCGCCCCCGCGGACACCCGTCCGCAGCAGACCCGGGTGGTCGCAGCCCCGACGCGGTGCCCCCACACCTCGTCCGGCCGCCCGCTCCCGACAGGTCACGACGGAAGAAGGAGATCCCCCCAGATGAAGACCTGGACCCAGCGCGTCGCCCAGATCGCCCTCGTCAGCACGGGACTGCTGGCGGTCGGCGCTGGCCTCGCCTCCGCCGCCACCGAGCCCACCGGTGCGCCCGGCGGTGACCAGGTGACCAAGCCCGTGACCGATCCCGCGACGACCAAGGTCGTCGCCAACCCGGGCGCCACGACCACCCAGGCGACCACCGGGAACGACGGCGCCGCCACCACCGGCGCGGCGACCGACCCCGTGACCGGGGCGCCAGCCGGCGCCGCGAAGCCAGTCGAGGGGACAGCGGCGGCGAAGCCGGGAACCGACCCCGCGACCAGCTCCCGGCCCGCGGACACCACGGCCACCAAGCCCGTGGAGGCCAAGCCGGCGCAGAACAACAACAACTCCCCGACCAAGGCGATCGAGGACGCCGTCCGGTTGGACGCCCTCACCGAGCTGACGAAGAAGCTCACCAGTCGCTCGGGCGACGGTCTTCTCCAGCAGCGCTCCGCGCCGCTCGACGACGGGTTCGGCTCCGAGTTCGGCCGCGACCTCGAAGCGGGGTACACGTCGGATTACGGCGACGGCTTCAGCGGGTACGTCGGTGGCGGTGACTTCCGCGGCCCGGGTTACGAGAGCGTGTTCGAGAGCTACCAGGCGATGGCGATGGCGGACGCGTACCAGAACCTGTCCTCCTCGCGGCCGGCGAGCCGGCCCGAGGGCCGACCGGAGGGTCAGCCGGACAGCAGGGTCACCGCCACGAAGTCCCCCTCCTCGTCCAAGCTCCCCGCCTCGCCGGACCAGGCGCCGCAGCTCGGCCAGCAGAAGCTGCCGAGCACCGAGCAGGTGGCGACGGAGGTCGTCAAAGGGGTTCCGCTGAGCAAGGAGCTGTCCCAGCAGGACCTGGGCAAGCTGACCAACCCGCAGCAGGTCGACCAGCTCGCGGGCGGCACCCAGCAGGTGGAGCAGCTGGCGAAGCAGGTCCCGGTGGGTGAGCTGACCAAGGGCGGGCTGACCAAGGGCGAGCTGAACCGGATCGCCCGGCAGCTGCCCGGCACCGCCGAACTGCGCCGGCTGCCCACCGGCGACATCACCCGCAAGGTCGACGCCGACGCGATCACCCGGCCGCTCGACGTCGACCGGATCGGCAAAGCGGTGCGCGCGATCACCGACGAGACCAGGGGCGGCACCTTCACCAGGCCGGCCGAGCTGACCGGGAACCAGAGCCTGCGCTCCCTGACCGAGAGCGGGCTCGTGGAGAAGGCCGCCGCCGGCGCCCAGGAGCTGTCCGCGCTGGACCGCCTGAGCACCCCGGTCGAGCGGCTCGTCCAGACCGGCGTCCCGAGCGTCGCGGCGGGCGGCAAGTGAGCCGACCGCGGCCGGGGCGGTGGGAGAGCGCGAGCGCGTCGTGCGGGCGGCCCCCCTCCCCGCCAGCCCGACGGCGCCCGGAAACGTCCCGGCCGCGGTCCCCCTCCGGTGAAACCAACCCCGAACCCGACGACGTGAAGGAGATCCCGATGCACCCCTGGGCGAAGCGAGGCATCCACGCCGCGCTCGTCACCGGTGGGATGTTGGCCGTCGGCGGCGGCGTGTCCGAGGCCGTGGAACCAGCGCCCGACCGGCCCACCCCACCCCTGGGCGACGCGACCATGCCGCTGGACGTCATCGACGACACCGTCGACCGGGGCGCCGACCTCGCCGCGGCCGTCTCCCGGGGCTGGCCGGACCACCCCGCCGTCCGCCCCGAGGACGTGCTGTGGGAGATCCGCACCGAGCAGTCGGAGCCGGTGGTGATCAGCGGTGTCGCCGGCACCTGGTCCGGCACCATCACCGAGCTGCCGGTGGCGGACCGGGACGAGCCCGACTGGCCCGACCGGACGCCCGCCGACGCCGTGCGGCGCGGCCCGGCGCGCCTCGCCGCCGAGGAGACCGAGGACACCCTCGTCCTCGAACACCTGGCCGACTGGTTCGCGGTGGCCGACGCGCAACGCCGCGACCGGGTGGTCGCGGCGACGATCGACGCGCTGGCCGACGAGCTGGCCACCCTCGCCGCCCGTTCCGCGTCCCCCGCCGGAGCCGCCGTGGAGCGGACCGCGGCGCACGCCCTGCCCGACGACACCTCCGCCGCGCAGGACGCCGAGGCGTGGTTCGGCGAGGGCTCCACCAGCCAGGTGGCCTGGTCGACCCGCCCCGCCGTCGAGGACGCCACGCCCCGCAGCGCTCCGCCGCGGGCCACGCCCGAGCCGACGCCCTCGGCGGAGCCGACGAGGACCCCGGCCGGCGCGCACCTGTTCTCGGTGTCCCGGCACGTCCTGCGGCGGGCCCTGGCGTGGGAGCGGCCGGTCCCGCCGGCCGCGGCCGGGGAGCGGCGCGAGGTCAACCCCCTGGAGATCCGGGGCGAGCGCGTGCTCCCGGTGACCGAGGTGCCGTACCACCCGCGGCCTCGGCCGCGCACGACCGACCGCTCGCAGGGCGACACCACCCAGTGGGGGACCTGGCAGCCCAGCCTGCCCCCGCTGGTCTTCCCGAAGTTCGACCTGGCCGAGGCGCCGGCGGCGGGGCGTCCGGGCGCGGCCCCAGCGCAGACGACCCCAGCGCAGAAGATCCCAGCGCAGAAGATCCCAGTCCAGCCGATCCCGCCCACGCCGGGCGTGCCGAGCACTCCGTCGGTGCCCGAGACCCCGGAGCTGCCCCAGCAGGCGTACACCCAGCCCTCCGGCGGGTTGCCGCTGCGGACGCAGGTCGGCGCGCTGGACCTGAGCGAGGTCGAGATCAACGACCAGCAGGTGCTGCCGGAGGGGATGTCCGCGACCCCCGCGCTGAGCACCGTCGACTCGGTGACCTGGTTGCGGAACGTGACGAGCCGGGGTTGAGCCGCGCGCCCAGAGCGTCGCCCCGCCCGTCACCGCCCCGAAGAGGGGTGTTTCCCCGGAAGAGTGGGCCCGGGAGCCGACCGGCTCCCGGGCCCACTCCCGTTCAGGGTTTGCGCGGCCGGCGGAGCTGGGCCTCGGCGCAGGTGAGGACGGAGAGCACGGGGGCGGCGCCGTCACTGGTGCACCACGCGATGCGCAACGCGGGCCGGATGCGGTTGCGGCCGATGCGCAGCGGGCGGGCCGCGACCTCCCTGGCCCGGTCGGCGATGGCCTCGCCGGTGCCGGTGGGGTGCTCGGCGACGACGGCGAACTCGTCGCCGCCGTACCGGGCCACGGTGTGGTCGGGGCGCAACCCCTGGCGCAGCCGGCCGGCCAACGCGACGAGCAGCTCGTCCCCGCGCCGGAACCCGTGCTCGGCGTTGAGCGCGGCGAGCCGGTGGACGTCCATCAACACCAGCGTGGCCAGCGTGCCCCGGGTGCGGGCCCTCGTCAGCGCCTGGTCCAGCCGGTCGAGCAGCAGCGCGCGGTTCGGCAGCCCGGTCAGCGGGTCGATCAGGCCCCGGCTGTGCGGCAGGTCGGTGTCGACGGGGTGCAGCAACACCAGCAGGCGATGCCGACCGCGGGACCGGACCGGGTGGTAGTCGGCCCAGACCCGGGTGTGCTGCACCCCGTCCTTCGACACGACGAGCGGCAACGAGAGGGTGGCGCTCGTGCGGAGCACCTGGGCGGCCAGCGCCGAGGGCTCCGGGAGGGGCGCCCCCGAGTCGTCGCAGGCCGACCAGCCCGCGGGGCGGGCGCCGGTGACCAGGTCCTGCCGGCTCATCCCCAGCAGTGCGGCGGCCCGGTCGTTGGCGGCGAGGACCTCGCCCTGTTCGTCCTGCAGCAGCACACCTACCGGCAGGTCGGCGACGAAGTCGTCCCAGATCGCGCCGGTGATGGTGGGTGCCGCCGTTCGCACGGCACTCATTGGGCTCTCACCTTCCGCCGATCGGAGCCTTTCGCTGAGAGTGCTCTTGTTGCACGCCCCAGATCAAGCCCCTGACGCCACCCGTACCGGTGATCTTCTCCCCGCTTTCGGTCCAGTCCGGGGGACTACGCAACGTGGCCACCCGCCGGAGTGGTTGTCACGCGCTTGACCGGTCAAAGATCGTGTTCGGCCAGGTAGGCGTCCTCTGCCGCGTAGTCGAAGAAGTCGATTCCCCCGTACTTGTCGACCAGGTCGGTGAACACCGCCCGCCAGTCACGGCCGGCGACGGCGGCCAGAACCCACTCCACCTCGCCGGGCAGCGCGTCCAGCCAGCTCGTCACGGGCCGGTAGCCGAGCTCGGCCGCCGCCCTGGCCGTGCTCAGCACGACGTCCTCGGGAACCGACCAGGGGCTGAGGCCCAGCGGGCCGGACGCCGCCGGCGGGAGCGGGACCTCCCGCCACTCGTGGCCGAGCAGCCCGGCCACGGCCCGGCCGATCTCCAGCACGGTCGGCGCGTCCGGGTCCGCGACGTTGAGCACCCGGGTCGCCGGCCGCTCCGCGGCCAACCGCACCAGCTCGGCGATGTTGGCGACCGCCGTGGTCTGGAACCTGCTGGTCCCCCCGTACGCGAACAGCACGTGCGGGCGGCGGTCCAGCACCCGTTTGACGAACCACCACTCCCGCGAGTGGATCGAGTCCCTGCCGTGGATCGCCCCGGGGCGGAGCACGGTGACCGGGACGGTCGCCCGCTCCAGCAGGAGGCGCTCGACCGCCGCCTTCCGGCTGCTGTAGTCCCCGGGGCCGGGCGGCGCCGTGCGCTGGTCCTCGGTGATCGGCACCGGGAACCGGGGGAAGTCGTCCGCCCGGTCCATCCCGCGGCCCCGGTCGTCCACGTAGACGGCCGCGCTGGAGACCACCGCGAGGTGGCCCGCCCGATCCCCCAGCCCGAGCAGTTGCTCGGCGTGCGCCTCCGTGTAGCAGACGCAGTCCAGCACCAGGTCGGCTCCGGCGGCGAGTACCGCGAGGTCGACCGGAGGGGCATCGCGGTCCCAGCCCACCACCCGCACGTGGTCGGCGAGTGGGGGCGGGACCGCCCGTCGGCCCCGGGCGGCGAGGGTCACCTCCCAGCCGCCCGCGAGCAGCCGTTCCGCCGTTCCCAGGCCGATCTGCCCGGTTCCCCCGATGATCAGTGCTGTGCGGCCCACGGGGAGAACCGTGGACCCGGCCTGACATGCCGACAACCGGTGTTCACCGGCGGCGGAACAATGTCAGGGATCTCGGTGGCGGGCGGCAGGAAATGCGGCACGGGGGAGGGGAAAAGATTGGCTGTGCGGGTGAACGTTCTCCCGCGAACGGTCGGTTCTCCGGTCCGCCCATTCTTTGATCTTCGCGTGCGGCGGAGGTGGTTTCCGGGCCGGCGTCAGACCCCGGCCGGGGGCTTGGTGCCGGGCAGCGTGCTGATCGCCTCGCTCAGCACGGCCTGCTCGTCGTCCGGCAGCCAGCGGGACGCGTGCACCATGCGGAGCGCCGTGGACAGCCGGACCTGGTCGTCGTCCGTGCCGAGATCGCCGAGGTAGGCGGGCAGGATCAGGCCCAGCGCCCGCAGGTCGGCGCGGGCGCAGAGCTTGGCGAGGAGGTCCGGGAGCGGTCCGTCCGCCGGACGACGCGTTCCGGTGCCGGTCGCGCGCAGTCCCTCCGCGACCGCGAAACGGATCCAGTCGCCGTACTGCCCCGCCGGCGCCGCGGAAACGTGCTCGGCGGCGGCCACGAAGTGCTCGCGCGCCTTTTCGGGCTCGTCGAGGTTCTGGTGGGCCTTGCCCATGTTCAGGTGCAGTGAGGCGTGGAACCCGCTGACCCGGTCGTCAGCCACCAGGTCCGCCAGGCGGAGACACTCCCGGTTCCAGTGGAGCGTCAGTTCGGGGGTTGGTTGGTGGCGGGCGACGTAGTGCGCGGCGACGCACGCCTCGTAGTCGTCGGTCGCGGTGTCCCACGCCTGCTGGAAGAGCGCGAGCGCGTCGGCGTCCCTGCCCTCGGCCTCGGCCTGCATGCCCTCGACGCAGAGCCGGATGACCGGGTTGTTGGGGTCCATGGGTTTTCCTCTCTCGTGTCGGCGCCGCCGTGGACGGCGCCCCCGGCGCGGGTGCGCGTCGCGTGTCGCGTCGGATCAGACGTCCGTGGCCCGGACCGGCATGACGAGCGTGGTGAAGCTGCCCTGGTCCGCGGACCGCACCACGACGGGGCAGGACGCGGACGAGATCTCCAGGAGCACGTCCGGCCCCACGCTGGCGTCGAGCGCGGGCAGGAGCACGGCCGGGTCGAACGCGACGCGCGCCTCCGGCCCGGTGCTGATCGCGCGCAGCGCGTCGACGTGCGATCCGCCGGCGGAGATCCGCACCTCGTTCTCGGTGATGCGCAGGGTGACCGGTCCCGTGACGTCCGCGTTGGCGAGGACCGCGCGCAGCGCGGCCCGGTCGACGACCACTCGGCTCCGAGCGGTGGGGAGGTCTTCCAGAATCATCCGGTACTGCGGGAACGTTCCCTCGGCCGTCGGCAGTGACCGGCTTTCGTTGTCGCCTCGCACGTGCGCGTCGTTCTCGTGGATCTCGACCGTGATCTCCGGATGACGCAGCGCCCAGGCCGCGAAGTCCTTCATCGCGGAGACGTCGACCAGCACCGCGGCCGGGCCGCCGTCGAGGGAGATCGGGCGCAACACCCGCACCGCCAGGCGGAACCGGTCGGTGGCCACCAACCGGACCTCCTGCCCGTCGAGTTCGAGCAGGACCCGACCCAGCACCGGGAACTCCGCGCGGACGGCCTCGGGCGCGACCGCGGGGGCCACCTGCCGCACCGCGCTGGCCAGTTCCGCTCCCCCGATCCGCGCCGCGGTCCGGCTGGGCTCGACCGGCAGGGCGCGCAGGACCTCCTCGATCGCCGACTGCGCCGCGAGCGCGGTGTCCCTGGTCCTGCGGGCGTGCCGCTCCAGGACCGCGCGGGCCTCCTCGGGCCGGCCGTCGAGCACGACCGAGGCGTCGACCAGGGGCAGTCCGGCGTCCCGGAGTCGCCGGACGAGGACGGCGCGGGCCTCCTGCCGCGGCGCGTAGTAGCGGTACCCCGTCGCCTCGTCGACGAACGCGGGCCGGAGAACCCCGCAGTCGTCGTAGAACCGCAGGGCACTCGGGGCCAACCCCACCCGCCGCGCGAAGGCGCCGATGGCCACCAACGCCTCGGTGTCGTCCATGGCCGCGATTGTTGACGTTCAAGTGGGTTGAAGGTCAAAGCCGCACGACGGCGCGCGGCGTTGTGCCGCGCGGACATCGCGACGTCGTCGACGGCAGACCTTCCGGCGTGGTCGGTGACTGAGCCGTGTCAGTCGGGTGTCAGGGCCGTCAGCGAGGGTGGTCGTGATGACCGCCACGAGAGGAAATCCGATGAGCGAGACCGTTTCCGTCCCGCACGGCCTGCCGATGGAGCGCGACGCGGGCCCCTTCGACCCTCCCCGCGAGATCACCCGGCTGCGTGAGGCCCGCCCGGTCAGCCCGATGGTCTTCCCCGACGGTCACGAGGGCTGGCTCGTCACCGGCTACGACGCGGCCCGCCAGCTCCTGGCCGACACCCGGTTCAGCTCCCGCCAGGACCTCGGCATCCTGCACATGCCGTACGAGACCCCGAACATGCCCACCCCCACCGAGCCGTCCCCGCAGGTGCCGGGCATGTTCATCGCCATGGACCCGCCGGACCACACCCGGCTGCGGAGGATGCTCACCGGCGCCTTCACCGTCAAACGGATGAAGATGCTCGAAGAGCGCATCATCGAGATCACCGAGCGGCAACTGGACGAGCTGGCGCGCCTCGCCCCGCCGGTCGACCTGGTCAGGGAGTTCGCGCTGCCGGTACCCTCGCTGGTGATCTGCGAACTGCTCGGCGTCCCCTACGCGGACCGGGAGACCTTCCAGGTCAACTCCGCCAAGTTCCTGGTCAAGGACGCGTCGCTCGACGAGAAGATGGCCGCCTACAACGCGCTGAACACGTACCTCACCGAACTGGTCACGGACAAGCGCGCCGCCCCCGGCGACGACATCCTGTCCGACCTGGCCCGCCAGGACGAGCTCACCACCGAGGAGCTGACCGGCATCGCCTTCCTGCTCCTGCTCGCGGGTCACGAGACCACCGCCAACATGCTGGCGCTGGGCGCCTTCGCGCTCCTGGAGCACCCCGAGCAGCTGGCCGAACTGCGCGCCAACCCCGACCTGATGCCCGGCGCGGTCGAGGAGCTCATGCGCTACCTGTCCATCGCCGACATCTTCTTCCGCTACGCGGCGGAGGACATCGAGCTCGGCGGGGAGACCATCCCCGAGGGGTCGACCGTGATCGTCTCGCTGCTGGCCGCCAACCGCGACCCGAAGCGCTTCGACAACCCCGACGACCTGGACATCCACCGCAAGGCCCGCGGCCACCTGTCCTTCGGCCACGGCGTCCACCAGTGCCTCGGGCAGCAACTGGCCCGCATCGAGATGCGCGCCGGCTTCACCGGCCTGCTGCGTCGCTTCCCGACCCTCGAACTCGCCATCCCCGCCAGCGAGGTGAGGCTCCGGACCGACATGAACATCTACGGCGTCCACGAACTGCCGGTCACCTGGACGGACACGGCCCGGTAGAACCGTCGGCCGAACGCCGCGTCGGCGTTCCCTCAGGTGCGGGTGGTGGCGTTCGCCGGGTGCGCCACGCACGCGTCCAGCGCCACCACCTCCGGCCGGGCACGTCCGCGAGAGGCGTGCCCGGCCCGGGAACATGACCTGAGTTGTCCACAGGGCACCCAGTTATCCACAGGGCAGCGTGATGGCCTTGGGCGCTTCGTGCTGGGCCGATAGGCTGGAGCAGGGCTCGCCCCCCAGGGCGGGTGGGGGCTGACCTGGGGGAAGAGGGGCCGCGCTGCCCGAGAGGGCGCGTCGTGAGCGGCTGCTCGCGGTCACCGAAACCCTGCGCGGGCTGCTCATCGGCGCGCCGGCCAGCGACGGTGTGATCGCCGTCCTCACCCGGTGTCTGGGGATCGCGCTCGTCGAGTACCTGTGGGCCTCCGCCGCGGTCAGGAAGCGAGCGTGGCCGCGACCAACTCGCGCCAGTTCGCCCGCGTGCCCTCCCGCGTCGCCTCGCTGAACCGCTCGTCGCCGAGACGACGCCGCGCGGCCTGCTCGATCCGGGCCACGTCGGGTTGGGAACAGTCCGTCAGGCCGCGCGCGCTCGTGCTCGCCGCGAGCAGCCGCGCGGCCTGCTCGTCCTGTTCGCGACGCAGCGCCAGGTCCGCGATCCCGACGAGCACCTGGGCGATCGTGAGCGCGTGCCCCGACTCGGCCGCTGCCGCGACGGCCGCGGCTCGGTGCTCGCGGGCCTCGTCGAGATCCGCCGCGAGGTAGCCGAGCAGGTCCCGTGTCAGGGCGCGGAGGGGCGCCCGCTCGGCCTCGTCGCCCAGCAGCGCTGTCGCGACGTCGAGCTGCCGGCGCGCCCGCTCGGCGTCGCCGTTCCACCGCGCGAGCTCCGCCTTCGCCAGGGCCAGCTCGACCAGCGCCTCCGCCCAGGCGACCCGTTCCGCGTGCCGCTGCGCCTCGACCAGGGCGACCGCGCTCGACTCCTGGTCGCCCGACAACCAGTACAGCTGTGCCTGCCGCGACCGCATGCGCACGAGATCCTCGGTGGCGCCGACCTCGGTGACGACCGTGATCGCCTGCTCGTAGTACTCGCAAGCGCGGGCGAAGTCGCCGCGCACGGTGACGCGCTCCGCCAGCTCGGTCAGGGCGAACGACATCCCCCACCGCTCGCCGAGCTCGCGGAACTCGGCGAGCGCCGCCTCGAGGTACGCGTCCGCGTCCCGGCCGCCGTGGCCGAAGTTGATCCGCATCTTGCCGAGCTGCAGCCGGGCCAGGGCGCGGACCCAGGGATCCTCGTCGGCGGTCAGCGGTTCGAAGGCGGACAGGGCCTCGTCCGGCCGGCGCAGCAGGAGTTCCATCGCGGCGGCGAGCTTCAGCGCCGGGTGGCGGACCCGAACGCGCTGGCTGATGTCGTACGCCCTGCGGATCCACTCCTCCGCCTGGTACTGGTCGTTGCCCCGCCCGGAGGTCATGAACCCCGTGACGAACGCGTAGACCACGCCCTGGATCTCGTCGGGCACCTCGCCCGGCAGGGCGGCGGCCGCCATGATCAGCTCGTGGCCCTCCGCCTTGTGCCCGCCGAGCCACCAGTACCAGCCGGCGGCCGCGGCGAGCCGCATCGCCCCGTGCGCCTCGCCGGCCGCGAGCGCGCCCCGCATCGCGGCGGCGATGTTGTCGCTCTCGGCGTCCAGCGTGGCGAGCCATTCCAGTTGCTCGGCGCGCCGGAGGTGCGGCTCCGCGGTTTCGGCGAGCTCGGTGAAGTGCGCGAGATGCGCGCGGCGCGCCAGCTCCGCCTCCCCCGCCTCCGCGAGCCGGTGCCCGGCGTACTCCTTGATCGTGCCCAGCATCCGGTAGCGCGGCGCGCCGTCGCCCTCGGTGACCACCAACGACTTCTCCGTCAGCGCGGTCAGCAGCTCAAGCACCTGATCCGCCTCGACCGCCCCGCCCGCGCAGACCCGCTCGGCCGCCTCCAGGCTCGCCCCGCCGGAGAACACCGAGAGCCTGCGCAGGACCACCCGTTCGGCGTCGGTGAGCAGCTCCCAGCTCCAGTCGATCACCGCGCGCAGCGTCCGGTGCCGCGGCAGCGCGGTGCGGCTACCGCCGGTCAGCAGGCGGAATCGGTCGTCGAGCCGGTTGGCGAGCTGCTCCAGGGACATGGTGCGCAGCCTGGCCGCGGCGAGTTCGATGGCCAGCGGCATCCCGTCCAGCGCCCGGCAGACGCGCGCCATGGTCGACAACACGGGGGCGTCGACCGCGAGGTCCCTGCGCACCGCGCCGGCTCGGTCCCGCAGGAGCTGGACGGCCGGAGAGGCCTCGATCTCGCCGGGGTCGGCGTCCTCCGCGGGCAGGGCCAACGGCTCCACCAGCCACAGCGCCTCCCCGGTGATGCCGAGCGGCTCCCTGCTCGTCGCGAGGATCCGCAGCCGCTGGCACTCCCCGAGCACCTGGTGGGCGAACGCCGCCGCCGACTCGATCACGTGCTCGCAGTTGTCCAGGATCAGCAGCGTCTCTCGCTCGCGGACCGCGGCGATGACCCGGTCCGTCGGGTTCGCGTCCGAACCCGTGCCGAGCAGCGCGTCCCGCAGGCCGAGCGAGGCGAGCGTCGCCTGCGCCACGTCGCCGTCGGCGCCGATGGCCGCGAGCTCGACCAGCCGGGCCCCGTCGGGCAGCTCGCCGAGCAGCGTGCGCGCGGTCTCCGCGGCCAGCCGGGTCTTCCCCGAGCCGCCCGGCCCGATCAGGGTGGTGAGCCGGTGCCCGACGACGAGGTCGCGGACCGCGGCGACGTCGGCGTCCTTGCCGACGAAGCTGGTCAGCTCGGCGCGCAGGTTGGTCTTCCGGTCCTCCTCCCGCGGTCCCAACTCGCCCCGCAGCAGCGCGACGTGCAGCGCGGACAGCTCCGGTGAGGGGTCCACGCCCAGCGCGTCGGCCAGGGCTTCTCGCGCGCGCTGGTAGACGAGCAGCGCGTCGGTGTTGCGACCGGCCGCGACGAGGGCGCGCATCAGCGCGGCGACCAGCCGTTCCCGCACCGGGTGCGCGGCCACCAGGTCGGTCAGCTCCGTGACCAGCTCGGCGCCGTAGCCGAGGCTGATCTCCGCGTCGAACCGGTCCTCCACGGCGGTCAGACGGAGCCCTTCGAGCCGGGTGACCGCCGCGTCGAACGCCGCGCTGTCCGGCAGGTCGACGTCCTGCATGGCCGCACCGCGCCACAGGGCAAGGGCCTCGCGCAGCAGCCGCACCCGCCCCGGCTCCGCGTCGTTGCCGGCCTGGGCGACGAGGCGCTCGAACCGCACGGCGTCGACGGCGTCCGGGTCCACCGCCAACCGGTAGCCGTTCGGCTGGCCGTCGACCGCTCCTTCCGGCAGCACCTTCCGCAGCCGGGAAACCAGGCGCTGCAAGGCGTTCGTCGCGTCGGACGGCGGGTTCTCACCCCAGATCCAGTCGACCAGCGTCGCCTTCGGGACCACACGACCGGGTTCGAGCGCGAGGGCGATCAGCAGCGCGCGCAGCCGGGAGCCCGGCACGCCCGCCGTGACGCCGTCGTCCGTCTGGACCTCGAACGGCCCCAGCATCCCGATCCGCACCCCGGCAATTCTGCACTGGGCGGTGGAGAGGACGTGGCGTCGGTGTCGTCCGCGCCCCAGCTGTCACTTCCCGGCCGGCTCCAGCGGGTTGGAGTTCGTGCGATGCCTTGTAGTCACACACGGCTGGTCGCAGCCGACCGCCACTTCCTCAGCAGTCGGCTGTCCGCCGCCCAGACGGCCAGCGCGCAGGCCGCGAACCCAGCCCCGAGGAGAC
Source organism: Streptoalloteichus hindustanus (assembly GCF_900129375.1). GTDB lineage: Bacteria > Actinomycetota > Actinomycetes > Mycobacteriales > Pseudonocardiaceae > Streptoalloteichus > Streptoalloteichus hindustanus. The sequence goes on along the minus strand of NZ_FQVN01000001.1, from coordinate 593,096 downwards.
TGGAGCCCGCCCAGCCGTGGGCGGTGAAGATCGCGGTGGTCGCGGCCGCGCCGAGGGCGGAGCCGAGCGAGTAGAAGACCATGTAGCCGCCGACGACGCCGCTGGTGCGCTCCGGGTGCGCGGCGGTGAGCACGTGCTGGTTGCTCACGTGCACGGCCTGGACCGCGAAGTCGAGAACCACGATTCCGACGGCGAGGAGCCAGAGCGAGCGCGGAAGCTGCGCGATCGCTGCCCACGAGAGGATCAGCAGGGTGAGCGCGAGGCCGGTGACCGGGGCCGCCCGGCCCGCGTCCGCCCACCGGCCGGCGCGGGCCGCGCCGAGCGCGCCGGCGAGTCCGGCGACGCCGAACAGCCCGACCTGGCTCTCGCCCAGCTGCCACGGCGGGTTCGCCAGCGGCAGGGACAGCCCGCTCCACAGGGTTCCGAACGAGGCGAACAGGAAGAACGCGACGAGCCCGCGCGCCAGGAAGACGCGCTGCCCGAACAGGCCGCCGAGCGCGACGACGGCCCGTCGGTACCCCGCGGGTGGGGTGGGGCGTTCCTCTGCCGGCAGCGCGACGAGGACGAGGGCCGCGAGCCCGAGTGACAGCACCGCGAGCGCGACGTAGACGCTCCGCCAGCCCCACACCTCGGCGAGCGCGCCGGTGACGACCCGCGCGCCCAGGATGCCGACCACGACGCCCGAGGTCACGACGCCGATGTTCCGTCCGCGTTCGGCAGGCGGCGAGACCGACGCGGCGTAGGCCACCGCGGTCTGCACCACGACCGCGAACACCCCCGCCGCCGCGAGCCCCGCGAACGCCACCCACGCGGCTGACGCCGAGGCCGTGAGGGTCGCGCCCACTGCGGTGAGCGCCAGGTGCGCGGCGATGAGTCGGCGCCTGTCGACCACATCGCCGAGCGGCACCAGCAGCACCAGCCCCGCCAGGTAGCCGACCTGGCCGGTCGCGACGATCCACCCGGTGAGCACCGGCGGCAGCCCGAGATCACGGCCCATCGGCTCCAGAACCGGCTGCGCTGCGTAGATGCTCGCCACAGCGACGCCGCACACCACCGCGAGCAGCAGCCGCCGCCACCCGTCCATCGTGCCTCACTCCCAATCAGTAGCAAATCGCAACCGATTGGACCGTACGGCATGATGGTTTCAATCAGCAACTCATTGGAGCTGTCATGTCCCCCGCCACGGGCGCCTCGAACCCCGACTGGACCGACCCCGACTGCCCGGTCGCCCGCACGCTCGACCTCGTCGGCGACCGGTGGAGCCTCCTCGTCATCCGCGACGCGATGGACGGGGCGCGGACGTTCACCGAGTTCCAGCGACGCACCGGCATCGCGCGCAACATCCTCACCGACCGCCTCCGCAAGCTCGTCGCCCACGGCCTCCTCGGCCAGCGCGCCGCGCCGTCGGGCCGCCGCCAGGAATACGTGCTCACCGACGCTGGCCGCGATCTCTTCCCCGTCATCCTCACCCTGCGACAGTGGGGAGAACGCCACGCCTTCGCCCCCGGAGAGAGCCACTCCACCCTGGTCGACCAGAACGGCGTTCCGGTGCCGGAGATCGCGCCGACCAGTGCCGACGGCGCTCTCCTCGGCGTCGACACCACCCACGTGCAGAAGATTCGATAGAACGCACCGCGGTGCCTTCAGCCCGCACAGACACCTCGCCACCCACGCGTTCGATGGCAATTCTTCGTGATGGCGCCATCGATCGGCCCTGTCCTATTGCTGCCCGAGTCCGTTTGCAGAGCGGGGCATCGGGTCACGTGGCCAGGTCCAGCCATTCCCCGACGGCCAGCACGTGCGCGCGCCGTCCGGCGTGCGTCCGGAACTCCTTCTCCGGGTCGGACACCTCGACGTAGCCCGCGGTCTTGTCCGGCTGCTCCGCCTCGTAGTGCATCGGCACCGCGTACCGGGCGCCGAGGAGCTCCGCGGCCGCGCCGGCCTGCCTCGGGTCCATCGCGGCGGGCAGTGGGCTCGGCGGCCGCAGGTGCGGCACGTCGACCACCGCGCCGTTGGCGGGCAGGAACACCGCGTCGAACGGGCTGAACCGGCGCGCGATGAGCCACCAGTAGCCGTGGAACAGCGTGTCGCCGCCGTGGAGGACCCGCTGTCCGTCGGCCTGCACCACCCAGTTCAGCTGAGGGTCGCCCAGCCCGTCGACGGCGGGGACCGCGGTGACGCGGAACGGCCCGAGGTCGCGGGTGGACCAGGCGTCCACGACCTCGGTGGCCAGTCGGCGCAGGGCCAGTTCGCGCTCGACCAGCAGTGTCATCACGTTGTCCACGTCGTCGCCGTGTCCGGGCGCTGGTCGGAGCACCGGTGCTCCCGGTGCCAGCACGTCCGCGAGCGCGGCCACGTCGGTGTGGTCCCGGTGCAGGTGGGTGACCAGCGCGGCGGCGACCGTCCCGCTCGGGGTCGCCAGCCCTTCGCCGGGCTTCCAGCCCGTGAACACCGGTGAGAGGTCCCGCACGTAGTCGATCACCAGCCGCGTGCCGCCGGCTTCGAGCTCCAGTCCGGCCCAGCCCAGTCGTCGCACCCGCATCTCGCACTCCTTCGCCTCCGGGGGTGGCGACAGGTTTAGCGTACGAACGTTCACTGAATCAATAGCGAACGTGCGTACGCTATCCTCGTCGCATGTCACCGCGACGCTCAGCGGCCGAGGCGCAGGCCACCAGGGGCCGGATCCTCGGCCGGGCCGCCGAGATCGCCTCCGAGGAAGGACTGGACGGCATCACCATCGGCCGGCTCGCCGAGGAGTTGGCGATGAGCAAGTCCGGGGTGCACAAGCACTTCGGCACCAAGGAGACGCTGCAGATCTCCACGCTGGACAAGGCGTTCGTGGACTTCTGGCACCGGGTGGTCGAGCCCGCGCTGGCCGAGCCGCCGGGTCTGCGGCGGCTGCGCGCGGTGTGCGCCAACTCCGTGGACTACCTGGAAACGCCGCTGTTGCCCGGCGGCTGCCTGATGACCGCGGCGCTCAGCGAGTACGACGGCCGCCCCGGCCGGGTCCGCGACGCGGTGGCCGAGGTGTGGTCGCGCTGGCGGGAACAGCTTCGGGCGGACCTGGCCGCGGCGGTGGAGAACGGCGAGTTGCCCGCCGGGTTCGACGTCGACCAGGCGTTGTTCGAGATCGTCGCCGCCGGGCTGGCGCTGAACGCGGCCATGCAGCTCCAGCACGACCGGGCGGCCGCGGGCCGGGCCCGCCGCGCGATCGAACGGGCCCTGGACCAGTCCTGACCGCACGCCGGACTAACCCGCCCGACTCTTTCCCCGAGTACTACGGGGTTACTACGGGGCCTCGTTCAGGCGGTGCGGCCAGCGGCTTCGCAGGCGGCACCGATGGCTGGCTGGCGGAACGGGTGTCAGCCCTGGGCGAGGTCGGTGAAGCGGCTGTAGTGGAGCTGGTGGGCCACGGTGATCGTGGCCGTCGGACCCGCACGGTGCTTGGCCAGGATCAGGTCCGCCTCACCCATCCGCGGGTCGTCGCGCTCCCACGCGTCCGGCCGGTGGATCAGGATGACCATGTCGGCGTCCTGCTCCAGCGAGCCGGACTCCCGCAGGTCGGCCAGCATCGGGCGCTTGTCCGTCCGCTGCTCGGGGCCACGGTTGAGCTGCGAGATCGCGATGACCGGGACCTCCAGCTCCTTCGCGAGCAGCTTCAGGTTCCTGGAGAACTCCGAGACCTCCTGCTGCCGCGACTCGACGCGCTTGCCGGAGGTGAGCAGCTGCATGTAGTCGACGACCACGAGCTTGAGGTCGTGCCGCTGCTTGAGCCGGCGCGCCTTCGCCCTGATCTCCATCATCGTCAGGTTCGGCGAGTCGTCGACGAACAGCGGCGCCTCGCTGATCTCGCTCATCCGCCGCGCCAGCCGGGTCCAGTCGTCGTCGCTCATCCGGCCGGAGCGCATGTCGGCGAGCCGGATCCTGGCCTCGGCGGAGAGCATGCGCATCACGATCTCGATGCGGCTCATCTCCAGCGAGAAGATCACGCTGGCCATGCCGTGCCGGATGGAGCACGACCGCGCGAAGTCCAGCCCCAGGGTCGACTTGCCGACACCGGGCCGGGCCGCGACGATGATCATCTGTCCCGGGTGCAGGCCGTTGGTGACCGCGTCGAGGTCGGTGAAGCCGGTCGGGATGCCCAGCGAGACGCCGCCGCGCGAGGCGATCGCGTCGATCTCGTCCATCGTGGGCTGGAGCAGGTCCTCGAGCGCGACGTAGTCCTCGCTGGTCCGCCGCTCGGTCACCTCGTAGATCGCGGACTGCGCGCGGTCGACGACCTCGTCGATGTCCGCGCCGTCCTGGCCGTGGTAGCCGAGCTGCACGATCCGCGTGCCCGCCTCGACCAGCCGGCGCAGCACGGCCTTCTCGGCCACGATCTCGGCGTAGTAGCCGGCGTTCGCCGCGGTCGGCACGGTGGCGATGAGGGTGTGCATGTACGGCGCGCCGCCGACCCGCAGCAGCTCGCCGCGGCGCTCCAGCTCGGCCGAGACGGTGATCGCGTCGGCGGGCTCGCCCCGGCCGTAGAGGTCGAGGACGCAGTCGTAGATCGCCTGGTGCGCCGGGCGGTAGAAGTCGCCGGGACGCAGCACCTCGACGACGTCGGCGATGGCGTCCTTGCTCAGCATCATGCCGCCGAGCACCGACTGCTCCGCGGCCAGGTCCTGCGGGGGCATCCGCTCGGCCCCGGCCGCGAACCCGGCGTCGCCCGGCCCTCCGGAGGGGCCGCGCGCTCCGCGGTCGTCCGGCAGCGCCACCGCGTCAACACCTCCCAGCTCGTCGTGGCAGTCCCGGCGCGCCCCCACCGACGGTCCACGGCGGCCCGCTGGGCGGGCGGCGGACGGACACAACGAGCGAGGACGCTAGGTCGCCGCGCCGCAGCGGGCAACCGCGCCTGTGGATCAACTTGGGGACAGCCCTGTTGATGGACCGGGGCGGCTGACCACAGGCCGGCGTAGGCCTGTGGACAACCTGTGGGCAACTTGCGCCTCGCTGGACGTCAGCGCAGGTCAGAGCCTGTGGGCAAGCTGTGGAAGAAATGACACCGAACGGGTCCGGCGTGTCTGGTGTGACAGCCCGCGCGGCGTGTCGGGAACCTGCCGTCACAAGGTCGCGTTCGCGTCCCGGTGGGCGCGAACAGACGGACGCGCCGCCCATCCGGTTGATCGGGTCGATCGAATGGACGGCGCGTCCGCCGCGTGCCTCGACGGCGGGCCGAGCCGTGCGGCTCAGGCCGAGGTGATGTCCAGCTGGACGGTCACCGTGACCTCCGGGTGCAACCGGATGCTGGCCTGGTGCTTGCCCAGCGTCTTGATGTGGCCGGACAGCTCCACGGTGCGCTTGTCCAGCAGCGGGCCACCGGCGGCCTTGATGGCCGACACGATGTCGCTGTTGGTCACCGAGCCGAACAGCTTGCCGGAGCCCTCGGCCGCCTTGGCCCTCAGCGCGACCGCGCCCAGGCCCTCCAGGCGGCCCTTGACCTCCTTGGCGTGGTCCAGGTCGCGGATGCGCCGCGACTCCTGGGCCCGCCGGATGGTGTCCACCTGCTTCTGCGCGCCCCGGGAGGCCACGATGGCCAGCCCGCGCGGCAGCAGGTAGTTACGGCCGTAGCCGTCCTTGACCTCGACGACGTCGCCCGGACCGCCGAGGCCGCTCACGTCAGCGGTGAGGATGAGCTTCATGACTCTCGTCTCCCCTCGTCAGTGGGTCAGCGGGCGGTGGACGTGTAGGGCAGCAGCGCCATCTCGCGGGCGTTCTTCACCGCGGTGGCCACGTCGCGCTGGTGCTGGCTGCAGTTGCCGGTCACCCGGCGGGCACGGATCTTGCCGCGGTCGGAGATGAACTTCCGCAGCAGGGTGGTGTCCTTGTAGTCGATCAGCTGCGCGCTGTCCTTGCAGAACACGCAGACCTTCTTCTTCGGCTTGCGCGCGGGCGGCTTAGCCATGTTGGGTCGTCCTCCTGGACTACGACGCGGTTGTACCTGGTCTGGGTAGGCCGGCCGAGGGCACGGACCAGGCCGCCGGATCGGGAGAACCGATCAGAACGGCGGCTCGTCGCTGTACCCGGCGGGACCGGCGGGCGGGGCGGAGTTCCACGGATCGTCGACGGGCCCGGAGCTGGAGGGGCCGCCGAAGCCGCCGCCCCCACCGCCGCCGCCGCGACTGACCTTGTTGACCTTGGCCGTCGCGTACCGCAGCGAGGGGCCGATCTCGTCGACCTCCAGCTCGATGACCGTGCGCTTCTCCCCTTCGCGGGTCTCGAAGGAGCGCTGGCGCAGCCGGCCGGTCACGATCACCCGCATGCCCCTGGTGAGGGACTCGGCGACGTTCTCGGCTGCCTGGCGCCAGATGTTGCAGCGCAGGAACAGCGCCTCGCCGTCCTTCCACTCGCCGCTCTGGCGGTCGAAGGTGCGGGGTGTGGAGGCCACCGTGAAGCTGGCCACCGCTGCCCCGGACTGGGTGAAGCGGAGTTCCGGGTCGGCGGTCAGGTTCCCGACCACCGTGATCGTCGTCTCACCAGCCATCGTGGTGGCTCCTCACCGGCCGGTCAGGCCTTGGCGCGGGTGTCCTCGCGGCGCAGGACCTTGGTCCGCAGCACCGTCTCCTGCAGGCCCAGCTGGCGGTCGAGCTCCTTGACCGCGTCCGGGGCGCAGTTGACGTCGATCACCGCGTAGATGCCCTCGCCGCGCTTGGCGATCTCGTAGGACAGCCGCCGTCGACCCCAGACGTCGACCTTCTCCACGTTCCCGCCGGACTCGCGGATGACGTTGAGGAAGGTGTCCAGCGACGGAGCGACAGTGCGCTCGTCCAGGGACGGGTCGAGAATGACCATCACCTCGTAGTGACGCATGAAGACCACCACCTCCTGTGGGCTCACGGCCACGGTCTTTCCGTGGCAGGAGGGTCGTCGCGTCAGCAACCGCGCCAGAGTAGCAACAGGTCGGCTACCAGCCGAATCGGGTGACCTGGTGCACCCCACGTCCGAGGAGCGGACACCGACGCGTCGTGACGCTTCGTGTGCGGGCTGCGTCCGAACGAGGAGTGGCGGTTCGGGGCGCGGCTCGCGCCTGTGGACAGGTGGGCGGAGTTGTCCACAGTCACCCGAAATTATCCACAGCGCAGCGTGAACGCCTTGGACGCTCCGTAGTCGGCTACTAGGCTGGACGTGGGCTCGCCCCCCAGGGCGGGTGGGGGCTGTCCTGGGAGAGGGTCGGGCGGAAGCGCTGCCGCGGCCCGGTCCTCACGGGCAGGTCAGTCGAGGGCGCGGCGTTGGGCGAGGCGGCGCACCAGGCCCGCCGTCACCACCGCCAGGGACAGCACCGCGAGCACGACCGGTGTGCCGACGCGGCCCAGCGGGCTCGCGGGCAGCGCGTCGGCCCGTCCCGCCCTCGTCGCGCTGTCGTCCGTTGAGTGGCCTGCTCCGTCGCCGTCCCGCCGCGGGGACAACCCGGGGCCCGATCCGCGTGCGTCCCGCGAAGACGACCACAGGTCGGACGGGAGGCCCGAGTGGTCCCGGAGCGACGGGCGGCCGAAGTCCCACCGCGCCAGGCCGGAACGCACCAGATCGGAATGGGTCGGGTCGGGCGGTGCGGCCTTGCGCTCGTCACCGGCTCCGCCGGGCGCCGCCTGCGGCGGAGGCTGTTGCGCGACGGGCCCGTCCGGGACTGACCGCCCTCCGGGGGTGCCCGGCTTGGGTTGCTGGGGCTGTTGGGGCGGTGGTTGCTTCGGCGCGGGCTGTTGGTCGCCTCCGGGACCAGGGCCGACCACCTGCTTCGCCGCGTCGGCGACCGCCTTGGCGCCGTCCTGGACCGGAGCCACCGCCGCGTTCACCGCGTGGAGCGTGATCCCGCACATCCCGGTCAACAGGTCGGAGGTCCTCGTCGAGAGCTGGGCGATCACCGGTCCGAGCAGGGGGATGCCGTGCAACCGCGCCACCACGGCCTGGGCGACCTGGCCGCCGCTGATGACCTGGCCGCCACCGGCCGGGACCGCCCCGAGCGGGATCGGGGGGAGCGCGCGGATCGCCGAGTCGGCCGGCTCGGCGAGCAGGAAGCCGCCGGGAAGCGCCCGGACGAGGTCCACGACGGGCGCCGCGACCGCACCCGGGCTCAGCGACACCGGCTGGCCGGGCGCGCCGGTCACGGTCGTCGCGCAACTGCCCAGCACGATCGGCTCCGCGGCCTGGGCGGAGGCCGCGCCGGCGACCGCCGCTCCGGCGGCCATGGCGGCCGCCGCGGCGACCCGCGTCCACCGTCGCGCCATCGCGTCCTCCCCCCCTACTGGGCGGTAACCCCGGTCGTGGTCGAGACCGTACGCGCCCCAGGTGACACGCGCCATACTTTCGGGCGTGTCACAGACACGCGTGGTGACGCTGCACCGCCGAATCTCGTTACTACTACCCTCGACGTCATGCGCATCGGGGCCCACGTCGGCGTCGACGACCCGCTCGGCGCCGCGGAGCAGCGCGGCGCCGAAGTGGTCCAGTTCTTCCTCTCCAACCCGCAGAGCTGGACGGCGGCCCAGCCGCACCCCCAGTCCGAGGCACTGCGGGCCGCCGACATCGAGATCTTCGTCCACGCGCCCTACGTGGTGAACGTGGCTTCGCTCAACAACCGCGTCCGCATCCCGTCCCGCAAGGCGGTCGTGCAGCAGGCGGGGGTGGCGGCGCAGGTCGGCGCGTCCGGGCTGATCGTGCACGGCGGCCACGTCACCAAGGGCGACGACCCCACCGAGGGCGTCGCCAACTGGCGGAAGCTGTTCGAGCGCCAGGCCGACGCCGGGGGGTTCCCGGTGCCGATCCTGATCGAGAACACCGCCGGCGGCGACAACGCCATGGCCAGGCGGTTCGACATGCTGGCCAGGCTGTGGGACGCGGTCGGCGAGTTCGACGCCGGGTTCTGCCTGGACACCTGCCACGCGCACGCCGCCGGCGAGGAGCTGCTCGGCATCGTGGACCGGGTCAAGGCGATCACCGGCCGGATCGACCTGGTCCACCTCAACGACTCGCGGGACGACTTCGGCTCGTCCAGGGACCGGCACGCCAACATCGGCGCCGGCACCATCGAGCCGGACCTGCTGGTCGCCGTGGTCGCCGCGGCGGGCGCGCCGGTCGTGGTGGAGACACCGGGCGAGGGGCAGACCGAGGACATCACGTTCCTGCGCGAGAAGCTCGGCGGCTGACCTCGTGCCCGCCCGGCCGGCGACCGACGGCGCCACCGGAACCGCTGAGGCCCCGCCCCGACCGGACCCGGAGGTGCTGGTGCCGGAGGAGAACGGGCGCCCGGCCCGGACCGGCCGGGCGCTCCGGTTCGGCCGGGCCGCGCTGGCCGCGCTCGTCCTGCTGTGCGGGCTGACGCTCCTCGCGGGCTACGCCAACAAGGACCGCTGCACCGGACCCGAGTTCAACGAGTGGGGCCGCAGCGAGCCGGACTACCAGAAGCGGATCTACGGCGACTTCTGCTACTCCGACATCCAGCACCTGTGGATCGGCCGGGACATCGACCGGCACGTCTTCCCGTACCTGCACGGCGGCATCACCGAGAAGGGTGAACTGTTCGGCGGGTCGATCGAGTACCCGGTGCTGACCGGCGTGCTGGTCTGGCTGGGCGCCCTCGGCGCGCGGGACGACGCCGGGTTCCTGCTCGGGTCGGCCCTGGTGATGGCGCCGTTCGGGCTGCTGACGGCCTGGTTGCTGGGCCGGTTGTCGCGGTGGCGCGCGTTGCTGTGGGCGGTGTCGCCACCGCTGGTGCTGTACGCCTTCCACAACTGGGACCTGCCGGTCGTGGCCTGCGCGGTGGCCGCCGTGTACGTGCTGCACCGGGGGTGGGGCCGCGCTGGCGCGGGGCTCCCGCTCGTCTCCCGGGCGACGGCCGCGTCGGTGCTGCTGGCGCTCGGGTTCGCCTTCAAGCTCTACCCCGGCGCGTTCGTGGCGCCGCTGGCCCTCTACGTGCTCGCGGGTGGCGGGCGGACGGCGAGCGGTGAGCGGGAGATCCCGCAGGGGAGCAGGGCGCAGGCGGCCGTCCGGGTGGTGCTGGCGGCGGTGGTCACCGTGGTGGTGGTCAACCTGCCGTTCGCCCTGTTCGGTTACGAGGGCTGGCGCGCGTCGTTCACCTTCCAGCAGTTGCGGCAGGTCGACGTCACCACGAACTCGATCTGGTTCTGGGGCTTCCGACCGTTCTCCGACCCGGCGAACCCGGACTTCCAGGCGATGGTCGACTGGCTGTCGCCGACCCTGGTGCTCGCGTCGTTCCTGGTCGCCTGCCTCGTGGGCTGGCGGCGGTTCCGCGTCGAGGGCGTCTACCCGTGGGTGCAGGTCAGCGCCGCGATGCTGTGCGGCTTCCTGCTGCTGCACAAGGTGCACTCCCCGCAGTACACGCTCTGGCTGGTGCCGTTCCTCGTGCTGGTCAGGGTGCGCTGGGGATGGGTCCTGGCCTACTTCGCGGCCGACCTGGCCATGGGCGTGGGCATCTTCCGCTGGTACTACGCGATCGTGGTCGGCGCGCCGTCCGGCGTCTACGACGGCTTCGCCGCGCAGGCCGTGATGATCGGCGTCTGGGGCAGGGCGGCCCTGCTGGCCGGCCTGTTCGTGGCCTTCCTGGCCGCGGACTCCACCGTCGACGGCCGGATCGGCGTCGGAGCGCTACCGTCGGGACGACGCGTTCCGCTGCCCGCGGGCTAGCCGCCCGGTCGGGCCAGGGAGCCCGGAGGTGCGACATGCCCGCTGCACCGGTGCTGCGGGGTCTGCAGTCCATGGCGTTCGCGTTCGCCGGGGCGTGCGTCCTGGTCGCCGTGATCGCGGTCGGCGGGGTCTACCCGGGGGTGGGGCTGCGCTTCGACCCGGCCGCGCTGCTGCCCCTCGTCGTCGCGGCCGCCGACCTCCTGCTGGTGACGTTGCTGGAGCGGCAGGCGCCCCCGGCGAACGCCGCGGAGCCCGAGGGCGCCGCCCACCTGCTGCGCACCACGGCGCTGGCGCGGATGGCGTTCGCGGAGGCGCCCACGCTGGTGGGCTTCGTCCTGGTGTTCGTGTTGTCCGACACGGTGCTGCCCGTCGTGCTCGGACTGCTGGGCAGCCTCCTGCTGTTCGCGGTGTGGTGGCCCGGCGAGCGGCTGGTGGCGGCGGTGCGGCGGCGCGTGGAGCCGATCGGCGGCGGCCCTGCGCTGAACGAGGCCCTGCGGTGAACCAGGCTCGGCGGTGAACCAGGCGCTCGCCGTTGAACCAAGCGCTCGGCGTTGAGCGAGGTCTGAGTGGAACCAGGCCCTGCGTGAACCAGAACCTGGGCTCGGCGGAGCCCCCGACGGGACGGCCGGGCTAGGGCGCTGGTGCGGACGCGGACGTCCCGACCGCCGGCGGTTCGCCGGGCGCGGTCGGCCGGCGGAGCACGACGCGGTCCTCGGCGCCCTCCAGCACGCCGCCGCACGGGTCGTCGTCGCCGGCCTGGCGCACCAGGTCCGTCTCGGGGCGGTGGATCTCCCGCAGGACGAGCACGCACAGCAGCACCACGAAGGCGTCCCGCAGCACCACCGCGCCGAGGAACCAGTCCGGCGGCAGGCCCTTGTTGTCCGGCCCGAGGTAGAAGAACATGCGGGGCGCCCAGACGAGGGCGTCGACGGCCATCCAGGCCAGCAGCAGCCGCCAGCGGGGCAACGCGAGCACGGCGAGCGGGACGAGCCACAACGAGTACTGCGGGCTCCACACCTTGTTGGTCAGCAGGAACGCCGCGACCACGAGGAAGCCGAGCTGCGCCAGCCGGGGCCGGCGCGGGGCGGACAGGCCCACCCAGGCGATGCCCGCGCAGCAGGCGACGAAGAGCAGGGCGCTGACCGCGTTGAGCACGGTCGGCGTCTGCCCCGGCTGGAGCGGGCCGTCCAACCCCGGCCAGCCGGTGAAGTAGGAGATGACGTTGTAGAGCGAGTCCGGGTCGGCGCCCCGCTCGGAGTTCAGCCGGAAGAACTCGCGCCAGCCGTCGGGGTAGAGCAGCGCCAGCGGCGCGTTCACGGCCGCCCACGTCGCGACCGCGGTCACTGTGGTCCGCAGTCCCTCCCGAGTCCGCCCCGCGCGGACGCAGAGCACGAGCAGCGGGCCGAGCAGGAACAGCGGGTAGAGCTTGGCCGCGCCACCGATGCCCAGCAGCAGACCGGCCACCACCGGCTTGCGACGGGCCCACGCCAGGAGCCCGGCGGCGGCGCACGCGGTGGCCAACGCGTCGAAGTTGGTGAAGGCGTGCACGACCACCAGCGGGGAGACCGCCACGAGCGCCGCGTCCCAGGTCCGTCGGCGGGCCAGCCGCGCCACGCCCCACACCGTGACGACCCAGGCCAGGCCCAGCCACAACGCGGTGAAGTCGAAGTAGACGACCACGGGCAGCGCCCCCGGGAGCCAGCCGGTGCGCGCCACCGCCAGCCAGCCGTGCGCGAGCTGGGCGTTGACCCACTGGAACAGCCCGGTGAGCACCGGGTACTCCATGTACCGCACCTGGTCGCGGTCGCCCTGCTTCTCCACCCACGAGTCGCGGTACGGGAACGCGCCCTGGTCCAGCCGCTCGGCCGTGTACAGCGGAACGGTGTCCGAGTAGCACATCGCCACGTACTGGCGGCTGCCGCCCCAGTCGAGTTCGAGCTGGCCGGAGCTGGAGCGGTGCTCCTGGACGCACGGCGACTTGGCCAGCCAGCCCAGCGCCAGGGTCAGGGTGGCCAGCAGCAACACCACGCGCAGCGGGGTCCAGAACCAGTGCCGGCCGACCACCGCGTGCCGGCCGAGCGGGCCACCGAACGGCCGGCTGGCCCGCCGCGCCAGGGGTTCGGTCCAGGTGGGCACGACCCGCTCGGCCGGGGTCAGCGAGCCGGTGTCCGAGACCGGATCGACGCCCGGGGGAGTGATCGACGACTGCGGGCTGGGCACGGCCGGATGCTACGGCGTCCGGCGTCGGCGCGGTGTGTGCCTCGGCCGTGCCGGCCCCGCGCCCAAGTCGCACCGGCGTCCCGCTCTCCCGCGCGCCGCGCCGCGAGGGACCAGACTGGCGGCATGGAGATCGATGCTGGGGATCCGAAGGCCGTCGCGGTCGTGCAACGGCAGCTCGACGCCTACAACGCCCACGACCTGGACGCGTTCTGCGCCACGTACCACCCGGCGGTGGTGATCGAGGACGGCTTCGGGCAGGTCGTGCTGACCGGCATGGCGGAGCTGCGGCGGTCCTACGCGGACCGCTTCGCCCGCCCCGACCTGCACGCCGAGCTCGTCGGGCGGCTCGCGGTCGGGCCGTGGGTGGTGGACCAGGAGCGGGTGACCGGGCTGGAGGTCGAGCCGGTGCACGCCATCGCCAGCTACCTGGTGCGGGACGGGGTGATCGTCCGGGTGCGGATGGTGCGGGGCTGAGCGGGGAGAGGCCGAGGGCCGGCCACCGTGTCGGTGGCCGGCCCTCGCCAGCTCGTCACCAGCCCTCTTCCGGCGGTTTCGGCGTCCGGTCCCGGTCGGGTAGCCGGCCGCCGCCGTGGTTCGGGTTGGGCGGGACCGGCTCCTCCCCGTCGCTGCTGCGCGGAGGCTTGCGGCCCGGGCTGCTCGTCGGGTTGGCGCTGGACGTGGGGTTGGCGGGCGTCTGGGAGGAGGGCGGCGGAGTGGAGGACGTGGGGTTGCTGGGCGTCGTCTCGTCCTTGTCGTCCTTCTTCGGCGGCGAGGGCGGCGGGGGCGGGTCCGCCCTGCCGATCGCCTTGAAGCTGGAGAACTTCTCCACCTGCTTGTCGGCGAGGTAGGCGTTCATGTAGTCCCGCCAGATCACGCCGGGCAGGTGCTTGCCGTAGATGTCCTCCAGCCGCCCGGTCTGCGGGTTCCGCCACTTGATCGGCAGGGTCTTGTCGGTGCCCACCCACACCGTGGTGGAGACCTGCGGGGTGTAGCCCGCCATCCAGGCGTCCGAGTTGCGGTCGCTGTTCTCGATGCCGTGCGTGCCGGACTTCGCGGCGACCGGCCGGTTGCCCTTCAGCGGCAGGCCCGAGCTCTGGGCCACCTGGAGCATCGACTCGGTGGCGTTCCTGGCGATCTGCTGGTTCTTGTCGGCGGACGGGTCGAACGCCGGCTCGATCTGGTCGATGAACTGGTGCACCACCGTGCCGTCCTGCTTGACCAGCTTCTGCAGGAAGTGGGTCTTGTGCTTCGTTCCCTCCGCCGCGAGCGTGTTGAACGCGGTGGCCAGGTCGATCGGGTGGACGGGGTACTGGCCGAGGGCGATACCGGCCCCCACGACGCCGTCCTGCGCGGCGAGGACCTCCGTCTTCTCGTACTTCTGGGGGATGCCCGCCTCGTAGGCCGCCTTGGCGACGTTCTTGAGGCCGACGTCGACCGCCATGTTCACGAAGGCGGTGTTGATGGAGAGCTTCATCGCCTCCTTGACCGGGCAGTCCTTGCCGCAACGGTTGTCGTTGCCCGAGTTGCGGAACTGCGTGTTGCTGATCGTCTGCGGCGACGTTCCGTCGTACGTGCTGCCGATGCCCTTGCCCTGCTTGAGGCCGGCGATGGCGACGAAGGGCTTGAACGTGGAGCCGGGCGAGCGCAGACCCGCCCAGTTGTAGTCCATGCCCTTGCCGTCCTTGCTGCCGTAGTAGGCGATGACGGCGCCGGTCTTCGGGTCCAGGGAGACGACGGCGGTCCGGAGCTCCTCGGGCTGGCCGGCCATGTTCTTGGTGACGGCCTCCTCCAGCTGCTGCTGAGCCTTGGCGTCGATCGTCGTGATCACCTTCAGGCCCTGCTGCTGGATCTGCGGCCAGCCGAACTTCTCGGCCTCGGCCTTGGCCCGCCGCTGGATCTGCATCCGGGGCCCGTCGGCCATGCCCTGGGTCTGCCACTTGTCCGCGGTCTGCCAGGTGCCGGGGTACTGGATCTCGCCGCGCTTGCGGCCGTCGAGCCAGCCCTGCTCGTCCATGCGCTTGATGACGTAGTCCCAGCGCTCCTTGGCGCCGGCCAGGTCGACCTCGGGGTCCCACTGCGAGGGCATCTGGATGGCGCCGGCCAGCACCGCGCCCTCTTCCAGGGTGAGGTTCTTGACGTCCTTGCCGAAGTACGCCTTGGCCGCGGCCTGGATGCCCGAGGCGCCCCGGCCGAAGTAGATCGTGTTGAGGTAGCCCTCCAGGATCGTCCGCTTGTCGACCTGGTCGGACATCTTCTTGGCCAGGACGACCTCCCGGAACTTCCGGGTGTAGGTCTTCTCGTCCTTGCCGGTGGCCACCTTGATGTACTGCTGGGTGATGGTCGAGCCGCCACCCTCCTTGCCGCGGACCTGGCGCCAGACCGCGCCGGCGATGCCGCGGTAGCTGAAGCCGTCGTCCGACCAGAAGGTCGGGTTCTCCGCGGCCAGCACGGCGTTCTGCACGTGCTTCGGGATGTCGTCGAGCTTGACCTGGGTCCGGGCGCCGCCCTCGGGCTGGATCTTGCCCAGCTCGGTCTGGCCGTCCGAGTAGTAGAAGGTCACGGTCTGCTGCTGGTCCAGCGCGACCTGCTCCGGCTGTGGGATGTCCCACATCTGGTAGCCGACGAAGAACGCCACGATGGGGGCGATGAACCCGAGCGCGACCAGCACGTAGCAGGTGCGCCGCACGCGGCGCCAGATCTTCTTCCGCCGCATCCGGCGTTGCTCCCCTTCGGTCGGGGGAGCCTCGTCACCCTCGCCGTCGGGCTCGTCCGCGTGCGCGTGCGCGTGCTCGGCCAACGGCGGGCCGCCCGGCTCCCCCGGCAACGGCTCGTAGTGCGTGAGCAGCTCGGGTTCCCGCGGCTGGTCCTCGTGCAGCGGGGGCAGCAGGTTGGTCGGCTCCTCGGCCGGCTGGCGCGGCGGCAGCGGGCCACCGGGGCCGGGCATGCCGGGACGCGGACCGCCCGGCGGCGGGAAGGTGCCGCCAGGACCCCCGGGCATGCCGGGTCCACCGGGACCGCCCGGGCCGTTCATGGGCGGCCGGGGACCGCCAGGGCCGCCGGGCATGCCGGGACCCCCGGGCCGGGGGCCGCCCATCTGCGGCATGCCGGGTGGCGGGGTGTGCGGACCCGGGGGAGGGAAGCCGGGTGGCGGGGTGTTGGGGCCCTGGGCCGGCATCCCCCGCGGCGGCGTGCCCGGCCCCTGCCCCGGGACGCCGCGCGGCGGGGTCATCGGACCCTGCGGCGGCATGCCATGGGGCGGACCGGCCGGCGGCGGCGCGGGCTGGCCCGGCCACTGCGGCTCCGGCGACTGCTGGGGGGGCAGGGGGCGCTGGGGCTGCGCGGCCGGGCCGGCCGGGGGCCACTGCGGCGCGGGGGGCGGAGGCGGCGGCGGGGCCGACGACGCGGGGCCGCCCTGGCCGGAGCCCGCCGACGGGCCGTGGGCCGCGTCGCCATCCCAGTCGGGGCTCCAGTACCCGGTGCGCTCCGAATCGGGGTGGCCGCCACTGTCGCGGCCACCCCCCTGCGGTCGGTGGTCTCGCTCGTCGTTCACGAGTTGGGCCTCCCAGACCGGCGCCCAACAGGGGTCGCCGTTCGGTGGTGGTTCTCCGTGCGGTGCTCCGGCACCGACGTCGTCAGCCGGGGCTGGATCACTCGGCCGCGGTCCTCCGGCTCGACCGGCCGCCGCGCAGGCCGCGCTTCCCCAGGACGTATGACTGGACCAGATGGTTCCAGCTGCAGGTGCGGCAGACCTCGACCACGTAGACGGAGAACTCCTGGAACAGGGTCGCCATCTTCGCCAGTTCCTCGGTGCCGCGGGCCGAGCCCGAAGCGTGCTTGAGCTCGTCGCCGTAGACCCAGGAGACCAGGGTCAGCGGCTCCTTGCGGCACACCGGACAGGTCACCGCGCTCGGTTCGCCGTGGAACTTGGCCGCCCGCAGCAGGTACGGGCTCGCGTCGCAGACCTCCATCACCCCGACGCGGCCGGCGTAGACGTCCGCGAGCAGCGCACGGCGCTGCAACGCGTAGTCCACCACCTGCCGCTGGGTCCGCACGACCCCCAGCGTACGTGCAGTGCCGCCGCTGGCCATTGGGCTGTTCGGGGCAGCGTAACCCGCGCCACGATGGGGTCGGCGCGAACCGACCGGCCGGTTCGCGGTTCGCTGCGACATTCGGATGTATCGCGGCGATATAATCATCTGACCCGTTGCCGCTCGCTGTGAGGAGGTGCCCGTGCTCGAGCTCGCGATCCTCGGTCTGCTGCACGAGGCCCCGATGCACGGCTACGAGCTGCGCAAGCGGTTGCACATCCTGCTCGGCGCGTTCCGGGCGTTCTCCTACGGCTCGCTGTACCCGACCCTGCGTCGGATGCAGCGGGCCGGGTTGATCGCCGAGGAGGCCGACGTCGCGGAGCTGGCCGACCGGACGTGGGGACGGCGCGCGCGGCGCGTGTACCGGCTCACGGCCGAGGGCAAGGAGCGGTTCGCCGAGCTGCTGGCCAACGCGGGCCCGCAGACGTGGGAGGACGACCGGTTCGGCGTCCACATGGCGTTCTTCTCCAGGACCCCGGCCGACGTGCGGATGCGCATCCTGGAGGGTCGGCGACGACGGGTCGAGGAACGCCGCGAGGGGCTGCGGGCGGCGTTGGCCAGGGCCGGGGAGCAGATCGACCGCTACACGCGGGAGCTGCACCGGATGGGCCTGGAGAGCACTGAGCGCGAGGTGCGCTGGTTGAACGAGCTCATCGCGCGCGAGCAGGCCGAGCAACGGGACCGCGACGGGTGAGCGCGGACCGGGAACGCATGGACCGACACGTTGGAACTGAGTGAGGAGGACCCGGCCATGGGCGGAGACCGCCGCAGTGTTCGGGTGGCCATCGTCGGCGTGGGCAACTGCGCGGCGTCGCTGGTGCAGGGCGTCCATTACTACCGCGACGCCGACCCCGAGACGCGCGTGCCGGGCCTGATGCACGTGCGGTTCGGTGACTACCACGTGCGGGACGTGGAGTTCGTCGCCGCGTTCGACGTGGACGCGAAGAAGGTCGGGCGCGACCTGTCCGAGGCGATCGTGGCCAGCGAGAACAACACGATCAGGATCTGCGACGTGCCGCCGCTCGGGGTGCCCGTGCAGCGGGGCCACACCCTGGACGGCCTCGGCCGGTACTACCGGGAGACCATCGAGGAGTCCGACGAGGCTCCGGTCGACGTGGTCGCCGCGCTGCGGGAGGCCCAGGTCGACGTCCTGGTGTCCTACCTGCCGGTGGGCTCGGAGGACGCGGACCGCTTCTACGCGCAGTGCGCGATCGACGCGGGTGTGGCCTTCGTCAACGCGCTGCCGGTGTTCATCGCCTCGGACCCGGAGTGGGCGGAGAAGTTCCGCGCCGCCGGGGTGCCGATCGTGGGCGACGACATCAAGTCGCAGGTGGGCGCGACCATCACGCACCGGGTGATGGCCAAGCTGTTCGAGGACCGGGGCGTCGAGCTGGAGCGCACCATGCAGCTCAACGTCGGCGGCAACATGGACTTCAAGAACATGCTGGAGCGCGACCGGCTGGAGTCCAAGAAGATCTCCAAGACCCAGGCCGTCACCTCCCAGGTGGACCGCGACCTCGGTCGGCGCAACGTGCACATCGGCCCGTCCGACTACGTCGAGTGGCTGGACGACCGGAAGTGGGCGTACGTGCGGCTGGAGGGCCGGGCGTTCGGCGACGTGCCGCTGAACCTGGAGTACAAGCTGGAGGTCTGGGACTCGCCGAACTCGGCCGGCATCATCATCGACGCCATCCGCGCGGCGAAGATCGCCAAGGACCGCGGGATCGGCGGCCCGATCCTGTCGGCGTCCTCCTACTTCATGAAGTCGCCGCCGGAGCAGTACAGCGACGCGGAGGCCCGCGAGAAGGTGGAGCGGTTCATCAGCGGTGAGCTCGACCGCTGACCTCCGCCCCACCCGTTCGACCCCGAGGCGTGCCCGGGACCACCAGGTCCCGGGCACGCCTCTTTCGCGTTCCGGCGGGTGGTCGGGAGGGGGCGTGGCGGCTGTTACTTAGGTAGTCTAAGTAAATTTTGTTAGACTGGCTAAGTGACTGGAGACGACGGGATCGCCGAGCTCGCGCACCGACTGCGTCCGCTGGTCTTCCACCTCTACTACGTGGTGCGCAGGGAGACCCCGCAGTACCAGCTCACCCTGACCCAGGGGTCGGTGCTGGCCGCGTTGGCGCTGGACGGCCCGCGGCGGATGAGCGCCCTCGCCGAGCGGGAGGGCGTGCGGACGCCCTCGATGACCGACGTGGTCGCGCGCCTGGAGCGCCTCGGCCTGGTCCGGCGCGCCCCCGACCCCTCCGACGGGCGGGCGGTGATCGCCGCCGCCACCGACGAGGGGCGGCGGCTGATCGACGAGCTGGTGCGTGCCCGCGAGGAGTTCCTCCGCGAGCGGCTGGCCCGGCTCGACGCGGCCGACCGGACCGCGATCGCCGCCGCGCTGCCGGCCTTCGAACGCCTGCTGAACCCCGGTGACACCACCGGAACCGACGAGGAGGGAACGGACCACCGATGAGCGCTGGACACCACGTCAGGCTCCTGGACACCGTGAAGGGCCAGCCCAGAACGGTGTGGATCACCGCGTTCGCCGCGGTGATCGCGTTCGCCGGGATCGGCCTGGTCGACCCGATCCTCCTGTCGATCGCGGAGGCGCTGCACGCTGGCCCCTCGCAGGTCACGCTGCTCTTCTCGTCGTACCTGGGCGTGCAGGTGGTGGCGATGCTGCTCACCGGGGCCAGCACCGCCCGCTTCGGCGCCAAGCGCACGCTGGTCGGCGGCCTCGTGCTGATCGTGCTGGCCACCGCGGCCTGCGCGATGGCGAACTCCATCGGCGCGCTGGTCGGCCTGCGCGCGGTGTGGGGTCTGGGCAACGCGTTCTTCATCGCCACCGCGCTGTCGGTCATCGTCGGCGCCGCCACCGGCGGACAGCAGGGCGCGATCCTGCTCTACGAGGCGGCGCTCGGGCTCGGCATGTCCATCGGGCCGCTGCTCGGCGCCCTGCTGGGCTCGATCTCGTGGCGGGGCCCGTTCGCCGGCACCGCCGTGTTGATGGGGATCGCCCTGGTCCTCGCCGCGGGCTTCCTGCCCAGGGACCGCCAGGGAGGCGGGGCCGCGCAGCGGTCCGGCGGGGCCGGGCAGCGGCGTGGTGTGAGCGTGCTCGACCCGTTGCGGGCGCTGGGACACCGCGGCCTGCGCTGGACGGCGGTCGGCTCCGCCCTGTACACGGCGGCGTTCTTCGTCGTGCTCGCGTGGTCGCCGTTCGTGCTGCGGATGGGCGCGGTCGAGGTCGGCCTGGTCTTCTTCGGCTGGGGCCTGTGCGTCGCCGTGGCCGGCGTCCTGTTCGCCCCGCGGATGGCCGCCCGGTTCGGCGAGCGGCACGCCACCGTGCTGGCGGTGCTCGGCTACGCCGCGCTGCTGGCCGTGATGGCGGTCGACAGCCGGCCGGTGCTGGTGGTCGCGGTGATCGTGTCCGGCCTGGCGTCCGGCCTGCTCAACACCCTGTTCACCGGGACCGCGATGAGCATCAGCCCGGCGCCGCGCCCGGTGGCCAGCGCCGGCTACAACTTCTGCCGCTGGTTGGGCGGCGCGGTGGCGGCCACCCTGGTCGGCCACGTCGCCGAGTGGCTCGGCTGGGCGCACGCCCCGTTCCTGGTGGGCGCGGTGCTGTGCGTGGCGGCGGCCGCGGTCCTGGCCGCGGGCACCGCCCGCCGGCCCGACCCCCGGGCGCTGCCCGCGGAGGCGGCGCTGGTGGGCGAGGAGCTGTGAAGGAACTCTGACCCCGCCCGCGGGCGTTGTGTCGGCATCCTGCCCTTGATCACGAATCGGGCGGGATGTCGACCTGACGCACCAGAGGGGCTTGTCGTGGTCTTCGAGAAGTTACCCGCCGCCGTGGGGATCGGCGGCGTGAGCGTGGAGTTGGTGACCCACCAGGACAGCACGCACCCTGGCGGGTCGGTCGGCGGCTTCCTGCGGCTGCAGGGCGGCCGGGAGCGGCGGGACCTCACCGGGGTCCTGGTCGAGTTCGTCGCCGGGGTCCGCGGCGGCCGGCCGGGCGCGGGCGCGGACGGAGCGGAGTTCCTCCCGTTCCACCGCACACTGGTCAGGGACCACCTGTCGCTGGCGCCCGGGCAGGTGGTGGATCTCCCGTTCACCGCGGGCGTGCCGTTCGAGGCCCCGATCTCCGTGCTCGGCGGCCGGCACCTGCCCGGCACCCGGCTCGGGCTCCGCGCCCGCTTCGAGACCGCCGGCGGCGGGGGCGCCACGGGCGCGGTCCCCGTCGCACTGCGCGCGTTGCCCGTCCAGCAGCGGCTGTTGTGCGCGGTCGAACGCCTCGGGTTCCCGCTGCGGGCAGCGATCTGCGTCGACGGCCAGGTCCCCGACGCCCGGCAGCGACTGCCCTTCCGGCAGGAGGTCGAGTTCGGCCCCTCCGCGCACTACCGCGACGCCCGCGGGCTGCGGGTCACCTTCGTGACCGACGAGCGGGGCGTGGACGTCCGGGTGGAGATCACCGGCCGGCCCGAGGTCGCGCGGGTGTCGACGCCGCACACGGCGGCGGACAGCGTCGACTGGGCGGCCGAGGTGCGCCGGCTCGTCGGACCGAGGACCAGCGGAGCCGGTGACGGGCAGTAGTTGATATCTGTCCTTTCGTGCACGATCAGGCGAGTGTTCACCGGACCGTGATCACTCTGGGTGTCGTGTTCACCGCCCGTTCACTCGGAGATCTACCACGGCTCGTTTCCCGGCCCTACGGTCGCTGCGTTCCCGGACTGACGCCTTGGAGGTCTGCGTGTCCGCACGTCGCGAGGGGCGGCGCCTGCTGCCGTTGCTGCCCAACCACCCGCTCGGCCGTGCCGCGGTCACCTGTGAGTACCGCTGCGGCAACGCCTGTGCCCACGACGCCCCGAACACCTCCGACAACCAGTACTTCGGCGACGTCCTCGACGGCGTGCTGTCCCGCAGGGGCATGCTGCGGGCGGGCGCGGTCGTGGCGGCCGTGGGCGCGGCCGCGGCCACCGTCGGCACCGGGCTCGCCGCGGCCGACCCCGGCCAGGGCGGGGCCGCCGCGCCGGGCGCCGACCGCGCGCGGTGGTGGGGCCGGGTGCCCGGCGTGAACTTCGAGCCGGTCGCGCCCAACCACCGGGACGATCTGGTCGTGCCGACCGGCTACACGCAGGGCGTCGTCATCCGCTGGGGCGACCCGGTGGTGCCCGGCGCGCCCCGGTTCGACTTCGACAACCAGACCGCCGAGGCGCAGGCCCAGCAGTTCGGGTTCAACAACGACTTCTGCGGCCTGGTCCCGGTGCCCGGCTCCTGGAACCGCTGGCTCATGGTGAGCAACCACGAGTACACCAGCGAGGAGTTCATGTTCCGGGGCTGGGACAAGAACAACCCCACCGAGGAGCAGACGCGGATCGCCTGGGCCGCGCACGGCCAGTCGGTGGTGCTGGTCGAGCGCGACTGGCGCACCGGGCGGCTGGAGGCCAAGGTCGACGGGCGGTACAACCGCCGCATCACCCTGCTCACTCCGTTCGAGGTGCGCGGCCCGGCCGCCGGCTCCCAGTACCTGAAGACCTCGGCCGACCCCACCGGGAAGCGGATCCTCGGCACCCAGAACAACTGCGCGGGCGGCGTGACGCCGTGGGGGACGATCCTGTCCGGCGAGGAGAACGTCAACCAGTACTTCGCCAACGTCGACAAGGTCACCGACCCCACCGCCCGCGCCCGGCTCGACCGCTACGGCTTCCCCAAGGGCGCCTCGACCCGCAAGTGGGAGCGCTTCGACAAGCGGTGGGACCTCGCGCAGGAGCCCAACGAGGCCAACCGGTTCGGCTGGGTCGTCGAGATCGACCCGCTCGACCCGCAGTCCACGCCGGTGAAGCACACCGCGCTCGGCCGGTTCAAGCACGAGGGCGCCAACGTCATCATCGCGCGGGACAACCGCGTGGTGGCGTACATGGGCGACGACGAGCGCTTCGAGTACATGTACAAGTTCGTCTCCGACGAGAAGTACAAGCCGGGGCAGAGCAAGCACGCCCGTGAGCACAACAAGCGCCTGCTCGACTCGGGCACGCTCTACGTCGCCCGGTTCACCGGCGACAGCCCGGCCGGCGAGATCGACGGCTCGGGCAAGCTGCCGTCGGACGGCGAGTTCGACGGCCGCGGCGAGTGGATCCCGTTGGCGCACAACGACAAGAGCTTCGTGCCGGGGATGACCGCCGAGGAGGTCTACGTCTTCACCCGGTTCGCGGCGGACAAGGTCGGCGCCACCAAGATGGACCGGCCGGAGGACGTCGAGCCGAACCTGCGGACCCGCCGGATCTACGCCGCGCTGACCAACAACACCCGCCGGGGCGCCGCCGGCCAGGCCGGCCCGGACGAGCCCAACCCGCGCAACAACAACAAGCACGGCCACGTCCTGGAGATCGAGGAGGACCGGGGCGACAACACCGGCACCCGGTTCTGCTGGAAGCTGCTGCTGGTCTGCGGCGACCCGCAGTCGCCGGACACCTACTTCGGCGGTTACGACAAGAGCCAGGTCAGCCCGATCTCCTGCCCGGACAACGTGGCCTTCGACGACTACGGCAACCTCTGGATCTCCACCGACGGCAACGCGCTGGGCAGCAACGACGGCCTGTTCGCCGTGCCGTTGGAGGGCGGGGAGCGCGGCCACGTCAAGCAGTTCCTCACCGTGCCCAGGGGCGCGGAGACCTGCGGCCCGGTGATCACCGACCAGTTCGTGCTGGTGTCCGTCCAGCACCCCGGCGAGGTCGACGGCGCGAGCGCCGACAACCCGATCTCGCACTGGCCGGACGGCGGCACGAGCCAGCCGCGGCCGGCGGTCGTCGCGGTGTGGAAGAAGAACCGCGGCACCATCGGCAACTGAGCGCGCGGCCGGGGTGGGCGCCGGCGCGGCGCCCACCCCGGCCCGGTCACCCGGTTTCGGACCACGAAACCGACATGGCTCCTTGTCGATCTGGCTGGCCGAGCGTCTCCCGCCGACCCGGCCAGCCAGATCTCCGGACCAGCCGAGGGGTGCGGTCCCTGACCCCTTCGGGCCAGCGAACCGGCCCCACCCCGGTGCCCGCACCGGTGCCGCCCGTCGACGGGTCCGGCATGGACGGAAGTGTCGGCCCCCTCCGCGACACTCGCTGGTAGGGGCGCTCCCTCCGCCGTAACAGCGTTTTGGGCGGATCGACGCCCTCACCCAGCCCGATTTCCCCGCGAGCCGCGCGTTGACGCACCCGACCTGAGCGTTCTCCGGTGGGTCCTCCGCCCGTGGCGGTCACTGCTCCCGGCGACAGCCGAAGATCATGACCTCACGGTCGACCCGGCTTGCGGCCGAGCACGACCCCGTTGGCGCCGACCGACTCGAACCGCACGGTGCGGACGTCCTCGAAGCCCGCCTCCCGCAGCCACGCCCCGTACTCGCTGGCGGTGTAGTTCCGGCCGTGCGTCTCGACGAGCATGTTGAGGCTCATCATCGCCGCGTTGGCCGGGCCGGTGCCGTCCTCGTCCACCAGCAGCTCGCAGACCATCACCTGCCCGCCCGGCTCCAGCGCGTCGTGGCAGCGCCGCAGGATCGCCCGGTTCCGCTCCTCGTCCCAGTCGTGCAGGATCATCGACAGCAGCAGGAGGTCGTGCCCTCCCGGCAGGTCGTCGACGAAGAAGTCGCCGCCGACGGCCTCGACGCGGTCGGCCAGCCCCGCCTCGGCGGCCTTCTTGCGCGTCGTCTCGCACACGAAGTCCAGGTCGAACACGGTCGCGCGCAGGTCCGGGTACCGCAGGCACAGCTCGACGTCGAACGCGCCGTAGCCGCCGCCCACGTCGAGCAGCCGCCGGAAACCGCCGAGGTCCACCGCGTCGGCGAGCGCCCGCGCCGTGAACCGGGACGCCGAGTACAGGCCCTCCCAGAACTCCGCCATGAGCGGGTCGGCGGCGTCGAACATGGTGTCCTGCCGCTCGGTGTCCCAGGTGGTCGGCTGGTTGGTGCGGACGGCCTCGGTCAGCCGGTCCCAGCCCGGGCGGACCCGGGTGTCCACCATCCGCAGCCAGCCGCCGAGGTAGTTCGGCCGCCCCCGGACCAGGAACTCCTCGGCCAGCGCGGAGTTGCGGTACCGGCCGTCGACCACGTCCAGCAGGCCGAGCGAGGCGCACGCGACGAGCAGCATCCCCGCGGGGCGCGGGTGGATCTCCAGGTCGGCGGCCAGCTCGTCGGGCGTCGTGCCGGCCCCGTCGGACAGTCGGGTGAACAGGTCCAGCTCGTGTGCCGTGGCGAGGGTTTTGGAGTTCCAGAAACCCAACGCGAGCCGCATGAGCGGCGCGGGGGACAGCGTCACCAGAGGGCACCTCCCAATCCGTGATCAGAACTGATCGTAGGATGATCGGCACGCTGAGTGACTAGTCGCTTCCGGTGGTTCCGGCCGAGGTCGCGCCCGGGGCGCGGCGCGCAGGACGAGCGCCAACACCGCCGAGAGGACCATCGCCGCCCCCACCACCCACAGCCCCGGGCGCTGGCTCCCGGTCAGGTCGCGCAGCGAGCCCGTGACGTAGGGCGCCACGAACCCGCTCACGTTCCCGAGCGAGTTCACCAGGCCGATGGCCCCGGCGGCCGCCGCGCCGGTGAGGAACTGGGTCGGCAACTGCCAGAACGTGGGCATCGCGGACAGCACGCCCACCGCGCACACGGTCACCGCGACCATCGCCGCGAACGGGTTCCCGAGGTACAACGCGACGGGGATGGCCAGACCGCCCACCAACGCGGGCAGGACCACGTGCCACACGCGTTCGCCCGTCCGGTCGCCGTGCCGGGCCCACCACACCATCACCACCGCGCTGACCGCGTACGGGACCGCGGTGATCAGCCCCTTCTCCACGACGCCGTAGCGCGTGCCGTACTGCTGCTCGAACCCGGCGACGATCGTCGGCAGGAAGAAGCCCAACGCGTACAGGCCGTAGACGACGCCGGCGTAGACCACGGCGAGCGCCAGGACCCGCGGATGGGTCAGGGCCCGCCGCAGCGTCCAGCCGTGGGCGCGCTCGGTCGCCGCCCGCTCCGCGGCCAGCTGGGCGGTCAGCCAGTCCCGCTCCTCCGGCCGGAGCCACCGGGCGCGCTCCGGCCCGTCGGTCAGGAAGAACCACGTCACCACGGCCAGCGCCAACGACGGCACGCCCTCGGCCAGGAACATGAACCGCCACCCGCTGAGCCCCAGCAGGCCCTCCCCGTACCGGATCAGCAGGCTGGACACGGTCGCGCCGACGGCGCTGGAGACCGGCACCGCCGCCATGAACAACGCCACCACCCTGGCCCGCTCCGCCGCGGGGAACCAGTACGTGAGGTACAGGATGATCCCCGGGAAGAAGCCGGCCTCGGCGACGCCGAGCAGGAACCGGAGCACGTGCAGCGCGGTCGCGTTCGGCACGAACGCCATCGCCGTCGCGACCACACCCCAGGTGAGCATGATCCGCGCGATCCACCTGCGGGCCCCGAACCGGTGCAACGCGAGGTTGCTCGGCACCTCCAGCAGCAGGTAGCCGACGAAGAACACGCCGGAGGCGAAGCCGAACGCGGTCGCCGACAGCCCCAGCTCGCGGGTCAGCCCGTTCGGCCCGGCGAAGCCGATGTTGACGCGGTCCAGGTAGTTCACGAAATAGAGCAGGCACAGGAACGGCACCAGCCGCCACGTGACCCTGCGCAGCGTCCTCGACCGCAGCTCGTCGGCGTTCATCCGGACGTCCTAGGTGGAGGACCGTGCGGTGTCAAGGAGTTCCCGAAGCCCGGACCGTCTCGCGGAAGCGGCTCACCGCACCCGCCATTCGTTGGCCTCGGCCGCCGCGTGGTGGGCTCTGTCGTACCGACTTCGGCGGAAGATCTGCACGAACATGATCAAGAGGCACGCAGAGAAGGCCACGCCGAGGAACGTGGGGACGTAGCCGCTCCACGTGCTCATCCTGACCGAGTCGGGTGACTCGTACCGGGCGGGACCCGCGCACCGGATCTCCGCCCCGCCGTCGAACCAGGCGGTGACGCGACCCCTGGCCGCGTGTCGGTGCCGTGAGGCCGGCCGCTCCTCGGCGACGACTCTGCGCGCCTCGCCGTTCACGGGTGTCACGGTGCAGGACGTGTCGCGTGTCGCGACCAGCTTGAACACCTCGTCCTGTCGCACCTCGACGGTCAGGGTCCCGTTCACCTCCTCCCTCTCCGTGCCGAGGAGCACCACCAGGACGCTGGTGAACATGGAGACGATCCCGAGCCCGAAGAACAGGAGGGACAACAGGAGCCAGCGGAGAATCTTCGGTTGGCGTTTCGGTTTGGGTGGGATCGCGGGCGGTGGGGGCGGCGGCGCGGGGTGCACGCCGGGGGACGCTACCGAGCGGAGCGCGGCCGGATGACGACTTCGGTGAGATGGGCGTCCGGGGAGGCGTTGACGGCGGTCGCGACGGCGGCGGCCACCGACTCCGGCCGCAGGTAGTCCTCGGGCTCGTACTCGGCCGCCTCCTGCGTCCGGATCGAGCGCTGCATCTCGGTCGCCGTCCGCCCCGGGTGGACGGAGGTCACCCGCAGCCCGTGCGGCTCCTCCTCGGCGCGCAACGCGTCGGCGAACGCGCGGAGCGCGAACTTGCTGGCCGCGTAGGCGCCCCAGTTCGCGTTCGCCCGGATTCCCGCTCCGGAGTTGACCAGCACGACCTGGCCGCGCGCGGCGCGCAGGGCGGGCAGCAGCAGCCGGGTCAGCTCGGCGACCGCGACCACGTTCACCTCCAGCGTCTGCCGCCACACCTCCGCCGGGGTCTCGGCGATCTGCCCGAGGTGGGCGACGCCGGCGCTGTGCACCAGCACGTCGAGGCGGGGGATCGCGCCGGCGGCCTCGGCCACCGCGGCGAAGTCGGTCAGCTCGACCGGCCAGGCGCGGGCGCCGCGCAGGCTCCCGGCCAGCTCGTCGAGCCGGGCCCGGTCGCGCCCGCCGAGCAGCAGGTCGTGGGTGGGCGACAGCGCGTGGGCGACGGCGGCGCCGATGCCGCGCGTGGCGCCGGTGATCAGGGCGACCGGACGGGGAGCCATGGCGCGAACCTAACCCGCGCCCGCACCGTCCGCCAAAGGGGCGAACCCCGCCCCCTGCTCAGGTGACTTCGGTCGGTCCCCTTCGGGCGGCTTTCGAGGCCTCCTCGGCGTCTTCGGTCCTCGGATTCCGGCCCGGAGCGCGCGACTTCGAACGGCCACCCGCCCCCGACTCCCCCGAATGCTCCGGTCACCGTTTTCACCTGGAGCCGATTGACGCGGACGCTCCCCCGTTCACCACCTCGGGCGACAACCAGAACCACCCGAACCAGCGTCTTGCCCCCACCGCCCCTTTTCTGCGAACTTCAAATCAGGGGTTCCCCCTGGTAACGGTGTTATGGACGAATCAGGGGCCTGGGGTAGCCGGATCTGCGACCTGCGGGGGCGAATTCGCGCGCACCGTGCGTGAATCCGGACGCGGGCTGGCCCCGGTGGTGAACAACCACCGGGGCCGTCGTGACCGCGTGCTCGGAGGGGTGTCGCTCAGGCGGTGCGGATGCGGAGCGCGGCGACACGGGCCGCCGCACGCGCCTCGGCGAGGTCGACCCGCGTCGACGCGCCTTCGGACAGCACCTGGTCGCCCGCCACCCACACGTCGCGGACGCACCGCGCCCCCGCCGCCCACACGAGGTTGGCGATCACCTCGTCGTCGGGCACGTCGAGGCCGGCAGGGAACGCCGGGTCGTCGACGTCCACGTGCACGACGTCGGCCCACCGGCCCGCCTCCAGGACGCCGATGTCGTCCCGGTGCAGCGCCTCCGCGCCACCGCGCGTGGCGAGCAGCAGCGCGCGCGCCGCGCCGACGGCGGAGGCGTCCGACGTCGCCAACCGGGCGAAGAGCGCGGCGAGCCGGGCCTCCTCCCACAGGTCGAGGTCGTCGTTGCTGGCGGGGCCGTCCGTGCCCAGGCCGACGCGCACCCCGGCGCCCACCATGTCGACCAGCCGCGCGATGCCCGAGGCGAGCTTGCCGTTCGAGCCGGGGCAGTGCGCGACGCCGACCCCGTGCCGGGCCAGGACCTTGATGTCGACGTCGGACAGGTGGACGCAGTGGGCGGCCAGGAACCGGTCGCCGAGCACGCCGAGCTGCTCCAACATCAGCGGCACGGAGCCGTGGAGCTCCCGCTGCGCCACGTCCTCGTCCGCGGCCTCCGCCACGTGCGTCTGCACCAGCGCGCCGCGTTCCCGCGCGGCGGCGGTGATTCCCTGCAGCGCGTCCGGCGCGAGCATGTACGCGGAGTGCGGCGCGTAGGACAGCTCGATCCGCTCGCCCGGCCCGAAGCGCAGGCCGTCGGCGTCGATCCAGGCGCTGATGTCGTCCGTCATCCGCCGCCAGCCGCCGTCGTTCAGCCCCGGCAGGTCGAGCACCGCCGACCCCAGCACCACGCGGGTGCCGACCTGGAGCACGGCCTCCGCCATCACGTCGGTCTGGAAGTACATCTCCGCGCTGGTCGTCACGCCGGCCCGCAGCATCTCCATGCTGCCCAGCAGCATCCCCGCGCGGATGTCGGCCGGGCTCAGTCGGGTCTCGGCCGGCCAGATCGCCTCCCGCAGCCAGCGCAGCAGCGGCAGTTCCGCGCCGAGACCGCGCAGCAGGGTCATCGGTGTGTGCGCGTGGGCGTTCACCAGGCCGGGCAGGAGGATTCCGGTGCACTCCCGGACCACCGCGTCGGCCGGCAGGGCGGGCGCGTCGGCCCGGGGACCGCAGTGGACGATGCGACCGCTGTTGTCGACATCGACCACCGCGTCGCGCAGCACTGTGCACTCGGCGTCGCAGGGGAGCACAACGGGCGCGTGGAGTCGGAGAGCGGTCGCCATGCGCCCATCCTGCCAGCGGGTCGCGAGGCGGATTCTCCTCCTGGCGCGGGGTTCGGGCGCCGGTTCAGGACGCGTTCGCCGGCCGGCACCGCCTGACCTCGACGGTCGGCAGTTCTCCCGACGTGGGCGTGACGGTCACCTCGCAGCCGAGGCGGGCGTCGACGGGCGGGTTGCCGGGAAGGGCGGCCGGCGGCGCGGTGATGACGGTGCCGGCCGGGACCACCTGCTGCGTCCTGGGCGCGCCGACCCGCAGGGTCTCCGTGGTGCGGAGCCGGAACCCGGTGTCGGCGGCGCTCGCCACGAGCACGGCGACCTCGCCGTGCCGCACCGGCGGCCCGCCCGTCGCCCGAGCCGAGTGCAGCAGCACGGCTCCCGCCGTGGGGAGCACGACAGCAGCGCAGGTCACCACCAGCAGGATCCGGACGTTCGGGCGCACGTTCCCAGGCTTCGCCGGCCGCACCGTGATCAGCTCGGCCGATCGGCCATCAGACGGGCGCCGATCGGCCGGTGCTCACCCGATCAGACCTGGTCCATCAGGCCCGAGCGCCAGGCCCACGCGGCGACCTCCACCCGGTTCCGCGCGCCGAGCTTCGACTGCACCGAGGCGAGGTGCGTCTTCACGGTGGACAGGGAGAGGAACAGCTCGGCGCCGATCTCGGTGTTGGTCAGCCCCCTGGCCGCGGCGCGCACCACGTCCAGCTCCCGCTCGGTGAGGGGGTCGGCCGGCTGGGGCACCGGGTTCGGGTCGGGCCGGGCGAAGTGCCGCAGCAGGCGCACGGTGATCTGCGGCGACACCAGGGCGTCGCCGCGCACCGCCGCGCGCACCGCCTCCACCAGCAGCGTCGGCCCCGCGTCCTTGAGCAGGAACCCGCTGGCGCCGTTGGTCAACGCGGTGTGCACGTAGTCGTCGAGGTCGAACGTGGTGACCACGACGACCTTCAGCGGGTCGACCACGCCCGGCCCCGCCAGTCGCCGGGTCACCTCCAGCCCGTCGAGGCCCGGCATCCGGACGTCGACCAGGCACACGTCCGGGCGCAGCTCGCGGGCCCGCTGGACCGCGGTCACGCCGTCCGGCACGTCGGCGACCACCTCGATGTCCGGCTGTGACTCCAGGATCATGCGGAATCCCACCCGCACCATCTCCTGGTCGTCGGCGATGAGCACGCGGATCGTCACGACTCCCCTTCCCGCAGCGGCAGCTCGGCGTGGACGGTCCATCCGCCGTCCGGACCCGGCCCGGCGCTGAACCGGCCGTCGAGCAGCTCCACCCGCTCGCGCATCCCCACCAGCCCGAAACCGCCCGAACCGCCCACCGGCTCCCCACGATCGTGCCGTGTCCCCTGCCCGTCGTCGGTGATCGACACCCGGAGCGCGCCAGCGACCGGCGTCACCTCGACCGTGACCGCGGTCGCGCCGTGGGCGTGCTTGCGCGCGTTGGTCAGCGACTCCTGCACCACGCGCAGCACG
Organism: Streptoalloteichus hindustanus; assembly: GCF_900129375.1. GTDB lineage: Bacteria > Actinomycetota > Actinomycetes > Mycobacteriales > Pseudonocardiaceae > Streptoalloteichus > Streptoalloteichus hindustanus. The sequence continues at coordinate 561,830 of NZ_FQVN01000001.1, read as the reverse complement.
GATCGGGCCACCTCCGGGCGCGGGTGTTCGGGGAGCTGGAGCACCAGGCGCACCGGCGGGCCCACCGCCGCCGACTGCTCGGCGACCCGCCGCAGGTCCGCGCCGAGATCGGTGGTGGCCTCGCCGGCCGCGCCGGGCGCGCCGTTGGTGCGCTCGGCCTGGCGCAGCGTGCCGACCAGGCGGCGCATCGCGCTGAGCGCCTCGGTGCCGCTGTTGGCGATCAGGTCCAGCGAGCGGTCGGCGGCCGCCGGGTCGCGCGTGGCGACCAGCTTCGCGGCCTGGGCGTGCACCACCATCCCGGTGACGTGGTGCGCGACGACGTCGTGCAGCTCGCGGGCCAGCGCCATGCGTTCCGCCTGCTGGGCCGCGGTCACCGCCGCGGCCAGCGACCGGCGCCGCTCGGTGTCCCGGCCGCGGAAGTACAGGCCGGCGCCGACGGCCAGCGCCAACGCCAGCAGGTCGGCCTGGAGCAGGTCGTAGAGCGGGGTCGGCGGGGCGGTGTAGCCCTCCTCGTAGTCGATGGGCGCCTTGTGCCGCAGCAGGTAGCTGGCCGCGATCGCGAGCAGCAGCGCGGCGCTGCCGGCCACCGCGCGGCCCTTGGGGGCCTGGCGGATGACGTAGGCCATCATCGCCATCACCGCGCCGGTCTCGGACGGGGTGAGCCAGCCCGCGAACGCGAGGGGGATCGGCGAGTCGACCACGTGCAGGAGCACCGAGGAGAAGAGCACGGTGGCGGCGCCGACCAGGGCGGCGTCGAACGGCTGCCGGGGCGCGACCACGGCCACCCCGCCCAGCAGCAGCGTGCCGGGCACCTGCCACCAGATGTTCGGCACCATCTCGTAGTACGTGCTGAGCTCGATGAACACGAGCAGGGCGAGGGCGAGGGCGAGCGGCCACTGGCGGCGGGCCAGCGCCCGCCAACCCCGGATGGTGCTCTCCACGTCAGTGCACGTTACGTGCTCCGGCCGGGGGAGCACCGGGAGAACCGTCCGTGTTCGTCCATCGATCGTATGAGCCGCGCCTCCCGCGACGAGCCCGTCCGCCGGGTCATCCTGAACGGGACGTACCCGGCGAACCGGGCGCCACCCCCGATCGTCCGGATGGCGGCGGGAACACCGCACCGATGGCTGATCCGCTGGTCACCGCCGGCGCGCGACCCTGGAGGCGTCGGGGGACAGGGAGGGCTGAGCGGTGCTCGTGGTGATAGCCAGTTGGGTCTCGGCCGGGTTGGGCATCCTCGTTCTGCTGGGGATGGCGGTGGCAGGCGTGTTGACGGCGGGAAAGGGTCGCCCGGCGCGCTGACGTGCGCCCGCGCGGGGTGGCCCGCGCTGAGGTGACGTGGGCCGGGGTGACGTGCGCCCGACCCGTGCCGCGAGCACCGGGTCGGGCGCTCCGCCGTCCTGGGGCTGTCCTGGTCCGCGGCGCGGTCACGCCCCGAGGTGGCGGCGCACCACGCCGATCAACCAGCCGTGCGTGCTCGGGCCGGGCGCGCCGGGCTGGGCGAACCGGCCGGGGCCGCCGCGCAGGCCCCGCGCGGCGGCGTCCCTGGTCAGGACGTAGGCCGGCCGGCCACCGGGTGGCGCGAACGGGTGGCGGCGCAACGGCCGGTCGCCCCGGAGCTGGGCGAGCAGCCGGCGGGCCTCGGTGTGGTGGTCGCTCAGGGTCACGCCGGCGGCGTCGAAGGAGTGCAGCACCGCCCGCTTGATCTCCACCAGGGCCTGGTCGCGCCACAGCGTGCGCTCGTGGGAGCGGTCCAGCCCGAGGCGTTCGGCGACCAGGTGGGCGACGCCGTAGCGGTCGTCCGCCGCGAGGCACCCGCTGGCGATCTCGCTGTCGACGAACCACGCGTTGAACGGCGCGGCCGGGTAGCGGACGCCGCCGATCACCAGGCTCATGTTCGACACCGCCGGCACCGCGTGCCACCGCAGGCCCAGCTCCGCGAACCAGTCCAGCCGGGGGTGGCCCAGCGGGACCTCCAGCACCACGTCCCCCGGCACCGGGAACACCCGGGGCCCGTCCTCGACGGTCTCGACGACCAGGGGGAGCGGGTCGAAGGGGCCGCGCCGGGCCGGCGGTTGCCAGCCCAGCCCCCGCACCGCCTCGGTGAACCCGGTGTAGCGGGCGTCGCCGAGGACGTGGCCGGCCCGGTCCCGGTAGCCCGCGTAGCGGACGAGCTGCTCGTTCCACAGGCACGGGCCGGGCCGGCCGGGCGCGTCCGGGGCGAACACCGTGACCACGGGGGTGACGCGGCCGCGGAGGGTGGCGACCCGCAGGTGCTCGAAGCACGCGTCGGCGACGGCCGCCGCGCTCCGCACCCGGCGCAGGTCGCGCACCCGGATCGCCCGCCACGGCAGGCGCGTGGCGCACGGGGCGACGTCGCGCAGCGCCATCCGGGCGCCGAAGACGAGTTCGGCCCCGGTGTGCCGGTACGTACCCGTCGTGTCGACCTGGGCGCGGACCTGGGCCAGCCGGGCGGTGAGGCTCCCCGTCTCCGGGTGCTCGTCGTGGAAGAGCCGCAGGAACTCCTCGGCCGCGGCGAGGTCCACCGCGACGTCCGGAACCCGCGCCGACGTTGCCGGGCGCGCCTCCGGAAGGGTGATCACCGGTGCACGGTGGGCGGTCACGTCGCGAACCTAGCCCGTGGCCGCGGTGAACGGTGATCGCTGGACAGTGGGGTTTCCGCTCCCCTCGGCGCCCGCCGTCCCGCACCCTCGGCGACCGGGGGCGCGGCCCCGCGCGCCTTGATCCCCCTTCCGGGTGGTCTCAGCGCGCGATCCGGGCCTCCGCCACGCCCAGGGCGCGGTGGATGCGGGCGAGCACCTCGGGCGCGTCCACCTCGGTCGCCACCCGGATCGGCGGTCGCGCCGCCGGGTCCTCCGGTGACGGGAAGCCACGGCGGTCGGCCAGGGTCGCGCCGCGGGTCTGGGCGCCGGTCAGCTCGACCGTGACCCGGTGCTCCTCGCAGCGCACGAGGGCGGGGTCGAGCAGCACCGCGGCGGCGAGCGCGTCGTGCAGCGGGCAGCCGGGCTCGTCCGAGGGGTGGATCTTGTAGAAGTCGATGTAGTGCGCGGTGACCTCGCACGCGAACCGGGCGCGCGGGTGGTCGACCTGGGCGACCGCGTTCCACCAGGCCGCGCCGGCCCACGTCCGCAGCGTGACGTCCAGCGGCACCAGGGTCAGGTCGAAGCCCGCGCCGAGCACGACCTCCGCGGCCTCCGGGTCGTGCCAGATGTTGGCCTCGGCGTGCGGGGTGATGTTGCCGGGGACCGCGACGGCCCCGCCCATGCACACGACCTCGCGCAGCAGCCGGGGCAGCTCGGGTTCGAGCAGGTACGCGAGCGCGACGTTGGTCAGCGGTCCCAGCGCGAGCACCGACAGCTCGCCGGGATGCTGCCGGGCGAGGCGCACGAGCTGTTCGGCGGCGGACTCCGGGACGGGCTGACGCGGGGAGGGCGGCCCGGCGACACCGCCGAGGCCGTCCACCCCGTGCACGGCCTCCCCGCCGCGGAGGAGCGGTTGCGCGAGCGGGCGCTGCGCGCCCACGGCCACGGGCACGTGGGGCAGGTCGACGAGATCCAGCAGGCGCAGGGCGTTCTCGGCCGTGAGCCGCGAGGAGACGTTGCCGTGCACGCTGCCCACCGCGACGATCTCCGCGTCGGGCTGGGCGGCGAGGTAGAGGAAAGCGATCGAGTCGTCGATTCCCGGATCGGTGTCGAGCACGATCCGGCGCCGGCCGCCGTTGTTGCCTTCGGTCACGTCGATCTCCCAGTCTTCTCCGGTGACACGGCCCGTCACCGTAGTTCTGTGGATCTTGGTCGTCGAACGTTTTTGCCCGGTCCGATTCGCCTGTTCTCTCCCTTTTTCCCGGGCGAGGGGAGAATTCCCGCCGGACGCCCGGCGTCGAGTCCGAACCGGGGTCAGACCCGCTCGAAAACCAGGTCGTGGGAGACGCGTCCCTCCTCCTCGGCGCGGTTCTCGAACTTGGTGACCGGTCGCCATTCCGGACGGGGCGCCCAGCGACCGGGTTCGTCGGCGTGCCGGTTGCGCAGCAGGGGTTCGGCGTCGCACACGGCGAGCATCTGCCCGGCGTAGTGCTCCCAGTCCGTCGCGAGGTGCAGGGTCGCGCCCGGCGCCAGCCGGGAGGCGGCCAGCGCCACGAAGTCCGGCTGGACCAGCCGCCGCTTGTGGTGCCGCTTCTTGGGCCACGGGTCGGGGAAGAAGATCCGGATGCCGGCCAGCGAGTCGGGGGCGACGTGCGACCGCATCAGCTCGACGGCGTCGCCCCGCAGCAGCCGCAGGTTCGTCAGCCCCAGTTTCTCGGCGCGCAGCAGGAGCTGGGCGAGGCCCGGCTTGTAGACCTCGACCGCCAGGTAGTTCACCTCCGGGGCGGCCGCCGCGAGCCGCGAGGTGGTCTCGCCCATCCCCGAGCCGATCTCCAGCAGCACCGGCGCGGAGCGGCCGAACCAGGCGTCGGTGTCGAGCGGCCCGTCCGGCAGCGAGGCGACCTCCTGGCCCAGCGTCGGCCAGTACTGGTCCCAGGCCCGCTGCTGGCCGGTGGTCATCCGTTCACCACGCTGCACATAGCTGACCACGGTGCGCATGTGCGGCCGCTGCTCGGACTGCTCCATAGCCGTCGACTCTGCCAAACCCGCTGGTCCGGTCGCCTACCGGGCTGGGGCGTCCCGCCGGCCCACCGCGCCAGCGTGGGTGTTCCCTTTCGGGTCCGAAGCCGCGCGAGGCGGGCGAAACCCCCTGCGGGGTGTCAGCATCGCGGCATGGGCCAGGATCCCGCGCCCGGGCCGACGGGTGGCACGCACCGGTCCCGGCGGGCGGGTGGCGGTCCCAGGCCGCCGAAGGCGCCGGGGGCGCCGAGAACGTGGTGGCGCTGGCTCCTCGTCGGCGGCCTGTCGTTCGTCGTCGTTCTGCTCGTCTACCTGTTCCTGGTGACGTTCCTGCCGAGGTGGTGGGCGCAGCGCGTCGGCGACGTGGTGCGGCAGCGGTTCACCACCGGCACCTTCTTCGGCCTCTTCCTCGGCTTCCTGTTCACGGTGCTGCCGCTGGCGGTGGTGAGCCTGGCCGCCCGCCGACCGATGTCCTGGCGGGCCCGCGCGCTGCTCGGCCTGCTCGCGGTGGTGCTGGCGCTGCCGAACCTGCTCACGCTGGCGGTGGTGCTCGGCGCCGGGAGCGCGGCGCACGCCGGGGAGCGGATCATGGACGTGGAGGCGCCGGCGTTCCGGGGCGCGAGCCTGGCCGGCGCCCTGGCCGCGCTCGGCGTGTACGCGCTGGCCGAGCTGCTGGTCGCGGCGCGGCGGCGGACCAGGCGGCGGATCGCCGAGCTGCGCGCGCAAACTCGTGACGAACAGTAACTGCTTTGTGGTGCAACCTCACCCGAATGAGTGACATCCTGAGAAGGTCGGTAGCGGCACGACGTTGTCGGGGTGATGACGTGCTCGCGTTCGTCGGAGAGGCGGTGCGCCTCGGCGCGCTGCCGCTCTTCCTGGTGTCCCTCGGGTTCGCCGTGCTCCGCCTTGAGCGGGTGGTGCGCGGTCCCTATCGCGCGTGGCGGTGCCACCGCACCACCGAGCGGATCCGCCGGAGGTGGCCGACGGCCCCGGTCGCCCCTCCCGCCCGGCGCCGGGAGGAGCCGGGCCCCCGCATCCAGGTCCGGCCGAGGCGGCCCGAGCCCGCCCCGGCCAGGGTGGCGAACCTGCCCTGAGGGCCCGGCCGGGTCAGCGGTCGCGCCCGGTCCACGCCCGCTGCCGGGGCAGGTCGGCCCGCCACGACTCGATCTCGTCGATCCGCTCGGCCAGCCCCGCCACCCCGGCCAACGGCAACCGCACGGCGTCCTCGCCCGCCGGCGCCACGTCCAACCACCCGTCGTGGGCGGCGGTGAGCGTGACCGTCGTGGGGTGCCCGCCGGCCGGGCTGTCCGGCTCGGACGGCGCGAACTCCCAGTACCCGTCCTCGCCCTCGCAGACCCACGGGACGTACACCCAGCCGCGGCGGGCGTGCAGCAGCGCGTGCACCGCGTCCTCGAACTCGAAGCCGGCGGTCCGGGAGGGCAGGCGGTGCGCGGCCAGCGCTGTCAGCCACCACGGCGCGGCCACCTGCCCGCCGGGCCCGACGGTCTCCTGGAAGAGGGCGACGACCTGGTGCTCGTCCGCGCCGTGGATCCACGCCCGGCGCAGCTCAGCCGGCTCGCCGGCGTGCACGATCTCCACGCCGGGCTCCGTCGCCAGCGCCCACTCCAGCTCCGGCAGCGGCTCCACCCTGGGGCGCGCCAGCACGAGCCGGGTCGGTGGCCGGCGCGGGGCCACGACCGGGCGCCGGGTGTGGATCGGCGGCGCGACTTCGGCTTCGTTCGGCGCGAGGTCCACCATCGTTCGGGTCATCGCTCTCCCACTCGCCGCCGCCGCGTGCGGCGGGTGACGTCGTCTGTGCGTGCTTCGGGGTGTGCTTCCGTGCGTGTTCCTGCGCGTGATTCTGGACGTGCTCCGGGGTACCGGGACCGTTCCCGCCGCCTCCGCCGGCTCAGGCGGCGCAGGACCGCCATCAGTACGGCGGTCAGCGCGGTCGGCAGGAACCTGGCTAGGAGGCGCGAGCGGGACCCCGAGCGGCGGAGCAACCGGTCGCTGAGCCACCGCGCCAAGCGGTGGACGAGGGCGAACACCGCGAACACCACCTCCCTGCGCACCGGTGTCTGGGATAGGGAGGTACCCGATCTCGCGGGTGTCATGCGGATGTGGGGCAGGTCACGCCCCGTTTGTGGTGACCGAGGGTCACGGATGGGCAGATCCCGGGGCCGGTCGGCGGTTTCGGCTCGACAAGCGGGATGGGGCGCGGTTCCGTGGAACACGTGGACGAGGTGGGCGAGCACGTCCTGGAACGGGCCGACGTCCCGGACGGCGTCGTGGTGGGAGTGGACGGCTCGGCGTCGTCGCTGCGGGCCCTGCGCGCGGCCGCGGAGGAGGCGCGCCTGCGCGGGTGCGTGCTGCACGTGGTGCGGGCGTGGACGCTGCGCACCGCCCCGCGCCCGCCCGACTGCCCGCCGGGCGCCGTGCCCAGCCTGCGCGAGTACTCCGACTACGTGGGACAGCAGACCGAGGAGCTGGTCACCGAGCACCTCGGCCCCGCGCCCGGCGTCGCGGTCCGGGTGCACGCCATCCACTCGCCGTCCCCCCAGGGCCTGATCGCGGCCTCGACGCACGCCGCCCTGCTGGTCGTCGGCCACCGCGGGCGCGGCGGGTTCGCCGGGCTGGTTCTGGGGTCGGTCGCCGACCAGTGCGTCCGGCACGCCCGCTGCCCGGTCCTCGTGGTCCGGCCCAACATCTGAGGCCACGCCGCCCCACGCCGACCCGCTCCGCCAACCGGCGGGAACCGGTCCGGCGAATCCGCCCTCCGGGTGGCGCGCAGGCACTACGATCGCCCGAACGTCACTCTTCTGAGGGATATCGGGTCGCCCATGTGGTCGCCGTTGCCAGGCCGCCTGCTCCTGTCGGTACTCGTCGTCGCCCTGGTCTCCCTGCTGGCCGGACCCGCGGCGGCCGGCGAGACGATCCGGGAACGGCAGTGGCACCTCGACACCCTCGACGTCCCGGCCGCCCAGACCCGAGCACGGGGAGAGGGCGTCGTCGTCGCGGTGGTCGACTCCGGGGTCGACGCCGGTCACCCCGCGCTCGCCGACCGGGTCCTGCCGGGCACCGGGTTCGGCGACTCCGAGGGCGACGACGGGCGGCACGACCGCGGCGCCGAGGGGCACGGCACCGCGATGGCCGGCCTCATCGTCGGCAGGGGCGGCCGACCCGACCTGCTGCTCGGGGTCGCGCCCGCCGCGAAGGTGCTCCCCGTCGCGCTCGGCAGCGAGCGGAAGTACGGCGTGCACCGGCTCTCCGACGCCATCCGCTGGGCGGCCGACCACCGCGCCTCCGTGATCAACCTGTCGGTCGGCGGCGAGGGCGAGCCGTCCCCGGAGGTGGTCGCCGCCGTGCGGTACGCGCTGGACAAGGACGTGGTTGTGGTGGCCGCGGCCGGCAACGCCGAGCGCACCGGCCAGCGGGTCACCCAGCCCGGCAACATCCCCGGCGTGCTCACCGTCGCCGGTCTCGACCGGTCCGGCCAGCCGTGGTCCGGCTCCGCGCGCGGCCCGGAGGTGGTGCTGGCCGCGCCCGCCGCCGAGGTCATCAGCACCGCGCCCACCTCGGTGTTCGCCAGCGGCTACGCGCTGACCAGCGGCACCAGCTCGGCGGCCGCCATCGTCTCGGGCGTGGCGGCGCTCGTCCGGTCCGCCCACCCCGGGCTCAGCGCGGCCAACGTGGTCAACCGGCTCGTGCGCACCGCCAGGGACGTCGGGTCGCCGGGCCGGGACGAGCAGACCGGCTTCGGCGTGGTGAACCCGGTCGCCGCCGTCACCGCCGACGTGCCGGCCGTCGCGGAGAACCCGCTGCTGCCCGCCGACGGCGACGCCGCCCTGTTCGCCGGCGGCGCGGGAGGCGGCTCCTGGTGGCGCGAGGTCGGCGTCGGCCCGGTGCGCCTGCCCCTGGTCGCGGTGGCGGCGATCCTCGTGCTCGGCCCGCTCCTGGCGCTGGCCGCGCTGTGGCGCGGGGTCGCGAGCCGGCGCCGGGCCGCGGCCGCGGTCGCGCCGGCCGTGGCGCCCGCGTGCTCCTCGCCCGGTTCGGCCGCGGTGCCGGAGAAGGAGGAGTTCGGGGAGTCGTGGGTGGACCGCCCGGCGGCCGACGCCTCCGCCACCGTGCGGTGCCGGTGTCCCGACCACTCGCCCGCGGTGGGGTCCTGACCCGCGCCCCCGCTCGTCCGGCGCGGACCTGTCGCTCCGGGAGCGCCGGACTCCGTAAGTACGGAAGTACGGAAGTACGGAACTACGGAAGTACGGAACTACGGAAGTACGGAACTACGGAAGTACGGAAGTACGGGAGCACCGGACTCCGGGAGCACCGGACTCCGGAAGTGCCGGAGCCCGGGTCACCCCCCGAAGGTGACCCGGGCTCCCTTCCCCCGACCCGACAGCGGCCCCGTTTTCCGCTCGTCGAATCGTCCTGGTGTCACACGTCGCGGCGGTGGGTCACCACGAGCGCGACAGTCATCACCACCGCGGCGAAGGCCGCGAAGTAGCCCAGCGACGCCCACGGGCCCAGCGGCATGTCCCCCGCCGGGTTCGTCCCGTCGCCCCCGGACGACAGGCCCGAGGACTGGAAGTGGCCGGCCATGTTGAACGGCATCCACCGGTAGATGTCGCCGCCGACCTTCGGGATCAGCATGACCATCTTCTCGACCAGCAGGGACCAGATCAGCACGAGTGTGATCGCTCCCGCCGAGTGCCGGACCAGCGTGCCGACGGCGACGGCGACCACCGCGGCCAACGCGTAGATCAGGCCGGTGCCCGCGACCTGCCGCCACTCGGCGGCGCTGTCCAGGCCCAGGTCGGACGCGGGCTGGACCAGCTTCGCCACGCCCCACGAGCCGAACGCGGCCAGCTCGCCGATCACGCCGGCGAGCAGCGCGACCACGGTGGTCTTGGTCAGCAGCACCAGGGAGCGGTTGGGCACCGCCTGGAAGGTGGACCGGATGGTCCCGAACCGGTACTCCGTGGTGATCGCCAACGCGGCCATCACCATGACCACCATCAGCCCGAAGTTCGAGCCGGTCTGGGTCAGCGCCACCGTCAGCCCGGAGGCGTCGGACAGGGTCGCGGAGACCAGCGCGGCGAAGCCGGTGGTCAGCGCCAGGGCGACCAGGGCGCACCACCACGGCGAGCGGGTGGAGAGCAGTTTGATGCGTTCGACGGCGAGCAGGCTCATCGGTTCACTTCCCGGCCGGGACGAGGCGGTCGTTCTGGGCGGCGCCGTCCCCGGCCACCGGGGACACGTCGGTGCGGTACTGCACGGAGTCGCTGGTGAGCTGCATGAACGCCTCCTCCAGCGAGCCGCGCTGCGGGGACAGCTCGTGCAGCACCACGCCCTGCGCGGCGGCGATCTCGCCCACCTGGTCGCTGGTCGCGGCGCTGACGACCAGGGCGTTGCCCTCAGCCGTCGGCTCGGTGTGCACGGTGAAACCCTTGTGCAGCAACGCGGTCCGCAGCCGGTCGAGCTGCGGGCTGCGCACGCGCACGCTCGACTCGCTGGCATTGTCGACGAACTCGGCGGTGCTGCACTGGGCGATCAGCCGGCCGCGGCCCACCACGACGAGGTCCTCGGCGGTCAGCGCCATCTCCGACAGCAGGTGGCTGGAGACGAAGACGGTGCGGCCCTCGGCGGCCAGCCGCCGCATGAACTGCCTGATCCAGAGGATGCCCTCGGGGTCGAGGCCGTTGACCGGCTCGTCGAAGAGCAGGATCTCCGGGTCGCCCAGCAGCGCGGCGGCGATGCCCAGCCGCTGGGCCATGCCCAGCGAGAACCCGCCGGCGCGGCGCCCGGCGACCCCGGACAGGCCGACCAGCTCCAGCACCTCGTCGACCCGGCGCGCCGGCAGCGCGTTGGACTTCGCCAGCCACTGCAGGTGGGCGCGCGCGGATCGGTTGGGGTGCACCCACTTCGCGTCCAGCAGCGCGCCAACCGTCCGAAGTGGACGGTCGAGCTCGCGGTAGGGCCGGCCGTCGATCAGCACCCGGCCGGCGTCGGGCCGGTCCAGGCCCAGGATCATGCGCATGGTGGTGGACTTGCCCGCCCCGTTGGGGCCGAGGAAACCCGTCACCCGCCCCGGTTTCACGGTGAACGAGAGGTTGTCCACCGCGACCGTGCGGCCGTAGCGCTTGGTGAGGCCGACAGCCTCGATCATTGCTCCGCTCCCCCTTGCCCCGTGGTCTGCCCCGTGGTCCCCGCAGGGGCCCGACTGGGACGTCCCCCCGCCGGTCCACCCGACCGGCGCGACACCAACCCTGCCGGGTGAACGGGGTGGGCCGCGTCGACCTGGGGTCGACACTTCTGGTCGGCTTGCGGTCGTACCGTCCCTCATCCCACGGGCTGACGGGATGGGCGAGACCCCAGAGCGGGCACTGCGGAGAACCCGGCCACCGGGGTGGGGAGAACCCCAGTCCGGGGGTGTTCGACGTGGTCGGCTCAGGCGTCGCGGCGGTTCGCCGTCACGAGGGCGATGACGAGGACCGCCAGGACGATCCCGGCGAAGTAGGCGAGCGAGCCCCACGGGCCGAACGGCGGCGCCGACGCCACCTCGGCCCCGGCGGGCTGGCCGCCGGTCCCCCGGACGAAGTGGTTGGCGTGGGTGAACGGCAGCCAGCGCTGGACGTCCGGGCCGACCTCGGGGATCAACCCGACCAGGTTCTCCACGAGCAGCGCGTAGACCAGCAGGAGCGTCACCGCGCCGGCGGTCTGGCGCAGCAGGGCGCCCACCGCCACGGCCAGCACCGCGCCCAGCGCCCACACCAGGCCGACCCCGGCGACCTGCCGCCACTCGGTCCCGCTGTCGATCGACAGGTCCGCGGCCGGCCTGATCACCTTCGCCAGCGCCCACGACCCGAAGGCCGCGACCTCGCCGAGCACGCCGGCCACGAGCGCGACCATGGCGGTCTTGGCCAGCAGCACCCGCGTGCGCCGGGGTTCGGCCTGGAAGGCGACCTTGATGGTGTTGAACCGGTACTCGGTGGTGATCGCCAGGGTCGCCATCACCATGACCACCACCAGCGCGAGGTCGTACCCGGCCTGGGTGGCGGGCACCGCGAGCTGGTCGGGTTCGAGCACCGAGGCGAACAACGCGCTCATCCCGAGCATCAGCGCCAACGCCGTCACCGCGGTCCACCACGGGGACCGGGTGGAGAAGAACTTGATCCGCTCGACCGCCAGCAGGTTCACCGGGTCCCCTCCGTCCCCTCGGCCCCCCGCGCGCCGCGCAGGTGCAGGTGCTCGCCGCTCTCCTCGGCGTGGTACTCGACCGCCCCGCTGGTCATCCGGATGAACGCCTCCTCCAGGGACCCCCGCTGGGGGGACAGCTCGTGCAGCACCACGCCCTGCGCGGCGGCGACCTCGCCGACCTGGTCGCTGGTCAGCCCGGTCACGACGAGCGCCCCGTCCTCGGCCCGCACGCCCGCGCCCGAGGTGCTGGCCAGCGCCGTGCGCAGGCGTTCGAGCTGGGGGCTGCGCACCCGGACGGCCGTGCCGCTGGCGCGTTCCACGAACCGCGCCGTGCTGGACTGGTCGATCAGCCGGCCGCGACCGATCACCACCAGCTCGTCGGCGGTCTGCGCCATCTCCGACAGCAGGTGGCTGGAGACGAAGACGGTGCGGCCCTCGGCGGCCAGCCGCTTCATGAGCTGGCGGATCCAGTGGATGCCCTCGGGGTCGAGGCCGTTGACCGGCTCGTCGAAGAGCAGAATCTGCGGGTCGCCCAACAGCGCGGCGGCGATGCCGAGCCGTTGCGCCATGCCGAGGGAGAACGCGCCCGCGTTGCGGTGCGCCACGCTGCCCAGCCCGACGAGCTCGAGCACCTCGTCCACCCGCTGCCGGGGCAGGTTGTTGGACTTCGCCAGCCACCGCAGGTGGGCGCGCGCGGTCCGGTTGGGGTGCACCCACTTCGCGTCCAGCAACGCGCCGATGTGGCGCAACGGCCGGGGCAGGTCCCGGTAGTGCCTGCCGTCGACGAGCACGTCCCCGGCGGTCGGCCGGTCCAGGCCCAGGATCATGCGCATGGTGGTGGACTTGCCGGCCCCGTTGGGGCCGAGGAAACCCGTCACCCGCCCCGGTTTCACGGTGAACGACAGCTCGTTCACCGCCACGGTGCGTCCGTAGCGCTTCGTCAACCCGACAGCCTCGATCATCACACCCCCGGTTCGGGCGACACGACGTGCTCCGGCCAGCCCACCACCACCCCGGGCCCCGGACAAGCAGATCAACACGACAGCCCACGTCCGGGTGGCGCCGCCCGGTCCGCGTCGCGCCGCCGGGTTCGGTGCCGGCCGGCGCGGGGTGTCAGGGAGGACCGGGGAGACGTCTCGGGGACGGTGGGGCCGTGCTGGGGCGGGACCGCGGGTGGTGATCCGCTCGCGCGGGAACAGGTTGGCACGACCGGGTTTCCGTCCTCGCACGGGCTCCGTGTTCACCCCGGGGTGTGGTCCGGAGGGGGTGTGCGCGACGCCGTCGAGCTGGCAATATGTGAATGGTTGTTTACAAAGTTTCTGAACGGTGGTTCACTAACCCCCGTGGCGCGGCCGAGGAAGATCAGCGACGAACAGCTCCTGGCCGCCGCGGCCAGGGTGGTGAACCGGGTGGGACCCGGCTTCACCCTCGCCCAGGTGGCCGAGGAGGCCGGCGTCGTGGCCGCGACCCTGGTGCAGCGCTTCGGCTCCAAGCGGGGCCTGCTGGCGGCGCAGACCAAGGTGACCACCGAGGTGGTGTTGCAGGGGCTGCGGGCGGCCGCGGCCGAGGCGGACGGACCGGTCGAGGCGCTCAGAACCGCGGCGCTGGCCTGGTTCGCCTGGATGGAGGACCCCGAGGTCGCGGTGAACAACCTCGGGCAGCTCGGGATGGACCTGGTCGATCCCGACCTCAGGGAGGTGCTCGGCGACTTCTACGGGGGCGTCGAGCGGGAGTTCGTCGAGATGGTGCGCGCGGCGGTGGCGGCCGGAGAGCTCGGCGCCGCCCCGCCACCGGAGATCGCCGGCCGGGTGATCACCACGCTGGCGAACGGGACGGCCGTGCTCTGGTCGATCAGACCGCACGGCAGCCTGCGGGAGCGCATGGCGACGGACTTGGACGCCGTCATCTGGGGGTGGCGGCGTCCATCTCCCGGGGAACCGATGGGGGACGTGCCGCGGGGCACAGCGGGAAGGGGCGAGTCGTGAGTGGACCGTTGACCGGCTCGGTCGCGGTGGTGACGGGCGCGACGCGGGGCTGCGGCCGGGCCGTGAGCGTGGAGCTCGGCCGGTTGGGCGCGACGGTGTACGTGACCGGGCGGACCACCAGGGACCGGCGCAGCGAGATGAACCGGCCGGAGACGATCGAGGGCACCGCCGAGCTCGTCGACGCCGCCGGCGGGGTGGGCATCCCGGTCCGGGTGGACTTCACCACGGTCTCCGACGTGGACGCCCTGGTCGAGCGGATCGAGGCGGAGCAGGGCGGCCGGCTGGACGTCCTGGTCGACGACGTCTGGGGCGGCGACCCGTGGGTGGAGTGGGGCCACACCTACTGGGAGGGCGACCTGGACAAGGCGCTGCGCCTGGTGCACAACGGCCTGGACACCCACCTCATCGCGTTGCACCGGCTGCTGCCGCTGATGGTGCGGCGGCGGGCGGGGCTCGTCGTCGAGGTGACCGACGGGGACACCGACCGGTACTCGGGCGCGCTGCCGTACTTCCTGGTGAAGTCCGGCATCCGCCGCATCGGGCAGGCGCTGGCCCAGGAGCTGCGGCCGCGCGGGATCACCGCGCTGACCGTGACGCCCGGCTTCCTGCGTTCCGAGGCGATGCTCGACCACTTCGGGGTGACCGAGGAGACCTGGCGGGAGGCGATCGCGAAGGACGAGCACTTCGCGCTCTCCGAGACGCCGTCCTACGTGGCCAGGGGGATCGCCGCGGTGGCGGCCGACCCGAGGGCGACCCGCTGGGGCGGGCGGATCACCTCGTCCTGGGAGCTGATGCGCGAGTACGGCTTCACCGACCTGGACGGCTCGCGGCCGGACTGGGGCGCCTACAGCGAGGTCGCCTTCCGGCAGGCCGTCGACGTCGACCCCGACGACTACCGCTGACGGCGGAGCCGGACCGGGACGGGAGCACAACAGAACAGGGGGCCATGCCCTGGGGGAAGGGTGCGGCGGGGAGGGACCTGGGGGCGGGTTCCTCCCCGCCCACCGCCCTTCGTGCGCTCGCCCTTCACGAGCACTCCTTCGCAAGTACTCCTTCGCAAGCACTGCCCTCCCCCGCGTTCGCGCCCGACGGCCGGGCGCGGGGGCGTCAGCTCTCGCCGGGCCGCACCAGGCCGGTCTCGTAGGCCAGCACCACCGCCTGCACCCGGTCGCGCAGGTCCAGCTTGGACAGGATGCGGCCGACGTGTGTCTTCACGGTGGCCTCGGACAGGAAGAGCTTGACCGCGATCTCGGTGTTGGACAGCCCCTTGGCGATCAGCACCAGCACCTCGCGCTCCCGCTCGGTGAGCACGTCCAGCACGTTGGCGTCGCGCAGCTCGCCGCCGCCGGCCCCGAGGAAGCGGTCCAGCAGCCGCTTGGTGACGCTCGGGGAGACCACGGCGTCGCCACTGGCCACCGCGCGCACCGCCGACACCAGGTCGGCGGGCGGGGTGTCCTTGAGCATGAACCCGCTCGCGCCGTTGCGCAGCGCCGCGAGCGCGTACTCGTCGAGGTCGAAGGTGGTCATCACCAGGACCTTGGCGGTCCCCTCCTCGGCGATCCGCTTGGTCGCCTCCACCCCGTCCAGGACCGGCATCCGGACGTCCATGAGGACCACGTCGGGACGCAGCTCGGCGGCCATCCGCACCGCCTCCGCCCCGTCCCCCGCCTCGCCGACGACCTGGAGGTCCTCCTGCGCGTCGAGCACCATCCGGAAGCCCATCCGCATCAGTTCCTGGTCGTCCACCAGCAGCACCCGGACCATGACCAGCAGCCTACGGGGCGGACTCCCCCGGCAGGGGCAGTACCGCGCGCACGCGCCAGCCGCCGCCCAGCCGCGGCCCGGCCTCCAGCACCCCGTTGTAGACCGCCACGCGCTCGCGCATGCCGATCAGCCCGTTGCCGCCGGAGACCAGCGAGCCGTTCACCCGGCCCAGGCCGTCGTCGGTCACCTCGACCTCGATCTGGTTCTCGGCGCGGGCCACCACCACCTGGGCGGACGCGCCGGGGCCCGCGTGCTTCAGCGTGTTGGTCAGCGCCTCCTGCACCAGGCGGTAGACGGTCAGCCCGACGCCGGTGGGCAGGTCGGCGAGGTCGCCGGTCATGGTCAGCCGCACCGGCAGGCCGACCTGGCGCATCTTCTCCACCAGCTCGCCCAGCGCGGACGCGTCGGGCTGGGGCGCGTACTCGGCGTTGGTCTCGCTGTCGTTGCGGAGCACGCCGACCAGCCGGCGCAGCTCGCCGAGCGCCTTCCTGCCGGTGTCGGAGATCGTGCCGAGCGCCTTGCTGGCGATCTCCGGGTTGGTCTTCATCGCGTACGAGGCGCCGTCGGCCTGGACGATCATCACGCTCACCGCGTGCGCGACCACGTCGTGCAGCTCGCGGGCGATCCGGTTGCGCTCCTCGACGACCGCGATCTTGGCCTGCTGGTCGCGCTCGTGCTCCAGCAGCCGCAGGCGCTGCTCCACCTCGGAGTGGTAGGCCCGGCGGGCGCCGACGAACTCGCCGGTCATCCAGAACACCGCGAACACGGCGACCGGGCCGAAGACGACGAACGGGAACACGGCCACGCCGTGCTCCCTGCTCATCACGAACGCGAAGAGCACCGTGCCGATCAGCAACCAGGTGGCGTAGGCCACGGCCACCCGGCGCGTCGAGCACGTGAGCAGGGTGTAGAGCATGATCGCGAGGGCGAACGAGCCGGGGTGCACCGCGTACGGCCCGTGCGTGACCAGCACGAAGACGCCGCCGAACAGCGTGACGTAGGCCGCGAGGACCGGTTTTCGCCGCCGCACGACGAGCGGGGTGATCATCAGGAGCGAGCCGAGCGTGTAGTCGCTGGAGCTGACGGCCTGGACGAAGGTCTCGCTCACCGGGTCGTACCGGCCGCGGCTGCTCGCCGAGTCGAAGAGGAACAACAAGAGAGCCAGCAGCGAGTCACCCACCCAGGGGTGGGCGCGCAACCACAAGCTCAGCCTCCGCACCCCTCGAGGTTAGGTGCGGAGGCTGAGACGGTGCGTCGGTCCACGGGCTGAGATGGGCTACGACCCCCGTCGGACCACCTGACCCCGACCCCTCAGGTGGGCGGCGCCAGGTCCGGCGGGAGGGTGCGGCGCCCCGGCGCCGGCCCGGGCCGCGGGGCGGCCTGCGGGGCGGAGTGCGTCGGGTCGGCGACCGGCCGCACGACCGCGGTCGTCTCGGCGGCCCGCGTCGCGCCCTCGGCGTGCGCGCGCTCCTCCAGCTCCAGCGCGGCCTCGGTCTGCGACGTGAGGTGCTCGGCGAGCAGCTGGTCGCGCCGCCGCACCTGCACCCGACTCAGCACCACCAGGGTGACGCCGTAGCTGAGGCCCAGCGCCAGGAGCAGGACGCCGAACTTCGCGAGGAGGCGCTGGACCGGGTCGTCGGCCGAGGGGTCCCAGGTCGCGATCAGCGCCAGCACGCCGAGCGTCACGAGGTGGAACAGCACCGCGATCAGCCGGCTGACCGACCGGGCGGCGTCGCGCTCGGGGAACACCTCGTGCAGCACCGTGCGGCCGCTCCTGGCGAGCAGGCGGCCGACGGCGAGGACCAGGACCACGCCGACGAGGAGGAAGAGGAGGTAACCGGTGCTCGCGTCGTCCACGACGGCCTCCAACCCGGGTCGAGGGAGATGCGTCGCCAGGTGACTACCCGGAGCGACCGGCGGGACAAACCCGCGCCGGCCCGCCGTCACCCGGTGGCGATCTCCGGGGACCGGCCCGCGCGCCGGGCCGGACGTGGCACGATGCCCCTCGCAGACGCCACGGGTGGCCGGATCGCGAGGGGTTCGTAGGGGTGAGCACGGCAACCGACCAGCAGCGTTTCGCCGGCCCGCTGTCGGCCGCGGTGGCCGACCTCTGCCAGCGGCTGCGACCGCAGGTCTGCGAGCGCACCGCCGCCGGGTTCCGCGAGGTGTTGCGCCGGCTGTCCGCGCCGTTGCAGGTCGCGGTCGCCGGCCGGATCAAGTCCGGGAAGTCCACCCTGGTCAACGCCCTGATCGGTCGGCGCGTCGCGCCCACCGACGTGGGCGAGTGCACCCGCCTGGTGACCCGGTTCCAGTACGGCACCGTGGACCGGGTCGAGGTGGTCTTCACCGACGGGCGCAAGCAGGTGCTCCCGTTCGACGCGCACGGCATGATCCCGGCTGACCTGGGCGTGGCCGTGGACGAGGTCTCCCACCTGGAGGCGTACCTCACCAACGCGGTGCTGCGGGACCTCACGGTGATCGACACCCCGGGCCTGGGCTCCCTCGACGCGGCCTCGGTCGCCAGGACCGAGCAGCTGCTCGGCGCCGCGCGGGCCGAGGAGTCCGGCGACGGGGACGACGAACTGGACCCGGTCTCGCGCAACGCGGTGGCCGGCGCGGAGGCCGTGCTCTACGTCGTCACGCAGGCCGTCCGCTCGGACGACCACCAGGTGCTCGCCGCCTTCACCGCGGCCACGGCCAGCAGGGAGGCCGGCCCGGTCAACGCGATCGCGGTGCTGAACAAGGCGGACACCGTCGCGCCCGAGTCGGTCGAGGGCTCCGACGGCGACGTGTGGCGGGCGGCGACCCTGCTCGCCGAGAAGCAGGCCCTCACCCTCAAGCCGAGGGTGGCCGACGTGCTGCCGGTGATCGGCCTGCTCGCCGAGACGGCGGAGACCGGCGGCTTCACCTCCGCCGACGCCGACGCGCTGCGCCAGCTCGCGGCCCTGGACGAGGACACCCGCGAGATGATGTTGATCTCCGCGGACCTGTTCGCCACCTGGGAGTGCGCGGTGCCCGCCGGCACCAGGGCCCGGCTGCTGGAACGCCTCGACCTGCACGGCGTCCGGCAGGCCCTGGCGGCCATCGACGAGGACCCGCAGATCACCGCGGGCGCGTTGCGCCGCCGGCTGCTCGACGCCTCCGGCCTGGACGGGGTGTGGAGCCGGCTCGACGCCGTGTTCCGCGCCCGCGCCGACGGCATCAAGGCCGCGGCCGCCCTCGCGTCGGTGACCGCGCTGGCGCACGCCTCCGGCGACCCCGGGGAGCGGCAGCGGGTGCACGACGCGATCGAGGTGCTGCTGGCCAAGCCGGAGGCGCACCAGCTCCGCCTGCTGGAGGCGTTGACGCTGGTCGCGGCCGGGGCCGTCGTCATGCCGGAGGACCTCGCCGAGGAGGTGCTGCGCGTGGGCAGCAGCGCCGACGCCGGCGAGCAGCTCGGCCTGCCCGGCCGCCCGCCGCACGAGTGGGAGGCGTACGCCCTGGAGCGGGCGGGCTGGTGGCGGTCGTTCGCGGCGTTCGGCGCGACCCCGGCGCAGAGCCGGATCGCGCACGTGGTGCACCGCGCGTACTTCCTGATCTGGCAGCAGCTGAGGGGACGGGGGGCGTCGTGAGCGCGTGGTTCCGCCGGCGTGAGGACCGCCGGGAGGCCGTCGACGGGAAAGCCGCGGAGAACCCCACGGAGAGGGTCGAGGGGAACGCCGGCGAGAACGCGGGGAGTGCCGGGAACGTCGGCGAGCGGAACGCGTCCCCCGTTCGGGGCGTCGAACGCGAGGTGCGGGACATGCGGCGGGGTGAAGTGGTGGACGGGCCGACGGACCAGAACGAGCTGGTGAACCAGGCGTTGGCCGAGCGCCGCGCGTTGGTCCGGCTCTGCGTCTACGCGTGGGACCGCGCCCGGAGCGCGGGCGTGGCCGAGCGGATCGAGGAGGGGCTCGCCGGGATCGGGGTGGCCGCGGTGCGCCCCGACGGCGAGCGGTTCGACCCGGCCCACCACGAGGCCGGCGGCACCACCCCCACCGACGACCCGGCGCTGGACGGCGTGATCGCCGAGACCGAGGTGGTCGGCTTCCTCGACCGCGGCCAGCTCCTGCGGGCGCCGGTCGTCACCGTCTACCGCGCCAGGACCGGGTCGTGACCGCGCCCGCCCCGAACGCGCCGTCCCTGCCGCAGGTCGTCCGGCAGACCAGGGAACGCCTGGTCGGGCTGCTCCGGGAGGCCGGGGCGGCGTCGGCCGACTGGGTGGAGGAGGTGCGCGCCGCCCGGCCGGCCCTGCCCACCGTGGTGGTGGTCGGCGAGACCAACCGGGGCAAGAGCTCGCTGGTGAACGCGCTGCTGGCCACCCCGAACCTCTCGCCCGTCGACGCGGACGTCGCCACCGCGGTCTACCTGGTGTTCGAGCACGCCGCCCAGTGGGGAGCGCGGGCCTGCTACCCGGGCGACGTCGAGCCGGTCCCGTTCGAGCTGGAGCAGCTGCCGGCGTGGGTGTCGGCGGGCCAGGAGCTCCCCGAGGGCCAGCTCCCGCCCCGGCACGTCCGGGTCGAGGCCCCGATCCCGCTGCTGGAGCGGCTGCGGCTGATCGACACGCCGGGTGTCGGCGGGCTCGACGAGGTGCACGGCGAGTTGGCCGCCGAGGCCGCGGCGCACGCGACCGCGCTGTTGTTCGTGGTCGACGCGTCCGCCCCCTTCACCCAGGGCGAGCTGCGGTTCCTGCGGAACGTGGGCGAGCGGGTCGAGACGGTCGTCTTCGCGATGACCAAGACGGACCAGTACCGCGGCTGGCGGCAGGTGCTGGAGGCCGACCGCGCGCTGCTCGCCGAGCACGCCCCCCGGTTCGCCGGGGCCGCCTTCCACCCGGTCTCGGCCAGGATGGCCGAGATGGCCGGACGGGCGCCCAGCCCCGAGGCGGCCGCGACGCTGCGCGAGCGCTCCGGCGTGGCCGAGCTCCAGACCGCGTTGCAGGAGCTGGTCGTCGGCCGCTCCGTGATGCTCAACGAGGCCAACGCGCTGCGCGCGCTCTCCACCGCGCTGGACGAGCTGGTGGTGCGGCTGGAGGCCGACCGCCGCGTGCTGACCACGGGCGAGGACGAGGCCGAGGCGCTGCGCGCCCGGCGGGACGAGCTGACCTCGGAGCGGCGCTCCTCCACCCGGGGCTGGAGCGTGAAGCTGCGGGCCGCCGTGCAGCGGTGCCGGGTCGAGACCAGCCACGAGGTCGCCCGGCAGATGCTCGACGTCCAGTCCTGGTTCCGCCGCGCCATCGAGGGCGCCGACCGGGAGCAGCTCGCGCAGCTTCCCTACCACGTCGACGCCGCGTTGCAGATGGCCTCGGCGCGGGTCAGCGGCGCGCTGGCCACGCGGTTGAGCGGGGTGGCCGACGCCGCGCTGGCCGAGCTGTTCTCCGCCGACGAGCTGGCGGTGATCCGCGCCCAGCTCGCCAGGGCGTCGCAGCCGCCGGTCGTGCTGCGGCCCCCGGAGAAGCGGCCGCCCACGGCGGAGGACAAGCTCCTCGTGTTCATGGGCATCTCGGGCGGGCTCGGCGTCGGGCGGGTCGCCGCGTTGCCGTTGGCCGGGCTCGGGGTCGCCGCGCTCAACCCGTTCGTGCTGCCGGTGACCATCGCGCTCGGCCTCGGGGCCGGGTGGTGGATGGCCCGCACCCGGCGGCACGCCGCGGACAAGCAGCACATGAAGCAGTGGCTCACCGAGGCGATCGCCGACGCGCGGTCCACTTTGGACCAGCTGGTGGCCGAGCAGCTCATCGAGGCCGAGCAGCAGTTGTCGCTGGCGCTGGACGAGGCGCTGGGCCGGCGGATCGACGCGATCGAGGCCGAGCTGCGCGACGTGGACAAGGCGTTGAAGATGGACGCCGCCGAGCGCAGCAGGGAGCTCCAGGTCGTCAACCGCCGGCTCGGCGAGGTGGAGGCCGGGCGCGAGCGCGTCGAGGCGCTGCTCACCCGGATCCGCGAGCTGCGCGACCGGGCCCCGGCGTCGGCCTGACCGCCGCCGCACGGGTGAGGTGGCCGCCCCCCGCCCCACGGGGGAACCGGCGCCCCCTACCGTGAGTCCAACCGCGGAGCAAGGACGACAACGCACCCGGCGGCGTGGTGCCCGACGCCCTGAGGGGGACCTGGTGTACATCGAGAACGACGGCGGAAACGGCGACCTCAAGATCACCGTGGACGGCGAGGAGTACACGGCCGAGGCCAACTACGACCAGGACCACGACGGGGTCGACGACACCGCGATGGTGCAGACCGAGGACGGGTTCCTGGCCTACACCGACACCGACCACGACGGCGACGCCGACGTCCTGACCAAGCTCGACAGCCGGGGCAAGGTCATCGGCCAGGCGAAGTTCGACGCGCACAGCGGCCAGTGGGTCGACACCACCGGCAAGGCCGGTGGCGGCGCTGACCACCGCGAGACCGCCAGCCGCGGCGGGGGCGAGATGCTCGTGGAGACCAGGGACGGCGAGCGCACGGTGGGCCCGGCCACCGAGGACCTCAACCAGGACGGCAAGGCCGACACCGCGGTGGTGAAGGACTCCGACGGCGACGTCATCCTGTTCACGGACACCGACGGCGACGGCGACGCCGACTCCGCGACCGAGATCGGCAAGGACGGCAAGGTCACGATCCGCCAGCACCAGGGGCACGGTGACTGGAAGGTCGTGGAGCAGGGGCACATCAACAAGGACGGCTCCTACAGCAAGGACTCGTTCGTCGGCGAGGGCGGCGCGGAGCCGGCAGGGGACGCCGCCTGGTCGGACGCGGCGTGGTCCGACCCCGCCTCCGGCGCCGCCGCACCGGCCACCGGCGCCGCGAGTGGCCCCTCGGTGGTGAGCATCGACCCGGCCACCGGCCGGTGGAGCTGATCCGCCAGGACGTCGCCCCGCGGACGTGAGGGGTTCGGGCCCCGGCCACGGCGCACCGCCATGGCCGGGGCCCCGGCGCGTTCGGACCGGTCCGCGGTCACCCGGGGGACCACCTCGGGGAGTACCCGCAAACGCTTTCTCTCTTGCCGCGCACGGTATGTGTTGCTTCTCGCACCCATTCGGGGTTCACCCGTTCTCAGTCATCCGAGTGGCCCTGAATCGATTCCCTGATCGTTCTTGTGAGAGAAGCGACAGGGCGGCCGTGCGTTTTCCGGTGCGACCGGGGCTAACCTGCAGAACATCCCTTTCCCAGCACGCCCGTACCACCCGGGCGGGGCGAAGCTTTCGGTGATTTCGGCGGGCCCGTCGATCTCCCCCGGGGTGGAGCCGGCGTGTGGCACGGGCTGTGGCGCCCAGTCAGGAGACGAGACGAGATGACCGCGCTGACCATCCCCGGTCTCGACCAAGCACCGACCACGCACCAGCGCCTGCTTGCATGGGTGCGTGAGGTCGCCGAGCTCACCACCCCCGACCAGGTCGTCTGGTGCGACGGCTCGGACGACGAGTGGGAGCGGATGACGGCGAAGCTGGTCGAGGCCGGAACGTTCGTGCGGCTGGAGCGGAAGCCGAACTCGTTCTGGTGCGCCTCGGACCCCAGCGACGTGGCCAGGGTGGAGGAGCGGACCTTCATCTGCTCGCAGGACCCGGGTGACGCCGGCCCCACCAACAACTGGATGCGGCCGGACGAGATGAAGGCCACGATGACCGAGCTCTACCGGGGCTCGATGCGCGGCCGGACGATGTACGTGATCCCGTTCTGCATGGGTCCGCTGGACGCGGAAAAGCCGATGCTCGGCGTGGAGCTCACCGACTCGGAATACGTCGTCGTCTCGATGCGGGTGATGACCCGGATGGGCGCGAAGGCGCTGGAGCGCTTCGGCGACGACGCCGACTTCGTGCCGTGCCTGCACTCGCTGGGCGCGCCCCTGGAGCCCGGCCAGCAGGACGTCCCGTGGCCGTGCAACGAGACGAAGTACATCTCGCACTTCCCCGAGGAGCGCATGATCTGGAGCTTCGGCTCCGGGTACGGCGGCAACGCCCTGCTGGGCAAGAAGTGCTACTCGCTGCGGATCGCCTCGGTGATGGGCAGGGACGAGGGCTGGCTCGCCGAGCACATGCTCATCCTGAAGCTCATTTCGCCGGAGAACAAGGTCTACTACGTGGCCGCCGCTTTCCCGAGCGCCTGCGGCAAGACGAATCTGGCGATGCTGGAGCCGACCATTCCGGGCTGGAAGGTCGAGACGCTCGGCGACGACATCGCGTGGATGCGCTTCGGCGAGGACGGCCGGCTGTACGCCGTGAACCCGGAGAACGGATTCTTCGGCGTCGCTCCGGGCACCGACTGGAAGACCAACCCCAACGCGATGCGCACCATCGAGCTGGGCAACTCGGTGTTCACCAACGTCGCCCTCACCGACGACGGCGACATCTGGTGGGAGGGCATGGGCGAGGCGCCCGAGCACCTCACCTCGTGGAAGAAGCGGGACTGGACGCCGGGCAGCGAGGAGCTGACCTCGCACCCGAACTCCCGCTACTGCGTGCCGATCGAGCAGTGCCCGATCGTCGCCCCGGAGTGGCAGGACCCGAAGGGCGTGCCGATCTCGGCGATCCTGTTCGGCGGCCGGCGCGCCACCACCGTCCCGCTGGTGACCGAGTCCCGCGACTGGCAGCACGGCGTGTTCATGGGCGCCACGCTGTCCTCGGAGACCACCGCGGCGGCCGTGGGCCAGGTGGGCGTCGTGCGGCGCGACCCGATGGCGATGCTGCCGTTCATCGGCTACCACGCCGGCGACTACTTCCAGCACTGGATCGACACCGGCAAGGGCGCCGACGCCGCTAAGCTGCCGAGGATCTTCTACGTCAACTGGTTCCGCCGCGGTGAGGACAAGCGCTTCCTGTGGCCGGGCTTCGGCGAGAACTCGCGCGTGCTGAAGTGGATCGTCGAGCGGCTGGAGGGCACCGCCCCGGCGGTGGAGACCCCGATCGGCCACGTGCCGACCGCCGAGGCGATCGACCTGTCCGGCCTGGACACCCCGGTGGCCGACATCGAGGCCGCGCTGGGCGTCGACGTCGAGGAGTGGAAGGCCGAGATCCCGCTGATCGAGGAGTGGTTCGCCAAGATCGGCGACAAGCTGCCGAGCTCGCTGCGGGACGAGCTGGAGGCGCTGAAGCAGCGCCTCGGCTGAGTGACGCCACGCGTCGCGGGCGGTGACTCCCGCCGGCGCGCGCGTGGGAGAGGGGGACGCCCCGGGCCCGACCAGGCCCCGGGGCGTCCCCCTTTTCGTGACCTGCGTCACGGACGTATCCAGCGCGCGGGGGCACGCTCTTCCCTACCGGGGGAAGGTCCTCACCAACCCCCGGGGAACGCAGTCAGCGGAGGATCGGCACGAGACCCGCGAGGAGGTGCGCCATGGTCAGTGCGGGGCTGGCGATGCTGGTCCTGGCCGTGGCGGCCGTCGTGATGGTGATCGTCACGTCCGACAGCGGCGACCGGAGGAAGGACGAGGACCGAGACCGCGTCCCGGACAGGGGGCGGCCCAGCGCCTGGTGCGCCTGAGCCGAGTACCGGGAGCGGAGGCGGCGTCGGGGTGCCCGTCAGGGGGAGGGGCACTCCGACGCCGCGTCGCGTCCGGCGGCCGGGACCGGCGGGCCGGGACCGACGGGCCGCAACCGACGGGGTGGGCCAGCCGGCGGGTTCACCCCGGGGTGAGCCGGGGGTTGACCCCCGGTGGGCGCCGAAGCCAGCCGGGTTCCCGTGGTGGCACCGGATTCCTAGCGTGTGAGCGAGGCGAACACGTGGGGGGAAGCGGTGTCGATGTGGTACTGGCCGTTGGTGCGGACCGACACCTACGTCTGGCAGCGGGCTGGTGTGCGGGCGTTCGGCGGGCGCGTGCTCTTCGCCCTGCTCTCGCTGCCGCTCGGGCTGGTGTGGTTCCCGTTGGTCGTGGTCGGGCTGGGGGTCAGCGCGGCCACCTCCGTCGTTCTGGTTGGCGTGGCCGGTTTCCTGGCGGTGCTGGCGTTCGCGCGGTTGATGGCGAAGGTCGAGCGAGCTCGGGTCCGCGTGCTGTTGCGGGTTTCCCTTCCCGACCCGCCGAAGCCCCACGGGGGGCTGTGGCGACGCTTGGGCGACCGCCGGCGGTGGCGGGAGGCGCTGTACCTGGCGCTGGTCCTGCCCATGGGCGCGCTGTCGTCCGCCGTGGTCTTCCTGTTGGGAGCCATGGTGGTTCGGGGCGCCACCTACCCGTTCGCCATGTGGGGCGAGGACATCTCCTCGGCGTGGGGCGGCCCGACCTGGACCGGCGCCGTGATTGTCCACAGTGGAATCGGGCTGGCCGCGGCGGTTCTGGCGCCCTGGCTCGTCCGCCTGGTGACCGATCTCCATGGGCGGGTTGCCCGCCGCCTGCTCTGATCCCGGAGTCCCCGGCCGGGAAGGGGCTTGGGAAGGAGCTCCCACCGCGATGGTGGGAGCCCCTTCGCCGTCAGCGCGGCATCGGACCGATGAGCCGTCGGAACTGGGCGTTCAGGGTGAGCGGGTTGACCCCCTGGGGCTCCGCGACGTGCTCCTCCGCGTGGCCGGCGCGCCGCGGCTCGGGCAGCGGCGTTCCGGTGCACGACAGGTCGCGGTCCGGCACCACGCCGTCCACCAGGTACTTCTCCACGACGTCGTCGACGCAGGCGTTGCCGGTGGAGTAGAGGCCGTGGTCGCCCTCGTCCGTCACGGTGAGCAGTCGGGAGTTGGCGAACGCCTCGTGCGCCCGTTTCGCCCCCTCAAGCGGGGTGGCCGGGTCGTTGACCGACTGCACCATCAGCACCGGCGGGACGTTCCTGCCGTTCGGCGTCGGCATGTGCACGTCGGGCCGCTTCCAGAAGACGCACGGGTCGGAGATCCGCCACCAGCCGATCAGCGGGTACTTCCGGCCTTCGCGCTCGGACCGCTGGACCAGCGACGCGCGGTCCCCGGTGGTGGGGGTGTCGTTGCAGCGGATGCTGTAGGAGGTCGCCGCCTCCGCGTCCGCGGGGAACGGGGCCACGCCGGGCAGCGCGGAGCGGGTCAGCCGGTCCAGCGACTCGCGGACGGCCGCGGCCGCGGCCCTGGCCTGGTCGGTCCCGGGCTGCTCCACGACCGTGCGGACCCGGGTCAGGGTCTCGGCGAGCCCGACGAACAACGCCTTCGAGTAGATCGACGTCGCGATGACCTCGTCCAGCCCCACCGCGGTCATCGTCCGGCCCTGGCCGAGGTCGGCCGGCTGCTCGGCCAGCCGGGCGCGCAGCCGTTCGTAGGTCTGCCGCGCGTCCTCGCCGGTCGTGCCCAGGTGGTAGTGCGCGTCGTGGCGCGCGGCCCACGGCAGGAAGTCCTCGCGGAAGCGGCGTTCGAAGCCGAGCGGCTGCCAGGAGAAGGACTTCTGCCAGGTGGTCGTGAACTCCGTGTTCGAGTCGAGCACGAACCTGTCCACCCGGTTCGGGAAGTAGGTCGCGTAGTACGCGCCCATCCAGCTTCCCCCGGAGTAGCCGACGTAGCTGACCTTCTCCCTGCCGAGCAGGCGCCGCAGGAGGTCGAGGTCCTTCACGGTCTGCTCGGTGGTGACGTACCGGCCCAACTCGCCGGACTTGGTCTGGCAGAACCTGGCGGTCAGCGCCGCCGAGTCCAGCATGAGGTCGAGGTTGCCCTGGCTGCGGTCCCTCGGGTCCAGCTCGGCCCCGATGTTGGCTCCCCCGCCGCAGCTCACGTTGCTGCTCTCGCCGGTGCCCCTCGGGTCGACGCCCACGACCTCCACGGCGTCCAGGAGCTTGGCGCGGTTCTGCTGGAGGAACAGCAGGGGCAGGGTTCGGCCGGGGGCGCCAGGGCCGCCGGGGTTGGTCAGGACGGTGCCTTTCGGCTCACCCTTCGCGGGGCGCAGCCGACTGACCGCGACCACGATGTCGATCTTGTCGTTCGGTCGGTTCCAGTTGCGCGGAGCGGTGAAGGAGCCGCACTCCAGGCGTTCCGAGCCCGGGGGTAACCCGTCGGGGAGTTTCCCGGGGAAGCACGGCTTCCAGTCGATCTTCTGGGTGAGGTGGCGCTCCGGCACTGTCGGCGGGGCGGCTGGCGCGGCCACCGCGGGGTGCGCGGTGGTCACGAGGGCGCTCAGGACGGCCACCACGCCGGTGGCCAGCAGAAGTCTCCGCATGGTCTCCCCTCGACCTCGGCTCGGCGCGCCGGTCGGGCGACCGGGCGCGGTCTCAGCTCATCGGGGGAAGGTCAGCCGGAGCCAGCCCCGGAAGAGTGAGCCGCGATCGGCCAAGTGGTCCCTTTCCGGACGACCAGCTGTCGCCGCGTGACCCGTTCGGGCGGTGCGATCCCGGCGTGTGGGTGAAGGGGCCGGCCAGGGCAGGGGGCGCGGTCAGCTCGGCAGCGGGTTCGTGCCGATGCCCCGGAGGCGGGACTTCACCGCGGTGGTCGTCTCCACGTAGCAGACGGCCACCGAGAAGCCCTCCGACCAGCTCGCCGGGCTGGGCAGCCGCCACGAGACCAGCACGTCCGGCCGCGCCGCGCCCACGTAGCCCGTCACCGCCTGGGCGCAGTGCGGCTGCGCGGCCTGGGTCATCTGCTCGGGGCTCGGCGGCGGGTCGTGGGGCGCGCCGAGGGCGAGCACGCCGGGCACCGCCTCCGCGAGGTGTGGTTGGTCGCAGGGCACCGTGACCAGGCGGTCGTCCCGACTGGGGGAGCCGGCCGCGCACTGCTGGTAGGCGTCGAGGCCGTTGGCCAGCGCGCCGTGCAGCGAGCCGGTGCGCGCGACCGGTCGGTCGTCCGGGCCGGCCTCGAACACCGCGCACACCAGCCACCGCTGGCCGGCGGCCCAGTCGCGGGCGGAGGGCCAGAACGCCCACGACCGCAGCCGGGTGGCGTCGACGTCGCCGCTGCCGAGGTACCCGACGGCGGCCTGCCGGCAGCGGGGCAGCGCGGCCTGCCGCACCACGCTCTCGTCCGGGGTGGCGGGCAGGGTCGCCGGCAGGGTGTCGGTCGCGGTCACCTCGCCCTCGTGCGGCTGGTCGCAGGCGACCTCGTCGTACTCCGCCCCCCGGACGCAGGCCCCCACCCGGGGCGGCGCCGCGCCCATGCCCGAGGTGGGTGTGGCCGGGCCGGAGGTCTGCCCGGAGGCCGGGCCGCTCTCCCGGGTGCCGGCGGTCGGCGTTCCGCTGACCGGACCCGTGCAGCCGCCGACGAGCCCCGTGGCCAGGACGGTGACCAGCACCGCGGCCACGGCGGGGACCGGGGGGAGACGCAGCGCCGCGATCATGCCGGGTCGACCGTACTCCCGCCTCGGTGGCCTCGAACGGGGCATAACGGGTGACGACAGATCGTGACCCCTTCCCGCTCTCTTACCCCTTTTGTCGCAATTAGCCCGACGAATGGCGGGTGTGCTTACCCCGAAAGGCTGGACAGGATCACTCCCACGTCACGAATGGTGACTCCCTGCTGTCTTTCTGGAGTGACGCATGTCCCACGCACGACGAGGTGCCGCGCTCTTCGCGGCGGCCCTCGCCCTCGGCGTCGTCGCGGCCGCGGAGCCCGCGCTCGCCGCCCCACCCGGCCAGGACGTGGACGTCCAGGTCGACGACCTCGGGCGCACCCGCGAGGTCACCCCGCGCTCCCCGAAGCCCGCGCCGTCGGGCCAGACCGACCTGCGGGCCGCCGGCGCGGCGCACTCGGCGCGGCTGGCCCAGCAGTTCGGCGCCGGTGTGGGCGCGCTGGAGGTCCTGAGCAGCCGGACGACGCCCGCGGGCGGGGTCGTCAGGCTGCAGCAGACCATCGACGGCGTCCCGGTGCTCGGCGGCCAGGTCGTCGAGGTGCTCGACCGGTCCGGCGCGCTGGTCTCCGCGCACGGCCGGACGGCGCGCGGGCGCGCCGGGTCGTTCCCCGCCGACCGGACCGCCGCGGCTGAGGGCGCCGCGCGGTCCGCGCTCGACCGGGTGGCCGGCGAGTCCGGCCAGGGCGTCACCGACCTGCGGGTCGCCGAGTCCCGGCCCTACTGGTACGACGCGAGCCTGCTCGGCGCCGAGGGCGCGACCGACGCGGTTCCGGCGTTCCAGGTCACGGTCGCCGGCAAGGGCGCCGAGGACCGGTGGACCGTCGTGGTCGACGCCGGCTCCCGGGCCGCGCTGGCCACCTGGTCCGACACCCACGAGGCGGTCAACCGCGCGGTCTGCGACGCCAACCGCACGACCGTGGACGGCAACGACGACAGCGCGTTCCGCTGTGGCACGGCGTTCCGGGTCAGCCGTCGTGAGGGCGGCCGCCCCTCGTCGGTCGCGGACGTCAACAAGGTCTACGACTTCTTCGGGGACACCTCGAAGTTCTACGCCAGCAAGGTCGACGCGGACCTCACCGACCTGATCGGCGTGGACTACGGCGACGGCGCGGGCAAGGCGCTCCGGGCCACGGTCCGCGTCTGCGTCTCCGGCGAGAAGTGCCCGTACCAGAACGCCTTCTGGTCGCCGCAGGCCCAGCAGATGGTCTTCGGCGAGGGCGTCACCACCGACGACGTCACCGGGCACGAGCTGACCCACGGGGTCACCGAGCACATCTCCGGGCTGGTGTACCGCGGCGAGTCGGGCGCGATCAACGAGTCGCTGTCGGACATCTTCGGCGAGTTCGTCGACCTGACCAACGGCAGCTCGGACGACACCGCGGGCAACCGGTGGAAGATGGGTGAGGGCTCGGCTCTGGGCGTCATCCGCGACATGGCGAACCCGCCCGCGCACAACGACCCGGACCGCAAGGGCAGCTCCCTGTGGTACCCGCGCTACCAGACCGCGCGGGACAACAGCATCTTCGTCCACCGCAACAGCGGGGTGGGCAACAAGGCCGCCGCGCTGATCGCGGACGGGGGCAGCTTCAACGGGCAGCGGATCCGGGGCATCGGCATCGACAAGTCGGCCTCGCTGTGGTGGTCGGTGCAGAACCTGCTGACCTCCGGCGCGGACTACGCGGAGCTGGGCACCGTGCTCAACAGTGCGTGCCGGCAGAACGCCGAGGGCGGCGTCGCCGGCACGACCAGGGACGACTGCGCCCAGGTCGCCAAGGCGGTCACCGCCACCGAGATGACCAAGAGGCTGCAGTCGCGCGGCTGAGCGCGTCGGCGTCTGTTCCCGACAGGTGACAGCGTGCCGGCCGTCCGGATCCCGGGCGGCCGGCACGCCCGTTCCGGGCCCGGAGCGCGAGCGGGTGAGCAGAGCCGGCGCGGCCGGGACGTGCCTTGGTTCTCGTGGCGGTCCGCGCTACCCGGTTCGGGTGAGCATGGCCCCTCTGTCTCAGATATCGGACGCCTGTTGTCACAATTTGGGCATCAAACGGGTGGTGGCATCCACCTAAACGGGTGACGAGGCCAACATGTCGGCTTAACATCCGCGACACACCCGCCCCGACGGGTGGGCCGGGCAACCCCCCGGCTGGTCGCCGCCGCGTGGCAGCCCGCACCGGGTCGCCACGCCACCGAGAGGGAGACCGATGTCCACTGGTTCGCCGCCGCCACGCGCCGGCCACAGCGGCAACGGGCTGCGCTGGAACGCCTGGAACCTGCTGCTCCTCGTCCCGCTGCTGATGCTGGCCACCGCGCTGTACAACGAGGACCGCCCCCGGCTGTTCGGGCTGCCGTTCTTCTACTGGTGCCAGTTCCTCTTCGTGCCCCTCGGCGTCCTCTGCGTGGGGCTGGTCTACCTCAGGACCAGGGACGAGCCGGTGCGGACGGACCGACCGGACCGGTTGTCGGTGGACGACCTCGACAGCGCCGGCGCCGCCGGGCGGCGCCAGGACGGGAGCGACGCGCGGTGAACGACCTGCAGTGGACCGAGATCGTCGTCTTCAGCGCGCTGTTCCTGCTCGTCACCGTGCTGGGGTTCGTCGCGGCCCGGTGGCGGGCCGGCGACAGCCTGGACCACCTCGACGAGTGGGGTCTGGGCGGCCGGAAGTTCGGGTCGTGGATCACCTGGTTCCTGGTCGGCGGTGACCTCTACACGGCGTACACGTTCGTCGCCGTGCCGGCCCTCATCTTCGGCGCCGGGGCGATGGGCTTCTTCGCCCTGCCGTACACGGTGATCCTGTACCCGATCGTCTTTCTGCCGCTGCTGCGCATGTGGTCGGTGTCCCGCGTGCACGGCTACGTCACCCCCGCCGACTACGTGCGGGGGCGCTACGGCTCGTCGCTGCTGGCCCTGCTCGTGGCGCTGACCGGGATCATCGCCACGATGCCCTACATCGCGCTCCAGCTCGTCGGGCTGGAGGCCGTGTTGCGCACCATGGGCTTCAACGGCTCCGGCGTGATGGGCCACGCGCCGCTTTTCATCGCGTTCCTGATCCTCGCGCTCTACACCTACCAGTCGGGGCTGCGCGCGCCCGCGCTGATCGCGTTCGTCAAGGACACGCTGATCTACATCGTCATCCTGGTCGCGGTGTTCTACCTGCCGAGCAAGCTCGGCGGCTGGGACACGATCTTCGACCAGGCGCAGGCCAAGTTCGACGCGAGCAGGACCCCGTCGGACGGCATCCTGCTGAACCACAACAACCAGCTCCAGTACGCCACCCTCGCGCTCGGCTCCGCGCTGGCGTTGTTCCTCTACCCGCACTCGCTGACCGGCATCCTCGCCTCCAAGGGCCGCAACGTGATCAAGCGGAACATGGTGGCGCTGCCGGCGTACTCGCTGCTGCTCGGCATGCTGGCGTTGCTGGGGTACGTCGCCATCAGCGCCAATTCCACGCCGCTCACCAACCAGGCGACCGGCCGGCCGGACTCGAACACGATCGTCCCGGTGCTGTTCGAGCAGCAGTTCCCCGGCTGGTTCACCGGCATCGCCTTCGCCGCCATCGGCATCGGCGCGCTGGTGCCCGCGGCGATCATGTCGATCGCGGCGGCGAACCTGTGGACCCGCAACATCTACAAGGAGTACCTGCGCAGGGACGCCTCGCCGGCGCAGGAGGCCAAGCAGGCCAAGCTCGCCTCGCTGGTGGTGAAGTTCGGCGCGATCGCGTTCATCGTGTTCGTCGACCCGCAGTTCTCCATCGACCTCCAGCTCATCGGCGGCGTGATCATCCTGCAGACGCTGCCGGCGGTGGCGATCTCGCTCTACACCCGGTGGTTCCACCTCTGGGGCCTGGTCACGGGCTGGGTCGTCGGCATGGCCTGGGGGTTCGTGATGCTCTACGGCATCCCGAACCCGGCGGCCGGCAAGGCGCACTTCGGCGGCTCGGCGCTGACCTTCGGCGAGCTGTCGCTGTTCGGCTGGCGGCCCTTGGCCGGCTCGCAGGTGCAGATCTACGTCGGGTTCGTGGCGCTGGTGGCGAACCTGCTGGTGGCGGCCCTGGTCACCCTGGTGCTGCGCCGGATGCGGGTCCTCAACGGCACGGACGAGACCAGGCCGGGCGACTACCACGCCGACGAGGGCGACCCGTCGCTCAAGCCGGTGGGCTCGCACTGACGACCGCCCGCGGTCGCTCCGCCCCCTGACGTCCCCTCACCGGGCCGGGTCCTGAACGCGGGACCCGGCCCGGTGCTGTTCCAGTGCTGTTCCAGTGCTGTTCCCGGCGCTGGCCACGCGCGAGGCCGGCCGCGGTGAGGCCGGCTACGGCGGGAGGGCCGGCCCCACTCGCCCGGGTGACATGAGGTGGGGATCGGGTGGCGCGCTGCCGATGCGTCGGCGGTGATGAAGCGCCTGCGTCGCCCCGAAAGCTGGTGGACGGCCCTCGCCGGAGTGACCGTCCTGGCCGCCCTCGCCGTCCCCGCGACCCCCACGCACGCCCTGACGCGGCACGTGTGCGCCGGCACCGTCCAGACCACCTACGACGGCGGGCTCAACGACGTCGAGAAGCCGGTGGGCGTGAGCGGCGTCGGCTCGATCACGTGTCCCGTCGAGCCCGCGCCGCACACCAGGGGCCGGATCACCTTCAGCAACGCGGGTCTGCCCAACCAGCTCTCGTGCTCCACCGGCAGGACCGGCATGGCGGGGCAAATCACCTGGAGCGACAACGCCACCACGACCTTCCACGTGGCGGAGTCCCAGGTGCACGACGTGTCCGGGGTGCGGCTGCTGGCCATGAGGGGAGTGGTCACCGAGGGGGACTTCGCCGGTCACCAGGTCGAGGCCGGCTTCCCGGTCAGCGCGCGGGAGCACGGGGAGAGCTGCGCGACCGCCCGGGGCATCGACCGCGCCACCGGTGGCATCACGATCATCCTCACGAACTAGGTCTGGCCGGCGGGGGTGCGCGCGACTAGCGTGCGGACATGTCCGCCTCCCACCCCGACCTCCCCGAGTCGGTGAGCAGGTTCGGCGTCACCGAGCCCGAGGAGCTCCCCGAGGACCTCCGACTCCGGGTCGCCGCCGTCGTCGAGAAGACCGGCTTCGTCCCCAACATCTTCCGGGCACTGGGCCACCGGCCCGACGAGCTGCGCGCGTTCATGGACTACCACGACGCGCTCATGGAGTCCGAGGGCGGACTGAGCAAGGCCGAACGCGAGCTGGTCGTCGTCGCCACATCCGGCGCGAACCACTGCACCTACTGCGTCGTGGCTCATGGCGCGGTGCTGCGGATCAGGAGCAAGGACGCGCACCTGGCCGACCACGTGGCCACCAACCCGTGGTCGGCCGAGCTGCCCCCGAGGCAGCGGGCCATCGTCGACCTCGCGCTCGTGCTCGCCGGAGAGTCGGCCCTGCTGGCCGAGGACGACCTCGACGCGGCCCGCTCCGCCGGCCTCGACGACGAGGAGATCTGGCAGGTCGGCGCGATCACCGCGTTCTTCGCGCTGTCCAACCGCCTGGCCCACCTCACGGCCCTCCGCCCCAACCCGGAGTTCCACCTGATGGGGCGGCTCCCGCGCGGCTGAGCGCCGTACACCCCGGATTCTCCGGCCAGATCGCCCTTTCACCGGAGGGCGTCAGGCCACGAGTGTCGTTTCTCGGCTGATCGTGGGCGATCACGGTGTTTCGCCCACTACAACTCCTGAGTATGGGGGAACCCCCACTTCAAACATCGCATGCGGGACTGACAGAACGGGGTGCGGTGAGCTCACCCGGGAGGGTGAAGGAGCGGGATTCGCCTCCTTCGGGTGAGGC
This sequence comes from Streptoalloteichus hindustanus, assembly GCF_900129375.1. GTDB lineage: Bacteria > Actinomycetota > Actinomycetes > Mycobacteriales > Pseudonocardiaceae > Streptoalloteichus > Streptoalloteichus hindustanus. The sequence goes on along the minus strand of NZ_FQVN01000001.1, from coordinate 527,250 downwards.
CAGGGCCGCCGAGTGCCCCGCCGCACGTGGGCCAGGAGCGCTCGTCAGGGGCGCAGGAGCGCCGCGGCGCCGATGAGGCCGGCCTCGCCACCGAGCTCCGCCGGAACGACGCGCAGGTCCGCCAGGTACGACAGACCCGCGTGGACGTCGAGCGCGCGACGCACGGGGTCGAACAGGAGCGGACCGGCCTGCGCCACCCCGCCGCCGACCACCACCAGGTCGAGGTCGCAGACCGCCGCGACGGCGGCGATCATCAGGCCCACCGCGTGCCCGCCCCGCTCGAACGCCGCCGCCGCGACCGCGTCGCCGGAGCGCGCGGCGTCGGCGAGTACGGCGGCGTCCGCCCCGGCAGGCGCCTGCCAGCCGCGCTCGCGGGCCCAGCGCACCATGCGCGGCCCGCTGGCCACGGTCTCCACGCAGCCGCGGCCACCGCAGGTGCACGGCTCGCCGTCCGGCTCCACCACCAGGTGCCCGATGTGCCCCGCGTTGCCGGTCCGGCCGCCGTAGGCGCGGCCGTCGAGCACGAGCCCGCCCCCGACCCCGGTCGAGACGACCATGCCGAGCAGGTAGCGGCTGCTCTGCCCGGCCCCGCGCCAGTGCTCGCCGAGCGCCGTGCACACGCCGTCGCCGGCGAGCTGGACCGGAACCCCCGGCACGAGGTCGGCGACCCGCGCCCGCAGCGGGAAGTGCCGCCACCCGCCGATGTTGATCGGGCTGACCGTGCCGCGCGCGGTGTCGATCGGCCCCGCGCAGCCGATGCCCACGCCCCGCACCGAGGGCGTGCCGGCCAGCACCTCGTCCACCGCCGACCGCACCTGCGCCCACGCGTGTTCCGCGTCGTCGGCCGGCGTGGGGCGGATCGCGCTCCGCAGCAGGCTGCCGTCACCGTCCACGACCCCCGCGGCGATCTTGGTGCCGCCGACGTCGATCGCGAGCACCAGGTCGCTCACGCGGTCTCCCTTCCCGGGGGCGGGCCGCCCCGTGGGAACGGACCCTAGTGCCGGTGGGTGTTGTCCGGCTGGCGCGGGTCGCCCGGGTGCTCGTAGCCGGGGGCGAGCCGGACCCGCGTCGCCCGGGCGCGGTCGAGCCATTCCACGAAGGCCCGCCGCCGGGCCGCGCCCCGCAGGAGGGCCCCGATCCGCTCCCGGGCCCGGTCCGCCGGGGCCGGTCCGAGCACGTCGCCGTTGCGCGCCTGGTAGGCCGTCACCTCCGCCTCCGGCACGTCCACCTCGGCGGTGACCGCGGCGAACACCGCCCTGGCGAGCGCGTTCCGCGCCAGCAGCGCGGCCGTGGCGCTGCCCAGTTCGAGCAGGTGGTGCCGTTCGGGCGCGAGGTCGGTCACCGCGGGCGCGTCGTCGTCGGCCAGCCGCCGGCGGTGCGCCTCGGCCGCGACCAGGCGCTCGGCGGTGAGGACCTGGACCAGCCAGCGCCGCACCTGCCGACCCTCGCTCGTCTCCGGCGCGGGCAGCGCGGACGCGGCGCGCCCGGTCCGCAACACCCGCTCGGCCTCGTCCACCTCGGCGACGGCCACGGGGCGTCCGTCCACCCAGGCGGCCACCTCCGCCGCCGTGGTCCTCGTGGTCATTCCGTCACCTCCAGCGGAACGGCGGGCGAGTACAGCAGCCGACCCGCGCCCGCGACCTTCACGAGCGCCCACCACGTGCCCGGTTCCGCCCAGCGCGGCGGCGCGACGTCGAACGCGATCTCCGCCTCGCCGCGCGCCGGCAGCTCCACCCCGAGCGCGGCGGAGGGGACGGCCTCCCAGGTGCCCCAGGGGCTCACCAGCCGCGCCTCCACCGCGATCGGGGCGTGCGCGTCGGTGCCGACGACGACCGCGAGCCGGCCCCGGCCGCCGCGCGCGACCCGCACCGGCTCGGGACCGCGGACGAGGCGCAGCAGCCGGCCGGGCACCGGGTCCGCCTCGTCAACCACCCCCTCCAGCGCGAAGACGCCGGCCTCCCACTCCGGGACGCCGAGCACGGCGACGTCCTCCACGGCCTGGGTCCAGCTCGGCGGCAGGTCCGCCCCGGACAGCGTCAACCGCGCGCGCACCGGGTGCCGGCCCGGCGGGGGGACGGGGTCGCCGGCGCGGCAGGGCGGCGCGTGCACCCGCACCTCGGCCGCCACGTGGCCGCACGGCGGCAGGGTCACGTCGAACTCGGCCGGCTCGGCGACCCAGTGCGGCGGGGTCACGAGGCGCACGGTGCCGTGGAGGTCGCCGTCGGTGCGGTCGGAGGCGACGGAGACGGTCAGGGTGAGGCGTCCTCCCGGTTCCACCTCGGCCTGGACGGGGTCCACGTGCACCGAGGCGGGAAGACCGCCCAACGGGGCCGGTCCCCGGTTGTGCAGCCAGTACCGGGCGGAGAGCGGCTGCGCGTCCTCCGCATCCGGCGCGAGCGAGCTCCCGGGGCGGACGGCGGTGTTCGGCACGACGAGCTCCGGTTTGGCCACGAACGTCGCGGTCTCGTACCCGGTGAGCTCGGCGGCCAGCTCGCCGTCACCGGGCAGGCTGTCCCCGCGTTGTTCGAGCAGGTCGGCGTGGGCGGGGTCGACGAACCGCAGCACCGGTGAGGTCACGGTGACGCTCGTGCGCTCGCCCCGGGTCTCGACCAGCCGCAGGGCGATGCCCGCGGTGGGGTCGGCGGCCTCGGCGCGTCCCTGCGTGAGCGGGTTGCCCGCGACCTTCAACGCGCCGAGCCGGACCCGGTCGGCCGGCTCGACCCGGAGCAGCGAGCCGCTGGCCGCGAGGAGGGGGCGGTCCCCGGCGCGGCCCGGGACCGAGTCCGGAGCCGGGGACAGGCCCGAGCCCAGGTTGGCAACTGGGTCCGGAACCGGGACCGCGAGCAGGGGCTGCGCGTACGCCGCGCTCGCCTCCGGAACACCGACCGCGCGCCAGTCGCCCTCGCCCGAGACCAACGCGTACTCGAAGACGTGGGTCCAGTGCTGGAGCTGGAACCCGGAGCCGTCCGGGGTGGCGCGTCGCGGGGGGTCGATCCAGACCCCGGAGGGCCAACCGGTGCACGAGCGCAGCAACGACGCGTGGAGGGTGCCGTGCGCGTCGACCACGAACCCCGGGATCCCGCGGTTGAGCAGCGCGACCGTGCGCTCCTCCATGCCATGCCCCGTCGCCGGCCCCCGCTGTTCGACGGTGATCTCGTGGTCGTCGAGGTCGGCGACGACGGCGGCGACCACCGAGGGCAGGTCGGCCTCGTCGCGCGCGGCCAGGACCAGCGTGGGCAGCGCGCGGGCGTCGGTGAGGTCGGCGCCGGGCACCCAGACCTCGGGCAACGCGTGCTCGGCCGGGACCCACAGCACCGCGCGGCCGGTCTCGTCGAGCTGGCGTTCCAGCTCGGCGTGCCAGGCGAGCCCCGCCCGGCCGATCACCTCGGCGGTGAGGGCGTTGCGGGCCGGCCCGCCGAGGGCGATCCGGAAGTCGGGCAGGTTGGAGTCGACGTCCAGGTTCCCGTAGCGAGCGCCGTCGGCCTCGCCGGTCGTGGCGGTCACGCCGGAGCGCGCCAGGGCGCACACCAGGTCGCGGGCCAACTCGGCGGCCTCGTCCCGGCGCGGGACCACGACCTCGGCCACCCCGAGCGGGCGGGCCGCCCCGTTGACCCGGACCCGCGCCGTCGAGCCGAGCCCGAACCACGTGTGGGCCGGGTTGTCCAACGTCCAGGGGTGCGTGCCGGCGTCCACGTCCGGGAAGCCGGGGCCGCGGCCGATCACCGCGTCGCCCACCTCGCTCACCGGCAGTCCACCGGGCACGGGGCAGGGCCACCGGACGCGCAGCAGCTCGTCGGAGCCGGTGAACTCCTCCACGGTGGTCGAGCACTCGACCCTCGGGACGCCGTGCCACAGCGTGATCCGCTGGGTGTAGCGCACGGGCCCGACCTGGCCGCGCACCTCGACGCGTTCGCCCAACGGCGAGCGCAGTGCCCGCACCGACGCGGCCGGTCGGCTGCCCGCGGTCGTGACCGGCCCGCGGGGCAGCAGGTGCCACGGCCCCTCGCCGAACCGGGGGTGCGCCGGGTACTCGCGGTAGACGACGAGTTCGTTGCCCAGCCGTCCGGTCGCGACGAGCTCGCGTCCGGTCGCCAGCTCGACCAGGCTGCACACGCCACCGCCCCTGGCTGGGTCGACCGTGAGCCGGTGGTGGTCGTTGGCGATCTCCACCCCGTCGATCTCGGCCCAGCCGGGTGAGTCCACAGTGGACGGAGTGACGCGGAAGACGCGCCAGCCCAGAGCGGGGATGTCCCCGGCGAGGAACGACACGGTCGTGCCGTCGTGCTCCACGAGGCACGGCAGGGCGCGTCCCTCCTCGTCCAGAACCCTTGCGCCGCCGTGTGGTTCGGGGAGCCGGACGGTCACCAGGTCGGTGCGGTCGCGGGTGAGCGGGTTCCACACCACGACCGGGCCCCCCGCGGGGCCACTGGTGTCCACAGTGGACGAGAGGGCGCGGAGCGCCGCGTCCCTGGCGCCCACGGCGAGGTCCCTGGCCTCCCGCCACCCCGTCAGCAGGTCGAGGTAGACCTGGTCGCTCTCCGAGCCGGTGATGCCGTCGTGGTGCGCTCCGTACACCAATTGCGCCCACGCCTTCGCGAACGCGGCGTCCGGGTAGCGCGCGCCGGTCAGCAGCGCGGCGAACACGGCGAACCGCTCCGCCTGGAGCACGGCGTCCTCGGCCACGCGCTGCGCCTGCTTCGTGTCGATGTAGGAGACGTCCTTGCCGGTGTAGATCGGGTTCATGTCCCGGGTCTGCGGGGCCGCGGCAACCCCGCGCTCGGCCATCTCGGCGCGGACCGCGGCGAAGAAGTCCCTCGGCAGCGAGCAGACGAACCGCGGCCACGTGTAGCGGGAGTTCCAGTCCCGGTGGATCCGGGTGACCCACTTGTTGGGCGGGCTGTAGTCGGTGCCCACCGGCAACAGCACGTTGCGGGTGGTCGCCACCTTCCGCAGGCCCTTGAACAGCTCGTAGGTGGCCTCCTCCGCGGCCTCCAGGGAGGGCGAGGAGTCCATCCAGTAGCCGGCGGAGTAGTGGTCGGCCATGTAGTGCGTGAGCACCCCGCGCCCCGACGGGGAGAGCCACTCGAACTCGCTGCGGAACTGCATCCGCGTCGGGTCGCCCTTCACCCCGTCCCTGACCTCCATCGGCCCCCACTGGTGGAAGGGGCCGCGGGCCCACGCGCTGTCCGACAGGCCGACGTCGGCGGCCATGCCGGGGAAGGCGGGGTCGTGCCCGAACACGTCGAGCTGCCACGCGGTTCGGGGGTCGGCGCCGAGCACGTGGCGTTGGAAGCCCATGCCGTGCACGAAGTTGCGGATCGTGCTCTCCGGGCTGGTCAGGTTGGTGTTGGGCTCGTTGTAGGTGCCGCCCATGATCTCCACGCGGCCCTCGGCCAGCAGCCGGCGCAGCAGCGCGCGGTCCTCGGGGTGGGCGTCCCAGTAGGGCTTGAGGTAGTCCACCTCGGCCAGCACGAACCGGTACTCCGGCTCGCGCAGGGCCAGGTCGAGGTGCGCGCGGACCAGGTCGAAACCGGCCATCTGGAAGCTCGACCTGCCCGAGCCGGGGAAGTCCAGCCGGTCCCAGTCCGCGGTGTAGGCGCCCTGGGTGTTCCACCAGACCGGGTCGTAGTGGAAGTGGCTGACCATGTGCACGGTCCAGCCCGGCTCCGCGACGACCAGGTCGAAGTCGAGGGTCTCCTCCGCGCCCTCCGAGACCGCCACGACCCGGGCCGGCACGCGGCAGCCGGGGCGGTGGTCGCCGGTGGCGACCCCGATCTCCACCGTCGTCCGCCCTGCCGCGCGCGTGCTGACCGGCGCCGGAGTGTCGAGCCCCCGGCCCGCGACGTGCACGCGGGCCGGGCACGCGGCGCCGTCGATGCCGGCCGCGCCGTCGGCGACCACCCGCACCACCTGGAGGGGCGCGGTCTCCCGACCGATGAAGAGTTCGGTCGGCTCGACGGCGAGCAGGCGCATCGGCATACCTACGACCATGACCACCTGTGGCGTGGGACACAAGTCCACCCACCCGAGTGACGGTACGCCCCTCCGGCACCGGGCACACGTGCGCCCTGCGCCACCCTGGCCTCGCCGTTCACGGCCCCGAACCCGGGACCGAGCCCGCCGCCGTCAGGTCAACAGGCGCCACCGAACTCCATCAAATCGTGTCAATCATCCCCACCGCCGGCGCACCGCCGGCAAAAATGTCAGCCCCGCGCGCGATAATAAGAATGGGGGCTCCCCTATACTATACTCAGTAGTCGCGCGCGAGAGTGGCTGTGCGTTCCAGGGTGGGCGGGAAGGCGCTTTTGTCGCCATTGTTCCCGACATCGCTGTCCGCGGCTGGTCGGACAGCATTCGTCTGCGACAGCCCACCCACCATCTGAAGGTGTCAGCTGCTCGGGAACCGGAAGATGCGGAGCCGGCAGAGCGGAAGATCGTGGACTGCCGGCCAGCGAGCCCGATGTTTTCCCCTGAATAGTGAGCGCCCGTGCGGCGTCGCTCGGTCGGCGACGTCCGCACGGGCGCGAAGGACCGGTCAGTTGTTTCTTCCCGGGATGGGGATGCCGCTCGACCCGCCGGGTTTCGTCGGCGGGTTTTCGCCTCCCGAGGGCTTGGGAGAGTTGCTTTGGTTCTGCTTGGGGGTTGGCTGGGGTTGGGATTCGGGCTGGGGTTTGGTGGGCGGCTGCTGGGACTGCGGCTGAGGTTGTGGCTGCGGCTGCGGCTGGGATTCGGGCTGCGGCTTCGCGGGCGGCTGTTCGGTCTGCCGGGGTTTGGTGGGCGACGTCCGCGAGCTCCTCGGCTTGGCCGGCGGTGACTGCGGCACCCGCTGGGGAATGGTCGGCACCGGCCTGGCCTGCGGGTTGGGCGCGGGGAACGGCTGGAGCTCGCGGTTCTCGTGGTAGGCGCCCATCACGGCGCTCCAGATCACCGCCGGTTCCCGCCGGCCGTTGATGTCGTGCTCCGCGCCGCCGCTCTCCTGGTACCTGCCCTTGATCGGCTGGAACTTGTCGGCCCCGACCCAGACGACGGTGGCCAGTTGCGGGGTGTAGCCGGCGGTCCACGCCTTGGCCACCTGCCCCTCCCCGCCGTAGCGCAGCACCCCGGCCTGGACGGCGACCGGGGTGTTGCCGGGCACGGGGATGTCGTTGCGCGCCCCGTTGGCCTCCAGCAGGGAGGTCACCACCCGCGCGGTGTTGGCGCTGAACCGCGTGTCGATGTCGAAGCCGGCGCTCCTGGTCTCGGCGAACTGGTACCGGCTCTCGCCGGAGCCGGTCAGGACCCGGTCGACGAAGTGCGGCCGGGAGCGCTGGCCGTCGACGAGGGCGGCGTAGGCGACCGCGAGGTCGAGCGGGCGGACCGCCGTTCGGCCGCCGCCCACGCCGATCTGCTCGTCCGGGTCGACGATCGTGCGTCGGCCCCGCACCTCGCGGGGAACGCCGGCGGCGTGGGCCGCCGCGGCCACGTTCTCCGGGCCGATCCGCTTCGCCAGCGCGACGAGGTCGCCCTCGCTGGACCGGGGCCCGACCGCCCGCGCCGGGTTCTGGCCCCGCTCGGCGGCGGCCACGGCGGTGAACGGGGCGAACGCGGTGCCCGGCTCCTGGAGGCTCTGCGCGTAGTCCATGCCCGAGCTGTCGGACCCGCCGTGGTAGGCGGCCACCCCGCCGGTGCGGGGGTCGATCGCGGTCAGGGCGGTGCGCAGGTAGTCCGGTTGCCCCGTCATGACCTCCCGCGTGGCGGTCTCTGCTGCGGACTGCGCGTTCTTGTCCAGGGTGGTCACGATCCGGTAGCCGTGTTGCTGGGCCTCGTCGAGCCCGAGCTGGGCCCGCTCCTCCAGCTCGGCGAGGACCCGGGTCCTGATGTGCCAGCGCGCTCCGGGCTCGGCGACCTTGGCGACCACGGTGGGGAACTTCGCCCGCGCGCGTTCCTCCGCTTTCAGGAACCCGTTCTCCACCATGTGGTCCATCACGTAGTTCCAGCGCTGCTCGGAGTTCTCCCTGTCCACCGCCGGGTCCCAGAAGGTGGGGCGCTGGATGACCCCGGCGAGGACGGCGGCCTCGCTCACGTCGAGATCCCGGACGTCCTTGGCGAAGTAGGCCTTGGCCGCGGCCTGGATGCCGTTGGCGCCGCGTCCGAAGTAGATGGTGTTCAGGTAGGCGGTGAGGATTTCCTGCTTGGAGTGCGTGTCGGTGAGTTTCTTGGCCAGCACCAGCTCCTTCAGCTTCCGGGTGATGCTCAGGTCCTCTTTCCCGGTCGCCTTCTTGATGTACTGCTGGGTGATCGTCGAACCGCCGCCGTCGTCGCCGCGGATGTTGTTGTAGACCGCGCCGAGCAACCCCCGCACGGAGAAGCCCTCGTCGTTCCAGAACGACGCGTTCTCCGCGGATAACACCGCGTTCTGCACGGACCGGGGGATGTCCTCGAACCGGACGAGCGTGCGCGCCCCACCCTCGGGGTGGATGCGGGCCAACTCGGTCTTGCCGTCCGAGAAGTACAACGTCACGGTCTGGTTCTGGCTCGCGGCGATCTCCGCCGGCTCCGGCACGTCCCAGAGGGCGTAGGCGAGCCGGAACGCGGCGATCAGGCCCCCGACCGCGACGAACGCGGTGATGCCGGCGACGCGTACGAGCAGGACCAGGCGTCTGCGGCGGCGCAGCCGGCGGTCGACGTCGATCGAGTGTCCCGAAGGGTGAACACGTCGCACGCTCTGGATGACGCCGGCGAGATCCGAAAAGTTGTCACGACTTCGGCGCCCTGTCGACTTCCTTCCCGCGGCGCCGGGCCGGACGGCGACGCGGCGCCCCTGACCGGGGGCGCCGCGTCCCGGGGTGGCTCAGGCGGGTGACGTCGGAGCCAGCTCCGCGCGTCGCACCGTCAGCCCGGCGCTGTCGTCCGTGATGTCGACGGCGATCGTGTCGCCGTCCCGCACCACGCCCGACAACAGCTGCCTCGCCAGCTGGTCGCCGATCGCGCTCTGCACCAGCCGCCGCAGCGGCCGGGCGCCGTACACCGGGTCGAACCCGTTGAGCGCCAACCAGTCCTTGGCCGCCTGGGTGACCTCCAGGGCGAGCCGCCGCTGCGCCAGCCGGCGGCCGAGCCGGGCGAGCTGGATGTCCACGATGGACGTCAGCTCCTCGGTGGACAGCGCGTGGAACACCACGACGTCGTCCAGGCGGTTGAGGAACTCCGGCTTGAAGTGCTGCCGCACCACCGCCAGCACCGCGTCCTCGCGCTGCCGCTCGGTCATGCTCACGTCCACGATCGCCTGCGACCCCAGGTTCGAGGTCAGCACGAGGATCGTGTTGCGGAAGTCGACGGTGCGACCCTGGCCGTCGGTGAGCCGCCCGTCGTCCAGCACCTGGAGCAACACGTCGAAGACGTCCTGGTGCGCCTTCTCCACCTCGTCCAGCAGCACCACGGTGTACGGGCGGCGGCGGACCGCCTCGGTGAGCTGGCCGCCCTGGTCGTAGCCGACGTACCCGGGCGGCGCGCCGACCAGCCGGGCCACCGAGTGCTTCTCGGCGTACTCGCTCATGTCGATGCGCACCATGGCCCGCTCGTCGTCGAACAGGAACTCGGCCAGCGCCTTGGCCAGCTCGGTCTTGCCCACGCCGGTCGGGCCGAGGAAGAGGAAGGAGCCGGTCGGCCGGTCCGGGTCGGCGACCCCGGCGCGCGCCCGGCGCACCGCGTCGGACACCGCGCGCACCGCCTCGGCCTGGCCGACGACCCGCTGCCCCAGCGCCTCCTCCATCCGCAGCAGCTTGGCGGACTCGCCCTCCAGCAGTCGCCCCGCCTGGATGCCGGTCCACGCGCTCACGACGTCGGCGACGTCGTCCGCGCCGACCTCCTCCTTGAGCATCACCTTCTGCCGGTCGGTGGCGGCGGTGGCCGCGTCGAGCTCCTTCTCCAGCGCCGGGATGCGGCCGTACCGCAGCTCGGCCGCCCGGCCCAGGTCGCCGTCGCGCTCGGCGCGCTCCGACTCGCCCCGCAGCTGTTCGAGCTGCTCCTTCAGCTCCCGGACCCGCTCGATCGAGCCCTTCTCGTTCTGCCAGCGCGCGGTCAGGGCGGACAGCTCCTCGCGCCGCTCGGCCAGCTCGGCCCGCAGCGCCTCCAGCCGCTCCCGGGAGGCCGGGTCGTCCTCCTTGGCCAGCGCCATCTCCTCGATCTCCAGCCGGCGGACGGCGCGCTCCACCTCGTCGATCTCGACCGGCCTGGAGTCGATCTCCATCCGCAGCCGCGACGCGGCCTCGTCGACCAGGTCGATGGCCTTGTCCGGCAGGAACCGCGCGGTGATGTAGCGGTCGGACAGGGTCGCGGCGGCGACCAGCGCGGCGTCGGTGATCCGCACGCCGTGGTGCACCTCGTAGCGCTCCTTGAGGCCGCGCAGGATGCCGATGGTGTCCTCGACGCTGGGCTCGCCGACCAGCACCTGCTGGAAGCGCCGCTCCAGCGCCGGGTCCTTCTCGATGTGCTGGCGGTACTCGTCGAGCGTGGTCGCGCCGACCATGCGCAGCTCGCCGCGCGCGAGCATCGGCTTGATCATGTTGCCGGCGTCCATCGCGCCCTCGCCGGTGGCGCCGGCGCCCACGATGGTGTGTAGCTCGTCGATGAACGTGATGACCTGACCGGCCGAGTCGGTGATCTCCTTGAGCACCGCCTTGAGCCGCTCCTCGAACTCGCCCCGGAACTTCGCGCCGGCCACCATCGAGCCGAGATCCAGCGAGACGACCCGCTTGCCGCGCAGCGACTCCGGCACGTCGCCGGCGACGATGCGCTGGGCGAGGCCCTCGACGATCGCGGTCTTGCCGACGCCGGGCTCGCCGATCAGCACCGGGTTGTTCTTCGTGCGCCGGGACAGCACTTGCACCACGCGGCGGATCTCGGCGTCCCGGCCGACCACCGGGTCCAGCCCGCCCTCGCGGGCCCGCTGGGTGAGGTCGACGCCGTACTTGTCCAACGCCTGGTAGGTGCCCTCGGGGTCCGGGCTGGTGACCCGCGCCGAGCCGCGCACCTTGCCGAACGCCTCCCGCACCGCCTCCGGCGTGGCGCCGTGCCGGCGGAGCAGGTCGGCCACCTGGCCGCCCTCGGCGGCCAGGCCGACCAGCAGGTGCTCGGTGGAGACGAACTCGTCGCCCATCTCCGTGGCGAGCTGCTGGGCGTGGGTGAGCACCCGGACGGCCTCGCCGGAGAACTGGGGCCTGGCCACGGTCGCGCCGGACGCCGAGGGCAGCCGGTTCGCGAGCGGGTCGAGTTCGGCGCGGACCCGGGCGGGGTCGGCCCCGACCGCGGAGAGCAGCGGCGCGGCCACCCCGTCGGCCTGCGCGAGCAGGGCGCCCAGCAGGTGCACCGGCCCCACGTCGGGGTTGCCCGCGACGGTGGCGGCCTGGACCGCCGAGGAGATCGCCTGCTGGGTCTTCGTGGTCGGGTTGAAAGCGTCCATCCCTCACCTCATCGGCACGTCCACTGGGGCGCGGGCCGTCGCGCACGCCGGGGTGCAGGAGCGGCCGCTCACCCAGCACAACGTCAGAAAAGTTGAGCCAGTTCCACTCAACCTAGCCTTTCTCGGTGGCCCGTGCCACGGAACCCCCGAGAGGTCGCGCCCGCGCGGCGCCAGGAGAAGGAACACGCCCGCGGAAAGTTCCCCGCGGGCGTGTTCGTCAGTTCCCCGCCGCGTGGCGTGGGCTGTGCTGGCCGTTCGCCGATCCGTCGGGATACCCGAGCAGTGACCGCAGCTCGCCGCTGATCGAGGCGGCGCGGCGGGTGGCCGCCCTGGGCACGTCGATCCGGGCCGGTGGGGGCGCCAGGGCCGTCTCGGCGCCCACCTCGACGCCCGCTTCGGCGCCCGGCTGGACGGGGGTCGCCGCCAGCGTCTCCCGCGCCTGGCGCTCGGCGTCCTGCCGCAGCCGTTCCGACTGCTCGCGGGCCGCGGCCACGATGCGCTCGGCCTCGTGGCGGGCGCCGACCAGGAGCTGCTCGCGCCGCGCCCGGTCGGCCGGCGACTCGACGGGCTCGGCCGGCTCGGCCTCGGCGATCCGGGCCGGTGCGGCCGCGGCCAGCTCGGCCCGCAGCGCGGTGGCCTGCTCGGTCAGCTGTTGACCGGCCCGCGCCAGGGAGGTCGTGAACTCCGCCAGGTGGTCGTGCAGCCGGGCGTACCAGTCGTCCAGCCGCGCGGCGTTCTCCGCCGCCACCCGTCCGGGATGCCCGGTCGGGCTGAGCTGGGCGGTCTCCCGAGTTACCCCCAGTTCACCCACATGTCGCATCGAGTTGTCCACAGCCGAGGTCAAGTTGTCCACATTCCCCTGGAACTCATCCACAGGCCTGTGGACAACGTTGTGCACAACGGTCCCGTCGACGCCGTCTGCCGTCACTGGCGTGCTCGCCGCGCTCCGCGCGTCCCCGGTGGTCGCCTCGGCCGGGTTACCGGTGGTCGAGGACCGGAGCGGGACCTCCTTGATGAAGATCACCGACAGCACGGTCGCCGCCGCCACGACCGCCGCGATGACGAAGATCAGCCCCGTCGCGTCGCCGTAGGCCGCGCGCACGATCTCCCGCACCGGCTCCGGCAGGTGCCCGATGTCCAGCCCGCCGCCGGCGGACGCGGCCGCCGCGCCGGGCCGCCTCGGCAGCCGGGACAGCCCCTCGTTCACCAGCTCGGTCACCCGGGTGGCGAGCACCGAGCCCAGCACCGAGACGCCGGCGGCGCCGCCGAGCGAGCGGAAGAAGGTCACGACCGAGCTGGCCGCGCCCAGGTCCCTGGGGCCGACGGTGTTCTGCACCGCGAGCACGAGGTTCTGCATGGACATGCCGATCCCGAGCCCGACCAGCACCAGGAAGGCGCCGATCACCCACAGGCTGGTGGCGTGGTCGATGGTGCCCAGCAGGCCGAGACCGGTGACCAGCAGCAGCGAGCCCGCGACGAGGAACGCCTTCCACTTCCCGGTCCGCGTGATGACCTGGCCCGAGACGGTGGAGGCCACGAACAGCCCGGCCACCATGGGCAGCGACAGCAGGCCGGCGGCGGTCGGCGAGTAGCCGCGGGAGAGCTGGAAGTACTGCCCGAGGAACACCGAGGAGCCGAACATCGCGGTCCCGACCGCGATGCTCGCCACGACGGCGAGCACCGTCGTCCGGTTCCGGAACAGGTGCAGCGGGATGACCGGCTCGGCCACCCGGGACTCCACGACCAGCGCGAGCGCCACGCAGGCCAGCGCGCCCGCCAGGTAGGCCAGCGTCGACAGCGACCACCAGCCGAAGTCCTTGCCGGCGAAGGAGACCCAGATCAGCAGCAGGCTCACGCCACCGGTGATCAGCGTGGCCCCCGCCCAGTCGATGCGCGCCTTCCTGCGGATCACCGGCAGGTTCAGCGTGCGGCTGAGCACGACCGACGCGAGCACGGCCAGCGGTACGACGACGAAGAAGCACCAGCGCCAGCCGAGCCACGAGGTGTCGACGATGACACCGCCGACCAGCGGCCCGCCCACGGTGGCGACGGCCATCACCGCGCCGGTGTAGCCGTTGTACCGACCGCGCTCCCGGGGGCTGACCATCGCGGCGATGATCACCTGGGCGAGGGCCTGGAGCCCGCCCATGCCCACGCCCTGCAGGGCGCGGAAGCCGATCAGCGTGCCCATCGACTGGGAGAGGCCGGACAGCACCGAGCCGAGGGTGAAGACGGCGATCGCCACCTGGTACAGCATCTTCTTGCTGAACAGGTCGGCGAGCTTGCCCCAGATCGGCGTGGTCGCGGTGGAGGCGAGCAGGGTGGCGGTGACCACCCAGGTGTACTGCCCCTGGGTGCCGTGCAGGTCGGCGACGATCGTGGGCAGGGCGTTGGACACGATCGTCGAGCTGAGGATGGCGACCAGCAGGGCCAGGAGGAGGCCGCTCAGCGCCTCCAGCACCTCGCGGTGCCCCATCGGGCGCTCGTGCCCGCCCCCGAGCTCCTGGGGGGCGCGGTGGGCGCCCGGCGGGTGGAAAGCGGTGGACGCGCTGCTCATCGAGCTCCTTCCAGGAGGTCGTTCTGGGCGGGTTCGGTCGTGCGGGTGAGGGATCGCCGGAGCTGGTCGTTGATCGCGCCGAGCGTGGCGCAGGCCTCGCGCACCGCCGGCTCGTCCCAGTCGTCGAGCGCCTCGCGGAGCGCGTCGACCTGCTCGCAACGCCAGCGGTCCAGCGTCTGGAGGCCGTGCTCGGTGGCGTGCACCAGCGCGACCCGGCGGTCGCCGGGGTCCGGTCGCCGTGCGACCAGCTCGACGCGTTCGAGCTGGGCGATCTGGCGGCTGATGACCGACACGTCGACCATGCGCCGGTGGGCCAGCTCGGTGATCCGGCACTCGCCGCGGCGCGCCAGTTCGGCGAGCAGGCCGGCGGCGGCCGGGTGCAGCCCGAGGTCGTTGCGCCAGGTGCGGTGCAGGGCGGTCTGGGAGAGCTGGCCGAGCGCGCGCAGCTGGCGCACGAGCTCGACCCACTCGTTGTTCGTCGGACCCATGGCACCTCCTTAGTTGCTACACACAACTGTAAGGATGTTGGTTGTATTCCACAACCATGGGAGATGGGGTGGCCCGCCGAGGAGACGTGCGTCACCCATGGTGGTCACACCCCCCGTCCGGTGGATACCGCCGACGAGGGTGGAAGCGGTGGAGCCCGCGGTGCGCGAAGGCTCGCCGGGGCGCTCGGCGACGGGCCTGGAGGCCGGTAGGACGGCGATCTCGGGGACCTGGCGAACTCGGAGACTCGGCGAAGCCCGGGGTCCCGCGACGAACCGGGGGAACTCAGAGCACGTCGTGCAGGCGGGCGAGCAGACGGGCGAGCTGCTCCAGGTCGTCCGTCGGCCAGCTCGCGAACCGCTCCCGCGCCCGGCGGCGGCGCTCGGACCGCACCTGGTGCAGCCGGTCCCGGCCCACCTCCGTGAGCTGGACGAGCCGGGCGCGGCCGTCCGACGGGTCCGGCACCCGCTCGGCGAGGCCCAGCGTGACGAGGTCGGCGATCTGCCGGCTCACCGTCGACTTGTCCAGCCCCAGGCGCTCGACCACGTCGGCGCCCCGGAGCGGGCCCGCGTCGTCGATGAGGACCAGCAGGCCGTACGCGGCCGAGTCGAGGCCGGGGTGGACCTTCGCCGCCAGCGCCATCGACGCGCTGCGCGCCCGCCGGAACAGCACCGCGAGCTCCCGCTCCACGGAGTCCAACGCCGTCCGGCGCCCCGCGTCGCCGCTACCGCTGGTCACCAGCTCACCCTCCCCGCCACTCGACACCCGGGAACCGTAGTCACCCGGGCCCACCCCGTCGCGGTCCGTCCCTCCTCGGGGACGGCGCGGGCCGGTCCGGTGCGGGGTCCAGTGTGTCCGACCAGGTCACGTCGAGGTTAGGGCGAGGGGCGGCAACCGTTCGGACGCTCGCGGGAGATCAGAGGAGGCGCCCGGTCGCGGGTGGGGCGCGCCGCGCCGCGCCCGCGACCCACCCGCTCCCGTTCCCGGTCAGCGCTCGCCGCTCAGAGCTGGCTCCCGACCGGCTGGTCGGCCGCCACGGGCGAGTCCCACGGACGGGTCTCGGCCTTCGCGTTGAAGTAGTCACCGCCCTTGCGCCTGGTGTCGTCGGTGCCCCACGGGCGGTTGCGCACGACCGGGACCATGCGCGGGATGTGCTTGCGGCAGTGGATGTAGGCCTCCTCGACCTCGACCACCACCCAGCGCTCCGGCGTGCGCCCGCGTTCGAAGTCGTCCGGCAGCTCGGGGTAGGCGCCGCGCAGGTCGGCGTCCTCCATGATCCGGGCGCGCCCGTTGACGTGCAGGCCGATCAGGTCGGTGACGAAGTCGACCATCAGGATGCCGACGTGCGGGTTCTCGCTGATGTTGCCCAGGCTCGCCAGCACCCCGTTGCCCCGGTACTCCGGGTAGGCCAGGTGCCGCTCGTCGATCACCTGGACGAACCCGCGCGGGCCGCACCGCAGGGACGCGTCGCACTCGCCCTGGGAGTCGGAGGTGGCCACGAACGCCATGTCCATCCTGCCGATGAACTCGACCATCGTCGGGTTCAGGCGGTCGAGCACCTGCTGGGTGTAGAAGCGGCGCGCCCGGTCCTGGGTCCCGTACGCGCACTGCAACAGGTGTTCGCCCTGTGAGCCGGGCATTCCGTGCTGCATGTCCCGCAGGGGGTCGGGGAGCGGGGTCGAGGCGCCGTCCGCCGAGCCGCCGTCCGGTGGGGAGGTGGTGGGCGCGGAGACGACCGGTGTGGAGATCACTGGTGTGGGGACGACCGGTGCGGGGGGAACCCGGGGCGCGCCCTCGGCCAGTTCCAGATCCAACAACTCGGGACTGGCGACGCCAGTCGGGACGAGGGTGTCGGGGGTCACGTGCCCCACCGTGTCATGAACAGGTCCACTCGTGCACATCTCGTCCCGCTTGTTCCCCCGTCCTTCGCAGCAGTGATCTACTGGCAGTAGCACAAGTGCATCCGAAGGTGGCATCAAGGAGCTGGAGGCCTCGACGAGGAGTTAGTGTCCACCCCCGTCGGGGGATGCATGACGTCAGCAACGGCGCGCCTCGTCGGCGCACCGGACAACCTGGAGAAGACTGCGCCCGGACCATGACCGCGAACGCCGTGCTTACCCCAGTCCCGCCGCCACGCCGCGAGCCCCCGTCGGGAGTCAGCGCCATGGTGCGCATGATCCGCGAGAGCTTCGCGGTGGTCGAGCCGCGGGCGGACGAAGTCGCCAAGTTCTTCTACGGGATGTTGTTCAGCATCGCGCCCGCGACGCGCGAGCTGTTCCCGGTGAACATGGAGGTGCAGCGCAGCCGACTGCTGCGCGCACTGGTCCACGTCGTGCAGATGGTGGACCGCCCCGACGACCTGATCCCCTTCCTCCGCCAACTCGGCCGCGACCACCGCAAGTTCGGTGTGGTGAGCGCGCACTACGAGGCGGTGGGCACCGCCCTCGTCGGCGCGCTGAAGCGCTTCTGCGGCGACGCGTGGAGCCCGACCGTGGAACGCGCGTGGGCCGAGGCGTACAAGATCATGGCCAGGACCATGCAGGACGCCGCGGCGGCCGACGACAACCCGGCGTGGTGGCCGGCCCAGGTCGTCGACCACCAGCGGCTGAGCTGGGACCTGGCCGTGGTCCGCGTGCAGCCGGAGTACCAGGTCCCCTACCGCGCCGGGCAGTACCTCAGCGTCGAGGTGCCGCAACGCCCCCGCCTCTGGCGCTACCTGTCGCCAGCCAACGCGCCGCGCGCCGACGGCGTCATCGAGTTCCACGTGCGCTCGGTGGCCGACGGGTGGGTGAGCCGGTCGGTCGTCGGCCACACCCGGCTCGGTGACGTCTGGCGCATCGGCCCGCCGATGGGGCGGCTCGGCTACGACCGGCGGACCCGCCGCGACCTGTTGATGGTGGCCGGCGGCACCGGCGTCGCGCCGATGCGCGCGATCCTGGACGAGATGGCGGGCTGGGGCGAGAACCCCCAGGTGCACGTCTTCCTGGGCGGCCGGAGCCACGAGGACCTCTACGACCTGGAGAACCTGCGGCGGATCGCCATGGGCAACCCGTGGCTCACCGTGGTTCCGGTGCTGGAGAACGAGCGGCTGCCCGGGGTGGAGCACGGAACCCTGGCGGACGCGGTGACCCGCCACGGCGCGTGGTCCGACCGCGACGTCCTCGTCTGCGGCTCCCCCGGGATGATCCGCGCGACGGTGTCGCGGATGCTCGTCGCCGGCACCCCGTTGGACCGCATCAAGTACGACCCGTTCACGCTCGACTGATCACGGCGGAGGCCCCGCACCCCGGACGCCCGGGAGGTGCGGGGCCTCGCGCTTCGCGCACGCCTCGAACCGGCTGGGCCGGCGCGCCCGAGAGCTGTAGTAGGGGGACCCCCCACTTCAAACATCCCACACGGGTCTGACAGAAACGGGCAGTTCGGGCTCACCCGGACGAAGGGAAACCGAGCCACTCGGGCCCATGCGCCACCCCGGGAACGCCCGACACAGTCTCTTGCGGACATCAGTGTTATGTAATGGGGGAACCCCCATCTCAAACATCTCATGTGGGTCTGACAGAAACGCGCGCACGCCTGTCGCCCGGATGGGCGGTCATGGCCGAGGTCCACCCATCGGGTCATAAGTCCACAATGGACGGTTAGGTGGGGCGGTCCGCGTGGGGGGTCCGACAAGCGATCTTGTGTCGAGGTCCAGGCTGCCGGGGCCCGTACTGGGGCGTCCAGGCCTGGCGGTGCTCACTTCAGGAGCTCCCGAGCCTTTTGCGGATCACGAGAGTTCGATCGGCTTCCTGGAGCCACGAACACCGACCGGTTGATCAAGTCCCGCCGGCGGCGTACCCATCGCCGTTGGAACCAGCACGGCTGTTTTTCGCCGCATTCGGATTGGTGAGGTCAGGGTGAAAACGGGACGTCTGCCGGAGTTTCTCCAGGCATGAGCGCTCCGCCCGTCACGGGGGCGAACCGCGCGCCGATGCGGCCCCGTGGCTTCTCGGCCCCGCCCCGTCGCCGCTAGCCGGCGAGCCGGACCATCACCGTCCCCGCGGCTGGTTGTGAGGTTGGGCACGGTCTGCCCTCCTGTGGTCGCCGCGAAGAGTCATGATCATGACAGCGTGGGTCGGGGCACGTTCGGCACGTTCTCGATGCCGCCCGTGCCAAAATTATCCACTATTTTCTCAATGAGTCGATGGGGAGTCGGGGAATGGCCAGGGGGATGGAGAGCGCTCCGCTTTTGAACGCGAGCACGCAAATGTTCGTTTGGCGTGGTTTGCGGAGGTTGGTCGAGGGGGTCGCGGAGAGTTTCACCGGCTACGACCTCGACGGTCCGGAGGACCTGACCCCCGACCAGGACCGCGAGTTGCACCTGGCCAAGGTGGCGGTGTGGCGGGAGATCGAGGAGTGCGTGCCGCACATGGTGGACCTCTCCGTCCAGGAGGCGGCCCTGCGTGGCGCCTCCGGCGGGGAGGTGACCCGGTGGGCGGGGCTGAGAACCCGGCTGGAGGCCGACGACCGCTGGCCAGGCCTGGCCTACGCCGGGCGGCTGCGGCAGTGGTTGGCGGAGCACGGCCGGGAGTTCGGCGCCGCGGTGCTGGTCGTGCTGGACGCCCCGCTCCCCCGGGGCCGCACGAGGGAGGAGCTGGCCGCGCTCGTGAACCGCGTGCTGTCGGGGCTCGACCAGGTCGGCGCTCCGGCTCCGCGCGATGTGGAGCGCCTCCTGGACGTGGCCCACGAGCTGGTGGAGAACGGGAACCCCACCCCGGACGACTCGGCCCTGGCGGCGGCCCGCCAGAGCCTCCGCGAGCTGCTCGCCGCCGCCCCCGCTCCGGTGAAGCGCTGAACGTCCACGCCGAGCTGACCCACCGCGGACGGGGAAGTCGACGCCCGGGGGTCAGCGGGGGTCGGGCCGCCAGATCATGAGGGCGGTCTGCTGGTGGCGCGGCCGCAGCGGGACGAGCTCACGCCGGTAGGAGGCGTGCACCGCTGCGGCCGCCTGCTCGGCGGCCGCGTGGGCGTGGGCCAGGTCCTCCTGCGCCTCGGCGAGGCGCGCGGTGAGCTCGGCGACCTGCGCCCGCAGCGCCTCCGCCTCCCGCGCCAGCTCGATGATCCGCTTCACCCCGGCGAGGTTGACGCCCTCCTCCTGGGAGAGCCGCTGCACCTCGCGGAGCAGAGCGATGTCCCGCGCGGAGTACCGCCGGCCCCCGCCCGGGGTGCGGCCGGGCGACACCAGGCCCAGCCGGTCGTAGCTGCGCAGGGTCTGCGCGTGCAGCCCGGCGAGCTGGGCGGCCACCGAGATCACGAAGACCGGGGTGTCCTCGTCGGCGCCCGGTGGGAACGGAATGCCCGGCCTGTCGTGTCGGCTGGTCATGGGTCACCCCTTGCCGTGCTCCAACAGCGCGGTGAGGTCGGCTCGCGGGTCGTGGTCGCTCGTCGCCGCCGCGTACGCCTCCAGCGCCTCCCTGGCCCTGTCGTCGAGGTCCCTCGGCACGTCGACCCGCAGCGTGACCAGCAGGTCACCGCTGCCGCCGTCGCGCCGGGGGATGCCCCGGCCGCGCACCCGCAGGACCCGGCCGCTGGCCGTGCCCGCTGGCACCCGCACCGACACCTTCCCGTCCAGCGTGGGCACCGTCAACGTGGTTCCCAGCACCAGCTCGGGGAAGGTCACCGGCACCGCGACCGTCAGGTCGTGGCCGGACCGGCCGAACACCGGGTGCGGGTCGACGTGGACCCGCACGTACAGGTCGCCGGCGGCCGCGCCGTTGCGGCCCGGCTCGCCCTGGGCGGCCAGCCGGATGCGCTGGCCGTCGTCGACCCCGGCGGGGATGCGGACGGTCAGGGTCCGGGTCCTGGTGCTCACGCCCTCGCCCGCGCACTCCAGGCACGGGTCGTCGATGATCTGGCCGGTTCCCCGGCAGTCCCGACACGGCTCGCTGAACGCGAACGCGCCCTGGTTCCTGGTGACCAGCCCGCTGCCGCCGCAGCCGCCGCACTGGCGCGGCGAGGTGCCGGGCCGGGCGCCGGTGCCGCCGCAGGTGCCGCAGGAGGCCGGACTGGTCAGCCGCAACGGCACGGTGGCCCCCCGGACGGCGTCGAGGAAGTCGATGTGGACCTCGGTCTCCACGTCGGCGCCGCGCTTCGGGCGGTTCGCCGCGCTCGCGCCGCCCCGTCGGCCGAACAGGCCGCCGAGGAGGTCACCGAGCCCACCGCCCCCGCCTCCGCCGGCGCCCCCGGCGGCCGTGCCGCCGAGCAGGTCGCCGAAGTCGAACCCGCCGCCCGTGCCGAAGCCGCCGAACCCGCCGCCGGGCCGGAACGCCCCGCCGGCGAACAGCCGCCGCGCCTCGTCGTACTGCTTGCGCTTCTCCGCGTCGGAGAGCACCCCGTAGGCCTCGGACACCGACTTGAACCGGGCCTCCGCCTGCGCGTCGCCCGGGTTGGCGTCCGGGTGCAGCTCACGGGCGAGCTTCCGGTACGCCTTCTTGATCTCCTCGGCGGAGGCGTCGGGAGGGACGCCCAGCTCCGCGTAGAAGTCCTTCTCGATCCAGTCCCGCGCGCTCATCGGACGTCCCTCCCTCCGCTCGTTCCGCTCAGTCCGCGCCGTTCGCCGCGTCCGGCCGCTCCGGGATGCCCGGTGCGACCGGCGCCTCCGGCGTGAACGGCCCCGGCTCGTGGTCGGTCACCCCGACCAGCGCCGGACGCAGCACCCGCTCACCGAACCGGTAGCCGCGGCGCAGGACCATGGTCACCGTCGGGCCGCTGACCTCCGGCGAGGTGTTGTGCTGGACCGCCTCGTGCACCGAGGGGTCGAACTCGTCGCCCTCGGCGCCGAACGGCTCCAGCCCGGCCTTCTGCAGCGTGTTCGCGATCTTGTCGGCGACCGCCTTGAACGCGCCGGTCAGGTCGCCGTGCTGCTCGGCCCGCTCGAAGTCGTCGAGCACGGACAGCAGCTCGGCCACCACCTGGGCCTTGGCGGTCGTGACGACCAGCTCCCGGTCCCGCTCGACCCGCTTGCGGTAGTTCGCGTACTCCGCGGTCACCCGCTGCAGGTCGGCCGTGCGCTCGTCGAGCTGACGCCGCAGGTCCGCGGTGGCCGCGTCGTCGACCGCCGGCCCGGCGGGCTCACCGGAGCCCGCCGGGGCGCCCGCACCCGAACCCTGCGGGGCACCCGCACCGTGGCCCTGCGGGGCACCCGCACCCGAGTCGCCCTGCGGAGCGGCGTCCGCGTCGGGGTCCGGGGTGCGCACGGCACCGGTCTGCGGGTCGATGCGGCGGCGGTCCCTGACCACCACGCGCGGCTCGTCCTCGTGTCCCTCGTGCTGTGGCTGCGTCACTTCTTCTTCTCGTCCTCGTCGACGATCTCGGCGTCCACCACGTCGTCCTTGCCGGGCGCGCCGGCCTTCCCGCCGGCGGCGCCGGCACCGGCGGCAGCGCCCTCACCGGCGGCGCCGGCCTGGGCGTACAGGGCCTGGCCCATCGCCTGCGCCTCGGTGTTCAGCTTCTCCACCGCCGTGCGGATGGCGTTGATGTCGGTGCCCTTGAGCGTCTCCTTGACGCCGTCCAGGGCGGCCTTGACCTTGTCCTTGACGTCGGCCGGCAGCTTCTCGTCGTTGTCCTTGACGAACTTCTCGGTGGTGTAGACGAGGGTCTCGGCCTGGTTGCGGACCTCGGCCTCCTCGCGGCGGCGCTTGTCCTCCTCGGCGTGCGCCTCGGCGTCCTTCATCATCCGGTCGATGTCGTCCTTGGACAGGGCCGAGCCGCCGGTGATCTGCATGCCCTGCTCCTTGCCGGTGGCAAGGTCCTTCGCGGAGACGTGCACGATGCCGTTGGCGTCGATGTCGAAGGTGACCTCGACCTGGGGCACGCCGCGCGGCGCCGGCGGGATGCCGGTCAGCTCGAACATGCCGAGCTTCTTGTTGTACGCCGCGATCTCGCGCTCGCCCTGGTAGACCTGGATCTGCACGGACGGCTGGTTGTCGTCGGCCGTCGTGAAGATCTCCGAGCGCTTGGTCGGGATCGTGGTGTTGCGCTCGATCAGCTTGGTCATCACGCCGCCCTTGGTCTCGATGCCGAGGGACAGCGGGGTGACGTCGAGCAGCAGGACGTCCTTGACCTCGCCCTTGAGCACACCGGCCTGCAGGGCGGCGCCGACGGCGACGACCTCGTCCGGGTTGACGCCCTTGTTGGGCTCCTTGCCGCCGGTCAGCTCGCGCACCAGGTCGCTGACGGCCGGCATCCGGGTGGAGCCGCCGACGAGCACCACGTGGTCGATGTCGCCCACGGCGATGCCGGCGTCCTTGATCACGTTGTGGAACGGGGCGCGGCACCGGTCGAGCAGGTCCGAGGTGATCCGCTGGAACTCGGCGCGGGACAGCGTCTCGTCCAGGAACAGCGGGTTCTTGTCCGCGTCGACCGTGATGTAGGGCAGGTTGATGGTGGCGGTGGACGAGCTGGACAGCTCGATCTTCGCCTTCTCCGCGGCCTCGCGGATCCGCTGCATCGCCATCTTGTCCCTGGTCAGGTCGATGCCGTTGCTGCCCTTGAACTTCTCGACCAGCCAGTCGACGATCCGCTGGTCCCAGTCGTCGCCGCCGAGGTGGTTGTCACCGCTGGTGGCCCTGACCTCGACCACGCCGTCGCCCAGCTCCAGCAGCGAGACGTCGAACGTGCCGCCACCGAGGTCGAAGACCAGGATGGTCTGCTCCTTCTCGCCCTTGTCCAGGCCGTAGGCCAGGGCGGCGGAGGTGGGCTCGTTGACGATGCGCAGCACGTTCAGGCCGGCGATCTGCCCGGCCTCCTTGGTGGCCTGCCGCTGGGCGTCCTCGAAGTACGCCGGCACGGTGATCACCGCGTCGGTGATCTCCTCGCCCAGGTACGCCTCGGCGTCCCGCTTGAGCTTCATCAGCACCCGCGCGCTGATCTCCTGCGGCGTGTACTTCTTGCCGTCGATCTCGGTCTTCCAGTCGGTGCCCATGTGCCGCTTGACCGACCGGATCGTGCGGTCGACGTTGGTCACCGCCTGGTTCTTGGCCGGCTGGCCCACCAGGATCTCGCCGTTCTTGGCGAAGGCGACGGTCGAGGGCGTCGTCCGCGAGCCCTCCGAGTTGGCGATCACCGTCGGTTCACCGCCCTCGAGGACGGCGACGACGGAGTTGGTCGTCCCCAGGTCGATGCCGACCGCTCGCGCCATGGATCTTCCTCCAACTGCTCGGGTGGTGCACGTGAGCCGCTGCCCTCGTGCTGACCTTGAGTGGCCTCAGCTCAAGTTTGGGCGCGCCCGGCTCCGCTCGTCAAACCCGACTTGAGTCAGGAGCGCTCAACCTTTCGCACTGCCCAACGAGCGAGTCCGGCGCCGTGTTCCCGCCCCCCGGTGACGGCCGTCGCGCCGTCCTACCCGGGCGGCATGTCCGAGCCGAGGAGGTCGCCGGCCGACATGTCGGCGGCACTGGCCGGGTCGATGGCCGAGCGCACGGGGCGAATCCTGGCCGAGTGGGTCGAGCTGGTGCGCGCGGCCGGCCCGGACCCGCTGGACCGGAATGCGGTGCGGGCCGGGCTCCGGGACGCGCACGGGGTGAAGCAGAACACCCGGTGGGCGATCGCCGGCGAGGCGGCGAGGGCCGCGGGCTGGCGGGAACCGACGTTCGAGGAGCACGTCGACGCCCAGTACGCGGGGACCAGGGCCGCCCTGCGGCCGATCTACGACCGGCGCGCCGCTCGCGTGGAGTTGGGGCTCCGGTTCGACGACCCGCCGGCGAGCGCGCGCCTGGAGCCGGCGAAGGCGCCCGGCCAGGCGACCCACCGGGTGGTGCTGCGCGGTCCGGTCGAGGTGGACGTCGAGGTGGAGTTCCTGCTCAGGGCGGCCTACGAGCAGAACGGCTGAGTCGCTGGACAGGGTGAGGGCCACGCGTCGCTAGCGTGGCCGCCGCCCCCGTTCGCCGAGCACCGCGGAGAGACGTGCGCCGAACACGGCTGGGCCTCGTGGTGGGCCTCCTGCTGGGCGTCGGGTTGGCCCCGCCGGCCGACGCGGCGCCGCCGGGGAGCCTCGCCGAGGCGGTCCGCCGCGACCTGGGGCTGACGCCCGAGGAGTACCGGGCGCGGGCGGGCGCCGCCCGTGCCGCCGCCCACCTGCTCGCCGGGCTGCGGGAGCGGGTGGACGTGCGTCGCGCCTGGTTCGACGGCGCGACGCGGACTCTGCACTTGTGGGTGCCCCCGGAAGGGGTGACGAGACTGGACCCGGTGGCGGGGGTCGGGGTGCGCGTGAGTCCCGGCGGGGATGACCTCGTCGGGGAGCCCGGGGAGCTGCCGGCGGTGGAGCCCTTCCTGCGGGCGGGGGAGACGATCTCGACCTCGCGGGACGACCGGTTCGGGCGGTGCACTGCCGGCTTCGCGCTGGAGGCGGCGGACGGGAGCCCGGGGGTGCTGACCAGCGGGCACTGCGGTCGACCTGGAGAACAGGTGTTCTCCCGTGGGCGGCGGGTCGGCGAGTTCGCCCGGGTCGTCTCGGACGACCTCGACCGGGGCGGCCAGGGGGACGACTACGCGGTGGTCCACCTCGTGCGGGGTGAGGGCGGGTCGAAGCCGGACGTCGTGGACCACCGCGGCGGCGCGGTGCCGGTCGAGGGGGTGGTCGACCCGGTGCCCGGCGCGCCGGTCTGCAAGTCCGGCCGGACCACCGGCTGGACCTGCGGCCGGGTGCTGGCCGTCCGGGCGCGCGTCCGGAGCCAGCCGGTCGGCGGGGTCGGCAGTGTGCTGGAGGTCTTCGCCCACGACGCGTGCACCGAGGCCGGCGACAGCGGCGGACCGGTCATGAGCGGCCCGTGGGCCGTGGGCATCACGCACGGCGGGCGGTCCGGGGCCGACGGCCGCTGCCCGTCCCGGTCCGGCGGGGCGAACCTGGCGGTGGCCGAGCCGTTGGCCAGCGACGTCCTGCCCGACCTCGCCGGCAGCTACCGGCTGCGCACCACGCGCCGGTCCGGTCCCGATTCGGCGTGAGCGGGGGCGCCCGGGGACGATGCGGGGGTGCGCATCCGGAACGTGGAGATCTCCGACGACAGCATCCGACTCGGGCAGTTCCTCAAGCTCTCGGGGCTGGCCGAGGACGGCGGGCACGCCAGGGCCCTGCTGGAGGCCGACGAGGTGACCGTCAACGGGCGCGGCGAGACGCGCCGGGGGCGGCAGCTCCGGAACGGGGACGTGGTCGCGGTCGGCGACGAGAAGGCGCGGCTCGTCGTCGCCTCGCCGGCCTGACCGCCCGCCCCCTTCCGTCCCCCGGACCCGTCCCCGCGCCCCCGGCGTCAGCGGTCGACGACGCGACCGGCGTCGACCTCGACGCGGCGGGTCGTGTGCACCGCGTCCAGCATCCGCCGGTCGTGCGTGACCAGCAGCAACGTGCCGGTGTAGGCGGCCAGCGCCGACTCGAGCTGCTCGATCGCCGGCAGGTCGAGGTGGTTCGTCGGCTCGTCGAGGACGAGCAGGTTCACCCCCCTGGCCTGGAGCAGCGCCAGGGCGGCCCGCGTCCGCTCGCCCGGCGAGAGCGTGCCGGCCGGCCGGAGCACGTGCGCCGCCGCCAGCCCGAACTTCGCCAGCAGGGTGCGGACGTCGGCCGGGGCCCACTCCGGCACCTCGGCGCCGAACGCGTCCAACAGGGGCTGGTCGCCGACGAAGAGCGCCCGCGCCTGGTCGACCTCGCCCACCAGCACGCCGGAGCCGAGCGACGCGTGGCCCTCGGCCAGCGGGACCCGGCCCAGCAGCGCCGCCAGCAGCGTCGACTTGCCCGCGCCGTTCGCGCCGGTGATGGCCACCCGGTCCGCCCAGTCGATCTGGAGGTCGACCGGGCCGAGCGTGAACTCGCCCCGGCGGACCACCGCGCCCCGCAGCGCGGCGACCACCGAGCCGGAGCGCGGCGCGGCGGCGATCCGCATCCGCAGCTCCCACTCCTTGCGCGGCTCCTCCACGACCTCCAGGCGTTCGATCAGTCGTTCGGTCTGCCGCGCCTTGGCCGCCTGCTTCTCGGTCGACTCGCTGCGGAACTTCCGGCCGGCCTTGTCGTTGTCGCCGGCCTTGCGCCGCGCGTTCTTGACGCCCTTCTCCATCCAGGCGCGCTGGGTGCGCGCCCGCGCCTCCAGCGAGGCCCGGGTGGTGGCGTACTCCTCGTACTCCTCGCGCGCGTGGCGGCGGGCCACCTCGCGTTCCTGCAGGTACGCCTCGTAGCCACCGCCGTAGGCCCGCACCTGCTGCTGGGCGAGGTCGAGCTCGACGACGCTGGTCACCGTCCTGGCGAGGAACTCGCGGTCGTGGCTGACCAGCACCGTGCCCGTGCGCAGCCCGGTCACGAACCGCTCCAGGCGGTCGAGCCCGTCGAGGTCGAGGTCGTTGGTCGGCTCGTCGAGCAGGAAGACGTCGTAGCGGCTGAGCAGCAGGGACGCCATTCCGGCTCGGGCGGCCTGCCCGCCGGACAGCGCGGTCGTGAGCTGCCCGGGGTCGACCGCGAGGCCCAGGTCGGCGAGGACCTCCTCGGTCCGCTCGTCCAGGTCCGCCCCGCCCAGGGCGAGCCAGCGGTCCAGCGCGAGCGCGTAGGCGTCGTCCGCCCCGGGCCGGCCGGCGGTCAGCGCCTCGGTCGCGGCGTCCAGGTCGGCCTGGGCCGCGGCCACCCCGGTGCGGCGGGCGAGGAACTCGCGGACGGTCTCGCCCTGCCGGCGCTCGCGTTCCTGCGGGAGGTAGCCGACGGTCGCGGTCGGCGGGCTGAGCCGGACGCTGCCCCGCTCCGGGCGCACCAGCCCGGCCAGCATCCGCAGCAGCGTGGACTTGCCGGCTCCGTTGACCCCGACCAGGCCGATGACGTCCCCGGGCGCGACGACCAGCTCCAGCCCGGAGAACAGGACGCGTTCGCCGTGTCCGGCGGCGAGGTCCTTCGCGACGAGTGTGGCGCTCATGAGGACGTCGATGCTAGCGGCGGGTGGGGCGGGCTCCGTCCGGCGTCCCGCGTCGACCCGGCTCCCGCGTGCGCCGGCCCGGCCTCGACCGCCGCCGACCGATACCCCACGGGGTTATGTTTCACGTCACGTTGCCCGGGTACCCCCGGGGGGTATTAAGTGGGCGAGCGAACCGCTCAAGGAGGCGAACGATGGCCGCGCACGACCACCACCCCCATCACCACACCCCGACCGCCGGCGGCCGGGCGCTGACCCGAACCGCGATCGCGGCCACGCTGCACTGCCTCACCGGCTGCGCCGTCGGCGAGGTGCTCGGCATGGTGCTCGGCACCGCCCTCGGCCTGTCGAACCTCGCGACGATCGTGCTGTCGGTGGCGCTGGCGTTCGTGTTCGGCTACTCGCTGACCCTCCGCCCGGTGCTGCGCTCGGGCGTCGCGTTCGCCGCGGCGCTGCCGATCGCGCTGGCCAGCGACACGGTGTCGATCGCGGTCATGGAGATCGTGGACAACGCCGTCATGCTGCTCGTCCCGGGCGCGATGGACGCCGGGCTCGCGCACTGGCTGTTCTGGGTCAGCCTCGCGGGCTCGCTGCTCGTCGCGTTCGTGCTCACCGTTCCGGTGAACCGCTGGCTGATCGCCAGGGGCAGGGGCCACGCGGTGGCGCACCGGTACCACCACGCCGCCCACGCGCGGCACTGAACGGCCCCGGCCTGCGCTGGCGTGCACTGGTTCGCACTGGGCGTCGTCCGGGAAGTCGGACGACCGGAGAGGGCGGGTGGCCCGTCGCCCCCACGACGGGCCACCCCGCCCGCTCACCCCGTCGTGATCGTGACGTCCCCGCTGGTGGTCGTGGCCTCCAGCATCACGCTCGACGACGGGTCCTCGGTGACGTTCACGTTGCGGTTCCCGCTGTTGGTCGTGGCGTTCACCCGGTACTTGCCCTGCGGCGCCCTGACGGTGACCGAACCGCTGGTCGCGTGGGCCCGCACCGACCGCGGCTCGGTGAGCGTGAGTTCGACGTCGCCGGAGCCCGAGCGCACGACGGTGTCCCCCCGCAGCCCCTGGCCGCGGACGCGGCCCGAGTCGTCGTCCACGTCCACCGCGCCGGGGAGGTCGTCGAGCTGCACGTCGCCCGAGCCGCTCCGCACCCGGACGCTGCCGCTGGCGCGCTGCACCCGGACACTGCCGGAGCTGGTCCGCACGTTGACCGCCCCCGCCACGTCGCGGGCGGTCACGTCGCCGGAGCTGACCACGATGTTGACCGCGCTCACGCCGGTCGCCTCGATGTTCCCCGAGCCGTCACCGCCGGTCACGTCGACGTCGCGGGGCACGGTGATGTCGTAGTTGATGGTGCAGAAGTCCCCGCAGCGCCGGGTGAGCACCAGGGTGTCCCCCTCGACCCGGTGCGACGCGCCGGGCCGGTCCTTGGACTCCCGGTGGGTGATCCGGCGGTGCACCGCCGACGCGTCGCCGGCCGCGACCCGGATCCGGACGTCGCCGCTGCCGTCCTCGATCCGCACGTGGCGGACCCTCTCCTTCACCTGCGCGTCGTCCTCGAAGGTCGAGAACCGCTCCCAGCCGCAGCTGGACAGCAGACTCGCGCCTGTGGCCATTGCGACCACGAACAATGCAGTCCGACGCACCGCTTCTCCCCCTGTCACCCTGTGAACGCGCCCAACGGTAGAGACCAGGCGGCGGTGGCACATCAGGGCCTACCCCGAGGTCGGAGGTGGGGTAAGCCCCACCCCCAGCGGTCGGATGCCGCGTGCCGCGTAACAACCGGGACGATTCCGGACAGACCCGCGGCGTGGTGTCGGGGCGCCGTCAGCCGGCGCCCGTCCTGTCGATCCACAGCCCGGTCCGCCCCCCGGTCGCCACCCGGTGGCGTGTCCACAGTGGACAGTCCGTGGGACGAGTCGCCGCCCGCGGCGCGCGGGGAGATCACTTGGGGCGGATGAGGTACTCCAGCACCGGGCGGAAGTCCTCCGCCGTCGGCGGCTCGTCGGCGACCAGCGCCTGGACCATCAGCCCGTCCACCGCCGCCACCAGCGCGCGGAACGCGATCTCGCTCGGTAGCAGCGGCCGGCAGATCTCGGTCATCACCTCGACCCAGCGCCGGGCGGCGGGCCGCAGCGCCGGGTGGCGCGCCGCGAGCAGGTGCAGCTCGTACTCGGCGATCGTGCGACCCCGGCGCTGCCCGGCCGCCTCCGTGAGCAGACCCGCCAGCACGTCGACGTCGTTCTCCTCGGTCAGCGGCGTGGCCGCGGCGAGCTCGTGGATCTGCGCGGCGTAGTCCTCCGCCGCGGTCGTCAGCGCCGCGACCAGCAGGTCGTGCAGGCCGGCGAAGTAGTAGGTGGTGGCGGTGGTGGGCACCTCGGCCTCGCGGGCGACGACCCGGTGGGTCACCCCGCCCACGCCCTCGCGCTCGATCACCCGCAACGTGGCGTCGATGATCTCCCGGCGCCGGCGCTCCCCCTTGGCCCGGCGGCCGTCGACCCTGCCCTGTTCGTTCCCGGCTCCCACTCCGGTCATGTTCCCACCCGTCGGAGCGCCGCCGGGGTACCGCCGGGCCACGCCGCCGGAATCTGGGCACGATGGTCAGGTGTCGGACCAACCGCCGTTCCACATCGCGTCGACGACCTTCCACCACCTGCTCGCCGCACGGGGGTTGACCGTCGAGCAGCTCCGCGCCGACACGGCGTTGCGGCTGTTCCACACCTTCGCCGACGTCCACTTCGAGTCGCCGGCCCGGCCGAGCAGCGACGGGCTGCGGTACTCGGTGGGGCGCGGCGACTACGTCGGCCGGCCCGCCGTCGCCCTGGTCCTGGCCCGGCGGTTCGGGGTGCGGCGGCCCAGCGGCGGGACCGAGCGGAGCGTGGAGTTCCGCTGCACGCTGTGGTTCGCCGACGACCCGGAGCTCGCGGAGCTCCCGGCGTGCGAGGAGTGGTGGTTCCACGGCGGCGCCGAGGAGCGGACCATGGACCGCTGGTTCGACTCGCTCAGCGGCCGGCCGGAGTGGGCCGTGCTCCGCTGGCGGCATCCGGTCGGGGTGCAGGTCACGCACACCGAGTTGTAGCCGGCCCGGCCCGGGGCGCGCCGCCCGCGACGCGTGGTCGGCGGCCGCGGTTCGCTCACGCTGCCCGCGACGACCGGCGGACGTACGGTGATCGCGTGGCGGCCGACCAACCGAAGCGGGGCGAGGGCGGCGAGAGCTCGCTCACCGTGGTGCTCGCGTTGGTGGTCAACCTCGGGATCGCCGTGATGAAGGCGGTCGCCGGCGTGATCACCGGCTCGGCGGCGCTGCTGGCCGAGGCGGCGCACTCGGTGGCCGACACGTTCACCGAGGGCCTGCTGCTCACCGCGCTCCGCCGGTCGGCCCGCCCCGCCGACCGCCGCCATCCGTTCGGCTACGGCAAGGAGCGGTACTTCTGGTCCCTGATGGCGGCCGTCTCGATCTTCGCATCGGGTGCGGTCTTCGCCTTCGTCGAGGGCGGGCGCACCCTCGCCGGAGAGGGCCAGGAACAGGTGCGCCCCGTCGTCGGCTACGTCGTCCTGGCGCTGGCCTTCGCGATGGAGCTGGTGTCCTGGACGCAGGCGGTGCGCCAGACGCGGCGGGAGGCGCGGGCCGAGAACCGCTCGGTCCTCCGGTACCTGCGCGTGTCGGACGACCCCACGGTCAAGACCGTCCTGCTGGAGGACAGCGCGGCCCTGGTCGGCCTGGTCCTCGCCTTCGCCGGCCTCGGCCTGCACGACCTCACCGGCTCGGCGGTCTGGGACGGGATCGCGTCGCTCGCCATCGGCGTGCTGCTCGTGGTGGTCGCCTACACGCTCGGGCGGACGAACAAGGGTCTGCTCATCGGGCGGCAGGCCGACCCGAGGCTGGTGCGCGAGACCTACGCGTGGCTGGCGCGGCAGCCCGAGGTGGAGGCGGTCGTCGACCTGCTGACCATGGTCACCGGGACCGACCGGGTGCTGCTCTGCGCCCGGCTGGACTTCGACGACTCCCTGGGCGTGGCCGCGCTGGAGCGGACCTGCGTGCGGCTGGCCGGCGAGCTCCGGGCGGAGTTCGCCGAGCTGGACGAGATCTTCCTGGAGCCGGTGCCCCGCGCGGACCCGCACCTGCGGGCCAGGGTGCTGGCCCGCTACGGCCAGATCACGCGCCGCCGCACGTGACCGCCGTCAGCGGCGGGTGTCGGTGCGGTGGAAGTTCAGGTAGGCCCGCGACGGGGTCGGGCCGCGCTGGTGCTGGTAGCGCGAGCCGGCGGCCTCCGAGCCGTACGGGTGCTCCGCCGGGCTGGTCAGCCGGAACAGGCAGAGTTGCCCGATCTTCATGCCCGGCCAGAGGGTGATCGGCAGGTTGGCGACGTTGGACAGCTCCAGGGTGATGTGCCCGGAGAAGCCGGGGTCGATGAAGCCGGCGGTGGAGTGGGTGAGCAGGCCGAGCCGGCCCAGCGAGGACTTGCCCTCCAGCCGGCCGGCCAGGTCGTCGGGCAGCGTGACGACCTCGAACGTGGAGCCCAGCACGAACTCGCCGGGGTGCAGCACGAAGGCCTCGTCGCCTTCCTTCTCCACCATCGACGTCAGCTCGTCCTGCTGCAGCGACGGGTCGATGTGGGTGTACTTCGTGTTGTCGAAGACGCGGAAGAACCGGTCGAGCCGGACGTCGATGCTCGACGGCTGGAGCATCGTCGGCTCGAACGGGTCGATGCCGAGCCTCCCGGCCTCGACTTCCTGACGCAGATCGGTGTCGCTGAGCAGCACCAACACAGGGTAGGCCACCGCGGGGAATGCTCCCGACCGGTGAGGTGACGCCCGACACGACACGCGGTGCCGGGACCCGCTTGCACGGGCCCGGTGCACCTCCTGTAAGCTCAGCAACGCCTCAGGCGGGCGTAGTTCAATGGTAGAACGACAGCTTCCCAAGCTGTAGACGCGGGTTCGATTCCCGTCGCCCGCTCCAACGACGAAGGCCCAGGTCAACAGACCTGGGCCTTCGTCGTTTCCAGGTACAAAGCCGGCGTTCGAGGCCGGGTGCCAGATGAGCGTGCAGCAGCCCGCGCGCCGGCCGAGTGAGGAGATCGGCAGGGTGGGATCTTCCGGTAGCGCTTCGGCGGTGGGGCAGCGCTTCGCGCCCTCCGCTGTCACGCGAGATCGTGCGATGTCCAGTCGACCTGAACTGGTCGGCCCTCACCCTGGGCGGAGACCAGAAGGCCCTGGCCAGGGGGCAGGGCGGACGCGCTGAGCGCGCCGAAAAGCGCGCCCGCGTCCAGGGAAACCCCCAACGCCAGGCCGGGAGCGGACAGGTCGCGCAGGGCGCGTGCGACCGGGTCGTGCGCCAGGAGCCGCCCCTGGCCGGGACGCAGGGCGAGCACGACGCGCAGGCCGATCTCGCCGGCCAGCGGCAGCAGGTCGAGCAGCGGGGCCAGCGGCTGGTTCGACGGCGTGGCCACCAGGTCGTAGTCGTCGATCACGACGAAGAGCTCGGGACCGGCCCACTGCCGCCCCTGCCGACGGGACAGCGCGGCGTGCACGTCGGGCACGAGCGCCGAGAGTTGCTGGGGGGCTCGCACGTGGTCGAGGAGGTGGTCGGGGCCGCACGCCGCGTTGAGCCAGGAACGTCGGTAGTCGACGCACAGCACCCGAGCCTGGTCCGGCGTGTACTGGCGCGCGATGCCACGCAGGACAGTGCGGAGCGCGGTCGTTTTCCCCGTGCCTTCGGCTCCGAGCACGAGGAGGTGCGGGTCGGCGCTGAAGTCGACGTGGACGGGATCGTTCCGGCCGCGCGTGACACCGAGCGGCACCAGCCGTGCTCCTGCCCGCTGAACCACTCTGACCGGCCTCGCTCCTGTCGACAACCTTGCTGCGTCGAGGTTCCGTCGAGCGCCACCGGTGATCACGCGACTTCCCCGGGGTCGGGGGGTGGCGCGCCCGTGCCCTCAGCAGACGATCTCGCCGGAGCCTAGCGGGGCGCGCGGGGGCGGCGAGTCAGAACGAACCAACCGGCGAGGCCCCAGAAAACGCCCCAGACGAAGAAGTACGGCGCCCACACCGCGAGGTCCCAGCGCGCGGTGCGGGCCGAGGCGCCGGTTCCGACGGTGAGCAGCCAGTCGACGTCGCCCACGGCCGTCACGGTGCTGCGGAGCAGCATGGCGGCGCAGACCAGGAACGCGGGGGTGGCGAGGAGCCACCGCGGAATCCGGAGCCCCCACGGACGCGCCATCGCCAGGGTGACCAGGACGCCCCCGGCCGCCAGCACCACGGTGCCCCACAGGCCGAATCCCACCGCCCACGGGTCGCGGTTGACCAGCAGCTCGATCATCTCCGGCGGCAGCGGCGCCTCGCGGAGCAGCACGGTTCCGCCCACCGCCCAGTAGAGCTTGAGCGCGCCGTAGATCGCGGTGAGGGCGCCGGTCACGCACGCGACCCAGGTCCACGGCAGTGGCCTGTCGAAGTCCTCCGGCGCGTGGCGGTCGAGGTAGGACCACACCATCACGCCCCACAGCGCGAGGCCGGCGACCGAGTGCAGGACGCCCAGGAACTGCGGCCACCCCAGTGGGTCGGGTCCGAGGAACACCCCGGTGACGATCGCGGAGGCCCCCATCGCCGACAGCACGAACTGGACGCCGAGCGCCGTCAACACCAACCAGCGGGGGATGCGCCGTCCCCAGGGGCGCACCGTCGCGAGCGCCAGCACGGCGGCGAGCACGCCCATGCCGGCCAGCCCGAGCTGGCGGGCCCACACGTGGTCGAGCTGCTGGTACGCCTCGGCGGGGACGCGGGGACCGCCGGGGATGCCCAGCCGGTCCTCGGCGGCCAGGTACGCCTTCGCACCGGCGTAGACGAGGAGGTCGGCCGTGACGAGGTAGGCCGGCCAACTCGGGCGGCGACTTGTCGACATGCGCTCCAGTCTGCATGTTCTCGTGCCAGGTGATCTCCCGCGCGCAGCCGAACGGCCTCCCGCGCGCGGGGGAGTAACGGCGGACGGCTTTGGGATCGGACACAACGGAGGTGACGCGGCCCCCGGGAGGCGGGCACGATCGGGCAATGGCCACCGAATCGGGCGCGCCCGTGGACAGGATCCGGAGCCACTGGTGGTGGCGGCCGGGCTGGAGCTACGGCCGCCGCTGTCACACCTGGCGGATCACCTTCGCCGAGCGGCCGGAGGTGCACCGGCTGGTGAGCCGCTACCAGTCGGCCATGCTCTCGCTGTTGGGCTTCGACCTCGCGCCGCTGGAGTCGCTGCACCTGACCGTGCAGGACGTGGGGTTCACCGACGAGGTCGGCGAGGACGAGGCGAACGCGGTCGTCGACCTGGTCCAGCGCCACCTCGCCGGGACCCGCCCACCCGAGATCACGTTGCGGGGAATCGTGATCACCGAGGAGACGGTGGCGCTTCCCGTGCTGCCGACCCACGCGCTCGACTCACTCCGGGAGGTCGTCCGGGGCGCGGCGGCCGAGGTCCTGGGCGCGGAGCGGGTGCCGGCGCCGCCGGAGGGCCCCGCGCGGCTGAGCATCGCCTACGCGAACAGCGACGTGAACCCGGTCTTCGTGCGGGCTCTGGTGTCGGACCTGGACCTGGAGCCGGTCTCGGTTCCCGTGGACTCGGTGTCGTCGCTCGTGCTGCACCGGGACCACCAGATGTACGAGTGGGACAAGCTCGCGACTGTCCGGCTCGGCTGACGCGGGAGGCTCCGAGGCGCGCCTGCTCGGCGGGGCGGGCAAGGCTCGCGAAGGCCTGCCCGTCCCGCCGGTTTCGTCACGGTGACGACTCGTCGGCCGCCGCGCGCGCGGCCCGCCGCTCCCGCTCCGCCACCACGTGCTCGTTCGTGCGGTCGTCGTAGCGGCGCAGCGACGGCAGGAGAGCCGTCACGCCCGCCACCGCCGCGACGCACGCCAGGCCGCCGCCCGCGATCGCCGTCCGCAGGCCGAAGAGCTGGGCCGTGACCCCGGCCCGCGCGTTGCCCACCATCGGTCCGATCATGTACGAGAGCAGCTCGATCCCGGCCAGCCGGCCCCGGAGCTGGTCGGGGATCGACTGGTTCCAGATCACCGTGCGGAACAGCCCGCTGATCATGTCGGCCGCGCCGGCGGCCATCAGGCAGACCAGGACCAACCACACGTTGTCCACGACGCCGGCGAGCGCGATGCCGCCGCCCCACGCCACCGCCGCGACGGCCACCGCCATCCCGTGCCGGTGCACCCGGGACGTCCAGCCCGAGGTCAGCGAGCCGAGCAGGGAGCCGACCGCGATCGCGGAGTACAACAGGCCCAACGCCCACGGCGCGCCCAGCCGGTCGGCCAGGAACGGGAACAACGCCTGGGGCATCGCCAGCAGCATCGCGACGACGTCCACCAGGTACGTGCCCAGCAGGTCCCGGCGACGGGCGGCGTACCGCAGGCCGGCCGCGATCGAGCTCAGCCCCGCGCGCTCGGCGCCATCGGCCGCCGGCGCCGGGCGCATCCGGGACAGCAGCCACGCCGAGAGCGCGAACGACACGAGGTCCACCGCGTAGGCGGTGCCGGGACCCCAGGTGCTCACCAGCACGCCGCCCAGCGCGGGGCCCAGGATCGCGCCGACCTGCCACCGCAACGCGCTCAACGAGACCGCGCCGGGAAGCATCGCGTGGGGCACGTACCGGGGGACCAGCGCCTCCAGGCTGGGCCGCTGGAGACTGTCGAGCGCGGCGGTCGCCGCCGCGATCACGAACAACGGCCAGATAGCGGGGCTCGGCAGCAGCGCGTTGACCAGGAGGCCGCCGCTGCACAGCAGCAGGCCGACCTCGCACAGCACCACCAGCCGTCGGCGGTCGATCGCGTCGGCGAGCGCCCCGCCGTAGAGACCGAACAGGATCATCGGGACGGCCTCGACGGCGCCCACCAGCCCGACCGCGACGAAGGAGTCGGTGAGCTGCTTGATCTGCACCGGCACCGCGACGAGCGTGACGAAGCTGCCGAGCATCGTGATGGTCCCGGAACCGACCAGCAGCCGGAAGTCCCGGGAGGCGCGCCACGCCGAGACGTCCGGCAGCAACCCCGCGAGCCTCGCCAGCCAGCTCCCGCCGGAGTGGTCGTCGCCCATGGGTGAGATGGTGCGGGTAGCCGCCCCGTTCGGCCTACCGGTTTACGAGCGCACGCGGGCATGACCAGTGCTTTCACCGGTCTGGACAGGGGTGACGGGATCGCGGAGCGCTAGCCTCGGCGCGTGACGGTCCTGCGCTCCGTGCTGTTGTTCGTGCTGGCCGCGGTGGCCGAGATCGGCGGCGCGTGGCTGGTCTGGCAGGGCGTGCGCGAGAACCGCGGCCTGCTGTGGATCGGGCTCGGCGTGCTGGCCCTCGGTGGTTACGGCTTCGTCGCCACGTTCCAGCCGGACCCGAACTTCGGCCGGGTCCTGGCCGCCTACGGCGGGGTCTTCGTGGCCGGCTCGCTGCTGTGGGGCGTGCTCGTCGACGGGTTCCGTCCCGACCGGTGGGACCTGCTCGGCGCGGGCGTCTGCTTGCTCGGCGTCGCTCTGATCATGTACGCGCCCAGGTCCTGACGCGCTCTCCCGCGGGTCCCACCCAGTGGGAGGAAGACGTCAGGGCTCGGGACCTCGGCTCCCGCCATCGGCAAGGATGCCGCTATGCGTGCCCCTGCCCTCCTCCTCGCCGCGACCGCGCTGCTCGCCGCCGCGTGCGCGCCGGCCGACCAGGCCCAGTCCGCCCCGTCCGGGCCGGCGGTGGCCGGCGTCGGCGACTGCGCCAAGGACCGGCTGCGCACCAGGGAACCCGGCAGGATCACCTTCGCCACCGACCAGCCCGCCTACGCGCCCTGGTTCGAGGGCGACGACCCGGCCAACGGCCGCGGGTTCGAGGCGGCCGTGGCCTACGCCGCGGCGGAGAAGCTCGGGTACCAGCGCGGCGAGGTGAGCTGGACCCGGGTGCCGTTCGGCGCGGCGATCCAACCCGGGCCCAAGCAGTTCGACGCCGACCTCAACCAGTTCTCGGTGACCGAGGAGCGCCAGCGGGCCGTCGACTTCTCCACGCCCTACTACGACGTGCGCCAGGCGGTGGTCGCGCTCAGGACCTCGCCGGCGGCCACCGCGAAGTCCGTGTCCGACCTGGCCGGGCTCCAGCTCGGGGCGCAGGTCGGCACCACCAGCTACCAGGCGATCAACGACCAGGTCCGGCCCGGCCAGCGGCCGGCGGTCTACAACACTAACGAGGAGGCCAAGCTCGCGTTGGGCAACGGCCAGATCCAGGCGTTGGTCGTGGACCTGCCGACGGCGTTGTTCATCACCTCGACCGAGCTGCGGGACGCGGTGATCGTCGGCCAGCTCCCGCCCAGCGCGGACAGGCCCGAGCGCTTCGGCATGGTGCTGGACAAGGGGAGCCCGCTCACCCGCTGCCTCTCGGCCGCCGTCGACGCGCTGCGCGCCGAAGGGAAACTGTCCACTTTGGAGCACCAGTGGCTCGCCGTCGCGGCGAACGCGCCGGAACTGAAGTGAGCTCCGGCCACCACCAGCCCAGCGCTCTCCAACAGGAACGCCTGGCCTACCGGAGAAGCAGGGCCCGACGGTCCACAGTGGTCGCATTTCTGTCCACTGTGGTCTTCGCGGTCGCCGCGTGGCTCGCGGTCACCTCGTCGCCGGGCTGGC
Source organism: Streptoalloteichus hindustanus (assembly GCF_900129375.1). Lineage (GTDB taxonomy): Bacteria > Actinomycetota > Actinomycetes > Mycobacteriales > Pseudonocardiaceae > Streptoalloteichus > Streptoalloteichus hindustanus. The sequence goes on along the minus strand of NZ_FQVN01000001.1, from coordinate 489,218 downwards.
CCCGGGTGCGCGACTCGTTCTTCGACGTCGACGCCGCGCTCCGCGCCCTCCCCGCCGTGCTCGACGGGCTGTGGCTCAACCTGCGCGTCCTCGTCGTCTGCGAGGTCCTGATCCTGGCGCTGGGACTGGGGCTCGCGGCCCTGCGCTCGCTGCGCGGGCCGGTCTGGTTCCCGCTGCGGGCGCTCGCCACCGGCTACGTGGACCTGTTCCGCGGCCTGCCGCTGATCATCTGCCTGTTCCTGGTCGGCTTCGGGCTGCCCGGCCTCCGGCTGACCGGCGTCCCCACCGACCCGGTGGTCCTCGGCTGCGTCGCGCTGGTGCTCGTCTACTCCGCGTACGTCTCCGAGGTCCTGCGCGCCGGGATCGAGTCGGTGCACCCGTCGCAGCGGGCCGCCGCCCGCTCCCTGGGTCTCACCCACGCGCAGGCGATGCGCATCGTGATCCTGCCGCAGGCGGTCCGCCGCGTCCTCCCCCCGCTGCTCAACGACTTCGTGGCGTTGCAGAAGGACTGCGGGCTGATCTCCGTCCTCGGCGCGGTCGACGCCGTCCGCGCCGCGCAGATCGAGTCCGCCAAGCTGTACGACTTCACCCCCTACGTCCTGGCCGGCCTGCTGTTCGTCGCCATGGCCGTGCCCTCGGCCCGGCTCGCGGACTGGGCGAGCGCCCGGGCCGCCCGCCGCCGAGGAGGCGCGTCGTGACCCCTGTCCTCCGGGTGCGCAACCTGGTCCGCCACTACGGGGCCAACGCGGTCCTGCGGGGCGTCGACCTGGACGTGGCCGAGCACGAGGTGGTGGTCCTCATCGGCGCGTCCGGCTCCGGCAAGTCGACCCTGCTGCGGTGCGTGAACCTGCTGGAGGAGGTGGACGACGGCCAGGTGTTCCTGGACGGCGTGGACGTCTCCGACCCCAGGGCCGACGCCGACGCGGCCCGGCGGCGGATGGGCATCGTCTTCCAGGCCTACAACCTCTTCCCGCACATGACGGTGCTGGACAACGTCACGCTCGCGCCGCGCGTCGTGCACGGGGTGGACCCGGCGGTCGCGAGGGAGCGGGCCCGCGAGCTCCTGGACCGGGTGGGACTGGCGGACCGCACCGGCGCCTACCCCGACCAGCTCTCGGGCGGCCAGCAGCAACGCGTGGCCATCGTCCGCGCCCTCGCCCACGAGCCCAGGCTCCTCCTGCTCGACGAGATCACCAGCGCGCTGGACCCCGAACTGGTCGGCGAGGTGCTCACGCTGGTCAGGGACCTCGCGGCGCAGGGGAGGACCATCCTGATGGCCACCCACGAGATGGGGTTCGCGAAGCAGGTGGCGGACCGCGTGTGCTTCCTCGCCGACGGCGTGCTCCTGGAGTCCGGCCCGCCGGAGCAGGTGCTCGGCGCGCCGGAACACCCCCGCACGCAGGCGTTCCTGCGCCGGATCATCGCCGCCGGCCGGCTCTGAGCCGGCGTCTGCCCCCGGTGGCTCAGCCGCGGTGCGTCGTCCCGGGCTCGCGCCGCATGAACCACGTGTGCGGGCCGCCGCCGGGGATGTCGAGTTCGGCGGTCACCTCGAACCCGAGGCGCTGGTAGAGCCGCACGTTGCGCTCGTCGGAGGTCTCCAGGAAGGCGGGCTGCCCGCTCCGGTCGACCTCCACCAACCCGGCCTTCAGCGCGGCGGTGCCGAGCCCGCGGCCCTGCAGGTCCGGGCGCACCCCGACGGTGGCGAGCCACCAGTGCGGCTCGGCCGGCTTGTGCGCCTCGCACAGCACGTCCGCCGCCGCGGCGAAGGAGGCGCGCTCGCCCTGCAGCTCCTCGACCCGGGGGCCGAGCTCGGCCCACACGTGCTCGGGCACCCGGGGCTCCGGCGGCATCCACACGGCGACCGCGGACCCGCCCTGGGCCACCCACACCCGGCCGAACGGCAGCCCGAGCTTCTCGACGTGCAGCAGCTGCAGCGCGCGGATGCGCTGGCGGTGATCGTCGGCGGCGACGGTCCACCTGGTCCACGCGTTGCCGTCGAAGGCGTCGGCCAACGTCTCGGCGATCGCGGGCAGGTCGTCGGCGGTGGCGATGCGCACGTTGGTGAGCGAACGGATCACCGGACCAACCTAACGATCACGCCAAGGGCGATGCGACTTCCACCCGGCTGATCACGTCGCCCGAACGCCCGAGCGCCCGCTGATCCCTGCGTCACAGAGCCCTGGTTACCTCGCGCATCGCCGGCGTAGGACAGGCGGGTGGACCTGGTGACCGTTCCGTTCCTGCTGACCTGCCTCGCGATCGCCCTGGTGCCCGGCCCGACGGTCGCCGTGATCATCGACCAGTCGCTGCGGGCGGGACGCGGGGCGGGGCTCGCCACGATCGCCGGCAACACGAGCGGGCTGTTCCTCTGGGCGGTGGCCTCCGTGCTCGGCCTCACGGCGCTGGTGCGCACCTCGGAGATCGCCTTCGTCGCGCTGAAGTTCGTGGGCGCGGTCTACCTGTGCTGGCTCGGTGTGCAGTCGTTGCGGCGGTCCCGCCGGCACGAGGGCGACCTGCCGACCGCGCGGAGGCGGGAGCGCGGCCTGCTCGCCTCGTACCGCGCCGGCGTCCTCGCCAACCTCTCCAACCCGAAGGCCGCGGCGCTGTACCTGGCGTTGCTCCCGCAGTTCATCCCCGCGCAGGAGAGCGTCCCGTACGCCACCGCCGTCCTGGCCGCCGCCCAGATGACGATCAGTTCGCTGTGGTACGCCGCGCTGGTCGTCGTGGTGTCGGCGGTGCGCCGGTTCCTCGCCCGGCCCAGGGTGCGCGCCCGCATCGACCAGATCAGCGGGCTGGTCCTGGTCGGCCTGGGCCTGCGGATGATCACCCTGGGCCGGGCCGCCACCTGACCCGCCGGGCCGGGACCCGGAGGAGTGATGCCATCGTCACCGCGCGGGATGTCGATCCGCTGGGTGGGGGATGCGGCGACATCCGGACCGAATGTGCCGGCTAGCGGTTTCTGCTCGGCCGGAAGCCCCAACCAGGTTTCACCTGTTCGGGTGTTCTGACGCGGAGTCAACACCTTGGCCACCCGGTCGGGGCGGCGGAGACTGGCGCGGTGGATCTTGTGACGCTCGCGGACCGGCCCGACCTGGCGCCGGCCATGTGGGACCTCGACACCACGTGGCCGCCCTTCATGCTGGAGGACCCCACGGCGGCGCTGCTCGACGTGCTCGTCGAGCGCTTCCCGCAGTACCAGGTGCTCCTGCTCGACCGGGACGGCGCGGGTGGCAGCAGCGTGGTCGGCCGGGCGCACGCCGTGCCGCTCGCCTGGGACGGGGACCTCGACAGCCTCCCGCCCGGCGGGTGGGACGCGGTCCTCGCGCAGGCGGTCCGGGACGCCGACGACGACGCCGCGCCCACCGCGGCCTCGGCGCTGGAGGTCGTGCTCGCCCCGGACTACCAGGGACGGGGGTTGTCCTCGCTGCTCGCGGCCGGGATGCGGGCCAACGTGGCCGCGCTCGGGCTGACGGACCTCCTCGTTCCCCTCAGGCCGAACCACAAGCACCGGGAGCCGCGGGTGCCGTTGGCCGAGTACGTGCGGCGTCGGCGGCCGGACGGCTTGCCCGAGGACCCGTGGCTGCGCGTGCACGTGCGGCTCGGCGCGGAGGTGGTCAGGGTGTGCCCGGCGTCCATGTCGATCGCCGGCAGCCTGGCGCAGTGGCGGGAGTGGACCGGCCTGCCCTTCGACCGCAGCGGCGAGGTGGAGGTGCCGGACGCGCTGGCGCCGGTCCACGTGTCGGTGGAGCACGACCACGCGGTCTACGTCGAGCCGAACGTCTGGCTGCGGCATCGCCTAGCCTGAGGTGGTTCGACCGTCAACCAGGTAGGAAAACATGACTGAGCAGCAGTTGGGGATCGAGGACGTGCGTGTCGGCGGCGGCGCGGAGGCCCGGCCCGGCAACACGGTCACCGTGCACTACGTGGGCACGCTGACCGACGGCACGAAGTTCGACTCGTCCCGGGACCGCGGTGAGGGCTTCTCGTTCCCGCTCGGCGCCGGGATGGTCATCCAGGGCTGGGACCTCGGCGTGGCCGGCATGAAGGTCGGCGGCGTCCGCAAGCTGACGATCCCGGGGCCCCTGGCCTACGGCGAGCGCGGCTTCCCCGGCGTGATCCCGCCGAACGCCACCCTGCTCTTCGAGGTGGAGCTGCTCGACGTCGCCTGACCAGGCGATTCACACCAGGAGCGGGTTTCCCGACCACGGGTCGGGAAACCCGCTCCTCCATTTCATCCCCACTTCTGTTCTTTCTGGCACGGCAACGATCAGAGTGCGGAGACGAATCCTTCCGAGCGGTCGAGCAGGAACGGCGACCCGTGCTTCGTGGGCGTCCATCCCCTGGCCAGCGCCGCGCGAATGCTGTCCGCGACATCCGCCGGTCGAACGGGCACGGCCACCCCTCCGACCCAGTTGCTGGGGTGGACCTGGTTGGTCGTCACCACGAGGGTCGTGCCGGGCCGTTCCCCGTCCTCGACCGCGTAGGTGCACGGCGACATGCCCGAACCCTGGTCGTATGTCGGTCTGCCACGCAGCCGCCGCCGGTAGACCACCCCGTCGACGACGATGCGGCGGGACCCTTTTCTGGGAAGCGCCATGTTTTCTCCGTTTTGTGCAGCGCAGTGGTCCCCGCTCTCGCGGCCGTTTGGTCCATGACCTTCTGATTCTCTGGACCACGACCAGCACGTCCCCGAATTACCGGCAGGGTGACTGGGGCCGCTGCGGGCGCAGGGAACCGGGAGTGCGACCGACCAGGCGACGCGCCGTGCGGGTCAGATGTGCCTGGTCGGCGAAACCCGCCAGGGCAGCCACCTCGGCGGTGGGCTTGTGCGGGAGCAATCGGACCGCCCACCGGAGACGTCGCCACTGCCGCAGTCGGCTCAGCGGGATGCCGGCTGCCTCGCGCGCGAGCGCCCGCAGCCTCGACGGAGACAGACCCACCCGCGCCGCGAGCCCGTCCAGCCGATCGGCCCGCCCGCACTCCCGCAGGGCGTGGGCGATCCGTGGGTCAACAGTGGGAGCGGGGCCGAGGACCGTGGAGAGTTCACCGCGCAACGCCACGAGGTCCATGTCCTCGCCGAGCGCGTCGAGCAGCCGCCGCACGCTGCGTGCGTCCACATGCGACACCCGACCGCCCGGGGGCATGCCCGTGCACCACGGGTCGACGAACACCGCCGTGAAGGCCGAGGACGCCGCACACGAGTGCCGCAGTCCGGGCGGCACGAGCAGACCGCCGCCGCGCTCCGGCAACACCAGCTTCCACACCGGGTGGCTGTGTCCCGGCACCTCGGCCGGCCCCGTCTCCCGGAACACCGCCACCTCGTGATCCAGGGCGAGGACCAGCCGACGATCGTTCCGTTCAAGACACCAGCCGCGTCGGCCCCGCACGATCGGCCCATGGCCACCTTCGCGGCTCTCGCTCTCGCCCTGTTCCTGGCCGTGGTCGGCGTCGCCCACTTCGTGCTGCCGGGCTACTTCAGAACCCTGGTGCCCGCCTGGCTGCCGGCGCCGGCCCTGCTCGTCGCCGGCAGCGGACTGGCCGAGATCGCGACCGCCGGCCTGCTCGCCCTCCCCGACACGCGGACGTGGGGCGGATGGGCCGCCGCCGCGCTGATCACGACCTACCTCGTGTCGCACCTGGACGCCCTGCGCCACGCCCACCGCACCCGACCCCGCCTCCTCGACCGACCCGCCGGTGTCGCCGCCCGCCTGGTGGTCAATCTCGCCTACCTCGCCTGGGCTGTCACTGTCGCCCTCACCGCCTCCGCGCGAGGGTGATGCGGTGGACGAGGTCGCCGGCCTGCCGTCCGGAGCTCAGCGCTGCGACCCGGAGCGGCGCAAGTCGGTCTCGGGCGCGTTGGGACCGCAGTGGTTCGACCAGATCGACCGCGTTCATCCCCACCCGCACCCCTTCGTTGATGTCTCCGTTGCGCAGGTGGGCAGTCGCGAGTTCGGCCAGTGAGAAGGCCGAGTAGACGGGCGCGCTGTCGCCTCGGTGCCTCAGGCTGGTGACGAGGGCGCTGATGGCCCGCTCCTCTTCGCTCAGCGTGGCCCACATGACGCCCTCCATCGCCCGTATCTCGCCGCTGTCAATCCAGCCGAGCCAGTCAGCGGACGCGTCTTGGGCGAGAGCGAAGTGTTCACAAGCGCGGGCGTGCGACTGAACCGCGAGATCGCGCATTCCGAGCTTGGCCCAGGCAACAGCACTGTTGATCTCCATGAGGGCGAGCAGACGCCATGACCGGGCTGCGGTCGCGGGCGAGTGCCCGAGCTGGAACAGGTGGAGTGCGCTTCTGTCGTCGCCGGAGTGACGCTCGGCGCGGCCGGCGGTGTAGAGCAGGCAAACGAGTAGTTCGTCGTGTTTCCCAGCTTTCGCCAGCTCCATGCCACGGCTCAGGTGGTGGCGTCCCGCACTGGCACGACCCATGTCCAGCGCTGCGGACGCCGCCTTCCTGTGGAGTTGGGCGACTGCGCCCATCAGGGCGACGCGCACCTCGTCGCTGGCCTGGCTACGGAGCAGCCCTTCAGCCCACTTCGCCTTTCCGGCGAGGGCAGCCCCGACCACTCCGCCCCCGTATCGGGCTTCGAGCGATCCGAGTTGTTCCGCCGCCCGCTGGACCTGGAGAACGTCCACCATCCCGATCCGATGGGGATGAGCGGCAGGCGGCCTGAAGACGGCGGCGCCGAGAACCATTTGACCTGCGTGGGAGAGGAACCTGCGGCGTTGCATTGTTTCTGCCGCTTCAGGTTCTGCGTGCGAGGGCGATGCGGTGGGTGAGGTCCGCGGCCTGTCGTCCGGAACGGAGGGCTGCGGCGTGCAGGGGCTTGAGCCGATCCCGGGCGCGTTGTGACCGCAGTGGTCCAACGAGGTCGAGCGACTTCATGCCGATGCGAACACCCTCGTTGGTATCGCCATTGCGAAGGTGTGCGGCCCCCAATTCGGCCAGCTCGAAGGATTGGGCGAGAGGGGACTCGTCACCTCGTTTCCGGAGAGCTTCGGTGAGCGCGTTGATGGCGCGTTCTTCTTCGCCCAAGGACGCCCACGCCACGCCCTCGGCTCCCGCCAGTGACGCGCGGGTGAAGAAGAACTCAAGCCAACTCGGGCTTTCTTCGTGCGGCACGCGGTCGAAGCTCTCCCGCGCGGTGGCCAGCGCTCGCACCACGGGGTCCCGCGCGCCGAGCTTGGCGTAGGCGCCCGCGATCTTGCACTCCATGAGGGCGATCAGAAGGGAGGACCGGGCCGCGAGGGCCGGTGTGTATCCGAGTTGGAGAAGCTGGAGGGCAGTGTCCGGCGTGCCGTTGTGCATCTCCACTCGAGCCGAGGTGTTGAGCAAATACGCCTGGACGTACGGGTCTCCCGCTTCGCGGGCGAGTTGCAGCCCGACAAGGAGGTGATGGCGAGCCTTGTCGGGGAGACCGAAGTCGTAGGCCGCCCATGCGACCTTTCCGTGGAGGCGAGCGACCGCGCTTCGCAGTGCGTGCTGCACCGCTTCTGTCCCCTGGGCGCGGAGGACTTGGTGACTCCAGTTGGCCAGACCCTCCGCAAGATGCAGGACAACGCCTCCGCCGTGAGTCCGCTCCAGGACGAACAAGCGGCGCACCGCGTCGTCGAGCTGGTGCACATCCGACATGCCCACTCTGTGAGGGAGCGGAGTCGTGTCGATGTGCTGTGGCGAAGCAAGGCCGGGGTCGCCGAAAACGGCGGCGCTGAGAATCGTTTGGCCCGCGTGGGAGAGGAACTTGCGGCGTTGCATTGTTTCTGCCGCTTCAGGTTCTGCGTGCGAGGGTGATGCGGTGGGTGAGGTCGGCGGCCTGTCGCCCGGAGCGGAGTGCGGCGGTTTGGAGCGGCGCAAGTCGGTCTCGGGCGCGTTGGGACCGCAGTGGTCCGACCAGGTCAAGAGACTTCATGCCCAGGCGCACCCCCTCGCTCAGGTCACCATCGCGGAGGTGCGTGGCCCCCAACTCCGCCAGTTCGAAACTCTGGGAGAGCAGGTTGGCGTTGGTTCGGTTGCGCAGCGCCTCGCGGAGTGAGCTCACCGCCTTGGTCTCCTCGCCAAGTGCCACCCAGGTAACTCCCTCGACCGAGCGCACCTCCGCGAGAGTGAACCAGGAGAGCCAGGGTGGCGTGTTCTCGGTTTCACCTCGTGCGAAGTTGTCCCGGGCGCTTGCGATCGCACGCGTCGCCTGTTCTCGGTTCCCGAGTTGGGCGTGAGCCCAGGCTTCGTTGATCTCCAGCAGTGCCAGCAGCCGTGGGCATCCGATGTTCGAAGCCGACAGGTGGCCGAGAGAGAAGAGGCGGAGCGCGGCGTCGGGCGCGCCGCCATGTCGCTCGATGCAGCCTGCGTTGTGGAGGAGTGACGCCTGGATCGCGGGGTGGTCGCCTTCCCTCGCGAGCTTCATGCCCTGCAGAAGATGGGAACGGGCGTGATCCATCAAACCCATGTCGTAAGCGGCCCCGGCCGCCCTGCCTCGGAGGAGGGCCACCGCGCCGAACATCTCCCGACGCACCTGGTCCGCAGCACGAGCTTTCAGGAGGCCTTCCGCTGTTTGGGCGTGCCCGTCGAACGCCGGAAGAACTACTCCCCCGCCGTGCACGAGCTCCAGTGCGCGAAGGTGCTCAGTAGCGCGTCGCACCTGTTCGACATCGGTCATGCCGATTCGTCGCGGAGCCGGTGTGGGGGACCAAGGAGCAACCGAGAACGGCTCGGGGTCGCCGAAGACGGCGGCGCCGAGGACGACCTGGCCCGCGTGGGCGAGGAACCGCCGGCGCTTCACGTCCTCGTCCTCCTCCTGATCCGGCGAGCGTGGCTCGCAGCCGGGGGAATAGGCGAGACCCATGTAACCACGGGGGATGCCGAGGCCGACAGCGATGCGGACGAGGAGGTCGTAGGACTGGACCTCGCGGCCGTGGACGACGGCCGAGACGTCCGACTGGTTCTGCCCGGTCCGTTGGGCGATCTCCCGTTGGGAGAGGCCGGCGGCGGACACCGCGCGGAAGACCGCGCGCATGTCCCGCCGCGCCAGGGCCTCGCGCACGTCGGGCAGCTCCCAGACGGCGGACAGGTCAACGCCCATGGGGACGGAAAGTAGCGCCGCGAACGCGGAGAGAGACCACGGTTGGCGCCTTTTCGGGCACTATCGGCCAAGCTGAACGGTTCGACCGATCGCCGCCTCCGCGACGAGCGGTCGGGTGAGTGCGCTGGGTCTCAGGGAGTGCACTTGCCGGCGGTTACCCATCGGTAATACCCTCGTTGTTACCGGTCAGTAAGGGGGGCGTGCCCTGCCGGCCGACCCGCACGCACACGGGAGCTGACGAGATGGGCCACTACAAGAGCAACCTGCGGGACCTGGAGTTCAACCTCTTCGAGGTGCTCAGGGTTCAGGAGCGGCTGGGCACCGGGCCGTTCGAACAGGCCGACGAGGACACCGCCAGGGGCGTGCTCACGGAGCTGAACAACCTGGCCACCGGGCCGCTGGCCGAGTCCTTCGCCGACGCCGACCGCAACCCGCCGGTGTTCGACCCCGCGACGCACAGCGCGACCCTGCCCGAGTCGTTCAAGAAGTCCTTCAAGGCGCTCTGGGACGGCGAGTGGTACCGCCTGGCGCTGCCGAACGAGCTCGGCGGCTTCGGCATCCCGCCCACCGTGCAGTGGGCCGCCTCCGAGCTGATCCTGGGCGCCAACCCGGCCATCTACATGTACATGGCCGGCCCGAACTTCGCCTCCGTCGTGCACCGCAACGGCACCGAGGAGCAGAAGCGCTGGGCCCAGATCATGATCGACCGGGGCTGGGGCGCCACCATGGTCCTCACCGAGCCGGACGCCGGCTCGGACGTGGGCGCCGGCCGCACCAAGGCCGTGCTCCAGGAGGACGGCTCCTGGCACCTGGAGGGCGTCAAGCGCTTCATCACGTCCGGTGACCAGGACATGACCGAGAACATCATGCACCTGGTGCTGGCCCGCCCCGAGGGCCCCGGCATCGAGGCGAAGGCGGGCACCAAGGGCCTCAGCCTGTTCCTGGTGCCGAAGTTCCTCTTCGACACCGAGACCGGCGAGCCGGGCGAGCGCAACGGCGCCTTCGTCACCAACGTCGAGCACAAGATGGGCCTGAAGGTCTCCACCACCTGCGAGGTCACCTTCGGCCAGCACGGCGTCCCGGCCAAGGGCTGGCTGCTGGGCGAGGTGCACGACGGCATCGCGCAGATGTTCCAGGTCATCGAGTACGCCCGCATGATGGTCGGCACCAAGGCCATCGCCACCCTCTCCACCGGCTACCTGACGGCGCTGGAGTTCGCCAAGGAGCGGGTGCAGAGCGCCGACCTGACCCGGATGACGGACAAGACCGCCCCCCGCGTGGCGATCATCAACCACCCGGACGTGCGGCGCAGCCTGATGCTGCAGAAGGCGTACGCCGAGGGCCTGCGCGCGGTGTACCTGTACACCGCGTCCTTCCAGGACCGGATCGCCGCCGGCGACGACGTCGAACTGGCCGAGCGGGTCAACGACCTGCTGCTGCCGATCGTCAAGGGCGTCGGCTCCGAGCGCGGCTACGAGATGCTCGCGCAGTCGCTGCAGACCCTGGGCGGCTCCGGCTTCCTGCAGGACTACCCGATCGAGCAGTACATCCGCGACTCGAAGATCGACACCCTGTACGAGGGCACCACCGCCATCCAGTCGCTGGACTTCTTCTTCCGCAAGATCGTTCGGGACAAGGGCCAGGCCCTGGCCCTCGTCGCCGGCGAGATCCAGAAGTTCCTGGAGTCCGAGGGCGGCAACGGCCGCCTGAAGGAGGAGCGCGCGCTGCTCAGGCAGGCCCTGGAGGACCTGCAGGGCATGCTCGGCGCGATGATCGGCTTCCTGACCTCGTCGCAGGAGGACGTGCGCAACATCTACAAGGTGGGCCAGAGCTCGGTCCGCCTGCTGATGAGCGCCGGCGACCTGCTGGTCGGCTGGCAGTTGCTGCGCCAGGCCGAGATCGCGCTGGCCGCGCTCGACGCCGGCGCCTCGGCCAAGGACAAGGCGTTCTACGAGGGCAAGATCGCGGTGGCCTCGTTCTTCGCCAAGAACGTGCTGCCCGAGCTGTCGGCCCGCCGCCGGATCACCGAGGCGACCGACAACTCGCTGATGGACGTGGACGAGTCCGCGTTCTGAGCCAGGTTCGGCGCGACGGGGCGGGACCTCTCCGGGTCCCGCCCCGTTCCGTTCCCCGTGGCCCGCTCAGGTCGTGAGAACGATCTTGCCCTGGGCGCGGCCGGTCTCCCCGCGCTCGTGCGCCTTCCCGACCTCCGCCAGCGGGAACACCGAGTCCACCTCGACGCGCAGGCGGCCGCTGTCCACCAGCGCGGCCAGCTCCGCCAGCGCGGCGTGGTCCGGCTCGACGATGACGACGCCGTAGCGCACGCCCCGCGCCTCGGCCGCCGCCTGCATCTCCGGCTCGTGGGTCGGTGCGGTCAGCAGCAGGCCGCCGGAGCGCAGCACCTCCACCGAGCGCAGCCCCGTCTCGCCGCCGACCAGGTCGATCACGACGTCCACGTCGGACACCGCGCGGGTGAAGTCGACCGCCGTGTAGTCGATCACCTCGTCGACGCCCAGGCCGCGCAGGAACTCGTGCTTCTCCGCGCGCGCCGTCCCGATCACGTGCGCGCCCCGGAGCTTCGCGATCTGGACCGCGAGGTGGCCCACCCCGCCGGCCGCCGCGTGGACGAGGACCCGTTGCCCCGCCGCGACCTTCGCGGTGTCCACCAGGAACTGCCACGCCGTGAGGCCGGCCAGGGGGAGCCCGGCCGCTGTCACGTGGTCCACGCCGGCGGGCTTGCGGGCCAGCTGCCGGGTCGCGGCGACCGCGTAGTCGGCGTAGGCGGCGGCCTGGCGCGGGAACGCCGGCATCCCGAAGACCTCGTCGCCGGGCTGGAACAGGGACACCCCGGGGCCGACCTCCTCGACCACGCCGGAGATGTCCCACCCGACGGTCATGGGCAGCGTGAGCGCTCCCGGGACCCCGTGCCCCGCCCGGGTCTTCCAGTCGACCGGGTTCACGCCGGCGGCGCGCACCCGCACCAGCACCTCGCCGATCCACGGCCGGGGACGCTCGACCTCCTCCACGCACAGCACCTCGGGTCCCCCGAACTCGTGCTGCCGAACCAGGCGCATTGTCGCCATGCTCTTCCTTTCCGCGTTTCCTGCTCTGCTCCCATCCTGAGTCAGTGGGTTTCCGTTGACCAGAAGGCACCTTTCCGTTATGTAGGTGTCCTGTGGAAACTGCTTCCGACCTGCGGGAACGGCCGAGGGACGCCTATCTGCGGAACTGCCCGAGCCGGGGTGTGCTGGAACTGGTCGCGAACAAGTGGACGGTGCTGGTCGTGAGCGCGCTGACGGAGCGCCCACAACGGTTCTGCCAGCTCCGCCGACGGGTGGAGGGCATCAGCCAGAAGGTGCTGACCCAGATCCTGCGGACGCTGGAGCGTGACGGCCTCGTCACCCGATCCGTCTACCCCACAACTCCGCCGAGCGTGGAGTACGCGCTCACCGAACTGGGGGAGGGCATCGCGTGGCACCTAGCCGCGCTCCGGGGCTGGGTGGAGGACAACATGCCGCAGGTGAACGCCGCGCGCGCCGCTTACGACGCGCGTGCGGAGAAGCGGAACACCGTGGGCTGAAATGGCGGAGCGGTTCGGGCGGGAAACGGGACGCGGTGTTCGGACGGCTTTTCCCAAGGGGCGGCGGAACCGGGCGATGGGGAATTTGGCGCGCTGGCGGAGGGCGGGCCTTGTCGGAGGTGGTGCCAGCCCTTGGCGAGCACGGGTTCGGGTTGTTGTCAAACGGCTGTCCACAACCCCGCCGACTTGTCCACAGGCGGCGGGGAACCGCTTGGGCGTCGGGTGGCGCGCCGATAGGCTGGAGCAGGGCTCGCCCCCCAGGGCGGGTGGGGGCTGACCTGGGAACGCGAGCGGGGCGCCCCGAGAGGCGCCCCGCGTCGAACTCGGATCGGCGCCGCCGCGGGCGCCGGAGCCAGCTGCTCAGCCGTTCGGCTTGTGGTCGTCCTGCGGTGTGCAGACGATCTTCGGCTGGCCGTCGTAGCGCACCGACCGCGACTCCCGCTTGATTTCCCGACCGCCCAGGTCCTTGATCACCCGGGTGTCGGTGACCGTGAACCCGTGCGTGCCGGCGGCTGCCACGCACTGCTCACCGGGCTTGCTGTGCTTCACCGGCGGGTCGGTCTGGTTCGTCTCCGCGCCGGTGAGCCCCTCGATCTGGTACGTCTTCGTGCCCCAGAACCGGACAGTGATCGACGACGGCGTCCAGATGGTCTCGATCAGCACACCGGTCTTGGTGTCGTTGCGGAACTGCAGGTCGATCACGCTGCTGCCGTCGGGGTTCTGGAAGACGGTCGCCTCCCGGCCCTTCGGGTACCGGTTGATCCAGTAGCTGTGCGGCGTGTGCCCCGCGTCGGTCATGCCGGCGTAGTAGGCCGCGTTGTACAGCGTGGTCGCCATCTGCGAGACACCGCCGCCGACCGCGCGGTCGGGCTTGCCGTCGTTGATGATGCCGGCCCCGATGTAGCCGGTGGCGGCGGTGCGCGGGCCGGTCTGCCGGTTCATGCTGAACGTCTCGCCCGGCTTGACGACCGCGCCGTTCATCTTCTCGGCGGCCAGCCGGATGTTGTGGCCGGAGTCGGCGGCGAACCCGCCGGTCTTGAACTCGGCGATCACTTCCTTGACGCCGAGCTGGTTGGCCTGCTCGGTGGTGAACTTCGCCGGCTGCTTGCCGTACTCGGCCTTCACCGTCCGGTCCTGCGCCCTGCGCAGCACGTCGGGCAGCGGCGCGAAGGTCTTGGCGTAGTCGATGCCCCGCCCCTCCTGGGAGGGCTCGACCACCGGCGCCCCGCTGGCCAGCGAGATCTTCGCGTCCTTGCCCGGCTGCTCGGTGTCCTTGAGCTGCGGCCGCACCGCTTCGGTGATCTTGTTCTCGTCCAGTTTCGGCGTCAGGCCGCCGTTGTCGCCGGGCTGGAAGGTCAGCGCGGAGGCGATCACGGCCGGCTCGAGCGTGCCGTTCTTGCCCTCGCCCTGCACCGTGACCGGACCGGAGACGGCGGGCTTCGCGATCTCGTCGAGCGCCTTGCGCACCCCGTCCGGCGTCGTCTTCACCGGAACCGTGGTCACGGGCAGGGAGAGGGTCGTGCCGTCGGCCCAGTGCGGCAGCAGCTCGTTGACCGCCTGCGGCACGTCGAGCTTCTGCCCCGGCTTCGGGTCCACCGCCACCGGCTTGACGCCCTCGAAGCGGATCGTGCCCTCGGCCGCCTCCCGGTCGGTCTTCGGGCGCAACGCCTCCAGGGCGGCGGTGAGCTTGGTCTGGTCGGTGCGGCTCGCCACGCCGACCTCGCGCGTGCTGAAGAACGAGGTCAGCCGGGTCCACGGGTTGAGGGACTGCTCGCCGGCGTCGGCGATCGTGCGCGCCCAGTCCAGCTCCAGGCCGGAGGACTTCGGGTCGAGGCTCGCCTGCACGTCGCCGGCGCGGACCTGGACCGGCTTGCCCAGTCGCGGGCCGATCTGCTCGCGCAGCTTCTGCTCGGCGGCGGCGGGCTCCATGCCGCCCACCTCGACCCCGGCGACGGTGACGCCCCTGGGCACCGAGCCCTGGCTGAGCGCGAGGTCGAGCCCGTACAGCAGGACGAGGGCGCCGCCCACGGCGCCGGCGACGATCCCGGCCCGCCGGGCCTGCCGGCGGCGGTCGGCCCTGGTCTCCCCGCCAGGGGGCGGCTCGGTCCGGTCGGCGTCGCGCTCCGCGGCCGGCTCCGCCGGCGGGTCGAGCAACGCGGTGGCGGTGCCCGCCGACCGGGTCTCCGGCTCGGCGGCGGCCGCGGCGACGGTGGTGGCCGCCGCCGTGGCGACCGGCGCGAGCACCACGGTCCGCTCGCCGGAACCCTCGACGGGGCCGTCCTGCTCCGCGACGACCTCGGTGGCCTCACCGCGGGGGACGACCGGCTGCACCACCGTCGTGCGCTCGGCGGCCGGCTCAGCCGCTCCGGTGGACGGCGCGGCCGCGGACGGGGCGGGCGTGGGCGAGGTCAGCGTGGGCTGGTCGACGAAAGGGCGGACGATCGCCGTCCGCTCCGTGGGCTGGTCGACCCGCGCCGCGAGGGAGGCGTGGTCGGCGGGGGTGGGCCACGCCACGGTCGGCTGCTCGGCGGACGCGCGCGTGGTCGGGTCCGGGTCGTCCGCGTCGAGGCGGTGCCGGATGGTGGGTTCGGACTGGGGCCGGTCGGGCACGGGCTGCTCACTCACCGGTTCGTGCGCCACCGTCGGCTGGTCGGCGGGGTCCACGACGGGTGGATGCCGGTGGCCGACCTCCGGTTGCCCTGGGGTGATCTGGGCCACAGTGTGGTTCCTGAACTCCTCGTCCGGGGTGATGTCGGACGACCGGGCGGACGGGCCGCCCGGTCTGTCGGCCGGGGTCGTGCCGGACGGACGACCGGTGACCGCCGACAGCACGACGGTCCGCTCCGCCTCGGACTCCCTGCGCTGCTCCTCCGGCACCAGCTCCCCCTTCTGCGATCGACCTGCGGGGCGAGTCGTCATCCCTACCCGGTCGGCGTCACAGCCGGATCACGACTCAGAGGTACAGACCCGTGCCGTGCTCGGTGCGCTCGTTGGCGACGGCGTGCAGGTCGCGTTCGCGCATGACCAGGTAGGCCTGGCCCTGCACCTCGACCTCGAACTGCTCCTCCGGGTTGAACAGCACCCGGTCGCCGACCTTCACGGTGCGGACGTGGTTGCCGACCCCGCAGACCTCGCCCCACGCCAGTCGCTTCGCGACCTGCGCGGTGGCCGGGATGAGGATGCCCCCGCTGCTGCGCCGCTCCCCCGCCTCCTGCGAGACCCGGACCATGACCCGGTCGTGCAGCATCTGGATCTCGAGCTTGGCTTCAGGCACCCCGGGAGTCTACTTCCCGCGCTTGATGCCCCACTCGGGTATGTCGGCATCGCCACTGGTCACAGGCCGGAGTCATCCAGCCCGCCCAGCACCAGCGCGAGGCGGTCCGGCCCGGTCGAAACCACCCTGACCGGCACTCCCCAGTCCTGTCGGGTGAGCCGGCACACCGGGTGCTCGACCGCCGGGTCGTCGTCGCAGCTCGCGGCCTGCGCGACGACGTGCAGCACGCCCGCCTCCACCGCGTCCGAGACCACGAGCCGGCGGGTCAGCCCGGTGCCCGCGCCGGTCCCCTCCACCAGCAGCTCGGGCGGCGAGCAGGTCACCTCCAGGCGGGTCGACGGGCCGTAGCGCTCGTCCAGCTTCTGGCCGGGCGGCGGCGTGAACACGACGGCCAGCTCGACCTCGCCGGCGGCCAGGTCGGTCGGCGGCCGGCGCACCTGGTGCGCGTCGCCGGCCACGAGCCGGGCCGACACCCCGGGCGGCACCGGGCGCTCCAGCCGGTGCGCCGCCGAGGCGACGACCACCAGCTCGCCGTCGGCCACCACCGCGCCCGAGGGCTCGGCCAGGTCCCCGGCCAGCGTGGACACCTCCCCGGTCGCCGGGTCGTAGCGGCGGACCGCCCCGTTGTAGGTGTCGCAGACCGCGACGCTGCCGTCCGGCAGCGCGGCCACGCCCAGCGGGTGCTGGAGCAGCGCCTGGTCCGCGGGGCCGTCGCGGTGCCCGAAGTCGAACAGCCCGGTGCCCACGGCCGTGTGAACGGTGAATCCCCCGTCCGGGGAGGCCTGCACCCAGCGCAGCGCCGAGGTCTCCGAGTCGGCGAGCCACAGCCGGTCGCCGACGACGGCGAGGCCGCTCGTCTGCGCGAAGAACGCCTCCTCCGCGGCCCCGTCCCGCAGGCCCTCCACGGTGGTGCCGGCGAACCGGCGGACCGTGCCCGCGACCGGGTCGAACAGGCCGAGCGTGTGGTTGCCGGCCATCGCCACCACGACGCCGCCGGCCGGCTCCCACCAGGCCACGTCCCACGGGCTGGTCAGGTCGACCGCCAGCGCGGGGCCGGCGTCGTCGCCGTCGCGCCACTGCTGGCCGGTGCCCGCGACGGTGGTCACGTGGCCGTCCGAGAGCCGGACGCCCCGCAGGAGGTGGTTGACCGTGTCGGCGACCACGACGTCGTAGCCGACGCGGGCGGCGACCTCGGGCGGCAGCACCGCCAGGCCGCTCGGCTCGGAGAAGCTCGCCTCGCCGGGCGCGCCGTCCGCGCGGCCGCGCTCGCCGGAGCCGATCCGGCGCAGCGGCGAGCCGTCGGCGCCGTCCCCGTCCGCGGCCAGCTCGACCAGGCTGTGGTGCGCGGAGTCGGACACCAGCAGGGAGTCCGGCAGCGCCACGACCTTCGCCGGGAACCGCAGGGCGGTCTCCGGGGCGGGCGGCGGGACGTAGGGGCCGTCGCCGCGGTGCAGCGTGCCCTTGGCCTCGTGCTCGGCGACCAGCTCGGTGATCACGCGGCGCAACGCCTCCGCGTGGCCCTCGCCGGCCGCCACGTGCACGACGTAGCCCTCGGGGTCGACCACCACCAGCGTCGGCCACGCCTTGACCGCGTACGCCTGCCAGGTGACCAGCTCGGGGTCGTCCAGGACCGGGTGGTGCACCTCGTACCGCTCGACGGCGGCGGCCAGCGCGTCCGGGTCGGCCTCGTGCACGAACTTCGGCGAGTGCACGCCGATCGTCACGAGCACGTCGGCGAACTCGGCCTCCAGCGGGCGCAACTCGTCCAGGACGTGCAGGCAGTTGATGCAGCAGAACGTCCAGAAGTCCAGGAGCGTGATCTTGCCGCGCAGGTCGGCGAGCGCGATCGGCTCGCCGCCGGTGTTCAACCAACCCCGGCCCACCAGCTCGGGGGCGCGGACACGGGCACGCTTGGTATGGGTCACGCGGGCTCGAACGCCCCGCGCGCTCCGCCTGTTCCGGCGTCCACTTGGTGGGACGAGACAGGGGTCGCTACCCGCGTCGAGTGGGGGAGACGCCCACGAGCCGACCCGGACGCATCCGCGTCGGGGAGAGGGGGAGAAGCGCCCGCCTCCCCGACCGGTCCGGGGAAGCGGGCGCGCACGAACGCCCCTCAGACTGAAGGGCGCCGCGTCCGTGGCCCTCTACTTCACGGGGATCACGTAGGCCCGCGCGAACCAGGCTCCGATCTGTGCCCGGTGCAGGTGCCCGGACACCGCGCGGTCGCCTTCGACCGCCATCGTCACGTGGATGTGGACCGCTCCGTCCTTGATCTCACCGGAGCCGTGCATCTCGCCGGGGAGGTCGTAGTCGGTGATCAGTTCCTTCGTCGCGTCGTCGGCGGACATGGTCGAGACGGTGAAGCTGTCGACGCCGCCGATCAGAGCGACGATCGCGCCGTCGGTGACTCCCCGCTCCTTCGCCTGCGCGGTCAGGGAACCGATCAACTCGCCGTCGTTGACCTCGAACACGTGCACGGGCGTTGCCTCCCACTCAGTGGAGCCGAGCCGCTGAAGATCGCAGCGACGCACCAGCGAACACCGGCGTGCGCCGGGTTGTTCCGCGGGCGGTCGCCGCCGGGGCGGTGGGTGCGATGGCGCACTGCCCCGCCGGACGGAGTTGACTCTCACATTGATGTGAAGGTCTAGCTTTCGCCCCGCGGGACACCAGAACCGAAGGGGAGATCCGATGCCCAGCGTCCGCACTGCTGGTTCCACCGTTCACTACGAGGTCACGGGCAGCGGCCCCGGGCTGGTGATGGTCCACGGCAGCGGAGGTGACGCACGGGCCAACTTCGGCCACCTGGTCGACCGCTTCGCCGACCGGCGCACCGTCATCACGCCCGACTACTCGGGCAGCGGGGAGACCACCGACGGCGGCGGCCCGCTCACCCTGGACCAGCTCGTGGAGCAGGTCGTCGCGGCGACCGACGCCGTCAGCGGGGAGCCGGTGGACCTGCTCGGCTTCTCGCTCGGGGCGGTGGTCGCGGCCGCGCTCGCCGCCAAGCACTCGGAGCGCGTGCGCCGGCTCGTGCTGCTCGCCGGGTGGGTGCGCCACGACGACCCGCGCCACCAGCTCCACTTCGACATGTGGCGCCGGCTGGGGAGCACCGACCCCGGGCTGCTCGTGCGGTTCCTCACCCTGTCCGGCTTCAGCCCGGGGTACCTCAGCGGCCTCGGGCACCAGGGCCTGGCCCAGCTGCTCGCCGGCTCCAGCCCCGCGCCCGGCGTGCTGCGCCAGGCCGACCTCGACCTGCGGGCCGACATCCGTGACCGTACGCACCTGGTGACCGCGCCGACCCTGGTGGTCGGCAACCGGCAGGACCAGATGGTGCCGGTCGAGCACACCCGGGCGCTGCACGAGGCGATCGCGGGCAGCCGGTACGTCGAGCTGGACAGCGGGCACCTGGTCCTGTTCGAGCGGCCCGACGAGCTGGTCGGGATCGTGCGCGAGTTCCTGTTCGACGACGCCCCCGAGGCCGGATGACGTCCAGGCCGCTGGATCACGACCTCCACGGGGACGTCGGCGCCGACGTCCCCGTCGGGGCTGGACAGCCGGCGCCGGGGGCGGTGGAATCGGCGGGATGTCGCTGATCCCTTACGACCACACCACCGCGGCGGCCTACCGAACCGCGCGGGAGGTGCCCCGCGAGGGGTTGGTGTGGTGGCGGGCGGCGGTCGAGCCGTACGTCAGGGGCTCCGAGCTGGTCGTCGACGTGGGCGCCGGCACGGGCGCGTTCGCGACCGCCTTCGCCGAGTGGTTCGACGTGCGGGTGACCGCCGTGGACCCCTCGCCCGCGATGCGGGCGTTGATCCCGGCGCACCCGCTGGTCGACGTGGTCGCCGGGACGGCGGAGTCGCTGCCGCTGGCGGACGACGCCGCCGACGCGGCGTGGATCTCGACGGCGATCCACCACGTCACCGACCTCGACGCGGCCGCGCGCGAGCTGCGCCGGGTGCTCTGCCTCGGCGCCCCGGTGCTGATCCGCAGCGTCTTCCCCGGCCGGCACGAGGGCGTGCGGCTGTTCCGCTACTTCCCGGAGGCCACGCGGGAGCTGTCCGCGTTCCCCACGGTGGAGCGGGTCTGCGCGGCGTTCGCCGACGCCGGGTTCGAGCGGGTGCTGTCGCTGGGGCTGGTGCCGCAGCAGACCGCGCCGAGCCTGCGGGTCGCGGCTGAGCGCATCCGCAGGGAGGCGGACACCGTGCTGCGGGGCCTCAGCGACGAGGAGTTCGCGGAGGGCATGAACCGGATGTGGGCGTCGGTGGCGGCGGAGGACCACCCGGCGCCGGTGGTCGACCACCTCGACCTGTTGGTCCTCTGCTGAGCGGGGGACGCGTCCTCCGCCGGCGAGGTGACGGCGGGTGGAACACCGGGAGAACGACGGGTGCCCGGCCGGGGAGCCGGCCGGGCACCCGTCGACGGCGTCGAGGGCGCGGGGTGGTCAGCGGACGCGCGGCAGCACCACGGTCTGGTCGGGGTCGCGGACCAGCACGACGGTCTCGGCGTCGACCTCGGCGCGGGGCGCGGAGACCAGGCGGGGGGCCTCGACGCCGCCCCCGCCCGATCTCGGGAACCGGTCCCGGAGCAGGCGGGCGGCCCACCGCACCAGCAGCGTCGCCACCAGGCCGACGACGGCGCCGCAGAGGATGTCGGCCGGCCAGTGCACGCCCACGAAGACGCGGGACAACGCGACCAGCGCGGCGGGAACGCCCAGCGCGAGCCCCCAGGTCGCGGAGACGAACACGCCCACGACCAGGGCCACGGTCACCGCGGCGGTCGCGTGGTTGCTGGGGAAGGACACCCCCGGCTCGTGCTGCACGAGCTGGACGACCGGTCGGCTCTCGAACGGGCGGCGGGACAGCTCCATCCAGCGCAGCACCCGGTTGACCAGGAAGCCGAGCGCGAGCGCGGCGCCCACCTGACCGACCATCCACAGGTTGTCCGTTCGGGTCCGGCCGCGCATGGCCAGCAGCAGGGACACCCCGCCGGCGGCGAACAGCAGGTAGATCAGCGGGCCGGCGGCGAACCGGCCGACCGCGTCGAACAGCGGGCTGAGGCCGGCCAACCCGTTGATCGCCCCGAATACCAGGTCGTTCACGACCCTGCTACCCCGCTTTCCTGAACGACAGGTGACCCGTTACCCGTCCGATCATTCCAGCGGTCATCGAGCGACCCATGGGCGGTTGATCTTCGACCCGCCTGGTCGCACCGTGGACTGTGGCTGGGCTCACCTGTCACTCGTGAGAGGGCGCACAGCCGTCACCCGTAGCTCAACCGGGTGCCTCCTGACCGGTGGCACACCGGGACTCACCCGACCCGCCACCGCGGGTCGGGCGCTCGAACCAGAGGGGAGAGCATGAGCACAGCGCAACGAACCGCCGGCGCGATCGTGGCGGCCGCGGTGATGGGCGGCCTGTTGACGGTCGCCGCCCCCGCGGGGGCCGCGCCCACCGCGGCCACGACTCCTGGGGCCGCGACCGCCAGTCCGACCGAACAGCCCCGGGCCGGGGTGGACGCGCCGCTGCTGCGGTCCACCGACCCGGCCGCGAAGCGCTTCCGCGCCGTCGGGCGGCTCGTCAACAACGACGGAATCCACTGCACGGCGAGCGTGGTCGCCGGCGAGGGACAGGTGCGGCCGGACGCGCGGGCGCTGGTCGTGACCAACGGGCACTGCGTCTCCCAGGACCTGACGACCAACGAGGTGCGGGTCGACCAGCCCACCGGGCAGGAGGGCTCGGGGTGGCGGTTCACCCCGGCCTACTTCGTCGACACCGTCGCCCAGCACCGCGCGTTCCCGGTGCGCAGCGTCCGCTACGCCACCATGAAGGTGGTGGACGTCGCCGTCATCGAGCTGGACACCACGTACGGCGAGCTCGGGAAGATCGACGTGCGGCCGCTGCGGCTGGACGGCCGGGCGCCGGCGGCCGGGGAGGCCGTGGAGGTGGCGCACGCGCCGGTCAACGACATCCCCGAGGACCAGCAGTTCCTGCGGCACTCCCGCTGCCGGGCCGGCGCCGCCGCCAACGTCGCCGAGGGCCCCTGGCTGTGGACGGGCGCGATCTCCAACGACTGCGCGGGCATCGTCGGCGGCTCGTCCGGCTCGCCGGTGGTCCGGGCCGGGGCCGACCGGGTCGTCGCGCTAACCAACACGACTGTGGAGCCCGGCTACCTGGGCGAGTGCCTGCTCGGTCGGCCCTGCGAGGCCGGGAAGGACGGTGTCGTCGCCAGGAAGGGCACGTCCTACGCGATCCCGGTGGGCGTCCTCGGCGGGTGCCTCGCGGGCTCGGAGTTCACGCCGAAGTCCCCCCGCTGCGCGCTGGACCCCGGGCAGCCGCTCGTGGTGAACCAGCAGCGGCCCGTGACGCAGTCGCGGGTGCCGCAGGCGGACGGCGGCTCCGGCCCGGTCCGCTGGCAGGCCGCCCTCACCGGCAACGGCGCGCGCTATGCCCAGGTCAAGGTCGGCCCGTTCGGGACGACCGACTGCACCGACCCGGCCGGCTACGGCTCGGTGTTCGCGCTCGCCGACCGGCCCGTCTTCGACGACCTCGTGCCGAAGGGCGAGAACCTGTACGTGCTGTGCGCGGTGGGCGGTCCGAGCCCGACCGTGGGCCGGGGCTGGCAGCCGCACCGGTTCGCGTCGCTCACCTCGGTCCGGGTGGACGACACCCCGCCGACCGTGGCGCCCGTCGTCGACGCGTGGGAGTCGGACGACAGCTGGGTGGTGAACCCGATCTTCCAGCCCTGGGAGATCACCGGCTACGAGATCAAGTACGGCCCCAGGGCCACCACCGACTGCGCTGACCCCGCCGGGTACCGGACCTACCTGCGCATCCCGGCCTTCCTGAAGAAGTCGGGGGCGCCGTGGCGCTACTGCGCCATCGGCCTCGACCACGCCGACAACCGCACTCCGCCGAAGGCGTTCGACATCGGCTGACGCCGGCGACCGCGAACGGCCGGGCACGGGGACCGCCCCCTGCCCGGCCGTTCTCGTTGGGGGGCTCGCGCGGACCGCGCACCGCGCCCGGTCGCATGCGCGGGTTTGATCACGCGGCTGTCACGGGTGCCCCTGTCGCGCGTTGTCCACAGCGCCGAGGGCCGGACATGGGAAACCCCGCGGTGCTGCCAGGTCGGGGGTCCGACAGCACCGCGGGGTCGTCTGGAACATCGGTTCCTTACTCGACGGTGTTACACCCATTCGAGTTGGTGACGCCGGTCACCTGGCACAAGGCCCCGAACGCGGCCGCAGTATTTCACTCGACCGGTGGAAAGAAAAAGAGCGGCCTCGGTGCGCGGGAGGTGCACCGAGGCCGCTCAAGCCTCCGGAGCGCGCCGTGGCGGGAGGGCTGCCCGGTCGAGGTTGGGCGTCCACCACGGCGATCCGCTCAGCGGAGGGAGTTCAACTGGCTCTGAGCGATCACCATCAGCTCGTGCCGCAGCGCCGGAGTGGCGGCGGCGTCGATCGCACGGGTCACTGCGCGGCGAGTCCGGGCCTGAGCACGACGGGCGCGGATCTTCGCGGCCAGGTTCACTTTTCTCATCCCCTTGGGGTGTTGTCTCTTCGGCGGCACAGCAAGTATGCGCTATCGGCGAGGGGGTTCGCACCCGATTCATCGGTGAGGTGGCGCACAAACCGACGATTCGTTGGCGAACCCGGGGTGAACGCCGGCTGTCTTGCGGTCAGATCTGTGATCTGTCGGACATTGCTGTAACGCGGCCCCGGCCCGGACTGTGAGCCAGGGCTCACGCTCCGCCTATCACGATCAGGTTTTCTCGGGTTGTCTAGGAAAAGATCTATAAAGTGCGTGACGCAGGTCGCCCCGCGGTGGACGACCGTTTCGCCGAGCGGCGCGCGGGCCGTCAGGCCCGCAGGAGGAACCGGCCGAAGTGCGGCACGGTGAAGGCGATCCGCCCCCGCTCCGCCGAGAAGACCAGCCCCTTCTTCAACAGGCTGTCCCGCGCCGGCGAGAGGGAGGACGGCCGGCGGCCCAGGTGGTCCGCCACCCCGGCGGTGGCCACCGCCTCGTCCCTGCCCCCGGTCAGCTCGGCCATCGCCACCAGGTACTCCCGCTCCGCGGGCGTCGCGCGTTCGTACCGCGAGCCGAAGAACCCGACGGCCAGCTCCCCGTCCGCCTCCGGGGCCGCCACCGCCACGTCCTCGGCCGTGATCGGGTCGGTCGGCGCCGCGTCCCACGCGGCCTTGCTGTAGGCCTGCACGAAGTACGGGTAGCCGCCCGACGCCTCGAACAGCGCCGCGACGGCGTCCGGCGTGATCCCGGCGCCCTCCCGCTCGACCGGCGCCGTCACCGCCCGGTGGTGCTCGGCCCGGGTCAGCCGGTCCACGGACACGTACCGGAACAGCCGCTCGGAGTAGGACTTGCTGGCCGAGAGCACCGCCGGCAGGTGGGGCAGGCCGGCGCCGACCACGACCAGCGGCGCGCCCGACTGGGCGAGCTCGTGGCACGACGCGCACAGGGCCGAGACGTCCGCCGGGCGCACGTCCTGCATCTCGTCCACCAGCAGCGCCACCCCGGTGCCGACGTCGGCCGCGAGCTCGGCGACGTCGGTGAACAGCTCGACCAGGTCGATCTCGATGTCGCCGGAGTCCGCCCTGCCCCGCGCGGCGGGCACGTCGATGCCGGGTTGCCAGCGGTCGCGCAGCTTCGCCCCGTCCTCGGCGGCCCGCAGGGCGAACGCCTTCAGCACGCCCAGCACGGCGTCCACCCGGTCGGGGGCGCGGTGCCGGACGGCGAGGTCGCGGACGGCCCGGTGCAACGCCGCCGCGAGCGGGCGCCGCAGCCCGGCGTCCGGGCGGGCCTCCACCTTGCCCGAGCCCCAGCCCCTGCGGAGCGCCATCGACCGCAGCTCCCCGAGCAGAACCGTCTTGCCCACGCCCCGCAGGCCCGTCAGCACCAGGCTGCGCTCGGGCCGGCCCCGCGCCACGCGCTCCAGCACGACCTCGAACGCCGACAGCTCACGGTCCCGGCCGGCCAGCTCGGGCGGCCGCTGGCCGGCTCCGGGCGCGAACGGGTTGCGCACCGGGTCCACGCTGGGACGTTATCCGCCTCTCTAGCCGTATCCCGATATCTGGGCAGAGAGCGCGAGGGGGGTGTCGTTCGCCCGGAGGGGTGATGGCGGGGCTGGGCCGGACGAGGGATCTTCGTCCTTCCAATATCGCATACGATGTGCGACAGTCGGGCGCACAGTCGAGGTGGTGGAAGCGCGAAGCGCGCGGCGCGACAGGAGGCGTGGAGTGAAGATCCGACCTGGTGGACCGGCCGACGCCCCCGCCGTGCTGAAGATGTTCGACGACGCCGTCGCCTGGCTGGTCGCGCACGGGCGCTCCGGGCAGTGGGGCGACAAGCCGTGGTCGAGCAACCCCGAGCGCGTCGAGTTCGTGCAGAAGACCGCCGCCGAGGACGGGTTCTGGATCGCGGAGATCGACGGGAACCCGGCCGGCACGCTGTGCGTGGCCGAGGAACCCACCCGCTACATCACGCCCGCGGACGAGCGTGAGCTGTACGTCCGACTGCTGCTGACCGCGCGCGAGTACGCCGGCCACCGCGTGGGGTCGACGCTGCTCGACCACGCCAGGGACATCGCCCGGGAGCGCGGCATCGACCTGGTGCGCGTCGACTGCTACGCCGGCGGTGACGGCAGCCTGATCCGGTACTACACCCGGAACGGGTTCACGCCCACGGAGCGCTTCCACGTCGGCGACTGGCCTGGTCAGCTCTTCGAGCAGCGGCTCGGCGGCACCGCCTAGCGGTCGGCCCCAGCCGGCGGCCCCCTGGCCGGGCGACACCGCCCGGCCGAGGGCGGCGTCAGGAGCACGTCTGGATCGCGCAGGAAAGGATCAGGAGCGCGTCAAGGGGGTTCCGGAACCGGGCGGGGCCGGACGCAGAGTCCGTGCCGTGGCAACAGAAACGGCCGACAAACCCCCATCGGCGGTCGCCGGGACCGGCGCGGTCGCCGGCGGCGACCACCGGTTCCGGCTCGGTGTGCTGACCGGCGTGGCCGCGCTGGGGCTGGACGCCCTGGCCTCGGTGTCCTACGGCCCGGAGCAGGTCGTCCTCGGCCTCGCGGCCGCCGGCGGCGCGGGCGTCGCGTGGACCCTCCCGGTCACGGCCGCGATCGTCCTGCTGCTGGCGCTCCTCGTGCTGGCCTACCGGCAGGTGATCGTCGCCTACCCGGACGGCGGCGGCGCCTACACCGTCGCCCGGCGCAACCTCGGTCAGCGCGCCGGGCTGGTCGCCGCCGCCTCGCTGATCATCGACTACGTGCTGAACGCGGCCGTGTCGGTCGCCGCCGGCGTCGCCGCGCTGACCTCGGCCGTGCCCGGGCTGCTGCCGTGGACCACCGAGCTGTGCCTCGGCGCGCTGGCCGTGATCACGCTGGTGAACCTGCGGGGCGTGGTGGCCAGCGCCCGCGCCTTCGCGTTGCCGGCCGTGGTGTTCGTGGTCGCGTTGGCGGCCGTCGTCGTGCTCGGCCTCGTCCGGGGCGAGCCGGTGAGCCCGCTGCCCGCCCCCAGCCAGGCCCAGACCACGGCGGGCGTGGGACTGCTGCTGGTGGTCGCGGCGTTCGCCAACGGCTGCTCCGCGCTGACGGGCGTGGAGGCCATCGCCAACGCCACCCCGGCCTTCCGGTCGCCGGCGCCGAGGCGCGCGGCACGGGCGGAGGCGCTGCTCGGCCTGCTCCTCGGGGGTCTGCTGCTCGGCCTCGCCGTGCTCGTCGAGCGGTTCGACGTGCGGCCGGTCGAGGGCCGCACGCTGTTGTCGCTGCTCGTGGAGGGGTCGTTCGGCACCGGGTTCGGGTACGTCGTCGTGCAGCTGGCGACGGTGCTGCTGCTCGCCCTGGCCGCGAACACCTCCTTCGGCGGCCTGCCGGTGCTGGCGGCGCGGCTGTCCAGGGACCACTTCCTGCCGCACGCGTTCGGGCTGAAGGCGGACCGCCTCGTGCACCGCGCCGGCGTGCTCGTGCTCGCGGCGCTCAGCGCCGTGCTGCTGGTGGCCACGGGCGGGCGGCTGGACCTGCTCGTGCCGATGTTCGCGATCGGCGTCTTCGTGGGCTTCGCGTTGTGCCAGGCGGGCATGGTGCGCCACTGGCTGCGGACGCGGGGCCGGGGCTGGCGGTGGCGGCTCGCGCTCAACGCCACCGGCGCGGTGGTGACGGCGGCCTGCGCGGCCGTGGTCACCGCCGTGAAGTTCACCGACGGCGCATGGCTCGTCGCGGTGGTGCTCCCGCTGCTCGTAGTGCTGTTGACCAGGGTCAACCTGGCCTACCAGGCCATCGGCCGGGCGTTGGGCCTCGGGCAACCGCTGGAGCGGCCGCGCAGGGACGAGTCGGTCGTGGTGGTGCCGGTGGCCGGGCTGTCGGTCCTGACCTCGCGCTGCCTGTCCACGGCGCTGTCGCTGGGCGAGCGCGTGGTCGCGGTGCACGTCGTCACCGGCGACGGCGGACCGGGCGCGGCCGAGCTCCAGCGCGGGTGGGAGGCGTGGCACCCGGACGTGCCGCTGACGCTGGTGGAGCGGGGCCCCGGCGGGCTCGGCCCCACGATCGCCCGCTGGGTGCGGGGCCGCCAGGAGCGCCACGTGGTGGTGCTGGTCGGCGAGGTGCGGCCGCGGCGGTGGTGGCACCGGGCGCTGCACAACGGCCAGGGCGCCGCGATCGCCAGGTCGGTGGGCCGGCTCGGCGTCGCGGTCTGCCGGCTCCAGCACCCGCTGGGCCTCCCGCCGGCCCCGGTCCGCCCGCCGGCCGCCCGCCCCGCGCTCCGCGACTAGGCGAACCCGTCGGGCGGGATCGTTGCGAGGCGGCCCGGTTGGCGGTTCGCTGGAGCCCATGGCCGAAGTGGTGACCAGGGGCAGTGGTGAGACCGAGCGGACCGCGGACCGGGCGGAGCTGTGGGCGACCTTCGCCGTCAAGGGGCGCGATCGGGCCGAGGCGGTGTCCGCGCTGAACGCGCGGGTCGCCGACGTCGAGCCGTTGCTCGCGACGCCCGGGGTGGACGTGCGGTCCCGTCAGCTGGCGGTGATGGAGAACTGGGAGCGCGACCGGGTCTCCGGCGCGCGGGCCGAGCAGCGCTACGTGCTCAGGGTGACCGATCCCGCGGTGCTGGAGGAGCTGGTCGGTCGGCTGGTGGCGGCCGAGCCGGCGAACCTGAACGGGCCGAACTGGGAGCTGTCCGACGACCACGAGGCGGTGTGGGAGGCCCAGCACCGGGCCGTGTCGGACGCCCGGCGCCGGGCCGAGGGCTACGCCGCCGCCCTGGGCGCCCAGCTCGGCCCGCTGCTGCGGCTCGCCGACGGCGGCCAGGACGGCGTCGCGACGTTCGCCGCCGCGCGCTCGTACGAGATGGCCTCGGTCGACGTGGGCGAGCTGAACCTGGAGCCCCAGCTCGTGACGGTCTCGGCGCAGTGCACCGCGACCTGGGCGCTGCTCGACTGAGCCGAGCCAACCGCCGTCCCGGGGGTTGCCGCGCTCGTGCGGCAACCCCCGGCTTGCGGCTTGCTCCGGTTCTCCTCGCGGGTAGTGGTTTCCGGAGTCCGAATCTGTCTACATTGGACTCGCCCGTAATGAAGGTGTCTACAATGGACACTCGCTGGTCGGGGCGGAAGCCCGTCGGCGACGGTCACGGGCTCCAGACCATGGTCTGCTGGTGAACGCGTCCGCCGTGGTGCCGGAGGCCGGGAACCGGCGGGGTCGGGCCGTGCCGGACGAAGCCCACGCGTTCGAAGAACCGCACCGCGCGGGTGTTCTCGCACAGGGTCTGCAGGTGGCACCCGGGCGAGCCGGTCTCCCGGAGCAGGTCGAGCCAGCGGGACATCAGCCCGTCGGCGGCACCGGTTCCCCTGGCTCGGGGCTCCACGTTGATGTGCAGGTGCGCGGGCCAGCGCGCGTCGTCGAAGTCGCCCGCGGTGGGTCTGCGCCGCGCCGCCGCCCACGCCATGTCGGCCAGGCTCCGGGCGAAGAAGGCCGCGGGTCGCGCCCGGAGGAACAGGCGGTGCGCCCTGATGGCCGTGTCCATGCGCTTGCTCTCACGGGGAAACGCCGAGCTGTCGCGGCAACCCGCCAGGTAGCCGACCAGAGCTCCGTCGAGCACGGCGACGAACAGCGAGCCCGGCTCCAGGTCCATGTACGGGTCGAGGTAGACGGCCGCCTCGGAATCCCGGTGTCCCCACAGCGAAGCGGACGGAGCACCCTCCCCCGCGCGGCCGAACAGCTCGCGCAGCGCGGGGCGGTCGGACTCCGTGAAAGCGCGAATCTCGAGCATGGGCGTCCTGTCTCCGGCGGCTACCCCTCGGCCCACGCAGTCTCGCACCGCCCGGCCGGCCAGCGTCGGCTTTCCGGAGAAGCGGCCCACGACCGCCGGCCCAGCGGTCCACCGCCCGCGGCGGGCGGGGCGTCACTTCTCCAGGATCGCGGTGACGCCCTGCCCGCCGGCCGCGCAGATGGAGATCAGGCCGCGCCCGCCGCCCCGCTCGTGCAGCGCCTTGGCCAGGGTGGCCACGATCCGACCGCCGGTCGCGGCGAAGGGGTGGCCCGCCGCGAGGGAGGAGCCGTTGACGTTCACCTTCGTCCGGTCGACCGACCCGAGCGGCCCGTCCAGGCCCAGCCGCTCCTTGCCGAACGCCGGGTCCTCCCACGCCCGGAAGGTGGCCAGCACCTGGGAGGCGAACGCCTCGTGGACCTCGTAGAGGTCGAAGTCCTCCAGCCCGAGCCCCGCCCTGGCCAGCATGCGCGGCACGGCGTGGACCGGGGCCGTCAGCAGGCCCTCGTCGCCGTGCACGAAGTCGACGGCGGCGGTCTCGCAGTGCGTCAGGTAGGCCAGCACCGGGAGCCGCCGGGCCGCCGCCCACTCCTCGCTGGCCAGCAGCACGACCGAGGCGCCGTCGCTCAGCGGGGTGGAGTTGCCCGCGGTCATCGTCGCGTTCTCCCCCCTCCCGAACACCGGCCGCAGCCGGGACAGGCGCTCCAGCGACGAGTCGGGGCGCAGGTTCTGGTCCCTGGTCAGGCCGAGGTAGGGGGTGACCAGGTCGTCGAGGAAGCCGCGGTCGTAGGCGGCGGCCAGGTTGCGGTGGCTGGCCACGGCGAGCTCGTCCTGCTCCTGCCGGCTGATCCCCCAGCGCTCGGCGGTGACCGCCGCGTGCTCGCCCATCGACAGCCCGGTCCGGGGTTCGGCGTTCTGCGGGATGGCGGGGACGAGGTGGCGCGGCCGCAGCCGGGTGAGCAGGCGGAGCCGGCCGGCGAGGCCCTTCGTGCGGTTGATCCGCAGCAGGAGCTGGCGGAGGTCCTCGTTGACGCCGATCGGCGCGTCGCTGGTGGTGTCCACCCCGCCGGCGACCCCGGACTCGACCTGCCCGAGCGCGATCTTGTTCGCCACCGCCACGATCGCCTGGAGCCCGGTGCCGCACGCCTGCTGGATGTCGTAGGCGGGCGTGTCCGGGGACAGCCGGCTGCCCAGCACGGACTCCCTGGCCAGGTTGAAGTCGCGGCTGTGCTTGAGCACCGCGCCGGCGACCACCTCGCCCAGCCGCTCGCCCCGGAGGCCGAACCGGGCGACGAGGCCGTCCAGCGCGGCGGTCAGCATGTCCTGGTTGGACGCTGTCGCGTAGGGGCCGTTGGAGCGGGCGAAGGGGATCCTGTTGCCCCCGACGATCGCGACCCGGCGGACACTCGCGGCCATCCCGACCTCCCTGTGGAACTCCCTGTTGCCCCGAACCTACTCCAGAGTAGGCTTACTTGCGAGTAGGGAGGCGTCACATGGCAGATCGGTACCAGCGGTTCGCGTCCACCGGACCCGGCCGCCTGCTCGTCCGGCGGCTGGGCCTGCCCAACCCCGTCCCGCTGCGGAGGCACCGCCCCGGAGACCCGCTGGTCGCCGCCCCGGTGCTGGTCGGCGGCGACGGCAGGGCGGTCGACGCGGTGCGGGCCGTGCTCAAGGCCGCACAGGTCGACACCCGCTCCACCGCCGAAGCCGACGCCCGGTACGGCGCGCTCGTCTTCGACGCGACCAGCATCGTGGACAGCGGCGGCCTCCGCGCGCTCTACGAGTTCTTTCACCCGGTCGTCCGCGCCCTGGTGGGCTGCGGGCGGCTGGTCGTGCTCACCACCCCACCGGAGGAATGCGCGGACCCGAGGGAGGCGACGGCGCAGCGCGCGGTCGAGGGGTTCGTCCGCTCCATGGGCAAGGAGCTGCGGCGCGGCAGCACCGCCCAGCTCGTCGCCGTCTCCGCCGGAGCCGAGGCCGGCGTCGAGTCGACGCTGCGGTTCCTGCTCTCCGGCCGGTCCGCGTACGTGTCCGGCCAGGTCGTGCGGGTCGGGCCGGTCGACACCGTGCCCACCGTGGACTGGGAACGCCCGCTCGCCGGCCGGACCGCGCTGGTCACCGGGGCCTCACGGGGGATCGGCGCGGCGATCGCCGAGGCGCTCGGCCGGGACGGCGCGCACGTCGTCTGCCTCGACGTCCCCGCGCAGGGCCAGGACCTCAGCGCGGTCGCGAACCGGATCGGCGGCTCCGCCCTCCAACTCGACATCACCTCGGGCCACGCGCCGGGACGGCTCGCCGAACACCTCAGGGAGCGGCACGGCGGCGTCGACGTCGTGGTCCACAACGCCGGCATCACCAGGGACCGGACCCTGGCGAAGATGACCGCGCAGCAGTGGGACAGCGTGCTGGCGGTGAACCTCACGGCGCAGGAGCGGGTCAACGACGTGCTCCTCGGCGCGGACGTGCTGCGCGAGGGCGGGCGGATCGTCGGCGTCTCCTCGATCGCCGGCATCGCCGGCAACGTCGGCCAGGCCAACTACGCCACCTCCAAGGCCGGGGTGATCGGCATGGTGCGGTCGCTGGCGCCGGTGCTGGCCGCGAGGGGCGGCACGGTCAACGCCGTCGCCCCCGGCTTCATCGAGACCCGGATGACCGCGGCGATCCCCCTGCTCGTGCGGGAGGCGGGACGGCGGATGAACAGCATGTCCCAGGGCGGGCTGCCGGTCGACGTCGCCGAGACCGTCGCGTGGTTCGCCAACCCGGCGTCGGCCGGGGTCAACGGCAACGTCGTGCGGGTCTGCGGCCAGAGCCTGTTGGGGGCGTGATGACGACGACGACGCACGCGCTCGCCGCGCCACCCGATCTCGGCGCGCTGTACCGCAGGGCGGTGCTCTCCGGGCTGTCCGGTTTCCTGCGCCGGGGCGGGGACCTGCCGAACACCACGCTGGAACTCCCGGCCGTCACGACGGACGTGGAGCACCTGGGCGCCTACGCGCGCGTGTGCGGGTTCCGCCTCCGCGACGAGCTGCCGGCGACCTACCCCCACGTGCTGGCGTTCCCGCTGTCCGTCCAGCTCATGGCCGACCCCTCGTTCCCGTTCCCGCTGCCCGGCCTGGTGCACGTGCGCAACCAGATCACCCAGTTCCGGCCCCTCATGGTCGACGAGGTGTTCGCGCTGCGCGTGCGCATGGCCGACCTGCGGCCGCACGAACGCGGCCAGCAGTTCGACGTGGTGGCGGAGGCGGTGGTCGCGCACCAGGTGGTGTGGCGCGACGTCAGCACCTACCTGCGACGCACGGGCGGCAGGGGAGGGCCGCGCGGGGACGTCCGACGGGAGGCGCCGGAGCCGAGCGGCCTGTGGCGGGTGCCCGCCGACGTCGGTCTCCGCTACGCGGCGGTCTCCGGGGACCGGAACCCCATCCACCTCAACCGGTTCGCCGCCCGCGCCTTCGGCTTCCCCCGCGCCATCGCGCACGGGATGTGGACGAAGGCCCGCTGCCTCACCGCCTTCGAGGGGCGACTGCCCGACGCCCTGCTGGTCGACGTCCACTTCCGGGCCCCGGTCCCGCTCCCGTCCCGCGTGGCCTTCTCCGCGCACGCGGACGCGAGCGGCTGGCTCTTCGCCCTCCACGACCCGCGCCGGGGAAAACCCCACCTCACCGGGAGCATCAATCTGATCTAGCGCCGCCGACCGTCCTCTGTGGACAGCCGCCCCGCCCCTTTTCTTGTGCCCACCCAGGGGTGGGAGAGGGGGACGAAAGCCCCCACTCCCAACGTCGCACGGGGGCACGACAGAAAACGGTGTGTCGGCGCGGCGCGACACGAGGGTGTGGCGGAGAAATCCCCACCCGAGTGATCGGGCTCCGCCGCGGTGGCCGCGCGGCGGTGCGGTGGTCGTGGTCCGGCGCGTGGCCGGGGCCGAGGCGCCTCAGGCGGGTTCGGCG
This sequence comes from Streptoalloteichus hindustanus, assembly GCF_900129375.1. Classification (GTDB taxonomy): domain Bacteria; phylum Actinomycetota; class Actinomycetes; order Mycobacteriales; family Pseudonocardiaceae; genus Streptoalloteichus; species Streptoalloteichus hindustanus. Next base: position 456,082 of record NZ_FQVN01000001.1, on the reverse strand, counting down.
TCCGCCTTCGCCGACGTCGGGGGCTGCCAGTTCCGGCCGCGCACGAGGTTGCCGAAGCCCATCCACGCGAGGTTCATCAGACGGGCCGCCATGGCCTTGGCCGACTCGTCGGGGTGGTCCAGCCACCAGTCGGCCAGCGACTCGCCCGCGCCCACGAGGGCGGCGGCCATGGCCTCGGTCTCCCCGAGGAACCACTCCGGCACGCCCTCGGCGACGGCCGCCTGGGCGAGCAGCGCGCCGATCAGGGCGATCGCCCGGCGCCGGCCCTCCGCGATCTCGGCGGCGAACGGCTGCCCCTCGGAGCCGGCCTGCCGGTGCAGGACGTTCCAGCTGTCGCGGTACTCGCCGACGAAGGTGAAGAAGGCCAGGACTCCCCGCCAGAGCCGCTCCTCGGGCGCCAGCTCGGGGTCCACGACCGCGCCGACGGCGTCGACCAGCCGACCCGCCTCGCGCTTGATGCACACCGCGAAGAGCTCCTCCTTGGAGCCCAGGTACGCGTACACCATCGGCTTCGAGATCCCGGCCACGACGGCGACCTCGTCCATGGACGCCGCGTGGTAGCCGCGCTGGGAGAACACCGCGGTCGCGGCGTCCAGGATCTGCCGCTCCCGCACCGCGCGGGGCAGCCGTTTGGCGCGGGCCGGCCGGTCCCCCTGCTCTGAACGCATCAAGCCCCCTCGTCGTGCTGACCACCCAGGTTATCCGGCGGCCTTGCGGCCCTACCTACTCAACAGTAGGCTTACTCGCGAGTAGGTACAGGAGGCGCCGATGTCGGAGATCGAGGACCTCACCGCCGACACCCTCGCACGGCTGACCCCCGGCCAGGTGATCGAGTTGCTCCGCCGGCACGGTCCCGGCGACCCGCGCCTCGCGGATCTCGACATCGACACCGTCGCCCGCGCCGTCGACCCGAAGCGCCTCGACGACGAGGAGCTCGCCGAGCTGCTCACCGTCATCGCCCGGCTCGCGGCCGACGACGCCCACAGCGCCCACGGGGCCCGCTTCGACCTGGGGCGGATGGACCCGCGGAACTTCGCCCGCATCATGTCCCGCGCCTCGCAGCGGCAGATCGACGCCGTGATGGCGCGACCGGAGCTGAGGGCCCTGGTCCTGGACGAGGTCTTCCGGCGGATGGCGGTCCACTTCCGGGCCGACCGGGCGGGCGACACGCGCGGCGTCGTCCACTTCCGGATCACGGGCGCGGCCACCGAGGACGGCTTCGACCGGTACCAGGTCGTGATCGAGGACGGCCGGTGCGACGTCGGCCGCGGGCACGGCGGGGACCCGCGCGCCACGGTCACCCTCGGCCCCGCGGAGTTCCTGCGCCTCGCCACCGGCAACGCCTCGGCCCCGGTGCTGTTCATGACCGGGAAGCTCAAGGTCAGGGGGGATCTCGGTTTCGCGGCCGGCTTCCTGAGCCTCTTCGACGTTCCCCGCGCCTGAGGGCTCCCCCCGACGAGGGGGGACACCGAGGGGGCGTTCCGTGCCGATGGCCCCGGCCGGGACGCCCCCTCGTCGTGTTCGCGGTCACAGATCCGACGCGTGGTTGGCAGACGCCCTGTCTCGATATATCGTTGACGTGTCGCGAACGAACGAAGACAGGTCGCGACATGGTTGAGAGGGGGACTCTCATGAGCGCACAGGCGATGCCTTCTCCCGGACGTTTCTCCGGGCCTTTTCCCGGGGGGACTCCGTTCCACGAGGCCGCCCGGTGGATGCGGATGGCGATGCGCGGCGAGCACCACGGGCACGGGTCGGAGCACGGCCGCGGCCACGGACGTGGGCGCGGCCGTGACCGGGGTGGCTTCGGCTTCCCGCCCTTCGGCGGGTTCCCGTTCGGCGGGCCCGGCGGCGGCCCCGGGGGGCCGTGGGGCCGGCGGCCGCGGGTGCGGCGGGGCGACGTCCGCGCGGCGGCGCTCGCGCTGCTCGCGGAGAAGCCGATGAACGGCTACCAGATCATCCAGGAGATCAGGCAGCGCAGCGAGGGGATGTGGCGGCCCAGCTCGGGCTCGGTCTACCCGGCGCTGCAGCAGTTGGAGGACGAGGGCCTGATCCGCGCCGTGGAGCAGGAGGGCGGCCGGCGCGCCTTCGAGCTCACCGAGGCCGGCCGGAGCCACGTCGAGGAGCGCGCCGAGGAGCTGCGGGCCCCGTGGGCCGCGGTCACCGAGGACATCGACAACGCCAGCCGCGAGTTCCGGCACCTGGTCCAGCAGACCGCGTTCGCGGTGATGCAGGTGATGCAGGCCGGTTCCCCGGCGCAGGTCGAGGAGGCCCGCAAGGTCCTCAACGAGACCCGCAAGGCGATGTACCGCATCCTCGCCGAGGACGACCTGACCAGCGAGGACGACGAGCCCGAGGGCTGAGCGGCGCGCGCCGCGGCTGACCCGTCAGCGCGGCGGACCTCCAGGGGGAGGCGGTCGGCGGGGTGGCGCCGGGAAGGACTGGCGTCACCCCGCCGACCCGTTCCGGGGCTCGCGGCGTTCCCGGGGGAAGGGACGCCGGGGCCGGAAAACCGGAAAACCGGAAAGACGTGTGGGGCCGGCGCGACGAACGCGCCGGCCCCACACGTGTCCTCGTCGGGGTCGCCGGATCAGTAGGTGATCGCCACCGCCGGGTCCGCGAGCAGGGCGCCGACGTCGGCCAGGAACTGCGAGCCCTGCTGGCCGTCGACCACCCGGTGGTCGAAGCTCAGCGCGAGCTGGCAGACCTTGCGCGGCACGACCTGGCCGTCGACCACCCACGGCATGTCGCGGATCGCGCCGAGCGCGAGGATCGCGGACTCGCCGGGGTTGATGATCGGGGTGCCGGTGTCCACCCCGAACACGCCGACGTTGGTGATGGTGAAGGTGCCGTTGAGCATGTCGGCCGGCGCGGTCCTGCCGTCCCGCGCGGTCGTCGTCAGCCCCTCCAGGGCGACGGCCAACTCACGCAGGGACAACCGGTCGGCGTCCCTGACCTTCGGCACCACCAGGCCGCGCGGCGTCGCCGCCGCGATGCCCAGGTGCACGTACTCCTTGTAGACGATCTCGCCGGCCTGCGCGTCCCAGGTGGCGTTCACGTCCGGCGTGCGGCGGGCCGCCAGGCAGACCGCCTTCGCGGCGAACACCAGCGGGGTGAGCTTCACGTCCCGGAACTCGGGGTGGTTCTTCAACCGGGCCCGCAGCTCCATCATCGGCGTGACGTCCACGGTCAGGAACTCCGTGACGTGCGGCGCCGTGAACGCGCTGTCGACCATGGCCTGGGCCGTGGCCTTGCGCACGCCCCGGATCGGCACCCGGCGCTCCCTCGTCGCCGGGTCGTACGCCGCCGGTCCCGCGGGCGCCGCCGCCGGCGCGGCGGCCTCGGCCCCGCCCCGCCCGGCGTTCGCCACGTCCTCACGGGTGATCACGCCGTCCGGGCCGGTCCCGACCACCGTGCGCAGGTCGACGCCCAGCTCCTTGGCGAGCTTGCGCACCGGCGGCTTGGCCAGCGGCACCAGCTCGCCCGGCGACGCCGGCGCGACCGGTGCCGGGGCGGCGGGGGCCGGAGTGCCGGCCGCGGAACCGGGCGCGGAACCGGGCGCGCGGCCGTTGGCCGGACGCGGCTCCGCCGGGGCGGCCGCCGGGGGCGGAGTCGGCGCGGCCGGGGCCGAGGCGGCCGGAGCCGCCGCGCCGCCCTTGCGCGCCCGCCGCTTCGCGGTCGTGGCCTTCGGGCCGTACCCGACCAGCGTGGCGATCCGCCCGCCGGGCATCTCCTCGCCGATCTTGCCGGCCGACGTGCCGTTCGCCGCCTGGGCGCCCGTCTCACCCTTGCCGGACGTGCCGGCGTCCTCCCGCGACGCCGGCGCCCCGCCCGGGTCCACGTCGATCGTGATGATCGGCGAGCCCACGTCCACCGTCTGGCCGACCTCGGCCAGCAGCTCGGTCACCACCCCCGCGAACGGCGAGGGCAGCTCGACCGCGGCCTTGGCGGTCTCGATCTCCACGATGATCTGGTTGACCGCGACCTCGTCGCCCGGCCGCACGTGCCAGGTGAGGATCTCGGCCTCGGTCAGCCCCTCGCCGACGTCGGGCAGGGGGAACTGCTTGAACTGCGGCATCCCGGCTCCCTCAGAAGGCCAGCGAACGGTCGACGGCGTGCAGCACCCGGTCCAGGTCGGGGAGGAACTCCTCCTCCAGCTTGCTGGGCGGGTACGGCGTGTCGAAGCCGGTCACCCGGAGCACGGGCGCCTCCAGCGAGTAGAAGCACTCCTGCTGCACCCTGGCGGCGATCTCGGCGGTCACCGACGACTCGCTGGGGGCCTCGCTGGCCAGGACCAGCCGGCCGGTGCGGCGCACCGAGTCGATCACCGGTCCGAGGTCCAGCGGGGACAGCGTCCGCAGGTCGACGACCTCCAGCTCCACCCCGTCCTCGGCGGCGGCGGTGGCCGCCTCCAGGCAGGTCTTCACCATCGGGCCGTAGCAGGCGACGGTCACCGAGCCGCCCTGCCGCAGCACGCGCGAGGCAAACAGCGGGTCCGGGGTGGCCGTGGTGTCGAGCTGGGCCTTCTCGTAGTACCGCCGCTTGGGCTCGAAGAAGATCACCGGGTCGTCGGACTCGACGGCCTGCTGGATCATCCAGTACGCGTCGACCGGGTTGGAGCAGGCCACGACCCGCAGACCCGCGGTGTGCGCGAAGTAGGACTCGGGGGACTCGGAGTGGTGCTCCACCGCGCCGATGCCGCCCCCGAACGGGATGCGCACCACGACCGGCACCTTGATCCGGCCCTGGCTGCGGAAGTGCAGCTTGGCGAGCTGGCTGACGATCTGGTCGAAGCCGGGGAAGACGAAACCGTCGAACTGGATCTCGCACACCGGCCGGAAGCCCCGGATGGCCAGGCCGATCGCGGTGCCGATGATCCCGGACTCCGCCAGCGGCGTGTCCAGCACCCGCTGCTCGCCGAAGTCCTTCTGCAGGCCGTCGGTGACCCGGAAGACGCCGCCGAGCTTGCCGACGTCCTCACCCATGACGACGACCTTCGGGTCGCGCTCCAGTGCGGCCCGCAGGCCCATGTTCAGGGCCTTGACCATCGTGACGGTCTGGACCGGGGTCCGGCCCTCACCCGGCGCGACGGCCCGCTCGTTCACGGTCGGTGCGGCCATCAGTGCTCACCTCCGGCGTGCGCGTCGGCGAAACCCGCCATGTAGTCGAGGAACTCGTCGCGCTGCGCCCGCACCTGCGGGCTCTCCTGCGCGTAGACCTCGGAGAAGATCCGCTCCGGGCCGGGGGTGGGCATGTTGACGCAGAAGTCGCGCAGCCGCGCGGCCAGCTCGTCGGCGTCGGCCTGCACTGAGTCGAAGAACTCCTGGTCGGCCCACTGCTGCTTGACCAGGTGCACCCGGACCCGCTCGATCGGGTCCTTCAGCTTCCACGCCTCCAGCTCGTCGGAGAGGCGGTAGCGCGTCGGGTCGTCGGAGGTGGTGTGCGCGTCCATCCGGTAGGTGAACGCCTCGATCAGCACCGGGCCGTTGCCGTGCCGGCACTCGTCGAGCGCCCAGCGGGAGACCGCGAGGCAGGCCAGGACGTCGTTGCCGTCCACCCGGATGCCGGGGAAGCCGTACCCGGAGGCGCGCTGGTACAGCGGCACCCTGGTCTGCCGCTCGATCGGCTCGGAGATGGCCCACTGGTTGTTCTGGCAGTAGAAGACGACGGGCGCGTCGTACACCGACGCCCAGACCATCGCCTCGTGCACGTCGCCCTGGCTGGTGGCGCCGTCGCCGAAGAAGCAGATGGTGGCCTCGCCGTCGTCGTCGCCCACCTTGCCCTGGAACCGCTGGCCCATGGCGTAGCCGGTCGCGTTGAGGCACTGGTTGCCGATGACGATCGTGTAGAGGTGGAAGCGCGCGGCCAGCGGGTCCCAGCTACCGTGGTCGGTGCCCCGGAAGATGCCGAGGATCTCGGTCGGGTCGATGCCCCGACACCAGGCCACACCGTGCTCCCGGTAGCTCGGGAAGGCCATGTCGTGCGGCTTCATCGCCCGGCCGGCCCCGATCTGCGCGGCCTCCTGACCCAGCAGCGGCACCCAGATGCCGAGCTGGCCCTGCCGCTGCAGCGCGTTGCCCTCCCGGTCGGCGCGCCGGATCAGGACCATGTCGCGGTACAGCCCGCGAAGCTCCTCGGGAGTGACCTCGATGTCGAAGTCGGGGTGGTGGACCCGTTCACCCTCGGGGGTGAGCAGCTGCACCAGGTCGGCGCCACCCTCGGTGGTGGCCCGCAGTCCGGCGATCACTTGGTCCCTCGTCGGTGTGCCAGCGGTGGCCGCTGTGACGTCCGTTGACCGCGGTCCAGCACCTGGCTGGCCCACCGGACGCGTCCATTGCTCCGGCGACGACATGCGTCTCTCCTCGTCCTCTCGGCCGCCCCGGCCGCTTGTGGCGACCGGCGCGACTGCGCCGTCGGCGGGAGCCGTCGCGCGCCGGTCAGGCACGGACGGCGGACCGTCGACGCTGACGGATCGCTCACCAGCCATCCTGACACGGAACCTCCTGTGCTCGTGAGCCCTGCCACATGTGGCCGAGACCACCTGATCGAGTTAACCGGTCAAGGCGCAGTGCAGCCTTGCCTTCGTCCGCACAGCACACCAGGAGGCTCCATGCGCCCAGCACGCCGCCCCCTTCCGACGCTGTTAGCGCTGCTCATTGGGGTGATGGCGGCACTCACCGCCACACCGGCCCTCGCGGCTCCCCCGGTGGTGCCGGCGGAGGCGCCGGCACAGGCCGCGTCCGCGCCGGCGCACGTCGTCGCGGAGAAGCGCGTCAGCGAGCGCGTCCTCGACGTCACGGTGTGGTCCCCGGCGTTGAGGCAGAAGGCCACCGCGCGCCTCCTGCTGCCCGTCGGGTGGGACCGCGGCAGCGGCCGCCACTGGCCGACGCTGTGGTTGCTCGCCGGGTGCTGCAGCCTGGAGTCGCACACGGGGTGGACCGCGTTCACCGACGTCGAGGACCGGCCCGAGCTGCGGGACGTGCTGGTCGTGATGCCGGACGCCGGCCTCGCCGGCTTCTACAGCGACTGGTGGAACGGCGGTCGGGGTGGGGTGCCCGGCTGGGAGACCTTCCACCTCGGCGAGCTGCGGACCCTGCTGGAGCGCGACTACGGCGCCGGGGCGCGGCGGGCGGTCGCCGGCCTGTCGATGGGCGGCTTCGGCGCCCTGAGTTACGCGGCGCGGCACCCCGGCATGTTCCGGGCGGCCGCCTCCTACAGCGGGCTGGTCCACAACCTGCACCCCGGCGGGCCGCAGTACGCGTTCCCGACCGGCGCCGCCTTCGTCCAGGCGCTGGTCAAGGCCTCGGGGGACGACCCGAACGCGCTGTGGGGCGACCCGGAGGCGCAGCGGCACGTCTGGGCCGCGCACAACCCCTACGACCTGGCGGTCCTGCTCCGGCGCATCCCGGTGCACATCTCCGCGGGCACCGGGGAGCCCGGCCCGCTGGACGCGCCGGGCAAGCAACCGGACAGGGCCGAGGCGCTCCTGCACGCCGAGGCCGTCGACGTCGCCGACCGGCTCCGCGCGCTGGGCGGCCGGGTGACCACGACGCTCGGCGAGCCGGGCACCCACGACTGGCCCTACTGGGAGCGGGAGCTGCACAAGTCGCTCCCGATGCTCCTCGACGCCATCCGGAACTGACGGCATCCGGGACTGACGCTTCCCCCTCCGCGCCCCCGACGTCCGTCGGGGGCGCGGAGACGTTTTGGCGAAAGAACTTCCTGCCAGTCTTCTGTCCGATGTGGAGAGAGGGAGGCCGTCACGCGACGCCGGAGGGCACCGTGCGCGGCCTCGCGCGCCGGCGCAGGACGCCGCTCTGCGTCCAGAGGGTCAGCGCCACGTACAGGTAGATCGTCGACGTGCCGAGCAGGCCGACGTGGGTGGTGTGGTCGATCCAGGCGCCCATGCCCAGGTGGGCGCCGACCGAGGCCAGCCACAGCACCACGGTGGCCACGGTCCCCTGGCGCAGCGCCCGGCCCGTCTCGTCGTGCGACACCCGCACCGACAGCGCCCGCACCGCGCCGAACGCCACCGCCACCACGAAGGTGAGGAGCACGAGCGCGACCGTGCCGGCCGACAGGGCGTGGTACTTCGTCACCGAGGCGACCCCGAAGGCGGTCCCGGCGACGCCGAGCGCCCCGACCAGGACGGACGTCACCACGGCCGGTTTCCGGCGGATCGGCCGCGGCCGCAGTTGGCGCAGGACCACCAGCGCCGTCACCACGAGCCAGACGGCCACGTTGACCACGGCCACGCGCGTCCCCCAGTTCTTGAAACGACTGTTTCACGAATAGGATGACGCATCCGGAGAGCGAAGTCGAGGGGCACCCGTTGGCGCGACCGCCCGATCCCGAGCGCCGGGCCCGCATCCTGGCCCGCGCGACCGACCACGTCCTGGCGCACGGCCTGGCCGGCCTCAGCCTCCGCCCGCTGGCCGCCGCCCTCGGCACCAGCACCCGGATGCTGCTCTACGACTTCGGCAGCAAGGAACAGCTGGTCACCGAGCTGCTCGCCGAGGCGCGCCGACGGCAGGCGCTCCTGTACGCCGAGCGGTTCCACGCCCCAGGAGCGTCCCGCAGGGAGACGGTCGAGCTGGCCTGGGAGTGGCTCACCGCCGAGGAGCGCGCGCCGTACATGCGGCTGCTGTTCGAGGTGTACGTCGACGCGATGGCCCGTCCCGAGGCGTACGCCGACGGCGGCAGCGCGCTGGTGGCCGACTGGCTCGGATTCTTCGCCCCGCTGCTGCGCGGCAGCGACGTGGACAGCGTCGACGTGACCGTGATCCTCGCGGTGCTCCGCGGCCTGTTGCTGGACCGTCTCACCGCGCCCGACCCGGAGCGCACCGACCGGGCCTTCGCCCGCTTCGCGGCCCTGCTCCGGGACTGAGAAACCCGCCTGACCGGCCACGCCGACTCCGGCGCTCCGGTGCGCACTGCCTGACTGGCGGGCGTGACACGAGTCCGTGCCGTTCTGTGTGCGACGTGGTCGACCTGGGCGACAGGGTGATCACCTGGTTTGGGCGGAATGCGGTGAGGCCGGCGACGCTCTGTCGACGTCTTCGCGCCAATGCCGGGGCCGAGCTGGGATTCCGTGTCGTCCGGAATGCGTCGTTCGGGTGGGTGCGCATTCGGCCGGGCTCGTGCGGGCGTCTCGCCGGATGCGAGGATCGGGACGTGGATCGCGCAGCGCTGACCCGAACTGTTCAGGGGCTCTGGGACGACGACGTCCTGCCGAGCCTGTCCGAGCTGGTCGCCGTGCCCGCGGTGTCGCCGGCCTTCGACCCCCAGTGGGCGGCCAGCGGCCATCTCGACGCCGCCGTCGAGCACATGCGGCGGTGGCTCGCCGGGCGCACCCTGCCCAACACGACCATCGAGGTCATCCAGCTCGACGGGCGCACTCCACTGCTGGTGGTCGACATCCCGGCCACGGACGGCGCCAAGGCGGACGCCGGCACGGTGCTGCTGTACGGCCACCTGGACAAGCAGCCGCCGGTCGGGGGCTGGTCCGAGGGCCTGGACCCGTGGAAGCCCGTGATCAGGGACGGCCGGCTGTACGGCCGTGGCTCGGTCGACGACGGTTACGCCGGCTACGCCGCGGTGGCCGCGATCGAGGCGCTCCGCGCGAACGGCGGCTCGCACGCCCGGTGCGTGCTGCTGCTGGAGACCGGCGAGGAGTCGGGCAGCCCGGACCTGCCCGCCTACCTGGAGCACCTGGCCGACCGGCTGGGGCGCGTGTCGCTCGTCGTGTGCCTCGACTCGGGCGCCGGCGACTACGAGCGGCTGTGGCTGACGACCTCGCTGCGCGGCCTCGTGCAGGTGGAGGTCACCGCGCACGTGCTGGACGTGGGCCAGCACTCGGGCGCGGCCACCGGCGTCGTGCCCAGCTCCTTCCGCGTGCTGCGGGCGCTGCTCGACCGGATCGAGGACCCGCTGACCGGCGAGATCCGGCTCCCCGAGATGTCGGTCGACGTGCCGGACGACCGGATGGCCGAGCTGCGGGACACCGTCGAGGTGACCCGTGGCGCGCTGCGCACCATGTTCCCGCTGGCCCAGGGCGTGCGGCCGGTCGCCGATGACGACGTCGAGCTCGCCCTGAACCGCACGTGGCGGCCCACCCTGTCGGTCATCGGCGCGGACGGCCTGCCCGCTCCGGCCGACGCGGGCAACGTGCTGCGGCCGTGGACCACTCTCTGCCTGAGCTTCCGCCTGCCGCCGACCGCCGACGCCGACGCGGCGCTGGCGGCGGTGCGCCGGGCGCTCACCACCGACGTGCCCTACGGCGCGCGGATCGAGCTGGGCCGGCTGGAGACCGGCAGCGGGTGGAACGCGCCCACGCTGGCCCCCTGGCTGCGGAACGCGTTGGACGCCGCCAGCGAGGACGTGTTCGGCGAGCCGTGGCGGACCCTCGGCGAGGGCGGGTCGATCCCGTTCATGGGCCTGCTGCACGACGCCTACCCGGAGGCGCAGTTCGTGGTCACCGGCGCGCTCGGGCCGGGCTCGAACGCGCACGTGCCCGACGAGTCGCTGCACCTGGAGTACGTGGCCAAGGTGACCGCCGGCGTGGCGGTGGTCCTGGACGCGCACGCCACCGCCTGACGTCGACGCGCCCGCCTCCCGGCCCCGCGCCGGGGAGGCGGGCGTACGTGCGTCGGCGACCCGCACCCTGTGGTTTTCCTCAGTACCACTTTTGCGGAAGACCTCCGGCAGAAGTGCGGTTTGCCTCGTCCCGGGAGAGACGTCCGAATTCCTACCGTTCATCGCATGGTTCGTCGCACCGAACGGAGTCATGCATGAACGCGACGCTTCTCCGCCTCGCCGGCGAGGTAGGCGCGCCCCCGCCGGCCGCCCCCACCCAGCCGGACGGGATCGTCGGCTGGGTCACCGGCCTGATGGAGGCGCTGGGCGCCCCCGGCGCCGGTCTGGCGGTCGCGCTGGAGAACCTCTTCCCGCCGATCCCGAGCGAGGTGATCCTGCCGCTCGCCGGGTTCACCGCGAGCCGGGGCGACATGAGCCTGCTCTCCGCGATCCTGTGGACGACCCTGGGCTCGGTCGTCGGCGCCATCGCGCTCTACGCCGTCGGCGCGGCGCTCGGCAGGGAGCGCATCCGGGCGGTCGCCGCGCGGCTGCCCCTGGTCAAGGTGTCCGACCTCGACCGCACCGAGGCGTGGTTCGCCCGGCACGGGGTGAAGGCGGTGTTCCTCGGCCGGATGATCCCGATCTTCCGCAGCCTCATCTCCGTGCCCGCCGGGGTGGAACGCATGTCCGTCGGGCTCTTCCTCGCGTACACCACGCTGGGCAGCCTGATCTGGAACACCCTGTTCGTCCTGGCCGGCTACGCGCTGGGGGAGAACTGGAACGTGGTGGAGGAGTACGTCGGCGTGTACTCCAAGGTCGTCCTGGTGGTGGTCGCCCTGGCGGTCGGCTACTTCGTGGTCTCTCGCCTCGTGGCGGCCCGACGCGACCGCCGGCGCGACGGCGACCGCGGCGGCCACCACCGGGAACCGGTCGGGCGGTAGGCGGCCATGGAACACCCGAAGCCCCGCGTCCACTTCTTCCGGGCCGGCGCGCGCTGGCACCACCTGATCGGCGGCCTGTTCCTCGGCGCGGGGAGCGCCCTGGTCGAGCTGGTGTTCCTGGCCGTCGGCTGGCTCGGGTTGGCGCTGGCGGCCGCGCTGCCGGGCTCGGCGCCGCGGGCCGCGGTGGACCGGTGGATGGTCTCCGGGGCCCGGCGGCTCACCGAGTTCGAGCGGTGGCGCCTGGGGGTGTTCCTCTTCGTCGACATCGCGGAGGGGTACGACGACCGCAGGGTGCGGCGCTACCTCGGGGCGCGGGTCCTGGTCGGCCTGCTCGGGGCCGGGGTGCTCCTCCTGCTGGCGCTCGGGCTGGGCACGGCCGGGGTGTTCCTGTGGGCCTGGCTGGCCGACGGGCGGGTTGACGGCGGCCGGGTGTCCGCCGAGACGATCGCCGTGCTGCTCGTCCCCGGCGCGTTGCTGCTGTACCTGAACGTGCAGGGCCTGGTCGGGGTCGCCGCGCTGGACGAGCGGTTCGCGCGGCGGCTCCTCGGCCCGGACTACGTGGAGCTGATGGCCCGGCGGATCACCGAGCTGGCCACGAGCCGGGCGGGGATCGTGGCGGCGGTGGACGCCGAACGGCGGCGCATCGAACGCGATCTGCACGACGGGGTGCAGCAACGGCTGGTGGCCCTGGGCATGTTGCTCGGCCGCGCCCGCCGGGCACGGACGCCGACCAAGGCCGAGGAGTTGCTGGAGCAGGCGCACGAGCACTCCCAACAACTGCTCGACGAGCTTCGCGAGGTGGCGTGGCGGGTCTACCCCACGGCGCTGGACAGCCTGGGCCTGGGCGAGGCGCTGGCCCAGGTGGCGGAGCGCAGCAGTGTGCCGGTCCGGATGGACTGCGACCTCCCGGAGCGTTTACCGACCACGGTCGAGACCGCGGCCTACTTCGTGGTGTGCGAGGCGGTCACGAACGCGGCGAAGCACTCCGGCGCCACGGAGATCTCCGTGCGGGTGGCCCGGCAGGAGAACATGGTCGTCGTGTCGGTCAGTGACGACGGTCGGGGCGGTGCGGACCCGTCGGGTGGCGGGCTGTCCGGGCTCGCCCGCCGCGTCGCGGCCCTGGACGGCCGGTTCCGCGTCGACAGCCCCCGGGGCGGACCCACCACCATCACCGCGGAGCTGCCATGCGCCTGATCCTGGCCGAGGACTCGACTCTGCTGCGGGAGGGGCTGGTCCGGCTGCTCACCGACGAGGGGCACGAGGTGGTGGCGGCCGTCGGCGACGCCACGACGTTGCTGGGCGAGGTCGCCGCGCACCAGCCGGACGTCGTGGTGGTGGACGTGCGCATGCCCCCGACCCACACCGACGAGGGGCTGCGCGCGGCGCTGGAGATCCGGCGGCGTTGGCCGCGGACGGGCGTCCTCGTGTTGTCGCAGTACGTGGAGCGGCGGTACGCCACCGAGCTGATGACGACGCACACCGACGGGGTCGGCTATCTGCTCAAGGACCGCGTGGCCCAGGTGGACGACTTCCTCGCCGCCCTGGACCGGGTGGCGATGGGCGGCGCGGCCTTCGACCCCGAGGTGGTGCGGCGGCTGTTGGCCCGCACCACGCACGTGGACCCGGTGGGCACGCTCACCGCACGGGAACGGGAGGTGTTGGAGCACATGGCGCAGGGCTACACCAACGCGACGATCGCGGAACGCCTGCACGTCTCGCAGAGCTCGGTCGAGAAGCACATCAACGCGATCTTCGACAAGCTCGACCTGTCGCACACCACGGGCTACAGCCGACGCGTCCTCGCGGTCCTGCGGTACCTGGGCTCCTGAGAGGACGGTGGCCGGGCATCCGGGCTGGCGGCCGACGGGCTCGGCCTCACACGATCTGGGCGACGTGTGTCCTTTGTGGAGGATCGTGCCGCTGAGGTGCCACGCCTTCCTGGTGGGCGACGTGGCGACGGCGCGTGATCACCGTCCGGCGCGGACGTCCCGTCGTCGCTGTCCTGACAGGACTGTCCGCGGCCTCGCGACCGGCTGATCCGCAGGTCGCTGAGCCGGCTCCAGTCGGTGTGTTCCTCGTCGCACCGTCCACAGTGGTCAGCGGACAGTATCGACATGTCTACCTACTGTGAACGGCGTGTGGTGAAGTAGTCCATCCGCATCAACAACTTGCCGCCGAAGTGCGGCATTCGCGCAAGAACCATGCGTCTCTCACCGGTTGTGACTCCGACGTGCTGTGCATCACGTCATGTGGGTGGCAGTATCCCCAGCACTCGACCGGACCCAGCTACGAGGAGTGACAGCGTGGCTCGTCGAACCAGGCGCCAGGCGCTCGCCCTGCTTCCGGCGCTCGCGCTGGCAGTGAGCGTCGTCGGATGCGCGGAGAGTGTCAAACCCAGCTCCTCCAGCGGCGGAGTGCCGTTGGTCAAGCAGGGTGAGCTGACGACCTGCACCCACCTGCCCTACAAGCCCTTCCAGTACGACGAGGGCGGCCGGACGGTCGGGTTCGACGTGGACCTGATGGACCTGGTGGCCAAGGAGCTCGGCGTCCAGCAGAAGATCGTGGACACGCCGTTCGAAGGCATCCAGACGGGCACGGACCTCAACACGGGCAAGTGCGACCTGGGCGCGGCCGCGATCACGATGAACGACACCCGGCGCAAGGTCCTCGACTTCTCCGACCCCTACTTCGAGGCGTCGCAGGCGTTGCTGGTGCGCAAGGGGTCGGGGATCAGGAACCTGGACGACCTGCGGGGCAAGAAGGTGGGCGTGCAGCTCGCCACCACGGGCGAGGAGTACGCGCACAAGCACAAGGACGCGAAGGGCTACCAGGTCGTCCAGTTCGAGGACCTGGCCCTGATGGAGACCGCGGTGCTGACCGGTCAGGTCGACGCCGGCGTCAACGACAACGGCGTGCTCTACGACTACGTGAAGGGCAACGCGGACAAGGTCGAGGTCACCACCGAGTTCGAGACCGGCGACCAGTACGGCATCGCCGTGAAGAAGGGGAACGACGCGCTCCGCAACAAGATCAACGAGGTGGTCGGGAAGGCCAGGAGCGGCGGCGAGTACGACCGGATCTACGAGCGGTGGTTCGGCAAGAAGCCGCCGAAGAAGTAGCCGGCCGACGAACGGGGCCGGCCGCCGGGCCGGTCCCAGCCGTGTCCGAACCCCTTCCCCAGGAGTCGTCCTGATGGCACTTTCCAAGCGCAGACGGGCCCAGGTGGTGCGCGGCGTCCAGTACGGGGTGCTGGTCGTCGCGGCCGTGGCGCTGGCCCTGGCGGTCGACTGGCAGCAGGTCCGCCACGCGTTCCTCGACGCCGACGCCGCCGGCAGACTGTTCCCCGGAATCATCCTCACCGGACTCAAGAACACCCTCGTCTACGCGGCGCTCGGGTTCGCCGTTGGACTGGGCCTCGGCCTCGTGCTCGCGCTGATGCGGATGTCGTCGGTGGGCCCCTACCGCTGGCTCGCCACCGCCTACATCGAGTTCTTCCGGGGCGTCCCCGCGCTGCTGGTGTTCATCGCGTTCGGCTTCGGCGTCCCACTGGCCTTCCAGATCCGCTTCGACACCTACTCGACGGTCGCGTTGTCGCTCGGCCTGGTCGGCGCCGCCTACATGGCGGAGACCATCCGCGCCGGCATCCAGGCCGTGCCGAAGGGGCAGGTGGAGGCCGCGCGGTCGCTCGGCATGCCGGCCGGCATGGCGATGTTCACCATCGTCATCCCCCAGGCGTTCCGGATCATCCTGCCGCCCCTGACCAACGAGCTGATCCTGCTGACCAAGGACTCCTCGCTGGTGTACCTGCTCGGCGTCGCGCGGGACGAGTACGAGCTGACGAAGATCGGCAGGGAGGCGCTCAACGTCAGTCCGAACCTGACCCCGATCCTGGTCGCCGGCCTGTGCTACCTGATCATCACGATCCCGCTGTCGCAGCTCTCCCGCTACCTGGAGCGGCGCACCGGCGGCCGCAGGATCAGCTCGCCGGAGTCCACCGGCCTGGAGGTGAAGGCGTGAGCGTGCTGGTGGAGATCAGCGGGCTGCGGAAGGCGTTCGGTCCGCTCCAGGTCCTGCGGGGCATCGACCTGACGGTCAGCCGCGGCGAGGTCGTCTGCGTGATCGGACCGTCCGGCTCCGGCAAGTCGACGTTGCTGCGCTGCGTCAACCTGCTGGAGGAGCCGACCGGCGGCAGGGTGGTGGTCGACGGGGTCGAGCTGACCGACCCGGACGTCGACATCGACGCGGCGCGCCGCCGGATCGGCATGGTGTTCCAGCAGTTCAACCTGTTCAGCCACCTCTCGGTGCTGGACAACCTGACCATCGCGCAGCGCAAGGTGTTGCGGCGCGGACGCGCCGAGGCCGAGCGCGTCGCGCGGGAGAACCTCGCCAGGGTCGGCCTGGCGGAGAAGATCGACGCGATGCCGGGCCAGCTCTCCGGCGGCCAGCAGCAGCGGGTGGCCATCGCGCGCTCGCTGTCCATGGCCCCGGAGCTGATGCTGTTCGACGAGCCGACCTCCGCGCTGGACCCGGAGCTGGTCGGCGACGTCCTCGGCGTCATGCGCCAGCTCGCCGACGAGGGCATGACGATGATGGTGGTCACGCACGAGATGCAGTTCGCGCGCGAGGTCGCCGACCGCGTGCTGTTCATGGACGGCGGTGTGGTGGTCGAGGAGGGACCGGCGGACGAGGTGATCGGGGAGCCGCGACACGAGCGCACGCGCACGTTCCTCTCCCGCGTGCTGGACCCGACCCACCACGGCCCCGGCGACCCGACGAGCTGATCCGCTCCCGCGACGGGTCGGGCGGCGGTGGCGTGGACGCGCCGCCCGCCCGGCTCCTCCACCTGCCCCGGTACAGCCCCCACCCGCCCTGGGGGGCGACCCCGCATCCAGCCTATTCCCCCACCCCAAGCGCCCGCGACACACGAACATCAACTTGTGGACAACCCGCGCGCCTGTGGACAACCTCCGCCACGAGCGGGTGATTTCCCCGCCCCGTCGGGTGGTGTCACATGTCGAGGTCGCGGTTCTGCTCCCCTACGGGGAAAATGCGCCACCTCGCCTGAAAATTCGTTGCGCCACAAGGGAAATCCGGGTTTCCTGGTCGAATGGGCAGGGGGTGGGAATGACGCGTGATCGCGGTGCGACGCCGATGACCGCGGCGGAGCGCCGGCTCGTGGGCGGCGCCGAGCCGCTGCCGCCCGACTTCTCGGTCCACGACAGCGATCCCCTGCCGGAGCACCGCGTGCGCGCCGAGTTCCTGGCCCGGGTGATCGTCGACGGCGGGGCCGGCGGCCGCTCCCCGTTCTCGCGGCGGGAAGCCCGCTCCCCGGTCATCCGGTTGGAGCGGGCCTGTGTCGTCGGGCGGCTGGGGCTGCGGGCGCTGGAGCTGCCGCACGTCCTGGAGTTCGTGGACTGCCGGTTCGAGCACCCGATCGACCTGCGACAGGCCAACATCGGCGGGCTGGAGCTGAGCGGCTGTTGGCTGCCGGGCCTGCGGGCGAAGAACCTGCGCAGTGAGAACGACGTCGCCCTGGAGCGGTGCACCGTAGACGGCACTGCTGGCACTGCTGGCACCGCAGGCACGGCTGACACCGCTGATGCCGCTGGCTCCTCCCGAGGCGGACGCCACCCGGACGCGGTGGACCTCACCGACTCCGACATCAACGGCTCGCTCCGCCTGGAGTACAGCCGGCTCCACCACCCCGGCCGCCGCGCGCTCCGCGCCGACCGCATGCGGCTGCGCGGCGGCCTGGTCGGCACCGGCCTCCGGGTCGACGGCGAGTTACGCGTGGCCGGGGTGCGGCTCGGCGGGTACCTCACGTTGAACGGCGCACGCCTGAGCAACCCGGGTCGGGACGTGTTGAACGGCAACGGCATCCACGTCGGCGGCCACCTGCTGTGCAGCAGCGCGACCTGGGGTCCGGCGCGGGGCGAGCCGTTCCGGGCCGACGGCCGGATCTTCCTGCCCAGCGCGGACGTCACCAGCGACCTGAGCTTCTCCGGCGCCCAGCTCTCCGCCGGCCCCCTGATCACCGGTGGGGCGGAACGCGCCGAGAGCGAGCTGTCCGACCCGCACGCCGCCTTGGTCGCCGACCGCATCCACGTCGGCGGGAACGTCGAGCTGGACGAGGGTTTCCGCTGCACGGGCACGCTGCGCCTCACCAGCGCCCGGATCGGCGGCACCCTGCGCCTGGCCGAGGCGGTCGTCCGGGCGGCCGACCACCCCGACGAGCGGTGCGGGAGCTCGCCCCACCACCGGCACCACCCTGCCGAGCCGCGCCCGCGCGGGCCCGGCCAGCCCGTCGCCGAGGCGTGGGTGCTGCCCGACGCGGCGGAGGCGGTGCGGCTGGACTCCACCCAGGTGCACGGGGACGTCGACGCCACCGACCTGGAGCTGCACGGCCAGCTCCGCATGCTCAACACGGTCGTGCAGGGCAGCCTCCTGCTGACCAAGGCCCGGCTGTGCCACCCGTGGGAGGACGTCCTGTGGGCGCCCCGGCTCGCCGTCGGCGGCGAGCTGGACGGCCGCGACCTGCGGGTCTGCGGAACGTTGCTCCTCGCCGGGGCGCGGGTCGGCGTGAGCCTGAACCTGCGCGCGGCGGTGCTGGACTGCCCCGGCCGGCACGAGCACAGCGGGTGGCCCAAGCACTCCCTCGACCTGCGCGCCGGCCAACTGGGCCGGGACGTGGTGTGCAGCTCGGGGTTCGTCGCCGCCGGCGGGGTCCGGTTGGCGAACGCCCAGGTCGGCCGCGACGTGCGGCTGCACGGGGCGACGCTGGGCGCGGCGGCCGGCGTCGCGGCGCTGCACTGCTACGGGCTGCGCTGCCAGGAGCTCTCCCTGACGCTGGCCGCGCCGCCCGCCGGGCGGGTGATCCTCAGTTACGCGGTCTGCGCGTCGCTGCGGGACGACGGCGCCCTGTGGGGCGGGGCGGAGCCGGTCGAGTTGGAGGACTTCGCCTACGACACGCTGCACCCGCGGGCCGAGCAGGACGCCAGGGTGCGGTTGGGCTGGCTGCGCTCGGCGCTCGACGTCTACTCGCCCGGCCCCTACGACCAGCTCGCCAGGACCTTCCGCGCCGGGGGCAACGAGGACGGCGCGACGGACGTGCTGATCGAGAAGCAGCGGCTGCGCTACGCGGCGCTGGCCCGGCGGAGCCGGCTCGGCGCGGTGGTGCGCCTGGCGAGCTGGCTGCAGCGGTGGATGGTGGGCTACGGCTACCGGCCGGCGCGGGCGCTGGCCTGGCTCGTCGTGTGCGCGGTCCTGGGCACCGCGTGGTTCGCGTTCCACCCGCTGACGCCGATCAACGAGCAGGACCACCCGGTGTGGGACCCGTTTCTCTACGTCGTCGACCAGCTCATCCCGATCGTGAACCTCGGCAACGACGCGATGTGGCGGGCCGAGGGGATCTCGAAGTGGATCACGACCGGGCTGATCGCGGTGGGCTGGGTCCTCGCCACCACGGTCGCCGCCGGTCTGACCCGGCTGCTCAAGCGGAGCTGATCCGCCGGCGACGGGACGCGCTGCCAACGGAACGCCGCCTGCCAACGGGGGCGTACTGCCGCCGGGACCAGAAGCCGACAGGACCAGAAGCCGACAGGATCAGAAGTTGACGGGCTCGGACGCCGCGGGATCAGCCGACGACGTCGGTGACGTTCTCGGACCCCAGGACGAAGACGCTGAACAGGGCCACCGCGAAGTTGCCGGTGAACCGGGCGGCCGTGCGGAGCGCGCCCAGGACGCGGGGCGCCTGGACGTCGCCGGAGGCGGCGGTGGGAGCGGTGGACATGGCGATCGTGGCGGCCATCGTGGTCATCCCTTCCGGCTGGGCCCTTCCCTCGGGCTCTTCCTTGTGGTGACCACTGTCGTCTTCCCGCCGCTCAACCCGCGTCGACTCGGAGTCGGGACCGGGGCGCGACCCAGGGCTGGTCCCGCCGGGCCGCCGCGTCATACCGGAGGATGACCGACCCTGAGTCCCGCGGTTCACTCCGACGCGGTGCGCCGGTCGCCGTCCGCTCATGTCACTGGTCGTGATCTGCTCCGTCTCGCCCCCGAAGGCGACGGTCGTCCCCTGAGGGAGTTGCCTGCCGAAAGAGCCCGCGAGAGCCGAACCGCGGAGCGAGGCCGGATCCGGACAACGTTCGACGCCATGCGGGGGCGCTGGCTGGCACAGCACGGCGCGCGACCGTGGAGCGTCCTCCTGGTTCCGGCCCGCGTCCGTCGCGAGGGGACGGTGCGAGCCCGCGTGCGCCACCCACTCGGGGGCGTTGCCTTCCCCGCGGCGCAGCACCTAGCGTCGCTGTGATCCGGGTCTCACCGTCGTCCCCCTGGGGGTGGTGGCCGAATGAGGATCGTCGGCGCGCTGGTCGCCGTGGCCCTGGCCGCGACCGGGCTGACCGGCTGCGCCGGGAGTTCCGGCGACGGCCGCACGCTGCGGGTGGTCTACCAGCGCTGGGGCGACTTCGTGCAGCTCGACCAGCACCTGGCGCGGACGAAGGCGGAGTTCGAGCGCGAGCACCCAGGGACCACCGTCGAACTCGTCCCGGTCGTCGCGCCGGAGAACGAGTACCTGCCCAAGGTGCGGCTCATGCTCCGCGCGCCGGCCACCGCGCCGGACGTGCTCTACGAGGACAGCTACCACGTCAACGCCGACGTCGCGGCCGGCTACCTCCACCCGCTCGACGACCACCTCGCGCGCTGGCCCGACTGGGCGCAGTTCGTCGAGTCGACCAGGCAGGCGGGCCGCGCGGTGGACGGCCGGACCTACGGCGTTCCCATCGGCACCGACACCCGGGGGCTCTGGTACAACCGGCGGCTCTTCGCGCAGGCCGGGCTGCCCACCGACTGGCGGCCGGCGAGCTGGGCCGACGTGCTGGCCGCCGCCCGCGCCGTCAAGGCCAGGCTGCCGGACGTCATCGCGTTCGACATGCCCGCCGGACGGCCGGTCGGCGAGGCCGCCGCCATGCAGAGCATGCAGATGTTGTTGCACGGCACGGACACCGGCGTCCTCTACGACGAGCGGGAGGGGCGGTGGGTGGCGCCCAGCGCGGGATTCGCCGACGCGCTGCGGTTCGTCCGCGAGGTCTTCGCCTCCGGGCTCGGACCCACCCCCGCGCAGGTCGCCGACCCGTACTACAGCAAGTCCGGCAAGGAGGAGCTGACCCGCTCCGGTCGGGTCGCGATCCGGCTGGACGGCAGCTGGCTGCCCGGGAACTGGCTCTCGGGAGCGCCGGTGGAGTGGCCGGAGTGGCGCCAGATCATGGGCACCGCGCCGATGCCGACCCAGCGCGGCCAGCACCCGGGCCGGGTGAGCCTGTCCGGCGGCTGGCTGCTGTCGGTCGGCGCGGGCAGCCGCGACAAGGACGCCGCCTTCGCCTTCGTGACGAAGGCGTTGAGCAGGGAGGGCGCGCTGGCCTACAACACGGCCGCCAGCGACCTGCCCGTCCGCAAAGACGTCGCGGCCGATCCCCGGGTGGGCGAGCAGAACCCCACGATCGCCTTCTGGTCCTCGTTGCTGGAGATCACCCGCTACCGGCCGACGCTGGTCGAGTACCCCAGGGTCTCGCAGGAGATCCAGGTGGCGATGGAGCAGGTCGTCAACGGCGCCGACCCCGAGGAGGCGGCCAGGGCGTGGGCGGAGCGGGTGCGGCAGGTCGTGGGCGTCGAACGGACGCGGAGCGGCTGATGGCCGGCCGTCGCCGCCGGGGGCCGCTGGCCTGGCTGCTGCCGATGGGGCCGGCGTTGCTGCTGCTCCTGGTGTTCGTCGCCGGGCCGATCCTGTGGTGCCTCCACACCGCGTTCACCAACGCCGCGATGTCCGGGGCGGCGGCGCGCGCCCCGGAGTACGTGGGTCTCGACAACTTCCACCGCGTGCTGACGGACCCGGAACTCGGTCAGGCGGTCTGGTTGACCGTCGTCTTCACCGTCGGTTCGGCGGTGCTGGGCCAGAACTGCCTGGGGATGCTCCTCGCGGTGTTGTTGCACCGAAGACACCGGGTGGTGCGGAATGTCGTCGGCGGGACCGTGGTGGCGGCGTGGGTGCTGCCGGAGATCGTCGCCGCCTTCGCCCTCCAGGCCTTCCTCACCGCGGACGGCACGCTCAACGCGGTCCTGGCCGCGCTCGGTCTCGGCGGCCAGGACTGGCTCTACAGCGCGCCCGTGCTCGCGGTCGTGCTCGGCAACGTCTGGCGCGGGACGGCGTTCTCCATGCTGGTCTACCAGGCGGCGTTGGCCGAGGTGCCGACGGAGTTGGTGGAGGCGGCCCAGGTCGACGGCGCCGGGCCGCTGCGGCGCTTCTGGCACGTCGTGCTGCCGCTGCTGCGGCGCACCGTGGTGACCAACCTAATGCTGGTCACGTTGCAGACGGTGGGCGTCTTCACCCTGGTCTACGTGATGACGGCCGGTGGCCCCGGAACGGCGAGCCAGACCCTGCCGCTGCTGATGTACGAGCGCGCGTTCGGGTTCGGCGAGATCGGCTACGGGACGACCGTCGCGTTCGTCCTGCTCGTGGTCGCCGGGACGTTCGCGGCGGTCTACGCGCGGGGTCTGCGGGAGGAGGTGTGAGGTGCTGGTCCGCTCCGGTCGCCGCCGCGCCCCCGCGGTCGCGGTCCACCTGGTCCTGGCTCTGCTCGCGCTGGCGTTCGCCGCGCCTCTGTTGTGGTTGTTCACCGCCTCCCTCGACGCCTCGGCCGGTGCCCGGGCGTCCGTCCCCCGGCTCACCGGCGCCCACTTCACCGCGGTGCTGTCCTGGCGGTCCGGTGGGCGTCCACTGTGGAACGGGCTGCTGCTGTGCGGCGGCGCGACGGCGCTGACGGTCGTCAGCGCGACGCTGTGCGCCTACCCGCTGTCGCGGTACCAGCTCCGGTTTCGCCGCCCCCTGCTCTACACCCTGCTCCTCGCGACCGGCCTGCCGCTGACCGCGATCATGGTCCCGGTGTACGGGCTGTTCGTCCGGCTCGACCTGATCGACAGCCGGGTCGGCACCACGGTGTTCCTCTCCGCGACCGCGCTGCCGTTCGCGATCTGGATGACCAAGAACTACCTGGACGGCGTGCCGCTCGAACTGGAGGAGGCCGCCTGGACGGACGGCGCCACGCCGACGCGCGCGCTGCGCTCCGTCGTGCTGCCGCTCATGGCGCCGGGCGTCGCCGTGGTCTCGACGTTCGTGTTCGTCAGCCTGTGGGGGAACTTCTTCGTGCCGTTCGTCCTGCTGCTGGACCCGGCCAAGCAGCCGGCCGCGGTCGGCGTCCTCAGCTACTTCGGCCAGCGCGGCATGGCCGCGTACGGCCAGCTCGCCGCCTACTCCCTGGTCTACACGACACCGGTCGTCCTGCTGTACCTGTTGGTCTCCCGCGCGCTGGGCGCCGGCTTCTCCTTCGCGGGCGCGATGCGCGCCTGACCCCGCGTCGCGCGGATTCCCCGCACGCATGGTGTCCGTCCCTTCCTACGCCGATCATGACGCAGGAAACTGCCGTGCCACTGGGAAACCCTCGCGGGAGGCGGCGGTGATCGAGCGGTGGGGACGTCCCGAACTGACCGTCTGCCTCCTCCTGGCGTTGTTCGTGAACGCCAGTTGGCTGCCGTGGTGGGCGACGTCGGACGCGTGGCAGCACGACGTGTCCGCGCTCGGTGTCGTCCTCGGCGTCGTGGCGGTGGTGATGTGGTTGGCGCACCGCGCGCAGGCGAGCCAGCCGGAGTGGGTCAACTGGGTCGTGCTGGTGATGCTCGCCGGTGCTTTTCTGCTCTGTGCCCAGCCGACGGTCCATCCGCCGTCCTCCGTCGAGTCCGCGCGCCCTTCGAGCGGTCCCACGCGCGCGGACCGTCCCCTCCCCTCGCGCGGCAGGACGGTCCCGGCCAGGATTGGGGCGGCCAGGCTTGAGGCGACCGCGACCCCGTCCGGTCCGCGGGGCGGGCTGCTCGCCGGTCTGGCGCTGTTGACGGCCGAGGGGCTGATCGTCGCCGTCGTGATGCGCAGGGGCTGATCCCGGCGGATTCCCGGGGCGGACACGCCGTGTGGTCACTGGGTTCCGAGGTTCACCCGGATGGCCGTGAGGGGAGTGGGGGCGGCCCCGCACGATCGGCCCGAATCCTTGTCACGGACCGTGTGGTCAACCTCGTCGCGTAGCGACCGTCACGGTCGTTGGACACACCCGGGTGGCGGCACCGGAGAAGTGATCTTCGCTCCGCCCGCTGGCCGGCGCTACGCTTCGTCGCGTGGGCGCACCGGCTTGGGTCTGGTTCACGATCGCCGTCGTCGCGGCTGGAGCCGCGGCGGCGTTGTTCGCCACGGACCGGGCGCAGCGGACGGCACGCAACCGGGAACGCCGCCGCTGGGCCGGTCTGCGCGGCTGGCAGTTCGCCGAGGTGGACCAGGTGCTGCCGACCCGGTGGCAGCACGGGCTGATCGCGGTCACCGGCCGGGGCGTCGGCCGGGACGTGGTGACCGGCTCGACCTTCACCGCCGACGGCCGCCGCCGGGTCCACGTGCTGGACCACGAGGTCAACGGCAAGACCACCGCCGTGCTGGTCGCCGTGCACCGCCGGCGTCCGATGTCCACCGTCGTCGAGCTGTGGCTGCCCAGCGTGCCGGTGCCCAGGGAGGGCGAGCTGGACCTGCTCGGCCCGGTCGGCGACCGGTACGCCTTCGTCTCCGACCTGCCGTCGGCCCGCCCGCTGATCACCCCGGACCTGGTGGACGCCGCCGACGAGATCGGCGACGACGTGACCGCGGTCTGGCTGGAGGACGCCTGGGTCGTCGCGGCGGCCCCGGCCAGCGCCGGCCCCGCGCGGCTGGAGCGGCTGCTGCGCGACCTCGGCGAGCTGGCCGACATCGTCGACCCGCTGGACAGCGAGGACGACGAGGAGGGCGAGCCCGCGGACGCGGGCGCTCGCGGCCTGCCGTCCAACGTCCGCGAGCTGCCGCGCGCCGGACGCCCGTCGTCCTGACCTCCGCGCGGCACCGCCATCGGCCGACGCCCACCGCCGGAGCCCGTCGTCGGCTCCGCCCGTCCTGACGCCGCTCCGCCCGTCCCGGCGTCGTCCCGCCCGTCCCGGCGTCGTTCCGCCCGTCCTAGCGCCGGGCCGGACTCGCCTCCGGCCGGACGCAGTAGCAGTTCCGCGTCTCGTCGACCTGGGCGCACACCCGGCCGCTCGCGCAGGCGCCCCGACACCGCTGGACCTGGGTGTCCCAGACGCACGCCGTCGGCGCCGTCCGCTCGTCGCAGGGCGCCGCGTCCGGCCCGCGCGGCGGCGGCTCCGCCGCGCCCAACGCCAGCGCCAGCCCGGACACGAACGACGCGGACAACACGGCGCGCGAGACCCGCCGTGATCCCGAACCCCACATGGTGATCGCACTCCTCCGGCGTCCAACCGTCCGCCCACCGCGGGCGGTCCCGGGGCGGGGAACCCGCCGCGCCGCCGCCGCGTCGGGCGTCCCCGCTGGTATCGGGACGGACCGGCGCCCCCAGAATCACCGGACCAGGCAAGGGGATCCCACCGACGAGGGAAAGCCGCTAGCGTCGGGACCATGCCCACCGCGCTCGTCACCGGACCCACCGCAGGCATCGGGGCCTCCTTCGCCCGCCGACTCGCCGCCGAGGGCCAGGACCTCGTGCTCGTCGCCAGGGACGTCGAACGGCTGGAGGCGCTGGCCAGCCAGCTGCGCGACCGCCACGGCGTCGCGGTCGAGGTGCTGCCGGCCGACCTCGCGGACGCCGGGGACCGGCAGCGGGTCGCCGACCGCCTCGCCGACCGGGACCGGCCGGTGGACCTGCTGGTCAACAACGCCGGGTTCGGCACGTCCGGGGAGTTCTGGTCCACCGACTACGCGCGGATCCAGGCGCAGCTCGACGTCAACGTCACCGCGGTCGTGCAGCTCACGCACGCCGTGCTGCCCGCCATGCTGGAACGCGGTCGCGGCGACGTGGTCAACGTGTCCAGCGTGGCCGCCTTCTTCGCCGGTCGCGGCTCCACCTACAGCGCCAGCAAGGCCTACGTGACCTCGTTCTCCGAGGGCCTGGCCACCGCGCTGGACGGCACCGGCGTCCGGGTGCTGGCCCTGTGCCCCGGCTTCACCCGCACCGAGTTCCACGCCCGCGCCGGCATCGACATGGCCGAGGCGCCCGGCTGGGCGTGGCTGGACGCCGACCAGGTGGTCCACGAGTGCCTGGCCGACCTGCGGCGGGGTCGGGCGCTGTCGGTGCCCGGCACGCAGTACAAGACCGTGGTGGCGCTGGGCCGGCTGGTGCCGCGCGCGTTGCTGCGCCGGCTCGCCAACCGGACGCCGTCCGCGCGCAACCGCACCTGACCAGCGCGGATGTGCTCCCGGTCGGGTGATGTGCGACGCTAGGGCCTCGTGGGATTCCCGGAAGTCGACGCCACGGCCAAGGCCGAGCTGGCGCGCGTGGTGACCGAACTGGCTGTCGTGCACGGCAGGGTCGTGCTCTCCTCGGGCAAGGAGGCCGACTACTACGTCGATCTCCGGCGCGCCACCCTGAACCACCGCGCGGCGCCGCTGGTCGGCCGCCTGCTCCGCCAGCTCACCGCGGACTGGGAGTACGTCGCGGTGGGCGGCCTGACCCTGGGCGCTGACCCGGTGGCCTGCGCGATGATGCACTCGGCCGCCGCCGACGGCGAGGAGCTGGACGCGTTCGTCGTCCGCAAGGCGGTCAAGCAGCACGGCATGCAGCGGCGCATCGAGGGCGCCGAGGTCGCCGGCCGTCGGGTGCTCGCCGTCGAGGACACCTCCACCACCGGGGGCAGCGTGCTGACCGCGGTCGAGGCGCTGCGCGAGGCCGGCGCGGAGGTGGTCGGCGTCGCGACGATCGTCGACCGCGCCACCGGCGCCCGGGAGGCGATCGAGGCCGAGGGCCTGCCCTACCGCTTCCTGCTCTCCCTGGCCGACCTCGGCCTGGCGTGACCGACGCCGGGTGAGGCGGTCCACGCCGCCTCACCCCGGCACGCGTCGCCGGGGCCGTGGGCCTGGCATCGGGTGACCGTGGGTAGGGCAGACCTCTCGGAGCGCCTGGTCAGGGATGACGCGCCCGGGGTGACACCGGCGCATCGCCGGGGGTCGGGGACGACCCACGGTCATGCATCACCCGATCTGATGATCAGCCGAATCGGGGATGTCGACCTACGCTGGCCCTGGGAGGTCCCATGGCCAGCCTGCTCGCCGAGCTCACGATGCTGACGCACTTCGCGTTCCTGGCCTACGTCGTGCTCGGCGGCTTCCTCGCGTGGTGGTGGCCCAGGGCGCTCGTGCCGCACCTCGTGGCCGCGGCATGGGGCGCGCTGATCGTCACCATCCCCTGGCTGGACTGCCCCCTCACGATCGTCGAGGACCACTTCCGCCGCGCCGCGGGCCAGCCCGGCGTCGTCGTCTTCATCGACACCTACGTCAGCGGGGTGCTCTACCCGACGCGGCACGGGGTGACGGCCCAGGTGGTCGCGGCCGCGGTCGTCGCGACGTCCTGGCTGGGCGTGTACCTAAGGTGGCGCGGTGCACGAGGAACTGGAGCCAGGACCCACCGAGTGGGGCGGTGACCGGCCGGAGGTCGGCGTCGGGCCGTGGGCGGGGCCGTGGCCGACCGACGAGCGGTACGACCCGGAGCTGTTGGCCGAGGGCGACCGCCGCAACGTCGTGGACCGCTACCGCTACTGGCGGCGCGAGGCGATCGTGGCCGAGTTGGACGCCCGGCGGCACGAGTTCCACGTCGCCATCGAGAACTTCCAGCACGACCACAACATCGGCACGGTCGTGCGCACCGCCAACGCGTTCCTCGCCGAGGCCGTGCACGTCGTGGGGCGGCGCCGGTGGAACCGACGCGGCGCGATGGTGACCGACCGCTACCAACACGTGCACCACCACCCCCAGGTGGGCGATCTCCTCGACTACGCGCGGGCGCGGGAGCTGGTCGTGGTGGCGGTGGACAACACCCCCGACGCGGTGCGGCTGGAGCGCACCGAGCTGCCCCGCCGGAGCCTGCTGCTGTTCGGCCAGGAGGGGCCGGGGCTGACGGAGCAGGCGCGGGCCGGCGCCGACCTGGTCGTCTCGATCGCCCAGTTCGGCTCCACCCGGTCCATCAACGCGGGGGTGGCCGCTGGCGTGGTCATGCACAGCTGGGTGCGGCGGCACGCCGACCTGGACACGGCTTGGTGAAGATGTTTCCGGCGGTCGCCCGTTCGCGCTGCCTCTGGATCGGTTCACCCCCGACGATGGGGACATGATCGAGCAGTCGGCGGCAGCGGTGGAGCGGCCCCGGCTGTGGGCGGCCCGGGCCGGCGTGGCCGAACGTGGCGTCTGGACCAGGCACCTGCACCGGGCGTGGTGGATGCCCGCGACTCTGCTGGGCACCACGCGTTGGCCGGCCACCTCCGGTCAGCGCTGGTTCGTGTGGTGGAACTACTGGTGGCAGGCGCACCTCCTGGACTGCGTGGTCGACGCCCAGCTCCGGCGGCCGACCGTCCAACGGGTGGCGGCGGTGCGCGCGCTGACCAGGGGAATCCGCCTCCGCAACATCACGAGCTGGACCAACAGGTACTACGACGACGTCGCCTGGCTGGGGCTCGCCCTGCACCGGGCGAGCAAGGTCACCGGCGTCGACCGGCCCCGGGCGCTGGCGGCCGTCGCCCGTCAGCTCCGCGGCGGGTGGACCGCCGCCGGCGGGGGCGGCATCTGGTGGCGGCGCCGGGACAACTTCAAGAACGTGCCGGCCAACGGGCCCGCCGCGATCCTGTTCGTGCGCCTGGCCGCGGAGGGGCCGCCCGCCGGCGAGCCCGGGGACCTCGGGCGCGCCCGCGACATCGCCGAGTGGATCGAGACGCACCTGGTCGACCCGCGCACCGGGCTGGTGTGGGACGGCCTGCGGGTCAACCGGGACGGGTCGGTCCGGGACGTGGAGAAGGCGGTCTACACCTACTGCCAGGGCGTCCTGCTGGGCGCCTACGTCGAGCTGGCCGACGCGACGGGCGACCCGACGTGGACCAGGCGGGCGATGCGCACCATCGACGCGGTCGCCCAGCACCTGACCAGCCAGGAGGGCGTGCTGCGCGGGCACGGCGGGGGTGACGGGGGGCTGTTCACCGGCATCCTCACCCGCTACCTGGCGCAGGCCGCGCTGCGGCTGTACAGCGCGCCCGAGGCGCGGCACCAGGCGGCGGACCTGGTGCTGCTCTCCGCGGAGGGGGCGTGGCGGAACCGGGCGGGCGCCCCGGGCGGTCCGCTGTTCGGCCCCGACTGGACGATGCCGGCGAGCGTCCCGGACGAGCCGCGCCCGCACCGGGCGGGCGGCGGGTCGGTGCGCAGCGTCGCGCCGGCGGAACAGGACCTCTCGGTCCAGCTCTCCGGCTGGATGGTGCTGGAGGCGGCCGCGTTGTTGGAGCGCAGCGGCCTCACGGCCCGGCGGCAGGCGGGGCTCTGACCGACCCCACCGCCAGCCGTAGCTGATAACGATTATCATCTTGTTATGTCCCGTGTGCCCGTCACCGTGCTGTCCGGTTTCCTCGGCAGCGGCAAGACGACCGTGCTCAACCACCTGCTCGTCAACCGGGAGGGCCGGCGCGTCGCCGTCGTCGTCAACGACATGAGCGAGGTCAACGTCGACGCCGCGCTGGTCGGCGGCGGACACCTGGAACGCGCGCCGGAGCGGCTCGTCGAGCTGACCAACGGCTGCATCTGCTGCACGTTGCGGGCCGACCTGCTGGACAGCGTGGCCGAGCTGGCGGAGCGGGGGCGGTTCGACGCGATCGTCGTGGAGTCCACCGGCATCTCCGAGCCGCTCCCGGTCGCCGCGACCTTCGAGTGGGACCTCGGGGACGGGGCCGCGCTGTACGACGTCGCCCGCCTGGACTCCATGACCACCGTGGTCGACGTGTCGACGTTCCTCGACCTCGTCCGGGTGGACGCCACGCTGGCCGGGGAGCGGATCGGCGTCGACGAGTCCGACGAGCGGAGCCTCGCCGAGCTCCTGGTCGACCAGGTGGAGTTCGCCGACCTGTTGGTGCTGAACAAGACCGACCTCGTGGACGGCGACCACCTGGCCCGGGTGGAAGCCGTGCTGACGCACCTCAACCCGACGGCGCGCCGCGTGCGCACCCGCTACGGCGTGCTGCCCGTGGCCGACCTGCTGGACACGCGGCGGTACGACCGCGAGGCCGCCGCGCAGGCGCCGGGCTGGGCGCGGGAACTGGCCGGGACGCACACACCGGAGACGGAGGAGTACGGCATCCGCGGCGTCGTCTACCGCGCGCGCCGGCCGTTCCACCCGGAGCGACTCGCGGGCGTGCTCCACCGGGAGTGGCCGGAACTGTTGCGCAGCAAGGGTTTCTTCTGGCTGGCCACCCGGCCGGACGTCGCCGGCCTGTGGTCGCAGGCCGGTCCGAACATCGCGCTGGAGCCCGCCGCCCTGTGGTCCACAATGGACGGACATCGAGGGCAGGAGATCGCGTTCATCGGCGTCGACCTCGATCCCGCAGAGCCCTTCCGCCGGCTCGACCCCGCCTTGCTGACCGACGCCGAACTGGCCGAGGGACCCGAGGGCTGGCGCCGGTTCCCCGATCCGCTGCCCGATTGGGAGGCTTCGCACTTCGCCGGGGAGCACCGGCACTGAGCGCGTGCGCGCACCACCCGATGAGGTGGGACTCTCCCGCTCCTCACCCGTTCTCGTGAGCCTCCCGCCCGGAAATGTCAGTCCAGCTTGGAATACTTGAGATGGGGGTTCCCCCTAACTTCTGGGCTGTAGGCGAGGCGGGCCGTCGTTCCTCGCGCAGATCCTCGGCCCGAGGAGCGCCGAAGCGTCGAGAGTTTCCGTTGGAGCATAAGGGCTTCCGGCAAGGTGTTGTGGTGCCTGGGAAATCCCGGCGTCAGGGAGTGTTGCAGCCGCACGAGCGGCGGTGCATGAACCGCGCCGGCAGGCGGACGGTGCGGGGCGGCTGGTCGGGGTCGGCGATGCGGGAGAGCAGCATGCGCACCGCCGTGCGGCCGATCTCGGCGACCGGCTGCGCCATCGTGGTGAGCGGGGGGTCGACGAGGTCCGCCCACTCCACCTCGTCGTAGCCGACCACGGCGAGGTCGATGCCGACCTTCACGTCGAGCTCCCTGGCGGCGTGCAACACGCCGACCATCATGTTGTTGTTCGCCGCGACGACCGCGGTCGGCGGGTCCGCCAGGGTGAGCAGGCGGCGCAGCGCCGCCTCGGCCGGCTTGACCGCCGAGCCGCCGGAGGCCATCAGCTCCGCGTCGAGCTCCAGGCCGGCGCGGTGCAGCCCCAGCCGGTACCCGTGCACGCGCTCGCTTGTCGTCGTCAGGCCGGGCGCGCCGCTCACCAGGCCGATCCGGCGGTGGCCCAGCTCCGCCAGGTGCTCCACCAGCGCGGCCGTGGCCCCGACGTTCTCCGGGCCGACCTGGTCCACCAGGCCCGAGCCGGGCAGCCGGTCGACCAGCACCGTGGGCACGCCGAGCTGGCGCAGCTCGGGGAGCACGGTGTTCGCCGCGCCGGGGGAGGGGGTGAGCAGCATCCCGTCGACCCGCCGCGACCGCAGCGCGCGGACCGCGGCGTGCTCGGCCTCCGGCTGGTCCCGGGTGTCGACCAGGACCAGTGTGAACCCGGCCCGGCCGGCCTCGCTCTCGATCGCCTGGATCAGCTCGGCGAAGTACGGGTTGGCCACCAGGGAGATCGCCACCCCCAGGGAGCGGGTGCC
Source organism: Streptoalloteichus hindustanus (assembly GCF_900129375.1). GTDB lineage: Bacteria > Actinomycetota > Actinomycetes > Mycobacteriales > Pseudonocardiaceae > Streptoalloteichus > Streptoalloteichus hindustanus. The sequence goes on along the minus strand of NZ_FQVN01000001.1, from coordinate 424,868 downwards.
GCCGGTGACGAGGGAGCGGGCGATCGCGTTGCCGGTGTAGCCGGTCGCCGCGACGGCGTCGAGGACGCGGCGCCGGGTCTCGTCGGCCACCGCCCTGGTGCCGTTCACGACGTGCGAGACCGTCGTGATCGAGACTCCGGCCAGGTGGGCGACATCGCGCATGGTGACCACGGGTGCAAACGTTTGCGCAAACGCTTGGCCTCCGTCAACCGGGCCGCTAGCTTCCCCGCCACCTGTTTGGCCGCTCGCCCCGGGAGGGGCGCAGGGATCAGGGAGGCAGGCAATGGGACGACGAGGTCCCCTCGGCCGGTCCGGACGGGGTGTCGCCGTGCTGCTCGCCGGCGCGCTCGCCGTGGTGGGCGCGGCCTGCACCAGCCAGCGGACCGCGACCCCCGGCGTCGGCGGCAAGGCCGACGGCCGGACCAGGATCGGCCTGGTCACCAAGACCGACAGCAACCCGTTCTTCGTCGCGCTGCGGGAGGCGGCGAAGGCGCGGGCCGCCGCGGACGGCGCCGAGCTCGTCGCGCTGGCCGGCAAGTTCGACGGCGACAACGACGGCCAGGTGGCCGCCCTGGAGAACCTCGTGCAGCAGGGTGTGGACGCCATCCTGGTCACGCCGAACAACTCCAGCGGCATCCTGGGCGCGATCCGGCACGCCAGGGACCGGGGAATCCTGGTGGTGGCGCTGGACACCGAGACCAGCCCGCGGGACGCCGTGGACGCGACCTTCGCGACCGACAACGTCGAGGCCGGCCGGTCGCAGGGCCGGTACGTGCGGGCCGCGCTGGCGGAGCGGGACCCCCGGCTCCTCATGCTCGACGGCACCCCGGGCGGAACCGTGGACGAGCAGCGGCACCGGGGTTTCCTCGACGGGTTCGGCCTGGGCGAGAACGACCCCAGGGTGCTGGGCAGGCAGCCGACCAACGGTGACCAGAGCAGGGCCCAGCAGGCGATGGAGAACCTGCTCCAGCGGGCGAACGGGGTCAACGCGGTCTACACGCTCAACGAGCCGGCGGCCCGGGGCGCGCACTCCGCGCTCCAGGCGCGCGGCGTCGCGGGGCAGGTCGTGGTGGGGTCGGTCGACGGCGGCTGCCAGGGCGTCCGGGACGTCCGGGAGGGCAGGTACGCCGTCACCGTCATGCAGTTCCCGAGGAGGATGGCCGAGGAGGGTGTGCGCGCGGCGGTCGAGTTCACGAGGACGGGCACCAGACCCAGCGGGTTCGTGGACACCGGCTCCGCGGTGGTCACCGACCGGCCGGTGCCCGGTGTCGACAGCAGGGACACCGCGTGGGCCCTGGCGAACTGCTGGGGGTGACGGGATGACCACGACCGCCCTCCGGCGGACCGGCGTCGGCGAGTTCGTCCTGCGCACGCCCGCGGTCGGCCCCACGATCGCGCTGGTGGTCGCGGTGGCGCTGTTCTCGCTGACCACCGACACGTTCCTCGACGTCGACAACCTCTCGCTCGTCGTGCAGCAGTCCCTGGTGGTCGGCACGTTGGCGCTCGGCCAGACGCTGGTGATCCTCACCGGCGGCATCGACCTCGCCAACGCCGCCGCCTGCGTGCTCGGGACGCTGCTGATGGCCAGGCTCGTGGCCGACGGCGTCGCCGCGCCGCTGGCCCTGCTCGCCGGGATCGCCGTCGTCGTCGCCGTCGGCGCGACCACCGGCGGCGTCGTCACCGCGCTGGGGCTGCCGCCGTTCATCGTCACGTTGGGCGTGCTGGCGATCGTCACCGCGGCCAGCCGGATCTACGCGGGCGGCCAGAGCTTCCCGGTCACCGACGGCCTGCTCGGCCTGCTCGGCACCCGGCAGTACCTGTTCGGGCAGATCGAGCTCACCATCGGCATGGGCGTCGCGCTCGGGATGTACCTGCTGCTCTGGTACTCGCTGACGCGCACGGCGTGGGGCAGGCACGTCTACGCGGTCGGCAACGACTCCGAGGCGGCCCGCCTGTCCGGCATCCACGTGCGGCGCACGCTGCTGTCGGTCTACGTGGTCGCCGGGCTGGTCTACGGCGTCGCCGCGTGGCAGGCGCTGGGCCGGGTGCCCAACGCCGACCCGAACGCCTTCCAGACGGGCAACCTGGACTCGGTCACGGCGGTCGTGCTCGGCGGCACCAGCCTGTTCGGCGGGCGCGGCAGCGTGCTCGGCACGCTGGTCGGCGCGTTGATCGTCGCCGTGCTGCGGTCGGGCCTCACCCAGGCCGGGATCGACAACCTGTACCAGGACGTCGCGACCGGGGTGCTGGTGATCGCCGCGGTCGCCGTCGACCGGTTCGCGCGGAGGAGGCAGCGATGAGCGACCCGGACGGGCGGGACGCGCCGGCGCCCGACCCGGTGCTGTCGGCGCGGGGCCTGGTCAAGCGGTTCGGCCGGGTGACGGCGATCGACGGGGCCGACTTCGACCTGCTGCCGGGCGAGGTGCTCGCCGTGGTCGGCGACAACGGGGCCGGCAAGTCCAGCCTGATCAAGGCGTTGTCGGGGGCGCTGACCCCGGACGCCGGGGAGGTCAGGGTGGCCGGCCGGCCGGTGCGGTTCCACGGCCCGCTGGACGCGCGGCGGCACGGCATCGAGACCGTGTACCAGGACCTCGCGCTCGCGCCGGCGCAGGACGTCGCCAGCAACCTGTTCCTCGGCAGGGAGCGCCGGCGGCCCGGCCTGCTCGGCCGCGTCTTCCGGCTGCTCGACACCCGGGGCATGCGGGCCGAGGCCGAGCGGGTGCTCGACGAGCTGGGGATCGGCGTGCGGAGCACGAGCCAGCCGGTCGAGACGCTGTCCGGCGGCCAGCGGCAGGGTGTGGCGGTGGCCCGCGCGGCGGCCTTCGGCACCCGGGTGGTGATCATGGACGAGCCGACGGCCGCGCTCGGCGTCGCCGAGTCGGCCAGGGTGCTCGACCTCATCGACCGCCTGCGCGCCCGCGGCCTGCCGGTCGTGCTGATCAGCCACAACATGCCGCACGTCTTCGACATCGCCGACCGCGTCCACGTCCACCGTCTCGGCCGCCGGGTCGCCGTCGTCTCCCCGGCGGAGCGCACCATGAACGAGGTGGTGGGGCTCATCACCGGCGCGTTGCGGGTGGGTGCGGACGGGGCGCTGGAGGAGGTGCGCGACGCTGTGCGCACGGGTGTGACCAGAACCGGTGGAGGGACCGCCGAGTGAGGGATGTCCTGCTGGTCGGGCTGTGCACGGTCGACCTGGTGCAGTGGGTGACCGAGCTGCCCGCGCCGGGTGACAAGGTGCAGTCCGCGGGGATGAACGTGGCGGCGGGCGGGCCGGCGGCCAACGCCGCGGTCGCGGTGGCGGCGGCCGGGGGTCGTCCCACCCTGGTCACCGCCCTGGGGCGGCACCCGCTCGCCGCCCTCGCCCGCGCCGACCTGGAGGAGTGCGGGGTCCGGGTGATCGACCTCGACCCGTCGCGGGCCGAGCCACCGGCGTTGAGCGCGGTGGCGGTGCGGGAGTCCGACGGCGAACGCACCGTGGTGTCGCGCAACGCCTCGGCGCTGGCGGTCCCGGCCGCCGCCGACCTCCTTGAGGACCTGGTGGCCGGCGCGGGCGCGTTGCTGCTCGACGGCCACCACCCCCGACCGGCGCTCGCGGCCGCCGGCGCGGCGCGGGTGCGGGGCGTCCCGGTGGTGCTCGACGCCGGGAGCTGGAAGCGCGTCCTCGACGAGCTGCTGCCGCTGGTCGACGTCTGCGCCTGCTCGGCGGCCTTCGCGGTCCCGGGCGCGCACGACCCGGTCGCGGCGCTGCACGGGCTCGGCATCCCCGTGGTGACCAGGACCGACGGGCCGCGCCCCGTACGGTGGAGCTGCGCGCCGCCGGTCGCCGTGGCCGGCGGTCCGAACACCGGCGCCGAGCCGGTGACGCCCGTGCCGGCGAGGGACACCCTCGGCGCCGGCGACGTGTGGCACGGGGTGCTCGCGTTGGGCGTCGCCTGCCTGGGGCGGGTGCCCGGCCCCGCCGAGCTGCCGTCGCTGATCCGGGCGGCCAACGACGTGGCGGGGCTGCGGGTGAGCCACGTCGGGCCGAGGGCCTGGGTGGCGCCGGTTCGCGATCGGGAGGAGACGAGGTGACCGCGGCGGCGAGGGACGTCACGTTCGACGAGCTGGTCGCGCGGGCGACGGCGTTGGCCGCCGGCGGTCAGCGCCGGCTGCTGGGCATCACCGGGCCGCCGGGCGCCGGCAAGTCGACGGTGGCCGGGCGGCTGGTCGGCGCGCTGGGCGGCCGCGCGGCGCTGGTCGGCATGGACGGGTTCCACCTCGCCCAGCGCGAGCTGGAGCGGCTGGGCAGGGCCGACCGCAAGGGCGCGCCGGACACCTTCGACGGCGACGGCTACCTCGACCTGCTGCGCCGGCTGCGCCGCAACGGGCCGGGCTCGCCGGACGCGGCCACGGTCTACGCGCCCGAGTTCCGCCGGGAGATCGAGGAGCCGGTGGCCTGCGCGGTCCCCGTCGCGCCCGACGTCCCGCTGGTGGTTACGGAGGGCAACTACCTGCTGCTGGACGACGAGCCGTGGAAACACGTCCGGGAGGTGCTGGACGAGGTGTGGTTCCTCGCGCCGGACGAGGCGGACCGGGTCGCCTGGCTGGTCGCCCGGCACCGGCGCTACGGCCGCGGACCGGACGAGGCGCGCGCCCGCGCGCTCGGCTCCGACCAGGCCAACGCCGAGCGGGTCGCCCCCACCGCGGACTCGGCCGACCTCGTCATCCACGCCGTCCGCTGACCTGCCCGGCGACAGCCCCCACCCGCCCTGGGGGGCGAGCCCTGCTCCAGCCTAGTCGGCCGTGACCAGCGTGTTCGAGCGGACAACGGCCCGCTGTGGACAACTCGCGGACCTGGGGACAACTGCCCTCACGAACGAGTGATCTTTTCCCTCGAAAGGGGGCTGCTGCGGCGTCGTGCCTTGCGCGCGGAGCCCAGCGGCGAGCGGGGCCGGCCGGGCCTGGGGTGCCCCGAAGGAGCGAAGTGGAGCGGCGGATCGGTCAGGAGTCGTCACCGGGAGTGGAGGACAAACTCGCCACCTCCTCCACCGGCCGGCGCATCTCCTGCCGGTACCGCCACAGGCCGTAGACCGTCCCGCCGACCACGAACGTCAGGAAGCCGATCACCGCGACCGTCCGCACCCAGGGGTTGCGGTCGAGCAGCCCGGCCGCGTAGTAGCCGACCAGCATGAGCGTCGGCGCCCAGACGATCGCGCCGGAGACGCTCGCGACCAGGTACCTGCGCCGGTCCATCTGCGCCGCGCCAGCCAGCAGCGGCGCCAACGTGCGCACCCACGGCAGCCAGCGCGCCGCCACGATCGCCCAGAAGCCCCACCGGTCGAAGAACCGCTTGGCACGCTCCAGGTTCTCCCGGCTCAGCACCTTGCCCCCGCGCCGGGCCACCAGCCGCAGACCCGTTCGGGACCCGATGACGTAGCCCACGTGGTTGCCGGCCACCGCCACCCCGGTCACGGTCAGCGACAGCAGCCACACGCCCAGCTCGTGGTCGTGCTGGGCGAGCACGACCCCGGCGGTCAGCAGGAGGGAGTCGCCCGGCAGGAACAGCCCGACGATGAAAGCGCACTCCGCGAACACGAAACCCAGGACGACGAGCCACACCGCGACCGGCCCCGCCGCCTCCAGCGGCGACGCCGCCAGCGCCACCGCGGCCGGGAGGTCGGTCTGCACGTCATCGAGGGTAGGTGCTGACGCCACCGGGGTCGGTCGATTCGAAAGGAGGTGTGGCCCACTCGTCCCAGCGGACTACCTTGGGTCAGGTGAGCACCACTCTGGGCGATCACCTGGTGGAGGAACTCCGTGCGGTGCTGGGACCGGAGGGGGTGCTCGACGACCTCGACGTCCTCGACAGCTACCGGCGGGACATGATGCCGCTGGCCCCGGCCGGGGTGCCCCGCGCGGTGGCGCTGCCCGCCGACGCCGAGCAGGTCCGGGCGGTCGTCCGGGCCTGCGCCGCCGCCGGCGCGCCGATCGTCCCGCGCGGCGCCGGCAGCGGGCTGTCGGGCGCGGCGAACGCCGTCGACGGCTGCGTCGTCCTCGCGACCACGCGCATGAACCGCGTCCTGGAGGTCGACCCGGACAACCGGCTCGCCGTGGTGGAGCCCGGCGTGGTGAACCTCGACCTGCGGCGCGCCGTGGAGGAGCACGGGCTGTTCTACCCGCCCGACCCCTCCAGCTACGACTGGTGCACGATCGGCGGCAACCTCGCCACCAACGCCGGCGGCCTGTGCTGCGTGAAGTACGGCGTGACCACGGACTCGGTACTCGGGCTCGACGTCGTCCTCGCCGACGGCTCGCTGCTGCGCACCGGGCGCCGCACCGTGAAGGGCGTCGCCGGGTACGACCTCACCAAGCTCTTCGTCGGCTCCGAGGGGACCCTCGGGGTGATCACCAGGGCCACCCTCGCGTTGCGCCCGCTGCCCCAGGCGCCGGTCACCCTGGTCGCCGCGTTCGGCTCGACGGCCGCCGCAGCCACGGCGGTCAGCCGGATCGTGCGCGCGGGCGCGGTCCCGTCCCTGATGGAGATCATGGACCGGGCGTCGATCGTGGCCGTGGAGCAGAACCTGCGGACCGAGTTGGGCGCGGGCGCGGGCAGCGCCGCGCTGCTGCTGTGCCAGTCCGACAGCGGTGGCGAGGCCGCCCGGCGGGAGATCGCCGCGATCGAGCGGATCTGCGCCGACGCGGGCAGCGAGCTGGTCCACTGGACCGAGGACCTGGCCGAGGGGCGGACGCTGATGGCGGCCCGGCGGGCGGTGCTGCCGTCGCTGGAGCTCTACGGCTCCTGGCTGACCGAGGACGTCTGCGTGCCCCGCACCCGGATCGCCGACCTGATCAACGGCAGCGAGGCCGTCGGCGCGCGGCACGGGCTGCTCGTCGCCGTCGTGGGCCACGCCGGCGACGGCAACATGCACCCGACGATCGTCTACGACCCCGCCTCGGAGGAGCAGCGCGCGCGGGCGCGCCGGGCGTTCGACGAGATCATGGAGCTGGGGCTGTCCCTCGGCGGCACGATCACCGGCGAGCACGGTGTCGGCAAGGTCAAGCGGGACTGGCTGGCTCGGGAGATCGGCCCGGTCGCGCTGCGGACCCACCGGGCGATCAAGGCGGCGCTCGACCCGGGGAACCTATTCAACCCGGGGTCCATGTTCGAGCTGGACTGACCGCGTCGGACCGGCCCCGACGAGCCGGAGAAGCGAGGAGCCGGTGTCCCCGGGGGACACCGGCTCCGCACTGGGCCCGGACCGCGGTCAGCGGACGTCCTGCCGCGGGATCTCCTGGGTGACGTCCAACGCGAGCTTCTGCGCGAGCTTCTTCTCGCGCCGGCCCCGCACGAACTCGATGACGAGCGGAATGATCGAGAGGAGCACGATGCCGATGAAGATGGACTCGATGTTGTTCTTGACGAACGAGATGTTGCCCAGGAAGTAGCCGAGCAACGTCACGCCGGCGGCCCAGGCGACGCCGCCGATGAACGAGTAGGTGAAGTAGCGCTTCGGGTCCATCCGGCCCACGCCCGCCATCGCGGTGATGAACGTGCGCACGATCGGCACGAAACGGGCGAGCACGATCGCCCTGGCGCCGTGCCGGTCGAAGAACTCGTGCGTCTTGTCGACGTGTTCCTTCTTCAGGAACCGCGACCTCGGTTTGAACAGGGCCGGGCCGATCTTCCACCCGATCCCGTAACCGACCACGTTGCCGAGCATCGCCGACGCCGTCAGCAGCACGCACACCAGCCAGATCGGCGTGTCGATCCAGCCGCGCGCCACGAACATCCCGGCGACGAACAACAGCGAGTCACCGGGGAGGAAGAAGGCCAGGATTCCGCACTCGGCGAAGACGATCAGGCACAGCCCGAGCAGGGCGAAGGCGCCCATCGAGGTGATCAGGTATTCCGGGTCGAGCCATTTCGGGCCCAGGGCGAGCGGGGCGGCCGTGCTCGCGACGGCGGGCAAAACGGACGTCACGGGAACCCACGGTACCGGCAGGGTGACCGCACTCGTCGCCCGGACCGGCTTTCTTGATCGGCGCTTCCCGGTCCGACCCGGTTCACCCGTCCGGGTCCGGTGCTGGTCCGGCCAGCTCCGGGGCCGCCCCGACTCCGCACGGTGACAGTTCGGGGCGCTCCCGCGCCTTTTCGGTCACAGGACGGAGATGAACCCGGCCACGGTTCCCACCGCGAGACCGAGCAGCACCGCGAACAGCAGCACCCACCGCGCCGGCAGACCGGTCGCCGACGGCTCCTCGCCGGCCGGCGCCGTGCCCGCCGCGGTGGCCGGCGCCGCGCCCGGCCCCGAGGCCGGCTGGGGCCGCCCGGCCGGCGTCGGCGCGCCGCCGGTCACGGCCTGCGCCCGCAACGCCTCCGAGAGCAGGCGCTCCGCGTTGTCGGCCATGCTCACCCCCCTCACCGTAATGGTCTCTCGACCACCCCGATCCAGGTATCGGAGGCTCGCCCCGCGTCGTATCACCCTCCTCGTCCGGGGCCCTCTTGCGGGGCCCCATCCGGGGCCCTCGTTCGGGGGCCACGGCCACCGGAGCGATCCTCGCTCATCGCTCTCCGCCCGGTCGCCGTCGGCCGGCGGGTCGCCCGGCGCGGGGCGCGCGCCGGGCGCTGACCGGAGACCGGGCATCGGGCCGGAGGCGGGAGCGGTGGCGGCCCGCCGACCGGCCGGCTCAGGCGGCCTTGAGGACGCCCAACAGCCGCGTCACCTCGGTCGCGACGGCCTCGCGCCCCGGGGCCAGGTACTTCCGGGTGTCGACGGTGGTCGGGTGGGTGGCGAGGTGGTCCCGCACGGCGTGCGTGAACGCCCGGTTCAGGTGCGTCGCGATATTGATCTTGGTCATCCCGGCGGCGACCGCCCTGGCCAGGTCCTCGTCGGCCACCCCGGACGAGCCGTGCAGCACGAGCGGGGTCGGGACGGCCGCGCGCAACCGGCCGATGAGCTCGAAGTCGAGCGCGGCGTCCCTGGTCGCCATGGCGTGCGACGTGCCGACCGCGACCGCCAGCGAGTCGACGCCGGTCGCCGCGACGAACGCCGCCGCCTCGGCCGGGTCGGTGCGCGCGCCGGGGGCGTGCACCCCGTCCTTGCCGCCGATCTCGCCCAGCTCGGCCTCCACGTGCACGCCGTTGCGGTGGCAGTGCGCCACGACCGCCGCGGTGGCGCGGACGTTGTCCGCGTACTCCAGCCGGGAGCCGTCGTACATGACGCTCGTGAAACCGAGGTCCACGGCCTCGTGCACCAGCTCGACGTCCTCGGCGTGGTCGAGGTGCACCGCCACCGGCACCGACGCGCGGTGCGCGATGGCGAGCGTGGCGAGCGCCAGCGGTTCCAGCACGCCGTGGTAGCGGACGCAGTTCTGGCTGATCTGGAGGACCACCGGGGCTCCCGCCCGTTCGGCCCCCGCGACCAGCGCCTCGGCGTGTTCGAGCTGGATGACGTTGAACGCGCCCACGCCGCGCCCGTCGCGGGCGGCGGCGTCGACGATGTCGCTGGTCGGGGTGAGCGGCACGGTCTACCTCCTGGTCGTCATGCTCGGGGCACCCAGCTCCCCCGGCGCAGGACCCGGGTCGGGCGCAGGTCGGCGTCGAGCAGCACGAGGTCAGCGTCCAGGCCGGCGCGGACCGCGCCGGTGCGCTCGGCGAGGCCGAGCAGGGCCGCCGGCCGGGTCGCGGCGGCGGCCACCGCGTCCACGACGTCCAGCCCGCAGGCCAGCACCAGGTTGCGGAACGCGACGTCCATGGTCAGCGTGCTGCCGGCGAGCGAGCCGTCGGCGAGGCGGGGCTCGCCGTTGGCGACGGTGACCTCCAGCTCGCCCAGCCGGTAGCTGCCGTCGCCGGCGCCGGTCGCCGAGATCGCGTCGGTGACCAGCACCGTGCGGCCGGCGCCCGCGTGCCGGGCGGCCAGCCGGACCACCGTGGGGGCCAGGTGCACGAGGTCGCAGATCAGCTCGACGGTGACGCGCTCGTCGTCCAGGAGCGCGCCGATCGGGCCGGGCTCGCGGTGGTGCAGCGGGCGCATGCCGTTGAACAGGTGAGTGGCCACGGTCGCGCCGGCGTCGACGGCCGGCCGCACCTGGGCCTCCACCGCGTCGGTGTGCCCGACGGCGGCGATGGCGCCGTGGTCGACGAGCTGCCGCACGGCCTCGACCGCGCCCTCCAGCTCGGGCGCCAGGGTGCACATCCGCACGGCGCCGCGGCCGGCGTCCAGCAGGGCTTGGACGTCCGCGCGGGCCGGGGGCCGCAGGATGGCCGGGTCGTGGGCGCCGCAGCGGGCGGCGGCCAGGAACGGGCCCTCCAGGTGCACGCCGGCGACCAGCCCGTCCTCGGCCAGCTCGGCGAGCACGGCGACCTGCCGGGACAGCTCGGGGATGGGCTCGGTGACCAGGCTGGCCAGCAGCGTCGTCGTGCCGTGCCGCTGGTGCGCGGCCACGGCCGCGGCGACCTGCTCGGGGTCGGCGGAGCCGAACGACGCGCCGCCGCCGCCGTGGCAGTGGATGTCGACGAAACCGGGCACCACCCACTGCCCCGCGAGGTCCACGACCTCGCCACCGCCGTGCTCGGCGGGCGCGGGACCCGATCCGACGGCGGTGATCCGGCCGCCGTCGACGGCCACCCAGCCGTCGTCGAGCACCCCGTCCGGGGTGACGACCTTGCCATCGCGCAGCAGCGTGCTCATCGGGCCTCCAACAGGTCGACGGCGAGCAGGGCGGCGCCCAGGCATCCGGCCGCGTCGCCCAGCTCCGCCAGCCGGAGCTCCGGCCGGCGCTGGAAGGAGATCAGGTCGGTCAGTCGTCGCCCGAGCGGCGCGGTGAGCAGGTCGCCCGCGAGGGCCAGCCCGCCGCCCAGCACGACGATCTCGGGGCCGAGCAGGGTCGAGGTCAGCAGCAGCGCCCTGGCCAGCGCGTCGACCGCCTCGTCCCAGACCAGCACGGCGTCCGGGTCGCCGGCGCGGACCGCCTCCGCCACGTCGACCGCGCCCCGGACCCGCCGGCCGGTGCGGGCGGCGTAGCGGCGGGCCACGGCCGCCGACGAGGCCACGCGTTCCAGGCAGCCGCGTTGCCCGCAGCCGCACGGTTCGCCGTGGCCGATGTCGACGTGCCCGATCTCGCCGGCGTAGCCCCCTCCGCTCTGCACCCGGCCGCCCATGATCAGCGCGGCCGCGATGCCGGTGCCGATCGGCAGGAAGACGGCGTCGGTGCTGCCCCTGGCCGCGCCGAGCCGCAGCTCGGCGAGCCCGCCGGCCCGCACGTCGTGGCCGAAGGCCACCGGCAGCGCGGTCCGCTCGGCGAGGAGCCGGTGGAACGGGACGTCCCGCCAGCCGAGGTTGGCCGACAGCACCCCCACCCCGCGCTCCTCGTCGACCACCCCGGGGACGACGACGCCGAGCGCCTCGACCGGGCCCTCGGCCAGGTCGCCCAGCTCGGCGGCCAGGTCGATGACCGAGTCGACGACCGCGGCCGCCGTGGCGGCGCCGTCGTCGAGGCGGGGGGTGGGACGCCGGCGCTCGGCGAGCACGGTCGCCGCGCCGGGACCGCCGTTGACCAGCGCGGCCTTCGTCTCGGTGCCGCCGACGTCGACGGCGACCACGTAGCGGAGGGATGACACGCCTGCGATCCTGCGGCATCCGCCCACCATTGGTCTACACCACCCGCCCGTTCGGGCGTGTTCCGGTCAGCCGTGGTCGAGGACGACCGAGCGCGTCAGGTGCCGGGGGCGGTCCGGGTCCAGCCCCCGGCGGCGGGCCAGCTCCACCGCCAGGCGCTGCGCCACGACCAGCTCGGCCATCGGATCGGCCGCCGTCGCCCGGAAGCGCCCGCCGGTGGCGAGCACCTGCGCGGGCAGCCCGGCCGGCGGCTCGCCGAACATCCACGCGACGCGGTCCGGCCCGGTCACGCTGATCGGGCCGTGCCGGTACTCCATCGCCGGGTACGCCTCGGCCCACGCGCCGGCGGCCTCCCGCGTCTTCAGCGCCGCCTCCTGCGCGAGGCCGCAGGTCCAGCCCCGGCCCAGGAAGGTGAACTGCTCGGCGTCGACCAGCTCGTCCAGCGGCGCGGCGAGCGCCCGCTCGGCGTCCTCGGCCGCCCGCGCCACGGACTCGCCGAGGGTGGCCCGCAGCAGGGCCAGGGTCGAGGTGGCGAACCGGGTCTGCACCACCGAGCGCTCGTCGGCGAAGTCGAGCAGGACGACGTCGTCGGCCAGCTCGACGACCGGGGTGTCGCCGTCCCCGGTGACCACCGCCGTGCGCACCGCGCCCCGGACGTCCCGCAGCAGGTCCAGCACCTCGGTGGTGGTGCCCGACCGCGTGATCGCGAGGACCCGGTCGTAGGGCCGCCGTCGGGGGAACTCCGACGCGGCGAACGCGTCGGTCTCGCCCTGTCCGGCGGCCTCGCGCAGGACGGCATAGGACTGCGCGACGAACCAGGAGGTCCCGCAGCCGACCACCGCCACCCGTTCCCCGGGGCGCGGCGCCGCCGCGGCGGACCGGCCGGCCAGCTCCGCCGCCCGCCGCCAGCAGTCCGGCTGGGTGGCGATCTCGGTACTGACGAACGGCTGCCCCACGTGTGCTTCGGTCACCCCGCGGCCTCCCTGTCGAGAACTGCGCGCTTGTGCAACTAACTGCGCACAACAACCGTCGATAGTGCACGATCATGCACTCGCTCGTCGAGAGGGCATACGCGATCATGGGTGCGGAGGTGACGGTGTGAACCGGTACGAGCGACTGAACGCGCTGCTGGAGATCCTCGCGGAGCGTGGTCGGATCGAGGTCGACGAGATCGCCGCGGAGCTGGACGTCTCCGCCGCGACGATCCGGCGGGACCTGGACCACCTGGCGGACCAGCAGCTGCTGACGCGCACCCGGGGAGGTGCGGTCGCGCACGCGGTGTCCTACGACCTGCCGCTGCGGTACAAGTCCGTCCGGCACGCCGACGAGAAGCAACGCATCGGCAAGGCCGCCGCCGCGCTGGCCGCGCGCGGCGCGGTGGTCGGCCTCAACGGCGGCACCACGGCCACCGAGGTGGCCAGGGCGATGGCCACCCGCGCCGACCTGCACCACGCCGAGGGCGAGAGCGCCGTCACCGTGGTCACCAACGCGCTGAACATCGCCAACGAGCTCGCGGTGCGCCCCCAGGTCAAGCTGGTGGTCACCGGGGGCGTCGCCCGGCCGCAGTCCTACGAGCTGATCGGCCCGCTCGGCACCCGCGTCCTGGACGAGCTGACGCTGGACGTGACCTTCCTCGGCGTGGACGCGGTCGACCCGGTGACCGGGGCCAGCGCGCACCACGAGGGCGAGGCCAGCATCAACCGGCTGCTGGCCGCCAGGGCGCGCAGGGTGGTGGTGGTCGCGGACTCGTCCAAGCTCGGCGCGCGCGCCTTCGCCCGGATCTGCGCCGTCGACGAGTTCCACGTCCTGGTCACGGACCGGGACGCCACCGACGAGGACGTGCGCCGGTTCGAGGAGCGCGGCGTGGAGGTCTTGCGCGTCTGAGCGTCGCTCGGCACGGTGAGCCGGGGCGCCCTCCCGCCACTGGCCGTCCAGGTCGTCCCCGAGCGCCGGGGACCGTCCGCTGCCCGGCCGGGTGGCGACGGAGTCGCACACAAAGTGTGTCGACACCTGTTGACTCGTGATCGGAACCTCGCCAGCATGAGCGAAATCGCGCACCGGTGGACGCGATTTCGCTCACACGGGGAGAGGCCATGGTCCGGCACGGCAAACGCGGCTCCGCCCTCCTGTCCGTCACGGTGGCCAGCGCCCTCGCGCTCTCGCTGACCGCCTGCGCCGGCTCCGACAGCGGCTCCGGCGACGGCAGGTCCCTGACCTACTGGTCGATGTGGAAGGAGAACGAGCCGCAGGCCCGGGTGCTCCGGGAGGCGGCGCAGGCCTTCGAGCGGGAGCACGGCGTCCGCGTCGTCATCCAGTGGCAGGGCAGGGACGTGTTGAAGAAGGTCGCCCCGGCGTTACGCGGCGGCGACCTGCCCGACCTGGTCGACCAGGACCAGGCGCTGGTGCGCTCCACCCTGGTCGCCGCGGACGCGCACCGCGACCTGACCGGCCTCTACGCCGCCGACGTGGCCGGTCGCAAGGTCTCCGACGTCGTGTCCGCGAGGTACAGCGACCTGGTGCGCAGGGACGGCAAGCCGTACCTGGTGCCCTACGAGGTCATCGGCTACGGGCTGTGGTTCGACGGCGCCGCCCTGCCCGAGGTGGCGGCCAGCCCGCCCGGAACCTGGTCCGAGTTCACCGCGCTGCTGTCCGCCCGCAAGGCGGCGGGCGCGGCCCCGCTGGCGCTGGACGGCGACATCGGCCAGTACAACGCGCTGTGGACGGTCGGGGCGTTGCAGGGCGCGCTCGGCAAGGACAAGGTCAACGAGCTGGCCAGGGACCGCTCCGGAGAGGCGTGGCGCCGACCGGAGGTTCGCGCGGTCCTCGACGACGTGGCCGGTCTGGCCAGGAGCGGGTTCTTCGCCGCCGGCCACAACGGCGGCAAGTGGCCGGCGGCGCAGGAGAAGTGGGCGCAGGGCCAGGCGGACTTCCTGTTGATGGGCAGTTGGGCCCCCAGCGAGACCGGGGCGAAGGCCAGGGCCGGCTTCCAGTACCGCTTCGCGGCGCTGCCGAGCGCGGGGCGGCAGCGGTACGTGCCGGTCGAGTCGATCGGCTTCGCGATTCCCCGGCGGGCGAAGAACGCCGAGGCCGCCGAGCGGTTCGTCGCGTACTTCCTGCGGGACGAGCACCTGGGCCGCATCTCGTCGGTGGCCAGGAACCTCACGCCCAACCCGGCGCTGCCCGTGCCGGACGAGCTGGCCGGTCTCGCCGAGGCCACCCGCTCGCTTCCGCTGGCCCGGGTGCAGGACGGTGTCGCCGAGGACTTCCCCGGCTACGTCGAGGAAGTCCTCTGGCCGGCCAACGACCAGCTCCTCCGCGGCCAGACCGACGTGGACGGCTTCCTGGGGCAGATCGGCGAGAAGCAGGTCAACTACTGGAAGAAGAACCGCTGATGGCCGGGAAGGCCGTGGCGGCGGGCACCGGCGCGCGCCAGCGTCCGTCCTCAGTGGACAGTCCTCGGTGGGGCGCGGCGCTGCGGCGTCCGGGGCGGGCGGCGCTCTCCCCGGGCGCGCGGAACCCGCTGGACCGCCGCCGACGCCGCCTCTTCTGGCCGTTCCTGGCGCCCGCCCTCGCGCTGTACGTCGTGTTCTTCGTCGGACCCGCGCTCGCGTCGCTGTGGATCAGCTTCCACCGCTGGGACGGCGTGGGCGAGATGGAGCCCAGGGGCCTGGAGAACTACCGGATCCTGTTCGACGACTCGTCGTTCCTCGGCGCGTTCGCCAACACGATGACCATCCTCGTGCTGGTCGGCGCGACGACCTTCGCGCTGAGCTTCGCGCTGACCATGGTGCTCCGGGACATGCGCGGCCGCCGGTTCGTCCGGGCGGTGCTGTTCTTCCCGCACATCGTCGCGCCGGTCGTGCTGTCCGTGCTGTGGGGCTTCCTGTTCCGCTCGCCCGAGGGGCTGGTCAACTCCGCGTGGCGCGCGGTGAGCGGCGCGGACGGCCCGAACTGGCTGGGCGACCACCTGTTCGCGGTGATCGTGCTGGGCCTGGTCTGGGTCAACACCGGCTTCTACACCACCGTCATCATGGCCGGGGTCGACCGCATCCCGCCCGACCTGTACGAGGACTGCGCGCTGGCCGGCGCGACCGGCTGGCAGCGGTTCCGGCACGTCACGCTGCCGCTGTCGTGGGAGGTCGTGGCCACCGCCGCCGTGCTGTGGACGATCTCCTCGCTGAAGATCTTCGAGTTCGTCTACGCCTTCGGCGGCACCACCAACGATATGCCGCCGCTGGACGTCTGGAACAGCGCCCTGTTCGTCTACGGGACCACCTTCGGCGGGCGGTCGCCGCAGTACCAGTACGGGTACGCGTCCGCATCCGCCGTGGTCACCCTGGCCGCGGTGACCGTGCTCGTCGTCCTGCTGCGCCGCCTGATGCGGCGCGAGACCGTCCAGTTCTAGCGAGGGGGTGGGGCACGTGGTCGCCAGGTCCCTGCGGGCCGAGCGCGGCCCGCTGCGCCGGATCGGCACGGCGGGTGTGTGGCTGCTGGTCGCCTTCAACGTGGGTGTGCTCGGCTGGCTGCTGGTCGCGGCGCTGCGGGAGCACACGGCCATCTTCCGCGACCCCTGGGGGCTGGACTCCCTCGGCCAGTTCGGGAACTTCGTCAGGGCGTGGTCGGACAGCGACTTCGGGCGGGCCGCCGGGAACACGGCGCTGGTGGCCGTCGGCGCGTCGGTGGTGGTCGTCCTGATCTCCGCGCCGGCGTCCTACGCGCTCGCCAAGACCAGGACCCGGCTGTCCGGGATGATGGCGGTGCTGTTCGCCGTCGGCATCGGCATCCCGACGCAGGTGATCGTCATCCCGCTGTTCGCGCTGATGCAGGACGCGGGGCTGGTCAACAGCCTGACCGGGCTGTTCGTGCTCTACGTCGCGTTGTCCGTGCCGTTCACGGTGTTCCTGCTGACCGGGTTCTTCGGCTCGCTGCCCGACGAGGTCGAGGAGGCCGCCGCGATCGACGGCGCCGGCGCCGTGCGCACCTTCGCGCAGATCGTGCTCCCCCTGGCGCGCAACGGACTGCTCACCGCGTTCCTGCTCAACCTCGTGGGGCTGTGGAACGAGACCTTCGTCGCCCTGGTCTTCGTGCAGGACAGCGCGAAGCAGACCCTCGCCCTGTCGTTGCTGGGGTTCCTCCAGACCCAGCAGTACTCGGGCGCGGACTACGGCGCGCTCTTCGCCGGCGTGGCCATCCTGGTCGTGCCCATGCTGCTCCTCTACCTCTGGCTCGGCCGCCGGATCATCGAGGGGATGACGGTGGGAGCGGTGAAGTGACCGCCCTCCGCCCGCTCCGGAGCGGGCGGGCCGGCTGGGGGCGGCGGCCCGCCACGACGGGCCCCTTCCCGCCCGCCACGACTTCCGGCGCCACGGCCGGGCACACCCGATGGGACCCGTCGAGATGCGGTCCCGGCGGGGTCTGGTCTTCTGGACACATGGAACCGAACTCGACGCTGCTGCCCGAGGAGCTCATGGCGGAGGCGCGTCGGCTGGCCGACCGGTACCAGGAGCTGGCCGACGTCGCGCCCGACGACCCCCGCGTGGAGCAGCTCGCCCGCGAGCACGCCGCGCACATCGTGGCGCTGGAGAACGCCCTGCCCGAGATCCACGACGACGAGGAGGCCGACGAGGCGGAGGAGCTCGACCCGGAGGACGAGGACGAGTGGCTGGAGGACCAGAGCCCGGCGCAGGCGCGCGCGGTGCAGCTCGCCGTCGAGTACGCCACCCGGGCCCTGGAGGACCAGGAGCGGGACGGCTGAAGCCCGCGTCCGTGCCCCGCGGGCCCGGAGCCGGCGGGACGGCCGGGTCTCAGCCGGCGGTCATGATGCGCTGCAACGCGTCCAGCGCCCGGCTCGCGGTCGACTTCACCGTGCCCCGGCTGATCCCGGTCGCCTCCGCGATCTCGGCCTCGGACAGCCCGCCGTAGTAGCGCAGGACGAGGACCTCCCGCTGCCGGGGCGGCAGCTTGCCCAGCGCCGCCACCACGGCCTGGTGCTCCGCGGTGAGCATGGCCAGCGACTCGGCGGACCGGGCGGTCGTCGTGTGCGGTGGCGTGTACTCGCGTGCGGTCTTGCGCCGCCGCAGCACCGACCGGCTGCCGTTCACGACCGCGGTCCGCAGGTAGCCGACGGCCGCGGCGGCGTCCCGCAGGCCGGACCAGTGCCGGTGCAGGCCGGTGAACGCCTCCTGCACCACGTCCTCCGCGGTCGCCGCGTCGTCGACGAGCAGCACCGCCAGCCGGACCAGGCGCATCCGGTGCTGCCGGTAGAGGTCCTCCAGCGTCAGCGGCCCGGCCGGCTGGGCCGGCGCGGCGTCCAACGTCCGCAGATGGCCGAGCGTGCGCTCGACCGTGCGCTCGACCCCCTGGCCCGTGCTGTGCCAACCAACCCCGCCCACGGACTCGACGGTACCGGTACGGTCGGGATGCCCTGCCCGCAGCCGCCCTGGAGGTGGACATGTCCCACTTCGCCGTCGAGCTGGTCTACGGCCCCGACCGCGCGCGTCTGGAGGAGGTCCGCCCCGCGCACCGGGAGTACGCCAAGCGACTGGCGGAGGAGGGCGTGCTCCTGGCCGGCGGGCCGTGGGCGGACGACTCCGGCGCGATGCTCGTCTACTCCGCGACCGACGTCGACGAGCTGCGCGGCGTGCTCGACGCCGACCCGTACACCCCCGCCGGCGTCATCGAGAAGGTGACCATCCGGGAGTGGACCCCGCGCACCGGCCAGTGGCTCTGACCGTCCGACCGGCCCTCGGCCCTCGGTGATCGGTGATCGACAGCGCACAGCGGCGACCGGCTCCGAGGCCGATTCTGACCGATCCGACGGGCTGACCCGCCGGACTGAACCGTTGGGCTGATCCGATGGGCCGGTCCGGTTCAGCCCGTCGTCGCGCGCCGGAGCGCCGTCCGCGCGCGGTACACCTGGCTGCCCACCGCGCCGCGGGACAACCCGGTCCGCTCGGCGATCTCCGGGTTGGGCAGGTTCTCCACGAACTTCAGCCGCCAGATGGTCCGCGCCTGCTCGGGCAGGTCGGCGAAGGCGGCGCGCAACCGGGCCAGCAGGTCGGCCGCGGCCACCTGCAGCGCCGGGTCGAGCGACCACGTCGTCGGCAGGTCCCCGCCCGGCGGGTCCGACCACAGGTCCCAGTCGGGCCGCTCCCTGCCGATCTGCAGGCACACCCGCCGGGTGATCGTGGCCAGCCAGGCCGGCGCCGCACCCGAGTCGCGGAGCTGGGCGGCCTTGCGCCAGGCCAGCAGCGAGGCCCGCTGCACGGCGTCCTCCGCGTCGTGGGCGTCGCCGAGCATCGACCGGGCGATCGCCAACATCTGCGCCCGGTGCGTCACGAGCAGCCGCTCGACGAGCGCCACGGCGCTCTGCGGTGGTCCTGCGTCCGACACGTGCTCTCCCCGTGCTCCCCCCACCGCCGGATGACCGTCAGCGTGCCCGGTGAAACCCACCCCCCGGGCGGTTCCACCCGGGTGATTCCGCTGGTGGGGGACGAACACGACCCGGAAGGCACGCCGGACCGAGGCGACGGTCCGGCGTGCCCGCTCGTTGTCCGGGGGGCGGACGGGCTCAGCGCGCGGACGCCGCGGTGAGCCGGTCCAGCTCGTCCTGGTCGAGCTTCAGGTCGGCCATCGGGAGCAGGTCCGCGAGCTGCTCCGGGGTGCGCGCGCTGGCGATCGGCGCGGTGACGGTCGGCTGCGCGGCGAGCCAGGCCAGCGCGACGGCGGACACCGTGGTGGAGTGCGCCGCCGCGGCCTCGTCCAGTGCCGCGAGGACGCGGACACCGCGTTCGTCCAGGTACTGCTCGGCCTTGCTCGCGCGGGCGCCGTCCACGGTCGAGCCGGGGCGGTACTTGCCGGTGAGGAAGCCGGACGCCAGCGCGTAGTAGGGGAAGACGGCGAGGTCGTTGGCGGCCACCAGACCGGCCAGCTCGGTCTCGTACTCGTCCCGGTCCATCAGGTTGTACTGCGGCTGGAGCGCGACGAACGGGGCGAGGCCCTCCCGCCGCTGGATCTCCAGCGCCTCGGCCAGTCGCCCTGGTGAGTAGTTGGACGCGGCGACGTGACGCACCTTGCCCTCGCGGACGAGCGCGTCGAACGCGGTGAGCGTCTCCTCCAACGGGGTGTCCGGGTCGTCCCGGTGCGCGTAGAGCACGTCGACGTGGTCGACGCCGAGGCGGCGCAGCGAGTTCTCGGCCGCGGTGCGGATGGTCCCGGCGGACAGACCGGTCAGCCCCGGCAGGCGACCGCACTTGGTCGCGATCACGACGTCGTCCCGGTTGCCCCTGGCGGCGAGCCACCGGCCGATGATGGTCTCCGACTCGCCGCCGGAGTTGCCGTCAACCCAGGCGGAATAGGCGTCGGCGGTGTCCAGGAAGTTCCCGCCGGCCGCCGCGTAGGCGTCCAGGACCGCGAAGGACGTGTCCTGGTCGGCGGTCCAGCCGAAGACGTTGCCGCCGAAGCAGAGCGGGAAGACGTCCAGATCCGTGCCGTTGATGGTCGTCACGGCGCCGCAACCTAACCCCGCGGTCCCGGTTGGGCGATGGGTTTCCCTGGATCTGGGAATCTGGGACGACAGAGGTGACGGCACGTGAGGAACCAGGCGTAAAGCCCACCGGGTGAGGTTCAGGATCACTCGATGGAGGGCGCGGTAACGCGCGACGGCATCACGGGCTGTCGTGCGACGATCGCGACGTGATCACGCCGCCCGCGCCTCGACTCGTCGCCACCGACCTGGACGGCACGCTGCTCCGCAGCGACGGCACGGTCTCCGCCCGCACCCGTACCGCGCTGTGCGCCGCGGCGGCCGGCGGCGCGGAGATCGTGTTCGTGACCGCGCGGCCGCCCCGCGCCATCGCCCACATCGCCGAGCAGGTCGGCCACCTCGGCACCGCGATCTGCGTGAACGGCGCGGTCACCTACGAACTGGCCCGCGAGCGGATCGTCCACACCCGGCCGGTGGCGGCCGAGGCGGCCACGGCGATGGCCGAGACGCTGCGGGAACGGTTGCCGGGCGCGGGTTTCGCCGTGGAGACCGGCATCCGGGTGATCGCCGCGACCGGCTTCGGGCCGCGCTGGGACCACGACCACCGACACGTCGTCGTGCCGACCGTCGACGACGTCCTGCGGCTGGCGGAGTCGATCGCGAAGTTCTTCGTGTGGTCGGCGGACCACCAGTCCGACCCGTTGCTGGAGATGGCCAGGGCCGTCGCGGCGGAGCACGGGGAGTGCACCCACTCGGGCGGCACCGGACTGGTCGAGATCAGCGCGATCGGGGTCAGCAAGGCCAGCACCCTGGCCGGGTACTGCGCCGAGCGGGGCATCGCGCCGGACGAGGTGCTGGCCTTCGGCGACATGCCGAACGACCTCGACGTGCTCGGCTGGGCCGGCAGCGCCTACGCCATGGCCAACGCCCACCCCGCCGTGCTCGCGGCGACGCGGCGGCACGCCGGCAGCAACGACGACGACGGTGTGGCGCGCGTCCTGGAGCGGTTGTTCACCTGACCTGGGCATCCGCCGAGGGGATGATGGAGGGGTGCCGGGGATCGAGGAGTGGGAGCGGCTGCGGCCGACGCTGCGGCTGGGACAGTGGTTGAGCGGAGCCGTCGTGCGCCCGCCGTCGTGCGTGGCCGGCGTGTTCGTCGACCTGGGGCTGCCGGTGGCCGGTTTCGTGGACGTCGCGTTGCTGCCGTCCGACCAGGGGCGTTGGCCGGGTGACGGCGAGGTGCTCGACTTCGAGATCTGGTGGATGGACGAGCAGCCGCAGATCCGGCTCAAGCCGTTGAAGCGCGAGTACCTGTGCGAGGACTTCGAGGGGTACGTCGCGCGGAACGGCTGGCCGGAGGGCCATCCCGGCGCCGCCGGCCGCTGACGGCCGGGGTTCCGCCGGCGCGGCCGGAGTTCGGTGACGGTCAGCGGCGGCGCCGAATCGCGTCAGATCGTGGCGTTCCTCTCGGCGCGGCGACTCTGACCACGTCATCACGGCGATCCGAGGTCCGCGGCGGCGGAACGGCCTCGTGCAGGTGCCTTCGATTCAGCGTTCGATTCAGCCGGACGGGGGCTGGAAATCCGCGTGGCGGGAGGTCCTGTTCGTCGGGTTCGCGGCGGTGCCTCCGACCAACCCCGGGGCTCGTAGGATGCGGGCAAACGGCAGGGCTCGCCAAGGAGGACGACCGATGCCCATCGCGACCCCCGAGGTCTACGCGGAGATGCTGGACCGGGCCAAGGCGAACAGCTTCGCCTACCCCGCGATCAACGTGACCTCGTCGGAGACGCTCAACGCCGCGCTCCGCGGTTTCGCCGAGGCCGAGAGCGACGGGATCATCCAGGTCTCCACCGGCGGCGCGGAGTTCCTCTCCGGCACCAAGGTGAAGGACATGGTCACCGGCGCGGTGTCGCTCGCGGAGTTCGCGCACGTGGTGGCCGCCAAGTACCCGGTCAACATCGCGCTGCACACCGACCACTGCCCGAAGGACAAGCTCGACGGCTTCGTCCGCCCGCTGGTGGCGATCAGCCGGGAGCGGGTGGCCCAGGGCGGGAACCCGTTGTTCCAGTCCCACATGTGGGACGGCTCGGCCGTGCCGCTGGACGAGAACCTGGAGATCGCGGCCGAGCTGCTCGCCGAGTGCGCCGCCGCGAAGATCGTCCTGGAGATCGAGGTCGGGGTCGTCGGCGGCGAGGAGGACGGCGTCGCCAACGAGATCAACGACAAGCTCTACACCACGCCCGGCGACTACCTGAAGACGGTGGACGCGCTGGGCGTCGGCGAGAAGGGCCGCTACCTGCTCGCCGCGACCTTCGGCAACGTGCACGGCGTCTACAAGCCGGGCAACGTCAAGCTCCGCCCGGAGATCCTGCGCCAGGGCCAGGAGGTGGTGGCCGAGCGGCTCGGGCTGCCGGCCGGCTCCAAGCCGTTCGACCTGGTGTTCCACGGCGGCTCCGGCTCGCTCCTGGAGGAGATCCACGAGGCGCTCTCCTACGGCGTGATCAAGATGAACATCGACACCGACACCCAGTACGCGTTCACGCGTCCGGTGGCCGGCCACATGTTCAGCAACTACGACGGCGTGCTGAAGGTGGACGGCGAGGTCGGCAACAAGAAGGTCTACGACCCGCGCAGCTACCTCAAGCAGGCCGAGCAGTCCATGGCCGCCCGGGTGGCCAAGGCCTGCGAGGACCTCAAGTCCGCCGGCCGGATGATCGCCGGCTGAGCGCTCCGCGCGGTCGTGTCCCCGGTCCCCCGGCCGTGGCGCCGGCGGACCGGGGACACGCTCCCCGGTCCGGGTGACGGCCGGGCCGGGAGAGCCGACCGTGCGGGTGGATTCCCTGCCGTTCGGCGACATCACCGGATGGAGCGGTGTCGTCGTCGTCCGGGCGAACGCCGGCGGACCGGGCGGACGCCGGCCGGGATCGGTGGTGGCACCGTGCTCGTCAGGCGGAACGGGCCAGCCGGCGCGGCGGCGCCCGCCGGCGACCGCCCGGTGCGCCCGGCCGCCGGCGGCCCCCACGAGGGTGACACCGGGGCCGGTGAGCCGACCGACCTCGGCACCGGGAATCCTGGCTGGGAATCCGCGTGAGGGCCCGGGGTGCGGCACGATGGGCGCATGACGCTCCAGGGCAACCTGCTCGGCCCCGAACCCACCCTGCTCCCGGACAACGACGAACCCCGGGACGCGCTCGACGCCGGGCGGCCCCCGGCCGACGTCGCCCGCGCCCACCCCGAGTTCAGCGCGGCGTGGGCCGCGCTCGCCGAGGCCGCGCTGGCGGCCGGCGACCCGGTCGCGGCCTACGCCTACGCCCGCACCGGCTACCACCGCGGCCTCGACCAGCTCCGCAGGGCCGGCTGGAAGGGGCACGGCCCGGTGCCCTGGTCACACCGGCCCAACCAGGGCTTCCTGCGCGCGCTCGCCGCGCTGGCCATGGCGGCGGGCGAGATCGGCGAGACGGCCGAGTACGAGCGCTGCCGCCAGTTCCTCGCGGACAGCGACCCGGCGGCGGCCGCCGCCACCGGCCTCGCCTGATCGGTGTCGGAGGGGCGACACATGGCTGAGTCGACCCGGTCCCGGGCGCACCACTACCGCTTCGAGACCCGGTGGCTGGTGCCCGGCGGCGTCACCGAGGTCGCCGACGTCCTCTTCGACCCGGAGGACCTGATCCGGTGGTGGCCGTCGGTCTACCTGAAGGTCCGCCAGGTCGCGCCGGCCGACGAGGACGGTGTCGGCGCCCGGTTCGACCTGCACACGACCGGTTGGCTGCCCTACACCCTGCGCTGGCACATGCACGTGACCCGGCACGCCCCCGACAGCTCGGTGTTCACCGCGACCGGCGACCTCGCCGGTCGCGGTGAGTTCCGGCTGACGCAACGGGGACCGGTGGTCGAGGTGCTGTTCGACTGGCGGGTGCGGGCCAACAAGCCGTTGCTGCGGTGGTTCTCCCCGGTCCTCCGACCGGTCTTCGCCGCCAACCACCGGTGGGCGATGACCCAGGGCGAACGCAGCCTCCACGTCGAACTGCTGCGGCGGCGGGCGAGAACCGCGTCCGAGGCCGCCGCGGTGCCCGCGCCGCCGCGGCGCACCGCCGCCGGCCCCCTGCCGGTCCTCGGCGCGCTGGCCGTGCTCGGGGGCGGAGCGTTGGCCCTCACGCGCGTCCTGCGTCGCCGTTGAGGAAGACGCGCCCACGGCGCCGCGCTGTCGTCCCCGACGGCGCGGTGCCGAGCTGTTCGCGGCGGCGGCGCCTCGGGCGTTCCGACGTCGACGGGCGGGACACGGGCGGGAGAATCAACGTCGTGGACGGAGTGCGCGAAGAGGTCCGCCGTCGGCTGCGCAGGTTGGCGCGCACCGCGCTTCCCATCCTGCAGTGCGCCATCGCGGCGGGACTGGCGTGGGTGGTCGCCAAGGACCTCGTGGGCCACGCGCGGCCGTTCTTCGCGCCCATCGCCGGGGTCGTGGTCCTCGGCGTCTCGCTCGGCCAGCGGCTGCGGCGCGTGGGCGAGCTGGTGGTCGGGGTGAGCGTCGGCATCGGGGTCGGCGACCTGCTGATCTCGCTGATCGGGTCGGGCCCGTGGCAGATCGCGCTCGTGGTCGCGTTGGCCATGAGCACCGCCGTGCTGCTGGACAGCGGCACGGTGATCGCGTTGCAGTCCGGGTCGTCGGCCGTCCTGGTGGCCACGTTGCTGCCACCGGGGGACAGCGCCGGGTTCAACCGGATGGTCGACGCGTTGATCGGCGGGCTGATCGGCCTCGGCGTCGCGGCCCTGATCCCGGCCAACCCGATCACCGTGGCGCACCGCCAGGGGCGGGCCGTGTTCGGCGAGCTCGCGCAGGCGCTGCGGGGCGCGGCGACGGCGGCCGAGGAACGGGACCCCGGGCGGGCGGCCGCGGCGCTGTCCCGGGCGCGGGGCAGCCAGAAGGCGTTGGAGGACTTCCGGTCCGCGCTGGAGACGGGCAGCGAGATCGCCACGATCGCGCCGCTGCGGTGGCGGCGCAGGAACGAGCTGGAGCACTACCGCGCGGCGGCGGCGCCGGTGGACTACGCGATGCGCAACACGCGGGTCCTGCTGCGGCGGACCGTGGCCGCCCTGCGGGACGAGGAGCGGGTGCCGGAGCACCTGCCGGAGGTGCTGCGGGCGCTGGCCGAGGCGACCACCGTGCTGCGGGACGAGCTCGCGAAGGGCGAGGAGCCGGTGCGGGCGCGCCGGGCCGCGCTGGCGGCCGGCCGGGCCGCGACCGGTGAGCTGGCGAGCGGCGCCGGGTTCTCGATGCGGGTGGTCGTGGCGCAGTTGCGGTCGATCGTGGTCGACCTGCTCCAGGCGACCGGGATGAACCGGGAGGACGCCTCCGCCGCGCTACCGGCGGTCGGGGGGAAACGCCCGGAAAGGTGAACGGGAACGCTGAGTCCGGGGCCTTTCCCGCGGCGAAGAACCCGGACCGCCGGAGTCTCGGGAAAGGGATTCGGGGCGCGGTCCGCTTTCTCCTGCTTGGTGGCTCGTGGGCAATTCTTCCTTATCGCATCGTTCGGACATGCCCGCAAGTCGGGAAGCGGAGTTGTCCACAGGACGGGCCGTTCTAACCCGGTTGGGCGATGCCATTTCCGGAGTTGTCCACAGTTTTTTCGTCGGTGTGTTGGCCCGCTCTTCGCTGATCGATAGGCTGGAGCGGGGCTCGCCCCCCGGGACGGGTGGGGGCTGTCCTCAGGTGGGACGTCGGAAGGCCGCCGGCGCGGCGGGGAGCGCGCGCCGACGGCCCTCGTGTCCGGTCCTCCCGGTC
This sequence comes from Streptoalloteichus hindustanus, assembly GCF_900129375.1. Lineage (GTDB taxonomy): Bacteria > Actinomycetota > Actinomycetes > Mycobacteriales > Pseudonocardiaceae > Streptoalloteichus > Streptoalloteichus hindustanus. The sequence goes on along the minus strand of NZ_FQVN01000001.1, from coordinate 399,004 downwards.
GACCCGGGAGGCGTCGAATCCGCTGGGGTCCCGATCGGGGGCGGAGTTCAGCCCTGGGGCCGGTGCAGGACGCCCAGCAGGGACCGGTGGAGCACGGCGTGGTCCCTCGGGTCGTTCAGCCGGGCGTCGGCCGCGCTGAGCCGGTACCACTCGTCCGCGCCGGCGTAGCGGACCTCCACCGTCACCGTTCCGTCCTGCCCGCACCGGGTGCGCAGCTCCAGGTCACCCGTGATCACCCCGACCTCGTCGGTCATCACGCCGCCGGGGGCCGCCGTGAACTCCGAACTCAGCTCGTTGGTCAGCACCGACCCAGCATGTCCGACAACGCGCCCTTCTCGCTGGACGTGATGGTCAGCGCGTAGTGGTGCTTGACGTGAACCCACATCTTCGCGTAGGTGCACCAGTACGACCTGACCGGCGGCTTCCAGTCGTCAGGGGACTGGTCGCCCTTGGCCCGGTTGCTGCTGGCGGTCACCGCGATGAGCTGCGGGTAGCGGAGGTCGTTGGCGAACTGCCTGCGCTTCTCCGTGGTCCACGACGACGCGCCCGAGCGCCAGGCGTTGGCCAGCGGCACGACGTGGTCGATGTCGATGTCGGAGGGCGAGTCCACGGTCTCGCCGTCGTAGGGGCTGTACCAGGTCCCCGACGTGGGGTAGCAGTCCTCGTCGGTGTCCACGTCGTCGCCGTCGCGCTTGAGCACCGTCTCCCGGGTGTTGCAGGAGCCCGAGATGGTGATCCAGTGCGGGAACTTCTTGCGCGAGTAGCCGGACATCGAGCCGGGCGCGGCCACCCGTAACGCGGCCAGCTCGCTGCGCGCGGTGGCCGCGCTGGGGATGTTCGGCGGCGCGGCCGAGGCCGGGACCGCCCAGCCCAGCGTCACGACCAGGGTGAAAGCCAACCCCGCGAGCAGGGCGCGGAGTAACCGTCCGACTGTCATCCGGACCTCCAGTGAGTCGTTGATCTCCCGACGATGCGTTGACCGTCACTCACCGGAGTGGATGTCGCAAGACCTCCACGTGTCTCTGTCGCAGCGGAATCCTGAACCCTCGGTGATCAACCGGTCGCTATGCGACACCACGGACAAGTCGGAGGTCCTCGGTGTGCCGGTACCAGGTCCACTTGTCCATCGGCCGGGGGTGCGGCACGCCGTCCTTCACCACCCCGGTGGCCACGAAGCTGCCGATCTGCACGGCGCGCCCCTGCGTGCTGCTGACCCGCTTGCCGAGCAGCCCCCGCCGCACGACCCGCACGACCAGCCCGGGCCCGCCGGACGGGTCCGGGGTCACCTCCAGGCGCGACGCGCCGCCCCGCAGCACCCGGTCGTCGTCGCAGTAGGCCACGCCCTGGAGCGGGCCGACCGTGCCGAGGCCGACGAGCACGCCGCCCACGTCGTCGCGGACCAGCGGGACCCGCTCCGGCTCGCCCGTCAGCGCCAGGTCGGTCGCGAGCTCCGGCCGGGTGGGCAGCCCCCACAGTTCGGCCACCGCCGAGTCGCGGTCGGCGGGCAGGAACCCCACCACGACCTCGCCCAACAGCTCGGTGCGCAGCAGCCGGAGCGCGACGGCGGCCAGGTCCGCGTCCGTGCCCAGGACCAGCAGCCGGCGGCCGGCGAGCTCGCGCAGCACCGGGTCGACGTCGTTCTTGCCCGGCGTGGCGGGGACCTCGTGAAGTGCCACTTCACTACGCTGTGTCAGGTCTGCCCACTGTCCGTGTTGTGACGTGTTTCCGCAGGACAGTGCGACGGCATCCATCATCGGCTCCTGGTTTACGCTCAAGCACCGGCATTTCTCGTCGAGTCGAGTGGGAGTCTCACATGCCGGCAATCGTCATCATCGGCGCCCAGTGGGGTGACGAGGGCAAGGGCAAGGCCACCGACCTGCTCGGCGAGCGGGTGCAGTGGGTGGTCCGGTACCAGGGCGGCAACAACGCCGGCCACACCGTCGTCCTGCCCGACGGGCAGGACTTCGCCCTGCACCTCATCCCGTCCGGCATCCTGAGCCCGGGCGTGACAAACGTGATCGGCAACGGGGTCGTGGTGGACCCCGGCGTCCTGCTGGACGAGTTGGCCGGACTGGAGGGGCGCGGGGTGGACACCTCGCGGCTGCTGGTCTCGGCCGACGCGCACTTGATCATGCCGTACCACGTGGCCATCGACAAGGTGACCGAGCGGTACCTGGGCAAGGCCAAGATCGGCACCACCGGTCGCGGCATCGGCCCGTGCTACCAGGACAAGGTCGCCCGCGTCGGCGTGCGCGTGCAGGACCTGCTGGACGAGAAGATCCTCCGGCAGAAGGTGGAGGCGGCCCTCGCCTTCAAGAACCAGGTTCTGGTCAAGGTGTACAACCGGCGCGCGCTCGACGCGAACCAGGTGGTCGACTCGGTGCTGGAGCAGGGCGAGCGGTTCCGCCACCGGATCGCCGACACCCGGCTGCTGCTCAACCAGGCCCTGGAGCGGGGCGAGACCGTGCTGCTGGAGGGCTCGCAGGGCACCCTGCTCGACGTCGACCACGGCACCTACCCGTTCGTGACCTCGTCGAACCCGACCTCGGGCGGCGCGGCCATCGGCTCCGGGCTCGGCCCGAACCGCATCACCACGGTGCTGGGCATCCTCAAGGCGTACACGACCCGCGTCGGCTCCGGCCCGTTCCCGAGCGAGCTGCACGACGAGATGGGTGAGCGGCTGCGCAAGACCGGCGGCGAGTTCGGCGTCACCACCGGCCGCTCCCGGCGCACCGGGTGGTTCGACTCCGTGATCGCCCGCTACGCGACCCGGGTCAACGGCATCACCGACTACTTCCTCACCAAGCTGGACGTGCTGTCCGGCCTGGAGCGCATCCCGGTCTGCGTCGCCTACGAGGTGGACGGCGAGCGCGTCGACGAGATGCCGATGACGCAGACCGACGTGCACCACGCCAAGCCCGTGTACGAGGAGCTGCCCGGCTGGTGGGAGGACATCAGCCACTGCCGCTCCTTCGACGAGCTGCCGGCCAACGCCAGGGCGTACGTCCACCGGCTGGAGGAGCTCTCCGGCGCCCGCGTGTCCGCGATCGGCGTCGGCCCCGGGCGGGAGCAGACGATCGTCCGGCACCAGATCGCCTGACCTGACCGCTGACGACGAGACGGCCTCCCCGGCCGCGCGACCGCTGTGTCGCGCGCCGGGGAGGCCGTCGGCGTTCCGGTGGCGCCTCCCCGCCAGTGCGCGCGGAAGGCCGACGCCATGGGCGGTGCCGTTCCGGCCGGCGCTGTTTCTGTCGACGCCGGTATCCCCGGTTCCGCCGAGTGGGAACTGAAAACGACTTGTTGACACGGGGCGGGGTCGCGGAGACGATCGATCACGTGACCGGACGCGACGTCCTCATCGCGCGACTGCACGTCGACCTGCGACGTCAGGCCAGCGCCATCTGTCGCGCTCACTGATTTCCTCCGCGCCGTCGCCCCGCGTACCGCGGGCGGGGTGCCCTGCGTTTCCCGCGCGATGACCGTCGTTCTCATCGCGCCGGGAATTCCTTTTCCTCCTCTTTCTTCCTGACGTACCGACTCGTGGGGAGCATTGGTGTCTCTCTCGACGGCGGGCGCTCTCGCGCGCCCCGGAAACGCCGTGTCCGCCGGACCGGGGGCGGCCCCGCGCCGCCGGGCACGCCTGCCCGACCTGCGGCGCTGGATCAGTCCGCTCGCGTTGGTCGTGGCCTGGCAGCTGGCCAGCGCCGCGGGTGTCCTGCCCGCGGACAAGCTGGCCGCGCCGCTCACCGTGCTGCGCTCGGCCGTCGACCTGGCCGCCTCCGGCGAACTGGGCGACGCGTTCGTCGTCTCGGTCAGCCGGGTGGCGGTCGGGTTCGCGCTCGGCGCGGCGGTCGGCGTCCTGCTCGGTGCGGTGGCCGGCCTGTCCCGCTGGGGCGAGGTGCTGCTCGACCCCCCGGTGCAGATGCTGCGCACCCTGCCATTCCTCGGGCTGATCCCGCTGCTCATCCTGTGGTTCGGCATCGGGGAGGCGCCCAAGGTCGCCCTGGTCGCCCTCGGTGTGGCCTTCCCGCTCTACCTCAACGTCCACGCCGGGATCCGGGCGGTGGACGGCCGGCTGTTGGAGGCGGCCGAGGTGCTCGGCTTCACCCGCTGGGAGCGGCTGCGGCACGTGGTCGCGCCGGCCGCGGTGCCGCAGGGCCTGGTCGGGCTGCGCCAGGGACTCGGCGCCGCCTGGCTGTCGCTGATCATCGGCGAGCAGGTCAACGCCGACGCCGGCCTCGGCTACCTGATCAACATCGCCAGGGACTTCCTGCGTACCGACGTCATCGTCGTCGGCCTGCTGGTCTACGCGGCGCTCGGGTTGCTCACCGACGCGGTGGTGCGCCTAGTGGAGAGGAGGGTCCTGCGGTGGCGGACCACGACCCGGCGGTGAGCGCCCACGCCGCCCGCCTGCGCGGCGTGCGCAGGACCTTCGCCGGCCGGCAGGTGCTGGCCGGGGTCGACCTGACGATCGCCCGCGGCGAGTTCGTGGCGTTGCTGGGCCGCAGCGGCTCCGGCAAGTCGACGCTGCTGCGCCTGCTCGCCGGGCTCGACTTCCCGGACGCCCACTCGCCCGACCACGACACCCCGGTCCCCGGTTTCCCCGACCGGGGCTCCCGCGCCCAGAGCTCCCGGAACCAGAGCTCCCGGAACCACCGCGGGTACGGCTCTGCCCGGGTCGACGGCGCGTCGACCCGTGTGGACCTAGACCGAGACGCCACGGACATCGAGACGCGCGAGCCCGACGGGGAGGCCCGCGGCCAGCGCAGTCCGACCGTTGAGCGCACCCCGCACCTCACCAGCGCCCCCGATCGCCCGGGCACGGTGGACGTGCCCGGCCGGGTGTCGGTGGCGTTCCAGGACGCTCGGTTGTTGCCGTGGCGCCGAGTGGCGCACAACGTCCGTCTCGGACTTCGTCGGCCGGACGCCGACGAGGTCGTCGAGCGCGCGCTCGACGAGGTCGGCCTCACCGGGCACCGCGACGCGTGGCCGCTGACGCTGTCCGGCGGCGAGGCGCAGCGGGTGTCGTTGGCCCGGGCACTGGTCCGCGAGCCGGACCTGCTGCTCCTCGACGAACCGTTCGGCGCGCTGGACGCGTTGACCCGGCTCTCCATGCACCGCCTGGTCCTCCAGCTCTGGCAACACCACGCGCCAGCCGTGCTGCTGGTGACGCATGACGTCGACGAGGCGCTGACGCTGGCCGACCGGGTGCTGGTGCTGGCCGACGGCCGGATCGCGGCGGAACACGCGATCCCGCTGTCCCGGCCACGTCGGCGGGCCGACCTGACCGAGCTGCGCGCGCTCGTGCTGGATCACCTGGGGGTGAGTGGGCGTGTGGTGGCGTAGTGGCGTGGCGGTCCTCGCCCTGCTCGGAGTGCTGCTGACCGCTTGCGGCAGCGGCGCGCCGAGCGCGGACCGAGCTCCGGTGCCCTCGTTGGTGAGTGACGCGGGGCTCGCCCAGGTCGTCCTGCGAGTGGGCGACCAGAAGGGCGGGGCGAAGTCCATGCTGGCAGCGGCCGGGTTGCTGGACAACGTTCCCTACCGGATCGAGTGGTCGACCTTCGCGGCCGGGCCGCCGTTGCTGGAGGCCGCCTCCGCCGGCGCGATCGACCTCGGCGGCGTGGGCAACACACCCCCGATCTTCGCCGCGGCCGCCAACGCGAAGGTCTCGGTGGTGTCGGCCGCCCGGGGCGACCTCACCGGGGACGCCGTCCTGGTGCCGGCCGACTCGCCGCTCCGCGATCTCGCCGGGCTCCGCGGCCGCACCGTCGCCGTCGCGAAGGGCAGCTCGGCGCACGGGGTGCTGTTGTCCGCCCTGCGCAGGGCGAACCTCGCGCCCTCCGACGTCAACATCGCCTACCTCGCCCCCGCCGAGGCGTACGCGGCGTTCAGCCAGCGCAGGGTCGACGCGTGGGCGATCTGGGAGCCCTACACGTCCCAGGCGCTGCGCGAGACCGGCGCCCGGGTGCTCGTGGACGGCTCCGCGGGGCTGACGAACGGGCTCAGCTTCCAGGTGGCGAGCCGGGCGGCGTTGGCCGACCCCGGCAGGAACACCGCGATCCGCGACTACCTGATCCGCTACGCCAGGGCCATGGCCTGGGCGGACGCGCACCGGGAACAGCGGGCGGCCGTGTGGTCGCGGGAGACCGGGCTCCCGGTCGAGGTGACCAGGGCCGCGGTCGAGCGGGGCGGCGACCTGGCCGTGCCGCTCGACCAGGCGGCCATCGACTCCGAGCAGCAACTGGCGGACGCCTTCGCCGACGCGCGGCTGGTGCCGTCGCGCGTCCGGTTCGCCGACCACGTGGACCGCCGCCACGACCAGGACGTGCTCGCCGCCGTCCGGTGACCGCCGCACCAGCCGCACCAGCCCTGACCGCCCCGCCAGACCTTCCGCGAGGAGAACCCATGAACGTCGTGCTGCACTGGTTCCTGCCGACGGCCGGCGACGGCCGCACCGTCCTGGACCGCTTCCACGCCTCGGCCGAGGCCGGCGCCACCGCCCTCCGCGAGCCGGACATCGACTACCTGGCGCAGATCGCCCGGGCCGCGGAGCAACTCGGCTTCACGGGCGTCCTGACACCGACCGGGACGTGGTGCGAGGACGCGTGGCTGACCACCGCCGCGCTGATCAGCCAGACCGAGCGGCTGAAGTTCCTGGTGGCGTTCCGGCCGGGGGTGCTCTCCCCGACGTTGGCCGCCCAGATGGCGTCGACCTACCAACGGATCTCCCGCGGCCGACTGCTGCTCAACGTGGTCACCGGGGGCGACGCCGTCGAGCAGCGGCGCTTCGGCGACTGGCTCGACCACGACCAGCGCTACGCGCGCACCGACGAGTTCCTGGCGATCGTGCGGCAGGTGTGGGGCGGCAGCCCCGTCGAGTTCGCCGGAGAGCACTACCGCGTCGAGGGAGCCACCCTGCTCGCCCCGCCGGACCCGGTGCCCCCGCTGTACTTCGGCGGCTCGTCGGCCGCGGCGCTGCCGGTGGCGGCCCGGCGGGCCGACGTCTACCTGACCTGGGGCGAGCCCCCGCACCTGGTGCGGGAGAAGATCGACAAGGTGCGGGCCCTCGCCGGGGCCGAGGGCCGCGCGCTCCGCTTCGGCATCCGACTGCACGTGATCAGCAGGGACAGCGCGGACGACGCGTGGCGGGAGGCCGGTCGGCTGCTCGACGCGCTCGACCCGGCGGCCGTGGACCGCGCCCAGCGGCAGCTCGCCGCCAGCGAGTCGGTGGGCCAGCAGCGGATGCTGTCCCTGCACGAGGACTACCGGCGGCACGGCGGGCGCGACTCGCTGGAGATCGCGCCGAACCTGTGGGCCGGCATCGGGCTGGTGCGGGGCGGCGCCGGAACCGCCCTGGTCGGCAGCCACGACGAGGTCGCCGACCGGATCGAGGAGTACCACGAGCTGGGGATCGAGGAGTTCGTCCTCAGCGGCTACCCCCACCTGGAGGAGGCGTACTGGTTCGGCGAGGGCGTCCGCCCGGTGCTGGCCCGTCGCGGCCTGCTGGCGGACCGGTCGGCGCCGCCGGCCGACCTGCGGGTCCCGGCGTGACCCGGCGCGGGTCGACGCCGCGCCGGTGGCCGCTCGCGGTGGCCGCGCTGGTGGGCGATCCCCGGGCGCGCTCCCGCGTCCACCGGGCCGCGCTCGGCGTGCGGGACGTGCTGACGAACGCGCTGGTCGCCGCCGAGCGGCCGGCGGTCGCGGGTCAGGTGGTGGACGCCGTCGACCTGGCGGGCTCCCTGTTCGACCCGGCGGGCGCGCGGGTGATCGCCGACGAACTGGAGTCGTTGGCGCTGGCGGACGTGCTGGTGGTCGCCTCGCCCACGCTCCGCGCGAGCTACAGCGGGCTGCTCAAGGCGTTGCTGGACCACGCGCCGGCCGGACTGCTCACGCCGGTCGTCGCGGTTCCGGTGATGCTGGGGGCCTCGCCACGGCACGCGCTGGCCGTCGAGCTCCAGCTTCGGCCGCTGCTCACCGAGCTGGGCGCGAGCGTGCCGGGGCGCGGGCTCGCGCTCCTGGAGTCCGATGTGGACACCGGAGTGCACCGGACCGCCATCCACCGGTGGTTGCCCGGGGTCATCCCCGACCTCGTGGGTTTGCTGGACGCGCGCCGCCGGCTGGGCGAGCGGTACGGGGCGGGCAGGACGCCCCCCACCACCTCCCGCGCCGCCTACGACTAGGGCGGCCGCGGGACCCGGAGGGACCCGTGCGGCGGCTCGTCCTCCCCGCCGCGCGGGTCCCTCCGGTCGTCCGGTCAGGCCCGTTCGGCGCGGGCGGCGACCGCGGTGTCCGGGTTGTCGCTGAACACGCCGTCCACCCCCTGCTTCAGGAACAGCTCGTACTCCGCGAACGCCCTGCCGTAGTCCGCCGGGTTGGTCGAACCGCGGAAGTCCGCGGGCAGGAAGGCGTTCTCGTTGCGGAAGGTCCACGGGTGCACGACGAGGCCCCTGGCGTGCGCGTCGCGCACCAGGGTGGTGGGCTGCTTCAGGAAGCCCCTGTCGTCCCGGGGGATCACGCGGCTCTTGCTCGGCCCCACGCCCTTGGCGTACTTCGCGATCTCGGCGAGGCCGGCCGGCGTCACCAGGTCGTCGTAGGTGCGCCGGTCGCCGGCGTCGACGAAGTCGGCAGGGGCGCCGCTCTCGTCGATGAGCTGCACCAACGGCACGCGCAGGTGGCGGCGCAGCTCCTTGAGGTTGGACACCTCGAAGGACTGCACGAACACCTTGGCGCCGGGGCGGTTCAGCCCGTTGCGGTTGAGCGCCTCGACGAGCCGCGGCTCCAGTGCCAGCCCCGCCTTGCGGAAGTAGGTCGGGTGCTTGGTCTCCGGGTAGATGCCGATGTCCCGCCGCAGCTCCCTGGACAGCCGCCGGGCGAGGTCGATCACCTCCTGGAAGGTGGGCACCTCGTAGCGGCCGTCGTACAGGGTGTTGCGCGGGCGGTGCTGCGGGATGCGCTCCTTGGCGCGCAGCGTCTTCAGCTCCGCCAGCGTGAAGTCCTCGGTGAACCAGCCGGTGAGCCGCTGGCCGTCGATCGTCTTGGTGGTCTTGCGCGCGGCGAACTCCGGCCGGCTGGCGACGTCCGTCGTGCCGCCGATCTCGTTCTCGTGCCGGGCCACCAACACGCCGTCCCTGGTCGGGACGAGGTCGGGCTCGATGTAGTCGGCGCCCATCCTGGCGGCCAGCTCGTAGCTGGCCAACGTGTGCTCGGGCCGGTAGCCGGACGCCCCCCGGTGACCGATCACCAGCGGTCCGGACGGGCGGTGCGCGGCCTCGGCGGCCGACGGCTCCGCCACGGCCGAGGGCAGCGACGTGACGCCGACCAGCGCCATGGCGGAGACGACGGCCCCGGTCAACCGGGTCGTCATGGCCTTCCGCATCGGGTGACCTCCTCAGTAGTGCCCACCACGCGCGGCCGGGAGGGCCGCTGGACGGCCACCCTCACCGCGCCTCGCGACGCGCGGACCACCGCAGGGGGTCCGGCACCGCACGGCCCGGTGAACGAACGATGTCGTTCTTTCCCCGTGGCCCGGAGGCCGGCTGGGGAGCCCACCCGTCCGCGTCCGCCGCGGACGGGTGGGCGGGCGTGCGGCGGCCGCGACGAAGGGGTCCGCCGAATGGTCCACTGAGCAGCCTCTACGCTGGCTCCCCGTGCGTGTCCTGGTGATCGGGTCTGGCGCCCGTGAGCATGCCCTGGTCCTCGCTCTGTCCCACGACCCCGCGGTGACCGCGTTGGCGTGCGCGCCGGGCAACGCCGGCATCGCGGCGCTCGCCGAGACACCCGGCGTCGACGTCGGCGACGCCGCCGCCGTGGCCGAGCTGGCCACGTCCTGGCGGGCCGACCTCGTGGTGGTCGGCCCGGAGATCCCGCTGGTGGCCGGCGCGGCCGACGCGATCCGGGCGGCCGGCGTCCCGTGCTTCGGCCCGTCCAGGGCCGCCGCCAGGATCGAGGGCTCCAAGGCGTTCGCCAAGGACGTCATGACCGCCGCCGGGGTGCCCACGGCGCACAGCGAGGTCGTGGACAACCCCGCCCGGCTGGACGCCGCGCTGTCCCGCTTCGGCGCGCCGTACGTGGTCAAGGACGACGGCCTGGCCGCCGGCAAGGGCGTCGTGGTGACCAGCGACCTGGACGCGGCCCGCGCGCACGCCATGGGCCTGCTCGACGACGGGCACCCCGTGCTGCTGGAGTCCTTCCTGGATGGTCCGGAGGCGTCGCTGTTCTGCCTGGTCGACGGCGGCACCGTGGTGCCGTTGCTGCCGGCCCAGGACTTCAAGCGCGTCGGCGACGGCGACAGCGGCCCGAACACCGGCGGCATGGGCGCCTACGCGCCGCTGCCGTGGGCCCCGGGCGACCTGGTCGACGACGTGGTGCGGCGGGTCGTGCAGCCCACGGTCGACGAGCTGGCCCGGCGGGGCACGCCGTTCACCGGCCTGCTCTACGCCGGCCTCGCGCTGACCTCCCGCGGCCCGCAGGTGATCGAGTTCAACTGCCGGTTCGGCGACCCGGAGACGCAGGCCGTGCTGGCCCTGCTGCGCACTCCGATCGCCGGGCTGCTGCTCGCCACCGCCACCGGTCGGCTGATCGAGCACCCGCCGCTGGAGTGGGCTGAGGGCGCGGCCGTGACCGTCGTGGTCGCCGCCGAGGGCTACCCCGGGCGGCCGCGAACCGGAGACGTGATCGCCGGGTCTGAGGCCGACGGCGTGTTGCACGCCGGCACGCGGCGGCGGGAGGACGGCGCAGTCGTGTCCGCCGGTGGGCGGGTCCTCTCGGTGGTCGGGGTGGGTGACGACCTTGAGGCGGCCAGGGAGGACGTCTACCGCCGGATCGCCAACGTGCACCTCACCGGCTCGCACCACCGCACCGACATCGCCCTGCGCGCGGTGCGCGGCGAGATCACGGTTCCCAGCCCGCAGGAGGCGTGACCCCACGGCCGTCCGGCCCAACCGACGGCGGGAACGGAACCGCGTTCCCGGCCGTTACGTCCCCCTGACGGGGTGGCGGGCGGGGCGTGTCGGGAGGTGGCCATGCCTTTCGTGTGGGACCGGGCCGGAACCGTCGGGTCGCCGGACGGGGCGACCGGGGTGCTGCGGATCGAACCCGACCAGGTCGACGGGGCGATCGTGGTGTTCCGGCGCGCGCTCGCCGAACTCGAGCCGAGGATCGCCGAGGCGCGGCGCGAGCTGCGGGTGCTCGCGCCCGGCTCGGACCAGGTGAGCGTCGACGCCGCGCTGGCGCTGAGTCGGCGCAGCCTCGACGGCGCGAACTCCGCGCTCCGCGCGTGGGAGGGCGCCGTCGCGCAGATCCGCTCGATCGTCGACCAGCTGGAGGCGGTGCGGCGCGCCACTGGAGCCACCGCCCCACCCCCCTCGCCCGGCCAGGAGTCGTGAGCGTGGCCGGGCCAGGTGGCGGTCGCGTTCGGTTCTCTCGTCTTTTCACGCCGATGGCCGCCACGGTGTTCCTGGCAGTACTCGGCGCGTTGCCCGGATGCGGCACCCCCGAGGGGCCGCCACCGGACGCCCGCACGACCGCGGCGACCCGGCCGACCGGTGACCGCCCACTGTCCGAAGTGGACCCCTGCCGGCTGTTGACCGAGGGCCAGCGGCGGGAGCTCGGTGTGGACCAACCTCCCCGGCCCGACCACGACGCCACCCTGGACGCACCCGGCTGCGTGTTCGCCGCCGAGGCGGCCGAACTCCAGGTCGACGTGGTCGCGGTGGGCGCCGTCGTGCCCACCGACCTCCACGCGCGACAGCGGCCCGACCGCCGCACCCGCGAGATCACCGTTGCCGGCGTGCCCGCGCGGGAGGCCCGTCCCACGACGGACGGCTCCCCGTCGGGCGCCGGCTCCTGCGAGGTGAGCGTGCGCGTCGCCGAGGGGCAGTTCCTCCGGGTCGCGGTCGGCCAGCGGTCCGGACCGGCGCGGTCGCAGGACGCCCTGTGCGCCAAGGGGGTCCTCGTCAGCGAAGCGGTGTTGACCACCTTGCGGGAGCGGCGTTAGACCGGTCGCACGGCAGTCGTGGGAGAAGGCGGGCCACATGGGTGAGTTCGGCCGGGGGCGGAACTGGTTGGCCGTCCCGCACCAGCAGATCTACGACGACATCCGCACCGGACCCGGCGAACGGGGCATCGAGGACGCCCGCCGTCGGTGCGAGGCGGTCGGCGCCGCGTTCGCGCGTGCGGAGCGGGACATCGCCGACGGCCTGCGCCGGATCGGCATCGCCTACGAGGGCGCCAGGGCGCAGGCGGCGCTCGGCGCGGTGGGCGGGCTCGCGGCGTGGACGGCGGACGCCCAGCTCGGCGCGGTGATCGCGGTGGACCTGGTCTCCGAGCAGGGGGAGGCCTTCGTCCGGACCAGGGACTCGATGCCGGTGCCGGCCGGCGACCAAGAGCAGGTGGCGGGCGGGATCGCCGGCGTCTTCGAGAATACGGTCGATCGCGAGCCGGTCGAGGAGGCGGCGCGGGAAGCACACGAACGTGCGGCCGGGCTGATGCGGGAGTACGAGGCGACGAGCGGGACCGTGGTGAACGGCATGCCCGTGTTCGTCCCGCCGCCGGACGTCGTCGTCGACGTGCCGGGGGCCGGCCGCGCGGCGTGGCCCCGGGGCGGGGCCGCCGCCGGAGACGGGGCGGGCGGCGCACCCGATCGACTGATCAGCGGTGACACGGGCCGGCCGATCGCGGACCATCGGCTGGGGACGCCCTGTCCGGTGGGCGCCAGTGGTCGGAGTTGTCAGAGGTGACCCGCCCGGGGACGCCGCGGTCGACGCGGACGCCGGGGACGGGTCCGGCGGTGGTGATCAGCGCCTCCGCCTACCAGGTGGCGTGGTCGGCGCTGCGGCTCGGTCCGCCGCCGGTCGTGCTGCACGTGCCGCCCCGGGGTTTTCTGGCCGAGGAACGCGCCGTCGTGGTCGCGGACGCCTGGGCCGAGCTGGAGCGTCTGGGCCTGGCGGCCCGCCACCGCCTCGACCCGGTGCTGGGGGACGCGCTCGCCGTGCTCGCGGACCCCCGCCAGGCCGTCGACGCCCGGATCGGCACCGTCGACCGGGGAGAGGTGCGGGCGCTCGTCGCCACCAGCGGCGAGATCGGGGTGGTGGCCGTGCTGCACGACTCGGCGCTGCGGCTGCGCTACCTCTACGACGGCGCACTGGGGCGGGAGGCCGTCGGCCTGCTGGCGGAGCACCCCGCCGGCCCCGGCCGGCCGGTGTCGGCGCCGCGTGCGGCCATCGACCTCGCGGCCCGGTGCGCGGGGCCCTCGCCGACGGCGTTCGCGCGGGGGCTGGTCCGGCAGGGGGTCGGCGCGGCCGACGCGCGGGGGCTGGCCCGGATGGTCGGGGGCGCCCGGCGGCGGGGGCAGTTCGGCGCCGCCGTGCTCGACCGCCACGGCCGGCGGCGACGTGCGTCCCGGGTGGTGGCCTTCCACGACACGGCCGACGGGCGCTACCTGGTCGAGGAGCGGTCCGCCGCCGACGGACGGCGCTGGGCCACCGTCGCGCCCACGGACAACGCGTGCCTGGCACGGCACGTCCAGGACCTGCTCGACACCACGCGCCGCCTGGCCGAGGGACGCGCCGTCGGGGGAACGCCGGCAACCCTGTCCGCCCGCGTCGCCCGTGGCCGCGGAACCGAAGCTGATCGTCACCCGTCAGACTGAGCGTCGCAGGTCGCCAAAAGGGGGTTGGCAGGAGTGGCAGTCAGCCAGTTCAACAGTGAGGCGCTGGAACAGTGCCGCACGACGATCAGCGGTCAGGCCAGCCAGTTCGGGGCCATCGGCGACGGTTTCCCCAACCAGTGCGGCAACCCGTCGATCTTCGGCAGGCTGGACGGCTCGGCGGGGTTGTCCTCGGCGGTGGACAAGTTCACCGCCCTGGTGGGTGCGGAGTTCGCCGCGGCCGAGTCCCTGATGGGCAAGGTCGAGCGGGCGTTGGACGCGGTGCAGCAGAGCGTGCAGCAGGCGGAGGACTCCGCCGTGCGCACGATGACGCCGGCCGGCTGAGGCGTCTGGAGGGGACGTTGAGCGCGAAGGATGAGGTGGCGGGTCTGCCCGGGGGGCAGGCGCTGGCCGAGCTCGCCAACAAGGTGGACGGCGACCCGGAGGCGGTCCGCGGCATCGCCCGGCACTGGCAGGAGAGCGTGACCAAGTGCGGGGAGGCCGCCGGCGCGGTCGACCGCTCCGTGGCCGCGCTGGACGGCGCGTGGCAGGGCTCATCGGCCGACGGGTTCGTCAGCTACATGGGGCAGGTCAAGCAGGCCGGCACGGCCCTGCAGACGGCGCTGGGCGGCGCGGCGGGCGCGTTGAACGCCGCGGCCGAGGCCCTGCAGGCCGCCGAGACCTCGGTGAACAACATCTGCGAGCGGCTGCTCCAGGAGGTCAGGAAGCTCAGGGCGGAGCACAAGGACAAGCCAGAGCAGGAGCTGAACGCGCAGATCGAGCGGCTGGCCGGCGAGTCCGCCGACGAGGCGCGGCCCAGGGTCGCTGAGGCCGAGAACGCGTTGCGGACCGCGTTGGGCAAGCTCAACGGGTACGTGGGCGACATCGCGCCGAAGTTCTCCAGCCTGCCGGCGCCGGACGGGCAGCCGTTCACCCCGGCGCCGGGGCGCAAGGTCGAATGGACCCCCACCCCGCCCCCGGAGCCGGGCACGACCACCCCGCAGGGCACCGGTTCCGAGGCCCCGCAGCCGACCGGTGGCGGTCATTCGGGCGGTGGCGGTGGCGGTCACTCCGGCGGTGGTGGCGGAGGCGGCTACGGCGGCGGCGGTGGTGGCCACTCCGGTGGCGGTGGTGGCGGTGGTGGCGGCCTCGGCCCCAGCGGCGGTCCGCCCCCGGGCGGCGGCCCCGCGCCGAAGGGCCAGGTGGCCGAGTGGATCCAGCAGGCCATCGAGATCCTCAAGGCCCAGGGCTACCCGGTCGAGAAGATGAACCCGAACGACATCTGGATGATCATCCAGCACGAGTCGGGCGGCAACCCGCAGGCGATCAACAACTGGGACTCGAACGCGGCCAAGGGCACGCCGTCCAAGGGCCTGATGCAGACGATCGACCCGACGTTCAACCGCTGGGCGCTGCCCGGGCACAAGGACATCTGGAACCCCGTCGACAACATCATCGCCGGGGTCCGGTACTCGATCGAGCGCTACGGCTCGGTGTCCAACGTGCCGGGCGTCGTCGGCATGAAGACGGGTTCGGGCTACCGGGGCTACTGACGACCCGGCGGTGTGGGGGCGTGGACCGGCCGGAACACGTCCCCACACCCTTCCCGCGGCCGCGTCCGAGCGGCTGAGCCGGCGCGTCCGTCCGGGCTCGTCGGGTCGGTGTCCCCCGGTCACCCGTCTGGCAGGCTGGCGGCATGACGGAGCTGGTGTCGTCGTTGGGGGTGGCGCAGCGCGCCGCCGTGCCGCCGTTCCACGTGATGGAGGTGCTCTCCGCCGCGGCCCGTCGACAACGGGAGCGCGGCGACGTGGTCTCACTGGCGGCGGGCCAGCCGTCCAGCCCGGCGCCCCGACCCGTGCGCGCGGCCGCCGAGGACGCGCTCCGTCGCCAGCCCCTCGGCTACACCGAGCAACTCGGCATCCCCGAGCTCCGCGAGGCGGTCGCCGGCCACTACGGGAGCCGGTACGGCCTGGACGTCGAGCCCGACGACGTCGTGATCACCACGGGTTCCTCCGGCGGCTTCCTGCTCGCCTTCCTCGCCGCGTTCGACGCGGGCGACCGGGTCGCCCTGGCCCGGCCCGGCTACCCGGCCTACCGCAACATCCTCACCGCGCTCGGTTGCGAGGTCGTCGAGCTGCCCTGCGGTCCGGACACCCGGTTCCAGCCCACCGTCTCCGTGCTGGAGGCGCTGGACGCCCCGATCAGGGGACTGGTGGTGGCCAGCCCGGCCAACCCCACCGGCACCGTCCTGGACCCCGCCGAACTGGCCGCGCTCGCCAACTGGTGCGAGGCCAACGGCGTGCGGCTCATCAGCGACGAGATCTACCACGGCATCAGCTACGGCCGGCACCTCACGTCCGCGTGGGCGAGCAGCACGGACGCGGTGGTCGTGAACTCGTTCTCGAAGTACTTCGCCATGACCGGCTGGCGCTTGGGCTGGCTGCTGGCGCCCCGGGCGCTGCTGCGGGCGATCGACCGCCTGACCGGCAACTTCACCCTCTGCCCCCCGGCGCTCGCGCAGCACGCGGCGGTCGCGGCGTTCACCCCCGAGTCCTACGCGGAGGCGGACGCGCACGTCGCCCGCTACCGCGCGAACCGGGACCTCCTGCTCTCCGGGCTGCGCGGGCTGGGGATCGAGCGCATCGCCCCGGCCGACGGCGCCTTCTACGCCTACGCCGACGTCTCCCACCTCACCGACGACTCCACCGACTTCTGCCGACGGCTGCTGGACGAGACCGGGGTCGCCATCGTGCCCGGGATCGACTTCGACCCGGTGGACGGAGGCCGGTTCGTGCGCCTGTCCTTCGCCGGCGGGGCGGAGGACGTCGCCGAGGCGTTGAGCCGGATCGAGGGGTGGTTGCCGACCCTGGGGCACTGATCGACTCCCTCGTTCGTTGGGAGGACGAAGACCGAACGGGGGAGGTTCGCGATGTGGCGGGTGATCGGCGCCCTGCTCGTGATCTGGTTGGCCGTGTCCGTTCTGGGCGCGGTGATCAAGGGGCTGTTCTGGCTGGCCGTGATCGGCGGCGTGCTGTTCGTCGCCACGGCGGCCGTCGGCTGGGCGCGGCGCGGGAACCGGCAGCTGCGGCGTTAGCCGCACTGCCAGAGGAAACGCCCCTCGCCCGTCGTCTCGTCGACGAAGGCGTAGCCGACGCCGGCGTCCCCGAAGTTCACGTCGAACGGCAGGTCGCAGCTGTCGAGCTGGGCCAGGAAACGCCAGTCCCCGGCGGGCGTCTCCTCGGCCTGCAGCCAGCTCGGGGCTCCGCCGACCCGGGAGTGCAGGGAGTCCGCGTCGTCGTCCTCGGGCGGTGCGCCGAACTCGACCAGGTGATCCTCACCGAAGGTCGGCCCCCGTCTGAGGGACGCGACGGTGACGAAGTCCGGCACCTGGCCGGGGACGCAGAAGCACGCGTTCTCGCCCGCCTCGAGTTCCCACGTGCTGTCGATCGCGTCCTCCGGGTCGTCGGTCAGGAACAGGTAGGCGAGCCGCACCGACTCGCCCGGCAGCCTGATCTGACCGAGGAAGCGCATCGGCCGGCCCAGCTCGGCGGACAGCGGCCAGGTCGGCTCGGCCAGCCACACCGGCTGCCCGCCGAACTTCGTCACCGGCTCCAGCACGGGACCGTCGGCGGGGACGAACCGCAGGGCGTTGTGATCCGGCGTCGGCAGCGACACGCCAACCCTCCTTCTGATCGACCAGCGGCACGCTACCGCTGGTTGATCACGAAGGGGTCGGCAACCGGTGAACTGCCTGGTAGAAGCTCCCCGCACCCGCCGGGCCGACCACCCGACCCGGGCCTTGCCCCGCCGCGCAGCGCCACGAGATCATAAATTTTGGGGGTTCCCCCGAGTAACGCTGTTTTGGACGAAAACGCGGTCTGGGATAGCGCATTCTGCGCGCTCATGTGCGAAATCCGCGGCCTCCGTGTCGGATTCGGACGGTGGCCGCCGATCCCGCGGCGAAGGTCGAGGGTCAGGGCAGGAGCCCGAGATCGCGCAGGTGCGGTCGGGCGTCGGGGGCGTTCCGCCACCGCCGGGCGTGCAGCCCGGCCGCGACGGCCCCGTCGACGTTGACCTGGCGGTCGTCGAGGAACAGGCACCGCTCGGGGCGGGTGTCCAGACGGCGCACCAGCTCCGCCCAGATCTCCGGGTCGGGCTTGGCGGTGGCCAAGTCGCCGGAGAACACCAGGTGCTCGAAGGACACCGTCCACGGCTGGCGTTCCGCGGCTCGGGCGAACGGGGCCGGGGCGTTCGACAGCAGCGCCAGGCGCACCCCCGCGGCGCGCAGCTCCTCGATGAGCCGGATCGACTCGGCGTCGACCGTCAACCAGCCCCGGTTGTCGATCTCGGTCAGCCGCTCCGCCGTGTCGTCGTCCACCGCGACACCGAGCCGGCCGCCCACGGCGCGCCAGTAGTCCAGGTGCGAACACCCGCGGTCGTAGGGGTCGCGTTCGGCCCAGTAGGCCCGCTCGAAGTCCGCGGCCGGGCGGCCGAGCAGCTCGGCCAGCTCCGGCAACGCGTCGGTCCGCTCGCTGATGACCTCGCCGTAGTCGAAGACAACCCAACGAATGTCCACGTCCGCCCCCAATGCCTCGGCGTCACACGGTTTCCGGTTCAGTGCGTGGTCACGGAGGCGACGCGGCGCAGGGCGTCCTCGATCGCCGCGCGGTTGACGTCGCGGTGCGTCACGAACCTGATGCTGCCGTTCATGGGAGCGGCGAGCACACCGGCCTCCGCGAGCCGGCGGGACATCACGGCGGCGTCCGGGACGCCCGCCAGCACGATGTTGGTGCTCGGCCGGTCCACCGGCCAGCCCAGGTCGGCCAGGCCGGCGGCCAGCGCCGCGGCGTTGGCGTGGTCGGTCGCGAGGTCCTCGATCCGGTCCAGGGCCACCAGTCCGGCCGCCGCCAGCACCCCGCCCTGGCGGACTCCGCCGCCCAGCATCTTCCGCAGCCGGCGGGCCTCCGCGACGAACGCGGCGGAACCGGCCACGAGCGAGCCCACCGGCGCGCCGAGCCCCTTGCTCAGGCAGACCTGCACCGTGTCCACGCCGACGGTCAACGCGGCCGGGGGCACCTCCAGCGCGACGGCGGCGTTCCAGATCCGCGCGCCGTCCAGGTGCACCCGCAGGCCGCAGTCCACCGCAGCGGCGACGAGCCGCGCGTGCTCGTCCGGCGGCAGGACGGTCCCGCCGGCCGCGTTGTGCGTGTTCTCCAGGCACAGCAGCCGGGTGCGCAGCGTGTAGTAGGGGCCGGTCTCGCCGGCCCAGGCGCGCACGGTCTCGGGCGAGATCCGGCCCGGCCCCGGCTCCCAGGCCAGCGCCTCGGGCATCCCGCCGGCGAGCCAGGCGGGCGCGCCCAGCTCGTTGCCGAGCACGTGCGCGGCCCTGGGCGCCAGGAAGCGGTCGCCCCGCTCCAGGTGCGCCATCAGGGCGATGGTGTTGCCCATGCACCCGCTGGGCACCCACAGCGCCCCCTCGACGCCGAGCAGCTCGGCGACCCGGTCCTCCAGCGCCCGCATGGTGGGGTCGCCGTCGAGCACGTCGTCGCCCACCTCGGCGGCGGCCATCGCGGCCCGCATCCGGTCGTCCGGCCGGGTCACCGTGTCGGAGCGGAGATCGATCGGCAGGGTCACGAAGAGATCACACCACACCCGGGGCGCGGTTCCGCCGCCCCGCGCCGGGCGGGGATCGGCGGGCCGGAGCCGGGGACCCGGTGGCGACCGGCGGCGACCTGAGTACCGTGTCGGCCACGCCCCCAGGGTGACGTGGATCTCGGTGACGGGTCGTGCAACCGGTTCCGGTGGCCGGTCCGTCCGGAAGGTGCAGGCACGACGAGCGGAGAGTCCCGCGTGGACCAGCGCGAGGAGCAGGAGTTCGCGGAGTACTTCGTGGCTCGGCGGGAGGCCGTGCGGCGCATGGCGTTCCTGCTCTGCGGGGACTGGCACCGCGCGGACGATCTGGCGCAGACCGCGTTCGTCGCGTTGCACCGGCGGTGGCGGAAGGTGCGGGACAAGGGAGCGCTCGACGCCTACGTCCGCAAGACGCTGGTGCGCGCGGTGATCGACGAGTCGCGTCGGCCGTGGCGGCGGGAGCGGTTCACCGACGAGGTGCCCGACACGCCGAGCCCCTCCGGGGAGCCGGGCGAGGCGGTGGCCACGCGGGAGGCTCTGCTCGCCGGCCTGCGCCGGGTGCCGCCGCGGCAACGCGCGGTGCTGGTCCTGCGGTTCCTGGAGGGGCTCGACGTCGCCGGCGCGGCCGAGGCGCTGGGCTGCACCGAGGGGACCGTGAAGAGCCAGACCGCCCGGGGGTTGGACGCCCTGCGGGACGCGCTGGGCGACGCGTTGGACGACCTGCGGTCGGCGTCGTGAGCCCGGGACGAGGGGCCGCGACGGGCGGTCGGTGGTCGAGGAGGTGGCTGTAGGTGGACGAGCACAAGCTCGCGGCGGTGTTCCGCGACGCCGTGCGCGACGCGCCACCGGCGTCCTTCGACGAGCGGGACGTGGCGGCGGCCTCGCGACAGGCCGCGGCGCGGCAGCGCACGGCCCTCGCGGTCGGCTCGGCGTTCGGCGCGGCGGTGCTGTTCGGCGGCGTGGCGGTGGGCACCGATCTGTTCGACCGGGCGCCCGACAGCCAGCCCGCCTCGCTCAGCGCGGCCGACGGGCCGGCGTCCGGCGACGCGCGAGATCGCGGCGCCCCACCCGTACCTCACATGGAGTCGGGAACACTGGACCCCAGGGCGACCGAGAAGGCGCCGAGCGCGCGCCCCTCCGGTGGCCCGCCGCCCTACGACATCCCGGAGGATCCGCCTAAGCAGGGGGGCGGTACCTCGGGGAGCGCCGGTCCAGGGACCGGCGGCACCCGGAGCGGGTGCGGACCGGCGGACCGGGAGCTCGCCATCGCCCTCGCTGGCGAGCTCCCGGCCGCTGCCGGCCGGGAGCCCAGCCCGGCGTCCGGGGACTGTCCGAGCGGCGCGTCCGGCGCCGCGTTCGTGCTGCGGGACCGGGACGTCGTGGGGGTCGTGTCCGTGGTGCTCGGGCCGGAGGGCAGCGGCGGGGAGAACCGGGAGCTGAGCCGCCCGGACGGGGCTCGGGGCCACGTCGTGCCGACGCCGCGCGGGCGGTCGCTGACGGTGTTGAGCGAGCCGCAGAAGGGGTCGACCACCGCCCCCTTCGCCGACCAGCTGAGCGGTGTCGCCCAGCGCCTTGCCGCGCGCTACTGACCCGCCGCGCGTCTGATCGCCAGATCCCGGCCTCCGGGCGCGCGGGGCGCTCCGCGCTCGTCGCCTGGTGGAGTTCCGGTGCCGGGCGCGACCTGGCTCACCCCGACGTGTGGGGGTCGCCACCGCCGGCCGGTTTTTCTGGTACGGCCGTGCTACTTTCTTCTGGTACGCACGTACTAGAAAAAGGGGGCGGAACCGATGGCATGGGTCGTCCTGTTGTTGTCCGGGGTGTTCGAGGCCGTCTGGGCGGTCGCGCTCAAGCTGTCCGACGGGTTCAGCAAGCTCGGCTGGTCGATCACCTTCGTGGTCGCCGCCGCGATCAGCCTCGCCGGTCTGGCGTGGGCGTTGAAGTCGTTGCCGGTCGGGCCGGCCTACGCGGTGTGGACGGGCACCGGGGCCGCGCTGGCCGCCGTGATCGGCATGATCTGGCTCGGCGACGGCGTCTCCACCCTGAAGATCGTGTCCCTGCTGCTCATCGTCGCCGGCATCATCGGGCTGAACCTGGCCGGTGCCACTCACTGACCGACTCGCTGACCGCCTCCCGCAGGTCGGCGGTGCGGAAACCGACGGCCTGGTCGTGCTGGTCGGCCACCCGCATCCCGTAGCGGAAGGTGAGCTCGCCGCCCAGGAACGCGCCGGCGAGCATCAGCACCACGCCGACCAGGGTCAACACGAACGGGGCCAGCGGCGCCGCGCGGTCGGTCGGCGCGTTCCACCGCAGCACGAGATCGACGACGAACACCACCAGGGCGGTGCTGTTCAGCGCCACGTGGAGCAGCGCCACACCCCGGACCCGCGTCCGGGCGGGCACGATCAGCAGGTCGAGCAGACCCGGCACGGCGGCGAGGACGGCGCCCACCACCCCGATGCCGACCAACCACGTGGCGGCCCTGGCCAGCGTGCCCGGCTCGTACCCGGACCGGGCCACCACGTCCAGCACCGCCGCCGAGATCCACGCGCCGATCGGCACCGGCACGAGCACCGGGTGGAACGGGTGGCCGTAGGGGCCCGCCAGCCCGGAGAGCGGGCGCTTGGGGGATGCGTGCGTCCTGCGCATGGGGAGCCTCCGAACGGTCCGTTCCCTCGGCCTGATTACCCCTTCCGGGGCTGGCGCAACCGGCCGTCGCCGCCGGGGATGGCACCATCCGTAGCCATGTCTGCAGGGAGCCCGGCGAGCACGCCGAAGGGGGAGCGGCGGCGACAGGCCCTCGTCGAGGCCGCCGCGCGGCTTCTCGTCGAGGGCGGGTTCGACGCCGTCCGGCACCGGGCGGTGGCCGAGCGGGCCGGGCTGCCGCTGGCCTCCACGACCTACTACTTCCGCGACCTCGACGACCTGGTGGCCGCGGCGGCCGAGCACCACGGCCGCGGCGAGCTGGCCAGGGGCTGGGCGCAGCTCGCCGAGCTGACCGCGGGGCGGCGCGACGTGGACGGCGTGGTCGAGATCGTCCTGGACCAGCTCCTCGGCCCCGCGACGGAACGGGACGCCGAGGCGGTGGTGCTGCGGTACGAGCGGTTGGTCGCCACGGGGCGCCGGCCGCACCTCCGCCCCCTGATGAGCGAACTGTCGGCGGACCTGCACGAGCTGCTGCTGGAGACCCTGGCGCGCTGCGGCATCCCCGCCGACCACGAGCGGGTCAACCGGCTCGTGGCCCTGGTCGACGGGAGCGTGGTGAACGCGTTGATCGAGGTGCACCCCGATCCGCGTGGCGCCGCCCGGCGCATGCTCCACAGCGCGTTGGCGGAGGGCCTGTAGTCCGGTCGGCTTCGGCTTCGGGTGGGCGGCACGCGGTCGGACTGGGAGGGCGGCGCCGCGCCAGCCGCCGGCGGCGGCGCCACCCTCGGTCACGCGCTCAGGGGGTGCGGTAGGGCGCCGCGGCGGCCTTGGCCGCCGTCAGCAACGCACCCCGGTTCTTCGGCCAGAAATCGCTGTCCACGCACGAGTACCGTGGGAAGAACCCGCCACACGAGCCGCTCGACGAGCCCATCTCGAAGGTGTAGCTGGCGACGCCCAGCACGCCGTAGGTGAAGTCGTCGGTCGTCCCACTCGTGGAGTACCCGACGGTGTCGCCGTTGGTGCCCACGACGTACCCGTTGGACTCCGCCATCCGGTGGCCCAGCGCGCGGAGCTCCGCGTCGTTGGGGGCCGGGTCCTCCGTCCACCCCCACGGGGTGATGACGTAGTCGCCGTAGCTGTGCAACGTGATCATCACGCCGGTGGCGGTGCTGGGGGCCGGGTCGTCGTCGCCGGGGCCGCGCTGGACGGGGAAGAGCGCGCGGAACCACTGCTCCAGCGCCCGGGTCTCCGGCTCCGACGCGGCCCGCGGCCCCTGGTAGGTCTCCGAGCAGGGGCGGGTCGAGTCGCCACCCCAGTGGAAGCTGGAGTTGCGGTTGAGGTCGACGCCGACACCGGTGCCGGTGCAGGCGCCGTTGCTGGTGTTGGCGTTCTTGCGCTGCGCCTTCGGCCGGTTGCCGCCCGAGGCCACGATGTCGACCCCGTCCGGGTTGGCCATCGGCACCACCCAGACCTCGGTGCTGTCCAGCACCGAGGTCACCTCGGCGTCGCTGCCGTAGCCGGTGGCCAGGTGGTCGATCCACTTCCACGCCAGTTCGCCGGTCGACAGCTCGCGGGCGTGGATCTGGGCGATCACGGCGAGCCGGGGCTTGGCCGCGTCGGGGCGGAGCGCGCAGTCGCCGCTGGTCCTCCTGGTCAGGCAGACGGCCTTGATGTCGTGCCCGCCCAGCCCCCGGGTCTTGCGCCAGCTGTCGCCGATGTCGACCACCGTCGCCAGCTCCGGGTGCTCCCTCGCCACCCGGTCCAGGTGCGCCTCGTGCGCGGCGGGGGTGTGGTAGCCGCCGTAGAAGGTGTCGGCGGCGGCGGTCTCCGCCTCCTCGACCGGCTTGTGGACCGTGTCGTGGAACCGCGGCCGGTGGCCAAGGCCGCGGAGTTGGTCGGCGGTGGACCTCGGCCCGACGACGAGCGCCGCGCCGTCACGTGTCGTGGTGACGTCGAAGCCGGCTTCCGCCAGCGACCTGACCTGCGAGTCGGTGGCCGTCACCCGCCAGACGTACGGGATGGCCCCGTCGGGTGGGGCGAGGTCGGCCACGGCCGGCGCGCCGGCCAGCACGAGGGGTAAGGCGACAGCCGCGGCGAGGAGTCCGCGGCGCAGCGGGGATCGCGACATGGGAACCTCCCGCCGGGCGACGACAGGGCAGGGGGCGTCGTCGCGCCGGTGACAGCCAGTGTCGGGACCCCGCCACCCGCCGGAACCCGCCGAACGTCGGGTTCGGGCGGCTTGACCGCTTCGGCCGCGTCCGGGCCCGCTCGCGACGCCGCCCGCCGCCCGCCGCCCGCCGCCTGCCCGGTGCCGACGCGTCTGACCTGGGGCGTCGCCGACGACCCCGAGGGCGGCCGCCGACGTCAACGCCTAGGCTGCACCCCGTGTCGAAGCCGCGCATCCCCGACGTGCTCGCCGCCCGCTACGCCTCCGTCGAGCTGGCCCGACTGTGGTCCCCGGAGCACAAGGTGGTGCTGGAGCGCCGCCTCTGGCTCGCCGTGCTGCGCGCCCAGGCCGACCTCGGCATCGACGTGCCCGCGCAGGCCCTCGCCGACTACGAGCGGGTGCTGGAGCAGGTCGACCTCGCCTCCATCGCCGAGCGCGAGCGGGTCACCCGGCACGACGTGAAGGCCCGGATCGAGGAGTTCAACGCGCTCGCCGGGCACGAGCACGTGCACAAGGGGATGACCTCGCGCGACCTCACCGAGAACGTCGAGCAGCTCCAGGTCCGGTTGAGCCTGGAACTGGTCAGGGACCGGTGCGTGGCCCTGCTGGCCCGGCTCGCGCGGCTGGCCGCCGAGCACGGCGAGCTGGTGATGGCCGGGCGCTCGCACAACGTCGCCGCGCAGGCCACCACCCTGGGCAAGCGCTTCGCGACCGCCGCCGACGAGCTGCTCGTCGCCCTCGGCCGGCTGGAGGAGCTGCTCGCCCGGTACCCGCTGCGGGGCGTCAAGGGGCCGGTCGGCACCGCCCAGGACATGCTCGACCTCCTCGGCGGCGACGCCGACCGGCTGGCCGAGCTGGAGCGCCGGGTCGCCGCCCACCTGGGCTTCGCCCACGCGTTCACCAGCGTCGGCCAGGTCTACCCGCGGTCGCTGGACTTCGAGGTGGTCACCGCCCTCGTCCAGCTCGCCGCCGCGCCGTCCTCGCTGGCCAAGACCATTCGGCTGATGGCCGGGCACGAGCTGGTCACCGAGGGCTTCAAGCCCGGCCAGGTGGGCTCCTCCGCCATGCCCCACAAGATGAACACCCGGTCGTGTGAGCGGGTCAACGGCCTCGCCGTCATCCTGCGCGGCTACGCCGGCATGGTGGGCGAGCTGGCCGGCGACCAGTGGAACGAGGGCGACGTGTCGTGCTCGGTGGTGCGCCGCGTGGCCCTGCCCGACGCCTTCTTCGCCTTCGACGGCCTGGTCGAGACGTTCCTGACCGTCCTGGACGAGTTCGGCGCCTTCCCCGCCGTGGTCGCCAGGGAGCTGGACCGCTACCTGCCGTTCCTGGCCACCACCAAGGTGCTGATGGCGGCCGTGCGAGCCGGGGTCGGCAGGGAGACCGCCCACGAGGCGATCAAGGAGCACGCGGTGGCCGCCGCGCTGGCGATGCGGGAGAAGGGCGCCGAGCGCAACGACCTGCTCGACCGGCTGGCGGCCGACGAGCGCGTCCCGCTGGACCGGGGCGAGCTCGACGCGCTGCTCGCCGACCGGCTGCCGTTCACCGGCGCCGCCGCCGCCCAGGTCGCCGAGGTCGTCCGACGGGTGGAGGAGGTCGTCGCCCGCCACCCGGAGGCCGCGGCCTACGCCCCGGCCCCGATCCTGTGACCGGGCCGTCGATCGCGGTCCACGCCCTCGCGTACTACCCGGTCAAGGGGTGCGCGGGCACGGCGGTGGACCGGGCGGAGGTGACCGCGCGCGGGCTGCGCCACGACCGGGAGTTCATGCTCGTGGCGGCGGACACCGGTCGGTTCCTGAGCCAGCGGCAGCTCCCGGCGATGGCCACCGTCCAGCCCCGGGTGCTCGACGACGGCGCGACGCTCGTGCTCGGCGCTCCCGGAGTCGAGGACCTCAAGGTGCCCGTGGCCGAGGACGGCCCGCGCCGGGACGTGACGGTGTTCTCCTTCACCGGTCCGGGTGTCGACCAGGGTGATGACGCCGCCGCGTGGTTCGGCGCGGTCCTCGGCGTCGACTGCCGGCTGGTCCGCGTGCCGCCGGACCACGCCCGGGTCAGCTCCGGCGAGACCGGTGGCACGGCCGGCTTCGCCGACGGCCACGCACTGCTGGTCACCTCGTTGGCGTCGCTGGCCGAGCTGAACCGGCGCCTCGCCGAGCGGGGCGTCGCGGCGCTGCCGATGAACCGGTTCCGGCCGAACGTCGTCCTGGCCGGCTGGGACGAGCCCCACGCCGAGGACGACGTCCGGTCGGCCCTGGTCGGCGAGGTGGAGATCGGCTACGAGAAGCGGTGCAAGCGGTGCGTTGTGCCCACCGTCGACCAGGAGACCGGGCGCCGGGCCGGCCCCGAGCCCACCCGCACCCTGGCGACCTACCGACGGGACGCCGACGAGGGCGGCGTGCTGTTCGGCATGAAGGCGGCCGTCGTCCGGCCGGGCACCATCTCGGTCGGCGACGCGTTCACGGTTCACCGCTGGGCCTGATCCCGATCCCACACGCCGCGCGGCAGGATGGGGACGACCAGCGGACGCCGGAGGGGGCCAACGTCGTGCCGATTGCGCTGGACCGGGCCGAGTTCAACGTGCTGTGGCGTCGTCTGGGGCTGGGCGCGAGACCGCTCGTCCTGGCGCTGGCGGAGCAGGGCGGCACACTCGACGAGGCCGGCCAGCTCGACGACCGGGCGTGGGACGCGTTGTGCGGGCGTCAGCTCGCCGCCTCGGACGGCTCCGTGCACCCGGATCTCGATCTCGCGCTGCGCGTGGTCGCGCAGCCCTCGGTCGCCGTCGACCTGCGGTGGTCGGCGGGGCCGGGGCACGAGCTCAGGGCGCTGTCGGCGGTGCGGGCCGAGACCGGGATCCTCGCCGTGCTCTTCGACGGGGTGGTCCACCTGGACCTCGTCCGGGACACGGCGTTCGTGGAGGCCGTGCTCGGTCTGCTGCCCGCCGTGCCGCCCGGTCCGGGAACCGCGGTGAACGTGCCCAGCGGCGCGGTGGAGGAGGCGAACCGCGAAGGCGGGGACGACTACGCCTTCGAGTCGGCGCTGCTGGACGCGGGCGTGCGACCGGGCGACGCCCGCCTGCTGGTGGACATGGTCGGCGGCGACCGGGTGGCGGCGGGGCAGTTCGGTGCGGCCTCCTGGGACCGCTGGGGCGCCAGGACGCGCGCCCCGTGGGTCGTCACGGTCACCGACACGGCCCGCGGCCGGTACGCGTTCTACGAGCGCTCTGGCTGGCTGACCGTCGCCCCGGTCGACCACCACCGGCTCGTCGACCTGCTCCACGAGCTGGTGCGGTCGGTATGACCAGCGTCTTCCGCCAACTCGACGCCACGCGCGGTGATCGCCCGGCACACTGGGTCGGGCACCGCAACCAATCGGGGGAGGAGCCATGTCGACAGACGGGGGCTGGCTGAACCTGGTCGCGCCCGTGCCCGCGGGGTTCGGGGCCGCTGCCGCCGGCGCGGTCGAGGGGGTCCACGCGGCCACCCAGACGGCTGGCGCCTCGGGCGCGCCCGTCGGCGCACCGGTCGCCAGGTTCAGCGTACGCACCGAGGACGCCCCACGCCTCAAGGCCAAGTTCCAAGAGGCGATCGACGAGATGAACAGGGCGATGAGCATCGCCTACCTCCTCCGGCAGACCCGGGCGCCGGGAGAGGACCCGGCGAGTGGGCAAGCGGTGCAGAAGCTGGCGGAGAAGGCCACGGCGGACCAGGGCTCGCTGACCATGGCGATCGACAGCACGATCAAGGCGCTGCAGTCTGTGATCGACCAGATAGACCGGTCGCTGGGGCTGTACCAGGAAAACGACCACCTGCCGACGAGGTCCTAGTATGCGGTTTCTCCGTCTTCGTGTCATCGCGCTGTTGTTCGTCGGATCCACCGCGTTGGCAGGATGCGGTTCCGTGATTGGCGGGACGCCGACCACGAAAACCGGAAGCGGGCAAGGATCCACCTCGTCTACTGGTGTTTCCCCCTCGGCGAGTGGTGGTGCGCCCCGTGTTTCGAATCCCAAGAACCTGCGTGGGATGGATCCGTGTCAACTTCTGACGCCGAACCAGCTCCGTGAGTTGGGTGCGGCGCAGTCGGGCAAACCGGACCAGGCGCCGTGGGGAGAGACGTTGTGCACCTGGTCCGACGCGATCAGGGTGACCGTCGCGCCGGACACGAAGCGTCGCGGGTTGACCGAGGTGTACCTGAGGAAGAGCAGCTACAACAATTTCGAGGCGAGCACCGTTGCCGGCTACCCGGCTGTTCGGGCCGACTTCGGTGAGATTCGCTGCAACGTGAACGTCGGGGTGGCGGAGGACCAGCTCCTGTTGGTCCAGTACGCGAACAACGTGAGCCGGAAGGTGGAGCACAAGGACACCTGTGCGTTCGGGGAGCGGATCGCGGCAGAGGTGTTGAAGAACCTGCCTGCCGGCGGATGAGCGGGTGTGTGCGGTGAGTGGGCGTGCCAGCTCGGCGAAGTTGATCCGGGTTTCCCCGGGAGCAGTTCGGTTTCGGGTAACCGGACTGCTGCTCGTTGCCGGGGCGATGCTGGCTGGCTGCACGAGCGTGACTGGCGGTGCGCCGAATCCGGTGAGTGCCGCGTCGACCGGCGCTGACCCGACATCAGCGCGACAGGGCGGTTCCACTCCAAGGGTGAGCAATCCCAAGAAGCTCCGGGGCGCTGATCCGTGCGCGTTGCTGACGGAGAGCCAGCTCCGAGCATTGGGACTGCCGACGGCGAGCAGGCCCGGAAAGTCGGGGTGGGGCGAAGACAAGTGCACCTGGTCGGGTGACATCAGGGTGACGTTGAGCCCTGACACGAAAGGAAAGGGACTCAGCGAGTACTACGCGAGGCAGAAGGCGTACGACAACTTCAAGAGCAGTGAGGCGTCCGGCTTTCCAGTCGTGTGGACGGATTTCGCGAGCACCATCTGTAGTGTCATGGCAGGAGTGGCGGACGACCAGGTGCTGGTTGTTCACGTTGGTTCTGTCAGCTCCAGGAGCAGAGCCCAGGGAAATCCCTGTGGTTATGGTGAGACGGTCGTGGCCGAGGTGTTGGGGAATCTGCCGGCGGGGGGATGAGGGGGTTGCGGCGATGAGTGGGATGACGTCCGGGACGAACTGGGACGCGATCAGCCATCCGACGTTGCACGGCTGGTTCACCGGTGGGTCCAGCGAGTCGGTGGCGAACTCCGTGCGGACCTGGCAGCAGGGGATCGGCACGCAGTTCGACAAGGTGAGCGACCTGATCGACGGCGCGTTGCGGGAGACCGACGCGGTGTGGGAGGGCGGCGCCGCCGAGGCGATGAAGAACGGCGTCTCCCCGCTGGCCCAGTTCGCGCGGGACGCCAAGGACGTCTCGGCCAAGGTGGGTGACGGGGCGGCCGAGCTGGCCAGGTCCTACGACGACATCAAGGCCAAGATGCCGGCTCCCGTGCACGTCACCGCGACGGACAACGCGCTGGAGCGCGGCCTGTCGCACCTGTTCGGCATGAAGACCGACAAGGAGAAGCAGGAGGAGTCGGCGCGGCAGGCCGAGGAGCGGGCCCGCGACCTGGCCAAGGCGTATGACAGCAACGTCACGACGACCATGGCCGGCCTTCCAGCGTTCGTGCCCGCGCCGATCGTGGCCACCGACGTCGGTGCGACCGGTGGTGGCGGCCGGGTCAGCACGACGGGCATCGCGTCGGCCCAGTCGATGGTCGCGGGCATGCGGGGCGGGGTCGAGTACAACCCGATCAGCCCCACCAGCGCGTCGACGAGCACCGCGGCCGCCGGCCCGGCGGGGGCCGGCAGCGGCCCGCTCGGGCCCGGCTCCGGGAATCCCCAGTCGTCCGGTGGACGCCCGATTCCTCCGCCGCCCTCGCCCGCGGTCCCGTCCAGCGGCCCGAACCCCGGCGGGGGTCGTACCGGAACGACGAACCAGCCCAAGGCTCCGACGATCACGCCGCAGAGCAACACCCCGAAGTCGCCCCTCCCGCCGTCCAGCGGGCGCATCACCAGTGTCCTGAACCCCGGTCACAACCAGGGAGGGCCGAGCCCGTCCACCAGCGCGCCGCGCACTCCGTCCGGCCCGCCGACGGGTCGCCCGTCTGCTGGCGGGCCCGCCGCCACGCCCGATCCGCGTGCTCAGGGCGCCGGCGGCCCCGGTGGTTCCGGAGGCCCCGGTGGCGGACCGCGCGGCGGTGGAGGAGTCGGCCCGGGCATCGGGAGCGGTGGTGCGGCGGGGGCCGCTGGCGCGGGTCCGGCTCCTCGCGGTCCGGTGGGTCCCGGCGCGCTGTCCGCCGCGGGACCGGTCGCGGGTGGGGCACCGGTCGGGCCAGTCGGAGCGGCCGGCCCGGCGGGTGGTCGGGGACCGGCCGCGGGGATCGCGGGCGGCGCGGCTCCGATGGCGGGAGCGGCCGGCGGGCAGCGGGAGGAGGACAAGGAGCGGCGCTCCAACTACCTCCAGGAGACTGACGACATCTGGGGCAGCGGCGAGCACGTCGCGCCGTCGGTCATCGGCGATCTCGACACCCGTCCCTGAGGGCTTCTGAGGGCTTCGCGTCGGAGGGGGCGCCCGGTGTCGGGCGCCCCCTCCGCGGTTCTCGCGAACAGTCACCCCACTACAGAGTTATGTAGAGGGGATCCCCCCATTTCCAACGTCTCACGGGGGTCTGACAGAAAAGCGCGGGGTCGCTTCGCCCGCCCGGGTGATGTTCGGGGGAAGTGCCGTCGAGGGCTCGTCGGCGGGCGCTCGGGGCCCGGGCCGGGAGATGGCGCGGACAACTGGGGCAGTGTTTCGAGAAGGGGCCGTTCACGCTGGTGGGGCGGGGCGGCTTAGGGTTGCCGCGTGGCTTCGCTCGCCGACTACCCGCAGATCGCCGCCGGCAAGGTCCGCCAGCTTCACGCCGTGGACGACCAGCACCTGTTGTTGGTCGCCTCGGACCGGATCTCGGCCTACGACCACGTGCTGCCCACGCCCATCCCGGACAAGGGCCGGGTGCTCACGGCGATGAGCGTGTTCTGGTTCGAGTTGCTGGCCGACGTGGTGCCCAACCACCTGGTGGCGTGGGACGACGAGCGCATCCCGGACGAGGTGCGTGGCCGGGCGCTGCTCGTGCGCCGGCTGGAGATGCTGCCGGTGGAGTGCGTGGCCCGCGGCTACCTCACCGGCTCCGGTCTGGCCGACTACCGGCGGACCGGCGCGGTGTGCGGCATCGAGCTGCCGCCGGGGCTGGCGGAGTCCGACCGCCTGCCGGAGCCGATCTTCACCCCGGCGACGAAGGCGGAGATCGGCGCGCACGACGAGAACGTCAGCTTCGACGCGGTGGTCGCGTCCGTCGGCCGGGAGCGGGCGGAGCGGCTGCGGGCGCTCACCCTGGGGATCTACGCGCGGGCGGCGGAGCACGCCGCGGGGCGCGGGGTGCTGCTGGCCGACACCAAGTTCGAGTTCGGCGTCGCGCCCGAGGGCGGTCTGGTGCTCGCCGACGAGGTGCTCACGCCGGACTCGTCGCGGTTCTGGCCGGCCGAGGGCTACCAGCCGGGCCGGGTGCAGCCCTCGTTCGACAAGCAGTTCGTGCGGGACTGGCTGACCTCGCCCGCCTCGGGCTGGGACCGGGCGTCCGACGCGCCGCCGCCGGCGCTGCCGGACGAGGTCGTGGCCGCCACCCGGGCGCGTTACGTCGAGGCGTACGAGATGATCTCCGGTCGCTCGTTGGCGGACTGGCCGGCGCCGAGGGGCTGACGGCCGGGGCCGAGGAGCCGGGGGCTGGGGCGGCCGCCGGTTCCGACCGGAGTTCGCCGGATCGGTATCGCCTGGTCACCCGGTGGCCAGGCCACCGTCACCGCCGTGCGGCGTCATGGGTATGTGCCCACCAGGCTCGTGGTCTCGCTGTCCGGCATCGCCGGCCGGACGGTGCGGCGCTGCGCGGAGCTGGCCGCCGACCTCGACCGGCGCGCGGTGCCGCTCTCGTTGCTGCTGACGCCCCGGCCCGCGCACGGCGACCGGACCGATCCCGGGTCGCCGGCGCTGCGCTGGGTGCGCCTGCGCCAGTCCGTGGGCGACGCCCTGGTGCTGCACGGGTTCGCGCATCCCGACCGCTCGGACGGCGGGTGGGTTCCGGGGGCGCGGCTCTGGCGTCGGGGCGAGTTCGCGGCCCTGCCCACGCACGAGGCCGGCCTGCGCCTGCTCGCGGCCCGGGCCGCGTTGGAGCGCCTGGAGCTGAGCACGGACTGCTTCGCCCCGCCCCGTTGGCTCGCCTCGCCCGGCACGCGCGCGGCGTTGCGCCGGCACGGGTTCGCGGTCTGCGCGGAGGCGACCGCCGTGCACGACCTGCGCTCGGGTGCCGTGCACCGCGCGCGGGTGCACGGCGTCGGCCGTGGCGACGTGGCCGAGCCCTGGTGGTGTTGGGCCCTGGTGCTGGGGGTGGCGCGCGCCGCCCGGCGGGGCGGGTTGGTGCGGCTCGGGGTCGACGCCGCCGACCTGGCGCGGCCGGGTCCGCGTCAGGCCGTGCTGGACGCGGTGGACATCGCCCTGCACCACGGCGCCGAGCCCACGACGTACGCGGAGTTCGTCAGCCCCGCTCGCCCGCTTCCCGAGGCGCCTTCCGGGGCGGGTCGACGGCGCTGAGCGTCGCCGCCGACTGCCGACCGCCGACTGCCGGTCGTCGCCGGCTGCCGCCGGACGCGGCGTCCCCTCGCCCTCACACCTCGGCCGGCTCGCCGTGGCGGAGCACCCGCACCTCGGTGCCCTCCGGCGCGAGCCGCTCGAACAGCGTGTAGTGGAGCTGCGGCGAGGCCAGCACGGCCTCGTGGACGGGCACCGCCACCCGGGGCCGCACGGCCCGGAGGTAGTCGACCGCCTCGGCGGCCTTGAGCCACGGCGCGCCCGTGGGCAGCGCGAGCACGTCGACCGGTCGCTCCGGGCGGACGAACGAGTCGCCCGGGTGCAGGAACGCACCGTGACCAACGAGGTAACCCACGTTAGGGATTCCGGGCAGGTCCGGATGGATGACCGCGTGCTCTCCGCCAACCACGTCGATCCGGACATCGCCCGATGAGAGGACGTCACCCGGCCGTGCCGTACGGCAGTTCAGCCCATGGTCGCTGATCTGTTCGGCCGATCCGGGATCGGCGACGATCACCGCGTCGGGACTGGCGTCCACCAGCGCGGGCAGACGGCCCAGGTCGAGGTGGTCCGCGTGCGCGTGCGTGAACAGGATCGCGTCCAGCCCGCGCAGCGCCTCGAAACCGCTGGACAGCGTGCCGGGATCGATCAGCAGGCGCGTGTCGCCGATCTCCAGCAGCACGCAGGCGTGTCCGAAGTGGACGATCCGCATCCCGACCTCCCCGGGGTTCCCCGTCCCATCCGACTGATCCTGGCATCCGGAAGCGGCGGTCGCACCGAGTTGTACGCCACCCAGTCGGGGCAGCAAGTCCCAACGATTGGCGGGTGACGGCAGTCACGCTCCGCCAGCAAGATTCGCCCTGTGTGTACCCCCTGCTCACACGGAGAGGTGATCTCGTGCGGACATCGTTACGGCTGATCGTCACCGCCCTGCTCGGCGCCACGCCGGTTCTCGCCGCCTCGGCGGTGGCCCTGCCCGCCACCGGGCTGGGCGCGGCCGAGACCGCCCCGGCCGTGGCCGCCCCCGCCCAGGGGCGCGACCAGGCGGCCGAGGAGGTCGGCACCGAGGAGGCCGTGTCGGTCGCGGTGGGCGGCGACGCCGCCAGCACGACCATCCGGCGTCCCGGCGCCTGGTACGTGAAGGTCCACCTGTCCGACCTGAACCTGCGTCCCGGGGACCAGGTCACGGTGGCCAGCCCCGACCGGTCCGAGGTCCACACCTACTCGGCCGAGCCCCGACACGCCCGCCCCGACGACTCCCCCGGCAGCCAGGACGACAGCGGCTTCTGGGCGCTGTCCGTCACCGGTGACACCGCCGTCGTGAGCGTGCGGGCCGGGAACGGCGCGGCCCCGAGCCGGGACAGCCGCGTCGCCGTGGACCGCATCACGCGGGGCTACACCGAGGAGGAGGAGGCCAACCGGCGCTCCTTCCAGGTGTTCAGCATCTGCGGCAACAACAACTACAAGGACGCTGTCTGCTACAAGTCCAGCAACCCCAAGGAGTTCAGCAAGACCCCGCCGGTCGCCCGGCTGCTGATGAACGGGCGCTCGCTGTGCACCGGCTGGCGGGTCGGCGACAAGAACCGGATGCTGACCAACAACCACTGCTTCGCCGACACCGCGACCGCCAAGAAGACCGAGGTCTGGTTCAACTACCAGTGCCCGACCTGCGGTGGCAGCGGCAGCGGCCCGGTGACCAAGGTGCTCGCGAACTCGGTCCTGAAGACCAACTCCGGGCTCGACTTCACCCTGTTCGACGTGCAGAAGTTCGCGTCCATCAAGTCGTTCGGCAACCTGGAGCTCGACGTCCGGGTGCCCGCGGTGGGCGAGGAGATGTACATCGTGCAGCACCCGCGCGGGCAGCTGAAGAAGCTCGCCCTCACCGACGACAAGTCGCCGTCGGGGAACTGCCAGGTCAAGGCGGTCAAGGTGGACGGCAGCTCGAAGCAGGCCGACATCTCGTACATGTGTGACACCGAGGGCGGCTCGTCCGGCTCGCCCGTGCTGTCGCGCAGGACGCACAAGGTGATCGGGCTGCACCACTTCGGCGGCTGTCCGAACCAGGGCGTCCGGATCGACCTGGTCGCGGCGCAGATCCGTTCGCTGCTCTGACACCGGCTCGGCCCGGTGGTCCGACCGCGAGGGGCGTCAGCGAGGGCGACGCCCGGCGGTCGGCCACCGGGCCGACTCGTGTCCGCCAGCGGGGAGAACCCGCGTTGGCCGGCGCGCCCCGTCGCACGGGGCTCGCCGGTCGTCCGTCATCGGCCTGCCCGTCGTCGCTCGTCGGTCGCTGGTCGTCGGTCGCTGGTCGTCGGTGGTCCGTCGTCCGGGCGGCAGGCGGACATGACGAGGCCCCACCGGTCGGGGGGCTTCCCGGCGGGGCCTCGTCCTCGGTGAGCTCGTCGCTCGCCGTCCTCGCGGCCGCACGTCCCCCAGAAGCTCCACGAACCCCCGGTCAGCGCGTCCGATCGGAGGATCGTCGGGACGGCGGGCCACCGTTACCGCGGCGTACCGCTGTCATCCATTTGGGGCAAAGATCAACGTTCAGTCAAGAGCCGAAAGCAATTCGTTTTCTTCTGCCACCGTCAGACCGGCCGTCCGCGGCCGGTCCAGCCCCAACGCCCGCTCGTGCGCCAGGGCGGCGGCCACCGCGTCGGCCAGCGGGCGGGGCCGCAGGCCGGCCGCGAGCGAGGGGGTCGCGTCGTGGGCGGTCAGCCCGTGCAACGCGGGCGGCAGCCACAGCGGCAGTGACTTCGGGCCCGACCACGGCCCGACGCCGGCGGCCGTCAGGGCCTCCGGCGACACCGGGACCAGCTCCACGTCGTCGGGCGCGACGAGGTCGGCGACCTCCCGCAGGAACTCGCCGAGGGGCTGGGCCGGTCCGACCCCGTCGAACGTGCCCACGAGCCGGCCCTCGGCCGCGTCCACGATCCAGTCCGCCAGGTCCCGGACGTCGACGTACTGCGTGGGCTGGGTGGGCGCGTCGGGGACGACGACCCGGCCGCCGCGCGACATCCGTGCCGGCCAGTAGCCGAACCGGTCGTAGCTGTCCCCCGGGCCGGTGATCAGTCCGGGGCGCACGACGAACGCGCGGTCCCCGACCCGGTCGCGGACCGCGTTCTCCCCGGCCACCTTGATCCGCCCGTAGAGCTCGGGAGCCAGCTCCGGTCGGGACTCCGGCACCTCCTCGGTGTACGGCTCGTGCAGCGCCGCGTCGACGGACAGCCCCGGCCGGGACGTGTCGGAGTAGGCGCTGACCGACGACACGAAGGTCCAGTGGCCGGCCCGGTCCGCGAGCGCGTCCAACGCCTCCGACACCCACCGGTAGGACATCACCGCCACGTCGACCACGGCGTCGAACCGCTCCCCGGCCAACGGCGCGTAGGCGTCCGGCGCGTTCCGGTCCACCCGCACCAGCCGCGTCCCCTCCGGCACGGCCCCGGACTCGCCGCGCGCGGCGCACACCACCTCGTGGCCCCGACGCGCCGCCTCGGCCGCCACCGCTTTCGACAGGAACACCGTTCCACCCAGTACGAGAACTCGCATGGGCCCACCCTCCCGGGCCGCCCAGCCCCGCCGCCAGACCTCTCGCGCAGGGCGAACGCGCAGCTCAGGTACTCTGCGGCCGTACCGCCGACCGGAGTGCCGCGGTCGTGGCACTTCCTGAACCCGGGAGACCCAAGAGTGGCCCGAGTCGTCGTCGACGTCATGCCCAAGCAGGAGATCCTCGACCCGCAGGGTCAGGCGGTGGCCAACGCGCTGCCGCGGCTGGGCTTCGACGGAGTGACCTCCGTTCGTCAGGGCAAGCACTTCGAGCTGGAGGTCGACGACTCCGTCGACGACGCCACGCTCGCCAAGATCGCCGAGACCTTCCTCGCCAACCCGGTCATCGAGGACTGGGTCGTCCGCCGGGTGGACGCATGACCCGCGTCGGCGTCATCACCTTCCCCGGCACCCTGGACGACGTGGACGCCGCCAGGGCGGTCCGGCTGGCGGGCCGGGACGGCGCCGCCGAGGCCGTGCCGCTCTGGCACGCCGACGCCGACCTGCGCGGTGTGGACGCCGTCGTCGTCCCCGGCGGCTTCTCCTACGGCGACTACCTCAGGGCCGGGGCCATCGCCCGGTTCGCGCCCGTGATGGGCGAGGTCGTCCGCGCCGCCAGGCGGGGCATGCCCGTGCTGGGCATCTGCAACGGTTTCCAGATCCTGTGCGAGTCGGGCCTGCTGCCCGGCGCGCTGGTGCGCAACGCGGGCCTGCACTTCGTGTGCCGGGACCAGTGGCTGCGGGTGGAGAACAACGCCACCGCGTGGACCTCCCGCTACGAGCGCGGCGCCGAGATCCTCGTCCCGCTGAAGAACATGGAGGGCCGCTACGTCGCCGACGCGGCCACCCTGGACGAGCTGGAGGGGGAGGGCCGCGTCGTCTTCCGGTACGTCGTGGACGAGCCGGAGCCCGGCCAGGCGCTCAAGCGGCACCTGGGCGTTGACAGCCCCAACGGCGCGCTGAACCACATCGCCGGCATCACCGACCCGACCGGTCGGATCGTCGGCCTGATGCCGCACCCCGAGCACGCCATCGACGCCCTGACCGGCCCCAGCGACGACGGTCTCGGCATGTTCCTGTCCGTTCTCGACGCACTGGTGGCGGCATGACCGGCGGTAGCACGACACAGACGACCGACAACGACGGCCGGGTCGGCGCGCCCGTGGACACCGTCCAGCACGCGGCGGCCACCCCCGACCACCCCCAGCCCCACCGGGAGCTGGGGCTCAAGGACGACGAGTACGCCCGGATCCGGGAGATCCTCGGCCGTCGGCCCACCGACGCCGAGCTGGCGATGTACTCGGTGATGTGGAGCGAGCACTGCTCCTACAAGTCCTCCAAGGTGCACCTGCGGTACTTCGGGGAGACCACCACCGAGGAGATGCGGGCCAGGATGCTGGCCGGCATCGGCGAGAACGCCGGCGTGGTGGACATCGGCGACGGCTGGGCGGTCACCTTCAAGGTGGAGTCGCACAACCACCCGTCCTACGTCGAGCCCTACCAGGGCGCGGCGACCGGCGTCGGCGGCATCGTGCGCGACATCCTGGCGATGGGCGCCCGCCCGGTCGCGGTGATGGACCCGCTGCGGTTCGGCCCGGCCGACGCCCCGGACACCCGCCGGGTGCTGCCCGGCGTGGTCGCCGGCGTCGGCGGCTACGGCAACTGCCTCGGCCTGCCCAACATCGGCGGCGAGGTCGTGTTCGACGCGTCCTACGCGGGGAACCCGCTGGTCAACGCCCTGTGCGTGGGCTCGATGCGGGTCGAGGACCTGCACCTGGCGCACGCGTCGGGCACCGGCAACAAGGTGATCCTCTTCGGCGCGCGCACCGGGCTCGACGGTATCGGCGGCGTGTCCGTGCTCGCGTCGGACACCTTCTCCGGCGACGAGTCGGGCGCCGGCCGCAAGAAGCTGCCCAGCGTCCAGGTGGGCGACCCGTTCACCGAGAAGGTGCTCATCGAGTGCTGCCTGGAGCTGTTCCGCTCCGGGCTGGTCGTGGGCATCCAGGACCTCGGCGGCGCGGGCCTGTCCTGCGCGACCTCGGAGCTGGCCTCGGCCGGTGACGGCGGCATGCGCGTGGAGCTGGACCGGGTGCCGTTGCGCGCCGAGGGCATGACCCCGGCGGAGATCCTGTCCAGCGAGTCCCAGGAGCGGATGTGCGCGGTCGTGCGCCCCGCCGACGTGGACGCGTTCCTGCGGGTCTGCGCGAAGTGGGACGTTCCGGCCACGGTGATCGGCGAGGTGACCGACACCGGTCGCCT
Source organism: Streptoalloteichus hindustanus (assembly GCF_900129375.1). GTDB lineage: Bacteria > Actinomycetota > Actinomycetes > Mycobacteriales > Pseudonocardiaceae > Streptoalloteichus > Streptoalloteichus hindustanus. The sequence goes on along the minus strand of NZ_FQVN01000001.1, from coordinate 360,526 downwards.
GGAGATCACCTGGCACGGCGAGACCGTGGTGGACGTGCCGCCGCGCACCGTGGCCCACGAGGGCCCGGTGTACGAGCGGCCGGTGGAGCGCCCGGCCAGCCAGGACGACCTGGTCGCCGACGGCCCGGAGCGGCTGGCCCGGCCGGGCACGCCGGCGGAGCTGCGGGAGACCCTGCTCCGGATGATCTCCTCGCCGAACCTGTGCTCGCGGCGGTGGGTCACCGACCAGTACGACCGCTACGTGCGGGGCAACACCGTGCTGGCCCAGCCCGCCGACTCCGGCATGGTCCGGATCGACGAGGAGACCGGCCGGGGCGTGGCGGTCTCCACCGACTGCAACGGCCGGTACGTGCGGCTGGACCCGTACACGGGCACGCAGCTCGCGCTGGCCGAGGCGTACCGCAACGTCGCCGTGACCGGCGCGACGCCGCTGGCGGTCACCAACTGCCTGAACTTCGGCTCGCCCGAGGACCCCGGCGTGATGTGGCAGTTCCAGCAGGCGGTGCGCGGCCTGGCCGACGGCTGCCGGGAGCTGGGAATCCCGGTCACCGGTGGCAACGTCAGCTTCTACAACCAGACGGGTGACACGGCGATCCTGCCCACGCCGGTCGTGGGCGTACTCGGCGTGATCGACGACGTGCGGCGGCGCATCCCGACCGGCTTCGGCGCCGAGGCCGGCGAGACCCTGCTGCTGCTCGGGGAGACCCGCGACGAGTTCGGCGGCTCGGAGTGGGCGCACGTGACGCACGGCCACCTCGGCGGTCGGCCGCCGAAGGTGGACCTGGCGGCGGAGCGCCTGCTGGCCGAGGTGCTGGTGGCCGGCTCCCGGGACGGCATGGTGTCGGCGGCGCACGACCTCGCCGAGGGCGGGTTGGCCCAGGCCCTGGTCGAGGCGGCGTTGGCCGGCCAGACCGGGTGCCGGGTCGTGCTGCCCCCGGACGCGGACCCGTTCGTGTGGCTGTTCGCCGAGTCCGCCGGCCGGGCGCTCGTGGCGGTGCCGCGCACGGAGGAGCTGCGGTTCACGGACATGTGCACCGCGCGCGGCCTGCCGTGGAGCCGGATCGGCGTGGTCGACCCGGAGTCGCGGGCGCTGGAGATCCAGGACGTGGCGACGTTCGGCCTGGACGAGCTGCGGGACACCTGGGAGGGCACGCTCCCCGCGTTGTTCGACTGAGGGCTGTTCGATGGGGGCGCTGTTCGACTGAGGCGCCCGCGCCCCGGTTCGCCGGTCGGCATGACCGGAGGCGCTGAACGGTGGGAGGGCGGGTCCCCGGGTGGGACCCGCCCTCCGCCGTGCTGGCCGCCCGGTGGCGCGCCAACCGCCGGCCGGGCGATGTCGTGCGGTCGTTCCGGTGAACGCGCGGCTGACGGGACCGGGCGGCCGGACGGCCGACGTCTTTCCGGAAAGTGTCGTCGCCGGCTCAGTCGGCCTTCTTCCGTCGGGCCGCGCCGGCGGCCGCCAGAGCGAGCCCGACCAGTCCCACCACGACACCGGCCCACGGTTGGTGGCCGCTCGCCCACCGCATCAGCACGGGATCGGTGAACAGGGACAGGACCCCCTGCACCACCAGCACGATTCCGATCACTTCCAGCATCCGGGCCCCCTTCTCGGCACGCCGCCCCCCTCGGACGCGTCGACCAGGGAACTAATTTAACACGGTCGTGCGATAAAGAGGGGGCGCGCGGCGGCCGGGACGCGGTGCTGGACGATCGGGAGGGGGATCACCCGACGATCGGCCGGGGACGGACGGGCGATACCGGCTCAGCCGGACGAGTGGTTACGCAATGTGACGGAGCTCCTCATTGGAGTGAATCAAACGTCAGTCCTATGCTCGGGAGGGCCCTGGGGGCCGGCGACAGCGGAGTGAGGAGCGACCAGTGGACCGTCCCGACTGGGCGCCCGGTGACATCGACCTGGCCCGTCCCAGCGCGGCCAGGGTCTACGACTACTACCTGGGTGGGTCGCACAACTTCGCGGTGGACCGCGAGCTCGCCGCGGAGGCCGTCCAGCTCTGGCCGGACCTGCCCCGCATCATGCGGACCAACCGGGCGTTCCTGCGGCGGGCGGTGCGGTACTGCCTGGCCAGCGGGATCCGGCAGTTCCTGGACCTGGGGTCGGGCATCCCGACCGTGGGGAACGTGCACGAGGTGGCGCAGGCGGTCGACCCCGGCTGCCGCGTCGTCTACGTCGACCTCGACCCGGTGGCGGTCGTCCACAGCCGGGCGATCCTCCCCCGGGAGGGGCGCACCGCCGTGGTCCACGGCGACCTGCGGGACCCGGACGCGGTCCTGGCCGCGCCCGCGGTCCGCGAGCTGCTCGACCCGGACGAGCCGCTGGCCCTGCTCATGGTGGCGGTCCTGCACTTCGTCCAGGACGCCGACGACCCCGCGGCCGTCGTCGCCCGCTACGCCGAGGAGATGGCGCCGGGCAGCCACCTGGTGCTCTCGCACGCCACCCACGAGGGGCGGCCCGAGCGGGCCGAGCCGCACCAGCGGCTCTACGCCCGCACCCGCACCCCGATGCGCATGCGCTCGCACGCGGAGGTCGCCGCCCTGCTCGACGGGTTCGAGCTGGTCGAGCCGGGCCTCGTCCCGCTCCCCCGGTGGCGCCCGGAGGTCGGGGACGCGGCCGACGACCACCCGGAGCGGTTCGCCGGCTACGCCGGGGTGGGGCGGAAACCATGACCTCCGTGGCCACGGGGTCGCGGGGCCTCCCCGAGGACGTGGACCTGGACCGCCCGAGCGCGGCCAGGGTCCACGACTACTGGTTGGGCGGGTCGCACAACTTCGCGGTGGACCGCGCGTTGGCGGAGCGCGCGGTCCGCATCGTGCCCGAGCTGCCGGCCGCGATGCGCGCGACCAGGGCGTTCCTGCGGCGGGCGGTGCGGTACTGCCTGGCCAGCGGGATCCGGCAGTTCCTGGACCTGGGGTCGGGCATCCCGACCGTGGGGAACGTGCACGAGGTGGCGCAGGCGGTCGACCCCGCCGCGCGGGTGGTCTACGTGGACAGCGACCCGGTCGCCGTCTCCCACAGTCGGGTGATGCTCGCCGACGTGCCCGGGGCCGAGATCCTGCACGCCGACCTCCGCGACCCCGAACGGGTGCTCCCGTCGCCCGAAGTGACGGGTCTGCTCGACCTGGACCGGCCGGTGGCGGTACTCATGGTGGCGTCGTTGCACTTCGTGCCAGACTCCGACGACCCGGTCCACGTCATCGGCCGCTACCGGGAGGCCATGGCGCCGGGGAGCCACCTCGTGCTCTCGCACCTCACCGGCGATTCGGACAACGAGGCCGTCGGCGAGCAGGTGTCCCGGGTGGCCGCTCTCTACGCGAGCAGCGCGCAGCGCTTCACGCTGCGGTCGCGTGCCGAGGTCACGGCCCTGCTCGCCGGTTTCGAGCTCGTCGACCCCGGGGTGACCCGCCTGGCGGAGTGGCGGCCCGACACGCCACGGACGACGGACGAGCACCCGCGCCGGGACATCGGGTACGCAGGAGTAGGACGCAGAGTGTGACCCTGTGGTGTGCGCACCGGGAGGGAAGACGTGGACAGACCGACGTGGGCCCCGGTCGAGGTGGACGTGGAGCGGCCGAGCGCGGCGCGGGTCTACGACTACTGGCTGGGGGGCTCGCACAACTTCGCGGTGGACCGCGCGTTGGCGGAGCAGGCCCTGCGCATCGTGCCCGAGCTGCCGGAGATCACCCGGGCGAACCGGGCGTTCCTGCGGCGGGCGGTGCGCTACTGCCTGGACGACGGCATCCGGCAGTTCCTGGACCTGGGGTCGGGCATCCCGACCGTGGGGAACGTGCACGAGGTGGCGCAGGCGGTCGACCCCGCCGCCCGGGTGGTCTACGTGGACAACGACCCCGTCGCCGTCGCCCACAGCCGGGCCATCCTCGCCGGCAACGAGCACGCGGCGGTCGTCCAGGCCGACGCCTGCGACCCCGACGCGGTGCTCGCCGCCCCGGAGACGCGCCGGCTCATCGACCCGGACCAGCCGGTGGCCGTGCTGATGATGGCGTTGCTGCACTTCGTGCCGGACTCCGGCGACCCCGCCGGCATCATCGCCCGCTACCGGAACGCCGGCCCGTCCGGCAGCTACCTGCTGCTCTCGCACGGGACCGACGCGGCCGACGAGCGTCGTGCCAGCATGAAGCAGCTCTACGCCCGCAGCGCCACGCCGCTCGCCCTGCGCTCCCCGGCGGCGGTCGCCGCCCTCCTCGCGGGCTACGAGCTGGTCCCGCCCGGGGTGGTCTACCTGCCGGAGTGGCGGCCGGAGCCGGCCGACGCGCCCGACCCGGACCCCAGCCGGTTCGGCGTGCTCGCCGGGGTGGGGCGCACGCCGTGAGCCGCCCGGCCGAGGGAATCCCGGAACCGAGGCACCGCCTCGGCCTGGCCGCGCTCGCCGGGCGGGGGGCGGTCGGCGGCGGTGCCGCCGACGACGACGTCACCGGCCACGCGGACGTCGTGCTCGGCTTCGCCCTGGCCTGGGCCGAGGCCGTCGCCGGGACGAGCTACGTCTCGATGAGCCGTTCCGAGGTCGAGCAGCACCTGGCCGGGCTGACCAGGCAGCTCGTCACCGCGCTGCTCGCCGAGCCGTTCGACCCCGCGCCCGCGCGGGAGGTCGGCGCGGCGATGGTGGCCGCGCACTTCACCGGGACCGAGACCCTCACCCGCACGGTGGCGCTGCTCGCCACCGACCTGCCGGCCCGGCTCGGCCTCACCGGGGACGCCTGCCCCGGCCGGGAGCGCGCCGTCGAGCGGGTGGCCGCCGTGCAGGGCGCGCTGGCCGGCGGCTACGCCGAGGCGTTGCGGCAGCGCACCCTCGACGAGCAGGAGGCGATCAGCCAGGCCGTGTTCGTCGCCAGGGACCAGACCGAGCAGGCGCTGCGGGCCAGCGAGGCCCGGTTCCGCGCGGTGTTCGCCGAGGCGGCGACCGGGATCGGCGTCGGCGACGTGGCCGGCCGCATCCTCGACGCCAACGCCTCGCTGCTCGACATGATGGGCTACAGCCTGGAGGAGCTGCGGCAGCGCAACGTCCGCGACTTCATGCACCCCGAGGACGCGGCCAGCGTGTGGCGGCTCTACGACGAGCTGGTCCAGGGGCAGCGGGACCACTTCCGGGTGGAGAAGCGGTTCTTCCGCAGCGACGGCGAGGTCATCTGGACGCACCTGACCACCTCGCTGATCCGGGACGACCGGGGCAACCCCACGTACCAGGTGGCGATGATCGAGGACGTCACCGACCGGCACCTGCTCCAGGAGCGGCTGCGGTACCAGGCGCTGCACGACCCGCTCACCGGCCTGCCCAACCGGGCGCTGTTCCTCGACCGGCTCTCCCGGGCGTTCGAGACCGGCGGCCGGGACGGCCGGGTCGGCCTGTGCTACCTCGACCTCGACGGGTTCAAGGTCATCAACGACAGCCTGGGCCACGACGTCGGCGACCAGCTCCTGGTGGCGGTCGGCCAGCGGCTGGACGCCTGCGTCTCCGCGCCGGGCCGGCTGGTCGCCCGGATCGGCGGCGACGAGTTCATCATCCTGGTCGAGCGCTCCGGCAGCACCCAGGACGTGGTCACCATCGCCGACCACGTGCTGGCCGCGCTGGAGGCCCCGATCCGGGTCGGGGAGCACGAGCTGGCCGTCTCGGCCAGCATCGGCCTGGTCGAACGCCCCGTCCAGGGCACGACTCCGGCCGACGTCATGCGGGACGCGGACATCACGCTCTACTGGGCCAAGTCCGACGGCAAGGCCAAGTGGGCGTTGTTCGACCCGGAGCGCAACGCCCGCGAGGTCGCCCGGTTCACGTTGTCGGCCACCATGCCGGCGGCCATCGAGCGCGGCGAGTTCTACCTGGACTACCAGCCGCTGGTGCGGCTGTCCGACGGCCAGCTGGTGGGCGCCGAGGCGCTGGTCCGCTGGCGGCACCCGGAGTTCGGCCTGCTCGCGCCGGACCGGTTCATCGGGCTGGCCGAGGAGACCGGCCAGATCGTGCCGCTGGGGCGGTGGGTGCTGCGCGAGGCGTGCCGGCAGGCCCGCCTGTGGCAGGACCGGTTCGGCTCGCGCGCGCCGTTCATCAGCGTGAACCTCGCGGTGCGGCAGTCCCGCGACCCCGGTCTGGTCGCCGACGTCGCCAAGGTCCTCGCCGACACCGGGGTGGAGGCCACCCGGCTCCAGCTGGAGCTGACGGAGAGCGCCGTCATGGGCACCGCCGACGAGCCGCTGGACGCCCTGCGCGCGCTGTCGGCCATGGGGGTGCGGATCGCCATCGACGACTTCGGCACCGGCTACTCGAACCTGGCCTACCTGCGGCACCTCCCGGTGCACGAGCTGAAGATCGCCGGCTCGTTCGTCGAGGGCCTGCGGGCGTCGGCGGCGGACGGCTCGCACGTGGTCGACGCGCGCATCGTGGGCACGCTGGTCTCGCTGGCGCACGCGCTGGGGCTCGGGGTGACCGCCGAGGGGGTGGAGACCGAGGCCCAGGCCCGCCGGCTGGACGACATCGGCTGCGACTCCGGGCAGGGGTGGTACTTCGCCCGCCCCGGGCCGCCGGACCAGATCAACCGCCTGCTCTCCTGACCACGTTCGGTCAGTCGATCTTCCGGGACGTCAGCGGCCGCCTGCGCCGCTCCTGGTGGTCTCGCGCGATTCCGCGTCGGCAGCTTCTGCGGTCGCCCGCGCGGGTGTCTTCGTGGATTCTTCGCCCGTCCAGGGGGCTCCACGTCACCGTTCTTGTCGGTCTCTCGTGAGACGTTGGAAATGGGGGGTTCCACCCCTAGCAAGCCCTGTAGTGGGCACAAGATACCGAATGTCGGCCGTGGCCCGGGGAAGTTGTCCACAGGCGGCGCTGGTTGTCCACAGTCACACCATTGCCGGGTGAACGACGGGCCGGTCGCGGGGCAGTTGTCCACAGGTCGCGTTTCTGCTGTTGGGGTGCCTGGTGGGCGCGGGATAGGTTGGAGCGGGGCTCGCCCCCCAGGGCGGGTGGGGGCTGACCTGAGGGGCGGCGGAGAGGTGGGTCCGCCGGAGGGGCGAGGACAGCGTCCTCGTCGACGGTGCCCCCACCAACAGCGTCCTCATCGAGGGGGCGGCCCGAATTCGGCGGCAGTTCTCACGACGCCCCGTTGGCGCGGTCGCGCTCGTGACGCTGTCGGCCGCCGAACAGCACCGCCGCGCTGTTGACCAGCGCCAGGTGGCTGAACGCCTGGGGGAAGTTCCCGCAGAACCGGCCCCGGTCGGCGTCGTACTCCTCGGCGAACAGGCCCACGTCGTTGGCCAGCGCCACCAGCCGGCCGAACATCGCCTCCGCCTCGTCCCGGCGCCCGCCGAGCGCGAGCGCGTCGACGTACCAGAAGGAACAGGCGAGGAACGACGCCTCGCGCCCCACCAGACCGTCCACATGCGACTGTCCACTGCGGGTGGAGTAGCGGTCGATCAGGTCGCCGTGGCGCAGCGTCCGGTCGATCGCGTCGAGCGTGCCGAGCACGCGCTCGTCGTCCCCCGGCAGGAAGCCCACGGCGGGGATGAGCAGGGTGGCCGCGTCCAGCTCGGTGCCCCCGTAGTACTGGGTGAACGCGCCGAGCTCGCCGTTCCACCCCTGTCGCAGCACCTCGGCGTGCACGACCTCGCGCAACTCGCGCCACCGCTCCACCGGACCGGGGAGGCCGTGCTGCTCGACCGCGCGCACCGCGCGGTCGAACGCGACCCAGACCATGACGCGGGAGTGCGTGAAGTGCCGCTCCGGACCGCGCACCTCCCACAGACCCCGGTCGGGCTGCTGCCACACGTGTTCCAGGTGTCGCATCATGCCGCGCTGCACGGCCCACGACTCCGGGCTCTCCTCGAGCCCGCGTTCCCTGGCCAGGTGCAGCGCGTCCATCACCTCGCCGTAGACGTCGAGCTGGAGCTGCCGGAAGGCCGCGTTGCCGACCCGCACCGGGCGCGCGCCGCCGTAGCCGGGCAGCCAGTCCACCTCCCACTCGACGAGGTGCCGCTCGCCGTCGACGCCGTACATGATCTGGGCGTTCGCCGGGTCCCCCGCCGTCGCGCGCACCAGCCAGTCCCGCCACCGCTCGGCCTCCTGCGAACAGCCGAAGTTGTCCAGCGCCAGCAGGGTGAAGGTCGCGTCGCGCAGCCAGCAGTAGCGGTAGTCCCAGTTCCGCTCCCCGCCGGGGGCCTCCGGCAGCGAGGTGGTGGGGGCGGCGACGATCCCGCCGCTGGGGTCGTAGACGAGCGCCTTGAGGGTGGTCAGCGAGCGGCGCACCACCTCCGCGTGCGGGCCGTCGTAGCTGATCCGCCCGGACCACTGGCGCCAGAACGCCTCGGTCTCCTCCGTCGACCGGTCCGCGTCGAGCGCCGGGGGCATCGGCTTGTGCGCCGGGCTCCACTGCATCACCCAGGACAGCCGCTGGCCGGCGGCGACGGTGAAGACCGCCTCGTGGGCGCGCTCGTGCCGCGCCCGGTAGGGCAGTCGGTCGCCCCGGAGCAGGACGGTGTGCGGGCCGGCCACCGCCAGGATGGTCTGGCCCTCCGCGCTGTCGCACCGGCGCACCCACGGAATGGCGTCGCCGTAGGCGAAGCGCACCACCCAGCGCAGCTTGACCTCAACCTCGCCCGACACCCCCTCCAGCACGCGCACCACGCTGGGCTCGTCCTCGTGCTCCCTGCGGTGCGGCGGCATGGAGTCGATCAGCCGGACCGCGCCGTCCTGGGTGTGGAACTCCGTCTCCAGCACCATCGACGTGTCGCGGTAGCGCCGTCGGACCTCCGAGACGGGGCCGGTCGGGCAGATCTGCCAGTGGCCCTCCCCGCCGAGCAGACGGGCGAAGCAGGACGGGGCGTCGAAGCGGGGCAGGCACAACCAGTCCACCGAGCCGTCCCTGCCGACCAGCGCGGCGGTGCGCAGGTCGGACAGCAACGCGTAGTCCTCGATGGGGCTGCCGGACGGAAGCGGACGCTCGTGCTGACGTGCCATCACTCCCACGCTAGGCACATCGGCCCCGGGCGGCCACCGCTAGGCGGTCACCGCTAGCCGACGCGAGCCGTGTTCCACCCGGTGACCTCGACGTGGGGGCGGGCGCCCGCGAGGTCGTCGGCCCGGTACTCGGCCCGCAGCTCGGCGGTCTCGCCCGGCCAGAGCGTGACGTAGTTGTCGCTCCAGCGCACCGGCAACACCTGCTCGCCGTCCGGTCCGCGGCGCAGGTTCGCCCGCAGGAAGAACGCCGCAGGGCCGCTCTCGGCGGGGTTCCGCACCGTCACGGTGGTGCGCAGCGTTCCGTCGGTCCCGTGTTCGGTCCGGGTGCTGGTGGTGATCCGCGCCTCGGGCATCCCCCGCAGGCCGGTGTAGTCCGCGCCGTTCGTGATCGGGGTGTGCCACCAGGTGGAGTTCGCGTAGTCGAGCTCGTCGGCGCGGTCGGACAGCCAGTAGACGTTGCGGTCCACCTCCCTGCCCTCGGCGTCGAGGAGCAACAGGCGCAGCAGGTGCGTTCCCCTGGGAGGTGGTGGTGTGGTCAGCGTGCGTACGGAGGAACCGCTGCCGACCGCCTTGTCGGCCGCTGTCCCGTCCGCCACCACGGCGCCGTCCACAGTGAACACCGTGGACCGCACGGTCAGCCCCCGCGCCTCCTCGGGGCCGGTGTTGACGAGGACGACCGAGCGGTCGTCGTAGGAGTACTGGACGTGCAGCGGCCGCAACGCCTTCTTCGCGCCGAAGTAGGAGCCGGCCGGCGAGAGGTTGTGGTCCCAGAGGTGCCAGTAGAGCGTCGGCCACGCGTTGTTGAGCATCCAGTAGATGACCCCGGTGGCCGGCCGCACCGGGTCGGAGAAGTCACGGCCGAACGCCTCCAGCTGGGCGCGGTTGGCCTCGTAGTTCATCAACTGCGCCTTGCGCAGGAAGTCGTCCCGGTCGCTCGGGGGCCCGTAGCGGAGGTTCATCGCGCGGGCGAACAGCCGGAGCGTCCCGAAGACCTCCTTCTGCGCGAGGTGGTAGTGCCGCTTGTCCGGGTTCCGCCACAGGTCCTCGATCTCGGCGGGGGACAGGTAGCGGCGCAGGGCGTCCAACTCGGGGATCGTCGGCCCGGGGCCGACCTCCGAGGCGAACCCGAAGGCGCCGCCGAGGCGGTCGTTGTACCAGTAGTTCGGGGGAACCCACCAGTACGGGCCGTCCATCTTCATGCCCGAGGAGCCCAGCTCCGGTGAGCTCAGCAGCTTGGCGGACGGGATGACCGGGGCCCGCCAGCCCACCGAGCGGAACGCCTCCAGGTAGGTCCGCTCCACGCGGGCCGGTGGCGCGGTGTCGCTGCCGATGAGGAACGCGATGACGCTGGGGTGCTCGCGCAACCGCCGCGCCTCGGCCTTCGCCGAGGCCCCCGCCACGACGTGGTCGGCGTCGGTCCACGTGCCGTACTTCTCCCACTTCGTGCAGCACTCCCAGCCGGGCAGCAGCATGACGCCCATCCGGTCGGCGAGCTCGAGTAGCTCGTGGTCCTCCTGCTTGCCCTCCATGCGCAGGGTGTTCAGCCCGGTGTCCCGGACGTACCGGAGCTGGTCGGCGAGGCGTCCCGGCTGGGTGCGCAGGAAGAGGTCGGAGGCCCAGCCCGCGCCCCGGATGAGCAGCGGTTTGCCGTTGATCTCGAACTGGCGGTAGCCCTGCGGCGTCAGCGGGGCCCGCACGTCTCGGATGCCGAACGTCGTGGCCCGTTCGTCGGAGAGGTCGCCGTCCACCCGGGCGGAGAGGTCGAGCCGGTAGAGCGGCTGGTCGCCCAGCTGCGCGGGCCACCAGACGCGCGGGTGGCGCACGACGAGCTGGGGGAAGGCGTCGGGAGCGAAGTCGACGGCGCGGGTCTCCCGCGGCCGGAGCTCGACCTCCTGCCGCAGCCGGATCGAGTCGATCCGCCCCGAGACCACCGTCCGCAGTGGCCGGTCGGTGTTGTTGCGGACCTCGGCCGTGACGGTGAGGTCGGCCCGTTCCATGCCGGGCAGCGCCAGGTTCGACGCCACCCGACTGTCCACAAGGGACACTGACCCGGTGGTGCCGAGCTGCACGTCCCGCCAGAGGCCGGTGTTGTTGTCCGGGGGTGACGGGCTCCAGTCGAGGAAGCTCACCGTGAGGTCGTGGTTCGGGTCGCCGGGCATCGCCTTGATCGCCAGCGCGTTGCGGCCGCGCCGCAGCCGCGACGTGACGTCGATCTCCTGGGCCGGGTAGGCGCCGGCGACCTGCTCGCTCCCGGCGATCCGCTCGCCGTTGAGCCAGATCTCGCCGCGCGAGATGACGCCCCCGTTGAGGCGCAGGAAGGTGTGGCGTCCCGAACGGGGCCACGCGAGGAAGTCCCGCCGGTACCACCAGGGCACCCGGAAGTCGGCCGGGTCGACGGCGTCCCGGAGGTTGGTGGAGTAGTTGAGGTCTGGGTAGCGCCCGTTCTCGACGAGGCCGGCCATCACCGTCGACCGGGCGGAGACCCGGAGCCAGCCCGGGGCCCGGTAGCCCGGCCGCGAGACCTCCTCGCCCGGCGACGGGTCCGCGGCGGCGGACTGGAGCTGCCAGTTCGGGATCGTGCTGACCCCGCCGGGGCGGTCCACCGCCAGCACGTCGGCCGCCAGCGCGTCGGCCGGCGGGTCGCCCGCCCGCGCGGGGACCGGGGCGCTCATCGGCAGGGCCATGGCGAGGCAGAGCAGTGGGACGAGCCGTGGGGCGAGCCGTGCGGTCCGACGCCGGGCCATCGCACCTCCTCGGGGCGCTTCGGAAAGAACCCTTCCAAAGTGACCAGGTCACGGCAATGCTCTCTCGGTGGTAACCGGCTGGCCTCTCCGCGCTGACCGCCCTGGGCCGCCCTCCCTAGGCTGACCCCGTGCCCCGACGGACCGTCGACCCGCAGGAACTCCGCGCCGCCGTGCTCCACGTCGCGCCGTGGCTGGACGGCGAGGCGGACGAGCCGCCACGCGCCGACCTGGCGGCGGCGGTCCGGCTCAGCCTGCGCACCCTGGAACACGTCGCGCCCGGGCGCAGCGTGGAGGTGCGCGTGCCCCCGTTCGCCGCCGTGCAGTGCGTCGCCGGCCCGCGACACACCCGGGGCACCCCGCCCAACGTGGTCCAGACCGATCCGCGCACCTGGCTGGAACTCGCCACCGGACGACTGCGGTGGGACGACGCCCTCGCCGCCGGCCGGATCGACGCGTCGGGAAGCCGCGCCGACCTCGCCCCGTGGCTCCCGATCGTGCGCTGACCTGCTGTCGTCCCGCCATCCGGACACGCATTAGCCGGGATTCGCTAACGGTATTCGGACACGGCATGCGCCATGGCGGACAGATCACCGATTGCCGCCGATTGGCACACCTCGCACAGGGCCGAACGTGTGGAGTTTCCGGGCCAGCTTCACCATTTTCGGTGCGGAGTTCGCATCATGCGCGGCACGATGTGTCTCCGTCTGACCGAGGAGGGGGATGTGCGAACGGTGTTGGGCGTGCAGCGGTGGCTGAGTGCGTTCGACGAGCAGAGTCGGATGTTTCGGGACGTGGTCCGGGAGGTGGACCCGGAGACGATGGTGCCGTCCTGCCCGCCGTGGACGTTCGGTCAGCTCACGATGCACGTCGGGCGATTCCTGCAAACAGTGAGTGCGCACGTTCGGAGCGGAAGTCAGGAGCCGATGAGACCGGATCCGCTCACGACGGTTCCCGATCCGGTCGGATTCCTCGACGAACAGGTCGCCGACGTCCGCGAGGTGCTCGGGTCGACGCCGGGCAACCGCCCGGTGTGGACGTTCTCGCCCGCGGCCCCCCGGTTGGCCTGGTTCTGGCACCGCCGGGTCGCGCACGAGATGGCCCTGCGGCGGTGGGACGCGCACAGCGCCTCCCGCTCGTCCGCCCCGCTGTCCAGGGATCTCGCGCTCGACGGCGTGGACGAGGCGCTGGGCACGCTGCTCGCGGCCAAGCAGGCCGTGGACAGCCCCCTCGCCGTCAGCGGCACCGCGCTGGTCGTCTGCGACGACGGCGACGAGACCTGGCGGGTCCGGTTCGTCCCCGGCGAGGTGCCCGAGGTGCGACAGGTCAAGCCGGGGGCCACCGTGGCGACGGACGCCCGGGCGAGTGGTCGCGCGTCGCACCTCTACCTCGCGCTGTGGGGTCGGGTTCCGCTGAATGGCGAGGGCGATCCCGCCATCCTGGCGGCGCTGCGTCTTCGTTGAGCCGACGCGCCGAGTAGTCCGCTTCTCCCGTGTTCGCGGGAGCGGAGCCCCGAATGACTGACTTCTGGCAATTGCCAGGACGACGGAAAACGCCTGGCACCCGGCCTCACCGGCGGGTTCGGAATGCTCCACGGGTGACACTGGGTCGGCGCGATCGGCGGTCGTGACAGGTTTTCCGCGGAGTTATCCACAGTCACCCGAATTCCTCCACAGGCCGGAGGTTCCCGGTTGGCGTCGTTCCCGCGCGGCGGCATGGTCGACGCATGCTGGAGATACCGGGAGCGAGACATGGAGCGTGTACGCGAGAACAGGCGATCGCGGCCCTCGGTGAGCGGGGTCTTCGGGCCGCGGTGCGGGTGGGGCGGCTGCGGGAGTTGTGGACGGGGGTGCTCATTCCGCCGGACCGGGTACTCGACCCGCTCACCCGGGCCTCCGCCGCCCTCTGGTTCGCCGGCGAGGGCGCCGTGTTGTCCGGACCGACCGCCGCGCTCGCCCACGGCTGCACGGCGGCGGACGGCCAGCGGGTCCACGTCACGGTGCCCTACACGCGCTACCTCCGCCGCCGGCCCGGGCTGCGCATGCGCCAGGGTCAGGTCTGCGAGGAGGACGTCGTCGAACTGGCCGGCCTGCGGGTCTTCGTGCTCGACCAGGTCATCGCGGAGCTGCTCCGCCGGGACGGCGACGCCACCGCCCTCGCCTGCCTCGACCAGGCGCTGGCCGGCCTGGCGTCGCCGTACCGGGCGCGGTTCCGCGCCACCGTCGGCGGGCGGCTGGCACGCCAGGTCGATCGGCGCGGGGTCGCGCGGGCGGAACTGCTGCTCGACCTCGGGACCGGGCTGGCCGAGTCGCCGCAGGAGAGCGCCCTGCTGCTCACGGTCGTCGACGCGGGCCTCCCGGTGCCGGTGCCGCAGCACGAGGTGCCCGACCTGGACGGCCAGGCCGCCTGCCGGCTCGACCTCGCCTGGCCCGAGCTGCGGATCGCGCTGGAGTACGACGGCCGCGCGGCGCACGAGAACTGGGTGGCGGCCGACGCGGCCAGGGACGCCTGGCTCGCCAGCCGGGGCTGGGTGACGGTCCGTGCCAGGGCCGAGGACCTCCGCGACCCGCGCCGCCTGCTCGACGAGATCACCCGCGCCTTCCGCGCCCGCGGCGCGGCGGCCTGACCGACACCCGGGAGGAACACCATGAACCAGGACCACCCGACGCGGACGACCGTCAGGGACGAGCAAGGCCACCACGGAGCGCCTCGGCCACCGCCCGGCGGCCTCTTCTCCCCACCGCGTTGACCCCTCTGGCGCCCGTGTGCCCGGGACACCGGGATGCCAGGACACGTCAACGTGAGCCCACCACCATCTGCGCGTGCCAGACCGGCATCGACAGCACGGCGACCGGCCACCGCCGTGCGCGCGACCGCGGAGCGCGGCAACCGGGGCTGACACATGTCCAAAGGGGCGGGGCGAGACCAACAACGGGGGGGGGGGGGGGGGGGGGGGGGGGGGGGGGGGGGGGGAGCCCCCCTGCGAATGAGTTGGGAGAAGCGGTGCGGGCGCACGGGTGGTGGGCGCTGCCGGCGCAAGCGTTTGCGGTTTTGGTTCGGGGTGTTACCGGAAAGTGGTCTCGGCGAGGGGTTGTCGGAGGTGGCGGGGGGAGCCGAACGGGCGTGGCCGGGTTTTGTAACGGCGTAATGGGACCGCCGCCACCCCCGGGGAGGGCTGGTGGTGAACCCGTTCGACTTACACTTGGGTGCAGTCGGCTGCCGTCGCGAGGGAGTTTTCGGTGGTCACCGACCCTTCCACTCCGGAATCCGGACCCTTCTACCCCGCGCTCCTGAGCGATCCAGAACCGCCCAACCTCGACCGGGACATCCCCCGCGAGGAGTGCGGCGTCTTCGGTGTGTGGGCCCCTGGCGAGGAGGTGGCCAAGCTCACCTTCTACGGTCTCTACGCGCTCCAGCACCGAGGGCAGGAGGCGGCCGGCATCGCCGTCGCCGACGGCTCGCAGGTGGTGGTGTTCAAGGAGCTCGGCCTGGTCAGTCAGGTGTTCGACGAGCAGGTGCTGTCGTCCCTGCGCGGCCACGTCGCCGTCGGGCACAACCGGTACTCCACCACCGGCTCCACCACCTGGGAGAATGCCCAGCCCACCTTCCGCACGACCGCGGCGGGCAGCGGGCTGGCGCTCGGCCACAACGGCAACCTGGTGAACACCGCCGACCTGCTGGCCAGGGCGCGCGAGATGAACGCGCTGCCGGCCAGTAGCGCGGGCGCGTCGGCCAGCTCGGACTCCGACCTGGTGTGCGGCCTGCTCGCCGCCGGCGCGGCCGACACGGGCCTGGAGCAGGCGGCCATGGAGCTGCTGCCCACCCTGCGCGGCGCGTTCTCGCTGGTCTTCTGCGACGAGTCGACGCTGTACGCGGCGCGGGACCCGCAGGGCGTGCGCCCGCTGTGCCTGGGCCGGCTGGAGCGGGGCTGGGTCGTGGCGAGCGAGACCGCCGCCCTGGACATCGTGGGCGCGAGCTTCGTCCGCGAGGTCGAGCCCGGCGAGCTGATCGCCATCGACGAGGACGGGCTGCGCAGCTCGCGCTTCGCGACGCCCGAGCCGAAGGGCTGCATCTTCGAGTACGTGTACCTGGCCCGCCCGGACACGACGATCTCCGGCCGGTCCGTGCACGCGGCGCGCGTGGAGATCGGCCGCCGGCTGGCCGCGGAGCACCCGGTCGAGGCCGACCTGGTGATCCCGGTGCCGGAGTCGGGCACGCCGGCCGCCATCGGCTACGCGCAGGCCTCGGGCATCCCGTACGGCCAGGGCCTGGTCAAGAACGCCTACGTGGGCCGGACCTTCATCCAGCCGAGCCAGACCATCCGCCAGCTCGGCATCCGGCTGAAGCTGAACCCGCTGCGCGACGTCATCCGCGGCAAGCGGCTGGTCGTCGTGGACGACTCGATCGTCCGCGGCAACACGCAGCGCGCGCTGGTGCGGATGCTGCGCGAGGCGGGCGCGCTGGAGGTGCACGTGCGCATCGCCTCGCCGCCGGTGCGCTGGCCGTGCTTCTACGGCATCGACTTCGCCTCCCGCGCGGAGCTGGTGGCCAACGGGCTCGACGTGGACGGCATCCGCCGCTCGATCGGCGCCGACTCGCTGGGCTACGTGTCGTTGGACGGCCTGGTGGCCGCCACCGAGCAGCCCCGCAGCCGGTTGTGCGCGGCCTGCTTCGACGGCGACTACCCGATCGCGCTGCCCGACGACGCCCGGATCGGCAAGTTCCTGTTGGAGGGCATCGAGCGGGGCGTGTCCGGCCAGGCCGAGCCCGTCCTGCCCAACGGCTACGGCGCGGAGGACGCCGTGCGGCGGCCGTGACCGCGCCGGGCAACCCACCGGGCGCCGGCCGCCGTCCCCTCACCGCAGACCTCGACCGCACGTAGATGGAGCACCAGTCGTGACCACCCAGATCGAGAGCCCGAAGGCCACCTACGCGGCGGCCGGCGTCGACATCGCCGCCGGTGACGAGGCGGTGGAGCGGCTCCGCCCGTGGGCGGAGAAGGCGACCCGGCCCGAGGTCATGGGCGGCATCGGCGGCTTCGCCGGTCTGTTCCGCCTCCGGCTGGACCGGTGGAAGGAGCCGGTGCTGGCCTCCTCCACCGACGGCGTCGGCACCAAGATCGCCGTGGCGCAGGCGCTGGACAAGCACGACACCGTGGGCATCGACCTCGTCGCCATGGTCGTGGACGACCTGGTGGTGTGCGGGGCCGAGCCGCTGTTCCTGCAGGACTACATCGCCGTGGGCAAGGTGGTGCCGGAGCGGATCGCCGACCTGGTGAAGGGCGTGGCGACCGGCTGCCAGCAGGCCGGCTGCGCGCTGCTCGGCGGCGAGACCGCGGAGCACCCCGGCCTGATGGCGCAGGGCGAGTACGACCTGTCGGCCACCGGCGTCGGCGTGGTCGAGGCCGCCGAGGTGCTCGGCCCGGAGCGGGTGCGCCCGGGTGATGTCGTGATCGCGATGGCCTCCTCGGGCCTGCACTCCAACGGCTACTCGCTGGCCAGGCACGTGCTGCTGGACATCGCGCGGATGCCGTTGTCCGGCCAGGTCGAGGAGTTCGGCCGCACGCTCGGCGAGGAGCTGCTGGAGCCGACCCGCATCTACGCCAAGGACTGCCTGGCGCTGGCGGCCGAGACCGAGGTGCGGACGTTCGCGCACGTCACCGGCGGCGGTCTCGCCGGCAACCTCGGCCGGGTCATCCCCAAGGGCCTGACCGCGGTGCTGGACCGGGGCACCTGGACGCCGGCGCCGGTGTTCGCGGTGGTCGCGCAGCGGGGCCGCGTCGAGCGGGACGAGATGGAGCGCACGTTCAACATGGGCGTCGGGATGGTCGCGGTCGTCGCGGCCGAGGACGTCGACCGCGCGCTGGCCGTCCTCACCGCCCGGCACGTGCCGGCGTGGGTGGTCGGTGAGGTGTGCAAGAGCAGCACGCTGGAGGGTACGGACGCCGAGGTCGACGGCGACGTGCCGCGCGCGGTGCTGCGGGGCGACCACCCCCGCTTCTGATCTGAAACGGCGGGGGCGGCGGTCCACAGTGGACCGCCGCCCCCGCCGTTTCCGGGTTTGCGATCCGGGTTTCGCCGAGGGATGTCGCGGTCTTCAGTGCTGGGCGGGCGTGGGTACGGCGAGGTCCACTCCGTGGGGACGGAACCACCGGGTGGTGCCGATCTTCATTCCGCTGGAGAATCGAGCGCCGGACCGAGGGTCTTCTCCCGGTAGTTCTCATGCTCGGTGAGACGTGGTCGAACAGGGTTGGCCTGAGCCAGGAACCACCCGGTATGGGGCGAAATCCCCACCGTCCACGACCAGACCCGCTCTCTCCCGCATCTCACTGTCCACAAAGGATGCAACTCGGCCCCTGATGAGCGGCAGGCGCCAATGGGCCCACCTGTGACCGGGTCCGCCATGCACCGCTCGTCGACAAAGCTGAAGCCCGGCCGACACGGCGGTGGGACGCTACCGGGGCGCGGTGGTGCCGCGGACGACCAGCGATGGGTGCAGAAGGTGCCGCACCGGCTCGGCGCGTTCGCCGCGGACGCGTTGCAGCAACGCCTCCCCCGCGAGCCGGCCCATCTCGCTCCGCGGTTGGTCCACAGTGGTCAGTGAGAGGTGGCGGAGGCCGGCCAGCGAGGTGTTGTCGTAGCCGACGAGCGAGACGTCCTCAGGCACCCGCAGGCCGGCCTCCGCCAACGCGGCCAGCGCGCCGACGGCGTTGTAGTCGTTGGCCGCGACCAGTGCCGTGGGCAGGTCGTCCTCACTGTCGGCGAGCAGTTCGCGGACCGCCCTCGCGCCGGCGACGTCGGTGTACTCGCTGCGCACGACCACGGGGTCCAGTCCGTGTCGCCGCATCGCCCTGTCGTATCCCCGTCGGCGCAGCGCGGCCTGCGAGCCGCTTCCGCCGTCCAGGTGCGCGATTCTCTTGTGGCCCAGCGAGACCAGGTGGTCCACGGCCACCTCGGAGCCGGCCTCGCCGTCGTCGTTGACAGTGTCCACTGTGGACAGTCGGGAGGAGCGGGCCACCAGCACGACGGGCTGTTGTTGCGCCGCCGTCGCGATGTCCGCCGCCGACACGACGGTGCCGAGCAGCGCCACCCCCGCCGGGCGGAAGGACAGCAGGCTGCCGAGCGCCCGTCGCTCCCGCGCGGGGCTTCGGCTGCCGGTGCTGATGATGAGGTCGAAGCCCTGGTTCCTGGCCACCTCGTCCAGGCCGTCGACGACCTCGGCGAAGAACGGGTTGTGCAGGTCGGAGACCATCACGCCGAGCACGGTCGAGGTGCGGCTGGCCAGTGAGCGGGCCATGGCGTGCGGGGAGTAGCCCAGCTCCTGGGCGGCGCGCAGCACCGCGGCGCGTCGTCGCTCGCTGACCTTGGGCGAGCCGCGCATCACCAGTGAGACCAGTGCCCGCGAGACGCCCGCGCGTCGGGCGACGTCCTCCATGGTGGGACGACCCACCGCTTCCTCCCCGCCCCGGCTCCCGACCAGTTCCTTCGGCCTACTTCTGGGTTCTCCCCGATGTGACCCTTGACACTGCTGTGACGCAGGCTACAGCATTAGCGCGCTCTCATCAGTAGAGCGCTCTAACAGAGCTCCAACAGAAGCGCCCTCCCACCAGGACGGAGACGCAGCGGATGCGGATCGGAGTCGCGGGGGTCGGTCGGATCGGCGCCATGCACGCCGCCAACCTGGCCGCGCTGGACCAGCTCGACGAGGTGCTGCTGTTCGACCCGGTCCCCGGCAGGGCCGAGGTGGTGGCGGCCGGGCTCGGGGGTCGGGCGCGGCCCGTCGCCGACCTCGACGGCCTGCTCGCCGCCAGCGACGGCGTGCTGCTGGCGGCGCCCACCCCGACGCACCCGGAGATGCTGCGGCGAGCCGTGGCCGCCGGGGTGCCGACGTTGTGCGAGAAGCCGCTCGCCGACGACCTGGACACGATGCGGGGGCTGGTCGACGAGATCGACCGGGCCGGGGTGGAGGTGCTGGTCGGCTTCCAGCGGCGGTTCGACCCGGCGGTGGTGGAGTTGCACCGCCGGCTGCGCGCCGGCGAGGTCGGCCGGGTGTACCTGGTGCGGGCCGTGTGCGTCGACGCCACCCCGCCCGCGTTGGAGTTCGTCGCGACCTCCGGGGGCCTGTTCCGGGACTGCCTGATCCACGACCTCGACGCGGTGCCGTGGCTGGTCGGCGAACCCGTCGTCGAGGTCTACGCGTCCGGCTCCGTGCTCGTGGACGAGGCGTTCGCCGAGGTCGGCGACGTGGACAACGCGGTGGCCGTGCTGCGCTTCGCCGGCGGGGCGCACGGTCTGCTCACCGCCGGGCGGCACGACCCGCTCGGTTACGACTGCCGGACGGAGGTCTTCGGCAGCAGGGACACCCTGGTCGTCGGCCTGGACGACCGCACGCCCCTCACCTCGCTGGAACCGGGCGGACCCCGGGTCGGCGACGCCTACCCGGGCTTCCCCGAGCGGTTCCACCGCGCCTACCGCAACGAGCTGGCGGTGTTCCTGGACGTCGTCGCGGGCCGTGCGGCCAACCCGTCGCCCGCCAGGGAGAGCCTGGTCAGCCTGCGGTTGGCCGAGGCGTGTGAGGAGTCCCGACGCAGCGGGCTCCCGGTCCGCGTCGGGCGGCAGCAGCCGGTGGGGGTGGCGTGATGGCGACGACGCCGAGAGTGGCCGGGGCGCCGATCTCCTGGGGCGTGTGCGAGGTGCCGGGGTGGGGGCACGTCCTCGACCCGGAGACCGTGCTCGCCGAGATGGCCGGGCTGGGGCTCACCGCGACCGAGCTGGGCCCGCCCGACTACCTGCCCAGCGACCCGGAGCGGCTGCGCGCCGTGTTGTCCCGGCACGGGTTGGGCCTGGTCGGCGGGTTCCTCCCCGTCGTGCTGCACGAGGCCGACCGGGTCGAGGAAAGCCTGGCCGAGGCCGACCGCGTCGCCCGGGTGCTGGCGGCCGGGGGCGCCGAGGTGCTGGTGCTGGCCGCGTCGACCGGGCTGGACGGTTACGACGAGCGGCCCCGGCTGACCGACGGGCAGTGGCGGACCCTGGTCGCCACGGCGGCGGCGGTGCGGGAGGCGGCGGCGCGGCACGGTCTGACGACCGCGCTGCACCCGCACGTCGGCACCCACGTGGAGACCGGCGCGGAGACCGAGCGCTTCCTCTCCGACTCGGACCTGTCGATCTGCCTGGACACCGGCCACCTGCTGATCGGTGGGGGCGACCCGGCCGCGGTCGCCTCCCGCTGGGCGCACCGCGTCGGCCACGTCCACCTCAAGGACGTGCGGGCCGCCGTCGCCGAGCGGGTCCGGGCCGGGGAGCTGACCTACACCGAGGCGGTCGGCCAGGGGATCTACACCCCGCTGGGGGACGGCGACGTCGACGTCGCCGCGATCGTCGCGTCCCTGACGGCCGCCGACTACCAGGGTTGGTACGTGCTGGAGCAGGACACGGCGCTGTCCGGCGACGGGGCCGAGGAGGCCGCCCGGCCGCGCCGCGACACCGCGCGCAGCCTCGCGTGTCTGCGCGAGCTCCTCGCCGGGTTGGGCTGAGCAGGGGACAGGGAGGGGCGATGGCGTCCAACCGCTCCGCGGTGCGGCACCGCCCGGCCCACCCTCCGGAGAGCGGCGGATGAGGCGCGCCAGCGGTGCGCGCATCTGACGTGGACACAACTGACAACCGCGGAGATGACGACCGGGAGGTGCCGAGCCGGGAAGTGGCGTCGGGCCGGCGGCGCGCGGAGTCACCGCGACCACCCTCCGTCGTGTCACCCCAGAGTTCTGGTCACGCGACCCCAGGGCCTGGTTCTAGGGGGACCCCCTTTTCTAAGAGTCCCGCAGAGGACCGACAGTTTCGGCGCTCCGCGAGGGCCTCGGACGGGTGAGAACGGTGAGCGTTACCGCCAGGTCGGCGAGTGGTCGCACCGAGGTTCGCCCCGGGGCGCGGACGGGCCGAGCCCGGAGTGCCAGGTCCACGGAGAACACGGAGAACAGGGGAACGCGGGGAGCACGAAGAACACGGGAACGGAACGGACGAGCCAGGAAGGCGTGGATGTCGTGAACCTGGAGGTGCTGACCGTCGGCAGGGTCGGTGTGGACCTCTACCCCGAGCAGAGCGGGGTCCCGCTGGCCGGGGTGCGCACCTTCGCCAAGTCGCTCGGCGGCACCGCCACCAATGTGGCGGTGGCGGCCGCGCGGCTCGGTCGGCGGGGCGCGGTGTTGACCAAGGTCGGCCCGGACGGCTTCGGCGAGTACGTGCGGGAGGCGCTGCGCGGCTTCGGGGTCGACCCGAGCCACGTGGGCACCGAGCCCGGCCTGCTCACCCCGGTGGTGTTCTGCGCGCTGGACCCGCCGGCCGACCCGCCGCTGGTGTTCTACCGGCTGCCCACCGCGCCCGACCTCACGGTCCGGCCCGAGGACGTGCCCTGGGACGTGGTGCGGGACGTCCCCCTGCTGTGGGTCACCGGAACGGGGGTGTCCGCCGAGCCGGCGCGGGCGACGCAGCGCGAGATCCTGCGCCACCGCGGGCGCCGCGCGCACACCGTGCTCGACCTGGACTACCGGCCGGTGTTCTGGCCCGACGTGGCCACCGCCCGCCGGGAGATCGGCTGGATGCTCGACCACGTCACGGTGGCCGTCGGCAACCGGACCGAGGTGGAGGTCGCGGTCGGCGTCGCGGACCCGGAGGAGGCGGCGCGCCGTCTGCTGGACCGGGGCGTCGAGCTGGCGGTGGTGAAGAAGGGCGGCGACGGCGTCCTGGTCGCCACCCGGGACGGCGTGTGGACGGTTCCGCCCAGACCGGTGGACGTGGTCTGCGGACTGGGTGCCGGGGACGCCTTCGGCGGGGCGTTGGCCCACGGCCTGCTCTCCGGCTGGGGCCCCGTCCGCGTCGCCCGGTACGCCAACGCCGCCGGCGCCCTCGTGGCGGGCCGGCTGGCCTGCGCCGACGCCATGCCCACGCTCGACGAGATCGAGGAGTTCCTCTCGTGACGCCCGCCATCAGCGACGCCGACTGGGCCGAACTGCTGGAGACCAGGGCCACCAACCCCGGCGCGGTCGCCAGGGCCTACGCCGCCCGCCGTCGCCGAGAACGGCTGCTCTCCGCCGGCGGCACGCTCTTCCTGGTCGCCGCCGACCACCCGGCCCGCGGCGCGCTCGGCGTCGGCGACGACCCCACGGCCATGGCCGACCGCCGGTCCCTGCTCGCGCGGCTGCTGGTCGCGCTGGCCAACCCCGCCGTCGACGGCGTGCTCGGCGCCCCGGACGTCGTGGAGGAGCTGCTCCTGCTCGGCGCGCTGGACGACCGGGTCGTGATCGGCTCGATGAACCGGGGTGGCCTGGCCGGCGCGGACTGGGAGGTCGACGACCGGTTCACCGGCTACGACGCCGACGCCATCGCCGCCTGCCGGCTCGACGGCGGCAAGATGCTGCTCCGGCTGGTGGACGAGGACCCCGGCACGGTGCCCACGCTCCAGTCCTGCGCGCACGCGGTGTCCGAGCTGGCCGACCGCGGCCTCATGGCGATGGTCGAACCCCTGCCCCACGCCCGGGACGGGGCCGGCCGGCTGGTCCTGCGGCGCGACCCGACGTCGCTGGCCCGCGCCGTCGCCGTGGCCGGCGGCCTCGGGCGCACCTCGGCCCACACCTGGTTGAAGCTGCCGGCGCCGAGCGCGCCGGACACCGTCCTGGGCGCCACCACGCTGCCGGTGATCCTGCTCGGCGGCGTTCCCTCGCCCGACCCGGCCGCCGACCTCGCCTCGTGGGGCGCCGCGCTGCGCCACCCCGCGGCGCGGGGGCTCGTCGTCGGCCGGGCGCTGCTCTACCCGCCGCACGGCGACGTGGCGGCCGCCGTCGAGGCCGCGGCCCAGGTGCTCCGCTCCGCCCGTTCCGAGGAGGTCCCCGCGTGACCGACAGCAAACTGCACCGACCGCACGGCAGCCTCGCCGACGGCGACGACCCGGTCCTGCTCGCCCCGGACGACGCGGGGTGGACGTGGACCGGGCTGCGCGTGCTGCGGTTGGTGGCGGGCGCGTCCCGCACCGTCCGCACCGGGGAGTTCGAGGCGTTCGTGCTGCCGCTGGCCGGGGGGTGCGTCGTCGAGGTCGACGGCGAGCGGTTCGAGCTCGCCGGTCGGGAGTCGGTGTTCACCAGGGTCACCGACTTCGCCTACGTGCCCCGGGACGCCGAGGTGGTGCTGACCAGCGCCGGGGGCTGCGAGCTCGCGCTGCCCATGGCCCGGTGCGGCCGGCGGCTGCGCCCCGGATACGGGCCGGCCGAGGACGTGCCGGTCGAGGTCAGGGGCGCCGGGAACGCCACCCGGCAGGTGACCAACTTCGGCGTGCCTGGGGTGTGGGAGCACGCGGACAAGCTCAACGCCTGTGAGCTGATCACGCCCGACGGCAACTGGTCCTCCTACCCGCCGCACAAGCACGACGACAGCGAGCCGTGCCCGGTGGCCAACGAGGAGATCTACTACTTCCGGGTGGCCGGACGCGACGGCGTGACACCCGATCGTGAGGGGTTCGGCCTGCACCGCACCTACACCGACGACGGCGTCATCGACGAGGACGTCGTGGTGCGCGACGGCGACGTCTTCCTCATCCCGCGCGGCTACCACGGCCCGTGCGTCGCGGCCCCCGGCTACCCCCTGTACTACCTGAACGTGCTGGCCGGGCCGGGCGCGGAACGCTCGATGGCGTTCTGCGACGACCCCGCCCACGGCTGGGTCCGCGACACCTGGGCGAGCGTTCCCCCCGACCCCCGCTGCCCGGTCACCTCCGCAGCCGGGCGCGTCCGGGAAGGCCGGCCATGAGCGAAGTTCGCCTCACCACCGCGCAGGCCCTCGTCCGGTGGATGGCCGCTCAGCGCACCGAACTGTTCGACGGCGGCGAGGCCCCGCTGTTCCCCGGCGTGTTCGCGATCTTCGGGCACGGCAACGTGCTCGGCCTGGGCACCGCGCTCCACGAGCATCGGGACGAGCTGCCGACCTGGCGGGGGCACACCGAGCAGGGCATGGCGCTGGCCGCCGTGGCGCAGGCCAGGGCGACGCACCGCCGCCAGGTCGGCGTCGCCACGTCCTCCGTCGGCCCCGGCGCGTTGAACATGGTCACCGCGGCGGGCGTCGCGCACGCCAACCGCCTCCCGGTCCTGCTGCTGCCCGGCGACACCTTCGTCAGCCGGGCGCCCGACCCGGTGCTCCAGCAGGTCGAGCACTTCGACGACCCGACAGCCACCGCCAACGACGCGTTCCGCGCGGTCAGCCGGTACCTCGACCGCATCACCCGCCCCGAGCAGCTCCTCGCCACCCTGCCCCAGGTCGCCAGGGTCCTCACCGACCCGGCCGACTGCGGCCCGGTCGTGCTGGCGTTGCCGCAGGACGTGCAGGTCGAGACGGGTGACTTCCCCACCGAGCTGTTCCGCGAGGTCGTGCACCGGGTCCCCCGACCCCGTCCCGACCGCCGCGAGATCGCCGACGCGGCCGCCGCGCTGCGCTCCGCCCGTCGGCCGCTGCTCGTGCTCGGCGGCGGCGTCCGCTACTCCGGAGCCGGTCGGGAGGCGTTGGAGTTCGCCGAGGCGCACGGCATCCCGGTCACCGAGACCACCGCCGGGCGCACCCTGGTCCCGCACGACCACCCGCTGCACGCCGGCCCGCTCGGCATCACCGGCTCCCGCTCGGCCAACGCGCTCGCCGCGCGGGCCGACCTGGTGCTCGCCGTGGGCACCCGGCTCCAGGACTTCACCACCGCGTCGTGGACCGTGTTCCACCCCGAGGCGCGCCTGGTCACCCTCAACGCGGCCCGGTTCGACGCGGTCAAGCACGGCGCGCTCGCGGTCGTCGGCGACGCCGCGGAGGGCCTGCGGGAGCTCGGCCCGGCGCTCGGCGACCACCGGGCGGACCCGGACTGGACGGCCGGCGCGGCGGCCGAGCGGGCCGTGTGGGACGCGCACCTCGACCGCCTGCGCGAGCCGACGCCCGGCCGTCCGCCGACCTACGCGCAGGTCGTGGGCGTGGTCAACGAGCTGTCCGGGCCGGACGACTACGTCATGACCGCCTCCGG
This sequence comes from Streptoalloteichus hindustanus, assembly GCF_900129375.1. GTDB lineage: Bacteria > Actinomycetota > Actinomycetes > Mycobacteriales > Pseudonocardiaceae > Streptoalloteichus > Streptoalloteichus hindustanus. The sequence continues at coordinate 334,779 of NZ_FQVN01000001.1, read as the reverse complement.
GGGCCTGCCCGGCGAGCTGGTCGGCGGGTGGCGCGCGACCGGCCCGGCCACGATGGACGTCGAGTACGGCTTCTCGTGCATGGGCTACGAGCTGTCCGGCGCCTGGGGCGCGGCGATGGCCCGGGGGCGCACCCACCCCGGGGGCGTCGTCACCACGCTGCTCGGCGACGGCTCCTACCTGATGCTCAACTCCGAGCTGTACTCGGCGGCGTTCGCCGGGCACGGCTTCGTGGCCGTGGTCTGCGACAACGACGGCTACGCGGTCATCGCCCGACTCCAGACCTCGCAGGGCGGCGGGGCGTTCAACAACATGTACGACGACTGCCGCTCGGAGCACGAGGAAGGCCGCCGCCCCCGGGTCGACTTCGCCGGGCACGCGACGGCCCTCGGCTGTTCCGTCCTGTCGGTGGGGGATCTCGCGGAGCTGCCGGCGGCCTACCGCAAGGCCCGCGAGGTGGCGGTGGCCGAGCGCCGGCCGGCGGTGGTCGTGGTCCGCACCCACCCGTCGTCCTGGACGGAGACGGGTGCGTGGTGGGAGGTGGGCGTTCCCGAGCACCTGTCCGGGCACGCCGGGCACCGGGACGGCAAGCGACGCCAACGGAGGTACGTCGGGCGGGCGTGACCGGCGGCGACCGCCGGCCCGGAGGTGGAGAACGGCCCGGCGCCGCTGTCGCCAGCGGTGCCGGGCCGTTCCCGGGTCCTCGTCGCCCGGGCAACCCCGGACGTCCGAGCTCCGAACACCGTCCCGAACTCTCAAGTGCCGTTCAGCGCGCTGGACGCGGTTGTTCCAGGCCCAGCCGCACCCAGCGCGCTGACGTGTCGTCCCGGGCAGGTGGCTTCCGCCCGAGTGGCTATCGCGATCCTTGCCCCACCCGGGCGCGTGCCAACCCGGCCGGAGGCCGGGGGAGGAACGAACCCGGGAAGGCAGGACGACGTGCCGAGACCGACTGTCGCTCCGTGCCGACCGTCAGGTCGACGAGGAGAGCAGCGGGGTCAACGGCGCCAGTCGTCGTACCCGTCGTCGTACGGGTCCTCACGGTCGTCGTCCTGCTTGTCGCCAAAGGACTTGCCACCCGACAGCTCCCGCTGCAGGGCCTCGAAGTCCGTGGCGGGGGAGCTGTACTTGAGCTCTCGGGCCACCTTCGTCTGCTTGGCCTTCGCACGGCCGCGCCCCATGGCTCGACCCCCTCGCACAGGGACGGGGCGGCCGGGGGAAACGGCGGCCCCGTTCGGTCTCGACAACTTCTCCTGGTAACTACCGTACCGTGCCGACGGGGTTTGACGCGACGCGGCACCGCCCGGAGGGGCGTGATGTCCCGTTGGGGACGCCCCCGAGTGACGATTGTCCCTTTTCCCGCGAGCCCACACGCGTCGCTTCCGCCCCACCGGCGGGCGGCCGGGTCCGGGTGCGAGTGGCCCCTCCTGCCTGGGCGAACGGCCCAGAGCGAGAGGCCCCACAGGATGCCGGAACGCCCTCGCGCGGCGGTTGACCCCTGGTCGGGAACGCTTCGGCTCCCCACCGTCGTCCGTCGCGCCGACCGCGCGAGCGGGAGGCCCGGGCTTGCCGCCCAAGGTCCCTGACCTGATCGAAGCGTCCCGTAGGGCACCGCGCCTGCCCCCGTTCCTCGGCTCGTGCGAGTATGCCCGGGTGCCGCGTCCGTTCGTCGCCTACCTGAGGGTGTACGAACCGTTGCCCGTGATTGACGCTCCGTTGCGGCAACGGGTGGAAGAGGCGTTGCGGACCAGGAACCTGGACCCCGCCGACGCCGGAGACCGGGAACGCGAGCTGTGGCTGAGAGCACAGCTCGCCGTCCCGCCCAGACTGCTGCCGGGCGAGCTCGCCGACGGCAGCCCCGCGCCCAACGCGCCGGTGGACGTCCTCGTGCTCGACCCGGCGGAGGTGCCCACTGGCGGCGACGAGGTCGACGAGACCGGCGGCGAGGCCGAGGACCCGGCCGAGGTGGGGCCGGGTCCGCTCGTGTGCCCCCTCGACGTCCGGCCGCGCTCCGCGGCGGCCCTGGTGGGCTTCCTGGCCACCGCCCCGGTCCCGCTGCGCGAGTTCGTGCTGCCGGTCTCGGCCGACGCGGTCCGCGCCCGCGCCTCCGCCGTGATGTCCGAGCTGACCTCGGGCGCCGTCCACGTGGTCTCCTCCACCTGGACCGTGCCACTGCCCTGGTTCGCGCTGGTCGACCCGGACTCCCGGCAGGTCGTGCTCGCCCCGCAGGACGACCCGCGCCGACGGGTCTGCTGGCGGATGGCGATGGCGGACGCGCGCCGGCGGGTCAGCCGGGCCTACGGCGTGGTGCGGAAGGCGATCGGCGAGGACGGCCCGGCCAAGGTGCTGCGGGACACCGGGCGCTGGCTGGAGCACTTCCACCCGCACTCGGCCGTCGAGCTGGACTACGGCGGCCTCGTCCAGCTCCTCGACGACGCCCAGCTGCTCGCCGACACGTCGGCCCACGACGTGCACGCGGCGGTGGACGCCCTTGAGGCGGGGGATGTCGACGAGGTCGCGGAGCTGTACGAGCGGCTCCGGGACTTCTGGGCCGACGTGGCGGAACGGGAGCGCTTCAACTAGCTGGGCACGCGCTGGTGTCTCGCGCGGTCGGCTTTCGGGCGGCTGACGCTCCGGTGGTGCGTCCCGTCGGGTGTCACCTTCCCCGGTGCTGTGCCCTGCTTCGAGCTCCCGATGTGGACCGCCCCGCGCTGCTTTCCGGGATTGGTCTACCGCTGACCTGCGGTGATCCTGCCCTGACCCCGAGTTGTCCACAGGTGCCCGAGTTATCCACAGCGGAGTGTGAAGAACTTTGACGCTCCGTGCTGGGCGGATAGGCTGGAGCAGGGCTCGCCCCCCAGGGCGGGTGGGGGCTGTCTCCAGAGGAGTGGTCCGTCGGCGCTGTTCACAGCGGTGGTGCCAGGCTGCGAATTCACCCAAAGGTGTGGCTCGGTCCGGTCGTCCCCGCGCCCCGCTGGTCGTCGCTCAGTGCGCGCACCTCGCCGCTTTCACCCACCCGAGGGTGTCCGAGCTACCCCGAACTGTCAGACCTCCCCGAGACGCTGAAAAAGGGGGGACCCCCTGGCCAAGCCCTGGGTCGCGCGACTCAGCCCTGATCTACGCCTTCGAGTGAAGTTGGTGTTCCGCGCGTGGAGCTCGGCGCCGGGGCTCTCGCCAGCGCAGGACCAGCTGGAGCCTGAAGCGGCGCACCCGGCACCTCAACCACTGCCCTCGCGCAGGCCGTGCAGGACCAGACGGGCCGCCGCGGCGCTGCCGGCGGCCAGCAGGAGCGCCGCCGGCCAGGACACGTGCGTGGCGACCCAACCCGCCGCTGCCGGCGTGAGAGCGGCGCTCGCGAAGTTGGCGCTGTTCTGGAGCCCCAGAGCGGTGCCGCTGCGCCCGCTCGGCGCCATTTCCCCGGCGGCCGTGTAGGCGAGCGCGTTCCAGCACAACGCCAGCGCCGCCGTGGGCACCAGCGTGGCCACCACCAGCCCCACCGGCGCGCTGTCCACGAGGGCGCCCGCGAGGAACCCGGCGGCGACGAGGGCCGACAGCACCCGCAGCGGCCCCAGCCGGCTCCCCGACGCGTCCGACCACAGCCCCGTGCCGAGCCGCCCGGCGCCGCCGAGCACCTGGGCGACGCCCAACACCACCGCCGCCGAGCCGGCGGAGAGCCCGTGGTGGTCGTGCAGGAACTCGACCAGCAGCGCGGACGCCGTGAACTGGGGAACCACGAGCAACCCGCTGCCCAGGGCCAGCCGCCACAGCCGGGGTGAGCGCAGCACTTGGTCGCCGCCCCCGACCCTCGCGACCCTCCTCCGCCGGGGCGCGCGCACCGCGCCGGGCGGTTCCCGAACCCACAGCGCCACCGCGAGCGCCACGACCGTGGTCAGACCGCCCAGCGCCGCGAACGCCGCCGGCACGCCGGACCGCGCGGCCAGGGTCGGCAGCGACACGGCGGCCAGCGCGGCGCCCAGCGGCGTCGCGGTCTGGCGGACCCCCATGGCCAACCCGCGTCGACCGTCGGCGAACCAGGTCATGACGGCCCGGCCGCTGGCGGCGTTGACGCTGGCCCCGAACAGGCCGAGCCCGAGCAGGGCCGCGCCGACCACGACGACGTCGGTGGCCAGCGCGGCCCCGCCGAGACAGGCAGCCGAGCCGAGCAGGCCGACCAACATCACCGGACGTTCTCCGAACCGGTCGGTCGCGACTCCCCACGGCACGAGCGCGAGCACCGTGCCCAGGCTGACGGCCCCGAGCAGCAGGCCGACCGCCGGCAGGTCCAGTCGGAAGTGGTCGCGGAGCTGGGGCGTGAGCACGGGCAACCCGAGGAACCCGACGGCGTTCACACCCTGTGCCGCGGCTCCGACGGCCAGCACGAGCCAGCGTCGGCGAGGACCCGGCCCGTTCGACACGGACGGACGCTACCCAGCGCTCCCGCACGACCTGAAGGGAATTTTCCAGGCCGCGGGAGGGCAGGGTCGGGATCAGCCGAGAACGCCGGGCAGCAGGCGGACGGTGCCCACCGGCTGGCCGCCGCCCAGGACGGTCTCCTCGGCCAGGGCGGCCAGCTCCGGCGACGTCGGCACGCCGAGCGCGCGCAGCGCGCCCACGGTGACCGGCAGCCGGGCGCGCGCGGCGCCGTCGGTGATCTTCACGGCCACCGCGCCCACCCCGGGCAGGGCCACGGCGTGCACGCCCTCGGCGCCGGCCTTCGACAGCAGGCCGGGCACGGCCCGCATCAGCCGGGTGTCCTCCCGGTCGGTGCCGGCGACCAGGTACGGGTGCGCGCGCATGGCGTCGGCGATCCGTCGCTCCTGGCTGCCCGGCTCCGCCGCCACCAGGGCCGCGAACGCGCGTGCGAGGCCGGTGAGCGAGAAGGCGAACAGCGGGGCGCCGCAGCCGTCGACGGCGGTCGCGGCGACGGGCTCGCCCGTCAGCTCCTCCACGGTCTCGCGGACCGCGACCTGGAGCGGGTGCGCCGGGTCCAGGTAGTCCTCGGTGGACCAGCCGCGCTGCACGCAGGTGGCGAGCATGGCGGCGTGCTTGCCGGAGCAGTTCATCGCCGCGCGCCGGGGTCCACCGCCGCGGGCCAGCAGCTCGGTTCGGCTCGGCTCGTGTCCGGGCAGGTCGGGCGGGCAGCCCAGCGCGTCCTCGTCCAGCCCGTGCTTGCGCAGGATCGCCAGCGCGCGCTCGACGTGCTCCGGCTCGCCGCTGTGCGAGGCGCAGCCCAGGGCGAGGTCGGCGTCGTCGGGCAGGTCCAGGCCGCACCGCAGCATCGCCAGCCCCTGGAAGGGCTTGTTGGACGACCGGGGGAACATCGGCCGCTCCGGCGCGCCGAGCGCCTGCCGGACCTCGCCGTCGGGGCCGAGCAGGACCACCGTCCCGCGGTGCACGCCCTCCCGGAAGCCGTTGCGGACCAGCTCGACCAGCTCGACCGAGTCCGGCGTGTGCGTCGCGGTAATGGTGGCCTCCCCTGCCTCAGCCCTCCTCGGAATCGCGTGGGGCGCGCTCCGCGGCGAGCAACTCGTCGACCGACGCCTGGCCCTCCCGGTACCGGCGGGCGATCTCGGCGTTGAGCCGGTCGACCACCACCTGGACCTCGCGTCGGCGCTGCGAGACCGACTCCTCCTCGGCGGTGTAGGCGCGCAGCGCGTCCTCCAGCTTGCCATCCGACAGCGCTGTGACGTCCGACAAGTCCACGTCGGAGACCAGGGCCTCCACGTGCCGGCGGTGCGCCTCGGCCCGGGACGGTTCCATCGTCTGGTACCGGCCGGAGCCGGTGGCCGGCCCGACGGCGTTGACCGCGAGGATGCCGGCGAGCTGCTCCACCACGGAGCTGGCGCCGCCCTCGACCCGTCGCCGTTGTTCGGCCCGCACGATGTCGATCCGGGCGTGCAACAGCCGACGCAGGTAGGACAGGTCGGTCTCCTCCTGCGCGGCCTCGTCGCGCAGTGCCCGCACGTCGCCGAGCGACCGCCGCTCGACGCCCTCGGTGTAGCCCGGGGCGAGTACGCGGTCGATGCGCCGCCGCCCGCCGGGACGGACCTCGATCACGTGTCCATCCTGCGGGACTCCGCGGCCAGCAGCCAACACTTCGTCGCTCCTCGGTGGTGAGCTGTCCGGATCAGGACGTGGCGCCGGCGGGCTGCCGGACGCCGAGGATCGCGCGCACCTCGTCGGGGGTCAGCGGGGGGCGCTGCGCGACGCGGGCCAGCCCGGCGGCCCTGGCCACCAGCTGGGCGTTGTCCCGCACCCGCTCGCCCCGCGCGTAGGACAGCGTGTCCTCCATGCCCACCCTGAGGTGGCCCCCGGCGGCGAGCGAGGCGAACAGGACCGGCAGCGAGGCGCGCCCGACGCCGGTGGCGGAGAAGGTGGCGCCCTCCGGCAGCAGGCGCAGCGCGGCGACCAGCGTCTCCGCGTCGCCCGGCATGCCGCCGGGAACCCCCATGACGAGGTCGACGTGCACGTGTCCGCCGGCGGGCGGGCCGTGCTCGTCGAGCAGCCGGCGCAACGCGGCGAGCTGCCCCAGGTCGAAGATCTCGTACTCGGGGACGATGCCGCGCTCGCGCATCCGCTGGTGCAGCTCCACGACGAACGCCCAGCGGTTCAGGAACACGTCGTCCCCGAAGTTGACCGTGCCCATGGTGCAGGAGGCCGAGTCGGGCTGGGCGTCGAGCACCCGCAGCCGGTCCTCCTCCTGGTCGGTGACCGCGCCCCCGGTGGAGAGCTGCACGACCAGGTTGGTCTCCGACCGCAGCGCGGCCACGGTGTCCCGCAGCCGGCCCAGGTCGAGCGTGGGCCGCGCCTTCTCGTCGCGGATGTGCACGTGGATCATGGCGGCGCCCACGCGCTCGCAGTCCTGCGCGGTGCGCACCAGCTCGTCCAGGGTGACGGGCAGGTTCGGGACGTCGGCCTTGGCGTGCTCGGCCCCGGTGGGGGCCACCGTGATCAACGTGCCGTGCGCGCCGGGTCTCCCCGACATCGCGCCGCGCGGCTCGCTCCGACCAGGCGTCTCTGCCATGTGGCCGATCCTGGCACAGCCAACGACCGGGCGACCTCCTCCGAAGGTCGCCCGCACCCCATGTCCCCCATCCGGCGCAGCGGCCCGCGCGGCCACGGCGGCCGGGCGACTCGGTGACGAGCGTGGACGCGTGGACGCACAGACGCGTGGACGCGCGCGGCGCCGGAAACGACGACCCGCCCGGACCACGGGGTCACGGGCGGGTCGTCGTGGGCTCGGGCCGACTCAGGTGTGGAGCCGGCGGATGGCCTGACGGCCCGGGGGCTCACCGGTGTCGGTGGGCACCGAGTCGGGGTCGACCGCCGCGGCCACGACGCGGTCCTCGGCTCCGGCGGCGAACTGCGCGTCGATCGGCGCCGACCGCTTGAGCAGGGCCAGCGCGATGGGGCCGAGCTCGTGGTGCAGGACGGCGGTGCCGACGCGGCCCACCGCCTTCCCGTCCAGGCTGACCGGGTCCCCGGGCTCGGGCAGCACCTCGGGCGAGCCGTCGAGGTGCAGCAGCACCATGCGACGTGGCGGCTTGCCGAGGTTGTGCACGCGGGCGACCGTCTCCTGGCCCCGGTAGCAGCCCTTCTCCAGGTGCACCGCGCCGCCGATCCAGCCGACCTCGTGCGGGATGGTGCGGTTGTCGGTGTCGAGCCCGACCCTCGGCCGCAGCGCCTCCACGCGCAGCGCCTCGAACGCCCAGCTCCCCGCGGGGCGGGCGCCGGCGTGCTCCAGCCGCTCCCACCAGTCGACCAGCGCGGCCCTGGGCACGAGCAGGTCGTAGCCGGCGGGGCGCGGCCACGGCATGCGCCGCACCCAGCCGCCGCCCGCGACCGGTGCCACGGCGAGCCGCTCGGTCGGCGCGGACGCGCCCGCCGCGGCGAGCAGCTCGGGGGCGTTCGGGCCGAGCACCGTCAGCAGCGCGAAGTCGGCGGACTCGTCGGTGACCTCGACCTTGGACCAGAACCGCATCGCGTCCAGGTAGGCGCCCACCGGCTGCGGGGCGGCGGGCGGCAGCGCCCCGGTCGTCGTGGCGCCGTGGTCGGCGTCCAGCCAGACCCGCTCGTCCAGGTGCGCCAGCACGAGGTGGCAGTCGACCCGGCCGTTGCCGTCGAGCACCAGCGCCTCGGTGCCCGCCCCGTCCGGGAGCTGGGTGAGGTGCTGGGTGAGCAGGGTGTGCAGCCAGCTCAACCGCTCCTCGCCGGACACCGCGAGCACGGTGCGGTGTGAGCGGTCCACCACCACGGCGGAGCGGGCGGCGGAGCGCTGCTCGGCGAGCGGGTCGCCGAAGTGCCAGGGCACGCCGGCGTCCGGCGAGTCCTCTGGCGGCGCGACCGCGCCGGGTCGGGCGAGGAGCGGTGAGATCACGTCGGTTCTCCGGGCTTGTCGGGTGTGGTCACGCAGCCGGCGCAGACGCCGTGCAGCGCGACGTGGGTGGCGTCCAGGTTGAACCCCCGGTCGTGGCGAAGTTGTTCCACCAGGCCGGAAAGCGTCTCGCACGGCACCTCGTCCACGTGGCCGCAGCGGTGGCAGACCAGGTGCACGTGCTCGTGGTCCTCGACCGAGTAGACGGGCGCCCCGTGGCCGAGGTGGGTGTGCCGCACCAGGCCGAGTCGCTCCATCAGGTCGAGTGTGCGGTAGATCGTCGTGATGTTGACCGTGGGGGCGGTCCGCTGGACGTGCTGGCAGATCTGCTCGGGTGTGGCGTGCTCGAGGTCGCGCACCGCGTCGAGCACCAACTGCCGCTGCGGGGTCATCCGCATGCCCCGCTCGTGCAGCGTGCGCCGCAGGCTGGTGTCCACGCCCTGATCGTAGGCTCGTCCACCACCACCGGCTTAGCGCTGTCGGCGGCCGGCTGCGCCGGCCGTTCGGCGGGTCGTAGTGTGGGTTCATGCGCGTGCTCGCCGGCCTGGACGGAAGCCTGTTGGACCCGGAGGCCCCGCTGCTGCGCGCCGACGACCTCGGTGCGTTGCGCGGCGACGGGGTGTTCGAGACGGTGCTGGTGGTCGACGGCCGGCCGCGCGAGTTGGAGCCCCACCTGGGCCGGTTCGCCCGGTCGGCGGCCATGCTCGACCTGCCCGAGCCGGACCTGGACGCGTGGCGGCGCTGCGTCCGCGCGGTGATCGACGCCTGGCCGGTGGGCGAGGAGATGGCCCTCAAGCTCGTCTACACGCGGGGCCCGGAGTTCGGTGACGGTTCCACCACCGCCTACGCGATGGGGCTGCCGATCGGGGAGGGCGTGCGCCGGCAGCGGGCCGAGGGCGTCTCGGCGATCACGCTGGAGCGCGGCTTCGCCCCGGGCCACGCGGAGCGCGCGCCGTGGCTGTTGCTGGGCGCCAAGACGTTGTCCTACGCCGTGAACATGGCCGCTGTCCGGTACGCCCAGGCGCACGACGCGGACGAGGTCGTCTTCGTCGCCTCCGACGGCTCCGTGCTGGAGGGGCCGACGTCGACCGTGGTCGTGGTGAACGAGCGCACCCTGCGGACCACGCCGCCGAGCAGCGGTGTGCTGCCGGGGACCACCCAGGGCGCGTTGTTCCGCGGCGCGGAGCGCGCCGGGTGGACCACGAAGGTCGAGCCGTTGCGGGTCGAGGACCTGCGGTCCGCGGACGCGTTGTTCCTGACCTCGAGCGTCCGCCGGATCACCCGGGTGCACACGTTGGACGGCGAGGCGCTGGCCAACCCCGAGCGGGCCCGCGAGGTGCAGGCCGTGCTGGCCGATCTGTACGAGGCCGAGTACATCTGACGCCGCTCCGGGCGGCCTGGGGCCGGGCGCGAGCTCGACATCAGCGTGGGAAAGCTCTCCTGCCGTCCCGAGTCACAACATGTCGCCAGCATGTCGCCGGCGCTCACGCGCGCCCCGGACAGGACGAGATCGGAACGCTCAACTCCCACTCGTCGCCGAGGCCGAAGTGGACGAGCGCGCCGGCACCGCCGCTGTGGCAGCCGTGTCAGCACCCGCCCACCAGGACGGCCAACGCGGACTGGCCGGCGCGAACCGGGAGGTGTCCGATGTGGACGACCCCGGTGGGTCGGCCGGTCCGGCGGAGGCCGGTGTCAGCCGACGACGCGACGCAGGCGCGCCGAGGCGTGCGGCTGCATCGGCTGGCCGGACATCGCCCGCTCCTCGACGTAGGCCAGGTCGCCGCCCTCGACGATGCCGTACAGGCGCTGCGCCGCGGTGACGTCCCGCGCCGTCGCGGTCCGCACCACGGCGTCGGTGGCCAGCTCCCAGGCCGTCTGCCCCCGCGGGCGGCCGTAGAAGATCTCCACGACGCCCGTGGAGTGGGCGAGCAGCATCTCGATGGTGTCGTCGGGCTGCGGCCGCCACCAGCCGACCTCGCGGGCCGCCTGCCGCACGACCGCGCCGTTCTCGTCCAGCAGCCAGGCCCGCGCCTCGTAGTAGAGGAACGGACGGCCGTCGTGGGCGAAGGTCACCTGCTGGCCGAACCGGTACGGGCCGTCGATGGTCGGGTAGACGATCTCGCCCTCCCCGCGCCACACGCCGACCAGCGGCAGCAGCGACAGGCACTGCTCGTGCAGGTCGGCGCCCTGCCGGAGGTTCGCCGTGTCCGGCGGGACCGGCAGGTCGTCGAACTGGGGCAGGTTGCGGTCGCGGGTGGCGGCGGCACGCTCGGCGGCGGCGCGCAACGCGGCGTCGCCGCTGCCGGGAACGGGCTGGCCAGGGGTCTCAGTCATGATCTCGCTGGGGGTTGGGGGTCAGCGCTGGTCGGCGAAGAGCCGGAAGACCACGTAGCCGGCGAACCACGTGGTCAGCACGACGACCAGCACCATCAGGGCGGTGAACAACCAGTGCAGCACCTGCCGAGGATAACGGCGGACGGGGCCGGCCGGGGCAGTGAGGTTCCGCTCACCGCCGAACCACCCGGCCCGCCACGCGCGGGGGCCCGGACCACCCTCGGGTGATCCGGGCCCCGTCACGCCGGGAACGCGGGTCCGCCTCAGGCGACCGCGACCTCCAGGGTGTGCAGGCCGGGGCCGTCCGCGCTGACCGCCGTCTCGCCCCGGCCGGACCGGTGCAGCGCCCGCACGGTCCAGGCGCCGGGCGCGGCGAAGAAGCGGAAGTCGCCCTCCGGCGAGGACACGACCTCGGCGGTGAACTCGCCCGCCGCGTCCAGCAGGCGCACGAACGCCCCGCCCACCGGCTGCCCGTCGGCGAGCACCCTGCCGGTCAGCACGATCTCCTTGCCCGGGTCCACGTTGGCCGGCAACGCGGCCGACTGCTCCGGGGCACCGCATCCGCTCACGTCAGGACTCCTTCCCGGCGCCGACCTCGATCGGCACGCCGACCAGCGAGCCGTACTCGGTCCACGACCCGTCGTAGTTCTTCACGTCCTCGTGGCCCAGCAGCTCGTGGAGCACGAACCAGGTGTGCGAGGAGCGCTCGCCGATGCGGCAGTAGGCGATGGTCGGCTTCGACCCGTCGAGGCCGGCCTCGCCGTAGATCGTCCGCAGCTCGTCGTCGTTCTTGAACGTGCCGTCCTCGTTGGCCGCCTTGCTCCACGGCACGTTGATCGCCGACGGGATGTGCCCCGCCCGCTGCGCCTGCTCCTGCGGCAGGTGCGCGGGGGCGAGCAGCTTGCCGGCGAACTCGTCGGGCGACCGCACGTCGACCAGGTTCTTGGCGCCGATCGCGTCGACGACCTCGTCCCGGAACGCCCTGATCGAGGCGTCCTGCTCCTGGGCCTGGTAGGTCGTCGCCTCGCGCTCGACGGCGTCCCTGGTCAGCGGGCGGCCGTCGAGCTCCCACTTCTTGCGGCCGCCGTCGAGCAGCTTGACGCTCTGGTGCCCGTACAGGCGGAAGTACCAGTACGCGTAGGCGGCGAACCAGTTGTTGTTGCCGCCGTACAGGACGACGGTGTCCTCGTTGGCGATGCCCTTGGCGGACAGCAGCTTCTCGAAGCCGGCGCGGTCGACGAAGTCGCGGCGCACCGGGTCCTGCAGCTCCGTCCGCCAGTCGACCCGCACGGCGCCCGGGATGTGGCCACCGTCGTAGGCGGTGGTGTCCTCGTCCACCTCGACGAACACCACCCCTGGCGTGTCGAGGTTCTGCTCGGCCCACTCGGCCGAGACCAGGACGTTCTCACGGCTCATCGAGCGCTCCTTCTTCCCTAACTCGCGGTTCAGGACGTCTGGTGGCGGTGTGCCGGCGCGAGCCGGCGGATCAGGAGGTAGGCCTCGCAGCCGAGGCAGAACCCGAAGGCGGCGTTGAGGAGCGCCGCGACCAGGGCCGCGGACGTGGCCACGACCCCGAGCGCGGTGAACCCGGAGGCGTAGCCGACGACGCCGACGAGGGCGAAGGCGAAGCCGACGCCCTGCGCGAAGCGCAGCGGCGGCGTCGCCTCGCGCTCCGTCGTCGGGCGGAGCCGGGGCTGCACGGCCTTGCGGAAGAGCAGGCCGTACGGGTTCAGCCGGAGGCTGACGAAGGCGCACAGGGCGAAGATCACCGCCTGCGCGGCGAGCAGGCGCCAGCTCCCGGTGACCAGCACCACGGCGAGCACGGCGCTGGTCATCCACGCGGTGAAGCGGGGACCCCGGGGGTCGACGGGCTGGTCGGCCCGGTTGGGCCGGGTCCGGCCGGCGGAGGGTGACGGGGCGTCGGACGGGGTCGGGTCGACGGGGTGGTCTGCGGACACGATGACCTCCTGACGGTGGACGGGGAAAGTCCGTCAGCGGCGGTTATCGGCCGGGTCGCGCTCCTGCCTCAGCGCGGCGCGCGTCACCGTCGGGCCGACCGCCGGGTCAGCGCGTCGGACACAGGCTGCTGAAGACGCGGCAGAGGTCGACCGCGCGTCGCTTCGTGAACAGCCAGTGCATGGGTCGGAGGCTACCGAACCCTCCTTGTCACTGGGAGGGGCGTCCACCAGATGGAACAACTGGCCTACGGCCGGTAGGGGGATTCCCGGCGACGGGCCTCTCCGGGGCCGGGTGGCGGCCCGGCGGCGCTCGTTGTTTTCGCGAAGAAGCGTTGTCTGGCCGATGTTTTCGGCGCGGCCGGCTGGCCGAAGGGCGGGACCCGGCCTGGAGCGGGTGGCCCCCTGCGGCCGGCCCGGGTCGGTCAGCCGGGAAGGTGCGGGCGCAGGGCGTCCAGGAGCGCGTCCCGCCTGGGGACGCCGCTCACCCGCAACAGCTCGCGCCCGGCGGCGTCGAGCGCGAGCGTGGTGGGGGTGCGGAGCACGCCGAGCCGCCGGGCCAGCTCGGGCCGCTCGGTGAGGTCGATCTCGACGTGCCGCAGCCCCTCCGTGCGACCGGCCAGGTCGGACAGCAGCACCCGGGCGTGCCGGCACGGCGCGCAGAAGGTGGACGAGAGCTGGACCAGCGTCACGCCGCCCCCCAGCGCCGCGCGCACCGCCTCCGGCAGCCCCTCCAGCAACCCCTCCGGTTCCGCCACCGCCACCTCCGCGCTCTCCTTCCGCCGGACCCGGCCCTCGCGCACGCGGTGCAGCGTGCCCAGCGCGAGGGTCACCGCCACCGTGCCGAGCAGCGCCCACCAGCCCGTGCTCATCGGGTCGAGCCACCCCCGAGGGTCACGTTCGTCGCCTTGCCCCGGATCACCAGCGCGCCGTTCTGCGCGGCGACCTCGGTCGGCTGGGCGTTGAGCGGCAGGCCGCCGGGGTCGAGCCGGAACGTGAAGGTCTTCAGGACCTGCCGTTTCATCGCCTCCGGCAGCGAGAACGCGCCGCCGCCCGCGTCGATCTTGGTCTCCCTGGGCGTGACCTGGATCTGGTTGTCGAGCAGGGTGAGCACGCCGGTCACCGTCGCCCGGATCTTCTGCCCGGCGAGCTCCGTGCTGCCGGTCAGCCGGACCCCGGCCGTGGTGCGGTCGCCGGCCGGCGGCTTGCCCGCCGCCCCGGCCACCGCCGCGACCTCCTCCGGCGCCGGCTCGATCCGCAGGTCCGGGATCTCGATCATCCGGCCGATGTCGTTGGCCCTGACCTCCAGCTGCCCGTCCACCTCGTCCACCACGACCCGGGCGGACCCGGAGGCCAGGCCGGACAGCGGGGCGCGGACGTGCCGGGCGGTCGCCACCAGCCCGAGGTCGCGGAACTGGCCGAAGGCCACCCGGTTGGCCCGGATCTCGATCTCGCGGTAGTCGCCCGCCAGCGCCTGGGTGAGGAAGGGGAAGCCGTTGACCCGCACGTCCGGGTCGTCGGTCAGCTTCAGCTCCGCCCGCAGCTTCTTGGACAGCTGGTACTCGGCGAACGCCGCCGCGCCGAAGTCGGCGGCGACCAGCAGGCCGAGCAGCACCAGCAGTGCGATGACGAGCTTCTTCACGCGACGTGTCCGTCCTGTCGGGGATCCGCGGATCGGCGGGTGTTGGCGTCCAGCCACGCCCCCATCCGGTCTACCAGGTCGGGGGTCGCGGCGGACTCGGCGTGCCGCATCCCGCGCTCCAGCCAGAGCTCGGTGTCCCCGCCGGCGGCGAGCTGCAGGGACCGACCGTGCGCGACCGGGAAGTAGTGGTCGCGGTCGCCGTGGACGAGCAGGAGCGGGGTGGGCGGCACGTGCCGCGCCAGTTCCACGGGGCTGGGCGGCACGTCCCGCCACGCCGCCCCCAGCCGCACGCCGAGCGCCCTGGCCAGCACGCGGCCGGCCGGCTCCTCCACGAGCCAGTGCAGCCGGCGCATCGGCGGCGTCTCGCGCTCGAACCAGCGCGCGGGGCCACTGACCGCCACCACCGCGCCCGGCCGCTCCGCCGGCGGGGCGAGCGCGGCGTGCCGCAGCGCCACCGAGGCGCCCATCGAGAAGCCGAGCGTGGCGACCCGGTCGTGCCCGAGCCGCCGGGCGAGGTCGACCCCGGCGGCGAGGTCCAGCACCTCGTCGACGCCCACGGTGCTGCGGCCGCCGGATCGACCGTGTCCCCGGAAGTCGAGGGCGACGACCGTCCGGCCGCGCGCGAGCCGGTGGAGGACGCGGCGCACCGCCGGGCGGGAGACGTTGTTGGTGAAGCCGTGCCCCACGACGACCGCCAGCTCGTGCCCGGGGGCCACGACCACGCCGGCCAGGCGTACCCGGTCGGTTGTGAACACGGCCACGGAACGGGTGGCGGGCGCTGGGCTTCCGCAGGTCACGGCGGGTATCCTGCCCGACAGCTGTTGGCAACGGAGCCACGCCCCTTGCACGGCACGAGCGTCCGCGGTGCGGCCGCGGCGGGGAGGAGGCGGCCCGGATGAGCGCCGACCTGTTGCTCCTGACCCACGATCCCGAGCCGGACGCGGTGCTGCCGGCACTCGCGTTGTTGCCGCACACCGTGCGTCCGCTGGCGCCCGAGGTCTCCGCCCTGCTGGAGGCGGGCCCGCACGACGCGGTGCTGGTGGACGCGCGCGGCGACCTGGTGGGCGCGCGCGGCCTGTGTCGGCTGTTGGCCAACAGCGGTGTGGACGTGCCGGTCGTCGCGGTGGTCACCGAGGGCAGCCTGGTCGCGGTGAGCGCGGACTGGGGCGTGGACGAGATCCTGCTCCCGACCGCCGGCCCGGCCGAGGTGGACGCCCGGCTGCGGCTGGTCCGTTCCCGCAGGGCCGCCGCGCACCGCGGCGGCGACGGCGCCCTCCAGCTCGGCGACCTGGTGATCGACGAGGCGACCTACACGGCCCGGCTGCGCGGCCGCCCGCTCGAACTGACCTACAAGGAGTTCGAGCTGCTCAAGTACCTCGCGCAGCACGCCGGCCGGGTGTTCACCCGCGCGCAGTTGCTGCAGGAGGTGTGGGGCTACGACTTCTTCGGCGGCACCCGCACGGTGGACGTGCACGTGCGGCGGCTGCGGGCGAAGCTCGGCCCCGAGCACGAGAGCCTGATCGGGACCGTGCGCAACGTCGGCTACAAGTTCGTCCGGCCGCCGAGGGGCGGCCGCGCGGCGGAGCCGGTGGCGGACCTCGTCGACTTCCCGGACGAGGCGGCGTTCCTCCGGTCCGGTCGCTGAGCCCCTCGATCGGGTCGGTCCCGCCGCCGGCGGTCGGAGCCGGCGGGCGCGCCGTCGCCGGAGTTGTCACCGGAGCTGTCACCCGACCGGGGCACCGCCGTGATCATCGGCACGCGCGACCCGCGCGGCGCGTCGACTAGCGTCGGGGCCGTGGTGCAGCGGGAATGGCGGGACGTCCTCGACTCCGAGCTCTCGGCCGACGTGGTGGGGCTGATCGACGCCGCGGTGGCGGCCGACCGGGTGTCCCCGGTGTCCGACCACGTGCGGCTCCGGCTGCGGCCGGACGTCGAGCCCGCGCCGGAGCTGTCGCGGCACCTGCTCGTCCGGGACGCGGACGGCCGGCTGGCCGGCTACGCGCACCTGGAGCCGGGGAGCGGGGACGCGCCGGCCGTGGCCGAGCTGGTGGTGCGCCCCGAGCTGCGCCGGCGCGGTTTCGGCGCCGCGCTGGTGGACGGCCTCGTGGCGCTGGCGCCGGGCCGGGACGCGCTGCGGATCTGGACGCACGGCGCGCACCCCGGCGCCGTCCGCCTGGCGGAGCGGTACGGGTTCCGGCAGGTCAGGGCGCTGTGGCGGATGCGCATGGAGTTCGACGAGCCGCTGGCCGCGCCGAGCCTGCCCGAGGGCGTGCGGCTGCGGCCCTTCGTGGTGGACCAGGACGAGTCGGCCGTGGTCGAGGTGAACAACCGGGCGTTCTCCTGGCACCCCGAGCAGGGCGGCTGGACCGTCGCCGACGTGCGGGCGCGCGAGGCGGAGCCGTGGTTCGACCCCGCCGGGTTCCTGCTCGCCGTGCGCACGACCGGGAACGGCGAGAACGGCGGGGATGCCGCCGCCGGTGAGCGGCTGGTGGGCTTCCACTGGACGAAGGTGCACGCCGACGAGGAGCCGATCGGCGAGGTCTACGTGCTCGGGGTGGACCCGGACGCGCAGGGCGGCGGGCTGGGCAAGGCGCTCACCCTGGCCGGCCTGCACCACCTGCGCGCGGCGGGTCTGCCGGCCGTGATGCTCTACGTCGAGTCGGACAACGCGCCCGCGATCGCGGTGTACCAGCGCCTGGGCTTCCGGCACTGGGACACCGACGCGCAGTACGCCCGTTAACCCGAACAGTGAGCCCTCTGTCACGGAACGCATAGCACCAGGTCACAGGCCGGGCACAGGATCAGACCAAAGAGGGGTCAATCCTCACCCGGTCGGCCTTGTTCACTTTTCGTTCACCTGGAAACCGGCGCACGTCAACCCGCCCTGCCTAGCGTCCGGCGCAGCGGTCGCGGGAGGTAGACCGGCCGCGACAACACCCCGCCTTCCCCAGCTGTGGAGGATCCTGGTGAACATCAAGCGGCACGGCGCTGCGCTCGGTCTCGCGGCCGCCAGCGCGCTCCTGCTCTCCGCCTGCGGCAGCGACAACAACGCCCCGGCGCAGAGTGGCAGCGGCGCCGCGAGCGGCGTCAACGTGGACTGCGGCGGCAAGAAGCAGCTCACGGGCGAGGGCTCGTCGGCGCAGACCAACGCCATCCAGGAGTTCGTCGCCGCCTACGCCGCCAAGTGCCAGGGCTTCGACGTGGCCTACAACCCGACCGGCTCGGGCAACGGCATCAAGCAGTTCACCTCGAAGCAGGTGGACTTCGGCGGCACCGACTCGCCGCTGAAGGACGACGAGGTCGCCAAGGCCGCCGAGCGCTGCCAGAGCAACCCGGCGTGGCACCTGCCGCTGGTCTTCGGCCCGGTGGCCGTGGCCTACAACCTGCCGGGCGTCGACGGGCTCGTGCTGAACCCGGAGACCACGGCCAAGATCTTCAACGGCCAGGTCAAGAAGTGGAACGACCCGGCCATCAAGGCGCTCAACGGCAGCGCCAACCTGCCGGACAAGGACATCGTGGTGTTCTTCCGGTCCGACGAGTCCGGCACCACCGACAACTTCCAGAAGTACCTGCAGGCCTCGGCCAAGAGCGCGTGGACGCAGGGCGGCGGCAAGCAGTTCAAGGGCGGCGTCGGCGAGGGCAAGGCCAAGTCGCAGGGCGTGTCCGACGGCGTCAAGGCCACCGAGGGCGCCATCACCTACGTGGAGAGCTCCTTCGCCAAGAGCGCCAAGCTCGGCGTGGCCAAGATCGACAGCGGTGCGGGCCCGGTCGAGCTGACCGACGCCACCGCCGGCAAGGCCATCGCCTCGGCCAAGATCAAGGGCCAGGGCAACGACATGGTCATCGACCTCGACGCCCTGTACGCCTCGAAGGAGGCCGGCGCCTACCCGCTGGTCCTGGTCACCTACGAGCTGGTCTGCTCCAAGGGCTACGACGCCGACACCACCAAGGCCGTCAAGGCGTTCCTCGGCACCGCCGCCGGCCCCGGCCAGGACAACCTGACCAAGGTCGGCTACGTCCCGCTGCCGAAGGAGTTCCGGACCAAGCTGCAGGACGCCGTCAAGGCGATTGCCTGAGCCCGGACGAACCACCCGTCATCTGCGAGACTGAACGAGACGCCATGAGCGACTCGACGCTGGCGGACCGCTCCGCGTCGGCCCAGGAGACGCCCCGTCGGGCGCGGGTGTCCCACGGGACACTGGAGCCGTCGCGGGGCGGTGCCGCGAGCTCACCGGACACTCCGGAGGGTCCCATCTCCACCGCGAACACCGCCCAGGGCGAGCCAGCATCCACCCCGGTCCGGCGTCCCGGCGACCGCGTCTTCCGCGGCGCCGCCGTCGGCTCCGGCGCGTTCATCGTCGTGCTGATCGCGGCGATCGGCCTGTTCCTGCTGCTGCAGGCGGTGCCGGCGCTGCGCGCGAACCAGGTCGGGTTCCTGACCAGCGGGGTCTGGAACACCACCGACCCGAACGGCCTCCAGTTCGGCATCCTCTACCTGCTGTGGGTCACCGTCGCCACCTCGGTGCTGGCGCTGGCGCTGGCGATGCCGGTGTCACTGGGCATCGCGCTGTTCCTGACCCACTACGCGCCGCGACGGCTCGCGCGCCCGTTCGCCTACGTGGTGGACCTGCTGGCCGCCGTGCCGTCGATCATCTTCGGCCTGTGGGGCATCAAGGTGCTCGGCCCCACGCTGGTGCCGGTCGCGGAGTGGCTCAGCCGCAACCTCGGCTTCGTGCCGCTGTTCGCCCCGGGCAACGTGTCGATCGGCGGCGCGGGCAACGTCTTCACCGCCGGGGTGGTCCTCGCGGTGATGATCCTGCCCGTCATCACGGCGGTCAGCCGCGAGGTCTTCGAGCGCACGCCGAAGGAGCACATCGAGGGCGCGCTGGCGCTGGGCGCCACCAAGTGGGAGATGGTGCGCACCACCGTCATCCCGTTCGGCAAGGCGGGCTACGTCAGCGCCTCCATGCTCGGCCTCGGCCGCGCGCTGGGCGAGACCGTCGCGCTCTACCTGATCCTGTCGGGCACCAACGCGGCGCCCAAGCTCAGCTTCTTCGACGGCGGCGCGACGATCGCCTCGAAGATCGCCCTGGGTTCCGGCGAGTTCAACAACGAGCTCACCGCCGGTGCCTACATCGCGGCCGGTCTGGTCCTGTTCGCCCTGACCTTCGCGGTCAACGCCCTGGCGCGGACCATCGTCGCGGGGAGGAAGGGGTCCGCATGACGACCGCGACAACCGACCTGCACCGCCCGGCCACCGGCCCGGCCTTCCAGGGCATCGGCGCCGGCCGGAAGATCAAGAACGCGGTGGCCACCACCCTGGTGGCGCTGGCCTTCCTCGTTGCCGTGGTCCCGCTGGTCTGGGTGCTCTGGTCGGTGGTGCAGAAGGGCCTGCAGCCGATCCTGAGCGCCGACTGGTGGACGCACTCGCTGTACGGGCTGCGCCCCTACGACGACCGGGGCGGCGCGTACCACGCGATCTACGGCACGGTGGTGCAGGCCCTGTCCACGGCGCTGCTGTCGGTGCCGGTGGGCGTGATGGTGGGCGTCTACCTCGTGGAGTACGGCGCGGGCACCCGGCTCGCCCGGTTCACCACGTTCATGGTCGACATCCTCACCGGTGTCCCCTCGATCGTGTCCGGCCTGTTCGTCTACGCGCTGTGGATCTCGATCCTCGGGTTCGGCCGCAGCGGCTTCGCGGTGTCGCTGTCCCTGTTGCTGCTGATGATCCCGGTGGTCATCCGCACGACGGAGGAGATGCTGCGGATCGTGCCCAACGAGCTGCGCGAGGCGTCGTACGCGTTGGGCGTGCCGAAGTGGAAGACGATCGTGAAGATCGTCCTGCCGACGGCGATGTCCGGCATCGTCACCGGCGTGATGCTCGGCCTGGCCAGGGTGATGGGCGAGACCGCGCCCGCGCTGATCGTCGGCGCCTACGCGTCCTCGATCAACCTGAACGTCTTCGACGGCAACCAGGCGAACCTGCCGCTGCTGATGAACGACCAGTTCGCCAACCCCGAGACGGCCGGGTTCAACCGCACGTGGGGCGCGGCGATGTCCCTCGTGCTGATCATCATGCTGTTCAACCTGCTGGCCACCGTCATCTCGCGGTTGTCGGCCATCAAGAAGTGAGCGGGCGGGAACCAGCGATGGCAAAGCGCATCGACATCAAGGACGTCAACATCTACTACGGCAAGTTCCACGCCGTGGACAGCGTGACGCTGTCGGTCCCGCCGCGCAGCGTCACCGCCTTCATCGGCCCGTCGGGCTGCGGCAAGTCGACCGTGCTGCGCTCGCTCAACCGCATGCACGAGGTGACGCCGGGGGCCAGGGTCGAGGGCCAGGTGCTGCTGGACGGCGAGGACATCTACGCCGCCAACGTCGACCCGGTCGAGGTGCGGCGCACCATCGGCATGGTGTTCCAGCGGCCCAACCCGTTCCCGACGATGTCGATCAGGGACAACGTGGTCGCCGGGCTCAGGCTGGCCGGGGTGAAGAACCGGAAGCGGCTCGACGAGGTGTGCGAGCGGTCGCTGCGGGGCGCGAACCTCTGGGAGGAGGTCAAGGACCGGCTGGACAAGCCGGGCGGCGGCCTCTCCGGCGGTCAGCAGCAGCGGCTGTGCATCGCCCGCGCCATCGCCGTGCAGCCGGACGTGCTGCTGATGGACGAGCCCTGCTCGGCCCTGGACCCGATCTCCACGCTGGCGATCGAGGACCTGATCACGGAGCTGAAGCAGGACTACACGATCGTCATCGTCACGCACAACATGCAGCAGGCGGCGCGGGTCAGCGACCAGACCGCGTTCTTCAACCTGGCCGGTGTGGGTCAGCCCGGCCGGCTGGTCGAGGTCGACGACACCGAGAAGATCTTCTCCAACCCCAGCCAGAAGGCCACCGAGGACTACATCTCCGGCCGCTTCGGCTGATCCCCGTCGGCTGGCTCCCGGCGGCGGGAGTCGGCACAGCGGGCCGCGACACGACGCCCCTCGCACCGGTCGGTGCGAGGGGCGTTTCGTCGTGGTCCCGCGACTGGTGGGCCGGGGCCGTGCTGTCCGGCGTCGTGCAGACGCCGGGCAGCGCCGTGAGGTCGTGCCCGTCCGCGCCAGCCAGCTGGCCAGGGGTGGTCCAGCGCTGGCGGGTTGGTCAGTGCTGGTCAGTGCGGATCAGCACCGGTCGGTGTTGGGTCAGTGCTGATCTTCGGAGCCCGGCATCTTGCCGGTCACCACGAAGACCATCCGCCGGGCCACCGACACGGCGTGGTCGGCGAAGCGCTCGTAGAACCGGCCGAGCAGGGTGACGTCGACGGCCGCGGCGGTGCCGTGCGGCCACTCCTTGTCCATCAGCACCGAGAACAGGTGCCGGTGCAGGTCGTCCATGGCGTCGTCCTCGTCCTCCAGCTGGCGGGCGAGGTCGATGTCCTTGGTGCGGATGACCTCCTCGGCCCGCCGCGCCAGGTGCACGGCGACGCGGCCCATCTCGGCGAAGTACGGCCGGACCTGGTCGGGCAGCACGGGCTGCGGGTGCCGGCGCCGGGTCGCCTTGGCGACGTGCTGCGCGAGGTCGCCCATGCGCTCCAGGCTCTCCGCCGCGTGCAGGGTGGTGATCACGATGCGCAGGTCGGTCGCGACCGGCGACTGCAACGCGAGCAGCGCCAGCGCGTGCTCCTCGCTCCGCGCGCGCTCCTCGTCGACCTTCACGTCGTCGCCGATGACCTCCTCGGCGAGGCCGAGGTCGACGTCGAGCAGGGACCTGGTGGCCTTCTCCATCGCGGTGGCGGCCATGTCGCACATCGTCGCCAGCTCGCCGGCCAGGTCCTGGAGCTGCTCGTGGTAAGCCTCACGCATGTCCCAAGGCTACGGGTCATCGGTCGCGGAGACGCGATGTTCGGGTGAACCCACAGTGAACCAGAGGTGTCGGAGCCGTGTTCGCACCCACTCTGGCCTGCGTTGATCGCCCGCTGATCTCCCGGGATCTTCCTCAGCCGCAGGGGCCGGTGTCGGCGGCGTTGACCGTCGACAGGTCCTTCGGCAGGGGGCCAGCCGTCGGCTTCTGCTCCCCGCCCGCCTTCTGGTCGCCCGGCGGCGGCTCGCTGCCCGGCTTGATCACCTTGCGGTCGAAGTTCGCGCCGATCACGAGCTGGATCGCGCCTCCCAGCGAGGGGTCCTCGACCAGCTGCGCGCTGGGCACCGCGGACTTGAGCGCGCGGGCCTGGTCGGCGCGCTGGCCGGAGTAGCGGATCACCGTCTTGTCGGTCTTCTCGCCGTCCCGCCGCATCACCACGGTGAAACCCTGGGCGGCGAGCTGGTCCGCGGTCTCCTTGCCCACACCGCCCTGACTGGTGCCGTTCACCACCTGCACCTTGACCGTCTTCGGGTCCACCGGACCGCCGGTGGCGGCCGGCGGCGCCTGGGCCGGCGTCGGCCCCTTCTGCGCCGGCTTCTCGCCCGGCAGCGGCGTGCCGTCGATGATCGCCTGGAACAGGGCGCGGGTGTCGTTGACGCGCAGCACCTCGTTGCCGCGCTTGTTGGCCTCGCCGACGGTCGGCACGGTGACGAAGGTGATCTGGCCGGCCGACACCCCGCGCATCGACTGGGCGAGGTTGAGGAGCTGGTCGGCGCCGACGTTGTCGCCGAAGGTGTTCTTGCCGAGCTCGCGGACGAACGAGGTGAGCTTGCCGGGGTCGAGCAGCACCTGGCTGGACATGACCTTGCGCAGCAGCGAGGACAGGAACTGCTGTTGCCGCTTCATCCGACCGTAGTCGGAGGTCGGGTCGTTGGTCAGGTAGCGGGCCCGCACGAAGTTCAACGCGTCGTTGTCCCGGAGGACCTTCTTGCCCGCCTGCGGGAAGATCGGCCCCAGCTTCTCGTCGATCATCGGCTTCGGGATGCACACCTCGACGCCGTCGACCGCGTTGACCATGTCCTTGAACCCGTGGAAGTCCACGCCGAGGAAGTGGTTGATCGCCAGACCGCTGATCTTCTGCACGACCTTGTTCGTGCACATCGGGCCGCCGGCGGCGTACGCCTCGTTGATCTTGGCGTTCTTCACCGCCTTGGACTTCTTGCCGGTGAGCTTGCCGGTGTCCGAGTTCCACTCGTCGCACTCGGGCAGGTCGACCTCGAGGTCGCGCGGGAAGGAGACCACGACGATCCGGGACCGGTCCTGCGGGATGTGCGCGATCATCACGCTGTCCGAGCGCGCGCCCTTGGCGTCGGCCTGGGTGCCGACGTGGTCCTCCGGCCTCGCGCCAGCCCGGGTGTCCGAGCCGACCAGCAGGAAGTTCTCGTCCCCGAGCTGCTTGTCCTTGTCCTGGATGTCCGCCGAGTTGGGGTCCAGGGCCGTGACCTTGCGGACCTGGCTGTCGGCCCAGCGCATCCCGCCCCAGCCGATGCCGCTGGCGACGAACACCAGCGCCGCGGCGGCGATGGCGAAGCCCTTGCCCGCCAGCACGGCCCGTCGCCGGACCCGGCGGCGTTTCTCCTCGGCGGGGTCGGGCTCGGCGTCCTCAGCGTCCTTCTCGGCCGCCTTGTCGCCGTCGGTGCCGCTGGCCGCGACCGGGGCCGCCGCGGCCTTGCCGGCGCCCTTGGTCCCCTTGCCGCCGGCCGGCGGCTCGTCGGTGGCCGGGGGGAGGAGCGTCGTCTCCTCCTCGGAGGAGGGCGACTCGACGGCCGCGTCGAGGTCGGGCAGGTCGTCGCGCTTGATGAAGCGGGTCAGCCGGTTGCGCTTCTTCTGCTCGGCCTCCAACGCCTCGTCGTGGACCGCGGAGAAGCGGGCCAGCGTGGCGTCGATCTTCTTGCTCTTCTCGTGCCGCTCCTCGGCGTCCTGGGGGCCGTCGACGACCGCAGGGACCTCCTGGGTGACCTCCTCCGGCGCGGGGCCGGGCGGGGGCGGGACGACGCCCCGGCGTCCGGCGGGCTTCGGGCCCACGCCGGTGCCGGTCGGGCCGGGCGCGCGCCGCCCAGGCGCGGCTCCGGCGGGCGGAGCCGGTGGTGGCGGCGTGGGGCGGGGCGGTTGCGGCACGGGCCGGGACGGCGTGGGGTCCTCGCCCGTCAGGGCGTCGAGGACGCCGGGCGCCGGAGGGGTGCCGGGAGGGGGCGCCGGAGTCGGCGGAGTCTGTCGGACGCGCTCACCGGGGCCGCCCGGGCCGGCCGGGCGCTTGCGGGTCGGCATCGGGCGCGGCCCGCTGCCGCGGGGCGGGGTGGCGGGCGCTCCCGGCCGGCCCGCCTGCTCCTCCGGGACGGGCGGCTGGGGGCCGCGCGGGGGGACGGGCGGCGGCGTCGGCCCGGCGGTGGGCGCGGGCGGCGTCGGAGGCTGGGGGGCGCCCGGCACCTGACCGCGCCGCGCGCGTCCCCCGGTGGGCGGGCCGGGAGCCGGCATGGCCGGCCGGCTCGGCTCGTCCACGGGACGGCCCCGGCCGGGGGGAGGGACGGTGCCCGGGCCCGGCATGGCGGGCCGACTGGGCTCGTCGACGCCGCGGCGGCGGGGGGTCGGGCCGGGAGCCGGCATGGCCGGCCGGCTCGGCTCGTCGACCGGTCGGGGGCGACCGGCGGGCGGGAGGGTCCCCGGCGCGGGCATGGCCGGTCTGCTGGGCTCGTCCGCCGCGCGGCGCGGGCGGCCCGCGGCGGGGGCGGACAGGTCGCGGCGGCTGGGCGGTTCCTCGGCCCGGCGGGGCGGCTCATCGCCGGGCGGGCCCGGGATCGGGTGCTGGCCGGTGCCGTGCTTGGCGAGCAGGTCCGACACGCTCAGGCCGCCGGAGTCCTCGCGGGAGCGTCGGCGCCGGCCCGTGGGCGGCTCCTCGTAGCGGCGCTCCGCCCGCCGGCCCTCCCGGGACCCGGCGGCGTCACGCGCCTGCTCGGCGGGGTCCTGTCCGGGGTCGCGGGCGTCGCGGGAACGGCGGGAGCCGAAGCCGTCACGGGGGTCGTCCGGCACTCGGTCTCCCTTCCCTTTCACGGTCAGCGGTGGTGCGCTCCCTACGCCGCGCACGCGTTGTGGACGTGGAGCGACCCGTACCGGTTCCGTCACGATCAGATCGCTTGATGAACGCGATAGTACGGATGGTGTCCACTACTGACGACCACCCATCGAAATATGTTCACTTTCCGTACGGGCAAATACGCACCGTGTCGGTCCGTCCGGGCGAATCGTCCCCACCCACCGGCGGATGCAAATCCGTGATCACGCGATCACGCTTCGTGGAAAAGGCCGGGTTAGTAACCGACGGCGCGGGGTTCCGCCACGGCCCGGCGACCCGCAGCGGCGCCGGCGAGTCGGACCCGCCCGTTGTGCCGGTAGGCGACGGCGTTGCGACCGGAGCGCTTCGCGGCGTAGAGCAGCCCGTCGGCCTGGAGCAGGGTCTGCTCCGGCCCGGCGGGCGCGCGGCTGCCCGGGGAGCTGTGGGCCAGCCCGACGCTGACGGTCACCCGCAGGCCGGGGCCGAGCTGCTGCCACGGGTAGTGCTCCACCCGGGCGCGCGCGGCGTCGCAGACCGCGATCGCGGTGGAGGCGTCGATGCCGGGGAGCACGAGCACGAACTCCTCCCCGCCGTACCGGGCGCAGAACGCGCCCTCGGGGAGCCCGTCCTGCAGGAGTTCGACGACGCGCTGCAGCACGCGGTCGCCGACGAGGTGCCCGTAGGTGTCGTTGACCTGCTTGAACCAGTCGAGGTCCACCAGTGCCAGGCCGAGCCCGGTGGGGTGGGTCGCCTCCTCGGCGAGCAGGCTGACCAGCCGTTGGTCGAGGTAGCGGCGGTTGTAGCTGGCGGTGAGGCTGTCGCGCAGGCTCTGCTCGCGGGCCTCGGCGTGTTCCCTGCGCAGCCGGTCGACCTCCCTGCGGAGCTGTTCCGGCACGTGCGGCGGTTCGGTCTGGTCGGCGTAGAGCAGGTCCAGGGCCGAGCGCAGGTGCTGGTAGGCCTGGCGCCACTGGCCGCGGGAGGCGAGCAACGCGGCGATGGACTCGTGGAGCTGGATGAGACCGGTGCTGCCGGTCTCCGGCGCGGTCGGCGGGAGGGCGCCGTCGGCCCGCGCCTCGGGCACCACGCCGTCCCGCACGTCGTCCGAGTCGGCGATGTCGGGCCGCAGCACGGTCACCGCTCTCACCTCCCTACGTCCGTGGTGTCGTCGCACAGGGCGGAACCCTTGAGCGAGCGGGACGCCGGCGTGCCGGATTTCGCTCGACCGGTTGACCTCCCACTGCTCCGATCTGGTGACTCTCGGTGATCTCCGTCGCCCGGCGTCCGGGTGGCCGACGCGGCCGAAGGGGCTGGACGGACCGGTGGCGGCACACCCGGGCGGAGCAGCGCGCTGGTACGCCTCGTGGCCGCCCCTTCCGGTGCGCCGACCCGGTTCGCGCTGGTCGCCACCGTGCTGTCCGGTCTCCCTCCCGGGCGTCCCTCCGGCTCGTCCGCCCGGTCGCCGTCAACTCGGGCAGGGGGCGAAGCCGTAGGCCGCTCCATCGAGTACCGCGATGTGCTTGGACGCGATTTGACTACCCAGCGTGGCACCCTCCCGACGGGCGGTCAGTGTGACGGCTACCACGTAGACCATGCCCCTGGGGTTCCCCGTCCGCCCGGCGGGACTCCACTCGGGGTCCGGCCGGAGGGTGGTCAGCGCCGGCTCCATCCGCACGGTGAGGCCGCGCAGGTCGCAGAGCCGGTCCTGGGCGTCGGGGTGCTGGGTGCGGCGGAAGAACGCGGCCTGTTCGCCGGCGCCCCGGTCGGCGGCGTGGTTCGCCTGTTCGAAGTACCCCTCGACGAGGCGCCGGTCACCCTCGGTCAGCAGCACGGGCCGGGCCTCGCCGGGCACCGCGGCGGTGCAGCCGGTGAGCGGGGCGGCGGCCACCGCCGTCAGGGCCAACAGGACGCCCGCCGCACGTCCCCGGCTCGTCATGGCCCCAGCGTGGCAGACCCCTCGGCCCGGCACCCGAGGATGACTCGGATCCGGCCCACCCCCACTTCCGGCCCGCCGAGTGTCTGTGGCAATTGCCAAGACGGCGGGAAATGGTGGGTCGGGAGCGACCGCGCGATCGCCGAACTCGCCGGGGTAAGTCGGACGACAAAGCGGGGCGTCGGCAGCGGAGGTGAGCCACCCCGCCGGACATGTCCCGCCCGGCGTTCCGCCAGCCGCCGAGCCCCGGCCCGATGTCAGCAAAAACACACCAAACACCCGAGTGTCTTGTCGGCCTCGTCTTTGTGCCCTCCGGAGAGAGGGAAACAACGCCGAGTTTCGGCGTGGGGGTTGACGGCGCGGATTTCGCCGGGTTCCGGGCCGTGCCCACGTGCCGGGGCCGTGCCGACGTGCCGGGGCCGTGCCGACGTGCCGGGGCCGTGCCGACGTGCCGGGGCCGTGCCGACGTGCCGGGGCCGTGCCGACGTGCCGGGCCGGGCCGCCGTCAGCCGCCTGAGTGGTCCAGCTCCGCGCCCGCCGGGACGGTCAGGTCCTCGGGGTCGTCCAACCAGCCCTCGGGCAGCACGACGCGCGCCGGCGAGCCCTGCCGGCCGCGCGGCCCCTCGGCGTCCTTCGGGAACGGCGCGGCGTGGTCGAGCCGGGCGAGCAGGTCGTCCAGCTCGTCGAGGGTCGACACCAGGCCGAACGCGTGCCGCAGGTCGGAGCCCACCGGGAAGCCGCGCAGGTACCAGGCCATGTGCTTGCGCAGGTCCCGGACTCCCCGTTCGGCGCCCAGGTGCGCGACCAGCAGCTCGGCGTGGCGGCGCAGGACGCGGGCCACCTCGCCCAGGGCCGGCCCCTCCGGGACCGGCTCACCGCGCAGCGCCGCCTGCAGCTCCCGGAACAGCCAGGGTCGGCCGAGGCAGCCGCGCCCCACCACGACGCCGTCGCAGCCCGTCTCGCGGACCATCCGCAGCGCGTCGTCCGCGCAGAAGATGTCTCCGTTGCCGAGCACCGGGATCGTCGTCACGGCCTCCTTCAGCCGCGCGATGGCGGACCAGTCGGCGGTGCCGGAGTACCGCTGCGCCGCCGTCCTGGCGTGGAGCGCGACGGCCATCGCGCCCTCGGCCTCGGCGAGGCGGCCGGCGTCGAGGAACGTGTGGTGCTCGTCGTCGATGCCGATGCGGAACTTCACCGTGACCGGGATGCCGGCGGGCTCGGCCGCCCGCACCGCCTCGCGCACGATCGCGGCGAACAACCGCCGCTTGTACGGCAGCGCGGAGCCGCCGCCCTTGCGGGTGATCTTGGGCACGGGACAGCCGAAGTTCATGTCCACGTGGTCGGCGAGGCCCTCCCCCGCGATGATCCGCACGGCCTCGCCCATCGTGCGGGGGTCGACGCCGTAGAGCTGCATCGAGCGCGGGTGCTCGTCCGGGCCGAACGCGATCATCCGCATCGTCTTCGGGTCGCGCTCGACCACCGCGCGGGCCGTGATCATCTCGCACACGTAGAGCGACCGGGAGCTGCCGTACTCCCGGCAGAGCTGGCGGAACGCCACGTTGGTGATGCCGGCCATCGGGGCGAGCACCACCGCGGGATCGACCTCGTAGCGGCCGATCCTCAGCGGCGCCGTCACCGGGACGGGAAGCGTGGCGGTGCTGGGCATCCGTCCATTGTCGCTGCCGCGCGCCGGTGCTCGTCGCCCCTCCGCCGGGGTGCTGTGGCCAAGGCCTCACCCGCCCCCGGCTTCGCGGGGCCCGGCCGGGCGTCGCCGCGAGGTCCGACGGCCGGACGAGAGGTCCGGGGCCGGCGTGGCGCCGACCCCGGACCGCGGATGGTTTCGGTGTTGGTCAGCGGTGCTGACCGGGGGTTCGGACCGGGGAACTCGGATCAGAACGGGACCGTGATGCAGGCCAGCCGGTCGCCGGCCTGGCCGGCGTGGCCCGGGTGGGTGTGCGTGTGGTGCTCGTGGATGATGACCGACCCGGCGTGCCGGTCGGTGAACCGCCAGGGCACCGTGGTCACGGCGATCCCGTTGCCGTCGTCGTCCGTGGTGAAGTCCAGCCAGACCTCGTTGCGGGGGTTGGCGTAGGCCGGGTCGGTCGACGTCCCCGGCTTGGGGTCGACGACGTTCTGGTAGTGCGGACCGGCGGCGGCTCCGGTGGCGCCACACGCGTTGACGTGCGCGTGCGCGCCGTACCCGCGGTGCGGGACCAGTCCGCGGGTGATCAGGATCACGCTCGTGGAGTTGTTCGGGGCTGGGTACGCGTAGACGGTCGCGCGGGACCCCGCCTTCACGAGCTTCTGGTCGTAGGTGATCGCCTTGGCGCCGGCCCGGTAGGGCTCGAACCTGCCGCGGGCGACGACGGCGCCGCCCCCGCCGGGGGCCTCGGACAGGTCCGGGATCGAGGCCGAGGCGGGGACGGCGGTGAGGAGGGTGAGCGCAGCGCCCATGCCGAACAGGGCGGCGAGGGTGGAGTTGCGACGCATGAGGCCATCCTTGGCCTGGTGACGAGGATCGCGCACGTCCTTCGGTCGGGTACCACCCGTAAGGACGATCAGTGGCAGTTTTGTCTGCATACGGTGATGCGATGCTCGGAAAGAAAGTGTCCTCAGCCGACCGGACGTGGCTGGTGGCCTGTTCGGCCGCCCTCTGGGGGACCGACGGCCTGCTCCGCAAACCCCTCGCCGACGCCCTGCCCGCCGCGACCGTCGTGTTCTGGGAGCACGTGATCGTCCTCGTGCTCCTCCTGCCGTGGCTGCCGGCCGCGCTCCGCGCGCTGCGCCGCTGCTCGCCACGCGAGTGGCTCGCGGTCGTGGCGATCGGCGCCGGCTCCTCCGCGGCCGCGACCGCCATGTTCACCGCCGCGTTCCGGGTCGGCGACGCGGTGACCCCGCTGGTCCTGCAGAAGCTGCAACCGGTCTTCGCGGTGCTCGCGGCGTACGTCCTGCTCCGGGAGCGGGTGCGCGCCGGCTACTTCGTGTTCGCGGTGCCCGCGCTGGTGGGCGCGTGGCTGTTGACCTTCCCGGACCCGCTGGACGTCCGCGTGACCGCGGCGCGGGCCGCGTTGCTGGCGGTGGGCGCGGCCGCGTTGTGGGCGGGCGGCACCGTGCTGGGCCGCTACGTGAGCCGGAGCCTCGCGCCCCGCGAGGTGACCGTCCTGCGGTTCGCCGCCGGTCTGCCGGCGGCCGCCGTCGTGGTGTGGCTCCAGGGCGCGCCGGTCGCCGTCGGGTGGGGCAACGCCACCGGCCTGGTGCTGCTCGCGGTCGTGCCGGGCCTGCTCGCGCTGAGCCTGTACTACCTGGGGCTGCGCTCCACCCCGGCCTCGCGGGCCACGCTGGCCGAGTTGGCCTTCCCGGCGACCGCCGCGGTGATCGGGGTCGGCGTCCTCGGCCACCACCTGACCGTGACGCAGTGGCTGGGCTTCGCGCTGGTCGTCGGCATGGTCACCACGTTGGGGTGGCACGAACGGGTGCGCCGGGTACCCGTCGTGCAGGAGGACCCCAGACGGGAGGAGATGGTCGCCGGGTGAGCGAGCCGGAGGCGGACGACCGGGAGCGCCTCGTCCGCAACCTCAACGAGCTGCTCCAGGAGCTCCGGGTCGCCCAGGCGGGCGTGCAGATCCTCTTCGCCTTCCTGCTCGGGGCGGCCTTCACCGAGCCGTTCCGGGACGCCTCCCCCTTCCAGCGGGCCCTGCACCTGGTCACCGTCATGCTGGCCACCGGCGCGACCGCGCTCCTGACCGCGCCGGCCGCCTGGCACCGGCTGCTCTTCCGGCACGGGCGCCGGGAGCAGATCGTCCGGGCCGCGAACCGGTTCGCCCTGGCCGGGCTCGCCCTGCTCGCGGCGGCCATGACCGGCGCGGTGGCGCTGGTGGCCGACGTCGTGCTGAGCGGGTGGTGGGCCGTCGCCCTCGGCGGGGTCTCGGGAACGCTCTACGCGTTCCTGTGGTTCGTCTGGCCCTCCCGGCTCCGGCACGACGACCAGCGGTAGACGGGTGCGCCGCCCGGTTCGGGGGACCGGGCGGCGCGGCTGACGGCGTCGGGGTCCGCCTCACCCGACGTCCCTGCGGAGCAGGTCCTCCTCGGTCTCCCTGCGCACCAGGAGCTGGACCGCGCCGTTGTCCACGCCCACCACGGGCGGGCGGCCGACGAGGTTGTAGTTCGAGGCGAGCGAGTGGTGGTAGGCGCCGGTGCCCGGGACCGCGAGCACGTCGCCGGCGCGGACGTCGGCGGGGAGCGGGACGTCCCTGGCGATGACGTCGCCGGCCTCGCAGTGCCGACCGACCACGGTGGCCGTCCGCAGCGGCGCGGCCGGCGGGCGGCCGACCATGCGCACCAGGTACCGCGCTCCGTACAGGGCGGGCCTCGGGTTGTCGCTCATCCCGCCGTCGACGGCGACGAAGGTGCGCACGGCGTGTTTGACCGCGACCACCCGGTACACCGTCACACCGGCCGACGCGACCAGCGCCCGCCCCGGCTCGACCGTCAGCCGGGGCGGCCGCAGGCGGTGCCTGGCGCACTCGTCGTGCACGGCGGCGCGCACCCGGTGGGCGAAGCCGGCGAGGTCGAAGTCGTCCTCGCCGGGCAGCTGCGGCACGGCGTGGCCGCCGCCCAGGTTCAGCTCCGGCAGCTCCAGCCCGTGCTCGTCGCGCACCGCCGCGAGCAGGGCCACCAGTCGACGCGCGGCGAGCTCGAAGTCGGCGACCCTGCGGAGCTGGGAGCCGAGGTGCGTGTGCAGGCCGACCAGCCGCAGGCTCGGCTGGCGGAGCACGTGGCGGACGGCCGCCGCGGCCGCCCCGGTGCTCAGCGGGAAGCCGAACTTCTGGTCCTCCACGCCGGTGGTGACGGCCGCGTGCGTCCCGCCGTCCACGCCCGGCGTCACCCGGACGAGGACCCGTTGCCGGTCCCTGGCCAGCGCGGCGACGTGGTCGACCTCGTCCAGCGAGTCGACCACGATCCGACCGACCCGGTGGGCGAGCGCCGCCTTGAGGTCCTCGGGGGTCTTGGCGTTGCCGTGCAGCAGGACCCGCCAGCCGGGGAAGCCGACCGACCTGGCCACCGCCAGCTCCCCGGCCGAGCACACGTCCAGCGACAGGCCCTCGGCGTCGACCAGCCGGGCGACCGCCCGGCACAGGAACGCCTTGCTGGCGTAGGCGACCTCGGCGCCGGGCAGCGCCGCCCGGTACGCCCGGCAGCGGCGGCGCACGTCCGCGAGGTCGACGATCTGGAGCGGGGTGCCGAACCGGCCGGCGAGCTCGGTGACCCGGTGGCCACCAACCAGGAGCTCACCGCGCTCGTCGACTGTCGTTCCCCCTGGCCACACGTTCTCTTCGAGTCGGGACTGCACCATGCTCCGCATGGACGGCAGGAGATCTGCGAGGGACACCGCGTCCTCCCCGGTGGTGGGGTGTGTGCGGGACAAGCACAGCGGCCGGCGGGCCGGACTGGCGTCCCTCCGGACACGGTCATGACGATCCGCCGCGCCATGTTGACGGCCCGTTGACACCGACGTGTCCGGCGTCACTCCGGGCTCGTCCGGGTGCGGTTCGCGTCGCCGCGCGGGCGGGGTTTCGTATGGCTGTGATCTTGACAAGCCGAAGCCCCCGGTCGCTGACCAGGGGCTTTGGTGGGCCGCCAGGGGCTCGAACCCTGAACCCGCGGATTAAAAGTCCGCTGCTCTGCCAGTTGAGCTAGCGGCCCGCAGACAAGGCTAGAGGAAGCCGGGCGGGTGGCGGGCACCCTCCCGGGGATTCGCCTGGCTGGCCGCCTCCGTTCGGCCCAGCTCCGGACTCCGGGCGGAGGAAGCGACCCGCGCGGGGTGGCAGCGGTGCTCGCCGTGGCCGACGGTCAGCGGACGAGGGCGGCGCGGCCCAGGTGGTCGGCTTGGCGCGTCGTCTCCGGCAGGCGGTAGCGCGGGGCGAGGCGCAGGACCTGGTCGGTGGCCGTGTCGAGGTCGACCAGGTGCCCCACCGAGACGAACACCGGGCGCACGCCGTCCTGGGTGCGCAACGCCCGGCCGACGACCTCCGCGCCGTCGAGCAGGGGCGTCCAGTCGCCCCGGCGCGGTCCGGGCGGCTCGTAGCGGCCCAGGGGCGTCTTGGCCACCCCGATGCTGGGCACCTCGGTGAGCACGCCGAGGTGCGAGGCGAGCCCGAAGCGCCGGGGGTGGGCGACGCCCTGCCCGTCGACCACCAGCAGGTCGGGCGTGGTCGTCAGCCGCTCCAGCGCGTCGACCAGCGCGGGCAGCTCGCGGAACGCGAAGAGCCCCGGCACGTAGGGGAACGTGGACGTCCCGGCCACGACGGCGCTGTCCACCATCTCCAACGTGTCGGCGTCCAGCACGACCACCGCGGCCACGAGATCGTCGCTGCCGTCGTTGGCGTAGGCGACGTCGAGCCCGGCGACCGCGCGCACCCCGCTCAGCTCGCCGGTCACGCGCACCGCCGCGCGGAGCCGGTCCTGGATCGCCTCGGCCTCGGCCGGCGACCGCGGCCAGTCGTGCAACGCCCGCACCCGCACGACGCCGCCTAGATGGAGGAGGAGCGGTAGACGTCGAGGAGGTCGGTCTCCCTGGCCTCCCAGATCTTGCGGACGGCGTCGGCTCCGAACTGCTCGACGTACTTGGCCTCGGCGAACGTGATCGGCACCAGGGTGATGATCTGGAGCGCCGGCTCGCCGTACGCGTCGTGGAAGACGTCGAAGTCGGTGCTCAGGTAGGGGTGCGGCGAGGCGAGCACGCCGTGGATCCTGGTGTCGGGGACCAGCGGCTGGGTGTTCTCCACCGCCTGGTCGAACTCCAGGCCCTGGCCGCTGCGCACGACCATCTCGCAGATCACGTTCACCAGGAAGGCGGCGATCTCCTCCTGGTCGGACTGCAGGGTGCAGACGAACTCCTCGGGCAGCATCGAGTCGACCTGCTGGAAGCAGACCCCGTTGCTGATCGCGGAGACCATGTCGTACTCCGGGTGCTCGTACACCGCCAGCGTGTACCCCTGGTTCGGGCCGTGCAGGGTCGGCGACTCCGCGTCCCGGATCCGGCCCAGGTGCCGCTCGATGTGCCCGGAGACCCCGTCGTACCTGTCGGCCATCCGGTTTCTCCCTCGCTCGCGTGGATGTCCCCCGATTCCACCAGGACACGGGCTCCTCGCCGGTCCCGGCTCCATCGTCGCCGCGCCAAGCATGGCACCTCGTCGGGCGCGGTGGTGGCCGTTGCCGGCCCGCCGGTGGCGGCGGTCCGGCGACGTCGGTCACCCCGTCGGCCTGTCGAACAGAGGTTCGAGGATTGGCTACCATGGCGACGGGTCGGCGTCCGTGGGGTGGGGAAGACCCGGCGGACGCCGGCCCGACCGCGCGACGCGGCCCCCGGGGCCCGCTGGCCCCGGGGGCCGTGCGCGAGGACGCGGCTCAGTCGTCGTCCTCGTCCTCCTCGTCGTCCAGGTCGAGTTCGTCGAACTCCTCGAGGTCGCCAAGGTCGGCGATCTCCGCTTCCTGGAAGTTCGGGTTGGTCACCCTGTGTCCCCTTCCCGCTCACACGCGGTGATCTCCGCGTGTGAGCGGGAGCCTAGGGCCGCCGGCCCGGCCCCGAGGAGCACGGATCGGCAACGGGGTGGTGAAGGCTCTTCCAGGCGATCCCCCTGCCGAGTGAGCGGTGGAACCGCCGGTCAGAGCTCGACGTCGGCCCGCGCCACGGCCCGGGCGGCGCGCTCGCGGCCGCCCCGCGCGCCGGCCGGATCACTCGGCCTCGTGGAGCTTCCGCACCCCCGGGTGCGCGTCCGGCTGCTGCCGCACCGCCAACGCCGGGTAGTGCAGGTCGAAGGCCGGGCGCTCGGAGCGGATTCGGGGCAGCGCCAGGAAGTTGTGCCGGGGCGGCGGGCAGGAGGTGGCCCACTCCAGGGAGTTGCCGTGCCCCCAGGGGTCGTCGACGTCGACCCGCGTGCCGTACCGGTAGCTCCGGAAGACGTTCCACAGGAACGGCAGGGTGGCCGCGCCGAGCAGGAACGCGCCGACGGTGGAGACCGTGTTCAGCGCGGTGAAGCCGTCGGTGGGCAGGTAGTCCGCGTACCGGCGGGGCATGCCCTGCGAGCCGAGCCAGTGCTGCACCAGGAACGTGGCGTGGAACCCCAGGAAGGTGGCCCAGAAGTGCAGCCGGCCCAGGGGCTCGTCGAGCAGCCGCCCGGTCATCTTGGGAAACCAGAAGTAGATGCCGGCGAATGTGGCGAACACGATCGTCCCGAACAGCACGTAGTGGAAGTGGGCGACCACGAAGTACGTGTCGGTGACGTGGAAGTCCAGCGGCGGCGAGGCGAGGACGATCCCGGACAGCCCGCCGAGCAGGAACGTGAGCAGGAAGCCGACCGCCCACAGCATCGGGGTCTCGAAGGTGAGCTGGCCCCGGAACATCGTCAGCGACCAGTTGAAGAACTTGACCCCGGTCGGCACCGCGATGAGGAACGTGGCCAGCGAGAAGAACGGCAGCAGCACCGCGCCGGTGGCGAACATGTGGTGCGCCCACACGATCATGGACAGGGCCGCGATCGCCCACGTGGCCACGACCAGCATCTTGTAGCCGAAGATCGGCTTCCGGCTGAACACCGGGATGACCTCGGTGACGATGCCGAAGAACGGCAGCGCGACGATGTAGACCTCGGGGTGGCCGAAGAACCAGAACAGGTGCTGCCACAGGATCGCGCCGCCGTTGGCCGGATCGAACGCGTGCGCTCCCAGGTGCCGGTCGGCGAGGAGGGCGAACAGGGCCGCGGTGAGCACGGGGAAGGCCAGCAGCACCATCAGGCTGGTGACGAGGATGTTCCAGGTGAAGACCGGCATCCGGAACATCGTCATGCCGGGCGCCCGCAGGCACACCACGGTGGTGAACATGTTGACCGCGCCCAGGATCGTGCCCAGGCCACTCACGATCAACCCGGCCGCCCACACGTTCCCGCCCATGCCCGGCGAGTGCTGGACGCCGGACAGCGGGGTGTAGGCGAACCAGCCGAAGTCGGCGGCCCCACCGGGCATGAGGAAGCCTGACAGCACCGTGATCCCACCGAACAGGAACAGCCAGTAGGACAACGCGTTGAGCCGCGGGAACGCCACGTCCGGTGAGCCGATCTGCAGCGGCAGGACGTAGTTGGCGAACCCGAAGAGGATCGGCGTCGCGTAGAGCAGCAGCATCACCGTGCCGTGCATGGTGAAGAGCTGGTTGTACTGCTCGGTGGAGAGGAACTGCAGCCCCGGCCGCGCCAGCTCGCCGCGCAGCAGCATCGCCATCGCCCCGCCGACGAGGAAGAACCCGAACGACGTGACGAGGTAGAGCAGCCCGATCTGCTTGGGGTCCGTGGTGCGGAGCAGGGCGACGAGCCGGGAACCCCGGGGCGGGCGGTGCTCTCCCCCGGGGTGGATCTCGACGGGGGCGCGGGTCACCGTGGTCATCGCGACCCCCTTCCGAGGTGGTCCGGCCCGCCGTCGCCGTGCGCCGCGAGCCGCCGGCCGGCGCCCTCCGCTGTGGCCTGGCTCACGCGCCATCCTCGCGCCGGCCGTCGGCGCGGGCAAACGCTCGCGGGTCCGAGGCCTGGGCCTGGGCGGGGCTCCGGCCCGAACTCCCGAAGTTGATATCCGCCGGGTCGTCTCCGCCGGCCGCTCCGGCGCTCCTGGGAAAAGACGTTGCCGTCCCGATTCGCGTGCGTACTCTTTGAGTAGTCACCTATTTGGGAGGGAGGGCGGGCATGGGCGAGCGGGAGGACCACCTCACCCTGTTGTTGCGCCTGCTGTCGGCGCGGAACGCGGTGGTGCGCCGGTTCGACGCGGATCTCGCCGTGTTGGGGCTGGGCCTGACCGACTTCGTGATCCTGCTCCGGCTGGGCGAGTCCCCGCGCATCCGGCGGGTCGAGCTGGCCGAGCAGGTCGGGCTCACCCCGTCCGGGGTCACCAGGGCGCTGGTTCCGCTGGAGCGGCTCGGCCTGGTCACCCGGGAGCGCGACGAGCGGGACGCGCGGCTGGGGCCGGCCGTGCTGACGCCGCGGGGCGAGCAGTTGCTGGCCGAGGCGCGGAAGCGGGCGCGGCACCTCGCGGACGAGGTGGTGGGCGACGACTGGGACGAGGGCGAGCTGACGGCGTTCGCCGCGGCGCTCCAGCGGACGCGCTCGGCGGCGGAGAGGAGGAGCGGATGAGGTTCGAGGAAGGGCAGGTCGCGGTCGTCACCGGCGCGGCCAGCGGGATCGGGAGGGCGTTGGCCGCGGCTCTGGTCGCGCGCGGGCTGCGCGTGGTGTTGGCCGACGTGGAGGAGCGGCCGCTGGCGGAGACCGCCGCGGCCCTGGGGGACCGGACGCTTCCGGTGGTCACCGACGTCGCCGATCCCGCCCAGGTGGACCGGCTCGCCGCCACGGCGCTGGACCGGTTCGGCCGGGTCGACCTGCTCGTCAACAACGCGGGGGTGGGCGGGGGCGGCGGTCCGGCGTGGACGATCCCGGTCGACGACTGGAACTGGGTCTGGTCGGTCAACGTCGGCGGGGTCGTCAACGGCATTCGCGCCTTCGTCCCGCACATGGTGGAGGCGCGCCGGGGGCACGTGGTGAACATCGCCTCGCT
Source organism: Streptoalloteichus hindustanus (assembly GCF_900129375.1). Taxonomy (GTDB): domain Bacteria; phylum Actinomycetota; class Actinomycetes; order Mycobacteriales; family Pseudonocardiaceae; genus Streptoalloteichus; species Streptoalloteichus hindustanus. The sequence goes on along the minus strand of NZ_FQVN01000001.1, from coordinate 297,008 downwards.
GTCCGGGCTCACCAGCCCGCCGTTCATGGCGCCGTACAACGCGACCAAGCACGCGGTCGTGACGTTGTCCGAGACGCTGAGCGCCGAGCTGGGGCACCTCGCGCCGGGGGTGGGCGTCACCGTGGCCTGCCCGGGCATGGTGCGCACCCGCATCCTGGAGGCCGACCGGAACCGGCCGGCGGGCCTGGCGGAACGGCCGGAGCAGCCGGCGTGGCTGGTCGAAGGGTTGAACGCGGTCTTCGCCGAGCAGATGCGGTTGGCGATCGAGCCCGAGCAGGCCGCCGAGACCATCCTCGTCGCCGTGGCCGAGGGCCGGCTGCACGTGCTGACCCATCCCGAGACGGTGGCGCACGTCGAGGGGCGGGTCAACGCGCTGTTGGCCGGACTGCGCGCCTGATCCCGATCCAGCGGGGCGTGGGGAGGCCGTCGGTGTCGTCATGCCGGCAGCGCTCGGATCTCCTTGCGCTGTCGTTGGTCCGGCCCTGATATGTCCACAGTGGACATTTCTGTCGTCCGGAGGCGGCTTCGCCGGCACGGGCTCGTGGTCCCCGCCAGAAAGGGGGACCACGAGCCGGGCCCGACCGCCTGCGAACGGCGCGACCCGAGGTCGAGCGGCCACGCCGGCGCTCGCGAGAACCCCAGCGCCGTCAGGACACCGCGCACGTGGTTCCGGACGGCGGCAACGCCCCGTCGACGAGGTAGCGCTCCACCGCCGTGTCCACACAGGTCGACAACCCGCCGTAGGTGCCGTGCTCGTCCGCGTCGAGCACCAGCACCGCGCTGCCGGGCAGTTGCTCGGCCACGGCCTTCGCGCCCAGCAGCGGCGTCGCGACGTCGCCGTTCGAGCCCAGCACGAGCGCGGGCGGCAGCCCGGGCGCGCGCAGCGGACCGCTCGCCCGGTCGCCGGGGTCGGGCCAGCCCAGGCAGGTGCGGAACTGGCTCCACACCACGTGCGCGCCGAACCGGGGCGCCTCCCCGGCCACCCTCCTGGCCAGCTCGTCGATGCGGTCCCGCTCTCGGAAGGGCGGCGGGCGGTCGGCGCACACCACGGCCGCGTGCAGCCCGTCCTGGTCGTACTCCGGGTCCGGCGCCGGGTGGACCACGGAGGTCGGGGCGGCCGACGCGGTGGCCGACGGGCTCTCCGCCGGGTCGACGAACGCCCCCGCGTCCCCCTCGACGGCGAGCTTGACCGACTCGGCCAGCGCCGGCCAGTTCCTGGACGAGTACAGCAGGCGGTACGCGGCCGTCAGCAACGCCTCGTCGTCGGCCCCCTGGCCGGTCGAGGTCGGGATCGGCGCCCGCTTCGCCCTGGCGACCAGGTCGTCCCACAGCGCGCCCACGTCCCTGCCGTGCAGGGCGCACTCGGCGGTGCGGCCGCACCACACGGTGAAGTCCCGGAAGACCTCGTCGAGCACGGCGGCCTCCCTGGCGACGGCGGTGTCCAGCGGCGTCGCCCGGTCCACCACGCCGTCGAGCACCATCGCGCGCACGCGGCGCGGCTCCAGCTCGGCGTAGCTGGCGGCGAGCAGCGTCCCGTAGGAGGAGCCGTACAGGCTCACCTGCTCCTCGCCCAGCGCCCGGCGGACCAGCTCGACGTCCCGCGCGGACGTCCGGCTGTCCAGGTGGCGCACCAGCTCGCCGGTCCGCTCCGCGCACCCCTTCGCGAACCGCTCGCCGGCCGAGCGGATGCGCTCGAACTCCTCGGCGTCCTCGGGCGCCACGTCGGTCGGCTCCGCCCGGGGGCAGCGCACGGCGGTCGAGGCGGCGACGCCCCTGGGGTCGATGCCGACCAGGTCGAAGTGCTGCCGCAGGGCGGGGGTGAACCGGTCCGGCTCCATCGCCACCATCTGCGCGCCGGACTCCCCGGGGCCGCCCGGCGCCACCAGCAGGACGCCCCGGCGTTGTCCGGGATCGGCCGCGCGACGCCGGGCCAGCGCGACGCGCGCCTTGCCGCCGTGCGGTTGTCCGTGGTCCAACGGGACCTCGACGGAGCCGCACTCCGCCCCGGACCCGCAGGGCGTCCACGTCACGGGCCGCACGACGGGGGCGGGCGCGGAGGAGGCCGGTTCCGGGGTGTCGGTGGAGGTGCACGCGCTCAGCGCGAGAAGCCCTGCGGTGATCGTCGCGACGGTTCGCCACCCGGCACCGCGAGTCTGGCCACCCATGGCTCCGGACGGTACTTGCTCACTGAAGGTAATTGATCACACGAGGGGAACAGTCCCGAGCGGCGCTTGCCGGGGAAGGCGCGCGGACTACGGCCTGGGGCAGGGATTCCGCGTCGCTCTTCGACCCCGAGCGCACCCACATCCCGGCCCGGACGGCGGTTCCGGTCGATCCTCTCCAGACCGAAGCCCCGGCGGCGTCCGCGCCCGTTGGGTCGAGCCAGCCCGGTCGCCCCCGCGCCCGGCACCCCTCACTCAGGCACCACCTCTGTGCACTACAGGGCTTGGTTTTTGGGGGAACCCCCACTTCAAACATCCCACGCGGGACCGACAGAACCGGGTGGCAGCGGGTCACTCGGAAGAGCGGAAGCCGGGAGAAAACACCGGCCGAGTGACCTCCGACTTTCCCACGGCGTCGGGGTTTCCCGGCCGGATCGCCGCGAGATGGCGTGCGGGGGAAGAAGACGGCGTCCTGGAACGCGCCGGCGCCGTCGCGCACCGGTCCTCGCCGACGAGATCAGTGGGCGAGAACCTCGGCGACCACGGCGAGATCCGCGACGAAGGCGGCGTACGCGGCGTCCCGGTCGTCGGCCCGCAGCACCGAGGAGGGGTGGACCGTGGCGACCGCGAGGCCCTCGATCCCCTCGATCTCGGGCAACGCGAACACCGTGCCCCTGCGGTCCCCCACCCGGAACGACGAGCCGTAGAGGGCCTTGCCCGCCGTCGCCCCGAGGAGCACGACGACCTCGGGGCGGACAACGCGCAGCTCGGCCACCAGCCACGGCTTGCACGCCGCCACCTCGGCCGCGCTGGGCTGCTTGTGCAGCCGCCGCTTCCCGCGCTCCGGTGGCACGAACTTGAAGTGCTTGACCGCGTTGGTCAGGTAGGTCTGGTCCCGGGAGATGCCGGCCTCGGCGAGCGCCCGGTCGAGCAGCCGGCCCGCCGGTCCGACGAACGGTTCGCCGGCCACGTCCTCGCGGTCGCCGGGCTGCTCGCCCAGGAGCAGCGCGCGGGCGTCCGGCGAGCCGTCCCCGAAGACGGTCTGGGTCGCGTCGCGGTAGAGGTCGCAGCCCCGGCACCCGGCCGCGGCGCCGCGGAGCTGGTCGAGGTCGTCGGCGTCAGGAGGCAGGAAGTCGGCCGCGCTGCGCTGGTGTCCCCGGGTCGCCACCGGCTCCGGGTACCCGGGTCACCGCGGCGACAAGCGTCAGAGCCGCCACTCGTGGCGGGCGGTCTCCCACTCGGCCTCGTCGCCGGCCGGGGTCTCCTCCGGCAGCGGCTCGCCGACGGGACGGAGGTTGGGGTAGGTCTTCCAGGCGGCGCGCGGCTCGTGGGTCTCCTGCTCCAGCCGCTGCATGATCCACTCGGTGGCCAGCGCGAGCGGCGAGCTCTCCCGCTCCTCGGCGAGCTGGCGCAGCCGCTCGTTGGCCTTGAGCGACAGCCGGAGTTGGTACACCTGGGCGTTGCCGAAACGGCTCCCGGAGCCGGTGGTCTCCACCTCGGACTCCGGGGCCAGCGCTGCCAGGTAGGAGTCCAGGTCCCGGTCCGGCTCGGCGGCCGTGACCTGCGCGGACTCCGGCTGGTGGTGGCGTCCGGCCTTGGCCTTGGCGGCTTTGCCGATCTTGGTCAGTCCTAGAGGCACGGCGGAAACGATAACGGTTCGGTTGCGGCGCGCCAGCCCCCTGTGTCCTGCGCCACTTTCCCGTCCGGCCGGCGGGCCCGACCCGAGCGGCCCCGGGGCGGACATGGAGAGGCCCCCGCGCCAGGGGGAGGAACGCGGGGGCCGGAGGGGATCTCCACAGGTGCTGACCGGGGGTGTGTCAGCGAGGCGATTGTGGCACGCGCTGCCGCCCTTGGGGAGAGAGTTGGTTCAAATTGCTCGCGGAAACGGTCTTGTCGTCAGCTTCTCGCAGCATCGTTCGGCTCGCTAATGATCGACGGAGGGCGCGGGCGGCGACGCTCCCACCACTGTGGACCCGCTCGCCGGACACTGTGGACACCAGAGAGAACTGAGAAACTCCTTGCGCGACAACGAGAACGGCCCCGACGCGCACACGTCGGGGCCGTTCTTCCGCTGGTGGCGCCGTTATGCCAGCCCGTCCAGCACCGCGCCGAGGTGACCGACCTCGGTGACGTCCTTCTCGCACACCGTGATCACATCGTTCACGGCGCCGTTCACCGCCTGGGCGGCTGGCACGAAGTTCGGGTCGGCCGGGTCGCTCCGCAGCACGACGTCGCACGCCCCGTCGACGGCCTGCGCGATCGCCGTCGAACGCCGCGAGGTCTCCTGCGTGATCTCGTCGAGGCGGTCGGCGATGCCGAGCCCGGCCTCGCCGGTGTCCTGCGTGCGCTGCCGGGTCTGCCGCAGGTTGTCCACCGTGTCGCCGCCGGCGCGGGCGAACGCGTCGGCGGCCGGGCCCCGCCAGCCCTGCAGTGCTCCGCTGACGGCCCGGTGCGCGATGTCCGCGGCCTCTCCGACAAGCCTGGCGGCCTTGAGCGCCTCCTGCGCTCGCGTGCGCACGGCGGGTGGGTCGCAGTCGACGAGCTCGAGCGCCTCGACCGGGTTGGCGCCGTTGATCCGCTCGGACGCCGCGCGCAGGTGGTCGACGCCCTGGGCGGCGTCGGCGACCGCGGGGATCCTCATCGCGCACCTCCGGACACCGCGTCGGCCGCGGCGCGGTTCTCCCGCTCGGCGGCCTCGTACTCCCGCAGCGCGTCGTCCAGCCCGACCTGGAGGTCGCGCAGGGCCGCGATCTCCTCGGCCACCTCCCGCTGGCGCGCCTCGACCACCGTGTTCCACTTGCCGCCGAGAGCAGCGCCCTCGTCGGAGACCCCGAACGCGCTCGGATCGCCCTTCGCGCCGTCCAGGGTTCGCTGGGCCTCCTCCAGGCGCGCGACCGCGCTGTCGATGTCGCCGATCGCGCGCCCGAGGTGCTCGGGACTCATCTCGAAGCCGGACATACCCCTCCTCCGGGTTGTCGTTCCTACTTGGGCCTACTCGCGTCGACGAGCCCGCTACGCGGTGTCGCCGGACGTGGTCGAGGCGCCCAGGTGGTAGGTGGTGCGGTCGGCGACCAGACGGCGGGCCTCCTGCTGCGCCCGCCGGGCCGCGCGCAGCACGGCGTCGGCCAGCGCCGCAGGGGCGACGTGGCCGACGAGCGCGGCGTTCACCGCGACCTCCACGACCTCGCCGGTCGACGACACCCCGATCTCCACCAGGTCGCCGTCGTCCCGCGCGGTCACCACCCGATCGGCCAGGTCCCCGCGCAGCGCGAACAGCCCGTTGTCGACCTGGTCGACCTTCGCCCTGAGCGCGGCGAAGCTCCGTCCGGTGCCCTCGGCCACGTCGCCTCCTCCTTCGCCCCCGATCGGCGTGCCCTCCGACGAAGCCCACGGACGGGTGGTTCCCGATCGGGGGAACCAGTGCCGAGCACCTCACGTCGCAGCCGGCATGAGCGACGGGCGGCGGAACGACGGGCGGTGGGTGCGGGTTCGGGCGGCCGACGCGCCCGTCTCGCGGGGTCCGCGCCCCCGGACGCCGCCGCTGTGGGTGCGGGCGGGCGGCCAGTCGGCCGCCGTGCCGCCGCCACCACCGCCGCCACCGCCCGAGGCGCCTTCGGGGCCGCCCACGTGGTTCGGCGCCGCGTTGCCCGCCGCCACCGCTCCCGTCGCGCCGCCCCCGCCGTTGGTCCGCTGGGCCTCCCCGGACGACGAGGAGGACTCGGGCTGGCTCGAACCGTCGTTTGACGTCCCGGACCCCTGGGTAGGTAGGCGACGGCGTTGACGGATCCGGTTGGTTCTCCGTCGCCGGCGCGCCCCGTGGGACCAGCGTCCACAGGGGACGGCCGACGGCCTGCGCGGGCCACGCGTGCGACTACGCAGGGTCGTTACTGAATCACTCTGCGGGGGGCTGCGGGGGTCCGGGCCGGTAGATAGCTTGTGCCCGAAGTCGAAGTCGGGGAGGCGTCGTGAGCGGGTCGCTGGACGTGCGGAAGTTCTTGTGGCAACAGGAAGAGTCGGTCTCCCGGCCGGGGCCGGCGGTGCCGGCGCAACGGTCGGGTGAGCCGTCCCGGATCTCAGCCGAACAGGTGCACCGCGCCCGGATGGCGGTCGCGCGTGGAGCGCTCGACGCGGAGGACTGCCGAGCGTTGTTGGAGATGCTCGGACTCGTGCCGGACGCGGAGGGTGTTCCCCCGGTTCGACGGTGACCACATCCCCGACTGGCGTGGCCGACTGACCCGACAACGGCCGCGCCGGTCGGTGTTCCCGGTGTGCCGGAGGAGGTGGGGGTGGCGTCGACCTCCGGGTCGGAGGGCCACGCCCCCCACCTCACCCCGGTCGTGCGAGGCGATCCCGACGCCGGTCGCCCCGCCACGTGCGACGCGCCGAGGCGCACACCCCCCGGGGGCGCGCCTGCGAGCGCGGGCACGGCAGAAAAATACCGACCGGTCGCCTTCTTCGGCAACGGCGACCGCTGTCACAGCGTGTCGCCAGACAGTCAACGACCATTACTGCGTTGTGGTGAACGTGTGCGTCCACCGGGGATAGCCGGTAACTTCACGTACCGCTGGTGATCATGTGCGTTGGTCGACTCCCCCTGTCGTGGGGTCCCCGACGTCGATCCCATCGCCGACATCCCCGATCGCGTCGACGAGCCGGAGCCGCAATGCCGCAGCAGCACCGGGCACACGCCACCCGGCACGCCATCCTCACGGCCGCCGCAGAGGAGTTCGACCGCGCGGGCTACGCGGCCACCCCGTTGAGCGCGATCCTGCGACGCAGCGGAGTCACCAAGGGCGCCTTCTACTTCCACTTCCCGTCCAAGGAGGCGCTCGCCGCCGCGCTCGTCCACGCCCAGGAGGCGGTCTGGCCGGAGCTCTACCAGCGGTGGGTGGACCGCGGCCTCGACCCGCTGCGCACGCTCGTCGGCATCATCGACGACCTCGTGCGCGCCGTCGCCACCGACACCGTGGTCCGCGCCGGGCTACGGCTGTCGAGTGAGAGCCGGGTGGTCGACAACGAGCTGCCGTCGCCGTACCCGCTCTGGGAACGGGTGCTGTTCGAGATGTTCGACCAGGCCGCCGGGGCCGGCCTGCTGCGCGAGGGGGTGAGCCCCGCCGTCGCCGCCCGGGTGCTCAACGCCGCCCTGGTCGGCGCGCGCATCATCTCCTGCTCGTTGAACCGGTGCACGGACGTCGTGCAGCGCACCCGCGAGGTGTGGCCCCTGGTGCTGCCGGGGATCGCGGCCGAGGACTGGTTGGCGGACTGGACGGGGGAGTGGCGGCACGGCGTCTCACCGGTGCAGGTGCAGTGACCACCCGCCGTCGTGGTCGAGCGTCCGTCCCGTCATCCACGCCGCCGCGTCGCTGACCAGCCACTCGACCAGGTCCGCGACGTCGTCCGGCCGGCCCCAGCGGCCGAACGGCATCCGTCGCGACACCCAGTCGTGAAGCGCCTCGTCCGCGTACCCCGTGTCCACCGGGCCGGGGTTGACGCAGTTGACGGTCACGCCGCGCGGCGCGAACTCGGCCGCGAGGCTCGCGGTGAGTTGCTGCAACGCCCCCTTGCTCGCCGCGTAGGGCAGCTCGTTCGGCATGGGGCCCAGGTGCTGGCCCGAGCTGAACCAGACGAGCCGGCCGCCGGGGCGGGAATGGTCGCGCGCCTCCGCGTAGCGCTGCGCGAGCAGCAACGTCCCCCGGACGTTCACCGCCCAGCAGGCGTCGAGCTCCGCGACGGTCATCGAGGCCAGGTCCTGGAGGCTCGACCGCGCGTGGGTGGCGACCACGACGTCGATCGCGCCGAACTCCGCGACGGTGGCGTCCACGGCCGCCGCGGGCTCCGCCGGATCGCCGAGGTCGCCCGAGCGGCCCACCACCCGCCCGGCCCCCGCCGGCAGCTCGCCGCGAAGGTGACCCAGAACACCTTCTTCGCCCAGTGGGTCCGCGCCCCAGGGGTGTTCGGCGTCGTGCGGCGCCCAGGAATGGGCGAGGACATCCGCTCCCAGGGCCGCCAACCTGCGGGTTAGCGCGTACGCGATGCCGATCCGGCGGCTGACGCCGGTCACCAGCGCCACCCGTCCGCGCAGCGGGAAGTGATCCACGAGCCGAGCATCCTCGACCGCCCCCTGGCCCGGCAACCCCGTTCTCACCTGCGCAAACGTCCACCCGGGAGGGGGAGCCCACCCCCCGTTTTGGTGTTTGGCGGGATCGTGTTCTAAGCTTTCGATGCTTCCAACGGGCAGCCGTTGGAGGGAGTGACCGGACCGGGACGCCGCGAAGGTCAAGCCCCCATCGTCTAGCGGCCTAGGACTCCGCCCTTTCAAGGCGGCAGCGCGGGTTCGAATCCCGTTGGGGGCACGCACTACAATAGAAATGCCACGAGGCCCCGTGGCGCAGTTGGTTAGCGCGCCGCCCTGTCACGGCGGAGGTCGCGGGTTCAAGTCCCGTCGGGGTCGCCACAGCGATCGGCCAGGAGGCCGGCCGCCCAAGGCCAGGTAGCTCAGTTGGTACGAGCGTCCGCCTGAAAAGCGGAAGGTCGGCGGTTCGACCCCGCCCCTGGCCACCACACCCAAGCAGCAGGAACACCGAGGGCCGCCCATGTCTGGGCGGCCCTTCGTCGTGTCCGGGGTCTCAGTCGCTTTCCGTCCCAGGTGGAGTTCCTGGACCGCCGGGTGATCTCCCCGAACGATCTCCCGCTGATGTCGGTGACCTGATCACCGGTGCGGCTTCGAGATGCTGACGACGAGGTAGTGATGCCTGTCACGACGCAGGGCGAGGCCTCGCCGCGGTGCGCCGGGCGTCGGAGCTTTCCGGTCCGAACCAACCCCAGCGCCCTCCACGGCATCGCGAGCGCCGGAGCGCGCCAGGTGAGATCCCGGGAACACGCGGTTCGCCGTGGCATCTTGTGCGCCAGTGGAACGGCGTGCGACGTGGGCGGAGGAGTCAGGTGCCTGGACGCAAGGCTGTGCTCGTTGTCGTTGACGCCCAGAACGGGTTCGTGAGTGAGACGTCGCGTCCGGTCGTGCCGGTCCTCGTGGATCTGGTGTCCCGTTGGCAGGCCAACGGCGGGGACGCCGTCTTCACCCGTTACCTCAACTACGAGGGAAGCCCTTTCGAGCGTCTGTTGGGGTGGACGAGGCTCCGGGAGCGCCCGGAGATCGACATCGTCGACGAGCTCGCGCCGTACGCCGAGAGGGCGAACGCCGTTGTCGACAAGCGGGTCTACAGCTTCTTCACGGACGAAGGAAGCGCTCTTGTCCGTGACAACGGGTGGACGGACCTGTACCTGTGCGGGATAGACACGGAGTGCTGCGTCCTGAAGGCGGCTGTCGACACCTTCGAGCGGAACCTGACACCGTGGGTTCTGGCCGACGCGTGTGCGAGCCACACCAGCCGTGAAGCGCACGACGCCGGGCTTCTGCTGATGCGGAAGTTCATCGGAACGCGTCAGGTCATCACGACCGTGGACTTGTCACGTCAGCTGGACGATCCCGAACCGCAGCGGTGAGGCCGTCGTTCTGGCCGTCGCGCCGGCCCGGTGCTCCGCCGGGTCCGTACCGTGCGGGGCATGGGGTCGTTCGAGGAGTTGGTGGGGCGGTTGGAGGAGTTCGCCGCCGCGCGGGAGTGGGGACAGTTCCACACGCCGAAGAACCTCGCGATGGCGGTTGCCGGTGAGGTGGGCGAGCTGGTCGCCGAGTTGCAGTGGTTGCGGGGTGAGGAGATCGCGAAGGGGCTCGCCGACGGGCGGTTGCGGGAGCGTCTCGCGGACGAGGCCGCTGATGTCCTGCTTTACCTGGCGAGGTTGTGCTCGGTCTGCGGGATCGACCTGGTGGCGGCGGGGCACGCGAAGATCGACCGGAACCAGTCGCGGTACCCGGTCGAGCTGGCACGGGGGAACGCGCGGAAGCACACCGAGCTGGCCGGGCCGGAGGGTGGTTGATCGCCGCGCGGGTGGGGGTGCGCGGTCCTAGGGTCGGGTCGTGGAGCGCCGGGAGGCCGTGTCCGGTTCCGGCCAGGGTTGGGGCGACGGGCAGGTGCGCGGGATCGCGCGAGTCGCGGCGGAGCGTGCCGGGAACGTGTTGTCCGACCTGGCGGAGCGGCTTCCCGGGCTGCGGGAGTTGTACGAGGACCTGCACCGGAATCCCGAGCTGTCGGGGCAGGAGCGCCGGACAGCGGCGGTGGTCGCGGAGCGGTTCTCGGCGGCCGGCCTGCGGGTCACGGCTGGGGTGGGTGGCACCGGCGTTGTGGGGTTGCTCGGCAACGGTGACGGGCCAGTCGTGATGGTGCGGGGCGACATGGACGCCCTGCCGATCGCCGAGCGCACCGGGCTGCCCTACGCCAGTCGGGTGGAGGGGACGCTCCCCGATGGGAGCAGGACTCCCGTGATGCACGCGTGTGGCCACGACGTGCACGCGGCTGTGCTGGTGGGTGTCGTGGAGGCGTTGGCCCGTGCGCGGGACAGGTGGGCGGGCACGTTGCTCGCTGTCGCGCAGCCGGCGGAGGAGACGGCGGAGGGCGCTGTCGCGATGCTGGCCGACGGGCTGTTCGCCCGCTTCCCGAAGCCCGATGTGGTGCTGGGGCAGCATGTTCAGGCACTGCCCGTGGGCGTGGTGGCGCACAACCCGGATGTGGTGCTGTCGGCGGCGCTGACGATCGAGATACGGATCTTCGGGCGGGGTGGGCACGGTTCGTTCCCCGAAGCCGCGGTCGATCCGGTGGTGGCCGCGGCCTTCCTGGTGACCCGGTTGCAGACGATCGTCTCCCGGGAGGTGCCCGCCGGGGAGCCGGTCGTGGTGACGGTCGGCGCCCTGCGGGCGGGCACGACGGCGAACGTGATCCCGGACGAGGCGCGCCTCCTGGTCAACATCCGGACGCGGGGTGACGCGATCCGGGACAGGGTGGTGGCGGCCGTCCGCCGGATCGCGCGGGCCGAGGCGCGGGCCGCTGGCTGCCCGCGCGACCCCGATGTCACCACCTCGGCCCTGTTCCCCTTGACTCGCAACGATTCCGAGCTCGACGACCTGATCGGCGCGGTGCACGAAGAGGTTTTCGGGCTCGCCTCGGTCATCGAGGTCGAGCCGGTGATGGGCAGCGAGGACTTCGCGTACTACGGCCTGCCGGGGCCGGGGAGGTATGGGGGAGCACCAGTTCCCTACTGCTACTGGTTCTTCGGCGGGACAGCGCGTCAGCGGTGGAACGAGACACCGGGGGTGGGCCTCGCGAAGTTGCGCGTTCTGCCCGGTCCGCACAACGCGGCGTTCGCGCCGGACCCCGAGGGCGCTCTGCTGACCGGTGTCCGAGCGCTCACCTCGGCCGCTCTGGCCTGTTTTTCCTTGGACTGGAAGTGAAGTCGTGAGTGAGGCGCCGAGCGGGTGGGCCGGCGGACGCCGCTGACCCGCCGAAGGTTGTTGACGGCACGGGAAGTTGTCTTGATCATCACCGCAACTCCTTGAGCACGTCAAGTGATCGCTAGGCTGACGGCATGGAGCACGAGCCGGACGGGGACCTGTCGATCGAGCTGCTCGGGGTGCTCGTCAGCGTCGCCGACCGCCTGAAGGCCGAGTTCGTCGCGGCCGCCCAGGAACTCGGTCTCACCCCGCAGCAGGCGGGGCTGCTGGCCCGGTTGCGGGAGCCGACGCCGATGCGCGTGCTCGCGGAGTACCTGCACTGCGACGCCTCCAACATCACCGGCATCGTGGATCGCCTGGAGGCCAAGGACCTGGTGGGGCGGCAGCCCGACCCGAGGGACCGGCGGGTCAAGCGCGTCGTGCTCACGGCGGAGGGGGAGGCGGTCGTGGCGCGGCTGCACCGGGGGATCGACGAGGGCGAGGCCGTGCTGGCCGCGCTCACCAGCGGGCAACGGCGGCAGCTCCTCCAGCTCCTGCGGCCCCTCGTCGGGGAGTGACGGGGCGCGGCCCCGCCCGTGGGGCGGACGACGGCGAGGCGACCGCGCCCACGGGCTGGAGACGGCTCACGCGAAGCGGATCACGGCCAGGCTCTGGTCGTCGTGTCGCTTCGCGCGCGGCCACCGCTGGCCGTCCGGGTCGCTGACCTCCGCGGCCCGCACCTGGTCCAACACGGCTTCGGGGCCGTGCCGCTCGGCGCAGGCCAGCAGGGCAGACCAGTCGGCGAAGACGCCGTACTCGTCGACCCCACAGGACACGCCGTCGCTGGCCATGACCACGGCGCGCACGTCGGACAGGGGCCAGCTCGCGCGCACCGCCCGGTGGGCGGCGGCCGGGTCCGCCTCCGCCACCCAGTACCCGCCTTCGCGGTTGCGCCACGTCCGCACCCACCGGGCTGAGGCGACCAGGGCGGCCAGGTGGTCGTCGTCGAACCCGCCGCCCGGCCGCGGTCGCGGCCACCGGGTGGTGGGGCGCGGCACCCGCGCCAGCCTGTGGTCGGCCAGCACGTGGGTGTCGCCGTCGGTGAAGGCCACGACCGGGCTGTCCGCCAGGACGAGCCCCTCCACCCGCTCCTCGTTCCAGCGGGCCAGCGCCACCGTGCTGGACGGCGACTCTCCGGGGCGAAGCCCGTGCGCGGCCACGACTTCCCCGATCGCGGACGCGAGGAGGTCGGCCAGGTCGGTCTCCGGCTCGTTGGCCAGTCGGGGCCGCAGGGCCTCGGCGAGCCGGTCGGCGTACCAGCCGCCGTCGTGTTCGGTCGGCAGCAGGGTGGTGGCGCCGTCCAGCAACGCGACGGCGTTCGGGAGGACCACCACGCGGTCCTCGGTGCGTTCGTTCCCGGGGCGCTCGGCGATCTCGATGCGCGGCATGTCAGGCGAGCGTACGCACCGGCGCGGTGGTGGGTGCGGACACGGCGACGCGGGGCAGGAACACCTGCACCAGGGGGCCGATGGCCAGCGCGTAGAACACGGTCCCCACCCCGACCGTCCCGCTGAGCAGCCAGCCCACGGCCAGCACGGTGACCTCGATCCCGGTGCGCACCAACCGGACCGACCACCCAGTGCGTGCGCAGAAACCGGTCATCAGGCCGTCCCGGGGGCCGGGTCCGAGGCGCGCCCCGATGTACGCGGCGCTGGCCAGCCCGTTGAGCACCACGCCGGCGACCAGCAGCCCGATGCGCACGGGCAACGACGACGGCGTGGGCAGCAGGGCGAGGGTCAGGTCCACCGACAGGGCGATCATCACGACGTTCGAGACGGTCCCGATGCCAGGGCGTTGCCGCAGCGGGATCCACAGCAACAGCACGACGAGGCCGGTGAGCGCCGTGATCAGCCCGAAGCTCAGCCCCGTCCGCCGGGCCAGACCCTCGTGCAGCACGTCCCACGGGTCCAGGCCCAATTCCGCCCGCACCTGCATGCCCATCGCCACGCCGTAGAGCGTGAGGCCGCCGAAGAGTTGGAGGAGCCGGCGCACGGGCCGGTCGGACACGGGCAGCGGGGAGAAGTCGGAACCAGCCATGGCGCCATCAAAGATGGCCACCCGAGGGTTGTTGAAGAGCCAATTCCGCATAATTGGCCTTATGGAACCGACGTTCTCCCCCGGTGGTCGGGTCTCCGGTGCCACATTGGCTCGCTTGCTGGGGGCCTGGCGGCAGGGTGGCCGGCGGGGCTCGGCCGACCTCGCGGGCGCGATCCGCGTGCTGGTGCTCGACGGCCGCCTCACCGTGGGCACGCGGCTGCCCGCCGAACGCGAGCTGGCCGAGGCGCTGGGTGCCAGCCGCACCCTGGTGACCACCGCGATGGACCGGCTCCGGGACGACGGGGTGGTGGCCAGCCGGCGCGGCGCGGGGTCGTGGATCGCCCGTCCCGTGGCGGCCGACCGGCCCAGCCGGGAACAGCCGGTGTCCGCGTCCGACGTGCTGGACCTGAGCTGCGCGTCTCCGCCGGCTCTTCCCGAGCTGGCCACGGCCCTCGACACGGCCCGGCGGCGCATGCCCGCGGAGTTCGCCCAGCCCGGGTACCTCGCCCAGGGGCTGCTCGAACTCCGCGAGCGGATCGCCGAGCGGTACACCGCCCGGGGGCTGCCCACCCATGCCGACCAGGTGCTCATCACCAACGGGGCGCAGCACGCGTTCGCGTTGGCGCTGCGCATGCTCGTCGGCCCCGGCGACCGCGTGCTGATGGAGAACCCGAGCTACCCCAACGCCATCGACGCGGTGCGGGCCAGCTACGCGCGCCCGGTCGCGGTGGCGATGACCGACGAGGGCTGGGACCTCGACGGTCTGGAGGTCGTGCTCCGGCAGGCCGCGCCACGGCTGGCCTTCCTCATGCCCGACTTCCACAACCCGACGGGCGGCTACCTGGACGCGGCCGGCCGGGAGCGGCTCGGGGCGGCGTTGCGCCGGACCAGGACGCCGGTCTTCGTGGACGAGACGCTCGCCGAACTGGCCCTCGAACCGGGCGTGGGCGGCGCGCCCCCGCTGGCCGCGTTCGCGGAGGACCTGGTGATCAGCGCGGGGTCCGCCAGCAAGCTGTACTGGGGCGGACTGCGGCTGGGGTGGGTGCGCGCCTCGGCCGACCTGGTGCGGCGCATGGTCGCGGTCCGCCCGGTGCTGGACCTCGGTTCGCCGGTGCTGGAGCAGGTCGTGCTCAGCGAGCTGTTCGCCGTGTTGCCGGGGGTGGTGGAGTGCCGTCAGCGGGAGTTCCGCCGCCTCCGCGACGTGCTCATCGCGGAGCTGCGGGCTCGGTGCCCGGGGTGGGAGATTCCCACGCCGGTCGGCGGTCTCGCGCTGTGGTGCCGGCTCGACGGTCCGGTCAGCACCCGACTGGCGGTGACGGCCGAGGGGCTGGGGGTGCACGTCGCCCCGGGCTCGCGGTTCGCGGTCACCGGCGGGCTGGAGCACTACGTCCGTCTTCCGTTCACCCTGGCGGAGGAGCAACTGGTGGAGGCGGCGCGACGGCTGGCGGTGGCCGCCTCCTCGGTGGGCGGACCGGGTCTCCTGGCGGAGCAGGTGCCGCTCGCGGAGCTGCCGGTGACCTGAGACCGGGGCGCGCTCGTCCTGGTGAGACGGGAAAGAGGTGGCCTCCACCGGGGTGGAGGCCACCTCTCTCGCCGTCGGGCACGGCCCCTCGTCGTGCCCGACGACGTGACGTCCCGTTGCGGGAACCGTCGAGCCGATCCCGTCTCCTCGTCGACCGGGGGCGGTCCCGGGGAGTGTCGGGTCGGCAGCCCCGGCGCCGCGGGGGCATCGCGACGCCGGGGCCAGATCCCGTCTCCGACCGGGCGCGGTCGGTCGGGACGGGTCCTGCTGAGTGGAGCGTGACTGCCCCACCCGTCCGGGGCGGCTCACCCGGGGGACGTGACTGGTGCGCCGGTCCCGGTTGTTCGGGGCCGTCCGGCGCTGGCTGCGCCGGGGGCACGCGGGGGATCGCGGGGTCGGGTTCCTCAACTGGCGGGGCCGCGGGGGGACCGTGGTCGAACCGGTCGGGAGACGTGCCGGGAACGCGGGACGCGAACCGGCGCACGCCGTGCCGCGGCGGCGGCCGCGATCAGTCGGGCGAGGTGACGGGGCGGCGGGGCAACCCGCCGACGGCGGCCGTTCCTGCCGACCGCTCGGCCCTGGCTCCGGCGGGTTCCGGAACCGAGGGCTGGTGGGACAGCACGCCCGCGACGCCGCGGGCCCCGCCGCCCTCCTGGCCGCCGCCGCTCGCCAGGGAGGAGGGCGAGGGCAGGGGGCGAGGAGGCGGGTCGGGCAGCAGCGGCGACCGGCTGTCGCTGTCCGCGAGGGCGCCGTCGGCGCTCTCCTGGCCGCTGTCCGGGGCCGTCGACTCCGGACGGGCGGCGCGGGACGGGGCGGTCCAGCGCGGGATGGCGGTCTCGTCCTCGGCGGCCGACGACGGCGCGACGGGGGCTGACGGGGCCGGCGGTCCGGGGAGGTCCACCTGGTGCGCGGTGGGGGTGTCCCCCGGCTCGGCGGCGAAGTCCGGCTGTGGGCCGGGTCGGGAGGGGGTGGCCGGGTGCGGGCCGGTGGCGGGCGCTGGTCGGCCGACCGGCCGGGGCCCGGGGCCGGGGTACGCGGCCTCGTACCGGTGGTGGGGCGGCGGCGCGGCTGTGCCGTACTCGCCATACGCGCCGTAGTCACCGTAGTCGCTGTAGTCGCCGTGCTCGTCGCCGAGCACGTGCGCGGCGGTGTCCGGCGGAGGGGAGGCGGGGGCGCCCAACCCGGGCAGCGGTGCGGACGTCGGGAGCTCGGCCAGCCGTCCCTCAAGCCGCTCCAGGCTGGCGCCGGCGGCGTGGTGGACCGGGTGGGGCAGGGACTTCAGGGTGACCAGGGGGGCCAGCCGGGACAACGTCGCCACCGGGGCCGTCTCGGGCCTCGCCTTCGCGACCCCGGCGGCGCCGCCGTTCGTGAGGGCGCCGTTCGTGAGGACGCTCGTGATTCCGCCGAGGACGCCGCCGACGGGGGTGGGAACGCCGTGGTCGGCGCCGACCTGGCGGCTGGCCTCCGCCGGGTGGCCCTGGAGACGGGGGCCGTGGGATTTCTGGTGGTCATGGGGGGTCCGGTGACCGTGGACACCGGCCCGCGCCGGAGCTTCCGCCGGTCGCCCGTCCTGCTCCGCGACGACCGCCGGGCTCGACGAGCCGTCGCGGACCGGTGCCTCGGTCGCGGACGCGGCGGCGGCGCCGGTCAGCCAGGCGGCGGCGGTCAACCCGCCGACGGCGGCCAACCGCAGCACGGCGACGCGCAGCCTCTCTCCCCAGCCGCGCGCAGTGCCGGTGCCGCTCACCGCCACCACCACCCGTCGCCCAACCCGGTCTCGTCACGAGTGCCCGAACTCTACCGATGCTTCATGGTTGGCCCTGGCCTGCGGGTTCGCGAGGGCTGACGGCGAGGAACACCCGGAAAGGCGGCCGACAGCCACCGTCCGTGGCCGTGCCGGGGGTGAGCGTCACCGAGCGTTCCCTCACTGGGACGAGTGACGCGGTCGTCGCCGGAATGTCCTCTGTGGAGGGAGCCTCCCCGGTCTGTCCGTCCTCAGTGGACCGTGATGCTCGTCGGCCCTCCGGATTCGTCGGTTGCCAGTAAACCCCGTTGCGGCCGGGAGTGCTTGGTGGGCAACCAAAGCGCGGCGAGCGAAGGCCCGGCGCGGCGAGGTTGTCCACAGTCACCCGAAATTATCCACAGGGGAGCGCTGTCTTCTTGGGCGCGCTCTTGTGGACGGATAGGCTGGACGCGGGGCTCGCCCCCCAGGGCGGGTGGGGGCTGCACCCAGAGTGATCTTGGTGGGAAAGCTCCGGGACTGGTGGGGCGCTCAGAGCAAGAGCTGTGAGAGCGTGTGGATGAGCAGGCCCGCGAGCGCGCCGACCACGGTGCCGTTGATGCGGATGAACTGCAGGTCCCTGCCCACCTGGAGCTCGATCTTCTGCGAGGTCTCCGCCGCGTCCCACCGCTCCACGGTGTCGGTGATCAGCGTGGTGATCTCGGCCCGGTAGTTGGTGACCAGGTAGGCGGCGGCGCCCTCCAGCCAGCCGTCCAGCTTCTCCCGCAGCGCCGGGTCCGACTCCAGCCGTCCGCCGAGCGAGAGCAGCCCGTCCCGCGCCCGCCGGCGCAGCTCGCTCGACGGGTCCTCGGCGGCGTCCAGGATCATCCGCTTCACCGTGCCCCACGCCGAGCCGACCAGGTCGCGCACCTCGGGGTGCTCCAGGACCTGCTGCTTGACCTGCTCGGCGCGGGCCATGGTCTCCGGGTCGTGCTGCAGGTTGTCGGTGAACTCGACGAGGAACTTGTCCAGCGCCTGGCGCATCGGGTGGCTCTGGTCCGTCTTGACCGCCCACGCGAACGACAGCACCTCGGTGTAGACCTTGTCCCCCACCAGCTCGCCCACGAACCGGGGCGACCAGGACGGCGCTCGGTCGGACACCACGCGGAGCACCGACTCGTGGTTGTCCCTGACCCACTCGTACGCCTGGTCGCAGAGCAGGTCGACCAGGCGGTGGTGCTTGCCGTCGGCGATGACCTGGCCGAGCACCCGGCCCAGCGGCGGTCCCCACGGTTGGTCGACGAGCTTGCGCACGATCGCGTGCTCCAACACCGCCTGCACGTCCTCGTCGCGCAGCACCGCGACCACGCCCCGGACCGCGGTGGCCAGCTCGGAGGTCACCCGCTCCGCGTGCTCGGGGCGGGCCAGCCACGCCCCGAGCCGCCGGGCCACCCCCGCCCGGCGCAGCTTGTCCCGCACCACCTGCTCGGACAGGAAGTTCGCGCCGACGAAGTCGCCCAGGCTCTGCCCGAGCGCGTCCTTGCGGGTCGGGATGATCGCCGTGTGTGGGATGGGCAGGCCGAGCGGCCGCTTGAACAGCGCCGTCACGGCGAACCAGTCGGCGAGGGCGCCGACCATGCCCGCCTCGGCCGCGGCCCGCAGGTAGCCGACCCAGGCGGCGGCGCCCGCCGACTCCTGCCAGCGCGCCACCGCGTAGACGACGGACGCCACGAGCAGGAAGCCGGTGGCGACCGCCTTCATCCGACGTAGTCCACGTCGCTTCTCGACCTCGGCCGCGGTGAGCTGGTGCACGTCCCGATTGTCACCTGATGCGGTTCTGCGCCGCCGGGAGAAGCTGGCAGTATCACGTGCCGTGCACAAGCCGCCCCTGAGCAGCAGGCTGCGACCGTTCACGTCGACGATCTTCGCGGAGATGACCGCGCTGGCCCAGCGCACCGGCGCGGTGAACCTGGGACAGGGGTTCCCGGACACCGACGGGCCCCAGCGCATGATCGAGGTCGCCAGCGAGGCCCTGCGGAACGGGATGAACCAGTACGCGCCCGGCCCCGGCGTGCCCGAGCTGCGCCGCGCCGTCGCCGACCACCAGCGGGACCGCTACGGGATCGACCTCGACCCGGACACCCAGGTCCTGGTCACGGTGGGGGCCACGGAGGCCGTCGCCGCGTCACTGATGGCGCTGGTCGAGCCGGACGACGAGGTGGTGTTGCTGGAGCCGTACTACGACTCCTACGCCGCCGCGGTGGCGATGGCCGGGGCCAAGCGGCGGGGCGTCCCGCTGGCGGAGGACCCGGAGACCGGGCGGTTCGGGCTGGACGTCGCCGCGGTGCGGGCGGCGATCGGCCCGCGCACCCGGGCGCTGGTGCTGAACTCCCCGCACAACCCGTGCGGGGCCGTGTTCACCCGGGAGGAGCTGTCCGCCCTCGCCGAGGTGTGCCGGGAGCACGACCTGATGGTGATCTCGGACGAGGTCTACGAGCACCTGGTCTTCACCCCGGGCGGGCACGTGCCGATCGCCACCCTGCCCGGGATGTTCGAGCGCACCGTGACCATCTCCAGCGCGGGCAAGACGTTCAGCGTCACCGGCTGGAAGGTCGGCTGGGCGACCGGGCCGGCCGAGCTGGTGGCGGCGGTGCGCGCCGCCAAGCAGTTCATCACCTTCGTCGGGCCGGGGGCGTTGCAGTTCGCCACCGCGCACGCGCTGCGCGAGGAGCGGCCGTGGGTGGAGCGGCTGTGCGGCGACCTGGCCGACAAGCAGCGGCGGCTGGCCGACGGCCTGGCCGAGGTCGGGTTCGGCGTGCGGCGCAGCGAGGGCACCTACTTCGTCTGCGCCGACATCCGCCCGCTGGGCTTCGCCGACGGCCTGGAGTTCTGCCGTCAGCTCCCGGAGCTGGCCGGGGTGGCCGCCGTTCCGGTGCAGGTGTTCACCGACGAGCCGGAGCGTTGGCGGCACCTCGTGCGGTTCGCCTTCTGCAAGCGGGACGAGGTGCTCTCCGAGGCGGTCGACCGGCTGGCGGCGCTGCGGAAGTAGGCGCGCAAGATCTGAACTTGAGGTTAACGGCAGGTGAACGAGAGGTGAACTAAGGTCGCTGGTGCGGGCGCCGGTGATCGCCGCCGAGCGGAGAGAGGCCGGCGCCCAGGCACTGGAAACCGAGGTGTCCGTGGCGGGCTTGCGCGTTCGCCAGGGCCTCCGCCGGTGTCCGGCCTCTCCGCAGTTCGTCGTGCAGCGTCGTCATCAGGTCCGGAACCTGGTCGTCCCGGACGGGGAGGACGCTGGCGACAAGCGTAGCGGCACCGGCGCCGAGGAGTGCGGAGGTCAGGCCGAGCAACTCGTCGCCGACGCGCACGTCGACCGCGCCGACCTCGCACGCGGAGAGCACGACGAGGCGCGGCGGCCGCCGGAGGCGGTGGAGGTCGTAGGCGTAGAGCGGGCCGTCGGCCAGGTCCAGGTGCGACAACAGCGGTTGGTCGGCGCGGAACGTTCCGTGCGACGCGACGTGGAGCACCCGCGCGCCTGCCCCGGCCTGCAGGACTCTGTCCACTGTGGACGCTTTGCCGGTGAGGAGTCGTCCGCCGTGCCGTTGGTGCAGCGCGATCACTTCCCGCTCGGCGTGGGCGAGGCCAGGGCCTTCGACCCAGACCGCGCGTCCAGGTCGTCCGGAAGGGGTGGACAGGCCGCGGAGCCAGTCGGACGTGGACGGCGCGACCGTGAGCGGGCGGCCGTGGCAGGAAGGCAGTGCGGCCCAGGGGAGGTCGTGGAGTGCGCCGGTGGGCACGACGACCAACGGCGCGTCGCCGGACAGCACGGGTCGCAGGCGGTGGTCCAGCCAGCTCGTGAGGGTTTCCGCCGCCCTGATCGCCGCGGGCTGCAATGGGGAGATCCGCGCGGTTGTCTTGTGCGACAGGGCGAACCGGAGTTGCCGCACGTGGGTTGATATCTCGGCCGCCGACCCGAGGCGGTGGAGCCGGGTTCGGCCGGCGGCGAGTGCGACGGCGTACAGGAGTCCACTGTGGACGAAGAAGCTGAGGAGCGTCGCGGGACCCAGCGCGCTCTCCAGCTCGCGGGTTGTCGGTGGCCGGCCCATCATTCCGGCTCCGGAGATCGCCAGTGCCCGTCGGCGCACCCGCAGTTCCTGTCGCACGACGGCGGTTCGCGCTGCGGGGTCGAGTTCCTCGGTGAGCCCTGCCTCCGCCACGGCGGCACGCAGCGTGCTCAGCTCCGCGGCCAGCTCGGCGTCGTCCGGTGGCCGCAGGGGAGGCCGGCACAGCAGGGCGACGCGCCGCCGTTCCGTCCACCGCAGCACCGCGTTGTTGTCGACCCGCCGCGAGGACAACAACGCGGTGAGGGCGTGGTCGGCGAGCGAGACGACCGCCCCGGTGACGTGGGTTCGAGGCTCGACCAGGCTCAGGGCCGGCATTCGTTCCGCCAGCACCCGAAGTCCGCGTCCGGCCACGCGCACCAGGCGTCGGTGATCTCCGTCGAGCTCGGCGAGCAGCGCCCTGGCCTGCCACGCCATCACGCGCAGTGGCGCCGGCCCCGGTGTCCCGTTCGCCGCGAGCTTCGCCAACAAGCGACGGGCAAGGGCGTGGTGACCGACGACGACAGCCGTCCGCGCGGCGTCGAGCCGCAGCTCCGCGGCGGCGACGTGCCAACCCTGCCGTTCGCACCGCGCTGCGGTTCGGCCGGCCATGCGGAGAACGGACAGCCGACCCCGCGCCAGCTCGGCGCGCAGCAGGACGGAGCTCGCGACCGAGGCCCAGGAGCCGCGCCGCTGGCTCCGGAAGGCGGCGAGGGCCTGACCGGCGGCGGTCGCGGCCGGTTCCGGCCGGCCCGTCCGGAGCGCGCACCGGGCCAGCGCGAGCCGGGCCTCGGCCAACCGGGCCGGACGGCCGGCCGCGGTCAGGAGCGCGCAGGCCCGCTCCAGCGCCGCCGTGGCCTCGCCGTCGAGTCCGGCCAGGTGGAGCGCCTCGGCGCGGTCCAACAGGATCTCCGGCCGCCGTGCCGGGTCGAGACCGTCGCGGGCCGCGGCGTCGAACAACGACAGCGCGCGCAGCACGTCGCCGCCCAGCAACGCGACGAACCCGGTGTTGTGCAGGCAGGAGGCCGCGCGCAGGGGCTGCGCGGCGTCCGCCCAGAGCGCCCTCGCCCGGGACAGGTCGTCCTCGGCCGGCCCGAGGTGGCCGAGGTAGGCGGCGGCGATGCCCCGCGCGCCGAGCAGGTTCGCCAACCACCAGCGGTTCCGACGGAGGTGGGGGAGGGCGGCGGTGAACTCCGCGACTGCCGCCGCGTGCTGTCCGCGTGCGGCGAGGCCCAGACCCAGCAGACAACGGGCTCGGCCCAGCTCCTCGCCGTCGAGCCGGTGCCACAGCGCGGCCAGGCGGTCCGCGCCGGGTACTCCCCGTTCGATGTCCAGCCACGCCAAGGAGAGTTGGATCTCGACGACACGACGTGCGGCCCCCGCCCGACGGGCCTCGGCCAACGCGCGCAGCCCCGCCCGGCGTGCCGCCGCGACCTCTCCCCGTTCCGCGTGGGCGAGGCAGAGCGCGTGCCGGGCGACCACGCGCACGTCCGGGTCCCCTGCCTCGGCCAGTGCGCCGGCGCGCGGAAGCACGAGGTCCGGCTGGCGTCTGGCGAGGTCACGCAGGCGCTCCGCCTCGCCCGGCACTAGGCCACCATCCACGGTGTCGCCGAGGGCGCCCCGCCCGGCGGGTGGACGACGAGGCTGAGTGGTCCGGAGGGGACACCACGGGCGTGGAACCAGCCGACGGGGTCCGCGTCGGTCTCGATGCTCCGGCTCGGTGTCCGCGCCGTGACCGTGGCCTTCGCCGGTGTCACCAGTCCGACCAGCTCCAGCGTTCCGTCGGCGGACGTCGTGAGCTGCACCGCGAGGCCGGTCCCCGCGCCGGCGAACTCCCACTGTCGTCGAATGCCTCGCGACCGGACTCCGGTGTCACGACCCAGATCGTGGTCGGCGACCAGCGCGAGGCCTGCCGGTGCGCCGGCCTCGCGCACCGCCACCCGTGCCACAGCGCGAACGCGTTCGGGGACGGGGTCGATCCGACGGAGCAGATCCAGCAACGCCCACAGAGGATCGGCGGTCACCGGCGCGCCCCCGCGGCGGCGGGCTCGGGAAGCAGCCCCGCCTCGGACATCAGGCCGCGGAGCGCGCGGAGGCAGCGGGTGCGGGCCGGCCCCACGCTGCCGGGGCGCAGGCCGAACGCCCGTGCGAGATCGACATAGCTCGTCTCCGGGTATACGGCGAGTGTGCGCAGAAGGTGTTGGCAGCGTTCGGGAAGCCGGGTGAACACCCGCCACAGCGCGGCATCGTCCTCGTTCCGCAGGACCTGGTCCTCCGGTCCGTCCACCGAGGACGCCGGCACCAGGTCGGGTTCGACGGGGTGTTCGCGGCGGCGCGCGGTGCGGACCCTGGCCGCTTCCCGCCTGGTCGTGGTCACCAGCCACGCGGCCAGCCGGGACGGGTCCCGCAGCGCCGGGAGCTGTTGGGCCAGCCGGAGCCAGGTGACCTGGCAGACGTCGTCGGCGTCGGCGGCGGGAAGGCGGTGGCGGCGGGCGACGGTCCAGACCAGGCCGGCGAAGCGGTCCACCAGGCGGCGCCAGGCGTCGTGGTCGCCGGCGCGGGCCGCGGCGACCAGTTCGCCGAGCTCACCGAGCTCACCGAGTTCGTCGGGTTCGCGGCGTTCGCGCTCGGGGCGTGGGGAGGAGTGCGGGGGGAGGTCGGTCATGCCGCCTGGGAGGCGGGCCTCGCGACACCCGCTCCCCCGGCCGCCCGGGCGGGTGGTGATCCCACCCGGCGGTGTGGGGCCGGACGGCGGTCGGAACCACCGCCCGGCCCGGGGACAGTCGGTGTTAGCGCTCCCGCTACCGCGCTGTGGCGCTGCGGGCGCGTTCCCGCCAGTTGCGGGCCTTCTCGCGGTTCCCGCACACGCGCATCGAGCACCACGTGCGCGACCGGTTGCGCGAGCGGTCGTAGAACGCCCAGCGGCAGTCCTCCGCCGGGCAGATCTTGATGCGCGCCCAGTGCCCGGTGAGGACGAGCCGGTAGGCGGCGGCGAGCACGGTGCCCAGGGCGTCCGCGGCGGTCAGCATGGGAACGCCCTCCAGCAGGTCGATCCGAACCGACCAGCTCGTCGTCCCGGTCGGGTCGTCCCCGGCGACCGTGGCCCGCAACGCGTCCCTGACCGGTCGCGCCCTGGCCGAGGTGGGCGGGGGGCCGAGATCACGGCCCAGGGCCCACGTCCGCCAGGTGTCCTCGGCGGAGAGCGTGTCCGTGCCGTGTTCGACATCGCACGTGTTGAGGAAGGCGAGCACCAGATCGATGTCCTGTTCGACGTCCCAGTCGGCGAGCGGTTCGACGTGGACGCCGGCAGCCAGGCCAGTCACAACACCACTGTAGGGGGAACGGGGGTTGTGCGCCCGTGGTAACCACCATACGCTTATTACTGGTTATGGCACCCTGGAACACGCACCGTGACGAGGAGGGCCGATGACTGTCGCATCCCGACCCCTGAAGGTGAACGGGGTCATGCTGGACTGCCGTGATCCGTTGGAGCTAGCGCGTTTCTACTCCGCGCTGCTCGGCTGGCCGACGATCGAGGGCGGGGCGGACGACGAGTGGGTCACCCTGCACGACCCCGCGGGCGGCCCGAGCGTGTGCTTCCAGCGGTCGCCGAACTACGAGCCGCCCACGTGGCCGAACCCGGAGCGCCAGCAGATGCTCCACCTCGACATCGACGTCGACGACCTCGTGTCGGGGCACGAGCACGCGTTGCGGGTCGGCGCGCGGCCGCTGGAGATCAGGAAGCTGGAGCCGGGGTCGGGGTTCAACGTCTACGCGGACCCGGCCGGCCACCCCTTCTGCCTGGTCGCGGGCTGATCCTCGCCCGGCGCGCCCGGGCCGTGCCCCGTCGAGGTCCGTTGACGCCCGTCGTCAGGGGCGCGGCTCGGGCACACTCCGGCCGCGGCACGCCGGAACCGGCGTGACCCCCGCCGTCGCCTGGTCGGACCCCGGCGCGCCCGGCTCGCGCGCCGGGTTCGGCTGGTGCGTCGGGTGCCGTGCCGCCCCGGGCGCGGGACATCCCCCCGTCGCCCAGCGCGGGTCGTACTCGAAGTGCCAGGGGGCGTCCGGCTGTCGCTGGCACCAGCCGAACTCGCCCTTCGTCGACGCCAGCCAGGAAGCGGCGCTCGCCGGCCAGACGTCCACCGCCAGGCCGCGCCGGTGCGCCGATCCGCGCGCGGAGTTCGCGGCGGTCGGCTTCGGTCGTGCCACGCGGCGATCGCGGTCGGCGAGGTGCTTCCGCTGGCCGCGTTTCCCGCTGTGCACGCAGGGGTGCACTCCCGCCTTCCTGGCGGCCTTCACCACCCGCGCCCACGCGTCGGCCGCGCGGGGCTCCAGGCCGCGCGCCCCCACGTCGCGGTGGGCGGGGTCCGACCCGCACCGGCCCCCGTGGCTCACCGGCACGAGCTCGTGCACGACGAGGGCGTCGGTCCGGCCGGACGGCGGTTGGGGCACCAGCAGGGCCGCGGCACCGATCGTGCCGACCACGACGGCGGTGAGGCACGCGCTCGTCAGCAGGCGGAGAAAGCGCCGCATCACGTCCCCTGTCGTCCTCGTTCATCCCGGCTCTGACCTGCGTGGATCGCGGTGGCGACTCACCCGCGCCCGGATATGAACCGTGTGTATAGACCGAGTGTATACACGACGTGTAGAGTCGGGTCCATGTCCATCGGGCACACGTTGCTGGGGCTGCTGGAGGGCGGTCCGCGTCACGGGTACGACCTGAAGCGCGCCTACGACGAGCGCTTCGGTCAGGACCGCCCGCTGCACTACGGGCAGGTCTACTCGACGTTGTCCCGGTTGCTGCGGAACGGGCTCGTCGAGGTGGAGGGCGTCGAGCCGGGCGGCGGGCCCGAACGCAAGCGGTACGCCATCACCGACGCCGGGATCACGGACGTGGAGCAGTGGCTCGGCACCCCGGAGAACCCGGAGCCGTACTTGCACAACACGCTGTACGCCAAGGTCGTCCTCGCGCTGATGAGCGGCCGCGCCGCCACCGAGGTCCTGGACTCCCAGCGGTCCGCGCACCTGCGGCTGATGCGCGAGCTCACCCGGCGCAAGGCCGGCGGCGACCTCGCCGACCAGCTCGTCTGCGACCACGCGCTGTTCCACCTCGAGGCGGACCTGCGCTGGCTGGAGCTCACCGCGGCCCGGCTCGACCAGCTCGCCGCGGAGGTGCGGCGGTGACCTCGGCGACGCACCCGGCGGCCGGGACCCACGAGTCCGAGAAGCCCGAGGAGGACGACGCCGCCCCGTTGCTGGAGGCGGTCGGCCTGCGCAAGTCCTTCGGCCCGACGCCGGCGTTGGCCGGCGCGTCGGTCAGCGTGCGCCCCGGTGAGATCATCGCTCTGATGGGCCCGTCCGGATCGGGCAAGTCCACGTTGCTGCACTGCCTCGCGGGGATCCTCGTGCCCGACGCCGGGGTGGTGCGCTACCGCGGCACCGAGATCAGCGCTCTGTCCGAGACGCGGCGCAGCGCGCTGCGCCGGTCCGAGTTCGGGTTCGTCTTCCAGTTCGGCCAGCTCGTGCCGGAGCTGTCCTGCCTGGAGAACGTGGCGTTGCCGTCGCGGCTCGGCGGGATGGACCGGCGCGCGGCGGAGCGACGGGCCCGGGAGTGGCTGGACCGGCTGGAGGTCGCCGACCTGGCCGGCAAGCGGCCCGGCGAGATCTCGGGTGGGCAGGGCCAGCGGGTCGCGATGGCGAGGGCCCTGGTCACCGGTCCCCGGGTGGTGTTCGCCGACGAGCCGACCGGCGCGCTGGACTCGCTCAACGGCGAGCACGTCATGCGGTCGCTGGTGGCCGCGGCGGCCGAGACGGGCGCCGCGGTGGTGCTGGTGACCCACGAGCCGAGGGTGGCCGCCTACTCCGATCGCGAGGTGGTCGTCCGGGACGGCCGGACCAGGGACCTGTCGGCGGAGGGCGGGGCGACCGGCGGCGCCGCCCGAGAACGCTGACCGAACGAACACAGACGCGCTCGTCGGGGGCGACGAGCGGCCGTGCGCGCGGCAGGGGGCCGGCGCGCGGCGAACGGCACCACATCGGCGGGTGGGGTGCCGCCGGCGGGGAGGGGTCCGTCCGGTTCGGGGCCGGACCGACCCCTCCGCGCCGGCCAGGGGCCGACCAACGGGGCGAGGGAGCTGAGGATGGCCAACCGTGTCGGCCGGTGGTGGGCTGACGTCCTGCTCGGGGTCCGACTGACCGTCGGGGGCGGTCGGGGCTCGTGGGGGCGTGCCCTGCTCATGGCCGTGGGGGTGGGCGCCGCCACCGCGGTGCTGCTGCTCGCCGCCTCCGTCGGCCCCGCCCGGCAGGCCCAGCACGAGCGGGAGGACGCCCGGGCGCCGGTCGACCTCACCCACCCCGGGCAGGGGGCCGAGACCGTGCGGCTGTGGGCTCGCGCGCTCAACTCCACCTGGCGGGGCCACCTCGTGTCCGGCGTGGAGCTGGCGGCGGCCGGGCCGGGCGCGCCGGTGCCGCCCGGCATCCCGCGCCTGCCGGGCCCCGGCGAGGTCTACCTGTCCCCCGCGCTCGCGGAGCTCGCCGGCCAGGACGAGCTGATCCGGCAGCGGTTCCCGGAACGGGTGATCGGCCTGGTCGGTGAGGAGGCGCTGAGTAAACCCCACGAGCTGTGGTTCTACGCGGGAGTCGGGCCGGACCGCGCGAACCGCGACAGCGGGCTGTCCCCCGTGACGCGGTTCGGCGGCGTGCCCGGCGCGGCGGATCCGGACGAGGTGGCCCGCCTGCTGGTCACGGCGGCCGTCGCCGTCGTCATGACCCCGATCGCGATCTTCGTCGTGGCGGCCACCCGGATCGGCGCCGCGGGCAGGGACCGCCGCCTCGCCGCCATCCGGCTCGTCGGCGCGGGCCCGGCGCAGATCAGGCGGATCGCGGCCGGCGAGGCGGTGTTCGGCGCGTTGCTCGGATCGTTCCTCGGGGCCGGGCTCTTCCTCGCGGGCCGGCCGTTCGCCCGCGTGGTGGAGGTGGCGGGGACCGGGTTCTTCCCCGCCGACCTGGCTCCCCGGTGGCCGTGGGCCGTGGCGATCATCCTGCTGGTTCCGGTGGTCGCGCTCGGCTCGGCGCTGGCCGCACTCCGTCGCGGCGGCGAGGTGGCGCTGGCCAGCGTGCGTCGCGGCGCCCCGCTCCGACGTCGCCTGTGGTGGCGGCTGGCCCTGGCGGCCCTGGGCGCGGTGGCGCTCCTCGGCGTGGCGCGGCGGTGGCACCTGTTCGTCCGGAGCTTCACGTGGGTCGAGAACATGCTCGCGATCGCCGTCGTGCTGGTCCTCGTGGGCTGCGCGGCGTTGGCGCCGTGGCTGGTCGACCTGCTCGCCCGCCGGTGGCGTCCGGGGGCGCTGCCGGTGCTGCTCGCGGTGCGCCGCCTGCGGCACGACACGACCAGCCCGCGGATCCTGGCCGGCCTGGTCGTCGTCATCGCCAGCGGGCTCACCCTGCAGGTGATGCTGGAAACCGGCGAGCGTGCGGACACCTCCTTCACCACGAGGCACGCGGACGCGGGGGTCGCGGTGTCCGTTCCGACCGACCTCCGCAGCGGGGGCGTGGTTGACCAGGTGCGACGGGACGTCCTCCAGATACCCGGCGTGCGGTCGGTCACCGGGGTGCGCGTGCTCGTTCCGGTGGCGAGGGACGCCGCCGAGGCTCGCTGGCTGCCCCAGGTGATCGTGTTGGAGTGCGACGCCCTCGCCGGGATGGGGGTGCGGGACTGCCGGGCGGGCAAGGCGTGGCATCAGGGTGAGATGCCGCTGGTGGGGGAGTCGGTCGTGCTGCGGGACCAGACCGGCGCGAGAGTGCCGTGGAGTGTGCCTCCGACGGAACTGTTGCCCGACCGCGACGCGGCCCGGCGCACGCTGCCGATGTTCCTGTCGGAGGACGCGGTCGTTGTCGCGGCGGGGGCGAACCCGGCGCTGGAGCGGGGGCCGGTCCACATCCTGCACGTCGAGGGGGAAGCCGGGAATCTCGCCGAGCGGGTGGCGGCGGTCGCGCAGCGCGTCGACCGGATGATGCACGTCCACACCGGCTGGACACCCCGCGAACGCCGGTTGACCTCGGTCCGCGACGTCGCGCTCCCGGGGCTCGGGGTGGTTCTCCTGCTCGCGGCGCTGAGCCTCGTCGTCGCGGCGCTGGACCAGGTCGGGGAGCGCCGGCGCTCGCTGGCCGTCCTGACCGCCGTGGGTGTGCCCCGTCGGGCCCAGGCGTGGGCGGTGCTGTGGCAGAACGCGGTGTTGGCCGCGGTCGCGTTCGTCGTCGCCGTGCCGGCCGGGGTGGTCACCGGCGGGCTGGTCCTGCTGGCGTCGGGTGGGCTCGCCTGGAAGGAGCTGGGCGAGATCACGGTGAGCTGGGCGTCCCTCGGGGCGGCGGCGGTCGTCGTGACCGCGTTGATGCTGCTGGTGACGGCCCTGACCCTGCCCGCGGTCCGCGCGGCCGTCCACCCGACGGCGCTGCGCCACGAGTGAGGTGGCGCGGTGGGACCCCGGTCGGGCGGGGCTGCGGGCGGCCCGACCGGGGTCCCGTCACCGACACCGTCGTGGTCACTGGGCGGTGTGACCACGTCCCGCGTCGTCGCGGGACAGGTGCGGGGGACTAGCGCGCGTTCTTCCGGAACACCTTCGTCAGGCTGGTGAAGCTGTCCGCGCCGTAACCGTCGGTGAGGCCCCGCTGGAAGACGTCCAGGACCGCGCCCGGGAAGGTGGCGTCCACACCTGCGTCCCGCGTGGTGTGCACGATGTGGTCGACGCTGGCCACGCCCATCGCGAGCCGGTCGACGTCGCCGGCGTGCTCGCCGGCGTCGATCCGGGGGGTGTAGAACCCGAGGAAGCCGGGGAGCGACGCCATCGTCCGCGAGGCGTAGGGCAGGAGCTCCTCGGCGGAGATGCCGTGGGCGTCGGCCACGGCGAGGGCGTGCAGCCAGCTCAACATCGACGTCCAGAACATGTCCATCTGGAGCTGGTAGAACAGCGCGGCGAGGCCGGGGTCCTCGCCCCGGTAGTCCGCGCTGGTGATCACCTCCAGGGCCTCGCGGTGGGCCTCGAAGACGTCCTTCGGCCCGCTGTAGAAGGTCTCGGACTCGGGGTTGCCGAGGCCCGACGGCGGAACCTGCACGCCGCCGGTGAGGTGCTGGGCGCCGCGCTCCGCGAGCCACCCGGCGGCCTGGCGGGCGCGCTCCGGGGTGTCCGAGCTGAGGTTGACCACGACGCGGCCGGCCAGTGCCGCCTCGGCCTGCTCCAGCACCGCGTACACGGCGTCGTAGTCGGTCAGGCTCAGGATGACCAGCTCGTTCGCGGCCACCGCCGCCTCGGCTGAGGCCGCCAGGACGGCGCCCCTGGCCACCAGCTCGTCGGCCCGGCTCGCCGTCCGGTTCCACACGGTGACCTGGTAGCCCCGGTCGAGGTACACGTTCGCCATGGTCCGGCCCATCGGGCCGAGTCCGATGATCGTCACTGCCTGAGCGCTCACTGCTGCTCCCTCTAGAACGAGCGATCTATCTAGAAGGAACGTAGCACAGACTGGAATGAACGTTCTACCGGTAGCATCGGGGCGTGGAATCCAGGGCTGACCAGGGACCGGACCCGGACGACAACGTCGGCACCCGCGAGCGGATCGTCCGGGCCGCCTCCCGGCTGATGCAGCGCCAGGGCTACGACGGCACCGGGATCAAGCAGATCTCCAGGGAGGCCGGGGCGGCGCTCGCGTCGGTCTACCACTTCTTCCCGGGCGGCAAGCAGGAGCTGGCGGTCGCCGCGATCCAGCGCGGCGACGAGGAGTTCGCCCACGAGCTGCGCGCGGCCTTCGAGAGCGAGGACGACCCCGCCGAGGCGATCCTCGTCTGCACCCGGAACCTCGCCGAGGGGCTCCGCGCGTCCGACTGGGCGGACGGGTGCCCGGTCACCTCGACCGCACTGGGCGCGATGGGGCGCGCGCAGGACATCCAGCAGGCCGCCGCCGAGGCGTTCGCCCACTGGCAGCGGCTCGTCCGGGAGCGGCTGCTCGGCGCGGGCATCGCCGAGGAGGAGGCCCGCGACCTGGCGCACACCGTGATCAGCACGTTGGAGGGCGCGGAGCTGGCCGCCCAGGTCGCGCGGGACGACACCCCGCTGCTGACCGCCGGGCGGCACCTGGCCCAGCTGGTCAACCTCTACCGGCGGGGCGGCGCGGACTCCTGACCGCCGCCAGGTCGGGTCCTCGGCGCTGGTCGCCGCCCGCCCGCTCCGGCGCCGCGGCTCAGAGGAGCTGGCCCACGGCGACGCCGAGCGACGCGGCGGCCAGCCCGGCCAGGACGCTGCCGACCGCGTTGAGCAGGGCGTGCCGCCGCGCGCCCGCGCCGACCAGCTGGATCGTCTCGTACCCGAACGTCGAGTACGTCGTCAGCGCTCCGCAGAACCCGACGCCGACCAGCGCCTGGGCCGGGTCGGCGTCGGTCAGCGCCATGCCGGACACCACGCCGAGGACGAGCGAGCCGACGACGTTGACCGCGAGCGTCCCCCAGGGGAAGCCGGCGCCGAACCGGTCCCGCACCCACAGGTCGGTGAGGTAGCGCAGGGGCGCGCCGACCGCGGCGCCCAGCGCGACGAGCAGCGCCGTCACCCGCGCTCCTCCGTGAACCGGATCGCCTCGACGTCGTCCAGCGTCACCAGGCCGCCCCCGGCGAGCAGCTCCTCGACCCGGGGCAGGAAGCCCCGCACCCGCTCCGGCGTGTCGACGAGGACGACCATCACCGGCAGGTCGGCGGCGAGGGACAGCAGGCGGGTCGTGTGCACCCGGTCGGAGCCGCCGTAGCCCTCGATGCCGCGGAACACGCTGACGCCGGCCAGTCCGGCGTCGTGCGCGCGCCGCACGATCTCGTGGTGCAGCGGCCGGTGCTCCCAGGTGTCGTCCTCGCCGACGAAGACCGTCATCCGCAGCGCCGCGCCAGCCCACCTCATCGCGAGCCTCCGTTCCCCGCTCGTTCGGAAAAGCGCGTTCCGGTCACCGCCCTGGTCAGAGCCATGCCGGCCACGACGGCGAGCAGCGCGCCCACCAGGGTGCCGACCAGGTACAGCAGCGCCACGCCGACACGCCCCGCGGCCAGCAGCCGCTGCCCGTCCACGGCGTAGGTGGAGAACGTGGTGAACCCGCCCAGGAACCCGGTCCCCAGGAACGGCCGCGCCAGGCGGTGGCCGGACCAGACCTCGGTGACCAGCACGATGAGCACGCCCATCAGCAGGCAGCCGAGCAGGTTGATCGCGAAGGTCGCGAGCGGGAAACCCCCGGGCCGGGCGGGCGCCGCGAGGCCAACGCCGTAGCGGGCGAGCGCGCCCAGCGCGCCGCCGAGCGCCACCACGCCGATCACGTCGAGACTCGCCCGCCTGCCCACCGGCCGAGCTTAGGTCGCGTGCCCTTGCCGGGACTCGTCCGCCGACCCGCCGGGGGCTGTGGCACAGATGGCGGCTCGCTTCGAGACCGGGTCGCTTCGACACCGTGGACTGTCTGAATAGAACGATCGATCCACACCTGCTACCGTCGTGATCGACTGAATAGAACGATCGTTCCAGAGGGGTGTGACATGCGGGAGCGGACGGTGACGGTCATCGGGCTCGGCCCGATGGGGCAGGCGATGGCGAACGCGTTCCTGGACCGGGGGTACCGGGTGACGGTGTGGAACCGGACCGCGAGCCGGGCGGACGCCCTCGTGGCCAGGGGCGCGGCCCTCGCGGTGTCGGCCGAGGCGGCGGTGGCCGCGAACGAGCTGGTCGTCCTCAGCCTGACCGACTACCAAGCGATGTACGAGATCCTCGAACCGGCCGTGGCCGCCCTGGCCGGCCGCGTTCTCGTCAACCTCAGCTCGGACACGCCGGAGC
Organism: Streptoalloteichus hindustanus; assembly: GCF_900129375.1. Taxonomy (GTDB): domain Bacteria; phylum Actinomycetota; class Actinomycetes; order Mycobacteriales; family Pseudonocardiaceae; genus Streptoalloteichus; species Streptoalloteichus hindustanus. The sequence goes on along the minus strand of NZ_FQVN01000001.1, from coordinate 264,245 downwards.
GGGCGCGCGACGCCGCCCGCTGGGCGGCCGACCACGGCGCCCAGCACCTCACCGGCGGTGTGCAGGCCGCGCCGCCGGGCATCGGGCAGCCCGGGTCCTTCACCTTCTACAGCGGGCCGAAGGACGTCTTCGAGGCCCACCAGGAGGCCTTGGAGGTGTTGACCGCGACCGACTACCGGGGCGAGGACCCGGGCCTGGCCGCGCTGTTCTACCAGCTCCAGATGGACGTGTTCTGGACGACGGTGCTGAGTTGGCTGCACGCCGTCGCGGTGGCCGACGCCCACGGCATCGCGGCCGACGAGATCCTGCCCTACGCCGCGAACCTGCTGAAGGGACTGCCGGACTTCCTCGCGTTCACCGCGCCGAGGCTCGTCGCCGGGGAGCACCCCGGCGACGTCGACCGGCTGTCCATGGGGTTGGCCAGCGTCGAGCACGTCGTCCGGACCACCACTGACGCCGGGGTCGACGCCGCGCTGCCGACGGCGCTCCTGGAGATCTTCCGACGAGGGGTGGCGGCCGGTCGGGCCGGTGACAGCGCGACCAGCCTGGTCGAGGTCCTCAAGGCGGCCCGCTGACCGACCGGACCGGGGGTCGTGAGCGGTGTCGCCGGCGCGACGCCGGCCTCCGCTCACGACCCCCGCGTCCGACGGGGCCGACGAGTCCGGGTCAGACCACTTCGCGGAGGCGGCCCGTGGCCACGTCGAAGACGAACCCCCGGACCGCGTCCCGGTGCGGGACGAAGGGGCTGGCCTTGATCCGGTTGATCGACTGCCGGACGTCGGCGTCCAGGTCGGGGAAGGACTCGGCCGACCACGGCGGCCTGATCCCGATCTCCCGCTGGATGCTCGTCCTGAAGTCCTCGTCGGTGAAGGTGAGCATGCCGCAGTCGGTGTGGTGGATCAGCAGGATCTCCCGGGTGCCGAGCAGCCGCTGGCTGATGGCCAGCGAGCGGATCTCGTCGTCGGTGACCACGCCGCCGGCGTTGCGGATGACGTGCGCCTCGCCCTCCCGGAGCCCGAGGGCGCCGTAGACGTTGAGCCGGGCGTCCATGCAGGCCAGCACGGCGATGCGCTTGGCGGGCGGCAGCGGCAGCGGGCCGGAGAAGGTGGCGGCGTAGGCGGCGTTGTTGGCGAGCAGTTCGTCGGTGACCGACACAGTCGTCTCCCTGTCTGTCGGCGGGTGGCGGGCGAACGGGGACGGCCGCGTGCCGCAGCGGGCGCGGTGCGGACGCGGCCTACCGACAGAACTGGTCGAAGAGCGAACCACGGCGGCTGGGCCAGAACAGCTCCAGCAACACCGTACGCATATCCGGAGTCAAACATCGCAATAAGTGCACCCGCAAGGCGCTACATCCGTTCGGCGGTACGGCCCCGGTGGCTGCCGAACTGTTGAAGAGGCACGCAAGGAGGTGCGACGACGAGGGCACCCTCGTCGTCGCTGTTTCCTCACCCGCCGGCCAGGAGCGCGGCTCGCGGCAGCCCGTGAATGGCGGGTTCCCTTTTCTGCCTGCGATGATCGGTGCGAATGATCAGGGAATGCGGTGCTGTCTCGCCCGGAGTGCCTCGTTCTCGCTTCTCGCTGTTTCCGGTGAATTCACGGGAGCGGCGCCCCGACGGGCCTCCGCATCAGCCGGCCGACCAGCCCGGGTCACGACCGGTCGCGGCGATCAGCGACTCGACGGGCGACGCGTGCGCCGCGACGTCCAGGGGCTCGCCGAACACCTTCGACTCCCGCGCCATCGGGCCGATCTCGGCGACCAGCTTCGCCACCGCGTCGACGACGTCCTGGTCGGGCGTGAAGTCCTGGCCGGTGGCCCGCGCCAGGTCCCACGCGTGGACGGTCAGGTCGAGCAGTGCCATCGCGCCGACCGTGGTCGCGGGCAGGGCCATCAGGCCGGTGACGCCCACGTCCGCGCCCGGCGTCGCCCACGCCTGGACGAGCGCCTCGGTCTCGACCGGGAACCGGGCGCGCCAGTCCGGGTAGCGCGGGGTGGAGCTGAAGTCGGCGTCCCGCTTCACGGCGAGCTCCTGGAACTCCACGACGACGTGCAGCAGGTGGTCGAGCAGGTCGGCGACCGTGTACTCGGCGCACGGGGTGGGCAGGCCGAGCTGGTCGTCGGAGATCGCGGCGACCACGGGCAGCGCGCGGTCGCGGGCCACCGCGAGCAACGAACTGGTCTTCATGGCAGGAGAACCTAGGAGCACGTCGCGGAGCGTTCTTGAACAAACGCGACAGAATGCGGTCGTGACCGGACCGCGCCGCGACACCAGGGGCATCGTCGACGCAAAGGGTCTCTTCGCCCGCGTGTCGTTCCGCCGCGTGTTGCCGGCCGCGCACCTGCGGCCGTACCTGGAGCACTACTGGCTGATCGACGGCGACCTCGACGAGCCGTACACGACGCACGTCGTGCCGCACCCGTCCGTGAACCTGGTGTTCGAGAACGGTCTGCCGCACCCGGTGATCGCCGGCGTCGGCCTCTCGCTCTTCACCCGCACGCTGCGGGGTCGGGTCCGGGTGCGCGGGGTGCAGTTCCGGCCCGGCGGGTTCCGCGCGTTCCGGCCGGAGCCGGTGGCGGAGTGGACCGGCCGGGTCGTCCCGCGGACGACGGTGGACGCGGGCCGCGTGCTCGACGCGGACGACCCGGTGGCGGCGCTGGACGCGGTGCTCGGCGATCCGAGGCCCGACCCGCAGGTGGACCTCGCGATGGATCTGGTGGCGCGCATCCGCTCCGATCGCGGGGTCCTGCGCGTCGCGGACTTCGCGCGGGACGTCGGCGTGCCCGTGCGCACGTTGCAGCGCCTGTTCGCGGGCTACGTCGGGGTGAGCCCGAAGTGGGTCATCCTGCGCTACCGGGTGCACGAGGCGTTGGAACGCGCCGGTGGCGACGTCGACTGGGCTCGGACGGCCGCCGAGCTCGGCTACAGCGACCAGTCGCACCTCGTTCGCGACTTCACCCGGACAGTCGGCATCTCACCCACCGCCTACAGCAGCGGCGTCGCGACGAGCGCCGCGTCCGGGTCGTAGACGCGCTCGGCCTCGCTCCACCGCCGAAGGGGTGGAGCGCAAGCAGTCTGCTTGCAAGAGTTAGCAGTCGTGCGTAGCGTCGGGTGCGGAGGTGGCGAGCGGTGGGACGCGTCGAACAGGCCGGCAAGGCCGTGGCCGAGTTGGGCCAGAACATCGGCGACTACATCCGCCAGCAGCGGCGCCACGCCCAGATCTCGCTGCGGCAGCTCGCTCGGCTGGCCGGGGTCTCCAACCCCTACCTCAGCCAGATCGAGCGCGGCCTGCGCCGGCCCAGCGCGGAGATCCTGCAGCAGATCGCCAAGGGGCTGCGGATCTCGGCCGAGGCGCTGTACGTGCGGGCCGGGATCCTGGAGCAGCGCGAGGGCGGACCGGTCGTCGACGCCGTGCTCGCCGACCCCGAGCTCACCGAGCGGCAGAAGCAGGTGCTGCTCGACGTCTACCAGTCCTTCCGGCGGGAGAACGCCGCGGCGCGGCCCGCCGACCAGGAGCCCGAGGAGTGATCCCATGCCGAACGGCGAGGACGTGCGCAAGGCACGCGAGCAGGCGGCCGCCGCGGTGAGCGGCGTGCTGGAGCAGGCGAGGACCCCGTTGCTGGCCGTGCTGGGCGCCGGCGACGTGGCGGCGCGCTCGGTGGTCAGCCTGTTCCAGAAGATGCGGGAGCAGGTGGCCGAGCGCGCCGAGGCGGCCAGGTCGAGCGTCGACGACCTGCCGCACGACCTCGACGAGTTGCGCTCCCGGCTGGACCCGGCCGAGCTGCGCAAGCTGGTCGACGCGTACGCGAAGGCGGCGACCCAGCTCTACGAGTACCTGGCCGAGCGGGGCGAGCAGACCCTGGAGCGGCTGCGGCCCCAGGTGGAGCGGCTGGTGGAGCAGGCGGGCACCGTCGCCGACACCGCGCAGCACCGCGCCGAGGAGGCCGCGGGCGAGGCCCGCGAGCTGGCGGATGACGTCCTCGGCAAGGTCACCCGCCGGTCCCGGCCGGTGGCCGCCTCCACCCAGAACACCGCCGAGAGCGGCATCGAGGACCGCGCCACGCCGAGCGCGGATGCCGACACGGCCGAGCCCGCGCCCGCGAAGGTCGAGCGCGCCGAGTCCGCGCCCCCGAAGGCGGCCGAGCCCGCCGAGCCCGCGGGGGAGGCCGAGACTGGAGCGGCCGCCGCCAACGGGAAGGCGGACAAGGACGCCGCCGAGGCGGTGACCAAGGCCACGTCCCGCAAGTCGGGCGGGCGCAGGTCGGGCGCGGCGCAGGAGAACGGCAGGAGCACGAGCTGACGGACGGCGCGGGGGCGGTCGCCGGGAGGGCCGCCGCCCCCGCGCCCGACCTCCGCCGCTCCCCACCCCTGGCGCTTCCCCGTACGCTGGGCCTGTGCCGCGGCTGGACCACCTGATCCTGCTGATCATCGACTGGGCGGTGCTCCCGGTCGGGATCTACGCCTTCGTGCACGCGCTGATGCAGCGGGCCGACGCGTTCCCCGCGGCCGGCAAGCTGACCAAGCCGGCCTGGCTGGGCATCACCGCCGGCGGCACCGCCGCGATGCTGTTGTTCTCCCTCGGCGGCGCCGGGGTGATGTTCTGGATCGCCGGCCTCGTCGCCGTGCTGGTCTACATCGTGGACGTGCGCCCCCGGGTGACCGAGGTCCAACGCGGTCCCCGGTGGTGACCGCGCGCTGGCAGGCGTACGGGGCGGGTGATCCCGTCACCCTGGTGGTGCCCGGGCTCGGCGCGACGCCGGGCGAGGCGCGGGTGCCCGCCTCCGGCGTGCGGGGCACCCGGGTGGTGGTGACGCTTCCCTCGCACGGCGACGCGCCGGCGGCGCCCCCCGACTTCTGGTCCTACCCGCGGCTCGCCGCCGAGGTGCTGGCCGTCGCCGACGAGGTGGCCGCCACCCGGGTGATCGGCACGTCGCTGGGCGCCGGCGCCGTGACCCGACTCCTGGCCGAGCGCCCCGACCGGTTCGAGCGGTTGGTCCTCCTCCTCCCGGCCGTGCTCGACCGTCCCCGCGCGACACCCGCGGTGTGGGCGTTGGAGCGCCTGGCCGAGGCGGTGGCGCACGCCGAGGACTCCGGCGACACCGACCCGCTGCGCGAGCTGGTCGCCGCCGAACTGCCCCCGGGCGTGCCCGTCGGCGACTACGTGGACCAGCGGTGCGCCGCGTTGCTCCGGCTCGGGGCGGCGCTCCGCGCGATGCCCGACCAGGTGCCGCTGGCCGACGTGGGCGAGGCCGGGGCCGTCCTCGCCGCCGTGCGCGCTCCCGCTCTGGTCGTCGGGGCCACCCGCGACCCGCTGCACGCCGAGCAGGTGGCGAAGGCCACCGCGGCGGCCCTGCCCGCCGGCCGGCTGGAGCTGGTCGACTCGCCGGCGCCGCTGGTCACCCACCGCAGGGAGCTCCGCGCGGCGATCAGCGCCTTCCTCGACTAGTCGCGCGGACGCCCGTCGCCGGCGGGGTCCTCCGACCCGACCAGGGGACCGGGTGATTGGCCGGGGGCCGGTCCCGGGTACTCCCGCCGCATGGCTGAGCAGACCCGCATCGCTTTTCTCGTGTCGCATGAGGGCATCGAGCAGGTCGAGCTGACCGATCCGTGGCAGGCGGTCCGGGACGCCGGGGGCACCCCGCAGCTCCTGGCGACGGTCCCGGACAAGGTGCAGGCGGTCCACCACCTGGACCCCGGCGACGAGTTCGAGGTCGACCTGCCCGTCGCCGAGGCCGATCCCGGCGTGTACGACGGGCTGGTGATCCCGGGCGGCACCGCGAACGCCGACGCGCTGCGGCAGAGCGAGGACGCCGTCCGCTTCGTCCGGGCGTTCGTCGACGCGCGCAAGCCGGTCGCGGCGATCTGCCACGGCCCGTGGGCGCTGGTCGAGGCGGACGCGGTCCGGGGCAAGCGGCTCACCTCCTACGCCAGCCTCGCGACCGACATCCGCAACGCGGGCGGCGAGTGGGTGGACGAGGAGGTCGTCGTCTGCGACGCGGACGGCTGGACGCTGGTGACCAGCCGCAAGCCGGACGACCTCGACGCGTTCGACCGGGAGGCGTTGCGGGCGTTCGGGCTCTCGGGGTGAGGCGGGGCCCTGGTCCTACGCTCGGCCCCATGACTTCGACCTGGACGGAGAACGCCGCCGCGGGGCGCCTGAGCGTGGTGCCCGCGACCGACCGGCTCGACCTGCTCGCGGAGCCGGTGGCGGAGGCGCTGCGCGCCCTGCCGGCCGACGCCGCCGCGCGGTGCGGGGTGGCGGAGATCGACCCGACCCTCGCGGACACCGCCGAGCTGTGCGCCCGGTTCGACGTGCCGTTGTCGGCCTCCGCGAACTGCGTGGTGGTGTCGGGGAAGCGGGCGGGCGAGACGCGGTACGCGGCCTGCCTGGTGTTGGCCACGACCCGCGTCGACGTCAACGGCGCGGTGAAGCGCTGGCTGGACGTGCGGAAGGCGTCGTTCGCGCCGATGGCGGACGCGGTCGGGCTGACCGGCATGGAGTACGGCGGGATCACCCCGCTCGGCCTGCCGGCCGACTGGCCGCTGCTGGTCGACCCCGCGGTCGCGGCGACCCCGCTGACGGTCGTGGGCAGCGGGACTCGGCGCGGGAAGCTGTTGGTGCCCGGGGAGATCCTGGCCGCGCTCCCGGGCGCGGAGGTCCTCCCGGGCTTGGGCGTGCCCGTGTCCTGACGGGGCGCGTCACCGTCGACCCGCCGGCTCAAAGTCCTCAGTGGACAGTCCACAATGGATGAACCTGGCGAGGTTCGTCGGCCTCGCCAGGAACGGAGCCGCCGAGTCCGCGGCGGTTGTCCGCCACCGGTCACCACGAGCCGGCGCTCGCCCGCCGGGCCGCCCGCCCATCGGACGTCCGCCCGCTGGTCCCGGGCAGATCCCCGGACTCTCCTCCGACGGGTGCGAGCCGGTCATCACGCGGTGGTGACCACCAGCCACGGCCGTCGCCTGGCGGTCCCTCGCGGCGGCCGTGGCTGTTCCTGGTGGCCCGGAAGAAGACGTCAGCGGAAGACGACGGTGCGGTTGCCGTGCACCAGAACCCGGTCCTCCAGGTGCCAGCGCAGGCCGCGGGCCAGCACGACCTTCTCGATGTCCCTGCCCTTGCGCACCATGTCCGGCACCGAGTCGGTGTGGTCCACCCGGATCACGTCCTGCTCGATGATCGGGCCGGCGTCCAGCTCCGCCGTGACGTAGTGGCAGGTCGCCCCGACCAGCTTCACGCCGCGCGTGTGCGCCTGGTGGTACGGGCGGGCGCCCACGAACGAGGGCAGGAAGCTGTGGTGGATGTTGATCGCCCGGCCGGCCCAGGCCACGCACAGCTCGGCCGGCAGCACCTGCATGAACCGGGCGAGCACGACCGCGTGCGGGTCGTGCTTCTCGACGAGGTGGCGCACCTGCGCGAAGGCCGCCGCCTTGCCCTCCGGGTCGCCGCCCGGCCGGGGGAAGGGCACGTGGTGGAACGGGATGCCGTGCGCCCTGGTGATCCCGGCCAGGTCGGCGTGGTTGCCGATGACCGCGCGGACGTCCACGTCCAGCTCGCCCGAGGCGACCCGCCCCAGCAGGTCGTACAGGCAGTGGCCCTCCTTGGACACCAGGAGCACCACCCGGCGGCGCTCGGCGGTGTCGGTGATCCGCCAGTCGGTGCGGCCGCCCAGCTCCTCGGCCACCCCGGCGAAGCGCTCGCGCAGCTCCGCCACGTCGAACGGCAGCGAGTCGGCCCGCACCTCCTGCCGGGTGAAGAACCACCCCGTCTCCTGGTCGGTGTGGTACGCCGCCTCCACGATCCACCCGCCGAACTCGGCGAGGAATCCGGAGATGGCGGCCACGATGCCGGTCCGGTCCGGGCAGCCGAAGGAGATCACGTAGCGACGTTCAGGCAGCGACACGCGTGCGATTCTCGCAGCTCAACCGGGCCTCACCGGCCGCGGGCCGCCTCGAGCAGCGCCGGGTCGCCACTTGTCACCGCATGGTGTGGCCGGCCCCAGGCCGCGCGGTAGACGGCGTCGGCGTTGCCGACCACGCCCGCCTCGGCGTCCAGTCCCTCGAAGTGGTGGGTGGTCTGCGGGAACTGCTCCGGTTCGAGCCGCACCAGCCAGGCGCGGCCCACGTCCACCGCGTGGAACAGGACGCTGCCCCGCAGCGGGGAGCGCGCCCACGTGGTGACGTGCGAGGGCAGGACCCGGACCAGCAGCTCGTCGACGCCGTCGGCGGCGAACTCGGGCGCGAAGGCCACCTGGGGCTCGGCGCGGGGGCCGCCCTCGGCCATGGCGAGGGCGTGCTCGGCGTCCAGCCGGTGGATCGCGGTCTCGTGCGCGGCCCGCCGGGACCAGAAACCCACCTCGGGCGGTGCGACCGGGGAGAACACCCAGGCGGGCGCGGCGGGGTCGGTGGCGGCGAGGACGTCGAGCATCCGGTCGCGGTGGTCGTCCCACCAGCCCAGCAACGCGCCCCACTCCGCCGGCGGCGCGGGCGCCGGCCGCGGGTTCTCCGGGTCACCCGTCGCGATGTTCTCGGCCACCCACGCGTGCACCCTGGCGACGTGGTCGACGAGCTGCCGCACGGTCCAGTCGGGGCAGGTCGGCGTCTCCACGTCCGGGCCGGCCGCGACCGCGGCGGCCCGCAGCGCCTCGGACTGCGTGCGGATCTCCGTGACGAAGTCGGCGTGCTCCACGCCCCCAGCCTAGGTCGCGCTTCGCGCGCGGCGCCGCCTCGTGCCGGCGCCCCGGGGCGCCGGCCGGCTCAGGCGGGCGCGACCACCGACCAGGGGAGGGTGAGCTCGCCGAGCCGCCAGCGGCGGCGGTTGTCCAGCACCGGCCAGCCCCGCCCGGCCAGCAGCCGCGCGGTCTCCGCCCAGCGCGCGCGGGGCCCGAACGGGGCGAACGGGGCCGCGGCGGCCCAGCACGCGTCCAGCTCGGCCAGCAGCGCGTGCACCCGTTCGCCGGGCACGTTGCGGTGGATCAACGCCTTGGGCAGGCGCTCTGCCAGGTCGGACGGGGTGTCGATGTCGGAGGGCCGGCAGGCGAGGGTGAACGTGCGCGGGCCGTCGGCGTCCAGCGACACCCAGCAGCACCGCCGGCCGATCTCGTCGCAGGTCCCCTCGACCAGCACGCCGCCGGGCCCCAGCCGGTCGACCAGCGTCCGCCACGCCTCCGCCGCCTGCTCCTCGGTGTACTGGCGGAGCACGTTGAACGCGCGGACCAGCACCGGCCGACGCCCGGCCAGCTCGAAGCCACCCCGGCGGAACTCCAGCCGGGGCGGGTCGGCGGCCGGCGCGGCGGCGGCCACCCGCTCCTGGTCGATCTCCAGCCCCAGCACCCGCAGGTCGGGGCGCACGACCCGCAGCCGGGTCGCCAGCTCCACCGTCGTCACCGGCGAGGAGCCGAACCCGAGGTCGACGACCAGCGGGTCGGCGCTGGCCCGCAGCCGGTCGGCCAGCCACGGCGTGCCGGCCACCCACCGGTCCACCCGGCGCAACCGGTTCGGGTTGGTCGTGCCCCTGGTGGGCACGCCGAGCGCCCGCGCCCGACCGGCGGCCAGCCGCGGGGCCTTCTTCCTGGTGGTCGGGGCGGTCACGGCGCGCCGCGCGTGAGCCAGTCCACGGTGAACGCGTGCTCGGCGGCCAGGAGCTGGCCGACCTGCTCCACGATCACCTTCTCCACCTTGCCGCCCACGAACGGCACCGAGACCTTCGCCACCAGCCGGACCCGGGCCAGCGACCCGCCGTCCTCGTCGGTGAGGTCCACCGCGCAGTCGATGGTGGCGGGAGCGCCGGGCACCCTCGCCTCGACCGTTCCGCTGGCGCCGGTCGCCGCCGGCCGCCACCGCTCGGTGCGTTCGATGACCAGGTCGCCGGACACCAGCGAGCGCACGAACGACGGGAGCCGGTCACCCGGGATCCCCTGGCGCAGCACGACCTTCCCGCCGCCCTCCGGCGCGGGGGCGTGCTCGACCAACTCGGCGCCGGCGCCGCCGAGCGCGGCCAGCCGGGCACGCAGGTACGTTTCGTCGACCAGCGCCGAGAGGACCTCGGCGGCCGGACGGGGGTAACGGTGCGTGGTCTCCGTGCTGGTCGCCATGCCCCGCAGGCTACCGTTGGGCGTCGTGACCACCCCCCTGCCGAGCGCGTCCAGCACCGCTGCGGCCGGCTGCGCCGTTCGGCAGGCCGTGCCGCTGTCCGAGCACACCACGCTCCGCCTTGGCGGCCCCGCCGCCCGGTTCGTCCTGGCCGAGCGGCCGAGGGAGCTCGTCGAGGCGGTCACCGCCCTGGACGACGCCGGTGAGCCGGTGCTGGTGCTGGGCGGCGGGTCGAACCTGGTGGTGTCCGACGAGGGCTTCGCCGGCACGGTGGTGCGCGTGGCGACCACGGGACGTCACCTCGACCTGGTCGGCGACGGCGTCGTCGAGCTGACCGTCGAGGCCGGTGAGAACTGGGACGACGTGGTGGCCGACACCGTCGACCGCGGGTTGGGCGGGCTGGAGTGCCTGTCCGGCATTCCCGGCCTGGTGGGCGCCACCCCGGTGCAGAACGTGGGCGCGTACGGCGTCGAGGTGGCCGACCTGCTGGTCTCGGTCGACGTGCTGGACCGGCGCACCCGCAAGGTCAACCAGGTGCCGGCCGCCGGGCTCGGCCTGGACTACCGGACCAGCCTGCTCAAGGGAACCGACAGCGCCGTGGTGCTGCGGGCCCGGTTCGCGCTGCGGCAGGACGGCCGGTCCGCGCCGATCCGCTACCACGAGCTGGCCAGGGCGCTGGGGGTCGAGCCGGGCGCCCGGGTGCCGGCGGCGCGGGCGCGGCAGGCCGTGCTGGAGCTGCGGCGGGCCAAGGGCATGGTGCTGGACCACGACGAGCACGACACGTGGAGCGCCGGCTCGTTCTTCACCAACCCCGTGGTGCCGGACACCGAGCTGGCCGACGTGCTCGGGCGGATCGCGGTCAGGGTGGGCGCGGACGTGCGGGTGCCGACCTACCCCGGCGGACCCGGGCGCACGAAGCTGTCCGCGGCCTGGCTGATCGAGCGGGCCGGGTTCCGCCGCGGCCACGCCGGCCCCGGCGGGCGGGTGGCGTTGTCGGCCAGGCACACCCTGGCGCTGACCAACCGGGGCGGCGCGTGCACCGAGGACCTGCTGGCGTTGGCGCGCGAGGTGCGGGACGGGGTGCGGGACGCCTTCGGCGTGGTGTTGCACCCCGAGCCGGTGTTCGTCGGCTGTCGCCTGTGAGGGACGCCCCCGTCCCACGAAACGTCGCGTCCAGGTTGCGAAAAGGCTGCGAAAAGTACCCCATCCGGCGATCTCAGCCAATCGGCTGAACGGCCGATCGGGTGACGTCTGGTGACGGAGTACTTACCGCACGTGTTCCATGGTGGTAGCGGCATTGCCTCCGTGCTGTTTCGTGCCGCTTCTGGAGGAGGCCCATCATGGCCAGTGCGGGTGACCCGATGCGCAGGGACGAGATCCGGCCGGTCAAGCGGCGGGTCGAGGACGACCTCATCGTGCGGCCCGGCGTGGTCGGCGTCGACATCGGTGAGAAGGTGACCGCCGGCCGGCCCACCGGTCGACCGGCCATCGTCGTGGCCGTGCGCCGAAAGCTCCCGGCGGCCGAGGTGCCGCCCGACCAGCTCGTCCCACCCGAGGTCGACGGCGTGCCGACCGACGTGGTGGAGGAGGACTACGTCCTGCACCCCGCGGTCATCCCGCTCGGCGAGGAGGAGGCCGACGCGGGGTCGGTCCCGCCGCCGGACCGGACGATCGTCGGCGGGCTCAGCATGGGGCCGTGCCGGCCGATCCGGCTGGCGCCGCCCGACGTGCCGCGGCCCGGCGACTACACCACCGCCGGCACGATCGGCGCCCTGGTCACGGACCGCGGCGGCAGCGGAGCCGCGATGGTGGTGACCAACTTCCACGTGGCCTGCGTGGACGACGCGTGGGCCGTCGGCGACACGATGGCCCAACCGTCCAGGATGGACGGTGGACGGTGCCCGCAGGACGTCTTCGGCACGTTGGCCAGGGCGGCGCTGTCGAGCCGGGTGGACGGCGCGATCGTCGAGCTGACCGAGGTGCGCCCGCACCAGAACGCCGTCGCCGAGATCGGGCCGGTGCACGGCGACGCCCCGGCCGCGGTCGGCATGGCCGTGCGCAAGCGGGGGCGCACCACCGGGCTGACCACCGGCCGGATCGCCTCGGTCGACGCGACCCTGTCGGTCAACTACGGCAACGGCCTCGGCGTCCGCACGCTCCGGGACCAGATCCGGATCGTCGCCGACGGGGACCGCTTCGGCGACCGGGGCGACTCCGGCGCGGTGATCGTCGACGCCGCGCAGCGCGTCGTGGGCCTGTACTTTGCTGGCACCGTCGACGGCGGGGTGGGGTTCGCCAACCCGATCGCCGCCGTGCTGACGGAGTTGGACGTGTGGCTGTGCACGCAGCCGCCGCGCCAACGCACCCCGGACCTCGCCGAGCGCGCGGAGCCGTGACCGGCGGTCACGGCTGTCGCGAGGACCGGGGGTCCCGGTGTCGTCCGACGCCGGGACGACAGGGGCGGGGAACGTATCGGGGCAGCGCTCCCCGCCCCTGTTGCTCGGCGCGGGGTCGGGCGGAGCCGGCGACCGAGCCGTCCGCCCCACCCGTGGTCAGCCCCCACCCGCCCTGGGGGGGCGAGCCCTGCTCCAGCCTATCGGCCCCCACCCCGCCACAAAACCGCATCACCGCGCCCTGTGGACAACCAGAGCGCCTGTGGACAACTCCCGCCGAACACGGCAAAACGACTTGCCGGACACGGCTTTCTCTGACAGGCCACCACAGAACGAGCCGCCCTCACTCAGACGCGCGAAGCGCCCCGCCCCGATCACCCCGCGCCACGGCGGTGCCACCACCGCCCCCCGACCGACTGACCAACCTCCGCGACCGGAATCCATCAGCTCGGCGTGTCCCGGGCCACACCTCGCGCATCACCGTGGGCATTGCCACTCATGCGCCAGCAAGAAATACGTCACAAGAAGAAGGGAGGCGCCGCACCGGCGCCTCCCTGTCGCTCCGCCGCCGTGATCAGCGTCGGTGCGCGCGGGTGACCGAGTGCTGGTCGCGGGGCTTGAGCACGATCTGGTCGATGTTGACGTGCGAGGGGCGGGTCACCGCCCACGCGATCGTGTCGGCGACGTCCTCGGCGGTCAGCGGGGTCAGCCCCTGGTAGACGGCGGCGGCCCGGTCCTCGTCGCCGGCGAACCGGACCACGGAGAACTCGGTCTCCACCATGCCCGGGCAGATCTCGGTGAACCGGACCGGCTGGCCCAGCAACTCGCCCCGCAGCGTCCGGTGCAGCGCGGACTGCGCGTGCTTGGCCGCGGTGTACCCGGAACCGCCGTCGTAGACCTCGTGCGCGGCGATCGAGGTCACCGTCACGACGTGCCCGTCGCCGGAGGCGACGAGCTTGTCCAGCAGCGCCTTGGTCATCCGCAGCGTGCCCAGCACGTTGCTCTCCCACATGCGCCGCCAGTTCTCCTCGTCGGCCCGCGCCACCGGCTCCAGGCCGAACGCGCCACCGGCGTTGTTGACCAGCACGTGCGCCTCGGGCACCTGCTCGCAGAACGCCCGCACCGACTCGGGGTCGGTCACGTCGAGCGGCAGCGCCGTGCCGCCCACCTCCTCGGCGATCCGCTGGCACCGGTCGGCCCGGCGGGCGCCCAGCACGACGTGGAAACCGTCGGCGGCGAGGCGCCGGGCGGTGGCGGCGCCGATGCCGGCGCTGGCTCCGGTGACGACCGCGGTACGGCGGGAAACCCGCTGATCAGAGCTCACGTGCGGCATCCTCCCCAACCTCGGGCGGCCGTGCCCGCCGGGGTCCCTGTGAGAACCGCCACCCACATGCTTGACATAGGAAGCAGGTGGTCGCACGTCATCAGAAGAGGGCACTCTGGTCCGAGTCGTGCATGGGAGGTGGTCGGTGGTGTTTCTGAGGGGGCGTGGCCGCACCGGTCTGGCGGGTGCGGTGGCCGTGGTGGCCCTTCTGGTCGCCGGCTGTTCCGGTGGCGCGTCCGGGTCGACGGCGCCGGAGACGTCGAGCGCGCCACCGCCGAAGGTGACCGCGGAGCCGGCCAACGGGGCCGCCGACGTCAACCCGGTCTCGCCGGTCCGACTCGCGGTGAACGACGGGACGCTGGAGGAGGTCCGGCTCACCAACCCGGAGGGCAAGCCGGTCGAGGGCCAGCTCGCCGCGGACAAGAAGAGCTGGTCGACCAGCACTCCGCTGGGGTACGCCAAGACCTACACGTGGTCGGGCAAGGCGAAGGGCGTCGACGGCAAGGAGGCCCCGGTCGAGGGCTCCTTCACGACGGTCAAGCCGAAGAGCACCGTGCGCGCGACGTTGTTCCCGTACCAGGGCGAGGTCGGCGTGGCCATGCCGATCAGCGTGAAGTTCGACCAGCCGGTGCGGGACAGGGCCGCGGCGGAGAAGGCGCTGAAGGTGGAGACCTCGGTGCCCGTCGAGGGCTCCTGGGGTTGGCTGAGCGGCACCCAGGTCGACTGGCGGCCGAGGAACTACTGGCCGGCGGGGACCAGGGTGAAGGTCAACGTCAACCTGTACGGCGTGCCCTACGGGGACGGGTCGTGGGGCGCGGACAACGTGTCGGGCGAGTTCACCATCGGCCGCAACCAGGTCGTGAAGATCAACACGCCGACGCACCAGATGGACGTCTACCGCGGCGGGCAGAAGGTGGCCAGCTACCCGGCCAGCTTCGGCAAGGACGCCGTGCCCGACCTGAACACGCCGAACGGCACGTACATCGTCATGGAGAAGAAGGACGTCCACAGCTTCGACAACCCGAAGTACGGCTACACCAACGTGCTGAAGAAGTGGGCCGTCCGGTTCTCCAACCACGGCGAGTTCATCCACGAGAACGAGGACAACCGGGCGAACATCGGCCGTGCCAACACCTCGCACGGCTGCGCCAACCTCACCGAGCCGGACGCCAGGGCCTACTACAACAGCGCGATGATCGGCGACCCGGTCGAGGTGACCGGGGCGTCGTACACGTTGCCCGCCCAGTTCGACGTCTACGACTGGCAGCTGGACTGGCCGACCTGGCAGTCCAAGTCCGCCCTGAAGTGAGGCCCTGAGGCGGGGCCCCGAAGCGAAGCCCCGAGCCGGGACGCGGACGCGCGGCCCCGGGGACGGGGCGCCGGTGGAGTGCCGGCGGGAACCCGGGTGAGACTCCCCACCCGGGAAGCATCGCTTCGCGCGCGCGGTTGATGCTCTGAGGTGACGTCCGGACTGGGAGTGGGTGGCGTGTACATGCGGACGTACGTGAAGGGCTCCGGGGACGCCCGGCTGGCCCTGACCGAGGCGGGGCCGGTCGACGCCCCCGCCGTGGTGTTGGTGCACGGCTGGGCGCAGTCGGCGGAGTCGTGGCGGGCCCAGCTCGCCGACCCGGTGCTGAGCGAGGAGTTCCGGGTGGTCGCGGTGGACCTGCGCGGCCACGGGGACTCCGACGCGCCGGCCGACGGGTACGCCGACCCGCGGGTGTGGGCGGACGACCTGGCGGCGGTGCTCGCGCACGTCGGGGCGCCCGCCGTGCTGGTCGGCTGGTCCTACGGCGGCCTGGTGGTCGCCGACTACCTGCGCGTCCACGGCACGGGCTCTGTGGCTGGAGTCGTGTTCGTGGGCGCGATCACGGAGATCGGGCGGGACCGGAGGGGCGGAGCGGTCGGCGCCACGATGCGCGGCGCGCTGCCGGCCGCGCTCTCCGACGACTACGCGGTGGCGGTGCCCGCCCTCACCGGGTTCTTCGCCGACATCAGCCCGGAGATCCCCGGCGAGGTGCGGCAGCGGCTGTTCGCCGCCGCCCTGCGCACCCCGCCGCGGGTCCGGGCGGCGCTGTTCCGCAGGACGCAGGACAGCGCGGACGTGCTGTCGGCGCTGGACGTGCCCACCCTGGTCGTGCACGGCCGGGCGGACACGGTGGTGGACCCGTCCTGCGCCGAGTTCGCCGCGAAGCAGGTGCCGGGCGCGGAGCTGAGCTGGTGGGACGGCGTCGGGCACGCCCCGTTCGCCGAGCGGCCGACGGAGTTCGACGCCGAGCTGGCCGCCTTCGCCCGGCGCTGCCTGACGGGGGCGACGCGGTGATCGGGTCGGTCCGCGCCGTCGGGGGCAGCCGTCGACCCCGGCGGGTCGCGGTGCTGTCCGTGCACACCTCGCCGTTGGAGCAGCCCGGCACCGGGGACGCCGGCGGCATGAACGTCTACATCGTGCAGACCGCCGTGCGGATGGCCCGTCGCGGCGTCGCGGTCGAGGTGTTCACCAGGGCCACCTCGTCGGACCTGCCGCCGTCGGCCGAGCTGGCGCCCGGCGTGACCGTCCGGCACGTCGTCGCGGGGCCGTTCGAGCGCCTGAGCAAGAACGACCTGCCCTCCCAGCTGTGCGCCTTCACCGCGGGTGTGCTGCGCGCCGAGGCGTTCTCCAGCCCGGGGCACTACGACGTCGTGCACTCGCACTACTGGCTCTCCGGGCAGGTGGGCTGGTTGGCGCGGGACCGCTGGGGCGTGCCGCTGGTGCACACGGCGCACACGTTGGCGAAGGTCAAGAACTCCGCGCTGGCGCGGGGCGACACCCCGGAGCCGCGCGCCCGGGTGATCGGCGAGGAGCAGGTCGTCGCCGAGGCCGACCGGCTGGTCGCCAACACCGAGGTCGAGGCCACCCAGCTCGTCGACCTCTACGGGGCCGCGCCGGACCGGGTCGCGACCATCCCGCCCGGGGTGGACCTGGAGCGGTTCACGCCCGGCGACCGGCTCGTCGCCCGGGCCGCGCTCGGCCTGCGGCGGGACGCGGTCGTGCTCGCCTTCGTCGGCCGCATCCAGCCGTTGAAGGCGCCGGACGTGCTGGTGCGCGCCGCCGCCGAGATGCTGGCGCGCGACCCGGCGCTGCGGGACCGGCTCGTCGTGCTGGTCGTGGGCGGCCCGTCGGGAACCGGGCTGGAGCAGCCGCAGGCGCTGCGCCGGCTCGCCGGCGAGCTGGGCGTGTCGGACTTGGTCCGGTTCCTGCCGCCCCGGTCGGGCGCGGAGCTGGCCCAGGTCTACCGCGCGGCCGACGTGGTGGCGGTGCCCAGCCACAACGAGTCGTTCGGCCTGGTCGCGCTGGAGGCGCAGGCGTGCGGCACGCCGGTGGTCGCGGCCGCGGTCGGCGGCCTGCCGGTGGCGGTGGCCGACGGCGTCTCCGGGGTCCTGGTGCCCTCGCACGACCCGGTGGAGTGGGCGGGTGTGCTCGCCGACGTGACGCGCCCCGGGCGGCGCGACGCGCTGGCCGCCAGCGCCGCCGGGCACGCCGCCCGGTTCTCCTGGGATCGCACCGCCGAGGCGCTGCTGGAAACCTATGCGGAGGCGGCCCGGGTCTTCCGCAGGGAGACGAGCTCGCGCGTGCGGGCCATCGACGCCGCGACGCGGCCGGAGGAGGTGGCGGTGTGACGGCGACCGAGGGGGCGGGGCCGGACCGGCGGGACGCGCTGGACCGGGTGATCGCGTCCACTTTGGACGAACGCGAGCTGCGGTACGACCGCAGGGAGTCCGGCCGGTACTTCGTCACCCTGCCCGGCGTGAAGAAGCTCCAGACCAACTGCTGGCTGGTCCTGGACCGGCACGCGTTGCTGGTCGAGGCGTTCGTCTGCCGGCGGCCGGACGAGGCGCACGAGGAGGTCTACCGCTTCCTCCTGCGGCGCAACGCCCGGCTGTACGGGGTGCACTACACGATCGACCGGGCCGGCGACATCTACCTCGTCGGCCGGATCGGGCTGCCCTCGGTGACGGCCGACGAGCTGGACCGGATCCTCGGCCAGGTGCTGGAGGCCGCCGACGGCGACTTCAACACGTTGCTGGAGCTGGGTTTCTCCACCTCGATCCGGCGCGAGTGGGACTGGCGGGTCTCGCGGGGCGAGTCGTTGGCGAACCTCCAGCCGTTCCGCCACCTGGTCGAGCGGGAGGAGGCGGGCAGCGGTCCGAGCGCCGTGGCCGAGTAGGCCGCCCGGCCGTTTTCCCCGCCGATACCCGGGTTCCCGCAACGATCACCACCGATCATCCCGTCCCATGGCGGAGACCTCCGCGGGCGAGCGCTCCTCCTTCGCCCGCGGAGCTCGACCGGTGTGGTGTGCCGTGGGACGCGGCGGCGTCCGGGGTGAGCGCTTCCGCTCGCCCCGGACGCCGCTCTCCTGTTGGCGGCCCCACGAGATGCCAGGTGGACGGGGAGGTTGTCATGGGTGGGCGCTGGTTACGGCCGGCCGCTGTGGCCGTGCTCCTGCTGGGGCTGGCCGGGTGCACGGGGACGGGTTCCCCGTCGTCGGCGCCCCAGCGGGCCGAGGTGGCGGCGGGGAACGCGCCGGCGGGGAAGAACCCGGAGAGGAACCCGGGGCAGAACCCCGAAAAGAACGCAGTCCCGGGCGGCGGCGCTGGTCAGGGGGGCGCGCAGGCCCCTGGTGAGGGCGCGGTGCGCGCCGCCGCGCAGGCCGATCGGCGGGTGATCCGGTCCGCGGAGCTGGAGGTGCGGCACGACGACGCCGTCGCGGCCGTGGCCAGGGCCAGGGAGGTCGGGACCAGGGCAGGTGGCTTCGCCGCCGCGGAGGACACGCGGGGCGGTCAGGGCCGGGTGACCCTGCGGGTGCCGGCGGACCGGCTCGACGGGGTGCTCGACGAGCTCGGCCGGCTGGGCGAGCTGGTGCGCCGGGAGCAGCGCGCGGAGGACGTCACCGACCAACTCGTGGACGTGCAGGCCCGGCTCGCGGCGCAGCGGGCCAGCGTGGACCGGGTGCGGGCGCTGCTGGAGCGCGCGGGGACCGTGTCCGAGGTCGTGCAGGTCGAGGGCGAGCTGGCCAAGCGCCAGGCCGAGCTGGAGTCGTTGCAGCGCAGGAACGAGAGCCTGGCCGGTCAGGTCGCACTGTCCACTGTGGTCTTCCGAGTGGCGTCGGCGCCGACGTCGGGTGGTGACGCCGACGGGTTCGTCGGCGGACTGGGCGCCGGGTGGCGGGCGTTCACAGCTGCCGTGGGCGCTGCGCTCACGGCGCTGGGCGCGATGCTGCCGTTCCTCGTGGCGCTCGGGGTGCCGGCCGCCGGGGTCCTCTGGGTGCTCCGCCGTCGGCGTCGGACGGCTCGCCCCGCCCTCGCCCCGAATCCGGAGGCGTGACGCGGCGGTGGTGTTCGCCGGTCGGGTCGTGACCGGGACCGCGTCGCCGGGGGGCGGCGCGGGGCGGCTCGGAGAGAGGGGGGAGTCGCGAGCTCGAGCCGCCCCGCGTCAGGTCCCGCCGCGGCGGATCCCATGGGCGGGGGGCACCCCGGGATCCGGGCGGGTCCGTGGTCCGACGGGGGAGACGAACCACGGCGTTCGCCCTCGCGAGACCGGGGAGTGCGTGGGAGCCGATCTCGAAGAGCGATGTCAACTTGGCAGAAGCCGGGAGGCCCCCACAAGCCTGCTTCGCTACTCCATTCGAGTGTTCTTAGGTCTGCGAAGTAACGGCCCGATCTCGGAACGGCCGAGCTTGACCGCCCGGTGTGATCCCCGACACGATTGGGTGCCCAGTGGCGGCAGTGCCGCCCGTGCCGGAGGTGGCCCGTGATCCTGCGCAGCTCGTTCCCCGACGTGGTCGTCCCGGACGTGTCGCTGCCGGAGTTGCTCTTCGGCGCGTTGGGCGGGCACGCGCGGCGGACCGCGCTGGTGGACGGGGTGACGGGCCGCTCGCTCAGCTACGGGGAACTGGCCGCGGGGGTCGACCGGGTGGCGGCCGGGTTGGCGGCGCGCGGGGTGGGCCGGGGCGACGTCGTGGGCATCCTCAGCCCCAACACCCCGGACTACGCCGTGGTCTTCCACGGCGTGCTCCGCGCGGGCGCCACCGCCACGACCATCAACGCGCTGTACACCGCGGAGGAGATCGCCACCCAGCTCGCCGACTCCGGGGCGCGGCTGCTGTTCGCCGCCTCGCCGCTCCTGGACCGCGCGACCGCGGCCGCCGGGGCGGCGGGCGTCAGCGAGATCGTCGTCATCGCTGACGGCGCTGACGGCGCTGACGGCGCTGACGGCGGTGCGGCCGACGCCGGGGACGCGGCCGCCGGCCACCTCTCGCTGGCCGACCTCCTCGACACCGACGCCCCCGCGCCCGACGTCCGGCTCGACCCCGCCAGGGACGTGGCGGTCCTGCCCTACTCCTCGGGCACCACCGGGCACGCCAAGGGCGTGCTGCTGACGCACCGCAACCTCGTGGCGAACATCGTGCAGTGCCAGTCCGTGATCCAGCTGACCGAGCGGTCCCGGGTGCTGGCCGTGCTGCCGTTCTTCCACATCTACGGCATGCAGGTGACCATGAACCACGCGCTGCACAACCGCGCGACCGTGGTCACCCTGCCGAGGTTCGACCTCGCCGAGTTCCTGCGCGTGATCGCGGAGCACCGCACCGACCAGGTCTACGTCGCGCCGCCGGTGGTGGTCGCGCTGGCCAAGCACCCCGCGGTCGACGACCACGACCTGTCCGCGCTCGGGACGCTCTTCTCCGGCGCCGCGCCGCTGGACGCCCAACTGGCGGCGGCGGTGCGCGCCCGGCTGGGCTGCCGCGTCCGGCAGGGGTACGGCATGACCGAGCTGAGCCCGGTCAGCCACGCCATCCCCGGCGACCGGGACGACATCCCGCCCGGCACCGTGGGCCTGCTGCTGCCCAACATGACGGCCAGGATCGTCGACCCGGACACCGGCGCGGACGTCGGGCCGGGCGTGCCCGGCGAGCTGCTGCTGCGCGGCCCGAACGTGATGGCCGGCTACCTGAACGACCGGGAGGCGACCGGGGCGACGCTGGACGGCGAGGGCTTCCTGCGCACCGGGGACGTGGCCGTGGTCGACGGGCAGGGCTGCTTCCGCATCGTCGACCGGGTGAAGGAGCTGATCAAGTACAAGGGCTACCAGGTGCCGCCGGCCGAGCTGGAGGCCCTGTTGCTCACCCACCCGGGGGTCGCCGACGCGGCCGTGGTCGGGGTCCTGGACGCGGGGGAGGAGGTGCCCAAGGCGTTCGTCGTGCGGCAGCCCGCCGCGGCGGACCTGACCGGTGAGGAGGTCATGGCCTTCGTGGCCGCCCGCGTGGCCCCGCACAAGAAGGTGCGGCTGGTCGAGTTCGTCGACCGCATCCCGAGGTCGGCGTCCGGGAAGATCCTCCGCCGGGAGCTGCGGGCCGCGGAGGGGGCCGCTCCGGCCCGCTGACGACCGGCCGCGCCGCCGGCGCGCCCGGCGCACGCGGGTCGTGCCGGCGTTCCGCGCCCGGTTTGGCAGGCTGTAGGCATGGCAAACGCTGTCGGGACGCTCGTGCTGCTCCGCCACGGCGAGAGCGTGTGGAACGCCGAGAACCTGTTCACCGGGTGGGTGGACGTGCCGCTCTCCGAGCGGGGCGAGGAGGAGGCCCGGCGTGGCGGTGTGCTGCTGCGCGACGCCGGCCTGCTGCCGGACGTCGTGCACACCTCGCTGCTGCGGCGCGCGATCTCCACGGCCAACCTGGCGCTGGACGGCTGCGACCGGCACTGGATCCCGGTCCGCCGGGACTGGCGGCTGAACGAGCGGCACTACGGCGCGCTCCAGGGCAAGAACAAGAAGCAGACCCTGGAGGAGTACGGCGAGGAGCAGTTCATGCTCTGGCGCCGCTCGTACGACACGCCGCCGCCGCCGATCGAGCGTGGCAGCGAGTTCAGCCAGGACGCCGACGCGCGCTACGCCGACCTCGGCGACGCCCTCCCGCTCACCGAGTGCCTCCAGGACGTCGTGACGCGCCTGCTGCCGTACTGGGAGCAGGCCGTCGTGCCGGACCTGCGGGCCGGGCGGACCGTGCTCGTCGCCGCGCACGGCAACTCGCTGCGCGCGCTGGTGAAGCACCTCGACGGCACCTCCGACGAGGCCATCGCCGGGCTGAACATCCCGACCGGCATCCCGCTGCGCTACGACCTCGACGCCGAGCTGCGGCCGACCAACCCCGGCGGCACCTACCTGGACCCGGAGGCCGCCGCGAACGCGATCAAGGCGGTCGCCAACCAGGGGCGCTGAGCGCTCCGCTCCCGAGTCCGCCCGTGCCCGTGTGACGCGTTCCGGCGTGTCACACGGGCACGTCGCCAATTCGGACACCCCGAGCGTCACCCACTCACCACTTCAGGTGGAACTCCGGGTGTCCGGTCGGGGTCGGCAGCCGTCACCCGGCGCGGCCGCGGCCGTCGCGGAGCGCAGAGGGGGCCGCGGCGCTCCAGCACTTCCCGCAGGTCACCGCGGCCGTCCGCCGAGCACGCCGGCGGCGGCACGGGGTACGGCGCGTTGGGCCGGGCAGCGTCACCCCGATGACACGAATGGGTGAACTGCGCGTGACGCGGGACAAAACAGCTGGTGATGGCGGTGTCGCCGGTATCACGGATGGCCCCTTCGGACTGGTCGGACCGGGGTCCGCGCTGCTTACGATGCGGCCGTGACCGCATCGGGCTATCTCGCCCTGACCCTCGGCGCCGCGCTCGCCGCCGCGGTCGTCGCCTTCCTGCTCGGCCGGGCGCACGGCGCCCGGCACCCGCGCCCACCAGCGGGGGTGACCGTCGCCGAGCTGGTCCAGCGGGTCGTGCTCTCGTCGCACAACGGCATTGCCGTGATCAACCGCTTCGGTGACGTGGTGCTGCACAACCCGCGGTCGGCGGAGCTGGGCGTGGTTCGCTCCAACCGGGCCGACGCCCGCGCGATCAAGGCCGCCGAACAGGTGCTGGAGACCGGCGACGTGGTGCACGTGGACCTCTCGCCGCTGGAGCGCGGCACCCTGTCCGGGCGCAACCCGGCCGCGGTGCTCGGCGAGGCGCGGCCCCTCGGCGACGGGTTCGTCGTGGTGGACGCGGGCGACGAGTCGGACGCGGTCCGGCTGGAGGCCACCCGGCGCGACTTCGTCGCCAACGTCAGCCACGAGCTGAAGACCCCCGTCGGCGCGCTCGCGCTGCTCGCCGAGGCGGTCCTGGACGCCGCCGACGAACCGGACGAGGTGCGCCGGTTCGGCGGCAAGATCCTGCACGAGGCGACCCGGCTGGGTTCGCTGGTCACCGAGCTGATCGCGTTGTCCCGGCTGCAGGGCGCCGAGCGGCTGCCCGAGCTGGCCACGGTCGACGTGGACGAGATGGTCCGCGAGTCGCTGGCCCGCTGCCGGCTGGCCGCCGAGTCGGCGGGCATCGAGATCACCGTCGACGAGCCGTCGGGGACGGAGGTCGACGGCGACCGCACCCTGCTGGTCACCGCGTTGACCAACCTGGTCGACAACGCCATCTCCTACTCCCCGCCCGGCAGCCCGGTCTCGGTGAGCCGGCGGGCCGCCGAGGGCTTCGTGGAGATCGCGGTGACCGACCGGGGCATCGGCATCGCCCCGGAGCACCAGGAGCGGGTGTTCGAACGGTTCTTCCGGGTGGACCCGGCCCGGTCGCGCGCCACCGGCGGCACCGGGCTCGGCCTGGCCATCGTCAAGCACGTGGCCGCCAACCACGGCGGCGAGGTGCGGTTGTGGAGCCGGCCCGGCACCGGGTCGACCTTCACCCTGCGCATCCCGGCCCACGGCGCCGAGCACCCGGCCGCCCCCGCCGAGCAGCCCCGCCAAAGCGACGGCGAGCGACCGGCGCGCGCCCCCTCCCTCGTCCCGTCCAGCACGTCGGCCGCCGGCCAACCCGGCCCCGGCGGGACGGGCACCAACAGCGTCGACCATGGAGGAGTGCTGTGACCAGGGTGCTGATCGTCGAGGACGAGGAGTCCTTCGCCGACCCGCTGGCGTTCCTGCTCCGCAAGGAGGGGTTCACCACGGCGATCGCCACCACCGGCCAGGAGGCGCTGGAGGAGTTCGACCGCAACGGCGCCGACATCGTGCTGCTCGACCTCATGCTGCCCGGCATGAGCGGCACCGACGTGTGCAAGCAGCTCCGCCAGCGCTCCGCCGTCCCGGTGATCATGGTCACCGCGCGGGACAGCGAGATCGACAAGGTGGTCGGCCTGGAGCTGGGCGCCGACGACTACGTCACCAAGCCGTACTCGGCCAGGGAGCTCATCGCCCGCGTGCGCGCGGTGCTGCGCCGCGGCGGGGAGCCCGGCCTGGACTCCGACCTGCTGCCGCAGGTCCTGGAGGCGGGGCCGGTCCGGATGGACGTCGAGCGGCACGTGGTCACCGTCGCCGGCCGCGAGGTGAACCTGCCGCTCAAGGAGTTCGACCTGCTGGAGTACCTGCTGCGCAACGTCGGCCGGGTGCTCACCAGGGGCCAGCTCATCGACCGGGTCTGGGGCGCGGACTACGTCGGCGACACCAAGACGCTCGACGTGCACGTCAAGCGGCTCCGCTCGAAGATCGAACCCGACCCGTCCGCGCCCCGGCACCTGGTGACGGTGCGTGGCCTGGGTTACAAGTTCGAGTCCTGACGGTCACCCCGCGTGGACCGGTCCCCAGGCGGTGGGGAGCGCCGCTGCCTGGGCCGATGGCGGTACGGGCGGCGGCCACCCGGACGCGACGCGACTCACCCGGTTTCCGGGTGCTGGGCACACGCGACGGAACCGACCGGTACCGTGCGACACGTGCGCCTCGGGGTGCTGGACGTGGGGTCGAACACCGTCCACCTGTTGGTGGTGGACGCACATCGGGGTGCCCACCCGACGCCGATGAGCTCGGACAAGACGGTGCTCCGACTCGCCGAGCAGATCGACGACAGCGGCGAGCTGACCGCGGCGGGGGCGGACCGGCTGGTCCGCGCGGTCGCCGACGCCAGGGACGCGGCCGACGAGCACGGCTGCGAGGAGCTGATGGCGTTCGCCACCTCGGCGGTCAGGGAGGCCCGCAACTGCGGCGCGGTCCTGGAGCGCGTGCGCGCCGAGACCGGCGTCGAGCTGCGGGTGCTCAGCGGTGAGGACGAGGCCCGCTACACCTTCCTGGCGGCGCGGCGCTGGTTCGGCTGGTCGGCCGGTCAGCTCCTGGTCGTCGACATCGGCGGCGGCTCGCTGGAGCTGGCCACCGGCATCGACGAGGACCCGGACCTGGCGCTGTCGGTCCCCTTCGGCGCGGGCCGGCTGGCCCGCACCCGGCTGCGCAGGGACCCGCCCAGCCAACGCGAGGTCGGCGCGCTGCGCGACTGGCTCGACGCGCAGCTCGTGCCGGTGGCGAGGAAGCTGCGCCGGGCCGGCAGCCCGGACCGCGCCGTGGCGACCTCGAAGACCTTCCGCACCCTGGCCCGGCTCACCGGGGCCGCACCCTCCTCCGCCGGGCCGCGCGTGCGCCGGGTGCTCACCGACGCCGGCCTGCGGCAGCTCATCGCGTTCGTCTCGCGGATGTCCGCCGCCGACCTCGGCGAGCTGGAGGGGGTGAGCGCCGGCCGGGCGCACCAGCTCGTCGCCGGCGCGCTGGTCGCGGAGGCCACGATGCGCGCGTTGTCCCTGCCCGAGCTGGAGATCTGCCCGTGGGCGTTGCGCGAGGGGGTCATCCTGCGCCGCTTGGACCACACCAACGGAACCGACCACACCGCGCCCGGCGGAGCGGGGACCGCCGCGGCGGGGACGGGGGTCGGACCCGACGAGCGGGTTGAGGAGGACCCGGTCGTCGTCACTGGACGGACCGGCGATCACGGGGCACGGTGGGAGCGATGAGTCGGGACAGCGGCCCGGAGGACAACCAGGGGCAGCGCACCGTCGCCGAGCTGCTCGCCCAGTACGGGAGCAGCCCGGGCGCGGCGGCGCCGCGTCGGCGTCGGCGGCGGGCCGACGACGCCAGCGAGACCGCCCCGCAGGCCATCATCGGCAGGGTGCTGTCGGAGAGCGGCCGGATGCGGCCGATCACCGACGTGCCGCCCGACGCCGATCCGGAGCCGGCCCCGCCCGCGCCCCCGGTCGAGGACACGGCGGTGACGGCCACCCAGCCGGCCTACCCGCACTACGACGCGCCGTCGCACGGCCGGATGGCACCCCCCGAGCCGGAGCCGCCCGCGCCACCGGCCCCGAAGCCCGCGCCCAGGCCCACCCGCAAGCCGGTGCCGAAGGCGGCGCCCAAGCCGGTCGCCAAGTCCGTGCCCAAGCCGGCGGCCAAGGCGGTGCCCCCGCCGCTGCCGCCCGTGCCGTACGACGACGCCAACCCGGCCGAGTACACCGCGCCGGTCCCGCCGATCCCCGGTCCCGGTCCCGGCGAGGGGGTCCCGCCGGAGGCGCCGCCGCGGATGGCGGGGGTGCCCGACGACCTCACCGACACGACGCAGGTCCCGCAGATCCGGGACGACGCGCCCGGAGCGAACGCCGTCGCCGAGACCGCCGTCGGCGGGGTGCTGGCCGCGCTCGACGGCACGCTCCAGAACATCCCGCCGGTGCCCGCGCCTGTCGCACCACCGGCGCGCGACGGCGAGCCGATGACCGAGCAACTCCCGCGGATCGCCGAGCCCCCCGCCGCCGCGCCGCCCGATGACGAGCTCGACGAGGGGCCGTCCACCGCCCGCTGGTACCCGGACGACCTCGACGACGAGGACGACGACGAGCCGGACCGGGCCCCGGGGGCGGGCACCGCGGGCGTTTCGCCCGCCGCCGCCGCGCCCGCCGCTCGGGAGCAGCGCGCCGAGAATGTCGGCGCCAGTGCGGACGGCACCGACGCCGACGCCGACGCTGACGGCGCGCTCGCGGACGAGCCGCCGGCCGGGCTCGCCGACGTCGACGAGCTCGACGAGGCGGCGGAGGCCGAGCAGGAGCGGTCGCCGGGCAAGGAGTGGCTGGTGATGGTCTCCCAGCTCGGCGTGGGCCTGCTGGGCGGCGGCGCGTTGTGGCTGGGCTTCCAGTGGCTGTGGCAGACGTTCGCGGCGGTGGCGCTGATCGCCGCGCTCGTGGTCACGGTCGGCCTGGTGCTGGTCGTCCGGGTGATCCGCAAGGCCGACGACGTGCAGACCACGGTGCTGGCGGTGCTGGTCGGACTCGTGGTCACCGTGTCGCCGGCGGCCCTGCTGCTCGTCCACAGATGAGCGGGGCGGGCGGGGCGCGCCGCGCCGTGTTCGCGGTCTCCAGCGCCGGTGAGGCGCGGCGGCGGGCCGCCGTGCCGGTGGGCCTGTCCAGCGCCTCGGTGTGGCCGCAGCCGGTGGGCGCGGCCTTCGCCATGGCCGCCGAGCTGGGCTACGACGGCGTCGAGCTGATGGTCTGGGCCGACCCGGTGAGCCAGGACGTGCGGGCCGTCGCCCGGCTGGCCGAGAAGCACGGGGTGCCGGTGCTGTCCGTGCACGCGCCCTGCCTGCTGATCACGCAGCGGGTGTGGTCCGCCGACCCCGAGGTGCGGTTGGACCGGGCGGTCTCGGCCGCGGTGGAGCTCGGCGCGCCGACGGTGGTCGT
The DNA here is from genome assembly GCF_900129375.1 of Streptoalloteichus hindustanus. Lineage (GTDB taxonomy): Bacteria > Actinomycetota > Actinomycetes > Mycobacteriales > Pseudonocardiaceae > Streptoalloteichus > Streptoalloteichus hindustanus. The sequence continues at coordinate 236,903 of NZ_FQVN01000001.1, read as the reverse complement.
GCACCCGCCCTTCCGGTGGCAACGCCGCTACGCCGAGAACTTCCCGCGCATCGTGGACCGGTTGGAGGAGCGCGACGGCGTCCGCGTCGCGGTGGAGAACATGTTCCCCATGCGCCCGCTCGGCAGGAGGCGCCCGCTGAGCGTCTCCGGCTTCCGGCCCTCACCGGACCCCACCGACGTCGGCTACGCCAACTACACGCTCGACCTCTCGCACTGCGCCGCCGCGCACGTCGACGCCCTCGAACTGGCCAAGCGGATGGGCGGCGGGCTCGCGCACGTGCACCTCGCCGACGGCACGGGCGCGCCGGTCGACGAGCACCTCGTGCCGGGACGGGGCACCCAGCCCTGCGCCGAGCTGTGCGAGGAGCTGGCGCTCGGCGACTTCGACGGGGCCGTGGTGCTGGAGGTCAACACCCGCAAGGCGCGGGACCGGGCGGAGCGCGCCCGGATGCTCGCCGAGTCGCTGGCCTTCGCCCGCCGGCACCTCGCCCGACCCTGACGAGCGCCCGGCCATGACGCGCGCCCGCGCGCCCGCACGTGTCGGACATCTCTTCCCGGGCCCGCCGGCGGCGCTCGACCCCGCCTGTCCGAGCGTCCACGTTGGACAATTTGCCCCCGGATGGCGGCTGGCAAGCGCTTTCCTGCCCAATTCGGACACTCAGCGCACACGGCCGTCGCGCCCGGCAGGGGATGCGGCGTACCACCGGGTGAGAAACCGACCCCCGAGAAGACGTACAGTGCGGCCGTGAATCCGCTGCGCACGTTGATCCTTGCCGCGGCCGGTAACGACACCATCCGGCGCCTGGTGGCCACCGCCCCCGTCAGCCGCGACGTCGTGCGCCGGTTCGTCGCCGGCGAGACCACCGAAGACGCCGTCACCGCGACCAAGGACCTGGTCGCCGCCGGCCTCTCGGTCACCCTCGACTACCTGGGCGAGGACACCACCGACCGAGCCCAGGCCGAGAAGACCGTCCAGGCGTACCTGGAGCTGCTGGACCGCCTGCGGGCCGACGGCCTCGCCGACCGGGCCGAGGTGAGCGTCAAGCTCTCCGCCGTCGGCCAGGCGCTGGACGAGCGGCTGGCGTTGGACAACGCCTCCCGCATCTGCGCCGCCGCCGAGCAGGCCGGGACCACGGTCACCCTCGACATGGAGGACCACACGACCACCGACTCCACCCTGGGCATCCTGCGCGAGCTGCGCCGGACCTGGCCGTGGGCCGGCGGCGTGCTCCAGGCGTACCTGCACCGCACCTTCGACGACGCCACCGCGCTGGCCACCGAGGGCTCGCGCATCCGCCTGTGCAAGGGCGCCTACAAGGAGCCGGACACCGTCGCCCACGTCGCCCCGCACGAGGTGGACCTGGCCTACGTCCGCTGCGTGAACGCGCTGCTGGCCGGCGACGGCTACCCGATGTTCGCCACGCACGACCCGCGTCTGGTCGAGGTCATCGGCGAGCGGGCCCGCTGGTACGGCCGCAAGCCCGGCAGCTACGAGTACCAGATGCTCTACGGCGTGCGCCCCGAGGAGCAGCGCCGGCTCGCCGGCGCGGGGGAGACCGTCCGCGTCTACATCCCGTACGGCGAGGAGTGGTACGGCTACCTGATGCGCCGCATGGCCGAGAAGCCGGCCAACACCGCGCTGTTCCTCAGGTCGCTGGTCAGCAAGTCGTGACCACCGGGCTGCCCGCGTCCCGCACCGCGTCGGCGTCCGCGTCCTCGGCGTCCCCGTCGATCACGGCGTTCGCAGCGTTCTCTTCGGCCTCGGCCGTGCGCCCGCTGGGCGACGGCAGCTTCACCGCGGAGCTGTCCGCCGTGTGGACGATCGGCGGCCGCCCGCACGGCGGCTACCTGCTGTCGGTGCTGACCAGGGCGGCCCTGGCCGCCGTGGACCGCGACGGGCCCACTCCCCTGGACCCGCTCGCGGTCAGCGCGCAGTTCCTGCACGCGCCCGAGGTGGGGCCGGTGCTGCTGCGCACCGAGGTGCGCCGCACCGGCCGCACCGTGAACGTCGTCCACGCCGTGCTGGAGCAACGCGGCCGGGTCTGCGTGGACGCCACGGTCACGGCCGGCGCGTTGCCGGACGCGGAACCGGCGTGGGCGGACCTGCCGTCCATGCCGGCCACCCCGCCGGCACGGGCGGTCGACGTCGGTGCCTCGCCGATGGCCGAGGTGTTCCGGGTCGCCCAGGGCTGCGACCTGCGGCTCGACCCGGACACCGCGGCCTTCCTCGCCGAGCGGCCGGGGGCCGAGCCGGTCCTGCGGCTGTGGGTCCGGCCGAGGGGGGAGGAGCCCGACGCGCTGTTCGCGCTGGCCGCGGGCGACATCACCCCGCCGGTCACCTTCAACCTCGGTCGGATCGGCTGGTCGCCCACGGTGCAGCTGACCGCCCTGCTCCGGGCCCGCCCGGCGCCCGGCTGGCTTCGGGTGGAGGCCAGGAGCCGCGCGGTGCACGGCCAGTGGTTCGACGAGGACCTCACGGTCGTGGACGCGGCGGGGCGGCTGGTCTGCCAGGCGAGGCAGCTCGCGCTGACCCCGGCGGAGCACCGCCCGTTCCGCCAGGAGCGCTGACCGCCGCCGGCCGCCGTCGGGGTCGATGGCACCCTGTTCGCCATGACGACCATCGCCGTGCTGGGTGCTGGCAAGATCGGTGAGGCGTTGCTGTCCGGCCTGCTCCAGGCCGGACGCGCGCCCGACCGGCTGTTGTTCACCGAGCGCCACCCGGAGCGCAGCGCCGAGCTGAGCAGGCGCTACGGCATCCGCGGGACCGACGTGGCCACCGCGGCGGCCGAGGCCGACGTCCTGGTGGTCGCGGTCAAGCCGCAGGACATCGAGCCCCTGCTCACCGAGCTCGCCCCGGCGGTCGGGCCGGGCACGCTCGTGGTGTCGCTGTGCGCCGGCCTGCCGACCGCGCTGTTCGAGCGGCGGCTCCCGGAGGGCGTCCCGGTCGTGCGGGTCATGCCGAACACGCCGATGGTGGTCGGCGAGGCGATGAGCGCGATCTCCGGCGGCCGGCACGCCGGGCCCGAGCACCTGACGCTGGTGGCCGAGCTGCTGGGCAGCGTGGGCAAGGTCGTGCGGGTGCCCGAGTCGCAGCAGGACGCGGTGACCGCGTTGTCCGGCTCCGGACCCGCGTACTTCTTCTACCTGGTCGAGGCGATGATCGACGCGGGGATCCTGCTCGGCATCCCGCGGGCGGTGGCCACCGACCTGATCATCCAGTCGGCGGTGGGCGCGGCCACGATGCTGCGCGACTCCGGCGAGCACCCGGTCACGCTGCGCGAGGCGGTGACCTCGCCGGCCGGTACCACGATCATGGCCGTCCGCGAGCTGGAGCGGCACGGGGTGCGGGCGGCGCTGCTGGCCGCCATCGAGGCCGCCAGGGACCGCTCCGAGGAGCTGGGGCGGGAGCACGAGCGCGACTGACCGCCGGGCCGCCGTCCGGCGCCGGCGGACAGCGGAACGTGCAACCCTCGACCCCCGATGGGGTTGATCATGAACGAACGGGGGATGGCGGCCCGGGCCGCCATCCCCCGATCCGTGTGACCAGCCACCCGGTCGGCGCGACCGACCGGGTGTTGTCGCACGGCCGGGCGGGTATCCGACCGTCGCAGCCGTCCCAGTCGTCCCGCTACTCTCGACAGAGCACGTGCGTGTCGAACCGCCGGAGGGGAAGCCGGTGGCACGACATGTGCCGAAGGACGCGGTGACACATGCCGTCGAACAAGGAGGCCGACGAAGGCAGGCTCGGCCAGGTGCAGTTCCTCACGGTCGCCGAGGTGGCCGCCATCATGCGCGTGTCGAAGATGACCGTGTACCGCCTGGTGCACTCCGGCGAGCTGCCCGCGGTGCGCGTGGGGCGCTCGTTCCGAGTCCCGGAGAAGGCCGTCAACGAATACCTGGAGAACGCCTACTTCAGCGCTGGCTGAGGGGCTTCCCGGGGGTGTCCGTCGTCGCTCGGACGGCGACGGGTGCCCCCGTCTGCGTCGATCTCCCGGGGGCACCGGTAGTCTGGGAGGCCGTTCGTGCCTGGTTCTGCGCGCGCCGAGCGGCTGGCCGGAGCGCGAGGACCAAACACCGACAACGACTGACTAGCGAGGGAACGGCGTATGGGCTCCGTCATCAAGAAGCGCCGCAAGCGCATGTCCAAGAAGAAGCACCGCAAGCTGCTTCGCAAGACCCGCGTGCAGCGGCGCAAGCTGAAGAAGTGAGCTTGCGCGCTGCTCGGCGTGGTCCGGGCAGCGCTGTGTCGGATGTTCGCTTCCGACGCGGAGCCGAGCCAGCGGCCGGCGGTGCCTCACGGCCCCGCCGGCCGCGGCGTTCGCGGCCCCGCTCGGCGCCCGGGGGCGGACGGGGAGCACGAGGGCGCACGGTTTGACACCCCGGCGTGCCTGGCCGACCGGAGGGCGTCGGAACGGCGATGGTCGCCCGTCGTTTCGTCCAAAACGGTGTTATCTGGGGGAACCCCCAATTTCATGATCTCGTGCGGCCAGGTGGGGCGACAAGGCGCTCGGTCGGGTGGACCGGAGGATGTCCGGGGCCGGGCGCCGACCGCCGGGTCGTGATCTCCCGCCGGCGGGCGTCCTGGCGGGTGGTGCGGACGGCTGCCACTCCTTGTGGCCGGTAGCATCGCCTCTGGTCACCGCCCGTGCTCAGGGAGTCCCATGGCGCCCAGGATCGTCCTCGTCACCGGGGTGAGCAGGTTCCTCGGTGGTCATCTCGCCGCCCGCCTCGCCGCCGACCCCCACGTCGACCGCGTGCTCGGCGTCGACGCGGTCCCGCCGCCCCCCGACCTGCTGCGCCGCATGGGGCGCACCGAGTTCGTGCGGGCCGACATCCGCAACCCGCTCATCGCCAAGGTCATCGCCCGCGCCGAGGTCGACACCGTCGTCCACGCGTCGGTCACCGCCAACCCCCACGGGCCCCGCTCCGCGATGAAGGAGCTGAACGTCATCGGCACGATGCAGCTCCTCGCCGCGTGCCAGAAGTCCGAGCGGGTGCGTCGGCTCGTGGTGAAGTCGACCGCCGCCGTCTACGGGGCGAGTCCGCGCGACCCCGCGTTGTTCACCGAGGACATGGCGTCGAACGACCTGCCGACCTCGGGGTACGCCAAGGACGCTGCCGAGGTGGAGGACTACGTCCGCGCGTTCGCGCGCCGCCGCCAGGACGTCCTGGTCACGACCCTCCGCTTCGCCAACATCGTCGGGCCGCGGGTCGACACGGTGCTGACCAGGTACTTCGCCCTCCCCGTCGTGCCGACGGTGCTCGGCCACGACGCGCGGGTGCAGCTGCTGCACTCCGAGGACGCACTGGCCGTGCTGGAGCGGGCGACGCTGCACGACCTGCCCGGGGTGTTCAACGTCGGCGGCGACGGCGTCCTGATGCTGTCCCAGGCGATCCGGCGGGCCGGTCGGGTGCCGGCGCCGGTGCCGGCGGCCGCGGTCGGGCCCATCGGACGGCTGGTGCGCGGCGCGCGTCTGGTCGACTTTTCTCCGGAGCAGGTGCGGTTCCTGAACTTCGGGCGCGTTCTCGACACCACCAGGCTGCGGGCGGAGTTCGGGTTCACGCCGCGCTGGACGACCCGGCAGGCGTTCGACGACTTCGTCACGGGGCGCGGTCTGCGCCCGCTGGTCGGCGCGCGGCGGCTCGCCGCGGTGGAGCGGGGGATTCGGGATGTCGTCGCACGGTGGAGCTGACCGCGCAGCGGAGCGGACGGACGGGGCCAGGGTCATCCCGCTGCGGCCCGACCTGGTCCCGCCGGACGAGCCCGCCCCGTCCGCGCCGGGGTCGGAGCTGGAGCGGCGGCTCGCCGAGGCGCTCGCGTTCCTGCGGCGCCGGCTCACCGGCGACTACGAGGTCGACGAGTTCGGCTTCGACCCCGACCTGACCGAGTCGGTGCTGCTGCCGCCGCTGCGCCCGCTGTACGAGAAGTGGTTCCGGGTCGAGACGATCGGCCTGCACCACGTGCCGAGCGAGGGCGGCGCGCTGGTCGTCGCCAACCACTCCGGGACGCTGCCGCTGGACGCGCTGATGACCGCGGTCGCGGTCCACGACGATCACCCGGCGCGCCGGCACCTCCGGATGCTGGGCGCCGACCTGGTGTTCCGGCTGCCGGTGATCGGGGCGCTGGCCCGCAAGGCCGGGCACACGCTGGCCTGCAACCCGGACGCCGAGCGGCTGCTGCGCGCTGGCGAGCTCGTGGGGGTGTGGCCCGAGGGGTTCAAGGGCATCGGCAAGCCGTTCCGCGACCGGTACAAGCTGCAGCGCTTCGGCCGGGGCGGGTTCGTCTCCGCGGCGCTGCGCACCGGGGTGCCGATCGTGCCCTGTTCGATCGTCGGCGCGGAGGAGATCTACCCGAAGATCGGCGACATCCGGCCGTTGGCCCGTCTGCTCGGCCTGCCGTACTTCCCGGTCACGCCGCTGTTCCCGTGGTTCGGGCCGCTGGGGGCGATCCCGCTGCCCTCGAAGTGGACCATCGAGTTCGGCGAGCCCATCCCGACGACCGGCTACGACGAGGGCGCCGCGGACGACCCGATGCTGGTCTTCAACCTCACCGACCAGGTGCGGGAGACCATCCAGCAGACGCTCTACCGGCTGCTGTCCCAGCGGGACAACGCCTTCCTCGGCTGAGCCGCACCCGGGCTCCTCGGACGGCGCTCGCCGGGGCCCCGGCCGGACCGGCGCGGGATTTAGCACGCTGTGCGCAGAAAACCGCACTGGTGGTGTCCGCGAGGGCTACCCCAGGTGTCAGATTCGCTGGACACGCGAACAATCGGGTTCCGTTGTCGTGCGGGGCGCGAGCGCTGTCCCTACCGTCGCGGCCATGACCTTCTTCCTCAGCGCCCGCACGTGGGCTTTCGCCGTCTCCCTCGTCCGTCGACTGCGGATGTTCCTCCGCCGCCGGTCGGAGCGACCGCCGGCCTTGGCGCCCCCGGCGGCCTTGGCGTCGGCGGCGTCGACGGCGTCGTTCTCGGGCCTCGCGACCTCAGACGTTGCGGCGACGGTAGGCGAGGCCGGCCGCCACGGCGCCGGCGAGCGCGCCGGCGCCCAGCACCGAGGGCACCCCGATGCGGGCGGCCTTGCGGCCGGTCCGGAAGTCGCGGATCTCCCATCCCCGGGACCGTGCGACGTCGCGCAGCCCGGCGTCCGGGTTGACCGCCACGGCGGTGCCGACGGCCGACAGCATGGGGACGTCGTTGACCGAGTCGGAGTAGGCGGTGCAGCGCCGCAGGTCCAGGCCCTCCTTGGCGGCCAGGGCCCGCACCGCGTGGGCCTTGGCCCTGCCGTGCAGCAGGTCGCCGACGAGCCGCCCGGTGTAGACGCCGTCGTCGCTCTCCGCGACCGTGCCCAGCGCTCCGGTCAGGCCGAGCCGGCGTGCGATGATCTGCGCCAGCTCCACCGGGGTCGCGGTGACCAGCCAGACCCGCTGACCGGCGTCGAGGTGCATCTGCGCCAGCGCCCTGGTGCCCGACCAGATCCGGTCGGCCATCAGCTCGTCGTAGATCTCCTCGCCGAGGGTGACCAGCTCGTCGACCCGCCGGCCGGCCACGAACGACAGCGCCTGCTCCCGGCTGGCCCGCACGTCGTCCGGGTTCTCCCGGCCGCCGATCCGGAACTTCACCTGCTGCCAGGCGAAGCCGGCGAGGTCCGCGGTGGTGAAGTACTTGCGCGCCGCGAGCCCCCTGGCGAAGTGGAAGATCGACGCGCCCATCATCATCGTGTTGTCGACGTCGAAGAACGCCGCGGCCGTGAGGTCGGTCGGCGCCTCGGGCGAGCCCCCCGTCTCGGGGGCCGCCCCGGCCACCGCGGCCTCGGCCGAGGCCAGCCCGGCGAGGGCGGCCCGCTTCTCGCTCTCAGCGGCCCCCCCGCGCTTCCGCAGTCGTGGCACCGCGGCGCCTCCCGGTCCGGTCTGCAGGTGGTTGGACGTGATCCCCACCGGGACCTCCCCAGCCTAGCGACCGGGTGTCGGGCCGGGCGGGCGCGTTCGCGGTGGTGGCCGCCCACCGACCGGGTGGGAGGCGCGGGACGGGACGGGGGCGGGCTCCTCGCCGGAGTGCCGCCGGGGTGTTGGGGCCAGCGGCAGGACGTGAAGGCGCGTTCCGCCGACCTGCCTGCGGTGTTCCCGGCCCCATGCCGGCCTGGAGGGCAGGCGATCCGGACACGTCTTGCGCTCGTCGGAAGCGCTCTCGCCGGTATCACCCGGCCATGGGCGGTGAGCTCGGTTCGGGCCGGTCACGTGGCGAGGCTCACCGGTCGTGCCACACGGGCAGGTCCGGCACGAAGGGCGGTGCCGCCCCCAGCAGCGGGGGCAGGGGCAGCGCGGTCCAGGAGTGGTTGCCGACATCCCGGCCACCGGCTGAGGGAGGCGCCAGCACGCCCGGCCTCGGGGTGGGCGCCAGCCGGCCCGGCTGCTCGGGCCGCGCCGGACGTCCCGGCTCCGACTGGCCGGGGCGCTCGGTCGCCGCCGGCGGCTCGGCGAGGACCGACGCCGGGGGCGGGTCGGCCGGCGGGCGCGGGGAGCCCGACGGCGGGTCCGGGAGCGGGCTCGCGGGCTGGTCCGAGGGAGCTGGCGGCGCGTTGCCGCCGGAGAGCGGGCGCTCGCCCGCCGGGACGCGGGGGTCCCGCCGCCCGGCGGGTGGGACGCAGGGCTCGGCCGAGGGCAGGAGCCCGATGTCGTCGGCGTCGCCGCGGGTGACAGTGGCGCAGTCGGCGCGTTGGGCCAGGGCGACCGCCCGCTCCCTGATCCGCGTGAGCAGGGACGTGGTGGCCTCCGCCCGCGTCGCGGCGGATCTGGGCAGCGCGGCCGTGCTGCCGGCCAACCGTCGTTCCTGCTGTTCGGCCCAGCCTCGGAGGGTCTCCAGCAGCCGGTCGTCGCCGTGGCCACCGAGGTGCACGAGCAGCCGTGCGCCGGCCGCCGCGTCCTCCTCGAAGTCGGCCAAGGCGGTGAGGTAGTCGTCGGTGGGTGGGCGGCTCCGGCCGACCAGCGCCTCGATCTCGTCCATCCGCGCGGCGGCGAACTCCAGGTGCTTCACCGCTCGGGACTCGTCGCCGAAGGTCAGTCCGAGGGAGGCGTTCTCGGCACTGCGCTTGACCCGGTAGAGCGGGTCTCCCGGCAGCGCGTCCCTGCTCAGGACCAGGCTCATCCCGGACAACGACAGCACCAGGCACAACGTGGCGACGAGCGCCACCGCGAGCCGGCCGTGGGCGCCGTGGCGCGGGCCCGCCTCGCCGGCGGCGGGGCCCTCCGGCGACGAGGAGCCGGTATCGGGACGACGGGCGTCCCGGCCGCGCCCCGGAGGCCGTCGGCCGGGGCGGCGGCGGGGCCGCCGGACCGCGCCCGCCGGTTCGACGGGTGGGCGGGCGGCGAGCTCGGCCAGGAGGCGCTGGCGCATCCGCTCCCGTGCCGCCGGGTCCGGGCCGACCCCGTCCGCCGCGCGACGCAGCAACGCCACGATCGCCAACTCGCTGGTGAGCTGGTCGTCGAGCCGGGTGAACGGAGCGGGGTCGACGTCGCGGCCCGGCTCGTCGGGCGTGTCCCGCCCTGCCGCGCCCGTTCCCGCCGCGCCCGTTCCCACCGAGCCTGGTCCCACCTTGTCCGATCTGCCGACGACGTCGGTCAGCGGTGTGGTCAACGGCGGCAACGCCTCGGTGGCCCGGGCGAACCGCCCGCGCCTGCCCCTGTCCCCGAAGGGAGTGCGTCCCCTGGTCACCGTCCCGCACCTGTCCCACGTCGACCTGTTCGGAGAAACGATCCACCGACCAGGTGGGTTACGCCACCGGGGGTAGGTGACCGCTGCGTCCCCCGGGTGGTCGGCGCGCCGCTACCGCCCGGTCGCCTTCCCCTGATCAGCCCAGGCGGCGGTGTCACCCCACCCGACCCGGTCGTGGGCGATCCCGCCCCGCTCAGCGGAGCTCCTCCGGGAGGAGCTGCGCGAGGCGCCGCACGGCCCGGTGTTGGAGGGCCTTGATGGCGCCCTCGTTGCGTCCCATCACCTTCGCCGTCTCCGCCACCGAGAGGCCCTGCATGAACCGCAGCACGATGCACTCCCGCTGGTCGTTGTTGAGCTGACCGACGCAGCGCAGCAGCTCGGTGTGGATGGCCTCGTCCAACACCTCCTGCTCCGGACCGCTCTCCACCTGCCGGCTCTCCGCCAGCTCCGCGGTGGGCACCTCCAGCCGGTACCGGCTGGACTTCACGTGGTCGAGCACGAGGTTCCTGGCGATGGTCACGAACCAGGCGCCGACGTCGCGGCCCTGGTAGCTCACCGAGCCGATGCGCCGCAGCGCGCGCAGGAATGTCTCGCTGGTGACGTCCTCGGCAAGGGCCCGGTCACCCACCCGGAACAGGACGTACCGGTAGACGACGTCCACGTAGCGGTCGTAGAGCCGGCCGAAGGCGCGGGTGTCGCCGGCCTGCGCCGCGCGGACCAGGTCCCAGGACTCGGCCTGCTCGGCCGGGGCGCCGTCGGCCCGGGCGCCGCCGGGCGCCTCGTCGGGCGCGGCCGTCTCCAGCCCGACCTGCTTCCGGTCGGGGTCGAACGCCTGCGGTGACTCCTGGCGGGCCGAAGGGGTCATCGGGGCCTGACCCCTCCTCTTCGGCTCGGCTCGGGGCGGGCCGACCGGGCTGACCGGGTCGGCCGGGGGAGTCCGGCGACTCTTCGGCCGGGCACTGACAGGCGGTTCGGCAGCGGCGGGCGGCGCGCCGCTGTGCCGTGGTCAGCGGAGGTGGGGTTCGGCGGTAGCAGGGCGTGCCGGGGGCCCGGCGCGCGCGACGCGCGCGGCCGGCGGGGCCGACCCAGCGATCGGGGCATCTGCCACTCCCTCGCTCGACTGCCTCGGGTGACCGCCGCCACCCTGAGCCGCACGGGCAGCATACGGGTAGTTACTCAGGGGTAGGGAGAGGAGTTGGTATCGAAAGGGAGACAGCTCGCGGCGTGGCCGCCGACACGGGCCGAACAGGAAAGGCGACTCGCTCGGGTCGCGCCTGGCCACTCGCTGTGCCATCGGCGTTGTCCGCGCGCCAGATGCGATCGTCGGCGTGTTGCCGGTGCGTCCGCCCGCGACGTGAATGGCCGTTGTTCGTGACCCAACCCTGTCGTCCCACCGTCAACGCTGTCCGCTGTCCTCACTCGTCGACCCGGTCCGCGCCGGCGCTGGCCGGACCCGCGCCCGGGCGGGTCCGACGCCGGGATCGCCGGCGCGGTCGGGGTTCCGGTCGTGATCGTCGCCCTTCTTAGCCGGATCACCCGGCGAAAGCCAGGGGTGGTTTCCCCGTGCCTCCATCCGGTCGAAACCCCGATGAAAGTGAGAATTCTTCATCTGTTTTCGTGGACGCGGTGGTGGCGCGGACGCGGTCGTCACGGTCGGCATACGGGACCGTTTCGACACGAGACGCGTATGGCGTGATCATCGGAAGTCGACTACAGAGTGCTGCGAAGGCCGGGGCTCGCCGACTCGTCGGCCCGAGCCGGGTTCGCCCGGCCGTGAGGAGGTCCTCCATGACGCGCGTCCCCACCGTCAGCAACGTCGCCGAGCTCGTCCGAGGGGCGGCCGAGCGCGGAGGGGAGCACCCCGCGCTCGTCGACGTCACAGCGGGGACGACCCGGAGCTGGTCGCGGCTCGACGCCGCAGTGGACGCCGAGGCTCACCGCGTCCGGGAGTTGGGGGCGGCCGCGGGTGACCGCGTGGCCGTGCGGCTGCCGACCGGGACGGCGTTCTGCGTCGCGGTGCTCGGCGCCCTCCGCGCGGGTTGCGTCGTGGTTCCCCTCGCGCCAGGAGCGCCGGATCGCGAGCTGGAGCGTGTGCTGACCGACAGCGGCGCGGTGTTCGTCGTCGGGGGCGGAGCCGACGCGGGCGGGTTGCCCGTCCACGCCGCGCCGGACCCCGACGCGACCGCGGAGCCCTTCGAGGCCGTCGGTGGGGACGAGGACCTGGCGGTGCTGGCCTACACCTCCGGCACCTCGGGCGCCCCGCGCGGCGCGATGCTGCCGCACCGGGCCCTGCTGGCGAACGTGCGGCAGTGCGCCGCGCTGCGCCCGGCCCCGGTGACGGCCGCCGACCGGGTCCTCCTCGCGGTGCCGCTGTTCCACGCCTACGGGCTGGGGCCCGGGCTGCTCCAGGTGGCGGCCACCGGCGCCACCGGCGTCCTGATGGAGCGGTTCGACCCGGAGGAGGCGCTGGCCGTCGTCGAGCGGCACCGCGTGACGGCCGTCGTCGGTGTGCCGCCCATGTACACGGCGTGGCTGCGCCTGCCGGCCGAGCGGCTGCGCGCCGGGTTCACCACCGTCCGCGTCTTCGGCTCCGGCGCCGCGCCCCTGGAGCCGGACGTGCTGACCGCCTTCCGGGCCGCGACCGGCCTGGACGTGTTCGAGGGCTACGGCCTGACCGAGGCCGCCCCGGTGCTCACCTCGACCCTGGTGTCCGGCCGGCCCAAGCCGGGCGCGGTGGGCCGCCCGCTGCCCGGGGTCGAGCTGCGGCTGGTGGACGTCGACGGCGAGCCGCTGCCGGACGGCGCGGAGATGGGGGAGGACGCCGCCGGCACCGGCCTGGTCGCCGCCCGCGGTGACAACCTCTTCCTGGGCTACTGGCCGGACGCCGCCGACGGCCCGGCGGCCGACGGCTGGTTCCGCACCAACGACGTCGGCTACCTGGACGCCGACGGCGACCTGCACCTCGTGGACCGGGCCGGCGACCTGATCATCGTCAACGGCTTCAACGTCTACCCGCACGAGGTCGAGCACGTGCTGTGCGAGCTGGCGGGGGTGGCGGAGGCGGCCGCCGTCGGCGTGCCGGAACCGGTCACCGGCGAGACGGTCAAGGCGGTGGTCGTGCCGTGGCCCGACGCGGAGCTGACCGTCGACCAGGTCCGGGAGCACTGCGCGGCGCGCCTGGCGAAGTTCAAGGTCCCCACGCTGGTGGAGTTCGTCGACGAGCTGCCCCACACGCCGACCGGCAAGCTGGCCCGTCGCGCCCTGCGCTGAGGGCGCGGCGGCGGTGACGCGGGCCACATCGGGCTGACACGGTTCCGAGCGCTCGGAGTCTGACGTTCCAACCGTTGGGCGTCCTACTATCGGGACACCTAGTCCCGTGCCACTGTTGGAGGACGCCGGTATGGGCGCGCCCGTCATCGACCGCCAGCTGCCGACCGACGACGCGGCGGCGCTGTTGGAGCTCACGAGGGAACTCGCCGTCCGGGAGGTGGCCCCGCGCGCGGCGGCGGCCGAGCGCTCCGCCGAGTTCCCGAGGGACCTGTTCCGCACCCTGGGCCGGGCCGGGCTGCTCGGCCTGCCCTACCCGGAGGAGCACGGCGGCTCCGGCCAGCCCTACGAGGTGTACCTGCAGGTCGTCGAGGAGCTGGCCAGGGCGTGGCTGGCGGTCGGTCTCGGCGTCAGCGTGCACACGCTGTCCTGCCACGCGCTGGCGAACTTCGGCTCGGAGGAGCAGAAGCGGCGGTGGCTGCCGGACATGCTGGGCGGCGAGCTGCTCGGCGCGTACTGCCTGTCGGAGCCGCACTGCGGGTCGGACGCGGCCGCGCTGCGCACCAGGGCCGAGCGCCAGGCCGACGGCGACTACCTGGTCACCGGCACGAAGGCGTGGATCACCCACGGCGGGGTGGCCGACTTCTCGACGCTGCTGGCCCGCACCGGCGACGACGGCGCCAAGGGCATCAGCGCGTTCCTGGTGCCGGCGGAGACGCCGGGGGTGGTCGCCGCCCCCGCGGAGCGCAAGATGGGCATGAAGGCCTCGATCACCTCGCAGGTGGTGTTCGACGGCGCCCGGGTTCCCGCCGAGCGGCGGCTGGGCGCCGAGGGCGAGGGCTTCGGCGTCGCGATGGCCGCCCTGGACGCCGGCCGGCTCGGCATCGCCGCGTGCGCGGTGGGGCTGGCCCAGGCCGCGCTGGACGTCGCCGTCGAGTACGCGGGCGAGCGGACGGCGTTCGGCCGGCCCATCGGCGACTTCCAGGGCGTGTCGTTCCTGCTCGCCGACGCCGCGGCCGGCATCGAGGCGTCCCGGCAGCTCTACCTCGCCGCCGCGCGCCGCAAGGACGCCGGCCGGCCCTACGCGACCCAGGCCGCCATGGCCAAGCTGGTCGCCACGGACACCTGCATGAAGGTCACCACCGACATGGTTCAGGTGCTCGGCGGCGCGGGGTACGTCGAGGACTACCCGGTCGAGCGCTACATGCGGGAGGCCAAGGTCCTGCAGATCGTCGAGGGCACCAACCAGATCCAGCGCCTGGTCATCGGCCGCGCCCTGCTCGAACGCTGACGGCGCCCCGGAGGAGACCATCCCTCGCCACGGCCCCGGGTTCGGAAGGCCCGGGGCACGCGGGCGCGTGGCCCGCCGGCCCGGCGTCCGCACCGTGCGCCGCCTGTGCTTTTCTGTGTCGGCACGCAGCGTCGAGCCGTGGGAGGAGCGGGCGTGTCGCACCAGGTGACGTTGATGACCCGGCAGGGCTGCCACGCCTGCGAGGTGGCCGAGGCCGACCTGCGGCGCATCTGCGGCGAGCTCGCCGTCGAGTGGTCGGCGGTCGACGTCGACACCGACCCGGAGCTGCGCGCCGAGTACGGCGACCGCGTGCCGGTGATCCTGGTCGACGGCGCCGAGCACGGCTACTGGAAGGTGGAGGAGGAGCGCCTCCGCCGCGCCCTGGCCGGCTGAGCCCGCCGCGTTTCCCGCCTGCCCGGGTGTCACCTGGGCAGGCGCCACCCCGGGCCGCGACGCGCGGGCGGGGCGCACCCGGCGGCCCTCGCCGCGACCGGGTGGGCGCGTGGTGAGGGTCCACCTGCCCGGCTAGGCCGTTCGGGCGATGGCCGTGACCTGCGTCGCAGTGCCCGTGTGCGTCTCGTCATGCCCGCGACGCGCGACTTTGTGCCTGCGTTCACAAGCGGCTACCGTGTCTTCGTCGCGCCGTCAAGGGCTTCGGCGGAAACCACTCGGAATCCACCCTGGCCCTCCCGAGCCGTCCGGGCCGCCGCCCGGGACGACTGTGGCGGGAGGCTCGGCGGGGGCGGGCGCAGCACCGGGCAGAGGGAGTTCAGTGTGGCGGGACAGCGGGACGAGGGTGGCGAGGTCGTGACCAGCACCCCGACCGCCCCCGGAGCGGATCGCGTCGCGGCCCCCCGGGTCGCGGCCGACGACGCCGGCTCCGCGAGCTCCGGAGCCCCGGCCGACCAGGCCCCCGAGCCGACCGCCAGGGAGCGGGCGCGCGCCATCCCGGAGGCCGCCGTCGCCCGGCTGGCCATCTACCTGCGGGTGCTCTCCGGCCTGGCCGAGCAGGGCGTGAACACGATCTCCAGCGAGGAGCTCGCCGCCGCCGCCGGCGTGAACTCGGCGAAGCTGCGCAAGGACCTCTCCTACATCGGCTCCTACGGCACGCGGGGCGTCGGCTACGACGTCGACGTGCTGGTCGGCCAGATCGAGCGCATCCTCGGCCTGACCAGGAAGCACAGCGTGTGCGTCGTGGGCATCGGCAACCTGGGGCACGCCCTGGCCAACTACGGCGGCTTCCCCGGCAGGGGGTTCCCGGTGGCCGCCCTGTTCGACGTGGACCCGGACCTGATCGGCGTCCCGGTCGGGGGCATCCCGGTCGACCACGTCGACGACATCCCGAGGGTGGTGGCCGAGCGGGAGGTCTCGATCGGCGTCATCGCCACCCCGCCGCCGGCGGCGCAGGAGGTCTGCGACCGCTTGGTCGCCGCCGGTGTGCAGTGCATCCTGAACTTCGCGCCCGTCGTGCTCCAGGTCCCGGACGACGTCGAGGTGCGCAAGGTCGACCTGGCTGTGGAGATGCAGATCCTGTCCTTCCACGTCGCCCGACGGGCGGACGAGGCCGCGGAGGCGGCCGGCGAGGGCGCGGATCTGTCCGATGTGGACGGGGTGGTGATGCGCCGGTGAGCCTGCTCGCGGTCGGGATGTCCCACCGCACCGCGCCGGTGCGGGTGCTCGAGCGTGTCGCGGTGTCCGGTGGCGAGGTCGGCAAGCTGCTCGGCGAGCTGCTGGACCGCCCCAACGTCAGCGAGGCCGTGCTGGTGTCCACCTGCAACCGGGTGGAGGTCTACGCGGCCGTGGAGGCGTTCCACGGCGGCCTGGCCGACATCACCGGGGTGCTCGCGCGGCACGCCGGGTGCGAGGTGACCGAGCTGGTCCCGCACCTGTACGTGCACTACGCGGGCGCCGCGGCCGAGCACCTGTTCACGGTGGCGGCCGGGCTGGACTCGATGGTGGTGGGCGAGGCGCAGATCCTCGGCCAGATCCGCGCCGCCTACGCGGAGGCGGAGACCGCCGGCACCACCGGTCGGGTGGTGCACGAGGTCGTCCAGCAGGCGCTGCGGGTCGGCAAGCGGGTGCACGCCGAGACCGGGATCGACCACGCCGGCGCGTCGGTGGTGACCGAGGCCCTCGCCGACGCCGAGCGGGTGCTCGACGGGCTGGCCGGCCGGCGGGCGCTGATCGTCGGGGCCGGGTCGATGGCCGGGCTGGCCGCCGCCCACCTGCGCCGGGCCGGCGTCGGCGAGATCGTGGTCGCCAACCGCACCACGGCCAACGGCGAGCGGCTGGCCGCGCTCAGCCTCGCCGAGGGCACCCCGGCCCGCGCCGTGCCGCTGGCCGAGGTGGTCGGCGAGCTGGCCGCGGCCGACCTGCTGGTCGCCTGCACCGGCGCGGTGGAGTCGGTCGTGGACGTCGACATGGTCGTGGCGGCGCGCGCCGAGCGGGCCCACCCCCTGGTGGTCTGCGACCTCGGCCTGCCCAGGGACGTCGACCCGGCCGTGGGCGGCCTGCCCGGCGTGACCGTGGTGGACCTGGAGACGTTGCAGCGCCGCCTGCTGGAGGCCCCGGCCGGCGCCGACACCCGGCGGGCGGCCGAGCTGGTCGCCGAGGGCGTGCGCGCCTACCTGGCCGCGCAGCGGTCGGCCGAGGTCACCCCCACGGTGACCGCGTTGCGCCGGCGCGCCGCCGAGGTGGTCGACGCCGAGCTGCTGCGCCTGGACTCACGACTGCCCGACCTGGACGCGACGGTGCGCGACGAGCTCGCCCGCACGGTGCGCCGGGTCGTCGACAAGCTGCTGCACACCCCGACGGTGCGGGTCAAGGAACTGGCCGCGGCCCCGGGCGGGTCGAGCTACGCGGACGCGTTGCGCGAGCTGTTCGGCCTGGACTCGAACGCGGCCGCGGCCCTGACCGCCCCGCGTACCGTCGACCACGGACAGGACGGTGAGAAGCGGTGAACCGGACGCTGCGGATCGGAACCCGCGGCAGCGCGCTGGCGCTCGCGCAGACCGGCACGGTCGCGGACGCGCTGGAACGGGCGGGCGCCCAGGTGGAGATCATCACCGTCAGCACGCCCGGCGACCAGTCGTCCGCGCCGATCGCCGAGATCGGCGTCGGCGTGTTCACCTCGGCGCTGCGGGACGCGCTCGCCAACGGCGAGGTGGACGTCGCGGTGCACTCCTTCAAGGACCTGCCGACCGCGGGGGACCCCCGGCTGTCGCTGGCCGCCGTGCCGCTGCGCGAGGACCCCAGGGACGCGCTGGTGGCCAGGGACGGGTTGACGCTCGGCGAACTGCCCCCCGGCTCCACCGTCGGCACCGGCTCGCCGCGCCGCGCCGCGCAGCTGCGGGCGCTCGGCCTCGGGCTTGAGGTGGTGCCGATCCGCGGCAACGTGGACACCCGACTGCGCAAGGTTGTCGACGGCGAGCTGGACGCCGTCGTGCTCGCCCGCGCCGGGCTGGCCCGCATCGGCCGGCTCGACGCGATCACCGAGGTGCTCGACCCGCTGCAGATGCTGCCCGCTCCCGCGCAGGGCGCGCTCGCGGTGGAGTGCCGCGTCGACGACGTCGACGTCGAGCACCTCCTCCAGTCCACACTGGACGACCCGGCCAGCCGGGTGGCGGTCATCGCCGAGCGCGCCATGCTGGCCGCGCTGGAGGCGGGCTGCTCCGCGCCTGTCGGCGCACTGGCCGAGGTGGTCGAGGACCTGGACGAGAGCGCCGCGGGTGCGGTCCGCTCCGTCCTGAGGCTGTCGCTGCGTGGGGTGGCCGCCACGCCCGGCGACGAGCTGTTGCGCGCCTCGACCACCGGTGAGACGACCGCAGCAGAGCAGCTCGGCCGGGCGTTGGCCGCGGAACTGCTCGACCTCGGCGCCGCCGTGCTCGGCGGTCCCGGGGAGTGAATGGGATGGGGAGTGCCTGATGACCACCCGTGCACGCAAGACCCCGGGGCGCGTCGCCTTCGTGGGCTCCGGCCCCGGCGACGCGGGGTTGCTCACCGTCAGGGCGCAGGAGTTGTTGACCCGCGCCTCGCTGGTGGTGACCGACCCCGACGTCCCGGCCGAGGTCGTCGCGTTGGCGCCCGAGGGGGCCGAGGTGCGGCCGGCCGTCGGCGACCCGGCGGACGTGGCGAGGGACCTGGTCACCGAGGCCAGGTCCGGCCGGTCGGTGGTGCGCCTGGTGGCCGGTGACCCGCTGACCGCGGACGCCGTGGTCCGGGAGGCGCAGGCCGTGGCGCGCACCAGCGTCGCCTTCGACGTGGTGCCCGGCGTGGCCAGCGTGACGGCGGTTCCCGCCTACGCCGGCATCGCCCTGGGCACGGTGCACACCGAGGCCGACGTGCGCGGCGACGTGGACTGGGCCGCACTGGCCGCCGCGCCGGGCACGCTGGTCCTGCACGCCACCGGGAGCCACCTGGCCGAGGCCGCGTCGGCGCTGGTCGAGCACGGCGTGGCCGCGCAGACGCCGGTGGCGGTGACGGCCGAGGGCACCACGTGCAGCCAGCGGACCGTGGACACCACGCTGGCCACGCTGGCCGCCGACGCCGGGGAGCTGGCCGGGCCGCTGGTGGTGACCATCGGCGCCGCCGCGGGCGGCCGGGCGAAGCTGTCCTGGTGGGAGTCCCGGGCGCTGTACGGCTGGAAGGTCCTGGTGCCGCGCACGAAGGAGCAGGCGGGCGCGATGAGCGACCGGCTGCGCTCGCACGGCGCGATCCCGGTCGAGGTGCCGACCATCTCGGTCGAGCCGCCCCGCAGCCCCGCGCAGATGGAGCGCGCGGTCAAGGGCCTGGTCGACGGCCGCTACCAGTGGGTGATCTTCACCTCCACCAACGCGGTGCGCGCGGTGTGGGAGAAGTTCCGCGAGTTCGGCTTGGACGCGCGGGCGTTCTCCGGGGTGAAGATCGCCTGCATCGGCGAGGCCACCGCGGCGAAGGTGCGCTCGTTCGGCATCCAGCCGGAGCTGATCCCCTCCGGGGAGCAGTCGAGCGAGGGTCTGCTGGCCGACTTCCCGCCGCACGACGACATCCTGGACCCGGTCGACCGGGTGCTGCTGCCGCGGGCCGACATCGCCACCGAGACGCTGGCGGCCGGGCTGCGCGACCGCGGCTGGGAGATCGACGACGTGACCGCGTACCGCACGGTGCGGGCCGCGCCGCCGCCAGCCGACACCCGCGAGATGATCAAGACCGGCGGGTTCGACGCGGTGTGCTTCACCTCGTCGTCCACCGTGCGGAACCTGGTCGGCATCGCCGGCAAGCCGCACGCCCGCACGATCGTGGCCTGCATCGGCCCCGCCACGGCGGAGACCGCCCGCGAGTTCGGCCTGCGGGTGGACGTCCAGCCGGAGGTGGCCCAGGTGCCGGCGCTGGTCGAGGCGCTGGCCCAGCACGCGGCCCGGCTGCGGGCCGAGGGGGCGCTGCCGCCCCCGCGCAAGACCAAGCGCGCCCGTCGCTGAGCGCGCAGGAGTCACCGCTCGGCGTCGACCGCGCCTGACGAGCCCCCGCCGGCTCGTCGGCGTGGTCGACGCCGAACACCCCCGAAGGGAGTACGCCGAGGTGTTCCCGTCCCACCGTCCGCGTCGCCTGCGGACGACCCCCGCGATGCGCCGCCTGGTCGCCGAGACCAGCGTCGAGCCCCGTCACCTGGTGCTGCCGATGTTCGTCAGGGAGGGGGCGGGGGAGCCGATCCCGATCGCCTCGATGCCGGGCGTCGTGCAGCACACCCGCGACTCCCTGCGCAAGGCCGCCGCCGAGGCGGTGGAGGCCGGCGTCGGCGGGCTGATGCTCTTCGGCGTGCCGGAGCGCAAGGACCCGACCGGATCCGGGGCGGTCGACGAGAACGGCGTGCTCAACGTGGCGCTGCGCGACGTGCGCGCCGAGGTCGGCGACGCCACCGTCCTGATGTCCGACTGCTGCCTGGACGAGTTCACCGACCACGGCCACTGCGGCGTGCTCGCCGAGGACGGCTCGGTGGACAATGACGCCACCCTGCGGGTCTACGCCGAGATGGCGGTGGCCCAGGTCGAGGCCGGGGCGCACATGGTCGGGCCGAGCGGGATGATGGACGGCCAGGTCGGCGTCATCCGCGAGGCGCTCGACGCGGCCGGGCACGTCAACGCCGGCATCCTGGCCTACTCCGTCAAGTACGCCTCGGCGTTCTTCGGCCCGTTCCGGGACGCCGTGGAGTCGGCGCTCACCGGTGACCGCAAGACCTACCAGCAGGACCCGGCGAACGTCAGGGAGTCGCTGCGCGAGCTGGACCTGGACCTGGCGGAGGGCGCGGACGCAGTGATCGTCAAGCCCGCGCTGCCCTACCTGGACGTGCTGCGCGCCGTCGCCGAGGTCTCGACCGTCCCGGTGTTCGCCTACCAGGTCTCCGGCGAGTACGCGATGGTCGAGGCCGCCGCCGCCAACGGGTGGCTCGAACGGCGCCGCACCATCCTGGAGACGCTCACCTCCGTCCGCAGGGCCGGGGCGGACAGCGTGCTGACGTACTGGGCGGTCGAGGCCGCGCGCTGGCTGCGCGAGGGCTGAGCGTGCACCCGATGCCCCCGGTCGTGCACCCGACCGTGCCGGAGCCGCCGCCCGCGCCGCGCCCCGTCGTCCTGGCCCGGTGGTTGTGGATCGCCAGCGCGCTGCTGGGCGCGGTGCGGTCGGTCATCAAGCTGGCCGACCGCAACCGCATGGTCGACGAGCTGCGCCGGATGGACCCGAAGCTGGGGCAGGACCAGCTCGACCAGGCGGCCAGCGGCGGGGTGACCTTCGGGCTGCTGCTCGCGCTCGCGCTGCTCGGGCTGTACGTCCTGCTGGCCAACCGGATGGCCGGTGGGTGGAACCCCGCGCGGATCGTGCTCGCCGTCCTCGGCGGGCTGGGGGTGTTCGGCGGTCTCGTCGGCCTGGCGGGGATCTCGGCGGGTCTGGCCGGGGCGCTCGGCGTCCGGGTGGGCGCGCTCGACGTGGTCGTGGCCGTGATCTCGCTGCTCCTCGACGCGGTGGCGCTGGTGCTGATGTTCCTGCCTCAGGCCAACGGCTGGTTCGCGCACGTGGGCTACTACCGACGGACGCAGGCGCTGGCCCGACCCACCCGTTAGGGCGGTCACCCTTCACTCGATCCGGGGGTTTTGCTGGGCGGGAGCGGTCCCGCCGCCGGGACCGGCCTAGGTTGCGGCGGGTGACCGCGCCCAACAACCACGACGCCGAGAAGGGGCGGAAGGAGCGGGCGGACCTGCCGCCTCCCCCCGTGTCACCCCCTCCCCAGGGGACCGGCGAGCCGTCGCCGGTCCCACCCGGCCAGGTTCCCGCCGACAGTGCCGGTGACCGGGCCAGTGCCGGTGACCGGGCCGCCGGCGACCAACCTCCCCTGTCGGCGGAACCGCCGACGACCCCACTCGCGACACCCCCGCCCGGTGAGCTGACGGGAGCGCCCGGCGGCGGCCCCGGCGGCCCCGCCGTGCCGGAGCAGCCGGGAGCCACCACACCCCCGCACGGGGACGCCGGGCTGCCCGTCGCCCCGCCGCTCGGCGGCCCGCCGCCACCCGTGCCAGGGGCGACCGGCTACCCGACGGCCCCGCCGCTGGACGAGCCGCCGGCCCAGCCCGTGTCCCGGCCGCCCCGCGAGGTGCGGATCTCGTTCTGGATCTGGATCGTCAGCGCCGTGCTCAGCGCGTTGAGCTCGTTGTTGGCGCTGACCCAGCGGGAGCCGGCGATCGACCAGATCCGCCGGCAGGACCCGAACATCACCGCCGAGGAGGCCGAGCGGCTGGCCAACGTCACGATCGGGCTGACGATCGTGGTGGCGGTGCTGGTGGCCGCGCTCTACGTGTTCTTCGCGGTGAAGATGCGGGCCGGGCGGAACTGGGCCCGGATCGCGCTCACCGTGATCACGGCGTTGTTCCTCCTCGTGCAGGTGGCGGCCGCCTCGGCGGGCTCGATCGGCACGCTGATCGCGATCGCGGCCGTGGTGTTGATGTTCCTGCCCAACGCCAACGCCTACTTCCGCGGCGAACGTCGTCCGGTCGGCTGACGGGCTGTCGGCGCAGCTCGCCCGCCGAGTGGAGTGATCGGTGGCGACGAACGTGACGTTGGGGCATCGAAACGTCCCAACGTCACGTTCCTGTCGGTTCGCCGCCCTACGGTGGGTTCGTGACGGAATCTCCGAGGCCCGACCAGGGGCCGAGTCCGCAGCAGTTCCCGCCGGCGCCGCCGGCGCCGGTCGGGCACCTGCCCGCCGCGCCGCCGTTGAGCCCGCACGAGTCGGTGGTTCCCCGGCGCCCGGTCGAGGTGCAGATCTCCTTCTGGACGTGGGTCGCCAGCGCCCTGCTGTCCTTCCTGGCTCCGGTCGTGCTGGCCGGCAGCCGGGACGAGATGGCGCGCGCGACCCGGGAGGCCAGCCCGACCCTCACCGCGGAGCAGGTCGACGCGGGCGTGTCGCTGGTCATCGCGTTCACCGCCGTGGTCGCGGTCGTCGTGGCCGCGCTCTACCTGCTGTTCGCGGTGAAGATGCGGGCGGGGCGCAACTGGGCGCGGATCACCCTGACCGTGCTCACCGCGCTCGGCGTGCTGTTCCTCCTGACCGGCCCGACCTGGGCGTCGGTGCTGTCGTCGCTGGTCTCGGTCGCGGCGGTGGTGTTGATGTTCCTGCCCAACGCGAACGCGTACTTCCAGGCGCAGCAGCGGCCCGCGCGCTGAGCGGCTCGCTGTCCCGCCGACGCCGACGCCCCGTTCGCCCGCCGG
This sequence comes from Streptoalloteichus hindustanus, assembly GCF_900129375.1. Lineage (GTDB taxonomy): Bacteria > Actinomycetota > Actinomycetes > Mycobacteriales > Pseudonocardiaceae > Streptoalloteichus > Streptoalloteichus hindustanus. Next base: position 213,905 of record NZ_FQVN01000001.1, on the reverse strand, counting down.
ACGGGGCGTCCGCGCTTCTCCGGGCGGTCGACGCCGACGCCCTCTCCCGAGCAGTGCCGTCCGAGCAGTGCCGTCCGAGCAGTGCCGACCGAACAACCGCCGGTCCCGACCAGCGCCGACGTGCCGGGTCCTACCCTGCGACGGGACGTTCCCTCGCCGGACGGAGGAATCTTGAGCGACGACGGAAGCACGACCGCCGCCCCGGCGCCGCGCACCGCGCACTTCGCGGTCGGCTTCTTCCTGGCGTTGGCGGTGTTCGTCGCGCTGCAGGCCGGCCTCCTCTGGGCGGGGCGGGGCACCCTGCGGCAGGACCTGCTCAACCGGAACCTGGTGCCCGTCGACCAGGTCGACCAGATCGTCAACCGCCTCGTCTGGCAGAACGCCGCGGTGAACGGGCTGTTCGCGGTGGCCAGCGCCGGGTTCGCCCTGGTCCTGCGGCGGGGTCGCCCGTGGGCGCGCGCCGCGCTGACCCTGGTCGGGATGCTCCAGCTCTTCCTGCTGTTCGTCGCCGGCGGGCTCAGCGTGACCGGCCTGGTGGTGCTGGCGCTGCTCGCCGGCGGGCTGGTCGCGCTGTGGCTACCGGCCACCACGGCCTGGCTCGCCGACCTGCGGGGACAGGCGTGAGCGAACCCGAGCCGGTGCTGCACGCCGAACGCGGGACGAGCTGGTGGCCGGTGCTGTGGGGTCCGGTGATCGCCCTGGCCGCCGCCGGGGTGGAGGCGCTGCTCGGCGGCGCGGCCCACTGGGGGGTCTGGTCGGCGGTGGCGGCGGGCTGGGTCGTCGCGGCCGTGGTCTGGGCGCAGGCCCGCCAGCGGGCCTGTTCGGTGTCGCTGACGCCCTCGGTGCTGCGCCAGGGCAGGGAGGAGCTGCCCGTCGACCGGATCGCCGAGGTCGACGACGTCGGCGTGCCCGTCGGGGCCCGGGTGCTGGGCGGCGGGTGGACGCCGCCGAAGGGCACGACCGCCGTCCCGCTGCGGTTGGTCGACGGCAGCGTCGTGCTCGCGTGGTCGCACGATCCGGCGGCGCTGCGGGCCGCCGTCGCGCGCCTGCTGCGGCCGGCGTGAGAAGCTGCCGAGCTGTGAGCGCCGCAGAGACCACCGCGCCCGCCGGCACGCCCCCGCCGGTTCCCGGCGCCGGCTCCTCGCCCCGGCTGAACCAGCCGTGGCGCGCGCTCGTCGCGCTCGCCGAGGTCGTCCTCGCGGCGCTGCTCGTCGTCGCCGCCGTCTGGGCCTGGCGCCGGGGCGCCGCCGTGGTGGAGTTCCCCGCGTGGCGGGAGGGCGAGCCCGTGCAACGGGTCACCCGCTACTTCGGGCACTGGCTGGCGGGCGCGGTCGGGCTGGCGGTGCTGTCCGGGTTCGCGCTGCTGGACGCGCTGCGCCAGCTCGTGCTCGCGGTCCGGGCCGGGGGGCGCGGCCGCCGGCGTCGCTGAGCCGGCGCCTCCGCTCCGGCCCGGTCCCGACCTGGGGCGGGAGAGACGGGGGTCACCCAGGGGGCGCAACCGACCGCCACGGGGGGCTGCGACACTGGGGGCGTGACGGCCGCGAGGAACTCGGAGAACACGGCGGAGAACAGGACGGCCTCGGCGAACACCGCCGCGTCGCGCGCCCTGTTCGAGCGGGCGGCGAACGCGACGCCGGGCGGGGTCAACTCCCCGGTGCGGGCCTTCCACGGGGTGGGCGGGACGCCGCGCTTCATGGTGCGCGGCGAGGGCGCCCACCTGTGGGACGCCGACGGCAACCGCTACGTGGACCTGGTGAGCTCGTGGGGTCCGATGATCCTCGGGCACGCCCACCCCGCCGTCGTCGAGGCGGTGCGCGCCGCGGCCGGTGGCGGGCTGTCCTTCGGCACCCCGACCGAGGGCGAGGTCGAGCTCGCCGAGGAGATCATCGGCAGGGTCGCGCCGGTCGAGCGGGTCCGGCTGGTCAACTCGGGCACCGAGGCCACGATGAGCGCCGTGCGGCTGGCCAGGGGCTTCACCGGGCGGCGCAAGGTGATCAAGTTCGCCGGCTGCTACCACGGCCACGTCGACGCGCTGCTCGCGCACGCCGGCTCGGGCGTGGCCACGCTGGGCCTGCCCACCAGCCCCGGCGTCACCGGCGCGCAGGCCGCCGACACGATCGTCCTGCCCTACAACGACATCGACGCGGTGCGCGCGGTGCTCGCCGAGCACGGCGACGACGTCGCCTGCGTGATCACCGAGGCGGCGGCCGGCAACATGGGCGCGGTCGCCCCGGTCGAGGGGTTCAACGCCGCGCTGCGCGACGCCTGCCACGAGCACGGCGCGCTGCTGGTCATGGACGAGGTGATGACCGGGTTCCGGGTCTCGCGCTCCGGCTGGTTCGGCCTGGACGGCGTCGCCGGCGACCTCTACACCTTCGGCAAGGTGATGTCCGGCGGCCTCCCGGCGGCGGCGTTCGGCGGCCGCGCCGACATCATGGCGCGGCTGGCCCCGGTCGGCCCGGTCTACCAGGCGGGCACGCTGTCCGGGAACCCGGTGGCGGTGGCCGCCGGCCTGGCCACCCTGCGCAACGCGACGGACGAGGTCTACGCCGCCCTGGACGCCAACGCCCGGCGGCTGGGCGACCTGATCGGGTCCGCGCTCGCCGAGGCCGGCGTGACGCACCGCGTGCAGTACGCGGGCAACCTGGTCAGCGTGTTCTTCACCGCCGACGAGGTGCGCGACTACGACTCCGCCAGGGCGGCCCAGACCTGGCGGTTCCCGCCGTTCTTCCACGCGCTGCTGGAGCGCGGCGTCTACCCGCCGCCCAGCGCGTTCGAGGCGTGGTTCGTGTCCGCCGCGTTGGACGACGCGGCGTTCGAGGTGATCGCCGACGCGTTGCCGCACGCCGCCGCCGCGGCGGCCGCCGCGCAGGCCCCGGAGGAGAGCAAGTGACCCGCACCGTCGTCCACCTCCTCCGGCACGGCGAGGTCTACAACCCGGAGGGCATCCTCTACGGCCGGCTGCCCGGCTTCCGGCTCTCCGGCACGGGTCAGCAGCAGGCCAAGCTGGTCGGCGAGCACCTGGCCGACCACGACGTGACGCACGTGGTGGCCTCGCCGCTGGAGCGGGCGCAGCAGACCGCGCGGCCGATCGCCGAGGCGCACGCCCTGGAGGTCGCGGTCGACGACCGGCTGATCGAGGCGGACAACCTGTTCGAGGGGCTGCGGGTGGCCGTGGGCGACGGCGCGCTGCGCTCGCCGCAGCACTGGCCGAAGCTGCGCAACCCGTTCCGCCCGTCCTGGGGCGAGCCGTACCTGGTGATCGCGCACCGCATGCTCGCCGCGGTGCACCGCGCCCGGTCGGCGGCGGCCGGCCACGAGGCGGTCTGCGTGTCCCACCAGCTGCCGATCTGGACGCTGCGCCGCTTCCTGGAGGGCCGCCGGCTCTGGCACGACCCCCGGCGCCGGCAGTGCTCGCTGGCCTCGCTGACCAGCCTCGTGTTCGAGGACGAGAAGCTCATCCGGATCGCCTACGCCGAGCCGGCCGGCAGCACCGACCCTGCGGTGACCGGCGCATGACGACCCGGCCGGTGCTCCGCCGCCTCGGGGCGGCGCTCGTCGCCGGGGTGGCCACGGTCGCGGCGCTGACCGGCTGCTCGACCGGCGGCGACGCGGTGGCGACCGGGGGCGACTTCCAGTTCGTCGCGCCCGGCGGTCAGACCCGCATCCGGTACGAGCCGGCCGACCGGCAGAAGGCGCCGGAGATCGCCGGGGAGAGCCTGGCCGAGCGCGGGAAGCGGATCAGCGTCGCCGACTACGCCGGCAAGGTCGTGGTGATCAACCTCTGGGGCTCGTGGTGCGCCCCGTGCCGGGGCGAGGCCGACGACCTGGAGCGCGTCGCCGAGGCCACCAAGGGGTCCGGCGTGCAGTTCCTCGGGGTGAACGTGCGGGACGACCGGAGCGCGGCCGAGGACTTCGCGCGGAACAACGGGATCACGTTCCCGTCGCTGTTCGACCCGCCGGGCCGGTCCCTGCTCGGGCTGAAGGGCTACCCCCGCAACACCGTGCCGTCGACGATCGTGCTGGACCGCCAGCACCGGGTCGCCGCGGTGTTCCTGGAGACCCTGCTCGACTCCGACCTCCGGCCGGCCGTGGAGCAGATCGCAGCCGAGCCGGCGTGACCGCTGGTCAGCGCGTCGCGGCCCGGTCGCGGGGTGCGGGCTGCGTCACCCGTCGGGTGGGCCGGTGCGTAGCCACCCAACAGGTGTCCCTACGCTGACGGGCCGTGGACTACAACGGCCTGGCGTCCTCCGGGCCGCTGCTGCTGGCGGCGGCCATGGCGATGTTGGCCGGCGCGGTGTCGTTCGCCTCCCCCTGCGTCGTGCCGTTGGTGCCGGGATACCTCGCGTACCTCTCCGGGGTGGTGGGCGCCGACGCCCCGCCGGTGGGTGTCGACGAGCCGCCCGCGAAGGGGCGGTGGCGGGTGGCCGGCGCGGCCGCGTTGTTCGTGGCCGGGTTCTCCGCGGTCTTCACGGTGATCATGGTCGGCGTGGTCGGCCTGTCCGACGCGCTGCTGGGCAACATGGAGCTGCTGCAACGGATCGGCGGCGTGGTGACCATCCTCATGGGGCTGGTCTTCGTCGGGCTCGTGCCGGCGTTGCAGAAGGACGTGCGGTCGCACCGCGTCCCGCGCATGGGCCTCGCGGGCGCGCCGGTCCTCGGGGCGCTGTTCGGGCTCGGCTGGACGCCGTGCATGGGGCCGATGCTGTCCGGCGTGGTCACGATGGCTGCGGGGACCAGCGGCGGGAACCTGGCGCGCGGCGTCGCGCTGGTCCTCGCCTACTGCCTCGGGCTCGGCCTGCCGTTCGTGGTCCTCGCGCTGGGCGCGCGGTGGGCGCTGCGCGCGACCGGCTGGTTGCGCCGGCACGGCCGGCACGTGCAGATCGCCGGGGGCGTGTTGCTCGTCGTCGTGGGGGTGCTGTTGGTGACCGGGATGTGGGCTGACCTCGTGGCCCTGCTGCGCAAGCCCATCGAGGGATTCGAGACCCCGATCTGATGGCCGGCATCCTCGCCCTCCTCCGGAACACCTGGCGTGGCCTGACCGCCATGCGGACCGCGCTCGTGCTGTTGTTCCTGCTCGCGCTGGCCGCGCTGCCCGGCGTGCTGCTGCCGCAGTACTCGCTGAACTCGGCGAAGGTGGAGCAGTACAAGGCCGAGCACGACGTCGTCGGCCCCTGGCTCGACAAGCTCGGCTTCTTCAACGTCTTCGCGGCGCCCTGGTTCGCCGCGATCTACCTGATGCTGTTCGTCTCGCTGATCGGCTGCCTCGTGCCGCGCACGTTCGAGTTCGCGCAGCAGCTCCGGGCCGAGCCCACCCTCACCCCGCGGCGCCTCACCCGCATGCCGCACTACGCGCGGGCGGAGGTCGACGCCGACCCGGACGCCGTGGTCGCCCACGCGAAGGAGCGCCTGCGGGGCTGGCGGGTGGCGGTGCGCGAGGAGGCCGACGGGGCGCGCACGATCAGCGCGGAGCGCGGCTTCCTGCGCGAGGCCGGCAACCTCGTCTTCCACTTCTCCATGATGTTGCTGCTGGTCGGCCTGGCCGCCGGCAAGCTGTACGGCTACGAGGGCCAGGTCATCGTCCGGGCCGACGGCTCGGAGAACCGGCAGTGGTGCAACTCCGGCCTGTTCGCCTACGACTCGTTCCGGCCCGGCCTGCGGGTCGACGGCACGGAGCTCTCGCCGTTCTGCGTCCGGGTGGACGGCTTCCAGGCCAAGTACCTGCACACGGGCCAGGCCGACGTCTTCCACGCGGACCTCACCTACCAGGACGGCGCCGCCTCCCTCGGGAACGACCCCGACGCGTGGCGGAAGTACGGGCTGGAGGTCAACAGCCCCCTGCGGGTCAACGGCGACCGGGTCTACCTGCTGGGCCACGGCTACGCCCCGCGGTTCGTGGTCACCTTCCCGGACGGCCAGCAGCGGACCGGCGCCGTCCAGTGGAAGCCGATGGACACGACGACGCTGCTGTCCGAGGGCGCCACCAAGTTCGACCGGCCCGGTGTCACCGATCCGGAGCAGCGGCGGAAGACGCAGCTCGCGGTCACCGGGCTGTTCGCGCCCACCGCCGGCTACGACGGGACCGTGCTCACCTCGGTGTTCCCGATGCCCAACCGGCCGGCCGTCGCCGTCGACGTCTACGTCGGCGACCTCGGCACCGACTCCGGCACGCCTCAGTCGATCTTCAGCATCGACCGCAGGATGGTCGACGCCGGCCGGCTCAGCAAGGTGGCCAGGAAGAACCTGGAGCTGGGGCAGGAGCTCACCCTCGACGACGGGACCAGGATCCGGTTCGACGGCGTGGAGAACTGGGTGTCGCTCCAGGTCTCGCACGACCCCGCCCAGGAGTGGGTGCTGGTCGCCGCGGTGCTGGTGCTGGTCGGCCTCGGCGGCTCGCTGCTCGTGAAGCGGCGCCGGCTGTGGCTGCGGGCCGCCCCGTCTGGCGACGCCGACGGGACCGGCCGTACGGTCGTCGAGGTCGGCGGGCTCGCCCGCACGGACCAGGCCGGCTACGGCGAGGAGTTCACCAGGCTTGCCGGTGGTTTGCTGGCCGTCGGCCGACCCCTGGCCGCCCCGGGAGGCGGCCGCGAACGACAGGACGTGCCCTGATGCCGATCAACCAGACCTACGCGCAGTACAGCGACCTGTCCGTGGTCAGCGCGATGGCGGTCTACTTCCTGGCGTTGCTGCTGCACGCCGCGGAGAGCGCCTTCGGCCGGCAGGCGTTGAAGCGGGAGGCGAAGCTCGCGGCGGTCGCCGCGGGCGGGGGCGGCACGGCGGTGGCCGAGCGCCCCGCGCCGCCCCCGCCCCGGGAGCGCCCGCTGCCCGAGCGGCTGGGTCGGATGGGCGTGGCGCTGACCGTGCTCGGCGCGTTGCTGCACCTGGCGTCGCTGGTGCTGCGCGGGCTGGCCACCAGCCGCGTGCCCTGGGGCAACATGTACGAGTACATCTCCGCGGTGTGCCTGGCCGCGGTGGTCGCCTGGCTGGTGATGGTGCGGCGGCACCCGGTCCGCCAGCTCGGCGCGTTCGTGCTGACGCCGATCGGCATCATGCTGTTCATCGCCGCCAAGCTGCTCTACGCGGAGGCGGCCCCGGTGGTGCCGGCGCTGCGCTCGTACTGGATCGTGATCCACGTGTCCGCCGCGGTGATCGCCAGCGGCGCGTTCCTGGTCGCGGGCGTGATCAGCCTGCTCTACGTGGTGAAGGCGAGCAACGAGGCCAACCCGAAGCGGTTCGCCGGGCTCGCCGCCCGGCTGCCGGAGTCGGCGGCCCTGGACAAGACCGCCTACCGCGTCTCGGTGTTCGGCTTCCCGCTGCTGACCTTCGGCATCATCGCCGGCGCGGTGTGGGCCGAGTCGGCGTGGGGCCGGTACTGGGGCTGGGACCCGAAGGAGACGGTCGCCTTCATCTCCTGGGTGATCTACGCGGCCTACCTCCACTCGCGGGCGACCGCCGGCTGGCGGGGCACCCGTGCCGCGTGGGTGAACGTGGCGGGCTTCGCGGCCACCGTGTTCAACCTCTTCTTCGTCAACCTGGTCACCACGGGCCTGCACTCCTACGCGGGAGTCTGACCGGTTCGAGCGCGACCACCTGCGCGGACTGTTATCGTCTTGCCCGACCCCAGGTCGACTCGGCGGCGGTGCTGGCACTACCTTCCGGTCGCGACAGGAAACGCCCAAGGGGGAGGACTCCAGCGGTGACCGGACGCTACGAGGAGCCCGAAGGCCGGCAGTGGCAGCAGCCCGGCGCGACGCCGGCGCAACAGCCGGACCCGTCGGGCGCGGGTCGCGTCGATCCGTCGGCCTCGGGGCGGCACCAGGTGGCCGGCGGTCCGTCCGGCCCGTACCCGGTGGACGCGACGGGGCGCCCGGTGGAGCAGTCGGCTCCGCTGTACGCCGATCCGTCCAGCTCCGGTCAGTACCAGGTCGGTGGCGGCCACTCGGGCGCGTACCAGGTCGGCGGCGGCGCCTCCGGCCCCTACCCGGTGGCCGGCGGCCCGTCGGGGCCGTACCCGGTGGCGGGTGGGCCGTCCGGTCCGCACCAGGTCCCCGGCGCGCAGTCCGGCCCCTACCCGGTCGACCCGCACGCGTCCGGGCCGTACTACGTGGAGCAGCACGCCTCCGGGCCCCAGCAGCAGGTGGCGCAGCCCGGCTACTACCAGGCCGGCGTCCCCCAGGCCGGTGTTCCGCAGGCCGGCGCGCCGGTCGCGCCGCCGGGGCAGCAGCCGCAGCAGGGCGGCCGGCCCACCCAGCAGGACCTGTCCTCGTCGCAGCTGATCAAGCAGGGCAAGCGCCCGCCGCAGTCCGGCTGGCGCCGCGCCGTGTACATGGCGAGCGGGCGGGCGATCAACCTCGGCGAGAGCTCGGCCGACCTGCACCGCAGGGAGTTGATCGCGCGGATCAACCAGCCGCTGCACGGGTGCTACAAGATCGCGATGCTGAGCCTGAAGGGCGGCGTCGGCAAGACGACGACCACCACCACGCTCGGCTCGACGTTCTCGTCGCTGCGCGGCGACCGGGTGATCGCGGTGGACGCCAACCCCGACCGGGGGACGCTGGCGCAGAAGATCCCGCTGGAGACCACGGCCACCGTGCGGCACCTGCTGCGCGACGCCAGCCGGGTCCGCAAGTACAGCGACATCCGCGCCTACACCTCGCAGGGGCCGAGCCGGCTGGAGGTGCTCGCCAGCGAGCAGGACCCGGCGGTGTCCGAGGCGTTCAGCGAGCAGGACTACCGGCGCACGGTCGAGCTGCTGGAGCACTTCTACAACATCGTGCTCACCGACTGCGGCACCGGTCTGATGCACTCCGCCATGAAGGGCGTCCTGGAGCTGGCCGACTCGCTGGTGATCGTGTCGTCCGGATCGGTGGACGGCGCGCGCAGCGCCTCGGCCACCCTGGACTGGCTGGACGCGCACGGCTACCGGGATCTGGTGTCCCGGTCGGTCGCGGTGATCAACTCGGTGCGCCCCGGCTCGGGCAAGGTCGACCTGGACAAGCTGGCGCAGCACTTCGCGGCGCGCTGCCGCGCGGTCTGCCGCATCCCGTTCGACCCGCACCTGGAGGAGGGCGCGGAGATCGAGCTGGACCGGCTGGCCCCGGCCACCCGGCTGGCCCTGCTGGAGCTCGCGGCCACCGTGGCCGACGACTTCCCGCACGCCAGCGCCCGGGGTCGGACCCAGTGACCCGGTAATCGTTCGGTAAACGGATCCCCGCCCGGCGGGCTCTCGCCTGACCGAGTCCCGACCGGGTGGTGACGTCAGTGTGGGGAAGGTCTCCGTCCCCGGATCACGGGGTGGACGGGGAGCCGGAGTGGCGCGGGGGCGTGACGGCACGAGGCGCCGGCTTGAATCACCTGATGCGCGGGGCGGCGCCGGGCCGGCCACTCGTTCGAAGGCGCGTCGGGGCGGCGTCAGGGCGGGGGAGCGCCACGCGAGGATCGGGCCTCGCGGTGACCGGGTCGAGCCCGGCCGTCCTGGCCCGCCTGAGCTGCTCGTTCAGTGTTGTTCCGGGTCGTTCCGGATCGCTCGGAGATCGTCGCCGGGCGGTGAGCCGCGGCTACTGGTCCTCGTCCCGGCGCCGCACCCGTTCGTCGAGCTTGCGCAGGAACTCGGGGTCGTCGTCGGGGGCGACCGGCGCCCGGCGGGTCGACCGCGGTGGCAGGGTGCTCGGGCCGAAGGCCCGCCACATCAGGATGCCGACGGTCGCCGCGCCGATCACCGCGAGCAGGTACAGCACCGCGCCCACCTCCTTCGCGCGCCCCTCGGGGGCGGGGAGAGCTTCCCCACCCCCGTTGAGGTTAGCCCGATTCGCACGGTTCGCGGTGTCGGGTTCGCCCATCGCGTCGCACGGGCGGCGCGGGGTCAGCGGGTGTCGACCGGGTGACTGGCCTCGGTGGTCAGCGTCGCGAGCAGCGCCTGCACCTCGGACTCCCGGAACCGGCGGTGCCCCCCGGGTGTGCGGATCGATCCGATGCGGCCCGCGGTGGCCCAGCGGGTCACCGTCTTCGGGTCGACTCGGAACAGCGAGGCCACCTCGCCCGGGGTCAGCAGCCGCTCGGAGACCTGCTGGCGGTTCTGTTGGATGGACGCGGTCACGTTGCCCTCCTCTTACCAGCCGTGATTCCGGCGTTCCGGTCGCATCGTGACACCGCACCCGCCAGGTACTCGAACGCTTGGCTGGAGGTAAAGGGTCGGTAAGGGATGAAACGCCCACTTCGGTCAGGTTCCCACCAGCGAGTTCGCTCCCGCGCGTGGCGGGACGCGGCCAGCGGAGGGCTCCGGTGTGCGGTACGCGACACTAGGCGGCATGGACGCTGTGGACCGCCAGATCATCGCGGCGCTGCGGGCCAACGGCCGGGCCACCTACGCCGATCTCGGGCGCCAGGTGGGCCTGTCGGCCTCCGCGGTGCACGAGCGGGTCGGCAAGCTGGAGTCCTCGGGGGTGATCACCGGCTACCACGCGGTGGTGGACCCGCCCTCGGTGGGACTGGGCGTCACCGCGCTGGTCGGCATCCAGCCGACCGACACCGGCGACGACGACGAGATCGCCGCCGCGCTCGGCGAACTCCCCGAGGTCGAGTCCTGCTACGCGGTGGCGGGCGACGAGGCGTTCGTGGTGAAGATCCGGGTGGCCACGGTGGACGAGCTGGAGCGCTCGCTGGGCCGGCTGCGCCGGATCCACGGCGTGGCCAGGACCCGCACCACCGTCGTGCTGTCCACCCGGTTCGAGGGCCGGCCGAACGCGCCGGAGCCGGCGCCGCCCCCGGCCGTCCCGGACAAGTCGGGCGCGTAGCCTCAGCGTTCGTGACCTCCCACGACGACACCTCGCGCCCCGGAGGCGCACGCGACACCGGCACCGGGGACGGCAGTGCGACGCGTGGCCAGGCGGCCCGCGACGTCGCGCTCTACTCGCTCGCCCGGCTGGCGCTGGTCGCCGTCGTGACGGCCGTGCTGGTCCTCGTCCGGGTGCCGTTGCTCGTGTCCCTCGTGGTCGCGCTCGTGCTCGGCCTGCCCCTGTCGTTGCTGCTGTTCCGCGGCCTGCGGGCCCGGGCGACGACGAGCCTGGCCGCGGCCGGCGCGCGTCGGCGCTCCGAGCGGGAGCGGCTGCGGGCCCAGCTCCGGGGCGAGCGGCCGAGGGACGAGGTCGGCGAGGCCGACCGGGCCGGCGGGTCGGCCGGGCCCGGCGGGGACCGCCGGGCGGCGGCCGGGGAGGCCGGTCCAGGGCACGACGAGGGCGCCGACCGACCCCGGGGTGACCGGTCGGCCGACGGCGGCGCGACGGGCGGCGACGGCGTCCGCTAGGACCCGTCAGGCCTGCACGAGGTTGTCCTGGCCGTCCCGGTCGTCGGCGTGCTCGTCGTCGAACCAGTGGCCGTTCGGGCCCAGGTAGCGGAACCGCAGCCGACTGCCCTGGTCCACCGTGACGGTGGTGGACCTGGTCCCGTTCGAGCGCCGGCGCAGCTCGTGCTCCCCCGGCGTCCAGTCGTTGAAGCACCCGACGACGCTGACCGGACCGTCGGGCTCGCCCACCGGCAGCACGAAGGTGATGCGCACACGCCCGTCTCGCTGCTGCGTCTTCCGGATCACTTCTTCCTCCTTTCGGACGAGGTCAGGCCCATGATCCGGGCGGGGCTGGCCCGGCGCACGGGGGACGCGCGGGCAAACCACCGGCTCGGAGGAGGGTGAACAGCGACTACGCTGCGGTTTCGTGCAGGTGGACCGGTGCTGCGAGCCGACGCGAGACTGGGTCAGTGAAGCCGTTCGGGTGATCCTGGCCGACGCCAACCGGAGCGCGGACACGCATCTGCTGCGCTATCCGCTGCCCCCCGAATGGGGGATCGACCTCTACCTCAAGGACGAGTCGACCCACCCGACCGGCTCGCTCAAGCACCGCCTGGCCCGCTCGCTGTTCCTCCACGCGCTCTGCACCGGCTGGATCGTCGAGGGCACCCCGGTGATCGAGGCGTCCTCCGGATCCACCGCGGTGTCCGAGGCGTACTTCGCGCGCATGCTCGGGCTGCCGTTCATCGCGGTCATGCCCCGCTCGACGAGCCGGGAGAAGGTCGCCCTGATCGAGCGGCAGGGCGGCCGCTGCCACTTCGTGGACGCGCCGGGGGCGATCTACGACGAGTCCCGCCGGCTGGCCGCCGAGCTGCGGGGCCATTTCATGGACCAGTTCACACACGCGGAGCGGGCGACGGACTGGCGCGGCAACAACACCATCGCCGAGGCGATCTTCGAGCAGATGGCCATGGAGCCGCACCCCGAGCCGACGTGGATCGTGGTCGGCGCCGGGACCGGGGGCACCAGCGCGACCATCGGCCGGTTCGTCCGCTACCGGCGCCACCGGACCCGCCTCGCCGTCGTCGACCCCGAGCACTCGGTGTTCTTCGACGCCTGGCGGGAGGACGACCCGCGCCGCACCGGCGAGCGGGGCTCGCGCATCGAGGGCATCGGCCGGCCCCGGGTGGAGCCGTCGTTCCTGCCGGCGGTCATCGACCGGATGATCAAGGTCCCGGACGCCGGCTCGCTCGCCGCGATCCGGCACGCCGAGCGGGTGCTGGGCCGCCGGGTGGGCGGGTCGACCGGCACCAACCTGTGGGGCGTGTTCCAGCTCGTGGCCGAGATGCGCGGAGCGGGGCGGACGGGCAGTGTCGTCACCCTGCTCTGCGACGGGGGCGAACGGTACGCCAACACCTACTACGACGACGCGTGGGTGCGCGGCGAGGGGATCGACCTCGCCCCGTCCCTGGACACCCTCGGCCACTTCCACCGCACGGGTGAGTGGCGGAGCTGATCCGCACACGTCGCCGGCCGGTCACCCGACCGTGGGAGAGTTGGCGGAATGAGCACGAGAACGTGGCTGGCGCGGGTCACTCCCCGGGGGTACCTGCTGTTCGCCATCGCGGTCGTGATCGCGTTCGGCGCCATCGGCGTGTGGGCGTCGGGAGCCTTCGGCGGCTCCCGCATCCCCGCCTCCAGCCCGGGGGAGAAGCACGAGTACCGGTGGGGCGGGGGCGACCTGCTCCTGGAGGGGCTGGGCAGCCGGCCCGGCACGTGCCTGGTCCGGCCGGAGAAGGACTACCAGCGGGACGTCGCGGTCGCCGCCAGGGGCGGCGCCGGGGTCGAGCTGAACCCCTGGTTCGGCGGCCCGGCGTGGATCTCCTGCGACGTGGACGCCAAGGCCTACACCGGGAGCTCGATCGGCCTGCACACGAAGACCAGGTCCCTGGGCTTCCGGGTCGGCGTGCCGCTCGCGGTCCTGGTGCCCGTCGTGCTCGGCGTGGTCTACGGCGTGCGCCGCGAACCGCGCTGAGCCGGGAGGCGCGTGCTCAGAGCGCGAGCGCGACGCCGGTGGCCACCGACCAGACCAGCATCGCCAGCCCGGTGTCGCGCAGGACCGGGATCAACGCGCGGCCGGTGAAGCCGCGCAGGACCCGGCGCAGGGCGGGCACCACCAGCGCCACCGCGACCAGCGCGGTCAGCGCCAGCGGCTCCCGCAGCCCGATGAGGACGGTCAGCAGGAACGGGATGACCACCAGCGCGGTGTAGAGGGCGCGGGTGTCCCGGTCGCCGAGCAGGACGGCGAGCGTGCGCTTGCCCACCTCCTTGTCGGTGGGGATGTCGCGCAGGTTGTTGGCCACCAGCACGCCGCAGGAGAAGCAGCCCACGGCCACCGCCGCGCCCACGGCCACCCCGGTGACCCGTCCCGCGAGGACGTAGACCGTACCGAGCACGGCCACGAGCCCGAAGAACACGAAGACGGCGATCTCGCCCAGCCCGACGTAGCCGTACGGGCGCTTGCCGCCGGTGTAGAACCACGCGCCGGCGACGCAGAGCGCGCCGACGCCGAACAACCACCACTGGCCGGAGGCGACGACGAGCGCGGCGCCCGCGACCGCCGCGATCCCGAAGCTGGACCACGCCGCCGTGAGGACGGCGCGCGGCTTCGCGACGCCCGAGCCGACCAGCCGCAGCGGGCCGACCCGGTTGTCGTCGGTGCCCCGGATGCCGTCGGAGTAGTCGTTCGCGTAGTTCACGCCGACGATCAGCGCGAGCGAGACGAGCAGCGCGAGCGCGGCCTTCCACCAGACGAACGCGCCGAGCCCGGCCGCCACACCGACACCGACCACGACCGGAGCGATGGCGTTGGGCAACGTGCGCACCCGCGCGCCTTCGATCCACTGTGCCACCGTCGCCATGGGGACATCCTGCGACATCGCCGGGTGGGCCCGTCCCGCGCCCCCGTCGCTCGGCCTCCGGCGGCGGTCCGGGGTCCGGTCGTCGGCGCGGGGCGCGGCGCGCGGGAATGGGAGTGGGAAAACCGAAGAAGTTCGGTGCTGTCGCTCGGGGCCGGACCCCACGACCGCCCCCTGCGGTGATCATGAATTCCGCGCTCGCGCGGCCGGCCCGGCTCGCCGTCGGGCCGGCGGCGGCCCCGCCGGAACCCCCGACCCGGGCCTTGCCCCCGCCGCAATTCACGCGGGACCATGAAATAGGGGGTTCCCCCACATAACACCGTTTTGGACGAATTTGACGGCAGGGGTAGCCCGATCTGCGGGCTGCTGTCGGTTTTGGCCGCTGATTTCGTGGCTCACGGCCACGGCCACGGCCACGGCCACGGCCACGGCCACGGCCACGGCCACAGCCACAGCCACAGCCACGGGCACGGGCAGGGTTGGTGCGGCGGGCGCCCGGGGGAGGGATGCCCCGGGCGCCCGCCGGGTCGGGGTCAGCAGGGCGGGATCTCCGCGGTGACGTCGACCCGCCCCCTGGGGACGAACCGGTCCTGGCCCACGCGGAACCACTTGGTGGTGCCGTCGGCGAACTCACCCGTGGTCTCGCACTCCAGCGGAACCTGCGCGCGCGGCGTGGCCATGCCGTTCTCGGTCTCGGCGGTGACCTGCGGCTTGCTGTGCACCGTGATCACGTCGTCGCCGTTCACCGTGCCGACCGGACCCGTGCCGGTCCACACGTAGGTGACGGTGACCCACTCGTTCGCCGTCAGCCGCAGCCCGTCCCAGAACATGCCGTCCGCCAGGTCGATGCCCGCCGGATTGCGCACGGTGCGCCCGAACTGGTCCTTCCCCCCGTTGTGGCCGTCCTCGTACGCGGCCTGGGCCTGGGGCAGGCCCCGGGGGAGGTCCTGCCACATCTCGCGCTCGGCGTTCCAGTGGTCGTCCTTGGTGTTCCACGGGCCCACGTCCCACACCGGCGCCCACTCGCAGCGCCCGTTGTCCGCGCAGGCGCTCACCGTGTAGTCCCCGGTGTCCCTGGGGGCCAGCCCGCGGCGTGACGGGAGGGCCACGAAGTGGTCGCGGTCGACGATGATGTGGCCGTTCGCGGTCTTGCCGCCGACCAGCCCCTCGCGGGTGGCGTAGACCCGGAACGACGCGGGCGCCGCCGGCTTGTCCCCCTCGGGTTCGGGGGGCGCGGCCTCGGCGTCCGGCTCGGTGTCGCCGCTGAGCCGCAGTTGGCGCAGCTCCGGACCGGCCCCGCCGGGCGCGGCGGACAGCACCGCCCGGGCCTGGACGGTGGTGGTGGGTGTGGCGAGCGCCGCGGGCTGGCCCGGCCGCGCCTCGACCCACTCCGTCCACCGGCCGTCCCGCCGCCGCCCCCGGACGTCGACGGCCAGTTCGGCGCCGGGCGGCACGGCCCCGGTCAGGTCGGCGGCCACCCGGTTGACCGGCGTGGCGAGCCGACGTGGTGCGAGGACCAGGACGCCGGTGCGCCGCTGTGGAGGGGCGCCGACGTCCGACCGGCCGTGGCCGGCCAACCGCACCGTTCCCCGCTCGACGACGACGTCGCTGTCGTCGCGGTCGACTCCGGACAGGTCGACGACCCAGCTGGACGCCGCCGAGGCGGCCGGCGGTGAGACCGGGAGCGCGAGCGCGCCGACCACCAGTGCGGGGAGCAGACGACGCCATGGCACAACAACGACTCGCATGGCAGACGGCTCCGTTTCTCCGGTATCAGGACCGTCGGAAGCCCGGTCGAGCCGGGCGTCTCCGACCATTGGTCAGGAGAATCCCGGGGTCCGGAAACGGCAACTCGGGCCGCGTTCCGGGGGACACGGAATGCGGAAAACGCCCGTCGCTTTCGGTGCGCAAAGCGACAGAATAGGTTGTCGATCACCCGGACTGGTTACTTCGATGGGGCGAAAAGCGTGCGTACCGCGGTGCGATCAACCTTGCCCGGTCCACGGAGCGGAAGCGCCCGAACGAACGTCACCCGTTTCGGTGTCGCGGCTCGGCCGACCTGTTCCCGCACCGTGCCGCGCAGGGCGTCCGCGCTCGGCGGGGCCGCCGGGTCCACCGGGACGACCGCGGCCGCCACGGCCTGCCCCCACTCCGGGTCCGGCACGCCGACCACGCACGCCTCCAGCACCCCCGGCTGCGCGGCGAGCACCCGCTCCACCAGGATCGGCGCGACCTTCACGCCGCCGGTGTTGACCAGGTCGTCCACCCGGCCGAGGACCTCCCACCGCCCGTTCACGCCGCGTCGCCCGAGATCACTCGTGCGGAACCACCCGTCCCGGGGGTCGCCGAAGGCGGCGGCGGTCAGGTCGGCCCGGCCGCGGTAACCCCGAGCCACCACCGGCCCACCCAGCTCGATCCGGCCGACTCGCCCGTCGGGGGCGGCGGCGCCGTCGGCCGCCGACCCGCCGGCCCCGTCCGCGAGCCGCACGCGCACCCCGTCCAGGGGGACGCCGTCGTACACGCAGCCGCCGCTGGTCTCGCTCATCCCGTAGGTGGTGACAACGCGCACGCCGGCGCTCTCCGCCCGGTCCAGCAGCGCCGGAGGTGTCGCCGCGCCGCCGAGCAGCACGGCGTCGAAGGCCCGCAGCGCCGCGAGACCGGAGCCGCCCTCGGCGAGCAGTCGAGCGAGCTGCGTCGGCACCAGGGACGTGTAGTGCCGGCCCGCTCGGGCCAGCAGCGGTGCGGCGGCCTCGGCGAAGCCGGGCGGCCGGAAGCCACCCGAGGTGTCCATCACCACGGGCTCGGTCTCCGCGGTCAGCGACCGGACGAGGACCTGCGTCCCTGCGACCGACCAGGCGGGCAACGCGAGCAGCCAGTGGCCCGGCCCGCCCAGCCGGGCGTGGGTGGCCTCGGCGGAGGCGCGCAGCGCCCCGGCCGGCAGCAGGACGCCCTTGGGCTCTCCCGTGGAGCCCGAGGTCGCCACGACCAGCGCCGTCGGGCCGTCGGCCGCGTCGGCGCCGTGCTCGGCCGGGGTCAGCGGGCCGGCGCACAACGCCGCCACCAGGCGCTCGGCCGTCACCGGGTCGTCGGCGGGCACGGGCAGCACCGCCGGCCCCTCGCCGGCGAGCGCCCGCCGCAGCGGTGGCAGCAGCAGCGCGCCGCCGCCGGTCGGAACCGGCAGCGGGCGCAGCTCACGGGCTTCGGGCGCCACGATCCTGGTCAACCGGGGCGTCAGTAGTAGTACGGGTAGCGCGACCAGTCCGGCGCGCGCTTCTCCAGGAAGGCGTCACGACCCTCGACGGCCTCGTCGGTCATGTAGGCCAGCCGGGTCGTCTCGCCGGCGAAGAGCTGCTGCCCGACCAGCCCGTCGTCGATCAGGTTGAACGAGTACTTGAGCATGCGCTGTGCGGTCGGCGACTTGCCGTTGATCTCCCGCGCCCACTCCAGGGCGGTGGTCTCCAGCTCCGCGTGCGGGACGACCGCGTTCACCGCGCCCATGCGGTGCATCTCCTCGGCCGAGTAGGCGCGGCCGAGGAAGAAGATCTCCCGCGCGAACTTCTGGCCGACCTGCCGGGCCAGGTAGGCGGAGCCGTAGCCGCCGTCGAAGCTGCCCACGTCGGCGTCGGTCTGCTTGAACCGGGCGTGCTCGGCGCTGGCCAGTGTGAGATCACACACCACGTGCAGGCTGTGCCCGCCGCCGGCGGCCCAGCCGGGCACCACCGCGATGACCACCTTGGGCATGAACCGGATCAGCCGCTGGCACTCCAGGATGTGCAGCCGGCCGGCGCGGGCCGGGTCGACCGTGTCGCCCGTCTCACCGCTGGCGTACCGGTACCCGTCCCGGCCGCGGATGCGCTGGTCGCCGCCCGAGCAGAACGCCCAGCCGCCGTCCCTGGGCGACGGGCCGTTGCCCGTGAGCAGCACGCAGCCCACGTCCGGGCTCATCCGGGCGTGGTCCAACGCCCGGTACAGCTCGTCCACCGTGTGCGGGCGGAACGCGTTGCGGACCTCGGGGCGGTCGAACGCGATGCGCACCGTGCCCTGGTCCACCGCGCGGTGGTAGGTGATGTCGGTGAAGTCGAACCCCTCGACCGGCTTCCACGCGGCGGGGTCGAACAGCTCGGAGACCTGCGGCTCTGGCACGCCT
The DNA here is from genome assembly GCF_900129375.1 of Streptoalloteichus hindustanus. Lineage (GTDB taxonomy): Bacteria > Actinomycetota > Actinomycetes > Mycobacteriales > Pseudonocardiaceae > Streptoalloteichus > Streptoalloteichus hindustanus. The sequence goes on along the minus strand of NZ_FQVN01000001.1, from coordinate 195,559 downwards.
GCGAGGATAGGGGTGTGTCCTCCACTCTTGTCGCCGCGCCACCACCGGCCCACCGGTGGTCCGTCGGCACGGGGTGGTGCCGGTGAATCCCTCCACGGCGCAGGCCCGGGTCGTCGTCGACGAGCTGGTGCGCAACGGCGTGCGTCACGTCGTGCTGAGCCCGGGATCGCGCAACGCCCCGCTCTCGTTCGCCCTGCACGAGGCGGCCGAAGCCGGTCGACTCCGGCTCCACGTGCGCATCGACGAGCGCAGCGCCTCGTTCCTCGCGCTCGGCATCGCCGCCCAGAGCCGCCAGCCGGTGGTGGTGTGCTGCACCTCCGGGACCGCGGCCGCCAACTTCCACCCCGCGGTGCTGGAGGCCGACCGCTCCGGCGTGCCGCTGATCGTGCTCACCGCCGACCGGCCGCCCGAGCTGCGCGCGGCCGGCGCCAACCAGGTCGTCGACCAGCACCGCCTCTACGGCGACGCGGTCCGGCTGTTCGCCGAGCTGGCCGTCGCGGAGCGCCGGAAGGGGCAGAACGCCTACTGGCGCAGTGAGGTGTGTCGCGCCTGGCACGCGGCGCGGGGCGACTGGTGGACCACGGCCGGCCCGGTGCACCTGAACATGCCGTTCCGCGACCCGCTCGTGCCCGACGGGGCCGAGGGTGACTGGTGCGAGTCGCTGGCCGGACGCCGCGAGGGTCTGCCCTGGACCGAGGTGACTGACCACTTCGCCGCCCCGAGCCTGGTCTGCCCGGGCGAGGGGCGGGGCGTGGTGCTGGTCTGCGAGGGGCACCCCCGGCTGGCCGTGCGCTGGGCCGAGGAGCACGGCTGGCCGGTGTTGTCCGAGTCCGGCGGGGTCGGCCTCGGCGGTCCGAACGCGATCAGCGCCGGCGCGTGGCTGCTCGGCATCGACGAGTTCCTGGCCGAACACCACCCCGACCAGGTGGTGTGCGTGGGGCGGCCCACGGTGTTCCGGCAGGTCCAGCGGCTGCTGGCCGACCCGGGCGTGGACGTCTACCTGGTGCACGACGGCAACGACTGGCCGGCGCCCGGCCACGACGTCCGCGAGGTCGGCCAGGCCCTCGGCGCGCCGTTCGGCGACCGCGACCCGGAGTGGCTGGCGGCCTGGCAGGCGGCCGAGAAGGCGGCGAGCGTCGCCCTGCACGCCGCGCTCGACGAGCAGCCGTGGCCGACCGGGCTGCACGTGGCCCGCACGGTCGTCGACGCCCTGCCCTCGGGCGCCCTGCTCGTCCTGGGCTCGTCGAACCCGACCCGCGACGTCGCGCTGGCCGCCCACCCCCGGCCCGACGTGCTCATGCTCCGCAACCGCGGGGTGGCCGGCATCGACGGCATGGTCTCCACCGCGGTGGGCGCCGCGCTCGGCCATCGCGGGCCGGCCTACGCCCTGCTCGGCGACCTGACCTTCCTGCACGACAGCAACGGGCTGTTGATCGGCCCGGACGAGGACCGGCCCGACCTGACGATCGTCGTGCTCAACGACGACGGCGGCGGCATCTTCTCGCTGCTCGAACAGGGTGCTCCCGAGCACGCCGGCTCGTTCGAGCGGGTCTTCGGCACGCCGCACGGCGTCCAGTTGTCCGCGCTGTGCGCGGCGCACGGCGTGCCGCACGTCACGGCCACCACGCAGGAGGAGCTGCGGACCGCCTTGCGGCCCGCGCCGGGCCTGCGGGTGGTCGAGGTGCGCACGGACCGCGCCCATCTCCGGGAGCTGCACCAGCGGGTGCGGGCCTCGGTCCGCGCCGCCCTGCTCGGCTGAACACCGGCGTGACCGGGGCCGCGCGCCTCGTCCGACCGCCCGAAGTCCGATCAGAGGCGCCGGGAGCGACGTGAGGGCGGCGGCCGCTGTCACCTCGTGGATCCACGGGTGGCGGCCCCCGCCGAGACGCTTGTCACTCCTCCTCGTCCCACTTCTTCGGCGGGCACGACAACCGCCCCCGGCGGGACGGCGTTCATCCAGGCTGTGTTCTTCGGACGACATGTCGGCAGGCGGTTGGACGCCGACTTCGAGGAGTTCGTCACCGCGCGGTCGGCCGGGCTCCTCCGCCTGGCCTTCCTGCTGGTCAACGACCGCGGGCACGCGGAGGACCTGCTCCAGACCGCGTTGCTGCGGACCGCGATGCGGTGGCATCGGGTCAGGGAGCAGCCCGACGCGTACGTGCCCCCACCCTGTTGCCGACGGTGGGCCGGCGCTACGCCCGGCGCATCGCGGCCCGGCGTGCCGTCCTGACCGCAGCGCCGGTCGCGATCGCGCTCGTCGTCGGTCTGGTCGCTCTGACACCCGGTGGTGGCGCGCCGGAGGCCGGTGACCTCCAGCAGAAGGCCGCTCCCCCGATCGGGTTCTGAGTGGACCGGGAGACCTGTCTGCCGGTGCGCGGGGAGCGCCAGCAGGGCGGTGGGTGGGAACGCCCGTCGGACCTGGAGTGGCTGAAGCCGACGCCGGACAACCTGGAGAAGCTCGTCGCGCCCGTGCCGGAGGGTTTCACCGAGCAGCGTTGACGACCGACGGGAGACGTGTGCTGTCCCGTCCCCGCGGTCCGGTCGCCCGGACGGGTGGGGCTGGCGGCGACCGCGCTCGACTGCGACTCTGCCGTTTCGTCACCGTGGGTCACGTTGTCCTACGCTGCGCAAGAAACGGGGTGAAGTGGCTCGTCGGCCGGTCGCTCCGAGCGCAACCTCCGACGGGTGCACGTCCGCCGACGGCTCCGGGCCGGGTGCCGACACCGGCGTTGACCAGCGCCGTTCCACGCCGTGACCCCCAACGTACGGAGGGTGGCGGCCGGGGAGGGGCCTCGATACGTTCGGCCGCACGCATTCGGCTGACTGGGAGGTTCAGCACGTGGCCGTGAGAAACACCCTTCGCGTCGCCGCCGCGGCGACCTGCGCACTCGCCCTGCTGGCGTTGCCGGCGGGCGCTGGGACCGAGGGGCCGGGCTCGGCGGGCGTCGGGGACCCGTACTTCCCCACCGACGGCAACGGCGGGTACGACGTCGCCCACTACGACATCCGCCTGAAGTACCAGCCCTCGGACGACCGGCTTGAGGGCACGACGACCATCGTGGCGAAGCCGACGCAGGACCTCACCCGGTTCAACCTGGACTTCGCGCTCAAGGTCAACTCCATTCGGGTCAACGGCACCCCGGTGCGGACCTTCACCCAGCAGGGCAAGGAGTTGCAGGTCACGCCGGCCACCACGCTGCGGCGCGGCAGCCTGCTGACGATCGTCGTCGACTACGCCGACACCCCGTCGAACGTGAAGGTCGACGGCACGACCGCGTGGCGCAGGACCTCCGACGGCGCGGTGGCGATCGACGAGCCGCACATCTCGTCGTGGTGGTTCCCGGGCAACGACCACCCGACGGACAAGGCCACGTTCGACATCTCCGTCGCGGTGCCGGAGGGCACCGAGGTGCTGTCCAACGGCGTGCTCAAGAGCAACCCCACCAAGTACGGCTGGACGCGCTGGAACTGGCGGAGCACCAAGCCGATGGCCACCTACCTGGCCTTCCTGGCGGTCGGCCAGTACGAGATCAACACCAAGACCGGGTACAACGGGCAGCCGTTCGTCACCGCCTACTCCGAGGGCCTCGGCGAGATCGAGGGCGCGGCCAAGGCGAGCATCGAGCGCACGCCGGAGGCGGTCGAGTTCCTGGTCGGCCTGTACGGCGACTACCCGTTCGAGGCGCAGGGCGGCGTCGTGCCGAAGGAGGGGCTGGGCTTCGCGCTGGAGAACCAGACCCGGCCGACCTACAGCCCGGCGTTCTTCCGCAACGGCGCCAACATGTACGTGGTCGTGCACGAGAACGCCCACCAGTGGTTCGGCGACTCGGTGTCGGTGCAGACCTGGCGCAACGTCTGGCTGAACGAGGGCTTCGCCACCTACTCCGAGTGGCTGTGGTCGGAGGCCAAGGGCGAGGGCACCGCGCAGCAGCTGTTCGACTACGAGTACGGCCGTCGCCCGGCCGACGACCCGTTCTGGCAGGTCCTGCCCGGTGACCCGGGCTCGAAGCAGGTCTTCCACAACGCGGTGTACGACCGCGGGGCGATGACGCTGCACGCGCTGCGCACCGAGGTGGGCGACCAGGCGTTCTTCTCGACCATCAAGAGCTGGGTCGCCCAGAAGAAGTACCAGAACGGCACGATCGAGGAGTTCATCGCGCACGCCGAGAAGATCTCCGGCAAGAAGCTCGGGAAGCTCTTCGAGACCTGGTTGTTCACCAAGGGTAAGCCCCAGGTGGGCGCGCAGAGCGGGGTGGCGGCCAGCGCGGCCCTCGCCGCCGGCCAGTTCGCGGCGGCGGCCGCGGGCGACACCACGGCGGCCCTGCCGGCCAAGCCGAAGTCGGCCGACAAGATCCGCGCGACCCACGAGACGCTGCACAGCGCGCACAGCGCGCACAAGTGAGCGGCAGCACGACCGTCGCGCCTTCCGGCCGCCCGCCCGGTTCACCGAACCGGGCGGGCGGCCCGCGTTCGGGGAGGTGGCGGGCTCACCCGGCGGTCTCGGTCACCCGCCAGTAGGGGCCACCCGTCCAGGTGGCCTCCAGCCGGGACGTGCCGCCCGCCGAGCGGAAGGTGATGACGACCAGATCCGGCCGCTGCCGCTCGACCTGGGCGGAGTAGCCCTTGCCCGGGGTCGCCGAGACCGCGTCGACCCCGCCCTCGCCGAACCGGACGCCGGCGTCGCCGCCGTGCAGCCGGAAGCTCCGCAGGTAGACCGGGCGACCGCCCTCCCACACCCACGTCCCCTCGTGCGGGAGCGGGGGCGGCGCGGGCGTGGTGCGTTCGGTCGTCGTCCGGCGTGCGCTGCTCGTGGTCGGGGCCGCGGTGGTGGTGTGGGCGGCGGGGGTGGCTGTGGCCGTCGGCGTGGGACTGGGCGGGGGTGACGACGTGGGCGCCTCGGGCGTGGCGAGCACCACGGTGTGCGTGGGCGCCGCGAGTCCGGCGTGCAGGTCGAAGCGCTGCGGGAGGGTGACGCCGAAGACCGAGCGCACGCCCAGCCAGGACAGGGCGACGGCGCACGCGGTCACCGTGAGCCACGCCGCGACGTACCGGACGCGCACCCGCACCCACCCCCATCCGCCGGTCCGAAGCCTCGGACGACGTGTGGCGAACACCGCCGGTACCGGGAGCCGACGGCCGGGCACGAGCGTATTCGACCACGCTCCGTCCCCGCTGCCCCGATACCGTCCGTTATTTCGGGATCAGCGGCTGCTCCGTTCCGCGCCCGTTCCTGAACGGGGAATCTCCGGTGTCCCGGAGAAGGGGCGACGGATATTTGCCGATGTCAATTCACGGAGGTCGCCGGGGAAAGGACGATCTGGCCCCGCCGCCGCGACGCGAAGTAGCGTACGGGGGTGCCCGCGATTCTCCTGGTCGAAGACGACGTGGTGGTGCGCGCCGCCGTGCAGCGGGCGCTGCGGGAGCACGGTCACGTCGTCGTGCCGGTCGGCACCGCCCTGGACGCCCTGCGCGCGGTGACCACGCACCGACCCGACCTCGTCGTGCTCGACCTCGGCCTGCCCGACCTGGACGGCAGCGACGCGCTGCGCATGATCCGCGGGGTGTGCGACGTCCCGGTCGTGGTGGCCACGGCCCGCGACGACGAGGCCGAGATCGTCCGGCTGCTCAACGCCGGCGCCGACGACTACGTGGTCAAGCCGTTCTCCAGCGAGCACCTGGCCGCGCGGCTGTCCGCCGTGCTGCGGCGCGCCCGGCCGGCGCGGGAGCCGGGGCCGATCGAGGTGGGCGGCCTGCGGGTGGACGTCCGGCGCCGGGAGGCCGAGTTGGACGGCCGGCCGCTGAGCCTGACCCGCAAGGAGTTCGACCTGCTCGCCTACCTCGCGGCCAGGGCCGGTCAGGTGGTGGAGCGCGCCACCCTGCTCACCGAGGTGTGGCGGCTGCCCGCCGGCCAGGACGACCAGACCCTGGACGTCCACCTGTCCTGGCTGCGGCGCAAGCTCGGGGAGCGCGCGGCCCGGCCCCGCTACCTGCACACCGTGCGGGGCGTGGGCGTGAAGCTGGTGGCTCCCCGGTGACGACCGCCCCGATGTCGACCGTCCTGGTGAGCACCGCCCTGCTGAGCGCTGCCCTGGGGACCATCGCCCAGGTGAGCACTGCCCGGGGGCCGGCGTGAGGCGGAGCCTGGCCACCCTCGCGCTCGCCGTCACCTCGATGGTCGCGCTGGCCTTCCTGCTGCCGCTGGGCTTCGTGGTGGGCGAGCTGGCCAGCGACCGCGCGCTGTCCGAGGCCGAGCGGCAGGCCAGCGCGCTCGCGCCGGTGCTGGTGATCACCACCGACGCCGCCCAGCTCCGGCGCGCGGTGGCGAGCACCCCGATGGGCTCGGCGGGCCGGCTCGTCGTGCACCTGCCGGGCGACACCGTGCTTGGCGCCAGCCGGGTGCCGTCCCACCAGGTCACCGTCGCCTCGGCGGAGGGGCGCTCGTTCACCGCGGCCGTGCCGGGCGGCCAGGTGGTGCTCCAGCCGATCGTGCTGGGCCAGAGCGGCACGGCCGTGGTGGAGGCGTTCGTGCCGGAGGCCGAGCTGACCAGGGGAGTGGCCACGGCGTGGCTCGTGCTGTCCTGCGTGGCCCTCGGGCTGGTCGCCTGCTCGGTGTTCGTCGCCGACCGGCTGGGCTCCCGGATGGTCCGCGCGGTCGGCACACTCGCGGCCGGCGCGAAGGAGGTCGGCAGCGGGAACACCGAGGTCAGGGTGAGCGTCGACGGGCCGAGGGAGCTGACCCAGGTGGCCGCCTCGTTCAACGCGATGGCCGAGCGGGTGGCCACCCTGCTGCGGGCGGAGCGCGAGTTCGTCGCCGACCTGTCGCACCGGCTGCGCACCCCGCTGACCGCGTTGCTGCTCGACGCCGAGTCCTTCGGCGGGGATCCGAGGGCCGACCAGATCCGGCAGTCGGTGTACGCGCTGGAGTTCGAGGTCAACGAGATCATCCGCACCGCGCGGGGCGGCCTCGCCGAGCGGGCCGGCGAGGGCTGCGACGTGGCCGCGCTGCTGCGCGACCGGCTGACGTTCTGGTCGGCGCTGGCCGAGGACCAGGAGCGGATGTGGCGGCTGCGGGGCGTGGACCGCCCGGTGACCGTCCCGGTCGCCCGTGCCGACCTCGCGGCCGCGACCGACGCCCTGCTGAGCAACATCTTCCGGCACACGCCGCACGGGGTGGCCTTCGCCGTCACCCTGCGCGCCGAGCCGACCGCGGTGACCATCGCCGTCGACGACGCCGGGCCCGGGGTCCGCGACCCGAGGGCGGCCGTGCGCCGGGGCGCGAGCGGGCGCGGCTCCACCGGACTGGGGCTGGACATCGTCGACCGGCTCGCGCGGAGCACCGGTGGCGCCCTGCACGTCGAGCGCGGCCCGCTCGGCGGAGCGCGGTTCCGACTGGTGCTCGGGATCGCCGGCGCCCGGGAGCCCGAGCCTGACCGCTCCGCCGAATGATCTCGCCTTACCGCCGGCTCAGCGTTTCCTTAAATGCACCATAAATAACTTTCCCGTGGTCGTGCCCGGCATTTTTCGTCGCTAACGTCCTCGACGGGTTCCGCGGGCGTCGTCATTCGCCGGCCAACGGGGGTGGGCCGGGCGGACACCGGTGCGCGCGCACATGCGCCGGCACCAGGGAAAAGGCGCGCGGAACTCCCGAGAACCCGACGCGACAAAGGACGACCTCGTGCTGCGATACCGAGTTCTTCCCGGCGTGCGCGCGACCCGGCTCACCGGCCCCCGGCGGGTCGCCTTCGGCGCGCTGGTGGCCGGCCTGGTGCTGGTGACCGCCGCCTGCGACCCGACGTCCCCGACGGTGGGCGGCGGCGCCGGCTCCGCCGTCGATCCGGCGGTCAGCGCTCCGGCGCCGGTGGCCCTCTCCTCGACCTTCGCGCCGTCGTCGACGACCCCGGGGTCGAGCACCCCCGCGCCGAGCGACAGCGCGAGCGCCACGTCGTCGACACCGTCGAGCACGGCCTCGACCCCGGCCACGCCGTCGGCCGGCGCCACGTCCCCCTCCGGTCCGGCCACGACCGCCGCGCCGGGGACCACCCGCCCGCGACCACCCGTCTCCTCGTCGCGACCCGCGCCGGCGAATCCCGAGATGAGCGAGGAGGAGCGCCGGGTCGCCGAGCTGACCAACGGGGAGCGGGACCGGGCCGGCTGCCCGGCGCTGCGGATCGACAACCGGCTCAACGCCTCGGCCAGGGGGCACAGCGCCGACATGGCGGCCCAGAACTACTTCGACCACCGCTCCCTCGACGGGAGGAGCTTCGCGGACCGCATCCGGGCCGCCGGCTACCCCAACCCGGGCGCGGAGAACATCTCCGCCGGCCAGACCACGCCGGAGGCGGTGGTGCGGGGCTGGATGAACTCGCCCGGCCACCGGGCGAACATCCTCAACTGCGACCTCAGGGCGCTGGGCGTCGGCATGGCGCGCGGCGGGAGCTACCGGATCTACTGGACCCAGAACTTCGGGTGGTGAACCCCTGCCCCCGTCACCCCCGACCTGGGCGGTGATCCGGTGGGCGTTCCGCCGAGCGCGCTCCCAGCGCTCGGCGGAACGCCGGTCCGGTTCCGCGAGGGCGTCGCCGTCAACTGGGCGACGCGCCCCCGGCCGGACCCTCGGAAACGGGTGGGGAGCTGTCGGACGAGGGCCCGGCGGCTCCCCGCCTGACTCCTGTCGTCCCCTCCGCCGCCCGGGCGCGGTGGCGGTCTCCGCGCCTGGTCGTCGCCATGACGACCAGGGTGAGCACCGCGCAGGCCGGGTAGGCCCAGCCCAGCGCGGACAGCGGCCACGGCCGGGGGATCTCCCAGATCGAGGGCTGGGCGACCAGCAGCCAGGAGACCACGTAACCGGCGCTGGCGAGCAGCCACGCCCCGGCGACCGGCCCCGCACCCCTGACCGCGCTCCGGGTGGGCGCGCTGGTCAGCCAGACCAACGCCGGCACCACCCACACCCAGTGGTGGCTCCAGGAGACCGGTGAGGCCAGCAGACCGAACAACTGGACCGCGAGCACGACGGCCACCGGGTCGTCGCGGCGCAGGGCGGCCCGCGCCGCGACCGCGGCGAGCGCGCCGACCGCGAGAACGGCACCCCACCACGGAAGCGACCACCCGACGTCGGCGCCGAGCGAGCGGGACAGCGCGCCCCGCAGCGACTGGTTGATCGCCGAGCCGACCGGCCCCACCCGGCCGGCGTCCCCGAGCAGTTGGAACCAGAACCGCCGGGACTCTTCGGGCGCCGCCAACCACCCCAGAGCGACGGTGGCCGCGAAGGTCGCCAACGACCAGGCCGCCGCGTGCCACCGCCGGGTCGCCACCAGGCACAACCCGGCCACGGCCGGCGTGAGCTTGACGGCGGCGGCCAGGCCGACGGCGGCGCCCGGCAGCGCCGCGCCCCGCCGGGTCAGGGCCGTCCACACCGAAGCCGCCAGGAACAGGTTGACCTGGCCGTAGTTGAGGGTCGTGCGCACCGGCTCCAGCCAGAGGGCCGCCGAGGTCCACAGCAGCGCGGCGCTCCGGCGGGTCCCCGGGTCCACACTGTCCACTAGGGACAGTGCACTGTGGACCAACAACCACAGGCACAGCAGGGACGACGCCTGCCACAGCCCGACCACCACGGGCCACGGCAGCGCGGACAGCGGCAGGAACAGCAGGGCGGCGAAGGGGGTGTAGGTGAACGGCAGCGGGAACGAGGCGTCCCCCGGGTCGACGAGGCGGAAGTCGTAGAGGCCGCCGGTCAGCACCTCGGGCGCGGCCTCCCGGTACACCCGCAGGTCGATCAACGAGCTCACCGGCGGGCAGCCGGTCACCACCAGGTGGATCGCCACCGACAGGCCCAGCACCCAGGGGGCGGACGCCAGCAACCGCGCCCGTGCCACCGACCGCTCGCCTCCCCGCCTCGCCCGCCGCCCGACCCCTGATCGCCCCTTGATCGACCCGGCCGCCCGGGGTGGTTGACCCCTGCGCGGTGGTCTTCCCCCGATCGGGAGCCACCGCCGCGACGCGGCGCGACAGGCGGGCTGGGGCGGGGCACGGGGACCGGGACAAGTGATCGGCCCAGCGCGATCCGGCGTGGCGGCTTTGCTTGCGGGGCAGGACATCCACGATCACGGCGGGCGTGGCGGACCTGACCGATGAGCGGTGGCACGCCTGAAGCCGCTGATCTCGGTGCGTCCCCGTCGCTTCCGCTGTCCGGCCGCAGGCGTGCCGAGGGCCAGTCCGCGCTGAAGGGCATCTCGCACGTGGTGCGCACCGGCAACCGGCACCGACGGCACCGGCTGACCGCCGCGCTGTGCCCGCGCCTCGGGCGCGACGTGGCGGCTGCTCCGCCGCCGTGGGGACTCCGCCCCCTCTGTGGGCTCACACAGGAGGGATCGCGCTGGGCCGAGCCCGGCGGACCGGCGCAACCCCGGCTCCGCACATCATCTGATCAACGATGTGGAGAGCATCCCGTGGCAATCACGCCACCGGCGGGCACCGCAACAACCTCACCTCGCTGATTCTGGGCTTGGTCGGCAGACCGCACCGTCGCCTGGCTCAAGGGCTTCTGCCGACTCCGCACGCGCGCCAAGCTCCGAATCGGTGTTCACCGGGCCGTCATCAGCCTGACCCGCTCGATCATCCACCTCCGCGAACTCGTTCTGGACCAACCACTGAGTCCACTGAGGACAGTCGATCGGAGGCGAACGGCGACCCGCAGAAGCACGGCGGCTCATACGAGCTGGCGCACCGGCATCCCTTGGCGGTCACGCTCACCGGTGGGCGCCGCGACCACGGCACTCCACTGAATTCCCCTGATCGAAGCGATCCCACCGGTTCCGAGACGTGGTCGGCAAGCTCCGCCGCCGGTCGCGCCGGTGCACCGCCCCGCCTCTTCGCTCGCCGTGGGGTCGACCGCGGCTCGACGTCCGGGCAAGGTGCGCTGGCCGGAGACGGGCGAAGGGCGCTCAAGACCAGCTCGTGGCGAGCGACCCGAACACCCCGCTGACCGCATTCCGCGCCAAGATCGACGTCTACCTGGTGCACGCCTAGGATGGGTCGGTCGCCCGGGCTGACCGACGCGCAGTTGGTCAACCTCGTGGTGGCGAAGGCGTTGTGGGGGCCGTCCTTCAAGCCCGCTGGTCGCGGTTCCTGCCCACCCGAATGCCCGGCGCGTTCCGATAGCTGCCGGGCCAGTCCGGCCACAACCGTCGTCCACGCGCGGCGCTGCCACTGGTCAAGTGGGTCATTGCCTGTTGCCGGTCGACGCCGACCTGTGGGCCGAGCTGGTCTGGATCGCCGTCTCCGCGCTGGTGGGGCGCCTGTTCCCGCCCGATGGTGAAGCGCTCATCGTGGGCCGGCTGGGCGGAGCAAGGCTACTGCCGCTCGCACTCGCGCTGGTTTCGGTCTGTGCCCCCACCTGTCCGCACTCCCGGCGGGCTCCCGGCCGCCGGGCACTGGTCGACCCGAAGTTCCGATGAGCGGCAGGTGCTCATGGATCCGCGACCACCACCCCGCCCGCTCCCCGACCCCGCCCTGCTGATCACCACTGGCAAGGGCTACGTCTACCGGGAGCTTGACCACGTGGAGAGTCCGTCTCCGCGCTCCGTTCGGCTGTTACGAGAACACCGGTTCGGGGGCCAGCACGACGCGCCAGCCGTCGGGGTCCTCGACCGTGACCGCGCCGCGGGTCGCCCAGTACGGGTTCTCCGGCTCGACCGGGCCGTGGCCCAGGGCGGCGAGCCGCTCCGCCACGGCGTCCCGGTCGGCCGGCCCGGCGAAGTAGAGCACCAGCAGGTTGTCCGCGGTCGGCGCGGGGCAGGGGCTGCCGTCGACGTGCGAGGTGAACTCCAGGTGGTAGGCCGCGCCGGGCAGCCCGAGCATGACGCCGGAGTAGCCGGCGTGCTCCTCGAACCGGAACAGCTCGGGCAGGCCGAGCCCGTCGCGGTAGAAGTGGACGACCTCGTCGAGGCGGTCCGTGGGCCGGGCCACCCGCACCTGGACGGCGGGCAGCGCCGCCGGCCACTCCGCGGTGGCCGGGCGCGTCGCGGCGGGGTTCTCGTGCTCCACGGGTGCCTCCTCGATTCCGGTTCGGTACGAAACGTAATGAGGGGCGGCCGCGACGGACACGTGATCATCGCTACGCCGGGTTCGGTCAGCCCTCCATGGCGTCCCGGATCGGCCGCAGCTTGGCCGCGGCCTCCTCGACCTCGCGGTCCGGGTCGGAGTCGGCGACGATGCCGCAGCCGGCGAACAGGCGCACGGCGGCGCCGTCGACCTCGGCGCACCGCAACGCGATCCCGAGCTCGCCGTCGCCCCGGGCGTCGACCCACCCCACCGGACCCGCGTAGCGGCCCCGGTCCATCCGCTCCAGCTCGGTGATCAGCCGGAGGGCGTCGGCGGTCGGGGTGCCGCCCACCGCCGCCGTCGGGTGCACGGCCTCGGCGAGCCGGAGCAGGGACGCGTCCTCGCGCACCCGGCCCGAGACGTCGCTGGCCAGGTGCAGCACGTTGGGCAGGCGGAGCACGTGGGGCTCGTCGGGCACCGACAGCTCGGCGCAGAACGGGCGGAGCGCCTCGGCCAGCGACCGCACCGCGTACTCGTGCTCGGCCCGGTCCTTGCGGGAGGCCAGCAGCTCGGCGGCCAGCTCGTCGCCGCTCGCGCCGGCGCGCGGCCAGGTCGTGCCGGCGAGCACCCGCGACGTGACGAGGTCGGCGCCCCGGCGCAGCAGCAGCTCGGGGGTCGCGCCGACCAGGCCGTCCACGGCGAACGTCCAGCAGCCCGGGTAGCGGGCGGCCAGGTTGTGGAGCAGGAAGCGCTGGTCGACCGGCTCGTCGGTGTGCGCGGTCAGGTCGTGCGCGAGCACGACCTTGTCCGCGGCTCCGGCCCGCATCCGGGCCACCGCCTCGCTGACCGCCGCGCGGTAGTCGGAAACGGACAGCTCGCCCTCGGCGTAGCGGGGGACCGAGGGGCGGCGGACGGGCTGGACGGGCGCGGCCGGCTCGTGCGGGTCGAACTCGGTGACCCAGGTCGTGTCGCCCCGCCGGCCCACCACGACCCGGGGGACGACCACGACCGAGCGCCCCGGCTCGTCGGCGAAGGCCATGCTGACGAAGGCCAGCGGGCCGGTGCCCGGCAGGCCCACCTCGTCCCGGACCTCGACCCCGCCGACGAACTCGCGCCACCAGGCGTCGGCCGCCGCGAACCGCCCGGGCCCGGCCGGCTCGAACCGGGCCACCTCGCCCCAGCCGACCACGCCGTCGCCGGCGCGCGTCCACGCGAGGACGTTCGTCGGGCCGGGCAGCGCCGCCAGCGGCTCCGCGCGTGGGGTCAGCACCCGGGTGCGGGCGCGCAGCCCGGCGTCGGGCGTCGGGACCGGGGCGGAAGTCACCCGGCGAGGGTAGGAGCGCGGGGCGGCGCCACCCCCGCCGACCCCTGTCGGATGTGGCCCGCGCCCCTGTCCCCGACCAGCGCTGACCGGCTCCGGCCGGCTCAGTCCCGACTCCGCGCCGGTGGTGGCCGGCCCGCCCCTACACTCGGCGGACGTGGCGGAGACAGCGGCGGGCGACGTGGCGACTCACCTGACCGACGCGAAGCCGCGCCGGGGGTGGCGGCGCGTCACCTCCACGGTGCTGCTGGTCGTCGGCTGCGTGGTGAGCACGCTGTGCGTCCTGCTCGTGGTCGGGTGCTGGATGAACGACCGCGCGATCGAGCACCCGGAGCCGGGCCGCGCCACGGCCGAGGTCGTCCTCGTCTCCTTCCCGCGCACGGTGGTCCGCTACACCACGCCCGACGGCGCGGTCTACAGCCCGTCCCTGGGCGTGCTCTACCCGGAGGGCCTCCAGACGGGGCAGCTCGTGCGGGTCGAGTACGACCCGGCGCAGCCGGACAAGCTGGTGCGGATCGCCGGCCGTGACTTCCGCATCGCCCTGCTGCCGGCCGGCACCACGCTGCTCGGGGTGTGGGCCGTGGTCGGGCCGCTCGTCTGGTGGCTGCGTCGCCGCCCGGCGCGCTGACGTCCCGGCGCTGGCGGGTTCTCGCACGCCGGGCCTTCGCGCCCTGCGCCCCTTCGCACACCGGGCTTCCGCGCTCCCGGGCCTCGTGTGCCGCGCCCTCCCGCTCCACGGCCCTGTTGTCCTGACCCTCGCGGAGGGCCGCACTGTCGTGATCCCGTCGACCCCTTCCCCTGGCAGGCCCCTGGATGTAACACTTCCGCCGACATTCGGTGTTCGGCTGTAACATCGAGATGGGCCGGATCGGTGGAGGTGGGCCGTGACCGAACGGGCCGAGCTGGCGGCGTCCCCCGGGCGGGAGACCCCCGAACGGGAGATCGAGGAGCTGGAGCGCCGGTTCCAGCGCACGGTCGACGCCGAGCAGCGGATCGAGCCGCGGGACTGGATGCCGGAGGCGTACCGCCGCACCCTGGTCCGGCAGATCGCCCAGCACGCGCACTCCGAGATCATCGGGATGCAGCCGGAGGGCAACTGGATCACCCGCGCGCCCAGCCTGCGCCGCAAGGCCATCCTGCTGGCCAAGGTGCAGGACGAGGCGGGGCACGGGCTGTACCTGTACGCGGCGACCGAGACGCTGGGCGCCGACCGCGAGGACCTGACCCGCCGGCTCGTCGACGGCCGGCAGAAGTACTCCTCGATCTTCAACTACCCCACGCCGACCTTCGCCGACGTCGGCGTCATCGGCTGGCTGGTCGACGGCGCCGCCATCTGCAACCAGGTCCCGCTGTGCCGCACCTCCTACGGCCCCTACGCGCGGGCCATGATCCGCATCTGCAAGGAGGAGTCGTTCCACCAGCGGCAGGGCTACGAGCTGCTGATGACGATGATGCGGGGCAGCGCCGAGCAGCGCGCGATGGTCCAGGACGCGGTGGACCGCTGGTGGTGGCCGTCGCTGATGATGTTCGGCCCGCCGGACGACGCCTCGACCAACACCGAGCAGTCCATGCGCTGGCGGATCAAGCGGCACACCAACGACGAGCTGCGGCAGAAGTTCGTCGACATGACGGTGCCGCAGGCGGAGAAGCTGGGCGTCACCCTGCCCGACCCCCAGCTCCGGTGGAACGCCGAGCGCGGGCACCACGACTTCGGCCAGCCCGACTGGGACGAGTTCTGGCGGGTGGTGAAGGGCGACGGGCCGTGCAACGCGCAACGCGTCGCCCACCGGCGCCGGGCGCACGAGGACGGCGCGTGGGTGCGGGAGGCCGCGGCGGCCTACGCCCGCAAGCGGGCCGGCGACGCCGGCGGAACCGGGCGGGCGGCCCGGACGGAGGGGGCGGCATGAACGAGACCAGGTCGGCGTGGCCGCTGTGGGAGGTGTTCGTGCGCGGCAAGCGGGGGCTCAACCACGTGCACGTGGGCTCGCTGCACGCGCCGGACGCCGAGATGGCGGTCCGCAACGCGCGGGACCTCTACACGCGGCGCAACGAGGGCGTGAGCATCTGGGTGGTGCCGGCGGCGGAGATCACCGCGTCCAGCCCGGACGAGAAGGACCCGTTCTTCGCGCCGAGCGGTGACAAGGTGTACCGCCACCCCACGTTCTACGCCATCCCCGACGACGTTCCGCACCTGTAGGGGGCGCGATGAGCTGGGACAACGCCTACGAGTCGCTCACGGAGGAGCACGACGTCAGCGGGCACTGGGCGTTCGGCACCGGGTTCGCGGACGCCCTCGCCGGCGTCGGCCACGACGTGCCGGCCGACGTGGACCGGGCGGAGCTGGCCGCGTACTGCGTGATGCTCGGCGATGACGCGCTGGTGTTCGCGCAGCGGCTGTCCGAGTGGTGCTCGAACGCGCCGGAGCTGGAGGAGGACGTCGCGTTGGCCAACATCGCGCTGGACCTCCTGGGGCAGGCCCGGATGCTGCTCACCCGCGCCGGCGAGGTCGATCCGACCGTCCGCCCGGCGGCCGCGCCGGAGCACGTGCCCGACGAGGACGCCCTGGCCTACTTCCGGGACGAACGCGCGTTCCGCAACGTGCGCATGGTGGAGCAGGAGCCGGGGGACTTCGCGGAGACGGTGGCCCGGCTCCTGGTCTTCGGCTGCTGGCGGCTGGCGTTGTTCGAGCGGTTGGCGGGCAGCCGCGACCCGGTGCTGTCCGCGATCGCCGCGAAGGGCGTCAAGGAGCTGGCCTACCACCGCGACCACGCGGCACAGTGGGCGCTGCGGCTGGGCGACGGAACCGAGTTCTCGCGGGAGCGGATGCGGGCCGGGCTCGACCGCGTGTGGCCGTTCGTGGCGGAGCTGTTCACCCCGCACCCGGTGGAGACCCGGCTGGCCGAGGCGGGGGTCGCCGTCGACCCGGCCGAGCTTCGGTCCACTGTGGACGACGTGCTGGACCGGGTGCTGGTCGCGGCCGGGCTGCCCCGGCCGGAGACGCCCGCGTTGCCCGCGGCGGCCGGGCTCGCCGGGCGCCACGGCGTCCACACCGAGCCCATGGGCTACCTGTTGGCGGAGATGCAGCACATCGCCCGCTCGCACCCGGCGGCTGTGTGGTGAGCGCCGTGCCCACATCGCGTCGACTGTCCACTGAGGACCTGGAGCGGGCCCGGCTGGTCGCGGAGCGGGTGTGCGACCCGGAGCTGCCCGTGCTCACCCTGGCCGACCTCGGCGTGCTGCGGGACGTCGCGGTGGAGGCCGGGCGCGTCGTCGTCACCATCACGCCGACCTACTCGGGCTGTCCCGCGTTGGACGCGATGCGCGCGGACCTGCGGTCCGGCCTCGCCGCCGAGGGCTTCCCCGACGTCGAGGTCCGCACCGCGCTGCACCCCGCGTGGACCACGGACTGGATCAGCGAGGAGGGCCGGCGCAAGCTCGCCGAGCACGGCATCGCGCCGCCGGCCCGCCTCGGCCCCCGCGCGGCCGGCCCGGTGCCGTTGCGGCTCGAACCCCCGTCCGCCACCGTGCGCTGCCCCCGGTGCGGCTCCGCGGACACCGTCGAGCTGTCCCGGTTCGGGGCCACGGCGTGCAAGGCGCTGCGCCGCTGCCAGGACTGCCGGGAGCCCTTCGAGCACGTGAAGGAGATCTGAGTGGCCACGCCCACGCTGACCCGACGCCCGGCACGGCGGTCGACCTTCCACCGGTTGACCGTGGCCGGGGTGGACCGGCTGTGCGCCGACGCCGTCGCGGTCACCTTCGCCGTGCCACCGGATCTCGCCGAGGAGTACGAGTTCCGCGCCGGCCAGTACCTGACGCTGCGCCGGCAGGTGAACGGCCAGGAGGAGCGCCGGTCCTACTCGATCTGCGCGCCGGTCGGCGCGGCGCCGAGGATCGGCGTGCGGCGCGTGGCGGGCGGGCTGTTCTCCGCCTGGCTGGTCGACGCCGTGCGGCCGGGCGACGTGGTGGAGGTCCTGCCCCCGCTGGGGGCGTTCTGCCCGGACCCCGAGGCGCCCGCGCACCACTGCCTGGTCGCCGCCGGCTCCGGCATCACGCCGGTGCTGTCCATCGTGTCGAGCGTGCTGGCCGCGAATCCCGCCAGCCGGGTGACCCTGCTGTACGGGAACCGGCGCACCGACACGGTGATGTTCGCCGAGGAGCTGGCCGACCTCAAGGACCGGTACCGCTCCCGGCTCCAGCTCGTGCACGTGCTCTCCCGCGAGCCCAGGGACGTCGAGCTGTTCTCCGGACGGCTGGACGCGGACCGCCTGCGCCGGCTGCTCGACGGGGTGGTGCCGGCGGCGGACGTGGACGAGTGGTGGTTGTGCGGGCCGTACGGGATGGTCCGGGACGCGGAGGCGGTGCTCGCCGAGCGGGGCGTGCCGAAGGACCGGGTCCACCACGAGCTGTTCTACGTGGACGAGCCGCCGCCCGAGCCCGCCCGGCCCGAGGACGTGTCCACTGTGGACGGTCCGACCAGCGAGGTGGTCGTCCAGCTTGAGGGGCGCGCCACTGCGCTCACGTTGCCGAGGGACACCCCGATCCTCGACGCCGCGCAGCGCGTTCGCGCCGATCTTCCCTTCGCGTGCAGGGGCGGCGTGTGCGGCACGTGTCGCGCGCGGGTGGTGGAGGGCGAGGTGCGGATGCGGCGCAACTACGCGCTGGAGGACCACGAGGTCGCCGCCGGGTTCGTGCTCACCTGCCAGTCGCTCCCCGTCACGGACCACGTCACCGTGGACTACGACGCCTGACCGGGCTGGTCGTGTGGCTGGCGGCCGCGCTGTGACGTCGCGGCACGGTCGGGTGAGGGAGCCGATGACCGACTGGCGGCCCGACGCCGCCTGTCGCCCTCACCCCATGGGGTTCTTCGCTCCTGCCACCCATTCCGGGGAGCTTTCCCGCGCCGTTTCTGTCAGACCCGCATGAGATGTTTGAAGTGGGGGTTCCCCCATAGCAAAGCCTGAAGAGAACAAAAGAGAAGGGCACGCGAAAAGCGCCCGGCCGGCTCCTGGCCGGAGAGGGCCGAGCGGACGTGCCGAGGGCCGGGCTGGCGCGAGGCGCGCGCGAGCGGTGGCCCGGCGCGTTCTCGTGACCGGGGACGGCGGGTGTCAGCCCTGGGCCGCCCGCCACCACTCCATGATCTGCTGCGCCACGGCCGGCGCGGCGACCAGGAGCCCGCCCCCGGGGAAGGGGTCCGGGGCGCCGTCCCGGTTGAGGACCACCGCGCCGGCCTCCAGCGCGAGCCCGAGCCCGCCCGCCACGTCCCACTCGTGGTAGTCGTCGAGCACCGCGCCCACGGCGTAGCCGAGCGCCACCTGCGTGATCGCGAGGGCCGCCGACCCGAGGACGCGGACCGCGCAGTGCGCCGCCGCGGCGTGCTCGGTGAGCGCGGACATCCCCGGCCAGAACCGGCCGTGGGTCAGCTCGACGCACAGGATCCCGCCCCGGACCTCGGTCTGCTCCGGGAGCCGCACCGGTGTGCCGTTCGCCCGCATCCCCCGCCCCCGCGCGGCGGCGTAGATCTGCGCGCGGTACGGGTCCGCGACGACGCCGACGACCGGGCCGTGGGCGTCGACGAGGGCCAGGCTGTAGGCGCACCATGGCAGCCCGGCGAGGTAGTTCGACGTGCCGTCGACGGGGTCGACCACCCAGCGGAACGGGGCGGGCTCCCGGCCGGCCTCCGCCAGGTGGGCGTCGACGCCGTACTCCTCGCCGACGATGGGAATGTCGAACTCGCCGGCGAGCACCCGGCGGGTGTGGCGCTCCAGCGTGCGACCGGTGTCGGTCACCCAGTCGAAGGGCGTCTCCTTGACGCCCGGCCGCGCGCCGCGCCCCGCGGTCGCGGAGATCACGTCGGCGGCGTCGTTGGCCAGTCGCCCGGCGACCTCGAGGGCCCGCGAGACCAGACCCGGGTCGACGGGTGGGGCCGGACGGGAGAACAGGGCGGTCATGCCTCCCAAGGATGACCCTGTCTGGTGTCCGCGATGCGACACCGAAGTGAATTGCCGTCGCGGAGACACGTTGTTGTCCCACCGTTCCGCGCCCTGTCACACCACCGTTGTCTCCGGTGGGCACCGTTCCCGGTGTGCGGGTCGCCATCGTCACCGAGAGTTTCCTGCCCCACGTCAACGGAGTGACCAACTCGGTGCTGCGCGTGCTGGACCACCTCCGCCGCACCGGCCACCAGGCCCTCGTCGTGGCGCCCGGCGAGGCCCCCGACGAGTACGCCGGCTTCCCGGTCGTCCACCTCCCCTCGGTGGACCTGCCGGGGGTGCGGTCGCTGCCCGTCGGCGTCCCCACCGGGAAGGTGACCGCCGCCCTGACCGCCTTCCGGCCGGACGTGGTGCACCTGGCCTCGCCGTTCGTGGTCGGTGCCCGCGCGGTCGCGGCGGCCCGCCGGCTCGGGTTGCCCACCGTGGCCGTCTACCAGACCGACGTGGCCGGGTTCGCCGGCAGCTACGGCCTCGGCCGGGCCGCCCGGCTGGCCTGGCGGTGGACCCGGCGGCTGCACGCCAGGGCCGACCGCACGCTCGCGCCGTCGACGTGGGCCGTGGAGACCCTGCGCGCGCACGGGGTTCCCCGGGTGCGGCGCTGGGGGCGGGGCGTCGACACGGCCCAGTTCCACCCGGGCCGCCGCGACCCGGCGCTGCGGGCCGCCCTGGCGCCGACCGGGGAGCTGCTCGTCGGCTACGTGGGCCGGCTCGCCCCGGAGAAGCACGTCCACCGGCTCGCCGCGGTGGCCGCCGAACCCGGCGTGCGGCTGGTCGTCATCGGCGACGGCCCGTCGGCCGGCGCGTTGCGCGAGGCGCTGCCCGACGCCGCCTTCCTCGGCCTGCTGACCGGGGATGAGCTGGCCGCCGCGTACGCGAGCCTGGACGTCTTCGTGCACCCGGGCCCGCACGAGACCTTCTGCCAGGCGGTGCAGGAGGCGTTGGCCAGCGGCGTGCCCGTCGTCGCCCCCGACGCGGGCGGCCCGAGGGACCTGGTTCTGCCCGGCCGCAACGGTTTCCTGGTGCCACCGCACGACGACGCGGCGCACATGTCAGGTCTGCGGGACGCGGTGCGGGCGCTGCGCGAGCCCGCCACCCGGGCCCGCCTCGGCGCCACGGCCCGCCGTTCCGTGCTGCGACGCACGTGGCCGGCGGTGTGCGACGAGCTGCTGGGCCACTACAGCGAGGTCATCGGTGGCCTGGCGGAAGCGAGGACGGCGGCCTGATGCGCATCGTGCAACTCGCCAACTTCTACGGCCCGAGATCAGGCGGACTGCGCACCGCGCTGCACCACCTGGGCGCCGGCTATGTCGAGCGGGGGCACGAGGTCGTGCTCGTGGTGCCCGCCGCCGAAGGCGCGGACGAGGTGATGCCCTCCGGCGTCCGCCGCGTCTGCCTGCCCGCGCCCCGCATTCCGGGCACCGGCGGGTACCGGGCACTGGACGGGTGGCGGGTCCGGAGCCTGCTCGCGCGGCTCCGGCCCGACCGCCTGGAGGTGTCCGACCGCATGACCCTGCGGGGCATGGGCCGCTGGGCGCGCCGGCACGGCGTCCCGAGCGCGGTGATCTCCCACGAGCGGCTCGACCGGCTGCTGGAGCAGTTCCTCCTGCCGGCCGGGGTGGCCCGCCGCGTGGCGGACTGGGCGAACGCCCGCATGGCCGCCGACTACGACACCGTGGTGTGCACCACCGGGTTCGCGCAGGAGGAGTTCGAGCGCGTCGGGGCGGGCAACGTCCGGCGGGTTCCCCTGGGCGTGGACCTGGACGAGTTCCACCCCGGCCGGCGCAACGCCGCGTCGCGCGACCTGCTCGCCAGGGGCGCGGACGTGGTGCTCGTGCACTGCGGGCGGCTGTCGCCGGAGAAGCACGTCGAGCGCAGCGTCGACGCCCTCGCCGAACTGCACCGGGCCGGCCACCGGGCCCGGCTCGTGATCGCCGGGGACGGGCCGCGCCGCGCGGCCCTGGAGCGGCGGGCCGCCGGCCTCCCGGTCACCTTCCTCGGCTTCGTCGGCGAGCGGCGGGCCGTCGCCCGGCTGCTCGCCAGCGCGGACGTCTCGCTCGCGCCGGGTCCGCACGAGACCTTCGGCCTGGCCGCGCTGGAGTCGCTGGCCTCGGGCACGCCGGCGGTGGTGTCGGCCTCCTCGGCGCTCCGGGAGATCGTGACCCCGGACTGCGGCGCGGCCGTGCCGGACGACGCCACGGCCTTCGCCGACGCCGTCGTGGACCTCCTCGCCCGGCCCGAGGCGGCCCGCCGCGCCGCGGCCAGGGCCAGGGCGCGCCGCTTCCCCTGGTCCGGATCGGTCGACGGGATGCTGGGCGCGCTGCGCGTTCCCGGTCCCGGGTCGGGCAGCTACGTGGCCGTTCCGGGGCGGTCGTAGGCTGCGAGGATGGTCAGGGCGGACTTGGACAAGGACCCGCGCGCGGTCGCCGAGATGTTCGATGGTGTCGCGCGGCGCTACGACCTCGCCAACACGGTCATCTCCTTCGGGCAGGACCGGCGGTGGCGGACCAAGACCTCCCGGGCGGTGGACCCGCAGCCGGGCGAGCGGGTGCTCGACCTGGCCGCCGGCACCGCCGTGTCCACCGTCGAGCTGGCCAGCTCCGGCGCCTGGTGCGTGGCGGCGGACTTCTCGCTCGGGATGCTGGAGCGGGGCCGCCACCGGGGTGTGCCGCTGGTGGCCGCGGACGCCCTGCGCCTGCCCTTCGCCGACGAGAGCTTCGACGCGGTGACCATCTCCTTCGGGCTGCGCAACGTGGTGGACACCGAGGCGGCGCTCCGCGAGATGGCCAGGGTCACGCGGCCAGGCGGCCGGATCGTGGTCTGCGAGTTCTCCCGGCCCACCTGGCAGCCGTTCCGCTGGAGCTACGAGCTCTACCTGCGGATCGTGCCGTGGGTGGCCGGCAGGGTGTCGTCCAATCCGGAGGCGTACCGCTACCTCACCGAGTCCATCTCGGAGTGGCCGGCGCAGCGGCAGCTCGCGGAGATCATCCACGCGGCCGGCTGGCGGGACGTGGCCTGGCGCAACCTCATGGGCGGCGCCGTGGCCCTGCACCGCGCCGTCAAGCCGGAGGCGACCGCCGGGGCGGAGGGCGGCGCCCCGCCCGCGAGCGCCGAGGACTCCGGGGACTCCGGCGACTCCGCGGCCGCCGGCCGACCGGACCAGTCGGCCGCGGAGTGACGACAACCGCGTCCCCGACAGATGTGAGGATCGCTAAACTCCGGCGCTGAGACTTCGTGAAAGCGTTCACAAGTCGGCGTCCGGGAGCGGAGCGCGTTGTCCCGCCCGTGGACGCCGGCCCGACGTGGGTACCCCGCGGACGTGGGGGCCCCGCGAGATGAGGGAGGCGCGATGCGCAGGGGGCCGGGCGAGGACGCGGAAGTCATCGTGGTGGGGGCCGGACCGGCCGGCGCGACCGCCGCGACCTACCTGGCCAGGGCCGGGGTGGACGTGCTCGTGCTGGAGAAGAGCACCTTCCCCAGGGAGAAGGTCTGCGGCGACGGCCTCACCCCGCGCGGCGTGAAGCAGCTCATCGACCTGGGCATCGACACCCGCGAGGAGGCCGGCTGGCTGCACAACCGGGGCCTGCGCGTGATCGCCGGCGGGGTGACCGTCGAACTGCCGTGGCCCGAGCTCGCGAGCTTCCCGCCCTACGGCGTCGTGCGGCCCCGGCAGGACTTCGACGAGCTCCTCGCGAGGAACGCGGAGAGCGCCGGAGCACGCCTGCTGGAGGACACGACCGTCACCGGCGCTGTCACCGACGAGCGCACCGGGCGGGTCGTCGGCGTCACCGCGAAGACCGGACCCGACCGCACCCCCGCGACCTACCGCGCGCCCCTGGTGCTCGGCTGCGACGGCGTGTCCGCGCGGCTCGCCCTGTCCGTCGGCCTGGAGAAGCGCGACGACCGGCCGATGGGCGTGGCCGTGCGGCGCTACTACACCAGCCCCCGCACCCACGACGACTACCTGGAGTCGCACCTGGAGCTGTGGGACCGGTCGGCGCCCGGCGAGCCCCGGCTGCTGCCCGGCTACGGCTGGATCTTCGGGATGGGCGACGGCACCGTGAACGTGGGGCTGGGCAGCCTCAACACCGCCGTCGGCAACTCCAAGATCGACTACCGCGCGCTGCTGCGGTCCTGGCTCGACGGCACACCCGAGGAGTGGGGCCTGCGCGAGGCCAATGCCATCGGCAAGGTCGGCGGCGCGGCGCTGCCCATGGGCTTCAACCGCACGCCGCACTACCGCTCCGGCCTGCTGCTCGTCGGCGACGCGGGCGGGATGGTGAACCCGTTCAACGGGGAGGGCATCGCCTACGCCATGGAGTCGGCCCGGCTCGCCGCCGAGTGCGTGGTGCACGCGCTCGCGCGCAACGACGGCGCCTCGCGGGAGCGCGCCCTGGCGGGCTACCCGTCCCTGCTCCGCCAGCGGTTCGGCGGCTACTACCGGCTGGGCAACATCTTCAGCCGGCTCATCGGTCAGCCCGTCGTGATGCGCACCGCGACCCGCTACGGCCTGCCGATGACCCCGCTCATGAAGGTCGTCCTCAAACTCCTCGCCAACCTCTACGACCCCCGCGACGGCGACCTCATCGACCGGGCCATCACCACCGCCACCCGCCTCGCCCCCAGCGCCTGACCCACTGCCGGTGCGGCGAGCCGGCGTGCTCCGAGGCGGAAAGGCAGGGGGCGACCAGTTGAGTCGCCCCCTGTGCCCAGGCCCCGATGCCTACCGCGTCTCTCCCCGGGTCCTGCGGCGAGCGAGGACGACGGCGGCGGACCCGGCGAGCACTGCCAGCGCACCACCGATCGTGAGGCCACCCACGTCCGCGCCGGTGTTGGCGAGCTGCGGGACGGCCTTGGCGGCCGGGAGCGGAGCGGCGATCTGCGGCCCCGCGCCGGCGGCCACCGGGGCGACAGCGGTCGTAGTGCTGGAGGAGACGGCCGGGGTCGGCGTCGGCGTGGTCGACGTTCCGTTCACGGGCATGACCGGAACGAGGAGGTGGGCCGGATTCGCCCGCTTCGTGCAGGCGTACCAGGTGTCGCTCGCGTGGTCCCGCTGCCAGGACGAGCCGGGCGCCAGATCCACCCAGTGGCAGCCGACCTCGGCGCTGATCAGGAAGGACCCGTCCGGCCCCGTGGTCGCCTCGCCGTACACGTCCTGGGTGTCGGGTCCGCCCTGCCCCATCTCGAACAGGCGCACCTTCACCTGACCGACGCCCTCGCCCGGATCGAC
Organism: Streptoalloteichus hindustanus; assembly: GCF_900129375.1. Classification (GTDB taxonomy): domain Bacteria; phylum Actinomycetota; class Actinomycetes; order Mycobacteriales; family Pseudonocardiaceae; genus Streptoalloteichus; species Streptoalloteichus hindustanus. Next base: position 170,982 of record NZ_FQVN01000001.1, on the reverse strand, counting down.
CTGCTTGTTCCCGTTCCGGTCGTGGAAGACGACACCGGTCAGGGTGCCCTGGGCGAGCTTGGTCCTGGCGTGCAGCCTGATCGAGTTGTTGTGGTGGTCGGCCTCAGCGCCGTTGTGGGTGAAACCGGTGAAGAAAGCGAAGCCGCCCCGGTCGGCGGCCCATTCGGGAACCGTGGTCCGCAACGTCACTGTCCGGACGTCGCCCGCTCCCAGCGACACGCCAGGCCCGTCGGGCGCCAGATCGCCCCATGCCGCCGGCTCGATGCGCAGGTCGTCCGGTGGTGGCTGGCTGGTCCACCGGATATGCCTCACACCGTTCGCGGTGGCTTCGCCGATGTTGGTCACAGTGACGGTGATGACGACTGTGTCACCAGCGTGGTACGGATTCTTGTTCGGGTCGTCCCGGTCGAGCTTGGCTGATACGGCGAGATCGGCCAGCGGCGCCTGTGGAGTTCCCTTCTTCGGCGCGTTGTCCTCCGCCTTCTTCTCGGTCTTCGCCTCGGCGGGAGGAGCCTCAGAAGACGGTGGAGGTGAAGGCGCTGACGCGGATGCCGGAGCAGGACCGTTCTCGCTGGATTGCTGAGCGTGCGCGAACCCGAGAGCGGGGCCGACGAGCAGGAAACCCGTGAGCGCCACGAGCGGCGCTCCTGACAGCCGGGCTCTTCGGAGAAGAGACGTCACATGCGCTCCAGAGGGCTGGATTCCGTCGTTACTCTGCCCGATGATCGAAGCATGAGTGTCTGACGTTTCAGCCCCTGCTGGCCCGTTGCTGTTTCGTGACGCGGATCGCGACCTCAGCAACCCCAGGACGGCCGCTGCTGTCGCCTTCACGAGCTGTCCCAGGCGGCAGGGAGGAGGTGCTGTGAAGACCCGTCCGCCCTGGGAAGAGAAGGGCCTGTACGGGCGCTCGTCTCGATGTCGAGCCAGGGGAGTGAGCATTTTTGAATTGCCCACACGGGGTTGTCCTGTCACAGGTTCCAGGAATAACTATCAGGTAGACAAGGGCGTTCCTGGGGGAGTTTGGCGTTGGCGGACGGAATGTCGCCGGCCTGGGCTAGGGCGTGGATCTCGTGGGCGAGTGGGGTGACGTCGCGGATGCGGACGATCCATTCGTCGACATAGTGACGGCTTGCCTCGGGGCTGAGGCCGATCTGGATCGCGCGGTGCGGTTGGGGGCGTAGCCACAGGTCTCGTTCGGGGTCCCACTGGACGCGGACGGGGCTGGCGGAGAGCTGGGCGCGCCACGACTCGCGGCTCTCGTGGACGCGGTGCGAGTAGTGGCTCAGGCAGGAGTTCTCCAGCGCCCAGCGCAGGCCCTCGTGGGTGATGTCGATGGCCAGAACCCGTTCCTGCTGGGGTTTCGTGGCCCAGCCGGACCGGTACATCATCCAGAGGAACGACGGTTTGATCCAGGTCATTCGCTCGGGTTTGAAGGGGGCGACGAAGGTGCCGGCCGTGAGCGCCCGGTCGGCGATCACGTGGCCGTAGGCCTGGTAGACCGTCACGGTTTCGTTGTCGAACTGCGCTCGGATTTCGCGCTCTTTCACGGCCTGTAGGTTGTGGGTGGTGCCCGCTACCGTCAAGGGCTTTTGTCGCAGTGGTCTGGTTGGGTGGCGGTAACAGGTTTGCCCTGTGTGGGGATACTTCGGGTGCGGCCAGTCGTCGGAGTGGCCGTTTCTGCTGAATCTCCAGGTAGGGGGAGTTCTGTGCGTCGTGCTGGTCTCGTGTTGTCCGGTGTGGCGGCGTCGGTGTTGCTGGTGGGTTGTGGGGGTGGCGACGGCGCGCCGAAGGTGAAGGTCGCCGAGTCGGTCGAGGCGTTGTCGGCGGGCTTCAAGCAGGCGACGCAGGGCAGGAACTCGGCGCGGATGCGGTTCGAGATGGCCGCTGGCGAGGAGAAGATGTCGGGCGACTGCGCCGTGGCGTTCGGGGCGAACGCCGAGGCCATCGACTGCCAGATGGAGTCGGTGGAGAAGGGCGCTCCGCAGAAGATGCGGATGCTCGCCAAGGACAAGGTGGTCTACATCAACGGGCCCGACGAGATCGAGCCGGGCAAGTCGTGGCTGAAGCTGGACACCAGGTCCAACAACCCGCTCGCGGCGATGATGAGCAAGATGTTCGACGGCGTCGCCCAGGTGACGGACTTCGAGAAGTCGCTGCCCAAGGGCGCCAGGATCCTGAAGACCGAGCAGGAGAAGCGGGACGGGCAGGACCTGACGCGCTACGAGGTCGAGTTCGACCCGAAGGTGCTGCGGGCCAACGCCAAGGAGCGGATGGAGAAGCTGAGCGCCCTGGCGTTGCAGAAGGCCGGCGTCGGCGCCTTCCACACCACGTTCTGGGTGAACTCCGACAACCTCCCCGCGCGGTTCGAGATGAAGGTGCCGGCTCCGAAGGCGGGTGACAAGCCGGTGGAGGCCAGGTTCAGCGGCACCTACACCGACTGGGGCAAGCCGGTCGAGGTCGCGGTGCCGCCGGCCGAGAAGGTCGCCGAGTTCCCGGAGATCCCCGGGTTCAAGGAGGCGTACGAGAAGAAGATGGCCGAGCTCGACAAGAAGATCGCCGAGCTGGAGCAGGAGCTGGACAAGTCCGGCAAGTGAGCTGGTGCGGGGAGGGCCGCCGAGTCCGAGGGGGACTCGGCGGCCCTCCCCGCGTTCGGCGGATGAGCACGCATTCCCGCTCCTTCCGACTCGGCGCCGGCGGTGGGGAACGCGGGCGATCGGGACGAGGGGCCTTGGGTGGGGGAGGTGGGGACGTTCCGGACTTGACAAAACGGGTCCACCGATGGTGGGGGTTGAATAGCGGGTTTGGCGGGTTGTGCGGGGCTGCCACCTGGGGTAATGGGGGCTCCGCCGGGAGGATGTGGTCCGGACCACTCGTGAGCGAGATCACAAGTGGGCTGAACAGGTGTGACGCCGCGCACTGAACAGGTCTGCCAGGGGTGGTGACGTCAGCCACGATCCGCGTCGTAGACTTCCTGCCAGTGGCTCGTGAACCAGTTCACAAGCTATGCGCTGGGTTAGGGAACCCTCACCAAGGGTGAACGTGATCGCCCGCCTAGGGTCGCTGGCGAGTGGCGTTCGGGTCCCTCTGGGGAGCGGTTGCGGAAAGGACGGCGGACGACGTGCTCCAGCCCTACGTCCCCCTCGTGTTGATGTTCGCGCTCGCCGCGGCGTTCGCGTTGTTCTCGGTGACGGTCGCGCCGTTCGTCGGCCCCCGCCGGTACAACCGGGCGAAGCTCGACGCGTACGAGTGCGGGATCGAGCCCTCGCCGCAACCAGTCGTGGGCGGCGGCCGGATGCCGGTCGCCTACTACGTCACGGCGATGCTGTTCATCCTCTTCGACATCGAGATGGTCTTCCTCTACCCGTTCGCGGTGTCCGCGGACGCGCTCGGGCTGTTCGGCCTGGTGGAGATCGCCCTGTTCGTCATCACGGTCGGCTTCGCCTACGCGTACGTGTGGCGCCGCGGCGGCCTGGACTGGAACTAGGAGGAGGGGGAGCGGCCATGGGTCTGGAGGAGCACCTGCCCAACGGCGTCCTGCTGACCAGCGTGGAGAAGCTGGTCAACTGGACCCGCAAGTCGTCGCTGTGGCCGGCCACGTTCGGCCTGGCCTGCTGCGCGATCGAGATGATGACCACCGGCGCGCCCCGCTACGACCTGGCGCGCTTCGGCATGGAGGTGTTCCGGGCCTCGCCCCGCCAGGCGGACCTGATGATCGTCGCGGGCCGGGTGACGCAGAAGATGGCTCCGGTCCTGCGGCAGATCTACGACCAGATGCCCGAGCCGAGGTGGGTGCTGGCGATGGGCGTGTGCGCCTCCTCCGGCGGCATGTTCAACAACTACGCCGTGGTGCAGGGCGTCGACCACGTCGTCCCGGTCGACATGTACCTCCCCGGCTGCCCGCCGCGCCCGGAGATGCTCATCGACGCGATCCTCAAGATCCACGCGAAGATCATGGACGAGCCGCTGGGGCCGAAGCGGGCCGCGCAGCTGGCCGCGGCCGGCCACCGCACCGAGCTGGTCCCGTCCTCGGTCCGCTACGCCAAGAAGAAGTGAGCGGTATGAGCAGCGACGAGTCGGAGAAGGGCACCCCGGCGCCCGGGGAGGAGCACTCCAGCGCGGAGCGCCCCGAACCGGGTCTGGAGCCCGCGTCCCGGGAGGCACCCGGCGGCGACGAGCGCGTGGTGTCCGGCAAGGCCCGCAAGGGGATGTTCGGCGTCGAGGGCTACGGCGACACCTCCGGGTTCGGCGGCCTGCGCCTGCCCGCCTACACCCCGCCGCCCGCGGAGCGCCCGTACGGCGGCTGGTTCGACCAGGTGGCCGACGAGCTGCACGCGGCGCTGACCGAGCGCGGCGTGCCGACCGAAGCGCTTCAGCAGGTCACGGTCGACCGCGGCGAGATCACCTTCTACGTCCGCCGCGAGCACCTGGTCGACGTGTGCCGGACGCTGCGCGACGACCCCGCGCTGCGGTTCGAGCTGTGCAGCTCGGTGTCCGGCGTGGACTACGGGCCGGACGTGCCGCAGCGCCTGCACTCGGTCTACCACCTGACCTCGATGACCTACCGCCGGCGCATCCGGCTGGAGGTCTGCGTCGACGTGGCGGACCCGCACGTGCCCAGCGTGGTCGGGGTGTACCCGACCGCCGACTGGCAGGAGCGGGAGGCGTGGGACATGTTCGGCATCGTCTACGACGGCCACCCCGCGCTGACCCGCATCCTGATGCCCGACGACTGGGACGGGCACCCGCAGCGCAAGGACTACCCGCTCGGCGGGATTCCGGTGGAGTACAAGGGCGCGGAGATCCCACCGCCCGACCAGCGGAGGGCCTACTCATGACGACCGACACCGACCGCACCCCCCACCACGCCCAGGACCACGACGGCCAGCCCGACCCGTACGCCAGCGCGCGGGAGACCACCGAGGGCCGGGTGTACACGGTCACCGGCGGCGACTGGGACGCGGTGCTGGAGGACGCCACCCACGACGAGCGGATCGTCATCAACCTCGGTCCGCAGCACCCGTCGACGCACGGCGTGCTGCGGCTGGTGCTGGAGCTGGAGGGCGAGACGGTCACCGAGGCCCGCTCGGTGATCGGCTACCTGCACACCGGCATCGAGAAGAACACCGAGTACCGGAACTGGACCCAGGGCGTCACCTTCGTGACGCGGATGGACTACCTCGCTCCGCTGTTCAACGAGACCGCGTACTGCCTGGCGGTGGAGAAGCTGCTCGGCGTCGAGGCTCCCCGGCGGGCGCAGGTGATCCGGGTGCTCCTGATGGAGCTCAACCGGATCAGCTCGCACCTGGTCTGCCTGGCCACCGGCGGCATGGAACTCGGCGCGCTGACCGCGATGACCTCCGGCTTCCGCGAGCGCGAGGAGGTGCTGCACCTCCTGGAGTTCCTGACCGGCCTGCGGATGAACCACGCGTTCGTCCGGCCGGGGGGCGTGGCGCAGGACCTGCCCGAGGGCTACCGGGAGCGGATTCTCGACTTCATCCGGGTGATGGACTCCCGGCTGCCGGACTACGACAAGCTGCTCACCGGCCAGACGATCTGGCACAAGCGGTTGCGCGGCATCGGGTACCTGCCGCTCGACGGCTGCCTCCAGCTCGGGATCACCGGCCCGGTGCTGCGGTCGGCCGGCCTGCCGTGGGACCTCAGGAAGGTCGAGCCCTACCTCGGTTACGAGGAGTACGAGTTCGACGTGCCGACGGCCACCGAGGCGGACTGCTTCGCCCGGTACCTGCTGCGGGTGGAGGAGATCCACCAGTCGCTGCGGATCGTCCGGCAGTGCCTGGACAAGCTGGAGCCGGGCCCGGTCATGGTGGAGAACAAGAAGATCGCCTGGCCGGCGCGGCTCACCATCGGGCCGGACGGCCTCGGCAACTCGCTGGAGCACGTGCGCCGGATCATGGGCCAGTCGATGGAGGCCCTGATCCACCACTTCAAGCTGGTCACCGAGGGCTTCGACGTGCCGGCCGGCCAGGTCTACGTGCCGGTCGAGTCGCCGAGGGGCGAGCTCGGCTACCACGTGGTCTCCGACGGCGGCACGCGCCCGATGCGGGTGCACGTGCGCGAGCCCAGTTTCGTGAACCTCCAGGCGATGCCGGCGATGTGCGAGGGCGGCATGGTGGCCGACGTGATCGCGGCCGTGGCCTCCCTCGACCCGGTGATGGGCGGGGTGGACCGGTGAGCGACGAGGAGACCTCCATGAACACCGCAGGCGCGGCGGGCGGCCCGCCGTCCGCCCCGGGCGCCGCGACCGCCCAGGGCACGCCGGACACGATCGACACCGGTGTCTTCGACGAGGAGACCAGGACCAGGGCGAAGGAGATTGCGGCCCGGTACCCGAGGTCGCGGTCGGCCCTGCTGCCGATGCTGCACCTGGTGCAGTCGGTGGAGGGGCACGTCAGCCAGGCCGGCGTCGCGTTCTGCGCCGAGCAGCTCGACCTGTCCTTCGCCGAGGTCAGCGCGGTGGCGACCTTCTACACCATGTACAAGCGGCGGCCCTGCGGCGAGCACCTGGTGAGCGTCTGCACCAACACGCTGTGCGCGGTGCTGGGCGGCGACGCGATCTACCGCCGGCTGGCCACCTACCTGGGCAGCGACGGCCGGCCGCTCGGCCACGAGGAGACCGCCGGCGAGCCGGGCGCGCCCGGCTCGGTCACGCTGGAGCACGCCGAGTGCCTGGCGGCGTGCGACCTGGCCCCGGTGCTCCAGGTCAACTACGAGTTCTTCGACAACCAGACGCCCGAGTCCGCGCTGGAGCTGGTGAAGGAGCTCCGGGCGGGCGGGCGCCCCCAGCCGACGCGCGGCGCCCCGCTGACCGACTTCCGCCAGGCGGAGCTGCAGCTCGCCGGGTTCTTCACCGGCCGGGAGTCCGACGTGGACGGACCGTCGGCCGCGCCGGAGACGGTGCGCGGCGCCCGGATCGCCAACGAACGGCAGTGGACCGCCCCGCCGATGCCGGACGAGGCGCCCCTGCCCGACCTGCCCGAGAAGAAGTAGAGGGGGCGGCGTGACGAACACTGCGAACCCCGGGAACCCTGGGAACCCCGGGAACGGCGGGGACGGCCGGGCCACCAGCCCGCTGACCCCGGTGCTCACCCGCCGCTGGTTGTCCCCGCGCTCGTGGACCCTGCGCACCTACGAACAGCTTGAGGGCTACGTCGCGTTGCGCAGGGCGCTGGCCGCCCACCCCGACCAGCTCATCCAGCTGATCAAGGACTCCGGCCTGCGGGGCCGGGGCGGCGCGGGCTTCCCGACCGGCCTGAAGTGGGGCTTCATCCCGCAGAACGACGGCAAGCCGCACTACCTCGTGGTCAACGCCGACGAGGGCGAGCCCGGCACGTGCAAGGACGTGCCGCTGATGATGGCCGATCCGCACTCGCTGATCGAGGGCATCGTCATCGCCTCCTACGCGATCAGGGCGAACTTCGCCGCGATCTACGTGCGGGGCGAGGTGCTGCACTGCATCCGCCGGCTGCACGCCGCCGTGCGCGAGGCGTACGACGCCGGCTACCTCGGTCGGAACATCCTCGGCTCGGGCTTCGACCTCGACGTCGTCGTGCACGCGGGGGCGGGGGCCTACATCTGCGGCGAGGAGACCGCTTTGCTGGACTCGCTGGAGGGCAAGCGCGGCCAGCCCCGGCTCAAGCCGCCGTTCCCGGCCACCGAGGGCCTGTACGCCTCGCCGACCGTGGTCAACAACGTCGAGACCATCGCGAGCGTCCCGTACGTCGTGCTCGGCGGCGCCCCGTGGTTCCGGGCGATGGGCACCGAGAAGTCGCCCGGCCCGAAGATCTACTCGATCTCCGGGCACGTGGAGCGGCCGGGCCAGTACGAGGCGCCGATGGGCGCCACGCTGCGCGAGCTGCTGGAGCTGGCCGGCGGCATGAAGGGCGGCGTCCCGCTGAAGTTCTGGACCCCCGGCGGCTCGTCCACCCCGCTGTTCACCCGCGAGCACCTCGACGTCCCGCTGGACTTCGAGGGCGCGGCGGCGGCCGGTTCGATGCTCGGCACCACCGCCGTCCAGGTGTTCAACGAGACGGTGTCGGTGCCGTGGGCCGTGATGAAGTGGACCGAGTTCTACAAGCACGAGTCCTGCGGCAAGTGCACCCCGTGCCGGGAGGGCACCTACTGGCTGGTGCAGATCCTGCGCCGCATGCTGGCGGGCGAGGGCACGCCGGCGGACATCGAGACGTTGCTGGACATCTGCGACAACATCCTCGGCCGGTCGTTCTGCGCGCTCGGCGACGGCGCGACGAGCCCGATCACCAGCGCCATCCGGTACTTCCGGCACGAGTTCGTCGAGCTGTGCGAGCGGAACCAGCCGGCGCGGCAGGCGACCGAGACGGCACTGGCGGGAGCCCACTGATGACCGTTGCCCCGGAGAAGTCCCAGCGGGACACCGACCAGCCGCCCGTCCCCGAGGGGCACGTCCGCCTCACGATCGACGGGGTCGAGGTGGTCGCGCCCAAGGGCGAGTTGCTGATCCGCACCGCCGAGCGGCTGGGGGTGGTGATCCCCCGGTTCTGCGACCACCCGCTGCTCGACCCGGCCGGCGCCTGCCGGCAGTGCCTGGTCGAGGTGGAGATGGGCGGCCGCCCGATGCCGAAGCCCCAGGCCTCGTGCACGATGACGGTCGCCGACGGCATGGTGGTGCGCACGCAGCGCACCTCGCCGGTGGCGGACAAGGCCCAGCAGGGCGTGATGGAGCTGTTGCTCATCAACCACCCGCTGGACTGCCCGGTCTGCGACAAGGGCGGCGAGTGCCCGCTGCAGAACCAGGCGCTGAAGCACGGGCGCTCGGACTCCCGGTTCGTGGACCGGAAGCGGACCTTCCCGAAGCCGATCCAGGTCACGGCGCAGGTGCTGCTGGACCGGGAGCGGTGCGTGCTGTGCCAGCGGTGCACGCGGTTCTCCGCCCAGGTGGCCGGGGACCGGTTCCTCGACCTGCTGGAGCGCGGCGCCGACCAGCAGGTCGGCACGGCCGGGACGGCGGAGATCGAGGGCGCCGCCGGGTCCGGGGAGCAGAGCTACTTCTCCGGCAACACCATCCAGATCTGCCCGGTGGGCGCGCTCACGAGCGCGGCCTACCGGTTCCGCGCCCGCCCGTTCGACCTCCTGTCGACGCCGAGCGTCTGCGAGCACTGCGCCTCCGGCTGCGCCCAGCGCACGGACTGGCGGCGCGGCAAGGTGATGCGCCGCCTCGCCGGCGAGGACGCGGCGGTGAACGAGGAGTGGAACTGCGACAAGGGCCGGTTCGCCTTCACCTACGCGACCGCCGCCGACCGGCTGACGCGGCCGATGGTCCGCGACGGCGACAGCGGTGAGCTGCGGCCGGCGTCGTGGACCGAGGCACTGTCCGTCGCGGCGAAGGGCCTGCTGGCGGCGCGGGAGGAGCGCGGGGTCGGCGTCCTGACCGGCGGGCGGCTGACCGTCGAGGACGCCTACGCCTACGCGAAGTTCGCCAGGGTGGCGCTGGGCACCAACGACGTCGACTTCCGGGCCCGCCCGCACTCCGCCGAGGAGCTGGAGTTCCTGGCCGCCGCGGTGGTGGGCGCCACGCCGGACACCGGCGGGGTGACCTACGCCGACCTGGAGGCCGCGCCCGCGGTGCTGTGCGTGGCCTTCGAGCCCGAGGAGGAGTCGCCGATCGTCTTCCTGCGGCTGCGCAAGGCCGCGCGGAAGGGCCGGACCAGGGTCTTCCACATCGGACAGTGGTCCACCCCCGCCGTCGAGAAGACGGCGACCAAGCTGGGGCCGGAGCGCCGACCGGCCGGAGGCGGGCTGCTCGCGTGCGCGCCGGGCGCCGAGGCGGCCGTGGTCGCGGCGCTGGTCTCCCACCCCGAGGGCGCCGACGTCGCCGAGGCGTTGCGCGAGCCCGGCGCGGTGGTGCTCGTGGGCGAGCGGGCCGCCGAGGTGCCCGGCCTGCTGTCGGCGGTGGTGCGGCTCGGCGAGGCCACCGGCGCGCGGCTGGCCTGGGTGCCGCGTCGCGCCGGCGAGCGCGGCGCGCTGACGGCGGGCGCGGCCCCGACGCTGCTGCCCGGCGGCCGGCTGGTCGCCGACCCGGCCGCGCGGGCCGAGGTGGAGAACGCGTGGGGCCTGCCGGCCGGCTCGCTGCCCGACCGGCCGGGGCGCGACACCGACGGCATCGTCGCCGCGGCGGCGAACAGCCAGCTGTCCGCCCTGGTGGTGGGCGGGGTGGACCCGTACGACCTGGCCGACCCGAAGCTGGCCGACCGCGCGCTGCGCGCCGTCGGCTTCGTGGTGAGCCTGGAGCTGCGGGCCAGCGCGGTCACCGAGCACGCCGACGTCGTGCTCCCGGTGGCGCCGGCGGTCGAGAAGTCCGGCGGCTACCTCAACTGGGAGGGCCGGCGGCGGGACTTCCGCACGATCCTGGAGGGCACCGGCGCCCTGTCCGACTGCCGGGTGCTCGACACGCTCGCCATCGAGATGGACGCCGACCTGTTCACCCAGACGCCGGAGGCCGCGGCCACCGACCTGGCCCGGCTGACCGACGTCGTCCACAGTGGACAACGGGCCGAGCCGCCCCGCCGGGAGCCGGCGCCGGCTCTCCCTCCGACCGACGGCCGGGTGCTCCTCGCGACCTGGCGGCAGCTGCTGGACAACGGCTCGCTCCAGGACGGCGAACCGCACCTGGCCGGCACGGCCCGCCCCGCGGTCGTCAGGATGTCCCCGGCCACCGCCGAGCGGCTGGGCGTGGTCTTCGGCCGTCCGGTCACCGTCGCCGGCGACCGGGGGTCGGTGACGCTGCCCGCCGAGCCCGGGGACCTGCCCGACGACGTGGTGTGGTTGCCGGCGAACTCCGGCCCCGCCACGGTCCGGCGCAGCCTGGGCGGACACGGCGCGCTGGTCACCGTGACGCCGGCCGGGAGCGAGGACGAGCCCGTGGCGCCGGCCGGCGCCGGCGCCACCACCGGAGGTGAGGCATGAGCGCGCCGCTTCGCGCGGGGCAGCTGGACCTGATCCCAGCGGGACACCCGCACCCGCAGGATCTCGCGGGACACCCGCACCCGAGCTATGCGGAGGGACCGCGCAACACGGTGCCCGAGCTGCTCGCGGACGACCCGCTCTGGCTGATCGTGGTCAAGGTCGTCGCGATCTTCGCCCTGCTGGTCGTGCTGACCCTGCTCATGATCTGGTTCGAGCGCAGGGTCGTGGCCAGGATGCAGCACCGGGCCGGCCCGAACCGGGTCGGCCCGTTCGGCCTGCTCCAGTCGCTGGCCGACGGCCTGAAGCTGGCGTTCAAGGAGGACATCCGGCCGGTCCTCGCGGACCGGTGGGTGTACTTCCTGGCCCCGGTGATCTCCACGATCCCCGCGTTCCTGGCGTTCTCGGTGATCCCGCTCGGCCCGGAGGTGTCGATCTTCGGTGAGCGGACCGCGCTCCAGCTCGCCGACCTGCCGGTCGGCGTTCTGGTGGTGCTGGCCTGCTCGTCCATGGGCGTCTACGGCGTGGTGCTCTCCGGCTGGTCGTCCGGGTCGCCGTACCCGCTGCTCGGCTCGCTGCGCTCGGCCGCGCAGGTGATCTCCTACGAGATCGCGATGGGCCTGTCGTTCGTGGCGGTGATCCTCTACTCCGGGACGCTGTCCACCTCGGGGATCGTGGCCGCCCAGGCCGACCGGTGGTACGCCTGGCTGCTGCCGGTCAGCTTCGTCATCTACGTCATCGCCATGGTCGGCGAGACCAACCGCGCGCCGTTCGACCTGCCCGAGGCGGAGTCCGAGCTGGTCGGCGGGTTCCACACCGAGTACTCGTCGCTGAAGTTCGCGCTGTTCTTCCTGTCCGAGTACATCAACATGGTCACGGTCTCCGCGCTGGCCACCACCCTGTTCCTGGGCGGGTGGCGCGCGCCGTGGCCGTTGTCGGCCGTCGGCGACGGCGTGCTCAACACCGGCTGGTGGCCGCTGCTGTGGTTCCTCGGCAAGACGCTGGTCTTCCTGTTCGTCTTCGTCTGGCTGCGCGGCACCCTGCCCCGGCTGCGGTACGACCAGTTCATGCGGCTGGGCTGGAAGGTCCTGGTCCCGGTCAGCCTGCTGTGGATCCTCGCCGTGACCACGATCCGCGTGCTGCGCAACACCCAGGGCATCACCAGCCAGCAGATCCTGGTGATCGGCGGGATCGTGCTCGCCGTGCTGCTGCTGGTGGTCTTCCTCATCCCGGACCGGCCGGCGCCGCGCCCCGAGGACGAGGTGCCGCTGGCCGGCAGCGACTACCCCCTGCCGCCGCTGGACCTGCGGGTGCCGAAGCCGCCGGCCCGCCGGCCGGCCGTGCCGGTCGCGCAGCTCCCGGTCGCCGACCGGGCGGCCGTGCCGGCGTCGGCGAGCGGGGGCCCCGCCCGCGACGACGCCAACCCCGCGAAGGAGGACGGCGATGGGACTGCTTGATCCGCTGAAGGGCTTCGGCGTCACCTTCTCGACGATGTTCAAGAAGGTGGTGACCGAGGAGTACCCGGAGGTCAAGAAGGTCACCGCGCCGCGGTACCACGGCCGGCACCAGCTCAACCGGCACCCCGACGGCCTGGAGAAGTGCGTCGGCTGCGAGCTGTGCGCGTGGGCCTGCCCCGCGGACGCGATCTTCGTCGAGGGCGGTGACAACACCGAGGACGAGCGGTACTCGCCCGGCGAGCGGTACGGCCGGGTGTACCAGATCAACTACCTGCGGTGCATCGGCTGCGGCCTGTGCGTCGAGGCGTGTCCGACCCGCTCGCTCACCATGACCAACGAGTACGAGCTGGCCGACGACGACCGGCAGCGCCTCATCTACACCAAGGACCAGTTGCTCGCGCCGCTGCTGCCCGGCATGGAGCAGCCGCCGCACCCGATGCGACTGGGCGCCGACGAGCAGGACTACTACGTGAAGGGGCCGGAGCTGGCCCGCAGGGCCGGGCAGACGTTCACCAACGGCCCCGGGGACGCGGAGGACGCGCAGTGACCGCGGGACTGACCCTCGCCGCGCAGGCCGCCACCGACGCCGTCGGCACCGGTGAGGCCGTCGCGTTCTGGGTGCTCGGCCCGCTGGCGGTGGCCGGCGGACTGGGCATGATCTTCGCCAGGAACGCGGTGCACTCCGCGTTGTGGCTGGTGCTCAGCATGCTGTGCCTGGGCGTGCTGTACATGGTGCAGCAGGCGCCGTTCCTGGGCTTCGTGCAGATCATCGTCTACACCGGCGCGATCATGATGCTCTTCCTGTTCGTGCTCATGCTCGTGGGCAGGGACAGCTCGGACTCGGTGGTCGAGGTGCTGCGCGGCCAGCGGCTGGCCGCCGGCCTGCTCGGCGTCGGGTTCGCCGCGCTGCTGGCCGCCGGCCTGGCCAGGGCGCTGGTCGAGGTGCAGCCGGCCGGCCTGGCCCAGGTCAACGCCGGCAACGGCAACGTGGTGAACCTCGGCCGGGCGATCTTCACCGACTACCTCTTCCCGTTCGAGCTCACCTCGGCGCTGCTGATCACCGCGGCCATCGGCGCGATGGTGCTGGCCTTCGTGGACAAGCGCTCGGGCGCGCGGCGCACGCAGCGGGAGCTGGTCGAGGCCAGGTTGCGCGGCGAGCACGCCCGCCCCTCGCCACTGCCGGGCCCCGGCGTGTTCGCCACCGCCAGCTCGGTCGCGGTGCCGGCCTTGCTGCCGGACGGCTCGGTCGCGCCCGAGTCGCTGTCGGAGATCATCGAGTCCACCTCGCGCCGCCGGCTGGACGCCGACATCGCCGAGGTCGCCGACGAGCTGCCAGGCCCCGACGCGCACGCCCTGGCGCCGCACGGGCCGGAGCGGACGGCCGCCGACCAGGGCGGTGCGGGCCGGACCGACAGTGCCGACCAGGCCGACAGCGCCGTCCAAACCGACAGCGCCGCCCAAACCGACAGCGACCAGGGGAGCGCGGAGCAGGAGGGCCCCGAACAAAAGGGCGCTGCGCAGAAGGGTTCCGAACAGAAGGACGCTGAGCAGAAGGGCGCCGAGCAGCCGGGCGGGGGCGAGCGGCCGACCGGGGCGGAGCCCGGGGACGGGGTGCCGGCGGAGGACCCGCCGGCCGAGCCCGCTCCCGCGGAGCACACCGGCAACGGCCACGCCGACCGCGGCCCGGCTGACGGCACGCCGGACGCCCGCGGCGCGCCCGACGCCCAGGACGACCGGTCCGTCCCGCCATCGGCGGCCCAGCCCTCGGGGGAGGTCTCGCGGTGACCCCGACCTACTACCTGCTGCTGTCGGCGTTGCTGTTCACCATCGGCGCGGTCGGCGTGCTCGTCCGCCGCAACGCGATCGTGGTGTTCATGTGCGTCGAGCTGATGCTCAACGCGGTGAACCTGACGCTGGTCACCTTCGCCCGGATCAACGGGTCGCTGGACGGCCAGGTCATGGCGTTCTTCGTGATGGTGGTCGCGGCCGCCGAGGTGGTGGTCGGGCTGGCGATCATCATGGCGATCTTCCGGACCCGTCGCTCGACCTCGGTCGACGACGCCAACCTGTTGAAGTACTAGAGGGGCGCACGTGACGAGGACGGGAATGATCCTGGCCGACGGCCCGGCCGCCGCCGTCGCCGCCGAGGCGGGCGCGGCCACCGGCGTCGCCCAGTTCGCCTGGCTGGTGGTCGCGCTGCCGGCGTTCGGCGCGGCGGTGCTGCTGCTCGGCGGTCGCCGCACCAACGCGTGGGGCCACCTGCTCGGCTGCCTCACCGTGATCGCGGCGTTCGGCTACGGGCTGGCGCTGTTCCTCGACAGCGCCGGGCTTCCCGCCGGGGAGCGGGTGCGCGGGCTGCACCTGTTCTCCTGGATCCCGGTCAACGCGCTCCAGGTGGACTTCGGACTGCGGCTCGACCCGCTGTCGCTGGTGTTCGTCCTGCTGATCACCGGGGTGGGCGCGGCGATCCACGTCTACTCGGTCGGCTACATGGCCGGGGACGACAACCGCAGGAAGTTCTTCGCCTACCTCAACCTCTTCGTCGCCGCGATGCTGGTCCTGGTGCTGGGCGACAGCTTCGTGACGCTGTACCTGGGCTGGGAGGGCGTGGGCCTGGCCTCGTACCTGCTGATCGCGTTCTGGCACCACCGGCCGGAGGCGGCCACCGCGGCCAAGAAGGCGTTCGTGATGAACCGGGTCGGCGACGTCGGCCTGGCGATCGCGATCTTCATGATGTTCCGGACCCTCGGCACGACCCAGTACGACCAGGTCTTCGCCAGGGCCGGCGAGTTCTCCTCGGGCGAGCTGCTGGCGATCACCCTCCTGCTGCTGCTCGGCGCGTGCGGCAAGTCGGGCCAGTTCCCGCTGCAGGCGTGGTTGCCCGACGCCATGGCCGGCCCCACCCCGGTCTCCGCGCTGATCCACGCCGCGACCATGGTCACGGCCGGCGTGTACCTGATCGCCAGGTCCAACCCGATCTACGACCTGAGCCCGGACGGCCGGCTGGTGGTCACCGCCGTCGGCGCGTTCACGCTGTTGGTCGGGTGCGTCATCGGCTGCGCCTACGACGACTTCAAGAAGGTGCTGGCCTACTCGACAGTCAGCCAGATCGGCTACATGATCCTGGCGGTCGGCCTCGGCCCGTTCGGCTACGCGCTGGGCATCATGCACCTGCTGACGCACGGCTTCTTCAAGGCGGGGCTGTTCCTCGGCGCCGGCTCGGTGATGCACGGCATGAACGACGAGGGCGACATCCGGCGGATGGGCGGCCTCTGGCGGCACATGCCGATCACCTTCGCCACCTGGGGCCTGGGCTACCTGGCCCTGATCGGCTTCCCCGGGCTGTCCGGCTTCTTCTCCAAGGACGCCATCATCGAGGCCGCGTTCGGCCAGGAGGGCTGGCGCGGCTGGGTGTTCGGCGGCGCGGCCCTGCTCGGCGCGGGGCTGACCGCGTTCTACATGACCCGGTTGATGCTGCTGGTGTTCCTCGGCGAGAAGCGGTGGGAGCGGCTGAAGTCCGCCGACGGCCGGGACTACCACCCGCACGAGTCGCCCGCGGTGATGACCGTGCCGATGATCCTGATCGCGGTCGGCTCGGTCGGCGCTGGCGTGTTCCTCGCCTCCGGCGACCGGCTCGCGACCTGGTTGACGCCCTCGCTGGGCGAGCTGGGCAAGGCCGAGCACGGCGTCCTGCCGCACGCGCTGGTCCCGGTGCTCACGGTCGCGCTGTCCGCGCTGGGCGCGCTGGCGGCGTGGCTGGTCGTGGGCCGGAAGCCGGTGCCGGTCGAGCGCCCCCGGCGGGTGTCCCTCCCGGTCAGGGCGGCGCGGGCCGACCTGTACGGCAACGCGCTGAACGAGGCCCTGGTCGCCCGGCCCGGCGTCTGGCTGAGCAGGGCGCTGGTCTACGTCGACAACAAGGGCGTCGACGGTCTGGTCAACGGCCTGGCCGCGTTGCTGGGCGGCTCCTCCGGCCGGCTGCGCCGGCTGCAGACGGGTTTCGTGCGCTCCTACGCGCTGAGCATGCTGGGAGGTTCGGTCCTGGTGGTCGCGGCGCTGATGGTGGTGAGGTTCGCGTGAACGCAGCCTCCCTGGTGACGCTCATGGTGCTGCCGTTGCTGGGCGGCGCGGTGGTGGCGTCGCTGCGTGGCAACGACCGGCTGGCCAAGCAGGTCGCGCTGGGCTTCTCGCTGGTGGAGCTGGTGCTCGCCGCCGTCCTGTGGGCCGGGTACGACCCGGCGGGCGCGCGGTTGCAGCTGACCAGCTCGGTGGACTGGATCGCCGCGTTCGGCGTGCACCTGTCGTTCGGGGTGGACGGCATCGCGCTGGTGATGATCGCGGTCGTCGCGCTGCTGGGGCCGGTCGTGGTCGGCGCGGCCTGGCGGGAGAAGCTGCCGGCCGCCCGCACGGCGGGCGGGTTCCTGGGGCTGATCCTGGTCCAGCAGGGGTTGGTGGTCGGCGTCTTCGCCGCCACCGACGTGTTCCTGTTCTACGTGCTCTTCGAGATCATGCTGATCCCGATGTACTTCCTGATCGGCGGCTACGGCGGCGCCCGCCGGCAGTACGCGGCGGTCAAGTTCTTCCTGTACTCGTTCCTCGGCGGCCTGTTCATGCTGGCCTCGGCGATCGGCGCCTACGTCTACGCCGCCGGCCGGCTCGGCAGGGGCACCTTCGACTGGGCCACGCTGGTGGCCGTCGTGCGGGACGCGCCGCTGTCCACCCAGATCTGGCTCTTCCTCGGCTTCTTCGCGGCCTTCGCCATCAAGGCCCCGCTGGTGCCGGTGCACACCTGGCTGCCCGACGCGGCCGCCGAGGCGCCGATCGTGGTGTCGGTGATCCTGGTCGGCGTGCTGGACAAGGTCGGGATGTTCGGCTTCCTGCGGTACCTGCTGCCGATGTTCCCGAAGGCCAGCCAGGAGCTCGCGCCGCTGGTGCTGGTGCTCGCCGTGGTCGGTGTGCTGTACGGCTCGTTGCTGGCGACCGGCCAGCGGGATTTGAAGCGGTTCATCGCGTACGTGTCCATCGCGCACTTCGGGTTCATGGCGCTGGGCGTGTTCGCCTTCAGCACGCAGTCCCAGGTGGGCGCGGTCTCGTACATGATCAACCACAGCGTCGCCACCGGCATGCTGCTGCTGGTCATCGGCATGGTGATCGCGCGCGGCGGGTCCACGCGGATCAGCGACTACGGCGGGATGGCCCGGTTGACGCCCGTGCTGGGCGGGCTCTTCCTGCTCGCCGGGCTGTCCACGCTGTCCCTCCCGGGCACGAACTCCTTCGTGAGCGAGTTCCTGGTGCTGCTGGGCTCCTACCCGCGCGAGCCCGTCTACACGGTGCTCGCCGCCCTGGGCATGGTCCTGGCCGCGGTCTACGTGCTCTGGCTGTACCAGCGGTTGTTCCACGGCCCGGTCCGGGGCGACGCCCTGGTCGGGCTGGCCTCGGGACCCGGGGCGGTCGAGGACCCCGCCAGGGCGAAGGTGTCCGACCTGTCCGCGCGCGAGCTGGTCGTGCTCGCCCCGCTGGTGGTGTTGGTGCTGGGGCTCGGCATCTACCCGAAGCCGGTGCTCGACGTGGTCACCCCGTCGGTCTCGGCCACGATGACCGAGGTCGGCCTGGCGGACCCGGTCGCGCAGGGAGGCAAGTGAGGTGAGCGCACTGAGCGTGTCCGCTGTGTTCGGTACGCCCGTGTCGGGTGCGTCGTGGACCGTGCTCGCCCAGGGCTCGGTGCCGGCGCCGGAGGTCGACTACGGCGCGATCGGCGCGATGCTGGTCGTGTTCGCCGGCGCCTGCCTCGGCGTGCTGGTGGAGGCGTTCTTCCCCCGGCACGTGCGGTGGTCGTCGCAGGTCGCGTTGACGTTGCTGACGCTCGGCGCGGCCGGCGTCACCTTCGGCTGGTACGTCGGCCGGTCCGCGGCCCCGGTGACCACCCTGTCGGGGACCCTCGCCATCGACCGGCCCACGTTGTTCCTCTGGGGCACGCTGATCGCCCTGGCACTGGGCGCGGTGCTGCTGATCGCGGACCGGTCGGTCGAGCCGGGCGGCTCGTTCGTCGCGCAGGCCGCCATCCGGCCCGGCACCGTCCAGGACCGCGCGCAGGCGGCGACCAGCGGGATGCAGACCGAGATCTTCCCGCTGACCCTGTTCGCCCTCGGCGGGATGATGGTCTTCTGCGCCGCCAACGACCTGCTGACGATGTTCGTCGCGCTGGAGGTGCTCAGCCTCCCGCTCTACCTGATGTGCGGGTTGGCCCGCCGGCGCCGGCTGCTCTCCCAGGAGGCGGCCGTCAAGTACTTCCTGCTCGGCGCGTTCGCCTCGGCGTTCTTCCTGTACGGCCTGGCGCTGCTCTACGGCTACGCCGGCTCGGTCAAGCTGTCGGCCATCGCGGAGGCGACCGCCGGCAACGACCGCTCGGACTCGCTGCTCTACGTGGGCCTGGGCCTGCTCGTGGTCGGCCTGCTGTTCAAGGGCTCGGTCGGCCCGTTCCACACCTGGACCCCGGACGTCTACCAGGGCGCGCCCACGCCGGTCACGGCGTTCATGGCCGCCTGCACCAAGGTCGCCGCCTTCGGCGGGATCGTGCGGGTGCTCAACGTCGCCTTCAAGGCCAGCAGCTGGGAGTGGCGGGGCGTGCTGTGGGCGGTGGCCATCGCCTCGATGGTCATCGGCGCGGTGCTCGGCCTCACCCAGACCGACATCAAGCGGATGATCGCCTACTCGTCGGTCGCCCACGCCGGGTTCCTGCTGGTCGGCTCGATCGCGCTGACCGAGCAGGGGCGCTCCGGGACGTTGTTCTACCTGCTGGCCTACGGGTTCACCACGCTCGCCGCGTTCGGCATCGTGAGCCTGGTGCGCGACGGCAACGGCGAGGCGACGCACCTGTCGCAGTGGGCGGGGTTGGCCAAGCGGTCGCCGCTGACGGCGGCGGTGTTCACCTTCCTCCTGCTCGCGCTCGCCGGAATCCCGCTGACCAGCGGTTTCGTCGGCAAGTTCGTGGTGTTCACGGCCGCGGTGGACGACGGCATGGCGCCCCTGGTCGTGGTGGCCGTGGTGGCCAGCGCGATCGCCGCGTTCTTCTACCTCCGCGTGGTCGTGTTGATGTACTTCAGCGAGCCCGCGACCGACGGCCCGACCGTCACGGTGCCCGGAGTTTTCACCACCGTGGCCATCACACTCGGAGTCCTGGTTACGCTGCTGCTGGGTGTGTACCCCGCGGTCGCCCTCGACTGGGCCGGCCCCGGGCTCGC
Organism: Streptoalloteichus hindustanus; assembly: GCF_900129375.1. Classification (GTDB taxonomy): domain Bacteria; phylum Actinomycetota; class Actinomycetes; order Mycobacteriales; family Pseudonocardiaceae; genus Streptoalloteichus; species Streptoalloteichus hindustanus. Next base: position 151,331 of record NZ_FQVN01000001.1, on the reverse strand, counting down.
ATTCGCCCCGTGACAGCGGCGATGAGGGCGACGGAGACGTGACGACGAGTACATCAACGGGGGGCGGGCACAACAACGCCCGCATGGACCTGGCCGACCCCGTCCTGGCCGACGGGGTGCGGACCGGGCTGGACCGCGTGGAGGCCCTGCTGCACTCCGTGGTGCAGCACGACTTCGGTCTGCTCACCGAGGCGTCGCTGCACCTGGTCGACGCGGGCGGCAAGCGCTTCCGCGCGTTGTTCACCCTGCTCTCCGCGCACTTCGGCGACCCGACGCGGGACGAGGTGGTCACGGCCGCGGCCGTGATCGAGCTGACCCACCTGGCGACGCTCTACCACGACGACGTGATGGACGAGGCCACGATGCGCCGGGGCGCGGCCAGCGCGAACGCGCGCTGGGGCAACACGGTCGCGATCCTCACCGGCGACTTCCTGTTCGCGCACGCCTCGCGGCTGGTCGCTGACCTGGGCACCGAGGCGGGTCGGCTGCTCGCCGAGACGTTCTCCCAGCTCGTGACCGGTCAGCTCCGGGAGACGGTGGGCCCGTCGGACGGCGACGACCCGGTGCGGCACTACCTGACCGTGGTCGCGGAGAAGACCGGCTCGCTCATCGCGGCCTGCGGCCGGTTCGGCGGCATGTTCGCCGGGGCCGCGCCGGAGCACGTGGCGGCGTTGGAGCGGTTCGGCGACGTGATCGGCACCGCCTTCCAGATCTCCGACGACGTCATCGACATCGCCTCACCGGCGACCGAGTCGGGCAAGACGCCGGGCACGGACCTGCGGGAGGGCGTGCTCACGCTGCCCATGCTGTACGCGCTGGAGGAGGAGGGGCCGCGCGGCGACCGGCTGCGCGAGCTGCTCGCCGCCCCGATCACCGACGACGCGCTGGTGACCGAGGCCCTCGACCTGCTGCGCGAGTCCACCGGGCTGGCGCGGGCGCGGGCGACCCTGGTCGAGTACGCCGACCGGGGGCGGGCCGAGCTGGCGGTGCTGCCGTCCTGCCCGGCGCGCGACGCGCTGGAGTCGCTGACCGACTACATGGTCGCCCGGTCCCACTGAGCCATCGGGGCCGCGGAACGTCCGGTCGGCCGGACTATGAACGAACACAGCCGAACACGGCCGGACGCCGGCCGGGCGGCGTTCCGTCAGCTGACGAAGATCGCCGAGGGAGATCGCTGGGGAGCGCCCGGGCGTCGGGCCCTCCCGGGGGAGCCCCACCCACGCCTCCGTGGGGTGGGGCGGCACCGGGCGAGGCGGGTGCCGGTGGCGGCCGGCTCAGCCGGTGGCGCCGGCTCCGGTCCTGGCGCGCCGGGCGGCGCGCACCGCGTCGACGGTGAAGATCGCCAGGGCCACCCAGACCAGCCCGAAGCCCAGCCAGCGGGAGGCCGGCATGTCCTCGCGCACCACCAGGACGCCCCAGGCGAACTGCAGGATCGGTGCCAGGTACTGGAGGATGCCGATGGTGACCAGCGGCACCCGGCGGGCGGCGGCGCCGAACAGCACCAGCGGGACGGCCGTGATCGGGCCGGTCAGCACCAGCAGCAACGCGTGCCCGACGCCGCCCCCGGCGAACGTGCCGGCGCCGGTCCACTCGAGCCACAGCACGTAGGCGGCGGCGAGCGGGCCGAGCACCGCGCTCTCCGCGGCGAGGCTGCTCGCCGAGTCCAGCGGCACCGTCTTCTTGATCAGGCCGTAGATCCCGAAGGTCACCGCGAGGGTGAGTGCGATCAGCGGCACCCGGCCGTAGTCCACGGTGAGCACCACGACCGCCCCGCCGGCGACGGCCAGCGCGACCCACTGCGCGCCGCGCAGCCGCTCCCCGAGCACGACCACGCCCAGCAGCACGCTGAAGAGCGGGTTCACGAAGTAGCCCAGCGCGGTCTCGACGACCTGCCCGCTGTTGACCCCGTAGATGTAGGTGGCCCAGTTGACCGCGATCAGGACCGCCGCGGCGGTGACCAGCAACCAACCCCGGCTGGGCAACGCTCGCAGAGTCCGCCAGCGGCCGGTGGCCAGAACGAGCATGCTCATGACCATGAAGGTCCAGGCGAGGCGGTGCCCGAGGATCTCGAACGGCCCCGCCGGCCGCAGCAGCGGCCAGAACGCGGGGAACAGTCCCCACAGGAGGTACGCGCCCGCGCCGAGGGCGAGGCCCAGGCCGTCGCCCCCGTGGGCGGCCCGCCCCGGGGCCGCCACCGGCGAAGGATCGTTCGTTAGCGGCGGCATGCACGCAGCTTACGGGGAGTGCTCGAAATGCCGTCCGTGTGTGACCCGACATGGGCCGGTTCGATCACCGGGCGCAATCGGGTGAAATGGGTACCGCCTGGAACGCGCACCGGAACGGAGGCCCGGCAGTGGGCAAGCCCCCGCACTCCGACCGGGACCGCGACGGAGAAGATCAACTTCAGCCGCCGGCCGGGAGCCGACGCGGCCTCGGGGACCGGGCGGGCTGGGTCGGCTGGCTGCTGGCCGCCGTCCTGTGCCCCGCGGCCGTCGCCGGGGCCGCCACCGCCACCACCGGCCAGCGCATCCAACGGGAGCTCACCGAGCGGGCCCAGCAGGCGCTGCGGGTCGCCGGCGTCGGCGGCCGGGTGGCCTTCGACGGCCGGGACGGCGAGGTGGTCGACGTGCCAGCCGGCCGGGGGGAGCAGGCCCGCCAGGTCGTCCAGGCCGTCGACGGCGTCCGCGCGGTGCGGGTGAGCGAGGCCGCGCCCGTCACGCCCCCGCCGGGGCCGCCGGCCGAGCCCCTCGGGATGACCTTCACCGGCAACCGGGTCGCGTTGGTGGGCGCGGTGCCCGACGAGGCGACCCGCGACGCGGTCCGGGCCGCCGTCGAGCGCGCGAGCGACCGCGAGGTCGTCCCGGGCCTCCGGGTCACGCCCACCGCCCCGATGCCGGGACCACCCGCCGCGTTCGGGGACCTGGCGCGGGCCGTGGGCGCCGTCCCCGGCGAACGCACGGTGTCCTGGACACTGTTGGGGGTCACCCTGACCGGTACAGTCCCGGATCCGGCCAGCCGTGGCCGGATCGAGGAGGCGGTCCGGAACGCGCTGCCCGGGGTGGAGGTGCACAGCCAGCTCGTGGTGACGAGGGACGGCTCGGCCCAGGCCGTGGAAACCGCTGGTACGCAGGAACAACTCGACCGGATGTTGATCGAGCACCCGATCACGTTCAACGCGAACAGCGCCGTGCTCACCCCGCAGGGCCTCGACGCCGTCCACCGGGTCGCCCGGTTGCTGCGCGACGTGTCGGACCGCACCGTTGAGGTCGGTGGGCACGTGGCGGCCGGGCCCGGAGGGGAGAGCAACGCGCTTCGGCTGAGCCAGCAGCGCGCAGACGCTGTCCGTGACAAGCTCGTCCGCCAGGGCCTGCCGGCGGAGCGGATCGTGGCCAAGGGGTTCGGTGACGCTCGACCCAGGGCCGACAACAACTCGCAAGAGGGCAAGGCGGCGAACCGTCGGGTCGAGATCACCGTACGGTAGGAGGGACTTCCCGTGACGTGGCTGTTCGGGCAGGTCTGGCTGTGGAGCGCGGTGGCGTTCCTGGCCGGAGCGCTCATCACCTGGCTGTTGTTCGCCCGCCCGGCGCGCCGCCGGCTCGCCGAGCTGGCGGACCAGGGCCCGGCACAGCCCGCGCTGTCCGGGTCGCGCGAGGGCTATCCCGACCAGGAGGACCGCGCCGACACCGGCGCCGGTCCCCGGGTCGCGCCGGCCCCGTTGGCCGCCCCTTCACCGCGGGCAGAGCCGTGGGGCGCCGAGGCGCCCAGGGAACCGGTCGCGGAGCACTCCGCCGAGCCGGCGGGGGAGCCGAGGGGCCGCGCGCCCGAGGCGCCGGCCGTCGAGCCGGCGGCGGCTCCGCCGCGCCCGACAACGCCGCCGCAGCCGGTGGCGCCGGTCGCCGCCGGGGTCCCGGGCTCGCCCGAGTCGGCCGAGATGACGGCGGTCATCCCGGCCCACCAGGACGGCCGGCCCGCCCCTGACCTCACCAGGGAGGACCTGGCCAGGCCCGCGGCCGCGTCCCCCGGGCAGTCGGCGCCCCAGGAGCACGCGCCGCCCGGCGACGTCGGTTTCCCGCGCCCCGGGCAGCCGGTCGAGCCCGCGCCGTTCGCCGGCGAGCGGCCGCCGACCCCGCCGAGCACGGAGTCGATCGCCGCGGCGCTGGGCGGCCTGGAGGGCGAGGGCCCTGGCGGCCCCAACGGCGCCGAGCGCGCCGGGTTCGCGCCGCCGCGGCCCACGCCGCGCCGGGTGAGCGTGCCCCCGATGGCCTTCGCGCCCGCGCCGGAGCCCGCGCCCGAGTCCGCCGCGCCGGTCGAGGCCACCGCGGGGTGGGCCGTGCCGCGGGAGGCGGAGCAGCCGCTGGCCGCGTGGACGGGCCGGGAGAACCACGAGCCGCTCGCCGGCCGGCCCGAGGACGAGATCACGGCCGGCGAGCCCGGCGCCGGGATCCCGGACGTCGACCAGTGGGTCACGCCGGCGCCGCGCCCGGCCGTCGTGGACGAGCCGGCCACCTACGAGCGGGCCCAGCTGGACGAGCGGTGGCAGCCGCTGACCGTGCAGGGCGGCGAGCCCCCGCGGGGGCCGGAGCCCGCGCCGGTGGAGTCCGGCCCGTCCGCCCCGGCCGAGCCGGCGGGCGGCCGCTACCCCACCGAGCCGCCAGCCGGCGAGCCGCAGCCGCCGGTGACCGGGGAGATGCACGCCCCGCCGGAGCCGGAGCTGGTCGACGCCGAGCCGCCGACCGGCCTGGAGGACGACGAGGCCGAGCCGGAGGCGGAGCGGACCGGGCCGGTGTCCGCCGCGATGATCGCCGAGCAGGTGCGACGGGCTGGCGGGGTCGACTCCGCCGAGTTCGGGGAGCCGGCCGAGCCCGGCCTGGCGGAGCCCGGCCTGACCGAGCCCGGCCTGACCGAGCACAGCCTGACCGAACGGGAGCTGATCGACCAGGAGATCGCCGAGGACGAGCTGGCCGCCAGGACGGCGGCCGAGGAGCAGGCCGCCGAGCGCGCCACCCGCGCGCGGCACGCGCTGCCCGACTCCGGGGCCGGGGTCGAGCCGGGGCGCGGCGTCGCGCCCGAGGCGTCGGTGGACCGCGACGAGGACGATCCCTACCAGGCGGCGGCCACCAGCCGCGCCGAGGCCCGGGCGGCCGAGGCGGAGCGCGGGGCCGAGCCGGGTGCGCACCTCCCCGAGCGTCCGGCGGGGACGGACGAGCCCCTCACTCCGCCGACGTCCGCGCCGTGGGACCGGGTCGGGCCTGCTTCCCGAGACCGGGAGGACACCGTGCACGAGCACACGGAGATGCCACCCCTGCCCACCCACGACGAGCTGATCGGCCTGGCTGGCGCGGAGTCCGAGCGCCGGACGCCGACCGGCCCCGCGCGCGCCGACAGGGAACCGACCGAACCGCCGACCCCGCCGAGGGGCCAGGCCGCGGGCGAGCCGTGGGGCGACCAGCCCGCCCCGGGCGCGGCGGGCCCGACCGAGCAGGGCCAGCGTGACCCCCGGCCGCCGGCCGGGTTCGGGTCGCCGGCGCCGGCTCCGATCGACCCCGCGCCGGCCGTCCCGCCCACGGCGCCCGTCGAGGCGGCGTCGGCCGCCCCGGCGTCCCAGCCGTGGACTCCGCAGGGTGAGCGCCCCGGCAACGGGCTGGCCGCGGCGTTCCGGTCGAGCGCCGCGCCCGCGGACGCGCCGGCCCCGCCGCGCACCGAGGCCCCGTCCCCGGTGCCCCAGGCGCCGGTGGCCCAGTCCCCGGTGGCCCAGTCCCCGGTGACCCAGTCCCCGGTGACCCAGCCCCCGGTGACGCCGCCGACGTCGGTCCAGCAGCCGGTGACCCCGCCCCAGGCCGCGCAGCCGTCAGCTCCGCAGCCGCCGGTGGCGCCGCCCGCCCCGCAGGCATCGGCGCCCGTCGAGGCGGATCGCCCGCGTTCGCTGTTCGAGCCGGTGGTCGACCCGGACACCGCCCGCCAGGGCACCCCGCCGGCCGCCTCCGCGCCGCAGCGCGTGGCGACCGGGCCCGCCCCGGCTGGCTCGGGCGCGACCTACCCGCAGCCGGCCGCGCCGACCCCGGCTGAGCAGATCGCCCCGCAGCGCCGGGAGGCCGCGTCGCCGCAGCCGGCGGCGCCCGCCCAGCCGCCGTCGTGGCCGGGTGGCGCGCCGGCAGCGCCCGCCGGCGCGGGCTGGACGCCCCAGCCGGCGCCCGGCCCGGCGGCCCCGCTCCCCAAGCGCCAGGTCGCCTCGGCGGTCGAGGCCGCTCCCGCGCCCGCCGCGCCGGCCGCGCCCGCTCCGGCGGCCCCGCGGCAGGTCGCGGCCGCCGAGAGCGCGCCAGCCGCGCCCCGGCCGCCGGCCGCGCCGCCCTCGCCCTTCGGGCCGGGCTCGGCGCTGCCCAACCCGGACGGCTCGGCGCCGGCCGCGGAGTTCCGGGTGAAGGCGAGCGCGTCGTCGATGCTGTTCCACACCGCCGATTCGCCGTACTACGCGCGGACCAGGGCGGAGGTGTGGTTCCGCAGTCCGGAGGAGGCGGAGCGCGCCGGCTTCCGCGCATGGAACCAGCCGCGCTGACCCCGGAGCAGGACCAGGGCGGGCGTTCCCTCAGGGGGCGCCCGCCCTCCTCTTTCGCGCCCTGTCCGGCTCCCCGGGGCTGGCTGGCGGACCAGCACTGGACAACTGATGCGTAGGTCGGGGTGGTGGCCGTGGTCGCTGCCCGCCCGATGCCCGGGCTGCCACTCACCTGGGCCCGGGGATCGACCAACGGCAGGTGCTCAGGGCGGTCCGCGACCAAGAGCGCGGCCCGGCACCGTCGTCCGATCCGCTGATCACCGCCGAACGCCGAAGTCCGGAGTCGGTCGACCACACCATCAACGGCCAGTTGGACCTGGAACAGCAAACGCGCGAGGCGCTCGACCGGAAGATCCGGCCGAGCGCCTCGTCGAGCGTGCTGGAGAGCCCCTGCGCCCCTACGCCACGGTCCAGGTGTCCTTGCCGCGCAGCAGCGCGCCCAGGTCGGCCGGCTTCGCCGCCTTGGCCTCGTCCACCTGGGTTCGCGCCAGGTCGTCGTAGCTCGGGCGGGAGACCGAGCGGAACACGCCGGTGACGGTGTGGTCCAGGTCCTGGCCGCCCAGCCGCGACAGGGCGAACGCGTAGGACGGGTCGTCGAGCGTGGCGTCGTGCACGACCACGGCGTCCTCACCGACCTCGGCCACCTTGCGCACCTGGAGGACGCCGGTCGCCGCGTCCCGCACCACGCCGTACTCGCCATCGGCGCCGAACCGGATCGGCTCGCCGTGCCGCAGCGGGATGATCCGCCGCTCCCGCTCGCCGGCCTCCTTGAGGACGTCGAACGCGCCGTCGTTGAAGATCGGGCAGTTCTGGTAGATCTCCACGAGCGCCGTGCCCCGGTGCTCGGCCGCCGCCCGCAGCACCTCGGTGAGCTGCTTGCGGTCGGAGTCGAGGGCGCGCGCCACGAAGGTCCCCTCCGCGCCGAGCGCGAGGGAGATCGGGTTGAACGGGTGGTCCAACGAGCCCATCGGGGTCGACTTGGTGACCTTGCCGACCTCGGAGGTGGGCGAGTACTGGCCCTTGGTCAGCCCGTAGATCCGGTTGTTGAACAGCAGGATCTTGAGGTTGACGTTGCGGCGCAGCGCGTGCACCAGGTGGTTGCCGCCGATCGACAGCGCGTCGCCGTCGCCGGTGACCACCCAGACCGACAGGTCGGGCCGGGAGACCGACAGGCCGGTGGCGATGGACGGGGCGCGGCCGTGGATGGAGTGCATCCCGTAGGTGTTCATGTAGTACGGGAAGCGCGAGGAGCAGCCGATGCCGGAGACGAACACGATGTTCTCCCGGCGCAGCCCCAGCTCCGGCAGGAACGAGCGCACCGCCGCGAGGATCGCGTAGTCACCGCAACCGGGGCACCAGCGGACCTCCTGGTCGCTGGTGAAGTCCTTCGCGGTCTGCCTGGCGTCGGTCGTGGGGACCCCCGCCAACCCGCCGATCTCGGGCAGGCCCAGGTCGATCGCCGTCATGCCGCGACCCCCTTGATGATCTCGGTGAACACACCCTGCAGCTCTTCGGCCTTGAACGGCAGCCCGGCGACCTTGGTGTGGCTGATCGCGTCGACCAGGTACCGCGCGCGCAGCAGCATCGCCAGCTGGCCCAGGTTCATCTCCGGCACGACCACCCTGCGGTAGCGCCGCAGCACGTCGCCGAGGTTGCCCGGCAGCGGGTTGAGGTGGCGCAGGTGGGCGTGGGCGATCGTCATGCCCAGTCGGCGGACCCGCCGGCAGGCCGCGCCGATCGGGCCGTAGGTGGAGCCCCAGCCGACCACGAGCAGGTCGGCGTCCCCGGTCGGGTCGTCGACCTCCACGTCGGGCACGGCCACGCCGTCCACCTTGGCCTGGCGGATGCGCACCATCCGGTCGTGGTTGTCCGGGTCGTAGGAGATGTTGCCCTTGCCCTCGGCCTTCTCCAGGCCGCCGATCCGGTGCTCCAGCCCGGGGGTGCCGGGCACGGCCCACGGTCGGGCCAGGGTCTCCGGGTCGCGCAGGTACGGCCAGAACTCGCCGGAGCCGTCCGGGGCGTTGGGCTCGGTGGCGAACCCGACCTCGATCGGCGGCAGCTCGTCGACGGTGGGCACCAGCCACGGCTCCGAGCCGTTCGCGATGTAGCCGTCGGACAGCAGCAGCACGGGGGTGCGGTAGGTCAGGGCGATCCGCGCGGCCTCGACGGCGGCGTCGAAGCAGTCCGCCGGCGAGCACGGCGCGATGATCGGCAACGGCGCCTCGCCGTTGCGGCCGAACATCGCCTGCAGCAGGTCGGCCTGCTCGGTCTTGGTCGGCAGGCCGGTGGACGGGCCGCCGCGCTGGATGTCGCAGACCAGCAGCGGCAGCTCGGTCATCACGGCGAGGCCGATGGTCTCCGACTTCAGCGCGAGGCCGGGGCCGGAGGTGGTGGTCACGCCGAGCGCTCCGCCGAAGGACGCGCCCAGCGCGGCGCCCACGCCGGCGATCTCGTCCTCGGCCTGGAACGTGGTGACCCCGAAGTTCTTGTGCCTGGCCAGCTCGTGCAGCACGTCCGAGGCGGGGGTGATCGGGTAGGACCCGAGGAACACCGGCAGCGAGGCGAGCTGCCCGGCGGCGACGATGCCGTAGGCGAGCGCCGTGTTGCCGGTGATCTGCCGGTAGGTGCCGGTGGGCAGGGCGGCCGGGGCGACCTCGTAGGTCACCGCGAACGACTCGGTGGTCTCGCCGAAGTTCCAGCCGGCGCGGAAGGCGAGGATGTTGGCCTCGGCGATGTCCGGCTTCTTCGCGAACTTCTCCCGGAGGAAGCGCTCGGTCCCCTCGGTCGGCCGGTGGTACATCCAGGACAGCAGGCCGAGCGCGAACATGTTCTTCGCGCGCTCCGCGTCCTTCTTGGTCAGGCCGGTCTCCTCCAGCGCGCCCTTGGTGAGGGTGGCCATGGCCACCCGGTGCACCGTGTACGCCTCCAGGGAGCCGTCCTCCAGCGGGTCGCCGTCGTAGCCGACCTTGGCCAGGTTCCGCTTGGTGAACTCGTCGGTGTTGACGATCAGCGTGCCGCCCGGGGGCAGGTCGCCGAGGTTGGCCTTGAGCGCGGCGGGGTTCATCGCGACGAGCACGTCCGGCCGGTCGCCGGGGGTGAGGATGTCGTAGTCGGCGAAGTGGAGCTGGAAGCTGGAGACGCCGGGCAGGGTGCCCTGCGGGGCGCGGATCTCCGCGGGGAAGTTGGGCAGGGTGGCCAGGTCGTTGCCGAAGGCGGCCGCCTCGGAGGTGAACCGGTCACCGGTGAGCTGCATGCCGTCGCCGGAGTCCCCGGCGAACCGGATGACGACCCGGTCCAGCTTGCGGACCTCGGCGGATCGTCCGGGTGCGGGTGTCCCGTGAGACACCGTTGGGCTGCTTCCCACGTCTGCGGTCATGGGCTCGGGGTCCCTCTCTCACGCGTGTCAGCCGGGCGTCGAAACCCGTGCGAATGTCCGGCACGCCGGTTCCGGCGCGCCCTCCCCGCTCCGGTGACGAGCGTAGTGGGCACTCGATCGCGTTCCGGCCCGTGAGACCTGTTCCCGTTCGCCGGTGGCGCGGCCGCTGGGCCCGTCACACCCACTGCCACCCCTCCAAGGTAGGGACGCCCCGCCTCGCGGGTCGGCCGATGCAACGCGCGTCACATCGGGCCGGCCGCGTGGGCTGGAATAAGGGGTAACTGTTACTTCCAGTAACACCTCTGCGCAAGACCCCGTCCTCACCCGTCCCGGAGCCGGTGTGTGCCGGTCTGTCCCTGGACGGCGTGGAGGTCGCACACGTGACGAGCCCGGCGTGGTGGCCCACCCCACACGGTTCGGGGGCCGACGCGGGGCTTGTGAGGAGAGGAGGCGCGCTAGCGGCCGCTGATACGGGCCTTCATCGCGGCGAGCCGCTCGGCGAAGGCCGGGTTGTCCATCGAGCGGACCTGTGGCGCCAGCTCGACCTCGACCGCGGTGGCGTGGTCGTCGAGCACCGCCGTCGTCCGCATGGTCCGCTTCGTGGCCAGCACCAGCTCGCGCGGCGCCTGCGCGGCGGTGGCGGCGAGCCGCACGGCGGCGTCCACCACGTCCTCCGGCTCGCCGTCGACCGCGCGCAGGGCCAGACCGACCCGCACGGCCTCTTCGGCGTCGTACACCTCGCCAAACAACGCCATCGCGGTGGCGGTCTGCGGGCCCACGGCGCGCCGGAGCATCCACGTCATCCCGCCGCCGGGGTGGATGCCGAGTTGGAGGAACCGCGCGTCGAACCGGGCGCGGGGGCCGGCCAGGCGCACGTCGCAGGCCAGCGCGAGGTTGAGCCCGGCGCCCACGGCCGCGCCGTTCACCGCGGCCACCGTCGGCAGGGGGCAGGACGCCACGGCCAGGAACCCGGCGTAGATCCGCCGCAGGCCCTCCTCGCGCGCGTCGCCCAGTGCGGTCAGGTCCGCCCCCGCGCAGAACGCCGGCGGAGCGCCCGTCACGACCACCGCGTGCACGCGCTCGTCCTCGGAGCAGTCGACCACCGCGTCGGCCAGCCGCGCCGACAGGTCGAGGGTGAGGGCGTTGCGCCGCTCGGGGTCGTTCACCGTGAGGACGGCGACGCCGCCGCGCCGCTCGACGAGGACGTCTCCGCTCATGCCGGGGATCTTGCCACTCGCCCGTCCGGCCGGACTGTGGCCTGGCGCACGTCTGTCGCGGCTGTCCGTCCGGCTGTCCGGCTGTCCGGCCGGCGGCGTCACGCCCCGGGGGCGGGCGGGCGCTCCAGCAGCCGGGACAGCACCACGGTCGACACGGTGCGCTCGATGAACTCGACCGCGCGAAGTCTCTCCAGCGCGCTCTCCAGGTGGTGGATGTCGGCGGCGCGCAGGTGCACGATGGCGTCGGCCGCGCCCGAGACGGTGTAGGCGGCCACGACCTCGGGCAGCGGCTCCAGGCCGATCCGGATCTGGCCGGGCGTGACGTTGCCCCGGCAGTGCACCTCGACGAACGCCTCCGTCCCCCAGCCGAGGGCCTCCGGGTCGACCACCGCGGTGAACCCCCGCAGGACGCCGGTGTCCAGCAGTTTGTCCACCCGGCGCTTCACCGCGGGGGCGGACAGGCCCACCACGGCGCCGATCTCCGCGTAGCTGGAGCGGGCGTCGGCGACGAGGCACGAAATGATCCGCTGGTCGATGGCGTCCATACGCAAGATTCTGCACCACATGTCGCAACAAAGCGGCGTTGAGTGGTGGTGAAGGCGGACCTTAGATTTCGATTCATGTCGTCCACCCTTGACGCGCCGCTGGCGACGCCCGCGCCGGAGACCGCCCCCGGCGCCCTCGCCGCCACCCAGGAGCGGGTCCCGACCCGCCGTCGGTACCTCATGTGCGAGCCGCGGTACTTCACCGTGGAGTACGTGATCAACCCGTGGATGCGCCCCGACCAGCCGGTCAGCACCGAGCTGGCGGTCGAGCAGTGGACCGAGCTGAAGCGGACCTACGAGCGGCTCGGCCACCAGGTCGAGACGATCGAGCCGCAGCCGGGCCTGCCGGACATGGTGTTCTCCGCCAACTCCGGCACCGTGATCGACGGCCGGGTGCTGGGCTCGCGGTTCCGCGCCGAGCAGCGCTCCGCCGAGGCCGAGCACTTCCGGCGCTGGTTCCTGGAGCACGGCTACCGCAGCGTGGTCATGCCCGAGAAGATCAACGAGGCGGAGGGCGACTTCGCCTGGACGGGCAGCCTGCTGCTGGCCGGCACCGGCTTCCGCACCGACCCCGGCGCGCACGCCGAGGCCCAGGAGGTGCTGGGCGTCCCCGTCGTCTCGCTGCGGTTGGTGGACCCGAGGTACTACCACCTCGACGTCGCCCTGTTCGTGCTGGACGACCAGTCCGAGCGGCCGCTCGTCGCGTACTACCCGAAGGCGTTCTCGGCCGGCTCGCAGCGGGTGCTGCGCCGCCTGTTCCCGGACGCGGTGATCGCCAACGACGCCGACGCCGAGTGCCTGGGCCTCAACGGCGTGTCCGACGGCCGCAACGTGGTGCTGCCGGTGGAGGCCACGCACCTCGCCGAGCGGATCGCGGAGCGCGGCTTCGAGCCCGTCTTCGTGGACATCTCCGAGCTGCGCAAGTCCGGTGGCGGCCCGAAGTGCTGCACGATGGAGCTGCGCGGCTGATCTCCTGATCCCACGCCGGGGCTGGGAGCGCTCACGCGCTCCCAGCCCCTCGTGTTTCCACCGCCGTTCAGCGGAGGCAGTCGAGGGGCTGGCTCCGGTGGGGTGCCGACGATCGCCTGACCGGGTGAGATTCGTGTCGCTGCTGGGCTGAACGGCCTAGCATCGCGGCGATGCACAAGATCAACGCGCGGTGCGTGGACGAGCTCACCGACGGCGGGGTCGACGAGGAGTTCGCCGAGGACCTGCCGGAGCCGGTCCGGGTGGTGTCGGAGGCGGCGCTACGGAACGCGGTGCTCGTGCTGGACGCGCTGGCCGCGACCCTGCGCTCCGTGGCCACCGGGCCGGTCAACAAGGCAGGGGCGACCGCCGACCAGATCCGCATCATCATCGACGCGGTCGAGGCCGGCCGCCGGCTCGACACCACCTGCTGCGCCAACCCGTGGCGCGGCGTCCTGGCCCGGCACCTCCTGCCCTAGCACGGCCGCCCCACCGCGGCGCCCGCGTCCGCACGCCCGGGAGACGGGCTCCCGAGACCTGCCGCGCCCGGTCGCCGGCTACTGCAGGTAGCCCTCCACCTCGGCCGGGGGTCGGGGCCGCGCCTCGTCCGGGTTCTGGCCGGTGTCCCGCCGGGCCCTGCGCTGCCGCAGCAGGTCCCAGCACTGGTCCAGCGCCTCCTCCAGCCGGCGCAGCCGGGCGGTCTCGTCCTCGGAGACCCCCTCGCCCACCGCCCGCTCCCGGAGCTGGTGCTCCTCCTCGACGAGCTTCTGGATCCGGTTCATCACGTCGTCGTCGGTCACCGCGCTCGCTCCCCATGCTCGTCGTTCGCCGGGGCCGGCCCTGACCGGGACGGGTGACCCGCGGGGCGCGCTCCCGGCGCTGGCATACCCTCCTTTCGTGGGTACCCGCTTCACCCTGGACTGGGGCACGACCTACGAGGTCGATGTGCTCGACCTGGGCCTCGCCTGCTGCGGCGTCGAGGTGATGGCCGCGCTGCACGGCCGGGGCGACGACCAGGACCGGCCCGCCGACCTCGGCGTGCGGCCGGTCTCCGGCGCCGGCGCCCCCGAGCGGGCCCACGTCCTGGTGGTCTCCGGCACCGTCACCGACGTGATGCTCCCGGCCGTGCTGGCCACCTACGAGCGGATGCCGGAGCCGAGGTACGTGCTCTCCGTCGGCGCGTGCTCGAACACCGGCGGCCCGTACTGGGACTCCTACTCCGTTACCAAGGGCGTCGACCAGGTCCTGCCGGTCCACGTGGCGGTGCCGGGCTGCCCGCCCCGACCGGAGGCGCTGCTGGAGGGCCTGGTCGCCCTCCACCGGATGGTCACCGGGGAGGTGGCGGCGTGACGGCGGGCAGCCAGCGGCTCGCCGACCGCCTCGTCGACCTGCTGCCCGACCTCGACGCGCGCACCGCGTTCGGGCAGACCGTCGTCCACGTCCCGGTCGAGCGGTGGGTCGAGGCCGCCACGACGGCCAGGGACGAACTCGGCTGCGGGGCCTTCGACTGGCTCGGGGCCGAGGACGCCGGCCGGCCGGGCTCGGTCGGCGAGCGGCACGCGGTGCTGCTGCACGTGCTCGCGCCGGCCTCCTGGGACGGCCTGCTCCTGCGCACCGAGGTGGCGGCGGGGGCGGCGCTGCCCAGCGTGGCGGGCGTGTGGGCCGGCGCGGCCTGGCACGAGCGCGAGGTGGCCGAGATGTTCGGCGTCGCCCTGGCCGGCCACCCGGACCCGCGTCGGCTGCTGCTTCCGGCCGAGTTCGCCGGTCATCCGCTGCGCAAGGACTTCGTGCTGGCCTCCCGGGTCGTCCGGCCGTGGCCGGGCCGGCTGGAGCCGGGGGAGGACGGCACCGCCGCGCCCAGCCGCCGACGGCTGGCGCCGCCCGGCGTGCCGGGTCCGGAGTGGGGTCCGAGGAGGGAGAGCGAATGACGGACGAGCGCGGCCCCGACCTGTCGGCTCCCGACTCGCCGGCCACTGACGTGCCGGAGACCGACCTGCCGGCCCCCGATCTGCCGGCGCGCTCCCGCGGCGTGATCGCGCTGCTGGAGGCCAACTGCACGGTGTGCATGTTGTGCGCCCGGGAGTGCCCAGACTGGTGCATCCACATCGCGTCGCACACCGAGACCGTGCAGCAGCCCGGCGCTGCCCGCCCACGGCAGCGCAACGTCCTCGACCGGTTCGCCATCGACTACGGGCACTGCCTGTACTGCGGCATCTGCGTGGAGGTCTGCCCGTTCGACGCCCTGCACTGGGCGCCCGACTTCGGGTATCCGGGCACCGGATCACCGACCGGCGAAGGCGCGGTGGCGGAGCTGGTGCACGAACGCGACCGGCTGGCGGACTGGCTGACCGACGTGCCCCCGCCGCCGCCGCTGGACCCGGCCGCGGAGCCGGCCCCGGAGGCCGCCACCCGGCGTCCCGGCGGCCCGCCCCGGCCGGGCGGTGTCGGCGGACGCGGGACGCTCTGACCCCACGCGCGCGCCCGCCGGACCCGCCCGGGCGCTCGGCCTCCGGCCGGTGTTCGCGGGTGGCGGAAGCCTCCGCCCCACTCCCTCGGGACCACGGCGTCGCCCTCCGACCTGGGCGTTGATCAGTTGTGGTCGTGGAACCCGCCGCGCGCACCGGGCGTTGACCGGGTGGATGCGACGTTCCGGGTAACCCGGGTGTGGCGAGCACCTCGGAGGCGACAAGACGTGCACAGGCACTACAACGGGGTGAAGACCGCGCTGCTGCTGGGCGGCCTCGGCGCGCTGATCGTCGTGGTCAGCTCGTTCTTCGGCCGGACCGCCCTGGTCGTCGGCCTGCTGGTGGCGCTGGGCGTCAACGCCTTCGCGTACTTCAACTCCGACCGGCTGGCGCTGCGGGCCATGCACGCGCGTCCGGTGTCGGAGGCCGAGCAGCCCGCCATGTACCGGATCGTGCGGGAGCTGGCGACGTCCGCGCGGCAGCCCGTGCCCCGGCTCTACATCAGCCCCACCGACGCGCCCAACGCCTTCGCCACCGGCAGGAACCCGCGCAACGCGGCCGTGTGCTGCACCAGCGGCATCCTGGCGCTGCTTGACGAACGCGAGCTGCGGGCGGTCCTCGCGCACGAGCTGGCGCACGTGTACAACCGCGACATCCTCACCTCGTGCGTGGCCGGAGCGCTGGCCAGCGTGGTGACCTTCCTGGCCAACATCGCCATGTTCGCCGGGCTGTTCGGGGGGGACGGCGGGGACGACGACGACCGGCCGAACCCGATCGCGCTGCTGCTGATCTCGATCCTGGGGCCGATCGCCGCCGGCATCGTGCGGATGGCGGTCAGCCGGTCCAGGGAGTACCAGGCCGACGCGTCCGGCGCCGCGCTCACCGGCGACCCGCTCGCGCTGGCCTCGGCGTTGCGCAAGCTGGAGCAGGGCACCCAGGCGCGTCCGCTGCCGCCCGAGCCGGGCCTGGTGAACCAGGCGCACCTGATGATCGCCAACCCGTTCCGGCCGGGGGAGCAGCTGGCCAGGCTCTTCTCCACCCACCCGCCGATCGCCGACCGCGTCCGGCGGCTGGAGGAACTCGCCGAGCGCCGCCACCCCTGGTGAGAGCGGCCGGGGCGCGCACGAGAAGGGCGCGTTCACCGCACCGGTGAACGCGCCCTCGTCGTCTGGGGAGCGGAGTGGCTCAGCCGGCCGCGCCGGCCAGCTTCGCGACGTTCATGACGTACTGGCCGTAGCCGGACTTCGCGAGCTTGGCGCCCAGCGCGTGGCACGCCTCCGCGTCGATGAAGCCCATCCGCAGCGCGATCTCCTCCAGGCAGGCGATGCGCACGCCCTGCCGGTGCTCCAGCACCTGGACGAACTGGCCGGCCTCCAGCAGCGAGTCGTGGGTGCCGGTGTCCAGCCAGGCGAACCCGCGGCCCAGGTCCACCAGCCGGGCCCGGCCCTCGCGCAGGTAGGCCAGGTTGACGTCGGTGATCTCCAGCTCGCCCCGCTCGGACGGCCGCAGGCCCCTGGCGATCTCCACGACCCGGTTGTCGTAGAAGTACAGGCCGGTGATCGCCCGGTTCGACCTCGGCCGCTCCGGCTTCTCCTCGATCGACACCAGCCGGCCGTCCGCGTCGACCTCGCCGACGCCGTACCGCTCCGGGTCCTTCACCGGGTAGCCGAACAACACGCAGCCGTCCAGCTTCGCGGCCTCCTGCTGGAGCAGCCGCGAGAAGCCCTGGCCGTAGAAGATGTTGTCGCCCAGCACCAGCGCCACGTCCTGGTCGCCGACGAAGTCCGCGCCGATGACGAACGCCTCGGCCAGCCCGTTCGGCTGGGGCTGCTCCGCGTACTCCAGCCGCAGCCCCAGCTGCGAGCCGTCGCCGAGCAGCCGCCGGAACAGCGGCAGGTCGGTGGGGGTGGAGATGATGAGGATCTCCCGGATGCCGGCCAGCATCAGCACCGACAGCGGGTAGTACACCATCGGCTTGTCGTAGACGGGCAGCAGCTGCTTCGACACGGCCTGCGTGATCGGGTGCAGCCGGGTGCCGCTGCCCCCGGCGAGGATGATCCCCCTCAACTCGTCCCCCAGACGCGTCAGCGGTAGTTGGTGAACTGCAGGGCGATGCCGAAGTCCTTCGCCTTCAGCAGCGCGATGACCTCCTGCAGGTGGTCCTTCTTCTTGCCGGAGACCCGGAGCTGGTCGCCCTGGATCTGCGCCTGCACGCCCTTCGGGCCCTCGTCCCTGATGGCCTTGGCGATCTCCTTGGCCTTGTCCGAGGCGATGCCCTGCAGGATCTTCCCGGTGACCTTGTAGATCTTGCCGGACACGGCGGGCTCGCCGACCTCGAACGCCTTCAGCGAGATGCCGCGCTTGACCAGCTTGTCACGGAAGACCTCGATCGCGGCCTTGCACCGCTCCTCGGTCTCGGCCTGGATGGCCACCGCCTCCTCCCCGGCCCAGGACACCTGCGCCCCGGTGCCCCGGAAGTCGAAGCGGGTCGTGATCTCCTTGGCCGCCTGGTTGAGCGCGTTGTCGACCTCCTGCCGGTCGACCTTGCTCACCACGTCGAACGACGGGTCCGCCACGTGCACGCCCTTTCGTCTCGGATCCGGCTCGCCACGCTACCGGGGGCCGATTGGCTCCCGAGCGGGGGAGGTATGTATGCTTCTGGACCGCAGCCCCCGAACGGGGGCGGCAACGGCAGGTTGCCCGAGTGGCCAAAGGGAGCGGACTGTAAATCCGTCGGCTCAGCCTACGTTGGTTCGAATCCAACACCTGCCACACCACGGAGAACGCCCCCGTGACCTGGGAAAACAGGTCCCGGGGGCGTTTTTCGTTCCCTTGCTGGGAACGGACGTCCCGTGTGGAGCTGGCGCCGGAGTGGCGCCGGAGCTCGCTTCCGTCCCGGGCGGCACACCTCGGCCGTGCGGTGTCGCGGGCCGCGCGGAGGAGCTGAAGACGCTGTGTGCGGCCCTGCTCAGCCCGGCTGACGCCGGGTCGTGGTGAAGGCCACAGCCGCGTGCTCATGGCTGGCCGGGGAGCTCGTGGCGACGGCTGTCCCGGACGGGGCGAGCGCAGTGCCACGCCCAGAGCCCGAGGACGACGAGCACCACGGTGTCGAGCGCGACCGCGAGGCGTTCGAGCAGGCCGAAGGCGGAGGCCAGCGGCCACGAGCCCCCGAGGAGCCGGTGGGCGGTGACGGTGACCGCGATCGGGAGCAGGCAGAGCGCGTCGGCCAGGCACAGGCCCAGGGTCGGGAGCGCGAACCGCCGCCAGTGGTCGTGCCGGCGGTGCCGCCAGCCGACGACGGCGCCGGCGGCGGGCAGGCTCACGCACGTCGTCGCGGCGAGCCAGAAGTGGGCGGCCACCGCCGTGTCGGCCGGGCCGGGGACGGGGCCGACCACGAGCGGGCCCACCACGAGCGAGCCGATCGCGGGCGGCCCGACCACGAGCGGGCCGGGCGGGATCAGGGCCACGCCGACGAGGCCGACGCACCAGACCGCCATCACCGCCGTCGTCCCCCGCCCGTGCAGCACGGCCAGGGAGGACAGCGCCACCACCAGCGCCGCCGAGCCGAGCGCGCCCGCGCACATCGCGAGGGTGAAGACCCACCCGGTCGGGCCCAGCGCGTAGTCGCTGAGCAGATCCCGCACGGGGTCGACCCCGCCCAGGTCGGGCAGCAGGTGGAGGCCGACGAGCAGGGTGTGGCCGAGGACGACGAACGCCGTGCCCGTCGCCGCCAGCGCCCGGCTGACCCGGTCGCTCCCGACCAGGAACGCCAGCCGTGCCCGGATCGCCGGCGGCGCGACGTCGCCGGGTCCTCGTCCTTCTGGTGCGCACGCGTCCACGTCCACCACCTCCTGGCACCGAGGGGTCACGGGCGGGGGTCGGCGACTCCACAGGGGTGGCGGTTCGCCGTCGCGGTGGGTCAGGGCTGGCGGGATGGGCGAGTGTGTGGCCGCCCACACCTGACGCTAACCCGAACGCGCCTCCCCGACCGGACGGCAGCGCGCCACGAAACGGTGATGGCCGCCCGTCACGCCCGGGCGGCCCGGGACACGGAGTCGAGGACGGCCGGCCACGGGAGCGCGCCGTCGGCGCCCGGTCGCGCGTCGACCAGGTGGACGCCCGCCGAGCGGAGCGTGGCGAGGTGGCCGTTCCACGCGGGGTGCCGGGCCTGGAACGCGTTGGTCCTGGGCAGGACGACGACCGGCACCGCCGGGTTGCCGACGGCCTCGCAGAGCTGGGTGAGCGCCTGGTTCTCGGCGATGCCGAGGGCGAGCTTGGCGACGGTGTTGGCGGAGGCGGGCGCGAGGACGGCGACGTCCGGGTCGGGGTGCGGGCGGGGCTCGGTGGGCAGCCGGGAGTCCCAGCGCACCGGCAGGCCGGTCGCCAGGGCCAGCCGGTCGACCTCGCCCAGGTCGGTCAGCCAGCGCGCGGCGGTCGGGGTGAGGGTCACGGTCACCCGCCACCCGGCGGCGAGGGCGGGCTCGACCAGGCCCACCCGGAGGCCCTGGACGCCCCCGGCTGCCGACGCGACCACGCTCAGCACTGGTTGTGCGGACACCGCGCTCTCCCCTCACCCGGAACGCGCCCCCGACGCCCGGGCGCGCGAGCAGGTGACCACCGTGCCCGAACGGGTCAGCTCGACGGCGACGGGGGGTTCGGAGGGGTGAGGAACCGCGCCCGGTCGACCACGACCCGGGTGATGCCGCCGCGCGCGATCAGCTCGCCCCGCCCGTCGACCCCGCGCACCTCGAACCGCAGCCGCCGCCCGTCGACCTCGACGAGAGTGGCCCGCACCGCGACCCGCTCGCCCACCGGGCTCGGCAGGAGGTGCTCCAGCTCGACCCGGTTGCCCACCGTGGTCGTCGCCGGAGCCAGCCGGCCGGCCAGGGCGGCGACGGTGGCGGCCTCGGCCAGCGTCAGCAGCCGGGGCGTGGCGAGCACCGGCACGTCGCCGCTGCCCACCGCGCCGGCCGTGTCGGACCGGTCGACCACCAGCTCGACCGTCGCCTGGAGCCCCACCACGACGTTCATGCCACCGAGGCTAGGCACGGCAGCGCCGACGGGTGGAGAAAACCACCTGGTCAGCGCAGTGCGGGGCGTCGGTGCCAGGTCGTCCACAGCGGGCGGTGGCCCCGTCGGTGCCAGAACGGGGCGGACAACGGGCTCATGACGGCGTGGTGCACCAGGACGACGTCCGCGCCGTTCTCCCGAGCCGCGTCGTGGCGCCAGGTCGGCGAGCGCCACGCCCACCCCGCGGCCGCGCTCGCCCTCCGCGACGGCGAGGCACCCGAGGTAGGCGGGCGCCCGCGCCGCGACGAGCGGGGCGGCCCAGCCGGCCCGGGGCGGGGGTTGGAGTGAGACGAACGCCACCGGCCGGGCCGCGCGCTCGGCGAACCACAGCCCGTCGCCGGTGTCGAGGGCTGTCCTGATCTCCCGCGCGAGGTGCCCGGCGGCGCCCGGCCGGAGGGAGACGGACCCGAAGTGCGTGTCGTAGGTCACCTGCTCCAGGTGCAGGCGGGTCGCCGAGGCGAGGAGGTCGTCCTCGTCGGGGCGCACCGGCCGGAGCGGACGGCGGTGGCGACGCTGGGGGTGAATCCGTGTTGGACCAGGGGTTCCACCAGGAGGGTGTCCCGGCTCGGGACGGTGACGGTGGCGCTGTGCTCCCAGTCACCCCGCGTCGCCTGGTCGGCCAGCACGGCCTCCGCCTCGGGTGTGTCGGCGGGCAGACGGTCGATCGTGGCCATTCCCACAGCACGGGTCGCGCCGAGGTCGGCGGACAACAGGGTTCCGTCGGGGAGCGGCGGGGCATCGGGCAGTAAGGGGTCCAGTGCGCGCAGCCGCGCGGAATGTGCGGCACGCACTTCGTCCAGGTCCACGTTGCTTCCTTCAGAGACGTGTTCGGCGTCACTCGACGATCTAGGTTGCTGGACATGACTGTTGAGGTGCATGTCGTTGACGCGTTCACGGACCGGTCCTTCGCGGGGAACCCCGCCGGGGTCGTCCTGCTGAGCGAACCCGCGGACCCGGCGTGGATGCAGTCGGTCGCGGCGGAGCTCAAGCATGCCGAGACCGCCTTCGTCGTGATGAACAGCACGGTCGAGGGGCCGGTCGACGGCGCGTTGCCGCTGCGCTGGTTCACCCCGACCGCGGAGGTGGACCTGTGCGGCCACGCCACGCTGGCCGCCGCGCACGTCCTCGGCGGGGTTCGGCGGTTCGCGACGGCGAGCGGCGAGCTGGTCTGCACGCCCGTCGGCGACGGGTGGATCGAGATGGACTTCCCGGCGGACCCGCCGACGCCCGCGACGGTGGAGCCGGACCCGTTGACGGCGTTGCCGGGAGTCACCGCCCGCGCGGTGCTGCGCGGCCGGTTCGACGTGCTGGTCGAGGCGTCGTCGGCGGCCGAGGTGCGGGCCCTCCGGCCGGACCTCGACCTCATCGAGAAGATCGACGCCAGGGGTGTGGTCGTGACCGCGCCCGGGGACGTTCCGGGCGTGGACTGCGTGAGCCGATGCTTCTACCCGGCCTACGGCGTTCCGGAGGACCCGGTGACCGGCTCGGCGCACTGCACGCTCGCCGCGTGGTGGTCGGCGCGGCTGGGCCGCGCGACCCTGGTGGGGGAGCAGGCGTCACCTCGTGGGGGCACGGTCCGGATGACCGTCGAGGGGGACCGGGTGCGCCTGGCCGGGCGGGCGGTCAGCGTCCTCCGGGGTGAACTTCTCGTCTGACGCCCCCGGCCGATCCGGTGTCGGCTTCACCACATGTCGATCAAGCTGGTGAACCGGCCACAGGGTGGGAACGCCGTGCTCGTCCGGTCGGTGGAACGCCACGCTCCGTGCTGGCCCACTCCTTCACCCGGCGTTGCCTCGCACCACCCGGCGGGGGTATTCAGGAGATCAGTCGTGGCAATTGCCAAAAGGCACGTGCCCCCGACTGACCGAGGCGGGATGACCCGTCGTGACCAGTTCCGGCCAGGACGGCCCACTCGACAACGCCGCCCGCCGTGGTCCACGTCACTCCGAAAGGTGACTGCGGAGCGTGGTGGTCTGGCCAAGGTTGCGGCCGTCCGTCACGATCGGGCGACAGATTCATCGCGTCGTTGTATTCGCAGCGCGACGAGGAGGGGTGGATGTCCGAGCACCACCGCCCACACGACCCGGACGCGTCGCGCCTGGCCGACCGGGCGCAGATGGACCCCCGGCGGCGGCTCGTCTACCTCACCTTCTCCCGCACGGTGCTGGTGGTCGGAACGCTCGCCGCGGTCGGCGTGGCCTGGACCCAGCCCACCCAGACGCACTCCCAGCTCCTGTGGCTCGGGCCGCTGCTCGTGCTGGGCTTCCTGCTCGCCGAGCACCTGACCATCGACGTCGACATCCGCCAGGTCGGCTGGGCGATCTCGTTCACCGAGATCCCGCTCGTGCTCGGCCTGCTGACCGCGCCGTTCGAGGTCGTGCTCGCCGCCCACCTGGTCGCCGGGGTCGGCAGCCAGCTCGTCCGCCGCCTGACCAGCAACCTCGTCTACAACGTCGGCGTGATGTGCCTGGAGATCGCGGGCCCGTTCGCCGTCTACGCGCTGGCCACCGAGGTGCTGCCGGACGGCGCGCCGAGGTGGACCGCGGCCGTGCTGGGCACCCTGGCGTCCTCGTTGATCAGCGTCGCGCTCGCGGTCACCGCGCTGAACATCCTGCGCGGCGAGCCCCGGCTGCCCGCCGCCCTCCGGCTGGCCGCGCACACCCTCGTCGTCGGCCTGCTCAACACCTCGGTCGGCGTCGTCGGCTACGAGGTCGCCGTCTCCGCGCCATGGGGCTGGGCGCTCGACGTGCTCGTCGTCGCGGCCCTGGTGGCGCTCTACCGGGGCTACTACGGCCTGCTGCGGGAGCAACGCGACCTGGAGACGCTCAGCGACGTCAGCCTGAGCGTGGCCAGGTCCGGCCAGCGCGTGGCGGGCAAGCCGGGCAACCTGCTGGACGGCGCGCTGGCCGAGGCCGACACCGACGAGTGGCAGAAGATCGCCGACCGGATCAGGGAGCAGCTCTCGGCCAAGCGCGTGGTGCTCCGCCTGCGCCTGGACCCGGTCGCCCCGGTCCGCACGCTCGTGGCCGGCAAACCGCTGCCCGAGGACGCGCCGCCGTCCAGGGACGACCCGATCCTGCAGCTGCCCGGCAGCCAGGTCCGCTACTTCCGCAGCCTGGACGCGGCCGACGACGTGCGGGAGGCGCTGGCCCAGCGCGCCGCGCACGAGGCGCTCGTCGTCCCGCTGAGGGGCTCGAACCAACTGCTCGGCGCGGTGGAGGCGCACGACCGGCTCAGCCGGTGGCGGGGCTTCGGCCGCTCCGACGTCCAGCTCCTGCGCACCCTGGCCAGCCACCTGGCCACCGCGATGGACAACCGCCGGCTGCTCGCCCGGCTCCGCCACGACGCCTACCACGACCCGCTCACCGGCCTGCTCAACCGGCCCGGCTTCCGGGAGGCCGCGGTCGACCGGCTGCGCCGGCACGCGGGCTCGATGGTGCTGCGCATCGACCTCGACGTGCTCTCCGCCGTCGGCGACGCCCTCGGCCACTCCTGGGGCGACCGGATGGTCATTGCCGCCGGCGGGCGGCTGCGCGAGGCGCTGGGCTCCGAGGTCCCGCTCGCGCGCCTGGAGGGCGGCACGTTCGCGGCCCTGCTCGTGGACTGCGACGAGGAGGAGGGGCGCCGGATCGCCGAGCAGCTCCACCAGGAGCTCGCGGCGCCGTACCCGGTCGACCGGCTCAGCGTCGAGGCCGACGCGGTGGTCGGCTACGTGCAGGTGCCGGTGGAGCCGGCCGACGACGGGGACGCCGACGCCGACGTCGACACCCTGCTCCAGTGGGCCGACGTGGCCCTGCGGGCCGCCCGCAACGCGGGCGACACCGTCCGCGGCTACGTGCCGAGCATGGGGCAGATCTTCCTGCGCCGCTTCCAGCTCGTGACCCAGTTCCGGCAGGCGCTGGACACCGGCCAGGTCCGGGTGCACTACCAGCCCAAGGTGGCCCTGCCCGGCAGGGAGGTGCTGGGGGTGGAGGCCCTGGTCCGCTGGGTCCACCCCGAGTTCGGCCGGCTGGACCCGGACGAGTTCGTGCCGGCCGTGGAGGCGACTGGCCTGGTGGACGCGCTGACGTCGTTCGTGATGGACAACGCCCTGGCGAAGGTGCGGGGCTGGCTGGACCGCGGCCTCCGGCTGTCCGCCGCCGTGAACCTCTCGGTGCGCAACCTCGCCGACGAGAGCTTCCCGGACCGGGTGGCCGAGGCGCTGCGCCGGCACGACGTCCCGCCCCGGCTGCTCACCTTCGAGCTGACCGAGTCCGGCGTGATGGCCGACCCCGAGCGCGCGTTGCCGGTCCTGCGCCGGCTGCACGCGCTGGGCGTGGTGCTCGCCGTCGACGACTTCGGCACCGGCTACTCGTCGCTGGCCTACCTGCGCCAGCTCCCGGTGGACGAGGTGAAGATCGACAAGAGCTTCGTGCTGGGCATGGGCACCGACCTCGGCGACATGGCCGTCGTGCGCTCCATCGTCGAGCTCGGCCACTCCCTGGGCCTGACCGTGGTCGCCGAGGGCGTGGAGGAGGACGCGGCGCGCGACCAGCTCGTGGAGATGGGCTGCGACGTCGCCCAGGGCTACCTGATCTCCCGGCCGCTCTCCGAGGACCGCTTCGAGGCCTGGTTGCGGGCCAGGACGGTGCGCGCGCGGGGCCGCCGCGATGAGACCGTGCTCACTTTGGTCCGCTGACCGGCCCCCGGATTTTGGCTCCGCGGCGGTCTTGTGTAGAGTTCACATCGCTCCGCGAGAGCACGCCCCAATAGCTCAGTCGGCAGAGCGTCTCCATGGTAAGGAGAAGGTCTACGGTTCGATTCCGTATTGGGGCTCGACGAACGACCGCGGTACTCGCAGAGCGGGTGCCGCGGTTCGTTCTTGTGGGATGCTGGTCATCCCATGGCGGTGTAGCTCAGGTGGTAGAGCAAGCGGCTCATAATCGCTGTGTCGCCGGTTCAAGTCCGGCCACCGCTACGCGATGGGTGAGGTGTGCCCACAGGTGTGGGCCGGCTCGCTTCGCAGCTTGTGGGGGCCGGGCCCCCACACCCCGCGCCGGGGGCATGCCCCCGGACCCCCGCCAGGGGGCGTGAGGGTTTCCGCTTCGGTGGGCTTTCGCGGTGTGGGGCTCCAGGGACCTGGTTGCCCAGGTCTCGACACCCGGAAGCGATCCGGTTCCGCCGCAGGTGGAGCGCTCGCTTCGCGTCATCGTGGGGGCTGCGCCTCCACACCCACGCCGGGGAGACCCGGGCCCTCGACCCGGGGGCGTGAGCGGGTACCGTGAAGACGGCTCGCACGCCGTGGTCCTGGGCCGAGCGCCCACGCCCGGAGCCGGGGAAGTCCCCGGACCCCCGTCAGGGGGTGCGAGCGGGCAGGTTCTCTGGGGGGAAGCCCCCAGACCCCATCCAGGGGCAGGCCCCTGGGCCCCCGTCACCGGGGGTGCGAGCACGAGAAGGAGAGGCACCCCGTGGCCGCCACCGACGTCCGCCCCAAGATCACGCTGGCGTGCGAGGAGTGCAAGCACCGGAACTACATCACCAAGAAGAACCGGCGCAACGACCCGGATCGCCTCGCGGTGAAGAAGTACTGCCGGAACTGCAACACGCACCGGGTGCACAAGGAGACCCGCTGACCGCGTCCGGTCAGCGACGCTGATCTTGTTCGACGAGCCGCCCCGCCTCCCGCGGGGCGGCTCGTCGCGTTGGCGGGTGGTTCGCCCGGCCGCCGGCGCGGCGGGTGGCCTGGTTGGCGCTGGTCAGCGCCGGGGGCGGCCGCCGGCCCCCGGCGGGGGAGCGGCTAGCCTGCCGCACGTGCCCCTCGACGAGTCGTTCATCGGCAGGGCCTTCCCCACGATGCCCGTGTGGGAGGTCGGCCGCGAGAAGATCCGTGAGTTCGCCGACGCCATCGGGGACGACAACCCGATCTACCGGGACCCGGAGGCGGCCAGGGCCGCCGGCCACCCGGACGTCATCGCCCCGCCCACCTTCGCCGTCATCCTCGCCCTGCGGGCGCACGACGTGGTGATCGCCGACCCCGAGCTGGGCCTGGACTACAGCCGGGTGGTGCACGGCGACCAGCGGTTCACCCACCACCGCCCGGTCCGCGCCGGCGACCGGCTGGTCGCCTCCGCGCACGTCGACGACATCCGGACCAGGGCCGGCAACGACTTCCTGTCGATGCGCGCCGAGATCACGACGGAGGACGGCGAGCGGGTGTGCACCTCGCGGGCGACCCTGGTCGCCAGGGGCACCGCCGCCGATGCCGAGGAAGGGGTCCCGGCATGACGCCGCCGCGCTTCGCCGAGGTCGCCGAGGGCGACCAGCTCCCGACGACGGAGTACCGCGTCACCCGCGCCGACCTCGTGCGCTACGCGGGCGCCTCCGGCGACTTCAACCCGATCCACTGGAACGGCCGCTTCGCGCGGGAGGTCGGGCTCCCCGACGTCATCGCGCACGGCATGTTGACCATGGCGCTGGCCGGCCGCGCGGTGACCGACTGGGTCGGCGACCCGGGCGCGGTCCTGGACTACGGCGTGCGGTTCACCCGGCCGGTCGTGGTGCCCGACGACGAGGCGGGCGCGGTCGTCGAGGTCACCGGCAAGGTCGCCAGGAAGCTGGAGGACAACGTGGTGAAGATCACGCTGACCGCCCGGTTCCAGGGCCAGACGGTGCTCGGCGGCGCCAACGCCCTCGTCCGGCTCGCCTGACCCCACTTCTCCCGAAGCCACGCCAGCCACGCCCCTGTCGCTCGCGCGGGTGGCGCGTCGGCTCGTCGTCGACGCGCCACCCGGCGGGGTCAGCGAGCGGTCAGCGGGCCTCGGCGAGGAGCTGGGCCATCCGGGTGACCCCGGTCTCCAGGTCGTCGTCGCCGAGGGCGTAGGAGAGCCGGAAGTAGCCCGGCGTGCCGAACGCCTCGCCCGGCACCACGGCGACCTCCGCCTCCTCCAGCACCAGCTCGGCCAGCTCCGCGCTGGTCGCGGGGCGCCGGCCGCGGATCTCCCTGCCCAGCAGGCCCTTGACCGACGGGTAGACGTAGAACGCGCCCTGCGGGACCGGGCAGGTCACGCCGTCGATGGCGGACAGCAGCTCGACGATGCGCTTGCGCCGCCGGTCGAACGCCTCGCGCATCTGCGCGACGGCGTCCAGCGGCCCGCTCACGGCCGCCAGCGCGGCCCGCTGGGCCACGTTGCAGACGTTCGAGGACAGGTGCGACTGCAGGTTCGTGGCGGCCCGCACGACGTCGGTCGGGCCGATCATCCAGCCGACCCGCCAGCCGGTCATGGCGTAGGTCTTGGCCACGCCGTTGAGCACGACGCAGGTGTCGGCCAGCTCGGGCACCAGCACCGGCATGGAGGCGTGCTGGGCGCCGTCGTAGACCAGGTGCTCGTAGATCTCGTCGGTGACCACCCAGATGCCGTGCTCCAGTGCCCAGCGGCCGATCTCCTCGACCAGCTCCGGCGGGTGGACCGCGCCGGTCGGGTTGGACGGTGAGCAGAAGAGCAGGACCTTCGTCCTCGGCGTCCTGGCGGCCTCCAGGCGCGCGACGCTGACCTGGTAGCCGGTGGTCTCGTCGGTGGGCACGACCACGGCGCGGCCGCCGGCCAGGGCGATGGCCTCGGGGTAGGTGGTCCAGTACGGCGCGGGGAGCAGGACCTCGTCGCCGGGGTCGAGGAGGGTGGCGAACGCCTGGTAGACGGCCTGCTTGCCGCCGTTGGTCACCAGCACCTGGCTCGGCTGGACGCGGAGGCCGGAGTCGCGCTCGGACTTCACCGCGATCGCCTCGCGCAGCTCGGGCAGGCCGGCGGCCGGGGTGTACCGGTGGTTGCGCGCGTCGGCGCAGGCCGCGGCGGCGGCCTCGACGACCGGCGCGGGCGTCGGGAAGTCGGGCTCGCCGGCGCCGAAGCCGATCACCGGCCGGCCGGCGGCGCGCAGCGCCTTCGCCTTGGCGTCCACGGCGAGCGTCGCGGACTCGCTGATGCCACCGACGCGGGCGGACACCCGGCGGTGGCCGGTGTCGCTGTCTGCGGTGTGGTTCGTGTGGGGTGCGGCCATGGCGAGCATCGTGGCAGAGAACACCTCCCGCCCCGCCGGCGCGGGCAGATCCTGGGGGTGTTCTGACGGTTCCCTGACAGGTGTCGGGAGGGTGCCGGAAGGGGTGTCGAGGAGGTGCCGGAGAGGGTGGAAAAGGGCCTCTGACCTAAGCGGTTGGAGGTTGGGGCGGTCTGTGTCGTAGACTCGCCAACCTGGAACGTCCGAACACCGCCCCACGGTCCACGTGGGGAGGGTGGAAGGCGGCCAGGAGCGTGATCCTCGCGTAGGCTGTGCGGTGCACTGGCCCGGGCGAGGGGCAGCGCGAAGGGGTGTAGCTCAACTGGCAGAGCAGCGGTCTCCAAAACCGCAGGTTGCAGGTTCAAGTCCTGTCACCCCTGCGTCGTAGTAGACGGCGAGCGGAGGATGCAGGCGTGAGCGAGGACCGCGAGCAGGAGCGGGCCGAGGAGCGTGACGCTTCCCGCCCGGTTACCGCCGCGGCGCGGCGTGAGCGCCGCGCCTCCGCACGCCCGGCCGCCCGGCAGGACCGGGCCAGCCGCGCCGTCGGCTCGAAGGCCGGGGGCGCGACCGAGGGCGGGAACGCCAACGGGGCGAAGGGCCGGCCGACGCCGTCGAGGGAGCGCCGGGAGAGCAAGGGCTCGCCGTTCAAGCGGCTGGGCCGGTTCGTCCGGGAGGTCGTCGCCGAGCTGCGCAAGGTCATCTGGCCGACGCGCAAGCAGCTGGTGACCTACACGGCGGTGGTGCTGGTCTTCGTTGCCTTCATGGTTCTGCTGGTGGCGGGGCTGGACTTCGCCTTCGGCAAGGGCATGCTCTGGCTGTTCGGCTGACGGCCGACCGCAGCCAGCGGGACACCCGCACCGGGCGGCCCGCGGGACACCCGCACCAGGCTTCGGACCCGGGGCGAGGACCAGGGCACGCGACGCACGAGAGGAAGCGAGACCGACAGTGACCTCCCACGACGGCAGCCAGGAGCTGACCGGCCGGATCGACGAGGTGGACGCCGCCGCCGTGTCCGGTGACGCGGCCGACGCCGACCACGTCGAGTCGGTCGGCGGGGCGGCCGCCGAGCCGCAGCAGCCGGCTGACGAGGAGGCCGGCGAGGTCTCGGAGGCCGCCGACGAGGCGGAGCCGGCCGAGGAGGCCGTGGGCGAGGCCGACGACGAGGTCGAGGTGGACCCGGTCGCCGAGCTGCGGGACGCGCTGCGCCGCGCTCCCGGCGAGTGGTACGTCGTGCACTCGTACGCCGGCTACGAGAACAAGGTCAAGGCGAACCTCGAGACGCGCATCCAGACCCTGGACATGGAGGACTTCATCTTCCAGGTCGAGGTGCCCACCGAGGAAGTCACCGAGATCAAGAACGGCCAGCGCAAGCAGGTTCAGCGGAAGGTGCTGCCCGGCTACATCCTGGTCCGGATGGAGCTCAACGACGCCTCGTGGAGCGCGGTGCGCAACACGCCGGGCGTGACCGGCTTCGTCGGCGCGACCTCCAAGCCGTCGCCGCTGACCCTGGACGAGGTGCTCAAGTTCCTCGCCCCGCAGGTGGAGAAGGAGAAGGCGCCGGCGGCCCCCGGCAAGAAGGCCCCCGCCGCCGTGGCCAAGCCGACCATCGAGGTCGACTTCGAGGTGGGCGAGTCGGTCACCGTCATGGACGGCCCGTTCGCCACGCTGCCGGCCACGATCAGCGAGGTCAACCCGGACGCCCAGAAGCTGAAGGTGCTGGTCTCGATCTTCGGTCGGGAGACGCCGGTGGAGCTCTCCTTCAGCCAGGTTTCCAAGATCTGACCGCGGTCCCCGCGCAGGCGGGGAGCGGATCGGCCGCGTGGCGGCGTGGCAGGGCCGACGCGCGGAACACCTCACGAAATAGAGGAAGCACGAGATGCCGCCCAAGAAGAAGAAGCTCGCAGCGATCATCAAGCTGCAGATCACGGCGGGCCAGGCCAACCCGGCCCCGCCGGTCGGCCCCGCGCTGGGTCAGCACGGCGTCAACATCATGGAGTTCTGCAAGGCCTACAACGCCGCGACCGAGTCGCAGCGTGGCACCGTGGTGCCGGTCGAGATCTCCGTGTACGAGGACCGCTCGTTCGACTTCAAGCTCAAGACCCCGCCCGCGGCGAAGCTGCTGCTCAAGGCCGCCGGCGTGGAGAAGGGCAGCGGCGAGCCGCACACCACCAAGGTCGCCAAGGTGACCATGGACCAGGTGCGCGAGATCGCTCAGCAGAAGATGGCCGACCTCAACGCCAACGACATCGACCAGGCCGCGAAGATCATCGCTGGCACCGCCCGCTCCATGGGCATCACCGTCGAGGGCTGAGTTCGACCCCGGGGTCACGCACCCCACCGAGCACGTCACCGTGGGAAGGCCGGGCGCTGGCCTGAACACCACGACTGATCCGAAGAGGAACAGCACATGAAGCGCAGCAAGGCCTACCGCAAGGCCACCGAGCTGGTCGACAGGACCAAGCTGTACTCGCCGCTCGAGGCGGCGGGTCTGGCCAGGGAGACCAGCGCCACCAAGATGGACGCCACCGTGGAGGTGGCGATCCGGCTGGGCGTGGACCCCCGCAAGGCCGACCAGATGGTCCGTGGCACCGTGAACCTGCCGCACGGCACTGGCAAGACCGCACGCGTCATCGTGTTCGCCACCGGCGACAAGGCCGCCGAGGCCGAGGCCGCCGGCGCGGACGCCGTGGGCTCCGACGAGCTGATCGAGCGCATCCAGGGCGGCTGGCTCGACTTCGACGCGGCGATCGCCACCCCGGACCAGATGGCGAAGGTCGGGCGCATCGCCCGCATCCTGGGCCCGCGTGGCCTCATGCCGAACCCCAAGACCGGCACGGTCACCCCGGACGTGACCAAGGCCGTCAAGGACATCAAGGGCGGCAAGATCAACTTCCGGGTGGACAAGCAGGCCAACCTGCACCTGGTGATCGGCAAGGCGTCGTTCGACACCGAGAAGCTGGTGGAGAACTACGCCGCGGTCCTGGACGAGATCCTGCGGGCCAAGCCGGCGGCGGCCAAGGGCCGCTTCCTGAAGAAGATCACCTTCTCCACCACCATGGGCCCGGGCATCCCGGTGGACCCGAACCGGACCCGCAACCTGCTCAGCGACGAGGCCACCGCCTGATCGCACCGAGCCACACGAGGGGCGCATCCCAGCACGGGATGCGCCCCTCGCGCATTCCCGGCCCTTCCGCTCACTCCTCCCGCTCGCGCGGGCCGTCAATCCAGACGAGCCGCATCTCGCCGATGTGGGAGAACCGGTCGAGCGCGTCCTCCGCGGAATCGAAGCTCGCCGTGCACAAACCGTCAACGCTCACTATGTGGGCCCGCTCCGCGTCCGCCATGCCCCACCATGCGATCGTGCCGTCGTCCCGGTCGCCGTGGACCTCGCACAGCGCGAACCGCCTGGGCGCGCAGACGACCGCCAACTGGGTCAACAGCTTCGTGAACCGCGCTTCGTCCCACCGGCCACACCCGTTCCCGCCCTTGAGCACGCTCATCCCCACACCTCCACGCCAATCCCCCATGGCTGTCGCGGCGGGTGACCGTGCCCGTTCTCCCACTCGTTCGTCCGGGGTCACGCCAGGGGTGTCCACCCGCCCGAGTACGGTCCGTGGTGAACCGCGCTCGAAGAGTAGCGTGATTCGTATCATGAGACGCCTACCTAATCGGGTGAAGTGGAGGGGTGCCGTGGTTCGCAGCGAGCCTTCCGCCCTGCGTTGGCTGATCGGCGTCGAGCTGGCCCGCTACCGCAACGCCGCACAGCTGAGCCTGTCGGCGGCGAGTGCCGCCACGGGGATCAGCAAACCGAAGCTGGGACACCTGGAGACCGGCCGCCAGCAGCAGGACCCGGACGACATCGCGACCCTGCTGCGGGCCTACGGCGCCGAGCAGCGCGACATCGACCGCCTGACCTCCCTCACCGGTCGCGCCGACGACTCCACCTGGTGGGCGCCCTGGGCACAGGTCGTGCCGGACTGGCTGAAGACCTTCGTCGGCCTGGAGGGCCTGGCCAAGCGCGAGTTCTCCTACGAGCCACTCGTGATCCCCGGGATGCTCCAGACCGAGGACTACGCGCGAGCGATTACCAACGGGACGCCCCGGGTGCGCGCTGACCACGGTGAGCGTTTTGTTGGCTTCCGCATGGCTCGCACTCGACGGCTTGTTGACCAGGAGAAACCGCTCCATCTGCACGCGGTGATTGGCGAGGCTGCCCTCCGGCTGCGTGTGGGTACGCCCGAACTTCGGCGGGCCCAGCTTCAGCATCTCGTGGACATCGCCGAACGATCCAACGTCACGATCCAGGTGGTCCGTCCCGAGGACGGGCTGCACACCGCGATGACCGGGCCGTTCGTGGTCCTGGACTTCGAGCACGTCCGGTCGATTGGCTACGCAGAGCTACATGACGGAGCGATCTATATTCAGGACCCCGATCAGGTGCACTCCTGTACGCTGGTCGCTGAGAATCTTCAACGGGTGGCGCTTGGTCCTGACCAGTCCATCGCGTTCATCCACTCCATGCTCAATGCCTGACCAGCACTGGAGGAACCATGGGCACCCCAGATCTGGCCGACGTGAAGTGGCGGAAGAGCAGCCGCAGCGCCAACAACGGTATCTGCGTTGAGGTGGCGTCTCTGTCGGGCGTGGTCGCGGCTCGGGACTCGAAGGACCCGGCGGGACCGGCGTTGGTGTTCGGTCCCCCGTCGTGGGGTTCGTTCGTCCGGGTGATCAGGTCCGGGCGGCTCGACCTCCGCTGACGGCTGGAGGAACATCAACTCGCGGCCGTGATCTGGCCGATCCGATCAGCCTTCATCGACTCCATGCGGGCCTGCGCAGCAGCTGGAGGAGCCATGGACACCCCAGATCTGGCCGACGTGAGGTGGCGGAAGAGTAGTCGCAGCGCCAACAACGGCACCTGTGTCGAGGTCGGGCCGCTGCCCAGGGCAGTGGCTGCACGGGACTCGAAGGACCCGGCCGGGCCGGTGCTGATGTTCGGTGTCGGGTCGTGGAACTCGTTCGTTCGGTTGCTCAGGCATGGGGAGCTTGGCCAGAGCTGATCGCGTTGGTCGGCGGACCCGGGAGGCCAGATGATGAGCAATGCCCGCCCGACGTTCTCCCAACCCGAGTTCCGCAAGGCCGGCCGGAGTCAGCCCACCAAGGAGTGCGTGCACGTCGCACGGCGTGACGGTTGGGTTGGGGTGCGTGACTCGAAGAAGGCGTTCGGAACCTCGGGTGATCACCACTTGGTGTTCACGGCCGGCCAGTTCGACGACTTCCTCGGCAGGGTCCTCGGGGGAGACCTGCCGAGCCCCCGCATCGGGAGCACGCGACAAATCTGATCAGCACTGGAGGAACCATGGGTGCCCTGGATCTGGCTGACGTGCGGTGGCGGAAGAGCAGCTACAGCGCCGACAACGGCACCTGTGTCGAGGTCGGGCGGCTGTCCGGGGCGGTGGCGGCTCGGGACTCGAAGGACCCGGCCGGGCCGGTGCTGATGTTCGGTGCCGGGTCGTGGGGGTCGTTCGTTCGTTCGGTCAGGTCGGGGGCGCTTGATCTGGGCTGACCGGTGGTGGTGGGTCGACCGGTGAGTGGCCGATCGGTGGATGGGCCGGGTGCGGCGGACGCGCATACCATCGCCGGGTGTCGGGGTCTTCGCAGGTGGACGAGGTCGACGTCGAGCGGGGCCTGACCTCCGCGCAGGTGGAGCGGCGGGTCGCCGACGGCAGGACGAACGACGTGCCGGCCAGGGCCGGCCGGAGCTTCGGCGATATCGTCCGGGCGAACGTGTTCACCCGGTTCAACGCCATCATCGGCGCGCTCTTCGTGATCATCATGGTGGTCGGGCCGGTCAAGCAGGGCCTGTTCGGCCTGGTCATCGTCGTCAACACGCTGATCGGCGTCGTGCAGGAGCTGCGCGCGAAGCGGACCCTGGAGCGGCTCGCGATCATCGGCGAGGCCCGGCCCCGGGTGCT
Source organism: Streptoalloteichus hindustanus (assembly GCF_900129375.1). Taxonomy (GTDB): domain Bacteria; phylum Actinomycetota; class Actinomycetes; order Mycobacteriales; family Pseudonocardiaceae; genus Streptoalloteichus; species Streptoalloteichus hindustanus. The sequence goes on along the minus strand of NZ_FQVN01000001.1, from coordinate 117,142 downwards.
CCGGGACGGCGAGTCCGTCGAGCTGGCGCCGCACGAGGTCGTGCTGGACGACGTGATCGAGCTCGGCTCCGGCGACAAGGTCGTGGTGGACGGCGAGGTGACCGCCGCCGACGGCATGGAGGTCGACGAGTCCCTGCTCACCGGTGAGTCCGATCCGGTGGTGAAGCGCCCCGGTGACGAGGTGCTCTCCGGCAGCTTCGTGGTCGCCGGAACGGGTCGGTACCGGGCCACGAAGGTCGGCCGCGACGCCTACGCGGCCCGGCTGGCCGAGGAGGCGAGCCGGTTCACCCTGGTCCGGTCCGAGCTGCGGTCGGGCATCGACCAGATCCTGCGGTTCGTCACCTGGCTGTTGGTCCCGGCCGGCGCGCTGATCATCTGGAGCCAGTTCCATAGCGCCCAGCGCCTCGCGGACGCCGTCCGGGGCATGGTCGCGGCGCTGGTGCCCATGGTTCCGGAGGGGTTGGTGCTGCTGACCAGCGTCGCCTTCGCGGTCGGCGTTGTCCGGCTCGGCCGCCGGAAGTGCCTGGTCCAGGAGCTGCCGGCGATCGAGGGGCTGGCCAGGGTCGACGTGGTGTGCGCCGACAAGACCGGCACGCTCACCGACGCCGGGATGCGGCTGGCCGAGGTGCGGCGGATCGACCACTCCGCGCCGGTCGACGAGGTGCTCGCCGCGCTCGTGGCGACCGAGCCCAGGCCCAACGCCAGCATCCAGGCGGTGGCCGAGGCCCATCCGCCGTCGGACGGCTGGCGGGCCACCGCCGTCGCGCCGTTCTCGTCGGCCAGGAAGTGGAGCGGCGCGAGTTTCGACGGCCGGGGCGACTGGGTGCTCGGCGCCCCGGACGTGTTGCTCCCCGAGGACAGCGACGCCCTGCGCACCGCCGAGGAGCTGAACGACCGGGGCCTGCGCGTGTTGTTGCTCGGTCGGGCGGAGGTGCGGGTCGACGACGAGGCCGCGCCCGGCAGGGTGGAGCCGGCCGCCCTGGTCGTGCTGGAGCAGAAGGTCCGGCCGGACGCCGCGCCCACGCTGCGGTACTTCGCCGAGCAGGACGTCGCGGTGAAGGTCATCTCGGGGGACAACGCCCGCTCGGTGGGCGCGGTCGCGGCCTCGCTCGACCTGGTCGGCGCCCGGCACCCCGTCGACGCGCGGGAGCTGCCCGAGGACCGCGCGGAGCTGGCGCGACGCCTGGACCAGTCGACGGTGTTCGGTCGGGTGACGCCGGCGCAGAAGCGGGACATGGTCGGCGCGCTGCGGTCCGGCGGCCACACCGTGGCGATGACCGGCGACGGCGTGAACGACGTCCTGGCGCTCAAGGACGCCGACATCGGGGTGGCGATGGGCGCGGGCAGCCCGGCCACCCGGGCCGTGGCCCAGATCGTCCTCCTCGACAACCGGTTCGCCACGTTGCCGCACGTCGTGGCGGAGGGCCGGCGGGTCATCGGCAACATCGAGCGCGTCGCCAACCTGTTCCTGACCAAGACGGTCTACTCGGTGCTGTTGGCGATCCTCATCGGCGTCGTGCGCGTCCCGTTCCCGTTCCAGCCGCTGCACCTGACGCTCATCGGCTCGCTCACCATCGGCATCCCGTCGTTCTTCCTCGCGCTCGCGCCGAACACCGAGCGCGCCCGCCCCGGGTTCGTGCCCAGGGTGCTGCGGATGGCGGTGCCGGCCGGGATCGTCGCCGGCATCACCACCTTCGTCACGTACTGGGTCGTGCGGGTCGACGACACCGCGACCCAGGTGGAGCACCGCACGGCCGCGGTGATCGCCCTGTACTGCGTGGCGACCTGGGCGCTGGCGATCGTGGCCCGCCCGTACACGTGGTGGAAGATCGCGCTGGTCGGCACGATGGGCGCGGCGTTCCTGCTGGCCCTGCTGACGCCGGTCGGCCAGCGGTTCTTCGAGCTCGACCCGACCCACACCGGGCACGTGCTGACGGCGTTGGCCTGCGCGGCCGTCGCCATCGCCCTGTTGGAGCTGGGCTGGTGGGTGGACGGCTGGCTGCGTGGCGAGCGCCGACGCCTGGTGGAGTGACGAGAGTCCGGCGCGCGCCAGGGTCGCGCCTGGGCGGGCGTCAGCCGGTGCGGCAGTCGGCGGGCTCGGCCTCGTGGCCGGAGATGGCCCAGGTGCCGTTGGGCAGTCGGCTCAGGACGAAGGCCCCCAGCCGCTGGCCGCCCTCCACCCGCATCTGGCAGGACCGCACGTCGGCCCGGTCCCCCTGGATGGTGACGGCGCCCTCGGGGAAACCGGGGCTGGCGTAGCTGGTCCGGTTCGTCACCTGGCCGTGGAGCCGCTGGACCGCCTGCTGGCAGTCCCCACCGCCCGAGTTCCTGGCGAAGGCCGTCCTGCCCTCCGGCGAGAACAACGCGCACGCCTTGCCCGCGTCGCCGTGGGCGGTGAACTGGTACACCGCGAGCACGGCGTCCTTCGGGTTGGACCAGTAGACCGGGCTGTAGGTCGGGCCGCCCTGCCCGGTGCCGGGGTCGCTGTCGTCGCTCAGGTACCAGTAGCCGCCCACGACCAGCAGGAACCCGCCGAGGAACAACCACAGCGACCTGCGTGACCTCTTCTTCGCCACGTCCAACCTCCCGCGCGGGGTTCTGCGCGTCACCGGCGTCCATGATCGTGCCACCTCGGCGGCCCCGCGCGGTCCTCTCGCCAAGCCTGCGCCCGACCGGCGGGCAGCGATCTTGTCGGACAGCGATCTTGTGCGACAGCGGTGGACGCCGTTGCGGAGTGAGAGGAGGCCCGACGCCCGGGCGGCAGCGAGCTGGTCCAACCGGGTGAGTTCACGCCCGCGGCCGGGATACCGGCAACGAAGAAGTGCACCTCTTGTACATGTCCATCGAGATGTCCGTCAGCGACGCTCGCGCGGTCCTCGGAGCGGTGACCAACCAGGTCGAGTACGGCGGCGAAACGGTGTGTCTGACCAAGCACGGACGCCGCGCCGTCGCGGTGGTCCCGGCCGCCGCCGAGCTGCTGGAGCAGATCGAAGAGCTGCTGGACAGTGAGGCCGTCGCCGCCGCATTGGCCGACCTGCGCGCGGGAATTGACCAGCCAGTCCCGTTCGTCCGTCGTACTCGCCGCCGGGAACCGTGATTGCGGTACTCGATCGTCATCGCGCGTAGAGCCGAGAGGTTTCTCGACAAGCTCAGCCGTCAGTAGCCCGGTCACACGGAGGCACTCGAAGACGCGATCGAGGGCTTGGCCGTAAGCCCGCGTCCGGGCGGGTGCAGACAGCTCAAGGGTTACGCGGGAGTGCGGCGCATCCGCGTGGGGAACTACCGCGTTTGTTGCGAGATCAATGACGGCGAACTTCTGATCCTCGTCATTACCATCAGCAGTCGCGACAACATCTACGAGGTCCTGCGCCGTCACCTCGGGCAGTAGGCGTGCGCTGGTTAGAGGCGGGGTGTCGGGGCTCGGGGGAGGGCCTCGTCGGCGGAGTGGTGACGCACGTCGCGGGGGGCGGTTTGGTTCCTCGTGCGCGGCTCACGTAGAGTTGTCGCCGGTTCCACCAAAGACCGCTGGTCTCCGTGCCCCGCCCCGTGCGAGGCAGGACGAAGGCCCCGTGAACGTGGGCGGCCCGCGCAGGAGGGACGAGGCAGCACCCATCTCCACGCCCGACGACGTGCGTGTCGAGAGAGTCCACGCCCCGTGCCGCAGATCCTGCGCCGGGGCGTTCGTCGTCTCCGGGGTCCAGGGCCCACGAGGGCCCGAGTGCCGGCCAGCCCGCGCACTACCCCACTAGAGAGGAGGCGACCATGGCGAAGCCCGACAAGGTGCAGGCCGTCGCCGAGATCACGGACAAGTTCCGTGGTGCCTCGGCTGCCGTCGTCACCGAGTACCGCGGCCTCTCCATGGCGCAGCTGACGGAGCTGCGTCGTGCCCTTGGCAAGGGTGCCTCGTACACCGTCGCGAAGAACACGCTGGTCAAGCGCGCTGCCGCCGACGCCGGCGTCGCGGGCCTCGACGACCTGCTCTCCGGCCCGACCGCGATCGCCTTCATCGAGGGTGAGCCGGTCGACGCCGCGAAGGCGCTGCGCAACTTCGCGAAGGACAACAAGGCCCTCGTCATCAAGGGCGGGTTCATGGAGGGCCGCGCGCTCTCCGTGGACGAGGTCAACCGCATCGCGGACCTCGAGTCCCGCGAGGTGCTGCTCGCCAAGCTGGCGGGCGCGATGAAGGCCAACCTGAGCAAGGCCGCCGGCCTGTTCCAGGCGCCGATCACCAAGGCAGCCCGCCTGGCCGCCGCCCTGCAGGAGAAGAAGCAGGGCGACGAGGGCGACACCGCCGCCTGACCCACCGCCACCCACCCCCATCCCCGCGCCCCCGCACGGGCGCGGCAAGAGAGAGGAACCGCCACCATGGCGAAGCTCAGCGCTGACGAGCTGCTCGACGCGTTCGGTGAGATGACGCTGCTGGAGCTGTCGGACTTCCTGAAGAAGTTCGAGGAGAAGTTCGACGTCACCGCCGCCGCGCCGGTCGCCGTCGCCGCCGCCCCGGGCGCCGCTGGCGCCCCGGCCGAGGCCGCCGAGGAGAAGGACGAGTTCACCGTCGTCCTGGAGTCGGCCGGCGACAAGAAGATCCAGGTCATCAAGGTCGTCCGCGAGGTCGTCTCCGGCCTGGGCCTGAAGGAGGCCAAGGAGCTGGTCGAGGGCGCTCCGAAGCCGATCCTGGAGAACGTGGCCAAGGACGTGGCCGACGCCGCCAAGGAGAAGCTGGAGGCCGCCGGCGCCAAGATCACCCTCAAGTGATCTCGCGCTGACGCGCTTCGGTGGGGCGGGCACCCGTGGGGTGCCCGCCCCACCGCTTTCCGACCGCTTTTCCGGGCGGGGTCCGCTCTCGGCGGTCAGTCGTGCCGACTTCGCTCTCTTCCCTCCCCGCATCGCACTGCCGATTTCGTGGGTCTCCGACGTGTTCTGGCCGTCGGGACTTCCTGCCCGCCGTGCGCTCTCCTCGCGTCGGCCGCCCCTCCTGAGGACCGTGAAGACGCAGGTCACGAGGGCTCTGCCGGTGGTGATCCGATATCCGGTTCGGACTCATCCTGATTCGATCCGTGGATCGGTGCCGGGTCCGAATCGACGGCGGAATGCGCTCCGGCCGTCGGTTCGACGAATCATCTCCCCGTGCCGAGCTCTCTGCGCCGGTCCGCCGAGGACTGAGTCCCGCGTGTGGGCGCCGCGGTGAGCTCGTGGGATTCGTCCACGTCACGCGCCCTGTGCGGACCCCGTCGAGGAACGCGTGGGACACCTGGGAGAATGGTCGACAAGTGGGGGTCGGCGGCACTTCGGTGCCGCTGCGGACAGCGTGACGAGTGCGGTGCCCCAACCGAGATCGTTACCCGTTGTGCGTGAGGTCACAGTGGATCACGTGATGGATCTCGGAAGTCGGACCGACAGGTGCCGGCGAGGTGGTCGGCCGGAGTCCGCACCGAGCGGTGAAGAGCGACCGATCATGCGGTGACCTGGGGTTTTGAGCGCCCACAGTGGTCACTGCGAGTGATTGTGGCGTCCGCCGCGGGGGTGATCGGGGCGTGGCACCTTGACTCCGCGCCGTCGCCGGGTCACTCTGTCGGTGAGCATGAGGCCAGGTGTCAGCACCTGCCTCTCGACAGTCGCCTTATGTGTGGCTAGACTGCCCCTTTGCGCTGCCCTCCTTCTGTGTGCCCTTCCCCGGGGCATTGGTTGGCGGGCACCCACCGCACCCTTGACAGCCGCGCTAGTCCAGCCGCTAGCTCAGCTACCAAGTCCCTGGAAGGACGCATCTTGGCAGTCTCCCGCGCGACCAAGGCCACTGCTGCGACCACCTCCACGTCGGGGATCCCTGGAGCACCTAAGCGGGTCTCGTTCGCGAAGATCCGTGAGCCGCTGGAGGTGCCCGACCTGCTGGCCCTCCAGACCCAGTCGTTCGAATGGCTCATCGGTGCCGATGAGTGGTACCAGCGCCGGGTGGACGCCGGCGACGAGAACCCGGTGAGCGGGCTGGAAGAGGTCCTGAACGAGATCTCGCCGATCGAGGACTTCTCCGGCTCCATGTCGCTGTCCTTCTCCGACCCGCGCTTCGACGAGGTCAAGGCCTCCGTCGAGGAGTGCAAGGACAAGGACATGACCTACGCGGCGCCGCTGTTCGTCACCGCGGAGTTCACCAACCACACCACTGGCGAGATCAAGAGCCAGACGGTGTTCATGGGTGACTTCCCCCGGATGACGAACAAGGGGACGTTCATCATCAACGGCACCGAGCGCGTCGTCGTGTCGCAGCTCGTCCGGTCCCCCGGCGTCTACTTCGACCAGGCCGTCGACAAGACGACCGACAAGGACGTCTTCAGCGTCAAGGTCATCCCGAGCCGGGGCGCCTGGCTGGAGTTCGACGTCGACAAGCGCGACACCGTCGGTGTCCGCATCGACCGCAAGCGCCGCCAGCCGGTCACCGTGCTCCTGAAGGCCCTGGGCTGGACCAACGAGCAGATCCGCGAGCGGTTCGGCTTCAGCGAGACCCTGATGGCCACGCTGGAGAAGGACCACACCGCCGGGCAGGACGAGGCGCTGCTGGACATCTACCGCAAGCTGCGTCCGGGCGAGCCGCCGACGAAGGAGAACGCGCAGGCGCTCCTGGAGAACCTGTTCTTCAAGGAGAAGCGCTACGACCTGGCCAAGGTCGGCCGGTACAAGGTCAACAAGAAGCTCGGCGTCGACCTGCCGGTCGAGGTGGGCGTGCTGACCGAGGACGACATCGTCACCACGATCGAGTACCTGGTGCGCCTGCACGCCGGCGACACCAAGATGACGATCGGTGACAACGAGGTGCCGGTCGAGGTCGACGACATCGACCACTTCGGCAACCGCCGCCTGCGCACCGTCGGTGAGCTGATCCAGAACCAGATCCGGGTGGGTCTGTCCCGCATGGAGCGCGTCGTGCGCGAGCGGATGACCACCCAGGACGTCGAGGCCATCACGCCGCAGACCCTGATCAACATCCGGCCGGTCGTGGCCGCGATCAAGGAGTTCTTCGGCACCTCGCAGCTGTCGCAGTTCATGGACCAGGCCAACCCGCTGGCCGGCCTGACCCACAAGCGGCGGCTGTCGGCGCTGGGCCCCGGCGGTCTGTCCCGCGAGCGGGCCGGCCTGGACGTCCGTGACGTGCACGCGTCGCACTACGGCCGGATGTGCCCGATCGAGACGCCGGAAGGCCCGAACATCGGTCTTATCGGCTCGCTGGCGTCGTTCGCCAGGGTCAACCCGTTCGGCTTCCTGGAGACGCCGTACCGCCGGGTCGTCGAGGGCCGGGTCACCGACCAGATCGACTACCTGACCGCGGACGAGGAGGACCGGCACGTCATCGCGCAGGCGAACGCCGTGCTGGACGCCCAGGGCAACTTCCTGGACGAGCGCGTCCTGGTCCGCCGCAAGGGCGGCGAGATCGACTACATCAACCCCAAGGGCGTCGACTACATGGACGTCTCGCCGCGGCAGATGGTGTCCGTGGCGACCGCGCTCATCCCGTTCCTGGAGCACGACGACGCCAACCGCGCCCTGATGGGCGCGAACATGCAGCGCCAGGCGGTGCCGCTGCTGCGCAGCGAGGCCCCGCTGGTCGGCACCGGCATGGAGCTGCGCGCGGCCGTGGACGCCGGCGACGTCGTCGTGGCGGAGAAGGCCGGTGTGGTCGAGGAGCTGTGCGCCGACTTCGTGACGGTCATGGCCGACGACGGCACGCGGCAGACCTACCGGCTGCACAAGTTCCGCCGCTCGAACCAGGGCACCTGCATCAACCAGAAGCCCATCGTGAACGAGGGCGACCGGGTCGAGGTGGGCCAGGTCATCGCGGACGGCCCGTGCACCGAGAACGGCGAGATGGCCCTGGGCAAGAACCTGCTCGTGGCGATCATGCCGTGGGAGGGGCACAACTACGAGGACGCGATCATCCTCTCCCAGCGCATCGTCCAGGACGACGTGCTCACCTCGATCCACATCGAGGAGCACGAGATCGACGCCCGGGACACCAAGCTGGGCGCCGAGGAGATCACCCGGGACATCCCGAACGTCTCCGAGGACGTGCTGGCCGACCTGGACGAGCGCGGCATCATCCGGATCGGCGCCGAGGTCGAGCCCGGCGACATCCTGGTCGGCAAGGTCACCCCGAAGGGCGAGACCGAGCTGACCCCGGAGGAGCGCCTGCTCCGCGCCATCTTCGGTGAGAAGGCCCGCGAGGTGCGGGACACCTCGCTGAAGGTGCCGCACGGCGAGCGCGGCAAGGTCATCGGCATCCGGGTGTTCAGCCGGGAGGACGACGACGAGCTGCCGCCGGGCGTCAACGAGCTGGTCCGGGTCTACGTCGCCCAGAAGCGGAAGATCCAGGACGGTGACAAGCTCGCCGGCCGGCACGGCAACAAGGGCGTCATCGGCAAGATCCTGCCCGCCGAGGACATGCCGTTCCTGCCGGACGGCACGCCGGTCGACATCATCCTGAACACCCACGGTGTTCCGCGACGGATGAACATCGGCCAGATCCTGGAGACCCACCTGGGGTGGATCGCCAAGCAGGGCTGGTCGGTCGACGGCGACCCGGACTGGGCCAAGCGCCTGCCGGAGGAGCTGTTCTCGGCCGAGCCGGGCACGAACACCGCCACCCCGGTGTTCGACGGCGCCCGCGAGGAGGAGATCACCGGTCTGCTCGGCTCGACGTTGCCCAACCGCGACGGCGAGCGGATGGTCGGGGAGAGCGGCAAGGCCCAGCTCTTCGACGGCCGCAGCGGTGAGCCGTACCCGTACCCGGTCGCGGTCGGGTACATGTACATCCTCAAGCTGGTCCACCTGGTGGACGACAAGATCCACGCCCGGTCGACCGGCCCGTACTCGATGATCACCCAGCAGCCGCTGGGCGGTAAGGCGCAGTTCGGCGGTCAGCGCTTCGGTGAGATGGAGTGCTGGGCCATGCAGGCCTACGGCGCGGCCTACACGCTGCAGGAGCTGCTGACGATCAAGTCGGACGACGTCCTCGGCCGCGTGAAGGTGTACGAGGCCATCGTCAAGGGCGAGAACATCCCGGAGCCGGGCATCCCGGAGTCGTTCAAGGTGCTCCTCAAGGAGCTCCAGTCGCTGTGTCTGAACGTGGAGGTGCTGTCCAGCGACGGCGCCGCCATCGAGATGCGCGACGGCGACGACGAGGACCTGGAGCGGGCCGCCGCGAACCTGGGCATCAACCTGTCCAGGAACGAGGCGCCCTCCGTGGACGACGTCGTGAACTGACCTCGCCGTCCGGTCGGGGTCGACCGCCCCCGCGCCCCGCGGGGGCGGCCCCGACCCCGACCGGACAGCCACTGCCCCCCTAGCCAGTGACAACCCAGGGGAGAAGGAAACCGACGTGCTCGACGTCAACTTCTTCGACGAGCTCCGCATCGGACTCGCCACGGCCGACGACATCCGCCAGTGGTCCTACGGCGAGGTCAAGAAGCCCGAGACCATCAACTACCGCACCCTCAAGCCCGAGAAGGACGGCCTCTTCTGCGAGAAGATCTTCGGCCCGACCCGGGACTGGGAGTGCTACTGCGGCAAGTACAAGCGCGTCCGGTTCAAGGGCATCATCTGTGAGCGCTGTGGCGTCGAGGTGACCCGCGCCAAGGTGCGCCGTGAGCGGATGGGCCACATCGAGCTCGCCGCCTCGGTCACGCACATCTGGTACTTCAAGGGCGTCCCCAGCCGGTTGGGCTACCTGCTCGACCTGGCCCCCAAGGACCTCGAGAAGATTATCTACTTCGCCGCGTACGTGATCACCTCGGTGAACACCGAGATGCGTCACAACGACCTCTCGACGCTGGAGAACGAGATCCAGGTCGAGCGCAAGCGGCTGGAGGACAAGCGCGACGCCGACGTCGAGGCGCGCGCCCAGAAGCTCGAGGCCGACCTCGCCCAGCTTGAGGCCGAGGGCGCCAAGAGCGACGTCCGCCGGAAGGTCAAGGAGGGCGGCGAGCGCGAGATGCGCCAGCTCCGCGACCGGGCGCAGCGCGAGATCGACAAGCTCGACGAGATCTGGGAGACCTTCACCAAGCTCGAGCCGAAGCAGCTCATCGCGGACGAGCTGCTCTACCGCGAGCTGTACGACCGCTACGGCGAGTACTTCACCGGCGGCATGGGCGCCGAGGCCATCCAGAAGCTGCTGGGTGACTTCGAGGTCGCCGCCGAGGCCGACCACCTGCGCGAGGTCATCCGCAGCGGCAAGGGCCAGAAGAAGCTGCGCGCCCTGAAGCGGCTGAAGGTCGTGGCCGCGTTCCAGACCACCGGCAACTCGCCGCAGGGCATGGTGCTGGACTGCATCCCGGTGATCCCGCCGGACCTGCGCCCGATGGTGCAGCTCGACGGTGGCCGGTTCGCCACGTCCGACCTGAACGACCTGTACCGCCGGGTCATCAACCGGAACAACCGCCTCAAGCGACTGATCGACCTCGGCGCGCCCGAGATCATCGTCAACAACGAGAAGCGGATGCTCCAGGAGGCCGTCGACGCGCTGTTCGACAACGGCCGGCGCGGCCGTCCGGTCACCGGCCCCGGCAACCGCCCGCTCAAGTCGCTGTCCGACCTGCTCAAGGGCAAGCAGGGCCGGTTCCGGCAGAACCTGCTGGGCAAGCGCGTCGACTACTCCGGCCGTTCGGTCATCGTGGTCGGCCCGCAGCTCAAGCTGCACCAGTGCGGCCTGCCCAAGCTGATGGCGCTGGAGCTGTTCAAGCCGTTCGTGATGAAGCGCCTGGTCGACCTGAACCACGCGCAGAACATCAAGTCGGCCAAGCGCATGGTCGAGCGGTCCAAGCCGCAGGTGTGGGACGTGCTTGAGGAGGTCATCACCGAGCACCCGGTGCTGCTGAACCGAGCGCCGACCCTGCACCGCCTGGGCATCCAGGCGTTCGAGCCGCAGCTCGTCGAGGGCAAGGCCATCCAGCTGCACCCGCTGGTCTGCGAGGCGTTCAACGCCGACTTCGACGGCGACCAGATGGCGGTCCACCTGCCGCTGTCCGCCGAGGCGCAGGCCGAGGCCCGCATCCTGATGTTGTCGAGCAACAACATCCTGTCGCCGGGTTCGGGTCGTCCGCTGGCCATGCCGCGTCTGGACATGGTCACCGGCCTGTTCCACCTGACCAAGCTGCGCGAGGGCGTGGCGGGCGAGGGCCGCTCCTTCGCCTCGCCGGCCGAGGCCATCATGGCGTTCGACCGCAAGGCGATCACCCTCCAGTCGAAGGTCCGGATCCGGCTCACCGACCGGCGGCCGCCGCTGGGCGAGGAGCCGGAGGGCTGGGAGCCGGGTCAGCCGTGGCTGGCCGACACCACCCTGGGCCGGGTGCTGTTCAACGAGCTGCTGCCGGCGGACTACCCGTTCGTCAACGACGTCATGCCGAAGAAGCGGCAGGCCGAGGTCATCAACGACCTGGCCGAGCGGTACCCGATGGTGACCGTCGCCCAGACGCTGGACAAGCTGAAGGACGCCGGCTTCTACTGGGCCACCCGCTCGGGCGTCACCCTGGCGATCGCCGACGTCGTGGTGCCGCCGCAGAAGCAGGACATCCTCGACGGCTACGAGAAGGAAGCCGACCAGATCGAGAAGCGCTACCAGCGCGGTCTGCTCTCGCACCGCGAGCGCAACGAGGAGCTGGTCAAGATCTGGAGCCGGGCGACCGACGAGATCGCCCGGGTCATGGAGGAGAACTTCCCCGAGGACAACCCGATCCCGACGATCGTGAAGTCCGGCGCGGCGGGCAACATGACCCAGGTCCGGCAGCTCGCCGGCATGAAGGGTCTGGTCGCCAACCCGAAGGGTGAGTACATCCCCCGCCCGATCAAGGCGAGCTTCCGCGAGGGCCTGAGCGTGCTGGAGTTCTTCTCCTCCACGCACGGCGCCCGGAAGGGTCTGGCCGACACCGCGCTCCGCACCGCCGACTCGGGTTACCTGACCCGTCGTCTGGTGGACGTCTCGCAGGACGTCATCGTGCGCGAGACCGACTGCGGCACCGACCGCGGCATCGCCCTGCCGGTCGACGAGCACGCGAAGACCACCATCTACGCGCGCATCGCCACCGACGACATCAAGGACGGCGAGGGCAACGTCCTCGTCGCCAGGGGCGAGGAGATCAGCGACCGGCACATCCTGGCGATCGTCGCCGCCGGCCTCACCTCGGTGAAGGTCCGCAGCGTGCTCACCTGCGACTCGCACACCGGTGTCTGCGCCACCTGCTACGGCCGCTCCATGGCGACCGGCAAGCTGGTGGACGTCGGCGAGGCGGTCGGCATCGTCGCCGCCCAGTCGATCGGTGAGCCGGGCACCCAGCTCACGATGCGTACCTTCCACACCGGTGGTGTGGCCGGTGACGACATCACCGCCGGTCTGCCCCGGGTCCAGGAGCTGTTCGAGGCGCGCGTGCCCAAGGGCAAGGCGCCGATCGCGGACGCGTCCGGCCGCATCCGGCTGGAGGACGGCGAGAAGTTCTGGAAGATCACCGTCATCCCCGACGACGGGGGCGAGGAGATCGTCTACGACAAGCTGTCCAAGCGTCAGCGGCTGGCGACCATCGCCGTGGACGGCACCGAGCGCCCGGTGATGGACGGCGACCACGTCGAGGTCGGCCAGAAGCTGATGGAGGGCGCGGTCGACCCGCACGAGGTGCTGCGCGTGATGGGCCCGCGGGAGGTGCAGCTCCACCTGGTCCGCGAGGTCCAGAAGGTGTACCGCTCGCAGGGTGTGTCCATCCACGACAAGCACATCGAGGTGATCGTCCGGCAGATGCTGCGCCGGGTCACGATCATCGACTCGGGCGCCACCGAGTTCCTGCCCGGCTCGCTGGTCGAGCGGGCGGAGTTCGAGTCGGAGAACCGGCGCGTGGTGGCCGAGGGCGGCGAGCCGGCGTCCGGCCGTCCGCTGCTGATGGGCATCACGAAGGCGTCGCTGGCCACCGAGTCGTGGCTGTCGGCGGCCTCCTTCCAGGAGACCACCCGGGTCCTCACCGAGGCGGCCATCCATGGCAAGAGCGACAAGCTGCTCGGCCTGAAGGAGAACGTGATCATCGGTAAGTTGATCCCGGCCGGCACGGGCATCAACCGCTACCGCAACATCCAGGTCCAGCCGACGGAGGAGGCGCGGGCCGCGGCCTACGCCATCCCGTCCTACGACGACGGCTACTACACGCCGGACGTCTTCGGCACGGGCACGGGTGCGGCGGTGCCGCTGGACGACTACGACTTCGGGCGGGACTACCGCTGAGCTCGTAGCTGAGGCGAGAGAAGGGCCCCGGGGCAGCCGCCCCGGGGCCCTTCGCCATTCCGCCGCGTCGAGGGGAGAACGCCGTCGGCCCCGGGCACCTCGTGGTGTCCGGGGCCGGTCTTCTTCCGTCCTACACGTCCGCTGGGGGCGCTGGTGGCCCCGGCGGGTTCGGCGTGCTCGCGGGCGGCGGCTGAGGCGGTGGCGTCTGTCGTGGGTCGATCTCGACGAGGTGCCCGGCGGCGAGATGCTCCGCGATCGGCCAGGGGAAGAGATAGGCCCGGCCACCGCCAGCGGTCACACCGCTGATGAGCATGGTGTCGGCGGCGACGTAGTAGGTGCGCAGTTCGCGCTCCGCGTACTCGGCCGGGAGGTTGAGCTGGTCGAACTGTGTTCCGGAGAGGAACGTCGTGTTTCCGTCCGGCTCCCCGTACCGGACGACCTGTGTTCCCGCGTCAAGCTGAACCCACAGCTTGTCCCAGTAGTGGGTGAGGGGCGGATCGTCGCCCAGAACGGGGATGGGGCAGTCGTAGTCGTCGTAGACGTCCTCCGGATGCCGTCGGAGGTCGTCGGCATGGGCGATGAGGGTTCCGACGAGATAGTTCGCCGCCTCCCAGACACCGCTGAACCTGGTCTCGGCGTGTCGCTGGTCCTCGGCGTTCCAGAACACGGCGTACTCGTCGCCCTCCGGGACCAGACACCACGCGTTGAGCCAGGTCTGCCCGATCGCGTAGGCCGCCGGGCAGAGGTCGTACTGGCGGGCGAACCAGCGGATCCACCAGTACGCCTGCCCGAACTCCTCCTGGATCGCGGAGTCCGGCGGCGGTGATCCCATCGCCAGCGCGGTCGCGCGGCGCTTGGTGTTCTCCGGGATCTGGCGGGGCGGCTCGTACCGGAGGGCGCGGATGTGGCCGAGCAGCTCCAGGGGCGGCGTGAGCCCGTGGTGTTCGAGGTAGTAGGCGTGCGCCGCTGACCAGACCCATACGCCATCGGTCAGGAAGGCCATCGGGACGACCTGACCCCGTCGCGGGTCGATCTGGTCCTCGGACTGGCCCCGGGAGGACAGCACCACCGTGCCGTTCCGCAGGTACTCCAACACGGCCCGCCGCTCGGTCGCCCCCAGGGACGGCCGGTAGGCCCGAGGGTGTCCGTCCTCGTCGAGATGGTCGAACAGACGCGCCTCGACGAGCGGAGCGGGCTGGGCAGGCTCCACACCGTTCGCGCCGTCCGGCCTGGGTTCGGCCCTGTCGAGCAGGACTTGGCGTGTCTCGGCGAGCAGGCTTCGGTGGATTGCGGCCGAGAGCCAGTCCGGAGTGTGGGCGGGGTCCCGTGGGAAGAGGAGGAGATCCTCGGCGTACCTGCGGGCGAGGAGAGGTTCCCGGTCGGCCGAGAGGTACCGCCAACGCGGTTCGGTGACCCGTTCGAACTCGAAGGAGGCGTGGGAGCCGTCGCGAACGAAGCGGTGACGGGCGGTGAACCACGCGCCTTCGTCTGGCCGGTAGGTCATCAGTCGGAGGCGGTGGAACCACTGGCTGATGTCGGCAGGAGGAGCCCAGCAGCGGACGTCCCGGTCGGGCCCCTCTCCGAAGGTGACCAGACACAGCAGTTCCATCTGACCCGCGATCGCCTGGCACTCGACCTGGATCTCGGACCACCCCTGCGGGGCGTGGCCGAGGAGGGCCTTGGTGAATCCCCGCCCCCAGGACGACTCGGTCAGGTCGACCTCGGACTGGGGGTGGTCCTCCGGGAGCGCGGGGAGGGGATAAGCCGTCGGGGTGGGTGGGGCCGTTGGGGAGAGTCGGAGCTGGAGCAGAAGATCGGCGTCGTCCGGCAGCCGGGGGGCGGCTCCGCCCGATTCGCTCGACTCGTCCCCCGGTGTGACCACGGACAACTCGTCGCCTGACCCGGCAACGGCGAGCAGTTCGAACACCGACTCCGCGTAAGCCGGGCCGATGGCCCTCATATCACCGTCCGGGAGGCGGACCCTGAGCACTCCCGCCTCGTCCTGTTCCGTCCGGGGCAGTGTTGGGTGGACCTCGTTCGACCACACGACGTAGGTGCCGCTCGGCGGAACATCATCGATGATCATCTAGCGCCCTTCCCGTTTCTCCTGGCGTCGCCGTCGTCTTCAGCGGGGCTCCGGGGCAGGCCCCTGGGTGGACGACGTGCCCTGCTCCGCCTGGAACCGCTCCTTTGCCATGGCGTCGAACTTCTTCCACTCGGCCCACCATCTGCTCATATCCGACCCCGCGAAGCCGGCACTGAGGTTCCCGTTCGGGTTGAAATGGATGACCGACGACTCCTGCGGGCATGCCTTTTCGAGGATCTCGAGGCCGCTGATCGATCGCCAGGGATACCTGTCCGGGGGCAGGAACTGTGGCGACGAGTAGACCGGAAGCACCCGGTCCCCGTTGGGCTCGTCGTCGAACCACAGTCGGTCGGCGGCGCCCGGAGAACCGGGTGTGATCAGGGTGGCTTTCTGGAGCGCGTTCAGGAACTGGTCGATGTTGCTGTATCCGGTCATGGCGCGCCAGAACACCAGTTCGAAGTGGTTGGCGAAGGTCATTCCCGCTGTCTTCGGCTGCTGCGGGATGAAATTCGAATTGATCCAGATCTCGTCCGTGAGCCGCCCCTCGTCGTCGATCTGGCGCGCGCCCAAGACGAAGCTGGTGGTCACCGGGGCTCCGGGGAACAGGTGGGGATCGACGTAGCTCAACCATTGACCGGGGTGGTGCCGGGCGTACTCGATCGCCTCCTCGGTCACGGGCGGCAACGGTGACTTCGCGAGGTAGTCGAAGATGTGGAGCTCGCGCACGTCACTGATCCCCTCGTTGTGCGAATTCTGGGCGATAATTGTACTTGAATTTGGGGTTGTAGATCGGGTTGTGGACCACCTCGCTCACGGGGGTCCCGTTCTCGTCGAAGATGACCTCCCGCGGCCAGATGCGATAAATGTAGTGCTGGGGCAACCCGCCGGGGATGAGAACTTCGGCCTCCTTGTGCGTGAAAAGATCACCCCGGTCGCGATAGGTCGCGTCGGTCATGATTCCGTGCGGGAAGTACGCCTCATGCATGTAACGCATCTGCCTGTAGTAGCCGTTGGGCAGGCGTTCGACTCCGTCTGATCGCGGATCGTAGACGGTGTCGCGCAGGATGGCGTGTTCCGGGCTCGCCGAGAAGGACGTGTATCCGCCACCATTGGTGGACTGGCCAACATGGGCGCTGATGCTCAGATTGTCCGGGTTCCTGGTGTGGAAGCCGCCGGAGTCGAGGATCGACGCGCCTCGCGAGTCCATGCGGAAGATGGCGTTGCGTGGCTTGAGGAAATCGTCGTTCCGGCTGAGGTCCCGCCACATCACGCCGCCATCGCCTGGCGAGTCGACGTGGATGTCGGCGGGGTTCACCGGGGCGAGTGTGTCGTGGAGGGCTCCGTGCGGCATCTGTCGCCTGAGGTGGGCGGGGAGCTCGCTGTCCGGGCAACCCGGCTTGAACGAGTCGAGCTTCATGCTCTTGTAGTCGCCAATCCGGCCGAGATGACGCCGGTCGTGACCGATCACCGCGTTGAGGTACTCGCGAGACATGTGGGACGGCGGCGAAAGGGGGTCGGCGATGGCGGGCGCCACGCGTTCCCTCTTGAAGACCTGCCAGTTGTCGTCGATCCGCAGGGTTCGGTTGTTGATCTCGTCCCATACGCGGGCGGGGTCGAGGTTGTGCTCGCCCGCATATGCCCGAACCGCTTCGTCGGCGCGCGCCCATTCCGCATAGATCTCGTAGGAGGTCTTCGCCCTGCGCGTGCCCTGTCGCTCCCCCTGAGACCCGTCGTGAGCCTGGCCACCAGGCGACTGTTCGGTGGTGTGCTCCTTGACGGGAACCTGGGGCTGCGCCTCCTGCTGGGATGGATGACGAGTCTGGTCACCGGATGAGGACTGCCCGTAAGGCGGGATCGGATTGTTACCGCGGACAGGAGGCTGCGAAGACCTCGACGCCGGCGTGATCCCGTGCTGTTGGAACTCTGGATAGCGCTGTGTGCCAGCGTGCTGGGGAGCCCGCGGCGCCCCGGGGAGCTGGTTGCCCAGATGTGGCGATGGGGCGTTCTGGCGCGTCGGAACGCCAGGCTGGTGCGTCCGAGCCGCGTTGGCCTGGTGTTGCCACGGTTGCGTGTGACGCGGCTGCTCTCCGTGGCCAGGGCCGACAGGAGACGGGTTGCCGAGATTCGGCTCGCGGCGTTGCTGGCCACCCTGTTGGTGGTTGCTGAAGGTTGGCGCGCCACGCGGTGGATTGCCCTGTGGTTGGTTGCCAAGGAGCTGGTGCCCGGAATTCCGCCCGCCGAAGGGCGTGCTCTGTGGCGGCTGGCCGCCGTAGGCCGCGGTGCCGGCGGGAGCGGGCCAGGCGTGGGAAGTGCCGGGCGGAGACTGGCGCGTGGGGCCAGGTCCTCCTGGTGGACGCTCCGGGCGGGTCATCGGTGACTGTGGGGGACGGCTTTGCGAGCCGTCCTGGACCGGATGGCCGGGGCGCGGAGATGGGGTCTGCTGGCCAGGCGGGGTTGGGCTGGGGCCGGGGCGTTGGGCAGGAGCTGGGGGGTAGGTGGGGGAGGACTGCTGAGGCGAAGGTCGCCCCTGCCATGTCTGTGGCCCGCGGGCAGGGACAGGGCTCTGGGGAATGCCACCCCGCGGCTGCTGCTGCGCTGGGCCGGGATACGGGCGCGACGGCGTCGACTGCTGCGCTGGGCCAGGCAGGTGACCAGGGCTGGCTGGGCGACCGAGGAGCGGCGTCGGCTGGGTGTGACCCGGTGCCGGCGGTGTCGGGCCGGGCTGATTCTGGTTCCAGGCTCCGGGGCCGAACGGGGCCACGGGCGGGCCGCCGCGACCCCCCGCTGCTGGCGGGGGCGGTGCCAACCCGCCGCCGCCGGTCGTGTTGGGGAAGGGCTGCCTCGGGTCGTGCCAGGGCCTGTTGTCGGCGCTGCGGCGGCTGACGAGGGTGGGAGGGCCGTCCTCGGCCCTGGCGTCTCCGAGCCCCTTGGGTTGGTGGCCAGGAGGGGTGGGGCTGTCGTGGGTGTCGATGCGGCCGTCGGGGTGGAAGGTGGCCCACTCACCGTTCGGCGGCCAGCCGGGGCGCTTCGGGCCCGCGCCGTCGTGTTCCGTGCGGCTGGCGAAGACGTCGCCCTCGTGGGTGACCCACACGTCGCTGCGGGAGGCGAGGACGGGCGCCTTCAGTTCGCGCGCCAGCTGCGAGGCGAAGCCGTTGTCCTTCTTGCCGGCGGCACACATGAGGAGCCGGACGGGCTGGCCGGGCTTGTAGCGGGGGTCGCTGCGGATGACGTCGGCGAGCTCGCTGGGGTTCAACCAGGTGCGGCCGACGCGGGCGGCGTTGGCGTCGCCGTGGATGTCGACGGTGAAGCGGTGAGGGTCGGGCGGGACCTGGCTCGCGGTGGATCGGTCGAAGTACGACGTTTTGTCTGTCTCGTCGAACAGCGAGAGTCCCGCGCCGGTGGTGCGGGCCTGGTCGCGAGCTGCGGCGACGTCGTCGGCGTGTGCCTGGTCGATGTCGGCGGTGAACCGGTCGCCGTCGTCCCGGCCCACGTTGCGGTGTTGGTCGTCCTGACGGGACGGAGGGGCCGCAGGGGTGGGGTCCTCCGACGAACGACCGGTGGGATCGAGGTCGTGGGACCGGCCGCTGGTCGGGCCGAGGTCCTGGTGCTGGCTCCCGATCGGCCCGAAGTCGCTGTGCTGGGAACCCAGGGGGCCGAAGCCCTCGGTCCGCGGGCTTGGGAAGTCGTGCCCGGAGAAACCGGCGAACCCGGAGGTCCTCGGGTCGAAGCCGGCCGGTGGAGCCGGTGGGCGCGGTGGCATCGGGCGGGTGGGCGGCGCGACCTGGTTGTTCGGCGAGCCGATGAGGGGCTGGCGGGGTGCCACCGGGCCGGCCGTGGGAGGTAGCGGACCCCGAGGAGGCGGCGGCATGAGGCCCCCGGCGACCGGCGGCAAGGGGCCGCGCTGGGGTGGGAGGGGACCGGCGCCCGGGGGCGGTAGCGGACCCCGGGGAAGCGGCTGGGGTGGGGGTCCGGCGGGGCGGGGCGGCTGACCCGGAGGGGGAGTGATCCCGGCGGGCGGACCGGACGAGGGCGGTGGGCCGCCCTGTGGGTGTTGCTGGGGACCACCGTGGTCGGGCGCCGTTGGTCCGATCGGGCGGGAGGGCAGGCCGGGATTGGCCAACGCGGACGGTGCGGCCGGCGCGGAGCCGAACTGCGGGCTTGCCGTCGCCGGTGCGGTCGAGGGGTCCGCGCCGGGCCGCTGGTGCCCCGGAGGCGGAGGGATCGGTGGCGCGGCGCCGCCGACGACCGGGCCGACAGGCCCGGCGGGGCTGTCGTGCGCGGCGCGGCCGGCGGCCCAGCTCGGCGGCGGGACGTCGCCGGGGGTCGTGGCCGGGCCAGCACGGTGTGGCGTGGGGGCGTGCGGAACGCCGGGGCCACCGGCGGGTTGCGGGCCGGCAGGGCCGCCGAGCGGGGCGAACGGGCCGGGGCCACCTGGCGCGGAGTGGGGCGGCTGCGGGCCCTGCGGCGCCAGGCTGTGCGGAGAAGGACTCTGCGGCGCAGGACTGTGCGAAGTGGACGGAGCCGGCCCGTGTGGCGTGGGGCTGGCCGGCGGGGCAGTCGACTGTGGACTGTGCTGTGTGGACGGCACGGGGCCGCCGACGGCCGGCCCACTGTGATGCGGTGGAGGAGGAGCGCCGATCGAAGGGTTCCCGCCAGGCGTGGGGCCGTGACCACCGTGCGGAGCTGGTGGTCCTGCGGGGGTGGGGCCGCCGGTGGGTCCGGGGGAGCTGGACGACCCGAGAGAGATGGGGCCCTGCGGCGCCAGGCTGTGCGGCGCAGGACTTTGTGGTGAAGGACTGTGCGAAGTGGACGGAGCGGGCCCGTGTGACGTGTGACCGGCCGAAGAGGATGTCGCGTGTGGGCTGTGTTGCGCGGGCGGCACGGGGCCGCCGATGGCCGGCCCGCTGTGATGCGGTGGGGGAGGCGCGCCGATCGACGGGTTTGCGCCAGGGGTAGGGCCGTGACCACCGTGCGGAGTGGGCAGTCCGGAGGGGGCGGGTCCACCGGTGAACGGGGAGCCGGACGGACCAGGAGAGGCGGAGCCGTGCGGTGGGGGGCCGGCCGGCGGAACAGTCGATTGTGGACTGTGTGAAGTGGACGGAGCCGGGCCGGCGGTGGGGCCACCGACGTGCGGAGTGCCAGGGGAAGCCTGGTGCGGTCCCCCGAAACCGGGCCCACCGGAAGGAGAACCGCCGAACGAGGGGGAGGGCCCGCCGGCGGGAGCGCCCCCGAAGGGAGAGCTGAAAGGCGGTCCGGCGGACGTGTGCGCACCGGGCTGTCCGCCGCCCGGCAGCGGGGACGCTCCACCGGCAGGGGGCGCACCGAACGGGGAGCCGCCGGGCGCGGGGCCGGAGAAGGCGCTCGGGCCGCCGAGGGGAGAACGCCCCGCCGGGCCGCCGGCCGGCGTGCCGGGCAGGGAGCCCGCGCCGCCGGGCTGGCTCGGCGCGCCGCCGGTGGTGGCCGGAGACGAGGCCTGACCTGGCCCGTCGGGCGTGGGCACCGGCGGCGGAGGACCCGAGGAGGTCACCGGACCGGGTGCCGGGCCGGCCGGCGCGTCGGGCGGGGCCAGGGTCGCGGCCGAGGCGACCTGGGAGGTGGCCGGGGTCGAGGGGCGCTGCGGGACGTCGTCGGCGGAGCGGCTCGGCGCGCCGCCGGGGTCCCCCGATGAGCGGGGGAAGGAGCTGTCGCCCCCAGACGTGAACCCGCCCGAGGGGTCGGGCGGTGGCGGGGCCGACCGCGTCCCCGCGTCGCCGGAGCGGGCGAAACCCGCCGACGGGTCGGTCCCGGTGAAATCGGGCGCCGAGCGGGTGCCGCCACCGAAGACCGGGACGTCCACGGAGCCGAAGTCGGGAACGTCGCTCCCGCCGCCGTGGGGCCTGGCGTCCCTGGCGCCATGCTTCGCGCCGCCGAGCGCGCCGCCCACCGCGCCGGAGCTCGCGCCCATGAGGACGTCCTTGAGCTTCGGCCCGTCCTCGCTGGTCAGGCCCGAGACGAACGCGCTGGCCCCGCCGAGCGCGCCCTCCTCGACGGCGTTGCGCGCCGCGCCCTTCCCCATGGCCTTGGCGATGCCCGCGGCCGACGTCTCCGCGGCCTCCCCGACCGCGTGGCCCGCGCCCTTGCCGCCGGGCACGAGCCCGCCGAGCGCCCCGGAGATCGCCCCGTCCTTCAGGGCGCTCTTGGTCAGGTCGCCGTCCCACTCCTTGCGGGTGCCGGCGGCGAACTGCGCGCCCTGGACGGCGGCGTCGATGGCCACCGAGGAGGCGACCTCCATCAGGAGGCTGGGCAGCACCCTGGTCAGCAGGGTGCTCAGCACCCGGGCGACCAGCTTCTTGGCGACGCTCTCGCCGGCCCACCTGGCCAGCCGGGTCAGCAGCTGGCGGAAGACCATCTGCACCGCGACCCGGGTGGCGGCCTGGGCGACCGGGATGCCCGCCGTCGAACCGCCGAACGTGGCGACGGCGGCCGCCAGCATCGCGGCGATCTGGATCGCGAGGACGACCAGCGACAGGATGATCGTCAGCTTGGTGTACTCGATCTCGAGGGCGCACTTCTCGCACATCTCGCCGAGCGCGGCGCACGCCTCGTGCAGCGACGGCAGACCGTCGGGGCCGGAGAGCTTCCGCCAGAACTCCTCGAACTTCTCGCCGGCCTGCCCGCTGATGTGCCGGATCGCCTCGGCGGCCGCGCCGTCGGCGTCCTCGACCACGTCCTGGAGGGCGTCGCCGGCCTGCCGCCAGGCGTCGCCGATCCGCCGCAGCGCGGTCTCGTCCCCCTCCGGCCACTCCGAGCCCACGACGATCGGCAGGAGCCACCTGACCGGCTCCGGGATCTCGATCCCCACGCCCCGCTACTCCCCCTCGAAACCGCGTGGCCCCCCGGTCACGCGCGGTTCCCGCCCAGACCCCTGGCGCTGTCGGCGTCCCGCCGCTCGAAGTCGTCGACCATCTTCCCGAGGTTCTCCCCGACCCTGTGCAGCACTTCGACGACCTTGCCCATGCCCTCGAGCATCTTGTCCCGCTGGGGGACGTACTCCTTGGCGAACTTCTCGCCGGACTCGTCGTGCCCCCAGCACTCGCCCTCGGCGTCGAGCGCGCCGCGCAGCGCCTGGACGACGCGTTCCATCGCGTCGCCGGCGCGCGTCATCCTGGCTCCGGCGGAGCGCACCTCGGCCGGTTCGAGCCAGAGCACGCCGGAGCCGCCGCCCGCGCCCTGCCCGGTGCTGGGCACGCCGCACCCCGCGGCGGCGGGCTGCCCGGCCGGTGCGCTGGGAGTGCTGGGGCGGCCGCGGCCCGACTGGTCCCAGGTGCTCACCAGTCGGCCCGCCGCAGGATGTCGCCCGGCTCGTCGTCGTCCGGGTCCTCGCGTCGGGCGGAGCGGTCCGGTGTGGACCCGCCGGCCGACGCGCGCGGCGTGGTCGCCGTGCCCGTGGCGGGTGTCACCACCTCGGGTGGCTCCACTGTGTACAGGTCACGCAGCGACGGGGCGCCGGGTACCACGTCGGGGAGGTCCGGCGCGTTCCCGGTGAACGCGCTGAGCTCCTCCTGCGCGCGGTGCCGGGCCTCGGTCGCCGCCTGCCGCACGACCTCGGTGACGATCCGGGCCAGGCGCTCCGGGGTCGTCCGCTCGAAGGCGCGCTCGGACAGCTCCAGCCCGGTCAGCATCCCGGTGGCGTCGACCCGGGCGGTGACCCGGCCGTCGGGCGAGGTCGCCTCGCCGGTGAGCTCCGCGACCCGCTCCCGCGCGGCCCGCAGCCCCTCGGTGCGGTGACGCAGCTCCCGCAGACCGCTCTCGATCTGCTCGCGCAACGCCGCGTTGCGTGCCTCGAGCTCGTCCAGCACCGACATCCACCCCGTTCGTCGCCCCATCACGCGGACCGCACGGGACGCTACCAATTCGTCACAGGACGTATGGCGAGTTAGGTGACTCTGTGCCGAACCCCGCGAACACCGCGCCCCGCGGACCCGCCGCGCCGGAGCGCTCCCGCCGGGGAGCGCCGGGGCTGGGGGCGACGTGGGCCGGCGGTGCCCGGCAGGCCGGCTCCGCCCGCACTCGCGTATCCTGACGTGGGGCTTTGCCTCCGGCGAACGGCCAGGGAACCGACGTCGAACGGACGCTGAACGGGCGGGCGAACAGGTGGCGAACGGGCACTAAGCTAGGCGACCCCCGTTTTGACCGGGCGCGGACGAGGCAGGTATCTTTGCTACTCGTGCCCGACTAGCGTCGGGCCACTCCGCGTGCCCGTGAGCGGTGGTCACCGCGCCGGGAGTGCGGAGCTCCCTCCCACTATCCATGGGGTGCTCGGGACCTTCGCGGGCCGGAGAAGAGGGCGACACGCCCGACCTCGGGATACGGAGGGATCAAGTACACAGCTCGCTGAGCACGACACGCGAACGCTACAGAAAGACGGTCCATGCCCACGATCCAGCAGCTGGTCCGGAAGGGCCGCAAGGCGAAGGCCGCGAAGTCGAAGACCGCGGCGCTCGAGAAGAACCCGCAGCGGCGGGGTGTGTGCACGCGCGTCTACACCACCACACCGAAGAAGCCGAACTCCGCGCTCCGCAAGGTCGCGCGTGTCCGCTTCGGCAACGGCGTCGAGGTCACCGCCTACATCCCGGGTGAGGGCCACAACCTGCAGGAGCACTCGATCGTGCTCGTCCGCGGCGGCCGTGTGAAGGACCTCCCGGGTGTGCGTTACAAGATCATTCGGGGTGCGCTGGACACCCAGGGCGTGAAGAACCGCAAGCAGGCGCGCAGCCACTACGGCGCGAAGAAGGAGAAGAGCTGATGCCCCGCAAGGGTCCGGCCCCGAAGCGGCCTCTGATCGCCGACCCCGTCTACAGCTCTCCGCTGGTGACCCAGCTCATCAACAAGGTGCTGCGGGATGGCAAGCGGTCGATCGCGGAGAAGATCGTCTACGAGGCGCTCGAGGGTTGCCGCGAGAAGACCGGCACCGACCCGGTCGTGACGCTGAAGCGCGCCCTGGACAACGTCAAGCCGGCGCTGGAGGTGCGCAGCCGCCGTGTCGGTGGCGCCACCTACCAGGTGCCGGTCGAGGTGCGTCCGGCCCGCTCCACCACCCTGGCGCTGCGCTGGCTGGTCTCCTTCTCGCGCCAGCGCCGTGAGAAGACCATGGTCGAGCGCCTCATGAACGAGCTGCTCGACGCGAGCAACGGCCTCGGGGCGTCGGTCAAGCGCCGCGAGGACACGCACAAGATGGCCGAGTCCAACAAGGCCTTCGCGCACTACCGCTGGTGAGTAGTGGCGGTCGCCGGCCAGGCGGGGAGACCCACTTGACCACGCCGGCTCCGCCGTCTGGACAGCGACCGCTGCAATCTCAGAACGGGGAAGACTCGTGGCACGCGACGTGCTGACTGACCTGGCCAAGGTCCGCAACATCGGGATCATGGCCCACATCGACGCGGGCAAGACCACCACGACCGAGCGGATCCTCTTCTACACGGGGGTCAACTACAAGATCGGCGAGGTGCACGACGGCGCCGCGACGATGGACTGGATGGAGGAGGAGCAGAAGCGCGGCATCACCATCACGTCCGCCGCGACCACCTGCTTCTGGGACGACCACCAGATCAACATCATCGACACGCCGGGGCACGTCGACTTCACGGTCGAGGTGGAGCGCAACCTGCGCGTCCTGGATGGCGCCGTCGCCGTCTTCGACGGCAAGGAGGGCGTCGAGCCCCAGTCCGAGACGGTCTGGCGTCAGGCGGACAAGTACGACGTGCCGCGGATCTGCTTCGTCAACAAGATGGACAAGATCGGCGCGGACTTCTACTTCACGGTCCGCACGATCGAGGAGCGCCTCAACGCCCGGCCGGTCGTCATCCAGCTGCCCATCGGCGCGGAGTCGGACTTCGTCGGCGTCATCGACCTGGTGGAGATGCGGGCGCTGACCTGGCGCGGTGAGGTCCAGAAGGGCGAGGACTACGCCGTCGAGGAGATCCCGGCCGAGCTGGCCGACAAGGCCGCCGAGTACCGGGAGAAGCTCCTCGAGGCCGTCGCCGAGACGGACGAGGCCCTGATGGAGAAGTACCTCGAGGAGGGCGACCTCTCCGTCGAGGAGGTCAAGGCCGGCATCCGGAAGATCACCGTCAACAGCGAGGGCTACCCGGTCCTCTGCGGCTCGGCGTTCAAGAACAAGGGCGTCCAGCCGATGCTCGACGCGGTGATCGACTACCTGCCGACGCCGCTGGACGTGCCGGCCGTGGAGGGCACCCTCCAGGACGGCGAGACCCCGGCCTCCCGCAAGCCGTCGGTCGACGAGCCGTTCTCCGCGCTCGCGTTCAAGATCATGACCCACCCGTTCTTCGGCAAGCTCACCTACATCCGGGTGTACTCGGGCAAGGTGGCCGCCGGCACGCAGGTCATCAACGCGACGAAGGACCGCAAGGAGCGCATCGGGAAGCTCTTCCAGATGCACTCCAACAAGGAGAACCCGGTCGACGAGGCGCGCGCCGGCCACATCTACGCGTGCATCGGTCTCAAGGAGACCACCACGGGTGACACGCTGAGCGACTCCGGCGCCCCGATCGTGCTCGAGTCGATGACGTTCCCCGAGCCGGTCATCGAGGTGGCCATCGAGCCCAAGTCGAAGGCCGACCAGGAGAAGCTCTCGACCGCGATCCAGAAGCTGTCCGAGGAGGACCCGACCTTCCGGGTCAACCTGGACGAGGACACCGGTCAGACCATCATCAAGGGCATGGGCGAGCTGCACCTCGAGGTGCTCGTCAACCGGATGAAGTCGGACTTCCGGGTCGAGGCTAACGTCGGCAAGCCGCAGGTCGCCTACCGGGAGACCATCCGCCGCAAGGTCGAGAAGTTCGAGTACACGCACAAGAAGCAGACCGGTGGCTCGGGTCAGTTCGCCCGCGTCATCATCGCGCTGGAGCCGCTGGAGAAGACCGCGGACGGTGCGCTGTACGAGTTCTCCAACAAGGTCACCGGTGGTCGCATCCCGCGGGAGTACATCCCGTCGGTGGACGCGGGCGCGCAGGACGCCATGCAGTACGGCGTGCTCGCCGGCTACCCGCTGGTCGGCGTGAAGGTGACGCTGCTCGACGGCGCCTACCACGAGGTCGACTCGTCCGAGATGGCCTTCAAGATCGCCGGTTCGATGGCGCTCAAGGAGGCCGCGCGCAAGGCCGACCCGGCCCTGCTGGAGCCGATGATGGCCGTCGAGGTCCTCACCCCCGAGGACTACATGGGTGACGTCATCGGCGACCTGAACTCCCGCCGTGGCCAGATCCAGGCCATGGAGGAGCGCGGTGGCAACCGCGTCGTCAAGGCGCTGGTTCCGCTGTCGGAGATGTTCGGGTACGTCGGCGACCTGCGGTCGAAGACCCAGGGTCGCGCGAACTACTCGATGCAGTTCGACTCCTACGCCGAGGTTCCCGCGAACGTCGCGAAGGAGATCATCGCGAAGGCGACGGGGGAGTGACCCCCTAGCCGGAACCGCACATCCAGTGCGGGGCCCGCGGGGAGTTCCTCCCCAGGGTCCGCACAACCGGCCCTGAGGCACGCCGCGTCGGATCCACTCCGGCGCGACGGGTAGCTAACACAGTCCAGGAGGACACACCAGTGGCGAAGGCGAAGTTCGAGCGGACCAAGCCGCACGTCAACATCGGCACCATCGGTCACATCGACCACGGCAAGACGACGCTGACCGCGGCGATCACCCGGGTGCTGCACGACGCTTACCCGGACCTGAACCCGTTCACGCCGTTCGACGAGATCGACAAGGCTCCCGAGGAGCGCCAGCGCGGCATCACGATCTCGATCGCGCACGTCGAGTACCAGACCGAGTCTCGGCACTACGCGCACGTCGACTGCCCGGGTCACGCCGACTACATCAAGAACATGATCACCGGTGCGGCGCAGATGGACGGCGCCATCCTGGTGGTCGCGGCGACCGACGGCCCGATGCCGCAGACCAAGGAGCACGTGCTGCTGGCCCGCCAGGTCGGCGTGCCGTACATCGTGGTCGCGCTGAACAAGGCCGACATGGTGGACGACGAGGAGATCCTGGAGCTCGTCGAGCTCGAGGTCCGCGAGCTGCTCAACGAGTACGAGTTCCCGGGCGACGACGTCCCGGTCGTGCGCGTGTCCGCCCTGAAGGCCCTCGAGGGCGACAAGGAGTGGGGCGAGAAGCTGCTCGAGCTCATGAAGGCCGTGGACGAGAACGTCCCCGAGCCGCAGCGTGAGATCGACATGCCGTTCCTGATGCCGGTCGAGGACGTCTTCACGATCACCGGCCGCGGCACCGTGGTGACCGGCCGCATCGAGCGTGGCGTGATCAACGTCAACGAGACGGTCGAGATCGTCGGCATCAAGGAAAAGAGCATGTCGACGACCGTCACCGGCGTCGAGATGTTCCGCAAGCTCCTCGACCAGGGCCAGGCCGGCGACAACGTGGGTCTGCTCCTGCGCGGCACCAAGCGCGAGGAGGTGGAGCGCGGCATGGTCGTCTGCAAGCCGGGTTCCGTCACCCCGCACACCGACTTCGAGGCGCAGGTCTACATCCTGTCCAAGGACGAGGGTGGCCGTCACACGCCGTTCTTCAACAACTACCGTCCGCAGTTCTACTTCCGGACCACGGACGTGACCGGCGTGGTGACCCTCCCCGAGGGCACCGAGATGGTCATGCCGGGCGACAACACCAACATGACCGTCGCCCTGATCCAGCCGATCGCGATGGAGGAGGGCCTCAAGTTCGCGATCCGCGAGGGCGGCCGCACCGTCGGCGCCGGCCGGGTCACCAAGATTCTGAAGTGAGTCGCCGGGGGAGCCGTCCGCTCGCGGGTGGCCTCCCCCACCCGATTTGGACTGCCCCACTGCGGTGTGGCATTCTGTACGGGTTGCTCGTTCGGGGCGGCCAGTTCGTGCGGCCAGCGATGCTGGCCGTCAGCGGGTGTGGCCGCCCCGGCACGAGCCCCTCCAGTAGGGAAAGCAACCGCAGCCCCTGGTCGTCGGCGGTCGGCGTCTGTTGACGCACCACGTCGGCGTGAGCGGGGGGACACCGGGTCCGCGAGGATCCATCCCACGGACGAAGTCAGTGGGACCGGTCTGTGCTTGAGGGCGCGACACGCCCGACCGCGTGGACCGGGCACCGTGACACCTGAACAGGGGCGGAGCGCGGTCCGGGACCCCTCGGGCCCCACCGGCAAGGCAACCCGCACCGCAGCGGTACGAGAAGAGGAACGGCAAGCCACCATGGCGGGACAGAAGATCCGCATCCGGCTCAAGGCCTACGACCACGAGGCGATCGACGCGTCCGCGCGCAAGATCGTCGAGACCGTGACGCGCACCGGCGCTCGGGTCGTCGGGCCGGTGCCGCTGCCCACTGAGAAGAACGTCTACTGCGTCATCCGCTCGCCGCACAAGTACAAGGACTCGCGCGAGCACTTCGAGATGCGCACGCACAAGCGTCTGATCGACATCCTCGACCCCACGCCGAAGACGGTGGACGCGCTCATGCGCATCGACCTGCCGGCCAGCGTCGACGTCAACATCCAGTAAGAGCTGGACGCGAGAGCGGCGGAGTTAACAGTCCCATGTCTGACAGGCAGATCAAGGGGATCCTGGGCACCAAGCTCGGAATGACCCAGGTCTTCGACGAGAACAACCGGGTGGTCCCGGTGACGGTCGTCAAGGCGGGCCCGTGCGTGGTCACCGAGATCCGAACCCCGGAGAAGGACGGCTACTCGGCGGTCCAGCTCGCCTTCGGCGCCATCGACCCGCGCAAGGTGAACAAGCCGCGCGCCGGTCACTTCGCCAAGGCCGGCGTGACCCCGCGCCGCCACCTGGTGGAGCTGCGTACCGCCGACGCCGGTGAGTACGAGCTGGGCCAGGAGCTGACCGCCGAGGTCTTCGAGGCGGGCAGCGTGGTCGACGTGACCGGCACGAGCAAGGGCAAGGGCTACGCCGGTGTCATGAAGCGACACGGCTTCGGCGGCCTCGGCGCGAGCCACGGCACCCAGCGCAAGCACCGCTCGCCCGGCTCGATCGGTGGCTGCGCCACCCCGGGCCGCGTGTTCAAGGGCGTGCGCATGGCCGGCCGGATGGGCCACGAGCGGGTGACCACGCAGAACCTGACCGTGCACCAGGTGGACGGCGAGTCCGGCCTGCTGCTCATCAAGGGCGCGGTGCCCGGTCCCAAGGGCGGGCTCGTGCTCGTCAAGACCGCTGCGAAGGGTGGTGTCAAGTGACCGCCACGGTTGAGGTCCGCACCCCGGACGGCAAGGCGGAGGGCACTGTCGAGCTGCCCGACGACGTCTTCGACGTCCAGGCCAACATCGCGCTGATGCACCAGGTCGTCGTGGCCCAGATGGCGGCCGCGCGGCAGGGCACGCACGACACCAAGACCCGCGGTGAGGTCTCCGGCGGCGGCAAGAAGCCGTACCGGCAGAAGGGCACCGGCCGCGCCCGTCAGGGCTCGACCCGCGCCCCGCAGTTCGCCGGCGGTGGCACCGTCCACGGTCCGACGCCGCGCGACTACAGCCAGCGCACCCCGAAGAAGATGAAGGTCGCCGCCCTGCGCGGCGCCCTCTCCGACCGGGCCCGCGCCGACCGGGTGCACGTGGTCACCTCGCTGGTCGAGGGCGACAAGCCGTCCACCAAGACGGCCATGGCCGTGCTGGCCGCGCTGACCCAGGCGAAGAAGGTGCTCGTGGTGGTCAGCCGCGCGGAGGAGATCGCCTGGCTGAGCCTGCGCAACGTGCCGAGCGTGCACCTGATCCACCCGGACCAGCTCAACACCTACGACGTGCTGGTCAACGACGACGTGGTGTTCACCAAGGACGCGCTGAACCTCTTCCTGGCCGGCCCGGTCCGCGGCAAGACGGCCAAGGCGAGCGCGCGCTCCGGTGAGCTGGAGGAGGCGGCGAAGTGATTCCCGACCCGCGTGACATTCTCCTGGCGCCGGTGATCTCCGAGAAGTCCTACGGGCTGCTCGAGGAGAACAAGTACACCTTCCTGGTGAGCCCGGACGCCAACAAGACCGAGATCAAGATCGCGGTGGAGAAGGTGTTCGGCGTGAAGGTCGTGTCCGTGAACACGATCAACCGCCAGGGCAAGCGCAAGCGCACCCGCAACGGCTGGGGCAAGCGCAAGGACACCAAGCGCGCCATCGTCACGCTCTCCTCGGAGAGCAAGCCGATCGAGATCTTCGGCGGCCCGGCCGCGTAAGAGAACGTAGGGACTGGCACAGAGATGGGCATCCGCAAGTACAAGCCGACGACGCCTGGCCGTCGTGGCGCGAGCGTGTCCGACTTCGCCGAGATCACCCGGTCTCACCCGGAGAAGTCGCTGGTTCGCCCGATCACCAAGTCGGGCGGCCGCAACGCGCACGGCAAGATCACGACCCGGCACCGGGGCGGCGGGCACAAGCGCGCCTACCGGCTGATCGACTTCCGGCGGGCGGACAAGGACGGCGTGCCGGCGAAGGTCGCGCACATCGAGTACGACCCCAACCGCACCGCGCGCATCGCGCTGCTCCACTACGCGGACGGCGAGAAGCGCTACATCATCGCCCCGAACAAGCTCCGTCAGGGCGACAAGATCGAGAACGGCCCGAAGGCCGACATCAAGCCGGGCAACAACCTGCCGCTGCGCAACATCCCGGTCGGCACGGTGGTGCACGCCATCGAGCTGCGGCCCGGCGGCGGCGCGAAGATCGCCCGTTCGGCCGGCGCGAGCGTCCAGCTCGTGGCCAAGGACGGTCCGTACGCGCAGCTGCGCATGCCTTCGGGTGAGATCCGCAACGTCGACGTGCGCTGCCGCGCCACCGTCGGCGAGGTGGGCAACTCGGAGCACGCGAACATCAACTGGGGCAAGGCCGGCCGGATGCGGTGGAAGGGCAAGCGCCCGACCGTCCGCGGTGTCGCCATGAACCCGGTGGACCACCCGCACGGTGGTGGTGAGGGCAAGACCTCGGGTGGCCGTCACCCGGTCAACCCGAACGGCAAGCCGGAGGGTCGGACCCGTCGGCGCAAGGCCAGCGACAAGCTCATCGTCCGGCGTCGTCGCACCGGTAAGAAGCGCTGAGCAGGGAGGGAGTGAAGGATGCCGCGCAGCCTTAAGAAGGGCCCCTTCGTCGACGACCACCTGCTCAAGAAGGTGGACGTGCAGAACGAGAAGGGGAGCAAGCAGGTCATCAAGACCTGGTCCCGCCGTTCCACGATCATCCCGGACATGCTGGGTCACACCATCGCGGTGCACGACGGCCGTAAGCACGTCCCGGTGTTCATCACTGAGGCCATGGTCGGGCACAAGCTGGGCGAGTTCGCCCCGACCCGGACCTTCAAGGGCCACGTCAAGGACGACCGCAAGTCGCGCCGCCGCTGAGCGGGCTGTGACTGGAACTGACGAAGCAAGGGGTTAGCAGCGATGGGTAACACCGACGCCGGCACGGCGGAGCAGGCTCCGCGTGCCGTGGCGCGGGCCCGCTACGTCCGCATGACGCCGATGAAGGTGCGTCGCGTGGTCGAGCTGATCAGGGGCCGCAATGCCCGCGAGGCCCTGAGCGTGCTCCAGTTCGCGCCGCAGGCCGCCAGCGGTCCGGTCGCGAAGGTGCTCGCCAGCGCCATGGCCAACGCCGAGAACAACCTCGACCTGGACCCGGAGACCCTGTGGGTGTCGGCGGTGTTCGTGGACGAGGGGCCGACGCTCAAGCGCTTCCGGCCGCGCGCCCAGGGCCGCGCGTACCGGATCCGCAAGCGCACCAGCCACATCACCGTCGAGGTCGAGTCGCGCCCGAAGGCCGGCAAGGCCAACCGCGCGAAGGGGAGTGCCCGGTAGTGGGTCAGAAGATCAACCCGCACGGCTTCCGGCTGGGGATCACCACCGACTGGAAGTCGCGCTGGTACGCCGACAAGCAGTACTCGGAGTACGTGGCGGAGGACGTCAAGATCCGCCGCATGCTCTCGAAGGGCATGGAGCGCGCGGGCATCTCCAAGGTGGAGATCGAGCGCACCCGTGACCGCGTCCGCGTGGACATCCACACCGCCCGTCCGGGCATCGTGATCGGCCGCCGCGGCGCGGAGGCCGACCGGATCCGCGGCGCGCTGGAGAAGCTGACCGGCAAGCAGGTCCAGCTGAACATCCTCGAGGTCAAGAACGCCGAGGCGGACGCGCAGCTCGTGGCGCAGAGCGTCGCCGAGCAGCTGTCCAACCGCGTGTCCTTCCGGCGCGCGATGCGCAAGGCGATCCAGTCGTCCATGCGCTCGCCGCAGGTCAAGGGCATCCGGGTGCAGTGCGGCGGCCGCCTGGGCGGCGCCGAGATGTCGCGGTCGGAGTTCTACCGCGAGGGTCGGGTGCCGCTGCACACGCTGCGCGCGGACATCGACTACGGCTTCTTCGAGGCCCGCACCACCTTCGGCCGCATCGGCGTGAAGGTGTGGATCTACAAGGGCGACCTGGTGGGCGGCTACAAGTCCCGCGAGACCGCCGCCGAGTCCCGCCCGCCGCGCCGTGAGCGTGGCGAGCGCGGTGAGCGTGGCGAGCGCGGCGAGCGCCGTCGTCGGTCCGGAGCCGCCGGCACCACGCCGACGAGCACCGAGGCCGGCCGCGCGGCCGAGGCCAGGGCGAGCGAGGAGGCCGCGGCGGCCGTCACCGAGAGCGCCGCGGTCGAGAAGACGGAGGGCTGAGTAGTGCTCATCCCACGGAAGGTCAAGCACCGCAAGCAGCACTCCCCGAGCCGCAAGGGTGCGGCCAAGGGCGGCACGCGGGTGTCCTTCGGCGAGTTCGGCATCCAGGCTCTGGAGCCGGCCTACGTGACCAACCGGCAGATCGAGTCGGCGCGTATCGCCATCACCCGGCACATCCGCCGTGGTGGCAAGGTCTGGATCAACATCTTCCCGGACCGCCCGCTGACCAAGAAGCCGGCCGAGACCCGGATGGGTTCCGGTAAGGGTTCCCCGGAGTACTGGGTGGCCAACGTGAAGCCCGGTCGGGTGCTCTTCGAGATGAGCTTCCCGAACGAGGCCGTGGCCCGCGAGGCCCTGCGTCGCGCGATCCACAAGCTCCCGATGAAGTGCCGCATCGTCACGCGTGAGGGTGGTGAGTTCTGATGGCAGCGGGTACGACCGCCGCTGAGCTGCGTGAGCTCACCAACGAGGAGCTCGTGCTGCGTCTGAAGGAAGCCAAGGAGGAGCTGTTCAACCTCCGCTTCCAGATGGCGACCGGGCAGCTCGACAACAACCGCCGGCTGCGGACTGTCCGGCATGACATCGCCCGCATCTACACCGTGATGCGCGAGCGTGAGCTGGGCCTGTCGCAGTCGCCCGAGGGTGAGGGCGCGGCATGAGCGAGAACAACGAGAGCAACGTGCGCAACAACCGCAAGGTCCGCGAGGGCTACGTCGTGTCCGACAAGATGGACAAGACGATCGTCGTCCTGCTTGAGGACCGCAAGAAGCACCCGCTGTACGGCAAGGTCATGCGCTCCACCTCCAAGGTGAAGGCGCACGACGAGGGCAACATCGCCGGCGTCGGCGACCGTGTGCTGCTGATGGAGACCCGCCCGCTGTCGGCCACCAAGCGCTGGCGGCTCGTGGAGATCCTCGAGAAGGCCAAGTGACGACCGCGCGCGTCAGGTCGGAAATCTGGCGCGCCACCAAGGGTCAGGAGTTGACGTGATCCAGCAGGAGTCGCGACTGCGCGTCGCCGACAACACCGGTGCGAAGGAGATCCTTTGCATCCGCGTGCTCGGTGGTTCGGCGCGGCGCTACGCGGGCATCGGCGACATCATCGTCGCCACCGTCAAGGACGCCATCCCCGGCGCCGGTGTGAAGAAGGGTGACGTGGTCAAGGCCGTCGTCGTCCGCACCGCGAAGGAGAAGCGCCGTCCGGACGGCTCGTACATCCGTTTCGACGAGAACGCTGCCGTTCTGATCAAGAACGACAACGAGCCGCGGGGCACCCGCATCTTCGGGCCGGTCGGCCGTGAGCTTCGTGAGAAGAAGTTCATGAAGATCATTTCGCTCGCGCCGGAGGTGCTGTGATGAAGGTGAAGAAGGGCGACACGGTCGTCGTCATCGCCGGCAAGGACAAGGGCGCCAAGGGCAAGGTCATCCAGGCCTTCCCGCAGCAGCAGCGGGTCCTGGTCGAGGGCGTGAACCGCATCAAGAAGCACACCCGGGTCTCGCGGACCCAGCGTGGCGCCCAGTCGGGCGGCATCGTGACCCAGGAGGCCTCGATCCACGTGAGCAACGTGATGGTCGTGGACTCCGACGGCAAGCCCACCCGGGTCGGGTACCGCACGAACGACGAGGGGAAGCGCGTTCGCATTTCCCGTCGGAACGGTAAGGACATCTGAGCATGACCACGGCTGAGAAGATCGTTCCGCGGCTGAAGACCCGGTACCGCGAGGAGATCAAGCGGTCCCTGCAGGACGAGTTCGCCTACGGCAACCCGATGCAGGTGCCGGGCGTCGTCAAGGTCGTCGTGAACATGGGCGTCGGCGACGCCGCCCGCGACGGCAAGCTGATCGAGGGCGCCGTGCGCGACCTGTCGCTGATCACCGGTCAGCGGCCGGAGGTCCGGCGGGCCAAGAAGTCCATCGCGCAGTTCAAGCTGCGTGAGGGCATGCCGATCGGCGCCCGCGTGACGCTGCGTGGCGACCGGATGTGGGAGTTCCTGGACCGGCTGCTGACCATCGCGCTGCCCCGTATCCGCGACTTCCGCGGCCTGTCGGGCAAGCAGTTCGACGGCAACGGCAACTACACGTTCGGCCTGAACGAGCAGTCGATGTTCCACGAGATCGACCCCGACTCGATCGACCGCCCGCGCGGCATGGACATCACCGTCGTCACCACCGCCACCACCGACGAGGAGGGCCGGGCGCTGCTGAAGCACCTGGGCTTCCCGTTCAAGGAGCAGTGACGGGCTGTGATGGTGATCGCGGCCGTGGATCGCAACGAGGAGAACTGAGCCATGGCGAAGAAGGCGCTGATCAGCAAGGCCGCGCGTAAGCCGAAGTTCGCGGTGCGCGCCTACACCCGGTGCAACCGCTGCGGTCGTCCGCACTCGGTGTACCGCAAGTTCGGTCTCTGCCGGGTGTGCCTCCGTGAGATGGCGCACCGCGGTGAGCTGCCCGGCGTGAGCAAGTCCAGCTGGTAATCCAGCTAGGCTGAACCCTTACGCCCTGCTCCAGACCCCCACTTCGCCGTAGGCCCCTTGCCCAGGCAGAGGAACCGCGGCGAGAAAGGTTGATTAGGTCACCATGACGATGACCGACCCGATCGCAGACATGCTCACGCGTCTGCGGAACGCCAACTCGGCATACCACGACGAGGTCGTGATGCCGCACTCCAAGCTCAAGGCCAACATCGCCGAGATCCTGCAGCGCGAGGGCTACATCGCCGGCTTCCGCGCGGAGCAGGGCGACAAGGGCAGGAACCTGGTCATTGAGCTGAAGTACGGGCCGAACCGCGAGCGGAGCATCGCGGGCCTGCGGCGCGTGTCCAAGCCCGGCCTGCGGGTGTACGCCAAGTCGACCAACCTGCCCAAGGTGCTGGGCGGTCTCGGCGTGGCGATCATCTCCACGTCGTCCGGCCTGCTGACCGACCGGCAGGCCCAGAAGCAGGGCGTGGGCGGGGAAGTCCTCGCCTACGTCTGGTGAGGAAGGGGGTTACGGCATGTCGCGCATTGGAAAGCTGCCCGTCCCCGTCCCCGCCGGGGTCGACATCACCATCGACGGCCAGGTCGTGACGGTGAAGGGCCCGAAGGGCTCCCTCACCCACGTCGTGCCGGAGCCGATCGCCGTGGAGCGCGCCGAGGACGGCGGGCTGCTGGTGAAGCGGCCCGACGACGAGCGGAAGAGCCGCTCGCTGCACGGCCTGACCCGCACGCTGGTGAACAACATGGTCGTCGGTGTGACGCAGGGCTACGAGAAGAAGCTCGAGATCGTGGGCGTCGGTTACCGCGTCCAGGCCAAGGGCTCCTCGCTGGAGTTCGCGCTGGGCTTCAGCCACCCGGTGAAGGTCGACCCGCCCCAGGGCATCACCTTCGCGGTGGAGAGCCCGACCAAGTTCTCCGTGCAGGGCATCGACAAGCAGCAGGTCGGTGAGGTCGCGGCCAACATCCGCAAGATCCGCAAGCCGGAGCCCTACAAGGGCAAGGGCGTGCGCTACGCGGGCGAGAACGTTCGCCGCAAGGTCGGGAAGACGGGTAAGTGAGCATGAGCGAGACCACTGCTACCAAGCGCCGCACCGTCGGCAAGGGTGTCTCCCAGGCGCGTCGCGAGGCCCGGATCAAGCGGCACTTCCGGCTGCGGAAGAAGGTCGTCGGCACCGCGGAGCGCCCGCGCCTGGCGGTGTTCCGCTCCTCGCGGCACATCGTCGCCCAGCTGATCGACGACATCCAGGGCCACACGCTGGCCGCGGCCTCCAGCCTGGAGGCCGACGTCCGCGCGATCGACGGCGACAAGAAGGCGCGCGCGGCCAAGGTCGGCGAGCTCGTCGCCGCCAGGGCCAAGAACGCCGGCATCTCCGAGGTCGTGTTCGACCGTGGTGGCTACGAGTACCACGGCCGGATCGCGGCCCTGGCGGACGCCGCCCGCGAGGCGGGGCTGGAGTTCTGACAGTGCTGATTAAGAAGATCCAGTTCATCACCGGAAGGGACGCCTGATGCCTGGACGCATGCGTCGTGACGGCGGGGAGCGCGGCGAGCGCCGCGACCGCCGGGACGGTGGCCGCGGCGGGGCGGCCCCGGAGAAGACCCCGCACATCGAGCGCGTGGTGTCGATCAACCGCGTCGCCAAGGTCGTGAAGGGTGGCCGGCGGTTCAGCTTCACCGCGCTGGTCATCGTGGGCGACGGCGACGGCCTGGTCGGCGTCGGCTACGGCAAGGCCAAGGAGGTGCCGGCCGCGATCGCCAAGGGCGTGGAGGAGGCGAAGAAGAACTTCTTCCGCGTCCCCCGGATCGCGACCACCATCCCGCACCCGGTCGAGGCGCGGGACGCCGCTGGTCAGGTGCTGCTCCGCCCGGCCGCCCCCGGTACCGGTGTCATCGCCGGTGGCCCGGTGCGCGCCGTGCTGGAGTGCGCGGGTGTGCACGACGTGCTGAGCAAGTCGCTGGGCAGCGACAACGCGATCAACATCGTGCACGCCACCATCGCCGCGCTGAAGCAGCTGCAGCGGCCCGAGGAGGTGGCGGCCCGTCGCGGTCTGCCGCTGGAGGACGTCGCGCCGGCCGGCATGCTGCGGGCTCGCGCTGGGCAGCAGGGGGCGTGACCGGCATGGCGAAGCTGAAGATCACCCAGCTGCGCAGCACCATCGGCACCAAGCAGAACCAGCGGGAGTCGCTGCGCACCCTCGGCCTGCGGAAGATCCGCCAGTCCGTGGTGCGCGAGGACAACCCGCAGGTCCGCGGCCTGGTCCACACCGTCCGCCACCTGGTGGCGGTCGAGGAGGTTGCTGACTGATGACCATCAAGATCCACCACCTCCGGCCGGCCCCGGGGGCCAAGACCGCCAAGACCCGCGTGGGTCGTGGTGAGGGCTCCAAGGGCAAGACCGCCGGTCGCGGCACGAAGGGCACCAAGGCCCGCAAGAACGTGCCGGCGGCGTTCGAGGGTGGGCAGATGCCCATCCACATGCGGCTGCCGAAGCTCAAGGGCTTCAAGAACCGCTTCCGCACCGAGTACCAGGTCGTGAACGTCGGCGACATCGCCCGGCTGTTCCCGGAGGGCGGCGTCATCGGCGTCGCCGAGCTGGTCGCCGCCGGCGCGGTCCGCAAGGGCCAGCTGGTGAAGGTGCTGGGCGAGGGCGAGCTGGGCGTGAAGGTCGACGTGACCGCGCACGCCTTCTCGGGCAGCGCCCAGGAGAAGATCACCGCTGCCGGTGGCACCGCCACCAAGCTGTGAGCTGATCTCACTGCCGAGCGGGAGGGCCGGACGCGCAGGCGTCCGGCCCTCCCGTTTTGGCGTCCACCGCCCCTGACCTGGGACCGGGCCCGCCCGGTGCGTGCCCTTCGTCCCGACATGGGGGACTCCGATGGCGGGAATGCTTCGGCGGGGGCGGAATGAGGGGGCGGGGCTGTTAGAGTCGTCAGCACGCTTCGCCCCGTAGTGGGGCGGGCGCGTCTGGCTTGCCCGCCAGGTTGTCGACAACTAAGCCGGCACGGAAGCCGGCCCAGCCGATCGTCGGGTCCCACGAGGCTCGGCGATGCCGAGGAGGTACCGCGTGCTCAGCGCCTTCCGCTCGGCTCTTGCGACGCCAGACCTGCGTCGCAAGATCCTGTTCACGCTGGGGATCCTGGTGCTGTTCCGGCTCGGCCAGACACTGCCCTCCCCAGGCGTCTCCTACAAGAACGTCCAGGAGTGCATCAGGCTCATCGAGGGCAGCGCGAACCAGAGCGTCTACTCGCTGATCAACCTGCTCAGCGGCGGCGCGCTGCTCCAGCTCTCGGTCTTCGCGCTGGGGATCATGCCGTACATCACGGCCAGCATCATCGTGCAGCTGCTGACGGTGGTGATCCCGCGCTTCGAGCAGCTGAAGAAGGAAGGCCAGTCCGGCCAGAACAAGCTGACGCAGTACACCCGGTACCTGACCGTCGCGCTGGCCGTCCTGCAGTCCACCGGCGTGATGGCGCTGGCCGTGCGCGGGCAGCTCCTGCGCAACTGCGACACCACGACCTACCCGATCGTCCCCGACTCGTCGGTGTTCAACCTGGTGGTCATCGTCATCACGATGACCGCGGGCACCGCGATCATCATGTGGTTCGGGGAGCTGATCACCGAGCGCGGCATCGGCAACGGCATGTCCCTGCTGATGTTCACCTCGATCGCGGCCCGCCTGGTGCCCGAGGGCGGCAACATCCTGCGCACCCAGGGCGGCCTGGTCTTCGCCGTCGTGTGCGCGTTCGGCCTGGCGATCATCGCCAGCGTCATCTTCATGGAGCAGGGGCAGCGCCGGATCCCGGTGCAGTACGCGAAGCGCATGATCGGCCGCCGGATGTACGGCGGGACGTCGACCTACCTCCCGCTGAAGGTCAACCAGTCCGGCGTCATCCCGGTCATCTTCGCCTCGTCCCTGCTCTACCTGCCGCAGCTCATCTCCCAGCTCGCGGCCTCGCCGACCGGCGAGCCGTCGACCTGGAAGCGGCTGGTGGACACCTACCTGGTGGACCAGTCGAGCTGGGTGCACATCTCGCTGTACTTCCTGCTCATCATCTTCTTCGCCTACTTCTACGTCGCGATCACGTTCAACCCGGACGAGCGCGCCGACGAGATGAAGAAGTTCGGCGGCTTCATCCCGGGCATCCGGCCGGGCCGGCCGACCTCCGAGTACCTCGGGTTCGTGCTGAACCGCCTGACCCTGCCGGGGTCGCTCTACCTGGGCATCATCGCGATCCTGCCGAACTTCTTCCTGGACATGACGGGCCAGGGGCAGAACCAGAACTTCCCGTTCGGCGGCACCGCGGTGCTGATCATGGTCGGCGTCGGCCTCGACACGGTGAAGCAGATCGAGAGCCAGCTGATGCAGCGCAACTACGAAGGGTTCCTCCGCTAGTGCGACTCGTTCTCGTCGGCCCGCCGGGCGCGGGCAAGGGCACCCAGGCCGCCGTGCTGAGCGGCAAGCTCGGCATCCCGCACATCTCCACCGGTGAGCTGTTCCGGGCCCACGTGGGGGAGCAGACCCCGCTGGGGCGGGAGGCCAAGCAGTACCTCGACGCCGGTGAGCTCGTGCCGGACTCGGTCACCAACGCGATGGTGCGGGAGCGCCTCGCCGAGGCGGACGCCGCCAAGGGCTTCCTGCTCGACGGCTTCCCCCGCAACACGGCGCAGGCCGAGGTGCTGTCCGAGATCCTCGGCGAGTCCGGGGCGAGGCTGGACGCGGTGCTGGAGTTCGACGTCCCCGAGGACGTCGTGGTGGAGCGCCTGCTGGCCCGTGGCCGCTCGGACGACACCGAGGAGGTCATCCGGCGCCGGCAGCAGATCTACCGCTCGGAGACCGCCCCGCTGCTGAGCTACTACCGGGACATCCTGATCACCGTCGACGCCGTCGGTCCGGTGGACGAGATCAGCGAGCGCGCGCTCAAGGCGCTGCGCGCCGAGTCGTGAACCTGCTGGAGACGGTGGGTTCGGTGGTACGACGCGGACGCGGTATCGAGATCAAGACGACCGGCCAGCTGGAGGCCATGCGGGCCGCCGGGCTGGTCGTGGCGCGGGCGTTGGCGGCGGTGGCCGCCCACGCCCGCCCCGGCGTGAGCACCGGCGAGCTCGACGAGCTGGCGGAGCAGACCATCCGGGACGCCGGCGCGGTGCCCTCGTTCAAGGGCTACCAGGGCTTCCCGGCCTCGATCTGCGCCTCGGTGAACGAGCAGATCGTGCACGGCATCCCCAGCCGCGACCAGGTGCTCGCGGACGGGGACCTGCTGTCGGTGGACTGCGGGGCCATCCTGGAGGGCTGGCACGGCGACTCGGCGGTGACGCTGGGCGTTGGCGCGGTCAGCGAGGCCGACCAGCTGCTGTCCGAGGCGACCAGGGAGTCGATGCTGGCCGGCATCCGGGCGGTGCGCCCGGGCGGTCGGCTCACCGACATCTCGCACGCCATCGAGACCGCGGTACGCGCCTCCCGGGCCAAGGACGGCGTCGAGTACGGCATCGTCGAGGAGTACGGCGGCCACGGCATC
The DNA here is from genome assembly GCF_900129375.1 of Streptoalloteichus hindustanus. Lineage (GTDB taxonomy): Bacteria > Actinomycetota > Actinomycetes > Mycobacteriales > Pseudonocardiaceae > Streptoalloteichus > Streptoalloteichus hindustanus. The sequence goes on along the minus strand of NZ_FQVN01000001.1, from coordinate 76,165 downwards.
GGCAGCAAGATGCACATGGAGCCGTTCCTGCCGAACTACGGCCGGCCGGGCAAGGGCGCGAAGCTGAAGGTGGGGATGGCGATCGCCATCGAGCCGATGCTGACCCTGGGGTCGCCGGAGACCGAGGAGCTCGACGACGAGTGGACCGTGGTCACCGTCGACGGCTCCCGGGCGGCGCACTGGGAGCACAGCGTGGCCATCACCGAGGACGGCCCCTGGGTGCTCACCGCCCCGGAGAACGAGACCGTGATCTGACGTCGGTCCGCAGGAACCTGCCGAGTGCCCGCGCCCTCCCGGCGCGGGCACTCGGCTGTTCCGGGCCGGGCGTGCCGGCTGTCCGGTTCCCCGTCCCGGCCGCGCGGGCAACTGGGAAGATCAGCGGCATGGGTGACCCGTTACACCCCGACGACATCCGGGCGTCGGACATCGACCGCAAGCTGGTGCAGGACCGCCTCCACGTGGCGCACGCCCAGGGGCTCATCGACCTCGCGGAGTTCGACGCCCGGGTGCGGACCGCCTGGGACGCCAAGACGCGTGGTGAGCTGGGCCGGGTGGTGGCGGACCTGCCGTCCCCGGCGGCGCCGCGACCGGCCAAGCCCTCGTCGGCCCGGGTGGCGATGACGGTGCTGACCCGGATCTGGCTCTCCGTGGTGGCCTTCAACGTGGCTGTCTGGGGTCTGCTCGTGCTGAGCACGGGCTGGGCCTACCCGTGGTGGATCTGGTTCGCCGCACCCGGCGCCGTCCTCGGCGTCCTGTGGTGGAGCGGCGTCGGCCGCGACAACGAGCGCTGAGGGTCAACTCGGGCACTCCGTCCGTCAAAGGCGGTGGAACCCTCACCCACACGGATGATGCCGGGATCGACTCGGCGTCCCTGCTTCCCAGCGTGACCAGAATTCGGCTGTGCCTGTCGTGGTGTTGCGGAGGCCCAGCTCACGAGTGTTGTCGGGGGCGTTGTGACGGCGTGGCACGTCCTGCGTTGTCTGATCCGGATCGGGCCTCGCGAGGTGTTGCGGGAGGTGCTGGCGGCCGAGTTCCCGTGGCTTCGGCACCTCCCGGCTGAGGGGCGTGACGAGTTCGTCGACGTGTTCACTGCCGCTGAGACGGCGCGGTGGACCCTGTTGGGACAGCTGATCCACGAGCGGAAGGCGACCGCGGCGGTGCATGCGGATCCCGTGCTCCATGCCGCCCTCACCAGATCCGTCGACGCGGAGGAAGGTGGCCAGGTCCCCCCGCCGGCGGCGGACCACGAGCGCGCTGGGGAGCCGGGTTCGAGGAGTTCGTCGTGCCCGTGCCGGGGAGCGCAGGTTCGGTGAGTCCCGCGCCGGCCTGTGGCGTCGCTGCCATGGGCGTTGTGTTTCGTAACGGTGTTACTTACCGTGGTGGGCGACGTTCGGACTGTGGGGAGGCGGTCATGGAGCGCGATGGCATGCGGGCGTCGGACGACGACCGGAAGAAGGTGGTCGACCGGCTGGAGCGGGCGCACGCCGAGGGGCGGATCGACCTGGTCGAGTTCGACCAGCGGGTGCGGGACGTCTGGGCGTCACGCAGCTACGGCGAGCTGGAGCGGTTGACGAAGGACCTGCCGGCGCCCGCGGCGGCGGCCGATGTCGCCCGGAAGGGTGATGCGGCCGCGGTGGAGCCGGCGGTCCCCAGTCGGGGCGCGTTCCGGTCCAGCCTCGCGGCCTGGGCGGGGGTCAGCCTGGTCAACGTGGGGATCTGGGCGTCGGTGAGCGTCAGCAGTGGTCACTTCGTGTACCCGTGGTGGCTCTGGGTCGCTGGACCGTGGGGCGTCGCCCTCCTGGTGAGCTACGTCGCGGGTCGGGGTCGCTCACGTTCCGAGCACCCCGGCGCGTCCGCTTGACGCCTGGTGACGCCGGTCCCCCTGGTTTGAAGCGCTCCGGAGGGTGTGCCTACACTGGTGTGTCGGCGCGTACTTCGCGCCGGTTCCGCCGTGCGCGTGTGCACCAGCATTTCGTGGCGATTATCGGAGCCGGGGCGTCGTGCGCCCACCGCCTGGTCGGGTCATCCGGATCCGCCCGAGCGTGACCGTACTCGCACCGTCACGAAACGCGGAGGACATGGGCAAGAAAGACGGGGCCATCGAGGTCGAGGGCCGCGTGATCGAGCCGCTCCCCAACGCGATGTTCCGCGTCGAGCTGGAGAACGGCCACAAGGTCCTGGCGCACATCAGCGGCAAGATGCGGCAGCACTACATCCGCATCCTGCCGGAGGACCGGGTAGTCGTGGAGCTCTCGCCCTACGACCTGTCCCGCGGCCGCATCGTCTACCGCTACAAGTGACCTCCACGGTGCCCGGGCCGCGAGGCTCGGGCACGCGGCCGAGCAGGAGAGCACGACCGTGAAGGTCCAGCCGAGCGTCAAGAAGATCTGCGACAAGTGCAAGGTGATCCGCCGTCACGGCCGGGTCATGGTGATCTGCGAGAACCTGCGCCACAAGCAGCGTCAGGGCTGATCGCCGCCTCGTCCGTCGCAGGGCGAAGACGCGACAAAACGAAATCTCCCCGTACCTGTCGGACGCCGTGTCCCCCGGACACCGAGCCGGCGCGGTCCGTCCGAGAACGACGCGGACGGACCGTGACACACACGGGTCCAATCCACCCCCGGTCTCCAGGCCGGGGCCCGGGAGGCCGCCCACGCCAGCGGGCGGACGTCGTCGACTTCGACGAGCCAGTCCCCTCCCGGGGCGGGCGGGGAGCAGACCTGGAGCCAAGAGAAGGAGAACGCGCCGTATGGCACGGCTCGCTGGCGTCGACCTCCCCCGCGAGAAGCGGATGGAGATCGCGCTGACCTACATCTACGGCATCGGCCGTACCCGCTCGAAGGAGATCCTGACCGGGACCGGCATCAGCCCGGACCTGCGCGCCAGGGACCTCAGTGACGAGGACGTCACCAGGCTGCGGGACTTCATCGAGAACAACTTCAAGGTCGAGGGTGACCTCCGCCGCGAGGTGGCCGCCGACATCCGCCGCAAGGTGGAGATCGGCTGCTACGAGGGCCTGCGGCACCGTCGTGGCCTGCCCGTGCGTGGTCAGCGGACCAAGACCAACGCCCGCACCCGCAAGGGCCCGAAGAAGACGGTCGCCGGCAAGAAGAAGGCCGGCAAGAAGTAAGCCGCCTCGCGTCAGCTAGGAGAGCATCGAAGCAATGCCACCCAAGTCCCGCACCGGCGCCGGGGTCAAGAAGGTCCGGCGCAAGGAAAAGAAGAACGTCACTCACGGTCACGCTCACATCAAGAGCACGTTCAACAACACCATCGTGTCCATCACGGACCCGACGGGCAACGTGATCTCCTGGGCGTCCGCCGGCCACGTCGGGTTCAAGGGCTCCCGGAAGTCCACCCCGTTCGCCGCGCAGATGGCCGCCGAGAACGCCGCGCGCAAGGCCGCCGAGCACGGCATGCGCAAGGTCGACGTGTTCGTGAAGGGCCCGGGGTCCGGCCGCGAGACCGCCATCCGGTCGCTGCAGGCCGCTGGCCTCGAGGTCGGCACCATCCAGGACGTGACCCCGCAGCCGCACAACGGCTGCCGGCCGCCCAAGCGGCGCCGGGTCTGAGGCCAGGGGGAGGACTAACTACCAATGGCTCGTTACACCGGACCCATCACCCGCAAGTCGCGCCGGCTGAAGGTCGACCTGGTCGGCGGTGACCAGGCCTTCGAGCGTCGCCCCTACCCGCCCGGCCAGCACGGCCGCGCGCGGACCAAGGAGAGCGAGTACCTGCTCCAGAAGCAGGAGAAGCAGAAGGCCCGCTTCACCTACGGCGTCCTGGAGCGCCAGTTCCGCCGGTACTACGAGGAGGCCGTGCGCCGCCCCGGCAAGACCGGTGAGAACCTGCTCCAGATCCTGGAGTCCCGCCTGGACAACGTGGTCTACCGCGCCGGCCTCGCCCGGACCCGGCGGCAGGCCCGTCAGCTCGTGTCGCACGGGCACTTCCTGGTCAACGGCCAGAAGGTGAACATCCCGAGCTTCCGGGTGTCGCAGTACGACATCATCGACGTGAAGCCGAAGTCGCTGAACACGCTGCCGTTCGTGGCCGCCAAGGAGGCCATGGGCGACCGCCCGGTGCCGGCCTGGCTGCAGGTCGTGCCCTCGGCCCTGCGTGTCCTGGTGCACCAGCTCCCGCTCCGCGCGCAGATCGACGTGCCGGTGCAGGAGCAGCTCATCGTCGAGCTCTACTCGAAGTGATCCAGCCCGGGGGAGGCGGCCGGGGCGCGGGAACCCCGCTCCCGCGCCGCCTCCCCCGGCGCCGGGGTCGGCGGCGACACGCCGGATGTGTCGACCGCCTCGCCGGCCCCGGTCCCGCGGCGCACGCGCCACGGGACCGGCCGGCGCGCCATCCCCGTCGGCGTCATATGGCGGGCGCCGGTAGGAAAGGAAACCGACAGTGCTCATCTCCCAGCGACCCACGCTGACCGAGGAGCCGGTCAACGAGACCCGCTCCCGGTTCGTCATCGAGCCGCTCGAGCCGGGCTTCGGCTACACGCTCGGCAACTCCCTGCGGCGCACCCTGCTGTCCTCGATCCCGGGCGCGGCGGTGACCAGCATCCGCATCGACGGCGTGCTGCACGAGTTCACCACCGTGCCGGGCGTCAAGGAGGACGTCACCGACATCATCCTCAACCTCAAGGAGCTCGTGGTCAGCTCCGAGGAGGACGAGCCGGTGACCATGTACCTGCGCAAGCAGGGGCCCGGTGAGGTCACCGCGGGCGACATCGTGCCGCCGGCCGGTGTCACCGTGCACAACCCGGACCTGCACATCGCCACCCTGAACGCCAAGGGCAAGCTGGAGATCGAGCTCGTCGTCGAGCGTGGTCGCGGCTACGTCCCGGCCGTGCAGAACAAGCAGGCCGGCGCCGAGATCGGCCGGATCCCGGTCGACTCGATCTACTCGCCGGTGCTCAAGGTGACCTACAAGGTCGAGGCCACCCGTGTCGAGCAGCGGACCGACTTCGACAAGCTGATCCTCGACGTCGAGACCAAGCCGTCGATCACCCCGCGGGACGCGCTGGCCTCGGCCGGCAAGACCCTGGTCGAGCTGTTCGGCCTGGCCCGCGAGCTGAACGTGGACGCCGAGGGCATCGAGATCGGCCCGTCGCCGGCCGAGGCGGACACCATCGCCGCGTTCGCGATGCCGATCGAGGACCTCGACCTGACGGTGCGCTCCTACAACTGCCTCAAGCGGGAGGGCATCCACACCGTCGGCGAGCTGGTCTCGCGCAGCGAGGCCGACCTGCTCGACATTCGCAACTTCGGTGCGAAGTCGATCGACGAGGTCAAGATGAAGCTGGCCGGCCTTGGCCTGGCGCTCAAGGACAGCCCGCCCGGCTTCGACCCGACCGCCGCCGCCGCCGAGTACCCCAGCGAGGGGTGGGCGGTCGGCGCCGAGCACGGCAACGACGACGGCCAGGACTACGCAGAGACGGAGCAGCTCTGACGCGTTGACCAGCTCCCCGCCCTCCTGGGCGGGGAGCCGGTCGGGCGGGAGACCTCCAGGAAGCAAGAGGAGCAACCGATGCCCAAGCCCACCAAGGGCGCCCGTCTCGGCGGGTCGCCGGCCCACGAGCGGCTGCTGCTGGCCAACCTGGCCACCTCGCTGTTCGAGCACGGCCGGATCCAGACGACCGAGGCCAAGGCGAAGCGGCTCAAGCCGTTGGCGGAGCGGCTGATCACCAAGGCCAAGCGCGGCGACCTGCACAACCGCCGCGAGGTGCTGAAGGTCATCCGCAACAAGGACGTGCTGCACAAGCTGTTCGCCGAGATCGCTCCGCTCTTCGCCGAGCGGGACGGCGGCTACACCCGCATCATCAAGACGATGCCGCGCAAGGGCGACAACGCCAAGATGGCGGTCATCGAGCTGGTGCGGGAGCGGACCGTGACCGCCGAGGCGGAGCAGGCGCGCGGCACCCAGTTCGCCAAGGACGCCGAGACCGAGACCCCGGCCAAGGCCGAGGAGACCGGTGCCGAGGTCCAGGCCGACGAGGCCGGCGCCGAGGCCAAGGCCGACGAGAAGGCCGCCGAGAAGAAGGACGAGTCCTGACGAACTCGCCCGACCGCACCGGAGCTGTGCGTCCCGAGCCCGCCACCCCCACCGGGGGTGGCGGGCTCGTCCGCACGCGGGACGAGGCCGCGGGGACGCGCCGGTGGGCCGAGGAGCCCGCGGCGGCGAGGGTCCGCGTCCGACTGGACCTGGCCTACGACGGCACGGACTTCTCCGGGTGGGCCAAGCAACCGGGGCGGCGCACCGTCCAGGGTGAACTCGAGGCGGCGCTGTCCCGCCTGCTGCGCACCGACGTGGGGCTGACCGTCGCCGGCCGCACCGACGCCGGTGTGCACGCGAACGGCCAGACCGCGCACGCCGACGTGCCCGCCGAGTCCGAAGTGGACGATTTGGCGCGGCGGCTCAACCGGCTGCTACCGGACGACGTGCGGGTGTTCTCGGTCGTCCGCGCGTCGGAGGGCTTCGACGCCCGCTTCTCCGCGCTGCGCCGGCACTACGAGTACCGGGTGTGCGACGCGCCGTGGGGCGTCGAGCCGTCCCTGCGGCGGCACGTCCTGGGGTGGCCCCGCCCGCTCGACGACGCGGCGATGAACGCGGCGTCCGCGCTGATGCTCGGCGAGCACGACTTCGTGGCCTTCTGCCGGCGGCGGGAGGGCGCGACCACCGTCCGGGAGCTGCAGCGGTTCGAGTGGGTCAGGGACGGGCACTTCCTCACGGCGTTCGTGTCGGCCGACGCGTTCTGCCACTCGATGGTGCGGAGCCTGGTCGGCGCCCTGCTCTCCGTCGGTGAGGCCCGCCGGCCGACCGACTGGCCGGCCGCCCTGCTGCGCGCGACGGAGCGGGCCAACGGCGTCACCGTCGCCCCGGCGCACGGGCTCACGCTCGTCGGCGTCGACTACCCGGCCGACGCCGAGCTGGCGGCGCGCGCCGAGGCCACCCGCCGGCTTCGCGTCCCCGACGCGTCGTGCCGGGACCTCGGCGAACCGGGTGGCGCGCGGACGTGACGCCCGGGCTTGGCGCGTCCGAGCGTCACGTCCTGTGGGCGCCGGGTCAGGTCAGGCCGGGCCCGGCGGTGTTGGCGCCGGCAGTGCTGGTGCCGTCGGTGCTGGTGCCAGCAGGGGCACGGTCGTCAGAGCACGGTCGTCAGGGCACGCCGATCACAGGCTGACGGACCAGCTGTCGAGGTACCCGGTGTCCTGCTGGTAGAGGTCCTTCACCTGGAGCTTCCAGGTGCCGTCACGGTTCTCCGCCGAGAGGTCCACCGTGTAGGTCTCGTTGACGTCCTTCGCCGAGTCCCACGAGGTCGACTGCTTGAGGTTCTTCACCGCGCCGCCCGGCGTGACCAGGTCGATCACCAGGTCGCCCCGGTAGCTGTGCTTGATGTGCACCTCCACCTTCGCGGCGGCAGGAGCCCGGCCCGCGCAGCCGGTCACCGTGATCTCGCTGCTCACCGTCGAGCCGCCGTCCGGGATCTGGACGTCGGTGGTGTTGGTCTTGCTGCACTTCGGCCCCGGGTCGCCGCCGGGGGCGGAGTAGAGCAGCTTGTTCGGGGTGCCCCGGCCGGGGCTCTTGACGACGTCCGGGGTGGACTCGCCCACCAGCTTGTCGCTCACCTGCTGGGGAGTGGCCGACGGGTCGGCCGCGAGCACCAGGGCGGACACGCCGGCCACGTGCGGGGTGGCCATCGAGGTGCCGCTGATGGTGTTCGTGGCGTCGTCGCCGGTGTGCCACGCCGACGTGATGCCGACCCCGGGCGCGAAGAGGTCCACGCAGGTGCCGATGTTGGCCCACCTCGGCTTGGTGTCGGCCTTGTCGGTCGCGCTGACCGTGATGGCCTCCTTGGTGCGGGCCGGCGTGACCGTGCACGCGTCCTGGGCGTTGCCGGCCGCGTCGCCGTTGCCGGCGGCGACCGCGTAGGTGACGCCGGAGGCGATCGACTTGCGGACGGCGTCGTCGGTCGCGCTGGACGCGCCGCCGCCGAGGCTCATGTTCGCCACGGCCGGCTTGACCGCGTTGGCGGTGACCCAGTCGATCCCGGCGATGACGCCGGCGAAGCTGCCGGAGCCCTGGCAGTTGAGCACCCGGACCGCCCACAGCGTGACGCCCTTGGCGACCCCGTGCTCCGTGCCGCCCACCGTGCCGGCCACGTGCGTGCCGTGGCCGTTGCAGTCGGTGGCGTCGTTGTCGTTGTCGACCGTGTCGCGACCGTGCTTGGCGCGGCCGCCGAAGTCGGTGTGGGTGGTGCGGATACCGGTGTCGATGATGTACGCGTTGACGCCGCTGCCGTCGTTCCCGTACGAGTACTTGTTGTCCAGCGGGAGGTTCCGCTGGTCGATCCGGTCCAGGCCCCACGACGGCGGGTCGTCCTGGTCAGTGCTCGCGCGGACCACCTGGTCCTGCTCGACGTAGGCGACCAGGGGATCGGCGGCCAGGCGCCGGGCCTGCTTCTCGCTCATGGCGGCGGCGTAGCCGTGGAGGGCCGAGCGGTAGGTGTGCGTGACGGCTCCACCGTGCCTGGCGACAAGGCCGTCGACCGTCGCCTGCAGCGACTGGGCGGAGACCCGGTCGTTCCGCAACACGACGATGTAGCTGTCCTTGACGGGCTCGGCGGCTCCCGCCGCTCGGATGACGCCCTCGTCGGCGCCGGCGGGTAATGATCCACTGAGAGTGACGGCAACCGCGGCTGCGGTCGCCGCGCCGAGCCCGACTGATCTCCGGGCGGCGCGCATGATCCATTCCATGGCTGTGCTCCCTCAGGCAGGGGTGCGCATCGGTTGGTTCAACCGGGCGCGGTCTGGGGAATGACTCGTCCATGGGGACGTCTTCCCAGGATATGGTCCCCTGACCTGGGCAAACAGTCATTGAAAACGGCGTGGGCCCGTGGTACCACAAAGAATTGTCGCCCGTTCGGAAACTGGGCTTTTCGGGCTAGTCCGCTGATCCGCGCGCAGCGTGCCGGGTGCGGTGGAACGGGGGGATCGGCGACCGCGGTGTTCGGAGAACGAGACGGGGCGCCACCCCAAAAGGTGACGCCCCGTGATCACCGATGGTGACGGAGGAGCTCAGTCCCCCAGCCGCACCGGCCCGAGGATCTGCTGCTCCCGCGCGTTGCTGATCAGTCGCAGCGGCTGCCACAGGTTGGCGCCCAACGCCACAACCGCGTCGTTCTTCATCGTGGCGAGCTGCTGCACGTGCTGCGGCCCGAGCCGCCAGGTGCGGGCGGCCATCTGCGCCTGCCCCATCGGCATCCGCTGGAGCAGCACCAGGTCCGCGGTGTTCGCCACGGCCATCGCGTTCGGGTGCAGGTACGGCAGCACGTACACCGTGGTCTGCCACGCCGACCGCGGCGGGAACATCTCCTGCGGCGCAGCGCCGCCGTCGTGGATCACCAGCAGCGGGCCGTCCTCGGTTGCCCTGGGCAGCTCCACCGGGACGAGCCGGCGGATCTGCACCAGCGGCACCGCTCCGCCGTCGGGGCGCTGCCCGGCGGCCCGCGCCAGCACCTGCCACGCCTGCGGCCGGCCGGTCGCCACGATCACCCAGGCGCCGGTCGCCATCGCCCGCAGCGCGAGCTGCCTGGCCAGGTACAACCCGCCCACCATCACGATCCGGGTGGGCTCGGCGCGCAGGATCGACATGCTCAGCGGCTCGCCCTGCGGGGTGGCGCCGAGCATCATCCCGCCCCGGTCGCCGGACGGGCTGACCGCGTCCAGCGCCTCGGGCGAGACCAGGAACTCCGGCGCGACCCCACCGGCCCCGCCCTGGTTCTCCAACCGCGTCCGGCTCACCCGGCACCTCCCATCGGCAGCGTCGCCGAGAGCCCGGCGGCCTGCAGGCCCCGCAGCGGCGTCAACGAGACGCCGAGCCGGTCGCCGAGTTGCTGGAGCTGGCCGTCGGCGGCGTCGAGCTCGCTCGGCGTCCGCGCGCTCACCCGGACCAGGCCGCGCAACCCCACCTGGCCGTCCTCGCCGCTGGGCGCCAGCGACAGCGCCACGGTGGAGGACAACGCGCGCACGCCAGTCAACGCGTTGAGGCTCTCCGCCGGTCGGCTCGGCCAACCGGTGATCGCGTAGCTCGCGTGGCCGATGCCGCCCGCGGTCACCCCGGCCCACCGCTCCCGCAGCGTCACCGAGGACTTCGACCCGAGCGCGGCGGTCAGCTCTCCCGCGGAGATGCCCGCGCGCAGCAGCTCGTCGACGTCCAGCGGGCGGGTGGGGATGCCGCGCTCGTTCAGGGCGCTGCGTACGCGGGACAGGGCGCCGATCAACGCGCGGTGCGCGCCGACCACGCCGCCGCCGCGCTCCCGCACGGCCGCGGGGCAGCGCCGCGGGTCGAGGCGCACCGCGATCCACGTGGTGCGGCGCGCCGCGGCCGGAAGCTGGCCCAGCACCTCCAGGTAGGAGGCCAACGCGGGGGAGTTCGGCGGCAGGGCCGCGCTGCCGGGGTAGCAGTGCCAGATCACCTGGATCGCGTCCAGCACGGTGCCCCGGTCCTCCAGGCACGGCGCGAGCACGCTCAGCGGCAGGTTCGGCGCCGTGCCGACCCGGCCGACCATGGGCTGCGGGGTGTCGACCAGCAGCACGGCGGTCCAGGTGCCCTCGTGCCAGGCCAGCCCGACCTGCCGGCGCTCGTGGTCGGTGCCGTGCGCGACCACGAGGTCGGGCACGGCCAGCCGGAGCACGGCGACCCTCGGGTCCTCCGGGCCGGTCACCGCCTCGTCGTCGGCCCGCTCCCCGGTCGCGGCCGGAGCCGCGGCCGCCACCTCGGCCGGGCGGACCACCCTGGCGTGCGAGCGGAAGGTGTAGCGCAGGGTCAGCCCGACCCACTGGGTGAACCAGCGGCCGCGCCAGCGGATGAACGCCACGACGAGGGCGATCAGCAGCACGGCGGCCGAGACCGGCCACAGGGCGGAGTTCGCCGCGAGCAGCAGGAGCCCGAGCGCCAGCCCGACCTCGATCACCACGAGGTTGACGACCGGCAACGCGCCCAGGCTCGCGCCCATCGTGCGCCGGCGGGCGCGCATGGCGGCGCGCATCGCGTTCACGGCCGCGGCCGGCCCCGGCGGGGCGGGGCGTGATGTGGTCACGGACATCCGTTCGGTCTCTCCCCCTCGCTCCCTTCGCGCCGGCACGGGTCAGTCGGGTTCGGTGTCGGCGCGGGCGACTGCTCTGGTGCGGCCGGCGTCCGGCCCGGAATCCGGTTCGGTCGAACCGGACCCGGACGTCGAACCGGCCGGCTATCCTGCGGAACCGTATCGCGGACGGGAGAGCTGCAGGCCGAGAATGCCCTCAACACCCACGACGAAGTCCCAGGTTCAGGCGTATCGATTCGTGCTCCGCCGCATGGAGTCCGCGCTCACGCGCAAGGACGCCGTGATGCTGCACGAGCCGATGCGCACCCACCAACGTGCTCTCGCCGCCGGCGCCCTGCTGGCGGTGGTCGGCGTGCTCGGCTTCCTCATCTTCGGCGTGCTCAAGCCGAAGGGCAGCCTGCCCAAGGAGGGCGGCATCGTCATCAGCAAGCAGACCGGCGCCGTCTACGTGGTCGCCGGCAACCCGCAGCAGCTGATCCCGACGCCGAACATCGCCTCGGCCAAGTTGTTGCTGATGGCGCGCGCCCAGAAGGGCGGACAGGGCGGCGGCCCGGCCGGCGCCGGTCCCGGACCGGGTGGCGGCGACCCCATCGTCGTCGACGAGACCGCGCTGCAGAACACCCCGAAGGGGCCGCTGACCGGCATGCCGGGCGCCCCGGAGATGCTGCCCACCCACGCCGACCAGCAGGCCGTCCCGGTGTGGTCGGTCTGCGACGAGCTGCGGACCGACCCGACCGCGCCGCAGGAGAAGAAGCCGGACGTCGAGACGACGGCGTTGATCGGCGTCGAGCAGACGATCGACCCGCTCGGGGACAACCGCGTGGTCCTCGTGCGGGCGAGCAACGGCCAGCACTACCTGCTCTACACGAACAAGAAGGACCGCAGGACCGTCGTCCGCGGCCTGATCGACGTGGCGAACCAGCAGGTGATGAGCGCGCTGCGGCTGACCAACGTGGAGCCGCGGCCGATCAGCACCGCCCTGCTCAACACGATTCCCGAGGTGGGCAGGGTCGAGGCGCCGGCCATCCCCGGGCAGAACGGCGAGCCCAACTTCTCCATCCGCGGCGCGAAGGTCGGCAACGTGGTCCGGGCCTACCGCACCGGGCAGGCCGAGGAGTACTTCGTCGTGCTCAGGGACGGTGTGCAGCAGGTGCCGCAGGCCGTCGCCGAGCTGATCCGGTACTCCGACCCGAAGACCGGCGCCGTCAAGCCGATCGACGTGCCGCCGGCCGACGTGGCCAAGACCGCGCCGGACGCGCAGAAGCTGAAGATCGACGACCTGCCCGTGGTGACGCCGGAGAAGGCGCTCGGCGTGGCCGAGGCCCCGGTGACCTGCCTGCGGTGGAGCGGCAAGGACGGCAAGCCGGAGACCTCGGTGACCGTCGGCCGCCGCGTGCCGCTGCCGGACAAGATGCGGCCGGTCAAGCTCGCCCAGTACAAGTTGGACAACCTGGAGAACATCGACCTGGCGTTCATGCCGCCCGGCAAGGGTGCGGTGGTCCGCAGCGTGAACACGCAGATGGACGTCGCCTCCGGGCCGATCTCGGTGGTCTCCGACCGCGGCGTGCGCTACGGCGTGCCCAGCGAGGAGATCGCCAAGGGGCTCGGGCTCGGCGAGAAGTACGCGCCGGCGCCGCAGTCGATCCTGCAGTTGCTGCCCAACGGGCCGGCGTTGGACCCGGCGATGGCCGACCGGATCTACGACAGCCTGCCGGTCGACCAGAGCGCGCCGAAGGCCGAGCTGCCCCCCGGCGAGCAGCAGGGCGGCCAGGCCAACGGCCAGCAGGGCACCGGCCAGACCGGGAAGTGAGACCGGGCGGCCCGGCGACCGTCCACTCGCGACAGTGCGGGGACGGCGCCGGGCCGGCCGCCCGGGTGCGCCCGCCGGTGCGGGTGACTTCGGCGGTGGGCGCGGGGACGAGGGGGGCGCGCGTGGACGGCATCAGGGTCGAGACGGACTGGTTGCGCGACTACGCGCGACGGGTCGACCAGGGAGCGCAGGCCGTGCGGCGGGCCCGCGACACCGTGAACGCCCACCCGTTGCCGCCCGAGGCGTTCGGCGAGCTCGGGCGGACGGTGCGGGTGACCGACGCCTACGGCCGGGCCGCCGCGCTGCTGCGCCAGCAGCTCGACCGCGCGTGCGAGGTGCTCGGGGCGGCCGGCGTGGGCCTGGTGAAGGTGGCCGACCACTACGAGGGCCACGACTCCGACAACGCCAGCACCCTCAAGCGCACCCAGCGGCACTGAGCACGCCGGTACGGGCACGGGGCACGGCACCGGGCCACACGAGCCACGGAGCCCGGCGGCACGGAGTCACAGCGGGGCACGGCGCACGGCGTTCGGGGGGCACGGCGTCGCGGAGCGAGTGCGAGTCGAGGGGGAGGAGCCCACCAGTGCTGCCACGTGATCCGGTTGGCCAGCCGCCCGGCGGAAACCCGTACCGACCGGCCTTCTCGCCGCCCCCGGCCCCGTATCCCGGGCCGGGTCACCTCCGACCCGAGCCGCAGCGGTATCCGGCAGCCGAGCCGCCCGCGCCGGCCCCGCGTCCCGGTGCGGATCTGCCCCGCACCCTGCCGCATCCCGGCCCCGTGGCGCCGGCACCCCTGCCGTATCCGCCGCGGGGCGCGTCCAGACCCGGAGCGCACGGGCCGGACGGCGACCGGGTGGCCGACGGGCTGCTCGGACACCTCGACTACCTCTCCCGCCTCGCGAGGGACCTGGGCGTGCCCGACCCGGTGGAGGAGTACTTCGGCCGCGTGGTCGGCCGCTGGAACGACATGCACGAGCAGGCCGAGGCCTGGCGGGCGGCGAGCCGGGTGCTGGAGCGGGTCCGGCAGGACGTCGACAAGCCGCTGGGCGCGCTGGACGCGGTGTGGGACGGCGCGGACTCCGACTCCTTCCTCGACCACATGCGCCAGGTTGGCCAGGCCAGCACCGACCTCGGCGACGCCATGACCGCGATGGCCGAGGCGCTGGACGTCACCGCCGAGGCGATCCGCGGCCTGGTGCGGGACATGGCCGCCGTCCTCGCCGACGGCGCGGACTCGTTGTCCCAGGCCCTGACCGTCCCCCTGCACGGCGAGGCGCGGGCCCGGGCACACCTGGACGACATGAAGCGCCCGACGCGGGAGATCTTCGAGTCGGTGCGGGAGGTCCTGGAGGCGTTCGTCCGCCTGTGCGACGGCATCGACGCCGGTCAGGGCTTCGGCAAGGTCGCCATGCCGCACACGTTCCCTGACCGGAACTGGACGTTCGACGTGCCGAAGCCGAAGGAGGGGCCGCCGGCCGACACGAAGCCCACCCAGACGCCGAAGGAGCAGTCCCCGGGACTGGGCGCGGCCGGCGGCGGAGTGGCCGGCGGTGGTGTTGGCGCCGGTGCGGTCGGTGGGGCGGTCACCGGGGGCGCCCTCGGCGGTGGGACGGGCGCGGGCGCGGGCGCCCAGACCCAACAGCAACAGCCGTTGGTTCCGGGCGCGCACACCGCCGCGGTGGAAACGCCGAAGGAGCAACCGAAGTCCGGGTTCGCCGGCGCTCCCGCCGCGGCCGCCGGTCGGCCGTCCCCCGCGGGTTCCCCGATGGCGGGCGGGATGATGCCGATGGGCGGCATGATGGGTGGCGGGCAGGGCCAGGGCGGCGGCGAGACCGAGCGCAGGAACAAGTCGCGGCTCACCAGCGACCCGTCCGAGTTGTTCGGCGAGCCCAGGAAGGCCGCCCCGCCGGTCATCGAGTGACCGACAATCGTCCATTGAGGACTGTCAGGTCGGTGTCCGGCCACGTCCCTCCGCGCCGTGGGAAATCGGTCGATCAGGACGAAGCCGGTGTGCCGCCGGTGTTCTCGGTCCCACAACCGTCCCGCGGTTCGGGGTCGCGGCTTCCCGCCAGGCGTGTGGTGGCACCGATCTGGCTTCGGGACACGGGCTGGAGCTGACCGACGCGGAGCCGCTCACCCTGGCGGTGGCCCCGAGGACAGTGGGGATTCGCCTTGCCCGCTCCCGACCGGCGGTCAGGCGCTGGCAGTTGGCGGGATGGGCGCAATACGGCGTCTGCCGGTCACCCTCGCGCGGGTCTGCCGTTCTGCGGCGGCACCTGGTTTCCCACCCCGGCCGCGCTGCCGGTCTCTTGGGCACTGGCCATGTCGAAGATCGTCGGCCTTGCTCGTCCGGCGCCAGGCTGTGCTCTCGAAGGCTGCGGCAATGCCTCGCTGCCAGGGCGCAGGACGGTTCGGGTGACTGGAGGAGTGCTGGGGACCGTCCTCAGGGGACGGTGACGAACGACCTCCTCCGTCCACTGTGGACGGAGGAGGTCGGGTTGTGGATCAGGTGCGAGCGCGCTGCGCCTGCCGCGAGCGGACCCGCCCCACGGTGTGCACGGCGAACAGGGTGATCCCGAGCAGGACGACACCGCCGCCCGCGCCGCCGAGCGCCACGATGGTCGGCGTCCAGTCCTTCTCCACCGCCGGCGGCATCTGCATGCGGGCGCCGGTCGCGGTCGGAGCGACGACCCCCTGCTCCTCCGGCAGCACCGCGGTCACGGCGGCGACCGGGTCGACCATGCCCCAGCCGAGCTGCGGGTTCCACCCGCCGGGACCCGCGGGGTGCTGCGCGGTCTTCTCGATCCGCTCGATGACCTGCTTCGCCGGCAGGTTGGGGAACCGGGCCCTGACCAGGGCGACGACGCCGGCCACGTACGGCGCGGCGAAGCTGGTGCCCTGGATGGTCTCGTACCTGCCGTTCTGGGACAGCATGTTCGCCAGGCCCCTGCCGTTCTCCGCCGGGTCCAGCGAGGTGATCTTCGTGCCGGGCGCCGCGACGTCCACCCACGGGCCGTTCATCGAGAAGCTCGCCGGCGCGCCGTTCTCGTCGGCGGCGGCGACGGTGAGCACGTCGTCGTCGAACCATGCCGGGCTCGGCAGGGTCTCGATCTTGCCGTAGGGCTCGTTCTGCTTGCAGGTCTGGCCGTCGACGTTGCCGGCGGCGACCACGACGACCGCGTTCTTCTGCTTGGTCGCGTAGCGCACGGCGGCGTGCAGCGGCGCGTAGTAGGTCGACGCGACCGGCGGCTGGCAGGCCGACTCCGAGATGTTGATGACCTTGGCGCCGTCGTCGGCCGCCTTGCGGACCGCGTGCGCCATCGTCTCCACGGTGCCCGCCGGCCGCTCCCGCCCGCTGGAGTCCTTGCCCCGGTAGTTCGGGCTGGACTGGCGGTAGGAGATGATCCGCGCCTCCGGGGCGACCCCGGAGAAGCCGACGCTGGGGTCGCGGTTGTCGGCGGCGATGATGCCGGCGACGGCGGTGCCGTGGCCGTCGCAGTCCTTGACGCCCTTCTCGGCCTCGACGACGTAGTCGCCGCCCTCCTCGACCCGGTAGTCGCCGTGGCCGTCACCGAGCCGGGGGTGCCGGTTCACCCCGGTGTCGATCACCGCGACCTTGACGCCCTCGCCCTTGGTCAGCGCCCAGACCTGTTCGAAGTTCAGCGCGACCTGGCCCCACGGCTTGTGCTCGATCTTCTTCGCGGTGTCGGGGAGGGTCTTGACGCACCCGTCCTTCTGCGCGTACGAGATCTCCGGTTTGGCCGGTCCGGCGCCGGGCAGCTTGCTCTCGTCCGGGTCGAGCGGCGGAATCCCCTTCGGGATGTCGCCGGCCGGCGGCCGGGGCGACTTCTGGGACGGCTTGGCGGCGGGCGACGCGCCCGCCGTCCGCTGCCCCGACGGGGACTGGCCGCCGGTCGGCGTCGGCTGGGCCGCCGCCGACAGCACCGGTCCGGCCAGGGTGATCAGGCTCGTGGCCGCGACGGCGGCCACGAGCCTGCGGAGCGTCCGCGGGCTGCGCATCGGCGACGACCTCAGATGTTGATGTTCAGGTGGCGGATCGTGCTGTAGAGGTCCATCACGGCCAGCGCGAGCGGCAGGACGGACGCGATGAGCACCGCCTCGGCGATGTCGGCGGTGCGGCGCAGCACCGGCGAGAACTTCTTCTCCGGGAACACCACGCCCAGCACCAGACCGGTGGCCGCCAGCAGCACCAACGCGCCGAACACCCACAGCAGCAGGGTGAACGGGGTGGCGGTCCACAGCCAGCCCAGGAGCACGCCGGTCGCGGCCACCATGCCGGTCACCAGCAACGCCACGGCCTGGCTGCCGTTGGCGTAGGCGCGGGCGCGCATCAACATGACGGCGGACAGCGCGACCGCGAACAGCGGCCCGAACACGCTGCCGTCGGTGGCGGCCAGGATCGCCGAGATCGCCGCGACCACGCCGCAGCCGACGAGCATGCCGGTCATGTACTCGTGCGCCAGGCCCGTGCGCCGCTCGATCACGGTGTACTCGGGGAAGCCGGTGTCCTCCTTGAGGTCCTCGGCGCTGCCGGGGACCTGGGGCAACGGCAGGCGGGCCAGCCGCAGCGTCAGCCGGGGCAGCGTCGACAGGCCGGCCAGCGCCACCGCGCCGGCGCCCGCCGCGACGCCCGGCGCCGGGGTGTCCACCAGGGTGGCGACCGCGAACGCGAGCACGCCCAACGTGCCGGCGGTGGCGGCCGCGACGAACACGGTCACCCCCGCGCCCAGCACCATGATCGAGGCGGTGGCGACCACCAGCACCAACGCGCTGCCCAGCAACAGGTTCGCGCGGCCGAGGCCGAGCACCTCGGTGCCGGGCACGATGTAGAGGCCGCTCACGAGCGCCAGCGGCAGGCCGCCCGCCGCCGCGACCACCACGCCGGTGGTCGCCGCCGCGTACGCCCTGGCGATCACCGCGCCGACGACCACCGCCACCACCGCGGCCACTCCCGCGACGAGCGCGGTGGCCAGCGGGTAGCTCGGGCCGGCGCGCCACGCGGCCATCGCCGCGCCCACCAGCGCGAGGCCGCCGGCGAGGTGGCCGATCCGGCCGGCGGTCTCCGTGGTCCACGGCCGGTAGCTGTCCGGGGCGGAGTCCGCGATGGCGTCGACGACGTCGTCGTACAGCGGGGGCGGCGGGTTCTCGTTGCGCCGGCGGAGCTGGAGCAGCTCGCCGTCCACGACACCCTGCGAGGCCAGCGTGCGGCTCGGGTCCAGCGGCTCGGACTCGCCGAGCTTGGCCAGGCACCAGCCGCCGTGCCGCACCCCGCCGTCCCTGGCGTTGAGCGGGCCGCCCTCGCCGCTGGCCCTGCGGGCCATGTCCAGCACCATCGGCAGCAGGTCGGCCACCGCGACGTCGGCCGGCAGGGCGACGTCGATGCGAGTGGTCGGCGCCACCACGGTCACCCGGCTGAACACCGTCGTCCCGGTCGCCACCAGCGTCCCCTCGTCCTTCTTCTTCTCGGATCGGGCTTGTCGAACCCGTCGCGGCGGTCGTCGTCCGTCTCGCGGAAGTCGCGGAACCGGCCATGCCCGGCGACGAGCGCCCCTAGTATGGCCGCACCGAGTGCGGCGGGACCCCGGGTTCCGGCGAAGTGGGGCGGGGAAACTTGCCGCCCACCCGTCGGGGGCCCTTCGCCCGCCTCGCGCACCCGGTTCGTCCGTTCGCCAGCCGATCCCGACCCCAGCCTCGCGAGTCGGGGAGAAGTAAGAGGTGCCCGTCCGGTGAGCACGCTGCAGTTCAAGCGGTCGCCGCGCCTGGCCGCCCCACGTCCCCCGGGCGGCGAGGTCCACCTGGAGCCACCGCCCGAGGTGCCCCGGGTCATCCCCGGCAACATCGTCATGAAGCTGCTGCCGGTCGTGATGGTGGTCGCGTCGCTCGGCATGATGGTCTTCATGTTCATGGCCGGCGGCAAGAACCCGATGTCGCTGGTCTTCGGCGGCATGATGGTGATCTCGACGCTGGGCATGATGGCCGGCGGCGGCCAGGGGGCCGGCCAGAAGAAGGCCGAGATGAACGAGGACCGCAAGGACTACCTGCGGTACCTCGGCCAGATGCGGGAGCGCGCCCGCGAGGCCGCCATGGAGCAGCGCGTCGAGCGCGAGTGGTGCCACCCCGACCCGCAGGCCCTGTGGCCGCTGGTCGGGCAGGGGCAGCGCCGGATGTGGGAGCGCCGCCCCAACGACCCCGACTTCTGCCAGGTCCGGATCTGCCGCGGCGCGCAGCGGCTGTCCACCCGGCTGGTGCCGCCGCAGACCGGCCCGGTCGACGAGCTGGAGCCGATCGCGACGCTGGCGCTGCGCCGGTTCGTGCGCGCCCACTCGATCGTCCCCGACCTGCCCATCGCCATCTCGCTGCGCGGCTTCGCCGCCGTGCCGCTGTACGGCGAGAGGGAGCGCACCCGCGCGCTGGCCAGGGCGATGATCGCCCAGCTCGCCACCTTCCACGCCCCGAGCGACCTGCTGATCGCGGTCGTCGCGGCCGGCGAGGCCCGGCGCGAGTGGGAGTGGGTCAAGTGGCTGCCGCACGCGCAGCACCCCCGGCACGTCGACGGCATCGGCCAGATGCGGCTGATGGCCGGGTCGCTGACCGAGATCGAGCGGATGCTCCACGAGGAGCTGGGCGAGCGCAGGAACTTCTCCCGCAACGCGCAGCCGCTGACCGACCAGCCGCACATCGTGATCCTGATCGACGACGGCGAGGTCAACCGCGGCGAGTACATCGTCCAGCAGGACGGCCTCCAGGGCGTCACCCTGATCGACCTGTCCGACTCGCTGACCGCGAACCTGGCCCAGAAGAAGGGCCTGCGCATCGTCCTGGACGGCGACCGGCTGGGCGCCCGCACCGGTGGCGGCGTCGAGTGGTTCGGCACGGCGGACGGGCTGAGCGCGGTCGAGGCCGAGTCGCTGGCGCGCAAGCTCTCCCCGTGGCGGGTCGCGACCGCCCAGGGCGGCAGCGCGGAGCCGGAGGACCAGCCGCTGCTGACCTCCAACGTCGGCCTGTTCGAGCTGCTCGGGCTGGGCGACCCGATGACCTTCGACCTGGCCCAGGCGTGGCGGCCCCGGCCGAACAGCGAGAAGTACAAGGTCGCCTTCGGCGTCGGCGAGCACGGCGAGCCGGTCGAGCTGGACATCAAGGAGACCGCCATGGGCGGCATGGGCCCGCACGGCCTGTGCATCGGCGCCACCGGCTCCGGCAAGTCCGAGTTCCTCCGGACCCTGGTGCTGGCCATGATGGCCACCCACTCGTCGGCGGCGCTGAACCTGGTGCTGGTCGACTTCAAGGGTGGCGCGACGTTCCTCGGGTTCGACGACGCCCCGCACGTCTCCGCGGTCATCACCAACCTGGGCTCCGACCTGACCCTGGTCGACCGGATGCGCGACGCGCTGGCCGGCGAGATGGCCCGGCGCCAGCAGGTGCTGGCCGACAGCGGCAACTTCAAGAACGTCTGGGACTACGAGAAGGCCCGCGAGCGCGGCGAGGACCTGCCGCCGATGCCGGCGCTGTGGATCGTCATCGACGAGTTCTCCGAGCTGCTCAGCGCCAAGCCGGACTTCATCGACCTGTTCGTCGCCATCGGCCGGCTGGGCCGGTCGCTGCAGATCCACCTCCTGCTCGCCTCGCAGCGGGTGGAGGAGGGCAAGCTGCGCGGCCTGGAGACGCACCTGTCCTACCGGCTCGGCCTGAAGACGTTCAGCGCCGCGGACTCCCGGGCCGCCATCGGCATCCCGGACGCCGCCGACCTGCCGCCGATCCCGGGCTCCGGGTACCTGGTCTTCAACAACGAGAAGACCCGGTTCAAGGCGTGCTACGTGTCCGGCCCGTACCGGCCGCCGGGCATGCAGGCCGTGCAGACCGCGGCGCCGATCAGCGGCGACCGCCGGCCGAAGTACTTCGTCCCGGACTTCATCCCGATCCCCAAGGAGCCGGAGAAGCCCAGGGAGGAGCCGAAGGCCGCCGAGAAGAAAAAGGACGACTCGGCCGAGCCCAGCGAGCTGGAGATCTTCGTCCGGCGCACGCTGCGCCAGGGCCCGCCGGCGCACCAGGTGTGGCTGCCGCCGCTGGAGGAGCCGCCCACGCTGGACGCCCTGCTGCCGCCGCTGGCGCCCACCGAGGACCGGGGGCTCAGCGCGCCCGGGTTCCAGCACAACGGCCGGCTGACCGTCCCCATCGGACTGGAGGACCGGCCCTACGAGCAGCGGCAGGCGGTGCTGTGGGCGGACCTGTCCGGCGGCGCGGGCCACATGGCCGTCGTCGGCGGCCCGCAGTCGGGCAAGTCGATGCTGCTGCGGACGCTGGTCACGTCGATGGCGCTGACGCACACCCCGCAGGAGGCGCAGTTCTACTGCATCGACTTCGGTGGTGGCGCGCTGATGTCGCTGCAGGGCCTGCCGCACGTCGGCTCGGTCGGCGGCAAGCTCGACCCCGACCTGGTGCGGCGGACCATCGCCGAGCTGAACACGCTGATGATCGAGCGCGAGCAGCGGTTCCGGAACCTGGGCATCGACTCGATGACCGAGTTCCGCAACCGCAAGCGGCGCGGCGAGATCAAGGACGACCCCTACGGCGACGTGTTCCTGCTGATCGACGGCTGGCTCGCGTTCAAGCAGGAGTTCGACCTGCTGGAGCAGCAGATCGTCAACATGGCGACCTCGGGTCTGTCCTACGGCGTGCACGTCGTGCTGACCGCCAACCGGTGGGCCGAGATCCGGCCGGCGCTCAAGGACATGCTGGGCACGCGCTTCGAGCTGCGGCTCGGTGACACGAGCGAGTCCGACGTGGACCGCAAGGTCGCGGTGAACGTGCCGCAGAACCGGCCGGGCCGCGGCCTGTCGCGGGACAAGCTGCACTTCCTGGTCGCGCTGCCCCGGGTGGACAGCGGCGAGCGGGTCACCGCGGACATGACGCCGGAGCAGCGGTGGGAGGTCCTGGTCGACCGGGTCGGCGAGGGCATCCACGACGCCGCCCAGAAGATCAACGCCTCCTGGCGCGGCCCGCGGGCGCCGCAGGTCAGGATGCTGCCGGCGGTGCTGCCCTACGAGCAGCTCCCGACCCCCCAGCAGCAGCCGAACCCGAAGCTGGTGCCGATCGGCGTCAACGAGGACGAGCTGGCCCCGGTCTACCTGGACTTCGCCCAGGACCCGCACTTCTTCGGCTTCGCCGAGACCGAGGCCGGCAAGTCCACCCTGCTGCGGGTGGTGGCCAGGGGCATCGTCGACCGCTACTCGCCGCAGGAGGCCAGGATCATCCTGGTCGACTACCGGCGCAGCATGCTGGGCTTCCTGCCGCCGGACCACGTGCTCACCTACGCGGCGTCGTCGCAGCAGCTCCAGGCGGTGATCAACGATGTCAAGACGGCGATGACCCGACGGCTGCCCGGCCCGGACGTGACCCAGGAGCAGCTGAAGAACCGGTCCTGGTGGAAGGGCCCCGACCTGTTCTTCATCGTCGACGACTACGACCTGGTCGCGCCGAGCCCGCACGCCAACCCGCTGGCCCCGCTGGCCGAGTTCCTGCCGCAGGCCAGGGACATCGGTCTGCACTTCGTGGTGATGCGCAACTCCGGCGGCGCCAGCAGGGCGGCGTTCAGCGACCCGATCATCGGGAAGCTGCGCGAGGGCTCGGCCCCGGGCATCGTGATGAGCGGCAGCAAGGACGAGGGCAACCTGATCGGCAACGTCAAGCCCTCGGCCATGCCGCCGGGCCGGGGCACCCTGGTCGCCCGCAAGGGCGGCAACCGGCTGGTCCAGATCGCGCACATCCCCGCGGAGTGACGGCGGGCGGGTCGGGGGCGGGCCGCGCCGCGTGCGCCGCCCCCGACCGCGCGCCCCGCTCGTGTCCCAGGACGCCCGGACCCCGGTCCGGGCGTCCTTCTCGTCCGACGCCAGTGAGAAGGTGAGCGGGTGACCCTGCACGTCGCGATCGACTTCGGCACGTCGAGCACCTGCACCGCGGTGACCACGGGAGACCAGGGCGGCGGCGGCAGCGAGCCGCAGGTGGTCGTGGTGGACGGGCAGCCACTGGTGCCCTCCGCGGTGTTCGCCGCGGCCGACGGCACGGTGTTCGTCGGGCACGAGGCGGAGCGCCAGGCGGCCGTCGACCCGTCCCGGTACGAGCCGCACCCGAAGCGGCGGATCGACGAGGGCGAGCTGCTGCTCGGCAACACCGTGCTGCCGGTCAGGGACGTCGTCCGGGTCGTGCTCTCCCGCGCGGTGGGGGAGGCCAGGCGGGTCGCCGGGGGCGCGCCCGTCGACCTGCTGGTGCTGACGCACCCCGCGGACTGGGGCGCGGTGCGCACCCAGGTCCTGCGGCAGGCCGCCGCCGGGCTGGCCGCCGAGATCGTGCTCGTGCCCGAGCCGGTCGCGGCGGCGGTGTTCCACTCGGCCGGCCACGGCATGGCCGACGGCTCGGCGCTGGCCGTGCTCGACCTCGGCGGCGGCACGGTCGACTGCAGCGTGGTGCGCCGGCAGAGCGCGCCCTCGGCGCACGACCCCGCCGCGCAGGTCCCGGTCTTCCAGGTGCTCGCCACCCGGGGCGACCCCACGTTCGGCGGGGCCGACGTGGACCAGGCCCTGCTGGAGCACGTCGGCGGGCTGGTGGCCGGCGCCGACCAGGAGGCGTGGCGCCGGCTGGTCGAGGGGCGCGACCTCGCCGACCGCCGGCGCCGCCGCGTGCTGCGCCAGGACGTGCGGGGCGCCAAGGAGACGCTGTCCCGGCACGCCTACACGGACGTGCCCATGCCGCCGCCCTTCCCGGACGCCCACGTCACCCGGGCCGACCTGGAGGGTCTCATCGCGCACCCCCTCGCCCGCGCCGCCGAGCTGGTGGTCGCGACGGTGCGGGACGCCGGGCTGACGCCCCAGCAGCTCGCCGGGGTGTTCCTCGTCGGCGGGTCGAGCCGCATTCCGCTGGTGTCGCGCCTGGTCTACGAGCGCACCGGGCTGATGCCGATCACCCTGGACCAGCCGGAGACCGTCGTCGCGCGGGGCGCCCTGCGGGCGGTGACCAGGGACCCCGACCGCACGGCGGGGCTGCCGCCCGCCGCGCTGGGCGCGGGCCACGCCGCCCATCCCGCCCAGGGCGTCCACACCGCGCAGACCGGCCCGGTTCCGGCGGCCGGGGTGGCCGCGCCCCCGCCGCGTGGTCACTTCCCCCCGTCGGGTGGTTTCGCGGCGCCAGCGCCCCGGCCAGGGGCGGCCACGCCACCCGCCGGGTTCACCCCGCCGGGGGGTTTCGGCGTGCCCGCGCCGGGCCTGCCCGCCCCCGCGCCGACGGCGACGGCGACGGCGACGGCGACGAAGTCGCGCCGCCGCACGCCGCTGCTGGTCGGCGGCGCTGTGGCGCTGGTGGTGGCGGTCGCCGTCGGGGTGGGCGTGGCGCTGACCGGACAGGGCGAGGAGCAGCGCCCGCACGCGCAGGAGGCGCAGGGGCGCGAGATCGCCCAGTACGACTACCGGTTCCGGGTGCCGGCCGACTGGGAGCAGAACGGTGGCGACGCCAGCCAGCGCAAGGTGCAGGTCAAGCCGACCGACGCCGCCGTGGACACCGACCTGATCGCGGTGCAGGAGTTCAAGCTCAACTACGACAGCGGCGCGGACCGGGACCGGGCGCTGCGCCAGCTCCGGGCCGAGTACGACCGGATGGCCGGCCGGGGGTTCTCCGGCTTCCAGGAGAAGGCGAGCTTCGCCGGCAGGGACGTTGTCTACTACCGGCAGCGCAGGGAGACGACCACTGTGGACTGGTACGTGCTGTTCCATGGCACGGCGCAGGTCGCGGTCGGCTGCCAGTACACCGAGGGCGGCCGGGCGCGGGTGGCCGCCGCGTGCGACCAGGTCGTGCGGACGATGGGCATCACCGGCTGAGACGGGCGGCCGGCCCCGGGCGACGGGAACCGGCGACCACGGGGCGAGGGGGGACGCGAATGTCCGAAGTGGACGACGCGGTGCGGAGGTTCCGCTCGGCGGTGGACGCGGCCGTCGACCGCGGCCGCAGGGCGGTCGGCGAGGCGGGGGACCGGAACGCCGCCTTCCGGCGGGCCACCGGCGAGCTCGCCGACCGGGTGCGGCGCGGCGCGGCTCCGGTGCGGCGGGAGGAGCTCACCCCCGACCGGCTCCGAACGGCGGCCACCGGGTTCCGGGTGGACCGCCGACTTCCGGTGGAACAGCTCCCTCAGGGGGCGGAACTCCTCTCCGAACATTCCCTGGTGCAAAAGAAAGACACCGGTTCGGGGAACACCGGGGAACCGCCGCGGAACCGTCGTCGCGACGGCCGCACCGACGATGACGAGGACTTTTCACAAGAGCGAATCCTCTACTGAGTCGCGGTTCCCTCTCCCGCGCGTTCCCGTGCGCAACTACTTGGGAAAAACACCGCCGGGGTGGGAACCGGGACTGGCAACCTCTGCGTCGCAGTGTTGTCCGGGACGAGCGGCGAGAAGCGGCGAGAAGCGCGGACAACGAGGACGAACGAGACAAGGGGGCCCACGAGATGGCCGGTTCCTACACCACCGACTCGGAGACGATGCGCCAGGCGGGCGTGGACGTCCTGAACACCAACAGCGACATCCAGACCTCGCTGAGCAGCCTCCGCGGTCAGATCGAGCCGCTGGCCGCCGCCTGGAAGGGCGACGCCGCGGCCGCGTTCCACAAGCTGATCGAGCGGTGGCAGCACGACGCCGACAAGCTCAACACCGCCCTGAGCGACATCGCCGACATGATGGGCGCCTCCTCGCAGGAGTACCTGCGCCAGGAGGAGGAGCAGGCGTCCTCCATGAACTCGATCCTGGGCGCCCTCGGCGGCGAGGCCTGATCCAGCGCACCGGTCGGCCCGCCTGACCGCATCCCGTCACCCACTCTTCGGACGTAGAAAGGCATTTCGATGGAGATCAAGGTTACTTTCGGTGCGCTGTCCCAGGCGCAGGGCGACATCAGCAGCACGGCCAACAAGATCGAGGGCCAGCTGGAGAACCTGAAGTCGCGCCTCCAGCCGCTGGTGTCCACCTGGGACGGCGAGGCCGCCGCCTCCTACAACGAGCACCAGCGCAAGTGGGACGAGGCCGCCGCCGACCTCAAGCAGGTGCTGAACCAGATCGGCATCGCCGTGGGCCACGCCCTGGAGCAGTACCAGGACGCGGAGCGCAAGAACGCCTCCCGCTGGGGCGGCTGAGCCCTCGGCTCGCCGAACCACCGCCCGAAGACCCCGGGGTCGGACCGACCCCGGGGTCTTCGCGTCCGCGACCCGCCCCCTCCCCGGCGTCGGGCCGGCGCGAAGTATGATCTCCGCCGCTCGGTCGACGGGAGGTCGACCGGGGTCTGGGCGTGAGGCCGGACACGTGCGCGCGCGTCGCGTCGCCGGCCCCGTCCGCGTGCCCGCCGCCACCCGTTCTCACCCGTTCGGTGAGACCTGCCGTGCGCCGGGATGACCCGGTACGGTGGAGACGCCCCGGGCGCCACCCGGGGTGGGGGTTCCCGCGGCCGCCCCGGTGGTCGCGCAGGGCCCGTCGCGGTTCGCGAGGCGCGTGTTCGCACGCCCCGAACGGGCCGGCCGGGCCCTGGTTGGCGACCCCCGTTTTGACCCCGCCTCTGGTGGGCGGGTATCTTCTCCTGCTGTTGTGCGGTGTGCGGCACGTGGCCGCGTATGCCCCGAGGTCGAGCGGTTCCGCCGTTCCGTGCCGAGGTGACCGCCGTGACAACTTCCCGACGCGAGTGACGACGAGGTAGATCCGTGCGCACGTACAGCCCGAAGCCCGGCGAGGTTGAGCGCGCCTGGCACGTCATCGACGCGCAGGACGTGGTGCTCGGCCGGCTTGCCACCCAGGCCGCCACGCTGCTGCGCGGTAAGCACAAGCCGACCTACGCCCCGCACGTCGACACGGGTGACTTCGTCATCATTGTCAACGCCGACAAGGTCGCCCTGACCGGCAACAAGCGCGACCAGGAGTTCGTGTACCGCCACAGCGGTCACCCGGGCGGTCTGAAGAAGCGCTCGTTCGGCGAGATGCTGGACAAGCACCCCGAGCGGCTGGTCGAGAAGGCCGTCAAGGGCATGCTGCCGAAGAACAAGCTGGGCCGCGCCATGGGCCGCAAGCTGAAGGTGTACGCGGGCGCCGAGCACCCGCACGCCGCCCAGCAGCCGAAGCCCTTCGAGATCACCAAGGTTGCCCAGTGACCGACGCACCTGAGGACCAGAGCGTGACCACTCCTGAGATCGCCGAGACCGTCGAGACCGCTGAGGCCGCTGAGGCCGCCCCGGTGGCCGAGTACAGCGCGCCGGTCGTGAGCGACAAGCCCGTCCAGACCGTCGGCCGCCGCAAGGAGGCCGTGGTGCGGGTCCGGCTCGTTCCGGGCACCGGCAAGTTCACGGTCAACGGCAAGGCGCTGGACGCCTACTTCCCGAGCAAGGTGCACCAGCAGCTCATCCGCGAGCCGCTGGTGACTGTGGAGCGGGTCGAGCAGTACGACGTGATCGCCAACCTGCGCGGCGGCGGCATCACCGGTCAGGCCGGCGCGCTGCGGCTGGCCATCGCCCGTGCGCTGGTCGCCCTGGACGAGGACGACCGCCCGGCGCTGAAGAAGGCCGGCTTCCTGACCCGGGACGCGCGGGCGAAGGAGCGGAAGAAGTACGGTCTGAAGAAGGCCCGTAAGGCTCCGCAGTACAGCAAGCGCTGACAAACCCGCCCGGCGAGAGCCAGAGTGGGACAACCTACGGGAGCAGTCATCCGTCTGTCGGGTGGCTGCTCCCGTAGTGCTTTCGCCGTACTTTCGTCTCCACCGCTTCTTCTCGCAGTCGTCTCCCAGTCGTCTCGCAGGAGGTCCCGCAACCCATGGCGCGCCTGTTCGGCACCGACGGAGTCCGTGGCCTTGCCAACGCCGACCTGACCCCGGAACTCGCGCTCGCGGTGGCGGCCGCGGCCGCGAGGGTGCTGGGCGAACGCGACCGGTCACACCGGCCGGTGGCGGTGGTCGGGCGTGATCCCCGGGTCAGCGGCGAGATGCTGGAGGCCGCGGTCACCGCGGGCTTGGCCGCCGCCGGCGCCGACGTGCTGCGGGTGGGCGTGCTGCCCACGCCGGCCGTGGCCTTCCTGGTCGGCCAGCTCGACGCCGACCTCGGCGTGATGATCTCCGCCTCGCACAACCCGATGCCGGACAACGGGATCAAGCTCTTCGCCGCGGGCGGCCACAAGCTGCCCGACGCGGTCGAGGACGAGATCGCCGCGCGGCTCGCCGACACCACCGCCCGGCCGACCGGGGCCGGTATCGGCCGGGTGCGGGACGTCGCCGACGCCACCCGGCGGTACGTCGACCACCTGCTGGTCTCCGTCCCGCAGCCGCTCACCGGCCTGCGCGTGGTCGTGGACTGCGCGAACGGCGCCGCCTCGACCGCGGCCCCCGAGGCGTACCGGCGGGCGGGCGCCGAGGTGGTCGCGCTGCACGCGACCCCGGACGGCGTGAACATCAACGACGGGTGCGGGTCGACCCACCTCGACGAGCTCCGCGCGGCCGTGGTCGCGCACGGGGCCGACCTGGGCATCGCCCACGACGGCGACGCCGACCGCTGCCTCGCCGTGGACGCGGCCGGGGACCCGGTGGACGGCGACCAGATCATGGCCGTGCTCGCCCTGGCCATGAAGGAGTCCGGTGAGCTGGCCGGGGACACCCTGGTCGCGACCGTGATGAGCAACCTGGGGCTGCACCTGGCCATGCGGGCGCACGGCGTCGCGCTGCGCACCACGGCCGTGGGCGACCGGTACGTGCTGGAGGAGCTGCGCTCGGGCGGGTTCACGCTCGGCGGCGAGCAGTCCGGCCACGTCGTGCTGCCGGCGCACGCCACCACCGGGGACGGCCTGCTCACCGCGATGCGGCTGATGGCCAGGATGGCCTCGACCGGCCGGTCGCTGGCCGAGCTGGCCGCCGTGATGCGGCGGCTGCCGCAGGTGCTGGTGAACGTGCCCGTCACGGACAAGGCGGCGGTGGTCACCGCGCCGTCCGTGGCCGAGGCGGTCGCCGCGGTCGAGGCGGAGCTGGCCGGTCAGGGCCGGGTGCTGCTGCGCCCGTCCGGGACCGAGCAGCTGGTGCGGGTCATGGTCGAGGCGCCGAGCCAGGACGCCGCCGAGGCCGTCGCCCACCGGCTCGCCGGCGTGGTCTCCTCGGTCCGTTGACCGCCACGGCCCAGGAGGTACACCCCGTGCGGCTGGCCGTCACCCCGCTGCTCTTGATGATCATCGGGTTCGTCCTGCTCGTCGTGCTGACGATCGTCCTGGTCGTCGTCCTGCGGTCCCGCCGCCCGAAGCAGCCGCCCCAGGGCTGGCAGCAGCCGGGGTACGGCCCGCAGGGGCACGGCGTGCCGCCCGGCTACGGGCCGGCCGGGTACGGCCCTCCGCCGGGCTACGGCCAGGCTCCCGGGCAGTACCCGGGGCAGCCCGCCGGGTCGCCGCAGGCGCCGCCCGGCTATCCGCCCCAGCAGCCGCCGCCCGGCCCGCAGGGACAGCAGCCGCCGGGACCGCCGCCCCAGCAGTGGGGTGGCTGAGCGCCGTCGGGCAGCGTGAGCTGACTTCCTCCTGACTCCTCCCTCGGCCCGGTGGCCTGACGACTGCTTCCTCCGCCGGGCGAGGCCGGCGGTGCCGCGCTGATCCGTCGGCTGACGCCCACGGCTGGCGCTCCGTTCGTGGTTTTCCACGTCCGTTTCCTTCGCGAAAGCGAGCAACGCCCGCGAAGCGGATTTCTCCGCGTGATCGACCTGGCACGATGGGAACCCGGGTTCGCCGTGTGACGTCGGATGCGGCGCACGGTTCGTCCCGGGCGTTCGGCGCGGCCGGGGGACCGCGTGGGCGGGAAGCATCAGGAGGGGGCCGCATGACCGCGAAGTTCGGCGTCTCATCCGCCGACCTGACCTCGGCGGCGAAGGGCTATCAGCAGCACGGCCAAGTGGTCACTGACCAGCGGGCGGCGGTCGAGGCGGCCAAGGTCGACCCGGGCAAGTTCGGCCGCGACGCGCAGTTCCGCCCGTTCGGCGCCGCGGTCGGGGAGCTGGTCGCCAAGCTGGCGGCCAACACCGC
The DNA here is from genome assembly GCF_900129375.1 of Streptoalloteichus hindustanus. Classification (GTDB taxonomy): domain Bacteria; phylum Actinomycetota; class Actinomycetes; order Mycobacteriales; family Pseudonocardiaceae; genus Streptoalloteichus; species Streptoalloteichus hindustanus. The sequence goes on along the minus strand of NZ_FQVN01000001.1, from coordinate 46,171 downwards.
CGCCTACGGCGCGAAGGCGGGCGAGGTCGCGCAGAAGCTCAACGAGACCGCTGGCGAGTACACGCGGACCGAGCAGGGCAACGCGGCCGACCTGAAGGGGACGCACCGTGGCTGACCAGGCCAAGGCGAACGAGATCAAGGAGCTCCTGAAGAACCCGAACGTCCCCGACGTCCAGAAGAAGGAGCTCGTCAGGGCGCTCTACACCGTCGACCCGGACGCCAGGGAGGTCCAGCAGTACGGCCGCCAGCTCGGCATGGAGATGCCGGACGGCTTCGGCGTGCTCGACGCCGGGGCCGCGGTGCTGACCGCCGGGCTGACCCTCGGTCCGTCGCTGGGGAAGATGGCGAAGAGCCGGAGCGATTTCCGGCTCTCCGACGACGGGGTCAACAACGCCGTCAACAAGTCCAAGGAGTACGCCGAGGTCGGCGCCAGCATCAAGCGGCTGGAGCAGGGCGGAGACGTCGGGAACTCCAACCACCTGCTCGACGACGGCGCGCCGGGCCTGCGTTTCTTCGCGAAGTTCCTGCCCCTCTACAAGGAGGCCCTGGGGGCCATCGGGCAGGGCGGGCAGAACACGGACATCGACCTCAACCGGGATGTCTACGCGGAATACGACAAGGTCCGCGACATCGATTTCGGGGCTTTTCGCGACGCCGCGAACAAGCTGAACACCGCCGGCGGCAAGCTCGACGAGGCCAGGGTCGGGATGGCCAACGCCGCGAAGCCGCTGCAGAGCACGTGGGAGGGCGCCGGAGCCCAGGCCGCGTTCGCGCACATGGGCAAGGTCGACACGGGCGGCACGCTGGTCGCCGGTGACCTGAAGCGCGCCGCGCAGGCGGTGCAGGCCGCCAGTGGCGACGCCCAGAACAAGACCCGCGAGTTCGCCAAGCGCGTGCACGGGATGTACGACGAGCGCTGCGGCGGGATGTCCGAGGACGACATCCGCGAGACCATCAAGGTGGCCAAGGGCGACGCCACCCTCTCCTTCGGGGAGAGCCTGAAGATCACGCTCAAGAGCGGTTTCATCGGCGCGATGACCGGGCCGTTCGCGCCGCTGGTCGGCGGCGCGATCCAGCTGCACGAGGTCAGGCAGGCCATCGAGGGCAAGATCAACGAGGCCAAGCAGAAGCTCGGCCAGTTCGTGCAGGACTTCGGGAACCGGTACCGGATCTTCCGGGAGGCGTGCGGCGCGATCCAGCGCGGGATCGGGGAGACCTGGCAGAAGCTCCAGCAGGCCATCGGCGACGTGCACCCGGACGCGTTCCGGGACGCCCAGGGCGGCGACTACACGCCGGACCCGAAGGGCGACGGCAGGGGTGATGGCCGGGGCGACGGGAAGGGTGTCGTCGGCGGCGGCACCGGCACTGTCGGCGGTGGGACGGGCACCGTTGGCGGGGGCACCGGCAACGTCGGTGGTGGCACCGGCACCGGGAGCACCCCGCCGATGCCGAACATGGACGAGCTCAAGCCCAAGGACCCCAAGGCCGACGTCCCGACGGACCCCACCAAGCTCGGACCGGGGGCGGTCGACCCGCGTCGCCAGGAGAGCGTGACGATCGACGACCACGGTCGCAAGATCACCGTGAACAGCCCGGACGGCCAGGGCGACGTGAAGATCAGCGTGACCGGGCCGGACGGCAAGCCGAAGACCTACAACATCGACTTCGGCATGGCCACGCCGAAGGACGGGGCCGGCCCCGGAGCGCTCGGCCCGGACGGCAAGCCACTGATGCGGACCATGGACCTCCGGCCGGGCGACCCCGGCTTCCCCGGCCAGCCGGGGCAGCCCGGCCACCAGGGGCAGGCGGGAGCTCCCGGCCAGCCGCCCGGCTACCCGCAGGGTCCCGGCACGCCCGGCACGCCCGGCGCGTCGGTCCCGGGCGCCCCGCCGCTCCAGGTCAGCGGCGAGCAGCTCCTCCAGCCCGGCCCGGACGGCAGGGCCGTGATCCGCGACGGCGAGATGACGATCACCGCGTCGCACCCGCCCGGCGCGCCCGACCGGATCACGGTGACCGTCGACGCCGGCGACGGCTCCAAGCCGACCACCTACGACCTGGACTTCGACGAGAAGGGGCAGGCGAAGGACGGCGCGGGCACCCGCCAGGACGGCCACCAGCAGGGCGGTCAGGGTGGTCAGGGCGGCGGCCCCCGGCCGTCGACGCCGCCGGTCGCGTTCCCGCAGGGCGAGCAGCCGAGGCCGGGGCAGCAGTTCGCGCCGCAGCCCTACCCGCTCGCCCCGGACGACCCGCGCCCGCCGTTCGGCGGTCCCCGGGGCGGCGACTTCACGCACCCCATGGGGCAGGTTCCCGCCGGTCCCCGGGACGACGTCGTCCACCCGGTCGCCCCGGCGCTCAACAACCCGGCCTTCTCGGGGCAGGGCCACGGCGGCGCGCCGCCCCCCGTGATGCCGACGCCCTACGGGCCGATCGACCCGGCTCCGGGCGACCCGCAGCGCTGGAGCCCCGGCGGCCCCGGCGGCCCCGGCGGTCCCGGCGCGGCGGTGCCGCCCCCGGGTCCGGCCCCGGCGCCGCCGGCTGCCTGGCAGCCGCCCGCGCCGGCCGGCCCGACGCCGTACTACCCGGACACCGCGCCCGGCGGCCCGCCCGTGACCGCGCCGGCGTCCACCTCCCCGGCGAGCGCCGGGTTCTCCGTGCTCAACCCGTTCGGTGGTCAGGACTCCCCGGGCCATCCGTACGGGTACGGCGGAGGACAGGCGGGGCTGGCCAGCCAGGGGTACGCCGGCGCCCAGCCCGGCGGGCCGGGGTACGGCGCGCAGGGCTACGACGGTCAGGGGAATCCCGGCCAGGGCGGGTACGCCTCGGCCGGTTACGGACCCGGCGGCTACTCCGCCATGACCCCGGGGTCGTGGAGCCAGCAGGTCGGCCCCGCCGGCGTGCCGGGGTCGGAGCAGAGCGGTCTGGCCAGCACCAACGCCCCGCAGGCCAACACGGCGGGCGGCGCCGGGCTCGCCGGCATGCCCGACCAGGGCGGCCCGTCGGCCAGCGGCCCCAACGCGGGCCAGGCCGGCATGATGGGCGGCGGCATGCCGATGATGGGTGGCGGCATGGGCTCCCACGGCGGTGCCGGCGGCGACCAGCAGCGGGGCGGGAGCCAGTGGCGGACCCAGGGGCAGTTGTTCAACGACGACGAGCAGGCCGCCGTGCACCGGATGCGCGGAGTCCTCGGCGAGGAGCAGCGGTGACGGCGGCGGCGTCGTCACCGGGTCGCGTCGGCGGGACGGCTGAGGGAGAGGTGCGGTCGTGAGGGTCGATCCGGCCATCCAGCAGTTGTTCGACGAGAGCTCCGCCGACCTCCGTCGGCGGATGTCGGACCTGGGCGCCGAGCTGGAGGAGAGCAAGGAGCGGCACGCGCAGCGGACCAAGGAGATCACCGAACGGTTCGCCGCCGAGGAACGGGCGTTGCTCGACAAGTTCGAGAACGCCATGGAGAAGCCGCAAACCCCCACGGCGGCGCGGCACAGCGGTGTCGGGGAGCACCAGTTCTTCGACGACGACGAGGAGGCGGCCCGGCCGCAACCGCAGGGCGCGTCGCCGGCGTCCGCGTCGTCGGGGCCGTCGTTCTCCGTGCCGCCGCTGTCCCCGGTGGCGCCCGCCCTCCCGGCGCAGCGGCCCCGCGCGGCCCGGCCCGCGCCCGTCGACGACGACGAGGACTACTCGCAGGACAGCTGGCTCAGCTGAGCCGACACCGCGAGGTGGAACCGGGGATCAGTCCACAGTGGACGAACATTGTGGACTGATCCCCGGTTTTTCGACGTCCGGTTGTTCGTGGGGCCCGGTGACCGCCGCCCTCGTGCTCCGGCGCGCTCACCTGGCGAACGCGCCGGTCAACGCCCCTCGGCTCAGGTCGATCGAGCAGCCCCGCACGTTCTCGGTCAGGAGCGCGTCGTACCCGCGCCGGTCGGCGAGGGTGCGCAGGAAGAACGCGGTCATCAGCGCGCGGGCCAGCCGCCGGGAACCGCGCTCCGGCGCGCCGTCCAGCAGCAGGTCGCTGACGTGTCGGCCCTCGGTGAAGCCCAGGTGGGTCGCCTTGTCGACAGTCCGCAGCGAGACCGGCCCGGCCCACGCCCTGGCGATCGGCTCGGCGTGCGCGACCGGCGGGGCGAGCCGGTCGCGGCCCGCGGCCAGGTGCAGGGCGGGCATCCGGCACCGGCGGGCGGCATCCGCCGCGGAGGGCAGGGACTCCGACGGGGCCAGGGTCACCACCGCGCGCACCCGCTCGTCCTCGGCGGCGGCCAGGACCGCGCACCCTCCCCCGAACGAGTGGCCGGCCAGGCCGAGCCGCTCGGGGTCGACGCTGATCGCGCCCTCGCCCAGCCGCACGCCGGCGCAGACGTCCAACGCGGTGCTCAGGTCGGCGGCGAAGAGGCGGTGCGAGGCGAGCGGGCCGCGCTGGGTGGCCGGGGCGGCGACCACGATCCCCCACGACGCCAGGTGCCGCATCAGCTCCCGGTACCGCTGGGCGGGCTGCATCCAGCCGTGTCCGAACGCCACCGCGGGCAGGCCCAGCCCCGAACGCGGGGTGAGCACCAGCCCCGGCAGCCCCACCAGACCGAGGTCACCGTGCAGCACCTCGTGCGGTCCGGGCCGGCTGAGCTCCTCCAGCGCCTGCTTGGCTGTGCGCGCCATGTTCTCCGACGGTAGTCGATCGCACACGGTCGCACGGAGGTGACCGATCGGAGGCGCGTTCTGGCTAGTCTGTCGGCGTGTGTGGGATTGTCGGTTACGTAGGGCACAGGTCTGCGCTCGATGTCGTCCTTGAGGGACTGAGCAGGCTGGAGTACCGGGGCTACGACTCGGCCGGTGTGGCCGTGTTGGACGGCGCCGGCGGGCTGGCCGTCGAGCGCAAGGCTGGCCGGTTGGCCAACCTGGAGGCGAGGTTGGCCGAGGTCGGCAGGGACCGGTTCGCCGGGACCGCGGGGATGGGGCACACGAGGTGGGCCACGCACGGCGCGCCGACCGACCCCAACGCGCACCCGCACCGGGACGAGACCGGTCGGCTGGCGGTGATCCACAACGGGATCATCGAGAACTTCGCGCGACTGCGGGCCGAGCTCGAGGCCGCGGGCGTGGAGCTGGTCAGCCAGACCGACACCGAGACGGCGGCGCACCTGATCGGGCGCGCCTACCGGGGCCTGGACGGCGCCGACTGCGCCGGCGACCTGGTCGCCAGCGTGCGCACCGTGTGCCGTCGGCTGGAGGGCGCGTTCACCCTGGTCGTGACGCACGCCGACCACCCGGACCAGGTGGTGGCCGCCCGGCGGTCCTCGCCGCTGGTGGTGGGCGTCGGCGACGGCGAGCACTTCCTGGCCTCCGACGTGGCCGCGTTCATCGAGCACACCAGGGACGCCGTCGAGCTGGGCCAGGACCAGGTCGTCGTGATCGACCGCGCCGGCTACCGGGTCCTCGACTTCGCCGGCGAGGCGGCCGAGGCCCGGCCGTTCCGGGTGGACTGGGACCTGTCGGCCGCCGAGAAGGGCGGCCACGACTACTTCATGCTCAAGGAGATCGAGGAGCAGCCCGAGGCGCTGGCCAACACCCTGCGCGGGCACTTCCACGACGGGCGCATCGTGCTCGACGAGCAGCGCCTGGACCCGCAGGACCTGCGCGACGTCGACAAGGTCTTCGTCGTCGCCTGCGGCACCGCCTACCACTCGGGGCTGGTCGCCAAGTACGCCATCGAGCACTGGTGCCGGCTGCCGGTGGAGGTGGAGCTGGCCAGCGAGTTCCGCTACCGGGACCCGGTGCTGGACCGCGACACGCTGGTCGTGGCGATCTCCCAGTCCGGCGAGACCATGGACACCCTGGAGGCCGTGCGGCACGCCAGGGAGCAGAAGGCCAGGGTGCTGGCCATCTGCAACACCAACGGGGCGCAGATCCCCCGCGAGTCGGACGCGGTGCTCTACACCCACGCCGGGCCGGAGATCGGCGTGGCGGCCACCAAGACCTTCCTGGCCCAGATCGCGGCGAACTACCTGGTCGGCCTGGCGCTGGCCGGGGCGCGCGGCACCAAGTACCCGGACGAGGTCGCCCGCGAGTTCGCCGAGCTGGAGGCGATGCCGGCGGCCGTGCGGCGGGTGCTGTCCACCGTGGAGGACGTGCGGGAGCTGGCCCGCGGCCTCGCCGACGCGAAGGCCGTGCTGTTCCTGGGCCGGCACGTCGGCTTCCCGGTGGCGTTGGAGGGCGCGCTCAAGCTCAAGGAGCTGGCCTACATGCACGCCGAGGGCTTCGCGGCGGGCGAGCTCAAGCACGGCCCGATCGCGTTGATCGAGGAGGGCCTGCCCGTGGTGGTGGTCATGCCCTCGCCCAAGGGCCGCGCCGTGCTGCACTCCAAGCTGCTGTCCAACGTGCAGGAGATCCGCGCCCGCGGCGCCCGCACCATCGTCATCGCGGAGGAGGGCGACGAGACGGTGCGCCCGTTCGCCGACCACCTGATCGAGATACCCGCGGTGCCGACGCTGTTGCAGCCGCTGGTCGCCACCGTGCCGCTGCAGGTGTTCGCGGCGGAGGTGGCCAGGGCCAGGGGCTACGACGTGGACAAGCCCCGCAACCTGGCCAAATCGGTCACGGTCGAGTGATCCTTTCGACGAGAGATTCACACTGACAGGTGGCCTTCGCTACGTATGACGTGGCGGAGGCCACCTTTCAGCGTGAGGGGGCGCGATGACAGCCACCGGTGCCACCGAGCCACGCCGCCTTCTCGCGGCCGTGGCCAGCAACGTGTTCGGTCCCGAGGTGTGGGTGGTGACCCTGCCGCTGGCCGTGGGCTGGCGTGCGACCGGGGAGCAGATCTGGCCCACGCTGGGCTGGGCGCTGTGGATCGCCGTGTTCGCCGCCGTCATCCCGATGGTGGTCATGGTCCGCGGCGCCCGCCGGGGCCACTGGGAGGGGCGCTACGTCGACAACCGGGAGGCCCGGCTGGTGCCGTTCCTGGTGTGCATGGGCTCGGTGCTGCTCGGCTCGGTCGGGCTGTGGCTGGGACGCGCGCCGGGCGCGCTGATCGCCCTGGCAGCGGCGATGCTGGCGACCCTCGCGATCTGTCTGTACATCACGGTCGCGCGCCGGTGGAAGATCTCGCTGCACTCGGCGGTGGCCACCGGCGCGGTCGCGATCCTGACGGTCCTCTACGGGCCGTGGGCCGTGCTCACCGCGCCGCTGGCGGCGTTGTCCGCCTGGTCCCGGGTGGTGCTCGGCAAACACACGGTGGCCCAGGTGTGCGCCGGCGCGGCGGTGGCGGTCCTCGCGGGCGGCGCGTTGTTCTGGAGCGTGCAGGCGGCCCTGCCGTGAGCGGGGGCCTGCCGGCGGGCCCCGCGCGTGGCAGCCTGGGCGGCGTGATCGTGGGCATCGGCACCGACCTGGTCGGCGTGCGGCGGTTCGCCGCCGCCGTCGAGCGCAGCCCCGGCCTGGTCGAGCGGGTGTTCACGGCGGCGGAGCGGACGACGCCGGACGGCCGTCCCCGCCGCACCGCCTCGCTGGCCGCGCGCTTCGCGGCGAAGGAGGCGACGGTCAAGGCGCTGGGCGCGCCGGCCGGCTACCTGCTCACCGACTGCGAGGTCGTCTCCGGCCCGGGTGGCCGGCCAGCGCTGCGCCTGTCCGGCGCGCTCGCCGCCGCGGCCGAGGCCGGCGGGGTGTCGGCGTGGCACGTCTCGCTGACCCACGACGCCGATCTGGCCGCCGCGATCGTGGTGGCGGAGGCCCGCGCCAGGCAGGATGACCGCCCATGAGGGGCGTGTGGGCGGTCGAGCGGGTGCGGGACGCGGAGCGGCGGGTCTTCGAGCGGACCCCGGAGGCCGCGTTGATGCGGCGGGCGGCGTTCGCCGTGGCGGTGCGCTCCGCGGAGCTGCTCGCCGAGCAGACGGGCGGCACGTCCGGGCGGCGGGTGGCGTTGCTCGTGGGCGCGGGGAACAACGGCGGCGACGCGTTGTGGGCCGGCGCGTTCCTGCGCCGGCGTGGTGTGGCGGTGACGGCGGTGCTGCTCGCGCCGGACCGCGTGCACGCCGAGGGGCTCGCCGCGCTGCTACGCGCGGGTGGACGGCGCGTCGTGGCGTCCGGGGACAGCGAGGCGGCGCGGGACGCCGTCGCCGACGCGGACCTGGTGATCGACGGGATCGTCGGGCTGTCCGGACGCGGTCCGCTGCGCCCGGACGCCGAGGCGCTGGTCGACGCCGTGACCGGGCTGCTGGTGGCCGTCGACCTGCCGAGCGGGGTCGACCCGGACACCGGCGCGGTCGCCGGGCCGGCGGTCGGCGCGGACGTCACGGTGACCTTCGGCGGCCGGAAGCCGGGGCACGTGCTGGCCGAGGGCGCGGTGCTCTCGGGCGCGGTGACCGTGGCCGACATCGGCCTCGGCGAGGCGTTGGGCGAGCCCGACATCGTGCTGCTCGACCCGGCCGACATCGGCGCGCTGTGGCCGGTGCCCGGGCCGGAGGACGACAAGTACACGCAGGGCGTCGCCGGGGTGGCCGCCGGGTCGGCGACCTATCCCGGCGCGGCCGTGCTCGCCGCGGGCGCCGCGGTGCTCGCCACCTCGGGCATGGTCCGGTACGCCGGGCCGGCCGCGGACGCGGTGCGCACGCGCTGGCCGGAGATCGTGGCGACCGGGTCGATCGCGGACGCCGGCCGGGTGCAGGCGTGGGTGGTCGGCCCGGGGCTGGGCACCGGCGCCGCCGGGCGCGACGTGCTGGCGCACGTCCTGGACCAGGGCGTGCCGGTGTGCGCGGACGCCGACGCGATCAACCTGCTCGCGTCGACCCCCGAGCTGTGGGACGTCCGGGATCCGGAGACCCCGCTCGTGCTCACGCCGCACGACCGGGAGTTCGCCCGCCTGGCCGGCGAGGTGGGGACCGACCGGGTGGCGGCGGCCCGCCGCGCGGCCGAGCGGTACAACGCGGTGGTGCTGCTGAAGGGGCACACGACTGTGGTGGCCGCGCCGGACGGGCGCGTGCTCGTCAACCAGGCGCGGGGCGCGTGGCCGGCCACCGCGGGCTCCGGGGACGTGCTGTCGGGGCTGATCGGCGCGTTGCTGGCCGCGGGCATGGACCCCTGGCTGGCGGCGGGCTGCGCCGCCGGGGTGCACGAGCTCGCGGGGGACCTGGCGGCCGACGGAGCGCCGATCGGCGCGTCGGCGCTGCTGCGGGCCGTTCCGGACGCCGTGCGGAGGGTGCGCGCCGCGGCCGCCGCCTCGGCCTAGGAACGGCGCGGGCGGGAAAACGAGTGGGGCGCTCCCCCGTGGGCTGACTACGGTCGCCGCGGGGGAGGGGGAGCCCGATGTCGCAGCTCAAGCACGCCACCGCGGCCTTCGCCGAGATCGCCGAGGAGGGCACGATCCTGCGCACCCGCGTGGGGTCCGAGGTGCACGGCGTCTCGCTCACGGCCCAGGCCGACCGGGACGAGATGGGGGTGTGCGTCGAACCGCCCGACCACGTCATCGGGTTGGGGAGCTTCGAGCAGTACGTCTTCCGCACGCAGCCCGAGGGGAGCCGGTCCGGCCCGGGGGATCTCGACCTGGTCGTCTACTCGCTCCGCAAGTGGATGCGCCTGGCCCTGGAGGGCAACCCCACCGTGATCCTGCCGCTGTTCGTGGCGGACAGCGAGGTCGTGCGCATCACCCGGCTGGGCGAGGAGCTGCGGGCGCGGCCGGAGCTCGTGCTCTCGCGCGAGGTCGCGCACCGGTTCCTCGGCTACCTCAGCGCCCAGCGGCTCGGGCTCCTGGGGGAGCGGGGCGCGAGGGTCAACCGCCCGGAGCTGGTGGAGCGGCACGGCTTCGACACGAAGTTCGCGTACCACATGGTCCGGGTCGGGCTCCAGGGCGTGGAGCTGCTGGAGACGGGGCGGATCACGCTCCCGGTCGCGCGGCCATGGCGCGACCGGCTCCTCCGGCTGCGCCGGGGCGAGCTCGACCGGGAGTTCGCGCTGGAGGCGGCGGCGGAGCTGGAGGCGCGCCTCCGGGAGCTCGCCACGGCCTCCCCGCTGCCGGAGCGGCCCGACCGGGACCGCGCGAACCGGTGGTTGGTGCGGGCGTACCAGTCGGTGTGGGAGGAGAAGGGCTGGCTGTGACGGTGCCCGTCGTCTCCTGGTGAGACTCGCCGCACCCTCGGAGCTGGGCGCTCTCGGGCGGCGATGGGCGCTCCAGGCGAGAACCTGCCCAAGGGGGCAGGGTCAAGGCCGGACAGAGGTGTTCACTCTTTCGTGCGGCGAATCCACCCGTGGGTGAGGGCAGTTGTCCACAGGGCGCGGAGTTGTCCACAGCGCAGCGTGAGGCTCTTTGACGCTGGGTGATGGGCGAATAGGCTGGAGCAGGGCTCGCCCCCCAGGGCGGGTGGGGGCTGTCTCCGGGAGTCGGGGCAGGTCAGGGCGGGGGCAGCGGCCGTCGCGGGGCGGCCTTGCCCGGGTCGGGTGGTCGTGTTGTGCCACGATGGCAGGGTTATGACTGCGCAGGACGGAGCATTCCCCCGCGCCGAGGTCGTGGTCGACCTGGCCGCGGTGCGGCACAACGTCGGGCTGCTCGCCGAACGGGCGAACCGGTCCGGCGCGCGAACGATGGTCGTGGTCAAGGCCGACGGGTACGGCCACGGCGCCGTGCGGGTCGCCAGGGCGGCGGTGGCGGCCGGGGCGACCTGGATCGGCGTCTGCCATCTCGAAGAGGCGCTGGCGCTGCGCCGCGCGGGCGTCACCGCGCGCGTGCTGTCCTGGCTGCACGTCCCGGACGAGGACTTCGCGCCGGCGATCGCCGCCGACGTCGACCTGTCCGTCTCCTCCCTCCGGGCGCTCGCCGCGGTCCTGGCCGCCGCCCGGTCCGTGGGGCGTCGGGTCCGGCTGCACCTGAAGGCCGACACCGGCCTCAGCCGCAACGGTTGCCCGCCGGAGCACTGGCCGGAGCTGGTGGCCGCGGCCGCCGCCGCGCAGGCGGCCGGTGAGGCCGAGGTCGTGGCGGTCTGGTCCCACCTCGCCTCCGCCGACGAGCCCGGCGACCCCTCGGTCGACCAACAGGCCCGGCGCTTCGCCGCCGCCTACGAGACGGCGAGGGCGGCCGGGTTGCGCCCGATGCGGCACCTCGCCAACTCCGCCGCGCTGCTGACCCGGCCCGACCTGCACTTCGACCTGGTCCGCGCGGGTGTGGCCGCCTACGGCCTCAACCCGGTGCCGTGGGCCGGGGACGTCGACCTGCGCCCCGCCATGACCTTCCGCGCCCGGGTGGCGTACGTGAAGCGCGTGCCGGCCGGGGAGGCGGTGTCCTACGGCGGGACGTGGGTCGCGCCCAGGGACACCACCCTGGCCCTGGTGCCCGCCGGGTACGCCGACGGCGTGCCGCGCGCGCTCAGCGGCCGGATGGAGGTCTGGCTCGCCGGCCGGCGCCGGCCGGTGGTCGGCCGGGTCTGCATGGACCAGGTGATGGTCGACTGCGGCGACGACGTGGTGGTCGAGGGCGAGGAGGCCGTGTTGTTCGGCCCCGGCGACCGGGGCGAACCCACCGCGCAGGAGTGGGCGGACGCCGTCGGCACCATCCACTACGAGATCGTCACGGGCATGGCCCGGCCCCGGGTGGTGCGGACGACGAAGAACGACACCGCCGACACCGCCGACGCCGGCGGCAGGGCCGACACCGACGGCGGCCAGGGCAACGGGCGCCTGACGCCCAGCGGGGTCGGCTCGTGAAACCCCTCTGGCGTGCCGTCGGGCTCGCCGGTGGCGTCGCCGGCGCGGTCACCGGCCTGGTGGTCGGGGTGACCGCGCAGCGCTCCCTGGCGCGCCGCCGCGCCGACCGGGAGGCGTTGACCAGCCCGGCTCCCGACCGCGAGTACACGGTCGCCGCCGACGACGGCGTCCCGCTGTCGGTGGAGGAGGTCGACCCGGCGGACGGGGGCGAGCCGGACCTCACCGTCGTCCTGGTCCACGGCTACACGCTGGACCGGCGGTCGTGGCACTTCCAGCGGCTCGACCTGCCCGAGCTGACCCGGCCCCGGGTCCGGCTGGTGCGGTACGACCAGCGCGGGCACGGCCGGTCCGGCCCCTCGACCCGGCCGAACTGCACGCTGGACCAGCTCGGGCGCGACCTGGACGCGGTGCTGCGCACCGTCGTGCCCACCGGGCCGGTCGTGTTGGTCGGCCACTCCATGGGCGGCATGACGATCATGGCCCTGGCCGAGCAGCGCCCCGAGCTGTTCCGGGAGCGGGTGGCCGGGGTCGCCCTGCTCGGCACCTCGGCCGGCGAGATCGGCCGGCACGGCCTGCCGCGCCCGGTGCTGTCCCGGTACAACCCGGTCACGCTCGGCCTGGCCACGCTGGCCGGCTGGCAGCCGGGCCTGCTCGAACGCGCCCGCAGGGTCGGCGACCGGCTCAACTGGGGCGCGGTGCGCGCGCTGGCGTTCGGCGACCGCCAGGTCGACCCGAGGCGGGTGGACCTGGTGCACCGCATGCTCGCCGACACGTCGGTGCGGTCGATCACCGACTTCCTGCCCACCCTGGGCACGCACCACCGGTACGCGGCCCTGGCCGGGCTGCGGCAGTGCGAGGTGCTGGTGCTGGCGGGCGAGGCCGACCAGATCACCCCGGTCTCGCACTCGGAGGTGATCGCCGCCGAGCTGCCGGACGCGGAGCTGGTCCGGGTGCCGGGCGCGGGGCACATGGTCGGGTTGGAGCGGCCGGACCTGGTCCACGAGCTGCTGGCCGCGTTCCTGCGCCGTTGTGCCGATCGCGGCTTCGCCGAAGGTCGTGCGGCCGAAGGCCACGCCGTCGAAGACCACGCCGGCGAAGGCTGTGGTGACGAAGGCCGTGCTGGTGAGCACCGGGCTGACGACCAGCACCGTGCCGTCGGCCCTCGGGCGGTCGACCGCCGCGGGGACGGACATCATGCGGACGGACGCCGTGCTGACGGGCATCGCGCGGCTGGGCGCCGCGTGGGCAGGCGCGGTGGGACCGAGCGGACCGGAGGCGGCCGGCCGGACCTGGCCGGCGACGGGGACGAGTGGGTGGAGAGGCGAGCGTGACGGTGACGCGGATCGAGGACATCGCCGTCGAGCTGCCGGACGTCGCGGACACCGTGGAGTTCGGCCGACGGCTGGGCGCGGTGCTGCGCGCCGGCGACCTGGTGCTGTTGTCCGGCCCGCTGGGCGCGGGCAAGACGGCGACGGTGCGGGGCGTCGCCGCCGGCCTGGGCGTGGCCGGCCAGGTGAACTCCCCGACGTTCGTGATCGCCAGAGTGCACCGCCCGGCGCCGGGTGGGCGCGGCGTTCCGCTGGTGCACGTGGACGCATACCGGCTCAACGGCCTCGACGAGCTCGATGACCTCGACCTGGACACCGACCTGACCGACGCCGCCGTGGTGGTGGAGTGGGGCGAGGGCGTCGCGGAGCGGCTGTCCGAGGACCACCTGGTCGTCCGGTTGGAGCGCCGCCCCGACGACGTCCGGGTCGCGTCCTTCGAGCCGCACGGCGAGGAGTGGGCGCGGCGCGTCCGCGCGGCGTTCGGCGGTTGACGCCGGACCGGCGCGCGTGGTGGCGACGCGCCGGACGTCGTGCGTGGAGCGCGCCCTACCCTTGACCCGTGCTCGTCCTCGCGATTGATACCGCCACGCCCGCCGTCACCACCGGGCTGGTCCAGCTCGACGCGGTGGCGGGGCCGCGCACCCTCGCGGAGCGGGTCACCGTCAACGCCCGCGCGCACGGCGAGCTGCTGACCCCGCACGTCCAGGCCGTGCTGGCCGAGGCGGACGTCCGCCTCGGCGACGTGGACGCCGTCGTCTGCGGCGCCGGGCCGGGCCCGTTCACCGGGCTGCGGGTCGGGCTGGTGACGGCGGCGGCGCTGGGCCACGCGCTCGACCGGCCCGTGTACCCGGTCGCCACGCCGGACGCGATCGCCTGGGAGGTCTTTCGGGCCGGCGGCGAGGGCGCGGAGCTGCTCGTCGTGACCGACGCGCGGCGGCGAGAGGTGTACTGGGCGCGCTACGACACGACCGGCGCCCGGGTCGACGGCCCGAACGTGGAGCGCCCCGCGGATCTGGCCGCGCGCCTGGCCGGCATGGTGGTGCGCCGAGCCGTCGGACAGGGAGCCGAGCTGTACGCGGACGTGCTCGGCCTGCCGGTGGCGGCGCCGAGCTTCCCGAGCCCGGCCGGCCTGGTCGGCGCGGCCGCCGAAGCGCTGCTCTCGCACGCGCGGCCGGGCCCGCTGACCCCGCTCTACCTGCGTCGTCCCGACGCCGTCGAGCCCGGCGCGCGGAAGCGGGTGAGCCAGGCATGACGCCGGGCGGTCCCGGGGAGTCGGCCACGCGGCTGGAGCGGCTGCGGTACGAGGACCTGGCGCGGTGCGCGGAGCTGGAACGCGAGCTGTTCCCGGGCGACGACCCGTGGCGGGAGTCGGTGTTCGCGTCCGAGCTCGACCAGGGGCACTACTACCTCGCGGCCAGGGTCGGCGCGGAGCTCGTCGGCTACGCCGGGCTGTCGGTGGTCGGGCGGCGTCCGGTGGCCGAGGCCAGCGTGCAGACGATCGGGGTGGACCCCCGATGGCAGGGCAGGGGCATCGGGCGCGAGTTGCTGCGGGCGCTGCTGGACCGGGCCGACGCCTTCGACGCGACCACGTTCCTCGAAGTGCGCACCGACAACGCCCCGGCCATCGGCCTGTACACCGCGCACGGCTTCGAGGTCCTCGGCCTGCGCCGCCGCTACTACCAGCCCTCGGGCGCGGACGCGTACACCATGCGGCGGCCGCCGGCCTCCGAGGCGGACCAGGGGAGGACGGCGTCGTGAGCGCCCTCGCCGGAGCCGTCGTGCTCGGCATCGAGACCTCGTGCGACGAGACCGGGGTCGGCGTGGTGCGGCTGCGCGCCGACGGCCACGTCGATCTGCTGGCCGACGAGGTGGCCTCCAGCGTCGACGAGCACGCGCGGTTCGGCGGCGTGGTGCCGGAGGTCGCCAGCCGGGCGCACCTGGAGGCCATGGTGCCGACGGTGCGGCGCGCCATGGCGGTCGCCGGCGTCCGGCCGTCCGACGTGGACGCGGTCGCGGTGACGGCCGGCCCGGGGCTGGCCGGCGCGCTGCTGGTCGGCGTGGCCGCCGCCAAGGCCTACGCCACCGCGTGGAACGTCCCGCTGTACGGGGTGAACCACCTGTCGGCGCACGTCGCCGTGGACACGCTGGAGCACGGGCCGCTGCCGGGGCCGGCGCTGGCGCTGCTGGTCTCCGGCGGCCACTCCAGCCTGCTGGAGGTCGCCGACCTGGCCGGCCCGATCAACCAGCTCGGCGCGACGATCGACGACGCGGCCGGCGAGGCGTTCGACAAGGTGGCCCGCCTGCTGGGGCTGCCGTTCCCCGGCGGCCCGCACATCGACCGGGTGGCCAGGGAGGGCGACCCGGACGCCATCGCCTTCCCGCGCGGCCTCACCGGTCCGCGCGACCCCACCTACGACTTCTCCTTCTCCGGGCTGAAGACGGCCGTCGCCCGGTGGGTGGAGGCGGCCGAGCGCGAGGGGCGGAGCGTCTCCGTGCCCGACGTCGCGGCGTCGTTCCAGGAGGCCGTGGTGGACGTGCTCACCGCCAAGACCGTCCGGGCCGCGCGGGACCGGGGCGTCGACCAGTTGATCATCGGCGGCGGGGTGGCCGCCAACTCGCGGTTGCGGTCGATGGCCGAGCAGCGGTGCGCCTCCGCCGGGATCACGCTGCGGGTTCCCCGGCCCAAGCTGTGCACGGACAACGGCGCCATGGTCGCGGCGCTGGGCGCGCACCTGCTGGCCGCGCGCGTCGATCCGTCCTCTTTGGACATTCCGGCTGACCCGGGTCTGCACGTGACCGAGATCGTGATGCCCTGACCCGGGTTCACGACGCCCGGAATCCCCTGTGGGGATCAGGACTGTCCACTGTCGAGCTCGGAAGGGTCCACAGTGGACAGTGGGTGCACGGCGGGCCCGCACCGGACG
This sequence comes from Streptoalloteichus hindustanus, assembly GCF_900129375.1. Classification (GTDB taxonomy): domain Bacteria; phylum Actinomycetota; class Actinomycetes; order Mycobacteriales; family Pseudonocardiaceae; genus Streptoalloteichus; species Streptoalloteichus hindustanus. Next base: position 30,246 of record NZ_FQVN01000001.1, on the reverse strand, counting down.
CTGCCGTCCAGGTCGAACCGCGAGCCGTGGCACGGGCAGTCCCACGTCCGCTCGGCGTTGTTGAAGGCCACCAGGCAGCCGAGGTGGGTGCAGCGGGCGGAGACGGCGCGCAGCGTGCCCTCCTCGTCCCGGTGCGCCGCGACGAGCCGGGCGCCCACCCGGGTGACCGTGGCCTCGCCCGGCGCGAGGTCGGCCGGCCGCCGCTGGTTGCCGATGGCCCGGACGTGGTCGCCGACCGCGTGCCGCGCGACGGTGGCGTTGAACCGGGCGGCGTTCGGCGCCGCGCCCAGTCGCGGGATGCGCCCCGGGTCGTACAACGGCGCCCAGTCGTTGTCCTCGCCGGTGACGAGGTCGCGCAGCAGCAGGCCGGCGAGCGTGCCCCCGGTCATGCCCCACTGCGCGAACCCGGTCGCGACCCAGAGGTGGTGCCCGGCGGGGAGGTAGCGCCCGACGTACGGCAGGCCGTCCGGCGTCGTGAGGTCCTGCGCCGACCAGTGGTGGGTGGGCTCGCCGGCCCCGAACCGCTGCCGCGCCCACTCCGCGAGCCGGTGGTGACGCCCGACCACGTCCTCGTGGCTCCCCGGCCGGTAGTGCTCCCCCAGCGCGATCAGGAGCCGCCGGCCGTCCGGCAACGGGGTCGTGCGCACGGAGTGCCCGCTGTCGACGCCGAGGAACATCCCGTCCGGCGGGTCGTCGACCGGCGCGGCGACCACGAGGTCGCGCACCGGGTCCAGGCGGGCGAAGAACACCCCTCGGTCCAGGATCGGGTAGTGGGTGGTCACCACGACGTCGCGGGCCCGCAGTCGCCCCCGCGTGGTCAGCACGACGCGGCCGGGCCCGCCCGGCTCGACGGTCAGGGCGCGCACGCCCTCCGCGACCACGCAGCCGGCGGCCTCGGCGTGCTCGGCGAGCGCGAGCAGCCAGCGCCGCGGGTGGAACTCGGCCTGCCCGGTCACCAGGACCGCGCCGGCGGTGTCGAAGGGCAGCCCGGCCGAGTCGCGGAACTCCGCGGTGAGCCCGGCACCGGCCGCCGCCTCGGCCTCGCGGCGCAGGTCGGGGACGCGCTCGGGGTCCTCGGTGAACAGCCAGCTGGCCGTGCGCCGGAACGCGCAGTCGACGCCGAGCCGGTCGACCTCGGCGGCGATCCACTCCAGCGCCGCGGTCTGGCTGTCGGCGTACCGGGCCGCCGCCTCCCGGCCGTGCAGCATGGCGAGCCGGTGGTACTTCATGCCGTGCTGGGTGCTCACCTTCGCGGTGGTCTTCCCGGAGACCCCGGACGCGATCCGGCCGGCCTCGACCAGGGCGACCGACCGGCCGGCCATCGTGAGCAGGTGCGCGGTGGTGATCCCGGCGATGCCCGCGCCGAGCACGGCGACGTCGACCTCGGCGGGCAGCTCGACCTCGGTGCGGTCGGGGGCGGGGGCGCTGGTCTCCCAGTAGGAGGGGCCGCTCAGGGCAGGAGTGTCCACCCTCCGGGGGTAACCGGGAAGGTCGGCCGCGACTCCCCGGGCGCGGCCGCTCTCTCCGGGCGGCGGCGCGCCCTGCTCGGCGCGCGTCGGCGTGTCGGGGGGCTCGTGCCCGGAATCGGCGCTGGTCGTGGCAGGGTGGGACCGACACGCGCGCCGCGAGGGGTGGGGTCCGTTGAGCGCCTGGCACTCTCCTGGGTAGAGTGCCAATCGCACGGCGCCGGCCCGCCCCGGCACCCGCGACGGCGGGGTGGCAGGAGCCGTCGGTACCTGCCAACGCTTCGAAGACCCCAGAAGGTGGAGGTCACACCGGTGAGCGTGAACATCAAGCCGCTCGAGGACAAGATCCTCGTCCAGGCGAGCGAGGCCGAGAACACGACGGCGTCCGGCCTCGTCATCCCGGACACCGCCAAGGAGAAGCCCCAGGAGGGCAAGGTTCTGGCGGTGGGCCCGGGTCGCGTGGACGACAAGGGCAACCGGGTTCCGGTGGACGTCAACGTGGGTGACACCGTCATCTACTCCAAGTACGGCGGCACCGAGGTCAAGTACAACGGCGACGAGTACCTGATCCTCTCCGCCCGCGACGTGCTGGCCGTCATCGAGAAGTGACGTCCCGCTGACCGCGTGAACCGCCCCGGCGGCCCCGTCTGGGGTCCCGGGGCGGTCGCGTCACGGGTGACAAGGAAGGCAGGCAATGCCCAAGCAGATCAGCTTCGACGAGCACGCGCGCCGGGCACTGGAGCGCGGTGTCAACCAGCTCGCCGACGCGGTGAAGGTGACGCTCGGCCCGCGCGGTCGGCACGTGGTGCTGGACAAGAAGTTCGGCGGCCCGACCGTCACCAACGACGGCGTGACCGTCGCCCGCGAGGTCGAGCTCGACGACCCGTTCGAGAACCTCGGTGCCCAGCTCGCCAAGAACGTCGCCACCAAGACCAACGACGTGGCCGGCGACGGCACCACGACCGCGACCGTGCTGGCCCAGGCCATGGTCCGTGAGGGCCTGCGCACCATCGCCGCCGGCGCCAACCCGACCGGTGTCGGCCGGGGCATCCAGGCCGCCGCCGACGCCGTGGTGGAGGCGCTCAAGACCAAGGCGACCCCGGTCAAGGGCCGGGACAACATCGCCCAGGTCGGCACCGTGTCCTCCCGGGACGAGACGATCGGCGCCCTGCTCGGCGAGGCGATCGAGAAGGTCGGCGAGGACGGCGTGATCACGGTCGAGGAGGCCTCGACCCTGACCACCGAGCTGGAGATCACCGAGGGTGTCCAGTTCGACAAGGGCTACGTCTCGCAGTACTTCGTGACCAACCCGGAGGCCGCCGAGGCCGTGCTGGAGGACGCCTACGTCCTGCTGCACCGGGAGAAGATCTCCGCGCTGGCCGACCTGCTGCCGGTGCTGGAGAAGGTCATGCAGACCGGCAAGCCGCTGCTGATCGTCGCCGAGGACGTCGAGGGCGAGGCGCTGTCCACACTGGTGGTCAACGCCATGCGCAAGACGATCAAGGTCTGCGTCGTGAAGTCGCCGTACTTCGGCGACCGCCGCAAGGCTTTCATGGACGACCTGGCGATCGTGACCGGCGGCGAGGTCGTGGCCGCCGAGATCGGCATGAAGCTGGCCGAGGTCGACCTGTCCGCGCTGGGCAGGGCCCGTCGCATCGTGGTCACCAAGGACGCCACGACCCTGGTCGACGGCGCCGGCGACCGGACCGCCGTGGACGCCAGGGCGGAGCAGCTGCGCCGGGAGATCGAGGCCACGGACTCCGACTGGGACCGGGAGAAGCTGCAGGAGCGGCTGGCCAAGCTGGCCGGCGGCATCGCGGTGATCAAGGTCGGCGCGGCCACCGAGACCGAGCTCAAGGAGCGCAAGCACCGCATCGAGGACGCGGTGGCGGCGACCAAGGCCGCGGTCGAGGAGGGCATCGTGCCCGGCGGCGGCTCCTCGCTGGTGCACGCGGCCAAGGCGCTCGACGGCGACCTCGGCCTGACCGGCGACGAGGCGATCGGCGTGCGCGTCGTGCGCGCGGCGCTGTCCGCCCCGCTGTTCTGGATCGCGGCCAACGCGGGCCAGGAGGGCGCGGTCGTGGTCTCCAAGGTCCGCGAGCAGGAGTGGGGCCACGGCTACGACGCCGCCAACCTGATCTACCGCGACCTGCTGGAGATCGGCGTCGTCGACCCGGTGAAGGTGACCCGCTCCGCGGTCGCCAACGCCGCCTCCATCGCGCGCATGGTGCTCACCACCGAGAGCGCCGTCGTGGAGAAGAAGGAGGAGGACCTCGACGGGGGCGCCGGCCACGGGCACGGCCACGGTCACGGCCACCGGCACTGACCGAACCCCGCGGGTTCCCCGCCGGACGGCCTCCCCGGTCGGACGCCTCCGGTGACACGAAGGGCCGGCTCGCCATCGCGAGCCGGCCCTTCGGCGTGGAAGGGGTCGCCAGCATCACCCGACCCGGCGACGCCGGGAGGCTTGTGACGGACGGCGCGCGGTTGAACACTCTCGCGATCGAGGAACCGGCGACCCGCCGTGGAGGTGTTCGGTGCCCACTCGCCAGAGCCCGACCGTCGACCGCCGCCGACTCGCCGCCGAGCTGCGCGGACACCGGGAGCGAGCCGGGCTGACCACCGTCGAGGTGGGCGCGCGGCTGGGCTGCTCCCAGTCCAGGATCAGCCGGATCGAGCGGGCCCGGATCGCGGTCGGCCCGTCCGACGTCCGCGACCTCTGCGCGTTGTACGGCGTGTCCCGGGACGAGACGGAGTTCCTGGTGGGGCTGGCCGGGCGGTCCCGCCGGAAGGCGTGGTGGAGCCGGTACCACGACGTGATCGACGGCCCGTACGTCGAGATCGAGGCGGCGGCCGAGCGCCTGCGGGCCTACGACGCGCTGTGGGTGCCCGACCTGCTCCAGACCGCCGCGTACGCCGCGGCGGTGCTGCGGGCGGCCCGGCCGGGGCTGCGGGCCGAGGAGGTCGAGCGGCGGGTCGAGTTCCGCATGGCCCGGCAGCGGGTGCTCGCCGACGAGCAGCCGCTGCGGGTGGCGGTGGTCCTGGACGAGGGCGTCCTGCGCCGGCCCGTGGGCGGTCCTGGCGTGATGCGCGACCAGCTGCGGCACCTCCGCGAGGTGTGCGGGCTGGCGACGGTGGCGCTGCGGGTCCTGCCGTTCGCCGTCGCCGGGGAGGTGGTCGCCGACAGCGGGTTCACCCTGCTCGACGTCCCGGGGCTGGCCACCCGGCCCGGTGACCTGGTCTTCCGGGACGTGGCGGTCGGCGTCGCCGTGGAGGGCGCCGAGCCGGCCCGACGCCACGCGGAGCTGTTCGAGCGCCTGTGGGGCGCGGCCCTGCCGGAGCACGAGTCGCTGGCGTTCGTCGACACCGTCGCCGACGGCTTCGCGGCGCGGGCGGCGGAAGAGACGGAGGTGGCGGAGGTCGCGGAGGTGGCGACCGTCGACTGAGTCGCTCGGGGCGCCTCGGGCCCGTGCCGTGTCCGCAGATCAGGCAGGGTGCCTGGGCGGCGCGGGTGGTGGAGTGCCGGGCGGCGGGGGCGACGACAGGGTGACCGCTGAGGGCGCCATGTGGGCGACCGTCCGGCCTACGGCGAACCACAGCAGGATGCCCAGCGGCTGCGAGAACAGGGCGATCAACACCCAGAGCACCTTCTTGCCGATGCTCAGCGGGGAGCGCAGGACGCTCACCACGGTGACGACCAGCAGCGCCAGGTAGAGGAGGCCGCCGAGGCCCGCGACGAGCGCCGCGCCCCAGCCCCACACCTCGTCGTAGTCCTGGTCGTACCGGATTTGCGCCGGTCGGAGGGGCGACCTGGCCAGCGCCGGGGACAGGGAGGACATCGGCGCGTGCTCCTTCCTGCTCGGTCGGTCCACCGGCGGACGTCGGCGGACGCGGGGTGGGCGGGCGGGGCGGGCTCGCCTGCTCCGCTGCCCACCACCACCTCGACCGGCGCCGGAGCCGCCCCCTCGGGACTCCGGTTCGGGCCCTCACTGCAGCGCGAGCTGCCGCTTCCTCGCCTTGATGATCGAGTCGCGCTCGGACTCGGACAGGCCGCCCCAGATGCCGTAGGGCTCCTGCACCGCCAACGCGTGGCGTCGGCACTGCTCCAGCACCGGGCACCGCTGGCAGATCGCCTTGGCCCTGGCCTCCCGCCTGGCCCGTGCCGGTCCCCGCTCGCCGTCGGGGTGGAAGAAGAACGCGCTGTCCATGCCGCGGCAGGAGCCGCGGAGCTGCCAGTCCCAGAGATCCGCGTTGGGTCCGGGGAGTCGTCGGGTGTCGGCCACCGCGACCACCTCCTCACCGTGTCGGTGCCCCACCTGTTGGTTGCGGTGTTGATTCGGCTCGACCGTGCAAGCAGGCCCGCGTTCCCCGTGCCCTCCACCCCGTGAGCAGGTCTCGCGGCCGTCTCCCGACCTTGCGAGCAGGTCTCGCTGTCCAACTAGGACCTCACCGTAGAACCGCGTCAAAACTTGTTCAAGACCTATCGCGCCAGAAGTTGTTCAACCCGCCCGCCTGTGTGCTGGGCCACACAGGCGTCATTCGGTCACCCGGGTTGCCACCCGGCCGGGTCACCCGGACCATGTCCCGCGTGACGACGCAGCCGGAGACGCACGACGGGGCGACGGCTGGCGGCTCTCACCGCGACGTCGTGGGCGTGACGGACTTCCCTGAGCCGACCGAGCCGGAGCCTCCCGGAGTGGGGCCGGCGGAGCCGGGAGCCGCGGGGGGCGACGAACCCCGGCTCACCGTGGCCGCGGTCGCCAGCCGGCTGGGAGTCGCGCCCGCCACCCTGCGCACCTGGGACCGGCGCTACGGCCTCGGGCCCAGCGACCACACCAGCGGCCGGCACCGCAGGTACGGCCCGCAGGACGTCGCGCGCCTGGAACTCATGCAGCACGCACTCCTGCGGGGCGCCTCCCCGGCCGAGGCCGCCCGGTACGCGCTGACCTCGCCGCTGACGGCGCTCCAGGCGGCCACCGCGTCGGCGGGGCGGCCCGGCGACGCGGTCGGCCCGGCGTCGGGCGCGGAACCCCTGCTGCTGACGGGTGGCGAGGGCGAGGCCGACACCGGGGCCCGCGTGGGCGGGCGGGTGCTGCGCCTGCCCGGCGCGAGCCGGCGGGCCCGCGGCCTCGGCCGGGCCGCGTTGGCCATGGACGGCGCCGCCGCCCTCCGCCTCGTCTCCGACGCGATCGCCGAGGACGGAGTCGTGGGCGCGTGGGACGGCGTGGTCCGGCCGGTCCTGGCCGCCGTCGGCGAGCGGTGGGAGCACTCGGGCGCCGGGGTCGCGGTGGAGCACATGCTCAACGAGTGCGTCATGACGGCGTTGGCCAGGGCGAGCGCCGCCGCGCCGCCACCGTGCAACCCGCGTCCGGTGCTGCTCGCCTCCGTGCCGGAGGACCAGCACGTGCTGCCGCTGCGCGCCCTCGCCGCGGCGCTGGCGCTGCGCGGCGTCGGCTCGCTGATGCTGGGGCCCGCGCTGCCGGTCGACGCGCTGGTCGCCGCGGTGCGCCGCACCGCGCCGGCCGCCGTGGTGCTGTGGGCTCAGCTCCCGCACCACGCGGACCCGCGCCTGTTCGCGACCCTGCCCCGCACGCGCCAACGGGTCCGGGTGTTCGCGGGGGGCCCGGGGTGGGAGCCGCTGCTCGTGCCCTCCCAGGTGGAGGTCCTGAACGCGTTGGGGATGGCTGTCGACCGCGTCGAGCAGGTCGTCGTGGGCCCGCGCGCCGTCACCGTCGACGGGATGGCCCGGACCTGACCTCACCCGGGGCGGAGCTGGCGACACCGGGCTCCGGTGATCCCGGACTGTCTGAGGGGGCCGTCACAATGCGGGGCGTGGACGAGCTGCGACGGGCCGCGTTCGGGGATCTGCCGGACAGGCCGGTGTGGGCGGACGCGCGGTCACCGGACCCGCGGCGGCGGTGGTTGGCCGCGGTCGCACTCGGCGGACAGGGCCGGTACGCCGCCGCGGCCACCGCGCTGGCCGGTCTGGTGGGTCATGCCGACCCCGTGCTCGCCTCCCTGGCCGCGACGACCCTCGCCTCCCACCGCCGTCAGCTCGGCGCCCACGCCGAGGCCCGGGTGTGGGACGGACGGGCGTTGCGACGAATGGCGGAGGAGAATTGGCGAACGGCCGGCGACCATTCAGTCGAATTTCCCGAAATCAACTCCGCCGACGCCCGGGCCGACGCATTGGTCGGGCTGGCGGCGGATGCGATCGGATTGGGCCGGATCGGTGTGGCGCGTCGACTGGACACGGCCGCGCGAGCTGTTGATCAGGTTTCTTCGCGTTCCGCAATACGTCGGGACTGGGTGGGTGCGGAGATCGAGCTGGCGAGCGGCAACCCCCAAGCGGCAATTGCCTGCGCCGAACGGGCGGTCGTTCGTACGTCCGAGTGTCCCTCGATCCGGCACCAGGTCAAGTCTGACCTGATCCTCGGGGTCGCCCTGGTGACGGCGGATGACGCGCGGGGAGCCGCGGTGCTGCGGCGCGCGCTGGACGCGGCGCTCCAGCGCGGCCTGCCGCCGTTGGCGTGGCCGTCCGCGCTGGTCCTGGCCGGTTTGCCCGGAGCGGATCGAGAGCATTTCCTGGAACGCGCCGGCGGCGCTCTTCGGTTCGTGCTGCGCCGGGCTGACGCCCGTGGGAGGCTCCTCGCGGAGGCGTCTCCGTGGTTACCCTCGGATTTGGTCCGATCCGGTGACCTTCCCCGAACGGGCGGCCAAACGATTCTTGACGGATTAAGCACCGGATCGTGTCAAGGTTCGGCTCCCGGCGTCCGATAGGGGAGGTGGAACGTCACTCGGCTGCAGGAAGGAGTCCCCGTGACGACGGTCCTGATCTGCGATGACCGGCGCAGCGTCCGGGAGGGCCTCACCCGTGTCATGTCGGCCGTACCGGGGGTGAGCAGGATCGACTGCGTCGCGCACGGTGACGAGTTGCTGGCGCGCTACTCCCGGCAGCCGGTCGATGTCGTCCTGGTGGGCACGCAGCGAGCGGTGCCGACGGGAGTGGAGGCGACCAGGCGTCTGGTCTCCGCGCACCCGCAGGCCAACGTGATCGTGTTCGGCGCACCGGACGACGCCGGCAGCATCGCCGCCGCGATCGCCGGCGGCGCCCGCGGCTACCTCCGCTGGGACGCCTCCCGACCGGAGCTCGTCGCCGCCCTCGCGCACACGCTCGCCAGCACCTCGGTGCCCGCCCCGCGCCAGCCCTCGGACCCCGGCGTCCAGCTCACCGAGCGGGAGCTGCAGGTGCTGCGCGGGATGAGCCAGGGGAAGAGCAACGGTCAGATCGGACGGGAGCTGTACCTGTCCGAGGACACGGTGAAGACCCACGCCCGCCGGCTGTTCCGCAAGCTCGGCGTGCGGGACCGGGCGCAGGCTGTCGCGCACGGCTTCCGGCGCGGCCTCGTCTCCTGACCGGTCCGCCGCCTCGCGCCGGGACGAGAGTGCCCGCCACCGACGGGCCTCCTCCCGTACGGAGCGGTGGCTGACGCCCTGAAGGGTGTGAGCCATCCGTGGGGCGAGGTGGAACGGCGAGAGGAACCGCGACAACCGAAGAACGAGAGAGAACGACGCTCGCCACCTCGGCGTGAGGAGGTGTTCCGAGGGCATGGCCCGGGGACACGTCGGCGAGCGACGGCACGACGACGGCGGAGCGCGCGTGTCGGAGACCATGCCGAAGTGCACCGACCTGAAGTGCACTGACCCGAAGTGCACCGACCGTCGGGTCCACCTCCGGTGATGCTCTCCGGGACGAAGGGCGTCCGCGTCGTCGTCGGCCGTTTCCGGACGCGGCGCGGCCCTCGGGCGCGCCACCCCGGCGCACCTCCGCGCGGCGGAGCTCCCGGGGGCGGGACGTGTTCCGGGGCGAACGGCGGTGACGGCGACCCCAGTTCGTGGAGAGCCGGCACGACCTGTGTCAGAACTTCGGGCCCTGAGGGCGACGCCGGCGCGAAAGGCGGTGACCGCAGGTGTTGTCACCCGTACGCACTGTGCTCCGTGTCACGCCCGCGTTACGCCACCCGGTCGACGGCTGACGGTGATCGGTCGAGGCCCCGCCCGCGTCGGTATGAGCGCCCTGTGACGGAGCACGGCCCGCCACGGCTCGGGTGTCCCCGTTGGGATCATCCGAACGTGCGCCACGCGTGCGGGACGGAACGGTGTACTAGGCCATGTGAGCGGGATCCCACCTGGCGTACGGGTGTCGATCCGCTCCCGAGAGCCGTCCAGTCGGTGGTGCCCGGTACGGTGAACACGACCGGCAACGAGAGGGTTACCCCTCCGAGCCGGTCATCGTCGGTCCGCCTACGCGTAACACCAGGGCTGCTTTCTGCGATGACCAACACGGGGGACGGGCTGGACGCCGTCGTGGGCGCCGCCGTCGAAGGCGACCGCCAGGCGATCGAGCGTCTGTTGGCGACGATCCGTCCCCTGGTGGTGCGGTACTGCCGCGCCCGCGTTGGTAGGCAGGAACGATCGTTCACGTCCGCGGACGACGTCGCCCAGGAGGTGTGTCTCGCCGTGCTCACGGCGCTGCCGAGCTACCGGGACCAGGGACGACCCTTCCTGGCCTTCGTGTACGGCATCGCCGCGCACAAGGTGGCGGACGCGCACCGCTCGGCGGCTCGCAACCGCTCGGAGCCGGTCCCGGAGGTGCCCGACGCGCCCGAGCTGGGCGCCGGTCCCGAGCAGCGCGCCATGCAGGGCGAGCTGTCCGAGCGGATGGCGCACCTGCTCCGGGTCCTCCCCCCCAAGCAGCGGGAGATCCTCCTGCTGCGGGTGGTGGTCGGGCTCTCGGCCGAGGAGACCGCCGAGGCGGTCGGCTCGACGCCGGGGGCCGTGCGGGTGGCGCAGCACCGCGCGCTGGCCCGGCTCCGCAAGACGCTCGCCGCGGAGGAGGTGGTCTGAGTGGCCAGACGGCACGACGAGCGCGAGGGCGGTCCCCGGGAGCGGGGCGAGCTCGCGACGGGCGCCGACGCCGACGACCGGATGGGTGTCGGCGTGGACGTCGGGAACCTCGCGCACGACAGCGACAGCGGTGATGACGACGGCGGCAGCGGTGCGGCGGACGGGGTGGCGGACTTCGCCGACCTCTCGCTGATCCAGGCCGACGACGCGCTCCTCGACGCGCTCGGCGGCACCGACCCCGCCGTCGACGGCCAGCTCGCCGACCAGGAGCTCAGCACACTGCTGCTGTCCTGGCGGCGCGACGTCGACGGCGAGCCCTTCGACGAGCTGGTCGACGTCGACACGGCGGCCGCCGTGATCGCCGCCGCCCGCGCCCCCCGCCGCCGGCACCGGCTGCTGGTCCCGCTGGCCAGCGCCGCGGCCGTGCTGGCCATCGCGTTCACCGGCGTCGGCCTGGTCGTCAGGGACGCGAGACCCGGCGACCCGCTGTGGGGGCTGACCAGGGTCCTGTACTCCGAGCACGCCCGCTCCGTGGAGGCCGCCGCGTCGGTCAAGGCGGACCTGGACACCGCGCGCTCGTTGCTCGCCGGCGGTCGGATCGCCGAGGCGAGGGTCCTGCTCCAGCGGGTCGAGTCCCAGCTCGGCGTCGTGAACACCGAGGACGGCAGGAACGACCTCAGCGCCAGGCACGAGTCCCTGGTCGAGGCGTTGCGGACCGGCACGACGCCGACGGTCAGCACCGTCCCCGGCACCAGCAGCACCCCCGGCGGCCGCAGCCAGCCGACCACTCCCGTGGCCAGCACCACGCCCTCCGCGCCGAGCGTCCCGGAGACGAGCACTCCCCGACCGGCGCCGACCACCACGACGACCCCGCCGCCCTCCACCGTCCCGGTGCCCAGCAGCGGCAACCCCACGACGGTCACGTCGGGCGGCACCAGCACCCAGGGCCCCGGCGCCACCGACGGCTCGCGCAGCAGCAGCGAGACGGGTGGCCAGAGCCCGAACCAGGGTGTCCAGGGCGGCCGTGGGAACGGCAACACCAAGTAGCGGCCGACCCGCCGCCTAGCGGCCGCCCTCGGCCGAGGCGACCCCGTCGTGGTAGCCGCGGCAGTACTCCCAGCTCACGTAGGCCGACGGGTCCGGGTCGTAGGCCGGCTCGTGCGGGCGCATGTGCCCGTCGGCCAGCAGCTGCTGCAGGCTGGCCCGCAGCAGCTCCCAGTCGTGGTAGTGCGGCTCGCCGCAGTCGGCGCAGTCGACGACGATGCCCCTGACCCCTCGCGGTTCGAGCAACGCCTGGTAGACCGCGAGGTCGGTGAGGTCGGCGAGCAGCTCGGCGCGCTCGTCCGCGCCCAGCGGCTCCCAGGGCTCGTCGGAGTCCTGTCCGGCCAGTGCCCGGGCCGGGTCGTCCGGGTCACCCGCGAACGGGTCGGGGGGCAGGGCATCGTGCGGCACGGGACCGCACCGTACCGGGCGAACGGAAGCCGTTCGTGGGTGACCGTGGTTTTTTCTTCATCTACCGGGCCCGGGGGCCGCGGGTTCTCGGGTGCGGGTGTCCCGCGGATCGCCGGGTGCGGGTGTCCCGCGGATTGCGGATCGCGGGGTGCGGGTGTCCCGCAGGTCACAGAGCCGTTCGTGGGCGACCATGGGTGGGGCGCCTCGCGCGAACCGGCCGGAATGGCGGGCGAGGCGGTCCCGTTAGCATGGACGCATCCGCCCCGCCAAGGGTGGACCGGCGCCTGACCTGCCCGAAACCACCCGAACGAGGATCCGGCCGCCCTGCGCGCTGCCGGCGCCCACGAAAGGCCAGCCACCCGCCATGACCAGCGAGCTCACCGCTCACGGTGTTCCGTCGAAGTTCGCGCTGCTCGGGCTCACCTTCGACGACGTCCTGCTCCAGCCGGGCGCGTCCGAGGTGGTGCCCAGCGAGGTGGACACCAGCACCCGGGTGTCCCGCAACGTCAGCCTGAAGGTGCCGCTGCTGTCCTCGGCGATGGACACCGTCACCGAGGCGCGGATGGCGATCGCCATGGCCCGGCAGGGCGGCATGGGCGTGCTGCACCGCAACCTGTCCATCGAGGACCAGGCCTCGCAGGTGGAGGTCGTGAAGCGGTCCGAGGCTGGCATGGTGACCGACCCGGTGACCTGCTCCCCGGACGACACGCTGGCCGAGGTCGACGCGCTGTGCGCGCGGTTCCGCATCTCGGGTGTCCCGGTGACCGACGCCGACGGCACCCTCGTCGGCATCATCACCAACCGCGACATGCGCTTCGAGGTGGACCACACCCGCCCGGTGCGCGAGGTGATGACCACGATGCCGCTGGTCACCGCGCAGGTGGGCGTGACGGCGGAGGCCGCGCTGGGCCTGCTGCGCCGGCACAAGGTGGAGAAGCTGCCGATCGTCGACGGCGCCGGCAAGCTCCGCGGCCTGATCACCGTCAAGGACTTCGTCAAGACCGAGCAGTACCCGAACGCGACCAAGGACCGCAACGGCCGCCTGCTGTGCGGCGCCGCGGTGGGCGTGGGCGCCGACGGCTACACGCGGGCGATGGCGCTGGTCGACGCGGGTGTGGACGTGCTCGTCGTGGACAGCGCGCACGGCCACCAGCGCAACGTGCTGGACATGGTCGCCAAGCTGAAGCAGGAGCTGGGCGACTCGGTCGACATCGTCGGCGGCAACGTGGCCACCCGGGCCGGCGCACAGGCCCTGGTCGACGCGGGCGCGGACGGCGTGAAGGCCGGAGTGGGCCCCGGCTCCATCTGCACGACGCGGGTGGTGGCCGGCGTGGGCGTGCCGCAGATCACCGCCATCTACGAGGTGGCCCAGGCCTGCGCCCCCGCGGGCGTCCCGGTGATCGGCGACGGCGGCATCCAGTACTCCGGCGACATCGCCAAGGCGATCGCGGCGGGCGCCGACAGCGTCATGCTGGGCAGCCTGCTCGCCGGCACCGCCGAGGCGCCGGGCGAGCTGATCCTGGTTAGCGGCAAGCAGTTCAAGACCTACCGGGGCATGGGCTCGCTGGGCGCGATGCAGAGCCGCGGCCAGGCCAAGTCCTTCTCCAAGGACCGCTACTTCCAGGACAACGTGCTGTCCGAGGACAAGCTGGTCCCGGAGGGCATCGAGGGGCGGACGCCGTTCCGCGGGCCGCTGTCCCAGGTCGTGCACCAGCTCGTGGGCGGCCTGCGCTCCGGCATGGGCTACACCGGCTCGGGGAGCATCGCGGATCTCAAGGAGGCCCAGCTGGTGCGGATCACCGCGGCCGGCCTCAAGGAGAGCCACCCGCACGACATCACGATGACCGTCGAGGCCCCCAACTACACGACCCGGTGACGGGGCGCGCGGAGAAGGCGTAGCCTGCCTGCCGGCAACCGACGAGGAACCACCGCGCCGCGCGGTGGGGAAGGGGAGACGTGCGCGATCTGGTCGAGATCGGGATGGGTCGTACCGCGATGCGGGCCTACGACCTGGACGACGTGGAGATCGTGCCGTCCCGGCGCACCCGCTCGTCGAAGGACGTCTCCCTGGCGTGGCAGATCGACGCCTACCGCTTCGGCATCCCGCTGATCACCCACCCCACCGACGCGGTGGTGTCGCCGGCGTCGGCGGTGCGGATCGGGGAGCTGGGCGGGCTGGGCGTGCTCAACGCCGAGGGCCTGTGGGCGCGGCACAGCGACGTCGAGGACGCCCTGTTCCGGGTGGTGCGGGCCGCCGAGGAGGACGAGGACCCGGACGCCCCGGTGCGGATGCTGCAGGAGCTGCACTCCGCCCCGGTGCGGGTGGACCTCATCACCGAGGCGGTCCGGCAGATCCGGGAGTCCGGCGTGACGGTGGCGGTGCGGGTCAGCCCGCAGCACGCCGAGGAGCTGACGCCGGACCTGCTCGCCGCCGGGGTGGAGATCCTGGTCGTGCAGGGCACGATCATCTCCGCCGAGCACGTGGCGCGGGACGGCGAGCCGCTGAACCTCAAGCGGTTCATCGCCGACCTGGACGTGCCGGTGATCGCCGGCGGCGTCGGCGACTACCGCACGGCGATGCACCTGATGCGCACCGGCGCGGCGGGCGTGATCGTCGGGTACGGCGAGTCGCGGGCGACCACCAGCGACCAGGTGCTGGGCATCGGCGTGCCGATGGCCACCGCGATCGCGGACGCGGCCGCGGCTCGGCGCGACTACCTGGACGAGACCGGCGGCCGGTACGTGCACGTCATCGCCGACGGCGGGCTCACGCACTCCGGCGACATCGCCAAGGCCATCGCCTGCGGCGCGGACGCGGTGATGCTGGGCGAGGCGCTGGCCGACGCCACCGAGGCGCCGGGCCACGGCCTGTACTGGACCTCGGCCGTCGCGCACCCGTCGCTGCCGCGCAGCGAGGTGATCGGGTTCGGCGACTCGGGGCACGACCTGGAGAAGGTGCTGTTCGGGCCGTCCTCGGACCCGAGCGGCACGGTGAACCTGTTCGGCGCGCTGCGCCGCGCGATGGCCAAGACCGGCTACTCGGACCTCAAGGAGTTCCAGAAGGTGGGCCTGACCGTCCGCCGCTGATCACGGGGCCGTTCCCGGCCCGCTGACTGTCCCCGTCCTGCCGTCCCGCGTCGGTGTTCGTCGCCGCGCGGGGCGGCAGGCCGCGTTGTGGGGTGGGGCGGGTCGAGTGGCGGAGGTGGGCGCGCCGGATTTTCCCGTTACCTCTGGTAACAGGGTCTGGTCGAGGGGGCGGCCTGCCGCTAGCCTCCCGCTATGACGCTACTCACAGGTAACCGTGCGGGTGGGCGGCCGGACTACGACGTCGTCGTCGTGGGGTCGGGCTTCGGCGGCAGCGCCGCGGCGCTGCGCCTGACCGAGAAGGGCTACCGGGTCGCCGTCGTGGAGGCCGGTCGGCGGTTCGCCGACGACGAGTTCGCCCGGACCTCGTGGAACCTGCGGCGCTACCTGTGGGCGCCCAGGATCGGGTGCTTCGGCATCCAGCGCATCCACCTGCTGCGCAACGTCATGGTGCTGGCCGGAGCCGGCGTCGGCGGCGGGTCGCTGGTGTACGCGAACACCCTGTACCGCCCCCTCGCGCCGTTCTACCGGGACCGGCAGTGGGCGCACATCACCGACTGGGAGTCCGAGCTCGCGCCGTACTACGACCAGGCCAGCCGGATGCTCGGGGTGGTGACCAACCCGCACGTCACGCCGGCGGACGAGGTGATCCAGAAGGTGGCGGCGGACATGGGCGTCGCCGACAGCTACCACCCCACGCCGGTCGGCGTCTTCTTCGGTCGACCCGGCGAGCCGGCCGACGACCCGTACTTCGGGGGCGCGGGGCCGCGGCGGGTGGGGTGCACCGAGTGCGGCTCGTGCATGACCGGGTGCCGGGTCGGCGCCAAGAACACGCTGGTCAAGAACTACCTCCACCTGGCGGAGCGGAACGGGGCGCGGATCCTGCCGCTGACCACCGTGACCGCGCTCGTGCCGAGGCCGGACGGGAGCTGGGCGGTGCGCACCGAGCGGACCGGCGGCTGGCGGCGGACCGGGCGGACGATCACCGCCGGCCAGGTGGTCGTCGCGGCGGGCACCTGGGGCACGCAGAACCTGCTCCACCGGATGCGGGCGGCGGGCGTCCTCCCCGCGCTGTCGCCCAGGCTCGGCGAGCTGACGAGGACGAACTCCGAGGCGATCGTGGGGGCCGGCCGGCTGAGCGTCGACCCGGCCAGGGACTTCACCAGGGGCGTGGCGATCACCTCGTCGTTCCACCCCGACGAGTCCACGCACGTCGAGCCCGTGCGCTACGGCAGGGGCAGCAACGCCATGGGCCTGTTGCAGACCCTGGCCACCGACGGCGCGGCCAGCACGCCCCGGTGGGTGCAGTTCTTCCGCTACCTCTTCCGGCACCCGGTGACCACGCTGCGGTTGCTGTCGGTGCGGCGGTGGAGCGAGCGGACGCTGATCCTGCTGGTCATGCAGGCCCTCGACAACTCGATCACGACGTTCGTCCGGCGGGGGTTGTTCGGCGGCCGCCGGCTGAGCTCGCGGCAGGGCCACGGCGAGCCCAACCCGACCTTCATCCCGGCCGGCCACCGCGCCAACCAGCTCGCCGCCGAGCGGATCGGGGGCGTGGCCGGCGGCACCTGGGGCGAGCTGTTCAACATCCCGCTGACCGCGCACTTCCTCGGCGGGTGCGTGATCGGGGAGAACGCCGAGCAGGGGGTCATCGACCCGTACCACCGGGTGCACAACTACCCCACGATGTCCATCGTGGACGGATCGGCGATCACGGCGAACCTCGGGGTGAACCCGTCGCTGACCATCGCCGCCCAGGCGGAGCGGGCCTTCGCGTTCTGGCCCAACGCCGGGGAGACCGACCCCCGACCGGCGCCCGGCCAGGACTACCGGCGCGTCGCTCCGGTCGCACCCCGGAAGCCCGCTGTTCCCGCTGATGCGCCGGCCGCGCTTCGCCTGCCCCTCGCCCAGTAGGACGATCCAGTAGGACGACCAGCAGGACGACGCTGTGTCCCTGTTCGCTTCCGGTCTTGTCGTCGTCGAGGGTTCGGCGCGGCGCGGCGCGGCTCGTCGAGGACTGACCGACGCCCCTCGTTCGTCGCATGGAGCGAGGGCGTGGAGTGCGGCAGTATCGGCGCATGGGCGACGACGTCCGGGAGCCGGTGTTGGTCGTCGGAGGTGGACCGGTCGGGCTCACCACCGCGCTGTTGTTGGCCAGGGCCGGGACGCCGAGCGTGGTGCTGGAGGCCGCTCCCCGGCGGCTGGCGGTCGGCAGCCGCTCGATCTGCGTGCAGCGGGACGTCCTCGACGTGCTCGAACGGGTCGGGCTCGGCCGGCGGATCGCCGACACGGGGGTCACCTGGGAGGTGGGCCGGACGTTCTTCCGGGAGCACGAGGTCCTGGTGACCACGTTTCCCGAGGACAGCCACAGCACGTTCCCGCCGTTCACCAACCTCGGGCAGACCGACGTCGAGCTGCTGCTCGACGAGCGGGTGGCCGCCGAACCCGCGATCGACATGCGGTTCGGGCACCGGGTGGTCGGTGTCGAGCAGGACCCCGACGGGGTGGTGGTGCGGGTCGCCACCGGCGACGGGGAACGCGAGTTCCGCGGCACCCACTGCGTCGCGGCGGACGGTGCTCACTCGACCGTGCGTCACCTGCTCGGTCTGCCGTTCGAGGGCGAGTCGTTCCCGGACCAGTTCCTCATCGCCGACGTGCGCGCCGAGTTCGGCTTCGACGCCCCGGAGCGGCGGTTCTTCTTCGACCCGGTGTGGAACCCCGGCCGCCAGGTGCTGCTCCACCCCCAGCCCGGGAGCGTGTGGCGGATCGACTGGCAGCTCCCCGCGGACTTCGACCTGGACCGGGCGCAGGCCTCCGGTGCGCTGGACACCAGGATCCGCGCGATCGCCGGCGACCGCGAGTACGACCTGCTGTGGGTCTCGGTCTACCGGTTCCACCAGCGGCGGGTGCCCGCGGCGGTGGTCGGACGGGTGCTGCTCGCCGGCGACGCCGCGCACGTGATGGCCCCGTTCGGGGCACGGGGGCTCAACTCCGGGGTGCAGGACGCGGAGAACGCCGCGTGGAAGATCGCCTACGACCGCGCGGGCTGGGCTGGGCCGCTCCTGCTCGACTCCTACGACGTCGAGCGCACCGCCGCCGCGGCCGAGAACCTGGCCGTCACGGGGGCCACGATGCGGTTCCTCACGCCCCGCACGGACGCTGAGCGGGAGCACCGCCTAGACGTGCTCACCCGCAGCGTCGACGACCCGTCCGCGCGTCGGCAGATCGACTCGGGCCGGCTCGCCGAGCCGTTCTGGTACCTCGACTCGCCGCTGACCACGCCCGCGGGCGCCAGCGAGGTGGCGTCGTTCCCCCGTCAGCCCGGCGTCGCCCGGCCGCCGCTGCCCGGCGTGCTCTGCCCGGACGCGCCGTTGCCGGGAGGGTGGCGGCTGCGGCAGACGTTCGGCCCGCACCTCACCGTGTTGACGTCCGCCTCCGCCTCCGGTGAGCTGGCGGAGGACGCGGGCCGGGCCTCCGCCGTTCCCATCCGGGTGGTGCGGCTGCCCGACGCTGGTCTGGCCCGGGACCTGGGCCTCGGGCCGGCGTCGTTCGCGCTGGTGCGCCCGGATGGCCACTTGGCGGCGGTGCGGCACGGGGCGGGCGCCGCCGAGCTGGACGACGCCGTCCGCCGGGCGACGGGCTGGGGCTCGACGCGCTGAAGTAGTGATCCCCTCGTGCGGGAGACAGTCCCCGGGGTCTGCCTTCGGCGTGCGTCCGGCGCTCCCTCTCCGAGGACAGCCCCCACCCGTCCCGGGGGGCGAGCCCCGCTCCAGCCTATCGGCCAGCCCAGGGGCGGCGACACCACACCGAGCGAGCCTGTGGACAACAGACGGGGGTGTGGACAACTGGCTGCTCGAATGGGTGACAGGGGACGAGAAGCCCCGGTGGACGTGGTCCACTGGAAGGTTGTCCGTGCGGGGGTTGGGGCATTGCCGTGGACTGCCACCGCCGAAAGTTCAGAGATAGTGGAGAGACCGACCACATCGGGTCGAAGGAATCACCCGACCGGCTGCTCGCCCGGACGTGTGTTGCCGGCTGACGTTCACCGCCACCGGGTTCGTCGGTCGCGAACGACGACATCCGCGAACGAGGTCATCCGCGACCGACGAACCCGAGGACCGTCGGAGCTGCTCCACCATCAGAGCTACAGCGAGACGCCAGTCAGGACCAGAACGCGCTCCTCGGTGAGGTCGTTCATCGCCGAGCGCACGCCCTCCCGGCCCACCCCGGAGCCCTTCACGCCGCCGTAGGGCATCTGGTCGGCGCGGAACGACGGCACGTCGCCGACGACCACGCCACCGACCTCCAGCTCCGCCGACGCGCGGAAGGCGACCCGCACGTCGTGCGTGAACAGGCCGGCCTGCAGGCCGTAGCGGGAGTCGTTGACCCGGCTGACGGCCTCGTCCAGTCCGTCCACAGTGGACAGGGCGAGGACCGGGCCGAAGATCTCCTCGTCCCACGCCTTCGCGTCGGTGGGCACGTCGGCCAGCACGGTCGGCTCGAACACGGTCCCGGCGCGGTTCCCGCCGGCCAGCACCCGCGCGCCCCGCTCGACCGCCTCGCCGACCCACGCCTCCACCCGCTTCGCGGCGTCCTCGTCCACCATCGGGCCGACGACGACCTCGGGGTCGTGCGGGTCCCCGCTGCGCAGCTCGCGCACGGCCGCCACCAGCCTCGGCACGAACCGGTCGGCCACCGCGCGGTCCACGATCACCCGCTGCACGGCGATGCAGGACTGACCCGCCTGGTAGTTGGAGTAGGTGGCGATCCGCTGCGCCGCGAAGTCCAGGTCCGCGTCGCTGTCCCAGTCCGCGCACACGACCGCCGCGGCGTTGCCGCCCAGCTCCAGGACGACGTGCTTGCGCGGCACCGCGTCCGCGATCTGCCAGCCCACCAAACCCGACCCGGTGAACGAGACCACCGGCAGGCGCTCGTCCCGCACCAGGGCCATGGTCTCCTCGTTGCCCACCGGCAGCACGGAGAACGCCCCGTCGGGCAGCTCGGTCTCGGCCAGCAGCTCACCGAGCAGCAGCGACGAGAGCGGCGTCCTCGGCGCCGGCTTCACCACGATCGGCGCGCCAACGGCCAGCGCCGGGGCCACCTTGTGCGCCACCAGGTTGAGCGGGAAGTTGAACGGGGCGATGCCCAGGACGGGACCCCGCGAGACCCGGCGCACCACCGCGAGCCGGCCCTGCGCGGCCGGTTCGGTGTCCAGTCGCTGGAGGTCGCCGGTGAACCGGCGGGCCTCCTCCGCGGCGAAGCGGAAGGTGGAGATCGCCCGGCTGACCTCGACCGTCGCCCAGCGCAGCGGTTTGCCGTTCTCGGCGGTGATGGTCTCGGCGACCTCCTCGGCCCGCTCGGCGAGCCGGCGCGAGACGTGCTCCAGCGCCGCCGCCCGCACGTGGGCGGGGGAGCGGCGGAACTCCGCCGCCACCTCGTCGGCGGCCGCCACGGCCCGTTCCACCTGGTCCGGGCCGGGGACGGCGACGCTGGCCACCTCGGTTCCGTCGAAGGGGTGGCGGACGACGAGCTCACGCTCGCCCTGCTCGGCGCGCCCGGCGATCCAGCACGGGCGGGGCTTGGCCTCCACGGCGTTCGGACCGGTCATGTCCCTACCGTAGGCCCGCCGGCCCGACCCGGTCGCGCCCGGCGTCCCGCCGTCCGCCGGAAGATCACCAGGATCGGCGACGCATCCGCTGCCAACCGAAACCCACCACTCCCGCCGCGCCGGCGGCGGCGAGCAGCACCGTGCCGTACAGGACTGTCAGGACCAGGACTCCGACCACCGCCACGACCGCGAGCAGGCCGGCGAAGAACGACTCCAGCACGGGCGCCACCTCCCTGCGTGTTGATCATCACACCGTAGACGTACATCACACTTGACGCCAGTGTTTGTTAATACCGCCGTAACGGTGACGTCACTCGTGGTGATGCCCACGTTTCGGCCGGGGGTGGTGCGCCATCCGGCCGGTTCACCTGGGACGATGGGAGCAGAAGGAAGCCCACGCGGAGGTTCGCCAGTGAGCGCCACCAGCGCGCAGCGCCCGGTTCTCGTCATCGACTTCGGCGCGCAGTACGCCCAACTGATCGCCCGTCGGGTGCGCGAGGCGCAGGTCTACTCCGAAGTCGTGCCGCACACCACCCCGGTGGACGAGATCCTCGCCAGGAACCCGGCCGCGGTCGTGCTGTCGGGCGGCCCGTCCTCGGTCTACGAGGATGGCGCGCCCCGCGTCGACCCGGCGTTGTTCCAGCAGGACGTGCCCGTCTTCGGCATCTGCTACGGCTTCCAGGCCATGGCGCAGGTGCTCGGCGGCACGGTCGAGCACACCGGCACCCGGGAGTTCGGCCGCACCGACCTGGCCGTCACCCCGGAGAGCGGCCGGCTGCACGAGGAGCTGCCAGCCAGCCACCCGGTCTGGATGAGCCACGGCGACTGCGTCACGCGGGCGCCGGAGGGCTTCACCGTCACCGCCACCTCCGGCGGCGCGCCAGTCGCGGCGTTCGAGGACGTCGAGCGGCGGCTGGCCGGCGTGCAGTACCACCCCGAGGTGGCGCACTCGCCGCACGGCCAGGAGGTGCTGCGCCGGTTCCTGCACGAGATCGCCGGTGTGCGGCCGCAGTGGACCACCGCCTCGATCGTCGACGACGCGGTCGAGGCCGTGCGCGCCCACGTCGGCGAGGGCAGGGCGATCTGCGGCCTGTCCGGCGGCGTGGACTCCGCCGTCGCGGCCGCGCTGGTGCACCGCGCGATCGGCGACCGGCTGACCTGCGTGTTCGTCGACCACGGCCTGCTGAGGGCCGGTGAGCGCGCCCAGGTGGAGCGGGACTTCGTCGCCGCCACCGGCGTGCGGCTGGTCACCGTGGACGCGCGGCAGCGGTTCCTGGACGCGCTGGCCGGGGTCACCGACCCCGAGGAGAAGCGCAAGATCATCGGCCGCGAGTTCATCCGGGTGTTCGAGCAGGCCGCCAGGGACCTGCAGGCCGAGGCCGGCGAGCAGGGCGAGCACATCGACTTCCTGGTGCAGGGCACCCTCTACCCGGACGTGGTGGAGTCGGGCGGCGGCACCGGCGCGGCCAACATCAAGAGCCACCACAACGTGGGCGGCCTGCCGGAGGACCTGCAGTTCAAGCTGGTCGAGCCGCTGCGGCTGCTGTTCAAGGACGAGGTGCGCCGGGTCGGCCTGGAGCTGGGCCTGCCGGAGACGATCGTGCACCGGCAGCCGTTCCCCGGCCCGGGTCTGGGCATCCGCATCGTCGGCGAGGTGACCGCCGAGCGGCTGGAGATCCTGCGCGCGGCGGACGCGATCGCCCGCGAGGAGCTGACCGCGGCCGAGCTGGACCGCGACATCTGGCAGTGCCCGGTCGTGCTGCTGGCCGACGTGCGGTCGGTGGGCGTGCAGGGCGACTTCCGCACCTACGGCCACCCCGTCGTGCTGCGGCCGGTGTCCAGCGAGGACGCCATGACCGCCGACTGGACGCGGCTGCCCTACGACGTGCTGGAGCGCATCTCCACCCGCATCACCAACGAGGTGCGGGAGGTCAACCGCGTGGTCCTGGATGTGACGAGCAAGCCGCCGGGCACCATCGAGTGGGAGTGACCGCCGGCCGGCACCTCGGTCGCGGCTGAGGGACGGGGCGGGCGCCACGCGTGGCCACGTGTGGCGTCCGCCCCCGTTCACGGAGATCGCTTGACCCGATCGGGCGAGCACGATAGGCAGTTCCGGTGCTCGCCGAGATGAGCGGGCAGGGCCGGCTCGCGATCGGAGCCCTGGTCGGTGTGGCGTTATCCGCCCTGCTCTGTCTGGGTCTGACGGACCAGCGGGCACCGGCTCCGGCGTCCCGGGACTACTTCGAGGAGACGTCGACTCCCTCGCTGGGCCCTGCCTCTGTCACCACGTCGACGACCGTCGCCCCGTCCGGGGCCACCACCGCCACGAGCGGCACGACGACCAACTCGTCCACCACGTCGGCCCCGCCCCGGTCCACGCCGCTGTCGGCCACCTCCACCAGCGGAGCGGCGTCGACCAGCGCCCCCCAGGCCACCGCGGCGCCGCCGACCTCGGCCCGTCCCCCGGATCCGACCACCACGACCGTCCCCCGGACCTCGCCGAAGCCGACACCGGCGCCCACCCCCACGACCACGACCACCACGCGGACCTGCCCGTGGTTCTGGTGCTGACCGCTCCCATCGGCCAGGGGCCGGCGGGGCTACTTGCGACGCGGGCGGAGCGAGGCGATGAGCATCAGCAGGCCGACGGCCACCGCGCCGCCCGCGAGCACCCACCGCAGGTCCCAGTCGGGGAACCAGAGCTTGCCGTCGGTGAGGTTGTAGCCCGCCGCGCCCAGCGCGACCAGGCCCGCGAGGAACGTGAGCACGTCCAGCCCGCGCCGGCGCCCGTCCCCGCCGCCCCGACGCTGGACGCCGCTCTTGTCCTGGTCAGTCACGGAGCACCTCCACGTTGCCCATGCCGGTCCGCGCGTCCAGCACGATCTTTCCGCCGCCGGGCCCGTCCGGTCCGTTGTCCTCGATCCGCATCGACCGCCGCGTGCCGTTCGCCCACTGGCCCAGGCACTGGACTTCGCCCAGCCCGGAGGTGCACTCCACCTGGACGTCGGCGTCGCGCGGCACGCGGACGGTCACGTTGCCCAGGTTCACCCCCACCCGCGTGGTCACCTGGTCGTCCTTGCCGAGTCGCAGCTGGGAGAGGTCGAGGTCGATGTCTCCGGCGCTGAGCGTGTACGACGGCTGCACGTCGGTGACCGCCGTCGGGCTGGCGTGCTGGGTGCCGGCGCCCTCCCACTGGTTCACCGGCATCCCCGCGCCACTGGCCATCGCGAAGAAGGCGACTGGGATCGCGAGCGGGATCAGGCCGCGGCCGCCCCGCACGAACGACCCGACCACCATGCCGAGGCCGAGCACGGCGAGCACGATGCCCGGCACCTGCGACCACGAGATCTTCGGCACGAGCAGCATGCCCACACCGCCGGCGACCAGGGACAACGCGAAGGTCACCGCGGTGACCCGCGACCGGCGTCGCGGCGTCGGCGGCTCCTCGACGCGCGACGGCGCGGGCTCCGGCAGGTCCCAGGCGAACGGCGCCGTGCCGAGCGGGTCCCAGGCGGGCGGTGCGGACGGGGTCGGGGACAGCGGGTCCGCGGGCGGGGTGCTCGCGGCCGGTTCGGCCACGGGCGGGAACGTCGCGCCGGGGAACGGTGTCGGTGCCGGAGGCGGCGTGGGCTCGGCCGGCGGCGGGGCGGGGGCCGCGGCCTGGGTCGAGAACGGCTGCGTGGCCGACGCCACCGTTGGCGGCTCGGCGACGCCGGCCGGACCGGCTGGACCCATCGCGCCCGTCTGCCCCATCGGGCCGACGGGCCCGGTGGGCCCTGGGGTGCCGGTGGGACCGGGCTGGGTCGCCGGCGGTACGTCCGACCACGCCGGTGCCGGCGCGGCCGCCCCGAACTCCCGGTTCTCCTGGCCCCGGGCGCGGTGCAGCAGGTACAGCGCGCCGCCGGCGAGGGCCAGGGACACGAAGGCCGAGACGTCGCCGTCGAACACGTACGCGCTGATCGGGATCAGGCCCAGCGCGAGCGCCGCCGTGAGCGCGCCGGACGTCGAGGCGCGCCCCCGGTGCAACAACCCCTCCACCGCCGACACCTCGTCGCCGTCCTCGGGCAGCAACAGCCAGCCCAGCACGTACAACAGCAGTCCGACGCCCCCGGAGAAGGTGAGCATCGCGAACGCGACCCGCACCAGCACCGGGTCGACGCCGTAGCGCCGGCCGATGCCGGCCGCGACGCCCGCGACCTTGCGCCCGACCCGCGGTCGGCGCGGCCTGGTCGCCCAGAAGTCCCCCGCCGTCTCCTCGACGGCGCCCCACCGCCTCGGTGTGCCCTGCGTCCCGCTCACGTCGTCCAGACTCCCCTGCCCGCCGTCACCACCACATCGGGGAGCCCCCTGACCCGCCCCGGAGGCCGGGGCCGCGGGGACCGGGGTCGTCCCCGGATGTTCCGCCGGTGTGCGAGTGTGACGATGTCACGGTGAACGCCGGAGCCGGCGCGGTCGGCACAGTCGGCATAGTCGGCGCGGTCGACACGGGAGGCCGTGGGGCGGACCGAGGGACGGGGGGAGTGGCGGTGGTGGAGTCGGTGCGGTGGCCGGGGGTGGCCGCGGCGCGGACGGGAGACGACCCGGCGACCACCGGGTCGGCCCACGCACCGCTGGTTCGGCAGCGCTCCGGCCGGGTCGTGGGGGGTGTGGCGGCGGGGGTCGCCGACCACCTGGGCGTGCCCGTGCTGTGGGTGCGCGGTGTGTTCACGGCGTTGGCGGCGCTCGGCGGGGCCGGTGTGCTCGCCTACGGCCTGCTGTGGATCAGCATGGCGCCCGAGCCGGCGGACGCGCCGTCGCGCGAGGAGTCGTCCACGGAGCGGATGCAGGGCATCGGCCTGGCGGTGCTGGGCGTCGGCCTCGCGATCGCGGCCGGCGCGCTGACCGGGACCATCGGCCGGTGGGTCATCGGCCCGCTCGGCGCGGTGCTCGTCGGCACCGCCGTGGTCTGGCGTGAGGCGGACGAGGCCCAGCGCCGGCGCTGGCTCGGCTCGGCCCGCTCGGGGGTCGCCGGCGCGCTGATGGGCGGGGGCGGCGCGTCCGCCGTCGTCCGGGTGCTCGGCGGCGTCGGCCTCGTGGTCACCGGCATGGCGATGTTCCTGCTGACCAAGGTGGACTTCGCCGCCATGCAGTCGGCCGTGGTGGCCGTGCTGGCCACCCTGGTCGGCGTCGCGGTGCTGACCGTCCCGTGGTGGCTGCGGCTGGTGCGCGACCTCAACGAGGAGCGCAGGGCGCGCATCCGCACCGAGGAGCGCGCCGAGATCGCCGCCCACCTGCACGACTCGGTCCTGCAGACCCTGGCGTTGATCCAGAAGCAGCCGGACGTGCCCCGCGAGGTGCTCCGGCTCGCGCGGGGCCAGGAGCGGCAGCTCCGCGGCTGGCTCTACGGCCCGTCCGGCTACGGCCGGCGGGGGCCGGAGGGGGAGGCCGGCGCGGGGGCCGGCCCGGCGGGGAACCTGGCCGAGGCGGTGGCCACCGCCTGCGGCGAGGTGGAGGACGCCTTCGCGGTCAAGGTCCAGCAGGTCGTGGTGGGGGACTGCGAGCTGGACGAACGGCTGGTGGCGGTGGTGCTCGCGGCCAGGGAGGCCGTCGTCAACGCGGCCAAGCACGCCGGGGTGGGCGAGATCAGCGTGTACGCCGAGGTGGAGCCCGAGCGGGTGCAGGTCTACGTGCGGGACCGGGGCAAGGGCTTCGACCCGGAGGCGGTGTCCGAGGACCGGCATGGCCTCGCCGACTCGATCCGGGGGAGGATGGAGAGGCACGGCGGCAAGGTCCGGCTGCGCACCGCGCCCGGCGAGGGCACGGAGGTCCAGCTGGAGATGCCGCGTTCCCGCAACGGGGCGAAGAGCGCCGGCAAGGAGGCACGACGGTGAGCGACCAGGAAGCGCAGGGCACGGCGGAGACGGGAAGCCGCCCGGTGCGGGTCTTCCTGGTCGACGACCACGCGTTGTTCCGCACCGGGGTGCGGGCGGAGCTGGACCACGCGGCGGACACCGTGCAGGTGGTCGGCGAGGCCGGGTCCGTGGACGAGGCGGTGGCCGGCATCGGCCACTATCGCCCGGACGTGGTGCTCCTGGACGTGCACATGCCCGACGGCGGGGGCGCGGAGGTGCTGCGCCGCGTCCGGCCCACCCTGCCCGAGGTGGTGTTCCTGGCGCTGTCGGTCTCGGACGCGGCCGAGGACGTCATCGCGGTGATCCGCGCCGGCGCGCGCGGCTACGTGACCAAGACGATCTCCGGGCGCGAGCTGGCCGAGGCGGTGTGCCGGGTCGCCGAGGGCGACGCGGTGTTCTCCCCGCGGCTGGCCGGGTTCGTGCTCGACGCCTTCGCCGACCGGCCGGGCGCGGCCCCGATCCGGGACCCCGAGTTGGACCTGCTCACGCCGCGCGAGCGGGACGTGCTGCGGCTGCTCGCCCGGGGCTACGCCTACAAGGAGATCGCCTCCGAGCTGTTCATCTCGGTCAAGACGGTGGAGACGCACGTGTCGAGCGTGTTGCGCAAGACCCAGCTCTCCAACCGTTACGAGCTGTCCCGCTGGGCGTCGGACCGCCGGCTCGTCTGACAGCGGTTCTGCCTGACAGCGGTTCTGCCTGACGCCGGGCCGGACGCGCCGGTGGCGCGACACCGGGAGGCGCCGCGCCACCGGGGCGTGCGGGTCGTTCAGTCGCCCGCGCTGGCGGTCGGGGCCGCGAGGCGGGCGGGGGTGACGGTCGACGGCGGGGACGGCGTGGTCGGCTCGACCCGGGCCCGCCGCCGCACGGAGAGGCGGGTCAGCGCGACGCCGACGAGGATCACGGCCATGCCGGCCAGGACCCTCGGGTGCAGCGACTCGTCCAGGACGACCGCGCCGAGCAGCACCGACACGATCGGCATCAGGTAGGCCGTGGTGGACGCGATGGTGGGGCCCTCGTCGGCGATCAGCCGGTAGTAGGCGATGAACGCCAACGCGGTGCCGAAGACGCCGAGGACGGCGACGGCCAGGAGCGGAACCGGGCTCCAGCGCACCGCCTGCAGTCCGCCGAAGGGCAGCGCCAGGGCCGTCCAGCCGGTCGCGCAGATCATCTGGCCGGTGGCGACCGCGACCGGCGGGACGCCGTGCCCCGCCAGGTACCGCGCCATGTACACCGCCGAGAGGCCGTAGCTCAGCGCCGCGCCGAGGATGGTCAGGGACGCCCAGCTCAGGACGCCGCCGGCCTGCCACGGCGCGAAGATCAGCAGGGTGCCGGCGAAGCCGAGCGCGAGGCCGGCGCCCCTGACCCAGCTCAGGCGGCGCTCCTGGCGCACGAGCAGCGCGATCAGCAGTGTCCACAGCGGCATCGTGCTGTTGAGCACGCCGGCCAGCCCGGTGTCCACCGTCTGCTCGCCGATCGCGAACAGCACGAACGGCAGAGCGTTGGCGAACAGCGCGGCGACCGCCAGGTGCGCCCACAGCTTCCCGCCACTCGGCAGCGCGATCCGGCGAACCCGCAGGATCGCCAGCAGGACCACGGCGGCCAGGCCCAACCGCACGAGCACGAGCTGGACCGGGGAGAACGCGTCGAGGCCCAGCTTGATCCACAGGAAGCTGGACCCCCAGAGCAACGCGAGGACGCCGAGGCGGAGCAGACTCCCCGGGCTTGTCACGGTGATCCTCCAGGATTGGGTGGTGGGTGTTCCGCCCGCGCCCTGTCGGGTCCGGGCGCGGGACGACCGTTGTCGTCCCGACCTCCGGGCGGCGCGGCGGCTCCTCCACCTTGCGTCCCCGCATGCGTCAGATCAAGTGAATAATTGTGGACGAAACATTTAGTAGATCTGTACGGTGGGTGCATGCTGGACGTGCGTCGGTTGCAGATCCTGCGGGCGGTGGTGAGCAGCGGCTCGGTCACGGCCGCCGCCGCCAACCTCGGTTACACCCCGTCGGCGATCAGCCAGCAGCTCGCCGTGCTGGAGAAGGAGGCGCGCACTTCGCTCCTGGAGAAGGCGGGCCGGGGCGTGCGGCCCACTGCCGCCGGGCTGCTGCTCGCCAAGCACGCCGCCGTCCTCACCGCGCAGCTCGCGGCCGCCGAGGCCGAACTGGCCGACCTGCGCGCGGGTCGGACCGGACGGCTGCGCGTCACCTTCTTCGCCACCGCCGGCGCGATGCTCGTGCCTCCCGCCGTCGCCGCGTTCCGCCGCTCCCACCCGGACGTGCAGCTCGACCTCGCGCTCCGCGATCCGCAGGACCCGCTGGCCGAGGTCCTCACCGGCGAGGCGGACCTCGCGGTGGTCGTGGTCATCGGCGCGGTGCCCGTCCTGCCGGGCGTGCGGTTCCTGCACCTCCTGGACGACCCGTACCGCGTGGTGTTGCCCAGGGAGCACCCGCTCGCCGAGGAGAGCGGGCCGGTCGACCTGGCCCGGCTCGCCGGCGAGCCCTGGGTGGAGGCGGTGTCCTTCCCCGGGCCCTGCCGGCAACTGGTGCTCGACGCCTGCGCGGCCGCCGGCTTCACGCCCAACCCGTCGGCCGTCTCCGACGACTTCCCGTCCGCCCAGGGCTTCGTCGCGGCGGGGCTGGGCATGGCGTTGATCCCGACGCTCGGCCTGGGGATCACGCACCCCGGCGTCGCGGTCCGCCCGCTGCGGAACCCGGAGCCGGTCCGCCAGATCTACGCGGCCGCCCGCGAGAGCCAACACGACCACCCGGCGGTCCAGGGCTTCCTCCACGCCCTGACCAACGCGGCCGAAGCCGTGTGCGCCCACGAATAGCGGGATCCCGGCCGAAGTCAGAGAAAAAGCGAAGTGGGCTCCCGGCCGAAGCCGGGAGCCCACTTCAACGGATGTGGGGTTTGGATCAGGTGTTGCCGGACCAGCGGAAGTTGTCGACCAGGTAGCCGCTGCCTTCTGGTGCCGCGATCACGGGGTGGTACATGCGGCGGTTCTCGGACGAGTTGTCCTTCTTGATGAAACGAACGAGAACCGAGTACCGCCCGTCCCCCATGGGGTGTGGCCCGTCGATGATCTCAGCCTTCTTGAGGCCCGCCAAGAATGACAGCTCACCCTGCTCGGTATAGGCGGCCTTGCCGCGGACGCTGAGCTTGCTGCGCAGGATTTCCGTGTCGGGTACCGCCGCGTAGAAGTCCTGTACCGCCTGGGCCGGGCTGCCGGACGGCCCCTCGTTGACCTTCGGGGACTTCGACGAGGACGAGGGCGTCGGGGCGTGGGTCGCGGTCTGGTTCCCCTTGCCGCCGCTGGTGCCGGGGTCCGCGCCGGTGCTGTTGGTCCTGTTCATCAGCGAAGTCGCGATGAGGACACCGGCCACGCCGGCCACCAGCAGCAGCGCGAGGTAGACCAGGCCGCTCCGACGCGGCTTCGGTGCGGGCGCCGGGGCCGCGGGTCGTGGCGCGGCGGCCGGACGGCGCGGCGGTGGGGGCGGCGGGTCCTGGTGGGTGGGGGCGGCCGGGCGGCCGTTCGTCGCCGGCACCGGGGCGATCTCGGCGACCCGGGTCGGCTTGGGCGCGCTGGTCACGGGCGGGCGCGAGTCGACGCGCGTCATCGAGGGCTGGGCGACCGGCTGGCGCGGCGGGGTGTGCGGGCGGGGCGGGACGGGCGGAGCCGCCACCGCCTTGGTGACCACGGCCTGGGTCGGCGCACCCGACTGCCACGGCGGCACCACCGCCACCGTCTCACCCAACCCGGCCGGAAGCGGCTTACCCGCGGCCACCGCCGCCAACGCCTCCCGCGCCTGACCCATCGTCGGACGCTCCTCCGGCTCCGACC
>NZ_FQVN01000002.1 GCF_900129375.1 Streptoalloteichus hindustanus | reverse complement strand
GGTGTCGCTCATCGCTCTGATCAACACGTTCAACCGGGTCAACGTCGCGATCCAGCAGCCCGCCGGGAGCTACGTCGTCGGCCAGTTCGCCTGACGAGGAGCACCGGGCCGCGAGCACCGGTGCCGCCTCGCCCAGCGCCAACGCACAAGGGGGAGCGAGGTTCGGTCTGGTCGTCCACAATGGACGACCAGACCGAACCTTGGTGTGTTTCCGCGGTCCCCTGGACCGGATGGTCGCGGCCGAGCCGTGCGGCGAGAGCGCTCTCCGACGCCACTCACGGCTCTGATAGGGTCTCGATCATGTCTGGTGCTTCGTGCGCGGCCGCGGCCGCCGCCGCTGTGACCCGGACGCTCCGCTAGCGGCGGGGCGTTCGACTCACTTCCGCTGAACGCTCTGTCGCTTCGTGGTCGGACCGGAGCGGCCTTCTTGCGCTGCCCGGAATTCCTCTTCCGAGCAACGGAGCTTTCTCGTGCTTCCAGGCATTCTCCCCGAGCGCCAGGACTCGTCGTCCTCGGCCCGGGCGTGGCTGACGCTGTGCTGCGTGGCCATGCTGCAGTTCCTCATCGCCGTCGACGTGACGGTGGTCAACGTCGCGCTCCCGTCGATCGGCGCCGACTTCGACGTCAGCGGTCTTCAGCTGACCTGGGTGGTCGTCGGGTACACGATCACCGGCGGCGGGCTGCTCATGCTCGGCGGCCGGCTCGGTGACGTGCTCGGCCGACGCCGCATGCTGTTGCTCGGGACGGCGGTCTTCGGGGCCGCGTCGCTGCTGGCCGGGCTCGCGCCGTCGTTCCCCCTCCTCGTCGCGGCGCGGCTGTCGCAGGGGGCCGGTGAGGCCATCGCGTCTCCGGCGGCGATGGCCGTGATCGTGCTGATGTTCCCGGAGGGGCCGCGCCGGACCCGGGCGCTGGGCGTGTGGGCGGCCGTCGCGAGTTGCGGTCTGGTCCTCGGTTCCGTGCTCTCCGGGGTCATCACGGAGCTGGTCGGCTGGCGGTGGATCTTCCTCGTTGCCGTGCCCTTCATCGTGGTCGTGCTCGTCGGGGTGGCCCTCCTCGTCCCCGCCGACCCGCCGGTCGAGCGGACTCCGCTGGACCTGCCCGGATCGCTCCTGCTGACCGCGGCTCCGCTGCTGTTCACCTACGGCGTCGCCGAGGCGGGCGAGAAGGACGGCGCGCTCCCGTGGCTACCGCCGGCGGCACTGCTCGGCGCGGTGATCGCGGGGTTCCTGTTCGTCAGGGTGGAGCGGCGCGCGGCCAACCCGCTGATCCCGCTCAGCTTCTTCCGCAACCGGCCGCGGGTTCTGGCGAACCTCGCGACCGCCCTCCTGAGCGCGGCGCTGTCCAGCTCGTTCCTGTTGTTCACCTACTACCTGCAGAACCGGCTGGGGACGAGTCCGCTCGAAGCGGGCCTGATGATGGTGCCCCTGGCCGTGTCGCTCATCGCGGCGTCCGTCTTCGTCCCGAAGCTGCTCGGGCGCTGGGGAGCCCGGGTCTGCGCCCTGGCCGGGATCGGCTTCACGGGGCTGGCCATGGCCGCCATCGCCCTCGTCACGCATCTCGGGGCGAGCGGACTCGCGATGATCCCCGCGATGCTGCTCATCGCTGCCGGCATGGGTTTCGGGATCGTCGGCCTGCAGTACGCCGCCGTGACCGGGGTGACCGAGAGCGACGCCGGCATCGCGTCCGGCGTGCAGCGGGCCGCCGACCAGCTCGGCGGCTCCACCGGGGTCACCCTCTACGTCGGCATCGGGTTCGCCCCGGCGTTGACCAGCACCAACCCGTTCCTCACGAGCAGCCTCCTGGCCGTGGCGGGACTGGTGGCCGCGGCCGTGGTCGCCTGGCGGATCGCCGTGCCCGCCCCTGAGTCCGAGGCGGCGGCCGGATAAGCCGGGTTGAGCGGGTTCGGCCTGGTTGTCCACAGTGGACAACCAGGCCGAACCCGGCTCCGTGCCGTCCGACCAGGCCGCTGGTCAGGTCACTGGCCGGATCGCTGGTCAGCACGCCAATCAGGTCGTCGCGTCCCAGCCGTACTCGTCGAAGTGCCGGCCGGTTCGGGCGTTGGCGATGGCCTGCCCGACGAACGCCAACGCGTCCTCCGGCAGGTCAGCGGGGTCGGCCCACACCAGCTCCGCGCACTTGTGCGGTTCCCTGATCTCGGGCTCGCCGGCCCAGTCGGTCGCGGTGAAGAAGAAGTCCACCCTCGGCTCCAGGGACCGGCGGAACATCACCCCGGCCGGGGTCAGCGCGGCCCGGTCCACGCCGATCCCGAGCTCCTCCGCCGCTTCGCGCGCGGCGCAGGCACTCGGCGTCTCCCCGAGGTCGACGTGCCCGGCCGGCAGGGCAAGCAGTCCGTCGGCGTAGCCGGTTCCGGCGCGCCGCATGAGAAGCACCCGCCCGTCGTGATCGATCAGGATCAGGTGTGCCGCCACCGGATAGCGGTCGTGTTCGGTGTCGAACACGTACTCGGTCATCCGCTCACCTCCTCGGCGGTCCGGTCGGTCACAGCGCCTTCGGTTGGATCTGGCGGGAACCGTCCACGTAGACGGTAATCCCCTTGCAGCCGGCCTCCCACGCGGACACGTAGGTGTCGTAGACCTCGCCCGCCTCGACCGTGCCGGGCAGGTTCACCGTCTTGGACACCGCCTCGTCCACGCAGCCCTGCACCGTCGCGGCCATCGCCAGGTGGCCGGCCGGCGCGATCTGCGTCGCCGTGGCCAGCACCGCGCGCAGCCACTCCGGCAGGTCGACGTCCTCCGGCAGCCGGCCGTGCTCCGCCACGCGCCCGAGCACGTCGTTCCGACCGGCCTTCGCCAGCACGGCGCGGACGCCCGCGTGCACGTACCCCGGCAGACACGGGTCGATGAGCTGGAACAACGGCTCGATCCCCGTCGAGGCCCCGACCACCAGGGCGCTGCGCCCGGTCGGCGGCACCGCGATGGTGGAGGAGTTGCGCAGCATCCCGGTCTCGGCGATCTCGTCGGCCAGTCCAGCCCAGTCCGCCGCGCTGACACTGCGCACCGGCAGGGCGGCGAACCGCTTGAGGAACCCGGGATCGGCGTACCGGGACCGTCCGGTGTGGACGGCCGGGCACGCGCCCCGGCTGGCCGCCAGCTCCAGCGACGCCCGCTTCGAGGTGTAGTTGACGAACGCCAGCACCTCCTGCGCGAGCTGCCGGCCGGCGTCGCTGTCGTAGGGCAGACCGGCGGCCAGCAGGAGGTCCGCCAGCCCGCACACCCCGACGCCGATCTTGCGCTTGGTGGCCATGACCCGGGCCGACAGCGGGTCCGGGTAGTGGGACATGCTGGCCTCGATGGCGTCGTCCAGCGCGCGGACGAGCAGCCCGACGGTCTCGGCCAGCGCGTCGAGGTCGACCGGGACCGGCCCGTGTCCGGTGTGGAACCGGCCGAGGTTGACGTACCCGAACTGGCAGGTCTCCCCCGCCACGAGCCCGACCTCCGCGCACGGCGCGGTGGACACGTACGCGCCGACCTCGGGCGTGGGGTTGTCCTCGTTCATCCGGTCGGCGAACAGCAGACCGGGGTCCGCGCAGGCGTGCGCCGCGTGCGCGGCGGCGGTGAGCAGTGCGCGTTCCCGCCCGTCAACGGTGACGGCGGCGCGCATCTCGGCGTCGGCGCAGGACAGCGAGATGTTGAACTTCCACTCCTCTCCCCGGGAGTCCGCGCCGACCTTGCAGTGGATGAACTCCGCCGCCCTGGGGTGGTTCAGGGACAGCACGGCCATGTTGCCGACCGGCCGGTCCTCGGCCCCGGACCTCGCCCCGGCCACGGCGATCTCGTTGAGGTACCGCAGCACTGCCACCGGGTCGTCCAGCTCGTCGAGGTTGAACCCAGTGCCCATGCCGGCCCGGTGGTAGTCGTCCACAGTGGACCGCACGGCGGCGAGGTCGCCCCGCAGGTCCACCGGCGGCACGGCGCAGGCGGCCAGCGGGCGGTCCGCGTAGCGGCCGGCGTTGGTCATGATGGGTGTGGAGAACACGACGCGCCCGGTGTCCATCGCCGACCCGAGCCGCGCCGCGAAGGTGTCCGCGCCCGCCGGTTCGAAGTGCCGCTCGGCGGAGGCGAGCGTGGCCACGACGCGGTTCACCATGTCCCTGGCGGTCTCGCCGGGCTCGGTGATCCGACCGGACCGCAGGTACCTGTCGATGATCGGGCTGCTGGGGAATGTCGAGCAGTGCATGGTGCGCCCTTCCTCGTCGCGACGGCAACCGCCGGGCTTTCCGTCCGCGCACGGCGGGCGGACACGGTGAAGGAGGCTGGCCGGTCGCGGCTGAATACAGGGCACGGCGGACGAGGTGTTCGACCGCACTCAGTGGACCGTCGTGTCAGGACAGTCCCACTGGAACAGTCAGGAGTTCCGAATCGTGTCGGGACGTTCACTGTCCGCGCCAGGAACGCGTGTTCCGGGGAAAGGAGTGCGCTGGGCGCTCTCCGATACACCTCGGACCGGAGGACTACCCGTTCCGGGCGGGTTTCGCGGCGAACGCCTGGAGGAAGGTGTCGACGGCCGCGCGGGCCACGGCGCGCAGCTCGTCGTCCGGGACCTGGCGGGTGCCGAGGCGGGCGCGCTTGTCCATGGGGCCGGTGAGCAGGGAGCAGAACTGCTCGGCGGCCATGAGCGGGTCCCTGGTGCTCAGGCGGCCCGCGACGGTCAGCCGGGCCAGGCGGTCGGCCAACGCCTCGGTGACCGGGTCGGCGGCGCGGCCGTGGACGATGTCGAGCAGGTCGGGGAACTGGACGATCTCGGCGGACAGCAGCCGGCGCAGCGCCCAGGACTGGTCGGCGCAGTAGCAGCGGAGCAGCCGGAGGCCGACGTCCTCCAGCAGGTCCCGCAGGTCCTCGCCCTGGTCGGCGAGGCGGCCGACGACGCCGAGGTTCTCGGCCAGCACCTGGTCGGACAGCGCGGCGATGGTCTGGCGGAGCAGGTTCTCCTTGTCGTGGAAGTGGTTGTACACCGTCGCCTTGGCCACGCCGGCCTCAGCGGCCACGACGTCCATCCCCGCCTGGGCGTATCCCTCGCGGGCGAAGACGGTGAGCGCGGCGTCGAGGATCGCCTGCCGCTTGTCGATGCGCCCCCGCGCGCCGACCTGGCCCCGTCGCGCTGCCGCTCCCGCTTCTCCCATGCCTGGAGCATACCGTGCGGCCCGTCAAACTAGACCCATGCGTCTAGCTGTTTGGTCGTGCTAGTTTGCCCTCATCGGACCAGACAACTAGACCCGTGAGTCTGGTCAACGTCTTCGGGGAGATTCCTCATGTCACGTATCCGAGAGGTGGACGCGGGCAGCCCCGCCACACCTCCACCCGCCCCGGCCGGGCAGGTCGCCGGCAAGGCGCGGGACGCCCGTCTGGACCCGGCGCTGCGCCGGCTGATCTCGGTGATCCTGCTGGGCGGAATCCTGGGCATCCTCAACAGCACGATGGTGTCCGTCGGGATCGACCGGCTCACCACGGCGCTCGACACCTCGCTGGGCACCGTCGGCTGGGTCTCCAGCGGGTTCCTGCTCGCGGTCACGGTCACCATCCCGGTCACCGGCTGGGCCGTGGACCGGCTCGGCGGCCGGCGGCTGTGGGTGCTCGGCCTCGGCCTGTTCACGCTCGGCTCGCTCGCCGCCGGCCTGGCGTGGAACGTGGGCAGCCTGATCGCCTTCCGGCTCGTCCAGGGCGTCGGAGCCGGCATCCTCGACCCGCTCGTGCTGGTTCTGTTGGCCCGCGCCGCCGGCGCGCACCGCGCGGGGCGCGTCATGGGCCTGATGTCCTCGGTGTTCTCGCTCGGCCCGGTGCTCGGCCCGGTCGTGGGCGGCATCGTCCTCCATGGCCTGGACTGGCGCTGGATGTTCCTCGTCAACGTTCCCCTTGGCGCGCTGGCGATCCTGCTCTCGCTGCGGATCATGCCCTCCGACGCGCCGCCGCCCGAGCGGACGCGAACCCGACTGGACGTCCTCGGCGTGGCCCTGCTCGGCCCCGGCTTCGCCGGCGTTCTGCTGACCCTGTCCCGAACCGCCGACCACACCGACCTCGCGTCGTGGTCCGCGCTCGCGCCGTTGGTGATCGGTGTCGTCCTGCTGGTCGTCTACGCGATCGACGCGCTGCGCCGGCGAAGCACCCCGCCGCTGATCGACCTTCGGCTGTTCGCCAGGGGCGGCTTCACCGCGAGCGTGACCATCATGTCGCTCACCGGCCTGTCGATGTACGCCAGCCTTTTCGTACTGCCGCTGTACTTCCAGCAGAGCCAGCAGCGCGGCGCGCTCGTCGCCGGCCTGCTCGTCGCGCCGCTCGGCGTGGGCTCGGCGCTCGCCGCGCCGCTGGCCGGCCGGATCAGCGACCGCATCGGGTCACGGAACCTCGCGGTGGCCGGCGGAATCCTGGCCGCGCTCAGCGCCCTCGCCGTCACCAGGATCGACGGCCGGACCGCCGAGATCTGGGTGGTGCTCGCCGCGCTCGCGATCGGCGTCGGGCTGGCGCTCGTCGGCCCGCCGGCCATGGGGTCGCTGTACCGCGCGCTGCCGGCTTCGCTTGTGCCCCAGGGAAGTTCCGTGCTCTACATGCTCAACCAGCTCGGGGCGTCGGTGGGCATCGCGGTCGTCGCGGTCGTCCTGGGGACCGCGGACGACGGGCTGGCCGGCTTCCACGGCGTCTACTGGTTCTCGTTCGGCGCGTTCCTGGTCGTCCTCGCCGCCGCCGCTTTCCTGCCCGGCCGCGCGGCAGCGCACTCCCCCGCCACCAACAATCCCAGGGCTACCAACGAAGGAGCCTCCCAGTGAAGACGATCGTGATCACCGGTGGGACCGACGGCATGGGCAACGCCCTCGCCCGCACCTACCTGCGGCGCGGAGACACCGTCGCCGTCATCGGCCGGGATACGGCCAAGGGACAGGCGTTCCTCGACGCCGCCGAGGGTGCTGGGCGGGCCTTCTTCTTCCAGGCGGACCTGAGTGAAATCGAGGAAAACGAGCGGATCATTCGGCGAATCCGGGAGCTCTTCCCCGTCGTGGACGCCCTCGTGTTGTGCGCGCGGCACTTCCGCTCGACGCGGAGGGAGACGGCCGACGGGTTCGAGGCCACCTTCGCCCTGGAGTACCTGAGCCGCTTCCTGTTCGGCCACGGGCTGGTGGAGCCGCTGCGCAAGGCCGCCGCTCCGGTCATCGTGAACGTGTCCGGCCCCGGCATGCCGAAACCCGAGATCCGGTGGGCCGATCCCGGGCTCCGGCGGGGCTACGACGGCGTGACCGCGCAGACGCAGGCGGGCAGGGCGAACGACCTGCTCGGGGTCGCCTTCGCGGCGGAGCACGCTCCGGGACCGATCCGGTACGTGCTGGTCAATCCGGGCGGGGTGGCCACCAGCTTCTCCGGCGAGTACGACGCGGAGACGTTGGCCCACGTCGAAATGCTGAAGAGGTTCGGCAAACCCGTGCACGAGGGCATCGCGCCGATCACCGCCCGGATCGACGCGCCGCCCGCCGAACCGCTGAGCGCGTTCGTGGAGGAACAGCGGATCGGCTTGGCGCCCAACGACTTCGATCCCGTCGCCGCGTCCCGGCTTCGTGATCTGACTCGGGCGCTCCTCGCCCGTCGCGAGTCGGGCAACGGCGGTCTCCGGGATGGCAGTGTCCTGTGAGGACACTCCTCACCGTGATTCTTGCTTCGGCAGGAGGAGATCCCGCAGGACAGCCTCGAACTCGTCGACCGTGGGTGGCTGGTCGACCAGCATCGCCTGGAGCAGGAGGCCGTCGAAGGCGCCGACGAAGGCCTGGACCCGGACCGGGCTGTCGACGTAGCACCGGGCGAACTCGACCAGGCCGTCCATCCAGCGGCGGACGGGCTTGCGCAGCTCCGGCGCCCTGGCCGCGAGCAGGAACAGCTCGTACTCGGCGAGCAACCGGCTGGGCTGCGGCGTGACGATCTCGCCCATCAGCTCGGCCAGCGCCCGCAGGCCCCGGGGAGTTCCGTCGGCGGCGGCGGCGATCGCCCGCAACCGGTCGGCGTCCTCGTCCATGCAGATGCTGAGGGCGGCGGTGAGCAGGTCGTCGATGCCGTGGAAGTAGTAGGCGGCGGCGGTGGCCGGCACACCCGCCTCGCGGGCCACGGTCCGGTGACTCACGCCGGCGACTCCCTCGCGGGCGACGACCCGCAGGGTCGCCTCGATGAGGTCCCGCCGACGGCGTTCCCCCTTCAGCCGCCGGCCGTCGGTGGTCACCTCGTTGGTCACCTCGTTGGTCATCGGTCTCCCGTTCCCTGACACCGCGTTCCCTGACACCGCGTTCCCCGGTGCCGCATTCCCCGGTGCTGTGTTCCTTGTTGCCGCGTTCCCCGGTGTTGTGGCCTTTCGTGCCGGACCGGCCCGCTCCGCGCGGCCGGTTCCGGCGAGAACCGTACCTGGTCGCCGGTCCCGTCCCCGTCCCGCGGAAGCGGGGGCGGAGCGGTGCCGGCGACCAGGTGCGGGTCGAATCCCTTACGCGACACTCGTTCGCTGGGCGTCGACGGTCTCCTCCTGGTCGCGCGCGATGGCGCGCAGCCGCCTGGTCAGCAGCGGTTGACCGAACAGCACCAGGAGAAGGGCGACGCCACCGGCGGCGATGGCCACCACGAAACCGCCCCGGGGGCCGAAGGCGTCGACCGCCCGCCCCGACACCGCCGCGCCGAGCGCCACACCGGCGCTCAGGCCGGTGATCGCCCAGGTCATACCCTCGGTGAGCCGCTCGGCGGGAACGATCTTCTCGACCAGGCCCATGACCGTGATCATGGTGGGGGCGAAGAAGACGCCGGCGAGGAACACCGTGACCGACATGCCGACGATGCCGGTGACCAGCAGCAGCGGCAGGGTGGTGACGGCGGTGCCGATGACGAACAGCACGAGCTGCCTGGGCAGCGGCAGGCCGATCCGGAGGGTGCCGAAGACCAGCCCGGACAGACCGGAGCCGACCGCGTAGACGGACACCACCACGCCGGCGCTGGCCGTGCTGCCGAGGTGTTCGGCGAAGGCGACGCTGACCACGTCCACGGTGCCGACGATGATCCCGCCGGCGAGCAGCGTCAGGACGAGCAGGACCATCGGGCCGGACCGGATCGCCGACCTGCCGCCGGTCCCGGCGTCCGCGCTGGCCGGCGGCTCCGTGCTCCGCTGGAGCGCGAACAGCGGGACGCCGACCAGGAGCAGCGCCGTCGCGACCAGCGGACCCGACTCGGAGAAGGCCATTGTGGACAGTGAGACCGCGAGCGCGGGCCCGATCACGAAGGTCAGCTCGTCGACGACGGACTCGAAGGAGTAGGCGGTGTGCAGGCGCGGGGAGTTCCGGTACACCTCGGTCCACCGGGCCCGCACCATCGCGGACATGTTGGGCAGGCACCCCGCCACGGCCGCGAGCACGAACAGCGTCCAGTCCGGGGCGTCGGCCCTGGCGGACAGCAGCAGCGCCGCGAGCGCCGCCGCGCTGACCAGGGCCGCCGGCAGGATCACCCGCCGCTGGCCGACCCGGTCGACCAGCCGGGAGATCTGCGGGCCGAGGACCGCGGTGGACACGGTGAACGTGGCCGAGACGGCGCCGGCGAGCCCGTAGGAGCCCCGCAGCTCGGCCAGCATCGTGATCAGCCCGATGCCGAGCATGGCCGCCGGCAGCCGGGCGAGGAAACCGGTCAGGGTGAAGGCGACGGCTCCGGGAGCGGAGAACAGGTCGCGGTAGGGG
Source organism: Streptoalloteichus hindustanus (assembly GCF_900129375.1). Lineage (GTDB taxonomy): Bacteria > Actinomycetota > Actinomycetes > Mycobacteriales > Pseudonocardiaceae > Streptoalloteichus > Streptoalloteichus hindustanus. Next base: position 857,324 of record NZ_FQVN01000002.1, on the reverse strand, counting down.
TTAGCCACTGCACCTGCCTCCCGGTGCGGTGGTGGACGGGAGCGACGACACGACATCCTCCGTGCGGCAACTTCTTGAACACTCGTAACAAGTTGAACACTCGTTAGAGTTTCTACCGCACGAACGCCGAGAGTTAATCGTGACCCGCGTCACTCAGAGGCATCGCCGGTGCAGGGGCACCATGGCCAGCCGCCGCACGGGGCCGTGCCCGTCGGCCCTTCTCGCAGGGGCGTTGGGGGCGTTGGACCTCGGTGGTTCAGGTGTCGCCTGGGCCATCCGCTCGACGAGCCGGGCGAGGCGTTCGGGCCCGGTGTGCATCGCGGCATTGAAGCACGCGTACTCCCGTGTTTCCGCTGCCTCGCGGAGTTCGGCGGTGAGCAACCAGCACTCGTTGACGATCTCCTGCGGTGGCTTCCGGAACCAGACCATCGGCGACCAGGCGTTGCGGCGGACGTCCCACTCGGGTCCGAGCTCGCGCAGCGTCCGCTCGACCTCCCTGGCCCGCTCCCAGACGTGGACGGCCTGGTCGACCTGGTCCTGTTCGGAGTTGCTGGCCAGGAAGTCCCACAGGGCTATCGGAACGAGAGCACTGCGTGAGCCGCCGAACGTGGTGTCGCCGACACTGGTCGCGTCGGGCTGGCAGTGGGGGGTCATGTGGAGCCCGCGCTTGGTCAGCAGAATCCCGGACGGCCAAGGCGATTCGGTGTACTTGTGTCCACTGGAGACGATCGAGCAGACCTCGGGCACCTCGAAGTCGAACCTCGGGAACCGGAGCGGCCGGCCGTCGGCGTCCCGCTCCACGGCTCTGCCCTGTTCGGCGGCCCTGCGCAGGAACGCGGCGGACATGCCGCCCATGGCGCCGTCGACGTGGACCCAGTAGCCGGTCCGCTCGTCGGTCAGATCTCCGCCGTTCGCGTCCAGACCGTGGCGAACCGCGCGCCGGTCGAGGCCGTGCCGGGCGAAGACCGGCCGAAGCCGCGCGCAGATCTCCTCGACGTCGTCGTAGGCGCCCTTGAACGAGGTGAAGTAGTTGAGGACCAACAGGATCGGATGTCCCTTGCCGGCGAAGAACTCGACGAGGGCGACCAGCTTCCCGACGTCGACGCGGCCCGAGCCGAAGGCTCCGCCCTGGCACGGCGCCTCGGTCGGCCACGGCTGCCCCGGGGCCAGCGGGTTGGCCTCCGGGTACCGCTCGGACCCCACCTCGTAGAACGTCGGGATTCCCAGGACCCGGAGGGCTTTGCTGATCGAGTAGTGGGAGTCCGCGGAGTGGAAGGCCACCGGCGAGTAGGCGTTCTCAGCACCGTCCGGCGGAGTGTCCTGAACCCACATCCACACCGGACTGCCGTGGTCGTCCACATCGGACACGAGCGACTTGCCGGAGAGGTGGTCCCGTGCGGCCCACAACGCGTAGAGGATGCCCTCGGAGGAGCCCATCGTGAGCACGTACCCCCAGTAGGCATCCTTGTCGGTGACGTCGTCCGAGCGAGGACCGGCGTGCCACAACCGGGCGAAGTAGTCGACCACCTCCCGCTCGACGGCCTTGAGGTAGGGCGCGAAGTCCGACTCCTCGAAAGGATCGCCGATGTAGGCGAACGGGAAGTTGAGCAACACCCCCAGGTCGGCCTGGTAGTCAACGCCCCGGTCGCTCCGGGAGCCCTGGAGCACCCGCAGCTTCGCGGCGAAGTGGTCGGTCAACGTGGTGAGGATCGCCCTCCGCCGTCCGTCGTCCACGCCGCCAGCCGGGAGAACGAAAGGGTTGTCGCCCAGCCTCAACCCGTGCCGCAGGGAGTGTGCGAGAACGGACGCCGAGCGGTCCTCGACCGTGCTCACCGCCGCTCCTCTCCGGTGGCCGTCCCGTTGGTCAGCGGCCGGAAGTCGGGGTTCGAGGGTTCCTCGGACGCGGGCAGGCCGAGCGCGAAGTTCGCGGTGTGGATGAAGGAGTCGCGGTACGCGCCGAGGAAGCTGGGGGTCGGCTCCGCCTCGATGGTCGCGGTCGCGCACCGGGCCAACCCCAGGTCCGTGGCCACGAGGTAGAAGGTCTGGATGAGGCAGCCGGTGTCCCGGTAGATCACGCTGAGCGTCATGCCGCCGTACTTGCACTGCACCCGCCGGAAGTACGAGGCGAGGTAGAAGCTGACCTGCGGCGGCTTCTCGACCATCATCGCCCGGCACAGCAGCCGGTGCTGGAGATCGTCCAGTTCGGACGACCAGGGCTGGAGTTGTTCCAGCGCGTGGGCGAACGGGTCGTAGTGGTAGGCGCCCGGTTCGAGTCCGTCCACGTTCCGCACCACGAGGTAGAGCTCGATGCTGTGCCGGCCGCCGCCCGAGGCGCTGGGCCGCCGGGTGGTCTGCCACTCGTCCCGCCCGAGCCACCCCTCCACCCGGGCCGCGCGGTCGAGGAAGGCCGACAGTTCGTCCAGGAGCAACGGGGCCGGGGCGAAGTCGCGGATGCTGCGGCGGGCGCGGAGCACCTCGGCCAGCGGCCGACTCGGCGGCGACGGCGAGGACAACGGGATCGTCCGCGTCGCCTCGGCGTGGTTCAGGCGGGCGGACGGGATGTCCCGCAGCTTCATCTTCGGCTTGCCGCCCCGGGACGCCTGCGCGTGGACCGCGAGCTCGCAGGCCGTCCACTCGTTCCGGTCGGCGGGGCTCTCCCCGTTGACGCTGTTGACGGGTTGCACGATGCCGGCCTCGGCCAACCGGGTGAGCAGTCCCGCGAGCTGGTCGGCCGAGTAGCCCGGCAGGTCGAGCTCTTCGGGCGCCCTGGTCTTCGAGATCTGGTTGAGCAGCCACAACAACTCAGGCTCGATCCGGAACCTGCGCTGGGACCGGGAGTTCACGACCACGACGCGGTCGCCGTCGTCCCATTCCACGAGCAGCCAGGGATTGCGTCGGTATCGGGTCGTCATCACGGCCTCCGTCTCACGGTTGGCGACGAACAGGCAACCTCGCAGCAGAACGGCGGTGGGGGGCTCGACCGGGAAGACCGGCGAGTCGAAAGTGGACAGTGGAAGCAGGACGAGGGAGTCGGCGCCCGTCTCGCCCAGGCCCCGCGCGACGGCGGCCGCGCGGTAGACCGCCATGCGGTCCAGCCCGGCGGCGACGAGGAGGTTCATCTCCTCCCACAGGCTCCTTCCCGGTCGGACGCCGGGGTTCGGGGTGTCGCTGCCGATCACCCACCGCACACCGGCCCGGTCCAGTTCGGGGATCGCGGCGGCCATCCGGGCGACGGCCGCGCGGCCGGCCGCCAGTTCCTCCTCGGTCCAGGGCCGGGACACGACGGTGAGTTCACGCCAGAACCGGACCATCGTCGGGTCGTGCCCGGGAAACGACCACCCGCGTTCCGCCTCAGCCACCAGGTGGTGGTTGACGATCAGCGTCGGGCACACCGCGGTTCCCGGCGGGAGACAGGGCCAGGTGTCCTGATCGCGGCGATCGGCCCACCGCCGGTGCACCGCGTGGGTGCCGTGAACGCCGTCGCCGGCCGGAGTCAGGCAGACGAGGTGTTCCAGCTCGTCAACTCCCGCGCGAACGGCCGCGGAGTAGTCGCCGGGACCCGGGTGCAGGGCCACTCGGAGCCCACGGGCGTGGGCGAGGGCGACCGCGGTGTCGTAGAGCTCGGCGGGAAAACGCGCGTACAGCTTGATCCACCGCGCGCCGCGCGCGACCGCGGCGTCGAACAGGGCGGGCAGGTCGGCCGCGTCGCTCCAGGGGGCGGCGATGAGCAGACGCTGTTTGCCCGGCCTGTCGAACAGAGGACCGCCGAGCACGATCTCGGGCACCGGGTCCGCACAACCGCTGGCGGTCGGAAGTTTCTCACCCGCACCGACCAGCGATCCCAGATCACGTATCCGCGTCACCCCGTACGTCACGTACTCGGCGAGATCGACGAACGGGTGCAGGTGAACGTGGGCGTCGCAGAGCGCTGGCGCGACAAGGGTTTCGGGGAAGCTCGCGTCGACCGGATCACCGGTTGGCCGGATCTCCCAGGAGTCCGGGGAAAGGACCGTGAGAACGCGACGCCCGCGCTCGATCCCGCTCGGTGTCAGGACGCCGCCCACCTCGACCCGGTACGGCGCCCGCGACCGGCACAACGAGTGCGCTGACACCGGGGCGTCCATGGGCCTATCCCATCGGGATCGGGTGCGGGGTCAGTTCGTGCTCGGCCAGTTCCCTGTCCCGCAAACCCATCCGGACCGGAGCCTCGTAGAGCCGACGACCGCCGAGACGCCGGAAGGTCGTGGAGAAACCCACGGGCTGGAGGCCGGGAACGACGCAGTGGACGACGCTGACACCGCATTCGGCGACGTCGATCGGCGTGATGTCCACGGCGACCGGATGGTGGCCGGCGACCGAGAGACGCTCGACGACCTGGTCCATCGCCTCGACGTCCGACAACCGTTCCGGTGCTTCGGCACTCAGTGGCCGCACCGGTCCTTCCCGCATGAAGTCGAGCAACGAGACACGACTCTCGTGGCAGTAGTACGTGGTGAAGTCCCAGATGTCGCGTGGCTCGTCCAGGCTCGGTTCTCCCCCGAGCTCCCGGGAACGCCAGTACATGCAGAACACGTGCTCCAGTTCCTGGGCAGCGCCCAGCAGACACGAGCGCAGGTCCAGGTCCGCGCGGTAGCCGCACAGCGCGACGGGCCGTTCGGGGGTGTCGATGCGACCCAGCACGACCATGGCGGGAATCCCGAGGTCGGTGGTGATGTCCTTCGCCACCAACTCGATCCCGCGACTCCGCATCCGCTCCAGGACGGTGCGCGCCGGACCGGGGTCGAGGGTCGACCAGTCCACAGTGGGCACAACGAGCTGGTTGTACCAGAAGACCGCGGCGGCGTCCCGCTCGACGATCTCCAGCAGACCACCGCGCACGGCCTGCGGCAGAACGCTTCCCGCGGCCGTGCCCGTGGAGTTGGGGTGCAGCAACCGTTCCTGGCGGTTCGGGGGAACGTAGGGGAGGTGGACCGCGATCGCCGGGACGTAGCGGGATTCGCCGGTGTCGAGCTCCACGCCCTCCACCCAGTCGATCACCAGATCCGGCTCGTAGGGGAAGAGCACACCCCTGACCGCCTCGTACTCGCGCTCGGAGCCGAGGGGAAGTTCCCTCGGGTCGACGGCTTTCGGGCCGAGCTCGGACAGGGACGCCCGGACGAAGCGGGCCGGGTCGTAGATCCCCGCCGCGTACCGTTCGAGCACTTCGCCGATGGCGCACACCCGAGCGTCGACCGGGTCGTGTTTGGTCGAACCACCGATGCAGGAGGCGCGCACCGGCGAGAACCACCTCGTGTCGGTGCCACCCCGGCCCCAGACGACGGTGGAGTCGACGGTCGAGCCGGGTTCGCCTGGCTCGTACACCCGGATGCCGGAGAGGACTCCGGTGATCGGGTCCACGGCACGCCGCATCCGCTGCCAGCTCCGCTCGGTCGAGACCGGGGACGTGTCCCGCAGTTCCCGGCGGACGGGAGGAACCCTGTCGGCGCACACAGGGCAGAACGGAAGGTGCAGCAGGGGATGGTTGATCCGCTCGCACGTGTCCAGATTCGCTTCCACCAGGTTGGTTTCCGAGAACTCCGCCGAGTCGTCGTCCCCGGTGCCCATCGCGCGCACGACCTGGTGCGCGATCAGGCCGGCCGCCGCCGTGCTGCTCGGCCAGAAGTCGTCGGACCAGGCCCCGAGAAGCGTCTCCACCGGCAGCCGAGCCAGGGACTGGTCGGGGCGCGTCGCCCGAATCCTGCGCTCCAGGCACGCCGGGCAGGCTGTCCGCGGGGGACGGAGCACCGCGAAGTAGGTGCGAGCACCGGCGACGGCGAAGGTGATGACCGGCTTCTTCTCCCGCATCGACCAGTCGGCGAGGTTCCGCAGCCCATCCTCCGATGTGGACAGTGGTAGCACGACCGCCGCCACGCGAGGCGAAAGTCCCGACTCGACGGCGACGCCGATCCGACCCAGTACCGCCGTGACCGCCGCGCTCAGCGGGTCCTCCCCCGGCACGTGCACGGCACCAGTGGCGCTGGCGCCGAAGGAGGGATGGCGGCGCAGCGGTTGGTCCGCGGGGACGAGCAAACCACGCTCCACCAACGCGGAGACGGCGGTGTCAGGGAGGTCCTGCCACTCCACCTCGGCATCGTTGGGCGTGTCGAACCGAAGGCGGAGCGGCGGACCGTCGCTGCTGCACACGTACACGTGGTCCCCTGAGCGCTGGATGCGAACGTCAGCGCGGGGAACTATGGAAGCCCAGCTCGCCATGTGCTCTCTCCGAGTCCCCACCAGGCACCAGCTTCCTGGCAGCGCGTCGACCATCACAGTGGAGGAAGGGTCCGCAGACCGCCCAGTCACGATCCGCGGACCCCCTGGCTACCTCTCACGAACCGCGGAGCATCGCGGCTCACTCCTCGTCGGCTGCGATGTAGCAGGCCGTGATGCTCCCGGGAACCACGTCGGGCTCACGCGGAACGACCTCCTCGAACAGCTCGTCCATGTCGCACACCTCCCTCCCAGCATGCGACCGGCGAGCGCTGCTCGCACGCGCTGACGAGAGGGGCCCGCAGGACGTCTCACCACGCTCCTGCGGACCCCTGCCACCCGTCAACAACACAGGCGCACCGCGACTCACTCCTCGTCGTCAGCCACGAAGCAGGCCGTCATCGAGACCGGGACCATCTCCGGCTCACGCGGAACGACCTCCTCGAACAGCTCGTCCATGATTCACACCTCCCTCCCAACATGCGACCGGCGAGCGCTGCTCGCACGCGCTGACGAGAGGGGCCCGCAGGACGTCTCACCACGCTCCTGCGGACCCCTGCCACCCGTCAACAACACAGGCGCATCGCGACTCACTCCTCGTCGTCAGCCACGAAGCAGACGGTGGCGCTGAACGGAACCACCTCCGGCTCACGCGGAGCGATCTCCTCGAACAGCTCGTCCATGATTCACACCTCCTCCCGTCAGAAGTACGGGCACGTCACCAGGCTTCGTCCGCCAGGCGGCACCCAAACCGCTCCCCCGCGAAAGCGAGCGCCAAACCGCACGGACGAGGGAAGAAGGGGCTGCGAACAAAAAACTCACCGCCGAAACGGGTGCCCGAAGTTTCCGCTTCAACCGCCGGCCCGCACACGGTTCGCACAGGAGCGGGGTTCGCGGGCCACCCGGTGGAGGACCCACGAACCCCGCCATCACCACAGATGGCCGAAGCCATGTCCCGATTCACTCCTCGTCCTCGGACTCCACGTCCGCGGCGATGAGGCTGACCGTCAGGCTCAGCGGCACCATCTCCGGCTCACGCGGCGTGATCTCCTCAAACAGCTCGCCCATGATTCACACCTCCCCCCGCCATGCGATCGCGCGGGCACGTCCGAGGTCGCGGGACACAGCCGGAGTCCCTGTCGCACCCGCGACCCTGCCCGTCATCACGCGATAAGGACTGCGGATTCCGCACGAGCATCGAGGACACGCGACGACCGGCGGCCACACCGGCCGTCCCACCACTCATTCCTCGTCCTCGGACTCCACGTCCGCGGCGACGAAGCTGACCGTCACGGTCAGCGGCACCATCTCCGGCTCACGTGGCGTGATCTCCTCAAACAGCTCGTCCATGATTCACACCTCCTCCCCGCTATGCGATCGCACGGGCACGTCCGAGGTGTTACCCCCGCCCCACACATCAATCTCCAGTCAGCGAGAAAGGCTCACAAACTCCACTTTTGGTGGACGCCGCGGAACCGGCGCACCACGAACAGAGTGAGAACCGCAGCGGCCGGCGCACGGCCCACCTCTCGCGAAAAAGGTATTGAGGGACCCGTAGGAATTGGCCGCCCTACGGGTCCCCGGCTCCTGGACCAGCCAGGCGCGTGATCTCGACTCACTCCTCGTCCTCGGACTCCACGTCCGCCGCGACGAAGCTGAAGGTCGCGCTGAACGGAACCACCTCCGGCTCACGCGGAGTGACCTCCTCGAACAGCTCATCCATGATGCACACCTCCCTCCTGCCTCGTGCTCTCCGCCTCCGGTGTCCCACCGCCGGCGGTCTCTCCCACACACCGCCACGCAACGGGCACGTTCCGCGATGACGTGGCGTGGATCGCGGGGCCGCATCGCTCCGACTGGCGTGCGGACCTGTCGCTGGAACTGAGAGGACGCGACCGCCGATCGGTGAGTGCGGCGATCGCCAGAACGACTGGTCAAGGTTCATACACAGTGGACAGACCGTGTGGAGCGGGACACGAGTGCGCGGCGATGCGTTCGGGTCGGACCCGTCGGAGGCTGTGCGCCAGTCCTCGAACCGCCGGGAACAGGCTTCAGGACAGGAGACCAACGAGGACGGAGCCGTCAACGATGTGTCCTCTCAGGACCCCAGGATTCTGGGGAGTCGACCCTGTGTCGAGGAAAACGGGTGTGGGGCCCACAGGTGGGACGTTCGTCCCACGAACCCCGCGACGGCGGCCGCGGCGACGCCGCGGCTCAGCCCTCGGCCTCGACCGCGACGTCCGCGGCGACGAGGCACGAGCGGATGGTCTGGGGATCCACCTCCGGCTCACCCGGAGCGATCTCCGCGAAGGGCTCAACCCGGAACACGTCCATGATGAGAACCTCCCTGGGGCACAGCGACCGTGTAGGACCGCCGCACACGCGCAAGTGTTAGCCCGACGGTGGTTGCCCGAAAAGGCCGTCACGCCAAAGAAGCATGCGATTCCCACGACCGGGGGATACCTAGGCGGCAACCTGTGTGCGCAACGTAAGCACCCGCGTACCTAGCCCACCTGTCCCTCCCGGCGGACTCCGGGCCGGACGGGCTCCGGGCGCGGTGCCACACCCAACACTTGCCCGGCTCAACGACATCCGGGGGCGTCAGGGCGCATGCTGGCCGACAAGGGCGGCACTCCCGAGAGGAGCAGACGATGGCGCAGCACTCCAGTCGGACAGACGGCTCCGATGCGTCACTGTTCCGCTTCGATCTGCACTTCGGGCAGAAGAAACCTGGTGCTGACGTGGAGAACACCGAGCACGAGCTCGGCTGGGAGCAGTTCGGGTCGCTCGCACGGCAGGACGGCATCCTGCCCCTGGACCACTCCGCGATCCCGATGGCGCCCGCGCTCACCGGGTTGGACCCGGACTCCGAGCGGACTCTGGGCCGGCGGCTCACGAGTGTGCTCGGCGCCGTGGAACGCCTCGCGCGGCACTACGAGGTGGACTCCGAGCTCCGGCGGTTCCTCAACCTGCCTCCGCTGCTCCACGAGTACGCGCTCGCCGACGTGCGACAGGACCGGTACGTCGACCACTGCCGGCTCGACCTGGGCGGCGACCGGTTGAGCAACGTTCGGATCTTCGAGATCGGCGGCGACTACCCGGTCTCGAACATGAACGGTCTGCTCAACCGATACTGGCGTCGATCCAGCGCGGTCCGCTCGCTGACCGAGGGGTACCGGCCGGCCCGGAGCGAGGAGCCCGGGTGGATGGCGGCCGAGCTGCTCGACGTGGCGGCCAGGCGTGGTGTCGACGGTGACGCCGTCCACCACATCGGCATCCTGTGCACCGCGGAACTGCGTTCGTTCACCGAGGTCCGGCTGCTGGAGTCGCACATCCGGCACCACGGCCGAACTCCCGCCCTCCTGGTCCCCGACCAGCTCGGTGACGACGAGCTACCACTCGCTTTCCTCGTGTACCCGAACCAGGCGATCGTGGAGAACCCGGAGCGCCACGTCCCGCTGCTGAAGCGCATCGCCTCGGGCGAGCTGATCATCTTCAACGGCGTCCGAGGCCGCTTCGTCGGCGGGAACAAGCTCGTCTCCGCCGCGCTCTCGGACCCCCGTTTCCGCTCCCTGTTCACCGCGGACCAGAACGCGGACATCGACGCGCTCGTACCGTGGAGCAGGAAGCTCGACGACGGCGTCACCGCCGGCGAGGCGGTCGCGCGCCGCACCGACCTGGTGCTCAAGGCCCCCTTCGACGTGCTGAGCAGAAGCGTGTTCGTCGGGTGGGAGCAGAGTCCCGCGCAGTGGCGCGATCTGGTGCGCAGAGGAGCCCGTGAGGGTTGGCTGGTGCAGGAGTTCGTGCCGTCCCAGTACGTCGAGACGGCGACCGGCAGGATGCGGCGCACGCTCGGCGTGGTGTGGTGTGGAGGCCGGGTGGTCGGCTACAACGGCCGCATCACGCCGCGTCTGGTGGACGTCTTCCCGACGGGAGGACTGCACGCCGTGTTCGGCGACCACAGCACCGGGTCCGAAGTGGACGAATCCTCTTAGGACACCCCAGTTCCTCCCCTCTGCGGGGTTCATCGGGTTTCGGTCTCCGGTGACGGGCTGAGCAGAACTGTCAGGACCGTCAGAAGCGCCGCGACACCACCGATTCCCATGACAGTCGAGGGGGACGTGGCGTCCAGAACCACACCGCCCGCCCACGCCCCGAGGGAGATCGTCGCCTGGAACGACGAGGTGAAGAGCACGGAGGCCGCCTCGGGAGTCTCCGGGGCCGACCGGGCGAACCAGGTCTGCGAGCACACCGGCACCGCGCCGTAGGCGACCCCCCAGACGACGAGGAGCACGACCGCGCCGATCCCCCACCGGCCGATGACCGGGAGCAACAGGGTGGCGACGGCCAGCATCCCCGCGCTGACGGCCAAGGTGCCCCGAACACCGCGCGACACGACCGTGCCGGCGACGAAGTTCCCCGCGATCCCGGCGCCACCGTAGATCAACAGAACCGCGGTCACCGCGCTCGGACCGAGGTGGGTGACCTGTTCCAGGAACGGGGTCACGTAGGTGTAGGCGCCGAAATGCGCGAGCACGACCAGAAACGTCACGGCCAGACCAGTGCGAGCGCCGGTGCGCCCGAACATGCCAGCGAGAACCCGCGACCGGGTCACCTGGCCCGCGGGCAGCGGAGGCACGAACGCCACGAGCGCGGCGAACACACCCACCGTCAGCACTCCCATCGCGACGAACGCCATCCGCCACCCGGCGAGATCGCCGATGAGAGTTCCCGCGGGCACTCCGAGCACAGAACCCAACGGAACCGCGGAGAAGATCACGGCCGTCGCCGTGCCCACACGTGCTGGCCGGACCAGTCGCGGTGCGAGACCGGCGCCGATGGACCAGAACGCGCCGATGACCAGTCCGACCAGCACCCGGGAGACCAGCATGACCCAGTAGGCAGGAGCCGCGGCGGAGAGGAAGTCGGCCACCGCCAACAGGAGCATCAGCGCGCACAGCATCACGCGCCGGCCGAGGCGGCCGGTGGTGACGGTGACCGCCGGGGCGGCGATCGCCGCCAGGATGCCGGGCAGGGTCATCATCAGGCCCGCTGTTCCGTCCGAGACCTGGAAACTGGCTCCGATGGACGTCAGCAGGCCGATGGGCAGGATCTCGGTGGTGACGATGGAGAAGATCCCGGTCGTCACGGCGACGACAGCGAGCCAACCGGGCAGCGTCGTGCGGGTCGGTTCGGCTTCGGAGACGGGAGAAACGGTGTTCGTGGGCAAGGTTTTCCGTCCGGTGGCGGTGTTTTCTCTGTCACCTCCAGGCTGGCAGTCGCCGTCCCGCGAATCTGGCGGTTTCCCGCCCTCACCGTCCCGCTCCGATCACCACCCCTGACCCGGGTCGCCGAACTCGTACCGGAAGTACAGGCCCAGCTCGCGCAACGAGCCCTGCGATCCATGAGCTTTGCGCAGCAAGCTCACGAAGTGATCGCGGGCTGGGGGCAGTGTCCACAGGCGTTGCGGAACCGGATTGAGGAGATCTCCGACAGCTACGGCAGAGTGCCCCAACCAACAGCACATCTACTCCGGGAACCAGGTCCACTCCCGTATCCGTAGGCCCGCTGGGCGAGACCGCCAGAACCCGCGAGGAGCTGCCGAAGTGATGAGCGAGCACGTGGAAGCCGAAGTGGCGTGGCGAATGCGTCGCAGTGGAGCCAAACGAGTCGAACTAGTGATCAACAACGAGATGTGCCGTGGCCAGCTGTCCCGCGTCGAACTGCTGCCGGACCTGTTGTTACCCGGCCAGACCCTGGTCGTGCACGGTCCGAGACGGACTAGGGTCTTCCGAGGGAGGAGCCTGTGACCTACGCCCTCGACGTCTACTACTACCGGCACGACGACGCTGACAGCGATGAGCCCACGATCGTGCGGACACGTGCCGAACTCGACAGTCTGATCGACTACATCGCCTCGCACGAGCAACCCAACCCGCCCGTTCTGTACGCCAGGGAACGACCACGCAGAGGTCGTCGACAGCGTCCGGATCACCAGCTCACGTTCGACCTGAGCGCCGCGGCCGATGTCGGCGCCCTCGCCTACCTCGGCGAAGATCCCGACGAACCCGGTGAGAACGCCACCGGCGCCTGGGTGACTCACACGGAGCTTCCCGTCGGTGACGCCCCACCTCTGTACCTGGACAAGCACGTCCCCTACCAGTTCCCGACGTCGTCGGCCCTTCCTCTGGAGCGAGTCCGGGCCGCGTTGCACGAGTTCATGACCACCGGACAACGGCCTCGTTGCGTTCAGTGGCAGGACTGGGTCCGGTCCTGAGCCACCGGGCCGGGGGTTGCTCCCTGAGCTGGGCCGGCGTGGGGCGTCCGGGGTCAGGGGGTGTCGGGCTCTCCTGGTTCGGGGGTCTCCGGGTGGGGTTGCGGTTCAGTGGCCCACAGGGCGTCGGCGCGCAGGGCGAGTTCGAGTTCGAAGCGGCGGTCCGGATCGCTCAGGCTGTCGCCGAAGAGCTTTTCCAACTGGCGCATGCGGCTTCGCACGGTCTGCGGGTGGACGGCGAGGCGCGCCGCGACCTCCGGTGCGCCGCCGCGCACGCCCAACCACACGACGAGGGTCTCGGCCAACCGCTTGCGCTGCTTGGGGGTGAGGTCGGCCAGGGGCGCGAGGACGCGGCCGGCCATCTGGCGCACCAGGAACTCGTCCTGGCGCAGCCACAGGGTGGCCAGGTGGTCGGAGCACAGGGTGCGGGGCACGTCGGGGAGGTGGCCCCTGCGGACCAGGGTCAGCGCCTGGCGGGCCAGGCGCAGCGAGTCCCCCACCCGGTCGAGCGGCACCTCGGGGCCGACGGCCGCGCGCCAGCCGACCAGGTCGGGCTCCAGCGCGGCGAGCTGGTCGGCGCGGGAGAGCAGCAGGCACGGCTCGGGACCCTCCAGGTCCGCCAGCACCTCGTCCAGCACCGGGGCCGTGGACAGGCCGGGGTCGTCGTCGCCCCGGTCCAGCGCCACCGCGGTGACGCGTTCCGGCAACGGCCAGCGCGCGGCGGCGGCGAGGTCGGCGATCTTCGCGGGCGACGCGGGCGGCACGGCCAGAATGGTCTCCAGCAACCGTTTCCTGCGGAGTTCGAGAGCGCCGGCAGCGCGGGCCTGGGCGGCGGCGTACCCCTCGACCGACAGCGACGACAGTTCGTCGATGTAGGCGAAGAGCGCCTCGGCCAGCAAACACATGGTGGGCAGGGGAAGTCGGGCCCGCTGCCCGAACTCCGCCAACGTGCGCCAGGCGATCCGCGCGCCGACGCGGTAGGCGGTCTGCAGGGTGTCCATGCTGCGGCCCGCCGCCACCTCGCACCGGCCCAGCTTCCGGAACAGCTCCAGCCGCCGGTCCCGGGGGATGGTGGGGTGCGCCACGCGTTCGAGGAACTGCAACAGGGCCTGCTCGACCCCGTGCACGAAGACCCGACCGAACGTCCCCTCCAGCGGCAGGGCGTACTCCGGGACCGACTGCCGGATCTCCCGCAGGATCTCGCCCGCCACCCGTCCCAGGTGGGGGCGCAGCAGCGACGCGAGCGTGCTGGGCAGTTCGGCCAGCAGCCGGTTCGTGGCGCGCATGCGTCCTTCCAGCCCCGTCATCAGCGCTGACGGCGCCGCCAGTGGTGGTGGCAGCACGGCCACCGCGGTGCCGTTGCGGGGCACGTGCACCTCGGGTTCCTGCCCGCCGAACGAAAGCGAGTTCATGTCACACCCCTGCGAGACGGGCGCGAGGGCCTGGGCCGGGCCGCGAGCGCCGGTCGGGCGCCGTGCCGCCGCCGCGTCCCCCGCACCGGATGGACCCCCTCCCGAGGGGTCCGGTCGAACCGTCCCGGGAGGGGCCGCTTCCCACGGTGCCGATCAAGGTCTCACATCGTCGTCGTCCTCAACAGGCCGGTGGCCTGGTGTTTGCCGGGTCAAGCGCGTTGAGCACGAGCTGCGCCGCCGGCCGGTTGTAGGTGATGCCGACGTGCTCGGTCTGGTCGGCGGGGCAGAAGTCCTGCAGGGTCTGGTTCGTGACGTTGGGCGCCGGCTTCAGGAAAGCGGAGGTGTACGGCGTGGTGATCGCGTCGGTCTTCGTCGCGATGTTGACGTAGCGCACCGCGGGGTGGGTCTCACCGCCGGCGTTGAGCGCCTTGATGAAGTCCGAGCCGGCGATCTGCTGGGCGCAGGCCGTGCAGGGGCCGACGAGCGCGGGGAACAGCCGGCCCAGTTCGGCCAGGCCGTGCAGCGTCGTGCCGTGGTTGGTCGCGACCAGCGCGACGAGCGTGTTGATCTTCGCGGCCCCGCCGAGGTTCTTGATGTAGTACCTCGGCATCATCCCGCCCTGGGAGTGGCCGACGACGTCGACGCGGCGCGCTCCGGTGGCGGCCAGGACTCGGTCGACGAAGGCGGCGAGCTGCCGGGCGGAGGTGGGGATGTCCCCGGTGCCCTGGATGACCTCGCCCTCGGTCCCGCCGTAGTTCAGCGCGAAGACGCAGTGGCCGCGCGCCTTCAGCTTGCCCGACAGTCCCGCCCAGTTGTCGTACTTGTTCTCCCAGGTCCCGTGGACGAGCACCACGGGGTGCGGGTGGGCAGGGGTGGGGCGACAGGAGAAGTCGTTGGTACCCGGCGGATCGGCCGTCGGGTTGCCGACGGCGTGGGCGAAGGCCGCCACGAAGTTGTCCTGGGCCGGCCCGGGGGCCGCCGACGCGGTGCCGGCGAGGACTCCCGTCATGACCACGGCGACCAGCGCGGCCCAGCGGAGGCGGCCGAGCCGTCCCCGCGCATTGGCTCTGTTCATCGAACTTCCTCTCCGGGTTCCGCGTCGCGCGACCGCACCAGGCGGGCCTGGCCGCTTCTCGTGCGCGCACGGCGGAGCGGCGAGGCCGGAAGGCGAGCGGGAACCGGTAATTCCCCGAATAGGCGGCGACCGCCAGGGGATTGAATTCGACCTGATGCGGGCCGCAGAGTGGCACGCGTCCGGAAATGCGCTCAATACTCCACCAGGGGGTATGTCGGCGAGCGTCCGCCGCGGGGCCGACTTCTTGTCACGGCGGTGACAGTTCCGGCCCGACTCGTTCGTCCGACCGTGACTGTTCCGCGCTGGCGGACCCGCCCGGCGCACCGGGATTCGGCCGCCGGGACGGCTCCCGGCTCACCGCCGGCCGGCGCGGGCGTGCGCGGCTCGCGGTCGACGAGGCAGGTCAGGTCGGTTTCACGTCCTCCGGTGAGCGCCGCACCCGCTCCGGGTTGTCACGCCGGTGACAGGTTCGCCCTTCGGAACCGGTCCCGACCGTCTGCCGCCGGCCGACTTCTTGCCCTGATTGAGGCGGATGAGTAACCTCGCCGTCACATTCTCGGGCGATTGACGAATTTCTCGTTCCCGACGTCACCCACCTCACCACGGGCTCCCGCGACGCGGTCGCGCTCCGACGCGCGATTCACGGGCGCTCCGGCGGAAAAGGAGGTCACGGTCATGGCCAAGGCCCGTGCTGCCCTCGTCGCGGCGATTCCACCCGCGCCGGACATCACTCGCGAGTCGGTCCGGAGCGCGGTGCGGCCGTGAGCGTTCTCCCGCAGCGCCGTCCTGGGCGCCACGTCGCGACGCTCGCGGTCGTCGCGCTCGTCGCCTTCGTGTCCACAGTGGACAACACGGTCGTGGTGGCGGCCGCGCCCACCATCGGCCGCGATCTCGGGATGGGCCTGTCCTCCCTGCCCTGGCTCAGCATCGGCTACATGCTTCCCTACGGCGGTCTGCTCCTGGTCGCCGGCGCCCTGGTCGACCGGGGTGGGAACCGGGTTCTGCTCGCGGGTCTCGCGGTGTTCGCCGGGGGCTCGCTGCTCGGTGGGCTGGCGCAGACGGCCGAAGCCGTGCTCACCGCACGGGTGGTGCAGGGCATCGCGGCGGCGCTGGTCGTTCCCGGAACCCTCCGGCTGGTCCGCACCGCGCTGGACCCGCGCTGGCGCACGCCGGGCGCCGCGATCTGGACCGCGGCGGTGGCGACGGCCCTGGCGCTCGGGCCGTGGCTGGGCGGTTTCCTCACCGAACACGCCCACTGGAGCTGGATCTTCCTGGGGCACCTGCCCCTTCTCCTGGCCGCCGGGCTGCTGGTGCCGCGGGTCGGCGACAGCGCCGTGCGGCGGCCGGCGCCGACCCGGGTGAGCGGAGCGCCCACCAGCACGGTGGCGTCGCGGCTCCGGAGAAATCCCATCTTCCTCGGCGCCAACGCGGTTCTTCTCCTGTGGGGGTTGGGAACGAGCGGCGTCGTGTTCTACACCCCCCTGCTGCACCAGGACTTCCTCGGGATGTCCCCGGGCAGGGCGAGTCTGCCGCTGTCGGTGGTCGCGGTCGCGGTCATCGCGACCACGCCGCTGGTGCCCGCCATCCAGCGCCGTCTGGGGCCGGCCAGGACCGTGGCCCTCGGCCTGACGGGCGTCGCCGCCGGGATGACGGCGGTGGCGGCGGTGAACCACGTGCCGTCGGTCGAGCCCCGCCTCGTCGGCCTGCTCGTGGTCGGCGTCGGCTCGGCCCTCACCACCCCGCTGACCGCCCACGCGCTGGACGTGGTCGACGCGGAGGACGCCGGCGTGGCCTCGGGACTGCTGACCGCCGCCCGCGAGGTGTCCGCCGCGGCGGGGATCGCCCTGACCGGAGCCGTCCTGGCCCTGGTGAACGCGGGCCAGACCACCGGCCTCACGGGACCTGAGCTGGCCCGGGGCTACACGGCGGGGCTCGTGCTGGCCGCGGCGGCGCAGCTCGCCGGCGCGGCCCTCGCGCCGCGCCTCCTGCGGCCCCGGGTCCGCTCTCCCGCCACCGAGCCCGCTGCCGCCGCCGGCCGATGACCCGTTCCCCCTGCACGAAGTCGAAGGACCGATGAACAGTCACTCTGCCGTCCCCGTCGTCCCCCGGAACGCGCCCCGTGAATCCCTCGCCACCCTGCTGCGGTGGTGGGCCGGCGAGCTCGGCGACGAGCCCGCCCTGACCCGTCTCGACTACACCCGGGACCCCGGCGGCGTCGCCGAGACGCTGACCTGGCGGGAGCTCGACGCCATGGCCGACGCCGTCGCCCTGCGCGTCGCGCCGGACACCGCGCCGGGCGACCGGATCGCGATCATGGCGGGACAGTCCCTCGCCTACGTGGCCGGTTTCCTCGGCGTGCTGCGCGCGCGGCGGATCGCGGTGCCGCTCTTCCCACCGGGTTCCCCGCACGACATGCGGCTCGCCGCGATCCTGGCGGACTGCTCGCCGTCCCTCATCCTGACCACCTCGGACCTGGTCGACGGGATCAACCGCTTCCGCCACCACACGGGTTCGCGCGGGAACGTGGTCGTCCCCATGGACACTGTGGACACTGGAAAGCCGTACGAGGACAAACCGCCGCGGTTGGACGAACTCGCGTATCTCCAGTACACCTCGGGGTCCACCCGGTCGCCGGCCGGGGTGATGGTGTCGCACGGCAACGTCCTGGCCAACGCGCGCCAGGCCGCGCAGTGCTATGGCGCCCAACGCGGCCGCACGGTCAACGTGTCCTGGCTGCCCCTGTTCCACGACATGGGCCTGATGTTGGCGGTGGCCACGCCGGTCCTGCTGGGCGCCAGGGCCGTTCTGCTGGACCCCACGGCGTTCCTGGAGCGCCCCGGCCGCTGGCTCCAGGCGTTGTCGGCCAACCCCGGCGCGATCACCGCGGCCCCCAGCTTCGCCTACTCCTACGCGGCGGCCCGCTGCTCGGCCCGGGAACGCGCCCTGCTCCGGCTCGACGACGTCGTCACCCTCGTCGACGGGAGCGAGCAGGTGTTGCCCAGCAACATCGACCGCTTCCACAACACCTTCGCGGAGTGCGGGCTGCGGCGCGAGACGCACCGGCCGTCCTACGGACTCGCCGAGGCCACCGTGCTGGTGACGGCGAACCAGGCCGGGACGGCGCCGCGCGTGCGGACCTTCGACGCCAGGACGTTGGCCGCCGGTCGGGCGATCGAGACGGTGGGCGTCCCCAGCTCGACGCTGGTCGGCTGCGGCCGGCCGGTGGACCAGCGGGTGCGGATCGTGGAACCGCGCACGTGCAAACCCCTGCCGGACGGGAGAGTCGGCGAGATCTGGGTCAGCGGGCCCAACGTCGGACTCGGCTACTGGGGGCGGCCCAAGGAGACCCGTCGCACCTTCGGGCTCGCGCTCGACGCCCCGGACGACCCGCTCGCGGCGGGCGAGGACGGGCGGGGCTGGCTGCGCACCGGCGACCTCGGGGTCGTGGTGGACGGCGAGCTGTTCGTCACCGGGCGGATCAAGGACCTGATCGTCATCGACGGCAGGAACCACTACCCGCAGGACATCGAGCTGACCGTGGAGCGGGCGCACCCCGCGGTGCGCCGGCACTCGGTGGCCGCTTTCGCCATCCCCGGCGACGAGGGCGAACGCCTCGTCGTGGTCGCCGAGCGGGCCAGGGACGAGCGGACCTGGGGCACGACGACCCCGGACGTGGTCGCCGCCGCGCGGGCCGCCGTCGCCAGCACGCACGGCGTTTCCGTGCACGACATGTGGTTGCTGGAGCCGGGGCAGACCCCGCGCACCTCCAGCGGGAAGATCAGTCGCGCGGCCAGCCGGGTCCAGTACCTGGCCCACGTCCGGCGGAGCACGGCGTCATGAGCGGCACCGTGAGCCGAACCGGAAGCGGGACCGGGAGCGGGACCGGGATCACACCGTCCACAGAGGACGAGTGGCGGAGTTGGCTGGTGGCGCGGCTGGGCGAGCTGCTGGGCCGGCGGGTGGCCGAGGGCGAGTGGGACCGCCCGCTGCGGGAGTGCGGTGTGTCGTCCCGGGCCGCGGTGAACCTCGCCGCCGACATCGGCAACCTCCTCGGGCGGGAGGTGCCGCACACCCTGCTCTGGGAGACGCCGACCCTGGCCGGTCTGGCGCGTCGGCTCTCCGGGGCCGGCCAGGCCGGGTCCGCGCAGCGGACGCCTGTCGACCCCGGTGAGCCGGTCGCCGTGGTGGGGTTGGCCTGCCGGTTCCCCGGTGCGCCCGACGCCGAGGACTTCTGGTCCCTGCTCCGGGAGGGCAGGGACGCGATCAGCACCGTGCCGGACGGGCGCTGGGAGCCGTTCCTGTCCTCCCGGGAGCGGCCCGAGCTGCCCCGGCTCGGCGGTTTCCTGCCGGATGTCACCGGTTTCGACGCGGACTTCTTCGGGATCACGCCGCGCGAGGCCGAGGCCATGGACCCGCAGCAGCGGTTGCTCCTGGAGGTGGCGTGGGCGGCCCTCGCGCACGCCGGCATTCCCCCGGCGACGCTGCGCGGCACCGACACCGGGGTGTTCGTCGGCCTCTCGGCGACCGAGTTCGGGCAGTGGGCGATGGCCGACCTGGCGGCGGTGGACGCGTGGTCGAGCACGGGCGCGGCCGCGTCCCTCGCCGCGAACCGACTGTCCTATGTGCTCGGTCTGCACGGCCCGAGCATGACCGTCGACACGGCGTGCTCGTCCTCGTTGGTCGCCGTGCACCAGGCGATGCGCGCGCTCCACGCGGGCGAGGTGTCGACCGCACTGGTCGGCGGGGTCAACGTCCTGCTCTCTCCGGCGGTCACCGCCAGCTTCCACGCGGCCGGCGTCCTGTCCCCGGAGGGGAGGTGCAAGCCGTTCGACGCCTCGGCCGACGGCATCGTGCGAGGCGAGGGCTGCGGCGTGGTCGTCCTCCGCCGCCTGACCGACGCGCGGCGGGCCGGGGACCGCGTCCTGGCCGTCCTCCGGGGCAGCGCGGTGAACTCCGACGGGCGGTCCAACGGCATCACCGCGCCGAATCCCCTTGCCCAGCAACGACTCCTGCGCGACGTCTACACCGCGGCGGGCCTGTCGCCGGCCACGGTCGACTACGTCGAGGCACACGGGACGGGAACGCCGCTGGGAGATCCCGTCGAGGCCGGCGCGCTGGCCGCGGTGCTGGGCGCCGACCGGTCCCCGGAGCGTCCCCTGCTCCTGGGCTCGGTCAAGAGCAACCTCGGCCATCTCGAAGGCGCCGCCGGCATCGCGGGCCTGATCAAGGTCGTCCTCGCGCTGCGGCACTCGCTGATCCCGGCAAGCCTGCACGTGTCCGAACCGAATCCGCGCATCGACCTGAGGGCGGGGCGCTTGCGCGTGGTCACCTCGTCCACGCGGTGGCCGAGGTACTCGGGGGTCGCGCGGGCCGGTGTCTCCGCGTTCGGGTTCGGCGGCACGAACGCGCACGTGGTGGTCGAGGAATGGCCGAGCGCCGCACGCGTGAGCGAAGGGGATTCGGCGAGAACCCCAGTGGTCATCCCGTTGTCGGCCCGTTCGGAGGCGCGTCTGCGGGCGAAGGCGGCAGCGCTGGCCCGCTGGCTCGGGGACGAGTGGGGCGGGCGACCGTCCCCAGTGGACCTCGCGGCGGCGCTCGCGCACGGGTGCGACGACGATCCGGTGCGGACGGCCGTGGTCGCCGGCGACCGGGCCGAGCTGCGGAACCAGCTCCGGGCGCTGGCCGACGGCCAACGGTCCGCTCCCGCGCGGCCCGCCCCGACGACAGCGCCGGTCTTCGTCCTGTCCGGACACGGGTCCCAGTGGCCGGCGATGGGCCGTCGGCTGCTGGCCGAGGAACCCGCGTTCGCCGACGCGGTCCGCCTTCTGGACCCCGACTTCGACCAACTCGCGGGTTTCGCGCTGTCGGCGGCGCTGGCCGGCAGCCACCCGGCCGACGAGCTGGCCGTCCAGCAACTCGCGTTGTTCGGCACGCAGATCGCCCTCGCCGCGCTGTGGCGGGAGCACGGGGTCGAGCCCGGGGCGGTCATCGGTCACTCGGTGGGCGAGGTGGCGGCGGCGGTCATCGCCGGATCTCTGGACGTGCGGGAGGGTCTGCGGGTGATGCTGGCGCGCACGGCGGTGCTGGCCGAGATCGACGCGGCCGGCGCGGGCGCGATGGCTCTCGTGGAGTTCTCGCCGACCGAGATGTCCGACCTGCGGGGCGACTTCCCTGACGTCACCATCGCCGTCTACGCCTCGCCGGCGCAGTGCACCGTGAGCGGGCCGGCGGACCAGGTGGCCGCACTGGTGGCGTTGGCCGAACGGCGCGGGCGGTTCGCCCGGCGGCTGGCCGTGCGCGGGGCTGGCCACTCCGCGGCGGTTTCCCCGTTCCTGGACCGGTTCCGGGCGATGCTGGGGACGCTGTCGCCCAGGCCCGCGTCCGTGCCGTTCTACTCCACTGTGGACCAGAGCCGGACCCCGGAGTTCGGTGAGGAGTACTGGGCGGCGAACCTCCGCGAGCCGGTGCGGTTCAGCCAGGCCGTCACCGCCGCCGTGCGCGACGGCCACCGGGTCTTCGTGGAGATCTCGCCTCACCCGATCGCCGCCTCGGCCGTCGAGCGGACCGCCCACTCCCTGGGCGAGTCCGACATCGTCGTCCTCCCGACGATGCACCGCTACCTGGACGACCGGACCGACGGGTTCCTTGGCGCGCTGGCCACCATGTACGAGCTCGGCCACGCCGAGACCCTGCGACGCCGGTACCCCCGACGCGTGGTGGTCGACCTGCCTCCCCCGGTCTGGGAGCACCGCGCGCACTGGAGACCAGCGCCGGTCCGGTCCCGCCCCGGGCATCCCTTCCTCGCTGACCTGGTGCGCCCGCCGCAGGACGAGCGAAGGCTCCGCTTCGGCGACGTGGGGCTGACCTCACACCCGTGGCTCGCCGACCACTCCGTCCACGGTGTGCCGGTCTTCCCGGGGGCCGGGTTCGTCGAGCTGACGCTCGCCATGGCGCGTGATCTCCTGCCCGAGTCGGCGGGCCTGGAAGTGCGGGACCTCGTGCTGCACCGGATGCTTCCGCTGTCCGAGCGCACAGAGGTCTGCGTCCAGGCGGCCCCGCGCCCTGGCGGAGGCTTCGCTCTGTCCGTTTTCGCCCGTTCTGGCGAGGATTGGGTCCTGCACGCCGAGGGTGTCACCACGTCGGCCGGTATGTCCACTGTGGAGCTTTGTTCGCAGCCGGAGACGCGGCCCCAACAGGTGGATCTCTACGCGGCGCTCGACGAGGCCGGGCAGGTCTACGGTCCGTCGTTCCGCGGGCTCACGTCGGTGGTGGGGTCCGCCGGATTCGCCGAGGCCCGGGTGCGGCAGCCCGACGGGTCGGCCGCCTACGTTCTGCACCCGATCCTCGGTGACAGCTGCCTGCACGCTTTGGCCGCCGCAGGAGGCGGGAAACTCGCTGGCCAGCTCTGGTTGCCCACCAGCTTCGGTCGGGTGCGGGTGTTCGGAAACCCTGCTCAGGGCACGACAGTGCGCGCGTGGTTGTCCACCGGAGCCGGGAATGACGGAACTCGGTCCGGCTCGGTCCAACTGCTCGACGGCGACGGGCATGTCGTGGTCGACATCAGCGACGTGTCACTACAACCGTTGCGCCCGAGCGAGTTCCCCGTGTTTCCACACCAGCTCGCCTTCGAGACAAAATGGACGAACGGTGATCTGGCCACTGTGGATCTGTCTGATGTGGACTCGTCCTCGCGCCGCACCTGGCTGGTCCTCCACGACAACGACGACACCAGCGAAGATCTGGCGGTCGCGCTCGCCAAACGCCTGACCAGGGCCGGCCACACCACCTCCCTCGCTCCGCTCGTCGACGCGGTGGACGCGCCCCTGACCGAGCGGGGAACGGAGCGATCCGAGCTGGAGGGCGTCGTAGTCGTCGCGGGGCGGCCCCTTCCGCCGAGCGCGGTCGCGGAGTCCCGGGAACTGGTGCTGGCCAGCGCCGACGCCGCCCGCCGGCTGGTCACCTCCGGGTCGTCCGGGTCCAGGCTGTGGCTCCTCACCCGGGGCGCGGCGGTCACGACCTCCGGCGACGCCGGCAGTCCCGGCCTCGCGGCCCTGCGCGGTCTGGTCCGGGTGCTCGCGTTCGAGCACCCCGAGACGCGGGCGAGCTGGCTGGATCTCGATCCGGCGGCCGACGCCGTGGCCTCGGCCGAGGTCGCGGCCAGGGAGTTGGTCGCGGACAGCGCCGACGACGAGGTGGCCTGGCGCTCCGGCCAACGGTTCGCCCACCGCCTGGCCCGCGTCCCGGCCGCCCCCGCCACAACGCATCTCCCCGTCCGCGCGGGCGCCTACGTGATCAGTGGCGGACTCGGCGGTCTGGGGCTGGCCACCGCCGGCTGGCTGGCCGAACACGGCGCGACCCGCCTGGTGCTGTCGGGCAGGCGAAAGCCCAGCCCAGACGCCGAAACCGCGATCGATGACCTGCGGGCGAACGGGACCGAGGTGGAGGTGATCCTCGGGGACATCGCCGAGGCCGGGGTCGCCTCGGGCCTGGTGGCACGAGCCACGACCGACGGCGTGCCCCTGCGCGGAGTCGTCCACGCCGCCGGAGTTCTGGCCGACTCGGCTCTCCTGTCACTGCGACCGGAGGACCTGGCAGCGGTGTGGCGGGCGAAGACCGAAGGCGCTCTTCGGCTTCACGAGGCCAGCGCGGAACACGATCTCGACTGGTGGCTGGCCTACTCCTCCGCCGCCGCGTTGTTCGGCTCACCAGGCCAGCTCTCCTACGCCACGGCGAACGCGTGGATGGACGCCTTCGTCGCCTGGCTGCGCGCCGAGGGACGGCCAGCCGTCAGCATCCAGTGGGGCGCCTGGGGTGAGATCGGTGGCGCGACGAACAAGGACAACCCCCTGCTGTCCCCACTGTCCACTGAGGAAGGACTCGCCGCGCTCGGCGCGCTGCTGGCCTCCGGCCGGGGAACAACCGCTGTCACCCGCCTGGACTTCGGTCAGGTGTTGGACCTGTTCCCAGCCCTGCGCGGACGGCCGTTCTTCGAGCTGGCCTCCGCTCGTCAGCCAGGCCACTCCCCCTCACCAGCCTGGGACTCCGCCGAACTTCTCCGTCTCGACCCACGCCAGGCCAGGGAGGAGCTGAGCCGCCGCGTGACGGCCGTGGTCGCCGACCTGATGCGACAGGACCCGGCGGCGCTGGACGTTCGGGCGCCCCTGACATCACGGGGATTCGACTCGTTGCTGGCCATGCGGGCCCGCGCGACCATCGAACGCGACTTCGGCCGGACCCTGCCACTCCCCCTGCTCATGCGGGGCGCGAGCCTGACCGACCTGTGTGACTGGCTGGCCGCCGAGCTCGACATCCCGAACGCACCCGTCGAGCCGGAACAACCCGAAGCCCCGCGACTTCTCCCCCGCGACCCCGCCGAGCGGTGGGTGGCCCGGCTCTGGCGGCAGGTGCTCGGCGACGCCGACATCCCGGTCGACGTGCCCTTCGACACCGCGGGTGGTGGGGAGAACGAGCGCGCTCGGCTCCGATCCCTGGTGGCGGAGGAGATCGGGCGGCCGGTCCGCGCCGACGAGCTGTTCGCCGTGCCCACCATCGCCGGCATGGCCGACGTCCTCCGGACGGAGATCAACGGAGCCGGTCAGGAACCGGTCCGGCTGTTGGCCAGGGGCGGATCCGGCCCCACGTTGTTCCTGTTCCACCCGGCCGGCGGCCCCACCGAGGTCTACCGGCCGCTGGTGCGGCACCTGCCCGCTGACGTGCGGTGCTACGGCATGGAACGGCTGGACGGCTGCGACGACGTCGAGTCGAAGGCCGCCCGGTACCTCGACCTGCTGCGCGAACGCCAACCCGTCGGTCCCTACCGGCTGGGCGGCTGGTCCTTCGGCGGCTGCCTCGCCTACGAGGCCGCGCGGCAGCTCGTGGCCGCCGGTGCGGAGGTCGACCTGCTGTTCCTGATCGACACGATCCTCCCGCTCCCGGCCGAGGGCCGGTCGCCGCGCGAGCTGTCGGCCCGCCGGATGCGGCGGTTCGTCGAGCACGTCGAGCGCAGCTACCGGGTCGATCTCGACCTGCCGGAGGACGGGCTGAAGCCGCTCAGCGAGGACGAGCGGTTCGCGCTGGTCATGCGGCGGGTCCGGGATCGCGTCCCCGCGATCACCGACGCCGTCGCCGACCACCAACGAACGTCCTATGTGGACGCTGTGGTCGGCGAGCGCTACCGGCCTGGCCGGTACTCCGGTCCGGTCCTGCTGTTCCGCGCGGCCCGGCCCCACCCGCTCACCACCGCGCTGGACCCCCGCTACCTCCGGACCGACGCCGCACTGGGCTGGGACGAGTTCTGCCAGGACCTGGAGGTCGTCCCGGTCCCCGGCGACCACATCTCGGTCATCGACCCACCGCACGTCACCGTCATCGCGGACCGGCTCAGCGCTGCGCTGCGCCCGGCCCGTCAGCCCCGGCGATAGGAGGAAGCCATGGCCAGTGGCGCGTTCCCCCGGCCGAGCACGGCCTACCGCATCGCCGACCTCGCCGCCCGGGACGAGGAGGTCCTGCGCATCGCGGAGAAGCGGTCGGCCGACCGCCAGCACGCGCAGGGCAAGCTGACCGCGCGCGAGCGGGTCGACCTGCTGGTCGACCCGGGCTCGTTCCTGGAGTTCGACCGGCTGGCGCGGCACCGGTGCGCCGACTTCGACATGGACTCGCACCGGCCGTACGGCGACGGCGTGGTGACGGGACAGGCCACAGTGGACGGACGCCCCATCTGCCTGTTCTCCCAGGACTTCACGGTGTTCGGGGGCAGCATGGGCGAGGTCTTCGGGGAGAAGGTGCTCAAGGTGGTGGACCTGGCGACCCGGATCGGCTGCCCGCTCGTCGGGATCAACGACTCCGGCGGCGCCCGCATCCAGGAGGGCGTGGTCTCCCTGGCCTACTACGCCGAGTTGGGCCGGCGCAACGTCCTCGCCTCCGGGGTCATCCCACAGATCTCGCTGGTCATGGGCCCCTGCGCGGGCGGGGCGGTCTACACACCGGCCCTGACGGACTTCGTGGTGATGGTCGACGGCGTCGCGCACATGTTCGTCACCGGGCCGGAGGTGGTGGCCGCGGTGACCGGCGAGGCCGTCTCACCGCAGGAACTCGGCGGCGCGGAGGTGAACAGCGAGGTGTCCGGCAACGTCCACTACCGGGCGCGGGACGAGGAGGACGCCCTGGACTGGGTGCGGACGTTGCTGGGCTTCCTCCCCGCCAACAATCTCGACGGGTGCCCGGTGTACGACAGCGCCGGAGCGCCCGCGCTCACGGCCACCGACCTCGCCCTGGACACACTGATCCCCGACTCCCCGCACCAGGGTTACGACATGTGCCGGGTCATCCACGCGGTGGTGGACGACGGCGACTTCCTGGAGGTCCAGAAGACCTTCGCCCCCAACATCATCTGCGGCTTCGGCCGGGTGGACGGCCGGACCGTCGGCGTCGTCGCCAACCAACCGCTGCACCTCGCCGGCGTCATCGACATCGACGCCTCCGAGAAGGCGAGCCGGTTCGTCCGCTTCTGCGACGCCTTCGGCATCCCGCTGTTGACCCTGGTCGACGTTCCCGGCTACCTGCCGGGTGTCGGGCAGGAACGGGCCGGGATCATCCGCAGGGGCGCGAAACTCATCTACGCCTACGCCGAGGCCACCGTGCCCAAGGTGACACTCGCGGTGCGCAAGGCGTACGGCGGCGGGTACGCGGTGATGGGCTCCAAACACCTGGGCGCGGACGTCAACCTGGCCTGGCCCACCGCCGAGATCGCGGTGATGGGCGCGGACGCCGCCGTGACCATCCTGCACCGCAGGGCTCTGCGCGCACTCGACGGTCCGGAGCGGGAGGCCGCGCGGCAGCGGTTCGTGGCCGACTACCGGAAGCGGTTCGCCACCCCCTACGCCGCCGCAGACCGCGGCTATGTCGACCGGGTCATCCGCCCCGCCACCACCCGGATCGAAATCTCCCGCGCGTTGCGCATGCTGCGCGACAAGCGGCAGGAGACCCCGGCGCGCAAGCACGGGAACATCCCGCTGTGACGGACAGACGAGGAGCGCGAATGGTTGTGCGACAACGAGGTCGCGTGCATGGTGTTCTGCTCGCCCTGGCAGTCGCGCTCACCGCCGTGTTCCCGGGAACCGGGCTCGCGGAGACCGAACCCGGCGCGGTGGCCGACGACGGCGCCCGGGTGGTGCGGGCGACCAGGGCCGAGGGCCGAGCGCTCGACCTGGAGATCGCCTCACCGGCGCTCGGCGCCACCGGGGTGGTGCGCTTGCTGCTCCCGGCGGGCTGGGCCGAGCAACCACACCGCACCTGGCCCACGCTCTGGTTGCTACACGGCTGCTGCGAACCCGCCGACTACCGCGCGTGGACCCAGTTCACCGACGTCGCGGAGTTCACCGCGTCCCTGCCCGTGCTGGTCGTGATGCCGACCGGCGGGCGGGCGGGGATGTACAGCCCCTGGTGGAACTTCGGCCGAGGTGGGCCGCCCGACTGGGAGAGGTTCCACGTCACCGAGGTGCGCCAGATCCTCGAACGGGGCTACCGGGCCGGCACGCGGCGGGCTGTCGCGGGTCTCTCCGTCGGCGGCTTCGGCGCGATGCACTACGCGTTCCGCCATCCCGACCTCTTCGCGGCGGCCGCCTCCTACAGCGGGCTGCTGAACACGCTCGCGCCCACAGTGCCGGAGGTCATCAAGGGCATTCTGATCAGAGAGGGCTTCCACAACTGGGCCGGGCTGTGGGGAGACGAACACCGGAACCGGACACTGTGGACCTCCCACAACCCACACGACAACGTGGACCGCCTGCGGGGCAAGGCGTTGTACGTGTCCTCGGGCAACGGACTGCCCGGCCCGTTCGACCCGCCCTACCGGCTCGACGCGCTGGAGTCGGCCGCGTACGCGTCCTCCCGGGATTTCACCGGGGAGTTGCGCGCGAACGGGATCGAGGTGACCACCGACTACGGCAACGGATCGCACAGCTGGCCCTACTGGGACCAGGCGCTGCGTCGCTCCTGGCCCGTCCTCGCCCGAGGGCTCGGCCTGTGACAGACCGGCGCATCCGCGCTGACGGCTCAGATGTCCCATCCCGACTCGACCATCATCATGTCGCGCGCGGTGATGCGGTGCGTCCGCGCCGACCCGCCCAGCACCCGGCACCAGCTCTTCACCTGGAGCTCCGGTCCCTGGAGTTCGATGGCGAAGCCGCCGTACATGCCGGGCACCGGGAACCACATCACGGGTTCGACGAGCTCGGTGAGCGGCGCGACCTGCGGGAGGCGGAGCACGCGGGTGATGCGGAACTCCGCCATGCGCGACGTGACGAGCTGGTGGAGCCGCTGTTCGAGCGCGGCCAGCACGTCGTCGGCGACGGGGTGCGCTGGCGCCGGGCGGAGGAGGTCGATCAGGTGGGCGTGCCCCCGCCGCGCGGCCAGGTCGACCGGGAGCTGCCCCCGGGTCGAGCGGAGCCGCCGCCACGCGCCCAGGTCGAGCAGCCGCCGCACGACGTCGGGGGGCGCGCCGTTCCAGGCGGCGTGGTGGAGCACGGTGTAGCCGCTCGTGCCGCCGATCCGCGGCCGGTTGACCGCGTTGGGCGTCTTCGCCAGCAGGTCCAGGACCTCGGCCCAGCGCGCGTTCCGCGCGGCGTTGGCCAGCCGGTCGATCTGGGACACGTGCCCGGGCAGGAAGTCCGACCGGTCCGTGACACCCTCCCACTCCACCTGCCTCATGCCGGGGTCCCGCTCCTTCCGCCGACCGCGTCCGTCCGCGCCACATGATCCACTGGAGATCGTCCGGCCGTCGATCAGGGGGGTGGCACCCCGCGCCTCGGCCAGCCAGCACCCTTCGAAGTCCATAGTGGACAGATGACTACTGGCCGAACGTCAGATGTGCGATCGGTCCTCCGGTGGGCACGCTGCGACCATGAACAGACTCACCGGAGGCGGGAGACGCCTCACCTCACTCGGCCTCGCCGTGGTGCTGACCGCCCTCGCGGCGACCGGAACCGCGGCCGCGGCCGCGGCCCATCCGGCCCCAGCCTCAGACATCCCAGCCTCAGACATCCCAGCCTTCGACACC
Organism: Streptoalloteichus hindustanus; assembly: GCF_900129375.1. GTDB lineage: Bacteria > Actinomycetota > Actinomycetes > Mycobacteriales > Pseudonocardiaceae > Streptoalloteichus > Streptoalloteichus hindustanus. Next base: position 828,258 of record NZ_FQVN01000002.1, on the reverse strand, counting down.
CCGACCTCTGACACCCCGGTGACCGAGGTCGTGGCCGCCGGCAGCGAGGTGTCCTGGCAGCCCTGCGGGGACGGGGTTCTCTGCGGATCGCTCCCGGTGCCGGCGGACTGGTCGACGCCGTGGCGCGGTGAGCGGATCTCCCTCGGGCTGGGCAAGTTGCCAGCCCGCCACCAGCCGGCGCGGCAGGGAACGCTGCTGGTCAACCTCGGCGGTCCCGGTCCGGTGGTCGCCTACTTACCGATGATCAGAGACAGGCTGGCCGCGTTGACGGAGTGGTTCGACGTGGTGGTGTTCGACCCACGGGGCATCGGCGCGAGCAGCGGGGTGACCTGCCCCTCCCGCCCGCCGAGCCCCCAGCTCGCCGCGTGGCCCCCGCGCGACGCCAAGGCGTACAACGCCATGGCGGAAGCCAACCGGCGTTACGCGGCGGACTGCGAAGCGGCCATCGGGTCGCTGACCGGCAAGCTGAACTCCTGGCAGGTCGCGCACGACATGGACGCTCTCCGGGTCGCGTTGGGCGAGCGCGGGTTGCGCTACTTCGGCAGCTCCTACGGCACGGTCCACGGCCAGGCGTACGCCAGGCTGTTCGGCCGCAACGTCGCCCGGATGTACCTGGACAGCGTGCTCGACCACACCGAGCGCGACCGGTACGACTGGCTCGAACCCATGGCCGAGACCCTGGAGCGCCGGCTGCACGACTTCGCGCGGTGGTGCGGGCAGACCGCGACCTGCGCCCTGCACGGCCAGGACGCGCTCGCCGTGTGGGACAGGGTCCTCGCCGCGGCCGAACGCGCGCCGATCCCGGCGCCGGGCAGCGGGTCCGCCGCCACCGTCTCGATCATCGTCCACCGCGCCGGCGCCTGGGTGGAGTCCGCGACGCGGTGGCCGACCCTCGCCACCGCGCTCGCCGAGGCGGCGGCCGGCGACGCGTCCCGGTTCGTCCCTCGTGGACTGGAGCCCGACCCGGCCGACCTGTCCCGGTTCGCCTTCTGCGCCGACTTCCCCGACGGCGGCGACTACGCCGAGGTCCGGCGGATCGAGGACCGGATGCGCGAGCGGGTCGCGCCCCGGCTGGGGTGGCTGCGCGCCTCCGTCCTGGTCGGCCAACTGTTCTGCGGCGGACTGCCCCGGGTGGGCGAGTACGCGCCCCGTCGTGTTCGGGCAACCGGTCTACCGCCGGTGTTGCTGGTCAGCGGTCGCGCTGACACGACCACCCCGCTCCGGCACGCGGAGCGGGTGGGCGCGCAGCTCCCGCGTTCTCGGGTGCTGCCCGTCGACGGCAGCCACGCCCTGTACGTCAGCGGGAACGCGTGCGTGCGGGACCACGTGCACCGGTACCTGACCACGGGTGTGCTTCCCCTGCCTGGCGCGCACTGCCCCGCCTGAGATCACGTGGCGAAACGCCGGACCCGCACGGGAGATGACTTTCCCGTGCGGGTCCGGCCTCCTGCGTGAGTCCCCCAACTCACACAGTCCAGTGAGGACAGACGAATTCCGGTGCCTCAGTGCCCGTGGCCAACGCCTTCCCCGGCACCGGAACCCTCCCGCGCCACATCAGCGGATCACGACGCGCTCGCGCCGTTCCCGCCAACCCCCAGCGCATGGCGCAGGTACGTCGCCGTGTGCGAACCGGACGCGGACAGCAGGTCGGCCGGCCGGCCCTGGAACATCAGCTGACCACCGGCGCTGCCGCCGTCCGGCCCCAGGTCGACCACCCAGTCCGCGTGCGCGATGACGTCCAGGTCGTGCTCGATCACGATCACCGTGCTGGCCCGGTCGTCGACCAGGTGGTCCAGCACCCCCAGCAGCCGCGCCACGTCGGACATGTGCAGGCCCGTGGTGGGCTCGTCCAGCACGTAGACCGCGCCGCGCCGGTGCAGGTACGAGGCCAGCTTGATCCGCTGGCACTCCCCGCCGGACAGGCTGGTGAGCGGCTGCCCCAACCGGAGGTAGTCGAGGCCGACGTCGACCACGGCGCGCAGGATCGGCCCCACCGACCGGTTCTTCGCGAAGAACTCGCAGGCCTGGCCCACGGTCATCTCCAGCACGTCGCTGATCGTCGCGCCGTCGAGGCGGTAGGCGAGGACCTCGCTGGTGAACCGCCGGCCCTCGCAGGTCTCACAGGGCGCGACGACTCCGGCCATGTAGGACAGATCCGTGTAGATCACGCCCATGCCCTCGCAGGCCGGGCACGCGCCGGCCGAGTTCGCGCTGAACAGCGCCGGGCTCACCCCGTTGGCCTTGGCGAAGGCCTTGCGGATCGGGTCGAGCGCGCCGGTGTAGGTCGCGGTCGTGGACCGCCGGTTGGCGGAGGGGGCCGTCTGGTCGACGACGATGGCGTCGGGGTGCTGGGCGAGGAAGACCTTGTGCACCAACGAGGACTTGCCCGACCCGGCGACGCCGGAGACCACCGTGAGCACCCCGGTGGGGATCTCCAGGCTGAGGTCGCGCAGGTTGTGCGCCCTCGCGCCGACGACCGCCAGCGAGCCGGTGGGCTCGCGCACCTCGTCCTTCAGCCGGGTCCGGGACCGCATGTGCCGCCCGGTCGGCGTGTCCGCCGAGGACAGCGCGGCGACGTCGCCGGCGAAGACCACCCGGCCGCCGCCGCTGCCGGCCTCCGGGCCGATGTCGAGGACGTGGTCGGCGGCGGCGATCACGTCGCGGTCGTGCTCGACCACCAGCACGGTGTTCCCGTTGTCCCGCAACCGGAGCAGGAGGTCGGTCAGCCGGCGCACGTCCCTGGCGTGCAGGCCGGTGCTGGGCTCGTCGAACACGTAGAGCATGTCGGTCAGCGTGCTGCCGAGGTGCCGCACGATCTTGATCCGCTGGGACTCGCCGCCGGAGAGGGTGTCGGTCGCCCGGTCCAGGCTCAGGTAGCCGAGCCCGATGTCCACGAGGTGCCCGACCCGCGTGGTCAGGGCCTCGACCACCGGCGCGACGTCCGGCAGGTCGAACGTCGCCAGCACGTCGAGCAGCCGGGTCGCCTCCATCGCGGACAGCTCGGCGATGCCGTGCCCCCGGACCCGGCAGTCCAGCGCCGCGCGGGACAGACGCGCGCCACCGCATTCCGCGCACCCCACCGAGGTCGTGAAGCGGCCGGCCATCTGCCGGGTGCGCTCCCCCATCTCGGCGCTGTCCTTCTGGATGTACAGGCGCCGGAACTTCACCACCGCGCCCTCGTAGGTCGCGTTGATCTGCTGGCCGTTGGTCCCGATCCGCACGGAGCCGTCGGTCCCGTACAGCAGCGCGTGCCGCTCCTCCTCGGTGTAGTCCCGGACGGGCTTGTCGGGGTCGAACCGCCCCGAGCCGCCGTAGACCTGCCACTGCCAGGTCCCGACCTTGAACGCCGGCGCGAGCAGGGCGCCCTCGTTCAGCGAGCGGGACGGGTCGAGGAAGGCGTCCATGTCGACGTCGGTGATCGTGCCGAGGCCCTCGCAGGCCGGGCACATGCCGGCCGGCAGGTTGAACGAGAAGGCGTCGGAGGTGCCGACGTGCGGCGTTCCGGCCCGGGAGAACAACAGGCGGAGCAGCGGCGCGATGTCGGTGATCGTGCCCACTGTGGACCGCGCCCCGCCGCCGAGCCGGCGTTGGTCCACCATGATCACCGCGGCCAGGTTCTCGATCAGGTCCACCGCGGGGTGCCCGTAGCTGGGCAGGAACCCGCGGACGAAGGCGGGCAGGGTCTCGTGCAGCTGGCGCTGCGCCTCCGCCGCGATCGTGTCGAAGACCAGCGACGACTTGCCGGACCCGGACACCCCGGTCACCACGGTGAGCCGGCGCTTGGGGATCTCGACGTCGATGTTGGCGAGGTTGTGCTCGCGCGCGCCGACCACGCGGATCCACTCCGCCACCGGCGGCCGGGCCCCGTCGGCTCGCTCCGCCTTCGTGCGCGCCTCCCCCACCGGCTCCGTCTGCCGGGCGTCAGGCGACACAAGCGTGTGCTCCAGCAAATTCTTGCCTCTCTCGTCATCACTCACGAGCAGCCTCGGAGATTCACGGACAACACGTGCGAAAACCAGGCCCGGCCTGGGCGAACCAGTCCGACCACCCCAAGAAGGTCATGGCTACCACAGGGGTCCGACAGAACCGGGTGTCAGCGCCCGCCGGCGCGACAACCCGAAGATCCGCGAGGACACCTCGTGGGGGAACGCGAACCCGGGCGCTTCACCCGGGGACTACCGCGCCTCCCCCGATCACGAACCCGACGGGACAGGGAGAGTGCGGGCTCCTCGTCCGTTGGCACTCATGACGGCTTCCACAGGCTTCAAGCTTATCGTTGAATCTGCGTGTAGAGGCTTTTCACCGATTTCCGCAAGTGGCTGGGGAACGCAGGCCCCAAACCCTCAACTCGCGGGTGAAGGACAACGACAGGAGGGCCGGCCGGTGGGACGCAGGGAAGCAGGTCTTCGCCCCGTCGACCTGGGGCGCATGGTGGGGGTCTCGTCGCAGCAGATCCGCAACTACGCGGACGCCGGCGTCCTGCCCCCGACCTCCCGGACGCCGACCGGCTACCGGCAGTTCGACTTCCGGCACCGCAGGGCCCTGTTGACCTACCGCGCCCTCGCCGCGGGGTACGGCCGGGAGACCGCCGGCGAGATCATGCGGGCGGTCCACGCCGACGACCTCCCGCGGGCGCTCGCGCTCGTCGACGCCAGCCACGCCGCGTTGCACGAGCAGCGGCGCGCCCTCCGGGCGGCGGGCGACGCGCTGGAGGCGGCCGCGGGGCGGGCCGTGGACACCTCGGCGATCCCCCGGTCCGGCCTGCGCATCGGCGAGATCGCCGCGCTCCTCGGCGTCCGCACCTCCACCATCCGGTTGTGGGAGTCCGCCGGCCTGCTCATGCCCCGGCGCGAGCGCGGGACCGGGTACCGGCGCTTCGGCCCGGCCGACATGCGCGACGCCCGGATGATCACGATGTTGCGCCAGGACGGCTATCCCCTGGCCCAGATCCGGAAGGTCATCGACGGCCTCCGCCGCACGGGCAGCAGCGAGGCGCTCCGCGTGGCCATCGCCCACCGCCAGTCCGAACTGACCGAGCGCGCGACGGCCATGCTCGAAGGCGCCAGCTACCTGCACCACTACCTCAGGGGCGACGAGCCGCCCGGCCCCCGCGAGAACACGGCCGAACCCGACGACCAATGAGTTTCGCCCTCCCCCGCCGTCATACAGGTGTCGGTCAAGCGACCACGCGGTCCCCGACACGGACGAGAGAGACGGACAGTCCACAGTGGACGGTCCACAGGCGTCGGCGGCGCCGCGCCGGGGAGGAGGATTCGTGAACGAGGTCAAGCAGCAGACTCGTCAGGACGGGAACGGGGACGGGGACGGGGCGTTGATGGTGGCGGCGCGACCGGGCGACGAGCGGGCCTTCACCGCACTGGTCGAGCGGTACCGGGCCGAACTCCAGGTGCACTGCTACCGCATGCTCGGTTCGGTGGGGGACGCGGAGGACCTGGTGCAGGAGACGTTCCTGCGGGCCTGGCGCGGGCGCGAGACCTATGCGGGCAGGGCCACCTTCCGGGCCTGGCTCTACCGCATCGCGACGAACGTCTACCTCGACTTCCTCGACCGTCAACCGCCCGCCGCCAGGCAGCGCACGAGACGGGCGCAACGCCGATTCCCGTGCCCCCGGCCGCGATCCCGTGGTTGCGGCCCTACCCGGACCGCCTGCTGGCCGGAATCGCGTCGCCGGACGGCGAACCGGACGCGATGGTGATCGCGCGCGAGACCTTGGAACTCGCATTCCTGGTCGCCATCCAACACCTACCGCCACGACAGCGCGCCGTGCTGGTCCTGCGAGACGTGCTGGGCTGGCCGGCCAAGGACGCCGCCGCGACGCTGGAGATGAGCATGGCCGCGGTGAACAGCACCCTCCAGCGAGCACGGCCCACCGTGCGCCGCCACCTGCCGCCACGACGTCTGGACTGGGCGCCCACCAGCAACCCCAGCGACGAGGAACGCGCGGTGCTCCAGCGCTACATGGAGGCGATCGAGCGGGCGGACAACGCCGCGATCGGCGCGCTCCCGCACGCGGACGCTCGGTGCGGCCAGCAATCCGGAGCCGGCGGCCACAACGACGCGCAGCCCACCTGGTACTCGGGGCGGGAAGCCCTTCTCGTGGCCTGGCAACCGGCGTTGCACGGGCCGCGCGCCATGGAGTTCCGGCTCCTGCCCACGCGCGCGAACCACCAGCCGGCGATCGCGGTGTACGTCCGCTCACCCGGCGAGGTGGAGTACCGGGCGTTCCGCTTGGACGTGCTCCGGATCGAAGGCGGCGCGATCGTGGAACCGGTCGGCTTCGTCCCCGACCTGTTCCCGGCGTTCGGCCTCCCGTCGTCGCTCTGAGCGACGATCACGAGGCGCAGCGCGGAAAACGCGGTGCCGTCGGCCGAGAACCGGCGGGCGGCGCCGGTTTCACCGGATCTTCAGCCCGAGGGCGGAGGCCACCACGAAAGCCTGGTCCGGCTCGATGACCGCGCCCGCCAGCCGCACGGTGAGCGGGTCGAGCGCGGACAGGTCACTGCCCCACAGGTCCGCACCGGACAGATCCGCGCTGTGCGACCACGCGTCGGCCAGGTCAACGCCGACGACTTCCATGAGGTCGTAGGAGCAGCGGTCGAACATGCTGCCGGCCATCTTGCAGTCGGTGGAGGTCGCGTCGAAGAACTTGCACCGGGTGAAGGTGCAGTTCAGGAACACGGCCTCCTGGCGGGTGGACGCGTTCCTGAACTGCACGCCGCGGAGCGTGCACTCGGTGAACGTCGCGCCCCGGTTGAACAGCTCCATCAGGTCCACGTCGAGGAACGTCTTGCGCTCGTAGTGCCCGCCCGACAACTCGGTGTGCTCCCAGTCGCGGGCGAGCACGGTGGTGTCGGTCGGTGGCGGAGGTGCACCGTTCCTGCGATCAGCCACGGAAATCCCGTCTTCGGAGAGCGGTGGCCGGTTCAGGGTGCGTCGGAACGCGAGTTTTCCCTGAGGTACTTGCCGTAGAGCGCTGCTGCACATGCGATGTCGACGGCAGGGCACCCTTCGTCCCAACGTCGGAACCGCCACGGCCGTTCAGCCGCATTCCTTGTCAAGGCCCTTCCGTACCGCCGTGGGCTGCCAGTAGGCAGTGATCGCTTGATCCGGTACCAGGGGAGGACCCTATGCGACGCACTCTCGCCATGGTGGGCACGACCGTGATGGCCGTCGGTATCGCCCTCGCGGCGGCCGGCACCGCCAGTGCCAGCACCTCCGATGTGACCACCGCCGATGCCGGCGGCGTGTCCCGGCAGGACTGCCGGCGCGGCGGCGGAACCGTGAAGTACGAGAACTACTGGGACAACGGGTGGAAGACCAAGGCCACGTGCATCGGAGGCGTGTACCACAACTACGACGTGATCGGCTGATCCGGCCGCACGGTCACTGAACCGCCGCTACGGCGCCTGCCCCCGCCTGTTCCAGCGGTACCGTCGCACATTCGCCGGTCGCGGCCCGGATCTCGGTGGTTGACACCGAGTCCGCGCCGCGGCCGGCGATTTCCTTTGTACCCGAACGATGTCCCACACACCGGTGCGTTCCGACGCAAATCGCGCTCTTCTGTCCACAGAGGACAGTGATCATTTGTGCCGGACCGGGAGAAGGGGACGTCAGGCGCCCTGGAGCTGGTCCCACACCTCGCGGTCGCGCTGCGCGGTCCAGATCCGCGGCCAGTCGACCCCCGACAGCTCGTCCCACAGCCGCGAGACGTCGAACGGCAGGCAGTGCTCGAAGATCGGCCAGCGGCCGTAGCGGGGCGCGAGCGCGGCGTGCGTCGCCTCGAACGCCTCCTTCAACGTGCCGCCCCTGGCATGCACAGCGCCGACTTTCTCCCGCATCACCAACAGGAAGTCGCGCGACTGCTCGATCGCGGCGTCCACCGCCTCGCGGCCGTGCGTCACCGGACCCCGACCGCCGACCAGCGCCTCCGCGCCCAGCGCCTTCACCCGGTCCAACGTCGTCGTCGACCAGTCGACGTGGAACGCGTCCCCGGTGTAGAGGGCGGCCTGGGCCTCCACCAGGTCGCCGGCGAACAGCACGCGCTGCCGGGGCAACCAGGCAACGATGTCTCCGGCGGTGTGGCCCCGCCCGCAGTACTGGAGAACCAGGTCGCCGCGCTCGCCGCCGAGGTCGATCGTCAGCCGGTCGGCGAACGTCACGTCCGGCCAGGTGAGCCCCGGGATCGAGTCGGGCTCCCTGAACAGCCGGGGCATCCGCCCGTACTCGCTCTCCCAGTCCTCCCTGCCCCGCTCCCGGATCAGCTCGCGGGTGTTCTCGTGGGTGATGATCACGTCGGCGTCGAACGCGGACGCGCCGAGCGTCCGCACGGCGTGGTAGTGGCTGAGCACCAGGTACCGCACCGGCTTGTCCGTGTGCGCGCGCAGCTTGTCGAGCCAGTCCCGCGCGGCGACCGGCGTCGCCCTGGCCTCGAACGCGACCAGGAAGTCCTCGCCCTCGATCGCGCCAACGTTCGGATCACCCTCGGCCGTCAACGCGTACACCCCGTCGGCGAGCACCTCCAGGGTTTCGGTCTTCGCCGTCAGGTCGGCGGAGGACGCGAACGGCTTGGTCGTCATCGTCGGTCTACCTCCGTGTCGTCGCGGTCAGCGATCTGGCGTGCGAACCCAACCCCTCCGACGTTCCCACGCCCCGCAACCCCCCGCCCGTCGCACGCCATCGGGAGGCACGACGTCGCCGGGCAGACCGCGGTCACCTCAACCCGAACGGGACGGGCCGAGGGCGCGGAGGGCGAGGGCGACCCAGCGTTCGCGTTCGGGTTGGGGGGTTTCCTCGCCGGGTGCGGTGGCCATGAGCAGTGCGAGATCGTCGACGGCGATGTCGGGGTGGAGCGCGCCGTCGCGTCGTGCGGCGGCGACCATGTGCGCGAGGGTGTCCCTGGCGTGCCGGGCCACCTCGTCGGGCAGGGGTGAGCCGGCGCTGGCCGCCGCCGCGCGCAGGAGGCGGTCCTGTCCCATGTGCACCACCACGCGGCGCAGGAGCGCGGCGATCTCGTCCATGCCGGTGCTGACGCCGTTGTCGATCCTGGCCACGGCCGCGTCGAGCACGGCGACGAGCTGGGCGCCGAGGTCGGCCATGATCGCGCCGACCAGGTCGGTCTTCGTGGGGAAGTGCCGGTAGAGGGTGCCGACCGCCACGTGCGCCGCGCGCGCGATCTCGTCCATTCCCACGTCGGGACCGCGCTCGGCGATCAGTTTCCTGGCCGCCAGCAGGATGGCGGCGCGGTTGCGCACGGCGTCCGCCCGGAGCCTCGGTTGCCTTGCCGCGTCGGCCATTCCGCCCTCCAGCGATCTTGCCAAGAACATGAACCCGTGGTTCACAATATAACTGAACCAGCCGTTCACCTTGAGGAGTGGATGATGTCCGAGTGGACCGAGGACCACTTACCTGACCAGCGCGGCCGGGTCGCGGTCGTCACCGGGGCGAACACCGGCATCGGGTTCGCCACCGCCAGGGCGCTGGCCGCGCGCGGCGCCCACGTGGTGCTGGCCTGCCGCGACCTCGACCGGGCCCGGACCGCCGTCGACCGCATCGCCCAGTCGGCCCCGGAGGCGCGGCTCGACGTGGTGCGCCTGGACCTCGCCTCGCTGGCCTCGGTCCGCGCGGCGGCCGAGGAGATCCGCGAGCGCCTCCCCCGGATCGACCTGCTGGTCAACAACGCCGGGATCACCGGGCTCCGCGGTCGGACCGGCGACGGCTTCGAGGTCCAGTTCGGCGTCAACCACCTGGGCCACTTCGCGCTCACCGGCCTGGTGCTGGACCGCCTGCTGCCCGTGCCCGGCTCCCGGGTCGTGACCGTGAGCAGCATCGCCCACCGCTACGGGCGGATCGACGACGTCGACGACCTGCGACCCGCGCGGGACACCGACACCGGGGCCAGGCCCGAGAACTCGGTGTTCACCTACGCCCGGTCCAAGCTGGCGAACCTGATGTTCACCTACGAGCTCCAGCGGCGGCTGTCGGCGGCGGGGGCGCCGACCACGGCCCTGGCCGCCCACCCCGGCGGCGCGAGCACCGAGATCTTCCGCAACTCCCCCGGCTGGTTCCGCGCGCCCAACCTGCTGATCGCCAAGCTGCTCGGCCGCTCCCCCGAGATGGGCGCCCTGCCGACCCTGCGCGCGGCGGCGGACCCCGAGGCGCGCGGCGGCGAGTACTACGGCCCCGGCGGGCTGTTCGAAGTCCAGGGCTACCCGCGCCGCGTGGCCTCCAGTCCCCGCTCCCGTGACGCGGACAACCAACGCCGCCTGTGGGAGGCGTCCGAACGCCTCACCGAGGTGATCTACCCCTTTTGATCACAACGCGGAACCCGCCGGACACCCGCCGTACGCGAAACGGCAACACAAAACGCCTTCTGGCGGTTAATCGTGTGCGGCGGGTGTCGATCCCTGGTTATGGTCCCCGGCGCATCGCGATGCACGTCCGCCGTCATCCCCACGAATCGAGCAATCGCCGTGAACAACCGCATTCGAGAGAACGACCGCCTGACCGACTGGTTCGCCGGCAACGCGTCTGTCCTCAGTGGACTCGACCCGGCGTCCCCACTGGACGATCTGGAGCCGCTGCGCGAGATCGTCGGCTCCGCCAGGGTGGTCGCGATCGGTGAGAACTCCCACTACATCCGCGAGTTCTCCCTGGTGCGCCACCGAATCCTGCGTTTCCTCGTCGAGCGCTGCGGATTCACCGTGCTCGCCCACGAGTCGGGCTTCAGCGAGGGTTTCACCATGGCGTCGTGGATCGAGGGCGCGGGAAGCGACGAGGACCTCGACCACCTGGTGGACAGCACCATCGCCGTGGGGCTGGCCCGTCCGGCCGAGGCCCGCGCGATGCTGCGCTGGATGCGTGAGCGCAACCGCCGCGCCGACACCCCGGTCCGGTTCGCCGGAATCGACCTCCCGATGGCCGCCGGGTCGCTGCTGCCCAACCTGCTCCCGCTGCGCGAGTACCTGACCGACGTCGACCCGGACTCCGTGCCCCTGCTCAACACCGCGCTCGGCATCGCCGAGCGCACCGCGGGCACCTCGCTGGCGCAGGCCGCGCCGGCCTGGAGCGAGCTCGACCCCGCCGAGCAGGACGCCCTCACCTCGGCCCTCGCCCGGCTGCTGTTCCGGTTCCAGTCGCTGGCCCCGCAACACGTCGCCCACAGCGACCAACGCCGCTACGACACCGCCCTCTGGCAGCTGCGCGGCGCCTGCCAGGCCGACTACCACCTCCGGGCCATGTTCGGCCTCATCAGCGGCACCCCGCTCTCCGGCGACATGTCGGTCCGCGACATCTACATGGCCGAGTCCGTGCGCTGGCACCTCGACCACTCCGAGCCCGGCACCCGCATCGTGCTCCTGGCCCACAACGCCCACATCCAGAAGACACCGGCGTACTACGGCGGGCCCGTGCTCACCGCGCTGCCCACGGGTCAGCACCTCCAGCAGATGCTCGGTGACGACTACGTGTCGATCGGCGTCACCAGCGGGGGCGGCGACACGGCCGCCCTGTACCCCGGCGGCGCCGAGCCGTTCGGCATCAGCCTGCAGAACGTGGCGCTGGAGGCTCCGGAGCCGGGCAGCATCGAGGGTCTCTTCGCCTCGGCCGACCTCGGTCTCAGCCTGGTCAACCTCCGCGAGGCGCCCCGGTCCGGTCAGGCCGAGACCGAGCCGGACCGGATCCGGATGGACAGCGAGTACGTCCACACCCCGGTGCTCGACGCCTTCGACGCCGTGGTCCACGTCCCCGCGTCCACGGTGGCCGACGACCTCGGCTTCTGATCCGACCACCCGCTCCGGGTCAGGCGTCCACCTCTGCGACGCCTGCCCCGGAGACGACAGGTCGGCCGCGTCAGCTCTCGTCCCGGCTGGACTGCTGGACCGCGTCCTTCATCCGGTCGAACAAGGCCAGAACCGGCCCCGCCAACAGGTTTCCCGTCGCGCTCTCGTTGCCGGGATGCGGGTGGGTGGGCGCCACCGCCTCCGCCGCGCGGACCGCGGTGACGAGCCGGCGGAGCTGGTCCGGCGTGCTCTGCTGGCGCAGGTAGCGGAACTCGTAACGCTCCTCGTACTGGGCGTGCGCGAGCACGGCGTCCCGGAGTTGGTTCAACAGCGGCGCGAACTCCGGGGACTCCGGGTCCATCTCGTCCAACCGGCCCAGCATCTCCTTGGCCTCCCGCTCCTCGGCCAGCCGGTCCTCGACGACGCCGTCGCCCCCGTCCAGGGCTCGCCGCGCCAGGGGGTGCACCACCTCCTCCTCCGCGGTCTCGTGGATCGCCAACAGCCGCACCAGTCGCTCGAACGCCGGTCGGCGGTCCCGCCCGTCCGCCCCGGTCGCCTCGGCGAACAGGTCGCGGATCAGCGCGTGCTGCTCCACCAGCAGGTCGACCACGTCCTGCGCGGGAGCCTCGTCACTCTGCTCGACCATGCCGCATCCTCCTGGTCACGCGCGCCGCTCAGGCCCTGGCCGACTGGTCCTCGCGCAACCGGGCCACCGGGTGCGGTCCCTCGGTCTCCAACCGGTAGTCCCGGCCGAACCGCTCCCGGTGCTCGTCGATCACGCGCTCGCTGGGGGGCTCCTCCCCGCCGTGGATCTGCTCCTGCATCCGCTCGAACCGCTCGTGCGCCTCCCGCACGTAGCCGGCTCCGAGCGTGGTCAGGTCGATCTGCGTGTCCAGCAGCTCGCGCAGGTACGCCTTGTTCGGCTCGAACGTCAGCGCGTTGGGCAGCTCCGGCGCCAGGACCTCCTCCGGCTCCCGCCCGTCGTTCTGGCGCATCAGCTCGCACGCGATCCGCAGGTGCTCCAGCTCCATGTTCAGGTGCAGCTCCCAGATCGCCCGCACCTTCGGGTCGGACTCGGTCTCCATGAAGGAGTAGTAGAGGTAGCACTCGTTGTACTCGTGGTTCACCAGGCGTTCCCACCAGGTCTCCCCGGGGTCGACCAGGGACTCGTAGTGGGTGACGTGCTCCTCCTCGATCAGGCCGATCTCCTGGTAGAGCTGCCGCGCGATCGGCTCCATGTACTGCGGGCCGACGTTCATGTAGAAGTTCATCGTCTGCTGCTCGGCCGACATGATCGTCAGCGCGTGCAGTTTGGACAGCGGCGAGGCCTCGTTCCGGTCGTACGGCTCCCGCACGTTGTCGGCGGGATGCCGGTGGTGGTACTTGGTGGGCCGGCCCGGCATCACCTCGGTCAGGCCGTCGACGATCTTCTCGGCCTTGCGGTGCTGCACCATCTCGTACAGGTTGGCGTAGCGGTAGAGGTGGTCGAAGTCCTCCAGGACCCCGAACTGGTACGCCTGCTTCAGGTACGGGTCGGGTTCCATCCGCGCCACCCACGCGGTGAGGTCGACGGCGACCTGCTCGTAGGCGATCGTGGTCTCCAGCGGGGACGCCCCGCCGGGCAGCAGCCAGTTCACCGCCTTCTGCTGCTGGTGCTCCACGTACCGCACCTCGGCCAGCTTGCGCTGCACGTCCGGGTCCAGGCAGTTGCGGGCGAACTGGTGGCTGAACAGGACCGCCTCGACCTCGATGCCGTTCATGGTGATGACGCGGCACCGGGTGTAGGGGTCGGCGTGGTCGGGATCGATCGGCGTGACGTCCAGCTCACGCCAGTTCCTGATCTGCTGGTCGAGCGGGATTCCCCGTTCCCGCAACGGGTTGAAGGTCATGAGGGGTCCTTCCACGGTGGAGCGCACGGGGGTCGGTCCGACCGTAGGTCGGACCGACCCCGCCGGCAGCGCGACCGCGCCCCTTTCGGGCGACAGCACCCGGAGGGCTGAACCGCTCACACCCCGACACCGGCCGAAACGCCGACCGGAGCAGATTTCCCCGTTCGGGGAAACACGCTGACACCAGGACGAGGACGTCACCGTGCCGGCAGTCCCCCGACTGGTCCCAGCGTTCACCACGCGGCGCGCACGTCACGCTCCGTGCCCACCGACGTGACGGCCGCCAGGCCAACGCCGACCGTGAGCTCCCCGCGCCGGACGGCGGAGACGCCCCGGTCCAGCGACCCACGAGGAGGGGGTGGAACTCAGCTCGCCAACAGGCGGCGAAGCTCCTCCGGGTAGTCCTCGTAGCTGGCGACGAAGTCCTGGAGGTCGACCAACCACGGGAAGTCGATGATCGGCTGCCGCTGGGCGAGGAACACCGCGCTCTGCTCGACGACCCGCTGCTCGTCCGCCGTGGAGACGCCCAACTGCTCCAACACACTCGGGTCGACGTGGAACCGGCACTCCACCGTCTGTCCCTCGGCCTCGGTCCGGACCAGGTACTCGTGCTCGGCGACGGGCTCCACGAGGAACTGCTGGGTCATACGACCAACCTAGGCGGTTTCCGACGCTGGCGCACTCCTCCATCCTGATCTTCTTCACGTGCCGCCGACCCCGGGGGCGATCCGGACGAACACCCCGAACCCCTCCTCGCGCGTGGCGCGATTTCTCCGTCGCCACACCGAAAAGGTCGACGACGCTCAGGCCGTCGCGCTGTCAAGGGCCTGCTCGATGTCGGCCCACAGGTCCTCGTGGTGCTCGATGCCGAAGGAGACGCGGACGAGGCCCTGACCGATGCCGGCCGCGCGCAGCTCGTGCGCGTCGAGGGTGCGGTGCGACGTGGTCGCGGGGTGCATCACGACCGTCTCGGTGCCGCCGAGCGACCCGGCGACCAACACCAGCCGCAGAGCGCGCATGAACGCGTGGGCGGCGTCGACTCCCCCGCGGACGTCGAAGGCCAGGGTTCCGCCGTAGCCGGACAGGAACCGGCTGGCCCGGTCGTGGCTGGGGTGGTCCGGCAGGCCCGGGTGGTGCACGGCCGCGACGGCCGGGTGAGCCGCCAGTCGCCGCGCGACGCGCAGGGAGTTGTCGCACTGCTGGCGCACCCGCAGCGGCAACGTCTTCACACCCCGCAGGACCAGCCACGAGGAGAACGGGTCGGCGGTCGAGCCGAGCCTGGTGGCCTGCGCCCAGGCCGCGCGGTAGCGGTCGACGTCGGCGAAGACGGCGACGCCCCCGACCACGTCGTGGTGCCCGCCGAGGTACTTGGTCGCCGAGTGGACGACGACGTCGGCGCCGTGCTCAAGAGGTCGGCACAGCATCGGGGTGGCGAAGGTGTTGTCCACCACCGTGACCAGCCCGGCGGAGCGCGCCACCGCGGCCAGGGCGGGCAGGTCGGAGACGTGACCGGTCGGGTTGGCGATGGTTTCCAGGTAGAGGATCCGGGTCGTGGGGCGGATCGCGGCCTCGACCTCGGCGGGGTCCTCGCCCCCGACGTAGCTGATCTCGATCCCCCAGCGCTCGACGAGGTCGCGCAGCGCGGCGAAGGCCCCGCCGTAGAGGGCCTTCTGCGCCACGACGTGGTCGCCCTGCCGCAGGATCGACTGGAGCACCGTGCTGATCGCCGCCATGCCGGAGGCCGTGGCGAGTGCCGCCGCGCCGCCCTCCAGGTCGGCCATGACGTTCTCCAGCGCCCTTGTCGTGGGGCTGCTGTAGGCGCTGTAGGCGAAATCGCCCTCGGGACCGGCCATCGCCGTCGCCAGCGCGGTGTGGTCGTCGAACGCGTAGATCGAGGACTGGTGGAGCGGGACGCTGACCGGCGTTCCGCCCTCCGGCACGGGAGCGGAGATCCTCGTTGCCCTGGTCTGGGGGTGGTAGGTCATGCCCCCAGCGTCCACCACGGCCGGAGCCGGCCACAGAGCCAATTCTGACAGTATTGGTCCGGTGTTGAAGCCACCCGCGATCGACGGTCTGGTGGCTCGACTCGGTCGGTGGTCGGCCGGGCGCGGGCCGCTCTACGTGCTGCTGGCCGCGCGACTGCGGGAGCTGATCGACGACGGGGAACTCCCGCCCGACACGCCGCTGCCGCCCGACCGCGCGTTCGCGACGGCGCTGGCCGTGGGGCGCGGCACGGTGGTCGCGGCCTACGACGTGTTGTGCCAGGAGGGCAAGATCGTTCGCCGACAGGGCAGCGGAACCCGGGTCGCCTCGGCGGTCCTGCCCCGGGACCGGACCCGCGCCGGCGACACCGCCAACCCGCTGTTCCTGCACCTGCTGGAACGCCCGGACCACGTCGTCCAGCTCACCTGCGCCACGCCCACGACGGTTCCGCCCGAGGTGACATCGGCCTACACCAGGGCCTTGTCCCTCATCCGCTCCGACGGGCTCGGCTACCACCCCGCAGGGCACCCGGCGTTGCGCGGGGCGCTCGCCGAGCGCTACACGCGGCGGGGCCTGCCCACCGAGCCCGACCAGATCCTGGTCACGACCGGCGCGCAACAGGCGTTGTCGCTGGTGACCAGGCTTCTGGTGCGGCCAGGGGACAAAGTGGTCGTGGAGGCGCCGACCTACCCGGGCGCACTGGAGGTCTTCCGCGAGGCAGCGGCGATCCCGCGCCCGGTGTCCAGTGTGGACGGTCTTGACTGGCCTGCCCTCGTGGACGTCCTGGGGCGGGAGCGCCCGGCTCTCGGCTACCTGATCCCCACCCACCACAACCCGACCGGCACCGTGCTGCCCACCCCGGCCCGGCGCCGGGTGGCCGAGGTGGCGGCGGTGCACGGCGTGCCCCTTGTCGACGACGAGGCGCTCGTCGACCTCGGGTTCGACGGCGCGGAGCCGGCGCCGCTGGCCGTGTTCGCCCCGGACAACGCGGTCCTCACGGTCGGCTCGCTGAGCAAGATCGTGTGGGGTGGGTTGCGGGTGGGCTGGGTCCGCGCGTCGGCGGCGCTCGTCGCCCGCCTGGCCAGGCTCAAGGCCGTCCACGACCTCGGCAGCGACGTGGCCAGCCAGCTCGCCGCCGTCGACCTGCTCGCCGATCTCGACGCCATCCGGGCACGCCGCGCCGGCGAGCTCCGGCGACGGCACGACCGGCTCCGCGCCGAGTTGGGCGCCCGACTTCCCGACTGGCGGTTCCGTCCCGCCGCCGGTGGTCAGACCCTGTGGGTGCGGCTACCGCACGGCGACGCGGTCTCGTTCGCCCAACTCGCCCTCCGGCACGGAATCGCCCTGCTGCCCGGCGGCTCGTTGGACGTCTCCGGCGGCAGTGCCGCGTGTCTGCGCATTCCCTTCCTCGCTCCACCCGACGAGTTGGGGAAAGCCGTGCGCCAGCTGGCAGGGGCGTGGCGCGACTACAGCCCGTCGGCGGACCCGCCCACCACACTCGCTCCCCTGGCGATCTGACCGCAATCCCGCGCGTCAGACCGAGATTCGGCATGTGTCTACTGTGGATTTTCCTGTTGACAGATGCGTCCACTGAGGACGCCGAAGCGCCGTGTCAGTCACCGAGGTGGAAGACCGCCTTGCCCCGCAACCGCCGCTCGGCCAGCATCGTGAGCGCGTCACCGACCCGTGACCACGGGAGGTGGTGGTCGATCTGCGGGTGCAGACGACCGGTCGCGGTGAGCCGAACCAGCGCGGCCAGGTCCGCTCCCCAGCTCACCGGGCTGTCGTACACGGTGAACTGCCGCGGGGCCGCGGACTCGAAACCGGCGAAGTAGTCGAAGGAGTTCAGGACTGTCCGGAGACGTGGACCCCGACAGTGACCCCGAGCACACTCTAGATCAAATACAGAGCTGTACCGTATTGTTGGTCGGGCAAGGTGATCACGCGGCCGAGCGGGCGCGCACCGGGGGAAGGAACATCCGACATGAGCGAGGGCACCGCCACGCAGCGGCGTCCCGGCCGGCCGCGCAGCCAGGAGGCGGACGCGGCGATCCTGCGGGCGGCGGTCGACCTGTTGGTCGAGCGCGGCGCCGGCGAGGCCAGCATCGAGCAGATCGCCCAGCGCGCCGGCGTCACCAGGGCCACCGTGTACCGCAGGTTCCGCGACAAGACCCAACTGCTGGTGCAGGCGGTCGAGGCGGAGAACGGCGCCCAGAGCGAGAGCGCGCTGACCTGGCCGAACGTCGACCGGATGCTCGACGACTGGGCCGGATACCTCGGCCATTCCCGGCACCGCCGCATACTGCGCCGCCTCTACGGCGCGCTGGACGACTTCCCGGAGCTGCTGGCGGCCTACCACGAGTCCTACGGCCGCCGGCGCGCCGAGGGCGTCCGCGACACGCTGCACCGCGCGCGCGAGGCCGGGCACCTCCCGGCGGACGTCGACATCGACTTCCTCCAGCAACTGCTCAGCGGCGCGGTCCTGCACCACCTCGGCGCGTACCCCGACACCACCGGGGCCGACGAGATCAGGGAGTACCTCGCCACGGCGCTCCGACAGGTCGGGTACCGACCGGCTCCGCCGGGACCGTGAACAGACTCCGCCACCACCACGAGCGCGAGAGGGAGAAGACCATGGCTTCCGACCCACAGGTCGTGCGGGAGTTACCCATCGAACGGAGCTGTCCGTTCTCCCCGCCGACGGGGCTCACCGAGTTGCGGGACGAGAGCCCGATCCGCCGCCTGATGTACCACGGCGGCCACGAGGGCTGGCTGGTGACCGGACACGCCGCCGCGCGCGCCGTGCTCGCCGACGTCCGGTTCAGCTCCCGCCCGGAGCTGTTCCGCTCGCCCGCGCCTCTTCCGCCGCCCGCGCGCCGCGATCCCCAGGCCGCGCCGGGCATCCTGACCGAGTTCGACCCGCCGGAGCACACCCGGTACCGGCGGCTGCTGACCGGGCAGTTCACCGTGCGCCGGATGAACCAGCTCACCTCGCGGATCGAGCAGATCACCGAGGAGCACCTGGACGCCATGGAACAGGCCGGTCCGCCGACCGACCTGGTGACGGCGTACGCGTTGCCCATCCCGTCCCTGGTGATCTGCGAGCTGCTGGGCGTCCCGTACGCCGACCGGGAGCAGTTCCAGCGCAACAGCAACACGTTGTTCGACCTGACGGCGACGCCGGAGCAGAGCATGGCGGCCTTCAAGGAGCTGGAGAGCTTCCTGCTGGACCTGGTGCGGCGCAAGCGGTCCGCGCCCGAGGACGACCTGATCAGCGGGCTGCTGACCGATGACGAGCTCACCGACCAGGAAGCGGCCAACATCGGGATCATGCTGCTGATCGCCGGGCACGAGACCACCGCCAACATGATCGCGCTCGGGGTGTTCGCGCTGCTTCGGCACCCCGACCAGCTCGCCGCGCTCCGCGCTGACCCCGACCTCGCCGCCAACGCGGTCGAGGAGCTGATGCGCTACCTGAGCATCGTCCACATCGGACCGGTCAGGACCGCGGTCGCGGACGTGGAGATCGAGGGACAGCTCATCAGAGCGGGCGAGTCGGTGACCGTCTCGGTGCCGGCCGCGAACTGGGACCCCGCCAAGTTCCCGGAGCCTGAGCGGCTCGACCTCACCCGTCGCACCTCCGGCCACCTCGCGTTCGGCCACGGCGTGCACCAGTGCCTCGGCCAACAGCTCGCCAGGGTCGAGATGCGCGTCGCCTATCCCGCGCTGTTGCGCCGCTTCCCGAACCTGCGCCTGACGGTCGCTCCCGAGGAGGTCCGGTTGCGCACCGACATGGCCGTCTACGGCGTTCACGAACTCCCCGTCGCCTGGTAGCACGGCCGCTGACGGTCGGGACCGGCCGTCAGATCCGGTGCGGGCGCGTCGAATCCCGCGCCCGCACCGCGTCCGGTGGCCTCAGCCAGGACGAGACCGTCGCTCTCGTCCTGGCTGACCCTGCCCCAATCCTCCCCTGTCTGAGATCACCTCAACGGGGATCAGCGCTGCCCTGCGCCCTCCGCGCGATGCGGGCAGCGGCACCAGAACCACCGAAAACCCAACCACGGAACAGAAAGGCCACCCTGTGCCATGAGCGAAAGCGAACGGAGCTTGAAGCACGACGTGCGACAGGCCAAGAAGGAGGGGACGGCGGGCCTGCGACGACGGCAACTCGCCCGGCTGGCGGAGATGGTCGCCCACGCCCGCGCCCACTCGCCGTACTACCGGGAGCTGTACCGGGGTCTGCCCGACCAGGTGACGGACCCCACCGTTCTGCCGGTCACCAACAAGGTCAAGCTGATGGACCGCTTCGACGACTGGGTGACCGACCGCGCGGTCACCCTGAAGCAGGCGGAGGCGTTCGCCGCCAGCCCCGACCTCATCGGCCGGCGCTTCCACGACAAGTACCTGCTGGCCACGACGTCGGGCACCACCGGTCGTCGCGGGATCTTCCTGTTGGACGACCGGAACATGGCCGTGCACATGGCCCTCAGCTCGCGGGGCGCACCCACGTGGCTGAGCACCGGCGACGTCATGCGCACCGTCCTCCACGGCGCGCGCACCGCGTTGCTGATGGCGACCAACGGCCACTTCCTCGGGTACACCGGCGCGATGCGGGCCGGTGAGGAAAGCAGCTGGCGCGGCAAGGTGATGCGCGTTCTCTCCGTCCACACCCCGCTTCCGGAGCTGGTCGAGCAGCTCAACCGGTACCGCCCCGTGGTCCTCATCGGCTACGCGAGCGTCGTCGCGATGCTGGCCGGGGAACAGGAGGCCGGCCGCCTGCGCATCAACCCGGTCCTCGTGCAGCCGGCCGGGGAGTCGTTGAGCGCCAAGGAGTTCGAGCGCATCGCCACCACGTTCCAGGCGGCGATCGGCACCGTGTACGGCGCGACCGAGTGCCCGTTCATGGCGTCGAGCTGCCGGCAGGGCTGGTTGCACGTCAACAGCGACTGGGTGGTGTTGGAGCCGGTCGACGCCGACCACCGGCCCACACCGCCGGGCGAGGTCTCGCACACCGTCCTGATCAGCAACCTGGCCAACAGGGTCCAGCCCATCCTGCGGTACGACCTGGGCGACGGCATCCTGATGCGGCCCGATCCCTGTCCCTGCGGCAGCCCCCTCCCCGCGATCAAGGTGCGCGGTCGGGCCGGCGACATCGTGTCGTTCCCCGCCAGCGACGGCGGGCAGGTCAGCGTGCCGCCCCTGGCCTTCGGCACCCTGGTCGACCGCACACCGGGCATCGAGCTGTTCCAGATCGTGCAGACCACGCCGATCAGCCTGCGCGTGCGGCTGCGGTACTCGCACGGCGCCGACCCGGTCCAGGTGTGGCCGGCGGTGCGCGACCAGATCCGCCGCCTGCTCGCCGACTACCGCGCCGAGCACGTCTCGGTCGAGCTCGCCGAGGAACCGCCGCAGCAGTCCCCTGGCGGCAAGTACCGCACGATCATCCCGCTGAGCGGGGACCAGCCGGTTCAGCCGCAGTAGTCGCGCAGTTCCCCGTCCCGCACGGTGTCGAGGGTGACGCAGTGGAACCCTCCACCCAGGACGCGGGCGTGCCGCAGGGAGTGCGGGAGCACCCGCACCCCGTGCCGCTCCAGCGTGGCGATCAGCTCGCCCTGCGCCGCGTCGACGATCGCCAGGTCCGGGGCGACCATCAGCAGGTTCATCCCGACCCAGGACGAGGCGAGCGGCCACGGGGTGGCGAGCGGCGCCGCCTCCCGCATCGGCGGGCACCACAGCACCTCCCACCGCCGCAACGGCTTCGGCAGGGTGTCGTCGGTGAACGAGGTCGGGTTGGCCAGCAACAGCCCCGGCCGGATCAGCGCCAGCGCGGTGTCCACGTGGGAGCCCGGGCAGGTCGCGTGCATGGGGTGGACCCGGTAGTCCCCGAGCAGTGACACCACCGAGCGCAGCCACCGGAGTCCGGCCTCGTTCCCCGAGACCGACACCTGGTAGAACAGGTCACGGCCGCAGCGGAGGACGTTCGCCGCGTCGAAGGCCGGCTCCGCCTCGCCGAGGGTCGGGTGCCCCTGATCGTCCACTCCGTACAGTTCGTCCCGCAGTTCCGGGCGGGGCGCGGAGATCCAGGTCGACCCCGCCGCCAGATAACGGCGGAACAGCGCGCGGAACGCGGACAGCTCGTGCTGGCGCGACCGGGTGGGGCTCGGCGCCTCGATGATCGTCGAGCCGAGGACCAGCGTCAGGTCGCGGGGGCAGTAGGAGGTCACGCCGGAGGAGGACCAGTCCGGCGTGACGAACATGAGGTCGTGGTCCACCGGGGCTGGCCGGTGCACCACCACCCCGAGCTCCCGCAGACTCCCCACCAGGCGGTCCAGGTCCTCCTCGGTCTCCGCCAGCACGCGGTCCGGGAACCGGCCCGTCCGCACCCTGGTCAGTTCGGCCGCGGTGAGGTCGGGGTAGAAGGCGAGCCAGGCGGAGGGGTCCCGCTGGAGATCTGGGATCCGGGCGTTGGCCGCGTCGCCCACGATGACCTCCCGCAACGGGGAGAACTCGTCGTGGGAGTGGGCCGGCCGCGGTTTTTCGGGCTGCTGACGGGAAACCGGGGGCGGGCCCGACGCCGGAGCCCCGCGCTCGGCGGTCCGCACAGGTGCTGGCCGCGGGGCCGGGTGCCGGGCAGCGGTCGGCGGGGCCGGAGGCCCGGCACTGGTCGGCGGGGCACTGGTTGGTGAGGCACTGGCGGGCGGAACACCGGTCGACGGAGTGCTGGTGGGTGGGACCTTCGTGGTCGGTGGGGCGCTGGTCCGTGGGGCGTTCGTGGGTGGGGCGCTGCCGGCGGGGGCCGCCGGAGGAGTAGGAGCTGGTGCCGTGCTCCTCCGGTGCCTCGCCGTTGGCGCGGCAGGCGCGGCAGGCGCGGTGGGGGCAGGAGGTACGGCGGGAGCCAGGACACGGGACAGCCACCAGTCGGCGTTGTCGCGGTCGGCGCGGGGGAAGAGGTGGGCGTGCACGGTGCGGTGGTTGTCCACCAGGAGGAAGTCTCCCGGTTCCAGAACGTGCCTCCGGGCGACGCGTCGGAGTTCGACGGCCAAGCGCCGCAACGCCTCCACGGCCTCGGCGTCGTCGGGTCGGTGGGGACGCAGGAGAAGCGAGTCGTACCCGATCCGCGGATCGGACCGGGGTCCGGACAGCACGGTGCGGGGGTGGGGTTCGGCGCCGTTGGGGTGGAGCACGAACCGGGTGTCGCGCAACACCTGTTCCCACCGCGCTTCCAGGGCGAGGGAACGGGCTGTCGCGAACAACGTGGTGGGACGACCGCGCAGGCAGAGCAGGCCGAAGTGCGCCCGGCTCGCGTCGCCGGGGATGTCCGCGCCACGCCACAGGAGAACCGCCTCGCCGGGTCCGCCCGCCCGCTTCTGGCCGAGCGCCGGGGTGATGTGCCGCGCGACCGGGATCTCCCGTGGCCCCGTCGAGGCCGTCGGCGTCGTCGACGCCGGAGGCCGGCCGAGCAGGGCGAGAACCCCCAGCGCGGCGAGCACACCGCGTCGTGCCGTGCCGCCCAGTTCGCGGTGGTCGTCCGCCGTCGGTGTGGGCTGGAGGTGCTCGTCGACAGGAAGACCGCGCACCACCAGCACGTGGTTCGGCGCGCCGTCGGTGGCGAACCGCTGTGCCGCCTGGGTCAGCGCGGCCGGCATCGCGGTGGCCACCGAGGCCGCGAACTCGGCCCACTCGGCGGCGGAGCGCGCCCGGGGCTGGGGGTCGACGTCGAGTTCGTTGGCCACCGCCGCGATCCTCCGCGTGTCCTCCGGGGAGAGCCGCACGATCCCATCAAGATCAGTCTGACGGTTCATCGCCGTGTCCTCACGGTAGTTCGGCCGTGGACCGTCCTCTTGGGCCGTCCACAGTGGACTGCAAGATGTGGGAGCTCTCCCACAGCGACAGCCAGAAGCGGTGCTCGATCGCTCGCATCGTCACACCACCCACGCCTCGCCGACGCCGACCGCCGCCACGCCGGGCGCGCACCGGTTCAGCACGGGCGTCGCGTCGGGCATCTTGACCGCCGCGACGAGTCGGAAGGAGGTGCCCGGGTAGGCCCGGGACTCCACCAGCCGGAAACCGGCGTCGCGGACGGTGCCCTCCAGGTCGTGGACGGGGAACAGCGGCCGTCGCAGCAGGAGGAGCTGCGGAATCCAGAGGACGGCCATCCCCAGCCGGTACAGCGCACGGGCCGGCCGCGTGCGGGGCCAGCACTCGTCGGCCACGACCAGCCGGCCACCGGGTTTCAGGACCCGCCAACACTCCCGGAACACGGGGCGTAGGCGCTCCCGGGGGATCTCGCCGAGCACCATCGTCGCGGTGACGACGTCGAACTGGTTGTCCCGGAAGTGCTGGGCGATCCGAACGACGTTGTCGTGCACCAGGGTCAGCCGCTCGGCGCGCCCCTCGTTCGCGGCCCGGACAGCGGCTCGGCGCAGCATGGGCTCCGAGGCGTCCAACCCGGTGACCCGCGCGCCCCTCGCCAGGCAGCGCGCCGCGAGAGTTCCGGTGCCGCAACCGATGTCGAGCACCGCGTCCCCGACACCGACCCGCTCCGCGATCTCGTCCTTGATCCGGTCGAGCCGACCGAGGGTCATCACCCGGACCGCCCAGTCGTAGCGCTCCGGCGCCCGCTCGGCCCAGACCATCCACCCGCGCGCCAGCGGCATCGTCACCCCGCTCCTTCCGCCCGGCCGGCCCCGGCGAGGAACGCGGTGATGAGCTGGTTCACGACGGCGGGCGACTCCTCGTGCGGGAAGTGCCCGGTGGCCGGCACCAGTTCCACCCGGGCGTTGCGCAGTTCCTCCGCCATCCGGCTGGCGTGGGACGCGGGCAGCACCCGGTCCCGCTCACCCCAGATGACCAGCGTGTCCTGCCGCAGCTCCGGCACCCGGCGCGCCACCTCCGCCTCGTCCAACGCCCGCAGGGTGGCCAGGTAGGTCCGTTCGCCGGAGTCGTGCACGAGCAGGGAGTGGTGCGCCGCAACCAGTTCCCGGGTCGCCAGGCGCGGATTGGCGTAGGAGCGCCGCAACGGCCTCGCCAGCACGCGCGGTCCCAGCCCCGAGGCGCGCAGCGCGGAACGGCGCAATGCCGCCAGCGCACCGTTCCTGGCCAGGCGGGTCAGGCCGCGACGGCCGCGCGGGTAGCACACCGGATTGATCAGGACGAGCTTGTCCACCCGCCGAGGTGACAGGTGCGCCAGCGTGATCGCGACCGCGCAACCGAAGGAACTGCCGACCAGACTGGCCGCCGGCAGCCCCAGCCGGTCGAGCACCCTCTCCACGACCTTGGCCAACGTGGGAACGCTGTAGTCGGCGGTCGGGGGCTTGGCCGACCTGCCGTAGCCGCGCAGATCCACGGCGTGGACGGTGAACGAGGTGGCCAACTGGTCCACGTTGTGCCGCCAGGTGAGCAGGGACAGCGGAATTCCGTGCAGCAGCACCACGGGCGGCCCGCTCCCCCGCCGGACGAGCACGACCGGTCCGCCGTCCAGCTCCACCGGGAAGGCGTCCCGGTAGCTGTCGCCGATCATCCGTTCCTCCCGTCCGTCCCGGTTCCCCGGTGTGGGCGGGGAACCACGGGACACTCAGGACACGCACTCGGAGGCGCCGAACCGCACCTCCCCCCACGGGGAGACGGTGGCGGGGTGGATCTGGCCCTCGCGGTGGGTACGGATGTCGCGACGCCTGATCACGGCTGTCCACCCCCGTCCTGGTCCAGGACCAGTGGGGTGGTCGGCGGCGTGACCGGTCGGAAGTGCCGGAAGCCGGCCAGCGCCCGGGGATCAGGGTCAGCACGGCCGCTGGGCGCGACCGGCCGTCCACAGGAGACGAACAGGTCGTCGAACCGGCGTCGGTCCCGATGCAGGTAGGCGGGTGAGGAGCGGCCCAGCATGCGCAGCACCTCCTCGGCCAACAACAGCTGGTAGCGGCAGGACTCCTCGTTGAGCACGGTGAGATCACCGCTCGCCACGTAGTTCTCCTGCTTGCAGCCGCCGCCGCAGAGGTAGCGCGCCCAGCAGCGCCCGCACACGGGGTGGTTGTCGACCGTCTGCCGCCAGTCCGCCAGGGACCGCGTGATCCCTCGTTCCCCTGTGCCCACGTCGAATCGGGACTCGCCGACCAGCCGGTGGCACGGACTGATGGCCTGGTTCGGCGAGTGGGTGAAGTACGTCCGTCCGCCGGAGCAGAAGGACAGGGCGAGCTGCCCTTCGAGGACGAGTTGGACCGTGCGCTCGTACTCCAGCACACCCTTGAACCGGTTGTCCTCGGCGAAGAGCGTGGGGTAGTCCCGCAGGAAGTCGCGGAACTGCTCGACCATCCCGTCCCGCAGGAAGAAGTTGACGTGCCGTCTTCCCGATGCCGTCGAGGCCGTCGACCCGCAACCCGTCAACGAGGGAACCGGCGTGTCCTGATCATCCGGCCGGCGGCCGATCTCGACGAAAACCGGCCCCGACGGCCTCCGCGACTCCTCGCCCTCCATTGGGAAGACACCGGGATAGATCTGGAAGTAGTCGAAAAGGTTGAGCTTCCACAGCTCCCGGACGTTGTGCAGCAACGAGGGATGATGTTGGGCGACGGTCATCCTGGCCACGAGCGTGATGTCGTCGCCGGCCTCGCGCACGGCACGGACGTTCCGGATGACCCGGTCGTACGACCCCTGGCCGCCCTTGGCCGGGCGGTTGGCGTCCTGGACCTCCCGGCAGCCATCGATGGACACCGAGACGATGAACCGGTGTCGGGCGAACAGGTCGAGCGCACCTTCGGGAAGCAGCGTCAGGTTGGTGGAAACGCGGTGGACGAACCGGACGCCGCGTTCGGCCCCGACCCGCTCCGCGCGCTCGCAGATCTCGCGCAGCACGGGGAAGTTGGCCAACGGCTCCCCGCCGAAGAACTCCAGCCGGACCGACCGGCGGGGCGTGAGGTTGCGCTCCACGAAAGCGAAGATGTGGTCGACGCTCTCGTGCCCCATGGCCTCGGTGATGCGGCCGTAGTCGCCGCCGTCGGCGAAGCAGTAGGCGCAGGCCAGGTTGCAGGTGTTGGTGAGGTTGACGTTGATCGCCAGGTCCGCGCCGTCGACGGCCGTGCTGGCGCTCAGCGCGTCGCGGTTCTCCTGCGACACCAGCCCCACACCGACCAGGCTGCGCCACTCGGCGCGCTCCTCCTCGGTGAGGTGGTCCAGGCCGTGGCGCAACCGGTCGGCCAGCCCGGGGTCGACCACGAACGCGCGGTGGTTGCCGGCGAGGAAGAGCAACCCGGCGTCCTCGTCCAGGTCGATCACCCGGTAGTCGACGTCGGGCCTCATCGCGTCGATCCCTCGACGTCGAGCACGGGCAGTGGGCGGCCCACCGCCGCGTCGTAGCTGGGCAACGGCGTGACGTCGTCGTTGAGCGAGCCGGCACTCGTCTCCACCGTGGGGAAGTGCGCGCGGTCGAAGACCTCGTGCAGGCTGCACCGCACATCGTCGGACACGGCGACCTCCACACCCTGCTCGCCCGGTGTCGCCTTCGCCGCGATGAAGCGGTAACTCTCGCCGGGCAGGAGGTTCAGCGGCGTCCAGGCCGGCGCGCAGTCCGTGCCGAAGCGGCGTTGGTAGAGGGTGCGGGCGGAGTCGCTGTCGTTGCGCACCTGGATGTGCAGGGAACGCACGTCCCCGTGCCAGTGGAAACCCGCGGTGCGCAGGTGCTGGCCCGTGGGCAGCTCGGCGAGAGTCGCGCGGGCGGGCCGCGCCGGGAGAAGCGTCAGGTTGGCGGGTTTGCCGCAGCCACCGCAGGTTCCGTCCGCACCGACGCCCACAACGCTCGCGTTGAGGCCGTAGCGGGTGACCTGCCGGTGCCCGCACCAGTGGCAGGTGGTGACGGTGGCGTCGGTGTCGTAGACGTTGCCCAGGTAGACGTGGTGAATGCCCATGTCCAGGGCCACGCGACGCGCGTGCTCCAGCCGGTCGAGCGGCGTGCGCCGACTGTTGGTCATCTTGTAGTCGGGGTGGAAGCGCACGAAGTGCAACGGCACGGCGGGGTCCAGTTCCTCGCCGACGAACCGGGCCACGGCCCGCGCGGTCTTCTCGTCGTCGCTGAGGTCGGTCACCATCAACGTGGAGATCTCCACGTGCCGGCCGGCGCGGTGCACCTGCCTCGCGCCGTCGAGCACCGGTTCGAGCCACCCCTTGGTGAGCCTGCGGTAGTACCGGGGGTCCATCGACTTCACCGAGATCGAGAAGATGTCGATCACCGGGAGCAGCTCCGCCACGGCCTCCGGGGAGATGAAGAAGGCCGACTTGAACAGGTTGACCAGCCCGGCCTTGCGCGCGAGCGCCGCGGTCTCCGTGACGAACTCGTGCCACACCACGGGATCGTTGTAGGTCCAGGACAGGACCCGGATGCCGTGGCGCAGCGCGATCTCCACGACCTCGTCCGGGGTGTAGCGGTGGATGTCGTCGTCGGAGACGAACCGCGCCTGCGACGTCTTCCAGTTGTGGCAGTAGTCGCAGTTGAGCATGCAGCCGATGTTGCCCATCGACAGGATCGGCTCACCCGGCGCGTAGTGGAACACCGCCTCGGTCTCGATGGTCTCCTCGGTGGCGTGCACGGACCGCCCGTAGTTGAGGCTGACCAGTCGGCCGTCGCGGTTGGCCCTGACCATGCAGAACCCGTGCTGCCCCGGCCTGATCCGGCAGTGGCGCGGGCTGAGCAGACAGCGCACGACGCCGTCGGGCAGCTCCTCCGCGAGCCGCGCCGGATAGGGATCTTCCTTCCAGTTCACCACACCCAGGTCTCCCCGATCGCTCGTCCCGGAACGGGAGTTCCGCCATGACATTGACCTCGACACGGACCTTGACACCGACCTTGACACGGGTTCCTCATCGGCGCACCGGCCCGGAGCGGGTCCGACGAAGTGGTGGGCACACGGCTTTCCCATCCCTTCGGGAGGGCCCCAACTCGGATGTCCACTGTGGACTGTCGGTGACGTCGTCGTCGGCTCGGCGCGCGGCCGTGGTCAGGAGACCAGAACACTGGCCCCCGCGATCTCCAGCCGGACGTTGTCCCGCAGCCACGCGGCCTTCTCCCGCACGCCTTCGGCCGTGTCGTCCTCGACGACCACGAACCCGTAGCGGCGCCGGGAGGTCCGCGACGCGTCGACCCGGTCGCCGGGGCGCACCTCCAGGTACACCTGGCGGACACCGCCCCGGGCGCGGAGCTCGGACAACCCCTCGATCCCGGTCACCAGCCCCGGCTCGTCGGCGAACAGGACCGACATCGCGTAGTGCCGACGCGGCGGCCTGCTGCGCACGTGCACGGGCTTGCCAACGGCCAGGTCGATGGCGACGTCCATCAGGTCGTAGCCGCGGCTGCGCCAGATGAGGTCGACGACGTGCTGCCCGGGCGGTCGGGCGGCGCACTCGACGACGTGCGGGACGCCCTCCCGCAGGTGGACCTCCGCGTGGAACACGCTGTCGCGGATTCCCAGCGCCGCCACGCAGTCGGTGACCACCGCCCTGACCTTCGCCTCCTCCTCCGGCGACAGCGCCGCCGGCACCAGGTGCCCGAGGAGCACGAAGTCGTTCGAGGTGATCTTCTCGCAGAAGTTCAGGAACTCCACCCGGTCGTCCCGGACGTAGCCCTCGGCGCTCAGCCGCCGGCCCAGGACGACCTCCTCCAGGAGGATCTCCCTGCTCAACGGGAACGGCCCCGGGATGGCCAGTCGGTTGGTGATGATGGAGTCCCAGGCGTCCGCGAGCTGCTCCCGGCTGTTGACCCGGAAGACGTTGGCGCTCGTGCTGTGGTCGACCGTCTTCACCACGCAGTCCCGACCGAGGGCGATCCAGTGCCGCTCCGCCTCCGCCGGGTCCGCGGCGATCCGGAAGTCCGGAGTGGACACACCCCGTTCGGCCAGCCGCCGTTTCATCGCGCTCTTGGACTGCTGGCACACCGCGTCGGCGGGTGGCGGGCAGTCGAAGCCGAGCGCGCGGCCGGCCTCGAAGGTCGCCGGGATGTAGGGATCGTCACCGGGCAGCAGACCGGCGATCCGGCCGGCGAACGGCGCCAGCGCGTCGCGGATGGCGCTCGCGCTCCCGGTGTCGCACTGGATGAGCGTGTCGATGTGGCTCGTCGTGCCCACACCGGCGATCGTGGCGGTGTCCGTCACGGCGTCCATCCCGAAGGCGGCCCGGTTGTGCCTGGCCTCCTCGACCCGGCAGAACCCCGGGTCCAGCGCCAGCACCACCGTGCGGTACCCCTTGCGCCGCGCCACGGCCAGGTACCGGAACAACGCGACCTGGGGGTCGACCACCACCAGGACCGGCCGGTTGTCGTCACCGGGTTTCTCCGTCGTCACCGACTCCATCCGTTCTCCTCCTCGCCCGGCTCCCCGCGCCCCCGGTCCGTCGCCGGTCCGCCCGGCGGCGGGTTGGGGGCGCCGCCGTCCCGCATCACCAACAGGCCAACGCCATCGCCACCCGGGGCGTGCGGTCGGCCGCGTGTTCCTCGGCCTCGTCGGGCACGCACCTGGCCATGGCCTCGCGCGCCGCCGTGACGAGCTCCTCCCGCCTGTGCACCAGGCGCGCGAGGTCCGCGTCGATCCCCTCGATCTCGCTGTGGAATCCCCGCAGCCGCGCGTGCAGCGCCTCGACCTCCTGGCTCACCACCGCCGGGAGCTGGGCCAGGTGGCCGGCGGCGCGCGCCCCCAGCGCGCTCGGCGGGCGCTCGGCGGCGATCTCCCGCGCCAGCCCGCCCCTGACGTCCTCGGGAAGTTGTTCGAGCAGGGCCGTGCGCGCCCCGACCACGATCTCCTCGCGCCGGTGGACGAGCCGGGACAGCTCCTCGTCGACTTCCTCGATCTGGCGGTGGTACCCGGACAGCGCCTCCTGGACGGCCCGGAGGACGGCGTTGTCCCCGTCAGGTCTCGTCATCGTCGGTCCTCCCCGTCGCCGCTGGCCGCCGGGCGGCTGGCCGGCCCCTCCACAGTGGACCCGGCCGGTCCCGCTCCCCACTGTCCCCGCCCTCGGCCTCGCCCGCTGCCCGAAGCCACTGGTCGGCCCGCCCCGACCAGCACCGGAGCGCGGTCCGAACGCGGTCGACTTCACCCCAGCCGGTGATGGCCGAGAGATCGCGGACGGCGTACCGGTTCCACGACGACCGAAGGTCCACTGTGGTCCTTGTGGTCCTTGTGGTCCTTGTGGCCACGGCCCGGCCCGCCGCCCCGGCGCCGTCCCGCCCGCTCTCGAAGTCCACAGCGCCTACCCCTCTCCCCCACCCGACCCGCGCTTCGCGCCCGCGCCCTCGACCGGCCTGGCGACCATCGGGAGCACCGGGCCGAGGCGCGGACCGCTCGGACCGCTCGGTCCGTTTGGGCCGTCCTCGCCCGCCGGCACGCCGACCCGGGTCGGCGTGCCGGCCTGGCACACCAGCACCCGTTGGGTGAAGCAGGACAGCGCGAAGCGAGCGGTGAGCGCGAAGACGTGCAGGCTGGCCAGCTCGTCGTGCGGGCGGTCGCGGCAGGAGAACGTGAAGGTGAACGCCGTCTCCTCGCCCGGCCCCAGGTGGGTGTCGACGATCCCGGGCTCCACCGAGATCCCCTGCGCGCGCCACTCGGTGAACTGGGCGAACAGGGAGACGTCCTGGCGCACAGTCGACAGGTTGCGCACAGTGACCCGTCGGTGCTCCGTCCGGTCGGTGAAGGCCCCCGAACCGGCGAACGTCACGTCCAGCGCGGCCGGGTCCGGGGTGTCGGCGACGATGCCGCACCGCGGGCAGACCTCCACGGTTCGCGGCGCCAGGCCCCGACAGCCGCCGGTGTACCGCCAGGCGGAAGTGCTTGCCGCGCACCGAGGGCAGGGCCGCAGCGGGTCGTCGGCCCGCGTGCGGTCGGTCAGCCCGTAGCTCCCCGCGTAGCGGTGGCTGATCCACAGGGCCGTCTCTCCGAGGATCTCCCGCAGTTGGCCGAGGACGGCGCGACGCGCCACCCGCAGGACGCTGTCCCTGAGCGCGTCGTAGTGCCGGAGCAGGGTGTGGTTGAGGATGCTCTCCGGAAGCCGGGGATAGGCCAGGAGCGGGTCCAGGAGGTCGGCGATGCCCCGCGTCTGGGCGGCGAGGAAGGCGGGATCGAGCCCGAGGGCGGACAGGTCGGCGACGGCGCGGAGGTCGGCGCGCAGTCGGTCGAGTTCGTCCACAGTGGGCAGTGCGGCCCGGCGGAGCCGGAAACGCAGTGGAACGGCGGGAAACTCGGTCCGGCCGAAGACGAGAACGCCGACGCTGTCGGCGGTGGGCGGGGACCGGAAGGCGAACCGCACGTCGGCGGAGACGAGTTCCGCCGACACCGGCTCGACCGCCAGACCGCGGGGCACCGCGGTGACCGGACCGAGGTGGTCGAGGGGGATGACGCTGTCCAGCACCCGACTTCCGGCGGTTCGGCACTCGACGACCACCGCGTTTCCCTGGCGCGCCAACCGAACCGCCGAATCGACCCTCGGCGTGGTGGCCGGGACGAGCTCGGGATCGCCCAGCAGGACGAACGGCGCGTCCGGCACCCCGTGCGGGCCGACCAGCGAGTTCAGCCGCTCCGCGATCTCCCCCAACCGGTAGCCGCCGCGCACCAGGGCCTCGGCCAGCGACTCCAGCTCGGGGGTGACCATCGCGTGCTTGTAGGGCGCGATCACGGACGTGCACCAGCCGTCGAGCAGGTTGAGCAGCACGGAGTGCCCGCGCGGGGCGAAGCCGTCGCCGAAGGTCGCCGACTCGCAGCTCAGCAGGACGGCGGTGGTGACGGGGACGTCCGCGCCGCGGATGCGGCCGGGGTAGGGGCAGCCGCGCTCGCAGTCGAAGCCCTCCGGCGCCCCGGTGCGCTCCTCGACCGGGAACGCGCCGCAGACCACCTCGTCGTCGCCGTGGTGGACGTGCAGTTCGTTGCCGTGGCCGCTGAGGACGTAGTGCTCCAGGGGCGCGGTGTCGCGCAGCGGGACCGGCCGCCGGTCCGGTTCGCCGAACCGACCGCCCCCGGCCCGGAAGTCGCGGTGGGCGAGGAGCCGCCAGACGAGGCGGCTGAACCGGGCCGCCGAGTAGGCGGTCATGACGCCCGGCGCGAGCGGGGACTGCCGGGAGGTGGCGAGTTCCTGGAGGAACGGCTTGCCGAACACCCCGTGCTCTGCCACCAGGATCGCGCTGTCGTGCTCGACCCGGCGGAGCCAGTCGCCGAGGTGCTCGCCGCGTTCCACGACGGCGAACCGCTTTCCGGTGGCGGCTGCGTACCCGGCGGCGACGACGGCGAGCGGGCTGCGGGAGTCGGCGAGCACCCAGTGGCCACCGGGTTCCGGGGCCGGTTCCCGGAGCGCGGTGGCCGTCTCGGCGAACACCAGCGGCCGGTCCGAGCTGACGGCGGTGAAGACGGCGCGGGCGAGCGGGCCGGGCGGCCAGGTGGGCGCGGCCACCACGGGCGGGGCGTGCGCGGGGAAGAAGGCGTGCCGCAGGGCTCGGGCCCGCCGGTCCAGGTTCCCCGGCCCGGTCAGGGCGTCGAGGGGAATCCCGACGGTGCGGTAGTGCCCCTGCGCCCGCAGCTGACCGGGCGGCGGTCGGCCGGACACCGGGGTGGGGCGGCAGACGGGCTGGCAGGAGGACAGCCCCCGCTGGGCGGCGAAGCGGCGGCTGACCGACGCCGCGAGGGCGTACTCGCGGAGATCGCCGGTGAGCAGCATCGCGCTCGGTCGTTTCATGGCAGGAGTCTTTTCCTGACCGACCGACGCGCGACGGGCTGTTTCATCAGATCCGCTCACCTCGCCCCGGCGCGTTATTGATGACCGATTGAGCAGTGATCGCCTTTTTCGCCCCAGCCATGTCCGAGCCGGTCCGCGCCAGTCTGTGCCGGTCCGGGCTGGTCCGGGCTGGTTCCTGACCGTTGACGCCGTTGGGCCTGCCCACGGTACCGCCGGGCGCGAAGACCGCGGTATGCCTCTACCGGGGGTAAGGACTCACCGGATCGAGCAGCGAGTTTGACCCGCTGTCACGATCAGCGCCCCGGAAAATCAGGTGCCCCGCGAGGTGCCGGCGCGGGCGATGATTCGGTGAAGAATTTTCCACGAAACCAGGCCGGACAAAGAGGGAAGAACAATTTCGCCGAGGATTTCTCACGTCGTCTCGGGAACGCCGGCGGGCAGGGTGCAGACTGGGCGACGTGACAACGAGGCACAGCGCCGGGATTCTGCTGTTCCGCCGGAACGGCGACGACGGGGTCGAGGTTCTGCTCGGGCACATGGGCGGCCCGTTCTGGGCGAGCCGCGACGCGGGCGCCTGGACGCTGCCCAAGGGCGAGTACCCGCCGGACGAGGACCCCCTGGCGGCGGCCCGCCGGGAGTTCGCCGAGGAGCTCGGCGTGCCGGCGCCGCCCGGCGAGCCGACGCCGCTCGGCACGACGCGGCAGTCCGGCGGCAAGGTCGTGACGGCGTGGGCCGTGGAGGGCGATCTCGACCCGGACGCGGTCGTGCCCGGCGTGTTCGAGATGGAGTGGCCGAGGGGGTCGGGCCGGCTGCGGTCGTTCCCCGAGCTGGACCGGGTGGCGTGGTTCGACCTCGACCGGGCCCGGGAACTCGTCGTGACGGGGCAGCGCGTCCTCCTCGACCGACTCGCCGAACTGCTCGGCGCGTGAGCTCGGCGCGTGAGCGGGAGGACAGTCGGTCGGACCACCGGGCGGCGTAGCGGTCCCGGTCTGGCGTCCTGCTACCTTTACGCCGTAAAGAGACAGCGTCGCCACGGTGCCCGAGGGCGCGAGGAGTTGCGGGTGGTCATCTACGCCGGCCAGGGCGATGTCCGTCGTTCGATGGCCCTGCTGTGGCGCGCCCCCGGGTCGCCCGAGGTGCGCGCGCCGGGGCCCCGGCCCGGCCTGAGCGTGGACCTGATCGTGGAAACGGCCATCGCCGTGGCCGACGCGGAGGGCATGGCGGGGCTGTCCATGCGCGCGGTGGGCGAGCGGCTCGGCCGCACCGCCATGGCCCTCTACACCTACGTGCCCAACAAGAACGAGCTGCTCGACCTGATGCACGACCGGGCGCTGGCCGAGCTGCCGACCGACTACGACCTGTCCGCGGGCTGGCGCCCGGCCGCGACGGCCTGGGCCGACGCCCTCTGGTCGTTCTATCTCCGGCACCCGTGGGTGCTCCAGGTGTCGCAGGCACGGCCGGTGCTCGGGCCGAACGAGTACGTCGTGCTGGAGACGTTGCTGCGCGTGCTGTTCGAGACCGGCCTGCCCTCAGCGGCGGTGCGACGGCTGGTCGGAACGCTCTTCCACTACGTGCGGGGTTCGGCGCAGACGGTCGCGGAGTCCCGCCACGCCCCCGCGACGACCGGGGTGTCCGACGAGGACTGGTGGCGCGCCCGCGCCAGCCTGCTCCTGGAGGTCGCACCCGACTTCGCCGAGCGCTTCCCGATGGTCGCCCGCCTGGAGGGCGAGTCGTCGCCCGAACCGCCGGCCGACGCGGACGAGCCCTACCTGGAGCGCGAGACGAGGAGGACCTTCGAGTTCGGGCTCTCCGTCATCCTGGACGGCGTCGAGGCGGCCATCGCCCGCGCCAACGCCTGACCCGTCAGCTGAGGAACCGCAGCAGCTCGACCGCGAGTCGCGCCCCCTCCTCGCGGGACCACCGCCGCACCGCTCCGGCGCAGACCGGGTCGAGCCAGGCCGGGTCGAGCCAGGCCGGCGGTCTCCCAGCGCAGGAACGCCCGCATGCCGTGCGCGCTGGGCATGACGAAGAGCGGCACCGCGCGAAGGCCGTAGGGCAACCGGGGGCCGGAGAAACAGGAGGACGGGGCGAGCAGCACGAGCCGACGAACCCGCTCGGTCGCGTGCAGGGCGTGGCTCAGTGCGAGCCACCCGCCGTACGAGTGGCCACAGAGGACACTGTGGACAGTCCAATGTGGTCGAACACGGCGTCCAACCAGGACATGAGGTCCTCGGGAGCGCGGAGCCGGAGCCCGTCGTTCACGCTCCGGCCGGCGTCGCCGATCTGGTCGACGGCGTAGACGCACCGCTCCCGCGCCAACGCCCCCCGCCGTGGGGAACCAGACCGTGGAGGTCGCGCCACCGCCGTGGAGCAGCACCAGCGGTGGCGCCGAGGGCTCACCGACCACGTACACCCGGGTGCTCCCGTACGCCGAGGGCACGTCGACCGGCTCGACGCGCCGCACCCCGCGCACTCCTGCGCACCCGCCCTATCAGTCCGAAGTGGACAGTGTGCGTCAGGTGCGGATGTCCCACTGGTGCGGCGAAACAGAGCTCACGACGCGGTGGCCTCGCCGCACCGCCCGCTGCCCACGACGTCGAGCAGGTTCTGCTCCAGTTGTTCCAGCGTTCGCAGCGCCTCGGCCCGCTCGTCCTCGGAGAGGCCACCCACGGTGATCTCCTCGAACCGCTGCCAGACCTGCTCGACCTCCCGCCGCAGGGCCTGGCTGGCGACGGTCGCCTCGATGATGACCACGCGCTTGTCGGTGGCGCACGGGCAGCGGCGGACGAAGCCGGCGTGCTCAAGGCGGCGGACGGTGCGGGTCATGGTCGCGGCGTCGGAGTCGAGCAGGCGGATGAGGTCCACCTGACGCTGCGGGCCGAGCTCCCACAGGTACATCATCACCAGCTCCTGACCGGGGTGGAGCCCGGTGCGGCGCAGGAGCTGGCCGGCGATCATGCGGTGCAGGCGCGCCACCCGGAAGATCGCGTGGCTGACCGGGCCGCCCCGTGCGCCCTCGGGCAGGGCCAGCTTCCCGTCACACGCCTCCGCCAGGTCGACCGGACAGCACTCCTCCGCGGGCGGCTGCTGGGTCATCTCTCGTCCGCCTTCCCTCGCGCCACAAAGTTGCTCGAACAGGTTCCACTGTACTCCGCCCAGCCGCGCGACGACGAGCACAAAGGCGAAACCGCAGGTCAGAGCGCATTAACCCGATTCGGTCCGACGTGACCTGGAGCACAGCAGTTGCGGGGAATGCCAGCGAGGGAGTTACCTGTTCGAACAGGTAATCAGCGGCCGACGTAGCCGGCACCGACGGCACGGCAGCACCCCACGTTCACCCGAAAGGCATGACATGACCACCGCGTTCGACCCGATCGACCTCGCCGGCCTCCGCCTGGGCAACCGCATCGCGATGGCCCCGATGACCCGCAGCCGCGCCTACGGCCCCGGTGCGACCCCGACCCCGGAGACGGCCGTCTACTACAGCCAGCGCGCCAGCGCCGGTCTGATCATCAGCGAGGGCATCCAGCCGTCCGTCGTCGGCCAGGGCTACCCGAACACCCCCGGCCTGCACTCCGCGGAGCAGGTGGCGGCGTGGCGGGCGGTGACCGACGCGGTGCACGAGAAGGGCGGCGTGATCTTCGCGCAGCTCATGCACACCGGCCGGATCGGCCACCCGAGCCTGCTGCCGGACGGGCTGGTCCCGGTCGCCCCGTCGGCGGTCCGCGCGGCCGGCCAGGTCTTCACCGGCGCCGGGCTGCTGGACTTCGTCACCCCCGTGGCGCTGACCGAGGAGGGCATCGCCGAGACGATCGCCGACTTCGTCCGGGCCGCGCGCAACGCGGTCGAGGCCGGGTTCGACGGCGTCGAGCTGCACGGCGCCAACGGCTACCTGCTGAACCAGTTCCTCTCGACCAACACCAACCAGCGCACCGACGGTTGGGGCGGGTCCGTGCAGGGCCGCATCCGCTTCGTCGTCGAGGTCACCCGCGCCGTCGTCGACGCGATCGGCGCGAACCGGGTCGGCCTGCGGATCTCGCCGGCGAACACGTACAACGACATCGCCGAGGACGACCACCGCGACACCTACCCCGCCCTGCTGGACGCGCTCAACCCGCTGGGCCTGGCCTACCTGCACGTCGCCGAGGGCCCGGACCGCGAGCTGACCGGGCTGCTGCGCAAGCGGTGGAACAGCACGTTCGTGCTCAACCCGTTCACCCCCGACGGCTCGACCGGGCCCGAGCACCTGGCCCTGGTCGAGGACGGCTCCACCGACCTCGTCAGCTTCGGCGCGCTGTTCCTGGCCAACCCGGACCTGCCCGCCCGGCTGGCCGCCGGCGGCCCCTACAACACGCCCGACCGGGCCACCTTCTACGGCGGCGACGCGCGCGGCTACACCGACTACCCCGCCCTTCCCGCCTGACGACCCGCGAATCTCCGAGGAGACAAACCCATGCCCAGAGCACTCCAGTACTCCGAGTACGGCGGCCCCGAGGTGCTGCGGCTCGTTGACATCGACCTGCCCGAGCCCGCCGCGGGCCAGGTGCGGATCAGGGCGCGCGCCGCCGGCGTGAACCCGATCGACTGGAAGATGCGGAACGGCTTCTACGCCCAGGGCGAGCCCCTGGCCGCGCCGGCGGGCAGCGGGTTCGAGGTCTCCGGCGTCATCGACGCCGTCGGCCCCGACGTCGACGGGTGGGCGGTGGGCCAGGCCGTGTTCGGCCAGATCCGCTCCGGCGGCGCGGTCGCGACCCACGTGCTCGCGCCCGTCGACTCGCTCGTCGCCCGGCCGGACTGGCTGGACGACGAACAGGCGGCGGCGCTGCCCGTGGTCGTGGAGACGGCCTACCGCACGCTGCGCGAGCTGGGGCTGCGCAGCGGCCACACCCTGCTGGTGCACTCCGCTGCCGGCGGCGTGGGCCTGGTGGCCAGCCAGCTCGCCCGCGTCTGGGGCGCGTCCGTCGTGGTGGGCACTGCCAGCGAGCGCAACCACGCCTACCTCCGCGAGCTGGGCGTGGTCCCGGTCGACTACGCCGGTGACGACCTCCTCGGGCGGATCAGGGCGGCGGCTCCGCAGGGCGTCGACCTCGTGCTCGACGGCTCCGGCCGGGGCGTGCTGCCGCTGTCGGTCGAGCTGACCGGCAGCCCGGACAAGGTGATCAGCATCGCCGACGGCCGCGCCGCCGAGCACGGCGTCCGCTTCTCGGCGGGCGGCCCCTTCGTCCCCGCGATGACGGCGGTCCTCCCGCTGCTGGAGAACGGAACCGTGCGCGTGCCGGTCGAGCACGTCTACCCGCTGGACCGGGCGGTGGACGCCTACCGCCTCAGCGAGGGCGGCCACGTGCGCGGCAAGATCGTCATCCGGATCGAGGACTGACCCCCTCGGCCACCGCCCGCCCCCGCCCGGGGCGGGCGGTGGCCTCCCGCACGACGGACGTCCGCTGGAGGGGTCCCAGGCGCGGGTGATGGCGGAGGCGATGCGGAGAGCTGACCGTGCTCTCGACCGCCTCCCGGGCCGGGTTGGCCACGAAGATCCACTCGGCCCGCGACGGTCGGAGCAGGCCGTTGTCGGTGCTCACCGGCGACCACGTCAACAACCGCATTTCGTTCTTGCTGGTCCTGGGCACTCTCCGGCGGATCAGGCCTCGGGGCCGAGGACCCGGAGGTCGTAGAGGTAGGAGCGGCCGTTCTTGAAGCTCCGCCAGACAGTGGCCGCGGGTTCAGGTCCGTCAGCGTGGCCGCTGAGGGGATGCGCGGTGACGAGACCATCAGCGTTCTCGCAGTGCCAGCCCTCTGTTGGCGACCAGACACACCACACGTTGCCGTCCGCTCGGCGGTAGGCAGGGCGTCCGTTGCGTTCGCCGTCGCGTTCGAAGGTGTAGCGAAGCCCGTCGATGTGGCGCACGAAGGTGAAGGACGTCAGGGCCGTCATGCCTTCGCCACTGTATGGGGCGTCGCCGCTGGCGGCTCCGGAGTTCTGGCCGTAACCGGTGCTCTCCACTCCGCGCACCGTGGTGGAGCGGTGTTCCCACCGGGTGGGTTCTGGGCACGCTGATCACGCGGCGGGGAAGGCACGGCCTAGGAGTCGTCGTCCTCCTGGCCGTTGGGGTGGTCCAGCTCCGCCAGGTCGTCGTTGAGCTGGTGGTGGAGGCGGGAGCGGGTCACCGTGGCCAGGCACAGGGCCGGCAGGTCCTCCGGCCACGCGCTCGGCGGCACCAGGGCGGTCAGCTCCCCGGCGACCCAGACCGCGGCCAGCAACGCGGCGGCGTCCGCGCGCAGCGCGGCCAGCGCCTCGACGTCGTCGGGCATCAGGAGCGCGGTCTCGGGGCTCCCGATCACGTCGCGCAGAGCGCTCACGGCGGCGGTGTCGAAGTCGTCGCCGAGCAGGGCGAGCGTGTCCTTGGCGAACTGCTGGGCCAGGATCGCGCTGGTCACCAGCACCTCCTCCACGCCTTCCACGTCCTCCCCCTCGCCCTCGTCCGAGGCGGGGCCGAGGGCGAGCAGTCGGATGTGGGCGCGCTGGAGCTGTTCCAGGTGGGTGTCGAGCAGCTCCGCCAGGCGTTGGCGGAGCCGGTCCGGCCGGGGTGAGGTCATCGCCGAGCCACCGCCTCGCGGGCGCCGGCCGCGGTGGCCGGGCGACCGGCGGAGCGTCGTGCCGACCGCCGCGGGCGCTGGCCGGCGCGGGAGGGACGAACCACAGGCATGTCACCGATGGTCCCGCCCGGCCCGGTCCCCCCGCTGGTCGGGCCAACACCTTGGGCGACCCCGTTCGGGTCACCCGACACGGTGGCGAGCGCGGCGGCGCCGCCTCATCCTGTTCGCAACAGCGCGTTCGACGCGTGCCGGGTGCTCGCGGAGCTCACGGCGGAGATCAGACCACTGTAGACAGAGGAAGTGTCCTAAGAGGACAGCCGGGGTCCCGAGGAGACAACGAGAGCGCGGAACAGTTTTCAGCGACCCCAGTCATTGAGGGAATCACGAACACGCACTGACCGGTCTCGAAGCCGTCCGGGCTTCGCCGCCGCCCGTCCGGGTCGTGGCGCACGACGCGCCGAACAGGCGGTCCAGGTGGTAACGCAGCACGCCCAACGCCTCCTGCGCGGTGCGTTGGCCGACCAAAACGCCGGTGCCCAGACCGTGGTTGAGCGCGACGAGTCGGGCCGCCTCCGCCGCCGGGTCGCGGTCCTCCGCCAGCTCACCGTCGGCCTGCGCCCTCCGCAGCACCTCGCTGAGCTGCCGCTCAAGCCGCCGGGGACCTTCGACGAACGGTTGTTCGGCGAGGTCGGGATCGGTCATCGCCAGTACGGCGTAGGAGGTCCAGACGAGGTGGAAGGCGCGGCTGCGCTCGTCGGTGGGCAGCGCCTCGGCGAGGAACGCCTCCACGACCTCGCGCGCCGATCGCGGGCGGGACGACCCGGCCAGGCGCGCGGCCCACCGGCCGTCGCTCTGGTGCTCCAGGTGCCGCAGGGTGCCGAGCATGAGCTGCGCCTTGGTCTCGAAGTAGTACTGCACCATGCGCAGCGAGACCCCGGACTCGGCGGCGACGGAGCGCATCGTGACCGCGTGCAGGCCGTCGCGCGCGGCGACCCGGACCAGGGCCTCGGCGATCCGGGCACGCCGCTCGGCGTGGTCGACAGTTCTCGGCACAATCAGCCTCCCGCGCGCCAGGTTGTGGTACAGCTGTATACGGTACCGCTGTATCACGAACCGAAGTCGGGACCCGGCCGTCCGGGCCCCAGGGGGTGGGCTCGTGGGACATCACGACACCGAGAACCTCACCGAGAACGGCGCCGAGAACGGCACCGCGCCCGGTGGCGCGCGGGAGACACCCGCCCTCCGCTCC
Source organism: Streptoalloteichus hindustanus (assembly GCF_900129375.1). Classification (GTDB taxonomy): domain Bacteria; phylum Actinomycetota; class Actinomycetes; order Mycobacteriales; family Pseudonocardiaceae; genus Streptoalloteichus; species Streptoalloteichus hindustanus. Next base: position 787,054 of record NZ_FQVN01000002.1, on the reverse strand, counting down.
CCCTCCCGGGCCGTGCTCGTCCTCGCCTGCGCGTCCCAGTTCATGGTGGTGCTCGACGCGTCCGTCGTGAACGTCGCACTCCCCTCGCTCCAGGTGGAACTCGGCTTCGACGCCACGGACCTCCAGTGGGTCGTCAACGGCTACGCGCTGGCCCTCGCCTGCTTCCTCCTGCTCGGCGGCCGACTCACCGACCTCCACGGCCGGCGGCGCGCCCTCGGGCTGGGACTGGCGCTGTTCACCGCCGCCAGCCTGGTCGGCGGCCTGGCGACCAGCGCGGGCGTGCTGGTCGTGGCGCGGGTCGTGCAGGGGCTGGGCGCGGCGATCCTGGTCCCCACCACGCTGACCGTCCTCACCACCACCTTCCCCGAAGGGCCGGAACGCACCCGCGCCGTGGCGACCTGGTCGGCCGTGAGTCTCGCTGGCGGCACGGCGGGCAACCTGGTCGGCGGTCTGCTGACGCAGTTCCTGTCGTGGCGCGGAGTTCTGTTGGTCAACGTGCCGCTCGGCGTCGTGGCCCTCGTCCTGGCGGCCCGCGTCCTGCCGGCCGACCACGGCCACCGCTCCGCGCGGCGACTGGACCTGCCGGGGGCGGCGCTGGTGACGGCGGGCCTCGCCGCCATCACCTACGGCATCACGCGGACCCACGACCACGGCTGGGGTGATCCGCTCACCGCCCTGACCCTGGCGGGCGGCGTCTGCGCGCTGGCGGTGTTCGTCGTGACGCAGGCCCGGTTCACGCGCACGCCGCTGGTCCCGCTGCACCTTTTCCGCGTCCGCGCGGTCTCCGTCGGCAACGTGGCGATGCTGCTCGCCGGGGCCGGTCTGATCCCGATGTGGTACTTCCTGACCCTGTTCATGCAGCGGGAACTCCACTACGGTCCACTGTGGACGGGAATGGGGTTCCTCCCGCACACCCTGTTGTCGATGCTGGTCGGCACCCGCGTGACGCCGCGGCTCATGCGGCGCTTCTCCACCCGCCACCTGGTCGTCGTGGGCGCCGTCCTCGCCGCGGCCGGCTTCCTGTGGCAGAGCCGGGTCGGTTCGGACACCGGCTACCTCTGGGGAGTCCTGGGGCCGGCGGTCGTCATCTCGCTCGGCGGAGGTCTGCTCAACACCCCGCTCACCACCGCGGTCACCTCGGGGGTCGACACGTCCGACGCCGGCGCGGCGGCCGGCCTGATGACCACCACCAAGCAGATCGGCAGCGCGCTGGGCCTGGCCGTGCTGGTCACGATCGGCCAGAGCTCGGAGACCGCCGTCGACCACGGCCGCGTGTTCCTGGCCACCGCCGCGACGCTCGTCGCCACCGCCCTGGTCGCGCTCGGCCTGCCTCGGCGGCGCAGCTCCCTCACTCTGCGGGCGACGCGTCACCGCGAGCGCTCGCGGTGACGCGGACCCGAGGCGAGTCGGCGCGACCTACGACGACGGGAGTTGCCGCCGGGAGGTCACGTTCAGCCGGTTGAAGGTGTTGATGATCGAGGCCAGCCACACGAGGGTGGCGTACTGCTCCTTGGTGAAGACCCGCGTGGCGTGCTCGTACACGTCGTCCGGCACGTCCCGGTGCTCGGAGATCGTGGTGATCGACTCGGTCAGCGCCAGCGCGGCGCGCTCCTGGTCGGAGTACAGCGCGGTCTCGCGCCACGCGGCCAGCACGTCGAGCCGCCGCTCGGTCTCCCCCAGCCTGCGAGCGTCGCGGATGTGCATGTCCAGGCAGAACGCGCACCCGTTGATCTGGGAGGCCCTGATCAGCATCAGCTCGATCAGCCTGGGGTCCACGCCCCCGTCCACGGCCCGGCGCTTGACCTTCGTGTAGAGCCCGATGAACTCCTGGAGGACGTCCGGAAGAGCCGGGGACGCACCAATCCTTGGCGTCTCGTTCACAGGTCCCGACCCTAGACCTGGCGGGGCGAAAACGGTGCCGAGAGAGATCACTTGCGTCGACAACGATATCCGCTCTGGCCACGAGCGCGAGAAACCGGGCAACGAGCCGAAACCCGGCAGAGGCGACGAAACCACACCGGCGACCGACCCCGAGCGCAACAAGTCCACTGTGGACTGATAGTGCCGTCGCGTGCGGCGAACGCCGCTCAGTGCCGGGAGAACAGCGCGCGCCGGACTCACGGATCCTTCATCAGTTACCAGTGGTGACCTGGTCACCACCATTTCTCGTGTCCTAGGCTGCGAAGACGGCACCTTCCCGAGACGAGGTGAGCCACAGGTGACCACGCCAGCACGTGCGACCGGGGCGAGACCCGACGACTCCCCCGGCGACCTGTTCAACCCGGCCTGCCCCACGCGCCAGGTGCTCGACCGGCTCAGCGGCAAGTGGGAGTCGATGCTGATCAAGGTTCTCGCTGGCGCCGCCCCCGGCGAGGTGCGCTTCGCCGAGCTGCGCCGCCGGGTTTCCGGGATCTCGCAGAAGATGCTGTCGCAGACGCTGCGCTCGCTGGAGCGGGACGGCCTCGTCGCCCGCCGGGTCGAGCCGACGGTGCCGCCGGCCGTCCACTACTCGCTCACCCCGCTGGGACTCTCGCTCGACGGCCCGCTCGACGTGCTGCGCCAGTGGGCCGAGCGCCACGTCGTCGAGATCGAGACCGCCCGCACCCGCTACGACGAGGCGTGATCTGAACACAACGCGTCCACAGTGGAAGCTCTGCTGGAATCTCTGCTCCGCCGGCGACGGCGCTGCGCGTTTTTGGCTACGGTGGCCGCATGACCTCGCTGCACACCCGCGGACGCGGCACGCGCCTCATGTCGGCCGTGGTGCCCACAGCCCTGATGTTGTCCGCGCTGCTCGCGGGCTGTGGCGGCAGAGCCGCCGCCGGGAGCGACGGCGGGATCGGCCGTCCTTCGGTGACCGACCCGTCGGGGTCGGCGGCGGTGCCGACGACCAGGACGTCCGTCCAGTCGCTCGACCTCCCCTCGGCCGCCGGCACGCCGGTCCCCGCGTCCGCGTCCTGCCCGAAGTCGGGCGCGCTGGTCACCGCCGGCCAGGTGGAGGCCGCGCTCGGGCACCGGGCCTCGGTGCTCGTCGTGACCAACTGCGGGCAGCAGCCCTACCACCTCAGCGGGTACCCCGAGGTGAAGGTTCTCGACGGCGAGCAGAAGCCCTTGCCGGTGCGGGTGAAGCGCGGGTCGTCGTACATGGCGAGCGACCCCGGCCCGCGCGACCTGACCCTGAGCCCCGGCGCCACCGCCCGAGCGGTGCTGTCCTGGTCCAACACCGTCACCCACGGCGACATCGTGAACGGCTCGCACGTCACGGTCACCCTGACCCCTGACAGGAGCTCCACCACCCTGCCCCTGTCGACCGATCTGGGCACCACGGGCCAGGTGACCGTGACGGCGTGGAGCACGGAGCCGCCGCGCTGAGCGCCAGTTCCCTACGATGCCCCCGTGATCACTGGTCTCGACGGGGCCGAGGTGGACCGGACGACCGCGTTGTACCGCCTGTCGCGGGCGTTCGACCTGCGCTTTCCCGAACACGACGCGCCGGAGCACCGGTTGGGCCGGCTCTGCGAGGAGGTCGGCGAGCTGGCCGAGGAGGTCCTGTTCGCCGAGACGGGCGCGACCCCGGCCGGCCCGACGCGGGCCAACCTGGTCAAGGAGTTGCGGGACGTGCTGCGGGCGGCCGTCGGGCTCGCCCGGCACTACGAGCAGTCGGTCCGGTTCACCGTGCCTCCCCAGCCCAGCGCCGTCGACACGGCGTGCGCGGCGGACAGCACGGACAGCACGGACACTGTGGACGTTCCCCCGTTGGTTCTCGTGGCACGGCTCGCGGTCGCGACCGGCGACTGCGCGCGGTGGGTTCACCACGACGCCGGGATGGGCGTGAAAGTGGAGAAGCACGGGGTGTTCCGGCCGGAGCGGCTGGGCGCGGCGGCGCAGGCCGTGGTCGACGCCGTGGCCGGGGTGACGGCGCACTACGCGCTGACCGGTGCTCTGGATCGGTCCATTGAGGACGCCTACCGCCGGTACCAGTGGGAGGGATTCCTCGGCCCGGAGGGAGAAACCACCCCCTGATCTGGGGGAACGGCGCCCGGCCCGCCGAAGCGCCATCGTGTGACGCACATCGCCCAGCAGCGTTTCCCTGGTGAAAGATGTCAGGATTGCGCGGTGAGTCCCACCTTCGTGTTCGTGCACGGTTCCAACAGCAACTCGTTCAGCTGGGCGCCTCTCCAGCGGGAACTGGCGCTGCTCGGGCACCGCACGCTCGCTGTCGACCTACCCGGACACGGCTTCGGCGCCGCGTTCTCGGCCGCCTACCAGGCGCCCCAGGACCTCACGGCGCTGGCCGGCGCACCGTCCACACTGGCCGGTGTCCCGTTCGCGGACACCGTCGAGCACGTCTCGGACGTCGTGCGGCGGGTCGCCGAGCACGGCCCCGTGATCCTGGTGGGGCACAGCCGGGGTGGGTGCACCCTCACCGGCGTCGGCAACGCGGTTCCCGAGTTGGTCGACCGGATCGTCTACATCTCGGCGTGGTGCTGCGTCGACCTCACCGTCGGTGAGTACATGGCCACGCCGGAGTACGCGACCACGGCGCTCAACGACACCGCCGGCGTTCTGGTCGGCAATCCCGTGGAGCTCGGCGTGCTCCGGATGAACTGGCGCACCGCCGACCCGCGGCTGCTCGCGGCGCTGAAGCACGCGATCCTGGCCGAGGGCACCGAGCAGGAGTTCCTCGCCTACCTCAACACCCTGGAGCCGGACGAGAGCCTGGACGCCGGCGGTCCCGAGGACCGCGCCCATGCCGACACCTGGGGCCGCGTCCCCCGCACCTACGTGCGGCTCACCCAGGACACGTCGATCCCGGTCGCGTTGCAGGACCGCTTCATCCGCGAGGCCGACGCGCTCACCCCGGACAACCCGTTCGACGTGCGCTCGCTCGACAGCAGCCACGTCGGGTTCCTGGTCCGGCCGGCCGAGGCCGCGGCCGTCCTGGCCGACCTGGTCGACCTGACCGACGGGGAGTGAGCGGATCGGGCCGAACCCCGCGCACCCTCGGGGTTCGGCCCGGCCCCGCGACGTGGTCACTACCGTGGACCAGCCGACGCGCGCGCCGCCGAGAACCGTCCACTGAGGACAATGAACGCGGTGAGCACGGCCATCGGGACGGCGGTGATCAGCGTGACCGCCATGACCCCGAGGCCCGCGCCGCCGGTCAGCAGGGCGCCCGCCAGCAACGACAGGACCATGTTGTTGCCGGCGTGCGCGAGGCTCGGCAGCCAGATGCTGCCACCCCTGATCCTCAGCCAGCTCAACAGGAACTCCTGGAACAGGAACGACACGGTCCACACCAGGAGGCCCAGCGCGACGTTGTCGAACTCGATGTACCCGAGGAAGGCCAACGGGTAGTGCCAGACCGCCCAGACCAGTCCGGTCAGGACGGTGGACAGCACCGGGCGGTGCGGGAGCAGGCGGAGCCGCAGGTAGCCGGTCCAGCCGAACTCCTCGCCCCAGTAGACCGGCGTGAGCAGGGGCACGACGAGCAGGAGCGCCAGGACCAGCCCCCAGCCGGGCAGTCCGGGCACCACGTCGCCCAGGGGCGCCAGGCTCGGCTGCCAGAGACCGGCCGCGGCGGCGACCGCGAGCGACGCCCCGAGCAGCGCCCACGGCCCCAACCACGCGGCGAGGTAGTGGGGCCAGGCGGCGCGCAGGCGCGGCGCGAGCCCCGCGTCGCCGAAGCCCTCCCTGGTCACCCACTTCCGCACGGCGTACCCGGCGATGGCGGGGGCGAAGGCGAACGTGAGCTGGACCAGCGGGTTGACCAGGGACATGCCCAGTGCCCTCGCGACGAACATGCAGGCCCACGCGATCCCGAACGAGAGAAGGAGAAACGCTCCGAGTCCCGAGGACCGCGACCGCGTCGCACGCGACGGCGTGTTCGGCGCGTTCAGCGTGTCCGGCGCGGAGCTGGCCGGGGAAGTGAGGGTTGTCGTAGCCACGGCGTCAGCAGACCAGCGCGGGGCGCGCGGTTCACTACCGCTGGAGACCAGAACCGGGGTGGGGCTGGATATACCTCGACCACACCACCCAGACCTCCCGACACGAGCCGCCCGACCGGTTAGCGTCGTACGGTGACCGTCCCCAATCCGAGAACCCCGTGGGAGGCGTTGACGCACCGGCGGTTCCTGCTCGGCACGTGGCCGTGGCAGGCCCTGGGCCACCTCCTCGGGACCTGCCTGCTGGTCGTGGCGGTGGCGCCACTGCTGGGGCTGTTGGCACTGCCGTGGCTGGTCGCGGGGTCCCGCCTGCTCGTCGCGTCGTCCCCTTCCCTCGGCTCGTCGCTCGCGATGACCGTGCTCGGCGCCGGACTGCTCGCGGTGGGCCTGCCGCTCGTGGCGGTGCCGCTGGCCGCGCTGGAGCGACGGCGGCTGCGGATGGTGGACAGCCGACCGGTCCACAGCGGACGGCCACGTCCGTCCACAGAGGACCGCTGGCGACAGCTCCGGACGTGGTACGGGGAAATGGCGACCTGGCGCGAGGTCGCCTACGCCGTCCTGTTGGTCACGGTCGGACCGTTCCTCTGCGTCGTCGGCTTCGGCACGCTGCTCGTGCCCGTCCTGTTCCTCGCCAGTCCCCTGCTCGTCCAGCGGGGCGGCGCCCCGGTGATCCTCGGTTTCGTCTCGGTCTCCAGCACCCCGGAGGCGCTGGGCTACGCCGCGCTCGGACTGCTCCTGCTCCCCCTGGCCGCCTACCTCCTGGCGCTGCTCGCGGGCGCACACGCGGCGGTGGCGCGCGCGCTGCTCCACGGCGGTCACGAGCAGTTGCGCGCCGAGCTGGTCGAGGTGTCCCGGTCCCGGGCCCGCCTGGTCGACGCCTTCGAGGCCGAGCGCCGGCGCATCGAGCGCGACCTGCACGACGGCGCCCAGGAGCGGCTGGTCAGCCTCACCCTCCGGCTCGGCCTGGCGCGGCTGGACCTCCCGCCGGGCTCGACGGCCCACCGGAACGTGGTGGACGCGCACGAGCAGGCCAAGCAGCTCATGGCCGAGTTGCGGGAACTGGTCAGGGGGATCCACCCCAGGGTGCTCACCGACCGGGGTCTGCCGGCGGCGTTGGGCGAGCTGGCCGACCGCTCGCCGGTCCGGGTCGCGGTGCGCGCCGACCTGCCGGACCGGCTGCCCACCCACGTGGAGGCCACGGCCTACTTCGTGGTGTCCGAGGCCCTGGCCAACGTCGCCAAGCACAGCGGCGCCACCGAGGTCGTGGTGACGGCGCGCCGGGACGGCGGCCTGCTGACGGTCGAGGTCGCCGACGACGGCCGCGGTGGCGCCGACCCGGAGCGGGGCAGCGGCCTGACCGGCCTCGCCGACCGGGTCGCGGTGATCGACGGCAGGATGTTCCTGTCCAGTCCGGCCGGCGGGCCGACCCTGCTACGTGTGGAGCTCCCGTGCAGCCAGATCACCCCACCGTCCGCGTAGTCCTCGCCGAGGACGGCGTGCTGCTGCGCGAGGGGCTCGCCGGCCTGTTGGAGCGGTTCGGTTTCGTGATCGTGGCCGCCGTCGGGGACGCCGCCGCGTTGGCCGACGCCGTGGCGGAGCACGAACCCGACCTCGTGCTCACCGACATCCGGATGCCGCCGGGCTTCACCGACGAGGGGTTGCGGGCTGCCGTGGCGCTGCGGAGGGCCAACCCGGACCTGCCCGTCGTCGCGCTGAGCCAGTACGTGGAACGCAGCTACGCCGCCGAACTCCTGGACTCCGGCCACGGCGAACGGGTCGGCTACCTGCTCAAGGACCGGGTGGTCGACGTGGAGGACTTCGTGTCCACGCTGCGGCAGGTGGTCGCCGGCGGCACGGTCGTCGACCCGCAGGTGGTGCGGCAACTGCTGAACCACCGCCGCGACCCGCTCGCCCGGCTCTCCCCCCGGGAGCACGAGGTCCTGGCCCTGGTCGCCCAGGGCCACTCCAACGCGGCCATCGCGCGGCAGCTCGTCGTCTCCGAGGCGGCCGTGGGCAAGCACGTCGGCAACATCCTCGCCAAGCTCGACCTCCCGCCGACCGAGGACACCAACCGGCGGGTGCTCGCCGTCCTGGCCTACCTCAGGGGAGGCGCCGACCGGTAGGTCAGGACGTGCCACGCGCCGGGTGGGAGTTCGGCGCACCGAGACTGCCCAGCGTCGTGGTGTCCCACCGGTCGCCGCCGGCCGAGGTCTGCCACCCGTGCAGCAGGTGTCCATCCTTGGCGCGGACGAAGAACGTGAGCTTGCCGCCCGGATCGGTGATGGCGGCGGGGTTGCCGTCCACGTTCGTCGCGAGCACCGCGAACCGCCACGGCCCTTGGCCCGGTCTTTCCTGGCGCCCGCACAGCAACTCGTCGTTCCGGTGCCGGGTCAGGACAACCAGGTGGCCGGAAGAGTCCAGAGTGGACGCTGGGTCGCCGTGCGCCATCGGGGTCAGACGTGCGGAATCCCATGTCGTCCGGCCGGGGTTGGTCTGCCACCCGTGGAGCAGGTGGTCGTCGCGGGTCCGGACGAAGTACGTCAGCTTGCCCGAGACGTCGAGGGCGGCCGAGGGAATCCCGGCAACGTCACGAGCGATGGCCTCGAACCGCCACGGCCCCCGACCCGGGCTCTCCTGCCACCCCCACACCAAATCCCCATCACGAGAACGCACGAAACAAGTCAGCTTTCCGTTCACGTCCAGCAGACTCGCCGCATCCCCCACCACACCGTCAACCAGCTCGGTCCACTCCCACGGACCCTCCCCCGGGCGCGACTGCCACCCGTGCGCCAACCGCCCGGACACCGTGGTGGCGACAACGGTGAGCTTGCCCGCGATGTCCAGTGCCGCAGCGGGACTTCCGGCGATGTCGCGGGCGATGATCTCGGATCGCCACGGCCCCCGACCCGGGCTCTCCTGCCACCCCCACACCAGTTCTCCACTGCGAGTGCGCACGAAATAGGTCAATTTGCCGTTCACGTCCAGCAGACTGGACGCGTCGCCCACCACACCGTCGATCAGCTCGGCGCGTTCCCACGGTCCCTGCCCGGGACGTGACTGCCAGCCGTGGACCAGGCGCCCGGAACTGGTCGTCGTGACGAAGGTGAGCTTGCCGACGACATCCTGCGCGACCGCCGGGCCGTGCCCCGTGGTCGGGGCACTCGGGGTCCGCTGGTTGTCGACGGTCAGCGGGGCGAAGAAACCGCCCACGACGGGCCGCGCCTGGAACCCCTTGTTCACCGCGGAATCCGTGTCGTGCCAGTCGCTCAACGGGACGCGGGACGGCGTCTGGTGCGCGTAGTCGTGCACGCGCTCCACGATGAGCTGCCGAACGTCCTGCCTGTCCACCAGCCAGGCCGCGCACCACAGCTCCCAGTCGTTCTTGGTGTAGTGGTGGCGCACGTCCAGCGGGATGCCGTACCGGGCGGCGGATCTGAGGTACCAGTTGGCCTCCTGCGCGGCGACCCGGTGCGGGACCAGGCCGAGGCGCAGCAGCCGGTCGGCGTAGGCGTTGTACTTCAGGCTCCAGGTTCCCGGCCGGTCGTAGGCGAGTTTGAGGTGGTCCTCGGCGTCGTCCCTGGCCCGGTCCGCCCAGAGGGTGATGTAGCGGAAGGCGGTGGCGCGGTAGCGCAGTTCGTCGGCCTCCTCGCCGACGGCAGCGGCGAGGCGGCTCATCGCGCCGAGGCCGGTGATTCCCTTGAGCGCCAGGTTGACGCTGTGCGCGATCGGGCCCGTGAAGTCGTCGGTGTGGTTCTGCAGTCCGGGGTCCAGCGCGTGGTCCACCAGGTACTCGGCCCACTGGCGGAACACCGGGTACTCCCGCGTCACGAACCGCCGGATCTCCTCGTCGGGCAGGCGACCCACCAGCGCCGCCGCCATCACGAGCAGGTTCGCCGACTCCTCCACGGGCATGTCCCCGCTGCCGTACGCCTGGCCGTCCGCCCTGGGGTAGAGGCCGAGGTCGTGCGGCGCGTAGGGCTTGGTCCACCCGGTCCGCGCGTAGTCGATCACCGGCAGGAGCAACGCCTTCAGGTGTGCCGGTCCCAGGTGCAGGTAGACGGGAGCCGCCGGGTAGAGAACGTCCACAGTGGACATGAACGCGCCGGAGGAGATCTCCTTCTGGAACGCCCAGACCGCGCCGTCCCCGCGCACCAGCTCCGCGCCGGCCACGGCCTGACGCAGGGCCAGCCGGCACAGTCGCGCGTAGGCCGGCCCGCCGACAGCGGTGGCCTCGGCCACGATCCGCTCGTCCAGGCTGGCGCAGCGCCGACGGGCCGCGGGGAGGTCGGCGCGGAACCAGGCCAGCATCTCCGGCCAGTCGCCCCAGTAGGCCGACCACAGCGGGGGCAGGTCCGCGCCCTGGTATCGGACGGCCGGCGTCCGGACGTGACCGAGGAGCAGCACGAGCTCCTGGCTCGGCTCGTGGGGGCGCACGACGCCCAGGTCCTGCCGGAAACCCGCCACGGGCCAGGCATCGTTGATCGCGCGCGGCATGCGGGCGTCCACCTGGTTGGCCAACCCGCCGGTCATGCCCTGCCGGCGGACCACGGTGTCCGCGCCGATCTGCCAGGTCAGGCCCGGACGCGCGTCGGCGGCCCACACCACCGTCCCCCACGACGCCTGGTCGTGCCGCTCGGTCAACGGCTCGGGCGACGCGGGCGTGAAGGTCAACGCGGTCAACGGATTCGCGCCGGCCAGGTCGTGACGTGCCCATCCGACCGGACTGCTCTGGTCGCCGTGCGCCCACTCCGCGGAGATGTCCAGGTAGACGCTGACCTGGTGCGCACGCCCGTCCACGCTCCGGGCGGTGACGACGACGTAGCTGGCGGGGACGGACTGCCGTCGGAAGTCCTCCAGGTCGACCGGCGAGAGGAACGTCACGGTCAGCGCGACACCGGCGCCCTCCATCGTGAAGATCGACTCGGTGGAGGTCAGCGAGAAGTCCGCCTGGCGCATCCGCTTCGCCTCGGCGAATCCGGGCTGCCCGGCGAACACGAAGGACTCGCCGTCGACCACGGCGATCCCGCACAGCGCGGTGACCGCCCCGGTCCAGAACCGGCTCCAGGACCCGGCGAGGTCGTCGCCCGTCAACCAGGTGTTCAGGTAGGGAGCGCGAACGACCAACGGCGTGGCTGGTGGGCGCAGCCCGACGGCGTCGGGGGGAACGGGCCGGACCGCGCTTCCGGCCTGTGCGTCCGCACCGGTCGGGACGAACCCCGCGGCCAGCGCCGCGACGCCCATTCCCCGCAACACACTGCGCCTGTTGGGAAGCGGCGACCAGACCGGCTCGTGCGACATGGCTTCCTCCTCGGCAGGACGGCGGTTCCGTCATCCCACGGGGCCGGCATCGTCGGCATCCTCGGCGTCGTCGCTCGTCTGCCGACACCCCACGCGCTCGCTCGCTCGTGCTTCGTCGGACGATCTCGCAACGTACGCCGGTACTCCACGGGAAGCCAGGGCGCTCACCCACCCCGGCCACGTGGAACCGTCCCCAACCGGTCCACTATGGACAGAGAGGTGACAGATGAGGAACGGCCGCGCACCCGTCGACGCGCCGGAGATCAGAGGATGCCCTCCGGCCCGCACTCGGCGGTGTTGAGCGGCGCTTCGCGGACGGCGACCCGTCCGACCCGCGCCTCGGGCGCGTGCGGCAGCTCAGCGAGGATCTTCTGGCTCATGCGGCGCAACAGCACGGCGACGGCTTCCACGGTCGGCCATGCCAGGTCGGCGGCCAGCTCCTCGCCGTCGACGGCGGAGTGGCCGGCACCGAAGCGGAACACCCTGCAGTCGGCCGCGAGCAGTGGCTCCACGAGCGGGTCCTCAGTCCCGAGCATGGTGCCGTGGTCGAGGCGGGTGTCGATCCAGTCCCGGACGGCGGTCTTGAGCGCGCCGAACTCGACGACGGTCAGGTCGCCATCCAGGCGCGGGGCGGCGACTCCGACAGCCACCCGCCAGGAGTGGCCGTGCAGGCTGGCGCACTTGCCACCCAGGTGTGGCAGGCGGTGCGCCGTCTCGAAGGTGTGGTCGATCGAGACCCAGTGGGCGGCGCGCAGGCCCTCCCCCGCCGCCAGGCCCGCAGGAGAGTTCAGGCGTTGTGGTGTTGCCGGCTCGGCCATGGGGAACGACACCTCCGTCCGCGTGGGCGGGTTCGTCTCGCCTCCGCCCCGGGGTGGTCCACGTGCTGGCGCACGACGTGCGAGGAGTTCGCCGTCAGTCAACAACGCGGCATCCGCCACCGCTCGTCCGCTGGCGCACGCCAACAGAAGATCACCGTCACCCCGCGTAAGCACACCGCGCGCACCTTGGGCCGTTCGGGGAACAGGGCGGGCAGTGATGATGCGTTCGGGTGCATTCCTCTGCCACCAGAACCAGTGACACCACTCCCTCGTCAGAGTGACCTGGGTCATAGCTGTCACGAACGGTATCGAGGTGCGATGTCGGCATTCCCGCCATCCGACGCCGTAGGCGCGAACACGCCCTTCTTCTCCGCGATCCCCCCGTCGGAACGGGCCGAGCTCCGCGCGCTGGGCGACGTCCGCCCCTACGCGGCCCGGCAGACGGTGCTGCGCGTGGCGGACCCCGGCGTCTCGGCGGTGGTCCTGCTCTCCGGGTACGTCAAGATCGTCGGCATCTCCGTGGCCGGGGCCGAGGCGGTGCTGGACTTCCTCGGCCCCGGCGACATCGTCGGCGAGTTCGCCGTGCTCGACGGCAGGCCCCGCTCGGCGTCGGTGGTCGCGCTGACCCCGCTCAGCGCCCTCGTCGTGCCGGCGCCGGCCCTGCGGGCCTTCCTGGACCGCCACCCCCGCACCGCGGCCCTGCTCCACCGGACCGTCCTGGCCAGGGTGCGGCAGGCCAACCACAACCGGACCGAGCACACCGGGGTGGCCAGGGTGGAGCGGCGGCTCACCCGGCTGCTGCTCGACCTCGCCCGCCGGTTCGGCCGGCAGGAGCGGGCCGGGGTCGTGATCGGGGTGCCGCTGTCCCAGGAGGACGTGGCGAGCTGCGTGGCGGCGTCCCGGGAGCAGGTGATCCGCGCGCTGCGCGTGTTGCGCCGCGACGGCGTGGTCGCAGTCCGGCGGCGCGAGATCACCCTGCTCCGGCCGGAGCCGTTCGCCGGCTGGGCCGCACCCGGCACCTCGGCGAAAGAGTGACCCGAGATCGCGCTCGGTCCCGGGTTCCCCCGCACTGCGTCACATGACGCGGTCACAACGGGCGATTGACGTCACCCTTCGGACGCAAGCGTTGCCCCTCACCTTCTCTCCCTGTCACCCCGTGGAGGTTGATCATGAAGTACTTCGAGGCGTTCAGCGACGCGCTCCGCACCGAGGACCGGCCCCGCAAGACGATCCTGTTCGCCGACATCGTCGACTCCGCCAAGCTCAAGGAGCGCACGGCCGAGGTCAACTGGCTGCCCACGATCGGCAAGTTCCTCGACATCGCCACCAACGCCGTGCAGCGCGAGGGCGGGCAGGTGGTGAAGTACCTCGGGGACGGCGTGCTGGCCGTGTTCGACGACACCGGCAGCGCCAGCGCGATCCGCTCCGGGATCGCCCTGCAGGAGGAGCTGCGCCGGCTCCAGCAGGAGACCACCCTCATCCAGAACTGCCAGTGCACGGTGGGCATCTCGACCGGCAAGGTGGTCGAGTACAACACGCCGGCCGGGGCGATCGACGTCATCGGCAGCACGGTGGACCTCGCCGCGCGGCTGTCCACCTCCGCGGCGCCGAACGCCGTGTGGATCGACGTCAACACGTTCCACGCGGCCGACATGACCAAGATTGGCTCGGAGATCGGCCGGGCGCTGGACAGACCGACCAACGAGTACCACCTGGCCGGCGAGGTCGGGCTCAAGGGGTTCGGGCAGCGGGTCAGCTACTACGAGATCATCTGGGCGCAGAGCCAGTTCGGGGCCAGGAACGAGACCGTGCGGGAGAGCATCCAGATCTCCGCCAGCCCGCGACCGGCCCCGGTCGTGCGCGCGGGCGGCGGGCCCGACCGGTTCCAGCACGGCGTGGTCGACAACTGGAGCACCGAGCACGGCCGCGGCTTCATCCGCACCGAGCGGGGCGACCACTACGTCGACCGGCGGTTCCTCGCCGACGGCCAGCAGGACCTGACCAGGGGCAAGAACGTCCGCTTCCTGCCGACCGACCCGCTGCGGCCCGGCGACCGGCCGGTGGCCGGGGCGCTGGCCCAGGAGGGCTGGCGGATGAAGGGCGTGTTCACCAAGGTGTTCGCCGAGCGCGGCTTCGGCTTCGTCGACGTGCAGGACCAGCGGGGCAACACCCAGTCGCTGTTCGTCCACCTCGGGGACGCGGCCAACCGGTTCCGCGTGGGCGACCGGGCCTCCTTCGTCGTCAGCGCGAACAGCCGGGGCCTGTCCGGCCAGCTCGACGAGGACACGACCTCCTCGGACGACTGAACGCCAGAGGTCGGGTGCCCTCCCCTCAACCCGGGGGAGGGCGCCCGACCCGTTCCGCTCGGAAACCGGCGGGATCAGGGCACGAACCGCACGTCCGGGTGGGCGGGCGACGGGCCGTCGAACAGCGTGGTGGACCGACCCCGCAGGTGGAGGTCGAGGAAGGCCGCGAGGTAGGCGCGCTGGGCGGCGAGGGAGCGCCGCGGGTCGATGGCGCCGATCAGCGCGGTCACCAGGTCCCCCGGCACGTTCAGCCGGGTGGCGAACTGCGGGAGCAGGGACTGCACGTCGGAGAACGAGATGTGCGCCGCGCCGGCGAAGCTCAGCTCGCGCACCCACCCGCGCTGGGCGGCGCGGAAGGCGGGCCACGTCGGGTCGGTCCCGTGGGTGTGCGATTCGTTGGCGACGAGCAGGAACGGCCGGTCGAGGTTGGCCCCGACGACCGAGCCGTAGAACCGGCCGTCGAGGTTGACGCCCACGTCGATCCGCGGGTCGTCGTGCGTCACCTGCGCCGCCGCGGCCCCGCCGAGCGAGAAGCCGGTGGCGGCCACCCGGGAGAGGTCGAGCGCGCCCCGCAGCCCCAGCGGCAGCCGCGCGCCGTCGACGTCCGGGTTGTGGCCGGCGTTGAGCGCGGTGATCTGGTCAAGGACGAACCGGGTGTCGGCGACCCGGACCTGGAACGCCTTCTCGACCTGGGCGCGGTCCTCGACCGAGACCCGTCCGCGCTCGATCCGGCCGCCGGGGAACTCCACCTGCGGCGCCTCGTGCGTGTGGTCGACGGTGACCACCACGTAACCCCGACTGGCGAGGTCCTCCACCAGCACGCTGCCCAGCGTCCGGACCGACTGGAGCCCCGAGGAGAACAGGACGACGGGCCGCGGGCCGCCCCGCCGGTCCACCGGCGCGCCCACGCGGGCGTGGGTCTTCGTGGCGGCCCAGTCGATCGAGCCCGCCGGAACGCGGAAGTACCGCGCCGCGTCGCCGGCGAAGTCCGCGGCCGCCGCCGGCGCCATGTGGGTGGCCACCGGGTGGTACGGCGTGTGGTGGGCGGGGTACCACACGCTGACCATGAGCTCCCGGTGCGGACGCCCCTCGACCCACGGCTCAGGACGGGAGCGGTCCACCAGGTGCAGGTCCGCCCTGCCGACCTTGTGCGGCCCGGTGGGCGCGGGCAGCGTCAGGGTCAGCGGCGTCGACGGGGCGGGCGCAGCCGCCGCGCCGGCGGGCGCGACGAGGGCGGTCACGACCACCGCGGGCAGTGCTGTCATGACGAGTCGTCGTGACCAACGAGCTCTCTGCATCCGGTTTCCCTTCTCTCACTGGAGGCAGCCGACGTCATCGTGGCTCACCGAGGCTGAGAAACCGCTCAGCGTTCGGGAGCGCATCGACGTTCGGGAGCGCATCGACACCGACAGGTTCGGGACAGCTCTCGGGCACTCACGCCCTGGTGGCCCCAACTCGTGGGAGCAGAAAAATGGTTGACACCGTTGGGAAAGATGGATCGCCGTGGCGAACGAGGTGACGATCCCGCTCCTGCCCTGCGCGTCGATCGACGAGATCGGCGACTTCTACCAGATGCTCGGTTTCGCGGTCACGCACCGGCAGACCCGGCCCAACCCCCTATCTCTCCGTGCGGCGCGAGGATCTCCAGCTGCACTTCTTCGGACTGGAGGACTTCGACCCCGAGAAGTCCTACGGCACGTGCCTCGTCTACGTCGAGGACACCGGCGCGCTGTACGAGTCCTTCGCGGCGGGAATGCGCGCGGCGCACGGAAAGGTGCTCGTGTCGGGCATCCCGAGGATGACGCGCCCGAGGCGGCGCAAGAACACGGGGGCCACGTCGGGCTTCAGCGTCCTCGACCCGGGCGGCAACTGGATCCGGTTCTTCGCGGCGGACGGGGACGACAGCGAGGACGAGCCCCGGGAGGAGCCGACCAGCAAGCTGGGCAAGGCGCTGGAGAACGCGATCGTGCTGGGAGACTCCAAAGTGGACCCCCAGTAGGCGGCCAAGATCCTCGACGGCGCGCTGCGGCGGCGCGAGGAGGACACCCCGACGCACGACCTCGTCTCCGCGCTGGTCTACCGCGCGGAACTCGCTCTCGCCCTGCACGACCACGACCGGGCCGAGGCGTTGTTGGCCGAGGTGCGGGCCACGGCGCTGACCGACGAGGAGCGCGGGCAGCTCGGTGACGTGCTCGCCAACGCCGAGGAGCTGGACCGCGCGCTGCGGGTGGACCGCGAGTCGTGAGACGTGTCGTCGTCCCGGGCCGGCGGCCGCGAACATGGTCGTGGCTGTGGCTGTGGCTGTGGCTGTGGTCCGGGGCGGCGGCGGTTCGTTCACCACGCGTTCTGGTCCCCGTCACGGGTTCCTGGTGAGGTTCGGTCGTCGGGCCAGGTGGGCCCGACTGACCTCTCGTGGCTGGAGGGCTCGACGATGAGACCTGTCCGACGAACCAGGGCCGTGGTGGCGGTCCTGGTGCTGCTCAACCTCCTGCTGCCGATCTCGGCGGTGACGGCGCACGCCGCCACCGGCGCGGGCGCGCTCGTCGTGCCGGCCTCGGTCGAGAAGGGGCAGACCCTGGAGATCGGCTACCGGACCGACCGGCCGGCGGCGAAGAACTGGGTGGGGCTGTACACCGAGCCCGGCAACGGGCCGGTCGACCAGAAGTACGTGGGGCCGTCCACGGCGTGGCAGTACGCGCCGCTGGGCGAGGGGCGCGTCCAGTTCGACACGCGGGGGCTGGAGCCGGGGCGCCACGTCGCCTACCTCCTCGCCGACGACGGCTACCGGTGGCTGGCGCAGCCGGCCCGGTTCGACGTCGTCTCCGCTGATCCGTCGCGCTTCGTCACCAGGGCGTTCGAGACGCGGGCGGCCCGCGCGGGCGAGCGGTTCGAGCAGGCGGTGCGGGGCGTGGTGCGACCGGCGCGCCCGGATCTGGTCTTCCGCAAGCGCGGTGGCCCGAACTGGGTGTCGGTGTCCCGTGACGGCGTGCTGACCGGAACGCCGTCCACTATGGACAGTCTGCGTCCCACCAGGGTCGAGGTGGAGGTCTCCGACGCCAGGGGTCGCGTCGACGCGGCGACGGTCACGATCCCCGTGCGCGCCCCGTGGCAGCCCCTGGTCACCGACGTGAAGGTGATGTCGTTCAACCTGTGGCACGCCGGAACCCAGGTGCGCGACCACCGGACGAAGCAGCTCCGGTTCCTGTTGGAGCAGAACGTCGACGTGGTGGGGTTCCAGGAGACCTCGTCGGTGGCGGCCAGGAACCTGGCCGCGGACCTGGGCTGGCACCACTACCAGGCCAGCGCCAGCGTCGGCCTGATCAGCCGCTACCCCATCACCGCCACCTATCCGCCCAGCGCGGACGGCAAGGCGCTCAAGGGCGCGGGCGTGCGGATTCGGCTGGACGAGCGGTTCCAGCGCGAGATCGTCGTCTGGAGCGCGCACCTCAACTACACGCCCTACGGCCCCTACGACGCCTGCTTCAGCAAGATGAGCCGTGAGGAGGTGCTGAAGCGGGAGGAGCAGTCCGGCCGACCCCGGGAGATCCGGGACATCCTCGGGCAGATGGCGCCCCAGCTCGCCCAGGCTGACCGCATCCCGGTCTTCCTCGTCGGCGACTTCAACGCACCGTCCCATCTGGACTGGACCAGCGCGACGAGCGCTGTCCACTGTGGATACTCCGACATCCCGTGGCCGACCAGCGAGGAGGTCGAGCGGGCCGGGCTGCGGGACTCGTTCCGCGTCGCGCACCCCGCTCCGGCCCAGGAGCCGGGCGTGACCTGGTCGCCGGTCTACCCGTTCCACGACGGCAGTTCCGGCGCGCCGGAGCCCCAGGACCGGATCGACTTCGTCCACTACGCGGGCCGGATCCGGGTGCTGGACTCGCGGGCGGTGGTGGTCGGCACGCCCAAACCCGTCCCGCACCACGCCGACAACGAGTGGACCTCCGACCACCGGGCCGTGGTGACGACCTTCCGCCTGCCGGTCCTCTGACGCCGACGCCCCGAACCCGGCCCGCCCTGGCGGGAACTCAGGGCGGGCCGGGCTGTCACCGCGCGTCGCGGGGGCACAGGTTTCGACGCGCGGACCCCCAGCGGGATGGGGGGCTATCCGCTGACCGCGCTCATCGTGGTGATCACGGTGATCGCGGCCAGCGCGAGCAGAACCACGACGTCCACGGCGAGGACGACGGGCAGAACCCTGGTCGGGGTCGTGGTGTCGGCGGGCGCCGCCGAGTCACCGCTCTTCTGGTCACCGCTCTCCTGGTCGGAGGCGAGTTGGGCGGCCAGGGCGACCCGGGGCAGCGAGCTCATGATCGCCAGCGCCGCCGACACGTTCTGCACGCCGACCAGGGCGAGCGCGGGCACCCCCAGGGTCTGCGCCGCTGCCGCCTGGCTGGCGGCGAACATCGCGTTAGCCCCGGTGTTGGAGCCGGCGAGGAAACCGCCGAGCGCGGCGACGAACGGCGCGACGCCCAGGTAGGCCGGGCCGAGCCCAGCGGCAGCGGCGGCCAGCGCCGCGCTCATCCCGGTCACGGTGAGCAGCGCGCCGAGGGCGAGGAACACGACGGCGGAGGCGGCGACCGGCACCGCCCGCCGCACACCGGCGGCGACGCAAACCCGGGCCGTGCCGGGGTCCACGCCCTCCAACCGGGGCGTGACGGCGACGGTGACCACGAGCCAGAGCGCGGGGCTGACCAGCACGGCCGTCCACCACCCCTCCGCGTCGACCAGCGCGACCACCAGGCGGCTGCCCATCAGTCCGGCCAGTAGCACCAGGTAGGGCCGCAGCGTCCGCAGGACTCCGCCGCCGGTCCTCCGGCCCAGCAGCAGCGCGACGGTGATCAGGGCGAGCCCGCCGAGCACCCCGGCCAGCGGGACGCCGATCCAGGTGTTGGTCGCCCAGATCACCGTCCACAGCACGGCGGTGCCCACGAGCAGGTCGGGCAGCGCGCCCAGCAGACCGCGCCAGCCGGTCGCGACCAGCAGCGCGCCCGCCCCGGCCAGCAGGAACACCGGCAGCGACAGCACGGCGCTGCGCACCCCCAGCTCCTGGAAGCCGACGCCGCCGAGCTGGGCCCCGACGAGCGTGCCCGGCGCCATCGAGCCCCAGGGGACCGTGACCAGGCCGAGCAGACCGGTGATCGCGGCCTGGCGGGCCGACAGCCCCAGCCGGCGCAGCAGCGGGATCGCCACCACGACACCGATGCCGAAGCCGGTGACGGACTCGGCGAACGGCGTGACCCCCAGCACCACGACGACCACGGCCCTGCCCCGCCCGCCACAGGCCTCGGCGATGGCGTCGGCCAACCGCCGCTGCGTCCCGCTGGCCGCCAGCAGCTCGTTGAGCACGACCCCGCCGAGCAGGATCACCGCGACCTCGACCGCGGTGGGCGCGAGCCGCGCGCCGGTGTTCACCAGCGCGTCGAGCGGGGTCGGGAAGGCCAGCAGGGCGATGACCACCGCCACGGCCACCGCGCCCAGGGCGGCGGTGAGCGCCGTGCGGCGCAGCAGCAGGAGCAGCAGGGCGAACATGGGTGGCGTGGCGGCCAGCGCCGCGCTCACCGGGTCCACCGGAAGGTCAGCACCGTCTGTTCTCCGATCGGCGACTAGCGTTCTCGTTGAGGACCCAACGCTAGTAGACAATAGGAGAGGAGATCTACCTTTGGAGAAAGATTTCGGGGTCGAGGTGCGTCGGCTCCGCCAGGAGCGCCAGCTCACGCTGGAGGAGCTGGCCCAGCTCAGCGGGGTCTCCCGGGCCGCGCTGTCCAAGATCGAACGGGGCGAGCGCAACCCGAGCCTGCACTACGCCCTGCAGATCGCCGAGGCGCTCGGCCGGCCGCTGTCCGAACTCGTCGGCTACCGCCCCACCACGTCCACCGTGGTGCGCGGCGACCAGGTCTCCCGGATGGTGGACGAGGACACCGGCACGGTCCGCGAGGCGTTGCTGGAGCCCGTCCCGGGCACCGAGATCATCCGGTACACGCTGCCGCCGGGCGGGGCGCCCGCCGCGTTCCGCCCGCACCCCCCGGGCACGCAGGAGTCCTTCGTCGTGCTCTCCGGCACGCTCCGGGTCACCTCCGGGGAGACGACCGTCGACCTGCGGGCCGGCGACGCGGCCGTCCTCCCCGCCGACCGGACGCACCGGTTCGACAACCCCGGCGCCACCGAGACGGTGATGCTGCTCGTCGTGCTCCGCCCCCGAACCTGAGCCGGGCCAGGGGGCGGGGACGTCCTGTGTGGACGGTCGACCTGGTGTCCACAGTGGACACCCCAGGTCAGGTCACCTGGTGTGGCGGAGGACGCGGTACATCCCGCTCGCGTCGCCGGGCTCCCCCTCGCCCCGCAGGCAGTCCTCCCACCGCCGCCGCACCTCGTCCAGGTCCAGGCCCGAGCCGATGAGCACCAACCGCGTCAGCCGCTCCTCCTCGCGGCCCCACGCCGAGCGCTGGAAGGAGAGGTAGTTGCCCACGACGTGCAGGGTGTACTTCTGGCGGTACCCCTTGACGTCGAAGTGGACGAAACCCTTCATCCGGTACAGGCCCCGGGGCCGGTCGGTGAGGAAGTCCATCAGCCGGTTCGGGTCCACCGGCCGCTCCGTCGAGAACGACACGCTCTCGTAGGCGCTGTGCAGGTGCTCGTCGTGCCCGTGGCCGCAGCCGTCGTGGTGCTCGTGGGCCTCGTCCTCCGCCGCGAGGAGGTCGAACGCGAGCTGCTGTGCCCGCTCACTGCGCTCCGGGCGCGTCCGGACGTCGAAGAGCAGAGCGGGATCCACCCGACCGTGCGCGGTCGGCACGACCGGAGTGCCCGGGCTGAGTTGCTCGACCGTGGCGCGAACCCGACGGCGCTCCTCGTCGTCGAGCCGGTCGTTCTTGTTGAGCACCACCAGATCCGCGTAGCGCAGGTGCTTGTCCAGCTCGGGGTGGATGCTCCTGGTGCGCTCGAACTCGGCACCGTCAACGACCTCGACCAGCCCACCGTAGGTGACCCGGGGGTTGCCGCTGGCCAGCACCAACCGGATCACGCCCTGCGGCTCGGCCAGCCCGCTGGCCTCGACCACGATGACGTCGATCCGCTTTCTCGGATCGGAGAGCCGGTCGAGCAGCTCGTCCATGTCGGCCGAGTCGATGGCGCAGCACAGACAGCCGTTGCCGAGCGAGATCGTGGAGTCGACCTGCCCGGCGACGAGCATCGCGTCGATGTTGATGCTGCCGAAGTCGTTGACGATGACCCCGAGCCGGGTGTCCGAGCTGGCGTGCAGCAGGTGGTTGAGCAACGTGGTCTTCCCCGACCCCAGGAACCCCGCCACCACGACGACCGGGATCTGGTTCCTCGCCACGTCCGCCCCTCCACCCGTCCCACTCGCCGTCCGCCCCCATGCTAACGACGCCCCCGTCCCCTCCTCCCCCGCCCGTCGAGCCAACCAGCCCTACCGCGCCCCCTCAGGTTCTCGATCACCAGGGCCGCCACCTGGTCACTGACCTTGCAAGCGGTGGTGTAGTCAGGATTCTTGCGGTCCCCGATGGTGGTGTGCGCGGTGATGATGCGTTCCTCGGCAACCCCGACCAAGTTTCGGCAATCGCCTTGTCTGGGCGCGTCTCGATAGTCAACGGCCTGGACCGCGGGGTATCCGGCGACGGTGGTGGGCTGGAAGTGCCCGTACTTGTTCTGGCGCTGGTAGATGCCCTCCAGGCCACCGGACTTGGTGTTGATGGTGATCGCCACCGTGGTGTCGACCATGGGATCGGCACCTACCCAGGCGCACCTTGGCATGACTCGCCCAGTCCTGATGGTCGAGCGCTCCGTGTTCGCATCCTTCATCGCGCACGTGAAGTCCGGAGCCCTTGACCTGTAAGCAATGCCGGTCATGGCGTTGGCATCTCGCCAACGCCATGACCTCGTGCGACTAGCGGTCGAGGGAGATCGCGTTCTTCGCGTGGGCGGTTGCTTCCTCCGGGGTTTCGCCCTGGGGGTAGTCGGTCGCGAGGGCCTGGTTGAGCGTGACGAAGGGCCGCATGCGCTCCTCGTAGCGCTGGAAGGCGGACTCGTGGTCTCCGGCGGCCGCGCGCAGTTCGTCGGCCAGGACGTAGGCGCCCACCAGGGCCAGGCTCGTGCCCTGGCCGGACAGGGGCGACGGGCAGTAGCCGGCGTCGCCGACGAGGGTGACTCTCCCGGTCGACCAGCGGTCCATGTGGATCTGCGCCATGGCGTCGAAGAAGAAGCCGGTCGAGTCGTGCATGGCGGCCAGCAGGCGCGGGGTCTCCCAGCCCAGGTCGGCGAGTTGCTCGGCCATGATCCGCTTCTGCTGGTCGACGTCGCGGTAGTCGTAGTCCAGCGGTTCGGACCTGAACCCGAGGGTGACCCGGAGCTCGGTGTTGTCCCGCGCGGGGTAGACGGCGTAGCCCACGCCCTCGCGCGTGTTGTGCCTGACCCAGATCTGCCAGTTGTCGAGGTCGAGGATGTTGTCGGTGCCGAAGATCGCGATGTAGGTGCCGAGGTGGCGCAGGAATTCGCTCTCCGGGCCGAAAGCGAGCCGGCGGACGGCGGAGTGCAGGCCGTCGGCGCCGACCACGAGGTCGAACGTGCGGGGTTCGGCGTTGGCGAACTCGACCCGCACGCCGTGCTCGTCCTGGGTGAGGCCGGTGACGGAGTCGCCGAAGACGTACTCGACGTCGTCGCGCGTGTGCTCGTACAGCAGTGAGGTCAGGTCGTCGCGCAACACCTCGATGTCGTCGCTGTCGAGTCGGCCGCTGCTGAGCGTCATCTCGGTGGAGCGGAAGACCTCGTTGCCGTCCCCGTCCAGCACGGACATCCCGCGCATGCGGGTGCGCATCTCCCGCACCCGCTCCAGCAGCCCCATCCGCTCCACGACGTCCAGCGCGACCCCGCGGATGTCGATCGCCTGCCCACCCGGGCGGGGAGCGGGCGCGCGCTCGACCACGGTGGGCGCGAAGCCGTGGCGGTGCAGCCAGTAGGCCAGCGCCGGCCCCGCGATGCTCGCGCCGGAGATCAGGACACTACGCATGAAACCCTCCGCATACGTCGTACGCAAATCGACGTACGCAGTATGCACACCTCAAAAATGAGGCCCTGACCTAGAACAGGCTACTGTTCTGTCATCTTTCCGGGAATCTGTACTAGAACACGTGGGGAGGGTCAGTGGCGGAGCCGCCCTACCTGCGCATCGTGGCCGAGATCCGGCGGCGGATCGTGGAGGGAGATCTCGCCCCCGGCGACCCGGTACCCTCCACCCGGCAGGTCGCCAGGGAGTGGGGCGTCGCGCACGCCACCGCTACCAAGGCGCTGAACACCTTGCGCCAGCAGGGATTCGTCCGCACCGAGCCGAGGATCGGCACGGTGGTCGCCGAATCCGGCCGACGGCCGGAGGCGGCCGGGCCCGGCGGGTCCGGCGGGTCCCCGTCCCGCGCGCCGAGGCGGGCACCGGTGGCGGACCCCGACCACGAGCTGACCCGCGAGCGCGTCGTGCGGGCCGCGATCGAGATCGCCGACGCCGAGGGGCTGGCCGGCCTGTCGATGCGCGCGGTGGCCGCCCGGCTCGGCGTCGGCACCATGTCGCCCTACCGGCACGTCGCCGGCAAGGACGACCTCGTGCGCCTGATGATCGACGCCGTCTTCGGCGAACTGCGCTACTCCGAGCGACCGCCGCCGGGGTGGCGGGAGCGGGTGGAGACCGGCGCGCGCGAGCTGTGGGCGCTGCACCGCCGACACCCCTGGCTCGCGCAGCGCCACCTGCTGACCCGCCCGCTGGCCCTGCCGAACGTCGTGGCTGGCGCCGAGTGGATGATCGGGGCGCTCGACGGCCTCGGCCTGGACCCGACCACCATGGTCAACCTGCACGTCCTGGTGCACGCCTTCGTCCAGGGCCTGGCGGCGAACCTGGAGCAGGAGGCGCAGGCCGAGGCGGCCACCGGCCTGACCGAGGACGAGTGGATGGACAGCCAGCAGCGGGCGTTCGCCGACCTGGTGGCCTCCGGCCGCTACCCCGTGTTCGGGTCGGTGATGGCGAGCTTCGCCGAGACGGGCTACGACCTCGATCTGGACGTGTTGTTCGAGCTGGGCCTGCGCGCCCTGCTCGACGGCCACGCCCGCGTCATCGAGGACCACCAGCAGCGCACCCCTCACACGAAGGAGTGAAAGACAGCCACGCGGGGTGATCAGCACCGGGGCGGTGCCACGCGTGGAACCCGCTGGAGGCGCTGCTCTCCCCCGAAAGTGCCAGCACCCGTCGCCGCGCCAGCACCCGGGATCTGCTCGACCATGGAGGGGACACCCAGTCGGAGCAGTCTCGTCGTCGGGAGGTCGGCATGGGCGTTCCCGCCGATCGCACCGGGCTCGACGCGGACGAGGTGATCTCGTACCGCGATCCGGGCACCGCCGAGGACTACCAGTCCTGGGACGACGCCGTCTGCTGGGTGTTGGGCTACCCGTTCGTGCCGCTGGCGCTGGGCCTGACCGCCGGCGCGGACGACGGGCGCCGGACGGTGCTCGACCTCGGCTGCGGCACCGGCGTGTTCAGCCGGTGGCTGGCCCGGCGGCACGGCGTCCGCGTGATCGGCGCGGACCCGTCGCCGCCCATGCTGGCGCTGGCCCGGCGGCACGCGGCGGACCCCCTGGTCAGCTACCACCTCAGCGTCGAGGACCGGCTGCCGTTCCTGCCCGACGCCGCCGTGGACGCGGCCACGGCCTGCTTCGTCTTCAACGCGATCGCCGAGCTCGACCGCCTGCGCGCGCTGCTGGCGGAGGTCGCGCGCGTGCTGCGGCCCGGCGGCCGGTTCACCGCGCTGGGCCCGCACCCCGACCAGGTGGACGGGGTGCGGTTCGAGAGCTTCCGCCGGGGTGAGCCCGGCGTCCGCTACCGGGCGGGCCAACCCATCCCGGTCCAGGTCCGCCGCGCCGACGGGTCGTGGCGGCGGATCGTGAACGTCTACTGGCCAACGCGCACCTACCGCGAGCTGTTCGGCGGCGCCGGGTTCCACGACCTGCGCGTCGACGGCCCGGTGCTGGCCGACGCCGCCGGGGTGGCCGAGCCGGCGTTGCTGGCCTCCCGGGGGTGGGCCCTGGAGCGCCGGCGCCCACCGTTCCTCCTGGTGACCGGAGTTCGGGCGGCCGATCCCGATTGAGCACCCGGCTCGGGGGGAAGGAGAGGACCGTGGCGGATCGCATCGCGGACATCTGGGGAGCCCGCACTCCCCACGGCGCGGACTCCCCCTGGCCGGTGCGGGTCGACCAGTACCTCGCCGAGGGCGTGCCGGAGGGGGAGGTCCAGTGGGTCCCCTCCGCGTGCGTGCTCTGCTCCAACGGCTGCGGCATGGACATCGCTGTCCACTCCGGACAGATCGTCGGGGTCAGGGGCCGCGCCTCCGACCGGGTCAGCCACGGCCGCCTCGGCCCGAAGGGGCTGTTCGGCTGGCAGGCGAACAACTCGCCGGACCGGCTGACCGAGCCGTTGGTGCGCCGCGACGGCGAGCTCCGGCCGGCGAGCTGGGACGAGGCGATGGGCCTGGTGGTCGAGCGATCCCGGCAGGTGCTGGACGAACACGGCCCGCTGGCCATGGGCTTCTACAACAGCGGGCAGCTCTTCCTGGAGGACTACTACACCCTGTCGCTGCTCGTGCGCGCCGGCATCGGCACCCCGCACCTGGACGGCAACACCCGGCTGTGCACGGCCACCGCCGACTTCGCGTTGAAGGAGACCTTCGGCACCGACGGCGATCCCGGCTCGCTGCGGGACTTCGACCTGTGCGACACGATCTTCGCGGTCGGCCACAACATCGCCGAGACGCAAACCGTGCTGTGGGCGCGGATTCTGGACCGGCTGCACGGTCCGGACCGGCCCCGGCTGGTCGTGGTCGACCCGCGCCGCACCGCCGTCGCCCGCGAGGCCGACGTGCACCTGCCCATCCGCAACGGCACGAACCTGGCTCTGCTGAACGGAATCCAGCACGAGCTGATCGCGAACGACCGCGTCGACCGCGCGTTCGTCGACGCCCACACCGTGGGGTTCGACCAGCTCGCCGCGATCGTGGCCGACTACCCGCCCGAGCGGGTCGCCGAGATCTGCGGGGTGCCCGCCGAGGACATCCGCGCGGCGGCCAGAATTCTCGGCTCCGCCGACCGGCTCGTCTCGACCTGCCTGCAGGGGGTTTACCAGTCGCACCAGGCGACCGCCTCGGCGTGCCAGGTCAACAACATCAACCTGCTGCGCGGGATGATCGGCGAGCCCGGCCGCACGGTGTTCCAGATGAACGGCCAGCCCACGGCGCAGAACACCAGGGAGACCGGCGCGAACGGCGACATGACCGCCCTGCGCAACTGGCAGAACCCCGACCACGTCGCGGACCTGGCCCGGATCTGGAACGTCGACCCGCTCCAGATCCCCACCTGGGCGCCACCCACGCACGTCATGCAGATCTTCCGCCACGCCGAGAC
This sequence comes from Streptoalloteichus hindustanus, assembly GCF_900129375.1. Taxonomy (GTDB): domain Bacteria; phylum Actinomycetota; class Actinomycetes; order Mycobacteriales; family Pseudonocardiaceae; genus Streptoalloteichus; species Streptoalloteichus hindustanus. Next base: position 760,237 of record NZ_FQVN01000002.1, on the reverse strand, counting down.
CGGGTCCATCCGCTTCCTGTGGATCGTGGGCACCAACCCCGCGGTCTCGCTGCCGGAACTCCACCGCATCCGGTCGATCCTGGCCCAGGAGAACCTGTTCGTCGTCGTGAGCGACGCCTTCCTCAACGAGACCGGCCACCTCGCCGATGTCGTCCTGCCGGCCGCGGTGTGGGGCGAGAAGACCGGCACCTTCACCAACCACGACCGGACGGTGCACCTGTCGGTGAAGGCGGTCGACCCACCGGGGCAGGCCCGCCCCGACATGGACATCTTCCTCGACTACGCGACCCGCATGGAGCTGAAGGACAAGGACGGCGCGCCCCTGATCCCGTGGCGGACGCCCGAGGAGTGCTTCGAGGCGTTCAAGCGGGTCACCGCGGGCCGGCCCTGTGACTACAGTGGACTGTCCTATGAGAAGCTCCGGGGCAGCCCCGGAATCCAGTGGCCGTGCAACGAGAACGCGCCCGAGGGAACCGAGCGGCTCTACGCCGACCACCAGTTCAACACGGACACGGACTACTGCGAGGACTACGGCCACGACCTGGCGACCGGCGCGGCCCACGAACGCAACGACCACGCGGCGCTGCGGACCAACGGGCGCGCGATTCTCAAGTCCACGCACTACCTTCCGCCGCACGAGGCTCCGAGCGAGGAGTTCCCCCTCCTCTACACCACCGGGCGCACGGTCTACCACTGGCACACCCGCACGAAGTCCCGGCGCGCGCCGCAGCTCAACGCCGCCGCCCCCGAGATGTGGGTGGAACTGGCCGCCGGCGACGCCGAGCGCCTCGGGGTCCGCGAGGGCGACCTCGTGCGCGTCGAGTCGGCCCGGGGCGCGATCGAGGCACGGGCGCACGTCAGCGGGGTACGTGAGGGCGTCGTCTTCGCGCCCTTCCACTACGGCTACTGGGATCTTCCCGACGGCGGCGCGACCGACGGCGACCCGACCGAGAACGGCGCAACCGGGGACGGCCCTGGCGGGAACGGCCGTCGGCGGGCCGCCAACGAGCTGACGGTCACCGAGTGGGACCCGGTGTCGCACCAGCCCCTGTTCAAGGTCGCGGCGGTCCGGGTGGAGAAGGTCGCCGACGGCGGCGGCGTCCCCTCCCCCGCCCCGACGACGACCACCGCACGGCCGGTGAGCGGGGACGCGCCGGGCACATCAGGCGGCGACGGCGTCCGGGAGACGGTCGAGGAAGCACGGGAGGAGACGCGGTGAGGGTCGACACGGCGATCAGCGAGGTCCAGGACGCCGAGCTGGACCTGGCCAAACAGCTCCACCGGGTCCGGGAGCGGCACACGGCCGAACCCGACGTCCACCACCTCGGCAACACCCTCGCCCACCGGTGCGAGGAGCACGTGCGACGCCTCGCGCCGTTCGCCGAGCGCTACGGGGCGCCGGTCCGCGAGCCCCACGTCGGGTCGCCCCGGCTGCTCGACGCGCTGCGCCGCAAGAGCGGCGAGCTGCTCGGTCACTCCGAGCTGGCCGGGCCGCTCCTGCTGCGCGACCTGTGCGACCTCTCCCTCGCCGCGCACGAGGTGGAGATCGCGTGGGTGATCCTCGGCCAGGTGGCCCAGGCGGTCCGGGACCGCGAGCTCCTCCAGGTCGTCACCACCTGCCACGAGGACACGCGGATGTGCGAGAAGTGGCTGCGCACGCGGATCAAGCAGGTCGCCCCGCAGGTGCTCGTGGCGGGTTAGCGCGGGCGACGGCGCAGGCGGGCGAACCAGGAGGGGCGGCGGACGCGCGCCTCCGGAGGTCCGTCAGCGAGGTGCAGCGGGCAGACGTCGTACTCCCGCTGCTCGTCGCAGTGCCAGCCGAAGCTCCTGGCGACCCGCCGCGCGCCCTCCGGCCCCCGCCCGAGGTAGGTCGGCACGCAGATCCACCGCCAGCAGTCCGAGTGCTGGCACCAGATCATCGTGAAGAGTCCAGTCCTGCTGGGCAGAGCGACCATCGCACGGCCCCACGACCTCGACGCGTCCTTGCCATGGCAACGACCGGGCTTCTCGCGCGGTTCCAGCCCGGATGAGCGGAGGCCCGACGCCCGAACGAGGAACGGCCCCCGCCGCGGTGGTCGTCCACCGTGGCGGGGGCCGGCCCCACGAGGTTGGTCGGCGCGCCAGGTCGCCTCTCGGCGAGTGGCGCGACGCGGCTCCAGCCGTACGGTATTCCGCGAAGGCGTGATCATATGCAGCCCGGGGGACACGTGACGCGCCGACCACAGGGCACAACCCACCACCCCTGGGTGGTGTTCCCCCCACCCCGCGAAAGTGATCCAGGTCTCAGTGGGACCGGGGCGAGGCCGGTCCGCACGCCTGACGCGCTGTCAGGATGAGCAGATGATCACGACATCCGACTCGTCACCGCCGACGCCGCACGCCGAGCCCGACCGGCTCCGGCGGCTCGCCGACGACTGGGCGCACGGCTGGGCGGTGTCCCGGGGCACGCCCCCGCCCGTCGCCGAGCCCGACGGCCACCGCATCGAGGTCGGCGCTCCCGGTCACCGCGTCCGCTACGTGCTGCCGGACACGACCACGGTGGGTCACCGCGCGACGACGCTGACCGCGCCGGGCACCTGGCTCAAGGTGTGCGCCGCGCCGGAGGTGGTCCTGCCCGCCCTGACTCCCGCGTGGACAGTCGGCGACACCGAGTACCTGATGAGCACCGACCTGTCGCCCGAGCCCGCCGCCACGCCCCCGCGCCCGTACGTCGTGGAGATCGTGAGCGACGGCGGCGTCCACGACGTGGTGGTGCGGACCACCGACGGCGCGCGGGCGGCCAACGGGCGCATCGCGGTGCACGGCACGGCGGCGGTCGCCGACCAGGTGGAGACGGCGCCGGAGCACCGTCGGCGCGGCCTGGGTCGCGTGGTCATGAGCACCGCGTGCGCGGTCGCCTACGCAGCCGGCGCGCGGCGGGCCGTTCTCGTGGCCACCGAACAGGGTCGGGCGCTCTACGGCGCGCTCGGTTGGTCGCTGGAGTCCCCGGTCACACCGGCGCACCTTCCCGAGATCTCGGAGAACGGGAGCGGTCCGGTCCTCGCCCACGAGCGCGAAAACAGTTGAGACACAAGTGGTTCGTGTGGCGTGGGGACAGAAAGGTGCGGTGGGCGCCGGGAAGCGCCCACCGCACCGGTGAAGCGGATCAGAACTGGAGGGACTTGAGGGACTGGAGGGTCGGCTGGGCGGCGTTCTCGCCGCTCGCCGCCTTCCCGCAGAACCCGATGTTGACGACCTTGTTCAGCGCCTTCACCAGCTTGTCCCTGGTGGCCGGGTCCTCGATGTCGAACGAGCCGGTGGTCACCGACATCTCGAAGCGCCGGCTGCGGTCGGCGTTGCTGAACATGAACGAGTTGTACCCGTGGATGCCGCCGGTGTGGCCGTACATCTTGCCGGCGCACGACGGGCCGGTGTCCTCGACCTCCAGGCCCAGGCCGTACCCGGAGCCGGGCCGGGTCGCCCGCTCCTGGCGCATGAGGTCCAGCAGCTCCGGCTTCAGCAGCTTGCCGCCCTGCAGCGCGGAGTTGAACCGGTCCAGGTCCCTGGTGGTCGAGATGATCTCACCGGCCGCGCCGCCCCACGACGGGTTGAGCCGGGTGATGTCGACCGTCTCCAGCTTCCCGTTCTCCTTGTAGGAGTAGTAGCCGTGCGCGTGCGGCCCGGGGATGCCGAACCGGGTGCCCGGCATCGTGGTCTCCCACAGCCGCAACGGCCGCAGGATGCGCTGCTCCACCTGGCTGGCGTAGGACCTGCCGGTCACCTTCTCGACCAGCAGCCCGGCCAGGATGTAGTTGGTGTTCGAGTACCGCCACTCGCTGTTCGGCTCGAACCGGGCCGGCTTGGACAGCGCGAACCGGACCAGCTCCTCCGGCTGGTAGGTGCGGTAGCGGTTCTTCAGGAACTCCGAGCCCTCCAACGGAATCCCGGGCTCGTTCTTGCCGTTGGCGTCGGTGTCGCCGGTGTAGTTGAAGATGCCGCTGGTGTGCTGCAGGATCATCCGCACCGTGATCCGCTTGTCCAGCCCGAACTGCGGCAGGTACTTGGCCACCGGGTCATCCAGCTTGAGCTTGCCCTCACCCACGAGCTGGAGGACCACAGTGGACAGGAAGGTCTTGGTGATGCTGCCGGCGCGGAACCGCCCGTTGGTCGGCACCTTCTCGTCCCGGCCGAGCTCCTTCACCCCGGAGCTGCCGGTCCAGTCGCCCTGCTGGTCGTGAACGCGCACCTGCACGCCGGCGACGCCGGCGGAGGCCAACTCCCCCATGGCCTGCTGCAGCGCGGCTCGGTCCTGCCCGGTCGCCGCCTCCGCGGGCGCCGCCTCCACTGGCGCGGCCGGCTCGGCGAACGCGGTGGCGCCGAACACGCCCGTCGCCAGCGTGGCGGCCAGGACGGCCGCGGTTAACCGGCGGATTCCCAGTTTCACGAAGATCTCCTCCCCACGGTCGCGAGCCCCGGTCCGGGGCCCGCCACCCCATCGTGGAGAGCCGGGAAGTACGTGCGCATCCCTCCTGAGAACGACCTGATACCGACCTGAGAAGGATCTTGTCAGCGGGTCCTCTCCGGGTTTTTCCCGGAGAATCCTCCTGGCGCACGCCGCGCCACGACCGCCCTTTCTCCGCCGCCACCTCGGCTTTCGCGCGGGCGGTCAACTGGTGATGTTCTTCTCCAACGCGTCGACGTACTTGTTGATGCTGTGGTCCCGCACCGCGTCGCTCGCGGGGGCGAAGGCGTCGGCCGTGAATCCCTTGGCGCGGTCCGCCAAACCGGTCAGCACGGGCATCCGCTCGCGCAGCTTCCCCGACGAGTCGATGTAGCGCACGACGTCGACGTGGTGGTAGGCAGGCTCGGGCGGCAACTGCGGCACGATGTCGTTGTTGTTGACGAATCGGAACATGCGGTCGGTGAAAGCCTTGTTGTGCGCCGCGGCCAGCAGCCGGTCGCAGGTGCGGGGCTGCCCGAAGGTGTAGATGCCGTCGACGCGCAGGTTCGGCTCCTCGAAGTACAGCCGGGCGCCGGCGAGCATGGCCAGCGCGCCGCCGAGGCTGTGGCCGGTGAACCAGATCGTCTGGTCCCGGTCGCGGAAGTCCTCCAGCGCCGCCCGCACCTGCGGGTAGATCGACTCCAGCGCGGCGGCGAAACCGTAGTGGACGTAGCCCTGCCCGCCCGGGCCCCGCGACGGCGGGGTGTTGACGTCGGACAGCCAGTCCTTGATCTTGGCCGGCTCGGTGCCCCGGAACCCGGTGACGATCATGTGGTCGCTGGCCATCGTGTACGCCTGGGTGTCCTCCAGCGGGAACGGCGGCCGGAACGTGGTCTCGTGGTGGCTGACCCGGCCGAAGCCCCACTCGTCGGCCTGCTTCACGATCACGTTCTGCGGCTGGTAGGCGAGCTTGGCGGCGCGGGCCATCCAGTAGGCGAACGGGAGGCTGTACTCCCGGGTGTGGTGGTCGAGGGCGGCGACCGGCATCGCGATTCCTCCGGGGACGAACTGGGTCTCGGCACTGGTTGTCGGAACTGGGCGACCACGAACGTGATCAAGGTTGGTCTAGCGGGGATCGGGCGCCGGCCCGCCCGAGCACCCCCGCGCACCACCCGAACGTGTCGGAAAAATCAGACTGACGAGCGATCCAGCGCGCAGTGCCCGCCGCCCAGCAGGTCACCGACCTCCCGAACGGACATCCGCGGGGGTGCCCGCCCGACCACCGTCCTGTTTCACCTGGTGGAGTGATGTCCGGCTGTCGCAGGGCGCGCAGGGTGACGCAAGCCGTCCTCGCCGCACGTCGGATCCGCCGGGTTCGGTCATGCTGGGGGTCATGTCGCCAGCAGGAGACGCGCCGGTCGTCCGCGGCCCCTACGAGATCCACGACGAGCGGTTCGCACCCTGCGCCCACGGCGACCTCCGCCTGGAACGGCTGTGGGACGACGGGCGCTGGCTGGAGGGGCCGGCCTACTTCCCCGCCGGCCGCTACCTGGTGTTCAGCGACATCCCCAACGACCGGCTCCTGCGGTGGGACGAGACCACCGGCGCGGTCGGGGTCCTGCGGTCCCCGGCCCACCACCCCAACGGCAACACCGTGGACCTCCAGGGCCGCCTGGTGACCTGCGAGCAGGGCGAACGCCGGGTCACCAGGACCGAGCACGACGGCACGACCACCGTGATCGCCGACCGCTTCCGGGGACTGCGGTTCAACAGCCCGAACGACGTCGTCGTGCGCTCGGACGGCTCGATCTGGTTCACCGACCCCGACTACGGCATCGCCAGCGACTACGAGGGCCACCGCGCCGAGAGCGAGATCGGCGGCTGCCACGTCTACCGGGTCGACCCGGCGTCCGGGCAGACGCGGGTCGTCGCCGACGACTTCCAGCGCCCCAACGGGCTCGCCTTCAGCCGCGACGAGCGGCAGCTCTACGTCGCGGACACCACCGCCGGGCACATCAGGGCGCTGGACCTGGCCGAGGACGACACGTCGAGCCCCGTCACCGGCGGCCGGGTGTTCGCCGAACCCAGCGGCGGCGACGTCGACGGCCTCCGGCTGGACGCCGACGGCCGGGTCTGGACGGCGGTCGGCGAGGCCGTCGACTGCTACGACCCCGACGGCTCCCTGCTGGGCCGCATCCGGGTGCCGGGCCGGGTCGCCAACCTCACCTTCGGCGGCGCGCGCCGCAACCGGATGTTCCTCTGCGGCGGCACCGCGCTGTACTCCCTGCTCATGTCGGTGAACGGAGCGCGCCGGCCGACCACGAGAACGGCCCTGGACCGAAGCGCGCTTCACCGACCAGCGAAGCTACCTCTTCCAGGGGGTTGACCAGCCACTTCAGTGGGACGGCCGACCCGTCGCGTCACCCGCTGTCGACCGGGTCCCGCCCTCGTCCGGCGGGACTCGCCCCACCGGCCGGTGCCAACCGGTGGAGCGACTCCTTACACTGATCACACTATGCGGCCTCTGCGAACCCGGCTGCTCGCCGCCTTCCTCATCCTCCCGGCGCTCACGCTGCTGCTCCTCGTCAGCGACCGGCGGTTCGTGCCGCCCTCGCCGCCCGAGGACAAGCCCAGGGCCCTGGTCGCCCTCGGCGACAGCACCATCTCCGGCGAGGGCGCCGGCGACTACGAGCGCGGCACCGACGGCGAGAACGGCAACTGGTGCCACCGTTCCGCCAACGCCCTGATCCACCGCACGGCGGTGCCCGGCGTCGAGCGCACGATCAACCTCGCGTGCTCCGGGGCCAACGCCGACCACGTCGCCCTCACCGACGCCCAGCACTACAACGAGGGCTCGCAGACGCGCCGCCTCGCGGAGGTGGCCAGGGACAACCGGATCACCGCCGTGGTCGTCGGCGTCGGCGCGAACGACGACCCCCGCTTCAGCGACATCGTCATGCGCTGCCTCTGGGCGTGGTTCCTCAAGGACGGCCCCGACTGCAACCGGGACGCCGGCAAGGAGTGGTCCGACCGCGTCGACCGCATGGTCCCGAAGGTCACGAAGGCCCTCACCGACGTCCGCTCCGTGATGCGGCGCGCGGGCTACCCGGACAACAGCTACACCCTCGTCCTCCAGTCCTACGCCGCGCCCGTGGGCACCTCCGTCTCCCCCAGCCTGCAGAACCTCAACGGCTGCCCGTTCCGCAGCTCGGACCTGCGGTGGGTCGAGGACAACGCGGTCGGCCGCCTGGCCGCCGGCCTGCACCGCGCGGCCGACCTGGTCGGCGCCCGGTTCCTGGACATGTCCCGCGCGGCCCGCGGCCACGAGGCGTGCGCCGGCGGCACGGACACCAGCCGCGAGTGGTTCGCCCGCCTCGCCCTGGACTTCAACGCCCTGCGCGACAACCAACGCGCGGAGCACTTCAGCCAGGAGTCCTTCCACCCCAACGCCCGTGGCCACAACCAGTTCGGCCGCTGCCTCGGCGAGTTCCTGACCACCAAGCACGAGGACGCCGCCTGCCTGCTCGGACCCGACGGCTCCCTGCACCCGGTGCCGAACCAGGCCGTCCGCGCCTCCGGATGACGTCGCCACCTGGCGACGCGCAGGCGGACAAGACCGCGAGTTCGGACAGGCAAAGGGAATCCGCCTGATCCCGACCTTCGCGTGGTGTCCATCCGGGACAGTCAGTTCGTGGACAGTCAGTCCGTGGACTGTCAGCCTGTGGACCGGAAGGACCGGGCGAACTCCGCGCCCCGCCCGAGATAGCGCCGGAACGCGTAGAACAGCGGTCGCCACGCGTCCACCACGACGTGCCGGCCGTCCGCGGCGGCCAGTTCCGGATGCACGTGCACCCGCAACACCTGTGCCTCGACCACGCCGACGATGTTCTCCTCCGCCACCCTGGTGGAGACCACCCGGCACTCGACCTGGATCGGGCACTCCGCCACGCGCGGAGCCGAGACCAGCTCGCTCGCGACCGGTGTGAGGCCGGCGGCGCCGAACTTGTCCCGCTCGGTGCGGAACACACCCGCCTTCTCCGGCGGAACGGGGTCCGCCGCCGTCAACGGCGCCAACCGCTCAACCCGCGGCCACAGGTCCTCGCTCGCGTAGTTCAGCACGCATTCCGGGTTTTCCCGCAGATTCTCGAACGTCTGCCCGGTCCGGCCCAGCCCCAACAACGCGGTTCCTGCCGATCACCCACGCCGAGGACATCGGCATGAGGTTCGGCGACCCGTCGGAATTCAGACTCGACAACAGAACGACCGGGGTTCCCGGGTACAACACGGGCGGGTCGAGCACGACGGACTCGGGCGCGGCGAACTGTGTTTGGATCACGACGAAAGACTCACCCAACGACGTCTCGGCGCGCGCCGAAACGTGCGTCGCCTACCGTGGCGGTGTGGAGAACGTCGACCTGGCCGCCGTCGCCGCCGTGCTCGCCGACCGCAGCCGCGCGGCCATGTGCCTGGCCCTGCTGGACGGCCGGGCCTGGACCGTCGGCGAGCTGGCGCGGGTCGCCGGCATCGCCCCGTCCAGCGCCAGCGAGCACGTCTCCCGGCTCCGCGAAGCCCGGTTCGTCGAGACGATCCGACAGGGCCGACACCACTACGTCCGGATCACCGACCCCAAGGTCGCCGACCTCGTGGAACGCCTGGCCGAACACGCCGAGGGCCGCCCGGTCCGCGGCCTGCGCGCCAACCTCCGCGCGAACCGCCTCGCCTTCGCCCGCCACTGCTACGACCACCTCGCCGGCCGCCTCGGCGTCGCCCTCCGCGACGGCATGCTCCACAAAGGACTGATCGACACCACCGACGGCCTCACCCTGACCCCCACCGGCCGCACCGTCCTCACCGACCTCGGCGTCCCCATCCCCCAACGCCCCCGCCGCCCCCTCCTCCGCGACTGCCTCGACTGGACAGAACGCCGCGAACACCTCGCCGGCGCCCTCCCCGCCGCCATCCTCCGCCACGCCCTCGACCAGGGCTGGCTCGAACCCGGCGAAGGCCGAGCCCTCCGCCCCACCAGAACCGCCACCACCCCCTTCACCCACCTCGGCATCCCCCTCCCCACCCTCACCCCCACCCCCCACCTCCACGCCGTCTAACCCCTCACCCCCACCACGCGGGGACGACGGACCTCTCTGGTGAGACCCACATCGCCGAGGAACCATCCCCACGCATGCGAGGCCGACAGCAGCGCGGTGGTGGCGTTGGTCGTGCCGTAGGAACCATCCCCGCGCGCGGGGCCGACCGCCCACGGGTCCCCGGAGGTGTTGACTCGGCGGAACCATCCCCGCGCGCGCAGGGCCGACGCCGTGGACGGTACGGCGGTGACCACGCACGCGGAACCATCCCCGCGCGCGCGGGGCCGACGCAGAATCCGCAGAATTCCACAGACCAGCTCGTGAACCATCCCCGCGCGCGCGGGGCCGACGCAGTGACGTTCGGCGTCGTGCTGCCTGCTCTGGAACCATCCCCGCGCGCGGGGCCGACTTCTTTTTGTCACCGGAAGCTACCGGAAGCTAAGAACCATCCCCGCGCGCGCGGGGCCGACGCCTGTCTGGTGTGGGTGTCCCGGCAGGGGGGGGAACCATCCCCGCGCGCGCGGGGCCGACTCGCACTGGCACAGCGAGGTCGCACGGCGCGGCGGAACCATCCCCGCGCGCGCGGGGCCGACGGCAGCGGCGAGCGGTCCGGTTGCGGGGGACGGGAACCATCCCCGCGCGCGCGGGGCCGACAACGCCACCGCTGACAAGTAAGAAACGCCAAGGGAACCATCCCCGCGCGCGCGGGGCCGACCTCATCATGAGCCCGGCGCAGTGAATCGGCCAGGAACCATCCCCGCGCGCGCGGGGCCGACCGTGGGCAGAGGCGTCACCTCGGCCACCCTGCCGAACCATCCCCGCGCGCGCGGGGCCGACACTTCGTGACCTGGGCTAATAGCGGGCCGGGGGCTCGGTTTTGACCATTTGCTTGTGGGATGTGCGCACGGGCGCAGGGAACATCATCAGCTGTGTCAGGGCGCTCCCGGGGTGTGGTGGTGGGCCAGGCGGTGGATGAGGGCGCGCTGGTCCGGGGTCAGGGGTGGGGCCGTGCCGGCAGCGGCGTTCGCGGCCACGTGGGTCGCGCTGCCGGTGGCGGGGAGGGCGGCGGTGACATGCGGGGTGGAGAGGGTCCAGCGCAGCAGGGCTTCGGGCCAGGTGCGGCAGCCCGTGGCCGCGATCTCGTCGGGTGACGGGCCGGACAGGAGCTCGCCCTCCGCGAACGGGCGCATGGCCAGCACGCCCAGGCCGAGTTCCGCCGCCAACGGCAGCACCTCGGCGATCACGTTGTGCTCCAACGGGTTCACGGGCACCTGGATGACGTCGACCATGCCCGAGCGCATCGCCGCGACGAGGTCGTCCCGGGTGCCGCTGCCCGGCATGTGGCCGTCCCGACGGTAGGTGATCCCGACCAGGCCGACGTCGCCCGCCTCGCGGCGCTCCGCGAGCCAGGGCAGGTGCGTGCGCCAGCCGATGAGGTTGTGGACCTGGATGAGGTCGAGCCGGCCGCCGAAGCGGCGGAGTTGGCCGTCGAACTGCGCGCGGCCCTCCGCGCCGTCCTCGGCCCAGATCTTGGTCGCCACGAACGCCTCGGACCGGCGGTCGCCCAGCGCGGTCGCCAGCGCCTCCTCAGAACGCCCGTACACCGACGCGGTGTCGAAAACCCTTACCCCGCTTGCGAAAGCGGCCGCGACGACCTCGTCGGCGAGGTGCTGTCGATCCGCCGGCAGGTCGAACCGCCGCCAGGTGCCCAGCCCGACGCAGGGAACAGAGGATCCTCGGCGGCCCAACTGGCGCGGCTGTGGTTCCCGGGCGTTCATGCGGCCCACAGTAGATCGCGCGTCAGCTCCATCTGCCCGTGGTGCTGGCACAACTCCTCCAGCACGTGGACCAGGGCGACCCCCTGCGTCCAGCCGCCGTCGGGCGGACCCCACGACGAGGTTCACGGCGCGGCGTGCAGGGGCGCGCCCGGGTCGAGGTTCACCAGGTCCGCGCGCAGGCGTCGCTTGGCCGCCGCCACCCGGGCCACCAGGTCCGCCACCGGTCCCGAAGCCGTGAACTCGGCCGCGCGGTCCCGGTGCACCACCCGGCCCGCCACCAGATGGCCCACCCAGTGCTCCATCACGCCGAGGCAGTGAGTCAGCAGCGCATAGGCGGAATTGGCTCCGTCCAACGCCGGCCGACGGTTGGCCAGCTCGTCACCCAGCTCCGTCACGATCCGGGTCATCCCGTCCAGGGCGCGGTCAACGAAGAACAGACAGTCGTCGCGTGAGAACACACCGTATGATCACCCGCGCCCGATCCAGCAGACTGTGGACATGACCACAGCCTCGTTCGCCGACGTGCGGGACGAATTCCTGCGGTTGACCACCGAGATCGTCTGGTCCACCGTCGCCACGGTCGACCGCCTCGGCCGGCCCCGCACCCGGGTGCTGCACCCCATCTGGGAGATCGTCGAGGACCTGCCCGTCGGCTGGGTCCTCACCACCAAGACACCGGTCAAGGCAGCGCACCTGGCGGCGAACCCGCACGTGTCCTGCGCCTACTGGTCCCCCGCGCACGACACCGTCTTCGCCGAGTGCCGGGCGAGCTGGGTCGAGGACCTCCCGACCAAACAACGCGTGTGGGAGCTGTTCCGCAGCGCTCCCCCGCCCCTGGGCTACGACCCGGGCGAGTCGCTGCGCACCACCCCTGACGACCCCACGCTCGTGCTCCTGCGCCTGGACCCCTGGCGCGTGGGGGTCCGCACGTTCGACGACCTGGCCGCCCGCCGTCCCGGCCGCGTCTGGCGCTCGCCCCGCTCCTGAACCGCCTGTTCCCCTGCGACGCGCGCGTCGCAGGGGAACAGGGAGGCCGGACTCAGACGGCCGGCGGCCGGTCCTCGTAGGGCGTGGACAGCACCACGGTGGTCCGGGTGGAGACGTTGGCCGCCTCCCGGATCTGCCGCAGCAGCTCCTCCAGCCCCGCCGGCGAGGCCACCCGCACCCGCAGGATGTAGGACTCGTCGCCGGCCACCGAGTAGCACGCCTCGATCTGCGGCAGGTGCTCCAACCGCTGCGGGTAGTCGTCCGGCGCGGCCGGGTCGAACGGCGTCAACGAGATGAACGCCGTCAGCCCCAGGCCGACCAGCTCACCGTCCAACCGGGCCGCGTACCCGGTCACGACCCCGCGCTGCTCCAACCGTCTCACCCGTTGGTGCACCGCGGACACGCTCAACCCGACGCGCTCGGCCAGGTCGGTGTAGCTGCACCGGCCGTCCGACGCCAGTTCCCGCAGGATCGCCCGGTCGATGGGCTCCAGCTGGTTCACCCCGAACTCCTCATGCGGGCAGCCGCACCAGGTCCCGGGTGCGGTTGTTCAGCCGCTCGACCCCGTCCTCGGTGACCACGACGATGTCCTCGATCCGCGCGCCCCACCGGCCGGGCAGGTAGATGCCCGGCTCCACGCTGAACGCCATGCCCGGCTCCAGCGCCAGGTCGTTGCCGCTCACGATGTAGGGGTCCTCGTGCACGTCCAGGCCGATGCCGTGGCCGGTGCGGTGCACGAAGTACTCGCCGAACCCGGCGTCGGCGATCACCGAGCGCGCCGCCGCGTCGATCTGCTCGGCGGTCACCCCCGGCCGCACCGCGGCCACGGCCGCCTCCTGCGCCGCCTGGAGCACCGCGTAGGTCTCGCGGACGTCGTCGTGCGCCGGCTCGCCCATCACGTACATGCGGGTGCAGTCGGAGTTGTAGCCCTCGGCCACCGGCCCGCCGATGTCGACCACGACGACGTCGCCGGCCTCGATGCGCCGGTCGGACAGGCCGTGGTGCGGGCTCGCGCCGTTCGGGCCGGAGCCGACGATCACGAACGCGACCTCGGTGTGCCCCTCGGCCACGATGGCCTCGGCGATGTCCGCGCCGACCTCGGCCTCGGTGCGGCCCACGCGCAGCCACTCACCCATCCGGGCGTGCACCCGGTCGATCGCCTCGCCGGCCTTGCGCAGCCCCGCGATCTCCGCGGCGTCCTTGCGCATCCGCAGCTCGCGCAGCACCGGCCCGGCCAGCACCTGGTGCGACCCGCTGACGGCGTCCCGCAGCCGCAGCGCGTGCAGCGCCGGCATCATGTCGGACACCGCGAGCTGCCGGGCCGCGCCGCCGCCGCGCCGCAGCAGGTCGTTGACGACCTGGTACGGGTCCTCCCCGTCCACCCAGGTCACGATCTCCAGGCCCAGGGCCTCCACCGGCACGTCCGCGTAGCCGGGCTCCTCCAGCTTGGGCAGCACCAGGGCGGGCGCCGCGGCGCTGCCGGCGGCCGGCAGCACCAGGCAGGTCAGCCGCTCGAACGACGAGCCGCCCACACCCAGCAGGTACCGCAGGTCGGAGCCGGGGGTGACCAGCAGCGCGTCCAGGTCGGCGTTCGAGGCGGCGGCGCCGGCGCGGTCGAGCCGGGCGCGCAACACCTCCGGGTCCAGGGTGGTGGTCGTCATCGACATGGCGCTGAGCCTAATCCGCCACCGCGACAGCCGCGTCCGCCCGGGGGCGCACCCGGGGTGCGGTCGGGTGGCCCGCCGCTCTGCCGCCGGACGGGGAACGCCAGCGGACACGGGATGGCAGTGCGGGCTCATTCTGAGCAGGCGAGTTGGAGGTGGAGACTTTCCGGGCGGACGGCGTGCTGTCCGGAAATTTTTTCGATCAGCACTGAAGTCATTCGGGCCACAGGGACAAAGAACAAAATCCGCTCGGCGTGGTGTGGGACCGATGTTGTGTCGGGCCCACCTGGCACCCTGTCCGGCGTGACCGCTCCCCTGGTGCTGCTGGACGCCGCGAGCCTGTACTTCCGGGCCTACTTCGCGCTGCCGGAGTCGATGACCGCGCCGGACGGCACGCCGGTCAACGCGGTGCGCGGTTACGCCGACATGGTCGCCAAGATCATCACGGACCTGCGGCCCGGGCGGCTGGTCTCCTGCCTGGACGCGGACTGGCGGCCGGCCTTCCGGGTCGAGGCCCTGCCCTCCTACAAGGCGCACCGGGTGGCCGACGCCGGACCCGACGCCGACGGCGCGGAGGAGGTGCCGGACACCCTCACGCCGCAGGTTCCGATGATCATGGAGCTGCTCGACGCGGTGGGCCTGACCACGGCCGAGGCCGAGGGCTTCGAGGCCGACGACGTCATCGGCACGCTGGCGCACCGCGAGCGGACCGACCCGGTGGTGGCCGTCACCGGCGACCGCGACCTGTTCCAGGTGGTGCGGGACGAGCCCACCCCCGTCCGGGTGCTCTACGCCGGCCGCGGCCTGGCCAAGGCGGAGCTGTTCGGCCCCGCGGAGCTGGCCGCGCGCTACGACCTGCCCGAGGAGGGCGCCGGGCCGGCGTACGCGGAGATGGCGGCGCTGCGCGGCGACCCCTCGGACGGCCTGCCCGGCGTCGCGGGGATCGGGGAGAAGACCGCCGCCCGGCTCGTGCGCGAGTTCGGTTCGCTGGCCGCGTTGCTCGCGGTGGCCAACGACCCGACCGACCGCCGGCTCAAGCCGGCCGCGCGCACGAAGCTCCTCGCCGCCCAGGAGTACCTGGCGGCGGCGCCGACCGTGGTCCGCGTGGTGACGGACGCGCCGGTCCGGCAGGACCGGGAGAGCGACGCCGTGCCCGCCGGGGCGGTCGACGCGGAGCGGGCGATCGCGTTGCGGGACCGCTGGAACCTCGGCGGTTCGGTGGACCGCCTGCTCAAGGCGCTGAACCAGTCGCGGTGACACCGCACGGCCGTGACGCACCCCACCGGTAATTCGGTTGGACCCTCCACTTCGGTCTGATTAGCGTCACCGACATGGCAGCCTTCGCGAGCTTCTGTTTCTGCTACTGCCGCACGCGTCGCTGAGCGCGACGGCGTGATCCCCACGGCGTGACCGTTCTGGTCACTGGCGCGCCGTCGCCTCGTCGTGCCCGTTTCCCGGTCTGAACCGGATGTCGCGGGCACGACGCATCAGGACTCCCTGGCACTTCTTGAGTCTGGATGTGATGGCGCATGCCAGCGCGTACGCTCGCGCCCAATTACCACGGCACGCATTTCCTCCGTTCCGCCGCGGTCGCCACCAACCTGGTGCGCGCCTCCGGCGTCGGCCGGGACCACCTGGTCGTCGACCTCGGCGCCGGCGGTGGTGCGATCACCGCACCCCTCGCCGCCACCGGCGCCCGAGTGCTGGCGGTGGAACGGAACCCGAAGTTCGTCGAGACCCTGATCGACCGGTTCTCCAACACCGCCAACGTTCGCGTGATCCAGGGTGACGCGCGGACCGTGCCTCTGCCCCACCGGCCCTACCAGGTCGTGGCGAACATTCCGTTCTCGGTCTCCACTCCCCTGCTGCGTCGGCTGCTCCAGTCCCCGCGCACCCGGCTGCGCCGTGCCGACCTGATCGTGGAGTGGGGTCTCGCACGCCGGCTGACCCGGCCCCGCCCGCGCGACCTGGAGACGGCGTGGTGGGCGGCACGCTTCGAACTCGCGCTGGTGCAACGCATCCCGCGCACCTGTTTCTCCCCATCGCCCACAGTGGACGCTGCCCACCTGTCGATCCGCCCGCGCTCGGGGATGGGATCGCGGGTTCTCCCGCCCCTGTGGTGGCTGGTGCACGCCGGCTACACCTCTCCACAGAGGACAGTGCACGCCCTGGTCACCGAGGTCGCGGGCGCGCGCCAGGCCCGCCGTCTCGTCAGGATGGTGGGCCTGGAGTCGAACACCCTGGCCGACCAGGTCACCGTGGAGCAGTGGGCCGGGCTCGCCCAGGGCTTGGCCGAGGCCGACACCGTGTCCTGGCCACCGCTTCCCCGCCGCCTCGACCGGGTCTGACCGCCCGAACGCGTCGGGGGACGGTCACGCGCGTGACCGTCCCCCGACGCGAAGCCGCTCAGGCAGCGGGAACCTTGTCGAGGAACCCGTGCACGTTCCGCAGCCGGCCGTCCTCGGTCAGCACCACGACGTCGAAGCCGACCACGAGGGCCTCCTCGTCGCCCGCCGCCAACTCCCACGTGAACCGCGCGAGGTTGTGGTGGGCGTCGACCGGGCTGCCGAACCGGAAGGACAGGCCGGGGAACTGCTGCTGGACCGCAGCGATCATGGCGTCGATCGCGGCCGGGCCCTCCGCGACCGTCTGCGGGTCCACGTAGCTGCCGTCCTCGGCCCACAGGGCGTCGATCTCCGCCCGACGACGGGCGGGGTCCCGCTCGTTCCACGTGGCCAGGTACCGCTCGACCAGCTCCTGGACGTCGCTCATGACTGTCTCCCCTCACCACGGACTGGTTTGCCGCCCCCGGCCCCGTTTCCGGCCGGGCTGACGAAAACGATCGTGGCATGTGGACGGACACAGCGTCGATTACCCCGGAGGTAATGCCACGTCCTCCTGGGCGACGCGGCCCAGCTCCTCTGACGCGCGCTCACTCCTCGCCTTCAGCCGTCGGCGCCGTCCCGGTTGACCAGCCGTCGGCCTGAGGGTGCGGAACCACCAGCGCCGTGATGTCGTCGCTACTCCGTTCCCGCGCGGCCTTCACGAGCTGTTGCGCGCACATCTCCGGGTCCGACGCGTGTTCCTGGAGGACGGTGGCGATCTCGGTCTCCGGGAGGCGGTGCAGACCGTCGGAGGCGAGCACCAACAACCGGGACCGGACGCACATCCCCCACACCCCGTAGACGTGGGCGAGGTCCAGGCTGTTCATGATCCGGTGGTCCACGCGCCGGGCGTCCTCCTCGCTCGCGCCCCGCGCCCGGAGCAGTTCTCCCTGCGTGTGCGGGTTGGTCACGCGCTTCACCGAGCCGTCGGTGGCCCATCTGTAGGCGGCGCTGTCCCCGGCCCACGCGATCTGCCAGTAGCGGCCGGGAAGAGCGGTGGCCACGACGATCGCCCCGCTCGGCGACGAGATGTCCTCGGTGGGGTCCTCGCAGAGCTCGGCGGCGGCCATCACCCCCCACACCGGGGTGCGGCGCGCGGCGATCCTCACCGCGGTGGCGGCGGCGAGCTGCGCGAACTCCGCGACCTCCGGAGTGGAACCGGTGCCGTCGACGATCGCGACGGCGAGCCGGTCGTGGAACTGGTGATGGGCGTGGGCGTCGGCGTTGAGCGGGCGTCGCGGTCCCTTCTCGGTCGCGACGCCGATGACGGGTTGGGAACAACTCGCTGTCATGCCCACGCTTTCTACCCGCTGCGCCACGCGAGAAGCCGTCTTCGTGCGACGACAGCGAACAATCCACCGGACGAGTGGCGAACAACCGCACACGACTGTCACCCACAGCAGTGACGAAGCCTGTGGGTGACAGTCACCGTGGACGTGGTCAGCGCTCTATAGATCTCCCTTCCTCTGCCTGCGAAGAAGCTCAGCGACGTAGCCCGTGGAGTCGCTGGGGTTCAGCGCGGCGTCCAGCAGAACCTCGATCACCCCCCGGTAGTAGCCGGTCTCCGGCGCCTGGTCCGCGAACACCACGGCCACCGGTGTTTCCAGCACCACGACCGGGGACTGGTTCTCGTACTCGCAGAGCACGAACCCGCTCACGCCCACGGCGGCCGTGGCGGGGGCGACCCGGAAGGCGACCGACTCCCGCCGGGCCAGATCCAGCAGGTACTCGTACTGGGCGGCCATCACCTCCCGTGACCCCACCACCCGGTGCAGCGCGTCCTGTCCGACCAGCAGCGTGGCGTGTGGCGACTGGTCGCCGAGGAGAACGGTCGAGCGGCCACGTCGGCATGCGACGCGACGTGTTGCTTCCTCGGGCGTCAGCCGCAGGGCGTCGCACAGGTGGCGCGTGTAGTCCTCGGTTTGCAGGGGGCCGGGAATGGTCAGGATGTCGACGACGGTGACCGTGGTGGCGTCGCTCTCCAGATGGGCGTGAACACCGGGGAGTTCGCGGGCGGCGGGGCACCATCCCTGCGCGGGGGAAGGCCGACACAGGTCCAGCAGAGCCTCACGGTCGGGATTGGCGATCCCGTACAGGGTCAGGAGAGCGGCGACGTCCTCGATTTTCAGGCCGCGTTTGGCGCTTTCCAGCCGGGAGATCTTGCTCAGGGAGAACCCGATGAGGTCGGCGACGCGCTGTCCGGTGTGGCCGGTGGTTTCCCGGAGGCGACGGAGTTCCGCGGCCATCATGCGTTCCTGGATCGTGGGGTTGTGGGCCATGTCAGTGTTCCTGTCCGATGACGAACGGCACGATGACGAACGGCGACAGAACCTGGCCGCCGGACCCTCCGGTGCTGGCTGCGGCGGACGTGAGAACCACGACGAGGGCGGCGATCACGACGCGCCGAGCTGACGCTCGGAACAAGGCTTTCCTTTCGGAGCGAGGAGACGGGCGGTGGGACCGAAGGGTCTCGGCCCCACCGCTGCTCCGGCCGGCGACTCGGGACGGAGTGGCCGGAGCACCCGCCCACGTGAGCGTGACGAGGAACCGTGGGCGGGAGATCTACAGGGGAACGGACTCGATCGGAGTCCACAGTGGAGGGGCGGACGCCACGACCAACCTCGGCGCGAGCCGATCCTCGGGCGGTGGCAACGACAGCAGGGCGAACACGACCTCACCCAGTCCGCCGT
Source organism: Streptoalloteichus hindustanus (assembly GCF_900129375.1). Classification (GTDB taxonomy): domain Bacteria; phylum Actinomycetota; class Actinomycetes; order Mycobacteriales; family Pseudonocardiaceae; genus Streptoalloteichus; species Streptoalloteichus hindustanus. The sequence continues at coordinate 741,230 of NZ_FQVN01000002.1, read as the reverse complement.
CCCGCTGCCACACGATGCCGGGCGGCTCCTCCCCGGTCATCCGCAACCCGGTCACGTCACTCGGCGAACGCACGCCGATCGCGTCCCGATGACCACCCGGCCACTCCCGGAACCCGTCCACCTCGACCGGCCGACCATCCCGCACCAGCGGCGGCAGGAACCGCCATCCCCCGTTCCGCAACGTGATGAGGTGCGCCAACTCCGGGAACGCGTCCACCGCCGCCTGATCGGTGACGTTCACTGGCCGCCCCTGTCCACGGCCTGCCGCTGCCGCCGACGCCAGGCCCGCACCTGCTCCTCGATGGGTGTGGTCGGCAACACGACCCGCACCCGCCGACTTCGGCGCTCGGCCATCCGCTCATCCCACTCAGCCGCCTCCTCCGGGGTCACACACCTCATCAACTCGCACCTGAACTCCAACACGATCCCATCCTGTCCTTTGTGGATAGTTCGATCAGTAGCCCCGACGACAGGGCGGACGGTCGCCGTAGGCGTGCAGGGTTCGCCGCATCTCCCGAACCGCCCTCTCACGACGGTCGGCACACTCAGCGGCCTTCTCCCGACAGGTGTCGCACTCCGGCCACAACCGTTCCGGCATCCTCGGATCGCCATAGGTTGTGACACTCACGACGAGTCCGCAGTAGGTGGTCACCTCCTTGCCATCGGCCCGCTTCTCACCCGGGTAGGCATGCCGCTCCCCGCCGCACGGGAGCCAGGTATGAGTGAAATCCATGACACGTATCTCCACAGTGGACAGCGTCGAACGAGAGAAACCATCTGTGGTTATCGAGAACAGCCCCGCCGCCGGGGCTCCACCCGCTCACACGGCCCGGACAGAAACGGGAGCCCCAGGGCCGGGCAGGGTGGACGGCAGCTCTATCTCGGGCCGAGCAGCAGCGCCACGACGACAAGGCTGAGAATCGCTACGCGCACCACGAAAGCGATTCGGCGGCGACGCCAGATCTGCCTGCCGTGCGCTGCCGCGAGGCCGGAGACTCCAAGAACGATCTTCTCGTCATGGCGACCACAGATCACACACCCAGGTCGGGAGCACCGCGCCCGGTGCCCCACCATCCACCAAGCGATCGCCAACGGAACCGTGCCGATCACATCGACCGGGCTCACCACCGCTCGGTCCTCGGAACGAGATGAGCCTGGTCGCCCTGGACCCGAAGCGTGGCGAGCGTCGTCCACCGCGCGATGTGATCGACGACCCGGCACCACTCCTCGACCTCAACCTCACGGGCGTACCGAAGGCGCCATCGAAAGGCAACGATGGTGGTGACGACGAGCGCCGGAACAACTAAGGCGCTGCCGATAGGGAGAAGAGTGAACACGAGGTCTACCCCCTGCGTGTGTCCAAATCAGACAGGTTTCTGGACCAGTGAGCCGAAAAGTGTAGACGTTTGGTGACGCAGGGAAGCTAACATCGAACCCTGCGCAACATCTACACCTTCAACCCAAACGTCTACACGTTCACGCGATCGGAGCAACCCAAGGAGATGGGCGGCATGACCAAGCACCAGAAGATCGCGGCCGACCTTCGCGACGCGATCACCACCGGCGAGTACCCAGCGGGCTCACTGCTCCCTGCCATCCCGGACCTGATGAGCCGGTACGGAGTCGCCCGCGACACCGTTCGCGACGCGATCGCGACGCTGACGAACGAGGGCTTGGTGCTTCCGCGCCGAGGTGTGGGCACCGTGGTCCGCGAGACCGCGCCGGTGCAGCTCGGCTACTCCGGCAGCCGGGCGGTCGCCCGGACGTGGCAGGACCAGGCGGGCGCCGGGCAGGACGAGGTCATCTCAGCCGAGTGGGAGCCGGCGGACCCGGAGATCGCCGAGCGCCTGGGCGTCGAGCCCGGAAGCAGGGTGGTGCACAGGGTGCGGCACTTCGCCAAGGGCAGCGGCATTGCCCAGATCACCGACCAGTGGCTACCCGAGCACGTTGTCACGGCGGTCCACGAGAACGGCGCGGGGGACCTGGCCGACGCCGCGCACCGACCGGACACGGGTGCCGATCTGTTCCGCCTCCTCGCCGACGCGGGGCACGCACCCGTCGAGGCCGACGAGACGATCACGACGCGGATGCCTGACCCCCTGGAGCGCGAAGCCATGGAGTTGCCGCCCGGAGTGCCTGTCCTGGTGACGTACCGGATCACGACGGACGGGTCAGGCCGCCCAGTCGAGACCACCACGGCAGTGGGTGCTGGCGACCGGATGTCAGCACGGTTCCGCCTGCCACTGAAGTACTGACCGACAACAGGACCGCGGGGCTCCAGGGCCAGTGGCCTCTGGGGCTGTCTCCCCGCGCCCGCAGAACAGCCAAGAGCCAGTAACCGCTCCGCCGTCGCCACTTTGATCATGCTGCGGCCGCATCCTCGAAGCAATCCCACGAGCGGGGCACCATCAGCGGTGCCCCGCTCGCGGCTACCCGCGGCCGCGAACGTCCACCCAAGCTGGGCCAGGGACGCGAACATCCACAAACGGCGGCCCCCAACCCACTGCTCGAACTCACTCACAGTCCACTCCAGATAGTCCATAAGGGACATTAGAAGGATCTCGGACACGTCGGGGCCGATCGGAGGACGCCGTCCCACCGGAAGAAGGAGAGGCGCCCGCTATCGACGACGCCGGCGTTCACTGCGGCGGTCGTAAACCCACAACCACAATCGCGACTCAATATGCCGAAGGCGACGCGCAACTGGCGGCAGCAGTGCCACCAGGATGAACACTTCAGCGAGCAGCGTCCCCCAGAGAAGTGTCCGCCAGAGTTCCGCCAACACGCTCGCCCTCCGCAATGAGAGACAGACGGTGATCAGGAGCAGGGGCGAAGCTAGGGCTGTGGCGACGGAGAAAGTTTCCTTCTAGGAAACCCAGGTCTGGTGTACCCGATCGGGTGCACGTACCGTCACCTCATGACCACTGGCGAGGCACCCGAGATCGGGACAGCCATCCGGCGGATGCGCCGCTGGCGTGGCATGACCCTAGACGCGCTTGCCGGCCTCAGCGGCCTGAGCAAGGGCTATCTCTCTCGTATCGAGAACGGACGGCAGGCGGTCGAGCGCCGCTCGACTCTCGCCAAGATCGCGAATGCGTTGCGATGCAGCGTCGGCGATCTCACCGGTACCTTCGTTCCCACCGACCAAGGTGACAGCGACGTGCACGGCGCGATCCCTGACATCCAGTTCGCCCTGGTGACGACCAACCTTGACCATGCGCGCTCCGCGCCTCAACGCCCTACAGCCGAGCTGAAGGCCGAGACGGCGAGAGTTGCCGACGCACGCCAAGCCTGCGACTATACGGAAGTTGGACGCGCCCTGCCTTCCCTCCTGGTCGACCTGCACGCCACAGCGGTGCAAGGCACCGGGGACGACAGGAACGAGGCACTGCGGTGCCTGATCCTCACTTGCCAGGTCACAACCCTTCTTGTGCGGAACCTCGGCGAGAACCTGCTCGCGTGGAACGCCGCCCAACGTGGCCTCCAAGCCGCCGAACGTCTTGGAGATCCCGTGTGGGCGGGTGTCGCCGAGTTCGCTTACACCCAAGCGCTCGTCTCGTTGGGTGCCTACGACGAAGCACACGAACACGCCCAGCGGGCGCTGCGCGAACTCGGGCCAGATGACGACAAGAGCATTCAGGTCTACGGAACGTCCCTCCTGACGGCCGGGTTCTGCGCTGTGACGGCGGAGTCCGGTCAGGCCGACGACGAGATCGCCGAAGCGAGGAACCTCGCACGGCGGGTAGAGCGTCCCAACGCTTTCTGGCTGGGATTCAGTGATGCGAACGTCGATCTCTGGCGGATGTCCATCGCCCTCGAATCCGAAGACCCAGTCCTCGCGGCAGAGGTCGCCGCACGTCTCGCACCGGAGGCGATCCCCCTGCGATCCCGCCGGGCCACGTTCTTCATCGACCACGCGCGCGCCCTCGCGGGGCTCCGGCGCCCCGACCGCGAGGTTGTCGAGCTTCTGCGACGCGCGGAACAGCTCGCACCGCTTCGCACCCGCAACAACGTGTTCGTTCGGAGCATGGTCACGGAGATGATCGAGCGCTCCCGACGTGACTCGGGCGGGCGGGAACTCCTCGGACTGGCCGAACGCATGAGTTTGGTCCGGCCTGCCTGAACCACCTGCCGGCTCTTGTCCCGAAGCGTTCGGGAGTCACGGGCGCCTCAGGCGCGGGTCGCCTGAGGCGCTCACTGTTGCGTGGCTTGCCAAGGCCGACCATCCAAGTCATGAGTTGTGAGGATTCCCCTGAGATCTGAGGACACAGCGCGCAGGGCCGTGGATCACGAGTACGTCGACCCGGATGGCAGACTGCCTCCATGTCGGCTTCGCCCAGCCAACTCCTGGTGCTCTGGGACATCGACCACACGTTGATCGAGACACGGGGTGTCGGCCGAGCTCTCTACGAGCGAGCGTTCCCGCAGGCGACCGGGAAGACGCTCACCACTCTGGCTAACGTGTCCGGTCGGACTGAATTGGAGATTCTGCGCAAGACCCTTCGCGACAACGGGGTAGAACCCTCGGACAACGCGGTCTCACACCTCGCCGCAGCGTTGACCCGTTGCTACGACACACACCGCGACTGGTTGGCGAGGCAGGGACGCGTCCTTCCTGGCGCTGCTGAGAGTCTGGCGGCGCTCGACACAGAACCGCGAGTTCTCCAGAGCGTCCTGACGGGCAACCTTCGGGACATCGCCCAGATCAAGGTGCAGGTGTTCGGTCTGACTCGCTACCTCGACCTGTCCATTGGCGCGTACGGAGATGACCACGTTGACCGAGCCGATCTGGTGAAGATCGCACAGTGCAACGCCAGCGTCAAAGGGAGCGACACGTTCGACGGAGCCAACACCGTGCTCATCGGTGACACGACTCGCGATGTGGCGGCCGGACTGAAGGCAGGTACTCGGGTCATCGGGGTCGCCACGGGAAAGAGCAGTTTGCGCGAGTTGCGAGAGGCAGGGGCCGGCACAGTCCTTCCCGATCTCGGCAACACACAGGCACTAGTGCGGGCGGTACTGGGAGACAGCCCGTCCCCGGGGACAAACTGTCCCCAGGCGATCGGGTGACGGGCTATACGAGCACCTTGACCCGCTGCGCCAAGGCATTCGCCTCGCGACGCACAGCATCCCTCCCGTTGCGCGCGAGATCAATGATCACCTCGCGTGCGGGCATCGAGAACTGGACAGCCTCCCGCGAGTACCTTTCTGCCTGCACAAGCGGAAGCAGCGCCGTGGTGTCACGTCGTTGGTGGTAAGCCCGAGCGACCGTGATCAGGTGCTGGGCCTGCCAAACCCTGGACGGGATGTCGTCCGGTTCGATCGTGTCGGCGTGCCGCAGCGCATCAGTGGTGTCGCCGAGACACTGCGCCACCCAACACCTGTGGAGGTCAACGTGCGACCGGGAGAACGGGTGCCGCGGGTGCACGTAGCCCTTGGGAAGGCGGGCCGCCACCCGATCAGCCTCCTCGACGGCGACCCAGGCCGAAGGGTCGCCCAGGTGGCGGGCGGTGGTGCTGGCGACGGCGAGATGAAGTGCTCCCCGCATTCCCCACACATCGGGGTCGCCAGCGTCGAGGACCGGATCAAGAGCTTCGACGGCGGTGTTCAGCACGTCGAGCGCGCCCTCCGGTTGCCCGACGACGCGCAGCGCGAACGCGTAGTACATCAGGCCAGCGGCCCGGGCGACCGGGTCGTCAGCGTCCTCCCCCATCTGGAGGCCGCGATCGACCGTGAGCCAGTACCAGTGTGATGCCCCGTCGACCCAGGCGAGGAATGCCTGCCCGAGGTGGTAGGCCTCGGACAGCACGAAGCGCGCCTTCCTGCGGTCCGTGTCACTGCTGACGCTCGTGACAGCCGCACGTGCTGCGGTGAGCAGACTCGGCAACGCCTCCCCCACATCCGTCCGCATGGTGGGGCTGGTGTGCCACGTCCGCCATGTCGAGTCGACCCGAGACTGGAGATGGTCAAGCGCCACCGGCTTGTCGGTAGGGGCGAGATAGGTGGTGAGAGCCAGGCCCACCGCGTTGGCGAGTGGGTGGCCAGGGCGGTCGGTGGTGGCGATCGGGCCCGCCAGCTCGTCGCCGTAGATCTCGCGTAGATCCCGAACACCGAGCTGCCGAGCGAGGCACGTCGCCATCTGAACCGTCAGGCCCCGGTCTCCCCGCTCGATCTTCTTGAGCCAGTCCTCGCTCTTGCCCAGGAGACCGGCGAGGGCGGCTCGGGACTTTCCCGCGTGCTCACGAAGCCTGCGAACTCGTGCGCCAATTGTGGCGTCGGGGCTGGGCATTACGCCTCCCGCGTGGCTTGCCGTGTCGCCTCCATCGCCGAGAGTAGCCCGAGTGCGAGATCAACGACCCGTGGAGAAGGTGCGGCCGTGGTCGCGATCCCCGACATGATGGGGATTACCTCGGAGGTAATGGTGGAGGGGCGGTGGCTGGCCTAGCGTCGGGTCGTGACGATCAATGTGCGGGCCGCGGCGCGGCGGTCGGGTGCGGGCGCGGCCGATCAGCGTCCGGTGGGGGAACTGCTGCGGGAGTGGCGCCAGCGGCGTCGGTTGAGCCAGCTCGAACTGTCCATCCAGGCGGACATCTCCACCCGGCACCTGAGCTTCCTCGAAACCGGGCGGTCGCGGCCGACGAGCGACATGATCCTGCGGATCACCGAGCAACTCGACGTGCCGCTGCGGGAGCGCAACCGCATGTTGCTGGCTGGAGGTCATGCGCCCGTGTATCCCGAACGCGGACTGGAGGCGCCCGAGCTGGGGGCGGTGCGGGCGGCGCTGCGCCAGGTGCTGGCCGGACATGAGCCTTACCCGGCCGTGGTGGTGGACAAGGCGTGGAACCTGTTGGACGCCAACTCCAGCATCGCGTTGTTCACCGAGGGGGCCGCGCCGGAACTGTTGGCCCCGCCGGTGAACGCCCTGCGGTTGAGCCTGCACCCGGAGGGCATGGCGCCGCGCATCGCCAACCTCGGGGAGTGGCGAGCGCATCTGCTCGGGCGGCTGCGCCGGCAGATCTCGGTCACCGGCGACGCCGGCCTGACCGCGTTGTTGGAGGAGCTGCGGGGCTATCCGTGCGACCAGCCCGAGCCGGAGATCGAGTTGCCGGGCCCCGGCGACGTCGTCGTGCCGCTGCACTACCGGTACGGCGACCAGGAGCTGGTGTTCCTGAGCCTCACCGCGGTCTTCGGCACTCCGTTGGACGTCACGGTCTCCGAGCTGGCGATCGAGTCGTTCTACCCCGCAGACCAGGCCACCGGAGCTGTTCTGCGGCAACGGTTCGGCGGTTCGTGACCGGAGTTTCTGCGGGCCGGCCCGGTCTTCCGACTCCACTGGTGGAAGACCGGGCCGGCCACGGATCGTCAGTGCCTGTCAGGCCCGGAGTTTCGCCGCGACCCGGCCGGCGGCGGTGAAGGAGTCCGCCTCCGGTTCCCCGAGGAGCGGCAGGAGGATCACGGAGTCACTGCCCGCGTCGTGGAGTTCCCGAACCCGCTCGGCACAGCGGTCGAGATCGCCGGACACGCTGAGCTGATCAATCCACTCTGGACGGAGCCGGGCCGCCAGTTCCTCGGTGGTGGCGCTGTCCTTGACGACGGCCAGCAGCTCCTCGCCGAAGGGCAGCGGCTCCAGGTGTGCCAGAGCGCCCGGCGTGAGCGAGAGCGCCACGGTGAGCCGCGCGCGCTCCCGCGCCCGCTCGGGGTCGTCGTCCAGGGAGAACCAGTTGTAGGTGACGATCGAGTGCCGCTCCGGCGCGGTGTCGGCGGTCCGCCCCTTCTCGATCTTCGCCCGGGCGGCGCGCACGTACTCCGGAGCGGCCGGTTCGGCGAGGATGGTGCCGTCCGCCACCGCGCCGGACACCGCCAGGGACTTCGGCCGCCGGACCCCGGCGAGCACCGGAGGCGCCACCGTCGGCGGGAACTCAAGGACGACGTCATCGAGCTGCACGTGTTGGCCGGCCATCGAAACGCGCTCGCCGGCCAGCAGCCGCCGGACCGCGAGCAGGGTCTCCTCCAGCGCCGCCAGCGGAGACGAGGGGTAGGCGCCGATCTGCCGCATCCAGGACGCGACACCGTGCCCGAACGCGACGACGAACCGTCCCGGGTGGAGTCCGGCCAGCATCGCGAGCTCCATGGCCGCGATGGCCGGGTTCCTGGCCACCACGGGCAGAACCCCGATACCCACCGCGACCTTCTCCGTGGCGGCCAGGATCGTGGCGGCGGTGGCGATTCCGCCGGCGTAGAAGCAGTCCTCGACCACCCACACCTCGTCCACGCCGGCCTGCTCCGCGTGGCGCGCCAGGTCGATCAGCTGGTTCTCGGGAAGCTCTCGGGGAATCCTGACACCAACGCGCGCCCCGGCTTCGGGCATGTCCTCATCTCCGTTTCCCTGGAATGGCTCCGGTTCGACCTCGTCCCGCCACCCGCGTGGAGAGCGCTACCGCTCCACCCGCGCGAAGGGCAGGACAGTCGCCCCACCGTCCCAGACAACGGGTCGTCTTGGCCACGGATTTTCGCCGCCGTCCGCGAGGGACGGCCTCACGAGCAATTCCGAGCGTGTGGAAAAGTGAGGTCGCCCTGATGTGTTCGTTCTCCCGACAGGAGGAAGCATGAGCAGTGAACGAGCACGGTCCCTCGTGGACGAGATCGCCGCAACGGTCGGCTGGAACCGGAACTTCCAGCCCGCTGGCGACTGGTTAACCGTGGAGCGCGGCCTGGGAACTCCACTCCCCTCAGACTACAAGGAGCTGTTCTCCCGATTTCCTTCGGGAGTTTTCCGCAACTCAGTTCGGGTATTCAGCCCAGTTGAGGACGACGACGGGTGGCTACCTTTCAAGGCCAACGTCGACGAGGTTCTGGAGGTTATCGGTGACGAGGACCTGGAGTACCTGGAAAGCGTCGACTACCGACTGTTCCCCGAGCCCGGCGGACTGCTTCCCTGGGGAGATGACCTTCAAGGTGGGATGTTCTTCTGGCTGACCCAGTCCGCTAACCCGGATGAGTGGTGGACCGCTTACTACAATCAGAGTATGGACGAGTGGCGGGAGCATTCGGGGCCAATGACCAAGGTGATCCTGGAGGTGCTGACGAACGAGGGTGACGACAACATCATGCACTGGAACCTGAACAAGGTACCGGTTAACTTCGTCACGTACGAGGAGTAGTTGGAAGCGGTAAGCGAGAGATCCCCACCAACATCGCCGGAATCGCGGGGTTGGTGGGGTTTCTCTCTGCGTTCGGGGCTCTCACCAGGCGTCGCCGGAGCGCCACTCGCACACCAGGGGCGCGGTCTGGTCGAACTCGCCGGTCGCCGGGGTGGGGAGGACGAACACCTCCCCGTCGTCCTCGGTGGTTCGACGCCGCTCGCCGTTCACCTCCACGAAGGTCGGTCCGGTCCAGCGCAGCCAGCCGAGGCGTTCGTAGAAGGCCCAGTTCTGCGGTCCCGCGGACAACGCGCCCAGCTCGTAGGTCGTCCGGAGGTGGTCGGCGGCCGCCAGCATCACGGTGCGGCCGTGGCCGTGGCCGCGCTGGTCCGGTCGCACGCCCACGGCCTCGACGTAGCCGGTCCGCCAGGCGCGGGAACCGGAGTGGAGGGTGCGGGGGATGACGGCGGCGTGCGCCACGAGCGCGCCGTCGACCGATCCGAGGACGTGCCAGCCGCCCAGGGCGTGTCGCCAGTCCTCGTCGCCGAACTCGTAGTCGTACGCGGCGTCCAGGAAGGCGCGCAGCTCGGCCAGCTCGGCGGTGGTCAGCTCCTCGTCCCGCACGGTGCGCATCTCGATCACCGGGGCAGCGTGTCACAGCTTCGGAATCACCCGGATGCCGGCTACTCCGATGTCACCTGAGCGGGTAGGTCAGCTTCCTCCGACCAGGAGCCCGATCGCCCGCTGCTGACCGAGCTCCGCGAGGGCGTCGAGCAAGGGCCCGGGCTCGGTGTACGGTCGCCTGGCGGCGATCCGGTGGGCGTCTACTGTGGACAGTCCGGCGGTGGTCAGGACGTCCCGTGCCTGCTGCTCGCCCAGCAGGTCGAACCACCGCGTGCCCAGCCGCCGCCGGGCCGACGACGTGAGGGCGCCGTAGAGCCGCAGCCGCGCGAGGCCACCATCGGGATGGACATCCAGCCGAACATGCGTCGCGTCCTGCCCCACCTCCACGGCGAAGCGGTGCAGCGTGTCGGGTTGCAGCCGAGCACGCGGAAGGATGTCGAACCAGCCATCAGGGTTGTCCGGGTCGAGGGACCCACGCACTGACGCCCAAGCCGGTGCGTTGCCCACGAAGTGGGAGGTGTCCAGTTCGACTAAGCGGACGCGCCCCGCCTCCGCCAACCGCAGGCACACCCAGTCGTTGCCGTCGTCGCGCCGGCGGGCGGTCTCCCAGCCTTCCCCCATCACCCGGGCCTGGCCGGGAGCGATGAGGTTGTTGGGCGTGGAGTAGAAACGGTTGCTACAGCCCAGAACCCTCGCGCCGTTCTCCAGCGCGGCGAGGTCAACCGGCCCCACGTCGAGCAGTCGCGGGTCGACGACGGGCTCTCCGTGAACCCGCAGGCGAGCGACACCACCGTCGGGGTAGAGGCACAGCCGGACGTGGGTCACGCGTTGCTCGACCGCGACAGGGAAAACGTTCTTGGTGTCCCCCTGGGCAGCGGAGCGGGGCACCAGCGGCACCCACTCCACGTGTTCAAGCTCCACCGGCGACGGATATCCCTCGACCGACGCGCCCTCAACCGAGATCTCCGGCGGGTAGTTGCCCCGGAACCACGCCGTGTCCACGACGATCCCCCGCACGACCCCGGGAACACCGAGTCGGACGAGGGCATAGTCAAACCCTGGATCTCTTCGCCGGCGCGTCTCCCAACCGTCGTAGACCTGGCCCCTGTGACCGAAGGTGTGCGGCTGGAACACCGGCTCCTCCGGACGAACGAGGTTCTCCTTCTCTGCGAACAGCTCGTCGTTGGCGAACACCACCGCGCCGCCGACACGTCGTGAGGCCAGGTCGGGCAGATCGGTGAACTCCTCGTCCGTCACGCGGCACCCCTCCGGAGAAGTCGTCCCTGTGGTTGGTCGCCGGCTACTTCCTCGCCCCGCAACCAGGTTCCGCGCACCACTCCGGCCAACGGCCGCCCGGCGTAAGGGGTGACCGGATTGCGGTGGCGCAGGCGACTGGCGTCGACGACGAAGGCGTCATCCGGTGCGAAGACGCAGAAGTCGGCGTCGTAGTCGAGAGCGATACGCCCCTTGTGGCGCAGGCCGGCCAGATCGGCGGGGCGCTCGGCCATCCAGCGCACCACGTCCACCAAGCTGTGGCCACGTGGGCGAGCCTGCGTCCAGACTGCCGACAGGCCGAGCTGCACCGAGGCGATGCCGCCCCACGCCACGCCGAAGTCGCCAACGTCGAGGCACTTCAGGTCCACTGTGCACGGTGAGTGGTCGGAGACCACGCAGTCGATTACGCCGTCGGCCAGGCCACGCCACAGCAACTCGCGGTTGGCGGCCTCACGAATCGGCGGGCAGCACTTGAACTGCGTGCCGCGGTTCGGGATTTCCTCGGCGCAGAACGACAAGTAGTGCGGGCAGGTCTCGACGCTGATCCTGACTCCGTCGCGACGCGCCGAGGCGATCGCGGGCAGCGCTTCGGCGGAAGACAAGTGCAGGATGTGCGCCCTGGCGCCGGTTTGTCGGGCCAGCTCGATGATCTGGGCGATGGCCACGTTCTCCGCGTCGGGTGGGCGCGAGACCAGGAAGTCGCCGTAGTTTTCGCCGTGGGCGCTGGGCGCGTGGTCGATCGCGTCGGCGTCCTCGGCGTGCACGATGAGCATCCCGTCGAAGGAGCGCAGCTCCCGCAACGCGTTCTCGACACCGGCCGCGTTCAGCGGGGCGAACTCTTCCACGCCGGAGTGCAGCAGGAAGCACTTGAAGCCGAACACGCCCGCGTCGTGCAACGGCCGCAGCTCGGCGACGTTGCCGGGGACCGCTCCGCCCCAGAAGCCGACGTCGACGTGGCACTGCCCCTCGGCCGCCGCGCGCTTGACCTCCAGCGCGGCGACGTCCGTGGTGGGTGGCACGGAGTTGAGCGGCATGTCGATCAGCGTCGTGACACCGCCGGCCGCTGCCGCCCTGGTGGCGGTGGCGAAGCCCTCCCACTCGGTGCGGCCGGGCTCGTTGACGTGCACGTGGGTGTCGACCAGGCCGGGCAACAGGACCTCGTCGTCGGCCAGCTCCACCACGCGGTGCGCGGTGAGGTCGGCGTCGAACGGCTCCACGGCGGCGATCCGGCCGTTCCGCACGCCCACCGCCCTGGCCGACTCACCGGCGGTGGTGATCACCCGTCGAGCCCGGAACACGACGTCGAGCCCGCTCATCGCCGTCCCCCTCTCCGCCGGCCGGCGATGGTGATCCGCCGGACCTTGAGGCCTATTCCGCTTCGTGGAAGCTAGTTTCCTCACCATGAAACCTAGGAGCCCGACATGCGCTGGTCAAGACCACAGAAGCGTTCTCGCTGCACGTCCATGGGACGCCGACCCGATCGGACGTACTTCGGGCGCGAAACCGGTACGGAGATCCGAACGCAGACGAGCACGGACGAGTACTGACGAACACGGACGAACACGGACGAACGCAGACACACTCGGACAGCCGTCGCCCTCCCCGAATCCGGCTGACGCTGCTGTGATGGGACAGGCGCAGACATCGTCAGGAGCACCTGAGGACCACGGTGGCGTGCGGGGCGACTGGGGGGTCTCCCGCACGCCACCTCTCCCCTCCAAGGACACCCCGGCACAACCTTCACCTGCGAATTCCCCTTGCGGCGACGGTGTTATCGTCAGACTCGTCGCCAACACGTGATCGAACCCGACCCGTCACCTCCACGGGCGGGCCACGGACAGAGGCCAGGCCATGACCACACCCCAGGTCCGCGCCGGTGACTCCATCACCGTTGACGAGTTCGACGCCCTCCCCAGGGACGACGAACATCGCCACGAGATCGAGGATGGCCGTATCCTTGTGCTGGCCGGACTTTCCGGTCCTCACCTGCGAACGACCAAGCGTCTTGTCGCCCAGCTCGACGAGCAGCTTCCCGACGAGTTCGAGGCGATCGCCGGGTTCGAAGTCGAGCTGTCCGGGCCGTCACCGCGCCGAGTCCCGGACGTCGTGGTCGCCGACACCGCGGTGTGGGACCAGGCACGCATTCGAGCCGAGCAGATCGTGCTCGCGGTAGAGATTGTTTCCCCCGGGCACTCCGCAGCCCGCGACTACATCAGGAAACCTCGCGAGTACGCGGCCAACAACATTCCGTTGACCTGGGTCGTGGACATCCAGGAAGACCTGATCTCCCTGACCGCCTATACCTTGGACGACACCGGGCAGTACCACTTCACGTCGCCGCTCACTGGCATCTACGAGGGGCAGATCGCCGGCCACAGCGTCACCATCGACCTCCAGTCCCTGACATACCGCCGCCGGCCCCGCGACTGAACCCGCCAGATCGAACTCCGCGGCTACCGCAGCCACTCGCGCGCGAGGCGTGCGCCCACACAACGCACCAGTGGGCCGGCGTTGGCAACGCATCGGGACAGGTCGGGCTCCAGATCGGTCAGCGAGTAGGCCCGCTCCACTCCAGCCCGCCGCAGGGCTGCGGTCCGGACGGTGACCTGGCCTGCCACCACCACAACGGGAACGCCCACCGCACGCGCGGCAGCCGCCAGCCCTGCCGGGGCCTTGCCGTGCAATGTCTGCTCGTCCAACATCCCTTCCCCGGTCACCGCCAAGCGCGCGTTCCTGAGCGGGGCCCGGATGTCGAGCAGATCCAGCAGAAAGTCCACACCGGATCGCGGCTCCGCGCCCAGCACGGCGAGCGCGGCGAAACCGACCCCGCCCGCCGCACCGGCGCTCGGTGCTCCGGCCCAGTCCCCACCGGCCTCACGGCGGACCAGCTCCGCCCACCGCCGCAATCCGGCCTCCAGCAACGCGACATCGGCCGGTGTGGCTCCCTTCTGCGGCCCGTAGATGGCAGCCGCCCCTGCCGGCCCGACCAGGGGATTGTCCACATCGGACGCGAGCACGATCCGGACATCCGCGATGGTGGAGCGCACGGCGGAGAGATCCAGCCTGGCGAGGCGGGCCAGTGCGGCCCCACCCGGGCCGACCGGACGGCCCGCCTCGTCGAACAGCCGCGCTCCCAACGCGCGCAGCATGCCGGCTCCTCCGTCGGTGCAGGCGCTGCCGCCGAGGCCCAGCACGACGGTGTGGCACCCGGCGGACACCGCCGCCCTGATCACCTCGCCGGTCCCGTGACTGCTCGCCCTGAGCGGGGCCGGAGCGCCTCCGGACAGTCGGCGCAGGCCGGACACGTCGGCCAGTTCGACCACCGCCGTGCCGTCGCGCACGGCGTAGGCGGTGTCCAGCACCCGCCCGGTCGGCCCCGGGGCCCGCACCGGCACTCGGCGGAAGCCGGCGGACACGGCGGCGTCAAGCGTGCCGTCCCCGCCGTCGGCGATCGGCGTGCGCCGGACCTCGACGTCGGGCGCGACCTCGGCGATCCCCGCGGCGAGGTGTTCGGCCACCTCCTGGGCGGTGAGCGAGCCCCGGAACTTGTCCGGAGCCAGGACGACGTGGCTCACGGCGCGGAAATGGCCGGGGCGGGCACGGGCACCGGCTCGGTGATCCGGTCGATGCGCACGCCCGCGGCGATGCCGGCCTCGCGCTCGATCATCACCTCAACCAGCACGGGCCGGCTGGTGCGCGCGGCCTCCTTTCTGGCCCACTCCAGGGCCGAGCGGATCTCCTCCGGCTCGGTCACCCGGCGGCCGGAGCAGCCGTACGCCTCCATGATCTTCACGTTGTCCGTGCCGAACTCGTCGTAGTGGATGTCGACCTGGTAGTTCATCTCGTAGCCGCGCGCCGCGTGGCGGATCAGACCCAGGTACTCGTTGTTGAGCATCACCAGCACGAACGGGATGTCGTACTGGGCGGCCACCGCCAACTCCTCCACCAGGAACTGGAACGAGTAGTCGCCCACGACGCCAACCACCTCTGCGTCCGGTCGGGCCTTCTTCACGCCGATCGCGGCGGGGATCTCCCAGCCGAGCGGGCCGGCCTGGCCGCAGACCTGGTAGTGCCGGGGCAGGAACGTCTCCTGGAACTGGCCGGACCAGATCTGGTAGAGCCCGATCGCGGTGACGAAGTAGGTGTCCGATCCGAAGGTCTCGTTGATGTCCTTGAACACCCGGTTCGGCTTGATCGGGACGCCGGGCAGGTCCAGCGGCCGGGTCAGCGTTCGGCGCAGTTCGGCAACCCTGGCCGCCCAGCTTTCCCTTGCGGCGCCGGCTTTCCTGCGGCGTGCTGCGCCGAGCATCGCCCGCAGGAAGAGCTTGGCGTCGGAGACCACGCCCAGGTCGGGGCCGAAGACCTTGCCGATCTGCGTCGGCTCGATGTCGACGTGGATGAACATGCGGTCGCCTCGGTAGACGTCGAGTTGTCCGGTGTGCCGGTCGCCGAAGCGAGCGCCGACCGCGAGCACGAGATCGGCTTCCAGGAACGATGCATTGCCGTACCGCTGGTGGGTCTGGACTCCGGTCATGCCGGCGAACAGTCGGTGGTTCTCCGGGATCGAACCCTTGCCCATCAACGTGACCTGCACCGGGACGTTGAGGTGCTCCGCCAGTGCCACGAGGTCGTCCGACGCCTCGGACAGGATCACCCCGCCACCAGCCAGGATCAGCGGGCGTTCGGCGGCCAACACCATGTCCAGGGCGCGTTCGACGCGGGGAAGGTGCGGCTCGACGAACGCCACCGGCAGCGGGGCGTCGATGGCGGCGTCCCATTCGATGTGCTGCTGGGCGATGTCCAACGGGATGTCCACGAGCACCGGGCCGGGCCGGCCGGAGCGGGCGATGCGGAACGCCTCACGGAGGATCCACGGTGCCTGGGCGGCTTCCTTGATCTGCACGGCCCACTTGGTGACCGGACGGGCGATCTCCACGATGTCGACGGCCTGGAACGCCTCCTGGTGCAGCTTGGTGCTCACCGCCTGCCCGGTGATGCAGAGCATGGGAATGGAGTCGGCGAGCGCGGTGTAGAGGCCGGTGATCATGTTCGTGCCGGCGGGGCCGGAAGTGCCGATCGCGACACCGACGTTGCCGGTGGTCCTGGCCCAGCCGTCGGCCATGTGCGTCGCGCCTTCCTCGTGCCGCACGACGAGGTGTTCGATCGACCCGTCCTGCTCCAACGCCTTGTACAGCGGAAGAATCGCGGCACCGGGACAGCCGAAGACAGTGTCGACGCCCTCGGATCTCAGGATCTCGACAACCGCTCGCATGGTGGGAATCTTGGGCATGGCAGTGGACACCTTTCGAGAAGCGGGCTGCCGGCCGCTCGGTGCCTGGCCGGCGCGAGGCTGGCTGCGTTCTCAGGCGTGGGAGTTCGCGGTCTGCTCGTCGTGTGGGTCGCGACCGGAGAACCGTTCGACCACCTTGAGCAACGCCGAGTGGTCCAGTGACCCGAAGCCCATCGACCGGGCGGCCTGCACGAGCTGGGCGACGAACCCGCCCATCGGCAACGCGACCTCGGCCTGCCTGGCGGCGGCCAACACGATGCCCATGTCCTTGTGGTGCAGGTCGATGCGGAATCCCGGCTGGAACTGCCGGGCGACCATGGACTCCCGCTTCAGGTCCAGAACCCGGTTGGCGGCCAACCCGCCGGCGAGCACGTCCAGCCCCGCCTTGGCGTCCACTCCGGACGCCTCCAACAGGACGATCGCCTCGCTCACCAGGGCGTAGATCCCACCGACGACGAGCTGGTTGGCCGCCTTGACCACCTGTCCGGCACCGGATGGTCCAACGTGGACGATGGTCTTTCCGAGCACGTCGAACAACGGCTTGGCTCTGGCAAAGTCGGCCTCGTCCCCACCGACCATGATGGACAGTGCTGCCTGTCGCGCTCCCGCCTCACCACCGGACACCGGGGCGTCGAGCGCCTGCACCCCGCGCTCGGCAGCCGCCGTGGCAACCTTCTGCGAGGTCTCCGGGCGGACAGTGCTCATGTCGACCAGCAACGTGCCAGGCTTCGCCGAGTCGAGGACACCGCCCTCACCGAACACGACCTGCTCGACATGCGGGTCGGCGGGCAACATCGTGATCACGACCTGGGCTCCGGCGACGGCCTCGGCCACACTCTCCGCCGCACGTCCACCGGCTTCCGCGAGTCGGTTCCGCGCCTCGGCGTGCAGGTCATACCCGGTGACCTGGTGGCCGGCGGCCACCAGGTGCCCGGCCATCGGCGCGCCCATGACGCCGAGGCCGACGAATCCCACTGATAACACGGGTTGGGCGGTCACTGTGCCTCCCTGAGGTGCTGCGATCAGGAGCTGGCGCGCCGGTCGGGCGGCAGCCAGGCAAAGCTGTCGACGCTCGCGCCACTGGGCTGGTACTCCAGCCCGACATGGCCGCTGTAGCCGAGGTCCGCGAGCCGGGTGAGCTGACCGGCGAGATCGAGCCGCCCGGTGCCGGGCTCGTTGCGGCCGGGCGCGTCGGCGATCTGCACGTGCCCGATGCGACGAGCATGGGTGGTGATCACCTGCTCGACGTCATCGCCATTGACCGCGAGGTGGTACAGATCTGCCAGCAGACGCAGATTGTCCACTTCGGACTCTCGCTCGACACGCTCGATCACGGCCACGGCGTCGGCGGCGGTGAGCAAGGGATAGCGCGGCGCCCCACTGACCGGTTCGACCAGCACGACGCCGCCGATCCGCTGGACTGCCTTGGCCGCCAGAGCGAGGTTTTCCGCCGCCACCGCGTCTTGCTCGGCCGGGGCGATCCCGTCGATCCGGTTGCCATAGAGGGCGTTGAAGGCACGGCAGCCAAGCCGCTCTCCCACCGCGACCACGACGTCGATGTTGTCGCGGAACTCGGCTGACCTGGCTGGCCACGACACCAGTCCCCGGTCACCGCCCGGCATGTCGCCGGCGAAGAAGTTCAGCCCCACCAACCGAACCCCCGCGTCGCGCACCGCCCTGACGAACCCATCGACCTCACGGTCACCAGGGACGGCCACGTCGAACGGCCACCAGAACTCCACGGCATCGAAGCCGGCGGCCCTGGCCGCAGCGGGACGCTCCAGCAAGGGCAACTCGGTGAACAGGATCGACAGGTTGACGTCGAACCGGACACTGCCCGGGACCTCCACGCGACCCCTCCCCATAAATTCCGCCATACGAAACTTTTTTTCTGCTGAGCGGAACCGACAGTAGGTCCGCGACAACCCCCCGTCAAGAGCCCAAGACCAACCCAACCCACCAACAGAAGGACACACCGAACCTCAGCCAGTCCCCAGCCACACTCCCCGCAGCCCGAAGCTCCGGCCCCACCCCGCTGTACACACCCCAAGGCCGGCGGCGATGAATGCCTGGGGAACCACCCCCGAGCGCGGGGACAACAAGGGCTCTCGGTGCTTGCGTGCCTGGTCCTGAGGGCTACCCCCGCGCGCGCGGGGACGACCTGCCCAATCCTTGTGTCGTGCTCTACTCCGTAGAGCTACCCCCGCGCGCGGGGACGACGCCCGGTGGGCGCGGCAGAAGCGTCGGTTGGGGGAGCTACCCCCGCGCGCGCGGGGACGACAGCTCTGATCTCGGACGGCCCGCCCCTGACTCGGAGCTACCCCCGCGCGCGCGGGGACGACACTTGCTGACCTGGGCGAACAGCGGGCGATCATGGTGTTCTCGACCAGTAGATCACAGGGGTGGGGTGGCGCGAGAGGCCCTCTGGCGGGGTGGGGTTCTTGATCGGCGAGGGGTGGTTGCGGACGCATAGGCGGGGTGGGCTGCGGGAACCCCTGGGGGGACGGGGACGGTCACGGCGGACGGGGTGACATGGGCTCTCAGGAGGCGCGCACGGCCGATCCACTCGACACGCTGGGCGCGCTCGCCAGGCAGGTCGCCGGGGCCACCCTCGACTACCTCGGGCGGCCCAGGAACAAGGTGTGGTCGTGCCCGGGGCGGCTGCACGTCGAGGCGCACGGGGTGCACGGGCCGGACGGGGAGCGCGTGGCCCGGCGGATCGAGCGGGTTCTGGAGCGGCATCCCGGGGTGGTGTGGGCCAGGGTCAACGCGCCCGCGTCGCGGGTGATCATCGCGGTCACCGACCCGCCGCCCCGGTCGGCTGAGCTGGTCCGGCTGGTGGCGCGCGCGGAGGCCGAGCCGGCCAACCGCACGGAGGAGATGGCCGAGGACGAGCTGCACCACCCGGCGGATGGCACCGCCGGCACCCGGGTGCTGCCCACGCTCGCGGTGGACGCGTTCGGCCTCGCCCTGTCGGCGGTCACCCGGCTGTTGCCCTTCACCCCGCTGCCCACGGAGCTGGCCGGTCTGGTCTCGGCGACCGATCTGCACCCCACGCTGCGGGAGAGCGTGGCCCGGCGGTTGCACGGCCACGAGCGGGCCGACTCGGTGACCTCGATGACCGCCGCCCTCGTGCACGGCCTGGCCACAGGGGGCACGGGCACGCTGCTCGACGTGGCCGAACGCGTCACCCAGTGGAGGGAGGCCAGGGCGCACCAGGCGGCGTGGTGCCGGGCGGAGGAGCACCTGATCCACGGCCCGGAGGACGCGGCCGCCGAGCCGGTGCCCGCCGCGCGGGACGGTGCGGTCGCCGAGGGCCCGGCCGAGCGGTACGCGCGGCGCGTCCTCGGGCTCGGGTCCGCCGCCACGGCCGTGGCCACCCCGTTGCTCGGCCCCCGGCGGGCCGCCGCGCTCGGGCTGGCCGCGTTGCCCAAGGCCAACGACTCCGGCCGGGCCGCGTTCGCGGCGCACCTGGGCCGGGTGCTGGCCCGGCGCGGAACGCTGGCCATGGACCGCGCGGTGTTGCGGCGCATGGACGTGATCGACACCGTGGTGATCGACGAGCCCGCGCTGCGCACGGGTCGCTGGCTCCTCACCGACCTGGTTCCCTTGCCGGACACCGAGATCGAGCGGGTCACCGGGCGCGCGTTCGACCTCTTCGACGCCACGGCGCCCACGATGGTCCAGCGGAAGGACGGCTGGTCCCTCGGCCCGGTCGACGAGTTGGATCTCCAGGGCCGCAAGGGCACGCGCGAGCGCGAACGCCTCGCGGAGGGCGGCGCGACCACGGTGCTCGGGCTGGCCGAGGGCCGGCGTCTTCAGGCCGTGCTGGCGGTCAGCGAGGAGCTCGCCCCCGGGATGCAGGCCGTGGCCGCCGCCGTCCGCCGGGTGGGGCTGCGCCTCCTCGTGGCCTCTGACCAGCCGGACCTCGACTTCGCCGACGAGGTGGTCCCCCACGACGGGCAGCTCGTGGACGTGGTGCGCCGGCTCCAGGACGCCGGGCACGTCGTGATGCTGCTGTCCGCCGATCGCCACGCGCTGGCCAGGGCGGACTGCGGGCTGGGGGTGCACCGGGAGGGCACGCCGCCGCCCTGGGGCGCTCACCTGATCGTGGGCTCCGACCTGGAGGCCGCGGTGCTGGTCGTGGAGTCGGTCGCGGCCGCGCGCCAGGTGACCAGGGACGGGGTGCGGTTGTCCCAGATCGCCACCGGGATCGGGGGCATCCTCGCCCTGCGCGGCGGTCAGGCGCAGCCCTCGGCCGCCAGCCTCCGCTCCGTCAACGCCGGGGCCGCGCTCGCGTTCGTCGACGGCCTGTGGCGGGCCCACCACCTCCACACCCGGCCGGCGCCGCCGGTCGTCAGCGACACGCCGTGGCACCTGATGCCGGCGGAGGCGGTGCTCCGCCGGCTGGACACGGGGGCGGACGGGCTCAGCGACGCGGAGGTTCGGCGGCGGTGGCGGGCCGTGGGCGGGCGGCCGGCGCTGGGCACGAGCCTGGGCAGCGCGTTCCTGGAGGAGCTGGCCAACCCGCTCACGCCGGTGCTGGCCGGCGGCGCGGCGGTGTCCGCGGCGGTCGGCTCGGTGACCGACGCGGCGCTGGTGGCCGGGATCGTGCTGCTGTCGGCGTGGATCGGCA
The DNA here is from genome assembly GCF_900129375.1 of Streptoalloteichus hindustanus. Taxonomy (GTDB): domain Bacteria; phylum Actinomycetota; class Actinomycetes; order Mycobacteriales; family Pseudonocardiaceae; genus Streptoalloteichus; species Streptoalloteichus hindustanus. The sequence goes on along the minus strand of NZ_FQVN01000002.1, from coordinate 720,265 downwards.
CGGTGCAGCGCGTACGCACCGACCGGGCGCTGTCGAACCTGCTCGCGCGCTCCGCCGTCGGCGCGAAGGTGCGGCGGGACGGCGTCGAGCGCGTGGTCACCGCCGAGGAGTTGGTCCCCGGTGACATCGTCGTGCTGTCCGCCGGCGACGTGGTGCCCGCGGACTGCCGGCTGCTGGAGGCGTCGGGGCTGGAGGCGGACGAGTCGTCGTTGACCGGCGAGTCGCTGCCGGTGGCCAAGGACCCGGCCGCGGTGGTGGCCGCCGCGTTGGCCGAGCGGAAGTCGGTGCTCTACGAGGGCACGACGATCGCCGCCGGCCACGCCACCGCCGTGGTGGTGGCCACCGGGGAGGCGACCGAGGTGGGCCGGAGCATGGCCGCCGCCCGCCAGGGCGCGCCGACCACCGGGGTGGAGGCCCGTCTCGGGTCGCTGGCCAAGTTGAGCCTGCCGCTCGCGGTGGGCTCGGCCGCCGCGGTCGCCGGCGCGGGAGTGCTGCGGGGCGTCCCGCTGCGCGACACCCTGGGCGCGGCGGTGAACCTGGCCGTGGCCTCGGTGCCGGAGGGGCTGCCGTTCCTGGTCAACGCCGCCCAGCTCGCCGCGGCCCGCCGACTGGCCGACCGGGGCGCGTTGGTGCGCAACCCGCGCACGATCGAGGCGCTGGGCCGCGTGGACGTGCTGTGCTTCGACAAGACCGGAACGCTCACCGAGGGCCGACTGCGGCTCAGCGAGGTCGACGACGGACAGCGGACCCGGCCGCTGAACGACCTCGACCCTCCACTGAGGACAGTCCTCGCCGCCGGACTGCGCGCCACACCGCAGGCCGAGCGGCCGGAGGAGTTGGCGCACCACACGGACCAGGCCGTGGTCGAGGGCGCGCGCACGGCACACGTCAGCCTGACCACCGCCGCCCGGGGCTGGCACAAGCTGGAGACCGTGCCGTTCGAACCTTCTCGCGGGTACCACGCGACCGTGGGGCAGGCCGACGGGCACGTCCTGCTCAGCGTCAAGGGCGCTCCCGAGGTGATCCTTCCCCGGTGCCGCCGACACGGGGTGGGCGGCGGACAGCGCCCCCTGGACGACCGGGGTCGGCGAAAGCTGGCTGAACGCGCGGAGCGGCTGGCCGGGGCCGGCCGGCGCGTGCTGGCGGTGGCCGAGAACCGGGGCGCGAGCGTCGGCGACGGCGCCGGCGAGGACCTGGACGACCTGACGTTCCTGGGCTTCCTCACCCTGGCCGACCCGGTGCGGGGCAGCGCCGCCCCGGCCGCCGCCAAGCTGCGCGAGGCCGGCGTGCAGATCGTGATGGTCACCGGCGACCACCCGGCGACCGCGGACGCGATCGCCGCCACCGTCCGCTCCGACGGCGACGAGGGCCGCGTCGTCACCGGAGCCGAGCTCGACGCGTTGGACGACAAGGGTTTGGACGAGCTACTGCCCACTGTGGACGTGATCGCGCGGTGCAGCCCGAGCCAGAAGGTGCGGATCATCCAGGCCTACCAACGGCTGGGCCGGGTGGTGGCGATGACCGGCGACGGCGCGAACGACGCGCCGGCCATCCGGCTGGCCGACGTCGGCATCGCGCTCGGCCGGCGCGGCACCCCGGCGGCCAGGGCCGCCGCCGACCTGGTGGTCACCGACGACCGGCTGGAGACCGTCATCGCGGCCCTGGTCGAGGGCAGGGCGATGTGGTCATCGGTCCGCAGGGCGCTGGCGGTGCTGATCGGCGGCAACCTCGGCGAGATCGGCTTCACCGTGCTCGGCGCGGCCACCACCGGCAGGTCCCCGCTCAACGCCCGCCAACTCTTGCTGGTCAACCTGCTCACCGACCTCGCGCCCGCGCTGGCGATCGCGCTGCGGCCCCCGCCGGGCGCCGAGGCCAGGTCCGAGCTGCTCCGGGAGGGGCCGGACAGGTCGCTGGGCGTGGCGCTGAACCGGGACGTGGCCCTGCGCGCGGCGATCACCACGCTCGGCGCGACCGGGGCGTGGGTGGCCGCACGGATGACCGGCCGGTCGCGGCGGGCGAGCACGGTCGCGCTCGCGGCGCTGGTGGGCACCCAACTCGGCCAGACCCTGATCTCGGGCGGGCTGGACCGGAAGGTGCTGGGCGCGAGCCTGGGCTCGGCCGCCGTGCTCGCCGCCACCATCCAGACGCCGGGCGTGAGCCAGTTCTTCGGCTGCACACCACTCGGGCCGGTGGGCTGGGGCATCGCGGCCACCAGCGCGACGACCGCGAGCCTGCTCGGCGCCCTCCTCGGCGGCCGGTAACCCGACCGTCACCGGCCGCGATTACCTGTCCACATCGGACACTCGTTCATCCGATGTGGACACGAACCCTGGGGTCGACACCGAGTGCCGACACGCCAGGCCAGCCGCTACTCCAGCCCACTGCCAGCTGATCGAGTCCTTGCCGCCCACGGCCGGACACCGGACTCGCCACCCTGGCCACACACGGCTGAACGACTGGCCGTGGGCGATCGCGCCCACGACCAGGACAAATACCGCAAGCTCATGCGGGGCGCGGGCAAACCACCAGCCACTGCCTGCCTCGGCATCGAACACGGCTGTGGACGGTGACCGAGCCACTGTTGCTCGGGGCTGAACAGCGCTGTCGGTATCCGGGAAGCGGCATCCGGATCGCCTTGGACTCGGGCATGACGTGCTGGCCTCGCCTGACCGAATGGGCCGAGGCCGGCGCGGCCGCGGCCGCGGCCGCGGGAGATTCCCTCCTGGCGAAGCTGCGAGGAGCGGGGACTTCTCCGGGCAGTGGTCGACGGCCCCCACATCCGGGCGTTCAGGTGGGGAGCCAGGACGGGACGCGGTCGGGTCGACCGGAGTAGGGCTGGTCGTGAGGACCACCAGATCACCGGTGCCACTGGCATCCCCTTGGCCGCCACGCTGACCGGCGAGGATCACCATGACCCCACCCACCTGGTCCCGCTTCTCCAAGGGGCGCCGCCCGTGCGGGGCAGGCGCAGCCGGCCTCGGTGTCTCTCGGAGATGGTGCTCGGCGACCACAGTGACAACCACGACAAGTACCGCCGTCTGGTGCGGAAGCTGGTCGTGGGGCCGCTCATCCGCGGATGGGCGCTGGGAGTGCCTGCGAGGACTTGCACCAAGCCTTGCTCATCTCGCATACGCACCGATCTGCTGGACACGCCCGAAGCCACTGCGTCACGAGCTCGCAGCGATCAGCTCAGCATGAGCTCGCGTGATGTCTTTGTTCGCGGCGTAAGGCCTTCCGAGGTCACGACGCGCGTGCGGAGGTCCTGACCGACCAACTATGGGCGCGGTTGCAGTCGCCGACCCCCGTGCGTCCACCACGGTTCCACTACCCCGGCCACAGGCGTGGTGATCACCGGGCCGTAGCGGAATCCCTGCACAGTGTGCGCAGCGGTATCGACGGGAACCGGCTGCCCACCGTCCTGTTCGGTGCCTCGGGCGCGGTCTCTTGGCGGTTGGCGGGGGCTCATTCAGTGACGCGAGGCTGGCCTCTGGCGGGAATCGCGCGCGGCTCGTCGCCGAACAGCGCGCCCCCGGACTGTTGGCCCCCTCCGCAGTCCTGGTCGACTCCACCCCCGCATGCGTCCCCAGAGGGAGAACACGGAGCCGGTCTGGGGAAGGTGCGCTGACCGGTCAAGCGCGCCTTCGCCTGGACCACAGGCTCCGAGGACTCCACGTCCGCGCAGACGACGAGCCGAGGACCAACAGTCGACCTCAGCGTCGTCTGCGCGATCACCTGCCGCCGCGGACTTCGTCCGAACTGGTCACTCAGCGAGCGGGGGACGTGTCCTTGCCCCGCTTCGCCGAGCCGACGCCGAGGGCGTGTCGGATCGTCGTGTCGTCCCGCAGGACGTCGAGCATGGCCTGGGCCAGGTCGGCTCGGGAGATCCTGGTGGTGGGGACGCTGGCTTCGAGGGCGCTGCGGTAGTGGCCGCTCGCGGGCTCGTCGGTCAGGTAGGGCGGCCGCAGGACCGTCCAGTCGGCGGCGCTGGCGCGCAGAACACCTTCCATGCGCTCCAGGTCCGCGTACACGTTGCGGAACACCGCGCGGATGATCGGCCGGATCGTGCTCCGGAACCACAGCGGCTCACCCAGGCCGCTCCGGAGCACCGGTTGGGCGCTGAGAGCGACCACCCTGCGCACTCCAGCGCTGTCCATGGCGTCCAGGATGCGTCTGATGGCGACGGTGCACACCGACGTGGTGTCGTGGCGGCCCACCGGTCCCAGTGCCGACAGCACGGCGTCGCTGCCGGCCACGGTCGACGTGAGGGGCGAGGCGCCGACGACGTCCGCGACAACGATCTCCAGCGACGGGTGCTCGATCGCGAGCTTGCCGGGAGTGCGGACGACGGCCCGCACGTCGTGGCCCTCCGCCAGGGCCTGCCGGACCAGCACCTGGCCGGTTCCGCCGGTGGCACCGAAAATGGTCAGTTTCACGGATTCCCCCAGAGTCGTCGGCGTGGCTCGACCAGCGCCGTCAGATCATGCCGCCCCACAAGGATGACAACGGTCGCGGCCGCGAAAGTGGGCTGTGCGTCACCTCAGGCGGTGCCGGCGCGGTCGCCGGCCCGGATCATCCGGCGCGTGCCGCGGAGTTCGAGCCCCGCGAAGATCCCCACCACCAGGGCTCCTACCAGCATGAACGCGATGCCCGGGCCGGTGAGCGGAATCAGCCCGGAGAACGTGAGCACCAGCATGGCCACGCAGGACAGCGCGTTCCCGGCGACGACCGTCACAGCGTGTCGCGCCGGGATGCTCGGGTAGCCGGCGATGAGGCCGAGGGCGGCGGCCCCGCCCAGCATGGCGACCCCGAACGGGACTGACCACGAGGTCGGCAGCCCCAGCGGGCCGCTGAGCAGGCCGCAGCAGGCGAGCAGTACGACGCCGAACACCGCGGTGCCCCAGGCGTCAATCCGCAGGATGACGCGCAGCGGGGCCGAGGCGGAGTCACCGGCTGTCGAGTGCCGTGCGGAAGTGGTCGCCGTGCTCATGCGGGCCTCCTCGGTTCCCGGGGTCCCACGTCACCAGGACCCCACCGGGAAAGACCGTCGCACTGCGCCGGTCACGGACTCAATGACCTCCGAGGTCATGGCCGCGATGATCCACGTCTCACACGACGCGGGGGCGCGGAGAACCCTTCCGCACCCCCGCGCCAACGCCTTTCTGTCCACTGCGGACTGTCCACAGGAGTCCGGGCTACTGGCTGTGTTGGCTCAACCACGCGGAGAACAGCGCTCCGGTCCGCCGCATGGCCGGGTGTCGCCGCAGCTCCTCCAACGTCGCCGGCAACGGCAGCCGCCAGTTCGGGTACTGGTGGACGGTGCCGGGCACGTTCGGCTGCCGGGTCTCCCCCAGCACGTCGACGGGTGAGGCGATCAGCAACCGGCACGGGGTGCGGGCGAGCAGGCCGTGCATCGCCGCGACCAGGTCCTCGGTGCGCACCTCGCCGTCGAGCAGCCCCTCCCGGCGCAGCAGCTCGACCAGCTCGGCCCGCTCGAACTCGGCGCGCGTCGCCTCGGCCACCGGGTCGTCGAGCAAGCCCAGCTCGGCCCGGGTCCGGACGTGCTCGCCCCACAGGAAACCGGCGGCGGTGGGCAGGTCGTGCGTGGTGATGCTGGCCGCGGCCAGTTTCGGCCAGCGCTTCGGCGGGAGCAGCGGCCGGTCCGGCTCCTCCTCGTCCCGCTGGAACCACAACACCGCCGTGCTGAGCACCTGTTGTTCCCGCAGGCGGTTCCGCACCGCCGGCTCGACCGTCCCGAGGTCCTCGCCGATCACCACGGCCTGCGCGCGCTCGGCCTCCAGGGCCAGCACGGCGAGCATCGCCTCGGCGTCGTACTGGACGTAGGTGCCCCGGGACGGCGGCTCGCCGGCCGGGATCCACCACATCCGCCACAACCCCATCACGTGGTCGAGCCGGATGCCGCCGGCGTGCAGGAAGGTGGCGCGCAACAGGTCGCGCAGGGGCTGGTAGCCGACCTCGGCCAGCCGGTCGGGCCGCCACGGCAGGAGCTGCCAGTTCTGGCCGTGCTGGCTGAAGGCGTCCGGCGGAGCGCCGATCGTGACGTCGCTGGTCAGGACGTCCTGCCACGCCCACGCGTCCGCGCCCGCCGGGTCCACGCCGACGGCGAGGTCGTGCACGATGCCCAGCGACATCCCGGCGGCCCTGGCGGCGTGCCGGGCGACGGCGAGCTGGACGGCGCACTGCTGCTGCAACCAGGCGTGGAACCGGATGCGGGAGCGCAGCGCCACCCTGGCCGCCGCGACGTCCTCCGCCTCCGGGTGGCGCATGGCCGCCGGCCAGCGCCGCCAGTCCGGGCCGTGGAACTCGGCGAGGGCGCAGAACGTGGCGAAGTCCCACAGCCCGGGGATCGCGTCCGGGTCGCCGGCCCGGCCCTCCTGCTGCCACAGCAGGTCCAGCGCCTTGCTCTTGGCTGACCACACCTCGTCGTAGTCGACCAGGCTCGACTCCGGCGGCCGCAGCTCGTCGATCCCGCGCCGGGTCTCGGCGTCGGCCCGGACGTAGGCGGCGGTGTCGGTCACCCGCAGGTAGAGCGGGTTCGTGAAGCGCCGGCTGGACGGCGAGTACGGGGACGCGGACACCGGGTGCATGGGCGTGACGGCGTGCAGCGGGTTGCAGAGCACGAGGCCCGCGCCCAGCTCGTCGCCGGCCCACTGGGCGAAGTCCCGCAGGTCGCCGAGGTCGCCCATGCCCCACGACCCGGCCGAGCGCAGCGCGTAGAGCTGGAGGCTCCAGCCCCAGGCGTGCGGCGGCGGGGTCAGCCGGGGCGGCGCGACGACCAGCGTGATCTCGTCGCGGTCCAGGGCGATCCGGTGGTAGCCGAGGGGGAGGTCGGGCGGCAGGCCGTCGGGCAGGCCGCGCTCGGTGCCGTCCTCGCACCGCAGCACCGCCGGCCCCGGCAGCTCCCGGCGCTCCCCCACGCGGTGGGAGATCGTCTTCGGCAGAGCGTGCCGCTGGGCGGCGGCGTCGACGGCGCGCAGGGCGTGTCGCACGGCGGCCGGTCCGGCCGCGTCCACGCCGAGCGCCGCCAGAACCGCGACGACGACGTCGTCGTCGACCTCGATCCGCTGATGTTGGTCGTTCTCGTACCAGGTGGCCACGCCGTGCGCCGTGGCGAGCCGGGCGAGCTCGGTGTCCACGGCAGCCGATGGTGCCAGCAGTGGGCGCCTCCCTCGCCGCCACGCGCCCGGATGGCCACCTCGTGCACCGGGATGGGTGACACGGGCGGTGGGTCCCACGCCGGTGCGGCGTTCCGGCTCGTCACCGGGTTGTCGCCGGGTTGTCGCCGGGCTTGGCGGCACCGCGTGTGGTACCGAGTGCGGTGTGATGCAGTGGCCAGGCTCGCCCTGCCCGTTGGGCGCGACCTACGACGGCGCCGGCACGAACTTCGCGTTGTTCTCCGAGGTGGCCGACCGGGTCGAGCTGTGCCTGTTCGACGAGGCCGACCGGGAGACCCGGGTGGAGCTCCGGGAGGTCGACGGGTTCGTGTGGCACGCGTACCTGCCCCGGGTGACGCCGGGGCAGCGCTACGGCTACCGGGTGCACGGCCCGCACGATCCGCCGGCCGGGCTGCGGTGCAATCCCCACAAGCTGCTGCTCGACCCGTACGCGAAGGCGATCACCGGGGACCTGCGGTGGAACGAGGCGCTGTTCGGCTACGTGCTGGGCGGCGGGGAGCGCAACGACGCCGACTCGGCCCCCTACCTGCCCAAGTCCGTGGTGGTCGACCCGTTCTTCGACTGGAGCAGCGACCAGCCGCCGGGCCGGCCGTACAACGAGTCGGTGGTCTACGAGGCCCACGTGCGGGGACTGACGATGCGGCACCCGGACCTGCCGGAGGAGCTGCGCGGGACCTACGCCGGGCTGGGCCACCCGGCGGTGATCGAGTACCTCACCCGGCTCGGCGTGACGGCCGTCGAGCTGATGCCGGTGCACCACTTCGTCGACGACCACCACCTGGTCCGACGTGGACGGACGAACTACTGGGGCTACAACACCATCGGCTACTTCGCCCCGCACGAGCGCTATGCGGCCAACCGGGGGCAGGGCCGGCAGGTGCAGGAGTTCAAGTGGATGGTGCGGTCCCTGCACCAGGCCGACATCGAGGTGATCCTCGACGTGGTCTACAACCACACGGCCGAGGGCAACCACCTCGGGCCGACGTTGTCGTTGCGGGGCATCGACAACGCGGCGTACTACCGGTTGGTGGAGAACGCCCCGCTCTACTACCGGGACTACACCGGGACCGGCAACTCGCTCAACGTCCGGCACCCGCACACGCTGCAACTGATCATGGACTCGTTGCGGTACTGGGTGACCGAGATGCGCGTCGACGGGTTCCGCTTCGACCTGGCCGCGACGCTGGCCAGGGAGTTCTACGACGTGGACCGGCTCAGCGCGTTCTTCGACATCGTGCAGCAGGACCCGGTGATCAGCAGGGTGAAGCTGATCGCGGAGCCGTGGGACGTCGGCCCCGGCGGCTACCAGGTCGGCAACTTCCCTCCACTGTGGACGGAGTGGAACGGCAAGTACCGGGACACGGTGCGCGACTTCTGGCGCGGCGAGCCGGCGACGATGGCGGAGTTCGCCTCCCGCATCACCGGCTCGTCCGACCTCTACCAGGACGACGGGCGCCGCCCGTACGCGTCGGTCAACTTCGTCACGGCGCACGACGGGTTCACCCTGACCGACCTGGTGTCCTACAACGAGAAGCACAACGAGGACAACGGGGAGGACAACCGCGACGGGCACGGTGACAACCGGTCATGGAACTGCGGGGCCGAGGGACCGACCGACGACGCGGCCGTCCTGGAGCTGCGCGCCCGCCAGCGCCGCAACCTCCTGGCGACGCTGTTCCTGTCGCAGGGCGTTCCCATGCTGCTGCACGGCGACGAGGTCGGCCGGACGCAGCACGGCAACAACAACGCGTACTGCCAGGACAACGAACTGTCCTGGTTGGACTGGTCGTTGGCGGAGAAGAACGCCGACCTGCTGGAGTTCACCCGGGCGCTGGCCGAGCTGCGGCGCGCCCACCCGGTGTTCCGGCGGCGTCGGTTCTTCCGGGGCCGCCCGCTGCGGCGCGGGGACGAGTTGCGGGACATCGCGTGGTTCACGCCGAGCGGCGAGGAGATGACCGAGCGGGACTGGGAGTGCGGGTTCGGCCGCTCGATCTCGGTCTTCCTCAACGGCGACGGCATCCCGGACCTGGACCGGCTGGGCCGGCGGGTCACCGACGACTCGTTCCTGCTGTGCTTCAACGCCCACGACGGGGCGATCGACTTCACGATGCCGGACGTGGAGTACGGCAACGAGTGGACCGTCGTGCTGGACACGGCGTCGGGCGAGGTCCTGGGGTGCGGCTGCGGGAAGGTCACCGGCGTGGTCGCCGGCGACACCCCGACCCGGGCGCGGCAGGCTCCGGCCCTCGGTGTCCTGACGGTCGGTCCGCGCACCCTGGTCGTGCTGGAACGGACAGGGTGAAGCCGGTGTCCGGAGCACACCGCACCGCGCCGCCGTCCTCGACCTACCGGCTCCAGCTCGGCCCGTCGGCCACCTTCTCCGACGCGGCCGGCCTGGTCGACTACCTGTCCGCGCTCGGCGTCGGGGCGCTCTACTCCTCGCCCGTCCTCCAGGCCGCGCCGGGCTCGACACACGGCTACGACGTCGTCGACCCGACGCGCGCTTCCGCCGAGCTGGGTGGCGAGGAGGGTCTGCGCGAGCTGGCGGTCCGGCTGCGGGAGCGCGGCGTCGGCCTGGTGGTGGATCTGGTGCCGAACCACATGGGTGTGGCCGAGGCGTCGGCCAATCCCTGGTGGTGGGACGTGTTGCGGCACGGCCCGGACTCGCCGTACGCGCGGTTCTTCGACATCGACTGGGATCGCGGGCCTCTGTTGCTGCCGGTGCTGCCGGACGAGGGTGACGACGGCGCGAAGGCGCTGGCCGAGCTGGTGGTCGAGGAGGACTGCCTCGTCTCCGCCGGCCGGCGTTTCCCGCTCGCCCCGGCCAGCGGCGAGGGCGATCCGCAGGCGGTGCACGAACGTCAGCACTACCGGCTGGTGTCCTGGCGTCGAGGCAACACCGAGCTGAACTACCGGCGGTTCTTCGACATCGCCGAGCTGGCGGCCGTGCGGGTGGAGGACCCCGAGGTGTTCGCCGCCACCCACCGGGCGGTGCTGCGGTGGGTGACCGAGGGATGGATCACCGGCCTCCGCGTCGACCACCCCGACGGCCTCGCCGACCCGGGTGGTTACCTGCGGCAGCTACGGGAGGCCGCGCCCGGGGTGTGGTTGGTGGTGGAGAAGATTCTCGGCGCTGACGAGTCTCTCCCCGCGTCCTGGCCGGTCGACGGGAGCACCGGGTACGACGCGCTGCGGGAGACGTGCGGGGTTTTCCTCGATCCCGCCGGGGAGTCGGCCCTCACAGAGTTGTCCACAGTGGAGTGTGGATCGTGGGACCCGCGCGGGGTGGCGCGCGAGTGCCGCCGCATGGTGGGGGAACGCCTCCTGCGGGCCGAGGTGCGCCGGATCGCGGCGCTGGTCCCCGCTCCGGACCAGAACCGCCTTGAGCAGGCCGTGATCGAGCTGCTGGCGTCGTTCCCCGTCTACCGCTCCTATCTCCCGGAGGGGCGGGACGCCTTCGACGAGGCGGTGGCGACCGCGCGGTCCGCACGACCGGACCTGTCCGCCGAGATCGACGCCGTGGCCGGCCGGGTCCTCGCGCGGCCCGACGGGGAACTGGCGACCCGACTGCAACAGACCTCGGGCATGGTGATGGCCAAGGGCGTGGAGGACACCGCGTTCTACCGCTGTCCCCGGCTGCTCGCGCTGAACGAGGTGGGCGGTGATCCCGCGCGGTTCGGCGTCAGCGTCGAGGAGTTCCACCGACGCGCGGCGACGCGGGCCGCGGGCTGGCCGGCCACGATGACCGCCCTGTCCACACACGACACGAAGCGGTCGGAGGACGTGCGGGCGCGGCTGGCGGTGCTGTCCGAGGTGGCCGACGAGTTCGGCGCGGCGGTCCGCAAGTGGTCGGCCCGGTGCGCGCTGCCGGAGCCGACGCTGAACCTGCTCGCGTGGCAGACCCTGGTGGGGGCGTGGCCGATCGAGATCGGGCGGTTGCGGGCCTACCTGGCGAAGGCGGCCAGGGAGGCGAAACTGCGGACGGGCTGGACCGATCCGGACCCCGACTTCGACGCGGCGGTCGCCGCGTGGCCGCAGGCGGTCCACGCCGACGAGGACCTGCTGGCCGAGGTCGCGGCCTTCGCCGGCCGGATCAGGGAGCCGGGCTGGTCCAACGCGCTGGGCCAGAAGCTCGCGCAGTTGGTTGGACCGGGCGTGCCGGACGTCTACCAGGGCACCGAGCTGTGGGACCTCTCGCTGGTGGACCCGGACAACCGCCGGCCGGTGGACTTCGGGCTTCGCCGGATTCTGTTGCGCCGCCTGGACTCCGGGTGGCTGCCGCCCGTGGACGGCTCCGGCGCGGTCAAGCTGCACGTCACCGCGACCGCGCTCCGGCTGCGGCGGAACCGCGCCGAGTGCTTCCAGGGATACCGTCCACTGTGGTCAGAGGGTCTGGCGTCCAACCACTGCCTCGCGTTCGCGCGGGGGCGTCACGCCGAGCTGGTCGTGGTGGCCACCCGGTTGCCCGTGGGGCTGGCGAGGGCGGGCGGATGGCGGGACACCGTTTTGCCCCTGCCCGGTGGCGGCCGGTGGACCAACCTGCTCACCCGCCGGCCGGTCACGGATTCCTTTGCCCCGATGGCGGACCTGCTCGCTCAGTACCCGGTGGCGTTGTTGCTCAGGGAGGAAACGTGACCCAGGTCGACGCGGACACACCGACGCTGGGCAGCGTTTCCGTGCCGCTGGGGGAAATCACGGTCTGGGCTCCCCATCGCGACCGCGTGGCGCTGTGGCTCGACGGTGACACGCACGAGATGCGCCGTGACGAACGGGGCTGGTGGCGGTCTTCCCGCGACATCCCGCCCGGCCACGACTACGGCTTCCTGCTCGACGATGCGACGAGCCCGCTGCCCGACCCCCGGTCGTTGTGGCAGCCCGAGGGAGTCCACGCGCCGTCGCGTCGCTACGACCACAGCGTTTTCCCGTGGACCGACCAGAAGTGGACCGGCAGGGCACTGGCCGGCGGCGTGGTCTACGAACTGCACGTCGGCACCTTCACCGAGCGGGGCACGTTCGACGCCGCGGTCGACCGCCTGGACCACCTCGTGTCCCTGGGCGTCGACTTCGTCGAGGTCATGCCGGTCAACGCTTTCGACGGACCGCACGGCTGGGGCTACGACGGCGTGCTCTGGTACGCGACGCACGAACCCTACGGCGGACCGGACGGGTTCAAGCGCTTCGTGGACGCCTGCCACGCGCGCGGCCTCGCCGTGCTGCTGGACGTGGTCCACAACCACCTCGGCCCCTCCGGCGCGTGCCTGGGCGAGTTCGGGCCGTACTTCACGGGGAACACGCCGTGGGGGCCGGCGCTGAACCTGGACGGCCCCGGTTCCGACGAGGTGCGGCGGTACGTCATCGACAACGCCCTGGGCTGGTTGCGGGACTTCCACGTGGACGGTCTGCGGCTGGACGCGGTGCACGCGATGGTGGACCGCCGGGCCACTCCCCTGCTGGCGGAGCTGGCGGCGGAGGTCGACGCGCTGGCCACGCACCTGCGCCGGCCGCTGACCCTGGTCGCCGAGTCCGACCTCAACGACCCGGCGCTGGTCACGGCCGGGGAGGCCGGCGGCCACGGGCTGCACGCGCAGTGGAACGACGACGTCCACCACTGCCTGCACACCGTGCTCACCGGCGAGCGGCAGGGCTACTACGCCGATTTCGGCTCGTTGTCCGCGCTGGCGCGAACACTGCGCGAGGTTTTCTTCCACGCCGGAACGTGGTCGTCGTTCCGGGGTCGCACGCACGGACGCCCCGTCGACACCCGGAGGTTGCCTGGCCACCGGTTCCTGGCCTTTCTCCAGAACCACGACCAAGTGGGCAACCGGGCCACCGGAGACCGGCTCTCCGCCACCCTGTCGCCCGGCCTCCTGGCTTGTGGAGCCGCGATTCTGCTGTGCTCCCCGTACACCCCGCTGCTGTTCATGGGTGAGGAATGGGGCGCGAGCACCCCGTGGCAGTTCTTCGCCTCCTTCCCCGATCCGGAGCTCGCCGACGCGGTGAGGCGGGGGCGGCGTGCGGAGTTCGCCGAGCATGGTTGGGGCGTGGCCGAGGTTCCCGACCCGATCTCACCATCCACTGTGGAGCGGTCCCGAGTGGACTGGTCGGAGCCCGAGCGCGGCTGGCACCGCGAGTTGTTGTCCTGGTACCGGGCGCTGATCGCGCTGCGGCGGAGCCGGCCGGCGTTGTCCGATCCGTGGCTGGACCGCCTCGGCGTGGTGGTCGACGAGGACGCGCGGTGGCTGGTGCTGCACCGGACGGACGGCCGGGGCGACGAGGTCCACCTCGCGTGCAACCTCGGCCCGACCGCCGCGCGGGTTCCGGTGGCCGACGTGGCGCTTGAGGTCCTGCTCACCAACGGCGTCACGCGGCCCGGCGCGGCCGACGACGGACAGCGGGGCCGGGTCGATCTCGGCCCGGAGACCTGCGCCGTCCTCGCCCCGGTGCGGTAGTCGTACCCGCCCTGTAGCCCGTTCCACGCCGTATCACTCGACGAGGACCTAACCCACGCTTTCGAGGGAAGGTCCGGCGTCCGTCCTCCCGGGCTTCGACAACCGAAAGTCAAGGCTCCGCCCGAAATACCGGGCAGACCCTCGCGACAATCACTCGACCGGGGTGGGAATCCGCCGGTGGAGTTGGCCCCGGACCGCGTCCCGACCTACGGTGGCTTCGCAGCGGAACACGCACAGCCGGCACTGCCCGGCCCGCGCCTGGGACGCCACCCAGTGCCCGCACCGCGCAGTGCGCCCACCTCGCGGCGCCGCGACCCGGGGCTCGTCGTCAGCCCGATCCGGCAGGTCGCCGCCGAGCACCGCGTCAGGTGGTCACCGCAGGTCGTCCCGCCTCGCCGACGGACGACCGCATCCCGGACGACGGACGACAGCCGCGACCAACGCACCGACGACCCGCGAGGACCCGCACGGACGACCGCGCTTCAGGACCACGGTCCCGACCGAGCACGGGGGGACGCGTCGATGGAATGCCGCCCCAGCCGAGCGCGCCGCGAGCGCCGAACGCGGCACGGTCGGGGCGGCCTGTCCCGCGCGGCGGCCGTCCTGCTGCTCGGCGGCGTCGCGACGGGCTGTGCCAGGAGCGGCGACCCCGCCCCCGAGCAGCGACCCCGGCCTCGGTTCGCCCCGTACGTGGAGATCACCCCGGCCCGACCCGACCTGCTGGAGGTCGCGGACGCCACCGGTCAGCGCGAGTTCACGTTGGCCTTCGTGCGGTCCGACGACCAGCGGTGCTCGGCGACCTGGGACGGCGGGCTGGCGTTGCGCGATCCCGGCCTGCTCCGGGAGGTCGGCGCGCTGGTGGACCGGGGCGGCGCGCTGACCGTGGCGTCCGGCGGCGCGAACGGGCCGTACCTGGAGAACCACTGCGGCACCCCGGAGGAGCTGGCCGCCGCCTACCGGCAGGCGCTCGACGCGGTGGGCGGGAACCGGCTGGACCTGGACATCGAGCTGGACGTGCCGGTGGAGCGCGTCAACCGCGCGCTCGACCTCCTGCGCGCCGAGCGGGCCACGGCGATCACCTACACCCTGCCGGTCACCAGGGACGGGCTCGAACCCCGGGCGCTGTCGTTGCTGGACGACGCGGCCCGGCGCGGTCTGGACGTCTCGGTCAACGCCATGGTCATGAACGTCGCGCGCGACGGCTCGCAGGTCGACGCGATGCTGGCGGCCGCGCGCGCCACCGTCGAGCAGTTGCGGCGGATCTGGCCGGACCAGCCGCCGGAGCGGGTGCACCGGAGGTTGGGCCTGACCGCGATGATCGGCCGCAACGACGACGGCACGGTGACCACGGTGGACGACGCGCGGGAGCTGCGCGCCTTCGCCGACCGGCAGGGCGTCGGCCACCTCGCTTTCTGGTCCGTGGCCAGGGACAACGGGCGCTGTCCCGGCCGGGTCGTCGCCGCGTCCGACTGCAGCGGCGTCGAGCAGTCCCCCTACGAGTTCACCAGGGCCTTCGCCCGCGCCGGCTGAGGCACGGGCGTCCGGAGGTGCTGAGGACATGGCGAAGAAGATCATCCGAGGGTCGGGCGGGCCCGTGTTCGTGGACGACAGCGGACGGCGGCGCCGGCACCTGTCCCGGGCGACCTCGCTCGCCTCGGGGCTGTGCCTGTCGTTCCTGACGGCGGTCGGGGTCAGCCTGGTGGGCACCCTGTCCGGTCCTCCGGTCGCGCTCCCGAGGGGAGCCGGAGCCGGGGTGGAGCTGGGGCCGTTCGCTCCCGAGGACGTGGACCAGGCGGACGAGACCGGCGCTTCTGCCGTTGAGGAGGAGAGAGCCGAGCCCGAGCCGGTGGCCGAGGGGCTGTCCCGCCCCGAGGAGCTGCCCCGGGCCGTCGCTCGCCCGGTGGCCGAGCCGGCGGCTCCCGCGCTCACGCTCTCGCCCTCATCCGCGCCCGCTCCCGCTCTCGCGGCACGCGTGGGGCCGTTGCCGGCGCAGGTCGAGGCGCTCCGCGCGACGGCGGCCCCGGAGCTGGCGTCGACGCCCGCCGTCGCGCCGCCGGCCCCAGCGGCCGCGAGCGAGCCGGCCCCACCCCGCGCGCCCGAGCCGGCACGGCCGGTGCTGGTCGTGCCCGCCCCACCTCCGGCACAGATGATCTTGCCCCAGCTCGGCGCGGCGCAGCGGCCCAGCACGGCACAGCCCGCTCGCCCCTCGGCTGTGCCGCCCCAGTCGCCCCCGGCGCGTCCTGCGGCGGGCACCCAGACGGGCAACCAGGTGGCCCCGCCGATCGCGGCCGGCACACCGTTCGTGCCGCGCCTTCCGTTGCCACCGCGCCTGCCGGTGCCGCAGGTGCCACCGGCCGCGCCCTCCCGACCCGCCCCGGCCAGCACAGCGCCGCCGTCCGCCGCTCCGCCGTCGCGGCCGGGGTCGACCAGCACCCAGCCGGCGAATCCACCGTCGGCCCGTCCGCGGCCGACGCGCCCCACGTGGGCGGTCCCGTTCCTGCCGTCTGATCTTCCATTGCCGCACGGGTTCCCGCGATGAGCCGGCGGCGCCGGCCGGACAAGGCGGCCCCGCCGCGACCGATCCCCCGGCGGCTCGTGGTGCCGCGCCGGCCCGGCTGGTTCGTCGCCGCGATCGGGCTGCTGTTCCTGGCCTGCCTGCTCGTCGGCAACGGCCTGGTGCACTCCGAGGTCGGCGTGGACGCCCACCGCCAACCCCTCGGCGGTCACGACCAGGTGCCGCGGTCGGTGCTGGAGGGCGGCCCGATCATCGACGGCCGGCGCGACCCGGTCCGCTCGTTCACACCCCCGCCGCGCACCGTGGCGCTGACCTTCGACGACGGCCCCGACCCGGAGTGGACGCCGCGCGTCCTGGCCGTCCTGCGCAGGCACGGCGTGCCGGGCACGTTCATGATGGTGGGCGCGCTGGCCACCCGGCACCCCGGGCTCGTCCGCGAGGTCAGGGACAGCGGCTCGGAGCTGGGCGTGCACACCTTCACCCACCCCGACCTGCGCACCAGCTCCGACGCCCGGCTGCGCGAGGAGCTGTCCACCAGCCAGCTCGCCCTGGCCGGCGCCGCCGGGGTCACCACCTACCTGATGCGCCCGCCGTACGCGTCCGGCCCCAGCTCGCTGGACGACCTGGGCATGCGCACCGTGCGCGCGGCCGGAGCGTTGGGTTTCGTCACGGTGCTCAGCGACGTCGACAGCCGGGACTGGGCGACGCAGGACGCGGACGCCATCGTGCGGCACGCGACGCCGCCCCGGGACCAGGGCGCGGTGGTGCTGATGCACGACGCCGGCGGCGACCGGGCGCAGACCGTGGTCGCCCTGGACCGCCTGATCCCCGACCTGAAGGCCAGGGGCTACCGGTTCACCACGGTTTCCGACGCGTTGGGCCTGCCCTCGGCCAACCCGCCGGCGCGGCCCTCGGATCGGATCCGGGGGCTGGTGGTCGTCGCCGCGGTGGGCGTGGCCACCTCGCTGGTGCGGGTGCTGGCCTGGCTGCTGCTGGCGACCGGGGCGCTCGTGATCATCCGACTGCTGCTGATGATCGTGCTCGCGCACCGGCACCACCGACGGCGCCGGCTCCCGGGCTGGCGCTGGGGGCCGCCGGTGACCCGGCCCGTCTCGGTCGTCGTGCCCGCCTACAACGAGCGGGAGAACATCGCCGAGGTGGTCCGGTCGCTGGTCGGCGGCGACCACCCGGCGCAGGTGGTCGTGGTGGACGACGGGTCCACCGACGGCACCGGCGAGATCGTCGAGGGCCTCGGGCTACCCGGGGTCACCGTGGTGCGGCAGCCCAACCAGGGCAAGCCTGCCGCGCTCAACACCGGCATCGCGCACGCCCGGCACGACATCGTCGTGCTGGTGGACGGGGACACGATCGTCGAGCGCAGCACCCTCCGCCTGTTGGCGCAGCCCTTCGCCGACCCGACGGTCGGAGCGGTCTCGGGCAACGCGAAGGTCGCCAACCAGCGGGGGTTGATCGGCCGGTGGCAGTGCATCGAGTACGTGATGGGCTTCAACATCGACCGGCGGGTCTACGACGTGCTGGGCTGCATGCCGACCGTTCCCGGCGCGGTCGGGGCCTTCCGGCGGGAGGCGCTGGAGCAGGTGGGCGGGGTCAGCGCCGACACCCTCGCCGAGGACACGGACCTCACCATCGCGGTCGGCCGCCGGGGGTGGCGCGTCGTCTACGAGGACGGCGCCCGCGCCTGGACCGAGGCGCCCACGACCTGGAGCCAGCTCTGGCGGCAGCGGTACCGCTGGAGCTACGGCACGATGCAGTCGATCTGGAAGCACCGTCGGGCGGTGCTGGAGGCCGGCCCCTCCGGTCGCTTCGGCCGGATCGGCCTGCCCCACCTGGCCGTGTTCCAGGTCCTGCTGCCGCTGCTCGCCCCGCTCGTCGACGTCTTCCTGGTGTACGGGCTGCTCTTCCTCCGCCCGTGGCAGACCGTCCTCGGCTGGTCCGGGGTGCTGCTCGTCCAGACCGTCGGCGGGGTGTTCGCGTTCCGGCTCGACCGGGAGCGCCTGCGCCTGCTGTGGCTGCTCCCGCTGCAACAGATCGTCTACCGGCAGCTCATGTACGCGGTGCTCCTCCAGTCCATCACCACGGCGCTGGCCGGCGTGCGGATGCGCTGGCAGAAGCTCGACCGGCAGGGAGTCCTGGCCACGGCCGAACTCCCGGACGCGGCTCCACGCTCGCCCCGGACCGGGAAGACCGACACGTCCTGACCCCCGAACAACCCCCTGTGGCCGCACCGGGGCCGAACATCACGTCTGCATTCCGGGTGCTCATTTTGCTCTGATCAGGTGGGCAAGCTTCACTTCACTGGCTGCCACTCGACACACGTCGGACGTGAGCCAGTGCGCAGGAATTCATGTGCCGCCCGACGCCCTTCGGCGATCGGGGCCTCCGCACTGGCCGGGACTTCGCGGACGTTTCCCATGTAGTCGTACTCAACGCTGCCGGCGGCTCCACTGTCGCAGGTCATCACCGAACCGTCCGGATCGGCGTAGGCGAAGAACCCGCGGCCCGCAGTGGCGCGGATACCCGCCTGCGCAATCGCCCACCCGTCCGACCCCCGGTAGAACAGCTCTGCCATGGGCGGTACCGGCGCGTCAGCATCCCTGACCATCCGGTCGAGAAGACTGTCGAGGTCATCGGAAGTACGGATGAGCACGGCTCCCTCGTCGGCGTCGTACCACGCTTCTAGCGCCACCACGGCTCAGCTCCTCCCCTGAAGGTCCTGCGGTAGTTGTTGGGGCCGTAGACGGTCAGCGCGTATCCCTCAGGCAACACGACCGGCAACAGGGTGTCGCAGCCTAGCGGCCCTTGGCACGGCGTATTGTTCGTGACGACAATCGCGTGGCGTATTCCGCTGTCCCGCATCAACACGGCTAGTTTCAGTTCGACATCGGCAGCTGTGCTGGCCGGCAACATCGGACATCCCGCCTCCCGCAGCACGTTGTTGACCCGTGGCGTCAGCACGTCGTCGTGGCCGCTCACGATCGCATGCGCCGTGCCATCCGGTCCGACCCACCGGCCGTGCATCTTCTGCCCGCTCCGGCGCTGTACCGGCGGTGGCAACTCGCCACGCAGCTGTTCAACCTGGTCCGTATCCGACGCCGCAGAAGTGGAGGCAGGCCCGGGGCTAGGCGCGGCCCGGTCGGCGGGCCGAGCACCAGGGGTAGGGGCTGGGCCGGTCGTGACTCCAAGACCAACCACGAACTGGCGTAATCGGACCTTCGCGTCACCTAGGACGCGCCCCACGTCGTCCGCTCCGGCACGGGCATGCGCCAGGTACGCGACGGTACTGTCGGCGTCCGGGTCGTTCGACCCGGCCAGACTGTCCGCCGCGCACCGGTGTGCTTCATCAAGAGACGTACCCGCGTGGGCGAGGTCCCGCCGCGCTTGGTCGACTTGGTCGAGCACGGCGCGCACACGCGCGATCACCTCAGCCAGTTGTGACACGCTCCGCCCACCCCGGCCCGGGCCGCTGGCGGGTCACAGCGCCCGTTCTCCAGGGCGATGGCCCGGCTGAGTTGTTCCCGCCGCGCCACTGTAGCGGTTTGACTACTCTGCGTCAGCATGCATCGTCGGCGTCAGACTTCGACCGGCAGGGTGTCCTGGCCACGGCCGAGCTCCCGGACGCGGCTCCACGCTCGCCCCGGACCAGGAAGACCGACACGTCCTGACCCCCGAACAACCCTGCGGTCGTCCACGGCTGCGTGGGACCGGCGACGCGGTGTCAAGTTGTTTTCTTGGCGGAGGGCCGAGTTGTCCACAGATCCGGAGTTGTCCACAGGGGAGCGTAATGATCTCGGGGGCCGGGCGCTGGGCCGGTAGGCTGGAGCAGGGCTCGCCCCCCAGGGAGGGTGGGGGCTGACTACTGGGAAGAGGGCGGCGGGCGGCGGCGCTGACTGTCCACAGAGGACGCAAAGGACTCAGTGGGCAGGGCGCCGAGTGGGTTTCGTCAGGCGTGGGCGGGGTTCGACGCCGACTGAGGGGATTCCACCAGCCGCGCGAGGACGTCCCGGAGCTGCTGCCGCACAGCGGGGTCGGCGATGACCCCGTCCGAGATCATCCCGGGAGCGACGGGGATGCGCACGCACGCCGACTCGACGATGCGCGTGCCCGTGTACGCGAGCACGGACCGGAGCGTGGCCTCCGCGCCCTCCCCGCGCCCGGGAGCGGCGACGTTCACCCAGGCCACGGGCTTGTCGCTGGTCTCGGTGCCGCCGATCGTCCAGTCCAGCAGGTTCTTGAACGCCCCCGGCAGCGTTCCGGCGTACTCGGGAGCGCAGACCAGGACCGCGGTCGCCCCGGCGATCGCCGCCCGCAGCTCGGCCACCGGCGTCGGCAGCGGATCGTTGTCGTCGTCCGGGTTGAAGTGCGGCAGCGACGCCATGCCGTCGTAGCGGACGGTCCGCACCCGCTCCGGAGCCACGACCTCAGCCGTGCGCAGCAGGGCGTTGTTGGAGGACGCGGCCCGCAGACTTCCGGACAGCAACAGGATCACGGGGAGCTCGGACATCCGTTCACCGTACTGTCCTTTCTCGACAGTCCACCCATGATTCGCCGCACACGGCCCGGCCGGAGGCCGGCCGGGCCGGGGGTGGCCGCCGGCACACCGACCGGCGGCCACCTCCGGTCAGCGGAGCCGCGCCTCGATCAGGTCGACGGCCCGCGCGGTGCCGCCCTCCTCCCGCAGCTCCTTGCGGATCGTGGCCAGCGTGGCCGCCACCTGCGGGTCACCGGTGAGCCCCTCCAGCGCGGCCCGCAGGCGGTCCGCGGTGGCCTCCTCGGTGTCCAACCGGCGGGCCACCCCGAGCTGGACGAGCAGGTCAGCGTTGCTGAACTGGTCGACCGCCTGCGGCACCGCGATCATCGGCACGCCGCAGTACAGGCCCTCGGTCGAGCCGCCCATGCCCGCGTGCGTCACGAACAGGTCGGCCTGTTCGAGGATCGCGAGCTGCGGCACCCAGCGGTGCACCTCGACGTTGCCCGGCACCTCGCCGAGCTCGGCCACGTCGACGTGCTTGCCGATCTGGAGCACGACGTGCCACCCGGGCAGGTTCCCGAAGGCGCGCAGGCACTCCCGGTAGAAGGCGGGCTGCTGGGTGAACGCCGACCCGAGCGAGACCAGCACGACCTTCTCCGCGTCGGCCGGGCGGGTCCACGTCCCCTGGTGCGACCGGTCCCCGAAGCACGGCCCGACGAAGGTGTACCGGTCGAGGTCCACCCGGTCCGCGTTCGGTTGCAGGGCACGGGGAATCAGCACCAGACCCCTGGGCGGCCGGCTCATGAAGGAGGCCCAGTCCAGGTGGCCGAGGCCGTTCTCGGTCAACCACTCGTCGCACCGCCGGAAGAGCGCCGCGCCCCGGGGGTCCTGGAGCATCGCCTCCGTCATCGCCGCCATGTCCTCCCGGTAGCCCTCCCACGCGACCAGCGTCGGCGAGAGCTGCATCTCGGGCACGTCCCACTCGTTGGCGAGCACCCGGGCCGGGGCGCCGGCGATGTCGTAGAGGAACAGGTCCGGCCGGTCGTTCTCGTACGCGGCGCGCAGCTGCGGCAGCATGGCGATCGCGTCGTTGAGGAAGATCTCGTAGAACCCGATCTGGTCGTCGAACGAGGTGCCCGGGTCCTCCGTGGGGAGCGTGGAGGTGTAGGGCACGAGCTCCGCGCCGGTCGCGGCGATCGCCTCGGCGTAGGCCTCGGTGTTCGCGTAGGTGACGCGGTGGCCGCGCGCCACCAGCTCCCGCATGATCTCCAGGTTCGGGTGGACGTGCCCGGGGGCGGGAATGCTGACCATGGCGATGTGGGCTTTGCGCAAGGCGTCCTCCAACTCGAAGTGCTCGCTGCTCCAGTTGGAGCAGTGGGAAATGTGTGTGCTCACCGGCACTTTTCCTGATGTGACACGGGAAACGATCGGCAGGGTTCCCCGGCCGGCCGCGCGGCGCCGCCGCTTCGCGACGTCGGTCTCCGCTAGCGCCGGCCGGAGCGGTGGTTGCGGGGCGGGACCGGGCGGTGCCGGAGAGCGGGTTGGCGGACGCGGTCCCCGCCGAACGACGGCGTCGCGGCACGGCCCGGGCGCCCCGTGCGACCGCCGGGAACCGGGTGTCCGCCCGGGGCCTGGACCTCGGCCTCGATCTCGATCTTCCTGACCTTGTCCACGGTCGCCTCCTCCGTGCCGAGCAGGCCGTGGCCCGCGTTGTTCGTGACGATGTCGAGCTGGCCGAACGCCTCGACGCCTCGGTCGACGGTCGGCCGGACCGCGTTGTCGCCGGCCGCGTCAAGCGGGAGCGCGACCAGGTCGTCCAGGGCGCGGGGTCGGCGCGGGGCGACGACCGGCGGGACGATCTGGCTGAACTCGCGCCCCGCCCCGGCGGCGGACCAGGCGCGGGTGTGGGCTGGGCGGTTGTTCTGGATCACGTGTTGCTCCCTTGGCACTAGGCGAGACGAGACGTCTCGTTCACGGGGCATAGCTTGATCCATCGGTGGACGACTTGTCAAGACGAGACGTCTCGCCTCGTGTGAGTGCTACCGTCGGCCCATGCGCACGGAGAAGGCACCGAACCCCGCCCGGCGGAGCGAGCGCTCCCGGCAGGCGATCCTCACGGCGGCGCTCGACCTGGTGATCGAGGTCGGGTACCGGAAGCTGACGATGGAGGCGATCGCCGGCAAGGCCGGCGTCGGCAAGCAGACGATCTACCGCTGGTGGCCGTCCAAGGGCGCGGTGGTGCTCGACGCGATCCTCGCGCTGAGCCAGGGCGACACGGGCGACAGCACGCTGCCGGACACCGGCGACGTCGAGGCCGACCTCAAGCTCGTGCTCAGGGCCAGCCTGGAGGAGATGGGCGACCGCCGGTTCGACGTGCTCTACCGGGCGGTCATCACCGAGATCCAGTACGACCCCGCGCTCACCGAGGAGATGGGCCGGCGGTTGCTGGGCCCCATGTTGGAGCTGAGCAAGGACCGGCTGCGCGCGGCCCAGCGGGCGGGCCAGATCGCCGAGAACGCCGACCTCGACGTGGCTGTGGAACTGATCTACGGCTCCGTCTACTACCGGTGGCTGCTGGGCACGGGTCCGCTCACGGCCGAGTACGCCGACCGGGTCGTCGACTGGGCGCTCAACGGCCTGCGCCCGCGCCCGGCCGGGTGAGCACGCTTTGATACAGTGTTGTATCTGAATACAATGCTGTATCCGACTGTGCTGTAGCCGTTCGCCGAGCCGAGGGAGGCGCCGTGACGCGCAAACGCCTGTCACGCGAGGAGAGCCGGGAACAGACCCGGGAACGCCTCCTGACGGCGGCGGCCGAGCTGTTCGCCGAACGCGGGGTCAACGGCGCCTCGGTGGAGCAGATCGCCGAACGCGCCGGGTACACGCGGGGCGCGTTCTACGGCAACTTCGAGGACAAACACCACCTGGTGCGGGAACTCCTCCACCGCCGCACCCGCGGCGAGCACGAGGAGGTGCGCGCGCTCACCGAGAGCGCGTCCTCCCCGCAGGAGGCGCTGACATCGCTGCGGGCGTGGCACCGGGAGCGCGCCAACCACCTGACCGGCTGGCTGGCGCTGCGGATGGAGCTGCTGCTCTACGCGCTGCGCAACAGCGAGGCCCGCCCGCTGTTGGCGGAGCGGGAACATCTCGCCAGGAACGCGCTCGCCGACGGCCTCCGGCAGCATTTCTCGGCCCGCGGCCACACGCCCCCCGCCGACCCGGCGTTCCTCGCGCTGGTCGTGCACGCGTTGGAGGACGGCCTGCTCATCCAGCGGATGCTGTCCCCCGACGACGTCTCGGACGAGGTGGTCGTCGACGCCTACGAACTCCTCGTCCGGTCCTGGACCGCGCTCGGCGAACGACAGCGGGACGACCACCAGGAAGGTTCCCCGACATGACGACACGCACCTACCGCCTCCTCGTCCGCGGGCGGTTCGACCAGCTCGACGAGGACGCGCGGGCTCGGCTGCTCGCCGTCGCCGACGACCACGACTCGCTCCAGGCCGCCTTCACCGAGGAGGGCACCTTCACCTACTCCCGGGAGCTGCTCAGCTTCACCTTCCGCTACCTGGTGTCCGTCTCGGGCGAGGACACCGACCGGAAGGCGCACGAGCTGGCCAAGGAGAAGGCTGTCGCCGCGCTCAGCGAGGGCGGCTACGGGTTCCGGGACCTGCGCGTGACGGGCACCGACATGACCGACGTGCGCATTCGCCGCCGGGGTCGCTGAGTTCCTGGGACCACGCTGGTGTTTGCCTTCCATGGCAAGCAGAAGTCATCGGAGCGCGGTGACGGGGACGCACACCCGCCACCGCGCTCCGCGATCTCTGGAACGCCCGTCCACTGAGGACAAGTACCGACTGTCTACTGAGGACAGTGAGACAGGGCTGTCACTCGGCGTCGAGGTCGGCGAGGGCGGTGGCCGGGTCGCGCTTGGGCGGGCCGGCGGGCCACCAGTCGCCGGACTCCTCGCGGTAGGGGTACCACCGCCCGTCCCTGCCGTAGCGGAGTTGGAGACCGCGTCCCGTCAGCGTCCACCGGTTGCGCCAGGCCCGGACGCCGGCTCCGGCCTCCGTGCCCGCCACGCCCGCTTTGCCCGCACTGCTCGCGGGGTCCGCGCCGTCCGCACTGTCTGTGCTGTCTGGGCTGTCTGTGCTGTCTTCGGGGTCCTCGGCGAGCCGGCCGACGGCGGCGCGGACCCGGGCCACGGCCTCCTTCGGCGGCGACCACACCACTTCGAGGGTGTCGAGCCCCGCCCGACCGCCGTACTCCCACGCCCTGGCGGCCCGGGGCAGCTCCGCTCCCCGCTCGCTCGCCTCGCGCAGGCGGGCGAGGACGTGCGGATCGCGGTGCGTCGCGGCCCACCGCACGGTGTCCTGCCACAGGTCCAACGGCTCCGGGAGATCGACGAGCTCAGGAGGACCCGCGTCGCCACTCTCCACAGTGGACAGAATCTCCCTGGCCCGGAGTGCCGCGTCCACGACCAGCACGGCCAACCCGGCGGGGTCGACGCCCTGTGCCGACGGCACCGCCAACGGCGTTGCCGGCGTGAGCGGCGTGGTCAGGGGCTCGGGCAGCGGCGGCACGGGGCGCGCGTACGCCTCGCCGGCGGGAGTCCCTTGTGGCACAGCGGTTTCCGCCGTCGCCAGGTCGACCGGCGCGGGCACGAGCTGGGCCTCGCCCCGTGCCGCGTTGCGGTGCTGCAACTCGTCCAGCAGCTCCCGCTCGCCCCGGCCGCGCATCAGCAGCAGCACGAACGGGTCCGCGTCCAGCAGCCAGGACGCCTGGTAGCACAGCGCCGCCGCGTGCCGGCACGGGAGCTCCCAGTCCGGGCAGTCGCACTCGGGTTCGAGGTCGGCGATGCCGGGCAGCAACCGCACGCCGGCGTCCTCCGCCGCCGCCACCAGGTCGTGCGGCATGTCCCGGTCCAGCAGCGCCGCGAGGTGCCCGGCCCTGGCCGCGACCCGGTCCAGGAACCGCTCCCACTCCACGTCGCTGAGCTCGTCCAGGAAGACCGCCGTGCGGTACGACGTGTCCTCCTCGTGGTCGTGCACGGTGGCCGCGATCCGACCCGGGCTCACCGTGATCGGGCCGACCTGTCCGCTGTGGGCGTTCTTGCGCCCCTGCTTCAACGGCCGCTGGTCGAGCGCGGTGTCCTCCATGGCGGTGATCCAGGCGTTGCCCCACCACGTCCTGGCGAAGCGTCCCGGCCGGCGTCGGCTGGCGGGGAAGGCGGCGAACCCCCGCACCCGGTCGCGGTCGTCCCACTCGTCGTCCCGGCTCGTGCGGTCAGGTCTCATCGCGCGCTCCTCAGCTCGACCAGGGTCGCCAGCTCGACGTCGGACAGCTCGGTCAGCTCGGTCAACACCGCCTCGTCGCCGTCGTCCGGCCGCCCGAGCACCGCGTCGGCCAGCTCGCGCTTGGACCGCAGCATGGCCGCGATCCGGTCCTCGACGGTGCCCTCGGCGATCAGCTTGTGCACCTGCACCGGCCGGGTCTGCCCGATCCGGTAGGCGCGGTCGGTCGCCTGCTCCTCCACCGCCGGGTTCCACCAGCGGTCGTAGTGGATGACGTGGTCGGCCCGGGTGAGGTTGAGGCCGGTGCCGGCGGCCTTCAACGACAGCAGGAAGATCGGGGCCTGCCCGTCGGCGCTGTCCTGGAACCGCCGCACCATCTCCTCGCGCGCCGCCACCGGCGTTCCGCCGTGCAGCAACTGGGTCGGCAGGCCCCGGTCGCGGAGGTGGCGCTCCAGCAGCCGGGCCATGCTCACGTACTGCGTGAAGACGAGCACCGCGCCGTCCTCGGCGACGATCGTGTCCACCAGCTCGTCGAGCAGGTCAAGCTTGCCGGAGCGCGCGGCCAGCTTCGGCCGCGTCTCCTTCAGGTACTGCGCCGGGTGGTTGCAGATCTGCTTCAACGCGGTCAGCAGCCGGACGATCTGGCCGCGGCGGGCCATGCCGGTGCTGCTCCGGATCTCGGCCATGATCTCGCGCACGACCGCCTCGTACAGCCCGGCCTGCTCCGGGGTGAGCGCCACCGGCCGGTCGGTCTCGGTCTTGGGCGGCAGCTCCGGCGCGATGCCGGGGTCGGACTTGCGCCGGCGCAACAGGAACGGCCGCACCAGCCGGGACAGCCGGTCGGCGGTCGCCTTCGCCGTGGCCTCGTCCCCGCCCTCGATGGGCTTGGCCCACCGGTTCCGGAAGGCGGTGAGCGAGCCGAGCAGACCGGGTGTGGTCCAGTCGAGGATCGCCCACAGCTCGGAGAGGTTGTTCTCCACCGGCGTGCCGGAGAGCGCGACCCTGGCGGCGGCCGGAATCCGGCGCAGCGCCTTCGCCGTGCCGGACCGGGGGTTCTTGACGTGCTGCGCCTCGTCCGCGACGAGCAGTCCCCAGTGGACGGTGGCGAGCTGGTCGGCGTCCAGCCGCATCGTCCCGTAGGTCGTCAGCACGAAACCGCCGTCGACCCCGTCCAGCGAGCGCCCCGCGCCGTGGAAGCGGCGCACGGCCGTGCCCGGCGCGAAGCGCTGGATCTCCCGCTCCCAGTTGCCCAGCAGCGAGGCGGGGCAGACCACGAGCGTGGGACCGGCCGTGTCCGCGTTGTTCTCAGTGTTCTTCGCGATCTCCTGCCGGTGCAGGTGCAGCGCGATCAGGGTGATCGTCTTGCCCAGGCCCATGTCGTCGGCCAGGCACCCGCCCAGGCCCAACGACGTCATGTTGGCCAGCCAGCGCAGACCGCGGAGCTGGTAGTCGCGGAGGGTGGCGGCCAGCGCGGCCGGCTGGGGCGCCGGCTCCGCCCCGCCCGAGGACTGGTGCGAGGCCAGCCGCTCCCGCAACGCGTCCAGCCACCCGCTCGCCGCGACCTCGACCTGCTCCCCGTCGACCTCGGTCGCGCCGGTCAGCGCCACCCCCAGGGCGTCGATCGCGGTCAACGGCTTGAGCGCGCGGTCCCGCGCCTTCCGCGCCAGGGCCGGGTCGACCAGCAACCACTGGTCCCGCAGGCGCACGACCGGGCGGTGCGCCTCGGCCAGGCGGTCCATCTCGGCCGCGGTCAACGGCTGCCCGCCCAGCGCGAGCTGCCAGTCGAAGTTCAACAGCTGCCCACCGCCCAGGAAGGACGGCAGGTCCGTGGGCGCCACGTCCGAGCCGCCGACGACCGCCCTGGCGGTCAGGTCCCTGGCCAGTTCCTTCGGCCAGTGCACGGCCACCCCGGCGGCGGCCAGCCGCGCCGCGCCGTCGGCGAGCAGGTCCTGCACCTCGTCGTCGTCGAGCGGCAGCTCGTCCGGGGCCGCCCGCTCCAGCAGCCGCTCCAGCGGGGTCCACACCCGGGCGGCGCGGCGCACGGCGAGCACCGCGTCAACCCGCGCACGGGGGCCGAACCGCTGCTCGGCCTCGCCCCACAGCTCGCCGGCGTCGGCGACCAGCGTGGGGTCGGCCAGGCTGTGGGCCTGGACCACGGCGCGGAACGAGATCCCCCCGTCGGCCTCCCACGCCTCGACGCCGCCCGGGATCTCCACCCGCAACGAGATCCGCACCCCGGCGTCGATCCCGGCGGACAGCTCCTCGGCCCACCCGCGCAGGTGGGGAACGCGGTGCGGGGCGCGGGCCGCGAACGCCGCGCCACCGGCGGCGTAGGCCGCGGCCGGCGTCCGGGTCATGCCGTCCGCCACCGCGTCCAGGAACCCCCGCACCAACAATTGGGCGTCAGGCAGCAGGACGTCTGCCGCCGTACCGTCCGTCACAGCGCCGTCCGGCGCGGTCACCGGGACCGCGCGGGCCACGGCGGGCATGGCGGCGGCCAGTTGGCGGACGCGGGCGACGTCCTCCGGGGCGAGCGGCCCGACGCGCCAGGCGTCGAAGTCGCCGGTGGAGACGCCGGGCAGCAGTCGGCCCGCGGCGACGAGCCGCAGCGCCTCGACCGACACCGCGCCCCAGAAGGCCGCGGCCGGGTGGGCTCCGGCGACGCGCCGTGCCCTGGTCAACAGGGCGAGGGCGTCGGCGACCGGCACCCGCACGGCGGGCACGGCGCGGGTGGCCACCACTCCCTGTTCGGGCACCACGACGGTCAGCTCACCGGGTTCGCCGACCGCCTCGGGCAGCCCCTCCCCCGTCGGGCTCCAGAAGGCCATCCGCCCCGTCCTGGGCGGGTCCCCCTCCTCGAACACCACCGCGCACCGCGCGAGTCTCGCCGCACTGTCACCCGAAACCCGTGTCATACCGCCCTTTCCCGCTCTCGCTGCCTGCTGATGCCCGGTCGCAGTGAACACCGGCTGGTCTTTTCCCCACCTCTGAGAGCTGTGCCACGGTCGTCGTCCGCCGCCGGGCGGGGGACAGCGCGCCCCGTGGAGCGCGCTGTCCAACCCGGCGTGGGACGCCCACTATTCCCCGTTCACGGCGATCGCGCACATGAACCGATAAACCGTCCACTGTGGACTGTTCACGGACGGTGCACCGCCGATTCACCGACAGTTCGCGGAGCGGGCGCGGTCAGCGCGCGGTCGCCCCCTCGGCCCGGACGCGGCGGAAGAACTCCCGCACGTCGCCGACGTAGAGGTCGGGCTCCTCCATCGCCGCGAACGTGCCGCCCCGGTCGAACTCCGTCCAGTGCACGATGTTCCTGTTGTCCCGCTCGGCGAACCGGCGCATCGGCCAGTTGATGTCCCTGGGGAACACGGCGACCCCCATCGGCACCGTGGAAGGACGGATCTCGGTGGGCACGTCCACCTCCTCGCCGGTGTCCGGAGTCTCCACAAAGGACCGGGCGACGGAGTTGGCCGTGTTCGTGAGCCAGTAGAGCATCGCGGTGGTGAGGATGCGGTCGCGGTCGACGGCGTCCTCGGGCGTCTCGCCGCAGTCGGTCCACTCCTTGAACACCCCGACGATCCAGGCGAGCTGGCCGACCGGTGAGTCGGTCAGGCCGTAGGACAACGTCTGCGGGCGCGTCGACTGGATCTTCTTGTAGCCGTACAGCTCCGCCATGTAGTGCTCGGCCCTGCGCATCCACGCCTGCTCGTCCTCGGTGAGGTCGACCAGCTCCTCGGGGTCGCCGGAGGGGAAGGTGATCAGGCCGTTGGTGTGCACGCCGACGACGTGCTCGGGCGCGATCAGGCCGACCTCCCGGGAGATCCAGGTGCCCCAGTCGCCGCCCTGCGTGCCGTACCGCTCGTAGCCGAGCCGCCGCATCAGCTCCCGCCACGCCCTGGCCACCCGGGCGCTGCCCCACCCCGGCTCCCGCGTCGGCCCGGACAGGCCGTAGCCGGGCAGGGAGGGGATGACCAGGTGGAACGCGTCGGCGGGGTCGCCGCCATGCGCGCGGGGGTTGGTCAGCGGGCCGATGACGTCGAGGTACTCGGCGACCGAGCTGGGCCAGCCGTGGGTGACCAGCAGCGGCAGGGCGTCCGGCTCGGGCGAGCGGACGTGCAGGAAGTGGATGTTCTGGCCGTCGATCTCGGTGGTGAACTGCGGGTGCTCGTTCAGGCTCGCCTCGTGGCGGCGCCAGTCGTATTCGGTGCGCCAGTGCTCGGCCAGGCCCCTGAGGTAGCCGAGCGGGACGCCGTAGCTCCAGCCCGTGCCCGGCAGCTCGTCCGGCCAGCGGGTGCGCGCGAGCCGGTCGCGCAGGTCGGTCAGGTCGGACTCGGCGATGTCGATGCGGAAGGGCCGGATCTCGGTGTTCGTCATCCTCTGCTTCCTGCTCCCTCGGTTCGGGTCGAAGGGTGGACGGACGCGTGCGCGCGCCGGGAAGGGTCCCGGCGGGGACGAGCGGTGAGAAGGGGATCGAGAGGGCGCGTGTCAGCGCGTTGACCAGCGTGAAGGAGGTTCTCCGCGTTCGACGCGGTGCCGGTACATTATAACCGTGCGGCGTACCGTATCACGTACGGTACGCCGTGCGCTAGTGTCGGCGCATGGTCGAGTACAGCGGCAGTGGAGACCCGGCCCGCAGCCTGGCGCTGCTGTGGCGGACCCGGGAGCGGACCAGCAGGAAGGGCCGGCCGGACCTCGGCGTGGACCGCATCGCGCGGGCGGCCATCGAGATCGCCGACACCGAGGGCCTGGGCGCGTTGGCCATGCGGCGCATCGCGGAGCGGCTCGGCGTCGGCACCATGACGCTCTACACCTACGTCCCCAGCAAGGCCGAGCTGCTCGACGTCATGCTGGACACGGTCAACGGCGAGGTGGCCACCGAGGACGTCCCGGGCGGCTGGCGGGCCCGGCTGGAGCACGTGGCCAGGGAGAACTGGGCCCTCTACCACCGGCACCCGTGGATGCTGCACGTCGCGACGATCCGGCCGGTGCTGGGGCCGAACCTGATGGCCAAGTACGACTACGAGCTGCGTGCCGTCGACGGGATCGGGCTCACCGAGATCGAGATGGACTCGGTGCTCAGCCTGGTGCTCGGGTTCGTCGCCAGCGCGGTGCGCGGCGCGGTCGAGGCGGCGCAGGCCGAACAGGTCACCGGCATGTCCGACGAGCAGTGGTGGGGGTCCTACGCCCCGCTGCTGAACCGGGTGCTGGACGCGAGCCGCTTCCCCACCGCGTCCCGGGTCGGCGCGGCGGCGGGCGCCGAGTACGGCGCCGCCCACGACCCGGCGCACGGCTTCGAGTTCGGCCTCCAGCGGGTGCTGGACGGGATCGAGGTGCTGGTCCGGGCACGCGCCGCCGAGCGGGACGCCGAGGGGGCACCGGCTGATCACACAGACTGATCACCGCCGGTCGACGGCCGCCAGCGGACAGCGCACGGCGGACGGCCTCAGGAGTCCCGCGTCAGGAGTCCGGCGTCAGGACGTCGTGCGTGTAGACGAGGTGCTCGTGCATCAGGTCGCGGGCGCGCTCGCCGTCGCCCGCGAGCAGGGCGTCCAACAGGCCGGCGTGCTGGTCGGCCGAGTCGCGCAGCCCGCCGCCGTGCGCGAGCTGGCCGGCCCCGTAGAGCCGGGTCTGGTCGCGCAGCAGCCCGACCATCTCGACCAGCCGGCGGTTGCCGGCCAGCGCGAGCAACGTCAGGTGGAAGTCGCGGTCGGCCTCCAGGAACGTCGGCAGGTCGCCGTCGTCGGCCGCGCGCTGCATGGTGGCCACCAGCGCGCGCAGCCGGGGCTCCTCGGCCGCGGGGACCCGGCCGGCGACCCGGATCAGGGCCGGCACCTCCAGCAGCTCGCGGATCTCGTAGATCTCCGCGATGTCGGCGTCGGCGAGCTCGACCACGCGGTAGCCGCGGTTGCGGACCGGTTCGAGCAGACCCTCCCTGACCAGCTCCAGCATGGCCTCGCGCACCGGGGTCACCGAGACGCCGAGCTGGGCGGCGAGCTGCAGCGCGGAGTAGATCCGCCCGGGACGGATCTCACCGGTGACCACGGCGGTCCTGATCATCCGGTGTGCCTGCTCACGCAGACTGCTCACGCTGAGTCGCTCGCTGGAGGTCAGGTTCACCATCCGCGGTCACACTCCGCTACTCGTCCCACAGGGGCGCTCATGGTCGCACACGTCGAAACCGCATCGTGTCGGAACTGCCGGTACACCGTTCTTGTGTTGTACCTAACACCTCAATTAGGGTCCCCGCTCATCCGGCGGCCCATGCCGGATTCTGCCCGATGCCCGCACGGCCGTCCGGGGGACGGTGGTGTCGGCCGATCAGAGGAGGTTCGACCGCATGAGCGCATCACCACCCACCCTGCGCGAGGGGCGCGGGGTCCTCCGGCGCAAGCCGGTGGAGCAGATCGCGTCCGAGGGCGAGGGGGACCTCAAGCGATCGCTGGGGCTGTGGCAGCTCACCGCGATCGGCATCGGCGGCATCATCGGCGCCGGCATCTTCTCCCTGGCCGGCGCGGTCGCCAACAAGACCGCCGGCCCGGCCGTGCTGATCTCGTTCCTGATCGCCGGCGTGGCCAGCGCCGCCGCCGCGTTCGCCTACGCCGAGTTCGCCGGCCTGATCCCCAAGGCCGGCTCCGCCTACACCTACGGCTACGCCGTGCTCGGCGAGATCGTCGGCTGGTTCATCGGCTGGGACCTGCTCCTGGAGTACATCGCCATCGTCGCCGTCGTCGCGATCGGCATCTCCGGGTACTTCGGGTTCGTGCTCGCTGAGCTGGGGATCAACCTCCCGAGCTGGATGCTGGGCGCGCCCGGCACCGGCGAGGGCCACAAGGTCGACCTGTTCGCCGCGCTGCTGTGCCTGCTGATCGCGTTCGTGCTCAACCAGGGCATGAAGAACGCCGCGCGGTTCGAGACGATCCTGGTCTGGGTCAAGGTCGGCCTGGTCGTGCTCGTGATCATCGTCGGCGCGGCCCACATCAACGCGGACAACTACACGCCGTTCCTCCCGTTCGGCTTCGGCGGAGCGGTCACCGGCGCGGCCACCGTGTTCTTCGCCGTCTTCGGCTACGACGCGATGAGCACCGCCGCCGAGGAGTCCAAGGACGCCCAGAAGCACATGCCCAAGGCGATCGTGCTGTCCCTGGCCGTCTCGATGGTCCTCTACGTGCTGGCCTGCCTGGTCCTCACCGGCATGGTCAACTACAAGGACGTGGACAGCGAGAGCGCCTTCGCCAGCGCGTTCGCCTCGGTCGGCCTGCCGGCCCTGGGCACCGTGATCGCCGTCGGCGCGATCGTCGGCATCCTGACGGTGATGTTCACGTTCATGCTCGGCGTGACCCGCGTGTGGTTCTCCATGAGCCGCGACGGCCTGCTGCCCAAGTGGTTCGCCAAGACCCACCCCGTGCGCAAGGTCCCGAGCCGGATCAACTGGATCGCCGGCGCCGCCTCCGCCCTGATCGCCGGCTTCCTGCCGATCGGCGAGGCCGCCGAGCTGACCAACATCGGCATCCTGCTGGCGTTCGTCGTCGTCTGCGTTGCGGTCATCGTGCTGCGCTACCGGCGGCCGGACCTGCCCCGCACCTTCCGCTGCCCCGGCATGCCGGTCGTCCCGCTGCTCGGCATCGGCTTCTCGCTGTGGCTGATCACCTTCCTCACGCCGACGACCTGGATCCGGTTCGCGATGTGGTTCGGCATCGGCCTGGTCGTCTACCTGGCCTACGGCTACCGCAAGTCCAACCTCAACCGGCCGGACGCCCCCGCCGAGGTGGCGGTGTCCGAGTCGAACAAGCCCGAGTCGAACAAGCCCGAGTCGGGCAAGGCCGAGCCCGAAGCGGCCAAGTAACCGCGGGGCCGTCGGCCGACGGAGTCCTCCGCCCCGGATGGGAGGGGTGCGGACGGCTTCGGTGTCGGCCCTCGCGGCAGCAACGCGGCAGCAACGCAGGAGGGGCGGGTCGCGTCGGCGACCCGCCCCTCCCCCGTTCAGCCGGTGATCACGACCGGGACAGCATCGCCCGGCCCAGCAACACCAGGTTGGCCGGCCGCTCGGCCAGCCGCCGGCAGGTGTAGCGGTACCAGTCGGGGCCGTAGGGCAGGTAGACCCGCACCCGGTGCCCCGCCTGGGCCAGCCGCCGCTGCTCGTCGGCGCGCACCCCGAACAGCATCTGGTACTCCCAGGCGTCGCGGCCCATGCCGTGCTTCCTGGCCAACGCGGCGGCGCCGGCGACCAGCCGGGGGTCGTGCGTGGCCACCATCGGATAGGCGCCACCCTCCATCAGCAGACCGAGGCAACGCAGGTAGGCGGCGTTGATGTCGGCGGCGGCGGTCACGGCCACCGCGGCCGGCTCGTGGTACGCGCCCTTGCAGAGCCGGATGCGGCTGCCGGGCTCGCCAAGGTCGCGGCAGTCGTCCGCGGTCCGGCGCAGCATCGCCTGGAGCACACCCCCGGTGCGCGGGTGGTCGCGCCGCAGGGCGCGCAGGACCCGCAAGGTGTCCTCGGTCGTCGAGCTGTCCTCCATGTCGACGGTGACCGTGGTGCCGGCCTCGTCGGCGGCGGCGCAGATCAGCCGGGTCTGCTCCTCGGCCAGCGCCCAGTCCAGCTCCGAGCCCAGCGCGGACAGCTTCACCGACACCTCGACGCGGTCGGCCAGACCCGCGTCCGCCACCCGGTGCAGCAGCGCGACGTACTCCCGGGCGGTCCGCTCGGCCGCGCGCGCGTCGCGGCACGCCTCACCGAGCTGGTCGATCGTGGCGTACAGGCCGTCGTCGGCCAGCCGCCGCGCCGAGCGGATCACGTCCTCGGCGGACGCGCCGGCGACGAACCGGTCCACGGCGGGGCGCAGCAGGCGGTTGCGCCCGACCATCCGCTCCAGGCGGTCGCTGCGCGCGGCCGCCTGCAACATCGTCCTCAGCATCCGGTCGTCCTCACTCGCCCGCGGCCATGTGCGGGTAGCGGTGGTCGTGCGGCGGGACGAACGTCTCCTTGATGCTGCGCGGCGAGACCCAGCGCTGGAGGTTCAGGACGCTGCCGGCCTTGTCGTTGGTGCCGCTGGCCCGGCCGCCGCCGAAGGGCTGCTGGCCGACGACCGCGCCGGTCGGCTTGTCGTTGACGTAGAAGTTGCCGGCCGCGAACCGCAGGGCGCGCATCGCCTCGACCACGGCGTGCCGGTCGCGGGAGAAGATCGCGCCGGTGAGGCCGTAGGGCGAGGTGTTGGCCGCCAGGTCGAGCACGCCGGAGTAGTCGGCGTCGTCGTAGACGTACACCGAGAGGAACGGCCCGAAGTACTCGGTGGCGAACACGTCGTGCCGGGGGTCGGCGCACTCGACGATCGTCGGCCGGACGAACCAGCCCTGGCTGTCGTCGGTCCGCCCGCCGGCGATCACGTTCACGGCGTCGTCGGCGTGGCTGCGGGAGATCACCGCGTCGAGCCGGCGGAAGGCCCGCTCGTCGATCACCGCGCCGCCGAAGGTCGTGAAGTCGGCGACGTCGCCGAAGCTCAGGCCCTCGGTCTCGGCGGCGAGCTCGTCGCGCAGCGCGGTCCACAGCGAGCGGGGCAGGTAGGCCCGCGAGGCGGCGGAGCACTTCTGGCCCTGGAACTCGAAGGCGCCGCGGACCAGCGCCGTGCGCAGCGCGGCCGGGTCGGCCGAGGGGTGCGCGACGACGAAGTCCTTGCCGCCGGTCTCGCCGATCAGGCGCGGGTAGGCGCGGTAGGTCTCCAGGTTGGCGGC
The DNA here is from genome assembly GCF_900129375.1 of Streptoalloteichus hindustanus. GTDB lineage: Bacteria > Actinomycetota > Actinomycetes > Mycobacteriales > Pseudonocardiaceae > Streptoalloteichus > Streptoalloteichus hindustanus. Next base: position 684,596 of record NZ_FQVN01000002.1, on the reverse strand, counting down.
GACGCCCTGCCACAGGCCGCGGAACACCGTGGTGGAACCGGTGAAGTGGATGCCGGCCAGCTCCGGCCGGGACAGCACGACGTCGGTCACCTCGACCGCGTCGCCGACCACGAGGTTGATCACGCCGTCCGGCAGGCCGGCCTCGCGCAGCAGCTCCATCGTCCAGTGCGCGGCCAGCAGCTGGGTGGCGGCCGGCTTCCAGACCACGGTGTTGCCCATCAGCGCGGGGGCCGTGGGCAGGTTGCCCGCGATCGCGGTGAAGTTGAACGGGGTGACCGCGTAGACGAAGCCCTCCAGCGGTCGGTGGTCGGTGCGGTTCCACACGCCGGGCGAGGACTCGGGCTGCTCGGTGAGGAGCTGGCGGGCGAAGGAGACGTTGTACCGCCAGAAGTCGATCAGCTCGCAGGCCGAGTCGATCTCCGCCTGCTGCACGGACTTGCTCTGGCCGAGCATGGTGGCGGCGTTGAGCCGGGCGCGCCACGGGCCGGCCAGCAGCTCGGCGGCCCTGAGGAAGATCGCCGCGCGCTCGTCGAACGGCAGCTCGCGCCACACCGGGGCGGCGGCGACCGCCGCGTCCACGGCCTCGTTCACCTGCTGGGCGCTGACCCCGTGGGCGACGCCGAGCAGCGCCGACCGGTCGTGCGGGGCCCGGACCTCGATCCGCCGGCCGCCGCCGTGCAGGGCCCGGCCGTTGACGAACGACGGGATCTCCACGGTCTGGCCGAGCTGGTGGGTCAGCTCGGCGCGCAGCGCCCGCGCGTCGGCACCGCCGGGGCGGTACTCCCGGACCGGCTCGTTGTAGGCCTCGGGGAGCGCCGTCACCCCGTCCACCGGATACGTCACCGTGCATGTCCCTTCGCTCAGCGGGCGCGGCCGGCCCGTACCTGAGGTGTTGTATATAACGCCTCTGCCAGCGTCAAGGGCCGGGGCTCGCCCTCCGGCATCGCCCGCACGCGCCGTGGCAGCGCGGTTGCGTTCCGCCAGCCCCACGGGGACCCTGTCCGGGTGGCTGACAAGCAGGAGGACGGGATCAAGCTCCACCTCGACGAGTCGGGTCTGGCCCTCGGCCTTCCCCATCCGGCGCACCCGCAGGACCAGGTCCACGAGGTCCCCTACCGGCCGGTGGTGTTCAGGGACGACGACCTGCCCACCGCCCTGGAGCGGAGCGCCGCCTGGCTCCGCGAGGCGCAGGGGTGGCTCGGCGAGCCCCTCGACGTCCTGGCGGTCCACCTCGACTACGACGACCGCGAGGGCGCTCCGTACTACGAGGTGAAGCTGCTCTGCAACGAGGAGGATCTCGCCGGCGCCCCGATCGCGGCGCGGTCACGCGCGAACGACGTCGCGCGGAGTTAGTCGCCGGTCCGGGGATCCTCCCCTGGCAATCCGTCAGAATCCGCTCCGGTGGACTGGGTGGCAGGCTCCAGCCAGCCCACCGGAGCTCGTGACGTCCCCGTGTCCGGCGCCGCCACGAGAGCCCCTCGGCCCGGCGCCGTTCTGGGACGACCCGGTGATCTGAGTCCACAATGGACACATCGGCAGATCTCCGACAGATTCCGGGAAAGAGTCACTGTCTACAGTGGACATTCCGGGTTCCGGTGGCCGCCGCGCGTTCGGCGCCGCCGAGGGCGAGGCCGGAGAGCGGCATCGCTCCCCCCTCGCACCGCCAAGCCATCACCAGGCCATCACCAGGCCATCACCCAACCTCGGAACCTCCGGCCTGACCTGCCCCTTTCCCGTTCCTTTGCCGAACCTTAGGCGGCCCCGGCCACCGTCGGCCCCAGCGGAGAACGCGACCGGCCCCGGACAGGAGCCGGTGGACGACAGCGGCTGAGGGGACGAGATGGACAAGAAGGACCTGGGCGTGGCCCGCCGCCTGGCCCGCGGCCTCACGATGCTCGGCGTCGGCGCGAGCCTGGTGCTCGGCTCGGTCGTCGCCACCGCGCCGGTGGCCGCCGCCGGGACCGACGCCGACCCGGACGCGGTCGCGCCGGCCGTGCTGGAGGTCGAGCACCTCGACGGCCAGCAGCTCACCGGCGCGGAGCTGGCGAAGTTCCTGGAGGAGGACAGGGCCCGGCTGGAGGCGGAGCCGGACGCGGCGCCGGACGACACCGCGACCGACGAGACCGTGGCCGCGAGCCGGCGGGACAAGATCGTGTCGATCGCGCGGAAGGAGATCGGCACCAAGGAGAAGCCGCCGGGCAGCAACTGCCAGAAGTACTCGAAGCGGTGCGTGTCCTGGTGCTCCCTGTTCTCGACCTGGGTCTGGCGCAAGGCCGGCGTGGACATCCCGCAGTACGCCTTCACCGGCGACGTCTACAAGTGGGGCCAGCGGCACAAGAAGGCCTACGGCAAGTCGAAGCTGCGCAAGCTGGCCAAGGGCGACTCGCTGCTGCTGGGCACCGGCCCGTCGAAGCCCAGCACCAGCAAGCACATCGGCATCGTGGAGAAGTTCGACCTCAAGAAGGGCAAGGTGACCCTGATCGAGGGCAACGCCTCGAACCAGGTCAAGCGGGTCACCCGCGCCCTGAGCAGCAAGACCTTCTACGGCGGCGTCCGGCCCTGACGCCGCGCCCCGGCTGGCGGCGCGACCGGGTGGGGACCCACGTCCCCGCCCGGTCGCACATCGTCGTCAGCAGCTATCTGTTGGACGAAGAAGGTGCTCGCAGGTCTTCGTGCGGTTCGACGATCTCACTGCCGCCGGCCCATCTCATTCCGCACACGGGACACCTGACTTACCAGTCGTCTCCATGTTCCTGAAACTGAAGGCGCCCATTTCGCCCTGTTCCAAGGCATTCACTCACGTGATCACGGTTGCGTGCCTTTCTTCTCGCCAGCTTCGCCGGCTCCGAGCCTGCCAACCGGGGGGTCGCCGAGCCGGTCGGCGTTCCTCCCCCGCCCGCGCCTGTGCGGAGGCTTCTCCGACCCCGCCTGTTCACCGACTGGGCAAGCAGCAGAGCGCGGGCCAGCAGACGGCTCCGCCTGGTCCACGGTGACGGAGCGCAATCCGTTCACCTGGCCTTTCGACGCGCTCACGACCCGGCGGGGGCGACCGAACGCCGGCCGAAAGCCGACCGAAAGAGAACCCGAAGGCCCTTCGGACACGCTGGAGGCGATCCCGAGTTCAGCGAGTTGCCCGCCGGGTCCGGGGGGATCCGGCCCAGAGAGGAACACCAACCATGGACGAGACCGCACGCGGCGACCTCGCGCCGGTGACCGTCGCCGGCCTGGGCCCGATGGGCGCCGCGCTGGCCGAGGCCTTCCTCGCCGCCGGCAACCCCACCACGGTGTGGAACCGGACGGCCGCCAAGGCCGAGCCGCTGGTCGCCAGGGGCGCCCGGCACGCCACGACGCTGACCGAGGCCGGCGAGGCGAGCCCGCTGCTGGTCATCTGCGTCACGGACTACCCATCGGCGAAGGCGATCATCGAGGGCGCCGGCTCCGCGCTGGCCGGCCGCACCGTGGTCAACCTGTCCTCCAGCACGCCGGACGAGGCGCGCGAGGCGGTCGGGCTGGCCGCCGGCTTCGGCGCCGCCTACCTGGACGGCACGATCATGGTGCCGACCAACCTGATCGGCACCGAGCACGCGGTGTTCTTCTACAGCGGCTCGCGGCCGGTCTACGACGCCCAGCTCGCGGCGCTGAAGTCGCTGGGCGGCGACCACAAGTTCCTCGGCGCGGACCCGGGGCTGGCGGTGCTGTACAACACCGCCCTGCTCGGCCTGATGTGGGCGATGGCGAACGGCTACCTGCACGCCGCCGCGCTGGTCGGCACCGCGAAGGCCACCGCGGCCGAGTTCGCGCCCGTCGCGCTGGACTGGCTCGTCCCGTCGGTGGTGACGCCGATCCTGCACTCGATGACCAAGGACCTGGACACCGGCGTGTACCCGGGCGACGCGGGCACCGTGCAGATGAACCTCAACGCGGCGGACCACCTCGTGGAGACCAGCCGCAGCCAGGGCATCAGCACCCTCGTGCCGAGCTTCCTGCGGCAGATGCTGGCCGCCACGGTCGAGGCCGGCCACGGCGAGGGCAACTACTCGGCCATGATCGAGGTGCTGCGTAAGCCCTCGGACAGCTGACGTCCGCGCGGCGGCCCGGCCGCCGCCGACGAGGTTCTCGACACCGCCGGAGCCCCCCAGTCCTGCGGCGGTGTTCGAGATCCGGGGTCGGTCGACCCAACCGGAACGTCGTTCTCCCCACCGGAAGCGGTCCTCCCGCACCCTGGCGACAGGGTGTGAGCCACCGGGAGGTCCGTGCGGGATCGGTCCATGGTCGCGATCCGAGGGGAGACGGCGGGAGGGCAGCCACCCGACCGACACCGATGCGGGGGCGCCACCCATCCCCACGGGTGGCGCCCCCGCGCCTTACCCGCGCACCGCGCCGACCGCGATCAGTCAGTCGTCAAGCTCGTCGAGCAGGGCCCGCACGGCGTCCACCACGTCGTCGACCGCCAGCTCCGCGCCCCGCGCGAACGCGGCCGAGAACGCGTCGGCCCCCAGGGCGTCGCGAATCCTCGCCGCGACGCGGTCGACGTCGTCGCGTTCGGCCGCCGGCAGCGGCGCTCCCACCGACACCCGGGCCGCGTCCGCCGCGCCGAGCAGCCGCGCGGCGCGGTCGTGCTCCCCCGCCGCCGACAGCGCCCCGGCCAGTCCCTCCACCGCCAACGCCACCGCCCGCGGGTCGCCCGTCGCCTTGGCGGCGCGCAGCCCCTCCAGGTGCAGCCGACGCGCCCGCTCCGCATCACCGCGTTGCTCGGCGACGAACCCCAGCTCGGCCAGGATCAACGCGACTCCCGCGTCCCCGTCGAGCCGGCGGTTCCAGTCCAGCCAGGCCAGCAGGTGCTCCTCGGCGGCGTCGAGGTCGCCCTGCCTGCGCGCGCCCAGCGCCAGCCCCACCTCGGCGAACTGCTCCATGAGCTGGTCGGACTGCTCCACGGCCAACCGCCGGCTCCGGCCGTGGAACTCCGCCGCCGCCGCGAAGTCCCGCTCCAGCAGGGCGATCCGACCGAAGATCGAGAGCCGGTGCGCGACCTCGGACCACAGCCCGAGCTCCTCGGCGGCGCGCAGCCCGTCGTGGTTGAGCTGGTGCGCGAGCCGGTAGTCGCCGCTGATCTCGGCGTGCGCGCAGAGCATCTCGGTGGCCCGCACCTGGCCCCACCGGTCGCCGAGCTCGCGGAACAGGGCGAGGCTCGCCTCGCCGTCCCGGCGCAGCGCGCGCAGGTCGCCCCGGCCCAGGGCGAGCCTGGCCCTGGCGGTCAGCGCCGCCGCCTCGCCCCACCGGTCGCCCAGCTCGCGGGAGCGGGCCAGGCTCGACTCGATCCACCGCTCCCCGATCGACAGCTCGCCGATGCCCCAGTGCGCGAACGCGAGGAACCACTCGGCGCGGGCGCGACCCCGCGGGTCGTCGACCCCGTCGTAGCCGCGGAACGCCGCTTCGGCCGCCGCCGCCAGCCGGGGTCCGTCGTCGAGCCCGGCGCGCATCGCGAACCCCGCCCGCCACGCGACCACGGCGGCGCGCACGGCGGGCAGCTCACCGCCCGGCACGGCCAGTGCCACGTCGAAGGCGCGCACCGCCTCACCGCGTCGGCCGCGCAGGAACCAGTACCAGGCCATCGCGTTGACCAGGCGCAACGCGTCGTCGGCCGCGCCGGAGCACACGGCGTCGTCCAGCGCGCGCCGCAGGTTCGGCACCTCGGCGTCGATCCGCTCCAGCCACTGCCGCTGGCCGTGGCCGCGCAGCCAGGTGTCGGCGTGCTCGGCGAAGCCGAGGTAGTACGCGCGGTGCCGGGCGCGCGCCGCGTCGGTCTCCCCGGCCTCGGCCAGCCGGTCCGCGCCGTACTCGGCGACCGACTCCAGCATCCGGTAGCGCGGCCCGTCGGCCCGCTCGACCAGCACCACGAGCGACCGGTCGACCAGGCGGGCGAGCAGGTCGAGCACGTCCTCACGGGCCACGCCGTCGCCGGAGCACACCGCCTCGACCGCCGGCAGGGCGCCGCCGTCGGCGTGCACGGACAGGCGCCGCAGCACCGCCCGCTCGGGCTCGGTGAGCAGGTCCCAGCTCCAGTCGATCACCCCGCGCAGGGTCTGCTGCCGGGGCGGCACCCCGCGCAAACCGTTGGCCAGCACGCGGAACCGGTCGTGCAGCCGGGACACCAGGCCCCGCAACCCCAGGGTGCGCACGCGGGTGGCGGCCAGCTCCAGCGCCAGCGGGATGCCGTCCAGCCGGGCGCACAGCGTGGCGACGTCGGCGGCGTTGTCGCTGGTCAGCTCGAAGGTCGGCACGGCGGCGCAGGCCCGGGCGACGAACAGGCGCACGGCGCTGGAGCGGGCCAGCTCGGTGGGGTCGTCGGCGTGCTCGGGGGCGGGCAGCTCCAGCGGCGGCACCGGCCAGACGACCTCGCCGGACAGGCCCAACGCCGACCGGCTGGTCGCGAGCACGCGCAGCTCGGGCGCGGCGCGCAGCAGCCGGCCGACCAGCTCGGCGACCGGCTCCACGACGTGCTCGCAGTTGTCCAGCACCAGCAGCATCCGCTTGCCGCGCAACGCCGTCACGAGCCGGTCGGCCAGCGGGGCGGGGACTCCCCGGTCGCCGGCGACGTCGTCCCGGATGTCGAGGGCGGCGGTGACCACCTCGGCCACGTCGCCGACCGTGCCGAGCGCCGGGGAGGTCGCCTGCCCCGCCAGCTCCACCAGCCAGGCGCTGTCCGGGAACGAGCCGGCCAGCCGGGCCGCGCTCTCCAGCGCGAGCCGGGTCTTGCCCACCCCGCCGGGGCCGACCAGGGTGACCAGTCGGGCCGCGCCGAGCGCCTTGGTCACCTCGACCACGGACTCGGCGCGGCCCACCAGCTCGGTGAGCGGCGTCGGCAGGTTCGAGCCCGGCCGGGCCGCGGATGTCACCGGGGTCCTCGGCGGCGCCTCGGTCGCCTGGTCCCGCAGGATGGCCTGGTGCAGGGCGGCCAGCTCGGGCCCGGGGTCCAGGCCCAGCTCGTCGGCCAGCCGGGCGCGCAGCTCGGCGTAGCTGGCCAGCGCCTCCGCGCGCCGGCCGGCCCGGTAGAGCGCGCGCATCTGCGCGGCGCGCAGCCGTTCCCGCAGGGGGTGCCGGGCGACCAGGTCGCCGAGTTCGCCCACCAGCAGGCTGTGCTCGCCGAGCAGCAACCGGGCCTCGGCCAGCTCCTCGACCGCGACGAGCCGTTCCTCCTCCAACCGGGCCGCGGCGGCGACCGCGAACGGGTGGTCGGCGAAGTCGGCGAAGGCGGACCCGCGCCACAGCGCGAGCGCGTCGGAGATCACGGTCGCGCGGCGGCGCGGGTCGCCGTCGTCCAACGCGCGCGTGGTGAGCGCCCGGAACTGGTGGGCGTCGAGGGCGTCGGCGTCGACGCGCAGCTGGTAGCCGGGCGGGCGCGACTGGACGAGGTCGCGACCGCCCTCCCCCGCCGAGGACAGCACGCGGCGGAGCTGGGACACCTTCGTCTGGAGCGCGGCCACCGGGTTCGCCGGCTGCTCGTCCCCCCAGAGGTCGTCGACCAGCCGGTCCACCGCGACGGGACGACCGGCGTTGACCAGCAGGTCGGCCAGCAGGGCGCGAACCTTCAGCTCGGGGATCTTGACCGGGGTCCCGTCCTCGGTCCACAGGGCCAGTGGACCCAGTACCCCGAAGCGCATACCCCCACGTTAACGCAATCGGGTGATCTCGCTGGACACGCGGCGACGCGGCGCGGTCGTGGTCCACGTTCTCGACCTGACCTCGACCGGGCGTCGGCGGCGAGGGCATCGGCCCCGGTGAGCGCCCCCAGCGCCACCGGCCACAGTGGAGCGACCGGTGACGGTGGCCGGTGACGGCGACCGGTGACGGTGGCCGTCAGCCGGAGCACGACTTCGCGGCAGGAAACAGAATTCGGCCACAAACCACGGAAATCCGCCGGAAGATTTCGATGCCGAACACGAAACTGGAGGGATGTCCGAACAACCCCTGCCCGGCGGCTTCGTCAACCACCCGGTCCGCGTCGGGGACACCGTGCGGCGTCGGGGAGGGCGGCGGCGCGAGTTCGTCCACCAGGTGCTCACCCACTTCGAGCGGCACGGCTGGTCCGGCGCCCCTCGGCTGCTGGGCGTCGACGAGCAGGGGCGCGAGATTTTGGCCTTCGTGGCCGGTCACGTCCCGTGGCGGTCCCCCACCGGCGACGGGGTGGACTCGGATGCGAGCCTGGCGGCGGTCGCCCGACTCGTCCGGCGGTTCCACGACCTCACGGAGGGAACACCGCTCGCCGGCGACCAGGAGGTGGTCTGCCACAACGACCTGTCGCCGAGGAACACCGTGTACCGGGACGACGGCGCGGGTCCGTGCCCGGTCGCGTTCCTCGACTGGGACCTCGCGGCGCCCGGCGCCCGACTGCACGACGTGGCGCACATGTGCTGGCAGTACCTGGACCTCGGCCCGACCGTGGTCGACCTGCCCGAGGCCGCGCGACGGCTCCGCCTGCTGTGCGACTCCTACGGTCTGGCCGACCGGACGCGTGTCCTGGACACGGTGCTGTGGTGGCAGGACCGGTGTTGGCGCGGGATCGAGGCCGGTGCGGACACCGGGGACGCGGCGATGGTCCGGCTGCGCGACGCCGGCGCCGTGAGCTCGGTGCGCGCGGCCCACGACTGGGTCGCCGCGCACCGCACCGAGCTGTCGGCCGCCCTGCTCTGACACAGTTGTCGCCGCTGATCGCGACGGCCACTGCTCCAGGCGGCGGCGCCTGAACAGCGGTGCGCGGCCCCGGGAAACAGGGGTTCGACGTGGGCGTCGGGAAGGTCTGGACCGCCGGCCCTGTCCGGACTGCTTGTCCAGTCAACTCGTTTCCTTGAAGCGGACCGCCACACCCGACTTCCGGGGGTTAGTCTGCGCGCCCGGGGATGCGTGTGGGATCAAGAGTCGTCGCCGTCACCGAGGACCGGCGCCTCTCCCGGGACGGGGGCGGCGCACGCGATGACCTCCTGTTTCCCTGCCGCGTCGCCGTCGGGCAGGCGTTCCTGACACTCGGAGGCAGGCTGTGGACTTCGGAATCCTGGGCCCCGTGGAAGTCCGACGGTCGGGCGCCCGACCCGACCCGCCACCGCCGCCCCGGGCGCGCCAGGTCCTGGCGGTGCTGCTGCTCGCCGCCGGCGACGTCGTGCCGACCGACCGCCTGATCGAGGCCGTGTGGTCCGACCAGCCGCCGCCCAACGCGCGCAAGTGCCTCCAGGTGCACGTGTCCCAGCTGCGCCGGTTCCTGCCGGACGGCACGCTGCGGCACTCCGCGCCCGGCTACCTGCTCGACGTTCCCGCCGAGCGGGTTGACCTGCACGTCTTCCGGGCGCGGGTGGCCGAGGCCCGCCGCGCCGAGTCGCCGGCGGCGGCCGCGGAGCTGCTGCGCGCCGCGCTGGGCCTGTGGCGGGGGCAGCCGCTGGCCGACGTGGCCTCGGACTGGCTGCGGCAGCGGGTGGTGCCGGGGTTGTTGGAGGAGCGGCTGACCGCCCTGGAGGAGCGGGTCGACGCCGACCTCGCGCTCGGCCGGCACCCCGCGCTGGTCGGGGAGCTGCGCCGGCTCGTCGGGGAGAACCCGCTGCGGGAGCGGCTTCGCGGCCAGTTGATGACGGCGCTGCGCCGGTGCGGCCGACGCGCCGAGGCGCTCCAGGCGTTCCAGGAGGCACGCGCGGTCACGGTGGAGCAGCTCGGGGTGGAGCCCGGCCCCGAGCTGCGCCGGCTGCACGAGGAGATCCTGCGGGACGAGGAGCCGGCGCGCCCCGCCGTGCCCGCCCCGCCCGTCCGGCGCGACGACCTGCCCCGGGACGTCCCCGACTTCACCGGACGCGAGCGGGAGCTGGCCCGGCTGGCGGCCGACGTCGAAGCGGCCGACGACGCGTTGCGGGTCTGGTGCGTCGACGGGCGGCCCGGCGTCGGCAAGACCGCGCTGGCCGTGCGCGCCGCCCGCCGACTGGCGGCCCGGTACCCGGACGGGCAGCTCTTCGTCGAGCTGCACGGCAGTTCGAGCGACCAGCGGCCCCTGCGGCCGGAGACCGCGCTCGACACGTTGTTGCGCGCGGTCGGCGTCGCCGCCGAGCGCGTCCCGGAGGCGCTGGCCGACCGCGCGGCGCTGTGGCGGGCCGAGTTGGCCGGCCGGCGGGCGCTGGTGGTGCTCGACGACGCGGCCGACGCCGCCCAGGTCCGCCCGCTGCTGCCGGGCGGCGGCGGCTGCCTGGTGCTGGTCACCAGCCGGCGGCCGCTGTCCGGGCTGGAGGGGGCCCGCCGGCTGCGGCTGGACGTCCTGCCCGCCGACGACGCGCTCGCCCTGTTCGCCCGGCTGCTCGACGACGGGCGGGCGGCCACCGAGCGGGGCGCGGCCGTCGAGGTGGTCCGGCTCTGCGAGCACCTGCCGCTGGCCATCCGGATCACCGGCGCCCGGCTGGCGGCCCGGCCGCACTGGCCGGTCGCCAAGCTGCTCGCCCGGCTGCGCTGCGAGCAGCGGCGGCTGGACGAGCTCGCCGTGGGCGACCTGGCCGTCCGCACCGGGCTGGGCCTGACCTACCTCGGACTGGACGAGCCGAGCCGCCGGGCGTACCGGCTGCTGGGCGCGCTCGGGCACGCCACCGTCGCCGGGTGGCTGGCCGGCCCGCTGCTCGACCTGCCGGACCCGGCCGCCGAGGAGATCCTCGAACGACTGCTCGACGCCCAGCTCGTGGAGGTCATCAGCACCCCCGTCGAGCCGGCCCGGTACCGCGTGCACGACCTGGTCCGCCTGCACGCCGGGGAGCGCGCCGAGCGCGAGGAGGCCGAGCCGGACCGGAGGGCCGCCGTCGGCCGGGTCGTCGGAGCGTGGCTCGACCGGGTGGAGCGGCTGGTCGAGCACCTGCCGCCGGCGCTGCCCCGGCTGTGCCAGGTCGAGCTGAACTCGGTGCCCGCGCAGGCCCGGCGGCGAAGACCGGAGGTCGACGCGTGGTTCGCGCAGGAGGAGGCGTCGCTGGTCGCGGCGGTGGAGCGCGCGGCGGAGCTCGACATGGCGGAGCCGGCGGCCCGGCTGGCCGAGGCCCTGGTCTTCGCCTGGTTCGGGGTGCGGAACCGGTACGACGCCTGGGAGCGCACCCACCGGGCGGCGCTGGCCGCGGTGCGGCGCGCCGGGGACCTGGACAGCGAGGCCGGTCTGTCCTGCGGGCTCGGCCAGTTGTCCTACAAGCGGGACCAGCTCCACCTGGCGCGCGACCACTTCCAGACCGCGCTGGACCTGTTCCGCCGCACGGGAAACCGCCGGGGCGAGGCGGTGGCGCTGAACGGGTTGGGAATGGTCGGCAGGGAGTTGGCCGACCACGCCGGCGCGCTGCCCGCGCTCACCAGGGCGCACCGGCTGTTGCGGGACCTGGGAGATATGGAGGGAACCGCGCACGCCCTCTACGGAATCGGGTACGTGCGCCGGGAACTGGGCGAGGACATGCCGGCGCTCCGCGCGCTGAACGCGGCGGTGACGGCCTACGAGCAGGCGGGCAACCAGCGAGGAAAAGCGTTGTCGCTGCGGGGAATCGGGCTGGTGTACCGGGCCAACGACCAGTGGGACCAGGCCGAGTACTACTTCCGGCGCGCCCACGAGATCGTCCGCGACCTCGGGGACGCGCTGCTCGGCTGCTACACCGCGCAGTCGCTGGCGAAGACCATGATTCGCCAGGGCCGGGGCGCCGAGGCCGTGGGCACCCTCCTGGGCTGCGTCGAGATCTGCCGCGACCTCAACGACCGGTTCGGGCTGGCGCTGGTCCGCCGCACCCTGGGCGAGCACCACCTGGCCGCCGGGGAGCACGATCCCGCCCGGGGGCAGCTCGGCATCGCCCTGGCGAGCTGGCACGCGCTGGAGCTCCCCCTGTGGCGGGCCCGCACGCTGCGCGACCTCGGCGCCAGCCACGCGCTGGAGGGCGACCACCGCACCGCCCACGCGCTGTGGGACGAGGCGGCCGAGGTGTTCGCCCGGCTGGGCACCAGGGAGGACGCCGAGGTCGCGACCTGGCACACCCGCTGGAACTGCCCCTGCCGGAGGGACGAGCCGGCGCGGACCCGACGACGCCCGGAGGCGGCGTCGGCCTGAGGACAGTCCACAATGGACATGTTGTTGGGGCAGTGGGCGGGCCGGCGGACGGAACGGGCCGACTCCGCCGCCGAGTCAGCACTCCTTCGCGTGCCGGGTCGGCAACACCGAGCCCGTCCGCACCGGGTCGAGCACGAACATCGTCGAGTAGCGCAGGACGTTCGGCGAGTCCTTGAGCAACCGGTCGGCCACCTCGCGGTGGTGCGCCATCCCGGTGGTCGCCAGAACCACGACGTAGTCGGTGTCGCCCGCCACGTTGTAGAGCTGCTGCACCTCGGGCGCCGCCAGCAGCCGGCTCCGGAACTCCTCGTGCGCGTGGCTGGACTCGCGCTCCAACGTCACCAGGCAGACCGCCAACAGGACGTCCAGCCCGTGCCTCGGCTCCAGCACCGCGACACATCGCGCGAGGATGCCGCTGGCCCGGTAGCGCTCCACGCGCCGCTGAACCGCACTCGCCGACAGGCCGACCGCCTCGCCGAGATCGCCCAGCGTCCGCCCCGAGTCCTCCTGGAGCAGGGCGAGCAGCCGGTGGTCGAGCTCGTCGAGGACCTTCCCGTCGCGCGGCACGCAACCATGTTGCGCGAACGCGGGAAAATTTTCAATCGCCACCACTGGCGATGCGGTTAGCGTGTCGGACAGAAAAAGAGATTCCCGACGGGCGGCCGCGTTTCCGATTCCGGAGTCGTTAAGGCCGAAGCCGTCCATGCCGTCGACACCAGTCCCCACCGGAAAGGAATGCCGTGCCCACACGCGCCCCGGAGCGAACAACCACGCCGACTGGATCGAGCCGACCAGCGCTGCAAATGCTCGGTTCGGTCGGCGTCGTGTTCGGACCGCGACGACACCTCGTCATCTCCTACCGCCAGCGGGCCGCGCTCGCCCATCTCGTGGTCGAGGCCGACAAGGTGGTTCCGACGGATTCCCTCATCCACTCCATCTGGGGAGAAACACCGCCGCCGACCGCCCGCGGCCAGGTCCGTGCCTGTGTGTCCGAATTGCGTCGTTCCCTCAACGACCTGGGCGTGCGAACAGAACTCATTGCCACGGAGCGGGACGGCTATCGCCTCCGGGCCGACCAGTGCTCGATCGACGCCCGGATGTTCGAGCGCGAGGTCGCGGAGGCGATGCGGTTCGCCCACCAGGAAGCCCTCGACCAGGCGCTGCACCGGATCGCGTCCGCACTGGAGCACTGGAAGGTGCCCGCCTACCCGGGAGTGGAGAGCGCGATCGTCCGAGCACACGCGGCGAAACTGGAGCGGACGCTGCTCAACGCCCTGGAGGCCCGGACCGAGTGGGAGATGAAGCTGGGCCTGCACCAGGAGCTGGTCGACGAACTGACCGAACAGGCGGAACAGCAGCCCTGGCACGACAACCCGCGACTACGCCTCCTGGCGACCCTCCGACGGGCCGGAACCCGACCGGAGACACCGCGCCGCACCTGACCACCACCCCACACCCAACTCCCGACCTCCCCCTTTCCCCGCGCCACAACGAACACAAAACGACAGCTCCGTCCATTCTGGACAGACCGGCCAGAAGCCGCGCCTTACCGACACACCCCCGATCGCCGCGACCGCCGCCCTCCCAAGGAACCCGCGAGCTGGCACGGCCGACCTGTCGTGGTTTTCGGGAGCGACACGCGGGCACGAGTCGAGCGATGAGCAGTGGCAGGCGATCGAGCCGCTGTTGCGTCCGCTCCGGGGCGCCAAGGGGCGCCCGTGGGCGGGCGCCCGTCGCGTGATCAACGGGACGCTGTCCAAGGCCAAGACCGGTGTGGCACGGCATGACCCGCCGGAACGTCACGGGCCGTGGAAGAGGTGTTTCCCACCGGTTCTGGCGGTGGTCACGCACCACACTCGCCCCACAACCCTGACCAAGCTGGTGACACGGGTACGGGTGATCGCGGGCAAGGCCTACTCCTGCCGCTCTGTTCGTACTCAGCCTCGTCGGCGTGGCATCCGGGCCACCGTCCGGCGAACCGGCGAACACCAGGACGAGCAAGCCAACCGTTCCCACGGCGGCCGGATCGGTGACCGCCCACCCACCTTCGATCCCGCGATCCACCACAGCCGCAACGTCGTCGAGCGCCGCTTCAACCGGCTCAGCAGTTCCGCGCCATCACCACCCCTACGACAGACTGCCACCTCCTGTCGAGGGGTGAACGGTCTGGTCACCCTGCTCATCTGGCCTTGCGGGGGGACAAAGAGGTAGGTGACTGTGGGCTCCGCAATCGTGCGTGCCATCAGCAGGCGGCCGGAGCTCGCCGGATCACCGGTGTCTACGCAGGAGGCCAGCGGCTCACGCAGCGGGCACGGCGAACCAGGTGTTCATGCTGCCGGGTGCCTTCTGGGGCGGGGTGATCATCGGGATCTACCTGGCCCGCGGTGGTCGGGGCAGCCGTTGTCGGTGGTGCTGGCCCGGGCAACGTCAACGACGGCAGCATGTTCGCGTGGGTCCTGGCCGTTGTGCGCATCCCCCGGGATCAGCCCAGGAGGCCCATGTAGTCGGGCGCGCAGAGCGGTCGATGCGGGAGTTGCCGTGGCGGCGGGAGCGGCCGGGCCGAGCCTTGCTCCTTCCTCACGCCTCAGCGAACACGAAGCGACGCGATCAGTCCATTGAGGACAAATTGGACAGAAGCCGCGTCGAGCGAACGCCGCCGACCGACGCGACCTCCGTCCTCTTAAGGGAACCTCTCGTCAGCGTCGGCGGAGCAGACCCACCAGATCTCGGACGCGCCGGCGCATGTCCTCTCCGGACAGTGGGTTGACGCTCGCCCAGCCGGCGCCGTCCTGACCGGGCTCCTCGCTGACGCGGTGGCGGCCGCGCGGGGTGTCGACCCAGCTCAGCTCCTGGCCGATCCGCACGTCGTCGACGTCGTCGACGTCGACCCCGTCCTGGTCGCCCGGCGCGCTGGCTCCGATCTGCCCCGTGCACTGCACCGGTTGCAGGGTGGCCACGACGCGGCGCAGGACGCGGTCGTCCACCCCGTTGTCCCGCAACAACGCGGACAACCGCTCGTCGTCGAGCGGTTGTCCGCCGGACTCCACCTGATCCTCGATCGCCTTCTCGGCGATCCGGAGGGCGCGCAGCGGCACCGTGAACGGGATGACGCTGGCCGCGTCCCTGGCCGGGACCAGGCGAAGCACGGCGTCCACCACGTGGTCGGTGGGCAGGCGGCGCAGCCGGACCAGTTCCTCGGGGTCGTCGGACCGCTGGACCGCGAGGAGCGCGTCGTCGCCCCGCGTCAGGGCGGCCACGCGCACAGCGAGGTTCTCCTGGTACAGCACCATGTCCAGCGCGCCGGTCCGGTCCCGCAGGAGGCCGACCAGGTCGGCCGCGAGTCCGGTCGGCCCGGTGTCGTCGGCCAGGTCCCGGGCCTCCAGCGTTCGACGCACCTCCCGGAACACCACCGCGCGCTCGGCGTCCGAGGTCCCGCTGGCGGGGATCTCCAGCGGGAACGGGGCTTCGACCTCGGCGTACGCGCACAGCAGGTCGACCTCGTACGGGTGCAGGTGGGCGCGGTCGCTGCCCAGTGCCGTGGTGCTCATGTCGTCCGCAGGGAGTCGGCGGCGGTGGTGTCCTCGTGGGTGTAGCGGGCGGCGCTGCTCTCGGCGCTCTCGATGAACTCGTTCATCCGGCCCAGTGCCACCGCGAGCTGTTCGAGCAGACCCTCGGTTCCGCCCAGCCGGTCGGTGAACTTGTCGGTCAGGGCGAGCCCGACCGGGCTGGTGCCCATCCTGGGTTGGTTGGCCGGGTTCATCAGTTCCTCGGCGTCGGCCCGCAGCGCCTCGAAGTCCGCCCGCACCTGCGCGACGGCCTGGGCGAACGCCCTGACCCGCTCGGGTTCCACCTGCCAGCCACCGGACAGCGGCATCGAGTTGGAGTTCTCCACGTCCATGTCCCAATCCCCCTCAGCCGCCGATGACCGGCGGGGCGGTCTTCTCGTCGACCTCGAACAGGTCGTCCTCGAACGGGAACCGCCGCCGGTGTTCCTTGTCCTCCTCGTCCCGGCGCTGCGCGCCGGTCGTCGCCCACGGCATCCCAGCGGCGCCGGCCCCGGGGCGCGCGGTGCGCAGGGCGTCGCGGCCGGCCGGGCCGAACCCGCCGAGGGGCAGGCCGCCGATCGGCAACGCTCCGGTGCCCAGGCCCGCGCCCGGCCGCGCACCGCCGCCACCACTACCCCCGAGGCCGAACTTCTGACCGTCGAGACCGAATCCGGAGCCGGAGCCGTAGCCGCTCGTCAGGGCGCTCCACCGACCGTCCGGACTGGACGCGAAGGAGGGGATCGTCGACACGGAGCCCGAATCGCCACGGGAACCGGTGCGGCTCGGCGTCGTTCCGCCGGGCGACCCGGGAACCCGGGGCAGCACCGGGATGGTCGGCAGCCGTCCCACGCCGTCGCCCGGCTGGCGCGGTCCCAGTCCGCCGCCGTCGCCGCCGGTCCCCTTCCCGGGTCCTCGGAAGGCCGGGGTGGAGTTGTCCACGCCGACGGCCGCGCTCTCGAACCGCTGCATGGTCTGCACGGCCCAGCGCTTGAGCTTGCGCTTCTTGCTCCGCCCGCCGAACACGCTGCCGATGCCGCCGAGGACCGCGCCGATCCCGGCCCCGATCGGTCCGCCGAAGGCCATGCCGGCGGCGGCACCGCCCGCCAGGGACGCCCAGTTGAAACCACCGGGTGGCGCGGGCATCTGCTGCTGGGCCGCCCGCAACGCGCCGGCGGCGTCGTCGATCGGCCTGGCCATCTGGGTGGTCGTCGCCCCGAGCTCGGACAGCCAGGACGCGTTGCGCAGCACCGTGTTCGTCGCCTCGTCCGCCGCACTACCCGACCAGTACCGCATCAGACCGGCCAGGGACTGCCGCAGCTCCTCGGCACGCCGCTCGATGTCGACGCCCTGCCGCCGCCAGGTGTCCGCGACGGACTCGACCTGCCCGGGTTCGGCGTTCTGCCACACCATCTTGAACAGGGCCTTGTGGCTGTAACCGTCCCAGTGCGTACCAGCGGTCACGTACTGGTCGTCGGCGCGTGCGTGTTTGCGCGCCTCGGCCACGTTGGCCGCGAACGCTTTGGCCGCGTCGGTGACGATCCTGAAGAGACCTCCGAACAATCCACCCAATGCTCCGCCAGTGCCCGTCTCCACGGCACTCCCCATCTACTCTCGTCCGCCCCGGGGCAGCCGGAGGGCGTCCGCTGAGTGCAAGTTAGGTGCTGCCGTTGCGTCCCACTACGCCCTTGTGTCGATTGGCGTCCGAATTGCGTCCGTTCGCCACAGTCCTGCTCCGTCCGGCGTAGCAACGGACCTCGATCCGGTACGCCGCTCGGACATGGCGAATGCCACGGCCCGGCCGTGCCCGCTGAGCTGATGACTATCCCTGACCACGGCTGGAGCGGAGTGTGGCCGTGCCGGCGAGAACGCGTTCGTAGTGCGCGATCACCCGGCGCGCGACAGCACCGCCGTCGAACTGGTCGGTCAGCCACGACCGGCCTGCCGCGACCTGCGCGCGGTAGATGTGCGGATCGTCGAGCACAGCCCGAACCGCCGTGGCGAGCGCCGACACGTCCGAGGGCGGCACGAGCAGTGACGGCGTCACGTGGCCGACGGTGTCCCGCAGCCCGCCCACGGCGTAGGCGACCACCGGGGTGCCGGCGAGCATCGCCTCCAGCGCACTCCCGCCGAGTTCCTCGTGGCGTGACGGCATGACCAGGGCGTCCAACCCGGCCATCACCGTCGGAATGTCGTGGTGGGGCAGGAAACCGGTGAACCGGAAGCGTTCCACCAGACCGGCGGCGGCGACCTCCTCGCGCATTCGTCCGCTCTGCGGCCCGTCCCCCACCACGAGGAAGGTCACGGGTCGGGCGGCCAGCTCCCTGGCCAGGCGCACGAAGTCCGGCCAGCCCTTCTCGTGCGCGACGCGGCCGACGTAGCCGACGACCCGGTGCCCGGCGGGCACACCGAGTCGTGCGAGGAGATCGCGCGCGGCCGAGCCGTCCACAGTGGATTCTGTGTCCACCGCGTCGGGAACCACCTCGATGTCGGCCCGGTCCACCGCGAGCGCGGAGGCGACCACGGCGGCCGTGCGGTCGGTGAGGGTCGACACACCGGACGCGCGGCGCAGCGCCCACTTCTCCGCGGCGACGACCAGTCGGTGCTGGAGCTGGTCGACCCGGGACATCGGCTGGTACACCGACAGACGCGAGCAGTGCAGGGTCACGCAGTAGGGCGCGCCGAGGACGCGGGACGCGGCCGGCCCAGCCAGCAACGCCCAGAGCTGCCCGTCGGCGTGCACGTGGATCAGGTCCGGCCGCCAGGTCGCGCGGAGCCGGACGCACTCGGCCAGCGCGGCGACCAGCCACGCCTGGTTGAGGCCGACCAGGCCGGTCAGCTCGGACCGCAACCGGGGCAGCGGCGCCCTGGTGATCCGCACGACCAGGTTCGGCGCGTCGACCCGAACCCGGGGCAGGCCGGGAAAACCGAGCGTGAGCACCTGCTGCCGCACGCCCCTTCCGGCCAGCTCGCGGGAGAGTCGCAGGATCTGCGACTGCATCCCGCCGACCGCGTCGAACTCGGCCGGCCACGAGGTGACGCAGTCGTGGTGGAAGAAGGGAGTGAGTCGGAGAACGCGCATCGGTCCACGTCCCATCTGGCGCCGGGCGTGTCGGCGCCGGTCCAGGAAGGAGTGGGCGGCGGGGTGCGGGCGTGGGCGACGCCCGCACCCCGGGGGCACGGCGGCCGGTCGTGCGGCGGACCGCGCGTCAGGCGCCGGGCGGAGCCGCCTGTCGTCGCCGACGTTCCTCGTCCGCCGCCTCGCGGAGGGCGAAGGTGGTCGCGACGACCGCGGCCCTGGCGCTGTCGACGGCCCGCTGGATCTCGTCGGTCCGTCGGCTCCGGGAACCGGTGGCCCCGGGCGCTGTGCCGTTCCCGCGGCCCGCCCCGGTGTGGACGGCCACCACCTGCGCGGCGGCCTCGACCGCCACCACGCTCGCCGCCCCCAGCGGGTCCCACTGGTCGGCGTGGGCGCGCACCAGGGCCAGCGCCCTGTGCAACAGGTCCACGGCGTCGTGGAGGTCGCCGCCAGCGGGACGGGCGCCGTGGTGATCGCCGTCGTGGTGATCGCCGTCGTGGTGATCGCCGTCGTGGTGCGCGGGTTCGGTCCGGAGATCCTGTCTGGTCGGGTTCACAGCGCCTCCGTGCGGTCGGATCAGCGCAGGGCGTCGACGTTGCGGCGGACCTTCGCCACGGCCTCCAGGATCTGGTCGACGTCCGAGGCCGGGCCGGTGAGCAGGGAGTGGTGCACCCACACCGACTCGTCGAAGGCGGCCCGTTCCGAGACCGGGAGGTGGAAGTCCTCCGGTCCGAGGTGGTCGCCGTAGCGGTCCCGGATCATCGGCCAGTCCTGGGCGCTGACGGTGAACAGCGAATCGCGGTGCAGCGGCGGGTAGAAGGTGATTCCCTCGAACTCGACGCCCTCGGCGAGCAGGGCCTCCAGCACCCGGTCGCGGTGCACGCCGCCCCACTGCTCGGCGTCGAACCGGTAGAGCACCTCGTAGTACTGGCGGCGGGTCACCCGCGGGTCGTCGTCGCCGACCGGCGTGAAGCCGCCGATCTCGGTCAGCCCCTTGGTCAGCAGCTCCACATTGGACTTGCGCCGGGCGTGCAGCTCGTCGTGCTGCTCGACCTGCCCGACGAGGAAGGCCGCCTGCAGGTCGGTGCCCCGGTTGTTCCAACCGAGCATGCGGCCCTCGAACGAGTCGTACCCCTCCTCCTTGCGCCCGCAGTTGACCAGCGACATGGCCCGGTGGTGGGTGGTTTCCTCCCGGCTGACCAGGAACCCGCCCTCCCCGGAGGTCATGATCTTGCTGCTCTCGAAGCTGAAGCTGCCCGCGTCGCCGTGGGTTCCGACGCACTGGCCGCGCCACTCGGCGAAGTGCGCGTGGGCGCAGTCCTCCAGCACGACCAGGTCGTGCTTCCTGGCGATGGCCAGCAACGCGTCGAGGTCGGCGATCTGGTTGCCCAGGTGTACCGGCACGATGGCCCTGGTGCGCGGGGTGATCGCGGCCTCCACCGCCGCCGGGTCGACGCACCAGGTGTTCGGGTCGATGTCCACGAGCACCGGCACGGCGTTGATGTGCACGATGGCGGCCGCCGTGCCCATCCAGGTGTAGCCGGTGGTGATCACCTCGTCACCGGCGTGCACGCCCAGGGCGCGCAGGGCCACGGACAGGCTCACCGTGCCGTTGGCGAGGAACACGCCGTGCCGGGCGCCGAGCCGGCCGCAGAACAGCTCGGCGAACTCCCGGTGGGCGCGGTTGGGGAAGGGGATGCCGCCGAGGTTGCCGGACTCCACCACCTCCCGGATGCGCTCCAGGTCCCGCTCGCGGAAGCGCGGGCCCTCCGGGAAGGGCTCCGTGCGCACCGGTGTGCCGCCGAACAACGCGAGTTCCGAGGTCACTTGTCCTCCAGGTCGACCGGGGTGGGATGGGAGGGGGCCGGTTCGCCCAGCCCGAGATCGTGGGCGAGGTGCGGGGCGAGGTCGGGCGACGACCACAGGCGTTCGGTCGCCGTGCCTCCGCCGTCGGGGCGGTAGCCGAGGATGTCCTCGATGTCGCCGTCGCTCATCTGCGAGCGGTAGCAGGTGAGGCCGGCGCGTTTGGCCGGGAGGTGGGGTGTGATGTCCACCAGCGACGGACACAGTGGACGATCGTCAGCGGGTGACCGTGGTGTCGGCACGGTTGTTTCGAGCGCGTACGGCAGATCCTCGTACCACAGGCAGGGAGTCGCGCCGAGCGCGTTGTCCACCGCGTGGCGCACCAACCGGTGGTCGACGTGCCCGCCGACGGCCAGTGGCGCCACGACCACGGTGCTGCCGGTGACCGCTTCGGCCACCCATCTGTCCACAGTGGATCGTCGTGGGTCGGTGTCCGTGGGGGCCACCAGTTCTCGTTCGTCGTCCATGCCCAGGCATGAGCAGTCGCGGAGCCCGAGCGCGGAGTACCGCAACTCCTGGTACCGGGCGAAGCGCAGGTCCTCGGCCAGCCGGAGCCGGCTCACCGCGTCCTCGCCCCGCACGTCCGCCTCCGCGAGGGGCGCGTAGACGCTGCGGGTGAACACGGTGACCAGGTCCAGCCACCAACCGGCGGCGCGCAGCCGCGGCCCGACCTGGTTCAGCCATCCCCCGACGGACAGCGCGATGTCGTCGGGGTGCGGGGCGATGAGGGTCAGACGCATACGCCCAACTCCCCGTAGATCTCGGTGAGCTGGTCCGCCGCCGTGGAAAGCGAGTACATCGCCGAGGGCAGTGGCGCGGCGGTCTCGGCGATGCGGTGGCGCATCGCCGGGTCGTCGAGCAGCAGTTCGATGGCGTCGGCCATCTTGGGGGTGTCGAACGGCGGGACCAGCAGCCCGGTGCTGCCGTGCTCGATGAGCTTGTGCACCCCGTTGACGTCGTGCGCGACGATCGGCCGGCGCATGCTCATGCACTCCAGGATCACGACGCCGAGCTCCTCGTACCGCGAGGGCAGGACCACCAGTTCGGACAGCGCCATCACCGACGGGATCAGCTCGTGCGGCAGGAAACCGGTGACCGTGAAGCGATCGGCGATGCCCCGGTCGGCCGCCAGTTTCTCGATGTCCTGACGGGTCGGGCCGTCCCCGGCGACCAGGAACTGGCAGTCCCGGCCCCGGCGGCGCAGCTCGGCGGCGGCCTCGACGAAGAACTCCACGCCCTTCTCGGACGAGATCCGCCCCACGTAGAGCACGACGGGCCGGTCGAGGTCCAGGCCGAACCGCCGCACGATCTCGGCCCGGCGTTCCTCGGTGTCGTCCTCGGCGAACCGGTCGGTGGCGAGGTAGGCGAGGCGGTGGACGCGCCGGGGGTCGATCACGGCGGCCTCGCGCATCTCGGCGCGGGCCTTCTCGGTCAGCATCAGCACCGCGGCCGACCGCTGGACGGCGAACCGCTCCGCCCACTTGGCGAACGGGTCGGTGAGCCGCTCGTACAGCGTGGTCGGGTGCTGGCTGAGGAACCGGCTGGAGTGGATCTGCGCCACCAGCGGGACGCCGAGCGCCCGCGCGGCCAGCCACCCGTAGAACGGCGCGGAGCCGGAGCCGTCGCAGTGCGCGTGCAGGACGGCGATCTCCCGCCGCAGCCGCTCGCGGTGCCGCAGCACCCACAGCAGGCTTCCCTTGGCCCACGCGCCGACCAGCCCGAAGTAACCCTCCAACTGGGACGGGATGGGCAGCACGGGTAATCGTCGCGCGTGGACGGTGACGTTCCGGGCGATGGTCAGGTCGCGGGGAACGCCGGGCGGCGCCATGGTGAGCACGCGGTGCGGCAGGCCCCGCCCCGCCATCTCCTCCACGAGAGCCCGCACCAGCAGGTGCATTCCGCCCATGGAGTCGTAGCGCGGCTCCCAGCACTCCTGGAACTCGGAGTAGAGGAAGAACGGGGTGAGCGTGAGCACGCCTCTGGGTCGCTGGCCCGTCCCGGCTCTCGGACCGTCCTCAGTGGACACGGTCGCCTCCCGGCACGGCGTCGGGTAACGGCAGCCCGTTCGGCGTCGAGGTCAGCTCGACCGTGCGACCGGTGGCCGCGCTCTCCTCGGCCGCCGCCAGAATCCGCGACGAGACCCACGCCTCGGCCGGGGAGTGGGGCAGCGGCACGCTGTCGAGGACCGCCTCGACGACGGCGTGGTCCTGGTGCACGTAGCCGCTGGCGCGCACCCACTCCCACTCGGGCCGGACCCACCCCTTGTTCGGCTCCCACACACTGGCGAAACCCCGCTCGGAGAAGGCGTCCACGCCCATCCCCGTCCACAGGTCGGCCCCGGCCCTGCCGGTGGTGCCGAGCACCTCGGTCGTGATCTCCTCACCACCGGGGCAGGCCCAGGAGATGTCGCACTGGCCCAGCGCGCCGTCGGCGAACTCCAGCAACAGCACGGCCTGGTCCTCGACGGGGCCGTCAGGACGCCGCACGCGTTGGCTCCGGGCCGTGACGGCGCGAACCTCGGCGCCACCCAGCAGCCAGCGGCAGATCTCCACGGCGTGGCAACCGAGATCGAGCAGCACTCCCCCACCGGCGAGCGCCGGGTCCAGGCACCACCCGGAGTCCGGTCCCGCGTTGCGCACGACGACCCGGGCCAGGTGGGGCGTGCCGAACGCCTCCGCGTCGGCGACCAGTTCCCGAACCCGGCGGAACTTGGGGCTCTGCACGAAGTTGCTGCCGTGCGCCAGCACCAGGCCGCGCTCGGTGGCCAGCCGCAGCAGCCCGTGGATCTCGTCCGGGGTGAGGGCGAGGGGTTTCTCGACCAACACGTGTCGGCCGGCCCGCAACGCCCGGGCCGCCTGGTCGGCGTGCAGCGCGTTCGGGGTCGTCACCACCACCAGGCCGACCCGGTCGTCGGCCAGGACGCGGTCGAGGTCGTCGGTGACCGTCGGAACGGCGAACCGCCCGGCCAACTCCTGGGCGGCCCGTTGGTCGAGGTCGCAGACCGCGACGAGCTGGGCACGCGGGTGCGCGGCGAGCACTTCGGCGTGGACACCGCCCATGAACCCGGCGCCCACCACGGCGACTCCCAGCGGCGCGCTCACGACGCACCCCCCGCGGTGGCGACGGACGCGCCGACGCGCGACGGGACACCGGCCAGTTCCCGCACGACCTCGTCGACCAGGGCTCTGGGCACCGGTGTCAGTGGCAGGCCGTCGCGGCGCAGCGGTTGGCCAGCGCCCTCCAGCAGGACCATCGCGTACTGGTCGGCGGCGAGGGACTGGTACCCCCGCTTGTTGTCGAAGCCGAGCCGGTAGGTGATCTCCTGGTGCGGAACGCTGGTCGGCACGGTCGTCGCGACGCCGACCTTGCTCACCAACTCCCGGTGCAGCTCCGCGAAACCGGCGTCGACGTGCCCGAGGCGGTGCGAAACCCGGGCGGCGGCGACCATTCCCAGCCCGACGCCGGCGCCGTGCGACACCGCGCCGTGCGAGGCGTGTTCCAGGGCGTGGCCGACGGTGTGGCCGTACTCCAGGACCAGGCCCTCCCGCCGCTCGTACTTGTCGTGCTCGGTGACCTGGGCCTTCGCCGCGATGCTCTCGTCGATCATCCAGCGCAGGACGTCGTCGGCGTAGCGGCCGTCGGGTCGCAGCTCGGCGGCCAGGAAGGAGATCATGCTGGGCCGGATCGCCAACGCGTTCTTCACGACCTCGCACAGCCCCGACCGGATCTCCCTGACCGGCAGGGTGTTCAGCACCGCGGTGTCGGCGAGCACCTCGACCGGCGGGTAGAAGGTGCCGACGAGGTTCTTGCCCACCTGGGCGTTGACGGCCTGTTTCAACGACAGCACCGAGTCGAGCATCGCCACGACCGTGGTCGGCACGTGCACCAGGCGAATCCCGCGGAACAGCAGGGCGGCGAGCAGACCGGCGATGTTCCCGGTGACACCGCCGCCCAGCGCGACGACCAGTCCCCGCCGGTCGACTCCGGCGTGGAGAGCGGCGTCGGCGAGGGTGTTCAGCGTGCCGAGCCCCTTGTGCTCCTCCCCCGCCGGGTGCACCAGGACGGTGGCCGGCCCGGCCGCGCGGTTCAGGCGTGCGACGAGGTCATTCCCGTACAGCTCGGCGACGGTCGCGTCGCACAGCACGAGGTAGTGGCTGGCGCCCAGCTCGCCCAGCCGGTCGACGACCGCGTCGACGCAGCCGGTGCCGAGCCGGTACGGGTAGTGGACGTCTCCCATGGTGATGGTGGTGGTCTGCATCTGCACTCCCCAAGGTCCGGTGCGGGCGCTCAAGCCCGCAGCTCCCCGCGGTGCCGCAGCACCTTGGCGACGGCGGTGGCGATGTCGCGCACGTCGGACTCGTCGCCGAGCAACGCGGCGTGGTGGAAGGTGATCAGGCGGCGGGTGAGCCGCTCGCACACCGGCAGGTGGAACCGGCCGGGGTCGATCCGCTTCTCGTGCTCGTCGCCGAGCGCGAACCGGCGGCGGGAGGCCGGCGCGTAGAGCCGGTTGGTGTGCAGTGGCGCGTAGGCCGGTGAGATCGGGAAGCCCAGCTCGGCGGTGAGCGCCCCGGTCACGGCGGCGATCGGGACGTCGGTCAGCGCGTCGTCGGGCAGGGCGGCGGCGTAGACGTAGTACGTGCGGCTGGTGGTGCCTGGCGAGCTGTCCTGCGGCCGCAGCCCCTGCTCTGCGAGAAGCTCGTTGAGCAGCAGGGCGTTGCGACGGCGCAGGGCGTTCTGCTCGTCGAGTTCCCTGAGCTGCTCGACGAGCACGGCGGCCTGGAACTCCGACAGGCACCGGTTGCTGCCCATCAGCTCCCCGGTCTCGACCAGTTCCATGTGTCCGGGCGCGGGCGCGGCGGCGGGATAGCAGCGGCCGTCGGCGCGCAGGTGTTCCATCCTGCGGGCCAGCGCGGCGGAGTCGGTGATCGCGGCTCCGCCCTCCCCGCTGGTGAGCACCTTGCTGTGCTGCATGCTGAACGTCCCGATGTCGCCGACCGAGCCGACCTTACGGCCGCGGTGTTCGGCGCCGTGGGCCTGGGCGCAGTCCTCGATCAGCGGCAGGCCGTGCCGGTCGGCGACCGCGCGCAGCGCGTCCAGGTCGGCCACCGCGGAGTACAGGTGCACGACGACGATCGCCCTGGTGGCAGGCGTGATCGCCGCCTCGACCGCGGCCGGGTCCAGGCACAGGGTCGCGGGGTCGATGTCGACGAGGACCGGGACGGCGTTGACGCCGACGATGGTGGAGGCCGAGGCCACCCAGGACAGTCCGGGGGCGATGACCTCGTCGCCGACGCCAACGCCGCAGGCTTCCAGCGCGAGCATGAGGCTGGCGGTGCCGCTGGCCGCGGGGACGCAGTGCGCGACCCCGTTGTAGGCGGCGAAGGTCCTGGCGAAGCGGCGCTCGGCCGACTCGGCGCCCCGGTAGGGGCCGCTGATCGCCCAGCGTCCGGAGTGGAGCACGCGTTCCAGCGCGCCGAGCGCGCCCCGGGCCGGCTGGGGCCAGACCGGCCAGGGCCGGGTGCGCACCGGGGTTCCGTTGTTGATCGCGAGGTGGACGGGCATGGTCGACGATCCCTTCCTCTGCGGGCGTGCGGGGGCGGCCGCGGTGGTCGACCGGAGGGGCACTTCGGTGACCGGCGTCGGGATGTCCACTGTGGACGGACGGGCCCTGGCTAGTGGCGGAGGTCCCTGGTCACCAGGTACGGGCCGACGGCCAGGGCGTCGATCGGCAGGCGGGCGAAGGTGAGCAGGGCGTCGGCCGGCGACGAGACGATGGGTTCGCCCCGGTCGTTGAAGGAGGTGTTGAGGCAGACCGGGTCGCCGACCAGGTCGCCGAGCTCGGTGAGCATCCGGTGGTAGCGCGGGTTCCCGGCCTCGGTCACGGTCTGCGGGCGGGTCGACCAGTCCTCGTGCACCACCGACGGCAGGCGCTCGGCGTAGGCCGCGCGCACCTTCGTCGTCATGATCATGTAGGGGAAGTCGGCGTCGACCTCCAGCACCTGGTCGCTGACCGAGCGCAGCATGCTGGGGGCGAACGGACGCCACCACTCCCGGTCCTTGACCCGCAGGTTGATGTGGTCGCGCATGGTCGGGGAGTGCGCGGAGCCCAGCAGGCTGCGCTGGCCCAACGCCCTCGGGCCGACCTCGGCCCTGCCCTGCGCCCAGCCCACCACCTTGCCGTCGGCGACGAGCGTGGCGACCTCCCGCTCCAGGTTGGCCGGCTCCCGGTAGGACAGGCCGGTGCGGTCGAGCGCGGCCCGCACGTGGTCCGGGGAGAACTCCGGTCCCCAGGCGGCGGTGTCGCCCATGGGCGCGATGCGGTCGCCGAGCTCGACGGCGACCACCGCCGCCGCGCCGAGGCTCACGCCGATGTCGCTGGCCACCGGGGGAACGAACACGTGGTCCACAGTGGACCGCGTCAGCAGCTTGCCGTTCAGGGTCGCGTTGAGACCGACACCGCCTGCGACGAACAGACTGCGCTCTCCCGTGCGGGAGAGCACCGAGTCGGCCAGCCCGAACACCGCGCGCTCCAACGCCGCCTGGGCGGTGGCCGCCAGATCCCGGTACTCGTAGGGGTCCCGTCGCGTGTCCCGCACGACCCGCCCCTTGGCGGGGTCGTAGCGGTGGACGAACTCGTTGGGGGGCAAGCGATACGTCCGCTCCAGGTGCGCGAACCACGCCCGCTGCGTCAGGTAGTACTCGTCCCAGTCCTCCGGGTCCCGCGCGTCCGGGTCGAGCAGGCCGAGCCGGTAACCGTCCGGCTCGAAGGCGAAGGTGGACATCGTCTCGTCCGCCGCGGTCCCGTGCGCGGCCAGTCCCATGAGCTTGCCGGGGTTCTCGCCGCCCAGGCCGGTGTACTCGCTGACCGACTCGTAGAAGAAGCCCAGGGACCACGCACCGGGGACGGTGTCCAGCACGGTGATCTTCCCGCCCTCGGCCCGGGCCAGGGTGACGCACTCCTCCTCGCCCTCGCCGTCCACGATCAGCACCGCGCCGTGGTCGACGCCGGAGAAGTGGTAGGCGCTGGCCGCGTGCGCCACGTGGTGCTGGACGAAGTGCAGCGGCGGGTCGGTGCGCCGGGGGAAGAGGTGCCGGGGCAACAGGATGTCCAGCGCCTCGCTGTCCGAGTGCGGCCAGCCGCCCAGCCGCTCGCGGTACATCCTGGGCAGGTCCCAGCCGAAGGCCACGGCGTCCAGGTCGTCCACGGTCAGGCCCGCCTGGGCCAGGCAGAACGCCGCCGCCTGCGCGGGAGCCGTGTCGTACCCGTGCTTCTTCCTGGTGAACCGCTCCTCCTCGGCGAACGCCGTGATCCGGCCGTCGACGAGCAGGGCCGCCGACGCGTCGTGGAAGTCGCGGGGCCAGCCGTTCAGTCCGAGGACACGCATGTCTCCACCTCCGGTGGCACAGGGGGATCTTGGGTGCGGCCCTCGCCCGGTCAGTCGATCGCGAGCGCGATCCGGTGGGCGTTGGCCTGGATGGTGAGGGTGGGATTGGGGTTGCCGGCGAACGGGAACGTGGCGCCGTCGACCGACCAGACGTTGTCGTGGTCGTGCAGGCGGCCGAACGGGTCGGTCACCGACGTGCGGGGGTCTCGGCCGGCGCGCAGGGTTCCGTGCAGGTGCGCGCTGCCCAACTCGTAGGCGGTGTCCACCTCGCGCACGTCGACGGCGCCGGCCTTGGTGAGGATGTCGTGGGCGCGCTCGGACAACACGGCCAAGCGCCGGAGGTCGGCGGGGTGCGGCCGGTAGTCCATGACGATGCGGGGAAGGCCGTCCCGGTCCCGGGTCCGGGACAGCCGAACCCGGTTCTCGGCCTGGGGCCGGTCGCCCACCAGGCACTCGACCTGCAACAGGGTGCCGCGGGCCGCCTCCCGCTCGGCGGCGGGCTCCCACGGGTTGGCCTCGTGGATCAGTCCGCCGATTCCGTCGGGAAACGCTTCTCCGGTGAGGAAGTCCAACACGCAGACGCTGGAGTACCGGTGTCGCAACGGGGTGTACCCGGGCAGTCTGCGCGGGATGGTCCCGCGCACGTACACGCTGTTCTTCATCGCGAGGTGCCGCCCGACGAGCCCGTGCCGGTTGCCGATCCCGTCCGGCTCGGTGCGGGTTGTCGACCGGAGCAGCAGCGCGGCGGACTGGATCGCGTTGGCGGCCAACAGGAATCGACGGGCGCGCAGGGTCAGGCGCGTGCCGTTCTCGCGGTCGAGCACCTCGACCGCGTCAACCCGGTGCGGACTCGACGCCACGAGCCGGACGACTCTGGTGTGGACGACCACCGAGACGTCTCCCTCGGCGGGAGCGAGAACCCGGCTGACGACGTCGGCCTTGGCCTTCGTGGGACAGGAGAACGAGGTGCACGGGGTGGTCTGGGCGCAGCCGGGGCCGAACCGGTCCCGCACCCCGCTGATCGCCACCGGGGTGGGCAGGGGCGTGAGGTGGAGCGAGCGAGCGCCCTCGGCCAGCGCCGCGCCGGGCGGCGTGAGCGGCAGGCTCGGCCGGTGGTAGACGGGGAAGACGTAGTCGCCCACCTGTTTCCTGGAGGGGCCGGCGATCGCGAGCTGGTACTCGATCCACTCGTAGTGCGGTTCGAGGTCGGCGAGGCCGACCTGCCAGTGGTCGTAGTCGGCGGCGCCGAGGAACGACGAGGGCGGGGCCAGGTCGGTCTGCTGGTAGCGGTAGGACATCCCGGCGTAGAACAGGGTTCCCCCGCCGAGCGCCATGGCCGTCCACGGGTAGCCGTCCCGGGTCCAGCGCCCGTCGCGGCGCGCGAACGCCCACCCGTCGGGGTCCTCGTGGTCCTCCCCGTCGGCGCCCGGCGGGATCGGGCCGCCCTGTTCCACCACGAGCACCGACAGACCGCGCTCGGCGAGCACGGCCGCGGCCACGGAGCCGGAGGCGCCGCTGCCGATGACACAGGCGTCGTAGGTCCGACGCGCGGCCTCGTCCGGTGAGATCAGCAGCATGCGCGCTCCCTTCTGGCCCGGGTTCTGGTCCGGGCGCCGTCCCGGTGGCGGCTCAGACCGACCTGATCGCCGCGGTCACCCGCCCGGTCAGCTCGTCGAGGTGGTCGGCGGTGCGGTACATGACGTTGAAGTCGTCGCCGATGTCGCAGAAGACGCCGTGGCGGAGGAAGGCGAGTTGCAGGCGGTCGGCCAGTCCCTCCTCGGCAGCGGAGAAGTCGAGGTCGAACATCGGGCCCCAGCCGCGCACCTCCACCGGGAGGCCCCGTTCGGCGAACGCGCTCCGGAACGCCTGCTCCACCACGCGTCCCGTGCGTCCGACGACCGCGGCCACGTCCTGGCTCTCCAGGAAGTCCACAGTGGCCAGTGCGGCGGCGAAGCCCACCTGCTCGTTCTGGTACGTGGACCACACGTGGGCCTCGTCGAGGCCGTCGGTGATCCGGCGGCTGCCCACCACGGCGGAGATGCTGTGCCCGTTGGCCAGTCCCTTGGAGACGGTCACCGCGTCCGGTTCCAGCCCGGCGAGGGCGCTGAGCCCGCCCTTCCCCGCGCGCATGCCCGTCTTCACCTCGTCCACCACGAACAGACAGCCGTGCTCGGCGGCCAGCTCGCGCAGAACGCGGTAGTGGCCCACCGGTTTCCGCGTGGGCTCCGGCGTGACGACCACGGCGGCGATCTCGTCCGCGTGCCGCTCCAGGTAGGCGCGGTAGACGTCGAGGTCCTCGTGGAACTCGGTGGCGTAGGACGGGAACAGCTTGGCCTCCGGCACCGCCTCCAGGTGCCAGTCATGCCAGCCGTGGTAGCCCGAGGTGAGCACGGTCGTCCGGCCGGTGACGTGCTGGGTGAGCCGGGCGACCGCGGAGACCGCGCAGGACCCGGTCCGGTAGAACAACGCCTGGTCGGCCCAGGGGAACCAGTCGAGCAGGCGTTCGGCCAGCGCGAGCCGGCGCGGGCTCGGCCCGGTGTAGAACAGGTTCCCGTCGTCCAGGCTCGCCCGGATCGCGTCGGTGACGGCCGGCTCGGCGTGTCCGATGAGGACGGTGCCGAACGAGCAGGTGAGGTCGAAGTAGGCGTTGTCGTCCAGGTCGTACACGCGCGCCCCCGCGCCCCTGGAGAGCACGCAGGGGAACTGGCCGTCCTGGTCGGGACGGGGGTTGGTGGTGACCTCGTGGGACCGGCGCAGGTGCTCGGCGGACCGGCTCCAGTCCCCCGTCGTCGCGCTGATCTCGTTGGTCTGGGTCATCGACGTGCTCCTCACGCGTCAGGAACGGTCACGTGCACTGGACTTCCGGCAGGAGGTCGCGCCGGTGGCGGCGCGCCTCGCGATCAGCGGACTCTCCACAGAGGACAGAAGGGGTTGGTCGCGGACTCGGCCGGCGGCGCCGAGCCAGGCGTGGACCCGCTCGCGCCGCTCGGTGCTCAGGCAGGCCGCGGTGGTTCCGCTCCCGGCGCCCGGGGAACCTCGCCGGGCGGCTGCGGTTCCCGTCTCAACCAGCGCGGGGCGGCCACCGCGATGAGGACGAGCGGCACCGCGAACCAGGCCAACAGCTCGGACGTGGAGGTGACGGTGGAGAGAGCGCCGGCGCCCAGGTAGAAGCCGACCGAGGCCACCTCGGCGCCGAACCCGACGACCGAGGTGACGGTCGCGCGCGCCGGACCGGTGATCGCGTCCTGCAACCGCGTGTCGGCCAGCACCAGCGCCCACTGCACCAGGCCGAAGCTCACCCCGACGGCGAGCATGCCCGCCTGGAGCCCGCTCAGCGCGCCCGCCACCATCAGCCCGGCCGAGGCCAGCAGGGCGAGGCCCAGCACGGCGGGCGGGGCGTGCGCGGTCCTGCCGACCAGACCGCTGCCGGCCGCCGCGCAGACGACCGTCACGGCCACCAGCACCGGAACCATCGTCGTCGACGCGCCGTTCGCCCTTGCCAGCATGGGGAAGTACTCGTCGATGGCCGTCATGCTGTGCAGCGACGCGGCGATGAGCACCGCGCGCAGCACCACCCGGTCCCGCCGCACCTCCGACACCCCGGCCCGGAAGGTCGCGACGTACCAACGCAACCCGCCGTCCTCCCGCCCGACCTGGTCCCGGGGCGGCTCGGAGAACCGCAGCGCGGCGACGGCGCAGGCCAGCCCGCTGCCCAGGCTGATCATCCCGACGAGCGGGTAGCCGCCGAGCGCGAAGACCGGCCCGGCCAACGTCATCGCGGTGAGCGTGGAGAGCAGGGACACCGCCCGGCCGCTGCCCATCACCGCCGCGTACCGGTGGGACGCGCCGGCCGCGCGCAGCTCGTCGTAGATCAGCGACTCCAGCGTTCCCGAGGTCAGCGCGTCGCACAGGCCCCAGCACAGGAACCCGGCGGCGAAGGCCCACGGCGACGGGAAAGCCACCCACAGGCCGAAACCGCAGGCCCGCACGGCGGTGCCGACGGCGAGCAGCCAACGGCGGGAGAACATGTCGCCCAGGACCCCGGAGGGCACCTCCAGGACGAAGGCCGTGACCGACCAGAGGGCCAGCAACCCGGAGATCCCCGCGGTGGACAGCCCGTGGTCGGCGAACAGCAGCGGGTAGAGCGGGAAGAGCGGGACCAGCTCGTGCAGCCCGAAGAACAGGCGCAGTCGCCGGCCCGTCGCCCTGGCCCGCGCCCGGGATTCGGGGCTCGGGTCGGCGGCGGGCGCCCCGGCCGATGTTTCGTCTGCGGACGCGGCATGCTGAGACACGGGTCGCTCCCTGAGATGACGCCCAGTGCGGCGGGTGCGGGTGGAGCGCCGTCGACGGCGCGGGGACGCTCCACCGCGGACGCGGGGGGTTGCCGACCGGCGAACGCCCTCAGGCGCGGAGGTTGAAGAACGAGCGGATGTTGCCCTCGGTGCGGCGCAACGCGAGCTCCAGCGCGCGGGCGTGGTCGGCCAGCGCGAACTCGTGGCTGAGCAGCGGATCGACGTTGATCTCGCGCCGAGCGAGCAGGTCGATGGCGTCGGGGAACCGGTTGCCGGGCCCCAGCGAGCCCCGGATCGTCAACGCCTTCACGGCGACGTGGTGGGTCGCCATCGGGCTGATCTCCTCGACCCGGTAGCCCACCACGCCGATCCGGCCGCCGGGGCGCACGACCTCGATCGCCTCCTGCAGGGCGACCGGGTAGCCGGAGGCCTCCAGCACGACGTCGGGGGTCAGCTCCGGGCGTTTGGCCACCAGGTCCGCCAGCTCGCCGGGGCGGCCGGTCGTCACCGTCGCCGCCCCGAGCTGGGCGGCGACCGCCCTGCGCTCGGGGACGGGCTCGCCGACGGTGGTGATCACCGCGCCCCGGTGTCGCGCCACCTGTGACAACAGCAGGCCGATCCCGCCGGCGCCGAGGACGGCCACCTTCTCCCCGGGCGAGACGTCCACAGTGGACAGAGCGTGCAGGGCAACGGCGACCGGCTCCACCTGGCAGGCGACCCGCAACGACAGTTCCGCCGGCAGCCGGTGCAGGTTGCGCGTCGGGATGGTCATGTACTCCGCGCACGCGCCGTCCCGGGTGAACCCGAGTTCCTGGAGGTTCTCGCAGAGCACCGGAGTCCCGCGCTGACAGGCGGCACACGCGCCGCACGGGCACGTGAGGTCGCCGACCACGTCCCGGCCGACCAACTCGTCGCCGGGCCCGTTGACCTCGACGACCGTCCCGCTCCACTCGTGACCCGGCACGACCGGGTAGCCGAATCCGTGCCAGACGCCCCGGTACAGCGACAGGTCGCTGCCGCAGATCGAGTTGTACCCGAGGCGGACCAGCGCCTCACCGGGGGCGGGGACGGGCACCGCGCGGGTGCCGAAGACCGCCTCGCCGGGCGCTACGAACGTCAGTGCCTTCACGCGACGACCCCCAAGTCCTGGCGTGCACACCAAAGGACGCGTGGCGACGGGAGCGAGGGGCAGGGTCGCGTCGCCAAACATCCGCTTTTTCCACCGTATTTCCGACCAGCGCAGACGCTACCGGCGCGGGAGTTCGAGTCACCAGAGCCGTCCGAGTGATCGCCATCGGGACCACGGCGACAGAACTGGGTGACGGGTGTTTACCAGCGGGTTCACCGAACGGGGGCGCGGCCTTCACCAGCTCTCCGCACGAACCCGCTGACCCGAACGCACCCACCCCCGTTGGGCCGCGACAACCGTTCGCTTCCGTGAAAACGGCAGCGCAGAGCACTCGCAGACCCTGTTTTCCCTGTGTGCGGCGGGAGTAGCCACGCCACGGCCACCCGGGCCAGCCCGCCAACGCGAAGCGGCCCTCCCGGTCCCCGGCGACACGCGGGACAGCTTGCTCCGGACGGCGTCGCCGGGCACGGCCGAGCGGAATTCCCAAGCCCCGACGAATTTCGGGGGATGAAAGAAAGCCGACCCACTTCTTTCCTCCGACCCGCGACCGGGCGAACACCGCAGGAAACACATTCGCCCGCGAGGCAATTCGGGCTGGCCGGGAAGAGCTGACAGATTTTCCACCCGCCCCGCCGGCCGTCGGCGGTGGAGCTCGCACGGGCCGGAACCGCCGGCAGACGGCCGGGACGACCGCGCCGACAGCGCATCCGCCTCCTCCCGCACCTCCGTGAACATGGTGATCAACGAGCGAACCAGCTCCGAACGGCTCCGGCCGCGGTCCGGACACCGTCCCGCCCACCCTCATGAGTGTCCTTTTCGGATAGTGCGATGTGGTCGGTCCGATGCGCCGCGCCTCGCCCGGGAACGCGAAAAGGCTCCCCGTCCCTGGGGACGGGGAGCCCTCTCACGAGTGGAGATCAGCGCAGGCTGAACGCCAGGAGCACGCTTCCCTTGTCGGTCGGGTAGAACCTGCCGTACTGTCCGAAGTAGCCGGAGTTGACGTAGAGCACGCCGTCAGCGATCACGGCGCCGCCGGCGCCGGAGATGCCCTGGCCGTGGCCGGTGAGGCCGTTCACGCCCTGGAACTCCCGGATGGTGTCGAACTCCCACAGCACCTTGCCGTTCTCCGCCGAGTAGGCGCGCATCTTGCCGTCGGCGCTGCCCTCGTAGACCAGGCCCGGGCTGGTCGACACGGCCGGGGTGTTGGCCAACGCGCAGACCTCGGGGTGCTTGGCCGCGCCGCCGGTGCTGCACCCGTTGGCCGGGTGCTTGGTCTCCCACAACGTCCTGCCGGTGGCCGGGTCCAGTGCGAACAGCGAACCCGGGTCGGCGAACCAGGTCGCCACGTAGAGCCGCTTCCCGTCGTAGCTGGCGCCCCACTGGATTCCGCCGACACCGCCGTTGGGCCACGGCTTGCCGAGCTGGCGCTGCCAGACGACCTCGCCGGTGTGGGCGTCGAACACGTGGTACATCCCGTTCTTCTGGCCGATGCCGACGAGCTTGCGGCCGTTGGCGGAGAAGATGTTCGGCATGGCCCCGAAGTCGTAGTCCAGCGCCGCGCCCTCCTTCGCCCCCGGGCAGTACCCGGGCGGCGCGCTCGGGTCGGCGCACACCTGCCGCCAGACGTCGGGGAACGTCATCTGGCGCTTCCACCGCACCTCGCCGTTCGCGATGTCCAACGCCAGGACCGTGTCCGTCTCACCCTCCTTGCCGGTGTAGTTCTGGCCGGTTCCGACGTAGAGCGTCCTCGTGCTCGGGTCGATCACCGGCGAGCTCCACACGCCACCGCCGGAGGGCTCGTACCGGGTCGCGCCGTTGGGCCAGGTGCCCACGGCCTTGGCCTCGGGCACGGTGTAGTGCCGCCACACCAGTGCGCCGGTGTTCGCGTCCAACGCGTCGACGTGCCCGCGGAACGTGCAGCAGGCCGTCTCGATCCCGCCGGTGTTCTCCGCGCTGGACACCCCGACGTAGACCCGTCCACCGTGGACGATCGGCGAGCTGGTGGTGAGGCCCTGCGGGTGGTTGTCGATCTTCGTGGACCACACCAGCTCGCCGGACTTCTGGTCCACCGCGTACAGGTGGCCGGCGTAGTCGCCGAAGAAGATCTTCCCGCCGGAGACCGCGGGACTGTTGCGCACCGCGGTGAACCCGGAGCCGGAGTTCACCTCGTTCAGGTCGAGCTCCCACTTCGTCTTCCCGGTCCGGGCGTTGACCGCGTAGAACTTCCCGTCGGTCGAGCCGAAGTAGGCGACCCCGTTCACGACCGCCGGCTGGCTCCTGGCCGTCAGCCGCACCCCGTCGGGCAGGCCCTTCGGCTGGGGGTGGGTGAACGCCCACTTCAGTCGCAGGTTCTCCACGTTGTCCGGGGTGATCCGGCGTTCCGCCCGGTTGGAGCGGGAGCCGGACAGGTCCTTCTGCCAGGTGGGCCAGTCCGCGGCCCAGCTGGCGCCCGAGAACGCCTCGGGCGCGTCCGCGGCCGGGTCGGCCGCCGGGCTCACGCCGCTGGTCAGCAGCAGCGCGGCCAGCGGCGCGACGAGACACGCGAGGAGTCGAGTACGCCTTCGTCCGATGACATGCACGAAAATCCCCCTGATCCCGATGTCGCCGGATCGGATGCGGCTGCGGTTACGATCCGTAGCCGCATCCACGGTGGCAGAGCGTGCCGGACGCGTCGACCCGCCATCTGGCGCGACTCGTCGGTCCGAGGTCGTCCTTGTGGTCAGTTCTCGGTGGGTTCTCGGTGATTTCTTGCCGGGTTCTGTCCGTTCCACCGGGGACATTCGGCCACACCCTCCGAGGAGCAGTGTGCGGCCGCTCCAGATACGCGCGCCGGCCTCGCCACCCGGAAGTGCGGGTGCGACGCCGAGTTGTCACCCTGTGTAAGAGCTGGGGACTTGTTGTCCCCACTGGGCGGCGGCCGCGAGGTATCCGGCCAACAGGCTGTCCGCCACCTGCCCGACGGCGGTGTCGGCGGGCAGGAAAGTGGGCGCGTGCAGGCCGTCCCCGGTGTTCCCGTCCACTCCGACGAACATCATCAGCAGCGGCGCGACAGCCTGGTAGAAGGCGAAGTCGTCGGCTCCGCAGGACCGCACGGGCGTGCCCAGTGGCACGGACATCGCGGTCAACAGCTCCGCGGTGGCCTTCGCCAGGCCGAAGTCGTTGTGCAGCACGGGTTCGCCGCGCGTGATCTCGACGTCGGCCCGGCAGCCGTGGGTCATCGCGACTCCCCCGGCGATCTCCCGCAACCGCTCGTGGAGCAGATCCCGCTGGGACTCCGACATCGCGCGGACCGTGCCGCGCGCGACCGCCTCGGCCGGGACGGCGTTCGCCGCCGCGCCAGCGGTCAACGCGCAGACGGCCACCACCGCCGGTTCCATCGGATCGGTGTCCCTGCTGACGAGTTGCTGCGCGGCGGTCACGAAGTGGGCCAGGGCGAGGACTGGATCCCTGGTGAGGTGCGGATAGGCGGCGTGGCCGGCCTTTCCCCGCACGGTGACCTCGAACTCGTCGGCGGAGGCGTTCACCGCCCCGCCCGCCACGGCGACCTCGCCCGGCGCGACCTGGGGATGCACGTGCGCGGCGACCAGCGCCTCGACCCGGTGCCGCCGGAGCAGTGCCGAGGCCACGATGTCGTTGGCGCCAGAGGGAGAAGTCTCCTCCCTCGGCTGGCAGACCGCGACCAGCGGGGCGGGTCCGCCGACCCGGTGGACCGCGCGGACCAGGGCGACGAGCGCGGCCATGTGCACGTCGTGGCCGCAGGCGTGCATCATCCCGCTCGCGGCGGCCCAGGGCACACCGGTCGACTCGACGATGGGCAGGGCGTCCAGCTCGGCGCGCACGCCGACCGCCGGACCGGCCGGGCCGACCCGGACCACCGCCCCGGTGTCCGCGACCTGTTCGACCGCGAGGTCGGCGGGCAGCGCGTCCACCAGCAGCTTGCGCGTCGGCCCCTCCTGCCCCGACAGGTTGGGCTGCGCGTGCAGTTCCCTGCGCAGCTCCACCGCGGCCGGCAGCTCCTCGCGGAGCGCGGCGCGCAACGCCGCCAGGTGCGCGGCCGTCCCGTCGACCGACATCTCAACCCCCTGGTGTGGACGGGAAAGTCGTCACCGCAGCCGGTAGACCCGCTTCGGGTTGTCCTGCGCGATCATCGTGATCACGCGCTCGGCGTCGGCAGCTGACCAGTCACCGTCCTCGATCCACCGCCCCACGGTGCTGATCACCCCGCGACGCCACAACACCGCGCCGAGGTGGTGAAGTTCCGGCAGTCCCCAGGCGTCCGAGGAGTAGAGCAGTTTGGCGAACGGCGCCAGTTCCAGGGATTCCGCCACCAGGGCGGAACTGCGCGCGCCGAGGAAGTTCACCGCCAGACCGACGTCCAGGTAGACGTTGTGGAAGGCCTGGGCCAGATATCCGGCCTCCCGGTGGTACGGGTAGCAGTGCAGCAACAGCACGGGAATCTCAGCGAGCCGCGGATCGCGCAGGAAGTCCAGCAGCAGAATGGGATTCGACCGGTGCAGGTCCAGGTCGCGGTCGCCGAACCCGGTGTGGAACTGGATCGGCAGACCCAACTCGACCGCGGCGTCGATGCCGAACCGCAGCAGCACCGGGTCGGTCAGCCGACGCTGGCCGGAGTCGACCCACCGGCCGGCGGCGGCGCGCACCTCCGCCGGGTCCGGCCGACGCCAGTCCAGGTCGAACCCGCACCGGTAGGCCAGCACGGTCTTCACGCCCACCGCGTCCCGGGTGGCGGCGGCGAGTTCGGCCAGGAACGTGTCCGCGTAGTCCACTGAGGACACACCCGACGCGGCCAGCCGCTCGGCCACCGACTCCAACCGCACGATCTCGTGCGCCCTTCCCCCGGTCACCTCGGCCATCGCCGGAACGTCCAACAAGGACTCCGCGCCGAAGCCGGTGTCGACGACCCAGTCGGACACTCCCGCCGCCCGCAACAGCCGCGCGGTCACCTCGACGTGCCCGAGTTCGGCGCGCCGCGCGCAGTACGCGTCGGCGGAGGCGTGCGGCGGCAGGTCCAGCACCGGCGCGCACCACCGGCGCACGGCGAACCCCACCTGGGAGTCGAACTGCGTCATCCACTCCGGCACGGGGTCGGGCGACGCCTCGTTCAGCGCCAGCTCCACCCCGGCCCGGTCCAGCTCGCCGGCGAACGCGCCGTGGACGTGGTGGTCCACCAGCGGCAGGGCCGACACCCGCGCCTCGAACCCGGCTCGCTCACCAGCCGACATAGGCCGCCACCTCCTCGTCCCGCACGACGCCGCGCGCCGCGTCGCCGATGGCCGTGCCCAGGATCTCCACCGCCTGGTCGATCTCCGCGTCGCCGATCACCAGCGGCGGGGTGACCTCCAGGACGTTGCCGCCGACGTAGTGGACGACCGCGCCGAGCTGCCACGCCCGGTAGACCGCCCGACGCGCCAACGCCGGGTCCCGGCGCAGGCCGGAGTCGACCAGGTCCACGCCGATGGCCAGGCCCCGGCCGCGAACGTCGCCGACGCGCTCGCCCGCCGCCGCGCCGCCGGGCCCGGTGCCGGCGGCGATCTCCCGCAGTCCAGCCGTCAGCCGGGCGCCGGCCCGCGCAGCGGCCTCGGGGAGTCGCTCCTCGGTGACCGTGCGCAGCACCGCCCGCCCGGCCGCCGCGCAGACCGGGTTGCCGGCCGTGGTGAGCAGCGCAGCCGCCGGCGGCCCGTCCAGGATCTCGGCCGGGCCGACCGCCGCGGACAGCGGCAGCCCGCCGCCGAGCGCCTTGCCGAAGGTCACGATCTCCGGCCGCACGTCGTCGTGCTGGAACGCGTGCAGCAGACCGGGCCGGCCGAGCCCCATCTTGACCTCGTCGCAGATCATCGGGACGTCGTGCCGGCGGCACGCCGCGTGCAGCGCGGCCAGGAAACCGGCCGGCGGCACCACCAACCCGCCGTCGGACAGGATCGGCTCCACGATCAGGCAGGCCACGTCGCCGGCCGCCATCGCCTCCTCGGCCGCGGCCACCGACGCGGCGACCGCGGTGGCCGGGTCCCCGGTGTGCGGGCGCAGCGGGTCGGGGTAGGGCACGAAGACCGCGCCGGGGTCGGCCGGCATCCCGGCGTCCACGTGGACCCCGGAGACGCCCATGGCCAGGCCGCCGCCCCCGTGGTAGCCGTGCTCGAAGGCCACCACCCGGTGTCGTCCGGTGGCCATCCGGCACGCCCGCAACGCGACGTCGTTGGCGTCCGAGCCGGCGTGCCCGAGGTAGACCCGCCGGTCACCGGACCCGGGCACCGCCGCCAACAGCTCCTCGGCCAGGCCCACGGCCTCCGGGTGGGCGGCGGAGAGCGCGCCGGCCCCCGGTGGCCGCTGGACCGCCCGGACCACCGCCTCGGTCACGGCGGGGTGGCCGTGCCCGAGCCCGCTGGCCGTCCAGGTGGCCGACAGGTCCAGCAGCCGCCGGCCGCCCGCCTCGGTCAGCCAGCAGCCCTCGCCGGCGACCACGGACAGCGGGAAGAACCGCAGTTTCTCGATGCCGGCGACGGCGGCGAGGTCCCGCCGGTACAGCTCGTCGACCTCCGGCGTCCGGGTCATCCGGCACCGCCTCCGGTCGCCGTTCCCGAGCCGAACTGGCTCTTGTCGTCAGCGGTCGCGCCCCTGACCTTCACTGTCCATAATGGACAGTCGCGTCCCGGGGCGTCGGAACCGGTGGGCGGCATGGCGTGATCTCCTGCGGGGTGAGGGAATCAGACCGACCAGGTGAGCCGGAACCTGTCGGCGCGCGTCGCCAGGTCCTCGTCACCGTAAGTGTCCCGCTCGTACCGGCGCACCGTCAGCACCGCGTCCAGGATGTCCGGTCCGAGGAGACGGCGGGCCAGTGCGGAGTCGGCCATCGCGTCCAGCACCGCGCCCTGGTCCGCGGGCAACGCCACGAGGTCGCCGCGCCGCGCGGGATCGTCGGTGACCTCGGCCGGCAGCTCCAGCGAGCGGGTCACGCCGTCCAGCGCCAGGCCGAGCAGCGCGGCGACCGCCAGGTAGGGGTTGGCCGACGGGTCGACGCACTTGAGCTCGACGTGCGCGCCGTGCGGGTTTCCTGCCGT
The DNA here is from genome assembly GCF_900129375.1 of Streptoalloteichus hindustanus. Lineage (GTDB taxonomy): Bacteria > Actinomycetota > Actinomycetes > Mycobacteriales > Pseudonocardiaceae > Streptoalloteichus > Streptoalloteichus hindustanus. The sequence continues at coordinate 644,142 of NZ_FQVN01000002.1, read as the reverse complement.
GGCGGCACAGAACCGCACGGCCGCCTCGCGGTTCTCCAAACCCCAACACGCGAACGCGCCGGCCCAGCGGCCGGGGCGCAGGCGGTGGCCGGACAGCAGCGATCCGGCGAACACGCCGAGGAGTTCGGGCAGACCGGACACGATCCCGGCGACCGCCGACGTTCCGTCCGCCGTCAGGCCGTACGGTCCGGGTCCACCCGAGAACAGCGGGACTTCGTTGTGCCGCAAGGACATGTGCAGGTGCGCTCCGTTGCCCACCCCGTCGGCGAAGGGTTGGGGCGAGAACGACACGCCCAGTCCGTGCCGACGGGCGAGACGGCCGATCACCAGCTTCGCGAGCACCACCGCGTCGGCGGCGGTGAGCGGGTCGGCCGGCGCCAGGGACAACTCGTACTGCCCCGGCCCGAACTCGGCGTGGACCTGCTCCAGCGGCAGGGACACGGCGTCCGCGGCGGCGACCAGATCGGCGAGGAACCGCTCCCGGTCCAGCACCGGGCCCAGCCCGTAGGAGACCCAGCTCCCCGCGGGTAGGGGCGACCCGTCCGGCTGGGTCAGCACCATCTCCAGCTCGGCGCCGATCCTCGCGGACAGGCCGTGCGCGGCGAGCGCCTCCTGACCGCGCCGGAGGAGCGCCCTCGGACAGAGGGTCGACGGGGAACCGTCCTGTTCACACAGGTCGGCGGGCGCCCACGCCAGTCCGTCGCCGAGCACGCGGAGGGCGGCCAGGTCGGCCCGCAGCCGGAGGTCCCCGACCACGCCGAGGCGGGACGTGAACGCGATGTGGTTGTCGACGCAGAACACGCTCCAGGTCGGCGAGGCACCCATGCCGGCCAGGTGGAAGGCCCTGGCCCTGGCCGCCGGCACCGTCTTGGCCCGCGTCACGCCGACCAGGTCCACCGTGGAGCCGACCAGCAGCCGGACGCCGGACGCGGCGAAGCGTTCGTCGATCCGGTCGAGCGCGGCCTCGTCCAGTGCCGGCAGGGTCAAGGCCAGGCTCCCGTCGGGTCGTGGGCATCCCAGGAGACGCTTCTGCCGAGGTTTGTACCAGTCGAGCCGAACAGAGGAGAAGTGTTGCCGACAGAAGACTGAATGCCGCACCGCCCACCGCACGCCGACCGCCTGCTCCCTCCCCTAACCCAGCGCCGTGGACTGCCAACCCGCCGCGCTCCGGACGACTTCCACCACTCGGAAGGTCTTCTCGTACCTCTCCGCACGAGCACTGTCCTCGTTGACGCCACCCTCGTTGACGCCGCTGACGATCTCGTCGGAGTCGCTCGCCGCGTCGGCGGTGGTTGGTGCGGTGGTGGCCGTCACTGTTCGGGGGGCTCGGCGAGGGTTGAACCTGACGTAACGTCAGGACTTAGCGTCGTTCGTGCCGCCGGGGAGCCGGTGGTGGAAGACAAGGTGACGAGGGAATGCGGGACCGGGCCGACGAGGGCTGGAAGATCGGGCAGTTGGCTGAGCGGACCGGCCTGACGGTGCGCACGCTGCACCACTACGACCATCTGGGGCTCGTACGGCCGTCGCGGCGCACGTCCGCCGGACACCGGCGCTACGACGAGGCCGACGTCCGGCGGCTCTACCAGGTGCTGGCCCTGCGGCAGCTCGGGTTGCCGTTGGAGTCGATCGGCGACGTCCTGGCCGGGACGTCCTCGGTCGAGGCGTTGCTCGCGCGGCACCGGTCCTATCTGGACCAGCAGTTGGTCGCGGTTCGGACGCTGCGGGCGCAGGTGGCGACGACACTCGCCGCGCTGCGCGACGCGGAGGGCGCCTCCGTCACCGACTTCCTGGAACTGATCCGAAAGGTGACCACAGTGGACGACGCCGTGAAGAAGCACTTCAGCGACGAGCAGCTGGCCACGTTGGCGGAGCGCAGGGAGCAGCTCGGCGAGCAGGCGATCAAGGAGGTGGAGGCGAGCTGGCCCCGGCTCATCGCCCGCGTCCAGGCCGCCGTCGACGCCGGAACCGACCCCGCGAGCGCGGAGGGCCGCGAGCTGGGCCGCGAGTGGATGGGGCTGCTTGAGCGGTTCCACGGCGGGGACCAGGGTCTCAAGGACTCGCTCTACCAGATGCAGGCCGTCAACGCCGAGCAGATCGAGGCGACCTACGGCGGTCCGACCCGGGCGCAGATCGAGTTCATCTCGCGGGCGACCGCGGCGAACTCCTGACTTCGCCGTCCGAGCGACGGACGCGACGGGACGCTGACCCTGGTGCGGATCGGGGGCGTGCGGCGGTAGCCGCACGCCCCCGATCATCCACTGTGGTCAGTCAGCCCGCGAAACGCTTCTCGGCGTCCCACCACCGGGCGTTGTCTACTCCATAGTCAGGTAGGGGTGGGTCCCCCCATTTCCAACATCTCACGAGGCACCGACAAAAACGGGCTGGCTGAGGTCCCGCGGACGGGTGGAAACGCAATCAGATCACCCATCCGCCCGGACGCGCGCCCAGGGGTGCCGCTCGACCCCACGCACCCAGATAAGTCCACTGTGGACTACTTGCTGTGGTGCCGCGCAGGAGTTTGGGGCTCCGGCGAATCGGTCTGCGGTCGCACCACTGCCACCGGGCACCGCGCGGTGCGCACCAGGTCGCGGCTGACCGAGCCGAGCAGAGCACTCACGAGCCGTCCGCGCCCGTGCGTTCCGAGCACCAGCAGACAGGCTTCCGCCGACTCCGCGCGCAGTTCCCGCACCGGGTCGGCGGCGCGGGCGACGAAGCTGACCGACACGTCCGGGTGGCGCTCCCGGAAACCGGCCAGGGACTCGGCCAGCAGCACGTGGTGGTCCTCCCGCGCCTCGGCCCGCTCGACGTCGGTGAGCTCGCCGTACCAGTAGTGCGCCACCCGCAGGGGGAGACCGCGGCGTGACGCGGCGTCGAACGCGAACGCCAGGGCGGCCTGGGAGGCGGGGCTGCCGTCCACACCGGCCACCACCGGGCCGATCCGCTCCGGCCCGGCGGAGCCACGCGGCACGGCCACGATCGGGCAGGGGGCGTCCCTGACCAGCGCGCCGGCCGTGGAGCCGAACACCGTCTCGGTGAGGGCCGAGTGCGGGTGGGTGCCGACCACGACCAGCGCGGCGTTCACCGACTCCTGCGCCAGCACGAGATCCGGTGTTCCGTAGGTCAGGCTCATGCTCACCTCCAGACCGGGGCACGCGCTCCGCGCCGTCGCCGTCGCGGCGTCCAACACGGCTTCGCCGGCGCGGCGCGCCATCGTGTCCGAGTCCGGCACGTACTGGTCCATCGTGTACGGCAGCACCACGTAGCCGTGCACCAGGCGCAGGCCGACGCCCCTGCGGGCCGCTTCCTCGGCCGCCCACCGCACGACCTCCTGGTCGGCCGGGTCGTCACCGACGCCCACCGCCACGGGGTGGCCGACGTTCTCGCTGGTCATCTCGCCCTCCTGGTTGTCGGCCCGGCCGTCACGACGGCCCCTCGGCGGCCACCGCCGACCCGCTCCGGCGGCCACCGACACCCACGCTAAGCGCGGCCACCCACGCTCAGCAGCGGCGAAGGGCCGCACGAGTCCGGCCGAAAGCCTCTGCTCCCCGCACCCGGCGGACGGCGGGCAGTTCGCCCAGAACCCCACCATCGGGTGGAAGTCCCCCACCCGGCCGGAAGACGCCTGGTCAGTCCGGCTCGGGAGCGTGGGACCACGTTTAGTCTGCGCTCATGTCCGACCGCTCCGACGACCGCGACGAGCACGACTCCCGACCGCGCGGCGGAGCTGCGGCCAGGCGCTGGCAGGCGTTCCGCGACTCGCCGTTCCTCCCGGCGACCGTGCTGGTCCTCATCCTGGCCACGGTCGCCGGCCTGTTCGCCGGCTCGTACACCTACGTCATGGCCAACCCGACTCCGCACCGCATCCCCACCGCCGTGGTCGGCGTCGAGGACGACCCGCGGGGCACGACGTTCGTGGCGGCCATGGAACGGGCGCTGAACGCCTCGCTCGACCTGCGCGCCTACCCGACGGAGGGGCAGGCCCGGGACGCGGTCGACGAGCAGGAGGTCTACGCGGTCATCGCCATGCGGCCCGAGGGCGTGGGGCTCGACGTCTCGGGCGCGTCGGGGGCGACGGTGGCGCAGCTCCTCGCCGACGCCGGGCCGAAGGTGGGACAGGCCGTCGGGGTCCCGGTCCGGGTCACCGACGTCAAACCGCTCCAGAAGGGCGATCCGCGCGGGCTCGCCCTGTTCTACATCTCGCTCGCCGCGGTGATTATCGGCTTCGTCGGCGCGATCCAGCTCAGCGTGCACGCGCGGGGGTTGAACCCGGCCGAGCGGATCGCGTTCACGCTGGCGTACGCGCTGCTCGGCGGTTTCGCCATCGCCGCGGTGGTGGACTGGGCGCTGGGCGCGCTCGACCTGCCGTTCGTGGAGTCCTGGTTGATCCTCGCGGCGACGATGTTCTGCTCCGGCATGGTCTTCACCATGTTCAACACGCTCCTGGGGCGGTGGGGCATGCTGCCGACCTGGGGGCTGATGGTGTTGGTCGGCAACCCGTCCTCCGGCGGCGCGGTCTCCTGGCCGCTGCTGCCGTCGCTGCTCAGCCACATCGGACGCTGGCTACCACCCGGCGCGTCGGTCAACGCGCAGCACAACGCCGTCTACTTCCGCGGCCACCAGCAGCTCTTCCCGTTCCTGGTGCTGGCCGGCTGGGCGGTGCTGTCGTGTGCGGTGTTCTGGATCTGGCGCCACCGACACCCCGGTGGGCGGGCGGCCGACGGCGCGGCATAGCCATCGCGGTACATCCGGTTGGCGGAACGCATCATCATCCCTGTCCCTGATAGTCCTCTGTAGACAGATCGCGCGGTGGCTGCGGCCCTTCTGACACGGACTTCCCGGTCACGTCAGCACACGTGACCGTCGAAATGCGAGTCCACCGGGTCCAGCGTCAGAACGACGTGCACGCGGCCGCCCTCCCGACGCGGCGCCAGCGGGAGACCGGCCGGCCGCGTGTGAAGAACCGGAGGGACTGGTCCCGTTCCGGCCTTACCCTGCGCGCGTGCCTGCCCGAGGAAGTGCCGTCCCACTTCGGGTGATCTACCGGCCCCCAGCCCCTGGCGCCGGCGTTTTTGTCAGACCCGCGTGAGATGTTCGAAGTGGGGGTCCCCCTTACTACAGGCCGGTAGTCACGCGCGCGCGTGCGTACCTGTGGAGGTGCGGTCCCACTTCGGGTGATCTATTGGTCTCCGACCCCTGACAGCGGCGTTTTTGTCAGACCTGCGTGGGATGTTTGAAGTGGGGGTTCCCCCATACTTCAGAGCAGTAGTCGCGCGCGTACGCGTTCAGCCCAGCTCAGAGCGCCGCAACTCGAAGCTTGGCGTACAGCCGCACCAAGGCGTCGCGATCGGGCGGGCTGAGCCCCCGCACCGTCGCCACCCGCCCGTCCACGAGCGCCGCGAACCGCTGGGGCCGTGGTCGTGGTGAACGCCGTCACGGGACTCCCTTCCGTGGTCGTCCTGTCTCGGACGGTGGGCGCGGCCGACGGGTCCGCTCCACCCGCTTCGATCCCGTTCCACCGGGGCCAACGGCCCGACAGCACGAGGTGGGTCCCGCACGGCGCAAGGGGGAACGAGGGCGAGGAACCAGAGACCCACCACTGTGGACGGACAGCCCGCGAGTCCACAGTGGTCACCACGCCGGCCCTGACCGGGAAGCGGTGGGCACTCCACCTCAACCCGCCCCCTGGAGCTCGGCCGTCCGCATCCGCACGTCGCGCACGCCGGGCACGGCCAGCGCCAGCACGGTCACCACGTGCCGGTCGGCGGGGTCGTCGAACTCGTCCTCGACGCTGACGACGCCGTTGTCGACCCGCACCGTCCACCGGTCGAAGCCGCCGTAGATCACCAGGCGGTGCCGCACGTCGGCCGCGATCGCGGCGTCGTCCCTGGCCAGGACCCGCACCAGGTCCCGCCGGGTGACGATGCCGACCACCCGCGAGCCCTCGACGATCGGGATGCTGCGCACGTGCTCCTCCAGCATCGCCCTGGCGAGGTCGACGATGTCGGTCCCCGGAGGCATGGCGCACACCGGCGTGGTCATCACCTCGCCCACCGTGTCCGGTGGCGTGCCCACCTGGAGCGGCTGGCCGAAGACCAGGCCGCGCGGGTCGAAGGGGAACTGGTCCCGCACCACGTCGGCCTCGGTGACGATCCCGACGAGCCGGTCGTCCTCCGCCACCACCGGCAGCGCGCTGAAACCGTGGGCGGCGAGCATGGCGGCCGCCACCTTGACCGGAGCGGCCGGATCGACGGTGACCACCGTACGGGTCATGATGTCCTTGGCACGCACAGCTTTCTCTCTCAATCGTCCTTAATGGACAGTCAATGGGTCGGATGGGTGTCCAGCACGCCGCGCATCACGGCGCGCGTCCCCGAAGAAGAAGGGGTGGGGCGGGAGCGGCCGGGGGACCACCGCTCCCGCCCGGGTCCGGCTCAGCCGACCTCGCTGCCCTGCACCAGCAGGTCGGTCACCGGACGTCGGGGCGCCGCCGGAACCGGGGACCCGAACCCGATCCGCAGCACCATCTGCGGAGCCAGGCCCCCGCCCAACAGCCGACGCAGCTCCTCCCGCACGGGCTTCACCTCCACCACCTGTGACAGGAACGACGCCGACAACCCCAACGAGGTCGCGGTGAGCAGCACGTGCTCCATCGCCTGGCCGGCCTGCACCTCCGCCGACCGGCCCTCGTAGAACGAGCTGAGCACCACCACCAGGGGCTCGCTCTCGAAGTCCCGGCCCGGCGGCCGAGGGCGGCCGCGGCCGCCGGTGAAGTCCCGCAACGCCCACTCGTCCTGTGGTTCGCGTCGCGGTCCACCGGCCGACGCCGGCACGCCCTCGGCCGCACCCGGCTCCCGGCCGGTCCAGTGGGCGAACTCCGCGCGGTAGTCCGGATCGGCCCACAGGGTCTGGTTCGCCCGCGCGAGCATGGTCCGCAGACGCGCCCGCTGGGTCCGATCCTCCACCACGTGCAGCCAGGCCCGCTCCGCCTGCGCCGCCCGCACCAACGCCTGGCGGTGCCCGGCCGGCACGGGTTGGTCGAGGAACGGGAAGCGGTTGGTGCGTCGCTCGCGCACCGCCCGGACGAGCCGGTCCAGTTCGCCGCTCGCGCGGGCGAGGCCGCCGCGGCGCACCACGGCCACCAGCTCCGGCCGGTCGCGGTCCGGAACGACGCTGACCAACGGCCGGATGTCGAACGACTGCAACGCGATCCTCAGGTTGAACAACGCCGCGCCGCAGGAGAGCAACAGCTCCCGGTCCTCGGGGTCCACCACGGGTAGCCGGCGCGTCGGGTCGGCGTGCAGCTCGATGCCCTCGGGCGTCAGCCGGAACCGCCAGGGTTGGGTGTTGTGCGTGGACGGAGCGGCGCACGCCGCCTCCAGCACCGCCTCGACCTGGTCGGGTCGCAGCCCCAGGGCCTCCGGAACCGCGCTCATGGCGCACCCCCCTTCGGGTCGTGGTCGTGACCGGACCCGTCGTCCGGTCGCTGACTCCACAGTCGGCCACGGCGGGGGTCGCGGCCCACGGGCGAAGGTCCCGACTTCACCGGGCCCTGCCGCACCACGTCACCGACCCGACGAAGAGTTGCCATCCCGGCACTTCGCCCGCCGTCAACCGCCGCGTGCGTGAAGAAATGGTCAAGAACGGCAGTCACGCGCCGACCGGGCCCAGTCAACATCCTTTTGGCCCCTTTGCCCGAACATCCGGTCCCGAACGTCGGAATCCAATCACCGGGACCTGACGCCGGCGGTGCCCGTCCGTACCACGCGCCCCACCTCCGGCCCGCATTCCTGATGGACCGTCGACAGGACCATTCCGGACTTCTTTCACCGATCAATGACCGATCGGGCCGGCGCTCGCGCGTCGACTCTCCCGAAGCGGCGCCGGATGAGCCCGCGCCGCTCCACCGCGCTCGATGACGTCGGCGCTGCTGAGGAGGGCGCGGGGTGCGGCGAGCCGGGTGTCGGACCGCGAGTTCGGCCCTTTCGGCGGTGTGCCAACAGATTGTGTGTCCGTGACAACACATGGCCGTCCGCCCGCGTTTATCAGTGCGAGCTGTCAGCGTTCTTTGGGATGATCATGGTGTCGTGCGCCCCGACGACGGGGGTCGTCGGGTTCGGTCCTCGACCTTTTGGGGGAAATCGTGAACACCACGAGTCGGCTGGCCGCCATCGGCGTGGTCGGCCTTGCCGCCGCGGCACTGGTCGCGTCGTCCAATCCGACCCTGACCGTGCGGCACGAGTTCTCCGGCCGGGTGGAGGCGAGTCCGAGCGTCCGCATCGACGCGCCCCCGCTGAAGCTGCCCAAGCCCACCCTGCGGATCGAGGGCGATCCCACGGTGAACGCCAACATCGACGGCCGGCCCCAGGCCGCGATCACCATCACCGGCTCCCCCGGCGCGCGCGTCGACGCCGACCTCCAGGCGCGGATGGACGCCGACGCGCGGGCCCGGATGGACGCCGACGCCCGGGCGCGAGCCGAGGCGCAGCTCCGCGCGGGCGTGGACCGCGGCACCGTCACCGTCGTCGTCTCGACCGTGACGGTCACCCCGGCGCCGCAGACCGTCACCGTCACGGTCACCGTTCCGCCGTCGAGCTCCTCCGTGCCGCCCAGCGAGCGCCCGCAGCCGGGCCCTGGCGGGTCCTCGCCCAGCATGACCACCACGCCGTCCCCCGCGCCGCCGGCCCGGTAGGAGGCCCCACCGCCCGCTCCGGACGTCAGCGGTGGTCGTGGGCCGGCACCGCGCGCACCGCCGCCCACGACCACCGCGTGGTTCCACGCCGCATTTCGCTCCAGCGCCGTTGACGCCGTTGACGCCGTTGGCACGGCCAGCCGAGAAACAAGCGAGAACGCCACTGGGGGCCATAGCGAGAAACCCGATCGGGAGCGAGGAAAGCCCGGGAAGCCCGGATCTGACACGGGTTGCTGGAAGCTTTTCCGGGCGACGATCCTCCGCGAAAAGGCCGGATTCCGAACAGGGGCGGTGATTCCGACGAGAATCACCGGACCAGGCTATCCAAGCCGACCGGACCGACCACAAGTCAAGTCACCTTCACGAGTGATCTTCGAGGGCGCTCCCCACCCCTGACCACCACCGGCGACAGGCCCGTCCCATCCCCTGCCCACCAGGGACAACGGCGTTCTCCCTGGCTGTCGACGCCACCGGGGCCGGGAACCTCGCTCAGGTGACATGCCGGCCCACTGATCACGGTCTCGCGAGACGCGAGTATGGTGTCCCGTTTCCCCGCCCCACTGTTTTCCGCGAACACCGTTCTTTCGGCCCAGCGACCAACACGCGCGCCCCTGGCCCGTTCGCCGGAGATGCGCTCACCCCGGCGCGGCACAACGTTTTCCGAACAACCGGTTTCACGATCGGGTGAAATCGCGCCGGCGCTTCCCCACCGACCCCGGGAGATCGGTAGGGAAGAAACCGGAGACGGTGTCGGGTGCCGCTCCACCGCTCGTGGAGGTAGCGATCGTGCGCAGGACGTGGGACGTGGTCGGGGGGCGCCGGCCATGAGTTTCGCGATGTCGAGGGCCGACCGGGAGAAGTTCCTCGCGGAGGTCCGGGTGGGTGTGCTCGGGGTGGTCGACCCGCGGGGCGACCTGGCGCCGCTGCAGGTGCCGGTCTGGTACGGGTACGAGCCCGGCGGCGAGGTCGTGGTCGAGACCAACCGCGACTCGCTGAAGGCGCGGCTCGTCCGGCGGGCCGGGCGGTTCGGCCTGTGCGTCCAGGACGAGTCGGCCCCGTACCGCTACGTCAGCGTCGAGGGGCCCGTGGTGGCCGTCGACGACCCGGTCGACCCCGCCGTGCGCGCGGCGCTCGCCCACCGGTACCTGGACCCGGTCACGGCCCCGGCCTACCTGGAGGCCAACCGGCGGCAGCTCGCCGACGACGTCGTCCTCCGCATGCGCCCCGAGCGCTGGCGGACCGCCGACTTCGCGGTGTTCGCCGAGGAGTTCAGCTAGCGGCGGCGGTTCGGCCCGAGCGGACACCGGAAGACCAGGAGAACCGAAGCGCTGATGTTGTCCACCCGACTCGACCCGACGCCGCGGCCGGCGACGCGGTGGGACCCCTCCACCGCCCCGCCCCGCGACCGCACCCTGCACGACCTCTTCGACGCGCAGGCGGCACTCCGGCCACGGGCGACCGCCGCGATCCACCACGACCACCACCTGACCTACGGCGAGTTGCGGTCGCGCAGCGACGCCCTCGCCGCCCGGCTGCGGGACGTCGGCGTCCGGCCCGGCGAACGGGTCGGGGTCTGCGGGACGCGCTCGCTGGACGCTCTGGTGGCTTTCCTCGGCATCCTCCGGACAGGCGCGGCCTACGTCCCCCTCGACGACACCGTCCCACTCACCCGGGTGCGCGCGATGGCCGAGTACGCCGACGTCCAGGTCGTGGTGACGTTGCCCGGAAGCGCCTGCCGGGTGCGCCGGCTCCGCACGCGCGTCGACCTCGCCGCCGTGCCGCCGGCGCGCGGGCCCCTCGTCCCCCCGGCCGTCGACGGGGCGGACTGCGCGTACGTCATGTTCACCTCGGGCTCGACCGGACGCCCCAAACCGGTGGCCATCCCGCACCGGGGGGTCGTCCGGCTCGCGCTCTCGGACCTGGTCGACCAGCGGCCCCGGCCGGGAGACCGGGTGTTGCACGCCTACGACCTGTCCTCGGACGCCTCCACCATCGAGATCTGGTCCGGTCTGCTCGGCGGCGCCTGCCTGGTCCTCATCGACCGCGAGGAACTGGTGTCCCCGGCCGCGCTGGAGGCCGCGGTGCGCGGTGCCCGCGTCACGATCGCCTACCTGACCACCGGCGTCTTCCACCACGTGGCGCGGACCCGGCCCGAGGCCCTGCGGACGTTGCGGTTCGTCTCGGCCGGCGGCGAGACGATGGACCCGGCGCTGGCCCGCGCGGTGCTCACCGCCTGCCCGGACACGACCGTCGTCAACTTCTACGGCCCCACCGAGAACACGGTGGTCTCGACCGCCCACGTGCTGCGGGACCTGCCGCCCGACGGCCAGCCGATCCCGATCGGCCGCCCGCTCGAACGCTCCGCGTGCTACGTGCTCCGCCCCGACGGCGGGCTGGCCGGCGTGGGCGAGGAGGGCGAGCTGGCCGTCGGCGGGGACGGGCTGGCGCTGGGGTACCTGGGCGACCCGGCGCTGACCGCGGAGCGGTTCGTCCACCACCCCGCCGAACCCGGAGTGCGCCTCTACCGGACCGGCGACCGGGCCGTGCTGCGCCCGGACGGCGAGTTGGAGTACCGGGGTCGGACGGACCGGCAGGTCAAGCTGCGCGGCCACCGGATCGAGCTCGACGGGGTCGAGGCCAGGCTGCGCGCGCACGAGTCCGTGGGCGAGGCGGTGGTGGACGTCGACGGGGACCGGTTGGTCGCCTACCTGACGCCGGCCCACGCGAACTCGGTCGTGCCGGTCGACCGCGTCCTCCAGTACCTCGCCGGGTGGCTGCCGGCCCCCGCCGTCCCCTCCCGTCTGGTGCCGGTGCCCGAGTTCCCGGTCAACGGCGCGGGAAAGGTCGACCGGACGCGGCTGCGGGCGCTGACCTCGCCCGAGCGGGAGGATCCCCGGCCCAGCGCCCCCGCGGCGAGCGGAGCGCGGGACCTACGGTCCACTCTGGCCGAGATCTGGCAGGTGGTGTTGCGGGTGACCCCCTCCGTGGCGGACAACTTCTTCGATCTGGGCGGCGATTCCCTGTTGGCCGCCGAGGTGGTCACGCGCACCCTCGCCGTGCTCGGCCTCGACGCGCGGCACGGCAGCGAACTCGTCCGAGGTCTGCTCCTGGCCCCCACCCTGGCCGGTTTCACCAACACCGTCCGGGTCGCCCTCAGGTCCGACGGGCGCGGCGCCGGTTCCCCGCTGGTGGACTTCGTCCGGGAGGGCCGGCTCGGTTTCGCGGTGCCGGAGCCGGACGGCCCCGAGCCCCGGTGGGCGGAGCCGAGGGAGGTGCTGCTGACCGGGGCGAGCGGCTTCGTCGGCGCGTTCCTGCTCGCCCGGCTGCTGCGGGCCACCGAGGCCCGGGTGCACTGCCCGGTCCGGGCGCGCGACCGGGCGCAGGCCCGGCGACGGGTGCTGGCGAACCTGACCCGCTACGGGCTGGACGTGGCCGACGTCGAGCACCGGATCGTCTGTTTCCCCGCCGATCTCGCCGAGCCCGGTCTCGGGTTGGACCACGAGCACCGGGCCGAGCTGGCGGCCGGCGTGGACCTCGTTCTCCACTCCGCGGCGCAGGTCAACTTCCTTTACCCGTACTCCGCCTTACGTCCGTCCAATGTGGACGGGACGCGGGAGGTCGTCCGGTTGGCGGCGGCGCGGCGGGTGCCGGTTCACTTCCTCTCCACCGTCGCCGTGCTGGCGGGGTTCGGCACGGCCGGGGTGCGGCACGTCGACGAGGACCTGCCGTTGGCGCACGCCGACCGGTTGAGCATGGGGTACGCCGAGAGCAAGTGGGTCGCCGAGCTCGTGCTGCGCGAGGCCGCCGACCGGGGTGTGCCGGTCGCGGTCCACCGTCCCTACGAGGTCACCGGGGCCCGCGGGACCGGCGCGTGCAACACCGAGACCGCGATCTGCTCACTGTTCCGGACCATCGCGGAAACCGGGCTGGCGCCGGACATCCCGCTGCCGATGGACTTCGTCCCCGTCGACTACCTCGCCGAGGCGGTCGTCCACATCGCCACCCGGCACCGCACCACCCGGCGGACCTACCACCTGACCAACCCGAACCCGGCGAGCCTCGGGGACGTGATCGACCGGATGTGCCGGGCAGGACACGAGATCCGTCGTCTGTCCTATCCGGACTGGGTCGGCGAGCTGGTGCGCCACGTGGCCGCCAACCCCACCAGCGCCACGGCCCCGTTCGTCTCCCTGTGCGTGGACCGGGGCAACCGCGCGGACATCTCGGTGAAGGAGATGTACTTCGAGGGCGTTTTTCCCTCGCTGGGACGGGACAACGTCGATCGGGACCTCGCCGGCAGCGGGCTGTCCTGCCCACCGGTCGACGCCGCGTTGCTCGACCGGTACCTGGATTACTTCTACGCCACCGGCTACATCGACCGTCCCACGCCGCCACGGCGGTGACCAGTCCCGGAAGGCAGGAGACAACCGGATGCCCGCGGAACACGGCGAGGGGTCACCGCCCACCCGGAGATCGCTGGTCGACATGTACGGACACGCGTACCTGAAGGCCGAGGAGGTGGGCGGACGCCCCGGGTTGGCGCACCTCGTCTACCAGCTCGCCGACGGGACCGCGTTCAGCGAGGACGTCGCGCACTACTACGCGCCGCCCGACCACTGGTGGCCCACGGACGTGATGGCCTGCGAGCGCGCCGTGGGGCGAGTGCTCGACATCGGCTGCGGCGCGGGAAGGCACGCGCTGGCCGTGGCCGCGGCCGGGCACGAGACCGTCGCGGTGGACCCCGCCCGTGGTGCCGTCGCGGTGGCCCGGCGGCGGGGCGTGGACGCACGGGTGGGCGGGCTCGGCTCCCTGCCGCCGGGCATCGGCCGCTTCGACACCTTTCTGCTGGCTGGCGGGGGAATCCACCTGCTCGGTGTGCTGGACAACGCGCGGAAGGCGTTGACGGAGCTCGCGGCCGTAGCCCGACCGGGAGCCAGAATCCTCGGCACGTGCCTGCGGCTGCGCGAGGGCGAGGGCGACGGCACCTGCGTGGGCGTGGGCGTGCGCACTGTCGGCGCGCGGGAACTGGCCTCCGGCCGGGCGCGGTACCGGCTGCGGGTCGAGCACGGCGCGGAGGTCGGCGAGTGGAGCGAGTGGGGTTACACCGCCGACGTTCCTCCGGAGCGGTTGGCGAACATCGTGGCCGGCACGGGGTGGGTCGTGGCGGAGGTCACGGAGACGGAGTCCGTCGCCCTGCCCGTGTTCGAGCTCGGCCACGGGGTGGAGGAGTGCCGTCCGTCGGCGGTCGTGGCGACGGACGGGGACGCGCACCTGCCGATGGCCACGTACTTCGCCGTGCTCCGACTGGACCTCCGGTGGCGGCTCGCTCTCCCCTGGGACGCCCCGGCATGACCAGCGAGGAGACGATCTCCGACGAGCGGTCCCGTGGCGCGTCGCCGGCCGGGGCCCGGGACCTCCCGATCCCGCCGCCGGGAACCATGGGGCCGCCCGTGGAGTACGAGAGCCTGCGCAGGGAGTGCCCGGTCGCGCGCGTCCGAACTCTCGTCGGAGCCACCGCGTGGTACCTGACCCGGTACCAGGACGTCGGCTCCGTCCTCGGCGATCCCCGGTTCGTCCGGCCCAACGTCGACGACTGGCCCCCGCCAGAGGGGAATCCGGTGTCGGGCTGCCATCGCCTGGTGATGATGATGGAGCTGGAGGGCCCCGGGCACCGGGCGCTCCGCCGGAGTCTGGCGGACGCGTTCAGCCCGGCGGCAATGCGCGAGCGCGAGCCGCGCGTGCGCGCCCTGGCGGAGGGTCTGCTCGACGAGTTCGAGCGACACAGCGGTCCGGCGGATCTGCTCGGCGGGTTCGTGGAGCCGTTCCCCCTCCTCGTGATGTGCGACCTCGTCGGAATTCCCTATGCACAGCAAGACTATTTCGTGCCTTTGGTCGACTCGGCGTTGACCGCGATGGTCGACGTGGTGGAGGGGCGCCGGGTCAGCGCTCCGCTGTACGAGTACGTCGACGGGCTGATCGCGCGGAAGCGACGCGAGCCGGGCGACGACGTGCTCTCCGACCTCCTGCGCCGGCAGGACGCGGGCGAGCTGTCCGCCGACGACGTGACCAGCTTCGGGTTGACGATGCTGCTCGCCGGGTTCCGTACCACGACGATGTTCCTCGCCAACAGCGTGGTGACCCTGCTGACCAGTCCCGAACATCTCGCCCAGCTGCGCGGGAATCCGGGGCTCCTCGCCGACGCGGTGGAGGAGCTCCTGCGGTTCCTGCCGGTGCTGAACGGGGTCGTCGTGCTCCAGGCCACCGAGGAGATCTCGTTGCTCGACCAGACGATTCGGGCCGGCGACGCGGTCCTGCCGACCATCCCGGCGGCCAACCGGGACGGGAGCGTCTTCCCCGACGCCGACACCCTCGACTTCGCCCGGACGCGGAACCCCCACCTGACCTTCGGCCGGGGGCGCCACTTCTGCCTGGGCGCGCACCTGGCCCGGTTGACCCTCCGGGTCGCGCTCGCGGCGTTGCTGACCCGTTTTCCCGACCTACGTCTCACGGTGGCGCCGCACGAGCTGCCGTGGGAGGACGAGTCACCCGCCAAGTCCCCGCTCGCTCTTCCCGTCAGATGGTGAGGCCGATGTCCACGAGCACCGAGCACGAGCCGAGGGACTTCCCCCTCGCACCACCGGGAACGATGGGTCCGCCCGCCAACTACGCGGCGCTCCAACGGGAATGTCCGGTCACCAGGGTGCGGATGCTGATCGACGCCACCGCCTGGTACGTCACCCGGTACGAGGACGTGCGGGCGGTGCTGGCCGATCCCCGCTTCGTCCGGCCGACCATCAACGCCTGGCCGGTCCCGGCGGTCGACCAGCCGTCGTCCGGTCCTGAACTCGTGACCATGATGGAGATGGACGGGCCGCGCCACCGCGCGCTCCGGCAGGCGGTGGCCCAGTCGTTCAGCGCCCGCGCCGCACGGGCGCGGGAGAGCCGGGTTCGGGCGCGGGCCGAGGAGTTGTTGGCCGACGTCGAACGCCTCGGCCCACCAGCGGATCTGGTCGCCGCGTTCGCGGAACCCTTCCCCCTGCTCGTGATGTGCGACCTGGTGGGCATTCCCGCCGACGACCGCGAGTTCTTCCTGCCGCTCGCGGACGCCGCGCTCGGCGCCATGGTCACCCTGGAGGAGGGGCGCCGGGCCACCGAACGACTTCGCGACTACCTGACGGACCTGCTCGCGTACAAGGAGCGGGAACCCGCCGACGACGTGCTCACCGACCTCGTCCGGCGGCGCGACAGCGGAGCGCTGACCCAGGAGGAGCTGATCGCCTTCGGGCTCTCGATGCTGGTGGCCGGTTACCGCACCAGCACGATGTTCCTCGCGAACGCCGTGCTGACCCTGGTGTCCCACCCCGAGCGGTTCGACGCGCTCCGGAACGACCCGACCCTCGTGCCCGGCGCGGTGGAGGAGCTGCTGCGGTTCCTGCCCGTCATGAACGGCGTCGTCGTCCTGCTCGCCACCGAGGACGTCGAGCTGCGGGGCCGGCGGATCCGCGCCGGCGAGGCCGTGCTGCCGATCATCCCGGCCGCCAACCGGGACCACAGCGTGTTCTCCGACCCGGACCGCTTCGACCCGCGTCGTCGGCCGAACCCCCACCTCTCCTTCGGCCGGGGCACGCACAACTGCGTCGGCGTCCACCTGGCCCGGTTGGAGCTGACCGCCGCCCTCCAAAGCCTGACATCCCGGTTTCCCGCGCTGCGCCTCGCCGTGCCGGAGCACAGGATTCCCTGGGACGACGACTCGCCGGCCAAGTCACCGCTCAGGCTCCCGGTCAGCTGGTGATCCCAACGGGGAGCGACATCCCCGAACCACGTCACACGGGGAGGAACCGCATGTCCGAGAAGACACCCGAAGCGACCGCCACCGGCGCGCACGGGGACAGCGATGTTTTCGGTCAGATCATGACGCACCTGTTCGCCGGCCCCCTGTTGCGGGCGGCCCTGACGTTGCGGCTGCCCGATCACCTGGGTGACGAGCCGGTGACGCCCGACGAGCTGGCCAGGAGGGTCGGCGCCGACACCTCCGCCCTCAACCGGCTTCTGCGAACCCTGGCCAGTATCGGGTTTCTGCGGCATGTGGAGGACGGCCGCTACACGCACAGCGCGGTTTCCGAGCTGATGCGCGCATCCGAAGCCGGATCTCTCCTGGGCCACGGGGTGACGATCGACGCGTTGTGGCAGGCGTGGAGCCAGGTCGGGCCGGCCGTGCGGACCGGCGAGGCCCCGTTCCGCGCGGTGCACGGCACCGACTTCTACACCTATCTCAGCGAGCACGATCCCGAGCAATCCGCCGCGTTCCACGCCGCGATGAACCACGCCACGACTCAGAACAACGACGACGTGGTCAACGCGGTCGACCTCGGCTCGGCGACGCTGGTGGTGGACGTCGGCGGCGGACGCGGCGGGCTGCTGCGCGACTTCCTGCGGCGCCACAACCATCTGCGGGGAATCCTGTTCGACACCGAAACCGTGGTCGGTGAGGTGTTCGCCGAGCTCCGCACCGGGGACCTGGCGAGCCGCTGCGAGATCGTCGTCGGCGACGCGCGCGAATCCGTCCCGGCCGGGGACGTCTACCTGCTCCGGTTCGTCCTCCACAACTGGGACGACGAGAGCTGTGTCCGCATCCTGTCCCGGTGCGCGGAGGCCGCACGACCGGGCGCACGGGTGTTCGTCGTGGAGTCGCTGTTGTCCGAGGACGAGGTCCCACCCGCCGCCACGGCGCTCATGGACATGGGCATGTACGTGACCTTCGGCAGCGGGGAGCGCAGCGCGGCGGAGTTCCGGAAGTTGTTCGACCAGGCGGGACTCACCTACGTCGGAGCCACGCCCACGTCGTGGTTGCACGTCCTGGAAGCCCGCCTCGACGCCTGACCCGAGGCGCCTTGTCCCACCTGGTGCGCCTACCCCTGCGCCCGCCCGTGCTCCTGCGCGGGCGGGCGCACCGCCGTCTCGGCTCCGACCGGGCGACCGGACCGCGGGGCGCGGTGGTACGGCGCTGAACGGGTTGTTCGGTGGTCCGCACCTTGACCCCTTGTGGTCTGAACCACAGGCTCGTGATGTCCCCGATCCGGAGGAGTCCCGTGGGTGGTCGTCTCACACCCGGTCGGTCGCCGCCCCTCGGCCGCGCCCGTTCGCTGCGCCGCCGCGTTCCCCTGCGCGGGCCCCGCCCGCACCCGGTCACAGCCAACGGATCACCGGAGGAACGAGGATGTTCCGACGTCGATGGCACACCTGTTTCCTGTTCGTCGCCGCGGTCGCCCTGGTGTTCGGGGGCGTCACGGCTCCCGCCCACGGGGCCGCCGGTCCCACCGCCACCTTCACCAAGGCGTCCGACTGGGGCTCCGGTTACACGGGCGCGATCACCATCACCAACGGCGGGTCCACCGCGCTCAACGGCTGGAACGTCGAGTTCGACCTCCCCTCGGGCACGTCGGTCGCCTCCTACTGGGACGCGCTCATGACGCGCACCGGCGACCACTACAAGTTCGCCAACCGCGAGTACAACGGCAACGTCGCACCGGGCGCGTCGGTGTCCTTCGGCTTCATCGGCAACGGTTCGGGCGTCCCGGTGAAATGCCGGCTCAACGGCGCGCCCTGTGAGGGCGGCACTCCGGACGACACCGAGCCGCCGACCGTTCCCACCAACCTCGCGGTCACCGGAACGACGTCCACCAGCGTTTCCCTGTCCTGGTCCCCGTCCACCGACAACGTCGGCGTCACCGTCTACGAGGTGGTGCGCAACGGCACCGTCACCGGGGCCAGCAAGAGCACCCAGTACTCCGAGACCGGCCTCACGCCCAACACCGAGTACAGCTACCAGGTGCGAGCGCTCGACGCCAAGGGAAACCGGTCCGAACTCTCCACCGCCGTCACCGCCCGCACGCGCCCGGGCGACGGCCCCGGTGACACGGAACCGCCAAGCGTGCCGACCAACCTGAAGGTCACGGCGGCCACGTCCGACAGCGTTTCCCTGTCCTGGACGGCATCCACCGACAACGTGGGTGTCACTCTCTACGAAATCGTTCGCAACGGCGCCAAAACCGGTGTCAGCAAGGGAACCGAGTACCGGGAATCCGGTCTCACGCCGGACACCGAGTACAGCTACCAGGTGCGGGCACTGGACGCCAGGGGCAACCAGTCCGCGCTCTCCACCGCCGTCACGGCGAGAACGCAGCCGAGCGACGACCCCGGGCCGGGTCCCGGCTCCTACCAGAAGGTCGGCTACTTCCCCCAGTGGGGCATCTACGGCCGCAAGTTCTTCATCAAGGACCTGGACACCAACGGCGCGGCGAAGAAGCTGACGCACCTCAACTACTCCTTCGAGAACCTCCACCCCACCACCTACACCTGCTTCGCCACCACGAAGAGCGTCGGGAGCAACCCGTCCGACCCCAACCAGGGCGACGGCGCCGGCGACTCCACCGCCGACTACGTGTGGCCGATCGACGCCGCGCAGAGCGTCGACGGGGTCGGCGACGGCGGTTGGGCGGGAGCGGGACCGCTCAAGGGGAACTTCAACCAGCTCAGGAAGCTCAAGGCGAAGCACCCGCACCTGAAGGTGCTGGTGTCCCTGGGCGGCTGGACGTTTTCGAAGTTCTTCTCCGACGCGGCGGCCACCCAGGAGAACCGGGAGCGAATGGTCAGCTCCTGCATCGACATGTACATCAAGGGAAACCTGCCCAAGCACTACGACATGGGCGGTCCGGGGACGGCGGCGAACATCTTCGACGGGATCGACGTCGACTGGGAGTGGCCG
The DNA here is from genome assembly GCF_900129375.1 of Streptoalloteichus hindustanus. GTDB lineage: Bacteria > Actinomycetota > Actinomycetes > Mycobacteriales > Pseudonocardiaceae > Streptoalloteichus > Streptoalloteichus hindustanus. The sequence continues at coordinate 624,688 of NZ_FQVN01000002.1, read as the reverse complement.
GGCGCGGAGGGCCACCCCGGCAACCACTTCGGCCCCGCGGACAAGCAGAACTTCGTGCTGCTGCTGCAGGAGTTCCGCAAGCAGCTCGACGCCTACGGCAGCCAGGTGGGGCGGAAGTTCCTGCTGACCGCGTTCACCCCCGCCGACCCGGCGAAGATCTCGGCGGGCTGGGACCTGCCGCAGGTCGCCAAGTACCTCGACCTGTTCAACGTGCAGGGCTACGACTTCCACGGATCCGGCAGCGACAACTCGTGGGAGCCCAAGCGCACCGGCCACCAGGCGAACCTGTACGTCGACAAGGACGACCCGTACAGCACCCACTTCAGCGTCGAGACAGCACTCCAGCCCTACCTGGACGCCAAGGTGGACAGACGCAAGCTGCTCGTCGGCATCCCCTTCTACGGGCGGGGATGGCAACAGGTCGCGGCCGGCGGGAAGCAGGGCGAGTGGCAGGACGCCAACGGCGCCGCCCCTGGCGACTTCCCCGAGGAGGCCGGTGTCCGGGGGTACAAGAACCTGGCCACAGCGGTGCCCGGGTGCACGGTCCACCACGACGAACAGGCGGTCGCGACGTTCTGCCACACGGGCCAGGGCGGCCAGTGGTGGTCGTTCGACGACGCCTGGTCCATCGGGAAGAAGACCGAGTACATCAAGGCGAAGCGCTACGGCGGCGCGATGATCTGGGACCTGTCGGGTGACACCGGCACGCTCATGACAGCGCTCGACAACGGACTGCGCTGACAGTCCTCGTGCTCCACCGAGCGGGGGCGCCAGCCTGGTGCCCCCGCTCTCGCGTCAGGACACCAGCCGTCGGCCCCACCCTGGCACGCGGCGGCTTCGCCACGGTCCGCGCCATGTTCGACTTCCCGGACTTCCACAAGATCGGAGTCGCGGAGTTCGGCAACCACGAGAACCGGTGCCACCACCTGGACTGCACCGAGACCTACGACGGCCTCGACCCCACCGTGTGGGACCAGTCGTCCAATGTGGAGGCCGCCGGTCGCCTGAAGGGGAAGTTGCCGCTCGTGCACGGCGGCCTCGACGACAACGTCTCCCCGCACCAGACGCTGCGGCTGGTCGACCGCATCATCGCCCACGACAAGGACTTCGACCTGCTCATCATCCCCGGCGCGGAACACGCGTACCTCGGCTTCGAGCACTACGTGGCCCGCCGCCGGTGGGACTACCTGGTCCGCGGCCTCATGGGGATCGAGCCGCCGGAGGGCCGCCTGACTCCGGCTCCGACCGGCACGGAGATGATCGCGGAGTTCATGATGACCTGACCCGGTGGCCGGAGGGTGCGCCGGCCGCGTCCACACCCCCGCACACCCTTCGGCTCTCCTTCTCGCACGAACCGACCTGCGGGGTCAGGTGGTGGCGGAGACCAGCTCGGTCAGGTTGGTCAGGTTGGTCAGGTCGGTCAGCTCGGCGAGCACCTCGGAGGCCGTCACCGGGTCCAGCTCGGCGAAGCGCAGACCGGGTCGGTTCCCGTTCCCCGTCGGCTCGTCGTTGAGCCACACGCGGGCAATCCGCTGCTCGGGGAAGAATTCCAGCTCGCCGGCGGTGATCCCGGGGTCGAGGTCGATCACCACGCACCGGCCGCCGGGGACGGGCCGGGAGATCCAGAACTCCACGCCGTTGTCCAGCGGCGTCCCCCGTTCCCAACCCCGCCGTCGCAGGCCCACGACCCGACCCACCGGCACCGCGACGTCGTGGAACCGCCGAAGCTCAACGCTCTCCCGCTCCTCGTCGGTCAGCGCGTGCACCGGCCGCCCCAACTGCGGAAACGGTTGCTGGATCTCGTAGTTCGCGAAGACCTCGGACCAGGCGGAGAGGGATTCGGCGATGTGCAGCGGATGTGCGATGCCCACCTGGGCCGAGTCGGGCAACGCCAACTCCTCGCCAGCGACGTTCGCGAAGCCACGGTTCTCGGTGACGCGCAACAGGGTCGCGGGCCGCCCGTCCTCCTCACTCCGCCACACCAACCGCCGCGTGATGTGCCACAGCAACGGGTGTTCCACGAAAAGCCGCCGGAAGTCGGCCACGCTCCACCGCCGCTGGGCCACCATCGCCCGCTCCAACCGCACGAACTGGTCGCGCGCGACTGTGCGCACGTCCTTCTTCAACGCGGCGAACCGCTTGTGCGCCGCCGGGGCCAGCTCCTGGTCGTCCCGAGCACCCGGCCTGGGCAGATCCTTGCGCCGCTTGCCATCCCCGTCCACCACGTACGGCTTGAGCTGCTCGTCGAAACCGACGACGAACTGGCGCGGGCCGTAGTCGAGGGCGAGGGTTCCGTCCGCGTCGAGGCCGAAGTCCGGCACCAGGCGGTCGGCCAACTGCTCGGCGCTCAGGCCCAGCCCCTCCGCCACCTCGGCGACCTTCTGGCGCGCCCGCTCGCGCAACCCTCTGGACCGCGCCTTCTGCGAGATCGAGTACAGGTGGGTCAGGGCGAGGTCGCTGCCGATCCCGGCGAGCACGCCCAGGCCCGCGACGGCCTTGCTGTGCCCGTCCTGACCCGGCCAGGCCCGGATCACCGGCACGAGCCGAAGCACGGTCCGGTCGTCGCCGATCCAGCCGAGCGCGGTGAGCGCCCAGTTGTCGCGGGTCGGGGCTCCCACCGCCCGCCACTGCTGGAAGAGCCCCCACCCGAACTCGGCGAGCGAGTCGGGGTCGCAGACCTCCCTGACCACGTCGAGGCCCGCGTACACCTCATCGGTCCGGGACATCGCGAGCATGGTGACCACATGCCCAGCCGCCGACCGGGGCAGAGCGCTTTCCCGATCGCGCAACAGAATCGGCGGCAGGAGCGCGAGATCCACCCAGGTGCCCACGACCGGTCGCCTGGCGGGAAGGACCTCCACCGGGTCGAGGTCGAGCAGCGCCTCGACCGCGGCGCCAGCCCGCTCCCCGTACTCCCGCGCGACGGCCAGGACCTCGTCCCGCCGTCCGGCCGAGGCGATGGCCCGCAGCGCGCCCTCCGCGTTCCGCCGCCGCACGCCCGGTTTCGACAACGCGGCCGGGACCAGCAGGCGCGCGGCCCCGACGGGATGCCGGAGGAGCCAGGTCAGCGCCACCGACCGCGTCGTGCGGAGCCGAGCCAGCCAGTCGGCCATCAGCGTCGCGACCTCGGCGGTGACGAAGGGCAGCAGCACCGGGGCGTTGCTCACCACCTTCTCCATGGCGACGCGCAGGGCGATCGGCAGCGCGGCCAGCTCGAAGCGGGCGACCAGCGCCTTCACCCACCCCTCGACGGACCACAGGTCCCTCGGGGTCCAGTCGGCCAACAGGGGCCGAACCAGGTGCTCCGGACCCCGCAGGAACAGCCGGCCCTCGTCGTACCAGTCCAACCCGCCGGCCCGGAACGTCTCGACGGCCTCGTCCCAGTCTCCGCCGAACGGTTCCCGGGAGGTGTGCTCCAGGTGGTTCGCCCACTCCTCCCGCTCACCGTCGGCCCACTCGATGGCCTTTGGGTCAACGGGCGCCAGTCCTTCGATGACGACAGGTTTGGCGGCTGCTTTCCGGCGGGTCCACGGCGGCTCCACGAGCAGGCGCGGCAATGTGTCGGCCGGCGCCTCCCTGACCTTCTCGGTGGTGTGGCCGGCTCGCTGGACAACCTCGGCGAGCTCTTCCGGCAGGCTGGGCAACACGGCGGCGGTGAGGCCGGGATGCGCGGCGACATGGCCGCGCAACAACATCGCGATGGTCGCGGTGTCGCCGCTGTACCCCTCGGCCGCCCGCGCGAGCCGCCGCAGCGCCCGCACCGGATACCTCCGCATCGCCGCTCTGAGCGCGGCCTGGACGTGTTTCTGGTCGACCCGGGCGACCAGGAGGTCGAACGCCTCGTCGGTGGGCAGTTGGGCGAGGGTCGCGAGCAGTCGCCTGCGCGCGGCTCCTCCGTCGGGGTCCCCGTCGGCGGCTCTGGCCAGGACCGGCGCCACGGCGACACCGACTCCCTCCACCAGCGTGTGGACGACGGAGGCCGCGTCGAGACACCACCCGAGTTCGACGTGTGCCTCCAGCTCCTCCACCTGCCGCGGGGAGCCCAGAGATCGCACCAACATCTGCAGTTGGATGCGCTCGTGGCGTGTGGCGGCGACCGCGTCGGCACAGCACTCGTCCACCCAGTCCTGTCGGGTGGGCACCAGGTAGGTGGTGATCACGCGCTGGAGCTCGTCCTGCCGGTGACTCGCCAGCGCCGCGACCGCGTCCTGGTAGTCCTGGTCGTCGGCGGACGCGAGGAGGGCGCGGGTCCGGAGGGCGACCGGCTCGCCGTACCACCCCCGCGCGCCGATGTCCCGCGGACGCGGGAAGAACACATGACGCGGGACCTCCGGGTCCCATCGCCTGGGGCTCCGCCAGTGCACGGCGATCCCGGCGAGCTCGGCGGCACTCCTGGCAGCGAAGGCGAAACCGTGCCGCGACACCCAGAAGTCGGCGAAGAACTGGAGGTCCGCGCGTTCCTCCCACTCGGTCATCGAGGCGACGACCGCGGCCTCCACCGCGGCCCCGAGCGGGTTCGGCGTCCCGTCGACCCACTCCCGTGCCGCCCCGACCAACCGCGGGTCGCTGTTCGCCCTGGACAGCACCCCGGTCAACGTGGTTCTGACTCGGACCGCGCGCTGCTCGACCGTGGCGGCGGCCACCGGGTCGAGCTCAGTCGACGTACGGGCCACGCCGCCGCGCCGGGGGTGGATGTGGGCACGCCACCCCGCCGGGATCTCGAAGGTGTCCTCGTCCGGGAGCTCGGCGGTCCCCCCGGACTCGGCTCCCGTCGGCTCCGCTCCGGGGCCGAACTCGGCAGCACCGTCCACTGTGGATGGTGGGAGTAGGGAGATCCTCTCGACCAGGCGGTACCCCCTGCTCGACTTCTCGGCGACCAACTTGTCCACATAGGACTGTGCTGCGGCCTCCGACGCCAGCTCCCGCACCTTGGTCTGCCCGGACGCCGCCAGTCGGCCGAACCGCACGGTCACGACCGCGCCGTCCCGCTCGACCTCCCAGAACTTCGCGGACCCCCCGCCCACGTACTCCCAGCGCTGCACCCTGCCCCCCAGATCATCTCCGGGGGCGAAAGATAGGAGCGCGGTCCGACAAAAACGCACGCCGCGCGGTGGACCGGGGTCAACGACCTCCCGAGACCAGCCAGAACACCCGGTCCCGGGCAGCCGGCGAGGCCCGGGTCAGCCGGTGCCGAAGAGGGGATCGGTGACGGTCAGCCCCATCCGTCCGGTGCGGAACAACACGAAGACCAGGAGTGCCGCCCCGGCGAGCGCGAGGTCCTTGAGGAACTGGATCTGCTCCGCGGAGCGCGTCTGGCCGTCCTTCTCCCGCCAGAAGGCGTGCATCAGGAACGCGCTCACGACCAGGAAGACGAACAGCATCAGGGCGCCCAGGTCACCCCAGAGACCGAGCACCACCAGCAACGCGGCCACACCCATCCACACACCGCTGCCCAGCACGCTCGCCCGCGCCGGCCGGATCCCCTTGGACTCGGTGTACGCGGTCATTCCCGCCGTGTGGGTCAGGTGGTTGAGGGCGGAGGCGAGAAACAGCAGCACGTAGAGTATTCGACCGATCAGCGCCACCACATCCATCGGGGCCTCCCGGAGATGAGTCGTTCGCGCCAGGGACGACGCCTGGTCCTCCGCCCGCGAGCGGAGCGTTCTCAGTGGGCTTCGCGCGTGGCCTCGGCTTCCCCGGACAGGACGCGCCGGTAGAGATCCTCGTAGCGGTGCGCCATGCCCACCGAGTCGAAGCGGAGACGCGCGTCCTCGCGGCACCGCGCCGGGCTGATCCGCCGCACCTCGTGCAGCGCGTTCGGCAGCTCCTCGGGCGTGTCGCAGACCAGCCCGGTCTCGCCGGACCGGACGATCTCGGCGACGGAGGCGCGGCGCAGCGCGACCACCGGTGTCCCGCAGGCCAGCGCCTCCACCATCACCAGGCCGAACGCCTCGTCCCCCAGGATCGGGAACACCAGGCAGCGGGCGTGCTGGAGCAGCTTGCGCTTGCCGACCGCGTCGACCTGGCCGATCCACTCGACGCCGGGCCCCAGCCGGGGCTTGACCTCCTCATCGAAGTAGATCTTCTCGCTCTCCTCGATGCACTTGGCCGCGACGACCAGCGGCACGTCGGCCTCCCGCGCGGCGTCGACCGCCACGTGCAGCCCCTTCTGCCAGCTCGCCCGGCCCAGGAAGAGCGCGTAGTCCTCCTTGTCGTCGCTGTACGGGTAGGTGTCGACGCGCACGGCGTTGTGCACCATCCCGATCCAGTTCAGCTCGGGGCGGGATTCTCGCTGCGCCTCGGAGATCGCGACCAGGCGCACCGAGTCGCCCAACGCCGCGTAGAGGTCGCCCAGCTCCCCGTTCACCGGCAGGTGCACGGTCACCGCGGTGGGGATCTCCCGTCCGGCCGCGGTCAACGGGCCGGCGAGGGAGTGGTCGTGCACCAGGTCCACCCGCAGTTCCGCGAGCAGGCGCGCCGCCTGTCCCGCGTGCACGACCTCCGGGATCGCGGCGCCCAGCCGGTCGCACTCCGGTTGCCCGTAGGTGGTGAGGAAGTGCTGGGCGTTGGTCCCGTTGTCGCCCACGCCGATCAGGGTCAGCTCGTGGCCGTCCGCGACGAGCACCTCGACGAGGTTCGCCACCATCTGCTCGATGCCGCCGTAGGCGTGTGGCGGCAACGTGAACCAGGGTGTCGCCACCATGGCGATGTGAAGGGGTTGTCCGCTCACGACCCCACCTCCCGGGAGACGACGCCGGACGAAGGGCTCCGGCGTTCACCGCGACCGGGTCACCCCGCGGCCCGCCCGGCGAGCAGCGGGTCGACCAGGTCGGACGGCGCCTTCACCAACTCGAACCCCTCCGGCAGACCGGTGACCTCGAACCCGTCCCTGCGGATGCGGATGTCGACGGTTCCCCCTGCCACGCGGAGTTGGTGCACGGTCAGGTAAGTCAGTCGGGGCGGCAGCACCGGGTCGATCCACACTCGACGGTTGAGGACGTCCGGCGCGAACCGCAGCAGCAGCCGCATGAGGTGGATCGGGGCCGCGGCGGACCACGCCTGCGGGGAGCACGAGGTCGGGTAGGGCACCGGGCCGGGGAACTCGTCGCGGTCGAAGCCGCAGAACAGCTCGGGAAGGTGGCCGTCGAGCGCGGCGGCCGCGTCCAGGATCCCGCAGATGATCTTCAGGGCCTCGTCGACCATGCCGTAGCGCATGAGTCCCGCCGCGGCGAGCGCGTTGTCGTGCGGCCAGACGGACCCGTTGTGGTAGCTCATCGGGTTGTAGGCGCTCATCTTCGCCGAGAGGGTGCGGATTCCCCAGCCGGAGAACATGTCCGGCTCCAGCAGTCGCCGCGCCGCGCGCCTGGCCTTGTCCGGATCGGCGATGCCGGTCCACAGGCAGTGCCCCATGTTCGACGCGAGACCGTCCACCGGCCGTTTGTCGGCGTCCAGGGCCACGGCGAAGTAGTCCCTGTCCTCCAACCAGAACCGGCGGTTGAACTCCTCGCGCAGCCGGCTCGCCTTGTCCAGGAACCGTTCCGCCGTGGGCTCGTCGTCGCGCTGGCGGGCCAGGTAGGCGCGGGCGAGGTAGGCGGCGTAGACGTAGCCCTGCACCTCGACCAACGCGATCGGCGGCTCGGCGGTCGTGCCGTCCTCGAAGTTGAGGCCGGCCGAGGAGTCCTTCCACCCCTGGTTGACCAGTCCGCGGTCGGTGGCGCGCTGGTACTCCACGAACCCGTCGCCGTCCTTGTCGCCGTACCGCTCGACCCACTCCAGCGCCCGGTCGACGTGCGGCAGCAACGTCTCCACCTCGTCGGTGGCCAGGCCCCACCGGGCGAGTTCCCCCACCAGCATCACGAACAGCGGGGTGGCGTCGACGCTGCCGTAGTAGACGCCGGCGCCGCCCAGGGTCATCTCCGCGTCCACACCGGACCGGACCTCGTGCAGGATGCGCCCCGGCTCCTCCTCGCTCACCGGTTCCACCTTCGTGCCCTGGTGCTGGGCCAACGTCAGCAGCGTGCCCACGGCCAACGAGGGGTCCATCGGCAGCGCCTGGTACGCGGTGAGCAGCGAGTCGCGGCCGAACAACGTCATGAACCACGGGCTCCCGGCGGCGATCACCGCGGAGTCGAGCTCGGGGTTGTAGATCCGCAGCATCGCCAGGTCCGACCGCGACCGGGAGAGGACCCTGGCCAGCTCGGGGCTGTTCGTGGTGATCTGGGTGGTGCCGCTCACCCACCGGGCCAGGCGGGTCGCCGGCGTCTCCCGCTCCTCGGTGTCGTCGGGCGGGAAGTCGAGGGCGAGTTCCTCCTCGCCCACGCGGACGGTGACCGTCACGCTGCCCCGCCAACTGGCGCGCCCCGGCACCTGGACCGGGATGCGCAGCTCCACCGGCGGGGTCCGCTCCCCGTCCGCTCCGTCCAGGGCGAAGTCGCTGGAGGACACCCGGCAGGCCAGGCGGTGCTCGCCACGGGAGGCGTACTCGACCGCGCCGCTCTCCCAGCTGATGGCCGGCTCACCCCGGCTCTGCACCCGCCCCTCCTTGACCTCGAACAGGTCGGCGAAGTCGCAGTCCATCGTGAACCGCAGTTCGCAGCGGACCTCCTCGGTGCCGAGGTTGATCAGTTCGAGGTCCTCCCGCAGGCCGTTGCCCACGTAGCGGTCGCGGCGGAGCAGGAGCGCCCGCCCCTCGGGCCCCGGCGGCATCCGGCTGAGGAACGTCGCCCCGTAGGGCGCGTGGCTCAACACGGTCACCGGTTGGAGGGCCTGCGAGTCGATCCGCGCCTGCCAGCGGGACAGCACCCGGGTGTCGCGCACGAACAGGCCGAGGACGCCGCCGGGGTCGACGTCCCCGGACTGGGCGGACAGGCAGAAGGTGGAGCCCTCGACGAGCGTGAGCGCGCCGGGGCCGACGGCCGCCGGCTCGCCGGCAAAGGTCCAACCCGTGTTCACCGCACGTCACCTCCGAACTCCGGGTGCCCGCCGCATGGTGGCCAGGGCTCCCGAGCGCGGAGTACCCACATCTCGGCCGAGCGGCGTACTACCACCCGGGAGTGTGACCGCAGCGGGTCCACATTCTTCTGTCCGTGGTGGAGCTACCGCTTCGTGTGACGCACGAACGAGGGGTGCGGGCAGCGGACGCTTGCAGCGCGCCGAGGGGTGCGCGCTACGCGCCCTCCCGGTCCTCCAGGCCGACCGCCTCCCGCAGCTCCTGGCAGTCCCGGCGCAGGGAGGGCCGGTCCTCGGCCAGCTCGCCCATGAGGTCGGCCAGGGCGTCGGCGATGGCGTTGAGCTTCTGCTGGGCCGCGTCCTCGCCGCGCTTCTGCGTGTTCTGCAACAGCGCGACGAGCAGGAACGTGACGATCGTCGTCACCGTGTTGATGATGAGCTGCCAGGTGTCGACGTCGCGGATCAGCAGGATCGACGGCGCCCACAGCAGCACCATGAGCAGGCAGAGGGCGAAGAACCACGCGCGGGAGACGAAGCTGTTCGCAGACGTGGCGAACCGGTCGAACAGCGACAGCCGCGAGCCGACGTCGGAGGGCATCCGGGCGCCGTTGAGTCCGTGTCCCCGCTCGTGCTCGCTCATCGGTTCCTCCTGTCGCCGACAGCCGGGCGTCCCCTGTGCCACGGCTGGAGGAGAAAAGTTCCCCCTTCCGAGAGCGACAAAACCCCCGACCCGGGAACCACGCCGGTCGTCCTCCGGCCCGCCACCCCGGCTCCGTCGCCCTCGGTCACTCCACGGAGGACACCCGTTGCGCCAATCCGTCACATGGGGTGTTGCCCGAGGACACGCGACCACGCCCCGCACCTCCCTCCTCGCTCACCGGAAGCGGTGAAGGCAGCCGTTCGGGATGCGGCCATGAGGTAGTCAGGGTGCGCTGACCAGCAGGTGTGATGACCTGGGAGGTGCTCGGTGACGACGGTGACGCGCACGCCCGTCTCGGTGGGGTACGGCAGCGGGTCCTGGGGCAAGGGGTCCCGGCTGGCGTCGTTCCTCAGGACGACGGACCACAAGGCCATCGGCATCCTCTACATCATCACCGCGTTCGCGTTCTTCCTCCTCGGCGGCGTGATGGCGCTGCTGATCCGCGCCGAGGTCGCCCGTCCCGGGCTCCAGTTCCTGTCCAACGAGCAGTTCAACCAGCTCTTCACCATGCACGGCACGGTGATGCTGCTGCTCTACGCGACACCGATCGTCTTCGGCTTCGCCAACTACGTGCTGCCGCTGCAGATCGGCTCACCGGACGTGGCCTTCCCGCGGCTGAACGCGCTGTCCTACTGGCTCTTCCTCTTCGGCGGACTGATCACGCTGAGCGGGTTTCTCGCTCCCGGCGGGGCGGCGGACTTCGGCTGGTTCGCCTACACGCCGCTGTCCAACGCCACGCACTCGCCGGGAGCCGGCGGCAACCTGTGGAACGCCGGGCTCGTGGTCGGCGGCCTGGGCACGATCCTCGGCGCCGTCAACATGATCACGACGGTGATCTGCCTGCGGGCGCCCGGCATGACGATGTTCCGGATGCCGTTGTTCACCTGGAACATCCTCGTCACCAGCATCCTGGTGATCATCGCCTTCCCGATCTTCACCGCCGGGCTGCTCGGCCTGCTGGCCGACCGGCACCTGGGCGCGCACGCGCTGTCCCCCGAGATCGGCGGCTCCATCCTGTGGCAGCACGTGTTCTGGTTCTTCGGGCACCCCGAGGTCTACATCGTCGCGCTGCCGTTCTTCGGGATCATCACCGAGATCATCCCCGTCTTCAGCCGCAAACCGATCTTCGGCTACAAGGGCCTGGTGCTGGCCACCATCACGATCGCGGCGCTCTCGGTCGTGGTGTGGGCGCACCACATGTACGCCACCGGCGCGGTGCTGCTGCCCTTCTTCGCGCTCACCACGTTCCTGATCGCGGTGCCGACGGGCGTGAAGTTCTTCAACTGGATCGGCACCATGTGGAAGGGCTCCATCACCATGGAGTCCCCGATGCTGTGGGCGCTCGGGTTCCTCCTGACCTTCCTGCTCGGCGGGCTGTCCGGCATCCTCCTGGCCTCACCGCCGGTCGACTTCCACGTCACCGACACGTACTTCGTGGTCGCCCACTTCCACTACGTGCTGTTCGGGACCATCGTCTTCGCGACCTTCGCCGGAATCTACTTCTGGTTCCCCAAGATGACCGGCCGGCTGCTCGACGAACCCCTGGGCAAGCTGCACTTCTGGCTCACGTTCCTCGGCTTCCACGGAACGTTCCTGATCCAGCACTGGCTGGGCAACGCGGGAATGCCGCGCCGCTACGCCGACTACCTGCCCACCGACGGCTTCACCCTGTGGCACACCATCTCCACCATCGGCTCGTTCCTCCTGGGCCTGTCGGTGCTCCCCTTCCTGTGGAACGTCTTCAAGAGCTACCGCTACGGCACCCCGGTGGACGTGGACGACCCGTGGGGCTTCGGGAACTCCCTGGAGTGGGCCACCTCGTGCCCGCCGCCCCGGCACAACTTCCTGGCACTGCCCCGAATTCGCTCCGAGCGCCCGGCGTTCGAGCTGCACTACCCGCACATGTCCGAGCGAATGCGTCTGGAAGCGCACGTCGGGTTGACCGGCAAGCCGGTGCACGCCCCCGCCCCCTCCGAGCAGATCGCGCACGCCGCCGAACCCGAGGACGAGGCCGGCCCCGACCCGATGCACCGGTAGGCCCACCGAGATGCGCATGGACCCCTACCTCCCGCCGGAGCACCCCCTCAGCAAGGTCTACCGGCTCGGCGGCTGGCTCTTCGGCTCAGAACTCGTCGGCTTCGGCGGCACCGGCCTGGTCCTCACCCACCACGACGGGGTGTTCCACCACTCCCCCAACCCCCTCGTGGCCGCCGCGCTCGTGCTCCTCGGCGTCGTGCTCCTCGTCGCCAGCACCCTGGGCGGCGCCAGCGCCTCCACCGCCGAAGCCGCCGTCGGCGCCCTGCTCGTCGCGTCCTGCCTGTTCACCCTGCTCGTCCTCGGCGTCTGGCACCGCGCCGCGCTCTCCCTCCCCCGGCTGTGCCTCTGCCTCGCCACGGGCCTCGCGCTCCTCACCCTGGGGTGTTACGGCCGCCTCTCCGGCGGCCTCTGGCAGGGCAACCCCTACGCCCGCGCCCGCCGCGGAGAACACCCCGACCACACCCCCGACCTGACCGCCATCCACCACCGCATCACCGAACTCGACGACCTCGTCCGCGCCGAGATCGCCCAGGCCGAAGGCCACCCCACCCCCGACCAACAACGCCTCCTCCTCACCCACAACCCAGCCGCCACCCGAGCCCGCCGCCACCACCGCTGACCCAACCCGACCACTCATCGGAAACGATTCCCCGGGTAGCCAAACGCTCCGGCCCGGAGAAGCGGACCAATTCACCACAGCAGATCAATCAGCCCATGCCCGCCCAGAGACCCAAGGAACAAATCACACGCCGATTCACAAGCAGGGCACAAGACGCCGCGGGTGGAGTGCACTCCTTTATGGCACCCATTTTTCCTGACCTTCACTCAACTATCAGTTCGCGGGCTTAAGCTAGCCGAGCTGGTGGTTCACCCGACGGGCCAACCACAGGCTTGACCGCTCCGCACACTACAGCTCCATCGAACTGAAGCCGACATCCGCTACCGGATCAACAACTGGAACACTAAATGCAATTCTTTCACCTGGAACACACCGTTTCAATCCCCAACCTCACATCACCCTCTACGCAAATCGCACAATATCATTACATCAACCGCTCACAAGAAACGCAAGAATAGTCCCATAAAGGCCAGCCCGCTCCGGTCCGGACATCAGACCGAGCCAGAGCGGACTGACCAGTTCCACCCTTGTCTCCATCACAAGCGAGTGACGACATAAAGGATAAGGCTACACTCGAAACCCATACAGGTAAACTATAGGGCGCGGCCCACTTGGGTCTACTGCGATCTCAAAATTGGTTCGAGGAGCAGTGGAGCCCCAGTAGACGAGGTAATCCTTCGCGGGATCGGTAGGCCATCCGAATTCGCGCGCCCTGGTCCACATCGTGAGCTCATTGATGAGATTCCTGCGGTACTCCGGCCGGTCGAACTCCTCCACCTTCCGCCCCGTGGGCCCAGCCAGGAACTCCCTCACACATGACTCCGACGCCTCGAAGCGGAGATACATCGTTCCGCCCATATCAGGATCGTAGAAGTAACGAAGTCCGTCGGTTTCACAAGGCGGAGGCTTCAGCGAGAACCGCTCGAACATCTTCTCCAACGAATGGTTCGAACTCCCGGCATACGCGCGTGGATCCGTGGGCTTGCGCAACCAGGCCACCCCGAGCGCGGCAAGACCGACAGCGATGATGACGGACAAGGACCATCCCACGAACCGGACAGACCGAGACCGGGTGCCACGCGAGCGGGTGCTGGCACCGGGAACTTCACTCACCTCCGAACCCTCCCGGAGAAGCTCCGATCCGTACTACCGCGAAGAGCGAACTCTCGAGCAAGGTCATAGTACGGTGCCAGCGCGTAGGGCTCAAATGGGAGCAGACCGTAAAAAAGTGACTCGTCACGGTCGAAGTTCCAATCCTTGTACACGTCCAAGCGGTACGAACCAGTCACGTGCACTCCGCCGAGACGAACCTCCGCTCGAACATCTCCGGTCATACGAAACTGCATACCGCGAATTCCGTAGCGGAGAGTGGAGTTCTGATTGAACTTGACACCCCGCCACATACTGTCTACAGGATAGGTGCAGACAGTTCCAACTGGCCCCTGACAGCTGTTCGCCGCCTGACCCACAAACCAAGCCTCTTCCGTTCGGACATCTCTGGCAAACTCGTCGACGAAGATCTTGTTGGGGTCGACAAGAAAATCTTGCCCGCTCCTACCTCGATAATGCTTAAAGAGCTCGCAAGCAATACCGTCAAACTCTGATCCGTACAGCCCACACACGCCTATGACTGTCTCATCGAGCGTCGAACCAATACCCATTCTCTTGTCGAAATCGAGCATTCGTTCCCAAATACCGAGCTCGCGATATGGTGGGTTATCGTTCGGGGTGTAAGGACTGGTGCCCCCGTTCTCCTGGTGGACAAGCTTCGACTGTTTCGGGTCGCTTGTTCCCCCACCGAGATAGCTCTCCTCAATTTTCTTCACCGCACTGTTCAGGGCGTCCTTAGCCGCTTTCAGCGCCGCTCCGGCATCCTTACCTGCCTGAAGAGCGGCGGCGAGGGCCCGGTCTCGCGAGGCATACGCGGCCGCCGCGTTAATAGCAGCTCGGGCGGCCGACGCTCGGGCGCGGCGAGCCGAGTTGTCGGCGTCGGCGGCTGCCTGGCTGGCAGAGTTTGCGGCGTCGCGGGCCTGCTTCGCGGACTGCGCGGCGCGTCTGGCCGCCTGGTCAGCTTGCTGGGCGGAAATTCGCGCCTGGTTGACGTACTCCTCCGCCTTCTCAGCAGATTTACGCGCGTTGTCGGCATACCGACCCGCGTCCTCGGCGGCACCGCGGGCGACGGCGGCGGCTTCTGCCGCCCTGGCCGCGTCTTCACCTGCCCGCGCGGCAGACCGCGCCGCGTCTGCGACCAAGCGCTGCACGTTGGCGACGTGAACAGAGGCATCGTGGTCGCGCTTGGCGGCTCGGTACTGGACGACCCGCACAAACTCTCGCATAGCGATCGGCGGGCCGCTGAGGGCAATCTCGGCCGCGACCTGCACCTCAGGACCGCCGGCTCCCTTAATACGAAGAGTATCGAAGCGGTCGTCATCGATACGGGCCCGATGCTGACCAACGTTCAGGAACTCCAGCATCGCCTCCACGGTCTTCGCGTCCAATGCGGCGCTGCCGGCCTTCTGCATCCCAGAGCCACCGTCGTGCATGATGCGAAGAACCTCAGACCGATAGTCGTCCATCCGCGCCTCGTGTTGGCCCTTGCTCAGAAACTTCTGAACCTGCTCGTACGAGCCAGCCAGGGCAGCTTTCGCTGCGGCCTTGAGCTGCTTGTTCTCAGTGTCAGTCAGGTGGGCCACGCGAGCGCGGTCGTCCTGCTCTGCGGCGAGTTGCCGACCGCTTCCAAGCCATTCAACGATATCGGCGTCGCTACCGGAGAGCGCGCCCTCGGCAGCCTTCTTGGTCCAAGGGCCGCCAGTGGCGATCAGGCGGAAGGCAGCCTTCCGTCCCTTAGCAGCCGCTGCAGCGGTGTCAATCCCCTCAGCCGAGGCTTCAGCGAGGAGACGGTTGGTTTCGGCATCGAGACGGGCTCCCTCGTCCTTCTCCCAGGCGACGCGCTGCTGTTCGGCCTCGTACTCATAACGGAGCTTCTCAGCTCTCTGGACACCTTGTTCCTGCTCTACGGCCAGACGCTCGGAATCGGCCTTGCGTGCCTCTTCCTCGATTCGACGAGCTTGCTCGGCCGCCTTGACCGCGGTCTCGGCCGCCTTGAGGGCCTCATTAGCGTGCACGGTAGCCTGGGTCGCCGCGTCCTGAGCCTGTCCGGCGTGCGCAGCAGCCTCATTCGCTGCTCGCGAGGCCGCCTCGGCATGCGTGGCGGCCTCGTCCGCAGCCTTTTGTGCCTCCTCAGCCGCAGCAGCGGCCTGGTTGGCGAAGCCCTCCGCAGCATTTGCAGCGCGGTTGGCGGTGGCGGCAGCGCGACGAGCCTCGGCAGCAGCAGCGGTAGCGCGTTGGGCCTGCGCACCGGCGGCATGGGAGTAGCTACCAGCCCTTGCCGCTGACGCGGCCGCGTCAGCGGCGTGTGCACCTGCGCTCGCTGCGGCGCGTGCCGCAGCGACGGTCTCCCGCACCGCAGTCAGGGTCTTACGAACCGCCTCGGCGGCGCTGCGGGCGTTCACAGCGGCGGCACTGGCGTCTTCGGCGGCCTTCCGAGCGGCCTCGGCGTTCTTGCCGTCCGCGATAGCGGCGTTGGCCGACCGGAAAGCACGATTGGCGGCTTGGCCAGCCGAGGCGGCAGCGGCAGAAGCGGCGGCAGCGGCGGCAGCGGCTGTCCGAGCGGCGGAGTGCGCGGCGTTAGCCGCATTAATTGCGGTGCGGGCAGCATCGGCAGCGCGGTTGGCGGCATCCGCAGCCCGGCCTGCAGCACCGGCGGCGCGGTCAGCGGAGTCTTTGGCCGCTTCCGTCTCCTTGGCAGCTCGCTCCGCCGCCTCCTTAGCCGTTCGCGCCGCCTCGACGGCACGTCCAGCAGCCTCCTTGGCCAGTTCAGTCTCGGCGGAGGCCCGCTGCTGTGATTCCTTGGCGAGATCCGCGAGCTGTGCGACCGTCATGGTTTCCTGGTCACGAGCCCGGGCGACGTGCTGCCCGTTACGCAGAAACTCGCGAATGTCGTCAACGGACCCGTCGAGTGCCTGCTGTGCGGCCTGCTGCACCTGCGGGCCACCTGTAGCCAGGATCTGGAGGACCTGGAAACGCTCGTCGTCCGCTCGAGCCTTGTGTTGGCCCTCCACGAGAAACTTCCAAAGCGCCTCGCTCGTACCCGCATCGAGAGCAGCTTGAGCCGCCTTCTGCACCCCACGGTCGCCTCCGTGCAGGATGCGCAGGACATCCGAACGCAGATCGTCCTGCCACGGACTCCTCCAGCCCGACTCCAGAAAGGCCCGCCGCTCCTGCGGCGAGCCGTCCAGTGCCCGTTGCGCAGCGGCCTGAACCCCTTTACCACCGGACGCGACGAGTTGGAGCACGGCCATGAAGTCGTCCTCCTCAGTCGCGGCGATCCGGCCGCGATCGAGGAAAGCACGCACATCCTGCTCGGACCCCAGCAGTGCCCGTTCAGCAGCCGCTCGCATTCCTCGGCCACCGAACTTCCACAGCTCCAGCACACGACCCCGATCAGTGGTGGGTACTTCCACGACCGGAGGTTGCTCTTCGGTGGGCGTTGCGGCCGCGACGGGTGCAGCGAACACACCTGACACGAGCGCGACGATCGCCACCAGGGCTCCACCACGGACTCTCACCCTAGGTGACAACCTCGTTCGCCGTCTATGCATTTCCCCTCACAAAATTAGTAGCACAGGTTCCGCTCAGGACCCGGCAGGGCGGCCTTCCTGCCGGAGGAGCATGTTGCCACGGGGGCGACGAGAAACGGGAATCATTCCGTCACGTACGGACGGTTGGAGACCAGCAAGGGCCCGGGGATCGGCTCCGAACGCGAGAAGCTGTATCTCCACATCTTGTCACATCGGCGCACTTATCTCAGCAAGCACCTCTTTCGCAACGTGACCTTTGACATACTCAATATGTTGCTCCGTTTGGAGTAGTGCGTGATCCAGTGCACAACGACACGCTTTCCACCTACCCGGGTCGGGGTGATATCTATGGCCAGCACACCAGGGAACAAGGAGAGGCGGCGTGTCAACGCGGGAAAGACCGCCTAGCCCGCGCTCGTCCGAAAGTTCCCAAGCACCAGGATGAATCGACCAGAGTTAGGATGGCAATCGATGAAGTCGTTTGGTCGGCTGTTGGCCGTAAGCTGCGTGGCCGGCGCCGTGGCGGTCGGGTGTATCACCGGAGCCTGGGCATCTGGTGCGGCCGACACACCTGCAGACGTTCCGACGTCCACAGTCGAGGACTACTCCTATCCAGGCGCGGACAAGATTTACGCGGAGCAGGGAATCCGGCTCAAGCGGGGCGACGGAAACATCATGCTCGCCAAGTGCGGCAGCGAGCCCAATCTGATCGAGGTGTCCGCCCGCGAGATGAATAATCAGTCAGTATGCTTCCGGGTGCAAGGAAAGAGCGGGTACCTCAGCTTGGAGATGCCAATGGTCGGCGGCATCAGAGGAAACAACTATTCGAACATCCAGGTCGACATGACCGTAGACGGAAAGCAGGTAACGTTCCCAGTCAAGCAGAATTCGTGGACGGCCGTCGGCGAAAACGCCGACCCGCAACGACGCGACCACACCTTGATCGAGATCCGGGCCGCAAAATAATAAAACCGACCCACAACTTCGACGCTACCGAGCGATAGTGCGGACATCAAAACGCCTCTTTTAGGCACTTCCGGCTCGTGGGCGCCAGCAAGGTAGTCGCAGTCACCGCCACCTGTCACTTGCCGACAGACCGCCATTGGTGACTGAAACGATATGGAACCACAGCGTTTCGCACGTATCCATATGCATCGAACCCAATCGCCCCGAACCTAACGGCCATGACGGCACTAGAACGCAATACGAAGTTTCAGTGCCATCTCCGCACTGTTTACCGAAGGAACAGGCAAGCGGCCACCGCCCCTCCTTTTCTTCACCAGAAGAATGGTGCGCCATTTGGCAGATAATGTAAGTGGTGACGCCAGATTCTACCTCACCTGCTCCAGACCCCAGCTCCACACGCCCCCAACTACACCATAACCGCTGTAGGCGGGGTACGTTGAGTTCCCACCCTTATCTTTTTAAAGGGATGAAGATCCGGGCGGCCTAATCAACAATCGGGGCACGGCATCCCGGAGTCGAGGTGGATTCCATCTTCTCAACCCCTACACGTCCCATCTCGAACTAAAGGAAACAATGATGTCACAAGCACGCCTTGGCGCGCCCAGAGCCGTTGGCCTTGCGGCCGCGGTCCTGGGGACGGGTCTTCTGGTCGCCGCGCCGGCGCACGCGATCAGTGGTGGTGCGCCGGCCAAGGACGGCACTCACCAGTACGCGGCCAAGATCGAGCTGCCTGGACGCGCCTGCAGCGGCGCTCTGATCGAGGCCCAGTGGGTGATCACCGCCAAGAGCTGCGTCACCGGCGTTCAGACGGACGCCGGCACGGTCACCGTGGGCCGGACCAACCTCAGCGGGAACACTGGCCAGGTGGTGAAGATCGCTGGTGTCGTGCCGCGCGAGGACCGCAACGTGGCGCTGGTCAAACTCTCCACACCGATCTCCGGGGTCGCCCCGGTGAAGATCGGCAGGACCGCGCCGCAGAACGGCGAGGGACTGCGTATCGCGGGTTACGGTCGCACCGCCACGGAATGGGTGCCCAACCAGCTCAACACCGCGACGTTCCAGGCCAAGAACCTCGGCAAGACCACCTTCGAAGTCACCGGCGCTTCGGGCAACGCCAGCACGTGCAAGGGTGACGCCGGTGCTCCTGTGGTCCGGGAGACCAACGGAACTTCCGAGCTCGTCGCGATCGATCACGCCTCGTGGCAGAACGGCTGCTTGGGCGAGACGCAGACCCGCCAGGGCGGTACCGAAACCCGGGTCGACGACCTCAACGACTGGATCAAGCAGCAGATCCCGAACCTGAGCATTGAGTGCAAGCCCGCGGTCCCCTTCTACATCGTGCGTAATGACGGCGAGGTCCGCGAGTACCAGCACACCGACCCGAAGAACGGCTCCTTCAACTGGGCCGACAACAACGGACGGGTCATCGGGGCCGGGTGGCTCGGCGCTCGCACGGTCGCCGCTCCGAACGGCGTCATGTACCTGGCGGTGCAGAACGGCGAGTTCCGCCGCTACCGCTGGAACGGCAACGGCTGGGACACCAACCAGGCCGGCTCCCAGTACGACGTGCTCGAGAACGGCAACGGCTGGGACCGCTACGTCACGCCGGACTACCGCAACCGGATCACGGTCGACACGAACGGCGACATTTACACCATCGAGCCCGACGGCAAGCTGCACTGGCGCTCGTACGACCCCGCCAGGAAGAAGCTGGACCACCGGGTTCTGAGTGGGGACTGGGGTCAGTACGACCTCATCGTCGCCGCGGGCCAGGGCGTTCTCTACAGCCGAAAGCCCAACGGTGACCTGTTCCGCCACGTCTACGACGCCAAGAACGGGCAGTGGACCCAGCAGGCCAAGCCCAACGGCGCCGGCTGGGGAATGTTCAGCTCCATCATCTCCGTCGGCGGCGACATCCTCTACGGCGCGCGCCTCGTCGAGGGTGGCGGCGAACTTCTCTGGTACCGCTACCAGGTGCTCAACGGAACCTGGGCCGACACCGGCAGGGACATCGGCAAGCTCGTCGGCACCGGATGGGCCAACGAGTTCAACATCACCGCGGCACCGGACGGCTGCAGGGCCGTCTGACGAAGGAGGCGAGGGGAAGACCTCCCTCCACTCTCCCGATCTGCTGCGTCAACCGCCGCCGTCGCCTCCCTCTCTGGGGAGGCGACGGCGGCGTTCTTCTTGAACCCTGCGCTGGAAGCGGTTCGGGAGAACGCACCAACAAGAGGTGACGCGTGAGGCAGCGGCTCAGGTGAACAGCGTGGGACGGCGAGTGTGACTTCGGGCCGCGTTCCTCAACGCGGGAAGAATAGATACGTTTTCGACAGCCTTTTACGCCGATCGACCCAACAGGATCAGCCAAGCGGGCGCACACAACACGTTACAGGATGTGATCATCTACACGACACGCCGAGGACGTGAGGTCACGCTGGGTATTCTCATGACCGCGCAGAGCGGCAGAAATGGTCGACGAAACCACGCCAACGCCGCACTCCGACTCGTTTCTGTCGTGATGAGCAAGGAGAAAACGTGGTCTCGTCTCTCGGCTCCTGGTCGTTGCAGCCCTGGCCGGCCCGACCGCGCTCCGTTCTCATGCTCGACGCTTCCCGCCCTGAGTGGCGAGGCCGCATGCGTTGAACAGGCATCCGTCGCGGGGAAGCGCTAGTCGTCCCGACACCGGGCAGTCCCGCGCGCAGGGCGAGGTGCGCCCGCGCGGCAGCTCTGCTCCCGTTGTGCCGACAACGCCGCCAGATTCTCTCGTCTCGTCGACTTCCATGTCGTGAACTCTCCTGGCAGCAGCGGTACCTGCGCGGACAGAACCGGGCAAATCCCCCATCTGACGATGCGATGCAGAAATGCTGTCATCAGCATGTCAGCAGCGTCATCCCTTCGCCTTGACACGGGCGACCAGAACAGGATCACGGCCGCCGAGAGCCGGTAACACGTCGGACAGCGAGCGTTCGGGCCGGAAACACCGGCTCTCATTCCCACCAAGAAGGGGAGATCACGCATGGCACGTACGGGGACGAGAACGGGAGGGACCGCGGCTGTGGCCGTCGCGGTTCTGGGAGCGGGGCTTCTGGTCACCTCGCCGGCGCACGCGGTCAGCGGTGGCGCGCCCGCCAAGGACGGCACCTACCAGTACGCCGCGAAGATCGAGTTTCCCGGCCGTGCCTGCAGCGGCGCCCTGATCGAGGCCCAGTGGGTGATCACCGCCAAGAGCTGTGTCACCGGGGTTCAGCTCGACGCCGGAACGGTCACCGTGGGCCGCACCAACCTGACCAGCAACACCGGCCAGGTGGTGAAGGCCGCGACCGTGTTGTCACGTGAGGACCGCAACGTCGCTCTGGTGAAACTCGGCGCGCCCGTCTCCGGCGTCGCACCGCTGAAGGTCAGCAAAGCAACCCCGCAGAACGGCGATGTCCTCGGCATCGCCGGTTTCGGCCGAACCGCCACCGAGTGGGTCCCCAACCAGCTCCACACCGCGACGTTCCAGGTCAAGAACGTCGGCAAGACCACCTTCGAGGTCATCGGCCACACCCCCGCCAACGCCAGCACCTGCAAGGGCGACGCTGGTGGCCCGGTCGTTCGAGAGACCAACGGCAAGCCCGAGCTCGTTGGCCTGAACGACGCCTCCTGGCAGAGCGGATGTCTGGGCGAGACCGAGACCCGCCAGGGAGGCACCGCCGCCCGCGTCGACGACCTCAACGACTGGATCAAGCAGCAGATCCCGAACCTGAGCGTCGAGTGCAAGCCCGCCGCGCCGATGTACGTGGTCCGGAACGACGGCGAGGTCCGACTGTACGCGCACACCGACCCGAAGAACGGCGCCTTCACCTGGGCCGACAACACCGGGCAGATCATCGGAGCCGGCTGGCTGGGCGCCCGCACCATTGCCGGCCCCGACGGGGTCATCTACCTCGCGGTCGACAACGGCGAGTTCCGCCGCTACCGCTGGAACGGCCAGGACTGGGATCGCAACCAGTCCGGCGCCCAGTACGACGTGCTCGACGCAGGTTGGGGACGCTATGTCACGCCGGAGTACCGCAACCGGATCACCGTCGACACGAACGGCCACATCTACACCATCGAGCCCGACGGCAAGCTGCACTGGCGCTCGTACGACCCCGCCAGCAAGAAGCTTGACCACCGCGTCCTGACGGGCGACTGGGGTCAGTACAACCTCATCGTCGGCGCCGGCCAAGGCGTCATCTACGCGCGAAACACCAAGGGCGAGATCTTCCGCCACGTCTACGACGCCGTGAGTGGGCAGTGGACCCAGTGGGCCAAGCCCGGTGGCTTCGGCTGGCAGGACTTCAACGCCGTGATGTCGGTCGGCGGCGACATCCTCTACGGCGCGCGCCTCGTCCAGGGCGGCGGCGAGCTCCTCTGGTACCGCTACCAGCCCGTCACGGACAGCTGGGCCGACACGGGCAGGGACATCGGCAAGCTCGTCGGCACCGGCTGGGCCAACGAGTTCAGCATCACCGCGGCCCCCGACAGCTGTCGAGCCATCTGAGCACGCGGGGGCGGAGTGCACCCATCTCTCCGCCCCCTCCTTCGCTGTGTCAACGAGCGACGTCAACCGCATCGGTGTCCTTCAGTACGGGAAGCTCTCGGTGAAGGACGGCGGCCGGTCGGGATCTCTGAGGCAGGCGTGGTGGAGGTCGAGCGGTTTCCCCGCTCGACCTCTGCTTTCGCTGTTCGGCTCTTCCTCCTACGCCCCAACGTGATCAGGTTTCCGCAACCGCCCAGGAGTCCGAAACAGTGTTCCTTCGTGGCCTTGTGTCCTCGTCCGTAGCCGCAGTGGCTCTCACCGCAGCACTGGCACTGTCGGGGGCAGCCGCTCCGGCAGCCCGCTCCGCCCTTCCGGAAGGAGATTGGAAACCCGTTGGCGGAGCGCAGCGGGTCTATTCGCCCGGCGGGCCTGAGCAGTACTCGTACGCCCCGTCGGCGATTACCGACTCGGGGCACACCTACTATTTCACCTGTCACAACGCGACCTCCGCGGTGATCCGAGATCACGTGTTCTTCAGCCAGGTCGACAGCGCCGGTGCGACGCCGCAACGCGACCACTTTGTTCTCGCGCCAGGGGCGCAGGGAAGCTGGGACGCGACGCACATCTGCGATCCAACAGTCGTCGCAGCGGATGTCCGGTACCGCCAGAACACGTACCACTACGTGATGTTCTATCTGGGCACAGACCGAGACAACACGCGGAACCGGATCGGACTCGCGGTCGCGAACGACCTCGCCGGGCCGTGGGTGAAGTATCCGGAGCCCATTGTGGACACCCCGTTCGACGACGAGCGGGCGTGGGGTGTGGGTCAGCCGAGCGCGACCACCATCGACCCTCGACGGGGCGAGGTGCTGCTGTTCTACTCGCAGGGCGGCCCGTCCGAAACGTCGGCCTGGCGTCGCCATCTCAAGCTCAGTGACCTCGACCGCCCCACCGTTGGTCCGGCTGTCCGAGTGTCCAACGAGGGAATCCGGGGCTTTGACGGCACACCGGATGTCCTCCACAACTTCGACATCGCCTACGACCCGCCGCTGGACAGGTTCTACACCATCAGGGAGCAGGGGCCCTATCCCCCGGATGCGCCCAACTACATCTCCTCCCAGCTGGAGATCGTCAGCATCGACGGGGCCAGCATCTGGAACGGTGGCGGGACCTGGAAGGTGGAAGGCCGGATCACCCCTGCGAGCACCGGTTTCCCGCGGAACCACAACCCAGGGATTCTGCGCAACATCTACGGGATGTTGCCCGAGTCGGGCCTCCTGACGGCGGTCTTCACGAAGAGCAGAGCGGGAGACTTTCCCGACTCCCTGTGGAGCTACGACCTGTGGCAGGTTACTGGGACGCTCCAACAACGGGATTGACGAGAACTGCCCTCACCAGGCCGAATGTTCGCCGGCAGGGCCCGACCTGGTCTCGGAAGCCGTACAGATAGACGACCGGGTGCGTCCCGCTCGCGTCCACGGTGATCTCGAACTCGGTGCGGGCCGAGGTTTTTCCGTCGTAGCTGACGTACTTCTGACCAGACCAAGGCAGCGGTGCCGAGGCCGACGGCGACCACATCGAGCCCAATCCACCCTGCGATCCGGACGCCCGGGCGACTGCCGCGAGGACCGGGGTCACCAACCGAGAGGACTTTCATCGCTGACCCTTTCTCGAGAACGTCCAACCAGCACCTGAGAACTCACCGCACTCATGGCTCCGGCAGCAGCTTCCCGAGGTATGGAGGCAGCTCCGCCAGCGCCTCCTCCCTGCTCCGGTCGCTCTCGTCCAGATCCGGCTGCCGCAGCAAATCGTCTCGATAGTCTCGGGCGGCAATGATCAGAGCTCTGGCCAGGCTCGTACGCTGAGAAGGTTCCATGGGTTCGAAGTACAGGGCGCCCAGCGCGGCCGCCTCTTCGAGCAGATAACGCTCCCCTTCGTCATAGACCCACGGGCGAGCCCTCTCGCACAACTCTCGCAGAGTCTGGTTGCGGAACTTCTGCGGCTCCTGCCCAGGAACGGAGATGACAGCCACCCCGGAAACCTTTTCTCGTAATTTTGGCCAGGTCCTTCGAATTGATGAAGCCGTCTGACATTTCCCCCTACCTGACGCGGGCGTTCCCAACAGCGAGACCACGGGGGCCGGTCACGTCGGTTCGTCACCAGCGGAAATCGCACATGATGAAGACCTGGAAGAGGACGAGCTTGCCCGACCGGACCTGCTCCCACTCGGAGCCCGAGAGCCCGGGGTCTGATCCGGGCTTGCGGTTCGGGGCGTACTTGGTGGCCGTGACAAGGCATTCCTCGATGCGACTGATCGCGTCGTGGAGGTTGCCGTCAGCGTCCTTCTCCGCTGAGTGAGAAAAACCAGGCACCGGGTAGTCCTTCGGCGGAATCATCCCCTCCGCCGACACCATCTCGTCCAGGGGAGTGTCCGACGGCAGGCCAACGTAGTACCCCTCGATGCTCCTGATTCCGTGCTCGTCGTCACCCAGGTGCTTTCCGGTCTGGCGGTACCCGGCCACGGTGACCTTGCCCAGCAACCTCTCGAGCTTGTGCTCCTGAGACTCGGGAAGGGGAAGCCACTGTAGGGTGCCGAACACCGCGCCGACGACGATGGCCACCCCGAGCGCGGTTCCGGCGACGATCCCGGCCACCCCCGCCCAGACTCTTCGACTCAGTCTTCTGTCGGCACTGTCATCAGTGATCACGGCAACCGCTTCCATCGCCGTCCGATCCTGGTTCAACTTCTCCCCCGTTCGTGAGCTTGATGACCCGTCTGACATTTCACGCTACCTGGCGAGGATATGGGGATCTCAACAGCCAGAACCGTTGGGCAGCCGGCGACCCCCGCATCTCATGACGCACGGAAATCGCACATGATGAAGACCTGGAAGAGGACGAGCCTGCCCGACCGGACCTGCTCCCACTCGGAGTCCGAGAGGCGCGGGTCCAACTCGGGTTTGCGGTTGGGGCCGTAGCGGGTGGCCGAGACAGAGCATTCCTCGATGCGGCCGACGCCGTTGTCGACGGTGCCGTCAGGATCTTTCTTGTCGAGGGAAGAATAACCAGGCGCCGGGAAATCGGAGGAGATCAGCCCCTCTGCCGACACCATCTCGTCCAGGGGAGTGTCCGACGGCAGGCCAACGTAGTAGCCCTCGATGCTCTTGATTCCGCCTTTGTCCTCGCTCAGGTGCTTTCCGGCTTGGCGGCACCCGGCCACGGTGACCTTGCCCAGCAGCCTTTCGAGCTTGCCTTCCTGGGACTCGGACAACAGCCAGACGGTGGCAAACGGAGCAAAGAGCAGGAAAACCCCGAGAACGGTGCCGCCGGCAACTCCGGCCAGCGTCGCCAGGGCTCTCTTTGTCGGACCTTCGTCGTCGTCAGCGGACACCGTCACCACTCCCCCGCGAAGTTCGCCTTCGTGCGCGCCTTTCCTGCTCCCCCGATGGCGGCAACCATAACTCAGCTCGGGCGCGAGGTGATCAACAGGCCGGTCGGCGCCGTCTGGGGGTGTGTTGAGGGGGAGCTGGGGGGAATTCCTGGGGGATGGCGGGGAGCAGCGCTTTCGTGGCAGCGTCGAGCGAGTGGGTGGACGAGGACGGCGTGCGGCAGCCGGCGGGGGACGTGCACGCCTGGCACCCGGGCACGAACCAGACGGTGTGCGGGCTCGCGCTGAGTCGCAGTCGGCTTCGGGGTTTCCAGCACGTGTCGTGGGCCGACGCGGTGTGGATGGCGCGGACGAACACCACGGGAGGCCACCCAGCGCTTCTCTGTCGTCGGTGCGCGGCGGCGCAGGAGCCGCGCCAGACGGGTCACCGGCGGCGTGAGCGTTTCCGTCGCCCGTGAGTCCGTCGCGGGAGCGAGGATGAGGCCATGAGCCAGGAGGAAGGGCACTCGGCAGGGGATCATCCCGAGGTGGCTGTCCTCATCGGACTCCAGGCGTCCGGCAAGACGACGTTCTACCGCAGGCGGTTGGCGGCCACGCATGTGCACGTGAGCAAGGACCTGATGCGCAACGTGCGACGCAAGGAAGTCCGGCAGAACGCGCTGATCGACGCCGCGCTGGCGCGGGGCGAGTCGGTGGCCGTGGACAACACGAACCCGTCGGTCGAGGAGCGGCGGCAGATCATCGCGGTGGCGCGGGTCTTCCACGCGCGCGTGGTGGGCTACTGGTTCCCGCCCGACGTGCCCACCGCGCTGACGAGGAACGCCGCCCGGGAGGGGCGGGAGCGGGTGCCCGAGGTCGGGCTCTTCGCCACGCTCAAGCGGCTGGTTCCCCCGCGGCCCGAGGAGGGGTTCGACCAGCTCTTCGTTGTCCGCTCGCACTCAGGCGACTTCGACGTGCGGCCGTGGCGGCCGGAGCCTGACGAGCCGCCGTCCTAAGAGGATCACGACTGTCAACAAAGGACTGTGAGTCAGCGGTCGGTGACGTCGAAGGCGAGTTGCTCCTCCCGCTGGTCCACGGTGACGTGCTGGCCCCGGTTGAGGCGTCCGTCGAGCAGCATTCGGGAGAGCTCGTTGTCGACCGCGCGCTGGATGGTGCGGCGCATCGGGCGGGCGCCGAACTCGGGCTGGTAGCCGTGCTCGGCGAGCCAGTCGACGGCGCGCGGGGTGAAGTCGACGGTGATGTCCTGGGCGTGGACGCGGCGGCGGGTCTCCTCCAGCAGCAGTTCGGTGATCTGGCGGAGCTGCTCGCGGTCGAGGCGGCGGAAGACGATGATCTCGTCGATGCGGTTGAGGAACTCGGGGCGGAAGGAGTCCTTGAGCCGGGACATCACGCGGTCCCGGAGGTTGGTGTCCTCGCCGCGGGCGCTGCCGAAGCCGATCGGGCCGCCGCCGGTGATCGCCTCGGCGCCGACGTTGCTCGTCATGATCAGGACGGTGTTCTTGAAGTCGACGGTGCGGCCCTGCCCGTCGGTCAGGCGGCCGTCGTCGAGGACCTGCAACAGGATGTTGAAGACGTCCGGGTGCGCCTTCTCGATCTCGTCGAGCAGGACCACGGAGTACGGGTGCCGGCGCACGGACTCGGTGAGCTGCCCGGCTTCCTCGTAGCCCACGTAGCCGGGCGGCGCGCCGACGAGCCGGCTGACGGTGTGCCGCTCGCCGAACTCGCTCATGTCCACCCGGAGCATCCGGTCGGAGTCGCCGAACAACGCCTCGGCCAGCGCTCGCGCCAGCTCGGTCTTGCCGACGCCGGTGGGGCCGAGGAACAGGAAGCTGCCCACCGGTCGGTTGGGGTCGCCCAGCCCGGCGCGGGAGCGGCGCACCGCCTCGGCGACGGCCTCGACCGCCTCGTCCTGCCCGATCACCCGCTGCCGCAGGTGCTCGTCCAGCCGCAGCAGCCGGTCCTTCTCCTCCTCGGTGAGCTGGCTGATCGGGATGCCGGTGGCCCGGGCCACCACCTGGGCGATCTCGTTCTCGGTCACCTGGGAGACGCCGGTGGGCCGGCCCTCGCCGCGCAGTTCCTCGACGCGGTCGCACAGCTCGGTGATCTGGTCGCGCAGGGTGGTGGCCCGCTCGTACTGCTCGTCGGCGACGGCCTGGTCCTTGTCGCGGCGGAGCTGCTCGATGCGCTGCTCCATGTTCCGCAGGTCGGTGCCGGGCCGGCGGGCGCGCAGCCGGACCCGCGCCCCCGCCTGGTCGATCAGGTCGATGGCCTTGTCCGGCAGGAAGCGGTCGGCGATGTAGCGGTCGGACAGCTCGGCGGCGGCCACCAGCGCCTCGTCGGTGAAGCGCACCTGGTGGTGCGCCTCGTACCGGTCCCGGAGGCCGCGCAGGATCGCGATCGTGTCGGCCACGGACGGCTCGGGCACCAGGATCGGCTGGAACCGGCGCTCGAAGGCGGGGTCCTTCTCGATGTGCTTGCGGTACTCGTCCAGCGTCGTGGCGCCGATGATGTGCAGCTCGCCGCGCGCCAGCGCCGGCTTGAGGATGTCGCCGGCGCCCATCGCGCCCTCGCCGCTGCCGGCGCCCACCACGGTGTGCAGCTCGTCGAGGAAGGCGATCACCTCGTCGCCGTGCTCCCTGAGCTCGTCGATCACCTTCTTGATGCGCTCCTCGAACTCGCCCCGGTACCGGGTGCCCGCGACCATGCCGGTGAGGTCGAGCTGCACCACGCGGCGGTTGTGCAGCACGTCGGGCACCTCGCCGTCGACGATGCGCTGGGCGATGCCCTCGACGATCGCGGTCTTGCCCACCCCGGCCTCGCCGACCAGCACCGGGTTGTTCTTGGTGCGCCGGGACAGCACCTCGATGGTCTGCTCGATCTCCTCGTCCCGGCCGACGACCGGGTCGACCTTCCCGGCGTGGGCCATCGCGGTGAGGTCCCTGCCGTACTGGTCCAGGGTGGGCGTCTCGGCACGGCGGGGTTCCTCCGGCGGGGCGGCCCGGCCGGCGGCGGCGCGCCGCAGGGTCTCCGGCGTGAGCCGCAGTTCGCCGAGCACCCGACCGGCCCCCGACTCCGGGTTGGCGGCCAACGCGAGCAGCAGGTGCTCGGGCCCGATGTAGGAGTGGCCGAGGGCCAGTGAGATCTGGTGGGAGTCCAGCAGCGCCCGCTTGGCGGCCGGCGTCAGCACCGGCGGCTCCTCCCGGCGCTCGCCGCGTGACACCTTCTTGTCGATGTCGCGGGCGAGGACGTCCGGGTCGGCGCCGGCCCGGGCCAGCATCTGCCGGGTGGGGTCGAGCTGGGTGGCCGCCCACAGCAGGTGCTCGGTGTCCAGGTCGGACCCGCCCCACTCGACCGCCTGCCGGACGGCGGCGGACACCAGCTCACGCGCCTGGTCGCTCATCAGTCGGACGATGTCGACGCGCTGCGCGGGCCGGCGCGCCCCCGCGCCGAAGAAGCGCGCGAGCAGGTCGTCGAACGGGCTCTGGCCGAACCCGGGCCCGAAGAAACTGGTCATCACTTCCCGCCTTCCCCCTGTCCGCTCGATCCCCGCCCAGCTCAGCGCGAGTGCGGACCGGGCTTGGGCGACTCGTCCTGCTGCTTGCCGCGGTGGATGGCCTCCAACCGCTCGTCGTGCGTGCCGCCGGTCATGTGGTGCCGTTGCTTCGACGCCCCCTTGGTCACCTGCTCCTCGCTCGGGGTCGCCCCGTGCTCGCGAGCCGCACGGGCCTTCTGCCGGCGTTGCTCGTCGTCGCCTTCCATCTTCTTGCTCACCATGGCTCTCACCTGCGGTTTCTCTGCTCCCGTCGCGTGGGCTCGTGGCCAGGGTTGCCGTGGCGGCTGGCGACGAAACGGGACCTCCGGCCCGCGGCGGGTGCGAGAGAGGTCACCCCGCGACGAAGGCCCGGCGCACGGCGTGGCCACGTCGCCGCGATTTTGTTCGCACAAGGGAAGAGAGCACTTCACGCCACGTGCGCCGGCACGCGCCGTTTTCTCACGAAATCACGTTTCCGCAGGTCAGCACAAAACGTGAACAGCGTGTTCGCGTTTGCCGAATTCGCGCCGGGCCGCTCAGATGGAGGAGAACGAACTCCGACGAAACATGGGGGAAAGATGACGATTCTGGTGACGGGCGCGACCGGAAATGTCGGCCGAATCGTGGTGGACCGTCTCGTGGCCGCGGGCGTGCCGGTGCGTGCGTTAACCCGCGAGCCGGGGAGAGCGTCGTTTCCGCAGGCTGTGACGGTGGTCGGCGGCGACCTCCGCGAGCCGGCGTCGCTGTCGGACGCGTTCGCGGGCGTCGAGCGCCTGTATCTGTTCCCCGTCCCGGAAACGGCGCGCGAGGTGGTCGCGCTGGCCAGGAGCGCGGGCGTCCGCCGAGTCGTGGTGCTGTCCTCCGGCGCGGTGACCAGCGGAGACGACACGAATTTCCACCTGCCGGTGGAGCGGGCGGTCGAGGAGTCCGGACTGGAGTGGACGCACGTCCGGCCCGGGGAGTTCGCGCTCAACAAGCTGTCGCTGTGGGGCCCGTCGATCCGGGCGGAGAACGTGGTCAGGGACCCGTTCCCCGACGCCGCCTGGTACCCCGTCCACGAGCGGGACATCGCCGACGTCGCGACGGCGGCGTTGCTCGACGACGGCCACGCCGGCGCCGCCTACACCCTCAACGGCCCCGAGCTGCTGAGCCACCGCGACCAGGTGCGGGCCATCGGGGCCGCACTCGGCCGGGAGATCCGGTTCGAGGTGGTCTCGGTGGCCCGGACCAGGGAGCTCTACCGCCAACAGGGCGGGTTCGCCGCCGCGGCCGCCGACTTCCTGCTCGGCTACGAGACCTACTCGGGCGATGCGGCGGACCCCGAGGCCAAGCAGGAGTGGGCCCCGACCGAGCCGGCCCCGATGCCGACCGCCGAGCAGGTCACCGGCCGGCCCGCGCGCACCTTCGCCGAGTGGGCCAGGGACCACGCCGACGACTTCCGCGCCCCCGCCTGACCAGGAGGACCGCCGAGGCGGCGCGGCCGGTCGACGGGGCGTGTGCCAGTCTCGGACACCGCGCGGCGGGAGGGGGAGGCGTGACCGAGGAGATCACGACGGCGGAGCAGGCGGCCGGCGACGCCCGCGTGCTGGCGTTCGGCCGGTTGCAGGGCGCGGCGAACCGGCTGGAGTACCTCCTCGGCCGCGCGATCGAGGAGCAGTGCGGGATCAGCCACCTGGTGTTCGAGGTGTTGTTGATCCTGGGCAGGGCGGGTGAGCCGGGGCTGCCCATGCGGGCGATCGCGCAGGAGCAGGTGCTCACCACCGGCGGCGCGACGCGGCTGGTCGACCGGATGGCGGCGGTCGGGCTGGTGGAGCGGCGGCCGGACCCGGGCGACCGCCGGGTGCAGTTGGTGCGGCTGACCGAGCTCGGCGCGGAGACGACCGTGCGGGCCGCCCGCATCCACGTGGAGAACGTCCAGCGGCACCTGCTCGACCCGCTGCCGGCGGAGCACCGCGAGCGGTTCGCCGCCGACCTGCGGATACTCAGTCATGCCGCCAGGGACGCCCTGCCCCGGCTGCGGTGAACCGGGCGCGTGGCATGAGCTGACCCACACCGGGCCATCTCCCCGAAATATCTGACTCGTCAGATACTGTTCGCTCAGGCGAGCTGCCCGCGGGATGCGGGCGCCGTGCGGAGGGACGCTCCATGAAGCTCGTCTACGTTTTCGACGCGTACTGCGGCTGGTCGTACGGGTTCGCCGGGACGATGTCCGCGATCGCCCGGCGCCACCCGGAGCTCCCGGTCGACGTGGTCTCCGGCGGGTTGTTCACCGGGCCGCGCCGGCGCCCGATCCGCGACTTCGGCTATGTCCAGGGCGCCAACGCGAAGATCAGCGACGTGACCGGGGTGGTCTTCGGGCGCGCCTACGACGAGCTGATCGCGGACGGCTCGTTCGTCATGGACTCCGAGGCCGCCGCGCGCGGGATGGCCGCGTTGCGCGAGCTCGCCCCCGACCGGGCCGTCGCGCTCGCGGAGGCGCTCCAGGTCGCGTTCTACCGGGACGGCCTGAGCCTGTCGGACGACGCCGCCTACCGGGCCGTCGCCGAGGAGGCCGGCCTGGACGCGGAGGCCGTCGTCCGCGCCTTCCACTCCCCCGCCGCCTCGGCCGCGGCCGAGGCGGACTTCCGCCGGACCCGCGACCTGGGCGTCGAGGGCTTCCCCACGCTGGTGGCGGAGGTCGACGGCCGGACCGCGGTCCTCGCGGTCGGCCACGCCACCGTCGAGCAGGTGGAGCGTCGACTGGCCGCCCTCGCCCCCGCCTGAGCCGGACCGGGCCCGCCTTCGCGAGCGAAGGACACCTCGACCGAGAGGACATGGGGTTGATCGACATGAGCCGCCACGACTTCACGACGCCGGACGCGCCCGCCACCGTGGTGCGGCGGCAGTACCTCGCCTCGGCCAGCGGCGACCTGGCCGCCCTGCGCGCCACGCTCGCCGACGACGTCGAGTGGACGGAGATGGCCGGCTTCCCGCTGGCCGGCACCTACCGCACGCCCGAGGGCGTCACGGCCAACGTCATGGAGCGGCTGGCCGAGGAGTGGGCCGACTGGCTGGTCCACGACGACACCTACGTCGTCGACGGCGAGAACGTCGTCGTGCTGGCCCGCTACACCGCGACGAACCGGGCCACCCGCAAGCCGCTCGACGTCCGCGTCGCGCACCACTTCGTCGTGCGCGGCGGCCTGATCGTCCGGTTCGAGCAGTTCGTGGACACGGCCAAGGTCCGGGAGGCCATGCTCGACTGACCGGGGCGCTCGGCTGGCAACGGCGCTCTGCTGACCAGGGCGTGGGGCCGAGCCCGTCACCGGTTCGCGGGCGTTTTCCCGGCGCGCGCCGAGGGCATCCCTGCGGGGAAGCCGACGGCGGTGGAGGCGCGCATGCGGTCGCTACAGGCCGACCTGGCCGAGCGGGTGCGCGGGGAGGTGCGGTTCGACGCGGGCACGCGGGCCGCCTACTCCACCGACGCGTCGAACTACCGGCAGGTCCCGGTCGGGGTCGTCATTCCATCCACTGTGGACGATGCGGAGAGGGCGGTTGCCGTGTGCCGGGAGCACGGCGCGCCCGTGCTCGCCAGGGGCGGCGGAACCAGCCTGGCCGGCCAGTGCTGCAACACCGCCGTGGTCCTCGACTTCACGAAGTACTGCCACCGCCTGGTCTCCGTGGACCCCGACCGGCGCACGGCGCTGGTGGAACCGGGCATCGCCCTCGACGAGCTGAACCGACTCGTGGCCGGACACGGGCTGATGGTCGGCCCCAAACCCGCCACGCACGTCTCGTGCACGGTGGGCGGGATGATCGGCAACAACTCGTGTGGATCGACCGCGCAGGCCTACGGCAAGATGTCGGACTCCGTGCTGCGCCTGGAAATCCTCACTTACGACGGGCTGCGCACATGGGTCGGCCCGACCGTGGAGGAGGACTACCAACGCGTTCTGACCGAAGGTGGCCGGAAGGCGGATCTGTAC
Source organism: Streptoalloteichus hindustanus (assembly GCF_900129375.1). Lineage (GTDB taxonomy): Bacteria > Actinomycetota > Actinomycetes > Mycobacteriales > Pseudonocardiaceae > Streptoalloteichus > Streptoalloteichus hindustanus. The sequence continues at coordinate 591,385 of NZ_FQVN01000002.1, read as the reverse complement.
CGGGGTTTGCGGGCGCTGCGGGATCGGCACCTGGCCGAGATACGCACTCGCTATCCGGACATCCCACGCCGTGTCTCCGGCTACAACCTGGATTCCCTGCTGCCCGAGAACGGCTTCGACGTGGCTCGCGCGCTCGTGGGCAGCGAGTCCACATTGGTCACAGTGCTGCACGCGGAGATCACACTGTTCCCCGTCCCGCGCGAGCGGGTGTTGGTCGTGTTGGGATATCCGACCATTTTCGCCGCCGCCGACGCGGTTCCCGCCGTGCTGCCCCACCGCCCCGTCGCGTTGGAGGGGCTGGACCGCCAGCTCGTGGAGCTGGAACACACGCAGCGGATCGCCAGTGACGCCATCAGGCAGCTACCGCCGGGCGAAGGCTGGTTGATGGTGCAGTTCGCGGGCGACGATCACGACGAGGTCGCCGAGCGGGCCCACCGGCTCGTCGACGACGTGAAACGGCACAGCGACAAGGTGACCGTGGCGTTTCTGGACGACCCTCGGCACGAGGACCAGCTCTGGCAGGCCCGCGAGGCCAGTCTGGGCGCGACCGCCTTTCCCCGTGGTGGCACCGAGACGCACGAGGGATGGGAGGACGCGGCGGTGCCGCCGGGGCGGTTGGGCGCGTACCTGCGGGACTTCCGGGAGCTGCTGCGGGAGTTCGGCTACCAGGACGCCTCGCTGTACGGCCACTTCGGCCAGGGCTGCGTGCACACCCGGATTCCCTTCGACCTCAGAACCGCCGACGGCGTCGCCGCCTACCGGAGGTTCGTCGAGCGAGCCGCCGACCTGGTGGTCTCCTACGGCGGATCGCTGTCCGGCGAGCACGGCGACGGGCAGTCCAGGGGCGAGCTGCTGACGCGGATGTTCGGCGAGCAGATCGTGGCCGCCTTCGGTGAGATGAAGGCCCTCTTCGACCCGGACGACCGGATGAACCCCGGCAAGGTCGTGCGCCCCAATCCGTTGGACGGCCAGCTCCGCGAAGGCGTCGACTACCGGCCGGCCCAGCTCCCCGTGCACTTCGCCTATCCCCGCGACGGACACCGGTTCAGCCATGCAGCGGCGCGGTGCGTTGGCGTGGGCAGGTGCCGGGGCCTCGACGGCGACGACGTGATGTGTCCGAGTTTCCGCGCCACACGAGAGGAAGAGCACTCGACCCGTGGCCGAGCCCGTCTGCTGTTCGAGATGGTCCGGGGCGAGGTGGTGTCGGGCTGGCGCTCGACGGAGGTCCGCGACGCGCTGGACCTCTGCCTGGCCTGCAAGGGATGTCGCAGCGACTGCCCGGTGGGCGTGGACATGGCCACCTACAAGGCGGAGTTCCTGTCCCACCACTACGCGCGCCGGCTCCGCCCCCGCGCGCACTACTCGATGGGTTGGCTCCCGCTGTGGGCGCGCATCGCCAGCCTCGCGCCCGGCGCGGTGAATTCCCTGACTCACGCGCCGGTGCTGGACCGCTTGGCCAAGTGGGCGGCCGGAATCTCCGCCGAACGCGCTCTCCCCTGGTTCGCCGAACAGAGCTTCAGCGCGTGGCACCGCCGCCACTCCCCGCCACGGTCCGATCACCGGCGGGCCGTCGTGCTGTGGCCGGACACCTTCACCAACTACTTCCACCCCTCGGTGGGCCGTGCCTCCGTGGAAGTGCTGGAAGACGCGGGATTCCGGCTCGCCATCCCGCGTTCGACTGTCTGCTGTGGACTGCCGTGGATCTCCACGGGGCAACTCGGCGTGGCCAAGCGGGTCCTGCGCCGGACCCTGGCGGTGCTCCGACCCGCGCTCCGGTCGGGCACGCCGGTCGTGGTCGTCGAACCCAGTTGTGCGGCCGTGTTCCGCTCCGATCTACCGGAGTTGCTGTACGGGGACGAGGATGCGGCCCGCCTGTCCGGACAGGTCAGGACGCTGGCTCAGCTCCTGGTGGAGCGGACGCCGGACTGGCGGGTTCCCGTGGGGCGCAAGGCGCTTGTCCAGGTGCACTGCCACCAACACGCGGTGCTCGGGTTCGACGCCGAGCGAAACTTGATGAACCGCTGCGAGGTTGACGCGACAGTGTTGAAGTCAGGTTGCTGTGGCCTTGCGGGAAACTTCGGGTTCGAGCGGGGACACCACGCCGTGTCAATGGCGTGCGCGGAACACGCCCTGCTTCCCGCCGTACGCGACGCCGACCGGGACACACTCGTGCTGGCCGACGGTTTCTCCTGCCGAACGCAGGTGGCGCAGGCCGACACGGGACACGTGCCGCTGCATCTCGCGGAGATTCTCGCCGCTGGGGTGCGTCTCCAGAACTCCGCAGGGGCCTGACCAGGGAGTACCGGATCACCCGCTCCGCCAGGTGGCGGACGGACAGGTGTCGTACCGTCGGACCATGGTGCGTGAACACCTGGTGATCTCCGGCCGCGTGCAGGGCGTCTTCTTCCGCGACTCCTGTCTCCGGGCCGCGACCAGACACGGAGTCGCCGGCTGGGTCCGCAACCTGCCCGACGGCCGGGTGGAAGCGGTGTTCGAGGGCGACGCGGACGCCGTGTCCCGCATGGTGACGTGGGCGCACGAAGGCCCGAGGGACGCCCACGTCCGACACGTCGAGGTGCGCGAGGAACCACCCGAGGGCCTGACCGGCTTCCGCATCCGCTCCACGCCTCGGTTCGGTTGACGGCGTCCCGGCTGACAAATCCCTTCGCACCAAGACTCCGGTGGACCGACAATTCCGGCTTCGACCGACAGCAGCCAGAATCCCGGGAAGCGGTGCCGACGATGACCCTCAGGTTCGCGCTTCTGCGTCCGCCAGCTCTCCCCGCCGGCCCCTACCCGAGCGAACTCCCCGAGAACGAGGAGGATTACGACCACTACTTCTGTCTGATCGCGTGCACCAGCGTGGAACTGGGGGACACCGGCTACCGCTTCGTCGCCGGCGGCTTCGGGCCGTCCGAATGGGCTGTGGACACGTACGACCTGTCCACACTGGTGGAGGAGCTGCCCGAACTGCTCCAGGCCCTCCGGCGCGGGGCGGAGTGGTCGGTGGACATGTACGCGCCAGGCCTGGAGCGGACTCTCCGCTTCCGGCCACGCGGCACAACCGTCTGGGTCTCCTGCGAATCCCGCACCTCCTGGCGGCCCAACCCTCCGGACGAGCTGATAGGCCACGCGGCGCTGGAAGACATGCTCACAACGCTGGCTACCGATTACGGCAGAGCGCTGAAGGACATCGGCTCCGGTTTCGCCGAGCTGGAACCTTTTCCTTCCTGGCGATCCGGCCGGGTCTGAGCACCGGATCAGTCCTCGGCCCGGCCGAGCGGTCCTTCTCCTGCCCACCAAAAGACAGGAGAAGGACCGCTCGGATCAGTATGGAGCGCGCCGGTTCAGCGGGCCTGTTCGGTCAGCTCGGACCACCGGCGCCAGGGCCGGAAGAAGTCGTCCGGCCACTCGTGCGCGGGCACCTCCGGGGTTGCCGCGGGCTGGTTCACGGTGCGCACCATCAGCCGGCCCGCGCTCTCCTGGCTGACGAGGGAACCGGAGTCCGGTCCCGTCTCCTCGTGCCGGAACGAGCCAGGCAGACCGAAGAGCGGGTGCAGCAACGCGTCGACGATCTCCCGCTGGGCCGGACCGGCCGGCCACTCCACCAGCCAGAGGTCCTGCGCCGCCCACTGCGTGAGCCAGGACGCCGAGTTCCACAGTGGACTGCGGCGAAGCACCGCGCTGCCGAGGTCGGCCGGGCCGGCGACCCGCTCCCCACTGTCCACATGAGACCGTTCGGCCGAGGTCAGGCGCTCCGGGGACTGCTGCCACAGCCACTGGGGCGTGATTCCCCGCAGTGCCAACCACTCCTCCACGAAGACGACGCCGGCATGCCACGTGCGGGCGGACACTCCCGCGAGCACGACCTTGGCGTCGGCGCCGAGCAGGAACAGCTCGACGCAGCGCGGGTGCTGGCGGTGCCGCAGACCGGCGAGCCCACTGAGCTCCCCGTCCTGAGCGCTGGGCAGCAGCCCGAGCAACAGCGGGCCGAGCGCGTGCTCGTGGAGATGCAGGGTGAGCGTGTGGTGTGGGGCCTTCTCCAGCTCCACGGAGCGGATCGCGTGCGCGGGCCGTGCCACACTCACCGGCGGCCGCAACGCCAGTGGTCCGCCCGCGTTCGCGGCCGCCAAGGCCAGGCCGGCCTCCAGCTCGCGCTGGGCGGCACCCGCCTCGGGGAACAACGCGCGCCGCAGGTCGACGGGAACGGCCACGGGGTTGCCCCGGAGCAGATTGACGAGCAGGTCGCGCCGCTCGACGTCCAGCGTCTCGGTCACGGCGCGCACCGCGGGAACGACCTGGCTCGACGTCTCGCCGGTGTACCGGCGACGCAGGTCGACAAGCTGCTGGGTCAGGGATGTTCGTGACATGACTGTCCTCGCTACCGCCGCCCGGCTCGGCAGGACAAGGACGCCGTGTCGCGTCGGAGGTGGCCAGCAGTTCGTGGACGAGGGTGCCTCAACCCTTCGGCGGATGTGCCACTCGACTGCCGGGGAGTGGCTCCTGCCCTGCGTTCGTCCGCACGCACCGGTCACGGTATCACCAGCCGACGACCGGGCCACACTGCCGCGATCGTCCACCTCGGCCGTCCCAGCCCGCGGGCGCGGGAGGGCTGAACGGGTGGACTTCGCGCCACCACCAGCGTTTCCCATTACCGTCTGAAACTTGTGCGGCACACAGCGTTATGCATCACGGCATCGGCCCTGCTGACGACGGCCTGCGGCCCCGAGACGAGGCCACCCGCGCCGTCCGGAGCCGACGGTGTGTGCGTTACCCCCAGCCCACCCCCTCCCGCCCGCACGGGACCACGGCGAGGAGTGCGCGGGGTGCCCGCCGAGGGTGCGGCCGAACATGCGTCCCTGAACCATGATCGGGCCGGAACCACCGGGAAGCGAGACGCGATGGGCGAGCCGAAACTCGACAGTTGGGGCGCGGCCCGGGTCATGGCGCGGATCGGCCGATTGGTCGCGGACCGGGCCGGCCACCAGGACAGCGACGGCCGCACGTGGTGGTTCCACCCACCCACCGCCGATCTGCCGGAGATCGTCGTGACATTCGGGCGAACCGTACTGGTGACAGTGGGCGACCTCGCCCACGACGAGGACTACGCGACCGCGTTCGAGTTCCACGAGACCGCCGAGGTGACCTGGCTGGAAGCCATGGTGATCGCCGCGCTGAACGGCGGCTGGACCCGGATCACCGCCTACACGGCCAATGGCGACCTCGTGGAACGCCACGCGGAAATCGACGCCCCCGGCTGGAAGATCGGCGCACGACCGGTGTTCCGCCACCCGGACCGCCGACTGGCACTCCTGGTGACACACCGAAAGTCCGAACCACTCCCAGCCTGGCCACGGATGTGATCACCGCGTTTGCCTCCAGCACACCGGTTTCGACCGCATCGCAGTGCGGTCGGCCGACGGCACTGGGGTTTCGCGGCCCCCTCGGGAGCAGTCGCGACCCTCACCGACCCCGAAGGCCCGGTGCTGCCCTGCCTCACCAGCAGGGATCGGTTCTCCACAGGAAGAGCACCGGGGCTGAGCGGACCGGCGAGGGGTGACACGCCGGCGGGGAGCTTCGGGACCTACCGGGGTGACGGCCAGCGCTAGAGGTTCCAAAGCCGGCGCTACCTCCGTGCGGGGCTGGCTGGCAGGGTCTCGGTCGGGCTGGTGGCGAACACGGCCGTGGCCAGTGTGGCCAGCGGTAGCAGGGATGTCTAGTGCGACAGCGGGCACCAGGGAAGGCGGCCGGAAGGCCGGGAGATCAGGGGCAGCGTCGGCAAGGCATGCTCGTCACGCGCATGTAGTCCATGTGCCTGGCGTCGGACGAGCAGACAGATGCGGCCGAGGCTAAACCGCCACTCGCACCAGTCAGCACAGGGCCGGATGCGGCACGGTTCGCGTCCGATCGGGCACAGCCCGTAGTCAGGATTCGGGGTGTCGCTTGTGGAGGGTCAGGTGGCGGCGGTGAAGCGGTGGGACAGCTTCCGGAGGTGCTCGGCGAGTTCTGGGGGCGACTCGACCTCGAAGTCGACGTCGAGCATGGCGACGGTGAAGGCGACCATGTCGTAGGAGTCCGTGGGGAGTTCCAGGAGGCAGTTGTGGTCGTCGATCGGGGTCACGATGCCGTCGACGCGGCCGGTGATCTCCGACGCCGGGGTGTGCACTCGCAACAGGCAGCGGTGGGGCCACATCTCGAAGCCCATTGTCCGGCGCAGGTAGGCCACCACGTCGCCGTCCGGTGGTTCTCTGCGGGCGAAGCGGGGGCCGTTGGGGGTGCGGAGTCGCATGCGGTCGACCCGGAACGTGCGCCAGTCGCCTCGGTCGACGTCCCAGCCGACCAGGTACCAGCGTCGGCCCCAGGAGGCCACGCGGTGGGGTTCGACCTGGCGGGTGGACGTGGTGCCGTCGTGGCTGACGTAGTCGAAGCGGAGCGTTTCGGAAGTGCGGATCGTGGCGGAGATCGCTGTGAGGGTGGCGGTGTCCACAGTGGGGGTGCTGCTGGCGGGCATCGCCACCATCGCACGCTCCAGGGTGCTCACCCGCTGCCGCAATCGACCGGGGAGGACCTGTTCCACTTTGGACAGTGCGCGCAGTGACGCTTCCTCGATGCCCGCCACGCTTCCGCCGGCGGCGCCCTGCAGGCCGATCACCACCGCCACGGCCTCGTCGTCGTCCAGCAGCAACGGGGGGAGCGCGGCGTCGTCGCCGAGCCGGTACCCGCCGGCGGCCCCCATGGTGGAGTGGACGGGGTAGCCCAGCTCACGCAGGCGATCGACGTCGCGCCGCACAGTCCTGGTCGTCACCCCGAGCCGGTCGGCCAGTTCCCGGCTGGGCCAGTCCCGGCGCATCTGGAGTAGCGACAGCAGCCGCAGCAGCCGGGCGGAGGTCTCCAACATGGACACACGATGACACGGATTGAGGACCGCCGTTGTCCTACTCGGACCGCAGGCTGGGGTCATGCAGGCAGTGACACCCTTCCGGATCGATGTTCCCCAGGCCGACCTCGACGAGCTCAACCAGCGGTTGGCGCGTACGCGGTGGCCCGACGAACTCCCCGGCGTCGGCTGGGACTACGGCGTCAACAAGGACTACCTCGTGGAGCTCGTGCGGTACTGGAACACGGACTACGACTGGCGTCGGCACGAGGCGCGGCTCAACTCCTTCCCGCAGTTCACCACCACCATCGACGGGCAGAACATCCACTTCCTGCACGTCAGGTCGCCGGAGCCGGACGCCACTCCGCTGATCATCACGCACGGGTGGCCGAGCACGGTGTACGACTTCCTGGACGTCATCGGTCCGCTGACCGACCCCCGCGCGCACGGCGGGGACCCGGCCGACGCCTTCCACGTCGTCGCCCCGTCGGTGCCCGGCTTCGCCTTCTCCGGCCCGACCCGGGAGGTCGGGTGGGGGTCGAACCGGACCGCCCGCGCCTGGGTCGAGCTCATGAGCCGGCTCGGCTACGAGCGCTTCGGCGCGCAGGGCGGCGACTTCGGCAGCATCGTCTCGCCCGAGCTCGGCAGGGTCGCCCCGGACAAGGTCATCGGCATTCACGTCAACGCGTTGGCCAACGCCTCCACGCCGACCAACGACACCGACATGGACTGGCTCGACGAGGCCGAACGGGAACAGGCGCGGGCGCAGGAGCTGTGGTGGTACGAGCACTCCGGCTACGCCACGCAGATGGGCAGCCGGCCGCAGACGTTGGCCTACGCGCTCAACGACTCGCCGGCCGGGCAGCTCGCGTGGAACCTGGAGTGGTTCGTGGACTGGGATCCCACGCGCACCGACCAGACCCCGGTCGACAGGGACGCGCTCCTGACCAACGTCACGATCCTGTGGCTGACGCAGACGGCGGGGTCGGCGGCCCGGATCTACCGGGAGGCCGGGGCGGAGGGCTGGGGCGAGCGCCCCGCGCCGTCGCCGGTGCCGACCGGGGTGGCGAACTTCCTGGGCGACAAGGCCATCCTTGGTCTCGCGGAGCTGTCGAACACCATCACGCACTGGTCGGAGTTCTCGCGCGGGGGCCACTTCGCCTCGCTCCAGGCCCCGGACCTCCTGGTCTCCGACATCCAGGCGTTCTTCCGGTCCCTCCGGAGCCGGTAGCCGACCACTGCGGCGCGCGCGGAAAGCCCGTCCGCGTGCGCCGTGCACGGCTGGCACGATCTGGCTAATGGGCAGCTTTCCCGCACAGGCGCGACGCGTTCGCGACCCCGAACTCCCCGCCGCACAGCGGTTGTGGGCGTTGCGGGGATGCGTGCTGTGCTTCGCTCCGTACGGGTTCCGCGCCACCTGGCACCATCTGGTGGTCTCGGCCGGAATTCCACCGCGACTCGCGGACGACCTCGGTTCTTTGGTCCGCGCCGCCGACGAGTTGGAGCAGGCGCGTCGTCTGGTGTTGCCGCACGCGCGACGGTACGAGGCGCTCCGCCGACAGGAGAAGGCCGCCGGGCGACGCGTTCCGGACCGGCCAGCGCCGGGAACCTCCTGGGGTTGGAGCCACCTGGCCTACTGCCCTGACCCGGAGAAGCACCCGAGCGACCCGCTTCCCGTGGTCGTCCGCCGTGTCCTCGAAGCTCGGTCGGGCGCACACGTCGCCCCTGATCGCTGCGTGGCCTGCTGGAGTCCCACCCGCCCCAACCGCACCTGTGTTCACTGTGGAGTGTGTTCCGGTGGGCCTGGTCGGGTACCCACCCCCGACGCGCACACCCGAGAGCGGCTCCAGCGGCGTTGGCAGCTGATCTGGAAGCGAGACTTGGCCGAGCTCGCCAGGACAGCGAAGAACATGGAGAAGCCGCGCTGACGGTCCGTCCACTCTGGACTTACCGTCAGCGCGGCTCGGGGCACATCAGGTCGCCAGCGGCGGGAACTGGCGTCGGAGGTCGACCACCTGGGTCGGTCCCTGCACCCAGGCCAGGGGCGCGTAGTGGACGTGGACGCCGTGCGGCTCCTGGAGCAGCGGCCTGCCCCGCGAGTCGCGGGGCCACTCCACCTCGCCGGTCAGCGTCCTGGCGGGGATCAACCAGTAGTCCCCGGTGCGGTAGACGCCGTCCTTGGCGAACCAGACCTGGACGCCGTCCTCCAGGTCGATCCACCCGCCCTCCTGGACGCGCAACGCGCCCTCGTCCGCCTGCGGAGCACCGCGGAGCCCGGTCGCCCGGTGGTCCCACCGGCGCAGGAACGGGTGGCGAGCGGCGTCCCGCGCCACTCCGGCCGGCGGCTCGCCGGAGAGCTTCACCCGGCCCGCCTCGGTGTCGACGTCCTCCACCCGCAGCAACGGCGACGCCAGGTCCCGCGCGACCGCGGCGTCGTCCAGGACCTCGACCCAGTCCCCCACGTCCAGGCCGAGCTTGCCGTCCCGCCCGAGCGCGGTCAGCGTGACCCACACGCCGGCGACCGCCCTGATCCCGAACACGACGCTGCCGTTCTCCCGCGACCACGTGAAGGTGGCCGGCTTCGGCCCGCCCACCCGGCCCCCTCGGTGCACCTCGACCCGGTAGAGCTGGTTCTCCGGGCCCCGGTAGCGGGAGTCGGGCGCGACCAGACAGGCGTCCTCTGTGGACGGTGGCTCGTCGGTGCGCGCGGCGAGCCTGCCCGTGGAGCGCGCGGCGCCGACCCACCGCTCGAACGCGGCCCGCACCTGGTCGGGTCCGGCGTCCCCTCCCGGGTCGAAACCGTCCTTCTTGGACAGTGGCAGCACCTGCCACGCGACCTTGGTCCGCACCGTGGTGTCGGGCAGGGTCACACCGAGCGCGGACTCCCGGATCGCCGGGTCCTGCACCGCCGTGACCAGCGCCTCCCACACCCGGACGTAGGCAAGGAAGGGCGGGTCGGGCAGGTGGTCGATGTCGTTCTCCCGCCCCCGGTAGGCGTCCGGCTGGTCCCAGTAGGTCCAGCCGGCGGGCGCCGGGGCGGCGGCCGGGTTTCCGGTGTCGGCCGGCGCGTCCTGGGGCGTGGGGTCGGCCACGGCCTGGCCGGGGACCGGGCGGGACGAGTCGACCAGGATGCCGTCCACGTAGTACCGGCCGGGCGAGATCTCCAGGTTCGCCGGGTCCTTGCCCTTGGGCTGGTAGCTCAGCCCGAAGCCGGCAGCGCCCCGGGGACCGCCGTGCGGCCCGACGAGGTCACGGGTCAGGGTGCGGGCCAGGTGCAGGTTCAGCAGCGCCTGTTCGTTGGCGTCGGAGTCGAGCTGGACCCTGCCCTGCTGGGCGAGCACCGCGGAGTAGCGCTTGTCCGGCCGGAACACCAGGCGCGAGAAATCGCCGTGCATGCATCCTCCTCACGAGACGTGGACGATCCCGGCATCCATGCCGGCGGGTAGGTACTCCTCAAGCCGCGCACGGAGGTTGTCCTCGCGCTGGGGCTGGAACAGGTCGTGGAAGGCGCCCATTTCGGCGCCGTCCTCGGCACCGCGGGCGATCTCGGGCGCGACCCCCTCGGCGAGCTGGCCGTAGCCGGGGGTGCCGTACCGGGTGCTGGTGAACCGGGGCCGCACGCGTTGTTCGGCCACCACGAGCAACCCGGGCAGCTCGGCCGGGTCCAGTTCGCCCGAGGCCGCTCGTTCCCGCAGTGCCGCGAACACTTCGTCGGGCTGACAGCGATAACGACGGGGAGTCCGGGAGTTGGTGGGGACAGAGCAGAAACGGAGGCAGCCGACGCCCCTGCGGGCCACGTGCAGGAGACCGGTGAACAGGCTGTTCTCCCCGATGCGCACGGCGTGCGTGTGCACCTCGCCCAGCACTGTGCTGCGGTGGATGAAGAGTTCCGCGTGGGCGTGCCGGCAGTCCGGCCCGGACAGCGCCTCGCGGCGGGGTCCGGTGGCGTCCAGGATGCTGTCGGCGATGTGGATCGGCAGCGGATCGGCCGTGACCTCGTCGGCGATCACCAGGATGGTGCCGAGCACGCTGTGCTCGATCTGCACGCACGCGGTGGTGTTCTCCAGCACCAGGCTCGGCTCCTCCGGGTGCAGCGGCGCGCACTCCGGCTCCAGCGACCAGCCGGGCACCAGGGTGCAGTGCCGCAGGACGACCTTGCCGAGCGGTCCGCAGACGTTGACCCCGCGCCCGGCGACCAGCAGCCCGTCGAGCACCACCTGGCTCACCCGGGACCGGCAGTCCGCCTCCGGGTCGTTGCCCTGGCCCTGACCCTGGCCCTGGCCCTGGATCTGACTCTGGGCCTGTTCCTGCCCCTGTTCCTGGCCCTGCTCTGTCTCCTGTGGACGGTCGACGCCCCGGACGTTCAGCGCGTCCGGCCGGTTGCTGTACCAGTCGAGCAGCCGGATCACCGGCCGGGCGCCCTCGGCGGCCCGCACCTCCAGGTACTCGCCCCTGGCGAGCACGAAGTCGATCTGCTCCTGGTACGCCCCGCTGTGCGTGATCTCGATGACCGCGGTCGCACCGGCGCGGCCGGCCTTCTGGTCGGCGCGCCAGCGTTGGTACGCCTGCGTGATCCGGTCGTTCGCCTCGCCCGGCCCGACCCGGTACCGCACGGCGTCGCGGGGTGTGGCGCGCTCCCTGGCGTACTCCCCTCCGCCCATGTCCGCACTGAAGGCGTGGTGGTAGGTCACCCACACCCCGTGTTTGGGCGCGGAGCGGGAGCTGAAGGCGATCCGGCCCAGCACCGGGTCGACGGCGACCTGGTTCCCGCGCGGCCGGTAGCGCCAGCCCGAGAGGTCGGCCACCACCACGTCCCGCAGCGGCACGGGGTGGTGCTCGCCGTCGCGCCAGATCTCCACACTCTTGCCGGGGCCGTAGTAGTCGGCCAGCCGATCCGCCATGGCCCGGCGGCGGATGAAGGCCGGGACGTTCTCGACGTCGGCGATGTGGCTGGCGGTGGGCTCGGGAACGGGTTTGGTGACCAGGGGAACGTCGTTGCCCAGGATGGAGAAGGTGAAGAGGTTGCGGGCGCGGTCGATGCAGTAGGCCGGCGACCGGGTGAGCGAGTGGGGCAGCAGCCGCCACACGAACACGCCGACCGCGGGCGGCGAGTGCCGGCCGACCCGGCGTCGGCCGTCGATCCTGGCCGCCGTGGGCAGGTGCGCCGCCTCGTCGAAGGGCGAGCCGAGCAGGTCGAGGTCCGCTCCCCGGCGCAGGTCCACGTACCGGGCCCGGTCGGCGGCCAGCCGGCGGGCGACGGCCGTCCCCTCGGCCGGCAGCAACCGCACCGGCTGCGTCGCGGCGAGCAGCCGGTGGAACTCCACCGCCCTGGCCGGCCAGTCCGCGACCGTGCGGGCCACGTTCTCCAACAGCGGCAGCGTTCCCTTGCGGCGGCGGTTGGTCACGGTGTCGGCCACGTCGCGGCGGGGCGCGAGCCGCGCGGCCAACCGGCGCGACGCCTCGCCGCCGTGGGCGACCGCCTCCTCGTAGCCCCGCAACGTCCGGTAGCCCACGAGGTCGCCGACGTAGGGCACCGCCCAGTCCTGGCAGGTCTCGACGAACCAGTTGTCGTAGAGCCGCGCGATGTCGTCCTCGACCAGGTTGAGCTGTTCGGCGAGCACGGCGAGCAGTGCCCGCAGCGCGCCGCCGGTCTCGGCGTCGCGTTGCCGGTGGTACTGCGGCAACAGCGAGAACAACAGGTCCGGGTCGGCGCCAACCAGGTTCCGTTCCTCGCTCACCTGGCCTCCTTGAGGATCAACGTGTCCGGCACGGTCGGGGACAGCAGGACGAGCTGGGCGGGCCGGACACCGCGGAACACCACGACGGACCGGCCACGGGGCAGCGGGGTGGCGTCGGTGATGTCGGGGTTGAGCCGCACCAGCTCCGCGACGGTGATCCCGTGTTTGGCGGCGACGGCCGTGAGGGTCTCGGTCGCCGAGCCCGGCGGTGGGTCCACTGTGTACCGCTCCTCCGCGAAGTCGGCCAGCCGGGCGGGAACAACGGTCTCCGGTGTGGTGAGCCGGCCGGCCAGGTGGAGCAGGCCGAGCGGGGTGAGGTTCCCGGGAACCCCGGTGAACACGTCGACGTCGACAGCATCCACACCGGACACCGCCTGCGCCGCCGCCAGCACCTCGGAGAGGTACGCCGGTTGTCCGAGCTCGCGCCGGCGGAACCCGAGCCGGTCGAGCAGGGCGGCCCGCACCGCCGGCTCCACGATCTTCCAGGAGTGGTCGGGGTGCACCCGGACGCTGGCCACGACCACCAGCATCACGATCTCCCGCACGGCGACGGTCACCGGGAGCTGGGCGTCCCCGTGCGCCACCAACGCGCGGCGCAGGGTCGTGACGACCTCGGAGTCCGGGAACAGCGGGACGTCGTCCACACCGGACACCGTGACGTGCACGATCTCCCGTTCCCCGTCGAAGAGCCGCCGGGCGTCGGCCCGACCGATTCCGGCGCGGGCTCGGGCGAAGTCGGCGTAGTCGGGCACTGACACCAGCCGGTCCAACGCGCTGACCCGCAACGGGATGTTCCGGCGGAGCAGTCCGGCGTCATCGCGGTCGGTGCCCCCGGTCGCCGGCAACGGGTTGGTGACACCGGAGACGCCGAGCGGCCGCGTGGTGATCTGGGTGATCTGGCCGGCGGCCACGTTTCCGGCGCGGCCGAGCCCGACCCGGTAGCGGGCGCGGACGTTCTCCACCCCGGTGGGCAGGCGGGCGCCGTGCGCGCCGTCGCCGAAGCTGACCTTGGTGGTGTCCTTCTCTCCGGGGCCGGTGACGTAGACGTGCTCGTCGGGGCGCCGACCGGCCAGGCCGTCGACCTCGTGCCAGCGCACGCCGTCGACCCGCACCTCCAGCGTGCTGGCCGCGCCGAGCGGGGTGTCGGCGGCCAGCCAGGTCAGCGGCCCCTGGCGGAGGGCGAAGCTCTGGTTCGGTTTTCCGGCGTCGCCGCTGCCGATCGGCTCCTCCCTGGTCGCGCCGTTGGTCGCGCGCACCACGTTCCCGTGGATGGTCACGGTCTCGCGGCGGTAGCGGTAGGCGAGCTCGTTGGCGAGGACGATCGTGGTGTGGACCGCGTCGCCGGGGCGCTCCGGGTCGACGGTCTGCCGGACGCCGGCGATCATCGCCAACTCCGTTCCCCGTACTCCGGCGGGCTTTCCCGGGATGTCGGCGCGTTCGCCGCTGACGATCAACCACCGCCCGGGGGCGAGGCCGTCGTACAGCTCGGCCAGCTCGACCTCGTCGCCGCCCACGTCCTCGGTCACCGGTTCCGTGGCCAGCGCGAGGTCGTCGCCGCGCAGGTAGATCGTGGTGTCCCTGATCTGCGACAGGCGCGTGTCGCGGCGGTCCAGCCACGGCCGGTCCAGCACCAGCTCGGTGACCTTGCCGCTCATGCCGAACGCCTGCTTCGCCACCGTCCGCACGTCGGTGACCCTGGCCATCACCAGGGCCAACGTCCGGTCGCCCGGGAGCTGGTCCAGCTTGCGCGGCCGCTCGATGACGACCCAGCTCCCGACGCCGACCCCCTCGTAGACCGCGTCCAGGGTGAGCACCGTGCTCGGCACCAGGGAACGGGTCTCGAAGGACAGCTCGACGAAGGCGGGTGCCTTGTCGGTGGCCTTGACGCGCCGCACGACAATCTTGATCCAGCGTTCCTCCTTCGGTTCGTGGTGCCAGAAGGTGCGCTGGAACTCCTCGGTCAGGTCCTCCTGCCACTGGCCGTCGTCGGGCAACCGGACCCGGACCTTCTTGTCTGCGGCGGGTTTCCCGAAGCCGATCCGCCGCTCCGGGAGGTGCTTCAGGAAGGTCAGCGTCAGCTCGCCGGTGTCGGCGGCGACCGCGTACCGGACGCTGCCGGGTCCGAAGTCGACGTCGCCCGGCTGCTTCAGGTCGTCGATGACCTCGCGCCAGGCGTTGGCCCCCAACTGGAAGGTCAGCTCGACGCCGGTCGGGCCCGCCGCGCCGTAGGGCACCTTCACCGAGAGGTTCAGGTCGGCGTCCAGCGCCCATTCCTCGTGATCGACGCCGCCGCCCTGTCTCGGCACGGCCTTCAACGGCGCGGTGGCGCCGAAGGGAGTGGCCACGGCGCGCATCGCGATGAGGCTCTGGAGGGCCAACGGCCGGGTGAGGTCTACCCGGCGCCACGCGCGGTAGAGCCCGTCGCGCAACCTCGGATCCAGGGCGGCGAGGAGTTGGGCGCCCAGGTCCGACCCGGGCGCGAAGATCTTCGCCGGGTCCCTGGTGAGATCCCGCGCGGAGCCGGGCGGTTTGCCGGGGGCCGCCCGCAGCGCCCCGAGCAACGCGCCCAGTCCGAGCACCGCCGGGCTCGTGGGCGGGGCCGGCGAGGGAGCCCCGTTTCCGCCGCCCTGGTCGGTTTCCCCGTCGACCGCCTCGGCCGAGGAGCCCAGGTCGAGCGCGGCGTGCAGCGAGCCGTTCGGGACCAGGGCGGGCTTCGCTTCCGGCGGTTGCGGCGGTTCGAGCTGCCGGGCCAGCCTCCGGAGCTCCGACAGCTCGGCCTCCCGCTTCTTCAGCCACTCCCCGACGTGCCGGTAGTGCTGCGCCAGGGTGATCGTCTCCGCCAGCCGCTCCATGGCCTCGGCGAGGGCGTCGGCGTACTTCGTCGGCGTGTCCAGGGTCTTCCGCCGGTTCCACAGTGGAACGATCACGTCGTCCACGAACCGGTTCAGGATGGCGCTGCGCCGGACCTCGTCCGGCCGCCGGTCCGGCTCGACCAGTGGTTCGAGCAGGGTCTCCAGCCGGGTGGCGAGCAGTTCGAGGGTGGCCAGCGCCGGGCGGGGCAGGCCGATCACGGTGATGTCGTTGTCCCGGTCCAGCTCGACACCGGGCACCACGACCAGTTCCTGGCGGCCCACCTCGCTGCCGAAGACGAACAACAGCCGGTCGCCGGGCCCGAGGTTGGTCGCCACTCCGGCGACGTGGATGGATTCCCGTCCCCGCAACCGCTTGGGCGTGATCTGGTAGGGCCGGCGGCGCCGGACCTTGAGCTCGTTCCACGCGGCGCGGGCCACCAGGTCGTCGCCGGTCTCGAAGACCTGCGGCTCCTGGCCGGGCCCGGGAACGCTCTGGGTCCGCGACCCCAGGGGGATGCGCACCTCGAAGTCGTTGCCCTGCCGGGGGTCCGCGTCGACGGTGTACGCGAGGTAGGTTCCCGCCGCGACGCCCGGACGCGGGTGGTGGCCGACCAACCGTCCTAACAGGACCAGCGAGCGCTCCTCCACCGCGGTGCGGAGGTACCCCTCGTTGGCGATCCGCTCGGTGACGAAGGTGAGCAGGTCGGCCAGGACGGCGCCCGCGTCGAGCAGGCCGATCGCCGGATCGTCCGGCGTGCGCACCGTGAGGTCGCGCAGGGCCGGGTGGGCGGGGCTGGACAGCCGTGCCCGCATGGAGTCGAGGAAGTCCGGGTGCGTGCCGGTGCGGTAGGCGACCGCCGACAGCGCCGGCGGGTTGACCACCTCCACCGGCGTGCGCAGGTCCGTTCCCTGGCAGCACTGGCAGCACTGGCAGCCACAGCCGGTCATCTGCCGCCTCCGATCACAAGGGACAGCCGGCCGTTCTCCGGCCGGTCGGGGTCGTTGTCCAACTGGGCGATCTCCAGCGGCCCCAGGCGGAGCAGGCCGTCGGCGAGCTCTCCGGTGTCCCGGCCGAACCTGCGGCGCAACCGGGTCACCCGCGCGGAGACGATTCCCGGGACGGCGGCGGTGACGGCGACCAGGCGGCTGACGCGCACCGGCTCGCCGAAGCCGAGCAGGTCCGGGTGGAACAGGCCGAGCCGGCCGTCGGGCAGCACGCCGGTGCCCAGGGCCGCCCGCACCGCGGTCAGCACGTGGCCGCGCTGGTAGCCGGGCGCGACGCAGAGCGTCAGCTCGACGTCCAGGGGCACGAGCCGGGCCGGCCCGACGGCCACGGCGTGGCCGATCCGGCGCACGGTCTCCAGCTCCCGGGCCACCGCCTCCAGGAGCGCGGGCCTGGGCGTGTTGGCCGGATGACGGTCCACTGTGGAGCGAAGTGGGGTGGCGGGAACGACCGCCACCCGCACCTCGCGGCCGGAGCCGGTCCAGCGGATCTCGGCGGCGGCGCGCCGGACGCCGGGAACCCGGGCGGCCAGTTCGGCGTAGTCGGCCGGGGTGACCGCGCGCAGCAGCGTGCGGCGGGGAGCCAGCGGGGCGAGCTGTCGGACCTCGTCCATCGGCTCCGGCTCGATCCCGCCGACGGCGGCGAGTGGATTCCGCACCCGGGTCACGCCCTCGCTCCTGACGTCCCCGCCGCTGCCCTCGCTCCCGTTCTCGTCCTCGTCCGGTGCCGAGAGCGTTGCCGCGCAACAGAGAACGAGGTGGTTGATCGCTTCCGGGCCGACGTTGCCGGCGACGCCGTTGCCCACCCGGTAGGCCACCTCGAAGGTCGCGCCCGCCGGTGGGCGCGCGCCGTGCCGGCCGTCACCGAACCGCAGCGCGAGACGGCCGACGCCGTCCGGCCCCTCCTCCAGCTCACCCACGAAGTGCCGGTCCCGGGGACCGCTGGCCAACAGGTCACGCCGTGGGGTCCACTCCAGCCACCGCTCCACGTCCGCCGAGGATTCGCCGGCCTCGTCGGCCTCTTCGGCCTTGTCTGCCTTGTCTGCCTCAACGGCGAACCGCGCCTCGCGGGTTCTCGCCACGACCGCGGGCAACGCGGCACGCGGATCGGTCGACACCGCCGACCGGGCGGAACCGGCCAGCACCGTCGACTCCGGGTGGAGGCCGCCGGCGTAGCCGACGCCCCAGCTCTGCGTGATCTCCCAGACGATTCCCTCGTCCAGCACGGTTCCGGCCCTGGCCCGCGCGACCAGCACCGCGAGCCGCTGGACCTTGGCCCACAACAGTTCCGCGCGGCGGGCCAGCAACTCCCGCAACGCCTCCACCGGGCGTTCCCCGATGTTCAGGTCGGCCAGGACCTTCTCGCCGAACAGGATCGTCAGCTCGCCGAGCTGACCCGGGGTCGGGGGCCGGCCGCCCCGCACCTGCCGCCACAGCTCCTCCAGCCGCGCCCGCACCCGGTCCGGGATGGCGACCAGGATTTCGGCCTGGCCGGCGGCGACGAGAGTGGGCAACGGGAACGGAACGCGTTGGGTCACCGGCGCGTAGCGCAACACCGGGCGGAAACGCGGCCGCAGCGGCGGATACGTGACCTGCGCCAGCAGAGAACGTAACGCGGCGTTCTGCTCCGGGGTCGTGCCGGGCAGCACCACTTCCCGGTTCTGCTGCCCGGGTTCCAACCGGATCACGATGCCGGCTCGGGACACCGCCGGCTCGCCCAGCACGCTGTTGAGCTCCCGCACGACGTCCGGGGTCAGCGCGGTGCGCTCGTCGGTCTGCCGGATGAGCGACTGGACCAACGCGACGGCCGGGTCGTCCTCGCGCCGGTCCGGACAGCCGAAGGCGGGCGGCGCGCAGTCCGGAGGGGACACCGGAGCCGGGGGCGTGGTGATCTCCTCCGGCGCGCCGCCGCAGGCGGTGAGGCCGCGGCCGTGGTCGACGAGCACCACGTTGCCGCGCGCGACGCTGACGTCCTCGATGAGGCAGCAGTTGGGGCCGCCCCTGGCGGACAGGCAGAGGTCGAAGGCGAGCGCGTCGTCGACGGCCCAGGTGACCTCCAGGACCGGCTGGTCGTAGAGCTCGTCGACGGCCGGCGTGACCGAGATGAGCCGGACCGCCTGCCGGTGCCGGGGATCAGCGTCGGCGACGGCTCCGGTCCGGGGGCCTCGCACCTCCTCGAACACGAGGAGATCGCCGGGGGCGAGCCGCAACACCCGATCGCGTCCGGTGGGCGCGCCGGAGCTGTCGTCTCCTTCTCCTTCTCCTTCTCCTTGGCCGGCTTGGCTTCCCCGCGAGCCGCTCTGCGGGACCCACTCGTCGCGCAGGGTGGCGGAGGTCGATCCCCGGGGAAGGCAGCACTCCGCGTCGCCCCACGTCCACAGGCGGATCGTGTTGTGCGACCGGCGAACGGTGAGCGGCGCCCGCACCAGGGGCTCGAAGATCTCCAGAGCTGTTCCGGGCGGGAGGCGTTCCAACTCCTCGTCGGAGAGCACCGGTCCCAGTTTCGGCCGCTGCACGGGGTCGAGGTGGCTGACGTCGATCGCGGCGAAGCGGAAGTCGTCGGCCGACAGCGTCAGGTTCCTGGTCGTCTCCAGGACCACGAAGGTCCGCGCGTTGCAGCCGTCGTGCATCGCGTAGTCGACCAGCCGCGTGTGCCGGCGGACCGAAACCCGGCTGCGCGCGGTGTCCAGGTACGCCTCGGTGGCCACCGCGTCCTGGTAGTAGCTGAGCTGGTCGCCGACGTAGGCGAGCACCTCGACGAGGGTGACGCCGAGGTCGGGCGCGTGCCGCTCGACCCACTCGGGGACGGTGAGCACGAGCCGGTCCAGCAGCAGGCGGCGCAGGCTCTCGTAGTCCCGGGCGGTGTAGTTCACCGCCGGGCTCGGTCGAACCGGCACCGGGCGCGGCGCGACGGCCGCGCAGTCCACATCGGACGGACAGGGGCCCTGGAAGTCGAACCGGGCCCGGTGGTACCGGACGTCGAACCCGGGATAGGGCTCGGTGCCGGGCCGGCCGTAGGCGTCCGGCACGACCACGCTGAGCTCGTAGGTCGACGTGTCACCGCGCTTGTTGACCGCGATGTGCACGCGATCGTCGACGCCGGGCTCGTCGTGGCTCTCCACGCGCACGTCGAGCGCGACGATCCCGCGCACCCGCCGTCCGCCGTCGATGCGGATGTTGGCCGGCTGGAGCTGTTTGGGCGCCTTGCCGAGGAACGTGACGGTGAGCGTCAGGCCGTCGTCGCTGACCTCCACGCTGTCGACGCCGTTGCGGCGTCGGGCGCGGACTCTGTCCCGCCGCCGGTCCACGCCGCAGTCCACCCCGCCGCGATCGACCCCGCCGCGGTCAAGCGAGTCGTTGGTCGTCATCACACTCCCCTCCGCTCGAACACGTCGTCGCGGCGAGTCCCGGTCGGCAGGACGACGTAGCCGAGGTGGACCCGGACCACGGTGTCCTCGCTGACGACCTCCAGGGTCGTGACCTCGATGACGTCGCCGAGCCAGCGCTGGAGGCTGGCCTGGACCGAGAGCTGGAGCGCGGAGGCGAACTCCGGGCTGGTGGGCGCGAACACCAGGTCCAGCAGCCCGCAGCCGAAGTCCGGTCGCATGACCCGCTCGCCGGGGCTGGTGAACAGGAGTTGCTCGATCATGTCGCGGACGTGGTCGTCGTAGCCGACGTCGGCGGTGCGTCCCCTGCTGTCGACCCGGAACGGGAAGGCCACGTCGGTGCGTCCCGGTCGCGTCCTGGCTGGCACGGGTTCCACCGCGCGCCGGGTTCCCCGTGCGCTCACAGGCCCACCGCCCTCTGTTGGACCACAACGACGTGCGGCGCGCCCTGCGGAATTTGCTCGGCGCTCTGGCACAACCCCACGGAGCTGTTGAGGATCGCGGGTGAGCCGTTGACCCTGATCCGGCCGGAGGGCGTCACCCACCGCACGGTGACGCAGGGCTGCGGCTTGGAGCCGACGGTGAACCCGCAACCGGCGATCGTGTCGACGTCGGCGAGCGTCGCCACCGGCTGCCCGCCGACCAGCACCCGCGTCTGCGCCGGCGAGATCGTGGCCTGACCGCCGTGGGGACAGGTGATGGTGGCGTTGACGTGCAACAGATTTCCCGACACTGCTCTCCCCCTCAGGTCACGACGAGCGCGCCCTGGTTGACGGTGACGGTGCCGCCCACCAGCGAGATGGACGCGCCCTGACCGGTGGTGATGACGATCCCCTTGTCGCTGATGGACAACATGGCCCCCGCGGCGGTCTTCAGGGTGATGCCCATGCCGCCCGGTTGGTCGGACAGCACGACGGTGTGCTGCCCCTGGGTCTGGAGCAGGATGTTCGGCGAGTTCGGCGGCCCGGCGTGCGCCAGCGGCGGCACCTCGGCGGCCGAGCCGTACCAGCACCCGCTCCAGATCGGGTAGTTCACGTCGCCCTGCTCGAACTCGACCCACACGCCCGCGCCGACCGGGGGGACGACGTACTGGCCCATCCCCGGCCCGGCGACGGGCAGGCACGGCATCGCCCATGACGACGGGGTGTTGCCGAGCACGTCGGGCACCTGGGCCTGGATGCGGGCCATCCGCATCGGGTCCACGTTGGTCACGACCGTCCCCCGGTACTTGCCGAGGTACCGGTTGGGTTCTGGACTCATCGGCTTCCTCCCGGGTCGGTCACGGCCGGACGATCGGGTGCAGCGGGATCAGGCCCTCGCGGGCGAGGGTGAAGTTCTGGGTGTAGGAGCCGCGTTGGAGGTTGTGCGTGACGCTCTTGACGTAGTAGAGGCCGTCGTAGGCGATGCCGGCGCCCCGGACGCCGACCAGTTCGCGGGGGCGGAGCACGTGGCCGTAGCGCACCACGTCGAGCTGTCCGGAGCCGGAGACCGCGTCGGCGGACTGCGCCGCCTGGGCCAGGGTCTGCGCCAGCGCCTGCGGGGCGTCCTTCTTGGCGGTGTCGGCCACGACCTTCTTCTTCAGCGCCGGGGCCGGCCGCACCGTCAGCGGTGGGCGCAGCACGCTCACCTCGGGCACCGGCAGCACCGCCGCGACCTTGGTCACCGGGATCTGCACCCGGGCCACGGGTTGCTCCCGCGCCGACCCGTCGAGACCGAACGTCATCTGATCCACTGTGGACAGACCGTCGGCGTTGACGGTGAGCGCCGGCTGCGGGACGCCCAGCCGGACCTCGGGCCCCCAGTAGCCCCGGCTGACGCCCGGA
The DNA here is from genome assembly GCF_900129375.1 of Streptoalloteichus hindustanus. Lineage (GTDB taxonomy): Bacteria > Actinomycetota > Actinomycetes > Mycobacteriales > Pseudonocardiaceae > Streptoalloteichus > Streptoalloteichus hindustanus. Next base: position 569,707 of record NZ_FQVN01000002.1, on the reverse strand, counting down.
GCCGGCCCCGGGTCCAGGTAGAAGACGTAACCGTTGGCCTTGGCCAACTCGGTCAGGTACCCCAGGTCCGTGCCCTTCTGGAACTCGATGCGCTGGGTGGGCATCGGCGCCTGCGGGAACAGCTCGGGGATGACCAGTGGGGTGATCCCGTACCCCGCGTACCGCGCGATGATCGCGGCGACGCGGGCGGCCGGCGGCATCGCGGGGAACGGCACGCCCTCCCGCTCCTCCAGGTCCATCAACACGGTCAGGTCCTCGCCGGTGACGGTGAGGGTCGACTGCCCGGGCTGGTTGCTGACGCCGACCTCCTGGCGGATGCAGATCCCGTCCATGAGCACCGTGGGCGTGCCGCGCACGGTCGCCACCAGGATCACCCGCGTCGGCGGGTCGAAGAAACCGGCCGGCAGCAACGTGGTCCGGATCAGGCCCCTGGTGGACAGGTCGAAGGAGAGCTGGAACCCGCTGCGCTGCCCCGCCGTGACCGTCACCTGCGCGGACAACAGGGCGTCGGTGACCTGCCTCGGCACCGGGGCCGGGATGCGCGGCCCCATGAGCAGCGTGAGGTGGATCGGCGCCAGGTCAGCCATGCGCTATCCCTCCGCCGGCGCCGGAACGCCGGCCGGCAACGTGACCCGCACGCGCCGCCCGGGAACCGCCGTCAGGTCACGGGGGTGCAGCACCCCGTTGGCGTCGGCGACCCGCCACCACTGCCCCGGATCGCCGAAGTGCCGGTCCGCCACCAACTCCGGCCGCTCCCCCTCGCTCACGACGTGCTCGGCGATCGCGGTGAACGCGGCGGGGGCGGGTAACAGACGCCGCCCCAGGTAGGGAATCCGACGACCGTCCGGCGCGACGTGCACCGAGGTCTCCACGTCGTGGTACCGACTCGTGCGCGGGTACGGCGACGGCGTGGGCAACGCGTCCAACGGGTTCACGGTCATCGGCTTCTCCCTCTCCCGGCCCTCTCCTAGACGCCGCGCAGTCCCAACGACTCCAACCGACCCCCGCCGGCAGCCCCGACGAACCGCTCCTTCTGCGACAGGTGCGCGAGGTACAGCTCGGAGCCCCGGTGCCCGGCCGGCAGGTCGTTGACGGACAACACCCGCATCCCGACCCCCACCGAAGCGCGGATCGGGTTGAGGTCGGCGTCGAACGCCTCCTCGGTGATGGTCAGCTCGGTCAGCCGCACCGGAATCACCCGCTGCGTGCCCCAGACGAACAACGTCAACGGACTCTCGATCGGCGTGATCTCCAGGGTTCCCGCCGCCGCCAACGCCTGATTGGCCCGCAACCGCCCACTGGGCGGATGAACAAGCGTCTCCAGATCCGCGAGCTGCGGGTGAATCCCGCTCGGCGCGGGGACATCGAGCTGGTCGGTCGCGTCGATCTCGGCGGTGAACTTCCACGTCTCCACCGCCGGCCCCTTGAGCCGCAACGCCTCCGTCCGGTCCCCCTGGTCCGCCCCGGCGGCCTGCGGCGCCAACGACCGCTCCAGGCTGTCCGGGTTGAACTGCAACACGATGACCCGCTGCGGCGTCCCCCGTTCCGGATCAACGATCACAATCCCAGCCCGCAACGGCTTCCGCAGATCCGCGTACCTCGTCACGGCTCCCCCACCCCCACCTCATGTGTCGCCAGGCGCTCCCTGCTCATCACGAGGCACCCACCTGGTTCTCGATCGCGGTCGCGATCGCCCGTGCCTCAGCCCGGAGGTCGGGGTCCGCGTCGTGCTCAGCGACTTCGCGGAGAAGTGGAACGAACTCCGGCCAGAACGGGTAAGAGGTCGCCCACACCCCTGCGGTCCGCAGCCAGCCCTCGGGAGAACGAGCGGCGTTCGCCACGTGGTCGAAGAAACTCTGATCGAAGTGGTCAGGCGCGCCGATCCCCGCTCTCAGGAGGGCACGCGCCCGCTCCTCCTGCCCGCCACCTCGCCGTACCTCCGCCAGCAGCTCCGGCCACGTCCAGGGACCGAGGTAACTCGCGACAAGAGGCGCGAATTCCTCCACCCTCTCCTGGCTGGGACCGGTCACGACCACGAAGGAACAACCGGAACGGTGGTCCTCGAGGTAGTGCAGCTGCACGTCCAGGGTGAGCGCCCACACGCACTCGTGGACGATGCCTTGCTCAGGCTCCGCCCGCGACTCGCGAATCCGTCGGAGAGACAGCTGCCGAACCAACTCCTCGGCCTCTGCCAACGGATCACATCCTCGAAGGACCATTCGGGGGCTGGAGAAGCTGCTGGAGGTCACCTAGTTCCCTCCGGTCGTTGGCTGCCGCACTCTCGTTCCTTCCTTCAGGAACCGGTCGATCCGTTTCGCGAGTTCCTGTCGTAATCGTTCCCGGTCGCCTGGGCCACCGACCAGACCGGACAACAATCCCACGGCGCGGAGCGCGACGATGATCCGGTTGGCCAACTGCTCCGGCGTCTCCAGCTGCCCACGCAGCCGGGCGATCCCTTCATCGCGATCCCTGGCCGACGCATCCCTGGGGCGTCGCCCTCTCGCGTACATCTCCTGTTCCCACGCCTTCGTCGCTCTCTCGTCACTGACCTGCGTGAGAGATGGAGCGCCCGTGCCCAAACGACGTCCTGTCTCCCGAAACGTACGGACGTGCTCCTCGAGCTCACCCACCGCATCGATCGAGCCCCGCTGGGAGAACGCCATGTTCGCCACGATCTGCCCGGGCGGAACCTGAGAAGAGTTCTCCGTGAGCTGGTGCAAGGTCGCGAGACTCGACACGTAAGCGAATCTGCTTCGCATTGGCTCGGCGATCAGCGGAACAGCAGCCAGCTGTGTTCCGCTGGACTGTGGGATTCCCTGTCCGCTCTGGTTGTAGTCGCCCGCCCCTCGGGCCCGCAGCGCCGCGAGTGCGGCCTCCTTGTCCTGCCCGCCCAACGTCCTCGAGAACTGCTTGTAGGTCTGGTGCGCCATGCTTTCCGGAACGTAGAGCTTTCTCTGCGGGTCGTACACCATGGGCGTGAGACGACCCGGGATGTTGGCCGATGGGCGGCTCCGTTTCTGCTCGGAGGCGATGACCGAACGCGGGCGGTCCCCGAAGGTGAGCAACCGTCGCCGGGGAAGCTGGGCTCCGGCCTCGGACAGCCAGGTCGCCGCTGCGAGCGGATGCACCCCCTGCGGAATGTTGATCCTGGCGACGGGCTCGGAAACCACCTGTTTGCGAACACGCTCCCAGAAGTTCGGGTCCACGAGGCCCCGCACGTCTCCTGGGACGTGCTCCACGAGGCCGACCTGCCTGCGGTGCTCCGGATCGTTCTCGCGGAAGTGCCGCACGCGCTCCAGCACGGTCTCCAGAATCTCCTCGTCAAGCAGCTCCGTGGTGTCCGTGACCGGCTCGTCGGGATTGAGACGGGCGAGTACCTCGCGCGCTGGCGTACCCAGCAGATCCAGGCCGGTCAGCCGATACCAGACACGCATTCCCGCCAGGACCACCGCGAGGATGCGGCGAGGCACACCCCTGCGGAGGAGGCGTTGGAGGCGGGGGCGGATGCGGGCGACGATGAGGTCGAGGCGGCGTTGCTTGGCCGCTGGGGAGTTGCGCTGCTCTTGGTCGCGGCGGCGTTGGGCCTGGCGGCGGCGGAGTCGGTCGCGGAGGCGGTCGCGGGTGCGGCGGTAGCCATCGCGGAGGCGGCGGGCGCCGTTGGTGAGGGCGCGACCGATGCGGGTGTTGGCGAGGCGGCGGCCGAGGGCTCGGCCGGCGGCGCGGACCCGGTTCAGTCCACTTCGGACAGCGCCGCGCGCCTGGTTCCAGCGCTGGCGGATCGGGCCCGCTGGGCGGGTGGGGCGGGGAGCTGGGCGTTGGCGGCGCTGTCCGGCGACCGGGCGCGGCGCGGAGCCGCGCGCTGGGTCGGTTCGCCTTGGCGCGCCACGGCGTCCGGCTGGTCGGCCCCGGGTGCCGGCTGTGGGAGTGCCGGGACGACGTCGGGCTCCGACCCCGGTTCGGGCGCGTGGGGGGCGTAATGCCTGGCTGGCCGCGCGCAGTCCCTGGCGGGCGCGGTTGACCGTCTGGCCGGCCGCGCGCCGGGCGCCGCGTCCGGCGCGCGTCAGTCCACGCATGATCTTCTGGGCGATGCCGCGAAGTGAGCGGCCGACGCCCTTCGCCGCCGAGGCCAGGCGGGCCATCAGGAAGTTGCTGACGAACTCCAGCAGTGCCACCACACCGGTGGCGATGGCCTGCGCGAACAGGGGGGCCGCGCCGCCGGAGCGGACCGCCTTGAGGAAGGAGAAGAACGCGCCGATCGCGGCGATGATCCGGCTGATCGTTCCCCAGGCCGCGACGAGGGCCTGCACGATGGCCAGCACCGCGCCGGCCGCCGGGATGATCAGGGAGATCAGCCGCTCGATGACGATCGCGACCAGGATGCCGGGCAGCGCGGAGACCAGGGCGTCCCAGACCATCCGGCCCATGCGGGCCAGGGAGAAGCAGCCGCGCACGAGGACGTCCATCACCGTGCGGCCGAGCCCGAGGATCTGCTCGACCTTGTCGTCGAACCACTGCCGGACGGCGGTCTTGACGGCTTCCCAGAGGTGGTTCTGGATTCCGTCGCGGGCGGCGGCGCCCAGCTTGCCCAGCCAGCCGCCGGGGTCGGGGGCGATGTCGGCGACGAGGGCGGCGAACTCGCCCAGGAGCTGGATCGCGGCCTTCGCGAACTCGATCGCCGAGTTCACGGCCGTGCGCACGACCTCGACGGCGGCCTTCAGGCCCGCCTCCAGCACGTTGAGCAGTGCGTTCAGGCCGTCGGCCAGCAGGTTGAGCAGCGCCGTCACGCCGGCCTTGAGGTCCTCGGCCAGGCGGTTGACGGTGGCGATCGCGGCGTCGCGGACCTCCTCGATGCCGCGCCGGATCCGGGCGGCCAGCTCGGGGAAGAAGATCGCGAGACCGTCGCAGAGCTTGATCAGGATGTCGGCGAGGGTGTTGATCAGGCCGACGATGAGGTCGCGCGCGAGGTTGATGATCCCGGTGACGAACTCGGTGAAGCCCTTGATGATCCCGGAGACCACGCGGCGCGCCGCGTCGAAGATGTCGGTGATCGCCTGGACGAGCGCGTCGAAGAACTGCTCCACTTTGGACGAGATCCAGCCGAGGATGCCCTCGGACTCGCGCTTCTTGCGCTCGCGTTCCTTGCGCGCCTTCTCCTCGGCCTGCTCCCGCTCGCGGTGGATGCGGTCGTTGTCCTCCTGCTGCCTGCGGTCGCTCTCCCGGTCGGTCTCGGTGCGCTTGCGGTCGATGTTCCCCCGGGTCTGCTCGTGCTCGGTTCCGGCCTGGTTGTTGGCGTCGCCGATGGCCCGGTCCTGCTCGGCCCGCCACTCCTCGCGCCGGGCCCGGGACTCGTCGGCCACGCGGCCGCGCTCGGCCGCCTGCGCCTCGGCGTTCGCCGAGACGGTCCTGGTCACCTCGGCCTCGTGCTGGGCCCGCGCCTGGGCCTCGCCCTGCCGTCGCGTGTCGTGCTCGGTGGCCATCCGCGCCTGGCCCTGGCCCACCGCGGCCTGGATCTGCGGTCCACGCTCCTGTTGCGCGACAACGGCAACACCCGCGTCCGCGGGTCCGCCGGCCGCACCTCCGCCAACCGGGCCGGCAGCGGCCGGGCCGGCAGCTCCCCCGCCTCCCCCGGCTCCACCGCCTCCGGCCGCGGGGACCTGCGCGGTGAGGGTTTCGCCCGGAACATTGGGGTAGATCTGGTCCTCGCCGAGCGGCTGGGACGCCGCCTCGCGTCCTGAGGAGAGGATTCCCTGCGCGGACTCGCGCATCTTGGCGGCCTGCTCGTCGCCACGCGCGGGATCGCTCTCGCCGGTCAGCTCCAGTCTTGGGGGCGCGCCGACAGTGGTGTGCAGGGCGGGATCAGTGGTGGGAACGTGGTTGACCGCGTTCTGCACGTTGCGCACGTCGCGGTCGGTCACCCGGCCCTGGGGATCACCGGCGACGTGCGGGTTTCCTGTTCGTTGGGCCGGGTTGGCGCCCGGCGGTGGCGGAGTCTTGGCCTGTTGCTGTTGCCGGCCGCCCTCGGCACGCACCCGCTCCAGCCGCGCGTCGGGCGCGTTCTCCGGTGCCGGGACCTGCGGCGCACCGGACAGGGTTTGCGGCGCACCGGAGGGACGCTCCATTGTGGGCGGTGCGCTCTGCAGGGCGCTGCGATCCTCGCCGACGCTGCGACCCACCGCACTGTCCACACTGGCCAGTGCGGGTTGCATCTGGTCGGGAGGTAACTGGCCGACGGCGGCGAGTCCGGCCTGAGGGTCCTGACCGGACAGATCGGGCGCGGGCGGTCGTTGCTCGGCGGGTGGCGGTGCGCCGCCACCACCTCCGCCAACGACAGCGCCGCCTTCTCCACCACCGCCCTGGGCGGCCTCGGTCGTCGGTTCCGGCGGGCCGCCGCACCCGCCGCCGCCCGCCTCCAGGGAGGCGTCCGGGGCGGGAGATCCCATGGCGTCCGGGGTGTCGCCGACCGGGCCGGCATCCGCCGGCTCGGGGTCGACATCCGCTCCAGGTCCACCGGGAAGGGCTCCACCGCCGGGCATCGGTGCTCCGCCGGGTGCTGGCCCACCAACGCCCGGGTCCATCCCACCGGCCGCGGGGGCGTCGAGGCCGACTGGTTCGGCCTCGGGTGTCTCGTCGGGCTGGACTGGCTCCGCCGCCGGTGGCGGAGCGACGGGGCCGCCACGGTCTCGCGGGTCGGGCTCCGGCCCGACCTCGGCGTCCAGCGGACGTTCGGCGGGAGCGTCCTCCTCCGGCTCGGGTTCCGCCTGCGGCTCCGGCGTTTCCGGCGCGGGCTCCGAGGCGGGCTCGGGCTCCTCGGTCGCGGGCTCCGCCGCTTCCTGCTGTTCAGCCCGGGTCGGGGGTGGGGCGGGGAACGCGGGCGCGTCGGCGGGACGTGGCGGGGTTCCGCTGGCGGGCAAGGTGATCTGGTCGGCGGTGGGAATCCGGGAGACGTCGAGATCACCGGCCGGCAGGTGGTCCTCGGGTCGGAGCTCGGCCGCAGGCCGCTCCTCCTCGCGTTCCTCGTCGGCGGATTCCTCGTCCGGCGGAGCGCTCACCTCGCTCTCGGCTCCGGACTCCAGTCCGAGAGGTCGCTCCTCCTCGCCGGGCTGCTCCTCCGCGCCCGGTCGGTCGAGCAGACCGTGGTGCGCCAGCGGGCTTTCCGGTTCCTGGGCGACCGCCTCCGCCTGCTCGGGCTGCGCCGCTCCCGCCCCGGCTTCCGGTGCTGCCGCACCCACCTCGGGACCGGCTCCGGCGGGCGGCCCCTGGCCTGGCGGCGGTTCGGCTCCGGGCGCGCCGGGAACCTGGCCCACCGGCTGAGCGGCGACCTCGTCCTCGGCCCGCTGGGCCTCCTCCTTTTCCTTGCCCTCCTTGCCCTCCTTGTCCTTCTCGCCGTCCTCCTTGTCGTCCTTCTTGTCCTTGTCCTCCTCCCCCTCCTTCTTGTCCTTCCCCTCGTCCTCGCCGGGCTCCTTGTCCTTCTCCTTGTCCTTCTCCGTCCCGGGTTCCTCGCCAGGCTCCTGGTCGGTGTCCTTGCCCGGTTCCTCGCCGGGTTCCTTCCCCGGCTCCTCGCCGGGCGCGGGGTCCTCGGTGTCGCCCGGCTCCTGCCCGGGTTCCTGTCCTGGCTCCGGGCGCGGAGCGGGGTGGTCATCGTCGGTTTCCCGGTCGGCGTCCTGTTGGTCCTGCCGTTCCCGGTCGTCCTGCTCCGCGTCGTCGCGCCGCTCCTCCTCGGCCTGCCGCCGCAGGTTCTCGATCCACTCGATCGCCGTGGTGACCGGCTCCGGAACGAGAACGGACGCCTCACTCGGCCCCGCCCCGGTCTCCGCCTCGGCGACCAGCTCGCGGAGCCGCGCCAGATCTCCGGACGGCAACCGGGTTTCCAGTCGCTCCAGCACAGAACTGCGCAGATCCGGGGTGAACCGGGCGAGCTGTGCCCGCACCCGGCCCGAAACGTCGGTGGGGTCGCCCCGCAGACTGCGCAGCACACCCGCCACCAGGCGCTCGACCAGCGTGGCCGGGTCCAGGTGCTCGGTGCGCATGCGGTCCGCGTCGACCGTGGCGTACCGCAGCCAGGTGGCCGTGCCGGCGTGTTCCTGGAGCTCGGCGCGCTGCCCGTCCTCGGCCCGCGCGATCCGCTCGGCCTCCCGTTCCACGGCCTCGTGCGGCAGGCTGACCGCGCCCGCCTCCCGGCCCGCCCACAGCGCGCCGGCGACGTCCGGCTCCTGGACGGTGTGCAGGAGCTCGTGGGCCAGCAACCGCCGTCCGGCGAGCGTGCCGGGCTCGTAGGCGCCCTCGGCGAAGAAGATGTCCTGTCCGACGGTCACGGCGTCCGCGCCGAGCAGGTCGGCCACCGCCGCCGCGTCGCGGTCGGTGTGCACCCGGACCCGGCCGAAGTCGTGGCCCAGTGCGCTTTCCAGGTCCCGACGCAGCCCGAGGTCCATCGGCTGCCCTGGCGAGGCGAGCACCTCGCGCAGGTCTCGCGGCGTGCGCGACGACCGCTTCCCGTTCTGTCGCCGGGTGTCCTTGTCGCGACCCGGTTCTTCAGCGCGCCGGGGCAGGGCTCGGGTCATGTCCGCCCCCTTCCGCGCCGCGTCAGTCCTTTGTGGACGGATTGGGCCAGTGCCGCGCCGAGCCGACGCGGTGAGGCCGTGCGGGGCAGCGGCGGCAGACCGGAGAGCACGTCGACCGCCCAGTCGCCGTTTCCGGCCGAGCCCACCCCGCGCTCGCGGAGCAGCCGGTTCAGCTCGCGCTCGAACGCGCCGGCCACCAGGTCCGGGTCGACGCCGGGAAACCCGTCGAGGACCAGCTCGCCGATCTCGACGTGCACGCTCGGCTCGGCGCGCCGGTCATCCGGACTCACACCCATCCCGCCACCTCCCCCGGTGTCAGGGAGCGCTCCAGCTTGAGGTACTCGGTGCGGGCGGCGGCCAGGAAGTGCCGCATGGCCAACGGGGTTCCCTCGTCGGCCGCCAGGAAGGCCGCCGACAGGGCGACGTTGCGGATGCTGCCACCAGCAACGGTGAGCTGGGCCAGGCGGTCCAGGTCGAGGCCGTCGACCGGCGTGGCGGCCGGGATCACCCGACGCCAGATCTCCGCCCGCTCGCCGGGGCCGGGGAACGGGAAGTCGACCACGAACCGGATGCGCCGCAGGAAGGCGGGGTCGAGCGCCTTCTTCATGTTGGTGGTGAGGATGGCCAGTCCCCGGTAGGACTCCATCCGCATCAGCAGGTAGCTGACCTCGATGTTGGCGTACCGGTCGTGGCTGTCCCTGATCTCGCTGCGGCGGCCGAACAACGCGTCGGCCTCGTCGAACAGCAGCAGCGCACCGCCGCGCTCGGCCGCGTCGAAGACACGGCGCAGGTTCTTCTCGGTCTCCCCGATGTACTTGCTCACCACCTGGGAGAGGTCCACGACGAACAGGTCGACGCCCAGCTCCCCGGCGAGCACCTCGGCGGCCAGGGTCTTGCCGGTTCCGCTGTTGCCGGCGAACAACGCGGTGACGCCGAGCCCGCGCCGCAGGACCGCCTCGAACCCCCAGTCCCGGTAGACCGTCGCCCGCTGCCGCACCTGGGCGACGACCTCGGTGAGGATCGCCCGCTGCGCCTCGGGCAGCACGAGGTCGTCCCACTGGGCGCGGGGCTCCACCCGCCGGCCGAGCTCGTCGAGCGCGACCCTGGCCTGGTGCAGGCCCGCCCGCCAGGCGAGGCCGGCGACGTCCTGCCGTCCGTCCGCCGCCCGCCGGGCGACCGCCCCCGCCGCGCGGATCACGTGCGCGGGCAGGGAGAACTGGGCGACCAGACGGCCGAGCTCGTCAGCGTCCGCGGCGTGGTCGGCGCCCGCGAGGGCGCTCGCCCACAACGCGCGCTGCTCGTCCTCGGTGGGGGTGTCGACCACCACGCGCTCGCGGTGCTGGTGTCCGGTCCTCAGTGGATCGTCACTGGAGATGACCATCGGCACGGCGAGGGCGTGGGCGAACAGCTCCAGCGCGGCCAACCGGTCGGTGGTCGCGTCGGTGACCTCCACGAGCAGGACGGCGGGGAGCAGCAGCGACTCCCGCTCCCACAACCGCGCGGTGGCCTCCCGCTCGGCCGGGTCGGTCGGCAGGTCCGCCGCGCGCAGCACGTAGAGCGACGCGCCCGAGTTCCTGGCGGCGGTGGCGGCCACCTCCCACCGGCTCCGCTGGTCGCTGCCGACGAGCTCCACGTGGGGTCGCCCGTCGACCTCGTGCCACGCGGTGCTGATCGCCTCGGCGGACCGCGCGTGCGAGCCCGGCAGGTCCGGCACCGGGTCGACCCGGCTGACCACCCCGTGCAGCCGACTGTCCACATAGGGCACTCCGGCGAGGAAGTGCAGCACGCGCTCGTCGACCCGGAGCCGGCTCGTGGTGAGCGGTCCGTCGTCGGCGAGTTCCACGAGCCGCCACCGCCGCAACGGCGCGACGGGGGTCAGCGCGCTCCAGTGCGCTTCGGGAAACGCCGCCAGCGCCAGGGAGAACGTGGGGTAGTCGCGACGCGGGTCGCCGCTGGCGGCGGCGCACCTCGGCCCGGTGCTCGGGTCCAGCTCGGCCGCCGTCGCCAGCAACAGGACGTCCCGCTCGAAGGACGTGAGCCCGAAGCACGAGCACAAAGTGGCCAGCGTGCTCGACTCGGGCGCGGGCGACGGCTTCGCGTCCGGCTCCCGGCGGTCGGCGTGCGCGTCCACCCGGGCCAGGACAGCCCGGATGGCGCGGACGAGGGCTCGCTGGTGCGCCTCGCCGCCGGACCCGCCGCCCCTGCCCACCTGGCCCCCTCTCCGCCTCAGCTCACGTCGACCAGCGGGCCGGTGAACGCTCCGTCGGCGAACTCCAACGGGCTCTGCGCCCCGTCCACCTGAACCCGCACGAGATACCGACCGGCGGCGACTCCGGTGACCGGAACCGTGAACTCCCGCACCGGGTCCGACCCCGGCGCCAGCGGGAACCGCGCGTCGAACTGGTAGCTGCGCGGGCGATCCCGCGGTCCGTACTCGTCCAACAGCAACACCGCACGTTGGTCCAGCGACACGGGGATGTCGGTGCGGACGACGATTCCCCCTTGCTGCCACCGCGCGCGCACCACGCGCGGACGTCGGACATAGGGCACCAGGTTGGATTCCAGCCAGGGACGGGTGACCGGCGGCTCGCCCAGCGTCACCTCGTACCGGAACTGCACGCCGTGCGTTCCCGGCGGCAACGTGTCCGGCTGCCGGAGAACCACGCGGTCGTCGGCCAGTCGCACGACGTTCGCGCGCTTCCCGCCCACCATCGCGGTCAGCCCGGGGCGGCGGAGGTTGACCCCGAACACCACCAGGTCGCGGTCCGCGGTGATCGGCCCCTCGTCCGGCGCGACATCCGGGCCGGAGCCGGACGGAACCGAGAGCACGCGGTCGAGCCCCGGACGCACGAAGGGTTCCACCCTGATCGCCCGTCGCAGCACGGGTTTCCCGGCGGTGGGAGTGGCCCTGCCGTCCAGCAGCACCGCTGTCGCCTGGTACGCGACCGACAGCGCGTACGGCGTCTGCAACATCGTCGACCACAGCTTGGACAGGTCGTCCAGGTCCATCTGCGCCGGGGTGAACCGCACGCGTTGCGGCGAGGCGGCGAGGTCGGTGCCGGCCAGGTGCGCCCGCTGCGCCGCCGCCTCGATGTCGGTCCGGGACAGCACCGGTTCCTCGTGCAGGGAACGCACGACCGCGCCGAGCAACTGCTGCGGGACGAGTTTCGTCTCGTCGCCGTAGAAGCTGATCAGGTAGTGCAGGTCGATCGCGGCCTGCGGGCGGCGCAGGACCGCGCCGTCCGGACCGCGCGTGGGCGCGTCCCGGTTGCGCATCGCCGCGTTCGGCGTGACCTGGTACAGGAACACGCTGATCGTGGGGTCCTGCGGGGGCTCGGCCGGCGGCTTGCCCGGCACCACGTTCACCCCGAACCCGATGTCCGGCGGCAGGGACCGGGCCAGGAACAACATGAGGGCTTCCGTGGCGGTGGCCACGGCGAGGACGTTGCTCATCGGCGTCCGCCCTCCCGGTCCAGGAACCGCTCCAGCGAGACCGCGGGCTCCGGTCGGCCCGGACGCGCCCGCTCCGGCTCGCGCCGCGCGGCGGAGGCGGTCACCTCCAGTCGCCCGATGGACACGCGCACCGTCTGCTCCGGCTGGCGCGCCGGGGCGCGTCGGCCGAACGACGGACCGGCCCGACGACCGTCTGTCCACTGTGGAGGAACAACACCGGGCGGCGGTGCGGTGGGCGGCACGAGCTCGCCAACCGCGTCGGGCGTGCGCACCGTCCACACAGGAGGGACGACCTCCTGGGCGGCAGGACGAGAGGGCGGAGGAACGACCGGCGTTCGCACGACCGGCCGCACCACGGCGGCCGGGGTGGTGACACCGGGGTCACCTCGCCCACCAGGGTCCGCTTTCCTCGACACGGGAACGGAAGCGTCGTCCTGGGCACGACGTACGACGTGCTCCTCGTGCTCCACCCGCTGGCGCTCCACCGGACGCGACGCCGCCACCGGAGCAACCGTCACCTCGCCCGGCGAACCGACGCGCGTGGGCCAGGTCAGCGGTTCCGCCGCGCTCATGTCGGCCACCTCGCCGCGCTCGAAGAGATGCGGAAGCCGCGGACGCACCAGAGCCTCCCCCTCGGGCATGGCGACGCCGGGGACGGTCCGGGCCACGAGACGGTCGAAGAAGTCAGCCATGGCCGACCAACTCCAAGTAGTACCGCCGGCGCAACGGGCTCAGCGCGAGGACCTCGGGCTCGCTCCAGCCGTAGGCCGAGGCGAGCAGGTGCACGTCCACCAACGTTGACCTGGCCCAGTTGTCCAGTTCGGACCACAGGTACGAGGCGATGTCCACCGCGGCCTTCGTGCGGTGCCCGCACTCGGCGCACGGCAGGTCCAGCCGGACGTCCGCGCCGGGATCGGCCTCGGCGGCGGCTTGGGCGACCGGCTCCCGCAGATCGTCGGACAGCTCGCGCACGAGCTCCGCGTCCGACTGACCGTCCACAGTGAGCACACACCGCTCCAGCAACACCGCCTTCGCCTCCTCCGCCGACCCGGCCGCCACCGCGGCGAGCAGGTCGCCCGAGGTCGGCAGCCGGAACCGCACCACGCGGCCGCCGACCTTCACGACGAGCGGTTCCGCCGGCGGCGGCGACAACGACAGGACCTGGCCGACGTCGAAGTCGAACTCCAGCTCCTCCCCGCAGCCGGCGCAGGTGATCCGACCGTTCAGCCGCTCGCCGAACAACCGCCGCCGCAGGCCGAACAGGTCCAGGTCGCGTTCGCCCAAAGGGACGGCGAGGTGGTCACCGGGCTCGCCGCCCCGCGCCAGCGCGTGCAGCAACAACGCGCGCTGGACCGCGCCCGCGCTCACGCCGGCCTCCCAGGTGGCCAGCAGGTCGCTTGCGGACCGCACGGCTAGGCCGGGTGTTGGATCGACGGCTCTTCCGGCTCGGCGACCTCGTAGTCGCGCTCCCAGCCCTCGCACTCCAGCTTCAGGCTCTGGATGGCCACCGCGTTGGCGTTCGCGTCGAGCTCGCCGAGCACCTGGTACTCGCTCGGCCACGCGCGGTAGACCTTGTACGCCAACGCGACCTGGCCGGCCTCGTTGAGTACCTGGATCACGATGTCCTTGCGGAAGTCCCTGACGGAGGACTCCGCGCCCCTGCCCTGCCCGACGAGCCAGACCTTGTTGGCCCAGCGGTCGAAGTCGGCGTCGTGGGTCACGCCGCGCTCCAGCGTGATCGCCTCGAACTCGGTGCGCCCCGCCGACTTCCTCGGCGAGCTGGGGTCGCCGCCGTGCCGGTGCTTGACGACCTCGGTGGTCCGCTTCAGCGGGCTGATCTTGCTGACGCCGGCCACCACGTGGCCGTCCCAGACCACCAGGAACTTGAAGTTCTTGTACGGGTCGAACCGCTGCGGGTTCACGGTGAACTCGGCCATGGGAATCCTCACGCCTCGATCCGACCGGCCATCTGCTCGATCTTGATGATCACGAACTCCGCCGGCCGCAGCGGGGCGAAGCCGACCACGACGTTGACCACGCCGCTGTTGACGTCGTTCTGGGTCGTGGTCTCCCCGTCGCACTTGACGAAGTAGGCGTCCCGCGCCGAGGAGCCCTGGAAGGCGCCCCGCTGGAACAGCCCGTGCAGGAACGCGCCGATGTTGAGCCTGATCTGCGCCCAGAGGCGCTCGTCGTTGGGCTCGAACACCACCCACTTCGTGCCCCGGTAGAGGCTTTCCTCCAGCATGAGCGCCGTCCGCCGCACGGGCAGGTACTTCCACTGCGAGGTCAGCACGTCCGCGCCGGCCGAGGTGCGCGCACCCCAGACCACCGGCCCCACCACGGGGAACGACCGCAGGCAGTTGACGCCCAACGGGTTCAGCAACCCGTTCTCCAGGTCGGTCAACGGAACCGTCAGCGCGCGCACTCCGGCCAACCGCGCCTCCGTGCCCGCGGGCGCCTTCCACACACCGCGTTCGCTGTCGGTCCTGGCCAGGATTCCGGCGACCGTGCCGGAGGGCGGGAAGCTGCGCAGCCGCCCGGTGAGCGGGTCGACCAGTTGCAGGTGCGGGAAGTACAGGGCGGCGTGGTCGCTGCGCGCCACGTCCAGCGCCGGCAGGCCGGCCCGCGCCGCGTCCAGCGTGCGCCACCGGGACGGGCTGTCCACCAGCAACACCATCCGCTTGTCCCGGCACAACCGGTCGGCGGCGGCGAGCACGGCGATCATGTGATCGTCGGACAGCTCGCAGACTTCCGGCAGGGACAACAGGTTGAGGTCCTCGACGTCACGCAGCGCGTGGATGCCGGTCTTGGCGCTCTCGGTGCCGATGAGGTCGGTGTGCTTGGGCGCGGTGCCGTCCTCGCCCTTCTTCCCCCTGCCCTGCCCCTCGATGTCCCGCTCGTCACCGAGCGCGTAGGCGGTGACGTTGGGCGTGCCCTCCAACCCCAGCGCGCTGCCGGCGCTGCCGCCGAAGTGCAGCACCGTCGAGGCGTCGGCGGCTCCGGCCACCACCTGGAGCCGGCGACCGACCACGACGACGCGCGCGGCGCCGAAGGTGCGGGAGCCGACGTCGTCGGGCAGCGCGCGGAGCTTGCGTTCCAGCAGCAGCGCCACCGCGACCGGGGTGGTCGGGGCCGGGCCGTCCGCCGTGTTGTCGTAGAGCTTGTCGATCTGCCACTTGCGCTCGCCGATCGAGATCTCCACCGCGCCGGCCAGGTCCGGGATCGTCGCGGGGAGCGGGCGCGAGAGCGTGCCGACCGGGTCGGGCCGGTTGCGCTGGTTGGCGACGGCGGACACGGTCACCAGGCTGGAGCCGGCGTTGACGACGTCCACGGCGTACCGGGGGTGCGTCGGGTCCATCGACAGGTCGGCGAAGGTCTCCGTTGTGCCGCCGCCGGAGTGCTGGACCTGGAGGTTGAACGTGCTGTCGGGGGTGGGCGTCGCGTAGTCGACGGCGACCCGCAACCCGTTGCCCCATGCGCCGGGTTCCCGCGCGGTGACCGTCAACGCGGTCCCCGGCTGGTCCCCGAGCCGACTCTTCGTGACCACGTTGGCGGGCTCCGCGCCGGCGGCGACCCGCACGACGACGGCGATGCTCCCGCCGTTGAGGAAGAACTGGTGCACGGCGTAGCTGACCGGGCTGTTGGCGGCCAGACCGCCGAACCGCCGCTCGAAGTCGGCGAAACTGGTCAGCGTGACCGGCCGGCTGACCGGTCCCCGCGCGGTGTAACCGACGAACGCGGTGACCGATGTGGACACCGCGGTGATGGTGCGGACTCGACTGGGCAGTTCCTCGATGTAGACGCCGGGATAGGTTGGCGTGACGGGCATGCCACCTCCACTCCTCGAAGCAGTGCGCTCAAGGAAAAGCGGGCATGCGCTGTCGAGTTTCCCTTGCGGGAAACGAACTCGAAGACGGATCACCCCCGGGGGAAGACGCTTCCCCCCATTTCCCCTCACGGCACGCCGCTGAGACCCGGAGCACAGTCTTGGAGCGGGACTGGGGCCTGTCAACAAGTTCCGGGGAGTTGACGGGGTGCTCTCCGGTTTTTGACTCGAAAGGCCTAGTGCGGCGCGCGCTTCCCGCTCGCGACCGGATGGCCCCGGGGACGCGTCCGGTCGTCCGGTCGGTTCGACGCGTCACCGGACCGGACCTCCCGGCCCGGACCGGGACGGCGCGCCGGGCGGGCCGTCCGAGCAGAAGGGAGCAAGCCCCGCGCACGGGTGGCCCAGCACCGAAGATCACGTGGTCACGCCACCGTAGAGGCGGCGTCACAACGACGTGACCGGATCACATGACCGGTCGTCATCCGGTGGTCCACCGGCTTGCCACCGCGACGGCTCCTTGGACGTCCACATAGGACAGTTCCCACGCGCGCAGGAGCGCGCTGGTCACCGGGACCGACTTCCCATGAGGACGACCCGCGCGACGAGCTCCGGATCATCGCTCATCGGAACGTGACCGCAGCCCGGCAGCGGAACGAGCCGGGCGCCGGGAATCGCCCGCGCGGCGCGGTGCGCCTGCGTCGGCAGGAGCAGCCGGTCACGGGTTCCCCACGCGATCGTGACCGGAACCTCGGGCGGCAGCCCGGAGAACTCGGTGTGGCGCGCCACCGCCATGACCGTCTCGAACGCGGTCGCCGTGCGGAGCGCCGCGATCTCGGCGGCCACCATGGACGCGGTCCGCAACTCCGGCCGCGCGTAGACCAGACCGGTCAGCAGGCAACGGCCGGCCTGCGACCCGACCAACCACCGCACGACGCGCTCCGGCACGCGCGTCGCGCCGAACCGGAACGCCGCCAGCAGGGCGAGCGCGTACGAGCGCTCGGCCGGTGACCAGAACCCGGCGGGTGACAGGGCCGTCACGCTGCGCGCCAGCCCGCGCTGGGCGAGCACGAGCCCGGTGAACCCGCCCAGCGAGTTGCCGGCCAGGTGCGGGCGGTCCAGCCCGAGCTCGGCGAAGAACCCGGCGAAGATCTCGGCCATCGAGTCGGGCGTGGCCGGGAGGTCGGCGGGGAACGCGGGCGACCGCCCGAAGCCCGGGAGGTCCACCGCGATCACGTCGCGGTGCGCGGCCACCGCGTCGAGCACCGGCTCCCACGCCTGCCAGTGGTGCCCGATGCCGTGCAGCAGGACCAGCGGCTCGCCCCGCCCCCGCCGCTCGTACACCAGCTCCAGCGCCGTGCCGGCCGTCCGGGTCGTCACGCCGACCACCTCCCGACCCGTGCCACCGCCTCCCCGCTGGTGGCTCTTCCCGCCGCGCGCCCGCGCCACACCAGCGAACGCGCCGCACGTTCGGGGGGTACCCGCGCGCGAGGGGTCAGAAGACGGACCAGCCGGTGAGCGTGCTGAACCGGTCCAGAGCGGCCACGCCGGCCACCGAGTTGCCCCGGGAGTCCAGGCCGGGGCTCCACACGCTCAGCGTGCCGCGCCCCGGCATGACGGCCAGGATGCCGCCGCCCACACCGCTCTTGCCCGGCAGCCCGACCCGGTAGGCGAACTCGCCGGCCGCGTCGTAGGTCCCGCAGGTCAACATGATCGCGTTGATGCGCTTGGCGTCGCTGCTCGACAACACGCGGGAGCCGTCCGCGCGCAGTCCGTGACAGGCCAGGAACAACCCGGCCAGGGCCAGGTCCCGGCAGCTCATCGTCAACGAGCTCTGCCAGAAGTAGTGCTCCAGCACCGTCTGGACCGGGTTGTCCATGTTGTCGTGGCTGGCCATGAAGTAGGCCAGGGCCGCGTTGCGCGCGCCGTGCTCGGCCTCCGAGGAGGCCACCACGGCGTCGAAGTCGACCTCGTCGTTGCCGCTCTCCTCGCGCAGGAACGTCCGCAGCGCGCCCCTGGCGTCGCCGGTGAGCGTCAGCAGCCGGTCGGTCACCACGAGCGCGCCCGCGTTGATGAACGGGTTGCGCGGGATGCCGTGCTCGTGTTCGAGCTGCACCAGCGAGTTGAACGGGTTGCCCGAGGGCTCCCGCCCGACCCGCTCCCAGATGCGCTCGCCGTCCCTGGCCACCACGAGGGCGAGCCCGAAGACCTTCGCCACGCTCTGCAGCGAGAACGGCTCCTCCCAGTCGCCGACGCCGACGACCCGGCCGTCGAGGTCGGCCACCGCGAAGCCGAACTTGCGCGGGTCGACCTGCGCCAGCGCCGGGATGTAGTCCGCGAGCCGGCCCCGGCCGATCTCCGGCCCGACCTCGGACATGATCCGTTCCAACAGGGCGAGGTGGTCCACGTTGGACAGTCTGACTCGCGGGCCGCCGGACGTGCTCCGGGGGGCCGGGCGAGCGACCGGTTAGGGTGGGTGGACCCGTCCCCGAGCAGGTTGGCCGACCATGTCCCGCCCACGTCCCGTGTCCCGCACGATCAAGACCTCGGGCGAGCACGAGATCGAGATCAGGAAGTCGCGGTTCGTCTGCGCGGTGGCCAGGGCGCGGACCGAGGAGGAGGCCCGCGCCTTCGTGCAGGCGCGCCGCAAGCTCCACTTCGACGCCCGGCACAACTGCTCGGCCTACGTCGTCGGCGAGGACGGCCAGACGCAGAAGTCCAACGACGACGGCGAACCCGCCGGCACCGCGGGCATCCCGATGTTGGAGGTCCTGCGGCACCGGGGGCTCACCAACGTCGTCGCGGTGGTCACGCGGTACTTCGGCGGTGTCCTGCTCGGCGCCGGCGGGTTGATCCGCGCCTACGGCGGCGCGACCTCCGAGGCGATCGACGCGGTGGGGGTCGTGGAGCTGCGGCCGGTCCGCGTGGTGTCCACTGTGGTCGATCACGGGCGTGCCGGCCGGTTCGAGAACGACGTGCGCGGCGCGGGCTACGCCGTGCGGGACGTGCACTACGGCGCCGACGTGCGGTTCGACCTGCTCGTCGCCGAGCCCGAGATCGACTCCTTCCGCACCTGGCTGGCGGAGACCACCGCCGGCCAGGCCACCGTGACACTGGGTGAGACGACCTACACCGAGGTCGACGTCTGACCCAGGGGCGCGGCGGAGCCGATCCCGGGCGCGGCCTCGGCTCAGCCGTTGACGAACGTGAGGCTGGTCTCGTCGTAGCGGGTGCCCGCGACCAGCTCGGGCGGCGCGGCGGCCTCGATGGCGGCGAGGTCCTCGGCCGAGAGCTCCACGGTCAGCGCCGCGAGGTTCTCCTCCAGGTACCGCTGGCGCCGGGTGCCCGGGATCGGCACGACGTCCTCGCCCCGGTGCTGCACCCAGGCCAGGGCGAGCTGCCCGGCGGTGATCCCCTTCGCCGCGGCCAGCTCCTCCAGCTTCGCGACGATCGCCAGGTTCCGTTCGAGGTTGCCATCGGCGAACCGCGGTTGGGTGCGCCGCATGTCGCTCTCCGCCAGCCCGTCCAACGAGCTGTACCGGCCGGTGAGGAAGCCGCGCCCGAGCGGGGAGAACGGGACCAGGCCGACGCCCAGCTCACGGCACACCGGGGCGATCTCCGCCTCCAGGTCGCGGGTCCACAGCGACCACTCGCTCTGCAACGCGGCGATCGGGTGCACCGCGTGCGCCCGCCGGATGGTGCCCGCGCTGGCCTCGGACAGCCCGAGGTGGCGGACCTTCCCGGCGCGCACCAGCTCGGCCATGGCGCCGACGGTCTCCTCGATCGGCACCCGCGGGTCGACCCGGTGCTGGTAGTAGAGGTCGATGTGGTCGACCCCGAGGCGGCGCAGCGACGCCTCGCACGCCTGCCGCACGTAGGCGGCGTCGCCGCGGATCAGGGTCGGCTCGCCCAGGCGGTTGGCGAAGCCGAACTTGGTGGCCAGCACCACCTCGTCGCGGCGCCCGGCGACGGCCCGCCCGACCAGCTCCTCGTTGTGCCCGGCCCCGTAGTAGTCGGAGGTGTCCAGGAGGGTCACCCCGAGGTCGAGGGCGTGGCGCAGCGTCGCGATCGACTGCGCGTCGTCCGCGGCCCCGTAGGCGTGGCTCATGCCCATGCACCCCAGGCCCTGCGCGGAGACCGCGAGTTCGCCGAGGTGTCGGGTGGGGGTGGTGGACATGCTGCTGCCTCCTGGAGCCGGGAACTGTCTGCGGAGACGCTAGGTGTTGGAGCGCGCTCCAGGTCAACACGAATTCAGCGCATGCGGCCGACGCCGCAGAAGCCGGGCAGCCGGCGCACCTCGGCGCAGGGCTCGGCGTCCGGCCGCCACTCGGCCACCGACACCAGCCCGGGCGGGACCAGCTCGAACCCGGCGAACAGGTCGAGCAGCTCCGCGCGCGAGCGCAGGACCACCGGGAACCGCGCGTTCGCGTAGACGGCCTGGAACCGCTCCAGCACCTCGGGCGGCTGACCGGTCAGGCTCATGTGCGACAGGGCGAGGTGGGACCCCGGCGCGAGCGCGTCGCGGTAGCGCGCCACGATCCCGGCGGCGTCGTCCGAGCGCGGGACGAAGTGCAGCACCGCCACCATCAACAACCCGATCGGCTGACCGAAGTCGAGCAGACGGCGGACCTCCGGATGGCCCAGGATCGCGTCGACGTCCCGCAGGTCGCCCCGCACGGCGGTCGCGTACGGGTTGTCGGCGAGCAGGCCGTCGCTGTGCGCCACGGCCACCGGGTCGACGTCGACGTACACCGTGCGCGCCTCGGGGTCGACCCGCTGGGCCACCTCGTGGACGTTGCCCACGGTGGGGATGCCCGACCCCAGGTCGAGGAACTGCCGCACCCCCGCCGCGGCCAGGAACTGGACCGCGCGCCGCAGGAAGGCCCGGTTGGCCCTGGCCCCCGCCACCGTGGCCGGCATCGCCGCGATCGCCCGCTCCGCCGCCGCCCGGTCCGCGGCGAAGTTGTGGGTCCCCCCGAGGTAGTAGTCGTACATCCTGGCCGCGCTGGGCCGCTCCTTGTCGACCCGCCCGGCGGCGTCGTTGTCCGGCGACTGGTCCGGCTGTTCCACAGGTCCCCCCTCCCCGAAGTCCACCGCGACCGCGCCGCGCGTCGGCGTCAGCGGTGTCGGCGGCGGCAGCGGTGCCTTCGGCGTCAACCTTGGGTAGCCGAACCTACTCCCGTTCAGCCCATTGATCACCCGGTAGTGCTGCGGGAGTCTGGCCCGAGGGCCGGGCTGGGGAGGGCGCCATGGTGCGGGACGACCGCCGGGACGACCATCGAGAAGACCACCGACGGTCGGGGTTCGCCGCGCGGTTGCGCGCGGCCGGACGCGAGCGGCACGACCACGCCCGCGGCCGGGGCTTCGTCGACGCGCTCGTGCGCGGGCGACTGCGGCTGGAGGGCTACGTCACCCTGTTGGCGCAGCACTTCCACATCTACGCGGCGCTGGAGGAGGCCGCCGAGCGGATGCGCGCCGACCCGGTGGCCGGCCGGTTCGTCTTCGACGAGTTGGCCAGGGTTCCCGCGCTCCGGGCCGATCTCCGGTTCCTCCTCGGCGACCGGTGGCCGGAGCGGATCCCGGCGTCCCGCGCGACGGCGGACTACTGCGCCCACCTCCGCGAGGTGTGCTTCGACTGGCCCGGCGGTTTCGTGGCGCACCACTACATCCGCTATCTGGGCGACCTGTCCGGCGGGCAGGTGGTCCGGGCGGCCGTGCGGCGCGCGTACGACCTGCCGGACGACCTCGGCGCGGGTTTCTACGCCTTCCCCGGCGTCCCCAACCCCCAGCGGTTCAAGGACGCCTACCGGGAACTGCTCGACACGGCGCCCTGGGACGAGGCCGAGCGGCGGCGCATCACCGAGGAGACCCTCGTCGCCTACGACCACAACACCCGGGTCCTCGACGAGCTGGGCGCGGACCTGGAGCGGTACCTCGCCGCGTGACCGCCCCCGCCCGCACCGGCGTCGGCGTCGGCGTCGGCAGACCACAGGGGACACTCCCCGTGTCCCACGTGGAGTGATCATTTACGGCCGAACACCCGGCGCCGCAAGGAAAGCCGCCGGTGGCGCCGCGCGGCCACGCCGGCGGACCCGAGGTCCCGGCATGGCCGACGCGGCCCCCGCGTGACGGCACTGACGGCGCTGGTGGCGCTGACGGCGCTGGTGGTTCTGACCGCACGGCGGACCTCACCCGGTGAGCGGGGTCCTGCGGTCCGTGCCGCGCCGGTCGTCCACCTCCCGCCATCTTCTGCCGTAGACGACCTCCACGATCTCGGGTCGTCCGAGGAAGTCCTGCGGGAAACCCAGATCCGTGCCGCTGACCGCGTCCAGCCGCGCGAGCTGGTCCTCGTCCAGCCGCACGTCCAGCGCGGCGAGGTTGTCCCGGAGCTGGTCCTCGGTGGTGACGCCCAGGATCGGCACCACCGTGCCGGACCTGGCGCGCAGCCAGGCCAACGCCACCCTCGCCGGCGACCACCCGCCCTCCTCGGCGATCCGGACCACCTCCCGGACGATCACCTCGTCCCGGTCGCGGTCCCCCGCCCAGTTGGCCACGTCGAGCCGGCCGCCCTCACCGCGCAGGTACTTCCCGGTGAGCCGGCCCTCGGCCAGCGACCCCCAGGTCAGCACGGCGAGGTCGAACGCCCGCGCCATCGGCAACAACTCGCGCTCCGGCGTGCGTTCCAGGAGGCTGTACCGGAGTTGGACGCCGGAGAACGGGGTCCAGCCCCGCAACTCCGCCACCGTGTTGGCGCGGGAGATCTCCCACGCCGACCAGTCGGACACCGCGACGTAGCGGACCTTGCCCGCCCGCACCTGGTCGTCCAGCGCCCGCATGACCTCCTCGACGGGCGTCCAGACGTCCCTGGCGTGCACCCAGTACACGTCCACGTAGTCGGTGCGCAGCCGGCGCAGGCTCGCTTCCAGTGACGTGACGAGGTTCTTGCGGTGGTTGCCGCTGGCGTTGACGTCCGCGTCGTCGGTCGCGTTGGTGTACTTGGTGGCGAGGACGAACTCGTCCCGCCGGCCGGCGAGTAACTCCCCCAGCATGCTCTCGGACGTGCCCGCCGTGTAGATGTCCGCGGTGTCGAGGAAGTTCCCGCCCGCCGCCGCGTAGGAGCTGAGGATCCTCGCCGCGGTTTCCTTCGGCGCTCCCCAGCCCCAGTCCTCACCGAAGGTCATCGTGCCCAGGCAGAGTTCCGAGACACGCAGACCGGTCCTGCCGAACAGTGTGTAGCGCACGGACGCTCCCCATCCCGATTGCCGTGCGGACAGTTGCACCAAAACGCTAGGAGCTGAACGGTGTTCCGTACCAAGGCCATTCGGGTGCATTCTGCGCCGCGGCGAAACTGTTGCGGCGCCGCGACTGTCACCGAGCCGTGACCGTCATCCTGATGTCGTCCTCGGCGCACAACACGAACCGCTCCACCGGGGTCACGACATGCCCTTGCACCAACCGGAACCGGAAGCGGCGCGCGAGCACCGCCAGCATCAGCCGGATCTGCACCGACGCGAAGCCGGCTCCGCTGCAGTGCCGGGGACCGATGCCGAAGGGCAGGAACGCCAAGCGGTGTCGGGAGGCCGCGGCCGCCGGGGCGAACCGCTCCGGGTCGAACCGGTCCGGTTCCGGCCACACCCGCGGATTCCTGTGCACGGCCCAGATCGGATGCAGGATCGTGGTTCCGGTTGGGAGGCGGTAGCCGCCGACGGAGATCTCGGTTGTGGTCTCGCGGGCGGCGTACGGGGCCGGCGGGTAGAGGCGCATCGACTCGTTGAGCGCCATCTCCAGGTACCGCAGGCGACGCAGGTCCGCGTGGTCCGGTGTCGTTCGTCCACGGAGGACGTCGTCGAGTTCGGCGTGCAGCCGCCGTTCGACCTCGGGGTGGAGGGAGACCAGGTGCAGCGTCCACGAGGTCGCGACGCCGGAGGTGTGGTGGCCGCCCATCATCTCGCCGAGCAGGGTGTCCCGCACGCGTCCCATCGGCCATCCCGCGTCGAGCAGGACACCGACGAGGTCGGCCGAGTCCGAGCGCCCCCGCCCCGCGGCGCGCCGCTCGACCACCTCCGTGATCGCCTCGCGCAACGTCCACTGTGCTTGCTCGACGGCCTGCTCGACGCGCCGCCGCCGTTCCCCTGGCGGGATCGGCGGTTCCCCGCCACGCATCTCGTGGATGAAGTGGTCGAGCAGGAACTGGAACGCGGACACGATCCGCTCGGCGAGATCGCCCGCCGCGTCGAAGGCGTCGCCCATCGCGTAGGAGCAGACCATCCGCAGCGCGAGGTTGTTCAGCTCGTGCTGCAACGCGACGGGCTCGCGCCGGGCCGCCCAGCGGTCGGCGACCCGCTCGACCTCGGCGGCCAGTCGGGGAAAGCTCGCGGCGTGGGCCGCGTGGTCGCTCATCGCGGGCAGCACCACGCGACGCCACGGGACGTACTCCCGCTCCGGCAGCACCTGGAGGTTGCCGGACTCGAAGAAGGGGTCCAGGAAGCGGAACAGCTCGGCGGGCCGCTCGTTGAGCCGGACCGTGGCCTCCAGCAGCACGGGGTCGGCGACGGAGACCACGGTGGAGTGCGGCAGCCGGAACCGGGCCACGTCGCCGTAGCGGCGGTGGAGGTCGAGCTGGAAGGTGTGCAGGCCCCCGGCGGCCGCGATGGCCCCCATGTGGTGACCGTCACCCGACGGTGGTGGCCCCGGGATGTCGGTGAGTTCGCTGAGCACGTGTCCCACCCCCTCGATGCGAGGCTCCCTCGCATACTCGTTCGGGGCAATGCCCGATCCGGCTGACCCGGTGACGCGCGCCTCGTCTCACCGGAACGCACCAGCCGGTTGGGCCGACCGTCGGCGCCCGAAAGCGGGACGGGCCGGTTCTGGTGGCGGGGGTGCTCCGCCCCACCCGAACCGGCCGCGCCCCGCCTCGCGCGTCAGGCGGACTGGGCGCCGAGGAAGGCCAGCACCTCCCTGACCAGCGTCTCCGGCTGCTCCTCCGGCACGTAGTGCCCGCTGCCCTTCACCTCGACGACCCGGATGTCGGTGCCCATCCGCGGCCCCATCTCCTCGCGCAACTGGGCGTAGCCGAGCTCACCGGCCAGCGTCAGGATGGGCACCGCCACGGGCTCGTGGTTGGCGAGGTCGAGGATGTCCTGCCGCATCGTCTGGTACCAGCCGTTGCCCGCGCGGATCGCCTCCGCGTTGTCGTAGGCGTGGGCGTAGATCCGACGCGCGTCCTCCTCGACGGAGGCCTGGTCCAGCAGCATGTGCCCGTACAGCCAGTCGATCACGTGCCGGAACCGGCCGACGAGCAGCCGCTCGGGGAGCTCGCGGAGCTGGTTGAACGCGAACCACCACGGGTAGCTGCCCCGGCCGTGCTCCAGCGCGGCCACCTGCTCGTCCGAGCCGGGCAGCATGCCGATGTTGAGCCAGGAGTCGATGGGGACCCCCAGGTCGACGGTGACCAGGGCGCGCACCGCCCCGGGGTCGTTCGCCGCGAGGTGGTAGCCGACCGAGGCGCCGATGTCGTGGCCGAGCACGTAGGCGGACTCGTGCCCCAGGTGCCGGATCAGCTCCCCGATGTCCTGGCCCATCGTCCGCTTGTCGTAGCCGGACTCGGGCTTGGCCGAGGAGCCCATGCCCCGCAGGTCGACGGCGGTCACGCGGTAGTGCCTGGCCAGCTCCGGCATCACCTTGCGGAACTGCCACCAGGTCTGCGGCCAGCCGCCGAGCAGCACCAGGGGCTCGCCCTGCCCGCCGGTGACGTGGTGCAGGCGCGTGCCGTTGACGTCGGCGTGCGCGCTCGTGAAGTCCCCCTCCAGGGAGGCGGCGAGTTCGGCGTCGGTGGGCACGCCGTCGTCGGTGCGGGTGGCGCCGTTCGGCGCGGCCTGCGGGGTGGTCACAGCGTCCTCCATTTTTTAACGAACGATCCAGTAAACGGGCGCGACAGTGCACGCGGAGCCCCCGGGCACGCGCCCGTCAGGTCAGGCCAGCACGGCGAGGGCCTGTTCCACGGAGTCCTCGACGAAACGCCGGCGCAGCGGGGTCTTGGCCATCACGCGGATGCCCTGGAACAGGGTCACCAGGAACCGGGCCAGCGCGACGGGGTCCCTGTCCGCCGGGAGCTCGCCGGCCGCCCGCGCCCGCGTCAACGTGGCCGCGATCAGGACCTCCATGGCCTCCATCCCGGACTCCACGTGCCGACCGGCGCCCTCGTCGGCGGGCAGCTCGACCGCCGTGTTGGTCAACAGGCACCCGCGGCGCTCGGCGTCCGACAGGGCGGTCTCGGCGTAGTACCGCACCAGGCCGCGAACCGCCTCCAGCGGCGAGCCGGGCGTCGAGAGACGCGTCACCAGCGACTCCCTGGCGTCCTCGACGTACCGCTCGACGGCCTTCAGGTACAGCTCGCGCTTGCCGCCGAAGGCGCCGTAGATGCTGCCCTGGCCCAGGCCGAGGCACTCGACGAGATCCCGCATCGAGGTCGCCTCGTATCCCTTGCGCCAGAACAACTCCATCGCCGCCCGCAGCGCAACGTCGGGATCGAACTGCTTGGTCCTGCCCACGCCGGGAACGCTACCCGATCTTGATCGTGCGTTCCACAAAAGAGCGATCCTCGTCACGGTGGCGGCCGGTGTCAGGCGGACACGCGCTGGCCCGTCCGGGCGATCACGACGCGAACCGGCGCGGGGCGTGGTTGGATGGCACCGTCGTTGTTCCCGACGACGTGGTCCGATGGGTGGGCCGCGGCGTGGGGAACGTTGTTGCGGGCGGTTTGCTGATCTTCTCCCCTGGGGAGCTGGTGAGGTCGTCGTCTGGAACCGACCAGGGATGCCGTGCGGTACGGCGTCCCGACGGGACTGACTCCCGGAGGAGAAGGTATGGAACAGGGCACCGTGAAGTGGTTCAACGCGGAGAAGGGCTTCGGCTTCATCTCGCGGGACAACGGCGCTGACGTGTTCGTGCACTACTCGGAGATCCAGGGCAACGGCTTCCGCAGCCTGGAGGAGAACCAGCGCGTGGAGTTCGAGGTCACCCAGGGCGCCAAGGGCCTGCAGGCCAGCGGCGTCCGCGTGCTCTGAGCTGACCGCGAGCCGACGCGCCCACCGCGTCGACCCACGGTCCCACCGGAGCCCCGCACCCCTCGGGTGCGGGGCTCCGGCCTGTTCTGGGGCCGCTGTTCCGGAGCGCCTGTTCCGGGGGCCTGTTCCGGCTCGTCCCGGGCCGCCAGTCCGACCGCCCGTCACCCGACCGGACGAGCCTGACCGGGTGGGCGTAGACAATGGACCCGGTGTGTCCGACGCCGCGGCCGGACGTGGAAGCGAGAAGTGGTGAGCGTTCGATGAGCACGACCGACCCGCGCCGGGTGCGACCGGCCTCCCTTGAGCTGGCCTGGCGACCGGCGCGACCGGCGCTGACCGCTCCGGTCGTGGTCACCGGGGTGTTCGACGTCCTGCACGTCGGGCACGTGCGGTTCCTCACGGCCGCGCGCGAGCACGGCGGCTCACTGGTGGTCGGGGTGGAGGACGACCGGCGGGTGCGCGCGTGGAAGGGGCCGGGCCGCCCGGTCCACCCGGCGGACGAGCGGGCCGAGGTGCTGGCCGCCCTGCGCTGCGTGGACGGCACGTTCGTCGTGTCGGGTGACCCCACCGTCACCGGGTGGGAGCAGTACGTGGAGCTCCTGCGCCCGCTGGCCCCGGCCGCCCTGGCCTTCACCGAGGGCGACCCGCACGCGCTCCCGAAGCGGCGCGCCGCCACGGCCCTGGGCGCGGCCGCGATCGAGCTCCCCCTCACCCAGGGGCGCTCCACCACCGCCACGCTCCTCCGCCTCGGCGACGAGAACGAACCGCTCTCGTCGGCCTGACCGGGAGGTGGTGCCCGCGACGGGCGGGACACCACCGGGATTTCCGGTGCGGGCGCGGGTTTTCTCAGGCCGCCGAGCGGGCCTCGACCTCGTCGAGGAACGACACGACCCTGGTGCCGATCACGTCGGCCGGGATGAAGTGCCGGGCGCCGGGCACGAGATCCGCCTCGACCGAGGGCATCAGGGCCCGCGCCCTGGCCACGCCCCTGGCGGGGTCGTGCACCTTGCTCTCCGCGCCGAAGAGCGCCAGGGTCGGTGCGGTGATCGCGCGCAGCTCGTCGTCGCCGAGGTACCGGGGCGGCAGGAGCCGGATGCGGTACCCGTAGAGGCTGGCCACGGTGAGGTCCATCTGCGGGCCGTCCTCCCGCTCCCCCGTCAGCCCGGCCAGGAACCGGCGGCGGGCCGCGTCCGAGCCGGCCAGCGACATCCACACGCCGCCGAACACGAAGCCGGCGTTCAGCCCGGCCACCGCGCGGGCCGGGTCGAGCACCGAGAGGCTGACGACCCGCTCCGACTGGCGCAACGCCTGGTTGAGCGCGATCCACCCGCCGTAGGACGCGCCGACGAGGTGTGCGCGGTCCACCTCCAGCCCGGTCAGGACCTCGTCCAGCCAGGCCGCCGTGTCCTCCGGCCGCCGGATCGGGGCGGTCTGCGTGCTCCGGCCCGCCTCGCCCAGCGTGTCGACGGCGAACACCGGACGCCGCGCGGCGAGCGAACCGACGCTGTCCACCCACATCCCGGAGGTCGCGCCCTGCCCGTGCAACAACACCACGGGCGTTCCGGTCTCCTGGCCGCTGCGGTGGACGCGGGTCCGACCGAAGCCGGTCTCCACGTCCAGTTCGGACCGTTCCACCGGCCAAGCTGACATCACCCTGTCGTACGCGGCCAGGAACCTCTCCCTGGACGCGGCGTCGACGAATCCCCCAATGCCATCACCCATGCCCTACTTCCTAGCCCTCCCAGGGAGAAAAATTCAGACATCGCGGAACAAAGTGACTGACAGAACACATGACCGTCCCACCCGGACACACGGCGAAACGTCTGTCCACTCTGGACAGCGAGTCTGGGTGCTTCCGACTTCCCGCGAGGTCACCTCAACGCGGCCACCGCGCCTCCACCCCGTCGATGAACGACGGAACCCGCGCGTTGACGACCTCTGCCGACACCACCTTGCTGTGCTCGGCCACGACATCGGCCTCGACCGAAGGCACCAACGCCCGAACCCGGTCGACCGCCCTGGCGCCGTACTTCCCATTGCCCCCACTGCACAGCACCAGGGTCGGCGCGGCCATCGCGCGCAGTTCCCCGTCCGTCGGGTAGGCGGTCGGCAGGATTTCGGCTCGGTACCGGTAGACAGCGAGCACGCTGGCTTCCACCAGCGGACTGTTCGGCTCGTCGTCGACCCCCTCGGCCAGCAGGCGGCGCCGTGCCGCGTCGGACCTGGCCGCCCACAGCATCCGCGAGATCCCCGCCAGGCCGAGGAAGAAGGAACGTCTCAGGCGCAGCAGGTGGACCGGGTTGAGCAGGGACAGGCTGGCCACCCGGTCAGGACGGCGCAGGGCGTGGTTGAGCGCGACCCACCCGCCGTACGTGGTGCCGACCAGGTGGACACGCCCCAGCCCGGTCCGCGCCAGCACCTCGTCCAGCCACCGCGCGGTGTCCTCGGCTCCCCGGATCGGCGCCGTCTGCACGCCGCGCCCCGCTCCACCCAGGATCTCGACGGCGAACACCGGACGACGTTCGGCGAACACCGCGACGTTCTTCGCCCAGACTGCCGGAGAAACCACCTGCGTGGACAGCAGCACGACGGGAGTTCCGCTCGCCCGCCCGCACCGGTGGACGTGGCTGCGCCCGAACGCCGTGTCGACGTCGAAGGAGTACCGCTCCACCGGCCAGGCCGCCATCGCCCTGTCATAGGCCACCAGAAAGCGTTGCTCCACCTGAGCGTTGGCGAATCTTCCCAGTTGTCCGGTCACGGTCTCTTCCTAGTACGCGCGCGAGACACGGCACGAGATGATCCACAACACCTGCCCGACGATCCGCCGCACCCGCACTGCCCATACGCTACGGTATGGCCGTCTCCATACTGTCCGGTATGGAGGGTGGTTGCGAAGGGGGCGTGCCATGCCTGCTCTCACCCGCGTCGCCGTGGTCACCACGGCCGCGTGCCTGGTCGTCATCGCCGGCCTGCATCTGGCCTGGGCGTTCGGTTTCCCGTGGCCGGCCGGCGATTCCACCGCGCTCGCCAGGGCCGTGCTCGGCGCGACCGACGGCGGCGGGCTCCCGCCCGCACCGCTCACGGCCGCTGTCGCGGTCGCGTTGACCGGCGCGGCGTTGCTGCTCCTCGCCCGGATCGACGCGCTCGGCGGCAGCGTGCGAACCCTGCTCACCAAGGACGTTCCACGCCGGCTCGTGACGCTGGGGTGCGCGCTGCTCTGCGCCGGGCTGTTCCTGCGCGGACTCGGCGGCTTCGCGAAACACGCGCTGGGCGCGCTCGACGACCGGGCGCACGAGTACGTCGTGCTCGACCTGCGGGTCTACTCCCCGCTCTGCGTCCTGTTGGCGCTCGGGGCGCTGCTGGCCCTGCGAAACCAACCGACTCGCGCCACGTGACGCGGCAGCCGGCGAAAGCCTTGCCCAGGAACGGAAATCAGACCGTGGACGCCCGGTGGACGTCGAGCAGGTCGGTCTCCTGCGTGGCCCAGACCTCCCGCAGCGCGTCCGCGCCGTTCCGCTCCGCGTACTCGCACTCGGCGAGGGTGATCGGGACGAGGGTGACGATCTGCAGCATCGGCTCGGCCGCGCCCGCCGGGTAGAGGTTGAACTCCTCGTCGCAGAACGGGTGCGTGGTCGCCAGCAGCCCCTGGATCAGCGTGTCCGGGATCAGCGGCTGGTCGTTCTGCACCACGGTGCCGTACTCCAGGCCCTCGCCGCTGTCGACGACGATCCTGGCCAACGAGTCCACCAGGAACTGGGCCACCGGCTCCTGGTCGGCCTGGAGCGAGCAGACCAGCTCCTCCACGTGCCGGACGTCGACGCGCCACAGCCGCAGACCGCTGGTCACCACCGAGACCATGTCGTACTCGGGGTGTTCGTAGACGGCGAGCGCGTACGCGTGGTCGTCGGCGGTGGCGCCCGGGGCGCCCGCCTCCTCGACACCGCGAACCCGACCGAGGTGGCGTTCGATGTGCTCGACGAGCGCGTCGTCGTTGTCCGACACGGCGTTCCTCTCCTGCTCGCGACCAGTTCCGGGACGCCGCGCGTCCGGTCAAGGGCGTTCCACCCTACCGTTCTGGCCGGACAGAGCCCGCACCTGATCGTCTGTTCGCCGGAGGTGTCGCTACTCCGAACGGGGGTGCCACCAGGTGGGCGCCGGCCGACCGTGGTCTACTCCACTTCGACCCACCGGCTCCGGCAAGTGGCGTTTTCCCTTTTGTACCAAGGAAAATCCGGCGGATCGGAGCAACGCCACCGCACCCGTCGGCGTGCGATGCTGCCCGTCATGACCCTGTCGTCGCTGGCCGGTTTCGTCGTCGCCGTCGCCCTCGCGGCGATGGTGCCGGGGCCCACCACCGCCCTGGTGATCCGGCGCGGCGCGCTCGGCGGGGCCAGGGCCGCCGCCCCGGTGATCGCGGGGATGCAGGCCGGCCTCTCCGCGTGGGCGCTGGCCTCGGCGTGGGGGCTGGCCGCGCTGGTGGCCGCGAGCGAGGTCGCCTTCCTGGTCCTGCGGGTGGTCGGCGCGGTGGTGCTGGTGTACCTGGGAGTTCAGGCGTGGCGGGCCGCCCGCGCCGTGACCGAGGACAACGGAGTCAGTGGGGCCGACGGGAACGGCGGGAACGGCGCAGGGGACGAGGCGGCCGCGCGCGCCGGCTGGTGGCGGGCCGCCGGCGCCGGTCTGCTGACGAACCTGACGAACCCGAAGATCGCCGTGTTCGCGTTCGCCTTCTACCCCCAGTTCATCTCGCCCGGCGCGGACGTGCTGACGACGACGATGGCGTTGGCGCTGCTGCACATCGTCGTCGACAGCACGTGGTTCCTGGTCGTCGCGGCGTTCGTCGGGCGGGTGCGCGCGTTCTTCGGCAGGGCGAACGTCCGCCGCCACCTGGAGCGGATCACCGGCACCGTCCTCATCGCACTCGGGCTGCGCCTGGCGGTCCACCAGCCCTAGGGCGTCCGTCCGATTCGGGCACATCGCCCCCGCATGTCCCTCCCCTGTGGACAGGTTCTGGCCGTCTGCCGTTTCCTGATGTTCACTGATGATCTTGCCGTCCCGCGTGCTCCGGCGCGCGGGCGCGGACCACGGTGAGCGGAGCGGGAAGGGGACCGGACATGACGCTCGACGGACAGGACCACGAGGCCGTGGTGCTCTGGGCCGCGGACTGCGCCGAGCACGTGCTACCCCACTTCGAGGAGCGGTACCCCGAGGACGACCGGCCGCGCCGGGCCGTCGAGGCCGGCCGCGCCTGGGCGCGGGGCGAGATCACGCCGGGCGCGGCGCGGGCCGCCGCGTTCGCCGCGCGCGCGGCGGCCAGGGACGCCGTCGAGCCGGCCGCGCGGGCCGCGGCCAGGGCCGCCGGGCACGCCGCGGCCTCGGCCCACGTCGCCGGGCACGCCCCGCACGCCGCCCACTACGCCGCCTCGGCCGCCACCCACGCCGCCGTCACCACGAACGCCACCGCCAGGGAGCAGGCGTGGCAGTACGGGCGGCTCCCGGAACACCTGCGCCCAGCGGTGTTCCCCACGCCGTCGGCGACGGCCGAGCCGGGTCAGAGGCTCAGCTTGTACCCGAGGTGAGTGGCCTCGAAGCCGAGGCGCTCGTAGAACCGGTGCGCGTCGACCCGGGTGCGGTCCGAGGTCAGTTGGACGAGCTGGCAGCCGGCCGCCCGCGCCTCCTCCACCGCCCAGGTGATCAGCTCCTCGCCGAGGCCGCTGCCCCGCTGGTCGGCGCGCACCCGCACGCCCTCGACCTGGGCCCGGGTGGCGCCCCGCCGCGCCAGGCCGACGAGGAAGGAGAGCTGGAGCGTGCCGACGACCTCCCCGTCGCGCTCCGCGACCACGAGGAGCTGGTGCGGGTCGGTGTCCAGCGCGACGAAGGCGTTCTGGTACGGGGCGAGGTCGTCGGGCGTCTCCCTGGTCGCGCCCAGGACGTCGTCGGCGAGCAGGGCGACGATCGCGGGGACGTCCTCGGCGAGCGCCGGCCGGATCGTCACGCCCCGCGTGGCGCTGTCCATACCAACCCCTTTCCCGCCCCGTGGGCGGCACACCTCGTGATCACGTCTCGGGCCGGGCGAGGCGCCGGCCGGGTCCCGACCTGAGGGATCGGGCCCCGACCGGCGGGTCACCGGCGGTCAGCGGGGGTCGCGCCGCCGGCCGTTCGAGTCGAACCCGGCGCGGCGCAGGGCGTCGGCGAGCGCGCCGCCGCCACCCGATCCCCCGCGGTCCGACCGCTGCTGTCGGTTCTGCCTGCGCTGCTGGTCGCCGCGCTGCCCCTGGTCCCGCTGCCCCTGGTCCCGCTGCCCCTGGTCGCGCTTCCCTTGGTCGCGCTGTCCCTGGTCACGCTGTCCCTGGCCGCGCCGCCCGCCGCCGTCGCGGTCCCGCCGGCCGGACTCCGCGCCGCCGCGCTGGCCGCCCGGCTCCACGTCGTCGTCCAGCCGCAGCGTGAGCGCGATCCGCTTGCGCGCGACGTCGACGTCGAGCACCTTCACCTTCACGATGTCGCCCGGCTTGGCGACGTCCCTCGGGTCCTTGACGAAGGTCCTGGACATCGCCGAGACGTGGACCAGACCGTCCTGGTGCACGCCGATGTCGACGAACGCGCCGAAGGCCGCGACGTTGGTGACCACGCCCTCCAGCACCATGCCCTGCCGCAGGTCCTGGATCTTGTCCACGCCCTCGGCGAAGGTCGCGGTGCGGAAGGCCGGGCGCGGGTCGCGGCCCGGCTTCTCCAGCTCGCGCAGGATGTCGGTGACGGTCGGCAGGCCGAACGTGTCGTCCACGAACTGCTTCGGCTCCAGCCGGCGGAGCTTTCCCGAGTCGCCGATCAACGACCTGATGTCGCCGCCGGTCGTGGTGAGGATGCGCCGCACCACCGGGTAGGCCTCGGGGTGCACGCTGGAGGCGTCGAGCGGGTCGTCGCCGCCGGGGATGCGGAGGAAGCCGGCGCACTGCTCGAACGCCTTCGGGCCGAGCCGGGGCACGTCGCGCAGCGCGCGCCGCGAGCGGAACGGGCCGTGCGTGTCGCGGTGCTGCACGATGTTCTCCGCCAGCCCCTCGCTGATGCCCGACACGCGGGTCAGCAGCGGCACGGAGGCGGTGTTGACGTCCACGCCGACGCCGTTCACGCAGTCCTCGACCACGGCGTCGAGCGAGCGGGAGAGCTTCAGCTCCGCGATGTCGTGCTGGTACTGGCCGACGCCGATCGACTTCGGGTCGATCTTCACCAGCTCCGCGAGCGGGTCCTGCAACCGGCGCGCGATCGACACCGCGCCGCGCAGCGACACGTCGAGGTCGGGCAGCTCGCGCGCGGCGTAGGCCGACGCCGAGTAGACCGACGCGCCGGCCTCGGAGACCACGGCCTTGGTGAGGTTCAGCTCGGGGTGCAGCTTGATCAGCTCGGCGGCGAGCTTGTCGGTCTCCCGCGACGCGGTGCCGTTGCCGATCGCGACCAGCTCGACCTTGTGCGCCCTGGCCAGCCGCGCGAGGACCGCGACGGCCTCGTCCCAGCGCCGCTGCGGCTGGTGCGGGTAGATCGTCTCGGTGGCCACGACCTTGCCGGTGGCGTCGACCACGGCGACCTTCACGCCCGTCCGGTAGCCGGGGTCCAGGCCCATGGTCGCGCGGGTGCCGGCCGGCGCGGCGAGCAGCAGGTCGCGGAGGTTGGCGGCGAACACCCGGGCCGCCTCGTCCTCGGCCGCCTGCCGCAGGCGCATCCGCAGGTCGATGCCGAGCCGGACCAGCACGCGGGTGCGCCACGCCCAGCGCACGGTGTCCGTCAGCCAGCGGTCGGCGGGCCGGCCCCGGTCGGCGATGCCGAAGCGCTGCGCGATCTCGATCTCGTAGTCGCTCGGGCCGGTCCGCGCCTCGGTCTCCTCGGCGGTCGGCTCCGGGTCCAGGGTGAGGTCGAGGACCTCCTCCTTCTCACCCCGGAACAGCGCGAGGACGCGGTGCGACGGCAGCTTGGTGAAGGGCTCGTCGAACTCGAAGTAGTCCGCGAACTTCGCGCCCTCCTCCTCCTTGCCGGCGCGCACGCGGGAGGAGACCCGGCCCCGGGTCCACATCTTCTCCCGCAGCCCGCCGACGAGGTCGGCGTCCTCGGCGAACCGCTCGACCAGGATGGCGCGGGCGCCCTCCAGCGCGGCGGCGGCGTCGGGCACGCCCTTCTCGGCGTCCACATAGGACGCCGCGCTCGCCTGCGGGTCGTGGCTCGGGTCGCCGAGGAGCAGGTCTGCCAGCGGCTCCAGCCCCGCCTCCCTGGCGATCTGCGCCTTGGTGCGCCGCTTGGGCTTGTAGGGGAGGTAGATGTCCTCCAGGCGCGCCTTGGAGTCGGCGGCCATGATCCGGGCCTCCAGCTCCGCGTCGAGCTTGCCCTGGGCGCGGATCGAGTCGAGGATCGCGGTCCGCCGCTCCTCCATCTCGCGCAGGTACCGCAGGCGCTCCTCCAGGGCGCGCAACTGCGTGTCGTCGAGCGCACCGGTCGCCTCCTTGCGGTACCGGGCGACGAACGGCACGGTCGCGCCGCCGTCGAGCAGCTCGACGGCCGCCCGCACCTGGCGTTCGCGCACGCCGAGCTCGTCGGCGATCCGCTGGTGCAGGGCGGCCTCCTGGCCGGACCCGGCCGCCGGGTTCGCCGGAGCCGCCGGGGGCGTCACGTCGTCGGGGGTGACGTCGGATGCCGGGGGTGTCGTGGTCACGATCCTGATCCGCCTTCTCGCTTCAGCTTCGAGAGGCATTCTGCCGCGACCCGATCGTGGCGCTCACGCCGCCCCGCCGCCCCCAGACCCGCACCCGACCGGGTAAGCCCCGACCACCACCCCCGCTGACCAGCGACAACGCCCTCCAACAGCCGGAAGAGCCCCGGGCGACCACCCGCCCGGGGCCGCCCTACCGCAGGTCCCGCCGCCCGGCCTTCACCCACCCCACGAACGCGGCGAACCACGTGCTGACACAGTGCTGACACAGTGCTGGCCGCACACGTGCTCGCTGACGAACCGGTTCAGCCGAGGCACCGCATGACTCGCACTGGCGGCCCGCCCTACCCAGCCAGCTCGGGGGCACCTTCCCGGAGATGGGCGAACCACGTCGCGATGGACCGCTTGTAGCCGGCAGGCATGGTCAGCGCGGGCACCTCGTGCTCTGCGAACAGCCCGACTTCCCTGTGCTCGTGGGAAAGGACCGGCTCGGCCACGGTGTTCGGGTAGCAGCCGTAGGTCACGATGAAGACGTCTTTCCCCACGGTGGCGATGTGGTACATCCACGAGTCCAGAATCGGCCCCGTGCGGACCGCCCACTGTGCCTCTTCGGTGATCTCCCGTGCCACGCACTCCTCAGGAGTCTCACCCGGTTCGATCCTGCCCCCAGGCAGTTCCCACTCGTCGCGTTCGTTCTTCAGCAGCAGCACCTTGCCGTCACGGACGACCACGCCCTTGATGGAGACGGGGAAGGCACGCGGCACGTAGTCGGGCTGGGCCACCGATATCTCCTTCGGACACTGGGCGCTGCCGGCGAACGTAGCAGCGTGGAAAGCGGCCCCACGATCACGTTCAGCCCTGTGGTGTTGACAGTTCGTCACTGGACGAGGCGGGCAGTCCGGCGCTCTGCTGATCACACCGACCGTTCAAGCGTGAGAACGCCGCCCTCTCTGACCGAGGTTGGGCGTTGCGGTGGCGGGGGGAGCCCCGGGCGACCACCCGCCCGGGGCCGGCCTACCGCAACTCCCGCCGCCCGGCCTTCACCCACCCCACGAACGCGCTCGCAGCGAACTACCTCAGGTCGAACTCACCGGCCCGCACACGGCCCACGAAGGCAGACCACGCATCCCGGCTGGTAGTGAGGAAGCCACCGGCACGGTGCTTGGTGTCCCGCACCGCAACCTCGCTGCGAAGTACACCAACCTCGACACAGGCAGCGTTACCAGAGGTGTACTTGGACTTCCGCCACGTCGTCACGGCATCGACGTAGACCCTGTCGTCGCTCACATCGCCACCTCCGCCTGCGCACCGATGAACTGCCTACCTGAGGTCGGAGGCATCAGCCTCGACACTCTCGATGAACATGCTGGACAAGGACCGACTCGCCACAGGGTGACCGCCGCATCGGTTCTTGCCGTCGCGGAGCGGGAAGCGACCAGGTAGAGACGTGATCTCGGCGCAGCCACCGCCGTTGCCAGCACTGCGGCTGCTGGACTTCCACCAGATACGGATCACTGTGACCGCCTTCCCCACTGGGAAGAGCCCGCTAACACAGGTCGAGTCTGCCAACCTTCACCTGCGCGACAAAGGCACTCCACACCGCCGGACTAGCGGCGATGAACCCGCCGGCACGGTGCTTGGTGTCCCGGACCGCGACCCCACCGTCCATCACACCCACCTCAACACAGGAAGCGTTGCCCGCACTACGGGAAGACTTCCGCCACCCCCAAGGCGCATCGCGGAGGTTCCCTCTACCGATCATGTCGATAGCTCCTTCTTCATCTGGTGGATGAACAGCCGCGATTTTTCCTGATCAAGCGCTGTGATCTGAAGACGGCTCATGGTCTCGACGTAGTCGGCCACGTCGCTCGGGTCGGTCTGGTAGTGCGCCGCCCTCCTGGTGTCGTAGTAGGCCATGCGGTTGCCGTCGTCGAACTCCAGCAACATGAACGAACCGAACAGCCCGGCATGCGGCCCCGTGCTGAGAGGAACGACCTGGATCTCGATGTTGCTGCGCTCCGACTCCTCCAGGAGGAAGTCGAGCTGTTCAGCCATGACCTTCGGCGGGCCGACCGGGCGTCGCAGGGCCGGTTCGTCCATCACCACCCACAGGCGAATGGGATCGTCCGCGCGATGGATGATCTCCTTGCGCTGCATCCGCAGCTCGACGCTCGCCCGCACATCGACACCCCTGGTCGTCTCCGCGTGATTGCGGATGATCTCGAAGGCGTAGGCCGGAGTCTGGAGCAAGCCGGTGATCACTGTGGCCTCGAACGCGTGCATCCGCGTGGCGAAGTACTCCAGTGCCACGAACAGCTCGAAGTCGTGGGTGCTGGAGATCGGGCCGTTGGTCTTGCGCTTCGCGGCGCTCAGGGTCTCGGTCATGCGGGGCAACAGGTCCGGGCGGCCGTAGAAGCCGAGCAGGACCTCCAGCGTCGGGAGGCTGGGCAGGCTGGTGCCGCTCTCCAGGTGGGCCAGCGCGGGTTGGGTGATGCCGATGCGCGCCGCCGCCTCGGTCTGCTTCTTGCCCGTCGCCTCCCGCAGGCGTCGGAGCTCGTGGGACAGCCATCGCCGCGCGACGGCGGGGCTGAGGATGTTCTGCATGGGCTCACCCTTCCCGGGTGAGTCCCCGCTCCGTCAAAGCAGATCACCTGATCGAGTAGCTACCCGCATATAGATGCGAGCTCTAATGTATGCGTATCAGGCAGTGATCAGCGACACACCGTCTGACACCAAGTGATCGGACCACCAGGCGAGGTTCCGCGACCCGGAGTGTGTTTGCCGCCTGGCTCCTCGACTGCGGCGGGTCCGGGGCGCTCCCCCTTCCCCCGACCGGCCCCGGGCCCGCCGCGCCTCGTCGTTCCTCTCCCCCGTGTCCAGTCAGTGAAGGTCCCGTCAGCGAAGACGGAGGTTCGCCATGTCCACGACCATCTCCCCCGACTGTCCGGACGGTCACCCGCACCAGCTTTCCCACACCTGGCTGCCGTTCCAGGGTCTGCGGCACGCCTATGCCGGGAACAAGCAGGACAGCGGCGTCGCCGTCACCCTGTTCTGCGACGTCACGGCGGTGAGCACCAGCTACCCGCCCGACCACGAGGAATGGCTCCACTGGCCGGAGTGCGGCACGTGCCGCGACGTCGCCAAAGCCCGAGTGGCGCGGCTGGCCGAGATGCGCTCGAACTGGCTTCCCGCCTACGGTTCCCGCTGACACTCCGTCCACAGAGGACAAGTCCACAAAGGAGAGAAAGGCTCACCTCCGGTCGGGGCGGCCACCCGCCCCCTGATCAACCCCGATCGGGCGTGACGCCCGCGAACAGGTCGTCCTCGGGCAGCGAGGTCGGCACGTGGGAGCGGGCGAGGTGGTAGTCCTCGGTGGGCCACACCCGCTGCTCCATTTCCACCGGGCAGGCCATCTCGGGGCCGTCCGGGTCGATCTGGGTACGGTGCGCGAGCAGCGCCTCCCGGCGGGTCGGGAAGTACTCGGCGCACTCGACCCGCGTGGTGACCTCCCAGACCGGATGGGAGTCGTCCCACATCGCCAGGATGTCGCCCTCCCACGACGGCAGGCCGGCCTCCGTCATGGCCTTGTAGATGGCCTCGAAGTAGGGCTTGGTGAAGGTACAGTCGTAGTAGAGCTTCAGGGGCTGCCACGGCTGCCCGGCGTCGGGGTAGCGGGTGGGATCGCCGGCGGCCTCGAACGCCTCCACCGACACCTGGTGGGTCTTGATGTGGTCCGGGTGCGGGTAACCGCCGTTCTCGTCGTAGGTCAGGATCACGTGCGGCCGGAACTCGCGCACGGCCTGGACGAGCGGAGCGGCGGCGATCTCCAGCGGCTGCACGGCGAAACAGCCCTCCGGCAGCTCCTCGCCCTCCTTGGGCAGGCCGGAGTCGACGAACCCGAGGAAGCGCTGGTCGACGCCCAGGATCTTCTTGGCGGCGGCCATCTCCTCCTGGCGCAGCCGGGGCAGGTCCGCCCAGACCTCGGGCCGGTCCAGCGCCGGGTTGAGGACGTCGCCGCGTTCTCCCCCGGTCATGGTGCAGACCAGGACCTCCGCGCCTTCCACGGCGTAGCGGGCCATGGTGGCCGCGCCCTTGCTCGACTCGTCGTCGGGGTGGGCGTGCACCGCCATCAGGCGCAGGCCGGCGCGGGGTTGGACAGGGGTGGTCACGTCAGGTTCTCCTGTGCGACTCGGGGTACGGGACGGGTTGCCGCTGACCGGTCGGCCAGGCGGACGCTGATGAGCACGGCCGAGCGGCCCAGCGGCGCGCCGGGCAGCCGAGCTCACAGGTAGATGTAACCCATAGGGGTGACAGTAGATCACGCGTGAAAAGCCGGGAACCCCGTTTCCAGCCAAGTCGTGCGGCGCTGACCAGGCCGAACAAGTTCTGTCAGCGACGGTCAGCGGTTGGTAGGCGTCCGGTCAGCGCGTCCGTCGAACCTCTGTCCCGACGGTTCGACGAGACACGAGGAAGACCACCGTGCACAACAAGAACATCCTCATCTCCGGCGCGGGCATCGCCGGTCCGGCCCTGGCCTACTGGCTCAACCGGTACGGGTTCACCACCACCGTGGTGGAGCGGGCGCGGGCCCTGCGTGAGGGCGGCCAGGCCGTCGACTTCCGGGGCGAGGCGCACCTGACCGTGCTGCGGCGGATGGGCATCCTGGAGGAGGTCCACGCGATGCGGACCGCCATGGGCGACCAGGTCGTCGTGAACGCCGAGGGCAGGAAGGTCGCGAGCCTGCCGTCCGGGTTCATGAGCGGTGACGTGGAGATCCACCGCGGCGACCTGAGCCGCATCATCCACGACCGGACCAAGGACGGCACCGAGTACGTGTTCGGCGACTGGATCACGTCGATCACCGAGAGCGCCGACGGGGTCCACGTCACCTTCGCCCACGGCGAGCCCCGGGACTTCGACCTGGTGCTGGGGGCCGACGGCCTGCACTCCGGCGTCCGCGCCCTGGTCTTCGGCGACGAGTCGCGGTTCCTCCACGAGCTGGGCTACTACGTGGCCGGCATCTCCGTGCCCAACCACCTGGACCTCGACCGCACGGGCCTGATCTACAACGAGCCCAACCGAGGAGTGCTGCTGGCGAGTGACCGGGACCGGTCCGTGGCCAGCGCCGCGTTCTTCTTCGCCTCACCGCGACTGTCCTACGACCGGCACGACGTCGACCAGCAGAAGAAGTTGGTGTCCGACGCGTTCGCCCACGTCGGGTGGGAGACCCGACGCCTGCTCTCGCACCTCCCCGACGCGACCGACTTCTACTTCGACTCGATCGCGCAGATCCGCATGGACCGCTTCACCAAGGGGCGGGTCGCGCTGGTCGGGGACGCCGGCTACGGCGCCACTCTCGGCGGGCTCGGCACCGGCCTGGCGATCGTGTCGGCCCACGTGTTCGCCGGTGAGCTGGCCCTCGCGAACGGCGACCACCGCGTGGCTTTCCCCCGCTACGTGGAGGCGATCACGGACTACGCGCGGGGCTGCCAGAAGGTCGCCGGGAACGCCGGGCCGTTCCTGGCCCCGGCGACCCGGGCGAAGATCTGGCAGCGCAACCAGACCTACCGGATGTTGTCCTCGCGCCCGCTGGCCGGCTTCTTCAACAAGCTGTCGACGAAGGCGGCCAACGGGATCACGCTCCGGAACTACCCGGGCTGACGCGCCTCCCGTTGAGTCCACTGTGGATGATCTCGTGGAGCAGGGCGAAGGCGTCGCCCCGCGACATCCGCCCACCCCGGTCGAACGCCGAGGCGTAGGCGTCGTCACCGATCAGCTCGCGGGCTCCCGCGACGATCCTGGCGACGTCGGAGCCGGCGTCGGCCGTGCCCCGCAGGGCCACGGCGACCCCGAGCAACGTCGCGGCCAGCGCGCCGTCGCCGGACGCCAGGACCACGCCGGCCACGCCCTCGGTCGCGCTGGCCAGATCCGGCAGGAACCGCTGGCCGAGGGTGATGGACAGCGCCTCCCGGTGCCGGTCGGCGGCTTCCGCCGGTCTCCCCTCGGCCTCGGCGAGCCGGCCGAGGGCGGTGAGCACGTGCGCCCGCGCGCCGCTGCTCGCCCAGTCCGTCACGGGCACGGCCATGGCCTGGTCGTACCAGCGCCGGGCCGTGGTGAGGTCGCCCCGCAGCCGGGCGACCTCACCACGGCCCCGGCACGCGTAGGCCACGGTCACCGGGACGCCCACCCGCCGGGCCAGTTCGGCGGCCCGGTCGTAGTCGGCCAGCGCGGCGGTCAGGTCCCCGGCCCCGAGGAACCGGTCCCCGCGCCGGCACCACATCTCGGCCAGCTCCTCCCGGGCGCCGAGCTGGCCGACCTGGGTGATGGCGTCGTCGGTGAGCGCGAGCGCGCGCGTCCACTCGCCGCGCATGGCGGCCAGGGTGGCCAGCCCGTCGAGCACCTGCGCCACGCCCCAGCGGTCCCCGACCTCGCGGAAGGCGGACAGGGCGGCCTCGAACTCCTGCTCCGCCGCGCTCACGTCGCTGCCGAACAAGCTCAGGTAGCTGAGCGAGAAGTGGGACAGCGCCTCGAACCACGGGTCGTCGTTGGTGAGGAACTGGTCGTACACCGGCGAGTCGTTGTGCGGCCCGTCCGGCGGTCCGACGAACAACGCCCACAGGACCATGAGATAGGGCTGTCGCAGGGGCCAGCTCATCGTCCGCATGAGGTCGGTGGCCCTGGCCAGGTGGGCGTCCATGGACCTGACCGGGGCGCCGGCGGCGGTCAGCACGCACAGGACGTACTCCTCCGCCATGCCGGCCGGGGGCTCGTCGCCGAGCGCGTCGAGCAGCGCCCAGGCCAGCGGGGCGATCTCGCTGCGCACGCCGCGCAGCCGCCAGTAGGCGGTCAACGCGCTGACCAGGTGGAGAGCGGTGGTCGGCTCGTGGTGCACGGCCCAGCGCAGCGCCGCCTTGAAGTTGGCGTGCTCGGCCGTCAGCCGGGCCATCCAGTCGAGTTGTTCGGCGCGCCGCAGGTGGGGGTCGGCGATCCGGGCCAGGGTGAGGAAGTGCTCGGCGTGCCGGGCGCGCAGCCGTTGCTCCTCCCCCGACTCGGCGAGCCGGGCGGCGCAGAACGCGCGGATGGTGTCCAGCATGCGGTAACGCCCGCCGCTGACCTCCACGAGGGACTTGTCCACCAGCCCGGCGAGGAGGTCGTCCGTGTCCTCTGTGGACATCTCACAGACCCGGGCCGCCGCGTCCAGGGCGGCGCCGCCGTCGAAGACGGTGAGCCGCCGGGCGAGCGCCTGTTCCTCGGGGGCGAGCAGGTTCCAGCTCCACTCGACCACGGCGTGCAGGGTCTGGTGGCGGGGCGCGGCGGTGCGGCTGCCCCGGGACAGCAGGCGGAAGCGGTCGCCGGCGGGCGCGGGCTCGTCCCGCCCGCCGGCGCCCACCAGGCGGGACTCGATCTCGGCGAGCGGGAGCGTCCGCAGCCGCGCGGCGGCCAGCTCGATGGCCAGCGGTAGTCCGTCGAGCGCCGCGCAGATCCGGAGGACACTGTGGACGGTCTGATCGTCCACAGTGAACCCGGGTGACACGGCACTCGCGCGGTCCGCGAACAACCGCACCGCCGGGTACTCCAGCGCCTCGGCCGGCGCGGCCCCGGCCGGCGGGAGCCCCAGCGGCGGCAGCGGGCACAGGGCCTCGCCGGTGATGCCCAACGCCTCCCGGCTGGTGGTGAGAACGCGCAGGCCGGGGCAGGCGCCGAGCAGCCGGTGCACGAGCTGGGCGACGTCGGCGACGACGTGTTCGCAGTTGTCCAGCACCAGCAACGTCCGCCGGCTGACCAGGGCGGAGACGAGCCGGCCGACCGGGTCCACCGGCGCGCCGGGGGCGGGCATGAGCCCGGCCTCCCGCAGGCCGAGCGCGTCGAGGACGGCCTGCGGCAGCTCCGCCCCGCCGGCGACCGGCACGAGGTCGACGAAGCACGCCTCGCCCCGGGTCCGGTCGGCCGCCGCCACCGCCAGTCGGGTCTTGCCCGCGCCGCCGGGACCGATCAGGGTGATCAGGCGGGCGGTCTCCAGCAGCTCGCCGATCCGGTCCAGTTCGGACTCCCGGCCGACGAAACT
Source organism: Streptoalloteichus hindustanus (assembly GCF_900129375.1). Taxonomy (GTDB): domain Bacteria; phylum Actinomycetota; class Actinomycetes; order Mycobacteriales; family Pseudonocardiaceae; genus Streptoalloteichus; species Streptoalloteichus hindustanus. The sequence goes on along the minus strand of NZ_FQVN01000002.1, from coordinate 526,053 downwards.
GGTGAGCTGCGCGGGAATTCCCCGGTGCGGTGGCTCCTCGGCGGAGGTCGCCGCCGGCGGTTCGGCCCGCAGCACCGCGAGGTGCGCCTCGGCCAGCTCCGGCGAGGGGTCGGCGCCCAGTTCCTCGGCCAGCGTCCGCCGCGCGTCCTCGAACACGGCGAGGGCGTCGGCCGACCGGCCGCAGCCGTGGAGCGCGCGCATGAGCTGCGCGCGGAGCCGCTCGCGCAGCGGGTGTTCGGCGATCTCCGCCTGGAGCGTCGGCACGAGCGCGCGGTACTCGCCCAGCGCCAGCCCCGCCGCCGCGTGATCCTCCACTGTGGACAGTCGTAGCTCCGCAAGCCGGGTCGCCTCGACCTCGGCGAACGGCGCGTCCCGCACGTCGGCCAGCGCCGGCCCCCGCCACAACTCCAGCGCCTGCCGGGAGAGCGCGCCGGCGCGAACGTGATCTCCGCTGGTCAGCGTGGCGCGGGTCGCCTCGGCCAAGCGCGTGAACCGGTGCAGGTCGACGTCCTCGGGGTCGACCGCCAGCCGGTAGCCGGCGGGGTGGAACTCGACGAGCTCGGCGGGCGCGCCACCCTCCCGCAGCCGGCGGCGGAGCCGGGAGACCTGCGCCTGGAGCGCGTTGGCGGCGTCACCGGGCGGTTGCTCGCCGTAGAGGCCGTCGACCAGGCGCTCGACGGTGACCACCCGGCCGGCCGCCAGGCACAGCAGGGCGAGCAACGACCGCGCCCTCGGTCCGCCGACCGGGAGCGCGACCCCCTCGGCGGAGCGGACCTCCACCGGCCCCAGGATGCCGAACCACACCGCGTGATTGTCGCTCACGCACGTCGGGCGGCACGCGCCACTCCGCGAGGACCCCGGGCTGCCCGGCCCGAATCCTCCCCCTCCGCCCACTTCGCCCGGGCAGGCGCCTCAGCCTGGTGGAAGGCGCTCCCAGAGTTGGTTCCGCGCCCCAGAAAGCGCGCTCGTGACGAGTCCCCGCCGACCCTGGTCGGTGAGCGCTCGGTGGTTCGCGGCACTGCGGACCGCCGTCTCCGCATCCGGGCCGTACGTCCAGAGCTGCATGTCGCCCCCGAGACCACACCTGTTCAGCACGACCTGCCCGGAGGGCGTGGCCGTCAGACACGCTTCGGCCTCCTCGTTGCGCAGCCACGTCATGTTGGCCCCGCTCGGCGCGGTCCAGATCTGACCGGGAAGACCACTGCACCGGCCGACAAGGGTGCGGGAGCGGGCGTCCAGGCAGTGGCCGGTGTCCTGGTTGCGGAGCAGGAACTCCTCAACCGGGGCGGCGAACGCGGCACCCGGGCCGGACAGCGAAGCGAGCACCGCGGCCACGAAGGCCATCACCAGCGTGGAGCACCGACGCCGACGGGAGACGCGGACAGAACCGAGAGCTGACCGAGGACTTCGACGCATGCGTACCTCCCGCCGCAGGACACGAACCCTGACGACGGCCATCGCGCCACAGCGCGTCCCGTGTCGAGAAGAGCTCGGTCCCGGGGTCCACCCGTCGGTCGCAGCGGCCGCGCCACGATCACCCGCCTGCCGAGCACCGTTGTGACGGCGCCCTCGGGCGTCGGCCGGCGGCGCCAGCTACAGCGCGTGGAAGGGGTACCGGTCGGCGAACTCGTCGACGGTCATGCCCATCAACACCATGTCGCGGTGTCGCCCGGCGTAGAACTCGTGGTCGCGCAACCGCCCCTCGACCTGGAAGCCGAGGCTGCGGTGCAGCGCGATCGACGCCTCGTTGAAGGCGAGGATGCCCACCTCGCACTTGTGGTAGCGGCGCTCCCCGAACATGTAGGTCAGGAGCACGACGGCTGCGTCCTTGGCGTAGCCCCTGCCCTGGTGGTCGCGGCAGATCCCGACGCCGTAGCTGAAGCGGCCCGCCCGGCGATCAGTGTCCAAAGTGGACATAGCGCCGACGAGCACCCCGTCCGCCAGCGACTCGACGGCGAGCTGGAAGTCGTCGCCGGTCGGCTCGTGGGTGGACTGGTCGGCGGCCCACTTGCGGTAGCCGGCGGCGGAGCGGGGCGGGTACAGCATGTCGACGCTGCGCAGGTCGGCGGAGTGCTCGTCCATGCGCTGGAAGGTGGCCCAGTCCTCGGGCTCGATCCCGCGCAGGCGGACCTTGGACCCGGTCCAGATCGAGGTCATGCGGTGATCCAACCAGCCCCGTCGACGGGTTTCCCGCAGCCTGTCCGACGGGTGACGGTGTTGTGACCCCTTGAGCCCCGGACGCGCGCCTCCGAAGGGGCGATCGCCTCGGCGGCCGAGCGCAGCACTCGACGCGCGTCCGGCTCCTTCGGCACGATGGTGATCAGGAGCGCCCCAGGAAAAGGCCCGAGACTGACCGTCTGTCCTGTCGTGCGGGGGGTGCCCTCCATGTCGGTCAGCGAAGTGAGTGCCGCGTTATCCCGACTCGCCCACCAGCTGCCGCTCGAACCTCTCGTGCAGGCCGCAGAGGGAAGCTTCGACCCGGATCTCCAACACGCCGTCGCCCCTCTGGCCGCGCGGCGAGAACGCCTGGCCGACCTCCACTCCCTCGTACGAGGCCTCCGGAACCGCATCCAGAGCTTCGCCGCAAACCTCGTCTCTGATGCTGACACCGTCTCCCACCCGGCCCCGCCACACCCTCGGGCAGAACGGACGAGGCCGGATGACGCGGCCTCCCCACCAGCCGCCGCAACGCCGCTCGCAGCACGAGCCGAGGCAAACGCTCCCACGTTCACACCTGACCAGATCGACCGTGTCCTCGACAGACTGCCGCCGCCGGTGCCCAACCCGAACACCACTGGCGCCAAAACTCACGGACGGTGGTTCGACTCTGATGGTCACTCCGACGAGATCGTCAGCGGCGTCGACGAGGACACCCGGCGAGTTCTGTGCCGACTGCGGGAGTTGGGGGCTTGACCGCAGAGGTGACAACCGCAGCGGATGTAGAGCTGAAGCTGGCCGCCCGCATGATCGCCACGGGCACGACGCGCGCGTCATTAGTCATCAACAACCGGCCATGCCCAGGACCGTTCGGCTGCTGCCGGTCGTGCTACCAGAAGGCTACGAGGTGACGGTCTATGGTCCTGAAGGCTATGTCAGGACGTTTCGGGGAGGCCGTCGGCCACCGTGGCGCACCAGCTAGAGGTCTACTACGAGTTCGAGCACGACGACGAGCCGGTCGTCGTGGCGACCCCTGAGCAGGCTGGCGAGGTGCTGGAGCGGATGCGCGCGGCCTACGCCGGGAGGCGGCCGGTCATGGCGCAGGTCGTGATCGCCGGCTCCACCGGCTTCGAACACCTGCACGTGGGCGTCGACGGCGAGGTCGGTGTGGTCTCTTTCACCGGTCCTGCTGGCGGTTTCCACAGCCTCGGCGACCCCGCGCCGGGAGAGGTGACCTTCTACTACGGCGGCCACAACCGGGAGCTGCCCGCCAACGCTCGGGTCCCGCTGGCCGATGTCAAACACGCCATGGCGGAGTTCCTTACCAGTGGCGGGAAACGTCCGAGCTGCCTGCGGTGGCAGCCGATGGCGATGATGTAGAACCGCCGTCTCCACCGGTTCGCCCGCAACACTTTTCCGGTCACCAGGTCCGATCAGTCCAGAGTGGACAGACAGAGGTCGCGCTAGGCGTGGCGGCGTTGGGCGAGGCCGTCGAGAAGTGCCTGGAGGCCGTACTCGAACTCCCGGTCCGGCCCTTCGGCCGCCACTCGGTCGATCAACTCGGCGATGCGCCCGCCCGCGCGTGAGGTCTCAGCCTCGGCGGAGGGGTCGGCGGCGGCCTCCGCCTGTTCCTCCAGCACGACGCCGACGGTGTAGCGGCTGATCGCGATGAGCGCGTAGACGGCCTCGACGTCGCTGAAGCCCTGGTCGCAGAGGAACGCGATCTGCTTCTCGGCCGTCTCGTGGCCCTCGGCGCGGGGGCGCGTGCCGGCGTGGATGCGGGCGCCGTCGCGGACGGACAGCAGCGCCCCGCGGAAGCTGCGGGCGTTCTCCAGGAGGAAGGAGCGCCAGTCGTCGCCGGGCGCGGGCAGGGAGCGGGTGTGGCCGCGCGTGAGGATGGCGTCGGCGACCGCTTCGAGGAGCGCGGTCTTGCCGGCGAAGTGGTAGTAGAGCGCGGGTTGTTTCACCGCCAGGCGGTCGGCGAGCCGCCGGGTCGTGAACTCGTCCAGCCCCACCTCGTCGACGAGGTCGACGGCGGCGTTGACGATCGTTTCCCGGTCGAGCGGCACGGTGGCTCCCTTCTGCCGTTGACAGCTTATCACCGATAAATTTATCGTTGATAAGTGCTCCCCCGAACCTCATCGACCACCCCCACCGTCCTCGTCGTCATGGCGACCGCCACGCTCGACGCGATCGGGCTCGGCGTGGTCATGCCCGTGCTCCCGACCCTGCTCGGCACCCACGTCGACGCTGGTCAGGTGCCCTTCCACGTGGGGCTGCTGACCACCGTGTACGCCATGGCGCAGTTCCTCCTCGCGCCCACCCTCGGCGCGCTGTCCGACCGGTTCGGCCGGCGCCCGGTGCTCCTGGCCTCCCTGGCCGGCGCCACGGTCGACTACCTGGTCATGGCGATGAGCCCCACGATCTGGGTGCTCTACATCGGGCGGGCGATCGCGGGGGTGACCGGGGCCACGACCGCCGTCGTGGGCTCGTGCATCGCCGACATCTCGTCCGAACAGGAGCGGGCGCGGCGCTTCGGCGTCATGGGCGCCTGCTACGGCGGCGGGATGATCGCCGGCCCGGTCCTGGGCGGCCTGCTCGGCGGCCTCTCCCCGCACGCCCCGTTCGTCGCGGCGGCCGTCCTCAACGGCCTCAACCTGCTCGTCGGGCTCGTGCTGCTGCGCGAGACCCACGCCGGCGGGAGCGAGCCGCTCACCGTGAAGCAGGTCAGCCCGCTCACGTCGTTCCGCTGGGTGCGGGGCGTGCCCGTCCTCGGCGCGTTGCTGTTCGTGTTCTTCGTCATGCAGCTCGTCGGCCAGGTCCCCGGGACGATGTGGGTGCTCTTCACCGAGCACCGCTTCGAGTGGAACCCGCTGGCGGTCGGGCTCTCCCTCGCCGCGTTCGGAGCGGTGCACTCCCTGGTCCAGGCCGTCCTCACCGGGCCGCTGGTGAACCGGATCGGCGAGCGGCGCGCGCTGGTGCTCGGCATGTGCGCCGACGGGCTGGGGTTCGTGGCGCTGGCCGCCGCCGGCCTGGGCTGGCTCGTCGGGCCGATCATCCTGCTGCTCGCGGCGGGCGGGATCGGCCTGCCCGCCCTCCAGGGCCTGCTCACCGGCACCGTGGACGACCAGCACCAGGGTCGCCTCCAGGGCGTCATGGCGAGCCTGAACAGCCTGACGGGCATCGTGGGGCCGCTGCTCTTCACCGCCGTCTACGGAGCGACGGTGGCTCGGTGGGACGGCTGGGTCTGGATCTGCGGAGCCGCGCTCTACCTGCTCTGCGTCCCCGCGCTCCGGCGCGCGGGAACCCAAGCGGCGCAAGGGAAGAACATCCCCGAGACCACCACACCGGTCGCCGGTCACTAGCGATTGCCCTGCGTCACAACCCAAAACGGGCGAGTGACGCGGTCCCTCCGCGACCGGGGGCGGCGCGCTCCCGGCGATCCCCCACAGGGCGGGTTCGGCGGTCGCTCGATCCGGGGTCTTCCCCGATCCGGACATGTGGTCATCCACCAGGGGAACGACGGTGGTCGGGTGCCCGTGAGGCACAGGCACCCGACCACCACGAGGAGGACCCGTGACGACGTCCGACCACCTGCACGACATCGCCGAGTACTCGGGCGAGGCGGGCTGTTCCTGCGCGTACGAGAAGAACTGCTACACCACGCCGTCGGAGAACAACTCGTGGCACATGATCCGGTATGAGCGGGCGCTGGTGCACGCGATCCTGGACGACGGCTACTTCTGCCACGTCGGGTTCATCGCCCCCAGGGACATTCCCGACAAGTGCCCCGGCGACCACCCGGTCGTCCTCCCCATGTCCTACGGCCGCATGGGCGAGCGCCTGTACCTGCACGGCTCGCCCAAGTCCCGGCTGATGAGGGCGGTGAAGAACGCGGGGGACGACGGTCTGCCGGTCTGCGTGACGGTCACCCACGTCGACGCCCTGGCCCTGGGCCGCTCCGCGTTCAACCACTCCGTCGCCTACCGCACGGCCGTGGTGCACGGGGAGGCGTTCCTGGTGACCGACCCCGAGGAGAGGAAGAAGGGCCTCACCGCCCTCGTCGAGCAGTTCGTGCCCGGGCGTTCCAGGACCACGCGCCCGCCCAACGACCAGGAGCTGAGCTGGACCGCGCTCCTCGGGATCCAGATCAGGACCGCCACCGCGAAGGTGCGCAGGGTCGGACCCAACGCGATGCAGGACGACCTCGTGGAGAACCGGTTCTGGGCCGGGATCGTGCCCGTCCGGCAGGTCTACGGACCGCCGATCTCCGATCCTGATCTCCGCCCCGGCGTGCCGGTCCCCGACCACGTCCGGTACCTCACCGAGATCAGGGACGGTCGTCTCGGGGTGCTCCGCCCGACGAGGCCGCCGTCGAAGCCGGGGGACCAGTCCGGGTTCTCGGACGAGGACGGGGAGCTGGCGGGCTTCCCGGTCTGAGCCCCAGTTCCCACGCCACCGCCGCTCCGCTCAGCCGGACCGGGCCGGGCCGGGCCGGGCTGGGCTGGGCCGGGCGGGCCGAGTCCGGCTCCCGACCGCCGGTCACTTGGTCCGCACGATCACCATCGGCGCCTGGGTGCCGTCCCTGACCAGGCACAGTGGACGGACGAGCTGCTCGGCCGGCCCATCGCACCCGACGGGCCGGCCGTCGAGCAGTGACCGCATGACGTACACCCCGGCCGGGCCGTGCGTCAGCGCCTCGGGCGGCACGTGGGCCTCCGCGTCGGCGAGCAGCGCCGCCTGCCACAGCTCGTCCGGCGGCGGGTTCGTCGACAGCTCGCCGACGTGGACGTCGCTGTAGCGGACCTTCAGCCCGCTGCCGTCCTCGGCGGTGAGCGTGAAGCAGTCCTCGATGTTCAACGGGTCCCGCAGCCAGGTGAGGACCCAACGGGTCACCTGGGCGTCCGGCTCTCTGGTCACCAGCACCTCGTGGTCCCGCACGGCCACCGGGCAGCCGTCGATCCACATCGTGACCGTGCCCCGCAGGACGTTCCTGGTGGCCGGGTGGGCGCCGTCCGGGAGAACAGGCATCGCGTCGCCTCCTCGTCAACCCGCGCGTGCCCCGCCGACACGTCAACGCCGGTGGGGTCGAGCATCGCGCATCCTGTCGCCCGCGGCCCGCCGCCCGCGCTCGGCACGCGTGACACGGACGTGTGAACAAGGTCGGTCGGCCGCCCCCGTCCCCACCCCCATGGGGCAACGTCGGACGAGCACGGGGTGGCACCGAGCAGAACGGAGACACGCGGTGGGCGCAGAGCCGGACGCGCGGAACGACCCGGCGGTCAGGATGGGCTTCGAGCCGGGACAGACCGTGCAGGAGATCGGTTTCGACGAGGACACGGATGGCGCACTGCGCGAGGCGATCGAGAACCGCATCGGCCAGTCGCTCGCCGACCAGGACTTCGACGACGAGGTCGACGCCGTCGTCCTGTGGTTCCGCGAGGAGGACGGCGACCTGGTGGACGCGTTGGTGGACGCGCGCACGCTGCTCGTGGACACCGGCGTCGTCTGGCTGCTGACGCCGGCCAGCGGACGCGCCGGGTACGTCGAGGCCTCCGACATCAGCGATTCCGCGGTCACGGCGGGACTCCAGATCGCCGGCTCCGCCAAGGCCGCCCCGGACTGGAGCGGCACCCGGCTGGTCGCCCCGAAGACGTCCCGGGCCCGCCGTTAGCCGGCGGGCGACCGGAACCACCAGTCCCACCCCCACTGTCCACTGAGGACGGACGCGGGGGCCGCCCCGCTACGGGCTGACCCGGGCGCCCACCGCCGGCTCGTCGTCCGCGTAGGCGCTGGCCTGGAGCGCGTACAGCTCGGCGTACCGGCCGCCGGCGGCGAGGAGGCTCTCGTGCGTGCCCTCCTCCACGAGCCGGCCCTCGTGCAGCACGTAGATGTGGTCGGCGATCTTCACGCTGGCCATCCGGTGGGTGATCAGCACGCAGGTCCTGCCGGCGGCCAGCTCGGCGAGCGAGGCGTAGACCTGGGCCTCCGCCCTGGCGTCCAGGGCGGCCGTCGGCTCGTCGGCGACCAGGACCGGGGCGTCGCGGTAGAGCGCCCGCGCCACGCTGATCCGCTGCCACTGCCCGCCGGAGGCCTGCGCCCCGTGCACGTAGTGCCGCGACAGCGGCGTGTCCAGGCCGTGCGGCATCTGGGCCACGACCTGGTCCGTGCCCGACGCCGCGACGGCGTAGCGGAGCCGGTCGGCGTCCAGCGGGCCGTCGGCGCCGAGCGTGATGTTGTCGCGGATGGTGAGCGGCCAGTGCAGGGTGTCCTGGGGGACCATCGCCACCGCGCGGCTGACGCTGTCCGGGTCGACCCCGGCCAGGTCCACGCCGTCCCAGGTGATCCGGCCGCCCGTGGGCAGGTAGAGGCCGGCCAGGAGCTTGGCGAGCGTGGACTTGCCGGAGCCGTTCTCCCCGACCAGGGCGATGATCTGCCCCCGGCGGATCTCCAGCGACACCTCGCGCAACGCCGGCCGCGCGCTGCCGTGGTAGCCGAACGACACGTTCTCGACCCTGATCACCTCGGGGTCGACGGGCACGCGCCGGTCGGTGCGCGGCCGGGTCCGCGCCGCCGCGTCGTCCAGAACCCGTTGGTAGTCGAGCACGTACATGCCGGTCTCGTAGGCGCGCATCCCGTACCGCACCACCTCGGCGAGCCGGCGGCGGCCGACCTGCACCGCGATCAACGCGGCGCCGGCCACCGCCAGCGGGGTGCGCCCGGTGGCGAGGAAGACGCCCAGCAGCACGTAGGCCGCGCCCAGCCCGACGCCGCCGAGGGCGCGCGCCACGCTGCCGAGCCGGGCGTGCTTGGCGGCCAGCCGCAGCTCCTCGGCCTCCAGCAGACCGCCGATGCGGTCGACCTCGGTCATCACGAAGCGCTGCGCGGTGTGGGCGCGGATCTCGGCGGCGGCCCTCGGCTCGCCGCGGACGAGCCGGGTCAGCAGCCACAGCCGGCGGCGCAGCAGGCCGCAACGGTGGAAGGACTCGTAGTCCAGGCGCGCCGCCCGCAGCGCGGACCACCCCTCGGGCAGGACCGAGACGACCAACGCCACCAGCAGCACCGGGTCCAGCACGCCGAGCGTTCCGGCCGCGGCCACCACGAGCATCAGCGAGTGCAGCGTGGCCATGATCCAGCCGTGGGTGGCGTCGAAGTTGGGCGCGCCCGCCGTCTCGGCCCGCTCCAGCGCCTCGTGCCACGCGGGGTCGTCGAAGGCGGACAGCTCGACGTGGCACGCCGCGTCGAGCAGGCGGCCCCTGGCGTCCCGCTTCATCCGCGCGGCGAGCCGTTTGCCGAGGTAGGCGCCGCACGTCTCGGCGCTGGCCTGCACGGCGAGCGCCACCACGATCATCATCAGGGTGGGCAGCGCGGCGGCCACCCGGTCGGCGCTCGCCCCGGCGGTCAGCAGCTGCCGCAGCACCCCGGCCGCGGAGTAGAGGCCGAAGCCCGCGCCCAGCGCCGCGACCACCTGGGTGGCCAGGGTGACCAGGTGGGCCGCGCGCCCGGCCCGCCACGCCGCCTGGAAGGTGATCCGGGTGATCCGCGGGAACTGGGCGGCGATCCGCCAGACCGAGGTGCGGTAGGTCTGCGCGTCGAACAGCCCGGATGGCCGCGCCACCACCTCGTCCCGCACCCCGTCCAGCGGTGTCGACGCGGGAGGTGTCGACGCGGGAGGTGTCGACGCGGGAGGTGTCGACGCGGGAGGGGCCGGGTCCTCCCTGCCCTTCCCCCGGGCGGACGTGACCATGGACCGACCCCTCCCACCGCGAACCGACACCGGAAGGTCTGATCCTGGCCTGCCGTGCCCCCTTCGGGGACCGCTCACGGCCCAAGATCGCCCGATCGGTGAGCACGCTCCGTCGATCGGCCGGGACCTCGATCGCGCCGGGCACACCGGTCCCGCGACGCGCTCGCCCGTCCGGAGTGGAGGTTGCCCGAGCGACGCTCACTGTCCACAGAGGACAGATGGGTCACCAACTGGCGCCGACGAAGAAGGCCGCGTCGGTCGGGAGGTGCGACATGGCCGAGAAGCAGCGGACGTCCGACACGAGGTCGTCGCCGTCGGGAACCCAGTTCTCCACGTGGCAGTACGCGTCGGACTCGCCGACGGCGTGGACGGCCGTGTGCCCGCTCGGACTGCCCAGCCCCCGCACCCGAACCCGGTAGTACCCGGTCTCGACGCGCATGACGTCGGCGCCCGCCGCGCTGGAGGCGTTGGCGTAGCGCCGATCCGTGCGCCCGATGACGCTCGACCCCGCGGAGAAGCTGAGCAGGAACGCGTGGTCGACCGGCTCGCCGCCGACGCCCCGGCAGGTCACCTGCTGCACTCCCGCCGGCGACGGCTTCGCCGCGAGCTTGCAGTGCACGGGCGCGTCGCCCTGCGCCGTGACCTGGTAGAACTGCTCCCCCGCCGGAACGCCCTCGGAGGCGGGCACCCACACGAGGTACTGACCCGTTCCCCGCCGCTGCACCCACGCCTGGGCGCCGGTGGAGTCGAACCGGGTCTCCGGCGCTCCCGGCTGGTGCCGCTCGTTCCTCGGCTCGGCCCGCAGGTAGGAGAACCGGCCGTCCCCCACCGACCGGTGGGCGAAGCTGGCCACGAACCGCACGTCCACGGGCCGCCCGTCGGCGTCGAAGCAGCGGACCCGCACCACTTCGGTCATCCCGTCCTCGGCCAGCCCCGCGACCACGCAGAAGTCGCTCGTGGGACCGTAGGCCGAGGCGTGCGCGACGCCGCCGGCGACGCCGAGCCCGCCGAAGCGGACGGCGTACTCGCCCTCGCCCTCCCTGACGACCTCCACGTCGGCCGCGTCGGCGGAGTTGTAGACGTACATGCTCTTCTGCGCCACCGGGCGGTAGCTGGGCGCGGTGGCGTCGTGCGCCCACACGAAACCGCCCCTGCCGTCGGTGAGCGCCGGGCCGGTCGTCCCGGTCCAGGCGCGCTGGACCTGGAGGGCCACGACGAGCCCGGTCGCCAGGAGCGTCCCGACGACCACGGACGTCGCCTTCCGCAACCAGTCCGGAGGCCGGCGCGGGCCGCGCCGGCCTCCCTCCACGTGCACGTGGATGCTGCCGTGGTTGTCGCGCAACTGGATCGAGGACGACGCCCCGGACGTCGTCCCGGGGGTGACGGTGTTGGTGGTGTCTCCCGTCATCGGCTCCTGCTCACCCGTGGGCTTGTTCGGGACGCGGTCGGGATCTCGTCAGCACGGCCCCATCACCGGGCTCGGCCCCATGCTCACGCCGCCGTTCATGCACGGCCGCGCCGACGAGGAGGACGAGCGAGCGCTGGTCCGGCTCGGAGGACGGGAGGAGCTGACGACCCTGGCCGCGCTGGAGGGCCGCGACGAGCTGGCGGACCTCGCCGAGGCCGAGTTCCCCGGTGCGGAGTTGCCCTGCGTTGGGTTTCCCTGGCCCGAACTCCCCTGGGCGGAGGGTCGCTGGCCCGAACCGGACACAGTGGACAGTGATTCCGACTGCTCTCCCCCGGCGCCCTCGGATTCCTGAGCCTCGGACTGCGGCGTCTGCCCCGAGCTGCTGCCCGGAGCCGAGGAACGGGTGGTGAGACGCGCTCCTCCGGTCGTGGTCGTCGAACCGGGGCCCTGCTCGGCCTCGACGCCGCCCCGCCCCGGCGGGACCTTCCCCCCGTCCTCGCCCGAGGTGACCGAGTGGACGAGGACGAGGACGGAGGCCGAGAGCGCCAACGTCAGCACGGGCAGGCCCCACCGGCGGCTCCGACGCCGGGAAGCTGGTTGGGGGAGACGGGATGTCACGGCGGCACCTCAATCACCAGACGGGGACGATCGGGCGGAACGCTCGGACTCGGCTGTACGGCGGGGGCAGCGCCACCGCAGTCGTTCGCGGCGCACACTGTGAGCCAACGCACAGCACCGAGCTTCCCATTCCCCACGCCGTCCCGGGACCACGTTTCGTGTGTCTCCCGAAACCAGGCCGTGACCCACTGCTCCGAACGTGGCCGCCCGGGTTGCGCCGTTCGTGGCGGTGCTCCCGGCCGGCCGGCCCGCTCACCCCCTCCTGACCGCCACGGCGGAGGACCACCCGAAGTCGTCGCGCGGACCGCGCGCGACGGTGAACAGGAAACTGCCCAGCCGCGCCCACCACGGGCTCATCAGCCGAGGTCGCCGCACGATCGCCCGGCACACCGCGTCCGCCGCCTCGGCCGGCGCCATGCCCGGCAGCCAGCGGAGGAACCGGGTCCGCGCGCTCATCGCCGTGCGCACGAGCGGGAACCGGATCGTCGTGGTGGTCACGCCGTCGGCCCGCGCCTCCGCCGACACGGCGCGGAGCCAGCTCTCGAACGCCGCCTTCGCGGCGAGGTACGCCGACCAGTACGGCATGGGGAGGTCGACCCCCACCGTGCCGACGTTGACGACCTGGCCCCGGCCCCGGGCCCGCATCGCCGGCAGCAGACCGAGGAGCAGCCGGACCGGGCCGAGGTAGTTGACGTTCATGGTGCGCGCGAGGTCGGGCTGGCGGTCGGCGCGCGCCTCGCGGGGCCGGCGGGCGGACTTCCCCGCGTTGCTCACCACGACGTCCACGTGGCCGTGGTCGACCAGCACCCGCCGGACGAGCAGCTCCACGGCCGACGCGTCGGCCAGGTCCGCCTGGTAGACGTGCGCCGCGCCGCCGGCGCGCAGGATCTCGGCCCGGACCGCGTCGAGGCGGTCCCGCCGGCGGGCCACCAACAACACGGTGGCCCCGGCCGCAGCCAGCCGGCACGCGGTCGCCCTGCCGATCCCCGACGACGCGCCGGTCACGAGCACGACCCGGCCGTCGACCGCGGCCCGCAGCCGCCGCTCGTCCGGCGGCAGCCAGACGACGCCGATCGCGGCGCGCAGCAACGTGGTCAGCTCGTCCCGGTGGGCCAGCCGATCGTCTGTCCACTGTAGACTGTCGCGCGCGCGGTCCAGCCACGCGACCACGCGCGGCAGCCGGACGTGACGGCGCAGCGCGAGGAGCAACGGCGCCCTCAACGGGAACATGACGCCTCCCCCGCTGACTCGGGCACGACCAGCGCCTGCCGCAGCGAGGCGAGTTCGTGCTCCACGGCCAGGCCGATCAGGCTGGCGAACCGCGTCAGGCGCTCGTGGGCGAGGTGGTGGGACAGCCGCAGCAACCCCTCCACCGCGCTCACCCGGGGCTCGTAGCCGAGATCCCGCCGCGCGGCGGAGATGTCGAACCAGTGCGCCGTGCTCAGTTCGTTCACCAGGAACCGCGTCAGGAGGGGCTCCGAGCGCACCCTGGCCAGCCGGTAGGTGAACTCCAGGGCCGCGCCGAGGACGCGGGCGAGGCCGACCGGGAGCCGGCGCTTCTCCGGCTCCAGCCCGGCCGCGACCAGCAGCGCGTTGAGCGTGACGTCGGTGGGGAAGGGCTCGCCCTGGGTGATGAAGTAGGACTTGCCCGCGACCAGCTTCCGGTCGACCTGCAGTCTGTCCAGCGCGAGGACGTGCGCCTCCGCCGCGTTGTCCACGTAGACGGAGTCGATCTTCTTCGGCGACCGGCCGAGCACGCGCAGCCGGCCGCGCCGCGCCAGGGCGAGGATGCGGGGCGCGAAGTGCGGGTCGCCGGGACCCCAGATCACGTGCGGGCGCAGCGCGATGGTGGCCAGCCGCGGCGAGTTGGCCGCCAGCACCCGCTGTTCGGCCACCGTCTTGCTGTGCTGGTAGGCGGCCAGGAACCGCTGGGTGTACGGGACCGACTCGTCCACACCCTCCAGGTCTCCGCCGTCCTGCACCACGCAGAAGCTCGACGTGTGGACGAGCCAACGGATCCCGTGCCGCGCGCAGGCGGACAGCACGTTCTCCGTGCCGCCCACGTTGATGTCGTGGTACTCGGCGGGCGGCCCCCAGAACCCGGCCTTGGCGGCGCAGTGGATGACGGCGTCGCAGCCGTCGACCGCGCGGTCGGTGGCGTCCCCGCTCCGCACGTCGCCCAGGTGTTGCTCCACGCGCCACTCGTCGAGGTGGGGATAGTGGTTGCGGTGCAACGCCCGCACGGTGTGACCCCGTTCGGTCAGCTGACGGCAGACGACGCTTCCCAGGAAGCCACCGCCGCCGGTGACCAGCACCTTCATTCGCATGTACTCCTGTTCTGGTCCGACATGAGGTCACCAGCGCAGGACGACGGCTCCGAGGCTCAGGCCGCTGGCCAGGCCGACCAGCGCGACCGGGTCGCCGCGGCGGACCCGGCCCGACTCGACCGCGAGCGCCAGTTGCAGCGGCAGGCTGGCCGCGCCGACGTTGCCGTGGTCCGCGATCGTGACCACCGTTCTCTCCAGGGGGATGCCCACCCGCTCGCAGAAGGTGGGCAGGTAGGGCAGAGCGGCCTGGTGCACGCACACCGCCGCGAAGTCGGCCATGGCGAAGCCGAGGTCGGCCACCAGCCCGGTGATGGCGCCGAGGTCCGCGGCGTCGAGCGCGGCGAGCAGTTCCAGGGCCCTGACCCGGAACCGCGGCCCCTCCGGCGGGGTGTTGGGCAGCTCCGTTCCCCGCATCGGCAACGGCACCGCCATCGTGCGCCACGCCGACGACTCCGCCGAGAACCGGTGGCCGAGGATTCCCGGCTCGTCGCTCTCCTCGACCAGCAGCGCGGCGCCCGCGTCGGAGAGCGTGTGGGAGGCGCAGGCGTGGACGTACTCCTCGGCCGACCCGACCGTCCACTGTGCCGCGCAGCTCAGCCACTCACCGCAGGCCACGAGGACGCGCCGGTGGCTTCCGCTCCGGATCAGCCCGTCGGCCACTTCCACGGCGTTCAGGACGCTGTTGCAGGCGTTGCGCAGGTCGAAGACCGGGCACCGCGCGCCGAGCTTGGCGGCGACGGGGTGCGCGGTCGCGGGCTCCACCACGTCGCCGCTGGTCGCGGCGAAGATGATCAGGTCGAGGTCGGCGACCGCCCGCCCGGTGGCGGCGAGCAGCTTCTCGGCGGCCGCCACCGCGAGGTCCGAGGCCCGCCAGTCCTCGGGAGCGACGTGCCGGCGGCGCACCCCGGTGAACCGCTGGATGAGGCCGCGGGGGAGGTCGAGCCCCGGGTTCAGCTCGGCGAGGCGGTCCTCGACCTCCGAGGTGGTGGGTCCACGGCCCGGCAGGTGCACGGCCACGTCGACCAGACGGCTGTGCCGGCCCGACGGGCTCACGACCGCCGCCCGGCCACGGCGTCCACGAGGAGGTCGGCCAGGTCCGCCGGTGATCGCACCGCCAACAGCCGACCCTCGTCGAGCGCGACGCCGTGCTGCCGCTCCAGCGCGGCCAGCCAGCGCACCACCTTGGCCGAGTCCACGCCCGGCAGGTCGAGCACGCGCTCGTCGGCCGGCACCCGCTCGACGTCGAGCCCGAGGTGGTCGGCCAACGTCGTGCGCACGAGACGCAGGGCCTCGTCCCGGCTCAGGGGGCCGCCCGCCGCGCCCGCGTCACGGGAGAGCTCCATTCCTCCTCCTGTTCTCGGGCTTCTCTGGCTTCTCTGGCTTCTCGGGCGCGGCGCCCGCGCCCGGGAGGTCGCCAGCAGTGGGAACCGCCGTTCTCCCCAGGCCGTCGCCCCACTGGCGGCTCGGCCTCATCCCCGGCCCCGCCCGTTGGTCAGCGCGACCCGCGCCGCGCTGGGCGGGCGGCGCACGGGCCGGTAGTCGACGGCCGCGCCGACGAACTCCGCGCCGGCCGCCCTGAGCTGCGCCACCCGCAGGTGGAACGCGGCCCCGGTCAACAACTCCACGGCCACGTCGACCACCGACCGGTTCTCCGGCGCGGCCAGGTGGCTGTCCCGCACCCAGTCGTTGAAGGCGCCCATCGCCGGGCCGCACCACACCTGGTAGTCGGCGACCCGGTCCGGCGCGCCGGTGTTGGCCCACTCCGAGGACATTCCCAGGTACCACCGGAAAACCAGCGCCATCCGGCACCGGGGGTCGTTCTCGGCCCTGGCGACCAGCGCCGGGTCCCGTCGGGCGTGGAACTCCGCGGTGTCGGCCCAGATCTCGCTGATCGGACGCCGGAAGAGCTGTCTCTCCAGGCGGTCCCGCTCCTGGGCCGGCAACGCCTCCAGGCTGTCGTACTCGCGGTAGAGCTCGTAGAGCCGCCGGGCGCGCATCGGGAACAACGTCCCCCGGCGCAGCACCTGGAGCCGGACGCCCAGTTCGAACAGGTCGGCGGCCGGAGCCATGGCGCAGTCCGCCATCCCGACGCGCGACAGCATGTCCTTGGTGATCGACGCGGTGCCGGCCTCCACACAGGACTGGTTCACCGAGCCGGTGACGACGTAGTCCGCGCCCATCGTGAACGCGGCGGCGACCGCCTCCGGCGTGCCGATCCCCCCGGCGGCCCCGACCCTCGGCGCGGTGTCCCACCCGTGCCGGCGGGACACGGTTTCCCGCAGCCGCAACAGGGTTGGCAGCACCACGGACAGCGGGCGGCGGTCGGTGTGCCCGGCCGAGTCGGCCTCGGCGGTCAGGTCGTCGGCCATCGGAACCCGACGCGCGAGCTCCGCCTGCTCGGCGGAGACCAGTCCCGCCGCGAGCAGGTCGGCGACCACCGGAGCCGGTGGCGGGCCGAGGAACCGTTCGGCCACCTCGGGCCGGGACAGCTTGGCGATGATCCGGTTCTCCGCGACGACCCGGCCCGCCCCGTCCCGGCGCAACCCGGCGACGCGGTACCGCACGACGTGCGGGGTGAGGTTCAGGTACGCCGACGCCTCCACCAGGCGCACCCCACGCGCCAGGTACAGCTCCGCGACGGCGCGCTCCACCGCCGGCTCGTTCGGGCTGTGGATCAGGTTGCAGGCGAAGGGAAGTCGGGGGATCTCGGCGGTGAACCGGTCCATGGCGGCCGAGACGCGCTCCGGGGACAGGCCCGCCGCGCCGAAGGAGCCCAGCATCCCCGCGCGGGCCATGGCGACGACCAGGTCCTCGGACGCGACGCCGTTCGCCATGGCGCCGGCCATGTAGGCGTAGCGCACCCCGTGGTCGTTCCGGAAACTCGGCGCGCCGAGCCGGTCGGGCGGCAGCGCCGGCGCGGAGGCGAGCAGCTCGTGCTCCCCGCCCGAGCCGACCTCGCCGCCGGAGGCCACGCCCACGCCGTCCGGGCCGCGGACGACGTGGCACGGAACGTCCACTTCGGACAGTGCCGCCCTGACCCCGTCGGGGTCGAAGCGGGGCGGCTCCGGTCCGCTCCAGGTCAGGCGCACGACGCCTCCTCCCCCGGGCGCACCTCGACGGCGATGCCGTCGACGCGGTAGACGCGTTGTCCCGGCTTCCAGACGTTGGCCTCCGCCGTCACCACCAGCCGCCCACCCGCGCGGCGCACCTCGCCGAGGTGCACGTCGAAGGTCATCTCCTCGTCGGAGGGCAGGATCTGGCCGCGGTACTTCCAGCGCGTCGCGACGCCCGGCGCGACCGTGAAGGCGGGATCGGGGATGTCGTCGACCAGCCCCGAGTCGAGCAGGTGGGCGCGCAGGCCCGTCAGCACCGCCTCCAGCCCCAGCGATCCCGGCATGACCGGGTCGTCGCGGAAGTGACAGGCGAAGAACCAGTCGTCCGGCCGGATTCGCCGCCAGCCGCACAGGTATCCGCCGCCGTGGTCGCCGCCGCCGGGAACGACGTCCAGCGCGTCGACGAGGTCGAGCCGGCCGCCGGGCAGCAGCGGCCCGGCGGACCGCGCCCGCAGGGCGGCGAGATCGACCGAGCGGACCTCCGCCGGGGACGGCCGGTGCCGCTCCCACCACGGCGGCGCCGGATCTCCGGGGTCGAGCCCCGCGCCCCGGGCCAGCACCGGGTCGGTGAGGAATCCGAGGACCGACTCTCCACTGTGGAACGTCTCGCCGTCGACCGCCAGCTCGAACCGGAACCGCTGGAGCACCGCCCCGTTGACGGCGTCGTGGGACAGCAGGACGACCCGCTGCCGCACCGTCCGGTCCCGGAGGTCCACCGGGCGCAGCAGTGTCGCGGTGCCGTCGAGGTTGCGGACCCGGAAGTCCTGGTCGGGGTACGAGAGGGTCGCGCCGAGGTGGTGGCCCAGGACGATGGCCGGCTGGAGCGCGAGTTCCAGCAGCAACAGGTTCGGCGGCCAGGGGCCGCCGTGGTCGGCCAGGCACCACAGGTCCGCCGGGAGATCGCACTCGCTGACCATCTCGACGCCCGGCGCGCACTCGCCCCGGCGGCCCGTGCAGGACAGGACCCGGTCGACGAACCGGAGGTCGCCGTGGGGCAACCGGGGAACGCCGCGACCGGCGTAGATCCCGAACTCCGGCCCCAGTGCGGTGGCGTGGTCGCCCAACGCCAGGTGCTCGACGTGGAACTCGGCCAGCAGCGGGTCGGGGTTGTCTCCTGTCGCGCTTTCCTGGTCCGGGGCATCGGTTCTCGGGTCCCGGGTCACGAGACGCAGTGCGAGGTCGCGGAAGACGGCGACCGCCGTGTCGCCCGCGTAGACCAGGACGTCGGCGACCACGCGCGGATCGGGCAGCAGCCCGATGTCGGTGATCTCCGCCTCGTACCGGAGCTCCCGGCACTCCGGCGTGACCTGGCGGCGCATCGACGCGGAACACGCCACGTCGGGGACGGGCGCGAACTCCGCGTTCGGCAGGCACAGGTGCATTCCCAGGGAGAACGCGCACACCTGGAGGAGCTCCATCGCGCCTTCGGCGAGCAGGGACCCGGGAAGCAGGGGGTCGTCCGGGAGGTGACCGGCGAAGTACCAGCCGTCGGGGCGCAGGCGGGTGATCCCGCTCGCCGTGCCGAGCCCGCTCCGGCCGCCGGTGGGCGACAGGTCGGTGACCTCGTCGAGCATGCGCAGCCGGCCGGCCACCAGCCGTGGCCCCGGACAGGCGGCGCGTTGGCCGTAGGCCGGTCCGAAGACCTCGGCGACCCGGCCGGCGGCGAGCTCGTCGATCTCCGCGGTCCCGAGCCGGGTCCGGACCGGCCGGAGCAGACGCCGGAACGACCGCCGCCCGGCGGCGGTGCGACGTGATCGGCGCGGTCGACGCGGACGGCGCACGGGGAGGACACCCGGCGCGGCGGCCAGTTCCGCGTCGGAGAAGAACCCGGCGCAGGCGTTCGTGATCTCTCCGATCGGCCTCTCGTCGGCGAAGCAGCGGGCGCGGAAGAAGAACACCGTAGGACCGCCGGCGGTGTGGACGAACCGCTCGATGTCGATGTCGTAGCGCAGTCGCTGCCCGACCCGGGCCGTGCCGGTGAAGGCGCCCGTGTGGTCGAGCATCCGGTAGACCCGCTCGCCCCGGTTCTCGAAGTCCACGCCGAGCCGGCTCACCAGCACCATGTTCGCCTGGACGCCCTCGACCACCACGGACAGCGGGACCGCGCCGTCGACCGCGAACCACGCGTCGTCCGGCACGTCGTACTCGCTGCGGACGAACGCGGGGCCGAGATGCCCGGTCTCCCCCTCGATCGCGGTGATCCGGCTGACGAAGAGGTACGGCGGCGCGGGCAGCCGGACCCGCCTCGGGTACTCGTCCACCGGGGCGAAGGCCGCGCCGAAGACGTTGGCCAGCCTGCCGGTCGCGAACTCCAGCACCGCGGCCTCGTCGAGCACGACGGGGGCGTGGTCGGGCCGGGCCGGCGCTTCGGTCAACGAGCCGGCCGGGCGAGCACGGTCGTGCGGAGCTCGGCGGAGAAGCGTGAGCACCCGCTCCTGAAGATCCTGCTGCGCTGACATGACCGCGCGGTGCGCCGACAGGGTCTGGTCGTGCAGCAACCTGAGCAGTTCGGCGGGAGAGCGAGCCCCGGGAATCGCCGACGACCCGACCGATGTCGGCTCCGGCCTCGGTGCTGACACCCTCGACGCCGTGTCCCCGATCGGTTTCCCAGCGGCCTGGTACGGAACCAGGCCGGCCGGCTCCCCGCTGAACGTGACAGCGGTCCGCTCGCCGGGCGTCCGCTCGGCATGCGGCGGACACACAGCCGATCCCGGTCCGTCCTCTGTGGATTGTGATACGTCCTTTGTGGACTGTCCGACCTCGACACGCGTTCGCCCTGACACCAGGGACGACGAGCGCGGCGGGGTCAGCGCGTCGAGGTCGACCGGCAGCCCGTGGCCCACCAACCTCGCGACGAGCCGAGCCACGGTGGCCGACGTGCTGGCGCCGCGCCGGTCCACCGACTCGGCCACGTGCGGCTCGTCGCCCAGGATCTCCCGGATCCACCTGGTGACGCTCGTGCCCGGCCCGGCCTCCAGGAAGTAGCGGTACCCCCGGTCGTACACCGCGCGCACCAGGCGGGGGAAGTCCAGGGTGTTCCGGAGGACGTCGGTGAGGCCGGCCGCGACGCGCTCCGGGTCGAAGTCGGTCACCACGCCGTAGTCCCGCGCGCTGAACAGCTCCGCTCCGCCGGGCGGCCGGCACGGGCGGCGACACAGGTCGAGCAACTCGCTCCGGGGAACCAGGGGGCAGTGCAGGACCGGGCTCTGGGCGGAGCGGATGCTGGGACAGTCCAGCGCCCGCGCGAGCGCCTCGCACTGCGCGGGATCTCCGGCGACGACCACCTCGCGCGGGGTGTTGACGTGGGTGAGGAAAACCCGGTCGTACTCGGGCAGCCGGGCTCGGACGGCGTCCGCGTCGACGAAGAGCGAACGCATGCCCCACACCGATTCGGTCGGCACGTCGTCGCCGAGGCCCCACGCCTCCCGCACGACGCGCCTCGGCCCGAACAGCCCGTCGCGGAACAGGCCCGCCGCGCCGAGGCGGACAGCGTCCCGAGTGGACAGATGCCACGCCTCCGTCGCGTGCAGCATGGTGAGTTCGCCGAGGCTGTAACCGAAAGCGCCGTGCGGGCGGTCGCCAAGCAGCATCCGCAGCAGGCGGGCGTGCAGCCCGGCGAAGGCCGTTCCCGTGACCAGGAGGGCGGGCGCGTCCGCCAGCAGCTCGTCCTCCATCCGCGCCAGATCCGCCGTTCCCGGCGGGTGGACGGTCCTCGGGTGCAGCCGCTCGCCGCCCAGGACCTCGGACTGCTGGTCCATCCCCGCCTCCGGGCACCGGGCCAGGCCGGGGAAGGCGCGGAAGAGGTCGCCCCCGAGCCCGAGGTGGGCGCCGAGCATGCCGGGGAAGACGAACGCGACCCCGGCCGCCGGTCCGAGCGGACGGGCCGGCGAGCAACTGCCGGCCGGCGTGGTCCACTCCCGCCCCTCGGCGTGGCTGACCCGCAGGTTCCGCCGGGCGAGGTCCAACTCGCGCACGAGGCCGGCGACGTCCGGGGCGCAGAACACCGCCCGGCAGTCCTGCCCGTCGAGCTGACCGATCCCGGCGCGGACCAGGTCGTCGACGGACCCACCGGCGGCCAGGGCCGCCCGGGCGTCGGCGACGCGCTCCAGGAGGGCGTCCGGGTTCGCGGCGGCCACCGGCACCACCAGGTGTCCCCCGGCCCGCGCCCAGTCCACCGACGTGACCGCGCCGCGGGTCGTGGCCCCGGACATGACGAGGAGGACGAGGGACGCGGTGTGGCTCGTTCCGACGACGGCGGCGCGACGGCGGGCGTGGGGGGACGACCGGTACCAGGGGCGGCTGGTCGTGGGGACGTAGAACGCCGACCTGTCCCAAGTGGACAGTGCTTCGGGGTTCGGCCCACTCCACTCCGGTGTCGCCGGGATGTGGGCGGTGTGGAGGCACAACGCGGCCTTGACCACGCCCAGGAGACCGGCCGTCGCGCCGGACACGGCGACCGTGGAGCCCAGCGCGCCGAGGGCGGTCCGGAAGGAGCCGACGGCCGCCGCCGACCAGACGTCGGCCAGCCCGGCCAGCCTCGCCAACTCGGCCTGACCGGCATCCGGAGCGGCGACCGAGAACAACTCGACGTAGTCGACGCCGTCAGGTCCGGTGCCGGCGGCGGTCAGGACCTCGCGAGCCGACCGTCGCACAGTCCTCGGCCCGGCCACCGCGGCAACTGTGTCCACTGTGGACTGATCAGCCCGTACCGCCGGATCTCCGGGAGGCCGGGACACCACTGCGTCGATCGTGGCGTAGATCCGGCGTCCGCCGCTGCCATCCGCTGCCGCCAGGACGAGCGCGACCGCGCCAGCGCCGTCCGCGACACCGACGAGCACCGTCGAGGCCGACGTCGTGTCAAGCTGGTGCCGCGCGCGCCGCAGCAGCGACGCGACGTCCTCCTCCGCATTGGCGAGGCAGACCGCCGGATGCTCCGGCCCACCCCACGCGGAGATCCGCTCCGCCACCGCCACGGGCGGCGTGTCCGCCGCGAGGACGATCGCCGTGTCCCGCCCCGCGTCGGCGTCGGCCTCCGGCTGGCAGCGCACGGTGTCGCGCAGGGCTTCTTCAGCCACCGCCAGCAAAAGATCTTCCTGGCCGACGCCGGGTGTCACCTCGCCGTCGGACGGTTCCGGCCCCGGCACGGCGGTCCCGGTGTCGGCGAGGACCGCCCGTTCCAGCTCGTCGAGATCGCGGAACCGCCCCGCCCGGCAGGCCATCCCGAGGATCGCCAGTCCCACCGGGCCACCGGCGCTCGGCGGACCGGGCCACCCGTCGGGGTGCGGACGCGGCGTCGCGATCACCTGGCGGTCCTCACTTCTCGCCGGCGGGGGTCAGGGCGGTCGTGCCGCGCTCGTCCGGCGGGCGGCCGTCCGGCCAGGCGTCCGGGGCGTCCGCCCCGATGACGACGATCCCGTCGCCGGCCCGGCGCGGGCCGAACTGCCGGACGAACATCGCGGCCCCGCTGTCCGCGGGCAGCAGCGCCACCCCGCGCGCCGACAGCGCCTCGCCCAGTCGCGGGGTCACCATGCCGCCCGCCCACGGCCCCCAGTTCACGGACGTGACGCGGGCGGCGGGCAGGCAGGCGCGCAGCGCGGCGGCGTAGCGGTTCAACCCGTCGTTGGCCATCGCGTAGTCGGCCTGGCCCCGGTTGCCCAGCAGCGCGACGACCGAGGAGAACACCACGACGTGGCGAAGGCGTTCGACGTCCAGGACGGAGAGCACGTTGTCCAGGCCGACGAGCTTCGTCGCGAGCACGCGGTGGACGTCCTCGGCCTTCTTGTCCACGACCAGGCAGTCGGCCAGCACCCCGGCCCCGTGCACGACCCCGGTGACCCGGTCCGCGTACGGCGCGAGAACCTCGTGCAGCCGCGCCGAGTCCAGGACGTCCACCGCCAGGTACTCGACGCCGGGGCCGCACCCGGCCAACGTCTCGCGCACCTCGCGGCTCGCGCACAGCGCCCGGTGCCACCGCTCGACGTCGACCGGGGTCGGGACGCCGCCGTGCTCCCGGAGGTGGGCGGTGATCGCGGCGCGGAGCTCCTGGCCCGCGAGCCCGACCGCCCACCCGGGTTCCTCGGCCACCGGGGTCCGCCCCAGGATCAGCAGCCGGCAGGGAAAGGCCCTGGCCAACGCCGTCACGCAGTGCGCGGTGACCCCACGCGCACCGCCGGTGACGACCAGGAGGTCGTCCGGCCCCAGGCAGGTTCCCGTCGCGTCCTCGGCCGCGCCGTGCGGTTCCACGCCGGTCGGGTCCCAGCCGTCCGACTCCGCGCCGTCCGACTCCGCGCCGACCGGCTCCACGAGATCCGTGATGTCCACAGTGGAGCGTCGGTGTCCCTCGTGGACGACCGCGCGCACGGTGGTGTCCGCGTCCATGAGCTCCGCGCGGACGAGCTGCCGGACGGTCAGGTCGTCCGAGTCGGCGTCGATCTCGACCGCGCGGCAGAACAACCCGGGCGCCTCGACCGCGAGGGTGCGCACGAGTCCGGACACCGCGCCCAGCAGGCTCCGGGGCACGTCCACCTCGGCCGTCCCGGACGCGGCGGCGGCGCGGGTGACCACCAGGAAGCCCGACCGGCCCTCGGCCAGGCTCGCCTCCAGGTGCCGCTGGGTGTGCTTCGCGACGAGCAGCGCGTGGGTGAGGCGGCGCACGCTGTCGGCCACCGAACCCGACGAGGACGCTGCCGCCGCCGCGACCTGCACGCAGAGATCCAGCCGCCCGGTCGTGGCCACCACCTCGGCCACCACCCTGGCCAGTTCGGCCTCGTCCCAGTCGTCGAGGCGGCAGGTCCCGTCGGCGGGCTCGGCCCGGGGCGCGTCGGGCAGGACCAGCACGTACACCCGCATTCCCAGGGCGCACAGGTCCGAGACGACCAGTTCGGCGGTCGTCGACCCGTCGTCGACGACCAGCGCCACCGCGCCGGGAACGTAGGCGTGGACGTCGACCTGCGCCTCGGGCAGGTCCCGACTGACCAGCCCTCGCCGACGAACCCGCGGAGCCACAACGGTTTCCCGGAAAACCTTTGTTTCCTCCGAAGTCCCGTTCCCCTCCGGGCGGGCGGATTCCGGGTCGGGAGCGAGGATCTCGGTGATCGTCGGCTTCCCATGGCCCGCCGCCCGCACGAGCAGCGCCTCGACGTCGGCGAGGGTGCGGGACTCGCTCAACCGCCGCTCGTCGAGCGGGCCGACCGTCGGGAACCGGTCCCGGAGCGCCGCGAGGATCTCCACCCGGCTGATCGAGTCGATCCCCAGGTCGGTCGCGATGTCCATGCCCGGTTCGAGCATGTCGAGGTCGTACCCGGTCCGCTCGGCCACGATCTCCAGCAGCGCGGCCCGCACCTGGGACGCGGTCGGTGGAACACCCGCGCCCGACCGGCGATCCGGGCCGGAGCGATCCGCCTGGTCCGGGACGCCGCCTCCGGGCGCGCACTGCGCGTCGCCGCCCTGGGGCGGAACTTCCGGGGCGTCCTCCGGCGGGGACGAGAGAACGGCGCTCAGGACCGAGGTCTCGTGGGTGATCTCCGGCGGCGGCGTCGGCCGCTGGACGGGAACGACCGCGTCGTCCGCGCACTGCGGGGCCATCGCGCGGGGGTCGTAGGAGCGCAGGAAGTCCAGCAGCGTTCGACTGGCTCGCACGTGCGCGTCGGCCAGGGTTTCCCCGTAGGCCCGCACGCTGTCCAACGCGGCTCTGACCTCGGCGAGCCGGTCGCTGTTCGCGTGGTCGGCGAGGACGGCCACGGCCTGTCGCGCGACCCGCAACTGTCCACTGAGGAACTCGCCGTGGAGCGCGAGCTGTCGGGTGACGAAGTGGCTCAGTTCCGCGTACATCCCAGGACCGAGCTGGGAGACCGGAACCGGCGCCCCGGGTTCCGCCGCGACCGCTGGCACGCGTTCTTCCCGTGCTACCACCGAATCCCGCTGTGCCGCGACGGTTGGCTCCTCGGTTGGCGGGGAGGGAACCACGTCGGGCTGACCGACGTCGGGGACCGGTTGGGGCCGTTTGCTCTCCGGGGGCGGGTTCGCGCCGTTGAGCATGATCGCCGCGCCCCGACCGGGCGGGTTCTCCCACGGCGCGGCCACGTGCCGGTTGATGTCCCGGAGCGGGAGCCCGGCCACCACCAGGGTCAGCGCCGCCTTCTTCAGGGCGAGGTCGGAGTCGCCGGACGGACCGCCGTCGGTCGGGACGCACAGCACGTCGGGCTCGGTGAGCGTCCGCCGCGCGAACCCGGTGAGGACGGCGTTCGGGCCGAACTCCACGAAGATGCGGAATCCCTGGTCGTACATCGCGCGGAGCTGGTCCGCGAACGCCACCGGGTGGCGCAGTTGCTCGGCGAGCACCCGCCGGTTGGCGGCGATGTCGTGGCCGTAGCTGGCTCCCGGCGTGTTGGCGAACACCGGAATCCTGGGCGCTGTCATCTCCCTGGAGCGCACCGCCACGGCGAAGGCGTCCACCGCGTGCGCGACGAAGGTGGTGTGGAAGGCGGCGGAGACCGGCAGCGGACGCGCCCGGATTCCCCGCGCCGCACAGGTTTCCACCAGTTGCTCGACCTGCCGGGTCGCCCCGCCGACGACGATTTCCCTGGGGGCGTTCACGTTGCAGATGACGAGATAGGGAAAGGGGCTGATCAGGTTCCGCACCGTCGACTCGTCCGCCGCCAGGGCCACCATCGACCCGGGGTCGAAGTCCGGCGGCGCGTCCCTCGGTGGCGCCAGCACCACTCCCCTGGCCCTGGCCAGCGCGCAGAACGCCGCGTCGTCCAGCGCGCCGGCGGCCCACAACGCCGTCAGCTCGCCGAAGCTGTGCCCCAGACAACCGGCGGGGGTGAAGCCCAGCTCGCTGAGCCACCGGAACTGACCGGCCGAGAGCGCGCCGATCGCCGGCTGGGCGTACTCCGTGCGCCGCAACGCCTCCCGTTGCCGGGCGAGGACTTCCTCGTCGCCGAAGGCCGGGGGTGGGAAGACCACCCTGGACATCGGCTCGGCGTCGACGAACACCGCGTTCATGGCGTCGAAGGCGGCGCGGACCGGGGGCACCGCCATGGCCGCGCTCCGCCCCATGTTCAGGTACTGGCTGCCCTGCCCGGAGAACAACGCGGCGACCCTGGCGTCGGTCGGCATCGCCTCCGCCCGGTACGCGATCCCCGCCGGGTGCGTCCACACCGGAACGTCCGGCGCCTCGTGCAGGCGCGCGATCGCCTGTTCCCTGAGCCGGTTCCGCTCCCGCTCGTCCCGGTAGACGACGCCGATCCGCGGGTGGGAGGGGGAGATCTCGTTCGGCTCGGCCGGGAGGTCGGTCATCAGGCGGTCGAGCAGCGCGTCGACGTCGGGCGCCGACCAGAGCGCGACCCGCGCCGCCGGTCCCACCACCTCCGCCTCGCCCTCGTGTTCCTCCAGGACGCAGTGGTAGTTCGCGCCGCCGAAGCCGAAGGAGGTCACCGCCGCGCGCCGGCGGGGCCGGGCCGGGTCCCTGATCCACGGCCGGCTGACCGTGTTCAGGTACAGGCCGGTGTCCGCGAGCGGCACGGCCGGGTTCGGCCGGTCGACGTTGATCGTCGGGGGCAGGACCTTCTGGTGCAGCGCCAGCGCGGCCTTGATGAGACCGGCCGCCCCCGCTGCGGCCTTGGTGTGCCCGATCTGCGACTTGACACTGCCCAGGGCGGCGAACCGCCGGTCCGACGTGCTCTCGTTGACCACCGTGACCACAGTGGACAGTTCGGTGGCGTCCCCGACCACCGTGCCGGTTCCGTGCGCCTCGAACAGCCCGACCGACGACGGTGCGACGCCGGCGTCGGCGTAGGCCCGCCGCAGCGCGGCGGCCTGCCCCTCCGCGCGGGGCGCGTAGACGCCGCTGGACCGGCCGTCGCTGGCGGCGCCGAGGCCGCGGATCACGGCGTAGATCCGGTTGCCGTCCCGCCGCGCGTCGGCCAGCCGGCGCAGGGCGAGCATGCCGATGCCCTCGCCGAGGAGGGTGCCGTCGGCGGCCGCGTCGAAGGGCCGGACCCGCTCCGAGGGAGACAGCACCGGGGTGCTGGAGAAGCAGACGTAGGCCAGGGCCGTGGTGGAGACGTCGCACCCGCCGGTGATCATCATGTCCGCCCTGCCCTCGGTCAGCTCGGACACGGCGAGCCGGAGCGCGCCGAGCGAGCTGGCGCAGGCGGCGTCGACGACGCAGTTCAGGCCGCCCAGGTCGAACCGGTTGGCGATGCGGCCGGCGACGACGTTGGGCAGCGACCCGGGGAAGGAGTTCTCGGTCCAGGGGACGAACGTCCCCAGGAACCGCTCGACGATCTCCGCGACGACCGGCGCGTCGACCCCGGCGGCCCTGGCCGCCTCGGCGACCACCGGAGCGGCGAGGCGCGCCCGCAGGGGCTCGCCCAACGTCAGCGCGCCGCTGACCCCGAGCACCACGCCGGTGCGACTCCGGTCGTACCAGCCGGCCCCACCTTCGGTGCCGCCTCCGTCGATGCCGCCTCTTTCGACACCCACGTCCCGCAGCAGGTCGCGGGCGACGGCGAGGCTGAGGAGCTGGAGCACGTCGGTCGCCCGCGCCACGCGCGGCGGGAGGCCGAAGTCCAGGGGGTGGAACGGCACCGCGGGCAGGAACGCGCCTCGGCGGCAGTAGGTCCGGTCGGGGGTCGCGGGATCGGGGTCGTAGTAGTCCTCAACCGACCAGTGGGTCTCCGGGACGTCGTCGGTGCAGTCGCGCCCGGTCACCACGTTGTGCCAGAACTCCCTGGGGTTCCGCGCGTGAGGGAACAGGGAGCTCAGACCCACGACTGCGATCGGGTGATCACCGAGCCGCGGCGGGGCTTCCGACGAATGCCATTCCGGCGACGAATTCCCCCGGGTCCCGCCACGGGCACTGTCCACGGAATCCTCCCACCGTTTCTCCCCGCTCTCCGCCGAGCGCCGGACCACGACCGGCGCGCCGCCCACCGCCTCCCGGCCGTTTCCGCGGACCGCGCGAGCACCCGGGGCCCGGAGAACCCCGCACATCCTGACCAAGGCCATGGGGCCGATCAAGCGAGGTCATCCTGTCGAGTCATCCCGGATGCCAGGCCCGGTCCCGCGCCCGGGCGGCGTGGTTCACCCGGTCGACAGACCCGCCATCCCGCGCCCGCCCGGTCCGCCACCAACCCGCGCAAGATCGACTTCTCACCGCTTTTCCACCGCAGCGATAATCAACTCAAGATCGAATTCGACGAGACGACGGGCTCCAGTCGGGCATGAAACACCAACCGAAATCGGAAAGAATCAACGTGACCGTCAACTGTGGTCGTACGGCTCACCCATGGCTCGACTCCCCGCTACGCGTGTTCTGAACCGCGCGACGGCTCAGTCGGACACGGGTACTTCCAGCGCACAAAGCCCAAGCACGGTTAGGTTCGTCAGGACGTCGTACACCCCTTCGAGTGCCACGAGCCATCGGAGGATGCGGTGGACCGGCACCAGGCGAGCTTGTCCAGCCTTGACAAGTCGAGAGGATGCCCGGCCGATCGACGCGGGGAAGCCTGAAGCCCGAGAGGGCGCAGTACCAGCACCTGCGATCACGACGGTCACCAGCTCGCGGGCCGTCGCACTGGAGGGCATCGAAACGAGACCACGCAACCCATCCTGTCGATGGATGTGGTTCCCCGCACTGCGCAGTTTGGCTCTTCGATCCCGTGTCTCCGCAGACTCGTTCTGATCTCCTCTTTCAGCTGGCTCGGCCAGCTCTCGGGGCTGCGGTTGGCGCGAGTAGCCAACCCGCGGCGGTGGACGCGCCGATCGCGACGAGACACCCAGCCATCAAAGTCAACCAAGGCCCGGAAACGAGGGATACCTGCATGGCCTGTGCTTGGGCGGGAGCGATAAGTCCCACCGCCGCCAAACCCACCGCCGAACCCATGGTGGATGTGACGGCAGCCAGGCTAGCGGAGAGGTTCCGCCGGAACCTCGGGGCGGCGCCCACTGCGGCGAGTGTCGTCCACTCCGGACGCAGCTCCCCGTTCCCTAGAGCGGTGGCGATGACAGCGATCAACAGAATGAGCCCGAGCACGACGAGAGCGGCTACGAGGTAGATGGTCCCGATGGCCTCAACCGCCGGCGGGCCTCGGTCGACGTAGACGTAGCCGCCATCGGCGACGGACGACTTCACCAGAGCTGTTGCCTTGTCCTGAGCCTCCTTCGAGGGGATCACTGGCTGACTGTCACGCTCGTGGGGAGGGAAATACCACATGACCTGGTCGCTGGAAGCCAACCCCACAGCTTTGGCCCCGTCCGGGGAGAAGTAGGCGTTGGGCATCTCCGAGCCGGTGAAGAAGCCAATGCTCGCGGCCACGATCCCTGGGAACTTCCTGGAGGTCGTTGCCCCACGCGCGAACTCACGTACCATGCCGTCGACCAGAAGGTCGTCGCTCAGCACGATGGCAGCACCGCTGTCCCAGGCGCTCTGTTCCGACTCGGACAGCGGACGCCCCAGGATCGCCCGCATTCCTTCACTCGAGACGATGCCGGCCTTGTGGGGCATGGCTGGGAAGTCGCTCCCGTGCACACACCTGTCGCCCCGCCCGGGACGTGGCCCGTACTGACGTAGACATCGGAAACTTCGTGAATCAAGGTCGATGGGGCCGGCCTGCGGGAGGGTCGCGTACCTGATCTGAAATCCGGGCTGCGAGCCGAGGGTTGCGGACACCTGGTCCACCAGCTTCTCAGGAAGAGCCGAATAGGCGTTGAGCATCGCCCCACCCATGGGCAGCACTGGACGGGCGTCCTCGGCCATCTTCGCCGTCAGTCCACCCAGTCCTGTCAGCACGATCCCGGCCACCAGGACCACACTGCCCAGGGTGGCCGTGAGCGCGGCGCTGCGACCTGGGGTGAGGATGGCCGATCGCACTGCCAGCCGAACCGCCAAGCCAGCAGTGCTCGCCTTTCGCGCCAGCCAAGGTGTGATGGTCATGCAACCGGCAGCCATGGCCGCGACGGCGCTGAGGCCAGCCACCACGACGAGCACCTCGGTTCGGGCAAGGAACAGCAGGAGGACGCTCGCGGTCATCGCGATTGCGCAACCCACCGCCCAACGAACCGCTCGATAACCAGCACGCGGGTCTGTGGCTGGTGGTCGTGGACGCAGAGCTGCCAACACCGACAGACCAGCTGTCCTTCGCCCAGCGACCCGGGCGGACAGAACAGCCGACAGCACCCCCATGCCGGCGATCGACAACAGCAGGACGAAGCTCGGCCGGGCTGGCCCCCACAGCTGGTAGAACCAGCCGGACACCGGCGACGTGAGCACTGCAGCGACGCCAAGCCCGAGCGTGGTCCCCACAGCAGCGGCGGCCAAGCCAACGAGCATACCGTGCCAGGTCAACACACGCCTGCCGTGGTGTGGTTCCGCACCAACCGCGCCGAGCAGACCCAGGTCACGACGAGCGTCAGCGGCAATCACCGCGAACCCTGCCCCGGCCAGCAGGGCTACGAACCCCAGGGCGAGAGCGAGTAGACCGAACAACATGCCCTTGATCTCGGTCTGCACGATGTCGTCGGACTCACCCGCTGCCTGCCGCGAGGTGACACGCCACCCCTGATCCACAGGCCAGCGGGCCTCGACTCTGGCTCCCGGAGGCAACAGCCAGGACATCCAGGGCTGCGTAGTCCTCGACACCTCCGCAGCGCGAACAACGTCGTCGAGCGGCGACACGGCCCAGAGACGTTGCGTGTTGGTCGGGTCCACAATGGTTCCCACCACGGTGACTTCGTCCGACGGGCCTAGGCGGACCCGCCGCCCCACCTCTGCCCGCAACCGCTCCGCCGCGCTCACCGACAACGCGATCTGATCAGACTGGACCGGAAGATGCCCGTCCACCACGGGAAAGCGTCCAGTGTGCAGTGGCGAGGCAGGTGCTTCCAGACCGTACGTGGTGGCCGTGATGAGTCGATCGTTGCTCGCTACATCCAACGTGGCCCGCAGTTCCGTGTGTGGCTGAACATCGGGGCCGATGTGCTGCCGGACGAGGTCCGCGCCGCGTAAAGCCGACTCCTTCGTGGCGGTCTCGGACACACCGGGAATCGCGATACGTGCCGCGGCCGTGCCCATGGCGAGCTGCCGTCGCTCCTCAGGGGCGATGCTGGATGTGGAGACCAGAACGCTGACCGTGCTGGACAAGGTCAGCGGAAGCGCGAGCAACAGGACCAGTAACAGTGAGCGCCTTCGGTTGGCCACCAAGCTCCGCCATGCCAACCGCGCGGCGAGTGAGATGTTCCGCAGCCTGATCATTGGAGCGCCTCACCAACAACAGCCGGTCGCGCGTCTTCGGTCAGCGCACCATCCAGCATCTGGACGACTCTGTGCGCGGCCGCGGCGACCTCAGGATCGTGAGTCGCCACCACGCATGCCCCACCTGCCGCCACAATCTCGGCCAGGAGCCCCAACACACTCCGAGTGTTGGTTGAGTCCAGGGCGCCAGTGGGTTCGTCAGCCAACACGAGCCGAGGACAGCCTGTCAGCGCGCGAGCGATGGCCACGCGCTGTTGCTGTCCTCCAGACAGCTCACTGGGATAGCGGTCCGCCACACCGTCCAGGCCCACAGATCGCAGAGCCGCCAAGGCCCGTTGCCTGGCCTGCTTCCGGGACATCCCATCCAGTTCGTCCACCAGCATCACGTTCTCGACTGCGGTGAGCGTGCGCATGAGGTTGAAATCCTGGAAAACGAACCCCACCGAGCGTCGCCGATGTTCGTGGAACCGTGCTCCCACAAGGTCGTAGAGCGACAGTCCACCCACGGTGACAGTACCCGAGTCTGGCCGGAGCAGACCGCCGGAGATGCTCAACAGCGTGGATTTGCCGCACCCACTCGGGCCCATGAGCGCCACAAGTTCGCCAGGCATGACGGACAACGAGACATGGTGGACGGCGTGCACCTCGACGGAGCCCGAGGTGTAGGTCTTTCTCACGGAGTCGAGCTTGAGCAGTGGTGACCCGGAACCAGAAATCATCGACTCTCTCACTGAGAAGTGGAACCAACATGTGACATCGGTCGCGAGACGGCCATCATGCTTCACTCGGCAGAGTGGTCTGCCCCAGAAGCGAGACGTCGTCCGGCGGGAAGCCTAGAACAACGACGCTAGTTGATCAAGAAGCCAGACGAGGGACATAACCGCGTTATCCCGACGGCGCTCTGACCTCCGCCACCGCAGCTTTCCCTCTCAGACGGGCCACTCGAACAGCCAACGAGGGTCGGGCAGGGAACCCTGCCCGACCCCGTGTCTGGAGACGAGCGAAAGCCGGTCGCCGTCTCAGAAGCTACGCCCGACGACAACTCACCCGCTGGTCTCGGACCAGTAGCTCTCCACTCCGTACCAACAGGCCCCCTCAGTCTTGAGGTACTTGTGACTCACATTGTTGACCTCGTCCGTCCAAATCCAGAAACCGTTGGAGCAGCTCCCCTTGAGAAAGATTCTGGTTCCGCCGTCGGCGGACACCTCGCCATGGACTCGGGAGTTGTTGTCGGTAGTGCCGATCCAGTGCGTCTGCCCACCGGCGTTGGCAACCCCCTCCAATAACCCACCACCCAGGGCAGCAGCAATTCCCACCACCCCAACAATGGCCCTCTTACGCATGTCAACCACCCTCCTGACTGGATTTATCTACCCCAGGAAGCGAAGGCAACAATATTCACCTTCACCACACAGTAACGGACGAAGAGGCATACCCTGACCGGGTCAGCCCGCGTCGAGAGGCCCTGGAACAACCCATCTCGGGAACACGCCAACGACCGACGCCCGCAGAGAGCGAAAATGCGTGACCGCGACCAGCCCCCACCCTGATTACGCAGAGATACAGCGTGCAGACGCGCCCTTCACCTGCTCACGGCAAAGCTTCACCTCCCACCGGGAGGCGAAGCCAACCTTCGTTAAGATATCCCCAAAACAAGAACAGACAGAGTTCGGTGAGCGTCAGGCGCGCCTGCCGGAGTACCTACTTCAAAGCATTTATGACAGGACATCGACAGTTGCCGCCACGTACAGAAACAAGTTCAGCGGCAGCTGGTCGCCGAACGACGCACATTTTCATCCCCCTACAACCGGATGTCCTCACCCCAGAGAACTCGCCAGCCGCCACGCAAGAGGAGTAGACTATTAGTGTAATCGAGATACTCCGTTTGCCGCGCTTTTTGGGACAGGATGCGCCAGCCTGCTCAACCCGGCGGAGTACACGTGTTCAGCGCCAGGCGCCCTCGGGCGAGCTCGGGTCGGCGAACCCCTCGGAACAACCCCGCAGACGCACGGCTTCTCCTCACGTTCTGACGCAGACAGAGCTTCCTGCCGCCTGAACTCAGGCGGACACACCCGTTGAGCCTTCGCCATTAGCCATGTGGTTCGAGTGGCATCGGCTACGTCACACTCGTTCAGATCATTGACAACCACGGCGCATAACGCTTGTGGACCAGCATGGAAACGGTCCCAAGTGGACAGTCTCGCTGAGTCCGGTTGGCCCTTCGATCGTCTTTCGATGGGCGCGCTGGTCGCAGGACAGCGCGGAAGGTATAGAGGATGACTCAGCGGCGACATGCTGGACGTCGGTGCTGGGTCATCCTCTCTAGGCGTGCAGTGGCGTGCGCGCACGGACAACACGCACCGACGTTGGTGGGCGGAAAGGTTCAAGACCATGGGGGGGCACCGTGCCCCTGCGGGCGTGTCGACCGCCCTCGGCGCGTCCCGCCGGGAGGCGGCCGCTACTCGTTCGACGCGTCGCGCAGGATCTCCAGGGCGCGGTCCCGCACCGGCTGGGACGCCTTGGCCGGCGCGCCCCGGTCGAACGGCGGCTGGGGGTCGTACTCGACCACGAGTTGGACCGCCTCCGCGGTGACCTGGTCGGTCAGCCTGGCCGCCAGCGCCAACGCCATGTCGATGCCGGAGGACACCCCGGCCGCCGTGACCACCCGGTGGGCGTCCTGGAAGACCACCCGGTCCGGCAGGTACCGCGCGCCGAACGCCTCCAGTTGCTCGACCGCGCCCCAGTGGGTGGTCGCGTCCAGCCCGTCGAGGATCTTGGCCGCGCCGAGGAGCAGCGCGCCGGTGCACACCGAGGTCGTCCACCGGGTGGTCTCGTGGATCTTCGCCAGCCACGGCGCCAGCGCCGCCGGCGGCCTGCGCGAACCGGGACCGCCGGGGACGACGAGGACGTCGCAGGCGTCGACCTCGTCCAGCGCGGCGTCGGCGGTGATCGCCAGCGCGCCGCTGTCCGCGCGGACCGGCCCCGCCTCCGCCGCGACGAAGAGGACCTCGGCGCCGGGGACGAGCCGGAGGACCTCGTACGGACCCACGGCGTCGAGCGCGGTGAAGTGCGGGTACAGCGGAATCACGATGCGCATGCTGTGTCCTCGTTCCTGAGACGACCTGGCCTCCGCAGCAGATCAGACCGCGCGGCGTCGGCGACATCACCCACAGGGCCGATATGCCAGCCGCCGTCGTCCTCGCTCCGGTTCGACGCCGCAGCCCCCGAAGAGTGGCCCGCGTGCCCTGTTTCGCCGAGCGCGTAAGGGAATTGCGGCACGACGGGCCGTCGTGGTCGGCTTCGGACGAACGCGCTCGCGAGGGGATGTGGTTGCGGTGCCGACGATGGTGCGCGAGGTGACCGACGAACGGGACGCCCTGCTGGCGTTCCTGGCCGAGCAGCGGGCGGCGGTGCGACGAGCCGCGCACGGCCTGACCGACGTCCAGGCGGCGGCCACGCCGAGCGCGAGCGACCTGAGCGTCGGCGCGCTGGTCAAGCATCTCGTGCTGGTCGAGGACACCTGGATGCGCCTGCTGCGCGGCGAGGTCCACGAGCTTCTCGACGAGCCCACCTTCGGGATGGAGCCGGGCGACACCCTGGACGGGCTGCTGGCCGACTACGACGCCGCCGCGCGGCGCACCGAGGAGACCGTCAGCGGGCTCTCCGACCTCGGGCGGCCGGTCGACATCACCGCCATGAGCCCCCTGCTGCCGGCCGGAACGAGCCGGAGCGCGCGGTGGGTCCTGTTCCACCTCGTCGAGGAGACGGCCCGGCACGCCGGCCACGCGGACGTCATCCGCGAGTCGCTGGACGGCTCCTCCGCCCTCGACCTGGTCTCGGCCACGGGCGCGCCGCTCATGCCGGAGTACCCGGAGCTGACCGTGGACAGCGTTCGGAGCGGCACCGTCGACCGCTCCCGAGGGGAGTGAGTGGCCGGAAGCACGTCCCCGGGTCGGTCGGCGCTGGCCCGGCCGCGCATAGCATCACCAGCGTGGACCAGCCAGCGCCCGACCCGACGCGTGAGCCCCGGCCCGCCGGGACCTCGGTAGAGCTGTTCGAGGAACAGCGGCCCCGCCTCGTCGGCCTGGCCTACCGCCTGCTCGGCTCGGCCAGCGAGGCCGAGGACGTCGTCCAGGACGCCTTCCTGCGGTGGAACGCCGTCGATCCCGCCCGGATCGAGGTGCCGGCCGCCTGGCTGACCAAGGTCGTCACCAACCTCTGCCTCAACCAGCTCACCTCGGCGCGGGTGCGCCGGGAGCGCTACGTCGGCCCGTGGCTGCCCGAACCGGTGCTCACCGAGGCCGACGCGCTCGGTCCACTGGAGACGGTGGAGCGCCGCGACTCGGTGTCGGTCGGGATGTTGGTCCTGCTGGAGCGGCTGACCCCGCCGGAGCGGGCCGTCTTCGTGCTCCGCGAGGCGTTCGGGCACAGCCACCGGGAGATCGCCCAGATCCTCGACATCGAGGAGGCGCACTCCCGCCAACTGCACCGCAGGGCGCGGCAGCACGTCGGCGAGTCCCGCCCGCGCTTCACCGCCGACAGCGGGCAGCACCGCCGGATCGTCGAGCGCTTCCTGTCCGCGACCCTCCACGGAGACGTGGCCGAACTGGAACGGCTGCTGGCCGCCGACGTCGTGTCCTGGGCCGACGGCGGCGGCGTGGTCACGGCGGCCCGCCGTCCGGTCCTGGGCCGCGACAACGTTTCGCGCTACCTGCTCGGCCTGGGCCGACGCCCGGAGGCCGCCCAGGTCGCGGTCGACTTCGCGGAGGTCAACGGCCAGCCGGCCGCGCTGCTCCGCTTCGCGGGCCACCTCGCCGCGGTCATCACCGTGGAGACCGCAGAGGACCGGATCATCGCGGTCCGCAGCGTCTTCAACCCGGAGAAGCTGGGCTTCCTGGCGCGTCAGCTCGCCTGACCTCCACCGGCGTCCCGGCCGGACTGTCCACAGAGGACACCTCTGTCAGTCGCGTCAGTCCCGCCGGGCGCCCGCCGGCCACACCACGGTCACGGGAATCCCGCGCTCCTGTGCCGCGCGCACGACATCGGCCGTCCCGCCGTATCCCCGCGCGGGCAGCCCGTCCCACACGGCCACCAAGTGGTCGGCGAGATCGAGCATGCGCAGACTCGCCGCCATGTACGCCTCGTCGTCCACCTCGACGCAATCGAGCCGCACCACCTCGGAAGCACGGGCGAGCAGCACGTCATAGGTGTCGTGGTGGGACACCGGAAGCGCTGCCCGGTACTGCTGCGCCGCGACAATGCCGACGAGCGACCCGCCCAGATCGAGCACGGCCTGGGCGAACAGGGTGTCGGCACCATCGGCGAGACAGCTCAGGCCGACCAGGTCCGCGCCCGCATGGCCGCGCAACTCGGCGCGGAGCGCCGCGTCGACCAGGCGTGCCGTCTCTCCCGGCAACAGCCGGTGCCCACTGATCGCCAACCTGGCCACGGCACTCCCCCTCGTCCAGATCTCCCGGTCCGCCAACAACTCTCGCACAGCGGCGAACCGACACGAGCTGGACAGCGCTGGCCCGGCGGCTGGCCCGTCGACTGCGCCACCTGGCGTAGACGTTCCTCAAGCCGAACGGAGGCCACACCGAGCGCGGCTTGCCGCGCCCTCACCAGTGTTTCCCGCGCCGCATCGTGATTCCCGGACTGGACGTACCCCTCCGCGAGCCACGTGAGGTACAGCGCCATCTCGCGCGCGTGCCCGCTGTCGTCAGTGGCCAGCGCCCGGCTGAGCAACGGTTCCGCCCGCTGGGGTTGCCCGAGAGCGATCCAGCACCGCCCGGCCATCACGTCGATCTCGCGCCGGTCCAGCCAGTAAACCCACTCGGGTTCGTCGCCGTCCTCGCTCCGCTCCTCGTACACGTCGTCCACCACGTCGAGGGTCTGTTCGGTCAGGGCGCGGTCCGCCATGCGCGCGGCTGCCCACGCCACGCGTTCCAGCAGGAGTGCCCGGACGAGGGGCGTCGCGCCGCTGGCTCCGCGGGCGGCGGAGCGGGCCACCAACAACGCGTCCCTCCGGTTCCCCACGTTCGACATCTGGTACGCCAGCGTGGAAAGGAGCTGTGCGGCCAGCACCGGGTCCTCCGCGTCCCGTGCGACGGAAAGGCCCGACAGGTAGAGGCGCTGAGCCTCGTCGCACCGCCCGGCATCCGCCGTGACCCACCCCGCGAGCTGCGACAGCTCCCCCAACACCACAAGAAGACGACGGCCCACCGGGTCGCGGTAGCTCGCCGTGCGGCACAAGTCCCGCACATCCGCCAGCTCGTTGAGCACGAGGGGAGCGAGGTCCGCGCCTCCCGTGACGTCATCGAGTCGCCGCAGCCACGCCACCCGCGTCTCCAACTCGACCGCCAGGCCTTTCCTGACGCGCCGCCCGGCTCGGGTGTGCGTTGTCGCCGGCGAATCGACGAGAAGCCATTCATGCGCCACGCGCACCGGGTTCGCGACTTCGAGGGCGATCCCCAACACGTCCTCGTACGCGCGGTGGACGGCGGGCAAGACCGTCCGACGACCCGTTTCCACCTGGCAAAGAAAAGGTTTCGTGAAGTGGGTGCGCCTGGCCATCTCGACCAGCGACAGACCGGCCCGCGACCTCGCCGCGCGCAGCTCCGCACCGAGTTCCACTGATCCCTCACAGTTTGCTCGCCCAGAGCTAACCCAGCGTCTCTGGAGCGGGAAGCCCGAGCCGGGAAGAATCCGAGACCAGAGGCACCCGGAGGAACACGAGGTTCCCGCCGCGGCCCCGCCTCGGCCAGATCCTGACGACCCCGGCGGTAGTTTTCCGTGAGCGATGTTCAGATTGTCCTGCTGATCGTGTGTGCCGTCGTGTGGATCGGCGTGTTATGGCCGTTCATCTCCCGGCTGGCAGTCAAAGCGCGTTTCGTGCGGCGACTTCGTCTGCGCTGGGCGCGGTGGCGCCTCAACCGGATGGCGAGCCGGAGAAGGTGAACACCACCCAGGCGGGTTCACCCGGGTGTCCGAAGAGGACAGTGCGTCGCGGTGCCGGGCACTCGCCCGGACGCGGTGGAGGTCAGACGCGTCGGTAGCGGGCCCTGATGTGGGAGCGCCCGCCCTGGGGACCCAGGATGCTCAGGAACTCGACCGGACGCGCGTCGGCGTTGCCGAACCAGTGCGGGACGTGGGTGTCGAACTCGGCGACCTCGCCAGCGGTGAGGACGAGGTCCTGGTCACCGAGCACGGCGCGGAGCCGTCCGCTGAGGACGTACAGCCAGTGGTACCCCTCGTGCGAGCGGGGATCGGGTTCGAGATCGTTCGGGCCGGCCGGAAGGATCTGCTTGAACACCTGCAACCCGCCGGGGTGGGGGGTCAGCGGGATCACCGACATGCCGTTCCGGGCGAACGGCCGGGGATACACCCGGGGATCGCCGGTGGCCGGTGCTCCGACGAGTTCGTCGAGCGGCATCCGGTAGGCCTTGGCCAGGGGGAGCAGCAGTTCCAGGCCTGGCCTGCGGTGCCCGGACTCCAGGCGGGACAGGGTGCTGACGGGGATGCCGGTGGTCTCCGACAGGGCGCTGAGGGTGGCGCCGCTGCGGTGACGCAGCGCGCGCAGCCGGGGACCGACCGCGTTGATCACGGCCTCGAACTCCTCTCCCATGCCGTCCACTGTGCCCACGCTTTGCGCTTTTCGCAAAGAGCTTTGTCATCTCTTCCCCGCTGGGGGCAGGTTGGTGGCGGAGGTGGTCGCGATGAGCGAAGAGTCGAACAACCCCGCCGATCCCCCGGCGATCGAGGTCACGGTCAACGTGCTGGTCGTCGGGGGGAGCCGCCGCGCCGCGCGGACCCGACCGGACCCCTTCTCGCCGGAGTCGGAGGCCCGTCTCTGCGCACTCGTCGTCGGTGACCGACGACACGGTCTCTGACCACCAGCCACACCAACCGAGGTGAGCACGATGGACGCCCAGTCCTGGGACGAGATGTACCGCGGTCGCGACCAGATCTTCAGCGGCGACCCCAACGGGGTGCTCGTCAGCGAGGTCTCGGGTCTGCCGCCGGGGCAGGCGCTCGACGTCGGGTGCGGTGAGGGCGCCGACGCGCTCTGGCTGGCGCGGCAGGGGTGGCAGGTCACCGCCGTCGACATCTCCTGGGTCGCCCTCCAGCGCGCCGCCGCGGCGGGCGCGGACGTCGCCGGGCGCGTGGCGTGGGCACGGGCCGACCTGACCACCGCGACGGGACTCCCGGCCGACGCGTTCGACCTGGTGTCCGTGCAGTACTTCCCGCTCAGGCGCCAGCCGGACCACGCCGCGCTGCGCGCTCTGCTGTCGGCTGTCGCTCCCGGCGGCACCCTGCTCGTCGTCAGCCACGACCCCGCCGACCTGTCGCCACGCGAGGGCTTCAACCCGGCCGACTACTACCAGCCCGACGACGTCGCCCGGCTCCTCGACGACGACTGGACCGTCCTGGTCAACGAAACCCGCCGCCGCACCGCTCCCCCGCCCCCGGGCACGCACCACACCCACGACACCGTCCTGCGAGCACAACGCCTGCGAACACAGCGCCAGCGAGCACAGCGCCCGCGAGCACAGCGCCTGCGGCCACCGGCCCGCTGACGCCACGACGACGGC
Source organism: Streptoalloteichus hindustanus (assembly GCF_900129375.1). Classification (GTDB taxonomy): domain Bacteria; phylum Actinomycetota; class Actinomycetes; order Mycobacteriales; family Pseudonocardiaceae; genus Streptoalloteichus; species Streptoalloteichus hindustanus. The sequence continues at coordinate 485,835 of NZ_FQVN01000002.1, read as the reverse complement.
CGAGATCAAACGCCGCGTCGGCGCATGTGACCGCCCTCACCCGAAGTCCCTGTCACGAACACACCGGCTGTCCGGTTCAGGGACCACGACGGAGATGGGGAGGACGTCATGACGCACCGACTCGTGGTTCTCGGCGCCGGCTACGCGGGGCTGGCGGCGGCGCACCGCGCGGCCCGGCGACTGCGGGGCGCCGACGTGCGGATCACCCTGGTCAACGCGACGGACCGGTTCGTGGAGCGGGTGCGGCTGCACCAGCTCGCCGCCGGGCAGACCCTGCGGGACCTGCCGCTGCGGAAGTGGGTCGCCGGGGCCGGGATCGACCTCGTCGTCGCCAGGGTGACCGCGGTCGACGCCGAGGCCAGGACCGTGCGGCTCGACGCCGCGCCGCACAGCCTCAGCTACGACACGCTGGTCTACGCGCTGGGCAGCGGGGCCGACGACAACCGGGTTCCCGGCGTCGCGGAGCACGCCTTCACCGCGGCCGACGCGGACGGCGCGACGCGCCTGCGGGCGCACCTGGCCACGGTGCGGTCCGGCGGGGTCGTGGCCGTGGCCGGGGGCGGGCTGACCGGCATCGAGGTCGCCGCCGAGGTCGCCGAGTCCCGCCCGGGCCTGCGGGTCGAGCTGTACACGGACGGCCGGGTCGGCGGTTGGCTGTCCGACCGCGCCCAACAGCACATCCGCCGGGCGTTCGACCGGTTGGACGTCAGGGTGCACGAAGGGGTGCGGATCACCGAGGTCGGCGACCGGGCCCTGTTGCTGGACGACGGCCGGGACCGGGAGGTCGACGCCCTCGTGTGGTCGGCCGGTTTCCGGGTGCCGGACCTGGCCGGCGCGGCGGGCCTGGCGGTCGACGGGCGAGGCCGGATGGTCGTGGACGGCACGCTGCGGTCGGTGTCGCACCCGGAGGTGTACGGGGTCGGCGACGCGGCGGCGGCCCTGACGCCCGCCGGCGCGGAGTCGCGGATGTCGTGTCAGGTCGGGCTTCCCGCCGGGCTGTACGTCGCCGACGCCATCGCCTCCGTCCTCAGTGGACAGCAGCCGAAGCCGATCCGGGTCCGCTACTTCTGGCAGAACGTCAGCCTGGGGCGCCGGGACGGGGTCACCCAGTTCACGCGCGCCGACGACAGCCCGGTGGACCGGGTGGTCACGGGACGGACCTCCGCGCGGTTCAAGGAACTCATCACCCGGGGGACCGTCATGACGATGGGCAACCCCGGCCCCTACCTGCCCCAACGGCGCCAGCCCACGCTCGTCGGCGCCTGACCCCGGCCGTGGCCGCTCCGCTCCGGAGCGGCCACGGGGCCGTCCTGTCCACTATGGACATCAGGGAGCTCGGCGGATCACCGTTGCGCCCTCGTGGTGTCCGGTCGGGAGGGACGGAGGAGGACCCAGGCCTGCACGGCCGCGTACAACATGAGTGCCGCGCCGATGGCGCTGGTCACGTTGATGCTGTCGGTGAAGGCCGCGCGGGCGGTGGCCGTCAACGCCTCCCCGGCGGCCCCGCCCACCTCCCGCGCGGTCGTCAACGCGCCGCCCAGGGTCTCCCTGGCCGCCTCCATCCGCCCCTCGTCGACACCGGGCACGACCGGCAACTCGGTCTGGTAGACGGCGGTGGCGAGGCTGCCCAGCACCGCGACCCCGAGCGCCGCGCCCAGTTCGATCGCGGTCTCGGAGATCGCGGACGCCGCGCCGGCCCGCTCCGGCGGCACCGTGCTCAGCATCGTGTTGTTGGTCAACGTCATGACCGATCCCTCGGCGAAGCTGATGAGGACGAAGGAGACAGCGGCCACCACGAGGCCGCCGGCGGGCGGCAGCCACACCAGGACCACGTAGCCCAGCGCCGACAGCGTCAGGCCGAGGGAGAGCAGCACGGGCGTCCCGACGTGCCTGGCCGCCGCGGCCACGACGAATCCCGCCGCGATGGACAGGATCGCGCCCGGGAGCAGCAGGAGTCCCGCCCGCAGCGGACTGAGGCCCTCGACGAGCTGGAGGTACTGCGGGATCAGGAACAGCGCGGCGGTGATGGCGAAGACCACCATCAGTCCGGTGCCGATCGCGACGGTGAACCGGCGGATCCGGAACAGCGACACGTCGATCACGGGGTGCTCCAGCTTCCGCTGGCGGCGCACGAAGAAGTACCCGAGGACCAGGCCCACCACGATCGCGGCGACCGGCACGACGCCGAGACCGCGCTTGGCCACGGTCTTGATCCCGTAGACGACCGGGAGGATCGCCAGCATCGACAGGAGCACGCTGGGGATGTCGAAGGGGCCGGGGGCGGGGTCGCGGTACTCCGGCACCAGCAGCGGCGCGGCGACGAGCGTGACCACCACGACCGGCAGGTTGATCAGGAACACCGATCCCCACCAGAAGTGCTCCAGCAGCCAGCCGCCGATGACCGGGCCGAGCGCGGTGCCGGCGCTGAAGGCCGAGCCCCAGACGGCGATCGCGAACAGGCGCTGCCGCTCGTTGTGGAACATGTTGCGCAGCAACGACAACGTGGAGGGCATCAGGGTGGCGCCGGCGACGCCCAGCAGCGCCCGGCCACCGATCAGCGTCGCCGCGTCGGGCGCGTAGGCGGCCAGCAACGACGCGAGGCCGAACCCGGCCGTGCCCATCAGCAGCAGCCGGCGTCGGCCGATGCGGTCGCCGAGCGTGCCCATGGTCACCAGCAGGCCGGCGAGCAGGAACGAGTAGATGTCGACGATCCACAGGAGCTGCGGCCCCGAGGGGCGCAGCTCCTCGCTCAGGTAGGGCACGGCGAAGCCCAGCACCGTCGCGTCCACGGAGATGAGCAGCACGGGCAGCATCAGCACGACCAGACCGACCCACTCGCGGGCCCCCGCCCTGGCGTGGTCGCCCCCGTCGGGCGTCGCCGACCCGTTGGTCTCTCGTGTCATGGAAGCTCCGTTCCACGGCCCTCGGGTCCGCGTTCGCGGGACCGGCGACGGCCGCGACTCATCTGTGTACATGTGTACATTTATTGGCACCGTAGTACACGAACCCGGAGGCGCCGCATGAGTTTCCGCCGTCCCCGACCCGACACCCCGACCGAGCATGGCGGGCGGTGCTGATGGCCGCTCGCCGAGGACCGGCCGACCCGCACCGGCGGGAGCGGATCGTCGCCGCGACCGAGCGGGTGTTGCGCGCCCACGGCATCGCGGGGCTGACCCACCGCGCGGTCGCGCGCGAGGCCGACGTCCCGCTCGGCTCGACCACCTACTACTTCGCCACGCTGGACGACCTGCTCAGGGCCGCGCTCCACCGCCTCGTGGAGCGCCACCGCGAGTGGATGCGCCGGTGGAGCGAGCGGGTCGGCGACGTCTCGGCGGCGCAGCTCGTGGAGGCGCTGACCGACCTGGTCGCCGAGTGCGTCGGCCCCCGCCGGGCCGACCTCGTCGTCGACTACGAGCTGAGCACGGCCGCGATGCGCCGACCCGAGTTGCGCGAGCTGGCCGCGACCTACCCGGAGACCGTCTTCGCCGTGCTGTCCACCAAGACCACGGCGCGGAAGGCGCGCGCCCTGGCCGCGGCGATCGACGGCCTGCTCATCGACGGGCTCACCGCGCCGACCCCGCCCCCGCGCGACCAGGTCAGCGCCGTCCTCGCCGCGATCCTCACCCCCACCGCCTGAACGGGCGACCCCGGACGGGGGAACGCACCCGGCGACCTGGGGCAATGCTGACCCGATCACTCCCACTCGGGTGACAACAGGTGGGGCTGACCACCACAGGAGCGGGCCGGACTGTGGTGGTCGACCCCGTGGTCGGCGACTGCCGCGCCACCTACCGTGATCGCCCATGACACGTGGCTCAGCTCACACCGCGGACCTGTCCGGCCGGGTCGCCCTGGTGACCGGGGCGGGCAGCGGCATCGGACGCGCGTGCGCCGTCGCCCTGGCCGAAGCCGGGGCGACGGTGCACGTCGTGGACCGGGACGGCGACCGCGCGGCGGAGGTGGCCGGCGCGGTCGCCGGCTGGGCGCACGTGGTCGACCTGGCCGACCCGGGCGCCGTCGACGCGCTGCCCGCCGAGGTCGACGTGCTGGTGAACAACGCCGGCCTCCAGCACGTCGCGCCGCTGCACGAGTTCCCGCCGGAGCGGTTCGCCCACCTGCACCAGGTCATGGTCACCGCCCCGTTCCTGCTGATGCGCCGCTGCCTGCCGCACATGTACGCGCGGCGGTGGGGCCGGCTGGTCAACATCTCCAGCGTCCACGGCCTGCGGGCCAGCCCGTTCAAGGCCGCCTACGTCTCGGCCAAGCACGCCCTGGAGGGGCTGAGCAAGGTGGCCGCGCTGGAGGGGGCGGCGCACGGGGTGACGAGCAACTGCGTCAACCCCGGCTACGTCCGCACCCCGCTGGTGGAGGGCCAGGTCGCGGCGCAGGCCGAGGCGCACGGCATCGCCCCCGAGGGCGTGCTCGACGCGGTGTTCCTCCAGCGCACGGCGGTCAAACGGCTCGTCGAGCCGGAGGAGGTCGCCACGATCGTCCGCTGGCTGTGCGGCGACGCCGCCAGCAGCGTCACCGGCGCCTCGCTGCCGGTCGACGGCGGGTGGACCGCCGCCTAGCGGCTCCCGCACGACATCCCGACACCACGCCGCGCGGGCGCGGTGTGTTCCCGCATCCCCAGAACGAAGTGTGGTGACCGCCTTGAGCAACTCCCCCGCACCCCGGTCCCTGCCCAGAATCGTCGCCGCGAGCCTGATCGGCACGACCATCGAGTGGTACGACTTCTTCCTGTACGGCTCGGCGGCGGCCCTGGTCTTCAACAAGTTGTTCTTCCCGTACAGCGATCCGCTGACCGGAACCCTGTTGGCCTTCGGCACCTACGCGATCGGCTTCGGCGCGCGCCCGTTGGGCGGACTCGTCTTCGGCCACTTCGGCGATCGCGTGGGGCGCAAGAAGTTGCTCGTGCTGAGCCTGCTGCTCATGGGCGGGGCGACGTTCCTCATCGGACTGCTGCCCACCTACGCCTCCGTGGGCGTGGCCGCGCCGGTGCTGCTCACGGTTCTCCGGCTGGTGCAGGGATTCGCGCTCGGCGGCGAGTGGGGTGGGGCGGTGCTCATCGTCTCCGAGCACGGTGATCCCGCCCGGCGCGGGTTCTGGGCGTCCTGGCCGCAGGCCGGCGCGCCCGGCGGGAACCTGTTGGCCACGGCGGTGCTCGCGGCGCTGGCCGCCGTCCAGTCCGATGTGGACTTCCTGGCCTGGGGCTGGCGCGTCCCGTTCCTGCTCTCCGGTCTGCTGGTGCTGCTCGGGCTGTGGATTCGCCTGGCTGTGGCCGAATCCCCGCTGTTCCTCGCGGCGCGGCGCGCGGCGGAGGAGCGGCCCGAGGCGGCCAAGCCGCCGATCCTGCGCGTGCTGCGCGAACACCGGCGCGAGGTGCTGGTCGCGATGGGCGCGCGGATGGCCGAGAACGTCTCCTACTACGTCATCACCGCGTTCATCCTGGTCTACCTCACCGGACCGCTGGGACTGCCCAAGTCCACCGGGCTCAACGCCGTGCTGATCGCCTCCGTGGTGCACTTCGCCGCGATCCCGTTCTGGGGCGCGGTGTCCGACCGCCTCGGCCGGCGCCCGGTGTACCTGGCCGGCGCGGTCGGCGTCGGGGTGTGGAGCTTCGTGTTCTTCCCCATGCTGGACACGAAGTCCTTCACGTTGATCACCATCGCCACCACGGTGGGTTTGGTGCTGCACGGCATGATGTACGGGCCGCAGGCGGCGTTCTTCTCCGAGCTGTTCGGCACCCGGGTCCGCTACTCCGGAGCCTCGGTCGGCTACCAGCTCGCCTCCCTGGCCGCCGGCGCGGTCGCGCCGCTGATCGCCACGGCGTTGTTGGACCGGTTCGGCTCGGCCACCGTCGTCGCCGGCTACGTCACGGTCAACGCCGTGCTCACCGTCGTCGCGGTGCTCGCCGCCAGGGAGACCAGGGGCAGCACGATGGACGAGCGGGACGCGGAACCCGCCCCCGCCGTGCCAGCATGATCCCGGTGACCGCGATGTCGCCGCTGACCACCGCCCTGAGCCGGATGTTCGAGCTGCTCGCCGAGGGCGCGCCCGCCGAGTCCTTCGCCGAGGTGACCGCGGCGGCCGTGGCCGCCGGCCTGGGCGGGGCGGAGCTGACCGAGGTGCGGCGGGCCGCCGAGACCGCCTCCCGGGTCCGGCGGGCGCTGCGCCAGCACCGCCGCCGCGAGGCAGAGTTGTCCGCCCTGTTCGAGACGGCCAGCGACCTCGCGGCGCTGCGCGACACCGACGCGGTGCTCCGGTCGATCGTGCACCGCGCGCGCACGTTGCTGGGCACGGACGTCGCCTACCTGAGCCTGAACGACGAAGCCGAGGGCGACACGTACATGCGGGTCACCGACGGCTCGGTTTCCGCGCTGTTTCAACAACTCCGACTCGGCATGGGCGAGGGGCTCGGCGGTCTGGTGGCCCAGACCTGCCGGCCCTACGCCACCGCCGAGTACCCCACCGACGCCCGGTTCCACCACACCCAGCCCATCGACCGGGCGGTGCTGGACGAGGGGCTGGTGGCGATCCTCGGCGTGCCGCTGACGGTCGGCGACCGGGTGCTCGGCGTGCTCTTCGCGGCGGACCGCGCGCCCCGCGCGTTCTCCCCCGACGAGGTCGCCCTGTTGTCGTCGTTGGCCGACCACGCGGCGATCGCGCTGGACACCGCGCGGCTGCTGGAGGACACCCGCGCCGCGCTGGACGAGCTGAACGCCGCCCACGGGACGATCCGCGCGCACAACGCCGCGATGCGCCGCGCCGAACAGTCGCACGACCAGCTCACCGACCTCGTGCTCCGGGGCGCGGACGTGCCGGAGGTGGCCGCCGCGGTCGCCACCGTGCTCGGCGGCGGCATCGTGGTGCACGACGCCGAAGGCGCGGAGCTGGCCCGGGTGGCGGCAGATCCGCTGCCCGCCCCCACGTCGGCGGTCCGCGCCTCCCGGGCCTCGGGGCACGCGGTGCCGACCGACGACGGGTGGGTGTGCGCGGTCTCGGCGGGGGCCGAACTCCTGGGCAGCGTGGTGTTGTCCGGTCGTCCCGATCTCGGCGACGCCGACCGGCGGCTGTTCGAGCGCGCCGGCGTGGTGACCGCGTTGTTGTTGCTGTTGCGGCGATCCGTGGCCGAGGCGGAGAACCGGGTGCGGGGCGAGCTGGTGAACGACCTGGTGAGCGCGCCCGGCAGGGACCCGGCCGGCCTGGTGGCCCGCGCCCGCCGGCTCGGCGTGGATCTGCGGGCCGGGCACGTCGTGCTCGTCGGGCACGCCGACGACGACGCGCGGGACCGGCTGGCCACCGCCGCCGTGCGGCACGCGCGAGCGGTGGGCGGGCTCGCCGGCGCCTACGGGGCGCACGCCGTCCTCGTGTTGCCCGGCATGGACGCGGGGAACGCCGCCCGGGTCGCGGCCAGCGAGTTGGGCACCGCCGTCGGCGGTCCGGTCACCGTCGGGGCCGCCGGTCCCGCGTCCGGCCCCGAGGCGTTGTCCGCCGCCCACGGCGAGGCCGCCCGCTGCCTGCGCGCGATGCTCGCGACCGGCCACAGTGGACACGGCGCCTCCCTCGCCGAACTGGGCTTCCTGGGCGTGCTCCTCGGAGACCGGGCCGACGTCAACGGTTTCGTCGCCGCGACCCTCGGACCGGTGCTCGACTACGACGCCCGCCGGGGCACCGAACTGGTCCACACCCTGGCCGCCTACTTCGCCAACGGCGCGAACCTCACCAGGACGCGAACCGCCCTGCACGTGCACGTCAACACCGTGGTGCAACGCCTGGAACGAGTTCGCTCCCTCCTCGGCCCCGACTGGCAGCAGCCGGACCGCGCGCTGGAAATCCAGATCGCACTGCGCCTGCACCAACTCGCCACCGCCGACTGACGGGAAACCCAAGCGGTAGCGTTGTCTGGAACTTCACAAGAAGCAGGCCAGAACCTGAGCGAGAACCAACACGTGGGCGGCGTTGTCGGCCGTCCGACGGCGGCCGAGCGGCCCCCCGCGTGGCGCACGCGCCGCTCGTGAGCGACCGAGAGCACTGGTGACCCCACAGAACCCGACACGCCAGAAAAGCACCCACCGGAGCGCCTTCAGATTCATGGCGTGGCCCCTGGCCGTCCTGCTCAACCTGGTACTCGGCTACTTCGCGGTGCTCCCACTGGCGACGACGCTTTTTCTGCTGTCGAGCCCCCTGGGCGCCCGACTGGCCCTCACGAAGGCCGAACCCACGTTTCGCGAGGACTCCGAGTGGGTCGCCGTCAACATCGGACTGTCGTTCCTGGCGGTGGTCCTGGCGGTTCTCTTCGTCGTCAACCTCCTGACAGCGCGAAGCGCTGGGGCGCCGAAGCTCCGATACTGGCTGCTGAACGCGACTTTCCTGGCCCTCCCTTACGCAGTGGCCTCCTGGAAATGACGCCCACAGAGTTCCTGGGAACAGCCGGGCGCCACGCGGGGAAGAAAGATCACAGGTTGCCCGCCGCGTGCCGGCCGGCTCCCGCCCCGCCGAGTCGGACCGGCGGGGCGGGAGCCGGCGTCAGGTCGCACTCACAGCCTGATCAGTGCCAGCGCTGGTTGTTCGCCAGGTCGCAGTCCGCCTGGACGATGGCCGCGCCGTCGCTCCCGCCGCCCCGCACGGTCAGACACTTCTGGCTGTTCTTGTTCTGGAAGCTGTAGACGCCCGACCCGTGGTGGATCGAGAACCAGCGCTGGCTGTCCCGCCCGTTGCAGGTCTGCTGGACCACGCGGGCCTCGTTGGCCTTGCTCTCCCCGAGGACGTCCAGACACTTCCCGCTGTTCAGGTTGGTGAACACAATCGAGTTGTCGTCGAGCTTGTCGTTGAACCACCCCTGGTTGGTGCCCCCGTGGCAGGTCCACTGGATCACCGGAGCACCGTTGTCCTTGCTGCCGTGCTCGACGTCCAGACACTTCCCGCTGTGCTCCGCCGCATAGGTGTACGGACCACCGGGCAGCGGGGCCGCGGAGGCGGCGGGAGCCGCGACGAGCAGCGGAGCCGCCACAAGAGTGGCTCCCGCGATCAGGGTACGAAGCCGGCGCGACATGCTATCTCCTTCATTCGGGAAATGACTTTTCCACGAGGGGAGCACACAAGCTCTACCGCACACGAAACAGACCGGTCGGAACAGCGGGGAAAAACATGTGGTTCCCCGCGCGTCCCCCGGTCACACACACCCCCTCGCTCGCACTCACCGTCCTCGGTGAGCACGCCCGACCATCATTGGTCCGAGCAAAAGCGGGTGTCAAGAGCCCGGCCAGGTCACCCACTCGGACTTTCCGGAATTCCGCTTCTGCGGACAAAGAAGTTGCCCCTTACAGCGGCAGGCGCCGCGCCTTCTGGTGGCCCGTTCCGACGTCCGTTCGGCGGACGGACGAACAGTCCGCGCCAGGCTCGATCCTCTGGCGGTGACCGACAGCGGTTCGACGGAGACGGCGCGACGACAGCGCCGCGCGCGGACCCGGACGGGACCGGGGACAACCGAGCGAACACGGACGTCCACAGTGGACAAAACATTCTGATCCGTCCCCTGTGGACGATCAGCGCGCAACCGGTGGGACGGGGCGCCGGTGTCAGACCACGCGCACCCGCGTGATCAGTACCAACGCTGGTTGTTGGCCAGGTCGCACTCGGCCTGAACGACGGCGGCGCCGTCACTCCCGCTCGCCGAGCGGACAGACAGGCACTTCTGGCTCTTCTTGTTCTGGAAGCTGTAGACGCCGTACCCGTGGTTGATCAGGAACCACCGCTGGCTGTCCCGCCCCTGGCAGGACTGCTGGACGACCTGGGCGCCGGCGGCCGTGCTGTCCCCGAGAACACCCAGGCACTGTCCGCTGTTCTGGTTCCGGAAAAGGATGCCGCCGTCGTCGAGCTTCTCGTTGAACCAGCCCTGCGCGGTGTTCCCGTCACAGGTCCGCTGGATCGCCGGCGCACCGTCCGCCAGGCTGCCCTTCTCGATCTCCAGGCACTTTCCGCTGTGCGCGGCCGCGTAGGTGTACGGACCGCCGGGCAGCGGGGCCGCCGAGGCGGCGGGAGCGGCGACGAACAGGGGAGCCGCGACCAGGGAGGCTCCCGCGACCAGGGTGCGAAGTCGGCGCGCCATGCTGTCTCCTTCATCCAGGAAATGACCGTTCCACGAGGGGAGCACACACGCTCTACCGCATGCGGAAAAGACCGGCCGGAACACCGAGGAAAAACAAATGATTCCCCGTTCGCCTCCGCCGGTCACACACCCCCTCGCCGGTGCTCACCGCCCTTGATCAGCAAGCTCGACCATCATTGGTCCGGACAAAAGCGGGTGTCAAGAGCCGGGCAACCCCTCCATCCCGGAATTGGCAAACTCCTCTCCAACACGGGGAGAAGAAGTTGCCCCGAACAGCCGGAGCCACGACTCCCTCCAGCGGTCAGACCTCTCGCCCGCACGGCGGGCGGACAGACGGACCGCACCACCGCTCGCCTTCCGGCGGTACGCGAAAGCGGTTCGACAGACCTCGCGTGACGACAGCACGGCCCGGCGACCCGGCGCGACCACAACCACGAGTAGGTCCACAGTGGACAAAAGCTCCTGATCTGTCCGCAGTGGACGATCAACGAGCTGCGACGCCGCGGGGGAACGAGGAGCGACGCGCGCCGTTCAGGACGCCGAGTCGGACTTCTCCGTCGCGGCGTTGGCCTCCGCCGCCGCGAGCAGGGCGTCGAGCAGACCGGGGAAGCGCGCGTCAAGATCCTCACGGCGCAGGGAGAGCAGGTTCTCACGCCCGGAGGGGCGTTGCCAGATCACCCCGCTGTCGCGCAGCACACGCCAGTGGTGGGTCAGCGTGGAGCGGGACATTTCGGGCAGCAGCCCCCCGCAGGCCCGCTCCCCCTCGGCGGCCAGGACGCGCACGACCTGGAGGCGCATCGGGTTGCCGAGCGCGGAGAGGACGTTCTCCAGCCGGATCTGGTCGCGGTCGGGGTGCTGGGTGATCACCAGCCCAGGGTAGCGCGACCCTACGAGTACGGTCGAACAATCCAGGCCGGCCGAGCACCCCGGGACCGCCCGTCGACAACCGTACGACTTTTCTAGTACGGTCCGACTGTTCGTGATCACTAGTACGGTCGCAGCCTTCGGCCACAGCCCTCGGACACAGCCGTCGGCGCGGCGCCGTGCTCTCCCCCGTCCCGAAGGACCGAAGGACGTCACCCATGTCCGCATCACTCCCCGGCGCCGGCCGCCGTCGGCTGGGCTGGAGCCTGGCCCTGCTGGCCCTCGCCCAGTTGATCACCGCGTTGGACCTCAACATCGTGTTCGTGGCGCTGCCGGAGATCGGCGCCGGCCTCGGCTTCTCCGAGCAGTCGTTGCAGTGGGTGGTCAGCGCCTACACGGTGTTCTGCGGCGGCTTCCTGCTCCTCGGCGGCCGGGCCGCCGACCTGCTCGGCCGACGCAGGATGTTCGTGTTCGCCCTCCTGCTCTACGCCGTCTCCTCGCTGGTCGGCGGCCTGGCGTGGACCCCGATGCTGATCGTGGTCGCGCGGGCGGTGCAGGGGATCGGCGGCGCGCTGCTGTTCCCCGCCACCCTGTCGCTGGTCAACACGCTGTTCGAGGAGGGCCCGCGCCGCAACCGCGCCCTGGCCGTGTGGGGCGGCGCCGGGGCCAGCGGGCTCACCCTCGGCTCGCTGCTCGGCGGCCTGCTGACCGCCTCCTTCGGCTGGGCGGCCGTGTTCTACGTGAACGTGCCGCTGGCCGGGATCGTCGCCCTCGCCGCCCTCGCGGTCATCCCCCGCGACGAGCGCCGCGAGCAGCGGCGCGGCTTCGACCTGCCCGGCGCGATCACGGTCAGCGGCGGCGTCACCCTGCTCGTCTACGTGCTCGTGCAGGGGCCGGAGTCGGGCTGGACCGCCACCGACGTGGTCGTCAGCGCCGTGCTCTCCGTGGTCCTGCTCGTCGCGTTCGCCGTCATCGAGGCGCGCAGCAAGGACCCGCTGATGCCGTTGCGCCTGTTCCGCAACCGCAGCCTCGTCGCCGCCATGACGATCACGTTCCTCTACATGGGAACCTTCGGCGCGCTCCCCTACTTCCTCACCGTGCTGTTCCAGAACGTGCACCACTACAGCGCGCTGACGACCGGGCTCGCCTTCCTCGTGCCCTCGCTGTCCATCGCGGCGGGCACCCAGATCGGCGAGCGCATGGCCACCCGGATGACGACCCGCACGACGCTGCTCGTCGGCCACGCGGTGGGCGTCGTCGGCACCGTGGTGATGGTGTTCGGCTTCGCCGTCGGCAGCTCCTACCTCGCGATCGTGCCCGGGCTGGTCGTCTCCGGGGTCGGCCAGGGCGTCACCTGGACCGGCATGTGGATCGCGGCGGCGGCCGGTGTCGCTCCCGAGGAGCAGGGCGTGGCCTCCGGGATGGCCTCCACCACGCAGAACGTCGGCAACGCCATCGGCATCGCGGTGCTGGTCGCCATCGCCAACTCCGGTCTGGCCGACCTCGCCCCCGGCGCGGCCGGCGAGCAGGTCGCCGGCGTGATGACCGACGGCATGCGCGTGGCCGTCCTGCTCGCCGCGGCCGGCATGGTGCTCGGCCTGCTCGTCACCCTGGCCCTGCCCAGGGCCGCGGCGTCCGCCCCGCGGCCCGCCCCGGAGCCCGGCCAGCCGGCGGACGCGCCTCCGGTCGAGGTCACGGCCTGACCCGGCGGGGTCCGGAGGGCCGCCCCTCCGGACCCCGCGCCGCCGCGGCCGGTCAGGTCAGGCGCTTGTCCGGCGCGGAGTTCCGCCGGCCGCCGCGCTCGTCCTTCCGGATGACCGAGAGGCGCCCGTCCGGTTCGATCTGCGCCCGCCACACGTCGGCCAACCGCGTGACACCCTGCTCCCGGAGCTGGCTGAACAGTTCGAGCTCGGTCAGCAGCTCCCTGGCCATGTTCTCCCGCACCAGCCGACCGTTGCGCACCAGCGGCAACGGACGCGGCTTGACGATCTTCTCCACGCGCGGGAACTTCCACGCGACCGCGTCGAGCAGCACCGCCCAGAACACGATCACCGACACGAGCAGCAGCCCGTCCGGCACCGCCTTGTAGTCGCCGGCCATGCCGTTCTGGGCCGCGTCGGCGAGCAGGACGATCACGAGCAGGTCGGTGATGGCCGTCGTGCCGGCCTGCCGCTTGAACACCAGCCGGAGCAGGAAGTAGATCACCAGGTACATCACGGTGCCCCGGATGACGATCTCCAGCAGTGGCGTGTCCGGGACGAACACACTCGACCAGTCCATGGCCAAGCGATTCCCCGCGCCGGGACCGTTGAAGCGGCTCCCCCGACGGGGGACACCCGACCAGGGATCGAACTCTGGGCGAACAGCTCGCAGTCGTGCGGTAAATCCTATTTCGCCCAAAGTTCGCCAACCATACGGTCGGGGGATGCTACGGCCCGACTACCCCATCGTCACGCCCCGCCTGTTACTCCGCCCGTTCGGCCTCGCCGACGTCGACGCGGTCCACGACATCTACTCCCGGCCGGAGGTAGTCCGCTACCTCCACGAGGACGTGCTGTCCGTGGACGACGCCCGCCGGGAGGTGACCAGGCGGGCCCGAATGAGCCGGATCGACCGCACCAGCCACCACCTGCGGCTCGCCGTGGTGCGCGACGACACCATGGAACTCATCGGTGACGTCCTGCTGGCGCGGATCAGCGTGCGGCACAGCCAGGGCGAGATCGGGTTCGTGCTCCACCCCGACCACCAGGGGCAGGGCTTCGCGTACGAGGCGGCCAGGGAGATGATGCGGCTCGGCTTCACCGAGCTGGGCCTGCGCCGGATCATCGGCCGCTGCGACGCCCGCAACACCGCCTCCGCCCGGGTGCTGGAGCGGCTGGGGATGCGCCAGGAGGCGTTGTTCCGGGAGAACGAGTTCGTCAAGGGCGAGTGGACCGACGAACTGCTGCTGGCCATCCTCGTCAACGAGTGGGCCGCGCGGGAGCCCGAGCCCGCCGTCTGAGGTGGCGCGTCGGGTGCCGACCCGAACGCCAGTGCGGTGAACGCGCTTCGGCCCGGCCGAGGTGGTCCCGGCCGGGCCGAAGTGCCCCTATCCCCTTGTCCCCCTCGTCGTGCGGCTTGGATCTGTCGTTCCCGGTCGCCGCATTCGCCCTCCCCCCGAAGGCCGACCGGTCTTTTATAGCACAGCCGTGTTAGAACGGCCACCAGGGGGTGACGTGACAATCAGTCGGACGGGTGAACGCGCACCTCGGTCGCGAGCCGGAGGTCCCTGGCCGACCGGCCGACCTCGACCCGGAACAGCCCGGGCTCGACGACCCACGCGCCCCGGGCCTCATCCCAGTGCTCGAAAGCGCGCGCGGGCACAGTGACCTCGACGGTGGACGCCTCGCCCGGCGGCAGGTCCACCGTCGCGAAACCGGCCAGCCAGCGGACCGGCCGCTCGACCGCGCTGCCGGGCCGGCTGAGGTGGACCTGCACGACCTCCCGGCCGGCCCGGTCACCGGTGTTGGCCACCTTCACCCGAACGGGGAGCCCCTGACCGGCGGGCATCGTGCTCGCCGACGACAGCGCCGAGTACTCCCACGTCGTGTAGCCGAGGCCGTGCCCGAAGCAGAACGCCGGGTCGACGCCCGCCCGGTCCCAGGCGCGGTAGCCGACGTGCAGCCCCTCCGCGTAGTCGAGTACCCCGTTGACCGGGCGCGAGGCCGGGATCGGCCCGCCGGGCACCGGCCAGGTGGTGGGCAGCCGCCCGCCCGGCTCGGCCGCGCCGAGCAACGCGTCCGCCAGCGCGTTGCCGAACTCCTGCCCCGGCAACCAGCTCACCAGGATCGCCGGCACCTCCTCGGCCCACGGCATCAGCACGGGACCACCGGAGTTGACCACGACGACGGTGCGGGGGTTCGCCGCGACGACCCGGCGGACGAGGTCGTCCTGGCGGCCCGGCAACGCGAGGCTGTCCCGGTCGACGCCCTCGATCTCGCTCTCGTCGGTGGTGCCCACGACCAGCACGACCGCGTCGGCCTCCCCGGCGACCGCGACGGCGTGCGCGATGGCGTCCTCGTCGGGCGCTGGCACCGGCTCGACGCCGAGCCGCAGGGTCACCAGACCGCCGAGCCACGCCGCGACCTCGTGCCGGGCCACGAGATCGACCTCGCCGGCTGGCAACGCGACCGCGACCTGCTTCTGCGGCGGCCGGGTCAGGCCCTCCAGGATGTCGGCTCCCGGCGGGAGAACGAGCCTCTCGTCAAACACGACCTCCCCGGCCACGGACAGCGAGTACCGGCCGAGACCCGCCAGACCCACGAGGTGCTCGCCGGCCCGCGCGACCCGCAGCCGGGAGCGCACCTCGATCACGTGGATGCGGGGAACCAGCTCGTCGGGCACGGTCGGAACGAACGTCCCGGCCCAGATGAGGTTGCCCTGCGTGCGGTGTTCCCTGGCCAGCTCGGCCCCTTGGGCGTCGAGGAACCGCACCAGGAGGCCCGGCTGGCCGGTCTCCGGGTTCGCCGACGTAGCAGACGAAACCGGCGTGAGGAGGTTGTTCGTCCGCACGCCCTGCGCGTGGTCCACCCGCACGCCATCGCCGAGCGCGGCTCGGAGACCGTCCAGTGGGGACACCGCGTACGCGGGGACGACGTTGGCGCTGCCGCCGCCCTGGATTCGGGCGATGCCCGCGTTCGGGCCGATCACGGCGACCCGCCGCAGCGCGTCCGCCCGCAGCGGAAGCATCTCGTTCTCGTTGCGCACCAGGACGAAGCTCGCCACCGCGGCGGACCGCAGCTCCTTCGCGATCTCCTCGGCGGTGACCACCGGGGCGGTGGCGTCGGGCTCATCCGGCGCGGCGACACCGTCCAGGCGGCCGACCCGGGCGGCGAGCAGGAGCAGGCGCAGCACCTTGTCGTCCACAGTGGACTCAGGTACCCGCCCCTCCCGGACCGCGGCGACCAGTCCGTCGACCCAGGGGCTCGCCGGGCCGGGCATCGCCAGGTCCAGCCCGCCCCGACCGGTGCCGTCGACGGACCGGGTGGCGAACCAGTCGGACATCACCAGGCCGTCGAAGCCCCACTCGCCCTTCAGCACCTCCCGCAACAACGGGTGCTCGGTCATGGTGGTGCCGTTGACCCGGTTGTAGGCGGCCATGACCGCCCACGGCCGTCCCTCCCGCACGATGGCCTCGAAGGGCGCGAGGTAGACCTCACGCAGGACGCGCTGGTCGACGCGCGCGTCGAGCGTCAACCGCTCGGTCTCGCTGTCGTTGGCCACGAAGTGCTTCACGGTGGCCGCGACACCGACGGACTGCACACCTCGGACGAAGGCCGCGCCGATCCGTCCACTGAGGAACGGATCTTCGCTGAGGCACTCGAAGTGCCGGCCGCCGTACGGGGTGCGGTGCAGGTTGACCGTGGGCGCGAGCAGGACGTCGACCCTCTTGCGCCGGGCCTCGGCGGCCAGCAGCCGGCCGAGCCGGTGGACGCGCCCCTCGTCCCACGTCGCGGCCAGGGCGGTCGGCGACGGCAGGCTGGCCGACGGGTCGCGCTCGTCGAACTTCGTGCCCCGCACCCCGGCCGGGCCGTCGGACAGGAGCAGGGACCGCAGCCCCACCGCCGGCTCCGGGTGCAGCGTCCAGGTGCTGGCCCCGGTGAGCAGCCGGACCTTCTGCTCCAGCGTCAGTTGGGCGAGCCGGTCCCGGAGGGACGACTCCGGAATGTTCTCCCGTGGTTCGGTCATGCGGTGCTGTTCTTCTTCAGGCACTGCTCTTCTTCAAGCACTGTTCTCCTTCAGCGGTGGCCCAGCACGTTGACCACCCGGCCGTTCGGGTCCCGGACGAAGAACCGCCGCACGCCCCACTCCTCGTCCCGCAAGGGGTGGACGATCTCGGCACCGCTGCGCCGCACGGCCTCGTAGGCCGCGTCGACGTCGTCCACCTCGATGCTCAGATCAGGGACGACCGGCGCGGTCTGGTCGTTGGCCATGAAGCTGACCTGCGCCGCCGGGCTGGACGGGGAGCCGAGCGTCATGATCCAGCCGTGGTTCATGACCTCCTCGAACCCCAGGAGGCCGTAGAACTCCCGGTTCTCCCGCACGGCCTCGGTCCGGATGTTGGGAACAACGCGACGAACAGCCATCGGCGACTCCAAACGAGAGCGAACGACACTTCCGCACTCACGGAAGTACCACCACGCGCCAGCCGCCCGCTAGTCGCAGCGGCATCCCAGCCGGCAGTGGGCGGGATCGGCGTAGGCGGCCAGAGTGCTCAACCGCCGCCGCTCGGCCGCGGCACGGCGGTCGACGCACTCCACGGCCTTCTCACGGCAGACGTCGCACTCCGGCCACAGCCGCTCCGGCGCGTCCACGTGGTAGGTCCTGGCCTCCGCCATCTGTCCACAGAAGACAGTCACGGGATCGCCGTCGGCGAGTTTGTCGCCGAGGTAGGCGTGTCGCTCGCCGGCGTGGGGCAACCAGGTGTGGCTGGGGAAGTCGAAGGCGGACATGCAACAACCTCGCATCACGGCGGGGAGACATCAGCGGGAGAACAGAGGCACCGGGAGAGGACGGCGGGGCCGGGGTTGCGGGGGCCGCGACGGAAGCCCCCGGCCCCGCCGTCCCGGAACCCGGCGCGCCCGGAGGGGACGCTCCTGGTCGCACCGGGGGTCTGGGGATCAGTCGGCGGATTGCCCAGCCGATTGCCCAGCCGATTGCCCAGCCGATTGCCCAGCGGGTTGCTCGGACGACACGCGCTTGCCCTTGGCGTGGGTTCTGACCTCCACCGCGCACAGCCGCCGAACCGGCTTGCCGCGTTCGTCGGGCAGCACGTACACGGTCACCAGCCACCGCGCGTTCGTGGTGAGCAGATCAGGGCGCCGGCGGAAGAATTCGTGGGCGAGGGCTTCCGCGTACGCCGGCGGACCGTCCCGGCAGAAGTAGAACCAGTCGTCATCGAGCCGCTCCTCGGAGTGAAGAACACGACGGCCGCGTTCGATTCGAACGTACCGAACCAGGTGCCAGTTCGGGGCGATCACGAGACACGTCCGAGACGCGCCGGAGACATGGGCCCCGTCGTGCCCAGGGTCGCGCCCAGGTCGGGCAGCGCCACGTTGATCCGGCGAAGGCGTACCAGTGCGTCCTCAACCCGCCGTCTGACCTGTCGGGACCGACGCGGCCGACGCACGTCGCCCCGCTTCAGCAGATCCGCCAAGGACAATCCACTTCTCTGCCCCCGCAACACATGTCGCGGCAGCGAAGCGCCCACCAACTGCTCAGGCCCCGGTCGCGCCATCACGAGAAGGAAGCCGCCCAGGCCACCAAGTGGAATCAGAGAACCGCCAGCAACGACACAGCTCACGGGAACGCCTCCTTGCGCACCGTCAGAAGTGGCCAGGCATCCGCAGTGGTTCCTTCGCTCTGAATCCGGACTGGGCATCTGCCGGCGGCCACCTAGGTGCACAGTAACTAGTGCACGTGCACCATTCCATGACTAGATCCGGTGAACGTGCACCGCCAACCGGGGGGTCTACAGTCGCCGCCATGCCTGCTACGCAGACACGGCGGAAGCGGCGAGTCGGCCGCGCCCTGAGCGAGCTGAGAGAGCGCTCGGGCCGCACAGCCGAAGAGGCCGCCGAGTTCCTCGGCTGCAGCCGCTCCACGATCACGCGCATCGAGAGCGGGCACGTGCTCTGTCGGCGGACCGAGCTGCTGGCACTGGCCGCCTTCTACGGCGCGACCGACGCTCGTCGCGCGGAGATCCTCGCTCGGTGGGAGGACGCCAAGGGTGACGCCACCCGCGTCATGGCCACAGGACGAGCTCCCCGGCAGCTCCGCGCTTTCCTCCATGCCGAAGCCGAGGCGAGCAGGAGCCAGGTCATCTCACCCCTCGTCGTGGACGGACTCCTCCAGACCGAGGAATACGCGCGAGCGGTCAACAGCGCGCCCAGCGGGTTTCGCGGCAGCGACGCCGACATCGAGCGAGCCGTGAAGTCTCGGCTGAACCGGCAACAGTTGCTGGTTGGACCGCATCCCCTTCAGCTGCACGTACTTCTGGACGAGGCTGCCATTCACCGCCAAGTAGGCGGCCCCGATGTCATGCTCGGTCAGCTGCAACGTCTACTCACCTTGCTTGAGCGCTCTCACATCACGCTTCAGGTGATCCCGATGAGGGCAGGCGCCTACGGCACCATGTCCGGTGGCGTGGTCATCCTGCATTTCGATGACCAGGAAGACCCTTCGGCCGCGTACGTCGAGTACCCCGGCGGAGGTGCCTGGGTGGAGGAGACCGAAGACGTGAGCCGCTTCGTCGCCACCTTCGACTCTGTTCGGGGCAGTGCCCTGTCACCAGCCGAGACGGCAGACCTCATCCGGGTTGCGATCAAGGAACTAGAGGGACGATGAGCAACGACCTCCATATGTGGCGAAAGTCCAGCCGGAGTGGGCAGGAGAATGCCTGCGTCGAAGTGGCCATGACGGAGTCGACCGTCGCCGTGCGCGACTCGAAGAACGCCGCCGGCCCGGCACTGGCGTTCACTCCAGCCGCCTTCTCCACGTTCGTCGCCACTGTGAAGGCCGGACAGCTCGACCTGAGCTGAGCGAACAGCAGAGCCTTGGAGGCCGAGAGCCTGCGACAATCATCGTCGATCGCATGACGCCCTCGGAGGAGGCCGCTATGACGTCAGGCTTCGCGTGGAGAAAATCCAGCCGGTCCGGTACGCAGACGTCCTGCGTCGAGGTCGCCGGTGCCGTGCCTGGTGTCGTGCCTGGGGCCACTGCCGTGCGTGACTCCAAGAACCCGGCCGGACCCGTGCTGATGTTCCCGCCGGCCGCCTTCGCCGCGTTCGTGAGTAGGGTGAAGTCCGGGCAGCTCGACCTGAGCTGAGCTCTGGGACAGCCGCCGGCGGGGATCTCCGGACCCCGCCGGTGCGCTCGGCCCTGGCTGCCGGTGATCACGCGGCAGCGCGCCGCTGTGGCACTTTTCCTTGTAGCAGCACAAAAATGTGGCGGACAAGGCAGCCCGGCCTTCAGTGCCCCGAGATCGAGGCGCTGCGCCCGGCGTCCTGAGATCTGCCCGTTTTGGACCCCCGACTGGACACGCGCCTCGCCCTCCGAGGACTCCGTTTCAGCGCAACGAGATCAGTTCTGCGTAGCGGCTGAACCCAGCTCGCGGACCGCACCTCCTGTAAACAGCGCACTACCTTGACGGTGCGGGTACCATGCATGACATGGAAGCCCTGGCGGACCTACGTCGCTCGGTGCTCGACTACTGCGTTCTGATCCTGCTGAGGGAGCAGGAACGCTACGGCTACGAGCTGGTTTCCCTACTCACCCAGCACGGGATGGTCACCAGCGAGGGCACGATCTACCCGCTGCTGGCGCGGCTGCGCCGGCAGGGCCTGATCGACTCGACATGGCGAGAGTCCGTTGCTGGCCCCCCTCGTCGCTATCACCGCCTGACCGATGACGGAATCGCCGCCGCAATACGCTTCCTCGCTGACTGGCGCACCTTCCGCGCTGCCCTGGACGCCTTCATCGACACTCCCGGGAGCCCCTCGTGAGCCATCTCGATCATCCACTGGTGATGGACTACCTGGACCGGTTGACGGCGGCGGCGCGGGTCCTGCCCTCCTCACGTCGCTCGGAACTCATCGTGGAGATCCGCAGTCACCTCACCGACACGATGGCGAACATCACCAGTCCCAGCGAGGCAAAAATCCGTCAAGCCTTGGATCGCATCGGCGACCCCGAGGAGATCGTGAGCGCAGAGCGCCACACTATGACCGAGACGCGTCCTGGCATGCTCTCCGATGCGCTCAGGTCCACCGACTACATAGGACTCGCGTTGATCATCGCGGGCGGGGCAGCGCTCCCCCCATTGGGCTATCTGGCTGGATGTGCTCTCGTGGGTGTCTCCCGCCGGTTCCCGTTGTTCGCACGGATCCTGCTGGCCTGGGTGCCGGCGCTGGTGTCCATCGCGCTGTCCGCTCGCTGGGTGAGCGAGCAGGGCTGGCCCGGTCTCACTAGCCTGGGCCAACACGGCGGAACCCTGCTGGGCGGAGTGAAGGACCTGCTGTCGCTCGGGGTCGCCTTTGCCCCCTTCACCCTGGTCCAGGCTGGTCTTCTGGTACTCGTCCGCCAGTGGTGGGCACACCGTTCGCACGGCTGACCGGAAGACCAAAAAGTGCGGGCCGGACACCCGCGATGTGCCCGCCCCCCACGGCTGTTGTCCCTCGTGTATCAGCAGGGCTGCTGCTGGCATGCGGAGTTCGGGCCTTCGGCTGTTGAGGCTCGCCCGAGGCCGCCCTCGGCGAACACCGCGTCAGCGCAACGAGATCAGGCCCGCGTCGCGTCGACGAGGTCGGAGGCGGACGCGCCGTCCAGCGTCTCCCGGATGATGTCGGCGTGGCCCGCGTGCCGCGCGACCTCCTGGATGACGTGCAGGAGAATCCAGCGCGCCGACCGCGCCTCGTTCTGGAAGGCGGGCCTCGCCGGCAGCGGCACGACCCGGTCGAGGTCGGGGAGGGCATTGACGATTTCCTCGGTCTCCCGGGCCCGCTGCTCGTAGGCGGCGAGCAGCCCGGCCAGGGTCTCGCCCTCCTCCATCCGGAACTGCCGGGGCCAGGTCTCCGGTGTCTGCGGGTCGGTGTTCGGCTGGCCGTCCAGGACCACCTGGATCCAGAACCACTCCATCCTGGTGAGGTGCTTGACCAGACCACCGATCGACAGGGAGCTGGCGCTGGGCGCGGACGCGGCCTGCTCGTCGGTGAGCCCGTGCGCGGCGCGGCGCACAGCGTCCCGTTGCTCCGCCAGGAACGTCAGAAGGCCGTCCCGCTCGTCGCTGACCGCGCGAACCACAGTCGACATGATGCCCACCCTCTCGTCGTCCTCGATGGCGGACGTCATCCTGCGCGAGGGGTGCGGCGGTTTCCAAAGGCCGTGGTCCGCCGCGGTTTTCCGGGCTGCGGTCCCGACACGGGTTGACGGGGAGGCGTAGATTCGAGGTGTGCGCCTCCTCGTCGCGCTCGGCGGTCTCCGTGTCGCGCTCGCGGTGCTGACCGCGATCACCGCGCTGTACATGGGTTTGGTGGCCCTGAACAACATCACCGATTACGGGACGAACCGGGCGTTCGTGGAGCACGTGTTCGCGATGGACACGACGTTCCGCTCGCCCAACACGATGTGGCGGGCCATCACCGACCAGGGCGTGGTGACCGCCGCGTACGTCGCGATCATCGCGTGGGAGGCGCTGACCGCGCTCGTCCTCGTCGGCGCGCTCGTCGCGTGGGTGCGCGCGCTCGCCGGCCGGGGTGGGACCGAGGTCGCCCGGCGGTTGTCGAGCTGCGGTTGGGCCATGCAGGCGCTGCTGTTCGGCGGCGGGTTCATCGCCGTCGGCGGTGAGTGGTTCCTGATGTGGCAGTCGTCGAAGTGGAACGGGTTGCAGCCGGCCCTGCAGAACTTCCTCATCGCCTCGGTCGGGCTCGTGCTGGTCCACCTGCATCGGTCGGCGGACCAGCGAGCGCTGTCGTCGGGGCGGTCGTCAGGGGCGTCGTAGCTCCTGGTAGAGCTGGCGCGGGTCGTGGGAGAACGCGGCTCCGCGCGCGCAGGCGCGCTCGGCGTCCTGCCGCAGGCGACCGAAGACGTCCGGGGACAGCTCCGGGTCGTTGATCCCCTCGGCCCGCAACCACTCCAGGAACTCCTCCCAGCCCTCCCAGCGGCGCACCGCCAGGACGTGCTCGACGTCGCGGTGGTCGTAGTCGCGAGGCGGGACGTACGGGCGTCCCGCGCCGGGCTGCTCGGCCATCTCCACGTCTCCCGGCTACCCGTGGGCTGCGCCGAGAAACAACACCTTGTGACAACCAACGGGTTGGTTGGTCACCCCAGGTCGCTGTGGAGCGGCGGTGTCGGCCGGGAGCCACCCGAAAGTGGGGCACGGGCGGGGTACCCCAGCTCCGAGCCGTGCGGAACGGGGGCGGTCAGAGTCCGGGGGCCACACCATGCGCCAGCAGCGGATCAGGACACCGGTGACGCTCGACGGGCGACTGGGGCCGGCGAGCCGGCACCCCAGCATGGCCGACCCGGCCTACCTCGCCCGGCGGCGGGCGCTGGGCGAGCTGGCACGCGACCACCAGGTCGGCGCGCCCTCCCCGCTCGTGGCGTACAGCGACCTCGAACACCGGACCTGGGGTGTCGTCCACCGGGCGCTGGTCCACGAGCAGCGGAAGCACGCCTGCCGCGAGGTGGTGGACGTGGTCGACGCGCTCGACCTGCCCGACGACCACGTGCCCCAGCACGGCGAGGTGAGCGCGCGGCTCGGCCGGCTGACCGGCTTCCGCCTGACCCTGGCCGGCGGCGTGGTCGACACCCGCCGCTTCCTCGGCTCCATGCTGGACGGCTACTTCCACGCCGTGCAGTACCTGCGCCACCCGGCCGTCCCGTTCTACACCCCCGAGCCCGACGTGCTCCACGACCTGGTCGGGCACGGCACCCAGCTCGCCACGCCCCGCCTCGCCGAGCTGTACCGGGTGATCGGGCGGACGGCGCGGCGGTTGCGCACGACGGAGGCGGTCGAGCTGATCAGCCGGATCTTCTGGTTCACGCTGGAGTACGGCGTGGTGCGGGAGAACGGGGACCTCCGGGCGTACGGCGCGGCGCTGCTGTCCTCCTCCGGGGAGATCGAGTGCTTCCGGGGCGCGGAGATCCGACCGCTCGACATCCGGATGATGGCCAACACCCACTACGAGATCAACGGCTACCAGCCGGTCCTGTACCGGGCGGAGTCGATGGACCACCTCACCGACACGCTGACCGCCTTCTTCGACGGCATGGACGACGAGACTCCCGCCCGCCTCGCGCGGTGGCCCGGCCGCCCGTGAGGCGTGGTGGGGTCGACGCGCGGTCGACCCCACCACGCCCCGGTCCGACCCAATTCCTCCATTGTGGACGAAGTTGGGTCTACTGTGGACTGATCAGGCCATCGGGACGGCCTGGAGGACCGGCCGCTGCGCGGTCAGGTCTCCGTCGCCGGCCGGGATGGGAATCTCGAAGTGGACGGTCTGGTACCGGGTCGGGTCGTCGTTGCGGGCGTCGTGCACCTCCGTGGCCACCGACCGCCAGAACGGCTCCGCGCCGTCGATCCTGGTGTCGGTGTGCAGGTAGATGGCCCGGTAGCCGGGGGTCGCGGCGACGAACCGCCGGGCCATCTCGACCATCGCGCGCGCGAGCCCGTGCCGTCGGTGCTCCCGGCGCACGTACACGCGGAACAGTTGGGCGGTGGTGTCCGCCGGGTAGCGCTCGACCAACTCCCGTGGGTGCGGGGGGCTCTTCGGCGCGGCGGCGCGCACCGCCGTCGTGCCCACCACCTCGTCGCCCCTGGTGGCGACGAACAGGGCGTGGCGGGGAGAGCGCAGGTAGACGCCGTCCAGATCCACGACGTCCCAGTGCCAGCCCGGCTGGTAGCCGTAGCCGAACTCGCGGTAGAAGGTGTCGAGCATGACGCTGCGCGCGCCCTCGACGTGCTGGGGACCGGCCATCTGGACGTCGTAGTCCCCGATGGCGCGGAAGTACTCGGTCAACGTTCTCCTCGGGTGCGGATTTCCTTGTGCGAGGCGGTGATCTCACCGCGCGATCAGCTCGTCGGGCTCCCGTTCGGGCGCCCCGAGCAGGGCGCGGGTCACCGGGTGGGTGGGCGTGGCCAACACCTCGGCCACCGGACCACGTTCCACGACGTGGCCGGCGTCGAGGACGACCACCTGGTCGGCCAACCGCGCGACCACGCCCATGTCGTGGCTGATCAACACCAGTGTCCCGGCGGTGGTCGCCCTCAGCTCCGCGAGCAGGTCCAGAATCCCCTGTTGGGTGAGGGTGTCCAGACCCGAGGTGATCTCGTCGCAGAGCAGAACCCCCGGCCGGGCGAGCAGGGCCCTGGCCAGCGCGGCGCGTTGGAGCTCCCCACCGGACAACCGGTGCGGGCCCCGCCGGGCGTGTTCCTCGCCCAGTCCGACGCGCCGCAACACCGCCATCGCCGCCTCGGCCGCGTCGGCCGGCCGCGATCCGTGCAGGCGCACGGCGGTCCGGCTGATCTGGTCGAGGACGGAGCGGTGCTGGTCGAAGGACCCCCGCGCGTCCTGGAAAACGTACTGGACGGACGCGAGGTCGGTGCGGCTGCGGCGGCGGAGTGAGGGCGCGAGCGCCCGGTTGTCCACGCTGACAACGCCACTGGTCGCGGTGTGCAGACCGGCGATGCAGCGGGCCAGAGTGGTTTTCCCACTGCCCGAACGACCGACGACGGCGACGCACTCCCCCGCCGCGACGGTCAGATCCACGTGGTGCAGTGCGATCCTGCGCCTCCGCCCGGAACCGTGGTGCGCCACCAGGGATTCCACGCGAAGACGTCCGGTGTCCTGTGAGGTCCCGTCCTCCCGGTCGTCCGTCGGGTCGGTCGGTTCGACGGCCACGCGCGGCTGGGCTGCCACGAGCGCGCGCGTGTACTCGTTGTCCGGCTGGGAAAGCACGCGGTCGGTCGGCCCGCTCTCGACGGGAACCCCCGAGCGCAACACGACGACGTGGTCGGCCAGGGCCCGCACGACGTCGAGGTCGTGGCTCAGCAACAGGATCGCGATCCCGTCGGCGGCCAGCGCGCGGAGCTCGTCGACGACCTCGGCCCGGGTGACGGCGTCCTGCCCGGTGGTGGGCTCGTCGGCCACGAGTACGGCGGGGTTCGCGACGAGCGCTTGGGCGAGGACCACGCGTTGTTGCTGCCCGCCGGAGAGCTGGTGGGGGTAGCGGCGGAGCAGGTCGCGGTCGGCGGGCAGTTGGGCCCGGCGCAGCGCGTCCGCGACGAGCGCGTTCACCATGTCCCGCCTGGCTTTCCGCGACCGGGGTGGGTCCGGCAGGTGCCGCTCGGCGATCTCCCGCAGGACACCGCCGACCCGGCGCACCGGGTTGAGCACCGACGCCGGGTGCTGGGGCACGTACGCGACCGCGCCCGGCCTCGGCGGCCGGTCCGGGCCGACCTCCCGGCCGGCGACCGTGATCTCTCCCGAAACCGTGACGCCGGGCGGTGTCTCACCGAGCACGGCGAGGCCGGTGGTCGTCTTCCCGCTGCCCGACGCGCCGACCAGGGCGAGCACCCGACCCGCCCGCAGCTCCAGCGACAGGCCGTCGACCAGCCGACGGCGGCCCACCTCGGCCACGAGGTCCCGCACCCGCACGACAACCTCGGTCACGACGCGGCTCCCCGGAGGTCGGATCGGGACCGCGCCGCCAGAACGCGGTCGAACAACAGGTTCACGCCGACGGACAGGGCGACGATCAGCAGCGCCGGCGCGATGACCGCCCACGGCTGGACGAACAGCCCCGGTCGGTTCCGGTCGACCATGACCGCCCAGTCGCTGGCGTCGGGTGGCACGCCCACGCCGAGGAAACTCGCCGAGGCCACCAGGTAGAGCGCGCCGGTGAACCGGGTTCCCAGGTCGGCGGCCAGCGTGCGGAGCATGCTCCTGGCCACGTAGCCGACGGTGATCCGCCACCATCCCTCGCCCTGCAACCGCATCGCCTCGACCGCCGGCCGGCTGCCGATCTCCAGGGCGGCGGCGCGCACGATCCGCGTGAGCCCCGGCAGGTTCAGCAACGCGACGATCCCGACGAGGGTCAGCGACCCCGAGGGCGCGATGGTGGCCAGCAACAGGAGCAACAACAGGGACGGCAACGCCAGCACCACGTCCAGTGGGCGCATCAGCAGCTCGTCGACGAAGCGCCGTCGGCCCAGCGCGGCGGCGATGCCCCACGGCACGGCCACCACGTAGGCCAGCGCCGTGGCCAGCAACGCGACCAGGAGAACCGTGCGGCCACCCAACAGAACCTGCTGCCAGACGTCCCTGCCGACGAAGTCCGTCCCCAGTGGATGGTCGGCGCCCGAGCTGAAGGCGCGCTTCCTCGTGGGCGAACCGTCGACCAGCCAGGGGCCGGCGATGGCCAGCAGCAACGGCACCCCGGTCAACACGATCCCGGCGGTCCACCGCAACCAGCGGGTCATCGCACCACCTCCGTGCGCGGCGAGAGCCGGAAGCTCACGATGTCGGCCACGAGGTTCACGAGCACGGTGGTGACCGCGAAGAACACCACCAACCCCTGCACCACCGGCAGGTCCCTGGCGGCGACGGCGTCCACCAACGTCGTGCCCAGCCCGGGGATGACGAACACCGCCTCCACCACGATCACGCCGCCCAGCAACCAGTCCGTGGTGTGGGCGAGCTGGGGCACCGCGGCGGCCACGGCGTTGGGCAGGGCGTGCCGGAGGCGGACCCGGCCCGGCGACAGGCCGAGCCGACGCGCGTGCCGCACGTAGTCCGCGTGCAACGCCTCGATCATCCCGGCCCGCACCAGCCGGCTGATGGAGCAGATGGGCCGGGCCAACAACACGACCAGCGGCAGCACGAGCACCGCGGGCTGGCGCAACAGGTTGTCGCCCACGCCCACCGCCGTCGGCGGCAACCACCGCAGCTGCACGCCGAACACCGCCACGAGCACGATCGCCAGGGCGAACTCCGGAATGGCGTGCAGGCCAACGCTCACCGTCGTCACCGCGCGGTCCAGCGGGCTGCCCTCCCTGACCGCCGCGACCACCCCGAGCAGCACCGCGACCGGGACCAGCACCAGCAACGTGAGCGCCGCCAGCAACATCGTCGGCGCGAGCCCGTCGGTCAGGAACGCCGTCACCGGGCGCTGCGAGACCAGCGACACCCCGAGGTCGAACCGGAACAGGCCGCCCAGCCAGTCCGCGAACCGCTCGGCCAGCGGCTGGTCGAGCCGCATGACGCGGCGGATCTGCTCGATCCGGGCCGGGTCGGGGTTGTCGCCGGCCAGCGCGACCGCCGCGTCGCCGGGCAACGCCTCGGTGAGCAGGAAGACCGCGGTGGCCACGGCGAACACCTGGAGCACGCCGACGAGCAGCCGCCGCAGGGCGTAGCGTCCCGGGCTCAACCCAGCCACACCTTGTCGAAGCGGGCCCAGTCCAGCGTGTTGGCCGGGGCCTTGGCCACCCCGCCGACGCGCGGCGCCACCGCGACGAGCCAGTCGGCGAAGCCCCAGATCAGGAAACCTCCCTCGGCGTGCTGCATGCGCTGCATGTCCAGGTAGACCTGCCGTCGCGCTGCTTCGTCCTTTGTGGACACCGCCTTGTCGTAGAGCGCGTCGAACTCCGGCCGCGCCCACTTGGTGACATTGGTGGTCGACGTGCTGAGCAGCCGCTGCGAGATGTGCGTCTCGATGGGCATCGCGCCCGAGCGGTAGCTGGACAGCGAGCCGTTGTTGAGGGTGTCCGCCCAGAAGCTGTCCTTGTTGCCGACGGCGACGTCGATCTGGAGCCCGATCTGCCGGGCCTGGTCGGCGAACACGCTGGCCGACTCGATGAAGCCGGCGGCGGCGCCCGAGGTGTCCAGCTTGACCCGCAGCCCCTCCGCGCCGGCCTTGCGCACCAACGCCCGCGCCCGGTCCAGGTCCCGGTTCCGCTGCGGGATCTGGTCGGCGTAGTACTGGTATCCCTTGCCGAACAGGTCGTTGCCGACCTGGCCCGCACCGGAGAGGGTCGTCTCGACGAGTTGTTGGCGGTCGGCGAGCAGGAACATGGCCTCCCGCAGGTCCCGGTTGTCGAACGGCGGGCGGTCCAGCTTCATCGTGAACGCCTGCATGCCGCTGTTGGGCGAGCGGACGATCGTCAGCCGGTCGCTGTGCTCGTAGCTGCGGGCGGTGGTGGGCGTCAGGTCGTGCGCGTACTCGACCTGTCCGCCCAGCAACGCGTTGACACGCGCCGACTCGTCGTTGCTGATCAGGAACTCCAGCTCGTCCAGGTGCGGCGCGCCCTCCCAGTAGTTCGGGTTGCGGCGCAACAACAACGACCGGCCGGGCTCGAACGAGACGAAGGTGAACGGACCCGATCCCACGGGCTTGGCGAAGTCCTCGGCGCCCTCGGGGACGATGTACGCGCCGAAGGCGGCCAGCACGTTGGGGAACTCGACGAACGGCCGGTGGAGCGCGAACTCCACCGTCCGGTCGTCGACGACCCGGCTCTTGGCCAGGTCGATGACGGCCAGGCTCGACTTGGCCCGGAACGCGCGCTTCGGGTCGAGGATGCGGGCGTAGCTGGCGAGCACGTCGGCGGCGCGGACGGGACGGCCGTCGTGGAAAGCCGCCTGGCGCACCGTGATCCGCCATCTGGTCAGGTCGCCGTTCGGCTCCCATCTCTCGGCGAGGCGGGGCACCGGGGCGACGTCGTTGCCGAGGTCGGCCAGCTTGTCGAACATCGCCTTGGCACGCGACGCCTCGACGAAGAGGTTGGCCATGTGCGGGTCGAGAACCTCCTTGGCCCCACCGCCGGCGAAGGCGGCGCGCAGCCGGCCGCCGGAGCGGGGCTGGCCCGGTCCCGCCCCCTGCGATCCCCCGGCGCAGCCGGCGAGCGCGAACGCGGAGGCGGCCGCCGCGAGGCCGAGGAAACCCCGACGGCTCAACGGGACGGGATCTCTCGACGGACGGGCGGCGACGCGGGCGGAGCGCAGGGGGAACATGGATCACTTCCTTCGGGGCGGCGGGTGGGGTCACGCGCGCAGGCGCGCGACGACGTGCAGGCGGTCGGCAGACAGGGCGGTGGACAGTTCGGCGTCGGCACTCCACGGTCGGTCGGTGCGGGGACCGGGCTGGTCGAACATCGCCAGCACCTCGAACCCGGCGAGGGACAGGAAGTGGCGGAGTTCCTGGGGGAACAGCAGCCGCCACGCGGAGTTCTGGTGCAGCGGCTCGACGCAGCCGGGCCACTCCCACACGCGGTGCCGGCGCAGGAGTTGTTCGGCGTGGTCGATCCACAGCGTCGTGCGCGACGTGTAGGTGACCCCGTCCCACGTGACGCTCCGGGTGCTGGTGCCGTCCAGCAGCTCCGTGTTCCCCAGGAAGAAGGCGCCGTTGCGCATCTCGGCGACGAGCAGTCCGCCCGGCGTCAGGTGCTCGCGGCAGCGGTCGAGGAACGCGGACAGCTCCTCGTTGCGGTGGCAGTAGAGGAAGGCGCTGTCCAGGCAGGTGACGGCGTCGAACCGCCGGCCGAGCCGGAAGGAGCGCATGTCGCCGTGCTCGAACCGCACCGCGGGGTGCCGCTCCCTGGCGTGGGAGAGCATCCGCTCGGAGAGGTCCAGGCCGGTGACGGTGTAGCCGAGGGACGCCAGGTGGCCGGCGTCCCTGCCCGTGCCACAGCCGATGTCCACAATGGACTTTCCACCGCCGAACCGGCGGAGGACGTCGTGGACGAAGCGGGCCGCGCGGTGGTCGGGGTCGGGAAACTGGTGCTCGTAGAGCTCCGGGTTGTCAGTGAGCAGATTTTGGCTGACGATCGCGGGTTCCACAAGCTCACCTCGACATTTCGACGTTCGCGTGCGCCGGGCTGACCGCGCCCCGGCGGTCGAGCCAGCGCACCGCCGCCGCCGAGGCCAGGCCCGCCGCCGCGCACAACAACCACGCGGGCCAGGCGACACCGCTGCCGGAACCGGCGCTGGCCCAACCGATGACCGCGTTGCCGCCGGCGGCCACCACTCCGGACACCAGGTAGAACACCCCGAAGTAGGTGCCGGACAGGCCGTCCCTGCCGAAGGCGGGGATCAGCTCCAACACGAACGGCTGGGCCACCATCAGCCCCAACGACATCGTGAACACGGCCACCAGCACGGGCGCGAGGCGCACCGCCGCCGCCACGAAGCCCCCTGGCGGCGCCGTCGTGGCCGGCAGGAGCGCGGAGCCCAGCAGGGGCACGAAGAACGCCGCGCCCATCAGCCCGAGTCCCACCGCGATGGCCACCCCCCGGGACACCCGGCGTTGGCACCACTGCGTGATCCGCACCTGGAGCGCCAGACTGGCCATAGTGGACACCAGGAACACCGCGGCCACCGAGCCCGCCTGACCGGTCGCCCACTCCGCCTGCATCGGCAGCACCAGGTAGAGCTGGTTCTGGAGGGCGAACATCCCGGTCAGCGCCAACGTGAACGCCACGAACCGCCGGTTGGTCAGGCACTCCCGCCAGTCGCCCAGCACGGTTCCCCTGCTGGGTTTGACGGGCAGGGCGGGCAACGCCATCGTCTGCGCGACGGTCAGCACGGCGAACACCAGCGCCGCGACCACCGCCGAGGCGCGGAAACCCACGACCAGCAACGCGCTGCCCAGCAGCGGGCCGAGCAGCGCCCCGGTGTTGGCGAACACGTTGAACAGGGAGAAGGCCTCCGCGCGGCGGTCGGCCGCCGCCACCGAGAGGTAGGCCCGGACCGCGGGGTTGAACAGCGCCCCGGCCAGGCCGCTAAGCACCGAGGCGGCCAGCAGCACGGTCAGCGAGTCGCCGATCGCGAACAGTCCGAACCCGACGGTGCGCAACCCGCACCCGACGATGATCACGGAGCGGGCGCCGAGCCGGTCCGAGGCCGACCCGCCGATCAGGAACAGCCCCTGCTGGCTGAGGTTGCGCACGCCGAGCACGACGCCGACCAGGGCGGCCGACATCCCGAGGTCCTGCCCCAGGTGCGTGGCCAGGTAGGGGATCAACAGGTAGAAGCCGGTGTTCACGCCGAGCTGGTTGACCAGCAACAGCCGCACCGACAACGGGAAACTGCGCAGAAGGCGGAGCGTGGTCACCGGGTCGCCCCCACCGGGCTGACGCCCAGGCCCGGGCGTCCGGTCAACCGGAGCACGCCGTCCTCCCCGCCGATGCCGGTCCACGGGTCGTTGGCCAGCAACAGGTGCCCGTCCAGGTCCACCCACCGGGCCTGGCCGGCCAGGTGCACCGCGGGCGCGATGCCCAGGGAACTGGCCACCAGGCAGCCGAGCATCACGTCGGTGCCCCGGGAGCGCGCGGCCTCGATCAGCCGGCGGGCCGCGCTCACCCCACCGCACTTGGCCAGCTTGACGTTCACGCCGTGCACCACGCCGGCGAGCCGCTCGACGTCGGCCAGGGTCGACGCGTCCTCGTCCGCGATGACCGGCACCGGCGAGCGCTCCGCGAGCGCGGCCAGCTCGTCCGGGGTCCCCGGTGGGATCGGCTGTTCCACCGCGTCCACGTCGAAGCGGGCGAAGTCCGCCAGCAGCCGCGGTGCGTCCTCCGGCCGCCACGCGCCGTTGGGGTCCAGCACGAGCCGCGCCGCCGGCGCGATCGCGCGCACGATGGCCACCCGCGCCAGGTCCTCGGCCGGGTCCGGTGCGCCCAGCTTGAGCTTCAGCGTGGTGAAACCTCGGTCGGTCAACTGCTTCGCGGTGGTGGCCGCGTGTTCCGGGTCGGTGATGCCGATCGTGCGGGCGGTGGCCACCGGGCGCCAGGTCGACTGGCCGAGCAGGTGGTGGACCGGAAGGCCCACCTGCCGCCCCACGAGGTCGTGCGCGGCCGCGTCCAACGCGGCGAGCACGCCGGGCGCCTCCGCCAACGGCCCCGCCGCCTCGGGCAGCGCCGCCAGCAGGCTCGCCGGGTCGGGGAACTCGCGCAGCCGGGGCGCGAACTCCATGACCAGGCTGGTGATCCGGCGGACGTCGAGTCCGAAGTAGACGCTGGTGACCACCTCGCCGTGCCCGACGACGCCGTCGTGCTCCAGTGCGAGCTGGACCGCGTCCCTGGTGGACATCACCGAGCGGGAGATCCGGAACGGCTCCCGCAACGGCAACGCCACCACGTTCCAGTCGAGCTTCACGCGGGGACCTCCATCGTGTTCAGGGGATCGACGACGCCGCGGCACCGCGCCCACCCGGTCACCTCGACCGCGCGCGGGTCGGCGATCTCCACCGGGTGCGCGGCGGCCGGGCCGGTGAGGCCGCGCGTCCGGCAGAAGTCGTCGTCGAAGATCGTGCCGAGATAGCGGTGCGGGCCGTCGGGGAACACCGTCACCACGCGCGCGCCCGGTTCGACCCTGGCGATCCAGGCCGCCACCCTGGCCACCGCGCCGGTGCTCCAGCCGCCGGTGACGAAGGCGTGGGCGGCCAGCCGCCGGCAGGAGTCGACGGCCTCGGCCGGCCCGACCCAGTGCACCTCGTCGAACTGGCGGTAGGCGACGTTGCGGGGGTAGATGCTGCTGCCCAGACCGCGCATCACCCGGGGACGGGCGGGCTGACCGAAGATCGTCGACCCGACGGTGTCCACGCCCACCAACCGCATCCGGGGCCAGTGCTGGCGCAGCGCCACCGCCAACCCTCCACTGTGGCCACCCGTGCCGACACTGCACACCAGGACGTCGGCGTGGTCGAGCTGGTCGACCAGCTCGCGGGCCAGCGAGACGTACCCCGCCGGGTTGTCCGGGTTGTTGTACTGGTCCGGCCAGTACGCCCCGGGCAGCTCGCGCAGCACCTGGTGCAGCCGGTCCAGCCTGGCCTGCTGCCAACCGCCCGTCGGGTGCGGCCGCCCGACGACCTCCAGGCGCGCGCCGTGCGCCACGAGCAGCGCCCGCATGGCCGGCTCCAGGTCGTCGTCGACCACCAGCACCACCGGGTGGCCCAGCGCCTGGCCGGCGAAGGCCAGGCCCACGCCGAGGGTTCCGCTGGTCGACTCGACCACGGGCGCGTGCGGGCGCAGCTCGCCGCGCTGCCGCGCGCCCCGCAGCATCGACACCGCCGCGCGGGCCTTCATCCCGCCGGCGCTCAGGCACTCCAGCTTCGCGAAGAAGCCCCGGTGGGCGTGCGGCAGCGGGGTGGTGATCCGCGCGACCGGGGTGTTTCCCAGCAGTGCCAACAGGTCCTGGTTCGCGCCGATGCTCACGACGCGCCGACTCTCGTCCACTGTGGACTTCACGATGCGTTTCCCCCGTACCGGTAGAGCACGCTCGGACCGCCGTCCAACCAGAAGAACGGGTAGGGCTCGGCGGAGACCGCGGTGACGCCCGAGCCCAGGAACCACGGCAGCACGGCGCTGCCGGTCTGGGCGAACAGCACGAACGGCTTGCCGGTGCGCCGCGCGTGCCGGAGCAGGGGCTCGAACGTGCCGTTGCCCACCGTCATCCCGGAGGCGAGCAGCACGTCGCAGTCGTCGACGACCGCCATGCAGTCGGCCACGAACGGCTCGCCCCACTCCGTCACCCCGTCCTTGAGGTCGCACGGCAGGTAACGCAGCCCCCGGGTCCGCAGGTGGGACAACAGGGAGTTCACGACCCCGACGACCAACACGGTCTGCCCGGGACGGGCCGGAACCAGGTCGGTCACCGCGGCGGCGCGGGCCATCGACTTCTCCAACGACGAACCCCCCGGCACGGTGACGGCCGCGTCCGCGACCCGCTCGTGGGGGTGCGCCGCCATGAGGTACGCGTCGAGCGCGGCGACCCGGACGGCGTTCACCGGATGCGCCAACAGGTCCAGGACCGGCGCGCCCACGCAGTCGTAGACCACGTCGTCGGGCACCTCGTCCGGTTCCACCGCGCAGGAGCCGACCGCGCGCTCCACCCGGAAGCTGACGACGTGGTTGCGGTAACCGCTTTCCCGGGACGCGTGCCGCACGCCCTGCCGGGTCACGAAGGCGACGCTGACGCGCACCTCGGCCGGGTCGGGCCCGAGCCGACCGGCCGCCGCGTGGTCGACCAGATCGGCCAGCGAGTTCGGCCGCAGCCCGTCCACGCGGGGGAAGGGGACCGCGGCGGAGGACGCCGGGCTCACGCGGGACACCGGTCCGGCTCCGTCGCGTACTCCACGCGCAGTCCGCCGACCAGCCGTTCGGCGTGCGTCCGCGCTCCGGCGCCGTGCCGGTCGACCACCATGACGTGGCCGAGGTAGTTGTTGTTGCTCGTGGCCGCGCCGGCCTGGACGCCGTCCTTGACCTGCCACTCCACGACGTCCGGGTCGGCGGCCAGCGCCTCCGTCCCGTGCACCCGGTCGACCAGCCCCGCCCTGGGCGGCAGGAGGAAGGAGACCGCCGCGCTGCGCGCGCCGGTGTCGACCTGGGCGAGCGCGGGCCGGTTTCCCAGTGCCAGCTCGGCGAAAGCCATCGGCAGGTCGACGCCGGTGACCCTGCGGACCAGCTCGGTGATGCGGTTGCCGGCGGGGCGCGGGTTGATCTCCACGATCCGCGGGCCGTCCGGCGTGAGCTTGAGCTCGGTGTGCGCCACGCCGTGGTCCAGACCGACGGCCCGCAGGGCGGCGACCGCCGTCTCCTCGGTGGCGCGCCGGAGGTCGGCGTCGAGGTTCGCGGGGAACATGTGGCCGTTCTCCACGAACCACGGGTCGCCGACGACGCTCTTGTCGGTCACGCCGATGACGTGGGTCTCCCCGCGGTAGGTGACCGTCTCGACGCTCACCTCCTCGCCCACCAGGACCTCCTCCAGCAGCACGGCCGGCGACCTCGGCTGCTGCCGGGCGTTGACCGGAAACCCTTCCAGCGCCAGGAAAGCCTCCCGCAGCTCGGCCTCGTCGGAGACCTTGCGGACGTACATCCCCGCGCACAGGTCGACCGGTTTGAGCACCAGCGGGTAGCCGAGCTCCGCCGCGGCCCCCGCGGTGGCCGCCCAGCCCTCGGTCACGGCGAAGGCCGGCCCCGGCAGCCCGGCCGCGCGCATCGCCTCCCTGGCGAGGTCCTTGCGGTAGGCCCGTTCCACCGCCCCGGGGCTGGCTCCGGGCAGGCGGAGGTGCTCGGCGACCCTGGCGACCGTGCCCAGGTAGTAGTCGCAGGAGGAGAGCACGCCGTCGAAGCCGAACACCTCGTGCAGGCGCGCCACCCGGGGCAGCAGCTCTGCCAGGTCGTTGGTCTCCGCGGTGAGCACGTTCTCCGCTGACAGCAGGGGATGCGGCCCGCCGGGTGGGGTCGCGCGCAGGTAGTGGTGCAGGTCCCGGGTGAGGAACGTGAACCGGTGGCCGGCCTCCCCGATGGCTCGTGGCAGCAGTGTGCTCATCGCGCCCACCCAGCTCTCGATCAGCAAAAGGTGACCCACGGCACTCCCCTCGGTCGCTCGCGGGCCTCGTCGGCCCGAGCTCGTTGACCCTACAATGAAAACGGTTATCAATTGCTTCGATAGTAGACCACCTGGACGAGGCCGTGTCACCGCGTAGTCACCATTTCCTGGTCACCGTGCTCACCTTCGGGCTGCTCACGGGCCTCCCGGCGTCGTCATCAGCGATGACACCGGAACCCGTCACCGGCGCCCGGATCTCCTTCGGACCGTGCCCTGAGCCGCCACCGCCCACCCCGGACGGAGCGACGGTGGAGTGCGGCCGGCTCGACGTCCCCCTGGACCACTCCCGACCGGACGGACCGACGCTGCGACTGGCGGTCTCCCGCGTCCGCGCGTCCGGGACTCCCGAGGAGCACAGGGGAATCCTGCTCGTCAACCCGGGCGGCCCCGGTGGCCGCGGCGTCCCCTACGCGGCCACCAAACGCGCCAAGATGCCCGAGTCCGTCCGGCGGAGCTTCGACGTCGTCGGCTTCGACCCCAGGGGCGTCGGCGCCAGCACGCCCGTCGACTGTGGACAGATGGGCGGGCGCTTCGACCACCCCGCACCCGAGCCGGTCCCCACCACCCCCGAGGCGGAACTCTCCTATTTGGACGGTCTACGCCGGACCGCTCGGGACTGCGCCGCGGCAATCGGGGATGTCCTCCCGCACATCAGCACCACGAACACCGCGCGGGACATGGATCTGCTCCGCGCGGCGCTCGGCGAGCGCCGGCTGAGCTTCCTGGGCGTGTCCTACGGCTCGTACCTCGGAGCCGCCTACGCCACGCTGTTCCCGCACCGCGTCGACCGGATGGTGCTCGACAGCGTCGTCGGCCCGGTCGGCTGGTACGACTTCGACCGCGACCAGGCCGTGGCCCTGCTCCGCCAGCGGGACACGCTGTTCGACTGGCTGGCCGAGCACCGCGCGGCCTTCCGCCTCGGTGCGACGAGGAACGAGGTGCGGGCGCACTACCTGCGGACCCGCGAGGCCCTCGCGGCTCGCGGGGACTCCTTCGGCCCGGCCGAGTTCGACCGGCTCGTGTACCGGGCGCTGGGCCGAACCGAACGCTGGGAGAAGCTGGGACTGGGCCTGCGGGCGTTCGCGGAGACCGGCAGCGACGAGCCGCTCCGCGCGCAGCTACCCGCGGAGGACGCGGCCACGCGCAACTTCGAGGCGGCCAACCGCACCGTGAAGTGCGCGGACGGCCCGGGACCCCGGAGCGGCCTGCGGATCGTGGCCGACCTGCGGTGGCTGCGCGCGCTCGATCCGCGGCCGGTGGTGACCGGCATGGAGGCGGCGGTCTGCCGGTACTGGGCCCACCAACCCCGGGAGCGGGTGGCCTTCGGCGGGCCGGACATTCCGCCGATCCTGTTGACCCAGGCGGAGTTCGACCCGGTGACTCCGTACGCGGGCGCGCGTCAGATGCGGCGCGCCCTGCCGGACTCCCGCATGATCACCCTGGCCGGCGGCTACTCCCACGGCGTGTTCGCCAGTCAGCGCAACACCTGCGTGGACGAGACCGCGGCGGCCTACCTGGTGCGGGGCGCGCTCCCGGCGCACGATCTCCGGTGCACCGGAACAGGGTCGGGTCTGCCCACACCGTCGTCGTAAGTCTGATCACCGGGTTTCCGTGTGGCCAGGCCGAAAACGGCGACAGGCGCCCACCTTCTGGCGGGCGCCTGTCGTCGGAGCGGTCGATCAGCGAGTGATGATCAGCTCGCGGCGGGGACGGGAGCCGGAGCCGGCTTCTGCACCGACCGCAGCGTGAGCAGGCTGGCCAGCAGCCCGGAGAAGACGCACACCACGCCGGTGGCGATCAGCGTGGCCGACGGCAGGACCAGCCGGACGATCTCACCGGGGACCAGGTCCGCGAAGTCGTGCGAACCCCACCACGAGACGGCGAAACCGGTGCCGACCAGACCCGCGACGACCAGCAGCAGCCCGATGCCGAGCAGCACCTCCAGCCGCATCACCGACAACAGCCCGGATTTCCCGGTGTCCCGCGTCAGCCCGTTGGCCCTGCCGTAGATCTTCGCGCAGCCACCGAACAACAACAGCTGCACGCTGACCAACACCAACAGGCACGCGTACACCAGCGCGGCGATGTCGAACCGCACCTCGCCCAGGGTCACCGGCCCCGCGGTGAGCACCGCGGACCCGACCAGGCCGAGCAACAACAACACCGCACCCGGCCAGACCAGGGTCTTGCCCGGCGCGAACACCAGCAGGAAGCGCAGGTGCCGCCAGCCGTCCCGCCAGGTCCGCAGGTGCGGCGGCCGGGACCGGCCGTCCGGCTGCAACGTGGTCGGCACCTCGACGATGTCGTAGCCGGCGAGGGCCGAGCGCACGACCAGCTCCGAGGCGAACTCCATGCCCGGCATGCACAGGCCCAGCGCGCGAATCCGGTCGCGGTGGAAACCCCGCAGGCCGCAGTGGAAGTCGCCCACGTTCTTCAGTCCGAACAGGACACGACCCAGCCAGCTCAGCACGGGGTTGCCGAGGTAGCGGTGCAACGGCGGCATCGCCCCGGGCGCGATCCCACCCCGGAACCGGTTGCCCATGACGACGTCGTGGCCCTTGCGCAGACCCTCGATGAACGGCCCGAGGTTGCCCAGGTCGTAGGAGTCGTCCGCGTCACCCATGATCACGTACTTGCCGCGGGCGTTCTCGATGCCCGCCAGCAGCGCGCCGCCGTAGCCGCGGATCGGGGCGTGCACCACCCGCGCGCCGTGCTTCTCGGCGATCTCCTGGGAGCCGTCGGTGCTGCCGTTGTCCGACACCAGCACCTCGCCGGCGACACCGAGCTCCCGCAGGCACCGCACGGCCTTGGTCACGCAGGTCGCCAGTGTCTCGGCCTCGTTGAGGCAGGGCAGCAGGACGGTGACTTCGAGGTCGTCGTTCACACCTTCTCCGATGTGGTCTCGCGCCGCGGCCCGCCGTGCTCGGCGCGCCCGTCGATCCGCGCTGGGGTGTTCGGGGGACTCGTCGAGAAAGTCGTGCGCAGCCGGTGAACGGCCAGGACGCCGCCGACCGACAGCAGGGTGATCGACGGGATGCCGTACCTCGGTTCGAGCATCGAGGTGGCCACCGCGAGCACCAGCAACGCGACGCCGACCGCCGCGAACAGCAGCGCGTCCAGGCCGACGCGGAAGCCGGGGCGCCGCACCCGCCAGACCACCGCCGCCAGCGCGAGCAGGACGGCCAGTCCCAGCGCGGCCGGCGGGACCTGCACGGCCCTGGAGTAGTCGGCCAGGAACTCCCGCGACCGCGAGGACGGCGTCCACTCGTTGGGCGCGGCCTCGCCGACGAAGGCGCCGTCGCGGTTGAGCTGCTGCTTGCAGCGCGGCTCGCCGGGGACGTCCCGCAGGTCGGCCGGCATGACCCACCAGTTGCCCAGGCACGTCAGGTCCGGTCCGTACTTCTGGCCCGGCAACAGGTAGTGGGCGAGGTCCCCGGCCACCGACACGGCGAAGTCCACCGGCTGCTGCCGCAGCACCTCCTTGGCGAAGGTCCCGACGAAGTCGTCCTGGTCCAGCCCGAAGCGCTGGATGTTCGGGTCCGACCACAGGTAGTAGTCCGCGCGCTCGGGCCGCTGGCCGAGCGGCTCCCTCGGGCACAGCTCCCGCTGCTGGTCGGTGAGCTGGAGCCGGTCGCAGTCGGCGACCAGCGCGGTGCGGGCGTAGAGGTAGTGGCCCTGCATGATCGTGAAGGAGAACCGGCCGGTGTTCGCGTGCGCCCACGTCAGGTAGCCGCCCAACAACGCGCCGACGGCGACCGTGAAGGCGACGACCTGCTTCCAGCCCACCCGGCGGACGATCAGGTAGAGCAGCACCACACCGCAGACACCGACGCCGACCGACCGGGTCAGCGCGGCGCTGGCGGCCAGCACGCCGGTGATCCCGCACACCAGCCAGCTCGGCCGCTCCCGCCACAGCAGCAACAGGAGCGCGGACATCAGCAGGACGGTGAACAGGGTCTCGGCCAGCAGGTAGTGCTCAAGGGTGATCTGGCGGCCGTCGAGCGCCGTGGGCGCGACGCCCAGGGCGGCGAGCCAGCCGGGCAGGCCGCGCCGACGCAGGAACGCGTAGGCGACCACGACCAGCGCGAGCGCCATCAGGTGTTGCAGCACCGTGACGACGGAGATCGAGCCGGTGACGCTGAGCAACCGCAGGAGCAACGGGTAGCCGATGAGGTTGGCGCCGTGCGCGGTCGCCGGGTTCAGGTGCTCGCTCGCCCTGACGTACGCCGAACTGTCCGGGAACCAGAACGCCGGGCGGTACGCGTGCACCACCAGGGCGCGCACCGCGACCCCCGCGACCAGCAGCAGGGCGATCGCCCAGTGCCGGCGGAGGAATCCGGCGACGCCGCCCCGCCCGGACGTGACTCGGCGCGGCGCGTCCGCCGTGTCCCCCGGGCGCTCGGCCACGAGGGACGACGCGCCAGGAACATCGTTCATTGGCTCCGTCTACCTTTTTGGTCACACTTCGACAACAGAAGCAATGGCACAGTGTTGGCACGCACAATTGAGGGCCGCGTCGAACCACCCAGCCGTTCGACGTCGACCCCACCGAGACAATACGTCCCCACTTCGTTTTCCCCCAAGGCGGGCGAGTGCCGCTCCGGTCGTATTCCCGGAGCTGACACGGGTTCGACACTTCGTGGACGCCCGGGGGTGAGCCCCGGTTGTCACGCACCCCACACACTGTGTTCTTGGCCGCACGCAGCGGAAATCGCCGCGTCGTCG
This sequence comes from Streptoalloteichus hindustanus, assembly GCF_900129375.1. Taxonomy (GTDB): domain Bacteria; phylum Actinomycetota; class Actinomycetes; order Mycobacteriales; family Pseudonocardiaceae; genus Streptoalloteichus; species Streptoalloteichus hindustanus. The sequence goes on along the minus strand of NZ_FQVN01000002.1, from coordinate 445,215 downwards.
CCACCGGCCCCGGCGCGCGCACGGGGCCGGCGAAGCGCGCGAACGACGACGCCCGCGCTCACCCGGAAGATCAGGGTCCGGGTGAACGCGGGCGGGCTGTGTGGTGACGGTGGGTCAGCGGGCGGCCACCGCCGCGCGCTCCCTGGCGGCGCGGACGCAGCGCCACAACTCCTCGCCGTAGGGCACCGCGATCAGGCCGACGACCCCGGCGGCGACACCCGCCAGGTACCTGCCGGGCAGCCGGTTCCGCTTCAGCCGCAGCCGCCAGGCGTCGCTCCGGTCGGAGCCGCTCAGCAGCTCCCGCGCCTGCCGCCAGTGCAGGCAGGCCACGGCGGCGCTGCCCATGAACGGCAGCGACTCCAGGAAGCTGTGGATGTGCTGCTCGACCGGGCGCACGTCCCGCCCGCTCTCCACGGCGGTCGTGACGTCCCACAGCGCCGTGGCCTCGTGCGCGGCGATCGCCGCCAGCATGATCAGCATGACCGCCGGGTTGATCTCGCAGAGCAGGGTGAGCGTGATCGGCACCCCGATCTCGGCCATCATCAACAGGTGGATCAGCGACTCGCGGACGCCCGCGTTGTCCTGGATGTGGGTGCGGCGGTGCTGCCACCAGTCGAGCAACCCCGGGACGAACCATGCGGGGAGCAGGCCGTAGAGCAGGTAGCGCAGGGTCGCGCTCTCCACGTCGCCGGCCTCCTGGGGGATGTGGATGCGGGGGCGGGACAGCACCGCCCGCCGCAGCCGCGACAGCGGTGAACGCATCGCCTGACCTCCTCGTCCGTGCTCCGCGTCCGAATGTCGACCTGATGCCGACCTGATGCCGTTCGGCGCCGACGGCACAGCGGCCGGCCCGCTTCCAGGCTGCACCGGAACCTCGTCCCCCGCTGGCCGAGCACGGGGACCCGAAGCGGTGGCACGACAGCGGGTCACCGCACGCGCATCGCCCGTTGCGGTGAAGCGCCAGCGTTTCCCCACCGCGGCCGGCGGCGGCGTTGTCTCCTCGCCGAACCGGGTTCGACCGCGTCCGAGGGGAGACGGAGATGGCCGCACCAGGGGAGTTCGTCCCGACGTCGACCTCGTGGACCAGCGCGGAGCGGGGCTGGGTCCTCGGTTTCGCCCACGACGACACCACAGCACGTCCGGTCCTGCTGTCCACCGAGGACGGCGGTGCGCGCTGGACGCGCCGCAACGCTCCGGACATCACCGTGTCGCCGATCTCGGCGCAGGTGCGCGTCCACCTCGCCAACGACCGGGACGCGTTGGCCACCAACGGGGAGATCCTCCACGCGACGCACGACGGCGCGGCGAGCTGGCATCCCGTCGAGCTGCCGGACGCCCGGCCGCCGGTGCGCGTCGAGGCCCTCGCGACCAACGGCGCCTCGGCGTACGCCCTGGTCATCTCCGGAGCCGAGGACGACAGGCGGACCCGGCTCTTCGCCTCGCCCGTCGACCAGTCGCGGTGGGCGCCCGTGCCCGGGCTCGCGGCTCCGGGCGTCGCCGGCGGCTCCGTCGTCGGCGTCGGGAGCGCGGCGTTCGTCGTGATCGGCGGCGGCGGGACGCCCGGCCGCTACTGGACCACCGAGGACGGGAGCGACTGGCGGGAGGCGGACCCGCCGTGCGCGGAGCCCGAGATGGCGACCTGGCTGGCCCTCGTGCCCGGCGACCGGGCTGTGCCGTCCGCGGTGTTCGCGGTGTGCGCGTACCGGGCCGAGCTTCCCCCTGGGCAGAGCCACAAGGACCTCAGGCGGTCCACCGGCGGCGGCCCGTTCGAGCTGCTCGGGCGGGCCCCGACCACCGGCATCGCGCGGGGCCTGGCCGTGCCCGCCCCGGACACCGCCCTGGTGGCGTCGGTCGGCGGCGGCTTCGCCTTCCTGTTCCGCACCACCGACGGCGGCCGGACCTGGGACACGGTGCTCAGGCAGGAACCGCCCGAGTTCCTCGACCTGGCCTTCCAGGACACCACGCACGGGGTGGTCTTCCGCGGCTCCGGCACCGGGTCGCACGGCGCCGTGCTGCGCACCACCGACGGCGGGGTGAGCTGGCGCGAGCTGTCGTTCGGCGAAGCCCGACCGGCTACCGCTCGGCCGTGACGGTCAGCGCCGGCCCGAGCTTCCCCTTCGGCGCCCCGGCCTCGCCACCGTTCTCGCTCACACCGTTCTGGCTCGCACCGCTCTCGCTCGCGCCGCCCTCGCTCACGCCGCCCTCGCTCACGCCGTCACCGCCCCGGCGGCCGACGAGCCACGCGTAGACGAGGACACCGGCGAACAGCAGCAGCGTCCCCTGGTACACGGCGGCCTGGCCGGCCCCGGCGATCAGCCACAGCGAGAACGCGAAGGACACCCCCGCGACGAGCAGGTCGCGCCCCAGCCGCAACGGGCGCACCCGGGCGCGGGCGCCGGACACCAGCCAGCGGAGCTGGGCGGCGGCCGACAGCAGGTAGGGCACCGCCACCGTGAAGCTGGTGATCAGCACCAGGCTCTGGAACACACCGGCCGTCCCGCCGAGGTAGTTCAGCACGATGAGCGCGGAGGCGAGCACCTGGCCGACGAGCACGCCAAACCGGGGGATGCCCCGGTGGCGACGGGCGAACGCCGCCGGGAACAACCCGTCCAGCGCAGCCGCGTACGACACCTGCGCGGTCATCAGGATCCAGCCGTTCAGCGCGCCCACGATGGACGTGACCGCGGCCAGCGCGACCACGACACCACCGACCGAACCCCCGACGACGGTGTTGACGGCGTCGGCGAACGGCGCGGACGAGCCCACCAGCCGGTCGTGCGGCACGATGCCGAACACCGAGACGATGCCCAGCAGGTAGACCACGGCCGCACCAACCGTGCCGAGCACGCTCGCGCGTCGCACGTTGCGCTTGGGGTCCCTGACCTCCCCGGCGCACATCGCCGCCGACTCGACGCCGAGGTAGCTGTAGAGCAGCAGGGCCGCGGACGCCGAGAGCGCGCCCGGCCAGCCCTCCCCCGTGGCGTCGAACGAACCGAAGTTCTCCGCGCGGACGAAGAACAGGCCGCCGACGGCCACGAGCAGCAGCGGCACGAACTTGAGCACCGTCGAGACGACCTGCACGAGACCCACCGAGCGGGCGCCGGCGAAGTGCGCGACGGCGGGCAGCCACAGGCACGCCAGCGCCACCCCCGCCTGGGCGGCGGCGTTGTCGTGCAGGGGGACCAGCACGTTGACGTAGCCGACGGCGGCCACGGCCAGCGCGGCGTTGCTGGCCCACGTCGTCGTCCAGTAGGACCACGCGGACAGGAAGCCGGCGAAGCTCCCGAAGGCGTCCCTCGGGTAGACGTAGAGCCCGCCGGTGACCGGGCTGCGCTCGGTGAGCCGGCCGAAGAGCAGGGCGAGCGCGACGGCGCCCACCGTGAGCACGGCGAAGGCGAGGATGCTCACCGTGCCGTAGGGCGCGACCGTGGCCGGCAGGGTGAAGATGCCGCCACCGATGATGTTGCCCATCACCAGCGCGACCGCCGTCGCGAGGCCGAAGCGCGACGCGCGTCGCCCGGCTCGCGCGTCGGTCGGCTGGTCCGGTGCCACGGGCGTGGCGCCGCTGTCCCGCATCCCTGCCTCTTCCCTGTTCCGGTCCCTGTTCCTGGCCTGTTCCGGCAGAACAAACCGGCGAAGCATAGGGCGGGGAAACGGGGCGGTTCCAGGGCTTCCGGGGCCCCCGAACCAGCGACACGTCGGGGGAGGGAAAATCTCCTGACGGCCCGTGGGCGGAAGGGAAATCCTGTCGCCCACGCCCGAAGCCGCTGCTCAGGCCCGGCTCAGCCGCCGCCCCGCTCGCCGGAGCGGTCGAGCGGTCCCCACCCGCCGGCCTGCTGCTCGGCGACCACCCGGTCGCAGTCCGCCAACACGGACTCGTGGACCCACGCGACAGGTTGGCGACAGACCACCAGCGGCTCGTTGTCCGGGCCGCGCCCCCGCTCCTCCGCGCGCAGCACCCACGGCCGCACCCCGGGGCCGCGCTGGTCGCGCAGGTGCCGGTAGTCGTGCAGCCGGCGCGCGACCCACAGCTCCCGGGACCGGTCGCCCCACCAGTCCTCGACGCGCAGCGGGTTGGCCGACAGGCCGGGCAGCCGCACCCCGGTGAGGCCGTCCCGGCTGGACTGGCCGCCGCCCTCGGCCAGGTCCGCCGCCGGCCCCTTCGACCACCGCAGGTACAGGCCGAGGCCCCGGTCGGGGCCGGCCACCAGCTCGGCGAGCTCGCTGAGCCGGGTGATGGTGGGCAGGTCGGCCGGGTCCTCCGGTGTGCGCGCGCTGTTCACACTGTTCACGCTGTTCACCGCCGAGGAGTACCCGCTGCCGGGCGAGACGTCGCCGTCAGTGGCGCACGGCGTCGGCGGTCTGCTCGGCGGTCCGCCGCAGCCCGGACAGCTCGCTCGCCCGCCGGCCCCGGGACGGGTCGTCCTCGTAGCGGGACAGCGCCAGGCCGAGGCCGAAGAAGGTGGGCGCCCACTCGCCGATGAAGATGCCCCACCGGTCGGCCCTGGCGAGGGAGGCGTCCTCGGCGTTGCGGGACACCAGCCAGGACACGAACGACGCGACGATCGAGCAGAAGGCGGCGAAGTAGGCGTGCTCGCTGCGAACACCGAGGTCGTACATCTTCTTGACGATCATGGTGGCTCCTCCTTGGGCTTGGGCCGTTCGCGGGTCCGCTCGCGGGTTCCGTCGTGGTTCCGTCGTGGGTTTGTCGTGGGTCCGTTCGCGGGTCCCGCGCTGGGTGCGCCATCCGTCGAGGTACCCCGGAAGCCGGGGGTTCTCCCCAGCACGGCCTGAAAGCGTGAACGAGGGGCGACAGGGTGTGATCACGGCGAGGCAGGATCGGTGCGGGACCGGCCGGCGCCGGGCAACCCTTCCGTATCCCACGGCTTCCGCCCGCCCGCAACTCGTTTGTCGTGTTCAGGCGGTAGTTATCCACAGACGCCCGTTTTCCACTCTGCCGGGTGATGCCTTTTCCGGAGTTGTCCACAGGCTCGCGCCGGGTTCTTGGCCCCTCCGTGGCTGGCCGATAGGCTGGAGCAGGGCTCGCCCCCCAGGGCGGGTGGGGGCTGTCCCCGGGTAGGGAGTTCGGGGCGGCGCGGCCCACGGGAATTCCGCCGGAGCGGCGGGAACGCTTTCCCGGTTCAGATCGCCGAGGTCATTGCCGAGAATCGGGGCATCAGGACGACGACCGATTTCCCGGCCGTCAGGAGAATGTTTCGGAGCGGGCAGCCGCACGGGATTTCCCCCGCCCCCGCGCCGGACTTCCTCGTCGCCGGGTCAGCTCCCGGGCAGCGGCCGGCGCGCGGCCAACGCCAGCAAATCAGCCGAGGACAGCCCGGTGAGCCGCTCGACCTCCGCCGCCTCCACCGCGCCGCAGTCCACCGCGCGCCGCAACGAGCCCGCCAGCGCCTGCGCGGTCGCCGGTTCGTCCAGCACCGCGCCCCCACCCCGCCCGACGTACCGCCGCAGCCGCGCGGCGTCGGCGTCCAGTCCCGAGCGGAAGAAGGCGAACACCGCGGCGTACCGGCTCACCAACTGCGCCGGGTGCAGGTCCCACCCCTGGTAGAAGCCGTGGTCCAGACCACGGCGCACCAGCGTGCCGTGGGTGCGCCACCCCGACCGCACCTGCCCGGCGTCGCCGACCGGCAGCACGTTCGTCGACCCGTCGGACAGCCGCACCCCGGTTCCCGCGGCCGCGAGCTGCATGACGTGCCGCGCGAAGTCGCACGCCCCGTGCGCCAAGTGCTGCTGCGCCGCCGACAGCCCGCACGCCGCCGTGTAGTCGTAGGTGCCGAAGTGCAGCCCGCTCACCCGGCCCTGCCCCGCCTCGATCCACGCTGGAAGGGCCAGACTGCCGCTGCCGTCCAACACGGACTGCGTCGTCTCGACCTGGATCTCGAACCGCAGCGCGCGGTCCGGAAGCCCCAGCGCCCGCTCGGCCAGCCCCAGCACGGCGACGAACGCCTCCACCTGCGCGGTCGCGGTGACCTTGGGAAAGGTCAGCACGAACCCGTCCGGCAGCGCGCCGCCGGTCCGTTCGAGCAACGCTGTCAGCAACACGTCCAACGTGCGGACGCTACGCGCACGCAGCACTGGGGTGTCGAAGGACTTCACCCGCGCGCCGAACGACGGCGGGCAGGTCCCAGCAGCGCACCAGTCGGCGACGTGCCCGGCGGCGGCCACGGCGTCGGCGTCCTCCTGGTCGTCGCCCGGCGCCCCGTACCCGTCCTCGAAGTCGATCCGCAGGTCCTCCACCGGCTCGCCGGCGAGCTTGGCCCGCACCCTGGGGTGCACGGCCCCGGCCAGCTCCGGTGCGAGGTCGAGCACCGCCGCCAGGTCGGCCGGCGTCGGCGCGTGCTCGTCGAGTGCGGCGAGCGCGGCGGCGCCCCACTCCCCCGGCAGGTCGGCGTGCACCCGGTCGGCGGGCACGTAACAGGTGTGCACCGGCTGCCGGCCCCCGGCGTCACCGGGGTAGCGCCGGGCGCGCTCGGCGTCCACCTCGGCCAAGGAAGCGAGCGCATCGGCGACGGCGGTGGCGTCGAACGAGGTCCGCGCCACGGCTCAGTCGATCCGCTCGCAGGCGGGCAGGGTCAGGAACTCCACGAACTCCTCGGCCAGCGCGACCTCCTCGAAGACCTCCCTGGCGTCCCGCCACCGGCCGGCCCGGAAGGCCTCGTCGCCGATCTCGGCCCGGATGCGCTCCAGTTCCTCGTCGACCACCCGCCGCACCAGGTCCGCGGTCACCCGCTCGCCGACCAGGGAGTCGCCGGCGGCGAGCCGCACGTCGTTGCGAATCCACTGCCAGACCTGCGAACGCGCGATCTCGGCCGTCGCCACGTCCTCCATGAGGTTGAACAACGCGGCGGCGCCGATGCCCCGCAACCACGACTCGACGTACCGCAGACCGACGTTGACGTCGCTGCGCAGCCCCTCCTCCGTCACCTCACCTGGTGTGGCGGCCACGTCGAGCAGATCGGCCGCGGTGACCACGACGTCGTCGCGGCGCCGGTCGACCTGGTTGGGGCGCTCGCCCAGCACCGCGTCGAACGCCTCGGCGCACACCGGAACCAGGTCGGGATGGGCCACCCACGAGCCGTCGAAGCCGGCGACGGCCTCGCGCTGCTTGTCCTCGGCCACCTTCGCCATCGCGCGCGCGTTCACCTCCGGGTCGCGGCGGCTCGGGATGAACGCGGCCATGCCGCCGATCGCGAAGGCCCCGCGCCGGTGGCAGGTGCGCACGAGCAGGTCGGTGTAGGCCCGCATGAACGGGGCGGTCATCGTGACCGAGTTGCGGTCGGGGAGCACGAAGTCGGCTCCGGCGTCCCGGAAGTTCTTGATGACGCTGAACAAGTAGTCCCACCGCCCGGCGTTCAGGCCGGAGGCGTGCTCCCGCAGCTCGTGGAGGATCTCCTCCATCTCGAACGCCGCGGTGATCGTCTCGATCAGCGCGGTGGCCCTGACCGTGCCGTGCGGGATGTCCAGCGCCCGCTCGGCGTGGGTGAACACGTCGTTCCACAGCCGGGCCTCGCGGTGGCCCTCCATCTTGGGCAGGTAGAAGTACGGGCCGCTGCCCCGCTCCAGTAGGCGCCGGGCGTTGTGGAAGAAGTAGAGCCCGAAGTCGAGCAGCGCGCCGCTGACGGGTTCGCCGTCCACCAGCAGGTGCCGGTCGACCAGGTGCCAGCCGCGCGGCCGGAACACGATCGCCGGGGTGCGCTCGGCGGTGAGCCGGTACTCCTTCCCCTCCGGGGTGGTGAGGCTGATCCGCCGTTCGATGGCGTCCGTCAGATTCACCTGGCCGGCGATCACGTTGTGCCAGGTGGGGGTGTTGGCGTCCTCGTGGTCGGCCAGCCACACCCGGGCTCCGGAGTTGAGGGCGTTGATCGTCATCTTGCGCTCGGTGGGGCCGGTGATCTCCACCCGCCGGTCGCGCAGGTCGGCGGGGGCCTCGGCCACGGTCCAGTCGCCCTCGCGCACGGCGGCGGTCTCGGGGAGGAAGTCCAGGCGGCCGGTGCGCGCGATCTCCGCCCGGCGCTCGCCCCTGCGGCGCAGCACCTCGGCGCGCCGGGGGCCGAACCGCCGGTGGAGGTCGGCCACGAACGCCAGCGCCGCCGGCGTGAGCACCTCCTCCCCCCGGTCGACCGATGGGCCATGGACGGTCACGCCGTTGTGGTCGCTCACGATCCGCTCCTCGGCAGTACGAGCGTCATCATTCTGCGATTCGGAGCTTAGATTCTGTATGGTGGAAGTCAACAGCCGCGGGCGGATCGGGCTCCCCGATCTCGGACCCGGCCGTCGGCGGGTGTCCCTAGAATCCGCGCGGGAGTTCGCCCGGCGAGAGGGGAGACGGCATGACGCCGCAGAGGACGGAGCGCGGCTCCAGCGGCGGCGTGCAGTCGCTGGAACGCGCCTTCCAACTCCTGGAACGACTGGCCGACGCGGGCGGCGAGGCCGGCCTGTCCGAACTGGCCGCCGCCTCGGGCCTGCCGCTGCCGACCATCCACCGGCTGGTCCGCACCCTGGTCACCCTGGGCTACGTCCGACAGGACAGCTCCCGCCGGTACGCGCTCGGCCCCCGGCTGATCCGGCTGGGCGAGACCGCCAGCCGCCAGTTCGGCGCGTGGGCCCGCCCCCTGCTGGCCGACCTGGTCGAGCAGGTCGGCGAGACCGCCAACCTGGCGATCCTGGACGGCGACGAGATCGTCTACGTGGCGCAGGCGCCGTCGCGGCACTCGATGCGGATGTTCACCGAGGTCGGCCGACGCGTGCTGCCGCACGGCACCGGGGTCGGCAAGGCGGTGCTCTCCCGGCTTCCCCGCGAGGAGGTCGAGGAGCTCCTCGACCGCACGGGGCTGCCCGCCTTCACCCCGCACACGATCACCGACCGCGCCAAGCTGCTCCGCCAGCTCACCCAGATCACGCGCCAGGGCTACGCCATGGACGAGGGCGAGCAGGAGGTCGGCGTGCGCTGCGTGGCCGTGCCGCTCGGCGCGGGCCCGGCGCTCGCCGCCATCTCCGTGTCCGGCCCCGAAGGACGGCTCACCAAGGCGGTCGTCAGCCGGATCGTCCCGCTCATGCAGCGCACCGCCGAACAGCTCACCCAGCAGTTCGCCAACGCCGCCTCCGCCTGAGCCCCCTGGACATCCGACAGCCAGCACACGACCATCAGCTGGCCGGCCCACACCCACTCCACGAGTCGGGGTGATCCCCGTGCCCGGACCGCCGCCGCGCGACCGCTTCGGCAACGCCCTGCTCGACTTCCGCTTCCTCACCGGGCCAGGGTCTTCCGGCCTGGACGGGCACACCCCGCTGCCCCTCGCCCTCGTCGTGGTCCACCACGCGGAACACGTCCTGATGGTGTTCGACCGCCGACGCCAGCAGTGGGAACTCCCCGGTGGACTCATCGAGCCCCACGAGTCCCCCGCCGAGGCCGCCGTGCGGGAACTGGCCGAGGAAACCGGAATCCACGGCGTTCACGCGCGACTGACCGCCCTCGCCGAGTTCGAGCTCCAACACCCGCCCCGCCGCGAGTACGCCGCGGTCTTCCGAACCGCGCTGTCCGCCCCGCCAACCCTGACCGTCAACGACGAGGTGTCAGCCTTCCACTGGTGGCACCCGAACTCCCCCGTCCCCAACACCATGAGCCCCCTCGACGCCGAAATCGCCCACCGCGTCACCACCCACCCCCACCACGACTGACGCCCCCCGCACGTCGCATCTGACACCCACTCGACGACCAAACCACCGTCCATCCACAGTGGACAGAGTGATCGAAACACCTGTGGTTGTCCTCGGTGTCGCCGGGCAGGTTGCTTCAGGCTCGCGGATCGACGGGGACGACGCGGAACGACAGTCCTTCCGGACCGGTCAGGCGCAGGACCCGGCGCCCCACGCGTTCGAGCCAGGCGACATGGCCCAGGCCGTGGGCGGCGGCGCGGGCGGCGACGCCGTCCACGTCGGTGGCGCTGACGACGAGTTCCCAGCGTGGGGCGCAAGATTCCGGCTCGGGTGGCGGAACGAAGTCCGCGAAGGCGAGGTCGACGCCCAGCAGCTCACGGTAGAAAAGCCGTGCCTGGTTGGGCTGATCGCTGATGTGGACCATTCGGTGCGGAGCGAACGGCGCACCCGGTGGGCACTGCCAACCGCCAAACTCCCGTGCCTGCCAAGGAGAGAAGGCCGCGCCGAACGGGTCGACCAGGGTTGCCGTGCGGCCCTGGTCGCCGGCGTCGAAGGGAGCGACGACGAGTCGAGCACCGTTCGCGGTCGCCGCGTCGACACGGCGCTCGACGTCGTCCACGGCGAGGTAGTAAGCGATGTGGGCGGGAATCCCGGGCGGGTAGACCGGATTGGCGAGGTCGCTCACCCCACCGATCTGGTGTCCGCCGGAGCTGATCCTGACCGCTCGACGCCAGTCGCCCTCGTCCACCGCGAACCGCCATCCCAGCGCCGCGCTGAAGAACTCGGCGACTCCGGCGACGTCGTGGGCCTTGAGGTCCATCCAGCAGAACGAGTTCACCGAGCCGAGGCGGGTGGTCATCCGGTCGCTCCTCGCCGTTCGGGGGCTTGAGGCGAGGGCGCCCTTCGTATACGAAAGACGCCCCCTCGGCCGCGCTTCGTATCCGAAGGACGTTCTCTCCTTCGACCTTCGTATACGAAGTGCGCCTGGGTTTTGTCCGAAGTCTTTCGTATACGAAAGACGGCGGGGCCTCCATCGGATTTCCGCCTCCCGAACGCCCTCCCCGCGGGGAGGGCACGGCTCAGCCAAGTCGGGCCAACACCTCCTCCGCCGACAGGCACCCCGCGGTCGTCAACTCCAGGTTCGCCAACGACGCGGCATGGACCGCCTCGTCAGCGGCGGTGACGCAGTCCGAGACCACGTGCACCGTGAACCCGAGATCCGTCGCGTGCCGAGCGGTCTGCTCGACAGTGAGGTTGGTGGCGACACCGGTCAGGAACAGGGTGTCGACCCCCCGACCCGACAACCAGTCGGCGAGGTCGTTGCCAGCCAGGCCGGACAGCTTCTGGTTGTCGACAACCCGCCCCGCCTCGGCCTGCGCCGCCATCTCCGGAACCACCGCCGCCCCGGCCGCGGTGGGCCGGAACGCCTCCTGGGCGTCCCCGACCGCGCGCATGAACCCGGTGTTGCGCACCAGACCACCCTCGCCCACCGGAATCGTGAAGCGGGTGAACACCAGCTCCGCCCCGGCGGCCGACGCCCGCTCGTGGAACCGCGCCGCGCGCCCCACGACCCCGCTCCTGGCCACCGGCTCGCCGAGCATCCCACCGAAGAAGCCCTCCGGCTTGATCACGTTGACCTGCCAGTGCAGGGCGAGCACGGCCGCGCCCCTCGCGTTGATCACCATGGGCACATCCTGCTCCACACCCCGCCGATCCGACGGGCTACCGCCCTCCCGCGCCCACCAGCTCCGGGTGCCCGACGACGGCCGGACGGTCGCCGAACAGCGGGTCGAGCGGAGTGGCGGAGGCACGGGTGACCAGGTCGTAGTCCGCCTCCCGCACGCGCCGCGTCCGCAACCAGTAGGTGAAGGTGAAGCCGGGCCACAACGTGCGGTTGACCCCCTGGTCGTCGAGGTACCAGCTCTCGCATCCCGACTGCCACACCGACCGGTTGAGCCGGCCCTGCACCTTCCGGTTGAAGTCGTCCTGCACGCTGGGCCGCACCGCCATCCACTGCGCCCGGCGCTCGTCCAGCAGCCGCAGGCACTCCACCACGTACCGCGCCTGCGCCTCGATCATGAAGACGATCGAGTTGTGCCCGAGCCCGCTGTTCGGGCCGACCAGCATGAACAGGTTGGGGAAGCCGGCGATGGCCACGCCCAGGTGCGCCTGCATCCCCTCCCGCCGCCACAGGTCGTTCAGCTCGACGCCGCCCGCGCCGACGATGTCGAGCGAGCTGACGTCGCCGACCCGGAACCCGGTGCCGTGGATGATCGCGTCGACCTCGCGCTCCACCCCGTCGGCGGTGACCACGGAGTGCTCCCGCACCTCGCGGATGCCGTCGGTGACCAGCTCGACGTTCGGCCTGGTCAACGCCGGGTAGTAGTCGTCGGAGATCAGCACGCGCTTGCAGCCGAGGGTGTAGGTGGGCGTCACCGCCGCGCGCAGCGCCGGGTCGTCGGGGATCTGCCGCGCGATGTGCCGCTTCGACAGCGCCTCGGCCGCCCGCACCAGGCGCTTGTCGACGTTGAAGCCGAGGATGCGGCTCTCCAGCTGCCAGTAGATCGCGTTGCGGTAGAGCCGCTGCACGAACGGCAGCCGCCGGAACAGCCGGCGCTCCACCGCGCTCATCACGCGGTCGGGCTTGGGCATGATCCACGGCGGCGTGCGCTGGAACAGGTGGAGCTGGCCGACCCGCGCGGCGATCCTGGGCACGAACTGGATGGCGCTGGCCCCGGTGCCGATCACCGCGACGCGCTTGCCGGTGAGGTCGTAGTCGTGGTTCCACCGCGACGAGTGGAACGTGACGCCGCGGAAGCGGTCCAGGCCGGGCACGTCGGGGAAGGCGGGCACGTGCAGCGGGCCGAGGCCGGCCACCACCACCCGCGCGGTGAGGCTCCGGCCGTCGGCCAGCGAGACGTGCCAGATCCCGGCGGTCTCGTCGAACGCGCACCCGGTGACCTCGGCCCCGAACCGGATGTTGCCGCGCAGGTCGTACCGGTCGACGCAGCGCCGCAGGTACTCCCAGATCTCCGGCTGCTCGGCGAACATCCGCGACCAGGACGGGTTGGGCTCGAAGGAGAACGAGTACATGTGGGACTGCACGTCGCAGGCGCACCCGGGGTAGGTGTTGTCCCGCCAGGTCCCGCCGACCTCGTCGGCCTTCTCCAGCACCACGAAGTCCCGGCAGCCGGCCTGGCGGAGGCGGATCGCCATGCCCAGCCCGGCGAACCCGCTGCCGATGATCACGACCTGGTGGTCCGGGCCCTGCGCGTGTGTCGCCATTCCGCCTCCTCGCCCCGACGGCGGGGGCCGTCGCCCGCAGTGGACGCCCCGCCCGGCTCTACGTGTTACCGACGGTAACACCAACGGCGTTGACCAGGTCAAGGCGACGAAATGGTGACCCAGATCACAACATGGCCCGCGTTGGCCGGGCGGGACGACGGTCCGGCAGACGGCAGGGAGGACGGTCAGAAGAAGGTGCCGCAGTAGGGGCGGCCGGCGGCGAACAGCCGGTCCGCCCTGGCCAGGGCGGCCGCGTCCCGCACCCGGATCCGGCCCACGCCGGCGAGCACCGAGGGCGCGACCTCCCCGAGGTAGGTCGCGGCCAGCTCGGCCACGTCCAGCTCCAGGTCGGCGGGCGCGTCGGTGCGCCGAACCCCGTCCGGCCCGATCCGGTAGCGACCGGCGTTGTCCGGCAGCGTCCGGTCGGCGACCTCCACCACGACCGGCTCGGCCTCGCCCCAGCTCCGCGCCGCCAATGCGGCGGGCACGTCGACCAGGCGCACCCACAGCCCGTCCTCGACGTTCTCCGTGGTCGCCAGGCGCGGGTCGGTCAGCAGCCACTCCAGGGGCTCGTCCACGGGGCGGTCCGCCCGGACCTCCGCCACCAGGTCGATCCCCAGCAGGAAGGACCACAGGCCCGCGACCGCGGCCGGCGTGGCGGCCTGCATGTCCTCGATCTGGAGCACCGCGCCCTGGCCCAGGTTCTCGCTCGGCACCGGCCGCCAGAGCACGAAGCCGTCCTCGCCGTCGGGGCCGTGGTGCACGGCGGCCCGCGCGCCCTTCCACACCAACGCGCGACGGGTGCGCACCACCGTCCACCACGCGTCGGGACGGGTCAACATGCCCGACCGGAACAACCCGATCCGCTCGTACACGGCACGCAGACGCGCCTCGACGTCGCTGGCCGGGACGATGCTCACCCGGCCGGCCGGAGCCTCGGCCCGGACCGCGCCCCGGCGGGCGCGCACCCGCACGACACGGCTCGTGGTCGCCGGCCCGTACCCGAACCGGCCGTAGATCAGCGGCTCGCTCGCGTTCAGGGCCGCGAGCACCTCGCCCCGCTCGCGGACGTCGGCGAGCTGGCGCCGCATGAGCGCGCCCAGCAGGCCGCGGCGCGTGTGGTCGGCCCGCACGGCCACCCGGATGACCGCGGCCGTGGGCAGTTCCGCACCGCCCGGAACCGCCAGCCGGGTGGGCCAGCTCGCCGCGGTCCCCACCAGCTCGTCGGCGACGTGGACGCCGAACACCCGCCCGTCCGTGTAGGTCGGGATGGCGTGCGTCCACTCATCGTCCGACTGCGGGGGGAAGTGCAGCGCCTCCCGCATGATGTCGATGGCGGCGCGGTGCTCACTCGTGTCGAGGACGCGGACGGCGTGATCGGTCATCGCCCGATCCTGCCGGCCCTTCCCCCGGGCGAGCGACAGATTTCCGAGAACCCCGGTCCCGCGTTGGCCCGCCCCGGTCAGGGCGGACCAACGCGGCGCGTCACTTCGGCTGCCCGACCTCGTACTCGCCGTTGTCGGACTTCACGGTGATCGTGACCTTCTTGCTCTTGCCGTCCACCTTGACCTGGCAGTCGAAGGTCTCGCCGGCCTTGACCCGCTGGTCGGAGGGGCAGGTCACCCCGTCCACCTTGGCCAGCTTGTACTCGCTGGTCAGGATCTTCTTCACGCCGTCCTGGACGGCGGCGGTGTCGAAGACCTTCTTCTGGAACCAGCCCGGCCACACGAAGCCGAGCACCAGCACGACCGCCACGACCAGGACCAGCGCGCCGGTGAGGATCCACGGCAGCGCGGACTTCTTCTTCGGCGCGTCGGCCGGGGTCATCCCGCCGTACTGGCCGAACCCGCCCTGGAAGCCGGTCTGCTGGCCGTACGCGGGCTGCTGCCCGTAGGAGCCGGTGAACGGCTGCTGCTGGCCGGGCTGCGGCTGGCCGTACCCCGGGAACTGGGCGGCCTGGTTCGGGTCCACCGCGCCGTACTGGCCCGGCACCGCCTGACCCGGCATCTGGCCGGGCGCCTGCCCCGGCATCGGCTGGCCGGGCACCGGCTGACCGGGGGCGGCCTGACCAGGCGCGGCCTGGCCGAAGGGGGTCTGGCCGGGCTGGGCCTGCGCCGGGTCGACGCCGAACTGGCCCTGGCCGTAACCGGCCGGTTGGCCGAAGCCGCCCGGCTGGCCCTGCGCGGGGAACCCCCCGGACGGGGTGCCCGGGTTGGGCCCGGCGCCGTAGGGCTGCTGGCCCCACTGCTGCGGGTCGTTCCCTCCGGACGGGCCGTAGGGGCTGGTCATCGTTGCCTCCGCGGTCAGGGTCCAAGTCAGCGGTGAGCTGCGGGCGCCCGGTCGGACACCCCGCCCGCGATCAAACCACAGGTCGGGTTGGGTGCCCCAGCGAGGCAGGCGGGCGCGGCACGACCGTGACCGGGGGCGGCGGTCAGACGGTGCCCATCGCGACCACGCCCCGGCGCATGGCCTCCGCCGCCCGGGCGGCGGACCGCCCGAGGGGGTGGGCCCTGCCGACCACGTCCCGGAGTTGGTCGAGCAGGTCCAACACCTGCCGGCACCACCGGACGAAGTCCCCGGCGGATAGCTCCTGACCAGCGGTTTCGCTGGCCACCAGCACCCGCTCCAGCGACTCGCCCCGCGCCCACCGGTACACCGGCCAGGCGAACCCCGGGTCGGGCTCCCGGGTGCGGTCCAGCCGGTGCCGGCGCTCGTCGTCCTCCAGCTCGGCCCACAACCGCAGGGTGGTGTCCCACGCCCGGGTGACGCCACCGGCCGGCAGGCGCGGCGCGGACGGGCTGTCCCGCCGCGACTCGTAGACCAGCGTCGAGACCACGGCCGCCAGCTCCGCCGGCTCCAGCCCGTCCCACACCCGGTTCCGCAGGCACTCCGCGGCCAGCAGGTCGCACTCGCTGTAGATCCGGGCCAGCCGCCGGCCGTCCTCGGTCACGTGCTCGCCGTCGTCGCCGACCGCGAGGTAGCCGCGCTCCCGCAACAGCGCCCGGATGCGGTCGAACGCCCTGGCGAGGGAGTGCGTGGTCGCCGCGACCTTGCGCTGGAGCTGCTCGGTCTCCGCGGCGAGCCGCTGGTGCCGCTCCGCCCACCTGGCGTGCTCCTCGCGCTTGTCGCACCCGTGGCAGGGGTGCGCGCGCAGCGCCCGGCGCAGGGTCGCCAGCTCGGCGTCGTCGTCCGGCCCGCCGCGCCGGCGACGGCCGGTGGGCGCCTCGATGCCGGTGTTGCGCAGCGTCGAGGCGAGGTCGCGCCGCGAGCGGGGCGAGCGCACGTCGACGTTCCTCGGCAGCTTGACCCGCCCCAGCGCCTCGACCGGGGTGGGGAAGTCGGCGACCGACAGCCGCCCCGCCCACCGGTCCTCGGTCACCACCAGCGGACGCGGCTCGCTCATCGGGTCCAGGCCCGGGTCGATCACCACGGCCAGGCCGGAACGCCGGCCCGAGGGCACCGCGATGACGTCGCCCCGCCGCAGCCGCTCCAGCGACGCGGCGGCCTCCGCCCGTCGGTTGGCGGTGTTCTGCCGCGCGAGCATCTTCTCCCTGGCCGAGATCCGCCGGCGCAGCTCCGCGTACTCGCCGAAGTCGCCCAGGTGGCAGGTCATCGCCTCGGCGTACCCGGCCAGCGCCTCGTTGTTGCGCTCGACCCGCCGGGACAGCCCCACGACCGACCGGTCGGCCTGGAACTGCGCGAACGACTGCTCCAGCATCTCCCTGGCGGCCTTGGCGCCGAGCTGCTCCACCAGGTTGACAGCCATGTTGTAGCCGGGCCGGAACGACGAGCGCAGCGGGTACGTGCGGGTGGAGGCCAGCCCGGCGACCGCCTTCGGGTCCATCCCCGGCTGCCACAGCACCACCGCGTGGCCCTCGACGTCGATGCCGCGCCGCCCGGCCCGCCCGGTGAGCTGCGTGTACTCGCCCGGCGTGAGGTCGACGTGCGCCTCGCCGTTGTACTTGACCAGCTTCTCCAGCACCACCGTGCGAGCGGGCATGTTGATGCCCAGCGCGAGCGTCTCGGTGGCGAAGACCACCTTCACCAACCCGCGGACGAACAGCTCCTCGACGGTCTCCTTGAAGGCCGGGAGCAGGCCGGCGTGGTGGCTGGCGATGCCCCGCTCCAGGGCCTCCCGCCACTCCCAGTACCCCAGCACCATCAGGTCGCCCTCGGGCAGGCCCGCGGTGTGCTCGTCGATGATCCGCCGGATCAGGTCGACCTCGTCGTCGCTGGTCAGCCGCAGCCCGGCCCGCACGCACTGGGTGACGGCGGCCTGGCAGCCGGCCCGGCTGAAGATGAACACGATCGCCGGCAGCAGGCCCGCGTCGTCCAGCTTGCGCACCACCTCGACGCGGGAGGGTGGCCGGAACCGCGGCCCGCCCTGCGCTCCGCCGCCACGCCGCCCGTTGCGGGGGCCGCGCAGACCGATCGACGGCAGGTACCGCTCCAGGTCCTGGGTGTGCCGCACGAGGTTGGGGTTGATCCGCAGCTCCGCCCGGCCGGTGCGCGGGTCGACGGTCTCCCCGCCGAACAGGTCCATCATCCGGCCCGCCACGAGCATGTGCTGCCACAGCGGCACCGGGCGGTGCTCGTCGACCACCACGGCGGTGTCGCCCCGCACCTCGACCAGCCACTCGCCGAACTCCTCGGCGTTGCTGACCGTGGCCGACAGGCTGACCAGCCGCACGTGCTCGGGCAGGTGGAGGATGACCTCCTCCCACACCGCGCCCCGGAACCGGTCGGCGAGGTAGTGCACCTCGTCCATCACCACGTAGCCGAGGCCGTGCAGCGCCGAGGACCCCGCGTACAGCATGTTCCGCAGGACCTCGGTAGTCATCACGACGATCGGGGCGTCGCCGTTGACCGAGGTGTCGCCGGTGAGCAGGCCCACGGCGGCGGAGCCGTACCGGGCGGCCAGGTCGGCGTGCTTCTGGTTCGACAGCGCCTTGATGGGCGTCGTGTAGAAGCACTTGCGGCCCTCGGCCAGGGCCAGGTGCACGGCGAACTCGCCGACGACGGTCTTGCCCGCCCCGGTCGGCGCGCACACCAGCACGCCGTGCCCGTTCTCCAACGCCGCGCAGGCGGCGTGCTGGAACGGGTCGAGCTCGAAGGACAGACCGGCGGTGAACTCGGTCAACCTCGGCTGTTCCGCGCGTCGCCGGGAGGCGCTGTACGCCTCGGCCGGGGACAGCGCCGACGGTCGGGACGGGCTTGCCACCCGTTCAGGTTTTCACATCCGGGGCGGTTGGCGCGCGAAATACCTTCCGCGCCGCCGTCACTCAGACGACGACGGTCAACGCCCCCGGTTCACAGCGCACCGTCAGGGGCAGCCGGGCCTGCCGCTCACCGTCGGCGTAGGCCACCCACCCGTTCTGCCCACCCAGGTGCACCGACCGGGCACGCAACGTCGTGACCGCCGGGTGGTCGACGTGGTGTCCGCCACGCAGCCTCGGGAGGATGCGCACCAGCGCGGAGCGGCTGGCCCGCCCCACCACGGTCAGGTCGAACCAACCGTCGGTGGGGTCGGCGTCCGGGCAGATCGGAATGCCCCCGCCGTACCAGCCGGTGTTGCCCACCGCGACCAGCGTCGCGTCCAGTTCCAACCGGCCGTCGGCGCTGTCCACGACCAGCGGCCGGGCCCGCAGCCGGGCCAGCTCCAGCAGGATCGCGAGGTCGTAGCGGCGCGGCCCCCTGGGCCAGCGCAGCGCGTTGGCGCGCTCGTTGACCGCCGAGTCGAACCCGGCGCAGAGCACGGTGGCGAACCAGCCGCCGCCGGAGACCCGGCCCAGGTCCATCCGCCGCCGACGCCGCTCCCGCAGCGCCGTGGCCACGACCTCGGCCGCGGCCAGCGGGTGGGCCGGCAGGTCGAGGGAGGACGCCAGGTCGTTGCCGGTGCCGGCCGGGATCACCGCCAACGCGGTGCCGGTGCCCGCGCACGCCTGCAACGCCGCGTGCGCGGAGCCGTCCCCGCCGAGGACCGCGACCACGTCGGCGCCGTCCGCCACGGCCCGCAGCGCGAACCCGGTGGTGGCGTCGGCGGTCCCGGCGACCTTCACCCGGAGTTGGCCGCTCGCCGCGCGCAGGCGGTGGGCGACGCTGCCGGCGACCCGGGCGGCGGCGCCGTTGGCCGCGGCGGGGTTGACGAGGAGGACGGTGCGCACGGAGCGGCATCTTGTCCTACCCGTGGGTAGCGGCGCCAGAGCGCACCACCCCCACGCCAACCCCGCCGAACTCAGGTCACGTCGTCGTAGCCGCCCCGACGCGGCTCCGCGGCCTTCGCCTGCGGCGGGCTCGTCCGCGACGGCTCGGGGTTCCCGACCGGCTCCGGCTCGGGGATCGGCTCGGGCTCGTGCTGGAGCGGGGACGCCTCGTCGTCGGACAGGCCGTCCCAGCCCTCGGCCAGCCGCTGGCGGGCCTTGCGCCGGTCGTGCAACCGCGCGACCTGCACCGACAGCTCGAACAGGGCGGTCAGCGCCAACGCCAACGCCAACATCGAGAACGGGTCCTGGCCCGGCGTGGCCACCGCGGCGAACACGAACAGGCCGAAGATCAGGCCCCGCCGCCACCGCTTGAGCTTGTCGTAGGTGAGCACCCCGAGCCGGTTGAGCATGATCACCAACAACGGCAGTTCGAAGCTGACCCCGAACACCACCAACATGCCCAGCATGAAGCCGAAGTACTTGTCACCGGTGAGCGCGATGGCCACGGTCTGGCCACCGAAGCCGAGCAGGAAGAGCAGGCCCTGGGCGACCACGAAGTAGGCCAGCACCGCGCCGGCGGCGAACAACGCCGTGGCGAAGCCCACGAAGGACAGCGCGAACTTGCGCTCCTTCGCGTAGAGGCCGGGGGTGATGAAGGACCAGAGCTGGTAGAGCCAGAACGGGCTGGACAGGACCGCGCCCGCGCTCATCGCCACCTTCAGCCGCAGCATGAACGCGTCCAGCGGCGCGGTGCCCAGCAACTGGCACCCGCCCTGACCGAGCTGCACCCGGGTCGGCTCCGGCACGGAGCAGTACGGGTCCGTCAGGAGCTTGCCCAGGCTCGGGATGCCCAGCGGCCCGTTCTCGAACCACCAGAACCCGACCAGCGACGCGAGCGCGAGGGCGGCGAACGCCACCGTGAGCCGGTACCGCAGCTCGTAGAGGTGCTCGACGAGCGTCATGGTGCCGTCGGGGTTGTGCCGACGGCCCCACCGGCGCTTGCGGCCCTTCTCGCGGCGCGACGACCCGTCGCGGCGGAGCGGATTGCTCCCCACCGTGCGGACCGTCCCTCTCAGTGCTTGACGTCGTTACGCGGCTGCGCGGGCGCTGGAGCTGGCGCGGCGGCGGGCACGGAGGGCGCCGAGGTCGCCTGCGGGGCCGGCTGGGCCGGCTGGGCCGGCGGCAACGACTGCGGCGCGGCCGGCTGCTCCGGAGCGGCCGGGGCCTGCTCCTCGTCCTGCCGCATGCCCTTGGTCTCCGCCTTGAAGATGCGCATCGACCGGCCGACGGCGCGCGCGGTGTCCGGCAGCTTCTTCGCGCCGAACAACAGCACCAGCACACCGACCAGAATGAGCAGCTCCCAGCCACCGAGGCTTGGCATGATCGTGGTCCTCCTGTCTCCCCCGATCAGATGGTACGCGGGGAGGACGGCTCGTCGAGATTCCCGCCGCGCCGCTCGGCCACGGCCACCCGAAGGGCGGCAGTGCGCGCGCGGAGCAGCCCGGCCCGGTCCCCGGTGTGGGCCCGCAACGTCCTGCTCGCGACCGCGAACCGCCGCAGCGACCGCAGCACCGGCACCACGAGCACGGCAAGGACGACCAGTCCGACCACGACCAGCAGCAGGCTCACCAGGTAGGGCACGCGCTCACCGTAACGAACGAAGGTGGACGGCAGGTGACGCGCCCGCCGTATCCCGCGGTGTCCGCTCTCCGCCGTTCGGCGGTGTTTGGTTCTCCGCCGTCCGGCGGGCTCAGAGCACCCCGTCGAGGATCTTCGCCAGGGCGGCGGGCTCCCGGACGAACCCGAGGTGGCTGGTGGCCAGGTCGCGCACGGCGAACGGGGTGTCCGGGGTCAGCTCGTCGGCCTCGCGGACCAGCCGGTCCTGCAGCTCCGGCGGCATCGTCCGGTCCAGCGTCAGCCGCACGTAGGTGCGCGGCACCCCGCCCCAGGTCGCGGGCTCGGGCCGGGCGTCGGCGAGGAACACCCGCAGCGACTCGTCCGGCTGGAGGGTGTTGAGCACCGCGCGGAACTCCTCCTCGCTGGCGTCGGCCATCATCGCCGCGTGGGCGTCGGCGAGGAAGGCCGGGTCGGCGGAGCGCCAGTTCGTGCGGCCCGCGCCCCGGCGGTCGACCCCGGGCAGGCCCCGCACCCGGAGCAGCCGGCTCTGCCGGAACTCCGGTGACTGGAGGTAGTCCGCCACCGTCCGCAGCCGCACACAGCACCACGCCGCCACGTAGACCAGGTGGTCGACCAGCTCCGGCGCCTCGCTGGCCACCCGCGTGATCGTGGCCCCGCCCAGGCTGTGCCCGACCAGCACCACCGGGCCGTGCCCGACCACCCGCCGCAGCAGCTCCACCACGTGGTCGACGTTGTCCCGCAACGTCACGCCGGCCAGCGCCGACGGCGCCACGGCGAGCGCGTCGAGGTCCTGCGGGGCCTGGTAGGCGGCCGGGAACCCCGCGTCGAAGCCGTGGCCCGGCAGGTCCACGGCAAGGGCGCGGTGGCCCAGCACCGCCAGCTCGCGGATCACCGACGTCCACAGGAACGAGTTGCTGCCGGCGCCGTGGACGAACACGAACGTGGGTCCGACCCCGACCCCGGCCCCGGCCCTCGCTTCGACGCCGCGCCGGGCGCCCCCGGCCCTGTCCTCAGCGATCTCCCCAGCCATGTCCCCTCACTCCGGTCACGGCCCGTCCGCACGCCTCGGCCGCGGGTCCGGCCAGGCCGACACCCGCCCGATCCTGACAGTGCGGGAGGACCGGTCGGGGCGCACGTGGGCAACCCGACACGACCGCCGAAAGAGAACGACCAGCGTCCGGACAGCAGCGCCGACCCGGACCTGCACAGGCAGGCGAGCGGGCGCCGCGCGGCACTCGCTCGGGGAGGCGGACAGGACGGGCTACAGCGACGGGTGGCTGGCCAGCCGCGCCAGGGCCGCCTCCGCCCGCTCGGCGACCTGCCTGGCCAGCGACTCCGGCTCCAGCACCCGCGCCTGATCGCCCAGGCCGAGCAGCATCCGGACCATCCGGGACGGGTCGGAGTACCGCAGCCAGACCCTGGCCCGGCCCGCGCCCAGCTCGACCAGGTCGTCGACCTGGTAGTACTCGGCGACCCACCGGGCGTCCGCCGCCAGCTCCAGCACGGCCACGCCCTGCCCCGGCTCCGGGCGGAACAGGCCGGCGGAGACGTCCGTGGGCCGGGCGTGCGGCGGCGGGGACGCCGGCTCGTCCAGCACCCGCACCGCGTCGATGCGGTCCAGCCGGAACAACCGCACCCGCTCCACCGAGCGGCACCACGCCTCCAGGTAGCTGCGCCCCTCGACGATCAGCACCCGCATCGGGTCCACGACCCGCTCGGTGATCTCGTCCCGGGAGGCCGTGTAGTACCGCATCCACAGGGCGCGCCGCTTCTGCACGGCCTCGGTCACCGTCGAGCGGGTCTCCGCCGAGACGGTCCGCTCGCGCATCGTCAGACCCACGACGACGCCGGCCGGCTGAGCCTGGCCCACGGCCGCCTCGACCTTGGCCAGCGCGCGCTGCACGGCGTCGGTGTCCACCACGCCCGGGGTGTCGGCGAGCGCCCGCAACGCCACCAGCAGGGAGGTCGCCTCCGCCGCGGTCAGCCGCAGCGGGCGCCGCATCCCCGCGTCGTAGGTGACGGTGACCGTCTCCCCCTCGAACGACAGGTCGATCAGGTCGCCCGGCCCGTAGCCGGGCAGGCCGCACATCCACAGCAGCTCCAGGTCGCGCCGGAGCTGCTTCGGGCTCACCCCGAAGTCGGCGGCCGCCTCCTCGATCGGGATGCCCGGCCGGGCCAGCAGGTAGGGCACCAGCGCCAGCAGCCGGGGCAACCGCTCCGTCGAACCACTCACGACCGGCTCTCCTCCCGCACGACGCCCTCCCGCCGGCCGGCGGCGCCCAACAACAGCTCGGTGACGGACCTGCGCAACGTGTCCGGTTCCAGCACGACCACGTCCGGCCCGTAGCCGGCGATCCAGGTGTCGGCCGACTCCGGGAAGTGCAGCTCGACCTCCAGGAGGTCGCCGGGCTCGCCGTCCAGCTCGACCCGGCCCAGCGGCTTGGCCCGCCGGCGCAGGCCGTGCGCCCTGCCCTCGGCGACCCACAGCTTCGCGGTGGTCGGCGGCGTCGGCTCGTCGGAGGAGCCGGCGACCAGCCGGAGCAGGTCCACGTCCGCCGGCCGCCGCACCACGCCCGCCGGACCGACCGCGCGCACCTCGCCGACGATCCGCGACAGCCGGAAGCAGCGCGGGGCCGCGCGCCCCCGGTCGTGGCCCACCACGTACCAGCGGCCGCGCCAGGAGACCACGCCCCAGGGCTCGACCTCCCTGCTCAGCACGTCCGGCCCCTTGAGGCGGCGGTAGTCGAAGGACACCGCCCGCCCGGACTGCACGGCGGCCAGCAGCGGCGCGAACGCCGGCTCGCTGGCCCGCACCTTCGGCTCGACGGCGGCGGGGGCGGTCTCGTCCACGTCCACCCCGGCGGCGCGCAGCTTGAGCAGCGCGCCGTGGGCCGCGCCGGTCAGCTCCGGCGAGTCCCACAACCGCACGGCCAGCGCCACCGCGGCCGCCTCGTCGGGCTCCAGGTCGACGTCGCCCAGCTCGTAGTCGCGGCGGGCGATGCGGTAGCCGTCGGCCGGGTCGAACACCGAGTTCCTGCCGACCTCCAGCGGGACGCCGAGATCGCGCAGCTCGGCCTTGTCGCGCTCGAACATCCGGAAGAACGCCTCGGCGCTGGGCGCGTCGGCGTACCCGGGGACGATGCCGCGGATCCGCTCGGCGGTCAGGTACTGCCGGGTGGACAGCAGGCACAGCACCAGGTTGACCAGACGTTCGACACGGGCGGTGGACACGCGGGAACCCTAGCCCCACCCGTCGGGTGAACGGCCGGGGATCCTCCCGCTTGCCCCGTTCCGGTGGTTCCCGGAACCCGTTCGCTCTGGTCGCCGCGGGTGCGCGCCCGGCGGGCGGCAGTGTTCTCGCTCCGCACTGAACCCACAGTTGCCACACCGGCAACAGGGTGGTGATCATCAGGGTGGGTGATGCTGGGCCGGCAGGCGCGTGCCGATGACTCCACCGTCGTCTGCCCCCCGCCCGCCGGAGAGAGATGTCCCGCATCGCCGCCGTGCACGTCGCGCTCCCGCCGCACGTCTACCCGCAGCGGGAGATCACCGAGGCGTTCACCCGGATGTGCGGGCACGACCGGGCGGTGGTGCGGCGCTTCCACGAGGCGGTCGGCGTCAGCACGCGACACCTCGCGCTCCCGCTGGACGCCTACCCCCAGCTCGCCGACTTCGGCGCGGCCAACGACGCCTTCCTCCGCTGCGCGCTCGACCTCGCCGAGCACGCGGTCAAGGGCGCGCTGACGTCGGCCGGCCTCGCCCCCGTCGACGTCGACCTGGTGCTGTCCACCTCGGTGACCGGCCTGGGCGTGCCCAGCGTGGAGGCCCGGCTGGCCCACCGGGTCGGGCTCCGCGCCGACGTGAAGCGGCTCCCGCTGTTCGGGCTCGGCTGCGTGGCGGGCGCGGCCGGCGTCGCCCGCGCCCACGACTACCTGCGGGGCCACCCCGGACAGGTCGCGCTGCTGCTCGCCGTCGAGCTGTGCTCGCTCACGGTCCAGCGCGATGACGCCTCCACGGCGAACCTCGTGGCCAGCGGCCTGTTCGGGGACGGGGCCGCGGCCGTGGTCCTGCTCGGCGCGGACCGCGCCCCCGCCGGCAGCGGACCCGCCGGCAAGGGATCCGCCGGCAGGGGTCCCTCGGTGGTCGCCGCCCGCAGCCGGCTCTACCCCGACTCCGAGCGGGTCATGGGCTGGGAGATCGACGGGCGCGGCTTCCGGATCGTGCTCAGCGCCGAGGTGCCCGCGGTCGTGCGGCGCCACCTCGGCGGCGACGTCCGCCGCTTCCTGGCCGACGCCGGCCTCGACCTCCCCGCCGTGACCACCTGGATCTGCCACCCCGGGGGTCCGAAGGTGCTCCAGGCGCTGCAACGGGCGCTCGACCTGCCCGACGAGGCGCTCGCGCTGACCCGTCGATCACTCGACCGGGTGGGAAACATGTCGTCGGTGTCGGTGCTGGCCGTGCTGGCCGACACGATCGACCGGCGACCGGGGCGGCCGGGCGAGAGCGGCCTGCTCCTCGCGATGGGTCCTGGTTTCTGCTCCGAACTCGTCCTGCTGCAGTGGTAGGTGAACCGTGCCGGCACCGTCGTTGATCGCGTACCTGGGGCTCGTGCTGCTCGTGGCCGCCGAACGGGTGGACGAGCTCAAACGCAGCCGCCGCCAGCTCCACTGGGCCCGGCCCCGGGGCGGGGTCGAGTTCGGAGAGCGGCACTTCCCGGCCGTGCTCGCCCTGCACGTCGGGCTCCTCGTCGGCTGCCTGCTGGAGCCGTGGGCGCTGGAGCGCCCGTTCCTGCCCCTGCTGGCCGGGCCGATGGTGGCGTTCACGATCGCCGCGCAGGCGTTGCGCCGGTGGTGCATCACCGCGCTCGGGCCGCGCTGGACGGCCAGGATCGTGGTCCTGCCCGGCGTCCCCCTCGTGACCCACGGCCCGTACCGCTGGCTCCGGCACCCCAACTACCTCGCGGTGGTCGTGGAGGGCGTCGCGCTGCCGCTGGTGCACACGGCGTGGCTGACCGCGTCGCTGTTCACGGTCCTGTACCTGCTGACGATGGCCGTGCGCATCCGCACCGAGCAGGAGGCGCACGCATGGGCCACGGCCTAGTGGCGTTGGCGCGGGCCGGCCACCCCGGCCCGACCCTGGTGGTCACGGCGGCCACCGTGGCGCTCGCGGCCGCGGTCGGGCGCGGCCCGGCGGCCCTGGTGGCGGTCGGCGCGACCCAGCTCACCACCTTCCTGTCGATCGGGTGGCTCAACGACTACCTGGACGCGAGCCGCGACGCCGCCGTGGGCCGCGCGGACAAGCCCGTGCCCACGGGCGCGGTGTCCCGCGAGCTCGTCGGGGCCTGCGCCGTGCTGGCCGCGCTGGCCTGCGTGCCGCTCTCGGCGCTGTCCGGACCGGTCGCCGGGGTGCTCCAGATCCTCGTGCTCGCCGCCGGATGGGGGTACGACCTCGGCCTGAAGGCGACCGCGATCTCGGTGGTGCCGTTCGTCGTCGCGTTCGGCCTGCTCCCGGCGGTGGTGGTGACGGGAGCGCCGGGCGTCCCGCTGCCGCCGCTGTGGCTCGTGGTCGCCGGCGCGCTGCTCGGCTCCGGCGCGCACTTCGCCAACGTGCTGCACGACCTCCGGGACGACGCGGCGACCGGCGTCCGCGGCCTGCCGCACCGGCTGGGCGCCCCGGCGACCCGGGCGGGCGCGGCGGTGCTGATGCTCGTCGCCTCCGCCGTGCTCGTGCTCGGGCCGGGCACGCCGTCGCCCCGCGAGCTCGTGGTCGTCGCGCTGGCCGCCGCCGTCCTGGCGTACGGGCTGGCCAGCCGGCGCCGCCGGGTGCTCGCCGGCGCGGTGCAGCTCGTCGCCCTGCTGGACGTCGCCCTGCTGCTGGTGTCCGGCGCCGCGCTCCGCTGAGTCGCGCCGGACCCGCCGGGCCGTGCCAGACCCGCTGGGTCGTCGGAACCGCCGAGCCGTGCCAGAACCGTTGAGCCGTATCGGGAACCGCGGGTCGCGTCGGGACCGCCGACCTCCCGGCCCCCGACCCGCCGGCCGACGCGGCGCCGGGCGACTACAGCGAGGCGATCAGGCGCTCGACGCGCTCGTCGACCGAGCGGAACGGGTCCTTGCACAGCACGGTGCGCTGCGCCTGGTCGTTGAGCTTGAGGTGCACCCAGTCCACGGTGAAGTCCCTGCCGGCGGCCTGGGCCGCGGCGATGAAGTCGCCCCGCAGCTTGGCCCTGGTCGTCTGCGGCGGGGTGTCCTTGGCGGCCTCGATCTCCCCGTCGTCGGTCACCCGCTCCACCAACCCCTTGCGCAGCAACAGGTCGTAGAGGCCGCGGCCCCGGCGGATGTCGTGGTAGGCCAGGTCGAGCTGGGCCACCCGCGGGCTGGACAGGTCCAGGTCGTGCTTGGCCCGGTACCGCTCCACCAGCCGGTGCTTGATCGCCCAGTCGATCTCCCGGTCGATCTTGGCCAGGTCCTGGGCCTCGATCGCGTCCAGGGTGCGGCCCCACAGCTCGATCACCCGCTGCGCCGCCGGGTCGGGCCCGCGCCGCGACACGTGGTCGACGGCCCGGGTGTAGTACTCCCGCTGGACGTCCAGGGCCGAGGCCTCCCGCCCGCCGGCCAGCCGCACCAGCCGCCGGCCGGTCAGGTCGTGGCTGATCTCCCGGATCGCCCGGATCGGGTTGTCCAGGGTGAAGTCCCGGAACTGCACGCCCTGCTCGATCATCTCCAGCACCAGGTTGGCGGTGCCGACCTTGAGCAGCGTGGTCACCTCGGACATGTTCGAGTCGCCCACGATGACGTGCAGCCGGCGGTACCGCTCGGCGTCGGCGTGCGGCTCGTCCCGGGTGTTGATGATCGGCCGGGACCGGGTGGTGGCGCTGGAGACGCCCTCCCAGATGTGCTCGGCCCGCTGCGACAGGCAGTAGACCGCGCCGCGCGGGGTCTGCAGCACCTTGCCGGCCCCGCAGATGAGCTGGCGGGTGACCAGGAAGGGCAGCAGCACGTCGGCGATCCGGGAGAACTCCCCCGCCCGCGCCACCGAGTAGTTCTCGTGGCAGCCGTAGGAGTTGCCCGCGGAGTCGGTGTTGTTCTTGAACAGGAAGATGTCCCCGCCGATCCCCTCGTCCGCCAACCGCCGCTCGGCGTCGACCAGCAGGTCCTCCAGGATCCGCTCGCCGGACTTGTCGTGCGTGACCAGCTGCACCAGGTCGTCGCACTCGGCGGTCGCGTACTCGGGGTGGGAGCCCACGTCCAGGTACAGCCGTGAGCCGTTGCGGAGGAAGACGTTGGACGAGCGGCCCCAGGAGACCACGCGTCGGAACAGGTACCGCGCGACCTCGTCGGGGGAGAGCCGACGCTGCCCGTGGAAGGTGCAGGTCACCCCGAACTCGGTCTCGATGCCGAAGATCCGCCGCTGCATGTGTCCACACTAGGCGCATCGGCCCGCCACCACCCGCCGCCGAACGGGGCGGGTTCGCTGGTGGCGGGCGGGGCCGGATAGCGTCGCGGGGTGCTGGAGTGGGTGCGTCGGGCCGCCCGACGGGTCAACGAGGTCGACGCCGAGCTGGTCCGCCGCAGCGCCGCGCTGCCGAGGACGGTCGCCGACCCCGCGCTGGGCGCCGTCACCGTGGCCGCCAACCACGGCCTGCTGTGGTTCTCGGTGGCCGCGCTGCTCGCATCACGCCAAGGGGTGACGCGCCGGGCGGCGCTGCGCGGCGTCGCCGCGCTCGCCGGCGCGAGCCTCACCACGAACGCCGTCGCCAAGCCGCTGCTGCCCCGCCGCCGCCCGGTGGACGACCTGGTGCCGGAGCACCGCCGGCTGGCCGACCGGCCCCGCTCGTCGTCGTTCCCGTCCGGGCACGCCGCCTCCGCCGCCGCGTTCGCGACGGCCGTGGCGATGGAGAGCCCGGCGGCGGGCGCGGTGGTGGCGCCGCTGGCGGCGGCCGTGGCCTACTCCCGCGTGCACACCGGCGTCCACTGGCCCAGCGACGTGGCCGGGGGCGCGCTGCTCGGCACCGCGGTCGCGGTGGCCACCCGCCGGTGGTGGCCGGTGCGGCCCACCACCCCTGGCCAGGCGAGGGCCGACGAGCGGGTGCCCGCGCTGACCGACGGCGCGGGCCTGCTCGTCCTGGTCAACCCCGCCTCCGGCGACCAGAACCACGACCCGAGCGCCGAGCTGGCCCGGGTGTGGCCGGCGGCGACGCTGGTCCACCCGGACGGCTCGGACGGGGAGGACCTCGCCGAGACGCTCGACCGCGTGCTGCACGGCGACTGGAGCTCGGTGCGGGCGCTGGGCGTGGCCGGCGGCGACGGGACGGTCGCCGCCGCGGCCGTGGTGGCCGCCCGCCACGGGCTGCCCCTGGTCGTGGTACCGGCCGGGACGCTGAACCACTTCGCCAGGGACGTCGGCGTGCCCGACCTGGCCGGCGCGGCCCACGCGGTCGCCGAGGGGGCCGCCGTGCGGGTCGACCTGGCCGCGGTCCGGGTCGACGACGGCCCGAGCCGGTCGTTCGTCAACACCGCGAGCCTGGGCGGCTACCCGGAGATGGTCCGGCTCCGGGAGCGCTGGACGGGCCGGTGGGGCAAGTGGGCGGCGGGCGCGGCGGCCCTGGTGCGGGTGCTGGCCGGGGCGGAGCCGCTGACCGTCCGCGTCGACGGCCAGCTGACCCGGGTGTGGCTGCTGTTCGTCGGCAACAACGGCTACCACCCCCAGGGCCTCGCCCCGGCCTGGCGCCCCCGGCTGGACCACGCCCGGCTCGACCTCCGCTACGTCCGGGCGGACGTGCGCTTCTCCCGGCTCCGCTTCGCGCTCGCGGCCCTGACCGGGGCGTTGACCCGGTCGCGGGTCTACGTCCGGCAGGAGCGGCAGAGCGTCGAGGTCGAGGTGCTGGGCCCGCCGGTGGCGTTGGCCAGGGACGGCGAGGTGTCCGCGAGGGGCGCCGAGGGCAACCGGTTCCGGTTCGTCGCGCGGGACCGGGTCCTGCGCGTCTACCGCCCGGCCGAGATCGACTGACCGGTTCCGGCGTCGTCGCCCCCGGTCGACGGGTCCCGGCGTGGTCCGCGAACACCTCGCCGCCGGGTCAGCGGGCCCGCTCCACGTCGCTGCCCGCGTGGCCGCCGCCCTGGTCCAGGTTCAGCGTCCGGTCGATCTCCAGGAGGCTGTCGTTGTCCACGTAGTTGACGGTGACCAGGCCCCCGGGAGCTGGCTCCGCGAGCCGGACGCCGTCGCCGCGGTCGGCCGAGCCCGACGCGCCGGCGAGCGCGGCGGCGGGCGCGGCGAGCACCACGCCCGCGGCGGTCAGGATCTTCCTGGTGGTCCGACGCATCGGCGCCTCTCCTCCTCGGACGGGTGACTCACTCAGGCCGGCACGGCCTCGGGACGGGGCTGGCGCCGGCGCAGGTTCTCGTGGAGCAGCTCCAGCGAGGCCGCGACGCCCACGACGCCGTTGGTGACCTCCGGCAGCCGCCCGTCACTGGCCTTGAGCTCCGTCAGAGCGGCATCCATGGCGCTCTGCGCTGCGAACAGGCACGGGGTGCTGTAGATGGCGACATCCACCCCGAGCCGCTCCAGCTCGGGCAGGGACAGCCGCGGCGACCGCCCACCGGCGATCTGGTTGAACAGCAGCGGCTTGTCGCCGATGACCGCGCGCACCTTGCGGATCCAGTCCACGCTGCGCACGCCGTCGACCAGGATGACGTCGGCGTCGGTCTCGGCCAGGGCGGCGGCCCGACGCAGGATCTCCGGCTCCTCCGTCGCGTCGGTGCGGGCCACCACCAGCAGGTCGGTCCGCGTCCGGAGCACGCGGTCGAGCTTGGTGAGGTACTCGTCGAGCGGGAGGACCTGCTTGCCGTCCACGTGGCCGCACCGGCGCGGGCGCTGCTGGTCCTCCAGGATCACGCCGGAGGCGCCGACGTGCTCGACCTGCGCGACGACGTGGGCGGCGATCTCCGGGTCGCCGTAGCCGTCGTCGATGTCCACCAGGAGGTGGTGGGTGGGGAAGGCCGTGCGCAGTCTCTGGACGAAGGCCACGATGTCCGGCCATGCGATGAACCCGATGTCGGGCAGACCATAGTGGGACGCCGCGAAGCCGAAGCCGGAGACGAAGAAACCGTCGTAATGCCGGGCGGCGACCGAGGCGGAGAACATGTCGAACACCCCGATCAGCGGGGTGATCTCGGGAGAGAGAACGTGCTTGCGAAGACTGTTTCCGGGACTCACAACTCCTCCTGACGACAGGTGTCGGTCCGGTGGTGACAGGCGCCGCCACTCGCGTTCGGCATGTCGTCCGCGCAGGTCACAGGGGATATACGTCCGACGCGGGAACCTGTTGTCCCCTCCCCACCGCCGGCCCTGTGCTCACTCCCGGACGATCGCGAGCGAAACGGACATACCAGCCATACCGGACACTACGTTATGGGTCCCCCGCGAATCTTGCCAAGTATCGATAGTGGCCAACCTGGGATGAGTTTTGGCTACCGAGAGTCGCAAAATCTGCCAACAGCGACCCCAGACGAGTGGATCGCGCGGCACACTGTTCGCTGTTGGACGAACGAAGGTGTCGTCCGGTGAAACGAGGTGGAAACCCCGGGAACGCCGCGGCCGCGTCGCCCGGTGGCGACGCGGCCGCGAGGTGAATCCGAAAACCTGGTGGAGCTCTTTCACCGACTGCCCGGACAGCCCCCACCCGCCCTGGGGGGCGAGCCCTGCTCCAGCCTATCGGCACGTCGCACGGCCCCCAAGCCGGTCACGCGCCACTGTGGACAACCAGCTCCCCTGTGGACAACTACGGGGTTCGCGGGCAGAAGCGTTTGACAGCGCCCGACAACCCGTCCAAGGTGGACGGTCAGCTCTCGGCGGTGTCGCCGCCCTCGGAGCGGTCCTCCGCCCCACCCGCGGGCGTGGCGTCGGCGGCCTCGGCGGCGCTCTCGCCCGCCCCGCCGTCCCGCGCGGCGCCCCCGCCGGTCAGCAGGTCCTCCAGCGCGGCGCCCCGGATGCGGCGGAACGCCCGGCGCGGGCGGGCCCGGTCCAGCACCGCGACCTCGAGCTGCTTCACGCCCAGGTCCCGCTGCTCGCCGCCGTTGCCGCTGTTGCCGGCGCGCAACGCCGTCACGGCGGTGGCGATGGCCGCCCCGAGGTCCATCTCGGCCTCGTACGCCTGGCGCAGGGCGGTGGTGATGGTCTCCGCCTGGCCGCCCATCACCACGAAGTCCGGCTCGTCGCCGACCGAACCGTCGTAGGTGACCCGGTAGAGCTGGTCCTCGGCGGAGGTCTCCCCCACCTCGGCGACGCACAGCTCCACCTCGTACGGCTTGGGCTGCTCGGTGAAGATCACGCCGAGGGCCTGCGCGTAGGTGTTCGCGATCTGGCGGCCGGTGACGTCGCGGCGGTCGTAGCTGTAGCCGCGGATGTCGGCGAACCGGATGCCGGCCTGGCGCAGGTTCTCGAACTCGCTGTACCGGCCGACCGCGGCGAAGCCGATCCGGTCGTAGATCTCGGAGACCTTGTGCAACGTCGTCGAGTGGTTCTCCGCGACGAACAGCACTCCCCCCGCGTAGGCGAGCACCACGACGCTGCGCCCGCGGGCGATCCCCTTGCGGGCGTACTCCGACTTGTCCCGCATCAACTGCTCGGGAGAGGCGTAGAACGGAAGCGTCACGGCGTGTGCTCCTGGAGTCGCGAACCGGTGGATGTCGGCACGGTCGGGGGTCAGCCGCCCGGGTTCTCCCGGCGGGCGGCCACCACGGCCTCGGCGACCGCGCCCGTCTGCTCGTCGGACAGGCGGACGGCGCCCTCGGCGGTGATGGTGACCACCACCGGGAAGATCCGGCGGGACAGGTCGGGGCCGCCGGTGGCGGTGTCGTCGTCGGCCGCGTCGTAGAGGGCCTCGATCGCGGTCCGCACGGCGGCGTCGGCGTCGGCGTTCGGGTCGTGCCGCTTCTTCAGCGCCGACTTGGCGAACAGCGAGCCGGAGCCCACCGCGTGGTAGCCCCCGACCTCCTCGTACCGCCCACCGGCGATGTCGTAGGAGATGACGCGGCCCGCGCGCCTCGGGTCGGCCGCGTCCGGGTCGTAGCCGACGAACAGCGGGAGCACGGCCAGGCCGATCATCGCGCCGTCGAGGTTGCCGCGCAGCATGTTCGCCAGGCGGTTGGCCTTGCCGTCCAGCGACAGCGGCACGCCCTCGATCTTCTCGTAGTGCTGGAGCTCGACCGCGAACAGCCGGACCATCTCGATCGCGATGCCGGCGGTGCCCGCGATGCCCACGGCGGAGTACTCGTCGGTGACGAAGACCTTCTCGATGTCCCGCTGGGCGATCAGGTTGCCCATCGTGGCCCGCCGGTCGCCGGCGATGAGCACGCCGTCGGCGAAGGTCAGGGCGACGATGGTGGTTCCGTGCGGGGCCTCCACCCGGCCCTCCGGGAGCGCGCGCCGACCCGGCAGGAGGTCGGGCGCGGCCACGCGGAGGAAGTCGGTGAACGACGAGGTGCCCAGGCTGAAGTAGGCCGCCGGCAGGGCCGCGCCCGGCTGGGACCGGGCCGACGTGGGTTCCATCGGCTGGATCGTCTCCTGCTCGCGTCGGGGGTACGGGGTCTGGTTCGCGGGTTGGGTCTGGTTCACGGGTCTGGCCGGCGCCGAACCGGGGTCGGCGGCGCCGCGTCGCGGGCGGAACCGGGGGTGACGCCGACGGCGTCCCCCTGGCGGCCGGCCCGTCCGGGTCGGTCGCGTCGTGGGGGCGGCCACGGCGGGGGTGGGGTCACCCGAACGGCGGCCCCACCCGGTCCCGTCGGCTACTCGCCGCCCTTCTGCACGTAGGCGCGGACGAAGTCCTCGGCGTTCTCCTCCAGGACGTCGTCGATCTCGTCCAGGATGGCGTCGACGTCCTCGCCGAGCTTCTCCCGGCGTTCCTGGCCGGCCGGCGCGGCGCCCGTCGTCTCCTCGTCGCCGTCGCCACCGCCGTGCCGCTGCACCTTTTCCTGCGACATCTCGCCTCCCGGTTCGGTGGGCCTGGCATGAACATTACCCACCCGCTCGGACAAACGTCGCCGGCCACCCGGGCACTTCCCCGCGCCCGCGCCGCCGGTTCGACTCGGGGTTACCCGCGCGTGAGCGACTCGACCAGCTCCTCAGCCGTGGCCGCCGCCTCCAGCAGGTGGCCGACGTGCGACTTCGTGCCGCGCAACGGCTCCAGCGTGGGGATGCGGACCAGCGACTCGCGGCCCAGGTCGAAGATGACCGAGTCCCACGAGGCGGCCGCCACCGAGGACGGGTAGCGCTCCAGGCACCGGCCGCGGAAGTACGCCCTGGTGTCCTCCGGCGGGGCGGTGACGGCGGCGCGCACCTCCTCCTCGCTGACCAGCCGGCGCATGGAGCCCCGCGCCACCAGCCGGTTGTACAGGCCCTTGTCGAGCCGCACGTCGGAGTACTGGAGGTCGACCAGGTGCAGGCGGGGCGAGGCCCAGCCCAGGCCGTCCCTGGCCCGGTAGCCCTCCAGCAGGCGCAGCTTGGCCGGCCAGTCGAGGCGGTCCGCGCAGTCCATCGGGTCGCGCCCCAGGGTCGCGAGCACCTCGTCCCAGGTGCGCAGCACGTCCACGGCCACCCGCTCCGCGCCGTGCCGCTCCACGTGCTCGGCGGCCCGCTCGTGGTAGGCGCGCTGGATGTCCAGGCCGGTGAACTTGCGCCCGTCCGCCAGCTCGACCGTGGTCCGCAGCGTGGGGTCGTGGCTGATGGCGTGCACGGCCCGCACCGGGTCGGCCAGCCGGAGGTCGTCGAACCGGCGTCCGGACTCGATCATGTCCAGGACCAGCGAGGTGGTGCCGACCTTGAGGTAGGTGGAGTACTCGGCGAGGTTGGCGTCGCCGATGATCACGTGCAGCCGCCGGTACTTGTCGGCGTCGGCGTGCGGCTCGTCGCGCGTGTTGATGATGCCGCGCTTGAGCGTGGTCTCCAGGCCGACCTCGACCTCGATGTAGTCGGAGCGCTGGGAGAGCTGGAACCCGGCCTCCTCGCCGGCCGGGCCCATGCCCACCCTGCCGGCCCCGCACACGACCTGGCGGGAGGCGAAGAACGGGGTGAGCCCGGAGATCACGGCGGTGAACGGGGTGCTCCGGGACATCAGGTAGTTCTCGTGCGCGCCGTAGCTCGCGCCCTTGCCGTCGACGTTGTTCTTGTAGAGCTGCATCCGGGGCTGCCCGGGAACGGTGGCCGCCTTCAGCGCGGCCTCCTCCATCACCCGCTCCCCCGCCTTGTCCCAGACCACCACGTCCCTGGCGTTGGTGACCTCGGGGGTGGAGTACTCCGGGTGGGCGTGGTCGACGTAGAGCCGCGCGCCGTTGGTGAGGATGACGTTGGCCGCGCCGAGGTCCTCGACCTCCGGGTCGGTGGGCGGCACGCCGGGGGCGCCGAGGTCGAAGCCCCTGGCGTCGCGCAGGGGCGACTCCACCTCGTAGTCCCACCGCGCCCGCCGGGCCCGCGGCACCTCGGCCGCCGCGGCGTAGGCCAGCACCACCTGCGTGGAGGTCAGCACCGGGTTCGCGGTCGCGTCGCCCGGCACGGCGATGCCGTACTCGACCTCTGTCCCCATGATCCGCCGCATGCGCCCAGCCTACGGGTCCGAGGGCCCTCCGCACCGCCGACGCATGGGGTACACGCGGGGCGAGCCGACCGGTCCGGGGCACGGCGCGGGCCGTGCCCCGGACCGACGCGTCGACAGCGGGTACCCGCTCCCGGCCGGGTGCCGCTCGCTGCCGCGCGGCCTCGCCACCGCTCGGGCGCGGCCCCGCCGCGCGCTCAGCCGCGCTCAGCCGCGCTCAGCCGCGCTCAGCCGTGCTCGGCTGTGCTCGGCTGTGCTCAGCCGCTGGCCAGTCCGGCCGCCGGCGCGATCCGACCGGCCGTGCGCGCCGGCCCGAAGGCGGAGAGCGCGGCCAGCAGGACCACAGCGGCCGCGCCGACGCCCAGCGTCCACAACGGGGTGGTGGGCGTGGCGCCGAGACCGGAGCTGTAGAGCAGCAGCCAGGAGTAGGCGGCGCCGAGCGCGCCGCCGCCGACCAGGCCGACCAGCGCGAGGATCACCGCCTCGGCCACCAGGCCGTGCCGCATCCCGAAGCGGTGCACGCCCAACGCCCGCCGCAACGCCAGCTCCTTGCGGCGTTCCTGCACGGAGATGGCCAGCGCGGTGCCGATGCCCGTGACGGCCACCGCGACCGACAGCCCGAGCAGCACGGCGAACAGCGTGGCGAGAACGTCGAAGCGCTGCGCGCTGCGGGCGATCCGGTCGGCCCTGGTCTCCACGAGCACGGTGGGCTGCCCGGCCAGGGCGCGCCGCACGTCGGCCTGGTAGGCGGTCTGGTCGGCGCCCGGCCGCATCGCGACGAGCACGGTGTCCGGCGTGCCGAGCCCGCTGTCGGCCAGCAGCACGGCGGGCCGCATGAGGGTGTAGGGGTACGTGCCGGCGAACCGCACCGTGCGGGGTCCGCCCGGCAGCCCCTCCACCGTGAACTCCTGGCCCGGCCGCAGGTCCAGCCGCGTCGCGGTGGACGGGTCGGTCAACGCGGCGCCGGTGTCGAACCGGTCCACGACGTCGCGGGGAAGCCCGAGGCGGGTCAGCACGTCCCTGGTCGCGGCGGGGTCAGCGGCCGCGACGGTGTTCTCCGGCGGCGTGCCCCGCACCTTCGTCGGCACGGTGCCCGTGGTGCGGCGCAGCGTCACGGTGGCGGCGGCGCCCGCGCCCTGTTCGGCGGCCCGCGCGGCCTCGGTGGACAACGGACGCTCGCCCACGTCCTGCACCACCACGTCGGCGCGGGGGTAGCGCGCGTCCTCCTCCTCGGAGGCGGCGAACCCGCCCATCGTGCCGAGCCCGAAGCTCACCAGGGCACTGGCCAGGACCAGCGGCAGGGCCACCGCGGCGGCGCGGTGCGGGACCCTGCGCACCTCCAGCGCGGCCAACCGCCAGGTCGTGCCGCCGAGCCGGCCGACGGCCGCGCCGAACAACCGGCTGATCCACGGAACCGTGACCGGGCCGAACGCCATGAACCCGCCGGCGACGGCCGCGATGGCCGAGCACAGGGCGGCGAACGCCGCGGCGCTGCTCCCCCTGCTGGCCACCGCGCCGGCCGCGAACGCGACCGAGATCGCGACCGAGATCCAGCCCAGCACCCGCCGGCCCCTGGTGAGCGCGCGCTCCGGCGGCGCCTCCTCCGCGGTGCGCAGGGCGACCAGCGGCGGCACCAGCGACGCGCCCAGGGCCGGCCGGACGGCGGCGACCACGCTGAGCGCGGCGGCCACCCCGACCCCGAGGACCAGCGTGGACGCCGGGGGCGCCAGGGACGGGCTCAGCTCCACCGCGCCCAGCAGCGCCGACGTGCCGGTCGCGTCGAGCACGCGGGCCAGCAGCCACCCGGCCGGTCCGCCCAGGAGCGCCCCGACCAGACCGGACACGACGCCGGTCAGCACCGCTTCGAGCAGGTTGGCCCACACCAGGGGCGCCCGTTCCGCGCCCAGGCAGCGCATCAACGCGGTCTGCCGCTGTCGTTGCAGGTAGACGGCCCGGAAGGTGGCCGCGGCCACGAACACGGCCGTGGCCAGCGCCAGGATGCTGAACAACAGCAGCCCGCCGAGGTTGTGGTTCGCGGTGTTGGAGCTGGCCTCGGCCGCTGGCACGACGCGCAGCCCCTTGCCCACCACGGCCGTGACGGCGGTGCGCACCGCTGCCGGGTCGGCCCCCGGGGCGAGGACCAGGCCGAGCTCACTCGTGGTGATCTTCGGAGCCACCCTGGCCGCCAGGTCCGGTCCACCCACGAGCTCGGCGCGGCCGACACCGCCCCGCACCGTCACGCCGCTGACCACGACCTCGGTCCGCCGGCCGGCGGTGTCCGCGATCGCCACCCGCGAGCCGGGTCGGAGATCGCGGTAGTGCGCGGTGACCCGGTCGACCGCGATCTCCCCGTCGGCCGCCGGCGCGCGCCCCTCGGCGATCGGGATCCGGCGCAGCGCGTCGTCGCCCGCCGGCTCGACGTCCAGGACGGCCCGGTCGTCGACCGCCCGGCCGTCGGCGGCCAGCAGCAGGTCCACGTCGCCCTGCCGCACGGGCGCGACCTGCCGCACGCCGGGGACGGCCGCGAGCTTCGGCGTCAGCGCCTCGAACGGGGCGGGCGTCTCCTCGGACCTGCTGTCGTCCTCGACGACGAGCCCGACCGCGGCCGGCACCCGAGCTCGCCCGTCGCTGGTCGCACGCTCCATCGCGTCACTGAGCACGAGGGATGCGGCCAGACACGCCACGCCCACCACGAGCGCCACGCCGGGCAGCAGGGCGCGGCCGGGACGACGGCGCACCTCGCCCAGCACCACCCGCAGCACGGTGAACAGGTTCACTGGTTGTTCGTCCTTAGATCGTGTTTCACGGTTGCCCACCGACGAGGGGGTGTCGGGGCACGTTCGAGCCGCCGACCGCGAGCACGGCCGGCTGTTCACCCGCTGAAGCGGGCTCGCGCGCGGGTCAGTCGGCGGTCAACGCCTCCAGCGGACTCGCCTTCGCCGCGCGGCGCGCCGGGCCGACCGCGGCCACCAGCGCCAGGAACACCAGCCCCGCCGCGACGGTGACGAGCTGGAGGTACGGGATTCTGATCACTTCGAACTCGTGGAGCGCGCGCACCCCGAGCACGCCGAACAGCACGCCGAAGCCGAGACCGAGCGCGGCGGCGCACGTGCCGAAGACGGCGGCCTCCCAGGCCAGCGCGCCGCGCAACCCGCCCCGGTGCAGCCCCAGCGCCCGGAGCAGCCCGGACTCCTGGGTGCGCTCGACCACCGACAGGGAGAGCGTGACCCCGACCCCGACCACGGCCACCAGCACGGTCATGCCGACCAGGCCGAGCGCGACCAGGGCCATCGTCCGCAGGGTCCGCTCCCACTCGGCGCGCTCCTCGCCGGGGACCTCGACCATGAGGTCGCTGTTGCCGGCCAGCGCGGTCTCGACGGCCCTGCGCAGCGTGTTGAGGTCGGTGCCGGGGGCCGGGTCGACGAGCACGGTCCTGACCGGCGCGCCGGGTGCGATCCTGGCCAGGTCGTCGGGGTGCACGCTGACCATGCCCAGCCCGGTGGCGTTGCGGTAGACCGCCCCGACGGTCAGGGTGACGACTCCTCCCCGGCCGCGCACGGTGAGCCGGTCGCCGACGTGCTTGCCCAGCGTCTCGGCGATGCCGCGGTACAGGCCGGCCCGGCCGGGCCCCAGATCACGGACCGAGCCCTCCAGCACGACGCCGTCGGCCAGGGCAGGGAACCGGGCGGTGTCAACCCCGGTCACGCCCATGCCCTCCTCCCCCTCGACGTCGGCCGGGGCGTCGACCACCGCCGCGACCGGCCCGGTCTCCGGCAGGTCGGCCAGCTTCCGCTCCAGTTCCCGGGGAACGCCGCCTTCACCGCCCTGGACGAAACCGGCCTGGGTGACCAGCAGCTGGGCGGGGAGCCGTCCGGCCACCCGCGCCTCGCCGCTGGCCTGCAGGGAGCTCATCCCCACCAGCACGGCCGACACGAGCGTGACGCCGAGGGTCAGCACGGCCGTGGTGGCCGCGGTGCGCTTGGGCACGCGCAACGCGTTGCCGATCGCGAGCCGCCCCGGCACCCCGCCGAGCCGGCGGACGGGACGGGCCAGCGCCCTGGCGAGCAGGGACAACACCATGGGGCCGGCCGCGAGCAGCGCGCCGAAGGCCAGCAGTCCGGCCAGCACGACGACGGCCAGCCCCAGCCTCGCGCCGTCGAGGACGAGAACGGCGTACGCGGCCAACGCCCCCGAGGCGAGGGCGAGCACCGCGGCGAGCACCCACCGCAGGGCGGACGAGCCACCGCCGGCGTCGGTGGTCCTGGCCGCGCCGAGCGCCGCGACCGGCGGCACCCGCGAGCCGGTGACCGACGGCGCCACGGCCGCCACCACCGTCACCAGGACGGCGAGGCCCACGCACACGGCCAGGCCGCCGACGGGGACCTGGAGCTCGGGCAGGGGCTGGTCGGCCACGCCGCGGACGACGCCCAGCACGCCGTACCCGAGCAACACCGCCAACCCAGCGCCGAGCAGCCCGGCGACCAGGCCGGACAGCGCGGCCTCGGCCAGCAGCGACCGCACGACCTGGCTCCGGCTGGCGCCGACGCACCGCAGCAGGGCCGTGGTGCGGCGGCGCTGGGCGACGACGATCCGGAAGGTGGAGGTCACGACGAGCGCGGCGGCCACCATCGCCAGCCCGGTGAACACCGACAACACGGCGAACAGCGCGCCGACACCCCGGACGCGCTCCCTCAGCTCCCTCTCCCGCAACGCGGGGGCGCTGTCGGCCTGGGCGGAGTCGCCGAGGGCCGCCCGCACCCTGGCGGTCAGCGCGTCGGCGTCGACCCCCTGGCCAGCCGAGACCAGCAGCGTCGTCCAGGGGCCGCCGAGCAGTTCGCGGGCGGTGTCCGGGGTGGCGACCAGGGAGTTCCCGCCCTGCTGGAACGGAGCCCGGACGACGCCGATGACCGTGAGTTCCCGGGGTTTCGGCGGGGTCTGACCCTTCCGCGTCTCAGCGGCCCGCAGCAGGACCCGGCTCCCGACTCCCAGCCCGGTCCGGTCCGCCACCTCCCGGGTGACGGCGACCTGGTCCCGCTGCCGGGGCGCGGCTCCGGACAGGACCTGGTGGTTGGTCAGCGCTCCGGAGAACGGGTCGCTGACCAACCGCCAGTAGCCGCTCTCCGCGGTGCCCCCCGGCCGGCTCAGCACCACCGAGCCGCTGGCGACGCCGACGACCTCGGCCACGCCGTCCACCCGGGCGACGGTGTCGAGCGCCGCGGCGGGCACGCCGTACTCGCCGGGAGCCGTGCCCCGGGACGGCTCGACGACGGTGGCCGCGCCCGGCGGGAACGAGGTGAGCCCCTCGGCCAACGCGGAGCGCAGGGTCGAGGTGAAGATCAACGAGCCGGCCGCGAAGACCGTGGCGACGACGACCGCCAGCCCGGTCAGCAGCAGGCGTGCCGGCCGTTGCCGCACCTCGGCCAGCACTGTGCGCAAGAGCGCCACAAGATCACACTCCCAGGCGCCGCAGCGCGTCCAGCACCGTGTCGGGCGTCGGGCGGTAGATGTCGCCCGCCAACGCGCCGTCGGCGAGCAGCACGACCCGGTCGGCGTAGGAGGCCGCGACCGGGTCGTGGGTGACCATCACGATCGTCTGGCCGTAGTCGTGCACCGACCGGCGCAGGAACCCGAGCAGCTCGTTGCCGGACCGGGAGTCGAGGTTGCCGGTGGGCTCGTCGGCGAACACCACGTCCGGCCGGGTGACCAGCGCGCGGGCGACGGCGACCCGCTGCTGCTGACCGCCGGACAGCTCCGACGGCCGGTGCCGCAGCCGCTGGCGCAGGCCGAGCACGTCGACGACCTGGTCCAGCCACGACTGGTCGGGGCGCCGGCCGGCCAGCTCCAGCGGCAGCAGGATGTTCTCCTGGGCGGTGAGCTGCGGCAGCAGGTTGAACGCCTGGAAGACGAAGCCGATCCGGTCGCGCCGCACCGTGGTGAGCTGGCGGTCGCCCATCGCGGTCAGGTCGGTGTCGCCCAGCAGGACCCGCCCGGCGGTGGCCGAGTCCAGCCCGGCGAGGCAGTGCATCAGGGTCGACTTGCCGGAGCCGGACGGGCCCATGATCGCGGTGAACCGGCCGGCGTGGATGTCCAGCGTGACCCCGGCCAGCGCGCGGACGGCGGCCTCACCCCGCCCGTAGACCTTCTCCAACCCGATCGTCCGCGCCGCGACCCGCGCGCTGTGCGCCCCGCCCGCCCGGCGCTCGGCGTCCAGACCCTGCTCGGTGGCCAACCCCAACCTCCCCGATCCCACACGTCTCTTGGCAGCGACCCTAGGCAGCACCCACCCGGGTGGGCGTCCGCCGGTGGTCTCGACCAGTGATCCACCTTAGGGCTGATCGGGGATCAGCCCCGAGTAGCAGGAACGCCCGCTCGTGCGACGATCGGCGGAGTGAGCACCGCTGAGGAGCAGGTCGCGATCTACGACGCCGAGGGCCACCCGACCGGGGCACTGCCCAGGTCCCGGATGCGCGCCGAGGGCCACTGGCACGCCGCGGCGTCGGTGCTCCTGCGCTCGACCGACGGCCAGCGCGTCTACGTGCACCGACGCACCGACGACAAAGACGTCTACCCGGGGATGTACGACTGCTGGGCCGGCGGCGTCCTCGCCGCCGGCGAGCAGCCCGAGGAGTGCGCGCGCCGCGAACTGGCCGAGGAACTGGGCGTGCGCGGCGTCCCGCTCACCCCGATGTTCACGGTCCCCTTCGTGGACCCGCCGGTGCGGTACCACGCGTTCACGTTCGAGGCCCGCTGGGACGGACCGGTCGTCCACCAGCCGGAGGAGATCGCCGAGGGCGGTTGGCTGCCGTTGGACGAACTGCGCGCCCGACTGTCCGACCCGACCTGGCCGTGGACCCCGGACGGCCGCGCCCTGTTCACCGAGTGGGACCGCCGCCAGTCCCACGCCTGACCGCGCGCCTCTGGTCATCGACGGGGCCGCCGGGAAAAGCGCCTCAGCCAATCCCCGGTTCAACCACCGGAAGCTGGACGGATCGAGCAGTGTCAGCCAGCCGCTTGTCGTACGTGACGAACGCAGTCAGATCCGCACCAGGTTGACCAGCGAGTGTCTGCGCGGTTGCCAGGTGAATGACGTCCAACGAGCGGAGCGAAGACTGGGGATATGCGGCGGCGGTCTGCCGGGTCACAATGTCGATCTCCAGCAAGTACAACCGCGCCAAAGCCGCCGGGACCCCGGGCAGTGCTGCGGGCGCGCACCTTCGAATCGCCCGGGGAACCTCGATCTCGGCCAGGGCCGAGGAGACCAGGGGCAACGACACGTGGCGGGAGTCGTTGAGCCAGGTTACGAGGTTGCCGCTGTGCTCCTCCTGCCGGATGAGCTTCACGATGGCTGACGAATCCAGGTAGATCACCAGCGTTCGTCCTCCCGCGCCTCAGCCAGCTCGGCCGCGACGTTGACGTCGGGGGAACCCAGCCGTGGCGGAAGCGGAATCGGACCGCGTGGCGTCCGTGGCGGTACGGCCCGGCCCGTGGCGACCAGCTGGCCGAGCAAGGAGGTGGCTGCCTGCACGGGAATCAGGTGCGCCACAGGAACGCCCCGCTCGGTCACGGTCACCGGGTGTCCCTCGCGAACCCGTCCGAGCACCTTGCTGGTGGCCTGGTTGAGTTCTCGAACCCCGACCTGATCCATCTCGTTAGAGACGACCAGGAGAGGGGTCCCCACCTCTGGTCAGAGGACACCTCGCTGGACAGCCCCCACCCGCCCTGGGGGGCGACCCCGCTTCCAGCCTATCGACGCCCCGCACCCCGACGCCCGCGGAAAAAAGTGGCCTGTGGATAGAAACCCGATCAGGGCAACGAAATGTCACCCGACAATCGGGTTGTTGTGGACAACTTCCGGGGCCTGTGGACAACCCAGGGCAGAAAACTCGCCGAGCGTGTTTCCTGGTTCTGTCCGCCTCGACGACCCA
The DNA here is from genome assembly GCF_900129375.1 of Streptoalloteichus hindustanus. GTDB lineage: Bacteria > Actinomycetota > Actinomycetes > Mycobacteriales > Pseudonocardiaceae > Streptoalloteichus > Streptoalloteichus hindustanus. The sequence continues at coordinate 401,905 of NZ_FQVN01000002.1, read as the reverse complement.
CACGTCACCGGGAGGCCCGCGATGGTGGGAACGAGCGACCAGATGGTCAGGTGGAACTCACCGGGCACCGGCCGGCGCGCCGGGAAGGCCCCGCTCGTCAGCGCGCGGCCAGACCCTCCGCGGCCTTGGGGGCCAGCTGGGTGAGCAGGTCGCGCGACCGGGCCTCGCTGTTGGCGACGACCTCCAGGTCGGCGAGCAGGTCGCCCTTGGCCAGCAGCACGCGGCAGGCCGGCCGGGTCTTCTCGCACCACGCCAGCTGGGCATCGGCGCCGGCGACGGACGCCAACGGCACCTCGGTCGCGCACCCGTTCACCCGCTTCGCGCGCCGCACCAGGTCGGCGGCTGACCCCTTGTCGCTGACGCCGACGAACTGCGTGAGCGGCACGGCGGTGCGCACGCCCTGCCAGTCCGCCTGCCGGCCCGACCGCAGCTCGCGGCGAAGGTCCACGTCCGTCACGCACGCCGGCAACGCGCGCGGGTCGCCTGCCCTCGCCGGGGTGACCGCCTTGAAGCCCTCCGGGCCGAGCACCGCCTCGGTCAGCAACGCGCGACCGACCCGCTGCCCGTCCTGCTGGGCGGAGGCCGTCGGCGCCGAAGAGGACGTCGCCGAGGACCCGGTGGCCGGCCTGGCGGAGGGCTGGCCCGACTGACCGGGCTGGCCGCTGGCTGAGGCCGGCGGCCCGGCGACCGACGAACCCTGTGCCGCCGGTCGCGCGTCGGCGTAGTAGCTGCCGTCGGAGAGGTCGTTGGGCCGCCCGGAGCACCCGCCCACCAGCACCACGCCCAACACCAGCAGAAGCCCTCGCCCGCGCAAGCAGAACACCTCCGACCACGGCACGCCCACCGTCGGCAGGGTAACGATCAGCCTCGACCGCGCGTCCCCCACCCGTGCGAAGCCCCACCGAAGCCCCGCCGAAGCGCCACCTGGAGGTGATCGCATGGCGTCGGTTCGTCCCCCGGACACGCGGCGACCCCCGCCCGGGAGGGGGCGGGGGTCGCCGGGGTGTCCGTCCGGCCTACAGGTACTGACCGGTGTTGGTGGCGGTGTCGATCGCCCGTCCCGCCTCCTGGTTCTTGCCGGTGACCAGGGTGCGGATGTAGACGATGCGCTCGCCCTTCTTGCCCGAGATCCGCGCCCAGTCGTCCGGGTTGGTGGTGTTGGGCAGGTCCTCGTTCTCGGCGAACTCGTCGACGATCGCGTCGAGCAGGTGCTGCACCCGCAGACCCGGCTGGCGGGTCTCCAGCACCGACTTGATCGCCGCCTTCTTCGCGCGGTCGACGATGTTCTGGATCATCGCGCCGGAGTTGAAGTCCCGGAAGTACAGGACCTCCTTGTCCCCGTTGGCGTAGGTGACCTCCAGGAACCGGTTCTCCTCGGTCTCGGCGTACATCCGTTCGACCGTGTGCTGGATCATCGCCTCGACGCACGCCTGCTTGTCGCCGCCGAACTCCGCGAGGTCGTCGGCGTGGATCGGCAGGTCGGTGGTCAGGTACTTGGAGAAGATGTCCTTGGCCGCCTCGGCGTCCGGCCGCTCGATCTTGATCTTCACGTCGAGCCGGCCCGGCCGCAGGATCGCCGGGTCGATCATGTCCTCGCGGTTGGAGGCGCCGATGACGATGACGTTCTCCAGCCCCTCCACGCCGTCGATCTCGCTGAGGAGCTGGGGCACGATCGTCGTCTCGACGTCGGAGGAGACCCCGCTGCCCCGGGTGCGGAAGATCGAGTCCATCTCGTCGAAGAACACGATCACCGGGGTGCCCTCGGAGGCCTTCTCCCTGGCCCGCTGGAAGATCAGCCGGATGTGCCGCTCGGTCTCGCCGACGAACTTGTTCAGCAGCTCGGGGCCCTTGATGTTGAGGAAGTACGACTTGGCCTGGCCGTCGTCGTCCCCCCGGGCGGCGGCCACCTGCTTCGCCAGCGAGTTCGCCACCGCCTTCGCGATGAGCGTCTTGCCGCAGCCGGGCGGGCCGTACAGCAGCACGCCCTTGGGCGGGCGCAGCTGGTACTCGCGGAACAGCTCCGCGTGCAGGAACGGCAGCTCGACGGCGTCCCTGATCTGCTCGATCTGCCGGGAGAGGCCGCCGATGTCGACGTAGTCGACGTCCGGGACCTCCTCCAGCACGAGGTCCTCGACCTCGGCCTTGGGCACCCGCTCGTACGCGTAGCCGGCCTTGGTGTCGACCAGCAGGGAGTCACCGGGCTTGAGCGGGGAGGTGAGCAGGGAGTGCGCCAGCAGGACCACGCGCTCCTCGTCGGCGTGGCCCACCACCAGCGCCCGGCTGGCGGCGTCCTCGCCGCTCTCGGCGAGCAGCTCGCGCAGGGTGCAGACCTCGCCGGTCCGCTCGAAGGAGCCGGCCTCCACGACCGTCAACGCCTCGTTGAGCCGCACCGTCTGCCCCAGGCGCATCGACTCGTTGTCCACCGCGGGCGACACCGCGACGCGCATCCGCCGACCGGCGGTGAACACGTCGACGCTGCCGTCCTCGTGCGTGGCCAGGAACACGCCGTAACCACTCGGCGGCTGGGCGAGGCGGTCGACCTCCTCACGCAGAGCCATCAACTGGCTCCGCGCGTCCTTCAACGTCTCGACCAGTTTGGCGTTACGCTCCGTGAGCTGACTGACCCGGTTGGACGCCTCGGCCAGCCGCTGCTCCAACAGGCGGACGTGCCGTGGGGACTCGGTGAGCTTGCGGCGCAGCAGCGCCACCTCGTCTTCCAGGAAACGGATCTGCGCGGTCAACTCAGCGGCGCTGGCACCTGTGTTCAGCTCGCCGCCCTCTTCGGGTCGGCTGCCGGGACGGTCGTGCTGCATGTCGGCACCCTCCTCCCGTGCTACGTACACCCACGGTACCGGCGATCACCGACTAGAGCGGGTTCGTACATGCCGAGCAAACGAGCGCTCACCCTAAACCGCTCACTTGGCGGGACGAACTACTCCGTCTCGGTGTCCTGTGGAACCGGCTACCCACTACCGTGCGTCCTAGCCCTCGGCCCTGCCGGCCACCGTCCGGGCAGTGTCCCCAACCGCTCCCTGGAGCCTCAAGGAGATCGTGATGTCCGTCCCCCCGCAGCAGCCAGGGCCGTTCGGCCAGCAGCCGGGCGAGTGGCCGCAGCAGCCCGGTCAGCCCCAGCCCGGCGGCTGGGGTCAGCAGCCGGCCCAGCCCGGCCAGCCGCACGGCACCCCGCCGGGCGGGTTCGGCCAGCCGGGCCAACCAGGCCAGTTCGGTCAGCCGGGTCAGCCCGGTCAGTTCGGGCAACCGGGCCAGTTCGACCCGTCGGCCCCGCAGGGCCAGCCCGGTCAGTTCGGGCAACCGGGTCAGTTCGGCCAGCCCGGCCAGTTCGGTCAGTTCGACCCCTCCGCGCAGGCGGGCCAGTTCGGCCAGCCGGGCGCGTTCCCCGGTCAGCCCGGCTTCCCGGGTCAGCCGGGCCAGTTCGGCCAGCAGCCCTTCGGCGCTCCCGCGCCCGCGCCCAAGAAGAAGGCCCTGCCCTGGATCCTGGCCGGCGGCGGTGTCGTGGTCGTCGGCGTGGCCGTCGCGTTGGTCCTCCTCCTCACCGGAGGCTCGTCGGCTCGCAGCGTCGCCGAGTCCTTCGCGAAGGAGGTCAGCAACAACGACTACGACGCCGCGTCCAAGTACACGTGCGCCGCCAAGCGCGACGACATCAAGAAGACCAAGGAGAACCAGGAGAAGCGGATCAGGGACCTGGAGGAGCGCCTGGCGAAGCTCCCGGCGGGAGAGGCGCGCAAGAAGGCCGAGGAGAAGGTGAACGAGGCCAAGAACACCAAGGTGAAGTTCACGGTCCTCGACGTGCAGGAGAACGGCGACAAGGCCACTGTCAAGCTCAAGGCGGAGAAGGTCACTCCCAGCAAGAGCGACAGTGACGATCTGAAGCTGGACATGACCAAGGAGGACGGCGAGTGGCGGGTCTGCGGCTGACCTGTCGCGTCCTTCGGTGATCGGCTCCGCTGACGTCCTCGCGGCACCGGCGGTCACCGCTCCGGAACTCTCCGCACCCGACCACCTCGCAGGTGGTCGGGTGCGCGTGTTTCTGATGCCGCGGGTTCGCCCGAACTCGACCCAAACGCCTGTCCGACCCCTTAGGTTGGGCAGGTCCGCGCGCGTTTTCCCAGATCCGAACCCGGAGCATCACCGTGACCTACCCGTCGCAGCCGGGGCCGTACGACCCGCAGCAGCCGGGCGGCTGGCCGCAGCAGCCCACCGGACCGCAGTCCGGTGGTTTCCCCCAGCCCGGCCAACCGCAGCCGGGGGGCTGGGGCCAGCAGCCGGGACAGCCCCACGGTGGCGCGCCCGGCGGGTTCGGCCAGCCGGACCCCTACGGCCAGCAGGGTCAGCCCGGCCAGTTCGGGCAACCGGGGCAGCCCGGCCAGTTCGACCCCTCCGCGCAGCAGGGCCAGTTCGGCCAGCAGGGCGCGTTCCCCGGTCAGCCGGGGCCGTACGGGCAGCCGGGCCAACCCGGTCAGTTCGGCCAGCAGCCGTTCGGCGCTCCGGGCTTCCCCGGCGGTGGTGGCACGCCTCCGCCGCCGAAGAAGCGGACCGGCCTGGTGATCGGCATCGTGGCCGCGGTGCTGGTGCTGGTCGGCGGTGGCGTCACCGCGGTGGTGCTGCTCACCGGCAAGAAGGACGAGCCGGCCGCGGCGAGTGGGCCCAGCGAGACCACGAGCTCGTCACCGGCCCCGACGTCCGGCAGCTCGCTGCCGAAGTCCAGCTCCACCCGGTCCGCGGTGCCCACGCCGAAGGGCGGCGGCGACTCGGCCGACCCGGCGGCCCGCGAGCTGGGCACGAAGGTCGCCTCGCTGCTGCAGACGGTCATCCACCGGGGCAAGAACTGGTCCGAGGACGAGCTCCGGCCGCTGGTCTGCGCCAAGACGTTCGAGGAGAGCAAGAACGCCGGCCTGCTCGGCAAGGCCGGCGACCCCGACCCCAGCGCCAAGGTGACCATGACGAGCGTCACCACGACCGGCGGCAGCGGGTCGTTCAAGCTGAAGATCGAGTCGACCAAGCAGCAGGGCGGCGAGCTCTCCAACCCGATCGTCAAGGAGTCGGGCGGCTGGGTCATCTGCGACAAGAAGTGAGTCGCTGACCACGAACCAGAACCAGGAGTGGCCGGTCACCGCGAACGGTGACCGGCCACTCCTTATATCTGTATGTCTGTCGCGCGGTCAGCCCCGGCTGGGCCGGCGCTGCGGCTTCGGCGGGACCACGCCCTCGGCGAGGCGACGCGCGGTCAGCAGGAACGCGGTGTGGGCGACCATGCGGTGCTCGGGGCGCACCGCCAGGCCCACGACGTGCCACGGGCGCAGCAACGTCTCCCACGCCTGCGGCTCGGTCCAGCACTGCTGCTCCCGCAGCGCCTCGGTGACCTTGGACAACTGGGTGGTCGTGGCGACGTAGACGACCAGCACACCGCCGGGCACCAGCGCCTTGGACACGCTGTCCAGCACGTCCCACGGCGCGAGCATGTCGAGCACGACCCGGTCGACCTCGCCGGTGTGCTCGGTGACGTCGCCGACGTGCAGCGTCCAGTTCGCCGGCCGCTCGCCGAAGAAGCGGTCCACGTTGCGGACGGCGTGCTCGGCGTGGTCCTCGCGCACCTCGTAGGAGGTGACGCTGCCGTGCTCGCCGACGGCCCGCAGCAGGGAGCAGGTCAGCGCGCCGGAGCCGGCTCCGGCCTCCAGCACGCGGGCCCCGGGGAAGATGTCGCCCCACATGACGATCTGGGCGGCGTCCTTGGGGTAGATGACCTGGGCACCGCGCGGCATCGACAGCACGTAGTCGGCCAGCAGCGGGCGCAGCGCGAGGAACTGGGTGCCGCCGGCGGAGGTCACCACGGAGCCCTCGGGCCGGCCGATCAGCTCGTCGTGGGCGAGCACGCCGCGGTGGGTGTGGTACTGGCCACCGGGTTCGAGCAGGACGGTGTAGCGCCGACCCTTCGGGTCGGTCAGCTGCACCCGGTCGCCCGCCCGGAAGGGGCCGCTGGCAGTGCTCACGCGCGTCGAACCTCCACGTTCACCATCGGTCGAACCAGCGGGCCATCGTCGCAGACGAGCCGGACCGGGGCGAAATCCCACCGGCCGGTCAGCGGCGGCTGAGCGCGGCCCGCAGGTCCTCCCTGCGCAGCACGCCCGCCGGTCGGCCCTCGGCGTCGACGACGAGGAACTGGAACGCCGGGGTGGTGCTCACCCGGTCGGCGACCTCCTCGCCGGGCTCGGAGTCCAGCAGCACGGTCTCCGGCCGGATCGGCTCGGCGGCGCGCTCGGCGGGGGCCAGCGGTGTGACGGCGGCCAGCTCGGCGGCGGCGTGCTGGTCGAGCAGGCCGGCGGCGACGCCGTCGGCGCGCACCAGCACCACGCCCCGGCCGGCGGAGGCGGCCAGCGCGTCGGCCACCGGGCTCTCGGCCGGGAGTTGCAGCACCGGCCGGACCAGTTCGGACAACGCCAGACCGTCCGGCCAGCGCCGGCGTTGCTCCGCCGCCAGCTCCGCACCGGCGCCGACCACGATGAACCAGGCCATGAGGGCGCACACGCCCAGCCGGAGCCACTGGTCCTCCACGCCCTCGGCCAGCCCGAGCACGGCCCACCAGACCAGCCCGACGGCCACGACGCCGGCGCCCACCACGCCGGCCCTGGTGCCCGCGCCCCTCCTGCCGGTGACGGCCCACACCGCCGCCCGCAACACCCGCCCCCCGTCCAGGGGCAGGCCGGGCAGCAGGTTGGACACGGCGACCAGCCCGTTGGCGACGGCGGTCTGCAGCACGAGCAGGCGCAGCGGCGTGAGGCCCGGTTCGATCAGGAAGAACAGGCCGAGCGGCACGGCGGCGAGCACGACGGACACCGCCGGCCCGGCGACCGCCACCACCCCCTCGTGCCGGGGCTGGGTCGGGGTTCGGGCGATCTCGGTGAGCCCGCCGAGCAGGTACAGCCGCACGCGGTGCACGGGCAGCCCGAGCCGGAGCGCCACCACGCAGTGCCCCAGCTCGTGCAGCAGCACCGAGGCGCCGAGGAGCAGCGCGAACGCGACGGCGAGGAACACCGCCGTCCACCACCCCGAGCCGGGCAGCAACCGCTCGACGAACGGGACGTACAGCAGGACGACCACCGCCGCGCCCAGCCACCAGGACGGCGCGAGCAGCACCGGAACGCCGGACACCCGGCACAGCACCAGTCCGCCGACCGGCTGAGTCGGTTGCTGCGAACGGCTGGCGCTGGGCACGTTCGAAAGCGTAGGCCGGCGGGTGTGGGATGGCCGTGACACGACGCCGCGGCGACCGCGGTGGACACTCCCGCCTCCACTTCTCACCCGAACGTGCTCGTCCGTGCCGCGCTCGTGGTTCCGGCCGGACGCGGGTGAGCTCTGGGCCACTGCGCGGGGTCGGCCACGCCTGGCGAGGGTCGGGAGTGTCGCCGGGGTGGCCTAGGGTGCCAGGCATGGCAGATGTGGTCGGGGAGGTCAGGTCGTCGGCGGGCAGCGCGAACGGCGACGCCGACGACGCGGGGAGGCGGCGTCCGCGCCGCCCGGCCCTCTCCCCCTCCCGGGCCAGCGACTTCAAGCAGTGCCCGCTGCTCTACCGCTTCCGGGCCGTGGACCGGCTGCCGGAGAAGCCCACCAGGGCGCAGGCGCGGGGCACCGTGGTGCACGCCGTGCTGGAGCGCCTCTTCACCCTGCCGGCCGTGCGGCGGGTGCCGGACGAGGCCAGGGCGCTGCTCGAACCGGCGTGGCGGGAGCTGCGCGACACCCGCCCCGAGCTGGCCGGGCTGTTCGACGACGCGGCGGACGCCGAGGCCGAGCTGGCCGAGTGGCTGTCCTCGGCGGGCCGGCTGCTGGACCACTACTTCGGGTTGGAGGACCCGCGCCGGCTGGAGCCGGAGGCGTGCGAGCTGCTGGTGGAGGCCGAGCTCGCCTCCGGCGTGCTGCTGCGCGGCTACATCGACCGGATCGACGTGGCCCCCACCGGCGAGATCAGGGTGGTGGACTACAAGACGGGCACGGCGCCGAGGGAGATCGGCGAGGCCAAGGCGCTGTTCCAGATGAAGTTCTACGCCCTGGTGCTGTGGCGCACGCGGGGCGTGGTGCCGCGCCAGCTCCGCCTGATGTACCTCGCGGACCGGCAGTCGCTGGCCTACGCCCCGGACGAGGGGGAGCTGCGTCGGTTCGAGCGCACGCTGGAGGCCGTGTGGCAGGCGATCCTGCGGGCCGGCCGCACCGGGGACTTCCGCCCCAACCCCAGCCGGTTGTGCGACTGGTGCGACCACAAGGCGTTCTGCCCGTCGTTCGGCGGGACGCCGCCGGAGTACCCGGGGTGGCCGGACCCGTCGGGCCTGGGCGTGGAGACCGCCCTGGACCGCGTGGACTGAACGGGCGGACCGAACGGGGCGGGCCCGAGCAGGAGGGACCCGAGCAGGACGGGCCGAGCGGGGTCACCGCGCGGCCGGGACGAGCCGGACCTGCCCGGCGCTCCGGTGCAGGGTGCTGACGAGCCACGCGTAGAGCGGCAGCATCAGGGCGTTGGTCGCGAACAGGTACCAGGGGGCGTCGCCGGCGGAGCCGTCGAGCCCGAGCTGGTCCGTGGCGGCGGCGAGCAGGAACACCATGAGGTTGCCCGTCGCGTGCAGCGCGATGCCGGCCTCCAGCCCGCCGGTGCGGACAGCGAGCCAGCCGAGCACGACGGCGTAGAGCATGAGGTCGGCGGCGCCCCACACCTGGCTGACGGAGTGCAACGCGACGAAGACCAGACCGCCGGCGAGGATGCCCGGCCACGGCGTGCCGAACCAGGCGCCGAACGCCTGGATGAACCACCCCCGCGCCAGGTACTCCTCACCCGCCGCCTGCAACGGCACCACGACGACCAGCAGGCACGCGCTCACCGCGAAGCGGGGCCACCCCGTCCAGCGCACCGCGGTCTGCTCCGCCGGTTCGGCCGTCACGAGGGCGGCCAGCACCACGAGCAGCAGCAGCGAGACGACCATCACCGGGATGGCGACCAGCAAGCACCGCCCGAACCAGCCCCAGCGCAGGTGGCCGACCACCGAGGACAGCGTGCCGGGTCGGCGGCGCTGCGCGATCCGGGCGGCGAGGAACACCACAGGGAGGACGGCCGCGATCGACAGCAGGCCGACGACGGTGTCCCAGAGCGGGTCGGCGAACAGGTGGCTGTCGACCAGTCGGACCGGCGCCGCGGCCAGCTCCGCCGCCACGACGCCCAGCACGACGACCACGACCATCGCGACGACCCAGCCGACCCCGATCACCACCGTGCCGACGACCGGCCGCCACCAGCAGTGGCACGCGGTGCGCGCCATCCGGTCGTAGCCGACGCCGGGCGGCGGGTCAGCCAGCCGCGCGGGGCCCCGGGTGGACGCCGACGCTGGTCGGAACGGCTGACCGTGGGGGTCCGTCATCGGTCGGAGTATCACGTGCCGCCCGGGTTCCCGCACGGGTGCGTCCGCTCCTGCCCGGTATCCCCAAGGACACGGCCTGTGGGCGCGCTCGCGGGAGGAGGCGGGGGGACGCTCCCGCGGAACCGCCGAACGCCGAGGGCCCCGCGCGGCGCCGCCGGAGGCGGCACGACGCGGGGCCCTGGTGACGACGAAGGGCCTCGTCTCCTCGACCGAGGGGTCAGAGGCGGCAGGACCGGATGTCGGAGGCGAGCACCGCCTTGGCGCCCAGGCTTGCCAGCCGGTCCATGACCACGTTGGCCTCCTTGCGCAGCACCATCGACCGCACGGCCACCCAGTCCGGGTCGGCCAGCGGGGCGACCGTCGGCGACTCCAGGCCGGGCGTGAGCTCGATCGCGGCGTCGAGCAGCCGGCGGGGGCAGTCGTAGTCGAGCATCAGGTACTGCTGGGCGAACACCACGCCCTGGAGGCGGGCGGTCATCTGCGCCCTCTCCGGCGAGTTCGGGGCGCCCTCGCGCTCGATCAGCACGGCCTCGGACCTGCAGATCGGGTCGCCGAAGGCGACCAGGCCGTGCTGGCGCAGCGTGCGGCCGGAGCCGACCACGTCGGCGATGGCGTCGGCCACGCCGAGCTGCACCGAGATCTCCACCGCGCCGTCGAGCCGGATGACCTCGGCGTCCACGCCGTGCCGGGCGAGGTCGCCGCGCACCAGGCGGGGGTACGCGGTGGCGACCCGCCGGCCCTCCAGGTCGCCGACCTTCCAGTCCTTGCCGCCGGGGGCGGCGTAGCGGAAGGTCGAGCCGCCGAAGCCGAGGGAGAGCCGGGCGCCGACCGGCGCGCCGGACTCCAGCGCGAGGTCGCGGCCGGTGATGCCCAGGTCCAGCTCGCCGGAGCCGACGTAGATCGCGATGTCCTTGGGCCGGAGGAAGAAGAACTCGACCTCGTTGGCGTCGTCGACCACGGTCAGGTCGCGCTGCTCATGGCGCTGCCGGTAGCCAGCCTCGACGAGCATCTCGGACGCCGGTTGGGCCAGCGTTCCCTTGTTCGGCACGGCGACACGCAGCATGGCAGTTCGCTCCAGGTCGGGGATGGTTCGTGTGGGCCGGGGGCTCACAGGTAGCGGTAGACGTCGTCCAGGGTCAGGCCGCGGCCGAGCATGAGGACCTGCACCCGGTAGAGGAGCTGGGAGATCTCCTCGGCGAGCTGCTCGTCGGTCTCGTGCTCGGCGGCCAGCCACACCTCGCCGGCCTCCTCCAGCACCTTCTTGCCCTGGGCGTGCACGCCGGCGTCGAGCGCGGCGACGGTGCCGGAGCCGGCGGGGCGGGTCCTGGCCCGCTCGGTGAGCTCGGCGAACAACTCGTCGAACGTCTTCACGGGCCGGAATCCTCCCATCCCGGCCCCGGCGGACCCCAGCCGGCCCACCCCGGGTCGCCACCCACCCCGCGCTCATCCATCCAGGTGAACGCCAGTCCACCGCGGACCAACCATCTCACTACGAAGCGTCATCAATCGCGCCGCGTGCGGCCGATATCCCCCAAAAATCACCAACCCCCCACATGCGACCAACCCGTTTGGCGGATTCCGACTACTGGGAGTTGATGCTTTGCCGCGCCGATCCTGATTGGATGGGCGCGTGCCACCAATGGCTGATGATGACCTCGCGGAGCGCCTGCTGGAGCTGTCCGACGTGATCACCCCCATGGCGATCCGCGTCGCGGCCACGCTGCGGCTGGCCGACCGGATCGCCGAGGGGCGGACCACGGTGCCCGCGCTGGCCGAGGCGACCGGGACCCAGCCCGACGCCCTCGGCCGGCTGATGCGGCACCTCGTCACGGCCGGCCTGCTCGTCGAGCGGCCCGACGGGGAGTTCGCGCTGACCGGGCTGGGCGCGAAACTGCGGGACGCCGTCGGGCTGCGGGCCTGGCTGGACGTCCGGGGCGCGGTCGGACGGGCGGACCTGTCCTTCGTGCGCCTGCTCGACGTGGTCACCACCGGGAAACCGGCCTACCCCGAGGTCTACGGGCGGGGCTTCTGGGACGACCTGGCCGGCGACCCGGCGCTCGCCGGGTCCTTCGACGCGCTGATGGCCGGCCAGATCCACGCCGAGGCCGCCGCGATCCTCGCCGGCTACGACTGGGGCTCGGTCGGGCACGTGGTGGACGTCGGCGGCGGCAACGGCGCGTTGCTCACCGCGCTGGCCACCGCGTACCCGGAACTGCGGGGCACGCTGGTCGACCTCCCGGGTCCGGCCCAGGCGGCGGCCAGGACGTTCGCCGAGGCCGGGGTCGCTGACCGGTGCCGGGTCGCGCCGGGCAACTTCTTCGACCCGTTGCCCGCCGGCGGCGACGTCTACGTCCTGTCGTCGATCATCCACGACTGGGACGACGAGCGGAGTGCGGCCATCCTGCGGCGCTGCGCGGCGGCGGCCGGGTCCGGCGGACGCGTGCTGCTGGTCGAGGGGCTCGTCGACGCCGGCCGGGACCAGCTCCCCCGCAGCCCGATGGACCTGCGGATGCTGACGTTCATCGGCGGCCGGGAGCGCAGCGCGGCCCAACTCGCGGCGCTGGGCGCGACCGCCGGCCTCACCCAGCGCTCGGTCCGCACCATCTCGCCCTACCGCTCCCTTGTGGAGTTCACCGTCGACTGAACGGGTTGGGCTGAGCAGGTTCGACTGAACAGGTTCGGCTGGGCAAGTTCGGTTGGGGCGGGGTGACGGGGCGCGACGGCGCAGCTCCGGGGCGCGTGCGGGGCGCGTCACCAGTGGGCGGGGTGGCGCAGCCCCTCGGGCAGCCTGGTCCGCGCGTCGCCCCTGGCCGCGTTGAGCTGGGCCTGCGTGAGGAAGACGGCCCCGGTGAGGTCGGCGCCGGACAGGTCGGCGTCCCGCAGGTCCGCGCCGATCAGGTCGGCTGAGCGGAGGTCGGCGTCCCTGAGGTCGGCGGCGATGAGGTAGGCCCCGCGCAGGCTCGCGCCCCGCAGGTTGGCCTTGCGGAGCTTCGCCCCGATGAGGTCGGCGCCCCGGTGGTTCTTCTTGCGGCCGGGCACCTCGGCCCGCACCAGCTCGCTGGCGCGCAGCAACACCGCGTTGACCTCGTGCCGGAGCTCCGCCACGTCCAGCTCCAGGATCGCCTCGGCGTTCTCCCAGCTCCGGCGCTCGACCTCGTCCCGCGCGCGGCGGAGGTCGGCGTGGACGGGGCGGGCGGCCGGCAGCGACAACGCCTCGCCCAGGTACCACAGCAGCTCGTGGAGCTGGCGCATCACGGGGAACACGGCGAACATCCGCCGCGCCTCGCCGGGTCGCTTCCGCCAGTCCTGGCCGCCGAAGGTGATCTGGGAGACCTTCTGGCCCGCGCCGAAGCAGTCGAAGACGGTGCAGCCGGAGAAGCCCTTCTCGCGGAGCTGGCTGTGGATGCCGCAGCGGAAGTCCGCCAACAGGTTCGAGCACGGCTTGCCGGCGTCCTTGTTGACCGCGAAGTCGGCCGACGCGGCGAAGGGCAGGGCCACGCAGCAGAGGCCGAAGCAGTTCGCGCAGTCGGCCCGGAGCTCCTGCTGATCACCGGCGGTGGACGGGGCTTCGCGCTTCTGGGACACCGTGCCTGATCTCCTGCTGCCAGCTGGGCACCGCCTCGCGGTCGGCACCGGGGTCGAACCTCCATTCTCCCCCAACCACGGGTGGCGAATGCCGTCCTTGTTGGACAGGCGGCGCGGAGGCCCCACCGCACGAGCGCGTCAGCGACGCCAACTGTGCCCCTTCTCACGGCTCTCCCCAGAGAAGCCCGGTGTCAGCACCGCAGCCACTGCCCCGCCCCCAACCGAATGTGACCCCACAAGCACAATCAGTACTCAGTGGACAGTCGGAGCGGGAGACGGGGCATGAAGCGATGGTCGACTCGTCGAAGTTCATGACGGACGCGGCGCAGCGGCCGATCACGCTCTCTCAGCCGGTCCCGGTCTCCGCGTCCCCTGGGCTGGCCCAGGACCTCTGGGCAACCTAGGCCAACAGGGTGGACAGCTCGTCCAGGTCGACACCGACGAGGGAGTCGCGCAGCACCCGGCGCTCGCCCGGCTCGACGGGCACCTCGCACGGCACGACCAGCACCGTGCAGCCCGCGGCGACGGCGGCGGCCGTCCCGGTCGGCGAGTCCTCGACCGCGACGCAGTCGGCCGCGGACACGCCGAGCAGGCGGGCGGCCTTCAGGTAGGGCTCCGGCAGCGGCTTGTTCCGGCCGTCCACCTCGTCGCCGCACACCGTGACGTCGAAGAAGTCCCGGCCGATGGTGTCCAGCGCCACCTCGGTCAACCGGCGCTCGGTGGAGGTCACCAACGCCATCGGCGCCCCGGCCGACCGGATCGCGCGCAGCGCCTCCGCCGCGCCGGGCCGCCACGGCAGGCCCGCCCGGAACAGCTCCGCGGTCCGCGCGGTGATCCACTCCGCCGCCTCCGCCATGGCCGCCGGCTCCGGCTCCCTGCCCACCTCGGTGAACAGCATGGTGAGCGTGGCGGTCATGTTGGAGCCGACCATGGCCTCGCGGGTGGCCGGGGACAGCGCGCCGCCCATGCGCTCGGCCAGCTCGTAGAGCGGCACGTCCCACAGCTTCTCGGAGTCGACCAGCGTGCCGTCCATGTCCCACAGCACCGCGGCCGGCGGCCTGCGTCCGTCCGAAGTGGACAGTCCAGGCAACGCGCTCTCCCCTCGTGTCCGGCCCGGTGGCGGGGCCGCGCGGCCCGCCCGCCACCGGCGGGCGCGGTCACGTGTTGAAGTACTTGGCCTCGGGGTGGTGGGCGATCAACGCGTCCGTCGACTGCTCGGGGTGGAGCTGGAACTCCTCGGAGAGCTTCACCCCGATCCGCTCCGGCTGGAGCAGGTCGACGACCTTCGCCCGGTCCTCCAGGTCAGGGCAGGCGCCGTAACCCAGCGAGTACCGCGCCCCACGGTAACCGAGCTTGAAGAACTCCTCGACGTCCTCCGGGTCCTCCTCGGCCACTGCCCGGCCGGAGGACCAGTGCAGCTCCTCGCGGACCCGCTTGTGCCAGTACTCGGCCAACGCCTCGGTGAGCTGCACGCCCAGGCCGTGAACCTCCAGGTAGTCGCGGTAGGCGTCGCCGGCGAACAGCTCGTTGGCGAAGTCGGCGATGGGCTGGCCCATGGTCACCAGGTGGAAGGCGACGACGTCGACCTCGCCGGTGGCGAGAGCGAGATCACGCGGCCGGAAGAAGTCCGCCAGGCAGAGCCGGCGGTCGCGCCGCTGCCGGGGGAAGGTGAACCGGCAGCGCTCCGCGGCGTCCGGGCGCGGCGCGTCCAGGATGACCAGCGACTCGCCCTCGGCCACGCACGGGAAGTAGCCGTAGACGACCGCGGCGTGGGCCAGCACGCCCTCGGTCGCCAGCCGGTCCAGCCAGTACCGCAGCCGCGGCCGGCCCTCGGTCTCCACCAGCTCCTCGTAGCTCGGGCCGGAGCCGCCCCTGGCGCCGCGCAGCCCCCACTGCCCCATGAAGGTCGCGCGCTCGTCCAGCAACGCGGAGTAGTCGGCGACCGGGATGCCCTTGACGACCCGCGTGCCCCAGAACGGCGGCGTCGGGACCGGCGCGTCGGTGGCGACGTCGGAGCGCGCCGGCGGCTCCTCCCGCACCTCCTCCTCGCCCCGCGCCCTGCAGGCCTCGGCGATGCGCAGCGAGCGCTCCCGGCGGGCCTTCCGCTCGGCGATCCTGGCCCGCTCGCGCTCGTCCAGCTCCACCGAGCCGCCCCGCTTGCGGGTCATGATCGCGTCCATCAGGCGCAGGCCCTCGAAGGCGTCCCTGGCGTAGCGGACGTCGCCCCGGTAGATGTCGGAGAGGTCGTTCTCCACATAGGAGCGGGTCAGCGCGGCGCCGCCGAGCAGCACCGGCCACCGGTCGGCCACCCCCCTGGAGTTCATCTCCTCCAGGTTCTCCTTCATGATCACCGTGGACTTGACCAGCAGGCCGGACATGCCGATCGCGTCGGCGTCGTGCTCGCCGGCGGCGTCCAGGATCGCGCCGATCGGCTGCTTGATCCCGAGGTTGACCACCTCGTACCCGTTGTTGGACAGGATGATGTCCACCAGGTTCTTGCCGATGTCGTGCACGTCGCCCTTGACGGTGGCCAGCACGATGCGGCCCTTGCCCGCCGTGTCCGCCTTGTCCATGTGCGGCTCCAGGTGGGCCACGGCCGTCTTCATGACCTCGGCCGACTGGAGCACGAACGGGAGCTGCATCTGGCCGGAGCCGAACAGGTCGCCGACGGTCTTCATGCCGGAGAGCAGCGTGTCGTTGATGATCGCGAGCGCGGACCGCTCGGTGAGCGCCGCGTCGAGGTCGGCCTCCAGGCCGTTGCGCTCGCCGTCGACGATGCGCCGCTCCAGCCGCTCGAACAGCGGCAGCGCGGCCAGCTCCTGGGCCCGGGACGCCTTCGACGCCTTGGCGGTGACGCCCTCGAAGAGCTGCATGAACCGCTGGAGCGGGTCGTAGCCCTCGCGGCGCCGGTCGTGCACCAGGTCGAGCGCGACCTCGCGCTGCTCGTCCGGGATGCGGGCCATCGGCAGGATCTTGCTCGCGTGCACGATGGCGGTGTCCAGCCCGGCCTCGACGCACTCGTGCAGGAACACCGAGTTGAGCACCTGCCGCGCCGCCGCGTTCAGGCCGAAGGAGATGTTGGAGACGCCGAGGGTGGTGTGCACCTCGGGGTGGCGGCGCTTGAGCTCCCTGATCGCCTCGATCGTCTCGATCCCGTCCCGCCGCACCTCCTCCTGGCCGGTGGAGATGGGGAAGGTCAGGCAGTCGATGATGATGTCGCTGGGGCGCAGGCCCCAGTTGGTGGTGATGTCCTCGATCAGCCGGCTGGCGACCCGGACCTTCCACTCGGCGGTCCTGGCCTGGCCCTCCTCGTCGATGCACATGCCGACGACGGACGCGCCGTGCTCGCGGACGAGCTCCATCGTGCGCCGGAACCGGGAGCCGGGGCCGTCGCCGTCCTCGTAGTTGACCGAGTTCACCGCGCACCGGCCGCCGAGCCGCTCCAGGCCGGCGCGCAGCACCTCCGGCTCGGTGGAGTCGAGCATGATCGGCAGGGTGGAGGCGGTGGCCAGCCGCTCGGCCAGCTCCGACATGTCGGCGGCGCCGTCCCGGCCGACGTAGTCCACGCACAGGTCGATGACGTGCGCGCCGTCCCTGGTCTGCTGGCGGGCGATCTCGACGCAGTCGTCGAGCCGGCCGGCGAGCATCGCCTCGCGGAACGCCTTCGAGCCGTTGGCGTTGGTCCGCTCGCCGATCATCAGCACGCTGGCGTCCTGGTGGAACGGCACCGCCTGGTAGAGGGAGGACACGCCCGGCTCGGGGTGGGGCCGGCGCGGGGTCGCCGGCAGGTCGCGCACGGCCGCGGCGAGCTGGCGGACGTGCTCGGCGGTGGTGCCGCAGCAGCCGCCGACCAGCCGGGCGCCGAACTCGGTGACGAAGCCGGCCAGCGCCTCCGCCAGCGCCTCGGGGCCCAGCGGGTAGACGGCGCCGTTCGGGCCGAGCTCGGGCAGGCCGGCGTTGGGCATCACCGAGATCGGCACCGCGGAGTGCTTGGCCAGGTGGCGCAGGTGCTCGCTCATCTCGGCCGGGCCGGTGGCGCAGTTGAGGCCCACCAGGTCGATGCCCAGCGGCTCCAGCGCGGTCAGCGCCGCGCCGATCTCGGTGCCGAGCAGCATCGTGCCGGTGGTCTCGACGGTGACCTGCGCGATGATCGGCACCCGGCGGCCCTCGGCCGCCATGGCGCGGTGCGCCGCGATGACGGCGGCCTTGGCCTGGAGCACGTCCTGGCAGGTCTCGATGATGACGGCGTCGACCCCGCCGGCGAGCATGCCCCGCACCTGTTCGACGTAGGCATCCCGCAACCGGGCGAACGGGACGTGACCCAGCGTGGGCAGCTTGGTGCCGGGGCCGACCGAGCCCAGCACGAACCGCGGGCGCCCCGGCTCGCCGAACTCGTCGGCGGCCTCCCTGGCCAGGCGGGCCCCGGCCTCGGCCAGCTCGTGGATGCGGTCGGCGATGTCGTACTCGGCCAGGTTGGCCAGGTTGGCGCCGAAGGTGTTGGTCTCGACGGCGTCGGCCCCGGCCTCCAGGTAGCCGCGGTGCACCGCGCGCACCACGTCGGGCCGCGTGACGTTGAGGATCTCGTTGCAGCCCTCCAGCCCGGCGAAGTCGTCCAGCGTCAACGGCCAGGACTGCAGCATGGTGCCCATCGCGCCATCGGCGACGACCACGCGCTCGGCGAGCGCTTCCAGCAGCGGCGACCCGGGACACTCGGACATGGCCCCAGGGTAGGGGCATCGCCCGGACCGGCCACGACGGTGACAGCCCGCCGTCCAGACACTGGGACGACGCACGAACGGCCGGTGGGGCGCCAGACCCGCCCGCCGGGTCGTAGGCTTGCGCGGTGACCGATCCCGACCTGCGCCCCGGACCCGATGACCTCCCGGCGGACCAGCCGAGGCTCACCAACCCGGTCATGGTGGCGGCGTTCGAGGGTTGGAACGACGCCGGCGACGCCGCCAGCACCGCCGTCGAGCACCTCCAGCTCACCTGGGACGCCACCCCGCTGGCGGAGATCGACCCCGACGACTACTACGACTTCCAGGTCAGCCGACCCACCGTTCGGATGGTGGACGGCGTCACCCGCCGCGTCGAGTGGCCCACCACCCGGCTCACCGTCTGCCGCCCGCCGGGCGCGGCGTTCGACGTCGTGCTCGTGCACGGTATCGAACCGAACATGCGGTGGCGGAAGTTCTGCGGTGAGCTGCTGGAGCACATCGAGCGACTGGGCGTGACCACCGTGGTCGTGCTCGGCGCGTTGCTCGCCGACACGCCGCACACCCGGCCGGTGCCGGTGACCGGAGCCGCCTTCGACGCCGACGCGGCCGCCAAGTTCGGGCTGGAGCACTCCCGCTACGAGGGGCCGACCGGCATCGTGGGCGTCTTCCAGGACGCCTGCGTCCAGGCCGGCGTGCCGGCCATCTCCTTCTGGGCCGCCGTGCCGCACTACGTCTCCAGTCCGCCCTCCCCCAAGGCCACGCTGGCCCTGCTGCACCGGGTCGAGGAGGTCCTCGACCTGGAGGTCCCGCTCGGCGCGCTGCCCGAGCAGGCCGAGGAGTGGGAGCAGACGGTCAGCGAGATGGCCGAGGAGGACGAGGACGTGCGCAACTACGTGCGCGCGTTGGAGGAGCGCGGCGACGCCGAGATCCGGCTCACCGAGGCCAGCGGGGACGCCATCGCCGCCGAGTTCGAGCGCTACCTGCGGCGGCGGGGCGGCCGGGGGCCGGGCGGCCCCGGGCCCACGGCGGGCCCGCCGGCGCGGTGACCGGCACGGCGGTGGCGGACGCCCCCGGCAGGTCCGGTTCCCGGCTGGCCGTCCTCGGCCTGTACGCCGGGGGCTTCCTGGGGCCGTTCGGGGGCGGGGTCGTCGCGTCGATGCTGCCCGAGCTGGGCACGGCGTTCGCGGTCTCGCCGGGCACGGCGTCGCTGTCGCTGACCAGCTACATGATCCCGTTCGCCGGGCTGATGCTGTTCTCCGGCACGCTCGGCGAACGCTGGGGCGCCCGGCGCACGGTGCGGGTCGCCTACCTGGTGTACGTGCTGGCCTCGGTGGTCTGCGCCGTGGCCGCCACCTCGACGGTCTTCCTGGCCGGTCGGGCGGTGCAGGGCGCGGCGAACGCGTTCACCACCCCGCTGCTGCTGGCCGCGCTCGCCGCGGTCACCCCGCGTGAGCGCCTGGGCCGCACCCTCGGCCTGTTCGCCTCGCTCCAGGCCGCGGGGCAGACCACGGCCCCGCTGGTCGGCGGGCTGGCCGCGGAGGCCGACTGGCGGTGGGCGTTCGCCGGCGTGGCGGTGGTCGCCGGCCTGCTCGCCGTCCTCGGGCTGCCGGACACCACGCGTCCGGCGCCGTCCGCCCACGGGGACCAGCGGGAGCGGGCCCCGGGGGCGACCGCGCGCCTGCGCACCGCGTGGCGACCGGCGGTACTGCGGGTCGGCCTGGTGGCGTTGACCGGCTGGGGATGCCTCGGCGGCCTGTCGTTCCTGGTCGCGATGCGACTGGACGACCACTTCGGGCTCGGCGCCGGCGAGCGCGGGCTGCTGTTGACCGGCTACGGCGTCGCCGCGCTGCTCACCGCGCGGGCGGTGGGACGCGCCGTGGACCGGGTGGGGCCGCGCCGGTGCGTGCTGCTCGGCACGGCGGCCGGGGCCGTCCTGCTCGTCGGTGTCGGCCTCGTGCCCTGGCTGCCGGTGGTGGCGGTGGGGTGGGCGGCGGCCGGGGTGGCGACCCAGCTCATCCTGGTCGGGCTCAACACCCTGGTGCTGTCGGCCGCGGCGGGCAACCGGGGTGGCGCGGTGTCGGTCGTGCAGGCGTTCCGCTTCCTCGGCGGCGCGCTCGCGCCCACCGCGTTCGTCCCCGCCTACGCCCTCCACCCGGCGGTGGCCTTCCTCGTGCCCGCCGTCGTCGTGGCCGTCACCGCTCCCGCGGCGCTTCCGCACCAGGAGAAGCTGCACCAGCGCTGAACCTCGTCGGGCAGCCGCTGGGCAGCCGCTGAACAGCGTCAACGCTCCCCGCAGCAGTCAGTGACCGCCACGGGGAGCGTCAGCACACCGCCTGGATCAACCGACGGGGATCAGCCGGCGGCGATCAGTTGGCGGGGATCAGCCGGCGGCGACCGCCGGCGCCCCGGCGAGCCCGTCCGGCAGCGAGGTGACGTCGACCACGTTCAGCGAGTCGGAGCGGTCCGCGAACTGCGTGCGGTGCAGCTCGGCGTACCGGCCGTCCAGGGCGAGCAGCTCGGCGTGCGTGCCGCGCTCGACGATCCGGCCGGCCTCCACCACGAGGATCTGGTCGGCCGCCCGGATCGTGGACAACCGGTGCGCGATGACCAGCGCCGTGCGGCCGGCCAACGCCTCGGTCAGCGCGGCCTGCACGGCGGCCTCGGACTCCGAGTCCAGGTGCGCGGTCGCCTCGTCGAGGATCACCACCCTGGGCTGGGCCAGCAGCAGCCGGGCGATGGTCAGCCGCTGCCGCTCGCCGCCGGACAGCCGGTAGCCCCGCTCCCCCACGACCGTGTCCAGCCCGTCGGGCAGCGAGCGGACCAGCGCCTCCAGCCGGGCCCGGCGCAGCGCGTCCCACAGCTCGTCGTCGCTGGCCTCCGGCCGCCCGTACCGCAGGTTTGCCGCGATGGTGTCGTGGAACAGGTGACCGTCCTGGGTGACCACGCCGACAGCCTGGCGCAGCGAGGCGAACCCCAGGTCCCGCACGTCCACGCCGGACAGTCGCACCGAGCCGGAGTCGACGTCGTACAGCCGGGGCACCAGCGAGGCCAGAGTGGACTTGCCGGCGCCCGAGGAGCCGACCAGCGCGACGAGCTGGCCCGGCTCGGCGTGGAAGTCGACGCCGCGCAGCACCTCCTCGCCGCCCCGGCCGTCGAGCACCGCGACCTCCTCCAGCGAGGCCAGCGACACCTTGTCCGCCGACGGGTAGCTGAACCGCACGTTCTCGAACCGCACCGAGACCGGCCCGTCCGGCACCGCCAGCGGCCGCTCCCGCTCCTGGATCATCGGCGGCAGGTCCAGCACCTCGAACACCCGCTCGAAGGAGACCAGGGCGGTCATCACGTCCACCCGGGCGTTGGCCAGCGCGGTGAGCGGGGTGTACAGCCGGGTGAGCAGCAGCGCCAGCGTGACGACGGTGCCGGCGGCGAGACCGCCGGTCAGCGCCAGCCAGCCGCCCAACCCGTAAACCAGGGCCAGCGCCAGCGCCGACACCAGGGTCAGCGAGGTCATGAAGATCCGGGTGGCCATCGCGTTGCGCACCCCGATGTCCCGCACCCGCTCGGCCCGCCCGCCGAACTCCTCGGCCTCCCGCTCCGGCTGGCCGAACAGCTTCACCAGGGTCGCCCCCGGCGCCGAGAACCGCTCGGTCATCTGCGTCGTCATCGCCGCGTTCAGCGTGGCCGCCTCGCGCTGCAGGTGCGCGATCCGACTCCCGACCCGCCGCGCGGGCAGCACGAACACCGGCAGCAGCACCATCGCCAGCAGGGTCACCTGCCAGGAGAGCGTGATCATCACGCCGACCGCCAGCGCGAGCTGGATCACGTTGGTGACCACACCGGACAGCGTGGAGGTGAACGCGCGCTGCGCGCCGATCACGTCGTTGTTCAGGCGGCTCACCAGCGCGCCGGTCCGCGTCCTGGTGAAGAAGGCGACCGGCATGCGCTGCACGTGCTCGAACACCGCGCGCCGAAGGTCGAGGATGAGCCCCTCGCCGATCCGCGCGGAGAACCAGCGCTCGGCGAGCCCGACGGCGGCGTCCACCACCGCCAGGGCGGCGATCACCACGGCGAGCGTGACGACCACGCCCACCTCCCGCCGGCCGATGATCGCGTCGACCACCCGGCCGGCGAGCAGCGGCGTGGCCACGCCGACGACCGCGGAGAACACGGTGAGCACGAGGAACACCACGAGCGCCGTGCGATGGGGGCGGGCGAAGGTCAACACCCGCCGCAGGGTGCCCCGTCGCACGCCACGCGGGGCGTCCGCCCGCCGCATGGCGCTGACCATGAGCATCCAGGTCGAATCCACGTCTTCCAGTCCTCCTCGCGCCCGCCCCGCGCACACTCCGGTGGCTTGGTCAACGCGGTGGTGTCGGTGTTGCTTCCCCGGCCGCGCTTCTCGTCGGCGACCACGTCGCGCGGGCCACCCGAGCCCGGTCGACGTCCGACCCCGGCCGTGTCCATTCAGGACCCGCCCCGAGGGACACGACCCCGGGAAGCGCACCCCGCGCCGACTCGGCCCGGTGTCCGACAGCGACCGAAGACCGATCATGCCGATTGACACCGACAGTCAGCGGGAAGCCCACCCCTGAGGGACGACGCGGAACACGCCGCGCGACCCGCGACAGGACCCGCGACAGGACAACGTCATGTCACGAGTGATGCTGGGACAGCGGAGCGACCCACGCCCGACGATCCTGCCCCGGGGACACCACCCGGGGCCGGCCGAGCGACAGCGGCACAGGCCGGAGCCGGGGCACTGGGGCGAGCCCGCCGCATGCCAGCACCTCACGCGACAGGGCACCGGGCGACAGAACACCGCACGACAGAACGCCGTGCGACAGAACACTGTGTGCGGGAACACAGCCCACGACGGCTCACCCGGCGACCAACGAGGACAACGGGACATGCCCGTGTCCCCACCGAGCACCCGCACCCGGCCCGGGACGAAGGGGAACCGCGAGCGTCCCAGTGGCACACGGGACACCCGCACCGGATCGCCGGCCGCGGGCAGGACGTCCACAGTCTCCCGTGGCCACCGGTCGTGGGAGCCAGAGGCGGGTGTGGACGTCGCGCTCGGATCAGCGGGTGATCATCGCGGCCAGGTCGGCCAGCCTCCTGGCCTGGGCCGCCCGTTCCGCCGCCATCTGCCGCTCCAGGGCCGAACCGCCCCCGCCCCCGCCGACGCCATTGACGCCGTCAGCGCGGTCGGCGGCGTCCGCGAGGAGGGCGAGCGTCTCGCGCACGGCTCCGGCCGGCGGCCGGAGCAGGTCCGCGACGAGGTCGTCGACCGCCCGGTCGAGCTCCTCGCCCGGCACCACGCGGTTCGCCAACCCGATCCGCAGCGCCTCCTCGGCGTCGACCCGGCGGCCGGTCACGCAGATCTCCGCCGCCCTGGCGTAGCCGACGCACCGCACCAGCGGGAGGGTGCCGCCCAGGTCCGGGACGATGCCCAGGCTGGTCTCGGCCATCGAGAACCGGGCGTCGTCGGCGAGGACGCGCAGGTCGCACGCGAGCGCGAGCTGGAAGCCCGCGCCGATCGCGTGGCCGCGCACCGCGGCGACCGTCACCCGCGCCGGATCGCGCAGCCAGGCGAAACCGCGCTGGAACTCGGCGATCGCCGCCTCGATCCGCTCCGACGGCTCGGTGGCCAGCGCGAACAGGCCGGGAACGCCGTCGAAGCCGTCCGGGGTGAACAACCGACGGTCCAGGCCGGCCGAGAACGATCGGCCGGCGCCGCGGACCACCACCACGCGCACCTCGGGGGCGAGCCCCTCCCCCACCGCTCGCAGCGCCTCCCACGTCAGCGGGGTCTGCGCGTTGAGCACCTCCTGGCGATCCAGCGTGATGGTCGCCCGGGCCCCCTCGACGTCCAGCCGGACGCCACCACGGGCCAACAGATCCGATTCGATTGTCGAACCCGGCAAGCCGGTCTCCGATTCGATGTCGTAAACGGTTACTTGTTCACTTCTTCTTGGTCCGGGTGGCGCCACCGCGGCCGCGGAGCTGCACCCCTGACTCCGTGAGCACGCGGTGCACGAACCCGTAGGACCGGCCGGTGGACTCCGCCAGCGAACGGATGCTCGCGCCCTTCTCGTACTTCTTCTTCAGGTCAGCGGCCAGCTTGTCCCGCGCGGCGCCGGTAATGCGGGCGCCCTTCTTCAGGTCAGCCACCATGTCCCGCCTTCCTTCCGAGCAGGTCGGGCCACACTCGCGGCCCCTGTCGCCGCAATGATCGAACACGAAAGCCGTAAACGCCAGGTGATCATGGAAAATCATCGGTGCGTGGTCATCGTGTTACCGCGTGCCGATCATCGGGGCAACAAGATCAACAAAACAGCAACCGGATGTGCGAACCCCGTGCACCAACCGGTTCAGGCGCTGCCCGTCGATCGGGTGGCCCGGTCAGGCCAGCTGGACCAGCTCCAGGTAGTCAGCCGACCAGTGGTCCTCCGTCCCGTCGGGCAGCAGGATCACCCGCTCCGGTTCCAGCGCCTCCACGGCGCCCGGGTCGTGGGTCACCAGCACGACGGCGCCCTGGTAGCCGCGCAGCGCGTCGAGCACCTGCTCCCGGCTGGCCGGGTCGAGGTTGTTGGTCGGCTCGTCCAGCAGCAGCACGTTGGCCGCGCTGGAGACCAGGCCGGCCAGCGCCAGCCGGGTCTTCTCACCGCCGGAGAGCGTTCCCGCCGGCTGGTCGAGCTGCTCGCCGGTGAACAGGAACGTGCCCAGCAGGTTGCGCAGCTGCTGCTCCGGGGCGTCCGGCGCGGCGTGCCGGATGTTGGCCCACACGCTCGCCGAGTGGTCGAGCGTCTCGTGCTCCTGCGCGTAGTAGCCCAGCCGCAGGCCGTGCCCGGCCACGACCTCGCCGGTGTCGGGCTGCTCCATGCCGGCCAGCAGGCGCAGCAGGGTGGTCTTGCCCGCGCCGTTGAGGCCCAGCACGACGACCCGGGAGCCCCGGTCGATCGCCAGGTCCACCCCGGTGAAGATCTCCAACGAGCCGTAGCTCTTGGCCAGCCCCTCGGCGGTGAGCGGGGTGCGCCCGCACGGGGCCGGGTCGGGGAACCGGATCCTGGCGACCCGGTCGGCGGTCCGCTCGGCGTCCAGGCCGGCGAGCAGCTTCTCGGCGCGCTTGGCCATGTTCTGCGCGGCGACCGCCTTGGTGGCCTTGGCCCGCATCTTGTCGGCCTGCGCCATCAGCGCCGACGCCTTCTTCTCGGCGTTGGCCCGCTCGCGGCGGCGGCGCTTCTCGTCGGCCGCGCGCGCCTCCAGGTAGCGCTGCCAGCCCATGTTGTAGACGTCGACCTCGCCGCGGGTGGCGTCGAGGAACCAGACCTTGTTGACCACGGCGGCCAGCAGCTCGACGTCGTGGCTGATCACGATGAGGCCGCCGGTGTGCGCCTTGAGGAAGCCGCGCAGCCAGGCGATCGAGTCGGCGTCGAGGTGGTTGGTCGGCTCGTCCAGCAGCAGCGTGGTGCCGGACTTGCCGCCGGCGCCGGCCTCGGCGGCCGCGAACAGGATGCGCGCCAGCTCCACGCGGCGGCGCTGACCGCCGGAGAGGGTGCCCACCTCCTGGGCGAGCACGCGCTCGGGGAGCCCCAGGTTCGCGCAGATCCGCGCCGCCTCGCTCTCCGCGGCGTAGCCGCCGAGGGCGGCGAACCGCTCCTCCAGCCGGCCGTAGCGGCGGACGGCGGACTCCCGCTCGCGGTCGTCGACCAGCTCGGCCATCGCCGTCTGGGCCTTCTCCATGTCCCGCAGCAGCTCGTCGAGGCCGCGGGCGGACAGCACGCGGTCCTTGGCGGTGATGTGGAGGTCGCCCTCCCTCGGGTCCTGGGGCAGGTAGCCCAGCTCGCCGGCGCGGCGCACCTCGCCGCCGTAGGGCTGGCCCTCGCCGGCCAGGACGCGCAGCGTCGTCGTCTTGCCGGCGCCGTTGCGGCCCACCAGGCCGATCCGGTCGCCGGGCTGGACGCGCAGGGTGGCGTCGGACAGCAGGATCCGGGATCCGGCCCGCAGTTCGAGGTCGGTCACAGTGATCAAGAGAAGACTCCGAGAGATCGTGGCGTCGGGCGGGTAGCGGCATGACCCCCACCGACCGTGACCGGTGGGCTCGACCCGGGCCTAGTCCGACAGCAGAACCACCAACGGGCCAGTGTACGGAGGGTGTTCAACGGATTTTGTGTGCCACCGGTCGCACCGATCCTGGCTACTGGACGGTAACCGGCTCTACAGTGCCGGGTATGACGCAGCCCACCCAGGACTTCTCCGGCCGGTCCGCGCTGGTCACCGGGGCCAGCAGGGGCATCGGCCACGCGATCGCCGCCGAGCTGCTCGCCAGGGGCGCGAGCGTGACCATCACCGCACGGAAGGCCGACGAGCTGCGGGCCGCCGCCGGGACACTCGCCGCGACCGTCCCGGACGGGGCGGAGCGGGTGCTCGCGGTCGCGGGCAACGCGGGGAGGGCGGAGGACCGCGCGGCGGCCGTGGAGCGCGTGGTCGAGCGGTTCGGCCGGCTCGACGTGCTGGTGAACAACACGGGCATCAACCCGGTGTTCGGGTTCCTGATGGAGGCCGACCTCGACGCGGTGCGCAAGATCTTCGACGTGAACGTGGTGGGCGCCCTGGGGTTCGTCCAGCTCGCGTGGCGGGCGTGGATGGCCGAGCACGGCGGCGCGGTGGTCAACGTCGCCTCGGTGGCCGGGCTGCGCTCCTCCGGGGTGCTCGGGGCCTACGGCGCGAGCAAGGCCGCGCTGGTGCGGCTCACCGAGGAGCTGGCGTGGCAGCTCGGGCCGAAGGTGCGGGTCAACGCGGTCGCGCCGGCGGTGGTGAAGACGCGGTTCGCGGAGGCGCTGTACACCGGGCGGGAGGAGGAAGCGAGCGCGGCCTACCCGATGAAGCGGCTGGGTTCGCCGGAGGACGTGGCGCGGCTGGTGGCCTTCCTGGCCTCCGACGGCGCCTCGTGGATCACCGGGGAGACCGTCCGGGTGGACGGCGGGCTGCTGGCCACCGGCTCCCTCGGCTGACCTCGCCGTCCCCGGTACAGCCCCCACCCGCCCTGGGGGGCGACCCCGCGTCCAGCCTATTCCCCCGACCCGAGCGCCCGCGACACCCGAACACCAACTTGTGGACAACCCGGGAGCCTGTGGACAACCTCCGCCACGAGCAGGTGATTTCCCCACCGCACCGGGTGGAACCACACCGCGAGGGGTTCACGGCTCGAAGACGACGACCTCGGCACAGCGGGCGCGTTCCGCGGCCTCGTCGAGGACGGCCCGGCGGGGCTCGGGCACGTCGAGCACCCGGGGCTCGGCGCGGGCGAACAGGGCGGCGAGGCGGCGGTCCTCGCGCAGCGCGGCCAGGGCGGTGCGGTCGCCGCCGAGCACCACCGCGTCCAGCTCCGCCGCGACCGGGAGCAGCACGCGGGCCGCGGTGTCGGCCGCCGCGCGCAGGGATTCCCTGGCCTGCCCCTCCCTGCGGCGCGCGAACCGCTGCTGGGACCAGCCACCGGCCTTGTTCCTGCCGTGGACCTGCCGGCGCTCGGTGGAGGACAGCGCCACCCGTCCGCCCTCCGCGACGCCGACGCTGCACCCACCCAGTCTGACCAGCACCAACCCGATCCGACGCGGGCGCAGCAGGTGCGCAACGAGCGGCTCGACCGCCAGGCCGTCCTCCTCGCGGGGCACCACGTCGAGCGGCCCGAACGGGACGTCGACCTCGACCCGCGCGCCGTCAGCCCCGTGCACCTCCACCCGCTCCGGGGCGAGAACGGTGCGGCGCACGCCGTCGTGCCGCTGCGCGAACCGGTCGAACCAGCTGGCCAGCCGCTCCGGAGCGACCTCCACCGCCCGGCCGCCCCCGGCGACCTGCCTGGTCCGGCTCATCGGGCGGCGACCGCGACCCACACGGGCAGCGGGTGGCCGCTCTCCCCGGGGGTGAGCCGCTGCACGGCGGCGAACCCGGCCTCGGTCAACGCCGAGGACACCTCGTCCGCGGTCAGCACCCGGTGCCGGGTGGAGACCGTCCGCGCGACCTCCCAGCCGCCCTGGTGGCGGACGAGCTGCACGACCTCCAGCCCGTAGCAGGAGCCGTCGTCGGTCCAGTCCCAGAGCTGGACGGTGACCTGCCGCTGCTCGCCGTGGCCGATCACCCGGGGCGGCGGCGCGGTGGGGCGCAGCCGGCGCAGGCCGCCCAGCTCGGGCACGGCCGCGACCAGCAGCCCGCCCGGCCGCAGGGCGCTCCTGGCCGCGCCCAGCGCCTCGGCCAACGCGCCCTCGTGGGCGAGCCGGGGCAGCAGGTCGTCGCCGGCCCGCACGACGTCGACCGGCGCCTCGACCGCGCCGTCGACGAGGTCGAGCAGGTCGACGGCGTGGAGGGGGCCGTCGCCGAGCACGCAGTGCGCGACCTCGACCAGCGCGTCGCCGGGCTCATCCACCGGCAGCACGTCGTCCCCCTGGCCGACGCCGCCGGCACCGAGGGTGTCGGGGGCGGGCCGTTGGTCGAGGGCGGACGCGGTCGCGGTCACACCCCACAGCGTATGGGCCCCCCTCGGCGGGGCGGGCGCGGCCCCGCGAACGCCCACGACTGTCCACTGTGGACTCCGATTCGGCGGCTGGGTCGGCGGCCGAACCACCCTAGGAGCGCGGTGACCGCGCCGGCAGCCGCTGTCCGGGTGATCACGGTGATCACGGTGATCAACACCGGCGGTCAGAGCACGAACGCGTCCGTCCAGAGCTGGCCGGTGCGGCCGGACAACGCCTCCATCATCGCCACGGCCTGCGTGTCGGTGAGCGAGGCGACGAAGTCCACCACCCCGCGGCCCCTGGCCAGAGCCCGCACGGCGTCCGCTCCCCTCGGCGCCTCGCCGGTCGCCCCGACCAGCAGGTCCGGCTCGGCGGCGGCCAGCCGCGCGTACTCGTCCCCCGCCAGCTCCACCAGGTCGTGCAGGCGGCGCGGCAGCCGGGACGCCTCGTGCCGGTCGGTGAGCCACTGGTCCAGCGCCTCCACCAACGCGGTGAGCAGCCGGGCCTGCCCCCGCTGGTGCAGCGCCAGGTCGGGCCGGGCGAGCACGAACCGGTGGTGGACGAACTTCAGCACCTGCACCTCGTGCCAGTGCTCGGTGGTGAGCACGACGTGCGCGGCCCGGGGATGCGGCTCGGCCAGCACGGCCACGCCCTCGCACAGGCGCGCGGTCCAGCGCGCCGAGAAGTCGGCCACGGCCTGCTCGGCCTCCACCGAGCCGTCGAACGGCACGGCGAGCAGCCCGTCGACCAGCTCCTTGCGCACCGTGGAGACGGCCGCGGCGAACGCCTCGTCGTCGACCAGCCACGAGTCCTTGCCGTGCAGCTTCCGCCGCAGCAGCTCCAGCGACCGGCCGGGCCGGCGGGACTGGGCCTCCAGGCCGGCGCGGTCGAGGCCGGCCAGCTCCAGCGCGCCCTCCTGCCACGCGCCCAGCTCGGCGGAGACGGTGGCGTGCTGGAGGACGCCGACCCGGTGGAAGTCCTCCAGGTCGTGGATCGCGTAGGCGACGTCGTCGGCGATGTCCATGACCGCCGCCTCCACCGTCTGCTGCCAGGGGTCGACCCGGCCGGCGAACGCGGCGCGGCACTGGACGAGGTCGTCCAGCTCGGTGACGTAGACCGAGAACTTCGCCGACCCGGTGCCCGGCAGGTCCGGCGGCTCGCCCGCGCCTCGGGGCGGGACGGGCATCGAGCGGGGGTGCGGCCGGGGGTGCGACAGCCGGGTCCAGGGGTACTTGAGCGTGGCGGCCCTGGTCGCCGCGGTCAGGTCGAGGCCGACGGCCGAGGGGCCGCGCACGTCGGTGGTGGTGATGATCCGGAAGGACTGGGCGTTGCCCTCGAAGCCGTCGGGCAGGCCGAACCGGTGCCGGGCCACCCGGTCGAGGACCTGCTCGCCGAGGTGGCCGAACGGCGGGTGGCCGAGGTCGTGCGCCAGGGCCGCGGCCTCCACGACGTCCGGGTGACAGCCGCCCAGTCCGCGCAGCAGGTCGGCGGTGCCCGGGTCGGCGGCGAGCCGCTCGGCGACCGCCCTGGCGACCTGCGCGACCTTGAGGCTGTGCGTGAGCCGGTTGTGCACCAGCAGGCCGGAGCCGGTTGGGCTGACCACCTGGGTCACCCCACCCAGCCGGGCGAAGAACGGCGAGCTGGCCACCCGGTCGCGGTCGACCCGGAACGGGCTCGCCACCAGGTCCGCCGGCGCGGAGGCGCGTGCGCGTCGCTCGCCCGTGGAGCGACGCACCACCCGCGGATCGACCCCGTGATCGCTCATGCCCCGACGTTAGTCCGCCAACCGGGCGAACGCGGGGCGGGGCCGCGCGGCGTCGGCCGTCTCACCGGGCGGGCCGCAGCGGCCCGGGACGACGTCCTGGATCGTCCTGGATCCCCGCGCGACGGGCAAACAGAACCGTCTCCGACGGCGAAAAAACATCCCATCATCGTTTGATTAACCGTCAGAAGGTCACACATCCGAGCGGCGGGCAGTTCCACGCCAAGCGGGGCCGCCCCAGAACGAGGCCACGACTCCTTTCGGATGTCGTATACGATGTGCGGCTAGTTTTTGTTGCAACCAACCCCAAAACCGGGGCATCGCGGGAAATGTCACCGCTTCCCCGGGCGCGACCGGACGGACAGATTTCGGAAACGTCACCAGGCCGACCGGGGAACGCCCGGAAGCGTCATCACCTGACGCCGACGGGTGGGGGCGCACCGTTTCGGTGAACGATGCCTCGTTCGGAGGACCGCTCCCCTACGCTCCTCGGATTTCCGGGTCGGGTCGGGGAAACACCCGCCCCGGCCACCGCCGGCGCCCGCCCCGCCCCCGTGATCTCATGCCGGGGTGGACGTGCTCGTCATCGGCGCCGGCCCCGCCGGCACCGCGCTCGCCGGGGCCTGCGCCCGGCAGGGTCTGCGCACCGGCCTGCTCGACCCCGCCCCCGACCGACCGTGGCGGGCCACCTACGCCGCCTGGCACGAGGAGCTGCCGCCCGAGCTGCCCGCCGACGCCATCGCGGTCACCGCGCACCGCACACGCGCCGTCGCGGTCGGCCCCCACGCCCTCCCGCCCTACGCCGTGTTGGACAACGAGCGGCTGCGTGCCCACCTCCGCCACCCGGGCATCACCGTCCACACCGGACGGGCGACCCGCGTGGTCCACTCCGCCACCGACAGCACCGTGCACATATCCAGCGGGCACCACCTCGTCGCCGCGGTCGTGGTCGACGCGACCGGGGCCGGCCGCTCGCTCACCGGCGGCCCGCCCCGCGGCGACGTCGCCGAGCAGACCGCCGTGGGCGTCACCGTGCCCCGGGAGTGGGCGGCTCCCCTGCTCGACGACGCCGACGCCCTGTTCATGGACTGGCGGCCCGCGCCGAACCAGAGCGGCGGCGCCCCCACCTTTCTCTACGCGTTGCCGATGCCGGGCGACCGCGTCCTCGTCGAGGAGACGTCCCTGGCCCGGCGGCCCGGCCTGCCGCTGTCCGTCCTGCGCCGGCGGCTGCGCGCCCGGTTCGCGGCGATGGGCCGGGACCTCGACCAGCTCGACGGCCCCGAGGAGCGGGTCCGGTTCCCGCTGGACCTGCCGGCGCCCGGCCCCAGCCGGGTGGTGGCCTTCGGCGCGGCCTCCGCCCTGGTGCACCCGGCGACCGGGTACAGCCTGGCCACGGCGCTGACGTTGGCGCCGAGGGTGGCGCGCGCGGTCGCGGAGGCGCTGCCATCGGGCCCCTCCGCCGCGGCCGCCGCCGCCCGGCGCGTCGTGTGGCCACCCGCCGCGCTCGCCGTGCACCTGCTGCGCCGGCGCGGGCTGGAGGTGGTGCTCGGGCTCCCGCCGTCCGGCCTGCCGCCCTTCTTCGAGGCGTTCTTCCGGTTGCGCCCCGACCACCGGCGGGCCTACCTGTCGCACCGGGAGGACCTCCAGGGGACGGTCGCGGCGATGGCCGGGCTGTTCGGGTCCGCCTCGTGGCGTCTGCGGGCGCACCTGGCGCTGGGCGTGCTCGGTCTGCGGCTGCCCGACCTTCCCGGGGTCCGCCCCTGAGAGTCCGCCCCTGAGCCCGAGCAGCTGGGCCGCGCCCGTTCACCAGGCAGATCAGGCCTCACGCCCACCACCGGTCACCCGGACAGAGCAGCGCCCGATGGGCCAACGGAACGCTTCGGTAAACAGATGGTGAAACCGCAGGCGGAGGGCTCGATACCCCCTGGTGGGTTGGGCAGCATGGGCACGTGCCTGCGGTGCTGGATCAGGTCCGCTTCGCCTTCCAGCCACTGGTCAACCTCAACACCGGCGGTGTCGTGGCCATGGAGGTCCTGGCCCGCCCGGCCAGCGGTCACGTCTACGACCTGCTGCGTGACGCGGCCGAGGATGACCGGTTGGCCGAGACCGACGTCGAGCTCGCCGTGCGCGCCCTGGCGGCCGCCGGCGAGCACGAGACACTGCTGCCCCTGCACCTCAACGTGCTCGCGGACACGGCGAGCCTGGGGGTGGTGGCGTTCGAGCCGCTGCGCGCGGCCGTGGCCGACCAGGGCCGGAGTCTGCGCGAGATCACGCTGGACATCGGCGGGGTGTTCGCGCACCTGCCGAGGAACCGGCTGCTCGACGGGCTGGCCGAGCTGCGGGAGGCCGGCTTCCGGCTGTCATGGGACGGGGTCGGCGAGGTGGACTGCCCGCTGAACCTGCTCGCCGAGGTCGCCCCCGACCTGGTCAAGATCGACCGGTTCCTGGTCGGCGGCCTGCCCCACGACCCGGCGCGGACGGCGCTCATCGAGGCGCTGCTGCACTTCACCCAGCGCACGCACGCCGGCCTGGTCGCCAAGGGTGTGGAGGCCGAGCACCAGCTCGCCAGTCTGCGCCGGCTGGGCGTGCACCTGGTGCAGGGCAGCCTGCTGGCCCCGGCCGCGCGTCGCCCGGTCGAGCGGGTGTCCATCGCCACGCCGGTGGTCGAGGCCACCGACACCGGACTCATCCGGGCGCCCGTGGTGATGGCCGGGCCGAGGGTGACCGAGTTCCTGCAGCCCGCGGTCGCGCTGCCCGTCTCGGCCACGGCCGAGGCGGTCCGGAAGGTGCTCGCCGACCGGCCGACGGTCACCGGCGTCGTGCTCGTCGACCCCGAAGACCGTCCACTGTGGACGATCGACCGGAACCGGTTCCTGCTCGCGGTGACCGGCCCGTACGGGCACGCCCTGCACGCCAAGCGCGGCGCGGAGCGCCTGGCCGACCGGCCCCGCGCCGTCGGCAGCGCCGCCACCGCGATGGAGTTGCTGGACGCGGTGGCCCGGAGCGAGCCGGACCGGCGCTACGACGACGTGGTGGTGGTCGACGACGCCGGGCGGTGCCTCGGCGTGGTGCGGATCAGCGACATCGTGCGCGGCGTGGCCGAGCTGAAGGTCGAGGAGGCCGCCGCGCTCAACCCGCTGACCCGGCTGCCGGGCAGTGACGCGATCAACCGCGACGTGCACCGGCGCATCGCCGCCGGCGAGGTGTTCGCGGCGTGCTGGCTGGACGTGGACGGCTTCAAGCGGGTCAACGACGGCGCGGGCTTCGCCGCCGGCGACGACCTGATCCGCTCGATCGGCAGGAGCCTCACCGACGCGGCCGCGCCGTTGCGGTCGGTGTTCGTCGGCCACGTGGGCGGCGACGACTTCCTGGTCGTGGCCGACCTGGACGACCTCGTGCCGTTCGCGACGGCCGTGCTCGACGTGCCGAGGTCGGTCGACGACATCGCGGTCTCGCTGTCGCTGGCGACCCTGGTGTGCGCGCCGGGCAGCGTGGCCGACCACCGGGAGGTCTCCCGGCTGCTCGCGCCCCTGAAGCACCAGGCGAAGGCGCTGCGCGGGTCGAGCTGGGTGCTGGGCCGCCCGGGGTCGCCGAGGGTCGACGTGCTGCGCGGAGCGCCCACCGGCACGCACGCCCGCCAATCCGCACGCGCCAGCCGGCCGGTCGGCGGCGTGGCCTGAGGGAGGCGCGGCTAGCGCCCGAGTGACTCGCGGAGCGCGCGGAACTCGGCGGCGAGGTCGTCGAGCTGGTAGTTGGCGTTGAGCCCGCTGGGGTTGGGCAGCACCCACACACCGGCGTCGGCGAGGTGTTCCGGCTGGGGGCCGGTGCGCGCCCTCCGGTTGCCGAAGGCGGTGCGGTAGGCGGTGATGCCCACCATCGCCACGATCTTGGGCCGGTACTGGCGCGCGAGCTCGGCGAGGCGGACCGCGCCCGCGCGCAGCTCGTCGTCGGACAGCTCGTCGGCGCGGGCGGTCGCCCGGTTGACCATGTTGGTGATGCCCAGCCCGCAGTCGAGCAGGAGGTGCTGCTCCTCGGGGCGCAGGAGGCGGGGCGTGAAGCCGGACCGGTGCAGGGTGGGCCAGAACCGGTTGCCGGGCCGGGCGAAGTGGTGGCCGGTGGCCCCGGAGTACAGGCTCGGGTTGATCCCGCAGAACACCACGTCCAGGCCGGGTGCGATGACCTCGGGGATCGCCCGGTCGCGGGCGGCCTCAAGCTGGTCACGTGTCGGACGGGTCACTGGAGGCAGTCTCGCACGACCCGCCCGCCGACGGGGCGCCGCCCGCCGGCCCGGTGCGAGCCCCCGCACATCACCGACCCGGGGACGGGTTTCACCCGGCCAGGGCTGCCCCCGAGCGCCCGAAATGTCAGACCCGCGCGCCATGATCTAAAAAGGGGGTTCCCCCCGCTTCAGGCCAGTAGATGGTCCCCCGGGCACGGCTGCGGGTCTCGGGGCACGGGCGGGTCGCGGTGGCGAACCGGCGCGAGCGACACTCCGCGCGGACCGGCCCACTGTCGACTGTGGACCGATTCAGCGGACTACCGCTCGCTCAGAAGGCGTCGCCGCCGGCGAACTGCTCCTCCAACTGGTCCGCGGTGCCGGCCACCAGGCTCATCGGGTCGACGAACTCGTTGAGGTCGAGGTTCTCCAGGGGCAGCGAGTGCCGGACCACGACGTGGTCCCCCATGATCGCCGCGCCGCCGGCCACCGTCGCGCTGCCGATCTCCTCCAGCAGCCCGACCAGGTCGACGTTGGCGACCAGACCGCACGGCGAGGCGATCTGCACCCACTCGTGCCGGCGGTCCAGCACCTCCCGGCTGAGCACGACGAGCTGGCTGCGCTCGTCCTCGAACTCGACCAGGACGCGCACCTCCCCCTCGGTCGCCGCGACCACCGTGTACTCCTCGTACACGAACCTGACCAGGTCGTCCCACGACGCCATGCCGCGTCCCCCTTGGCGCTCAATGATCAACAAAAGCCCCGGCGGCCCGAGAGTAGCCGCCATATCCGATCACGGAAAGCAACTGATGGGGCGGCACGCGGTGACCATGGTGTGACCAGTCCCACGCCACCGTCGGCGGCGCGCGTGACGTTGCGGACGGGGGCCACTGGCCAGCGCGGACGGGGACTAGCATCCCCGCCAAAAGCATCCCTTGAGGGGAAAGGAAGTCATGGCCAAGGCTCCTGTCAACGTCACCGTCACGGGTGCGGCCGGCCAGATCGGCTACGCCCTGCTGTTCCGCATCGCCTCGGGTCAGCTCCTCGGCCCCGACACGCCGGTGAAGCTGCGACTGCTGGAGATCCCGCAGGCGGTGAAGGCCGCCGAGGGGACCGCGATGGAGCTCGAGGACTGCGCGTTCCCGCTGCTTCAGGGCATCGACATCACCGACGACCTGGCGAAGGCGTTCGACGGCACCAACGTCGCGCTGCTCGTCGGCGCGCGCCCGCGCACCAAGGGCATGGAGCGCGGCGACCTGCTCCAGGCCAACGGCGGCATCTTCAAGCCGCAGGGCCGCGCGATCAACGACCACGCCGCCGACGACGTCCGCGTGCTGGTCGTGGGCAACCCGGCGAACACCAACGCGCTCATCGCGCAGGCCAACGCCCCGGACGTGCCGGCCGAGCGGTTCACCGCGATGACCCGGTTGGACCACAACCGCGCGCTGTCGCAGCTCGCCGGCAAGCTCCAGGTGCCGGTGTCCGAGATCCGGAAGATGACGATCTGGGGCAACCACTCGGCCACCCAGTACCCGGACCTCTTCCACACCGAGGTCAACGGCAAGACCGCCGCGGAGCAGGTCGAGCAGGAGTGGCTGCGCGACACCTTCATCCCGACGGTCGCCAAGCGCGGCGCGGCCATCATCGAGGCCCGGGGCGCGTCCTCGGCGGCGTCGGCGGCCAACGCGGCCATCGACCACGTCTTCGACTGGGTCAACGGCACCCCCGAGGGTGACTGGACCTCGGCCGCCATCCCGTCGGACGGCTCCTACGGCGTGCCGGAGGGCCTGATCTCCTCGTTCCCGGTCGTGTCCCGCGACGGCCGCTGGGAGATCGTCCAGGGCCTGGAGATCGACGCCTTCTCCCGCGAGAAGATCGACGCCTCGGTCGCGGAGCTGGCCGAGGAGCGCGACGCCGTCAAGGAGCTCGGCCTGGTCTGAGCCGCCCACCGGCGCAGCACGTCCGTGCCGCCGGCGAGGTCGTCCTCGCCGGCGGCACGTTCACGTCAGCCACCAGAAGCGCCGTGCCCCAACCCCTCTGACACCTCTGTCCACTGTGGACATCCGTCCACAGTGGAGGCTCGACGGTCAGAGCAGGGGACGCAGGACGGAGTAGGCCCACGACGCGAGAGTGGTCGGCGTCGTCGTGACGACGGTTCGCGACTGCTCGCGGACGAACCCGTCCCGCTGCCCGGTGGACATCCCCATGATCCCCTCGACGAGTCCGTCGCTCATGCCCGCTCCCCGCAGGGCGCGACGCATCTCGTCGTCAGGAATCTCCTGGGCGCGCAACGGAACACCCGTGGCCTCGGCGACGATGGCGGCGGCCTGCTCCCAGCTGAGGTCCTCGGGCCCCTGCACACCCTGCACCTGACGACCCGACCAGTCGGTGGCCAGCAGGCGCAGCGTGGCGACCTCGGCGATGTCACGCGGGTCGACCCACGCCATCGGGTGATCCACCGGCAGGACGATCGGGATCACCCCGGCGCGGATCGCGTCGAGCTGCATCAGCAGGTTGGTGAAGAAGAACCCGCAGCGCAAGTGCAGCACGGAAGCGCCCGTGTCGTCGAGCGCCTCCTCGGTCCGCGCGAGCCCGTCGATCTCGCCCATGCCGTGCCGCTTCTCGGCGCCGATGCTGCTGAGGAAGACCGTGCGGGCGATGCTGTTCTCCCGCACGGCCGCCGCCGCGTTCGCGCCGACGCGGGCGTACTCCCCCGCCGGGTCGTCGGAGCCGGCGGGCGGGTTGACCCAGAACAGGGCCTCCACACCCTCGGTCGCGGTCACGACCGCGTCGCGGTCCCGC
This sequence comes from Streptoalloteichus hindustanus, assembly GCF_900129375.1. Taxonomy (GTDB): domain Bacteria; phylum Actinomycetota; class Actinomycetes; order Mycobacteriales; family Pseudonocardiaceae; genus Streptoalloteichus; species Streptoalloteichus hindustanus. The sequence goes on along the minus strand of NZ_FQVN01000002.1, from coordinate 364,892 downwards.
TGGTCGACCACGGCGACGTCCACCCGCTCCCGGACCGCCGGGTCCAGCCGCGCGGGATCGCGCACCAGGACGGTGGGACGGAGGCCGCCACGCAACAACATCCGGACGACGTGCTGGCCGACGTTGCCGGTCGGTGTGGTGACCGCGATACGCATCAGTGCGACTCCTCACTGTTGGGATTCGGCCCGACGCTAGAAGGAGATCCGGTCACCACCTGTCCGCGACCGCATCCGCGCGCCGTGATTCGCACAACGCCCCGTCCGGCCCCACGTGACGATCTGTCCCCCCGATGTGCTGGGCCGTCCGTGCCACATCTCTGCGCCGTCTGACGGAAAACCGGGCTACGACAGGGGTTGCCCTCCCGAACTCGGAGGAAACTCACCTCACGCGCCTCCCGGCGCCCCTCACTGCACAAGGGGGTGATGCTCGTGCCCACAGTCACCGCGTCGAGCAACCAGGGAAGCATCGAGCACCCGCGAGGTGCGCGATGAGCGACAGAGTGGTCTCGCTCGTGCGCACCCTCGTCCCCAGCGTCTGGGGAACCGTCGTCGCCTGGCTCGTCGGCGTCGGCCTGCTGCCCACCAACCTGGCCGACGACGCCCGCGGCCTCGCCACCACCGTCCTCGTCCCGGTCGCCATCAGCGGCGTCTACGCGGGAGCCCGCTGGCTCGAATCCCGCCCCTGGATGCCGACCTGGCTCTCCCGCCTCCTCCTCGGCTCCACCCGCCAACCCACCTACGCGCCACCCGCCGCCTAGCCCACCACCCGACAACCCTGACAGAGACGGCAGAAGAACGAACCCCAAGAAGACGACGGCGGCGAGGACCACCGAGGTCCCCGCCGCCGAACTTCGAGTCAGCCCAGGTCCAACCGCCCGGACTTCACCTTGCCCACGAACGCCACGAACGCGGTCCGAGGGAAGAGCAACATGGGACCCGAGCGGTTCTTCGAGTCCCGCACCGCCACCTCTGCCGTCACCGGGGCCACCTCAACGCAGTTGCCCCCACCAGTGGTACGAGACGAAGTCCTCCACCTGGCCATCTCCATCTACTCCAGCTCCTTCAGGCGGCACTCGACTACCCGACGGGACTCGTCGACGTCCAAGGCACGGTCGGAGAGCTGCTCCGCAACCGTCTCGTACCTGGCGACGTCCGGTGCCTCGTCGACGTAGATTCCACCAGTCAGAGTGTCCATGTAGACGATCGGTGTCGAGATCGGAAACCTCAGCAGCGTGTACGGCGTAGCGAGAGCAGCATGAGCACCGACAGCGGTAGGAAGCACTTGTAGGACGATGTTCGGCGCTGTGGTCACGTCGAGCAGGTGACGAAGCTGCGCTTGCATCTGTTCGGGACCACCTATCGGCCGACTCAGCGCGTACTCGTCCAGAACCACGGTGAGGGCCATGCCTTCCAACAGGCGCGACTGTCTCTTCATGCGGACGGCGACGCGTGCGTCGAGAACAGCTGGGTCGAGGTCGGGAGCCCAAGCCGAGATGACCTGACGGGCGTACCGCTCCGTCTGGAGCAACCCAGGGATCGCGTCGATCTCGAACTCGAAGACGCTGGTGGCCTCCGCCTCCAAGGAGACGTAGTCGACGAACCAGCCAGTGAGGGCGCTGACGTAGCTGGACCACCAGCCGCGTCGAACGGCCGCACGCGCCAGCTCCAGGAGTTGTTCGCGGATCTCGGCTGGCGCCGAGTAGAGCTGGCACAGCGCGATGACATCGGGGAGGGAGACCTTGGTGGCGTCCTCCGTGTTCTCGATCCGGTACACCTTCGCCCTGCTCATGTTGAGCTCGTGCATCACGTCCTCGATGGACGCGCCTGCCTGCTCGCGGAGCTTCCGCAGTCCGAGCGCGAGACGACGTCGCCGTACTGAAGGTCGCTTGCCTTGGGGCACGTGCACACAGTACGGGCCCCGGCTTTTCACGAACGGGTGATGACCTGCGAAATCTCATGCGAAGACGTTGCACAGCAAGACTTCGCATGGGAGCTTACTCGCCATGAGACGCCGGACGCGGCTCCTCACCTTCTGTTGAGGCTTCTGCGGCTCCTCCAGCCGCGCACCCACTGCCATAGGGGCAACCTCATGGACCTCGATAGCTGGCACCTGCTTGAGTACTTCCACCTCAACCGCGGGGTGCGCGTGCTCGTGCACCGCGAGCGGATCAACGACAGCGGCTTCTACATCGGTCGCACAGCGGCGAGGCAGGCCGGCACCACCGCCAAGGACTACGCGCGGGATCTCGCCGAGGAGTTCTTCCAGAAGCACCCGCACCTCTGCGCCGACAAGCAGAGATGGCTGCTCGTCGTGTGGCGTCTGGACCGGAAGAACGACCAGCAGCGCGACAAGGTCTGCGAGGTGAGGGGCACCAGTGGGCAGGCACCACCCGAAACCGAGCTGGCTGGACCGGCGTTGGCGGGAGGAACCCCGCCGTGAGGGAATCTTCCACCTGGGCGGTATTCCGTGGGCGGAGGCTGACGCCCCCATGCCCGTCCACCACTGCCGTCCGCAGACCGTGGACCTTCCCCGCGACGTCCAGATCTGCGCGTGCGGCGGATTGTCCGATGTGGACGGATCACGCTGGCACGACGTGAACAGCCGCAGAAGGCGTTAGTATCCAACGACTTCAAGGGTAGAGCGGGTCATTCCCACCCTCGGCACTGCTCGCGCCGATGCTGCCACGTTGCCGATGTCGCAACCGCGGCTCAGACCTGCACATCCCTCGAATCGGTGACACGAGCAGCTTTGCCAGTCTGACATATGGATTAATGCGCTACACCCTTCGCGGGAATGTTCCTCGCGGGGAAACACCACAGCACGCGAGTGCGATAGACAGGAGACGTTTCCCGTGTCACCAGAGGTGTCACGCTGCCAGGCGGGACGGGACATGCGCGAAGCGAGCGGCGAGGGCGACGACGCGACCCTTGGGTCCACTGTGGACAACTTTGCGCGCGCTCGCCTGATCGGCACGAACGTCCAGACCGGCAACATCCAGGGTGGTTTCCACCTCCATCCTGGAACCACCCCACCGACGCCCCCGGTGCCGCGTCAGCTTCCCGCGCCCCCGTTGACGTTCACCAACCGGGACGAGGAACTCGACCAGCTCGACGAGTGGTTCCACCACTCCCCGACCGGGCCACTCCTGGTGGTGATCACCGGGATCGGGGGGATCGGCAAGACCGCTCTCGCCCTCCGATGGCTGAGCCTGCACAGGAACGGCCTGCGCGACGGACAGTTGTTCGTCGACCTGAACGGGTTCGCCCCGGTTGGCGTGGCCGCCAAACCGAGCGACGTACTCGGTGGTTTTCTTCGGGCGCTCGGGGTGTTTCCCGAGAACCTGCCCGCCACCCTGGCTGACCGGGCGTCGCTCTACCGCAGTCTCACCGCCGACAGCTCCCTCGCGATCTTCCTGGACAACGCCAGAACAGCGGCCCAGGTCCGTCCGTTGCTGCCCGCGTCGCCGCACAGCATCGCTCTCGTGACGAGCCGGTGGCGCCTGGGCGGTCTGGCGCTGGACGGAGCCCGCTTCCTCGACGTGGTCCCGCTGGAGGACGACGCCTCCGTCGACCTGTTGAGCAAGGCGGTCGGCGCCCGCGTCAACCAGGAGCCGGATCCGGCCCAGGAGCTGGCCCGGCTCTGTGCCGGCCTGCCGATCGCCCTGTCACTCCTGTCCGCCCGACTGTCGGACCGTCCCGGCTGGCCACTCTCACGCGTGGTACGGGAACTTCACGACGAACGACGTCGGCTCTCCTCCCTCGCGTCCGAGGACGACCTCTCCCTGAAGGCGGTGTTCGACCTGTCCTACCGCACGCTTCCGCCAGAACTGGCCCGTGCCGCCCGACTGCTCGCACTTCACCCCGGTCCCGCTTTCGGGCTGGAAGCGGCCACAGCCCTCCTCGGGACCGACAGGGACGACGCGCTGCACCAGGTCACGGAGCTCGTCCGCGTCAACCTGCTGCACGAGGACGTCCCCGAACGCTTCCGGTTCCACGACCTGGTGCGGATCGACGCCGCAGAGCGCGCAGAGGCCGAGGACCCGGTCGAGGAGCGGGACGAGGCTCACCGCCGCGTCCTGAACTGGTACCTGGAACGAACGATCGCCGCCGACCTCGTCGTGCGCCCAACGCGGGTTCGGGTCGGGCCCGGTTACCAGAACGCCCGCGACGCCGAACCCGGGTTCAACTCCCGCAACGAGGCGTTGGCCTGGTTGGGGCTTGAGCGCTCCGCTCTGTTCGCCGCCGTCCGGCTGGCCACGAGCAAAGGATGGGGCTCGCTGGTCTGGCAGTTCTGCGAGGCGCTGTGGAGCGTGTTCCTCCAGTACCGGCCCTACAGCGACTGGATCGCGTCCCACCGCTCCGCGATCGACGCCGCGAGGCGTGAGCGGGACCCGTTGGCCGAGGCCCGCATGCGCTGCCAACTCGCGGCCGCGTACCTCGACCTGGAGCGCTTCGGCGACGCCGAGGGCGAGGGCCGGGTCGCCCTGCGCCTCGCCCGTGAGATCGGGCATCCGCCCACCGAGTCGACGGCGCTGGAACAGCTCGGCGTGGCGGCGTGGGGGCGCGGCGACCTCCCGCTCGCCCTCGACCACCTACGGCGATCCGTCGTCATCTCCGAGGCGCGGAACCAGACTCGCGCCGTGGCGATGCGACGCCGCCAGATCGGACAGGTGCTCGTCGCACTGGATCGCTGCGAAGAGGCTGTCCAGGAGCTCACCACCGCGCGCGACATGCTCGTCGGAGTCGGGGACCAGTTGGGCGAGGCCCGGGTCCTCACCTCTCTCGGCGCTGCCCACTTCCGCGCCGGCGACACGGATCGCGCCACGGCCCTCCTCGAACGCGCCGTGGCCATCCTGACCGAGCACGGCACACCCTTCTTCGAGGCCGAGGCCCGAGTCGAGCTGGGTGAGGTCGCCGCGGCAACCGGCGACCTCACCACCGCTCACGAGCACTGGACGACGGCCGAGCGTTACTACCGCCGCTGGGGCAACCCGCTCGCCGAGCGTCTCCGACACCGGATGGGGTGGGAGACGGACGACGTGCGCCAGGACCCGAGCTGACAACCAGCCCCTTCCACGTCTCCCCAGGCCAAGGGAGCCTGGACGACATCGGACGGGCGAAGAGCCGCCAGGTGGTGCCCGGCCAGAAGCCAGGCGTAGGCGACCGCCCCTACTGCCGCGGCATCGAGCCGGCGCCCAGGCCCGCCACGCAGAACGGCACGCTGGCCGTCCCTGCTGTGTGTGATGACTCGGGCGCCCCCACAGGAGGTCGCGACAACCAGGCACCCCGGGTAGTTCGACAACGTCTCCCTTGCCGCGTGGTCGACCAGGGCCTCGTCAGGCTGAGGCGACAGGACGATGACGTCAGCCAGTTCTCCGTCGCCGGCGCTCGCGTGATCCAGGTACACCACGACGAATCCGGCCCGCTCGTCACCGACCACGTCGTCTTCCGAGAAGGCGCAGACCGCGCAGAGCGTTCCCCGCGCAGCTGGGGGAGGAGACAGCGAGGCCATCAGTGTCCTTCCTCCCCCCGAAGCGTCCCGCGCCGCGTCGAGGTGACACGTCGGCGCTGCGGCGGGCGGCTGGACGGACGCCCGCCCCGGGATCGTCGAAGGGACCGACGACAGCTCCGCGACGGGGGGACGTGCGGCCCGCAGGTTCCGGTCACCCAGTTCGCTTCGCCGTCGGCGATGTCCAGAACCGGCACCGGCAGGGAGCGGACCAAGGGCGCCACCTGGGTGTGCCTGGTCAACACGACCGCCACGTCAACACCTGCGACGTCGCTCAACGGAACGGAACGCAGCACGGCGCCGTCGGGCAACCGCAGCTCGGGAACGAAGGGGTCGTGGTAGCACACGGTCGCCTCGGTGCGCAGACTGACGAGCACCCGCACCGCGGCCGACTGCCGGGCCTCGGCCACGTCGGGCTTGTAGCTGACGCCGATCACGAGGATTCTCCCGTTCCGCAACGGGATTCCCCGGGAGTTCAGGGCCCCGCGCAGCCTTGCCACCACCCGCCCGGGCATCACCGCGTTGACCGCGAGGGCGGCGTCCACCACCTCGGTTCGCACTCCGCGCCGCCGCGCCCAGGCGCTCAGGAACCCGGGCACCACCGGGATGCAGACGCCGCCGGCGCCGATTCCCGGGCGGTGGGGGAGGAATCCGAACGGCTTGGTCGCCGCGGCGTCCAGCACCTCCGCCACCTCGACGTCGCAGGAGCGGCACAGGTCGGCCAGCTCGTTGACGAGCGAGATGTTGACCAGGCGGAACGTGTTCTCGAAGGTCTTGACGAACTCGGCGGTTCGGCAGGTGCTCACGGGCACCACGCGCTCGACGAGTTGGCACAGGAACTCGGCCGCGACCCGGGTGCACCGCGGGGTCAGGCCGCCGACCACGCGCGGGATGCGGGTGGCGGGCACGGACTGGTTGCCGGGGTCGATGCGGTCGGGCGCGTGGGCCAGGTGGAAGTCGACGCCGGGCGTGAGGCCCGAGGCGTCCGCCAGCCCTCGGGCGACCGGGCCCTCCACGGTCCCCGGCGGGCAGGTGCTCTGCACCACGACGAGCCCGCCTCGCCGCAACCCGCGCCCCACCGCGCGGGCGGCGCGGGCGAGCGGCGCGAGGTCCGCCCCGTCGTCGCCCCCCGGCGGCGTCGGGACGCACAACAGGTGCGCCCGGGCGGCCGGCGCCGCCGCTCCGGCCAAGCGAACGCGCACCCGGCGCGCGGACAGGCGCGCGCCCAGCTCGCGGACGCGGGCCGGGTCGGCGTCCACGCCGACGACGGCCATTCCCGCGTCGGCGGCCGCGAGCGCCATGGGCACGCCCGTAACGCCCAGGCCGATCACCACGACATCAACGTTGTTCACCCTGAACCTCCCCCTGCCGGTCGCGAGCCCCGTCGGGCATCGCCTCGGGAACACCCCGAGCACCGGTCGCGAGCGAGGATGAGGGCCGGCGCTTGCCACAGCGCCGGTCACGCCCTCGTCTGTTCGCTTGACGTCGCGCGTCACCTCGGGCGGGGGCGAGTTCACTGGTCAGGACTGCGAACGCACGCTCCGCTTGACGTGCGCTTGCCACGAGCTTGCCAGCGCTTGTGACGTTTCTCAGCCAAGTGCACTACTGGTTGTAACAGTGCCGTCACTTTGTGCATCCAAACGACATGGGTGAGGTGTGACGCAGGACACTTGCGAGCGACGTCGGTCGGGAGTCCGACAGGGGGCTCGCGTGAAGCTCGTCTTCAAGATCTTCGGACCTACACGACTACGCATGGGCGGACGATTCGTCGGGAACTGGGGCCGCGCCAAGGACCGCGCCCTGCTGGCGATACTCCTGCTCCGGCGGGGCGGTCCCGTCACCACGGAGGAGTTGATCCGGTGGTTGTGGGACGACCCGCCAGCCGCGGTGCGGAAGACGCTGCACAGCACTGTGACCAGGGTGCGCAAAGCCGTCGCCGCCCTGGTTCCGTCGCTCCAGCTGAGCCACGACAACGGGCGCTACCGACTGGAGATCGACGAGACCTGCGTCGACTACTGGCAGTTCCGCTCACTGGTCGGCGACGCGGAGCGGGCCGCGCGGCACGGGGAGTACGAGGACGCCCGCGTGCTGCTGCGCAGGGCGCTGGAGATGTGGGACGTCCCGCTGGCCGACCTCCGCACCCGTTGGGCGGACTTCCAGCGGCAGAGACTCACGGCGGAGGTCCTCCTCCCCACGCAGTACGCGCTCCTGGACAGCCACCACCGGCTGGGAGACCACCGCGCGGTGCTGGAACTCCTCGACGAGATCCAGGCTGACCACCTCCTCGACCAGAAGCTCGCGGCGCACCGGATCAGGGCGCTCCACGGGTTCGGGCGGTACGACGAGGCGAACCAGTACTACCGGGACTTCCGCCGACGGTTCGTGGCGGAGACGGGAAGGAATCCCTGCGCGGAACTCCAGGCCCTGCAACAGAAGTCCATCGAGGGCGATGACAGCCCGGCCCCCACGTCAACCGCGCGGAACACGCCGGCGGCCGAGGCCCCGGGGCCGCGTGACGGGGTCGAGCTGTGCCCGATGGGCGACCTGCCGCACGATCTCTGGAACTTCGTCGGGCGGGAGAACCTCCTCGCCGAGCTGGACGAGTGCCTGGACAGGTGGATCGCCAACCGAGGGGGCGGCGTGATCGCCCTGGACGGCTTCCCCGGCATCGGCAAGACGTCCCTGGTCATCCACTGGGCGCACCGGGTGCGGGACAGGTTCCCCGACGGGCAGCTCTACCTCGACCTGCGGGGGTTCGCGTCCGAGTCCCGGATCGAACCCGCCGACGCGGTGGTTCACCTGCTCGTCGCCCTCGGTGCGGCGGTGGAGTTGGTACCCGCGGGTGAAGCCAGGCGGAAGAAACTCCGTTCCCTGCTGGCCGGTCGCCGGGTGCTCCTCATCCTGGACAACGCCGCGAACGCCGCGCACGTTCGCCCGCTGCTGCCGCTGCTGACGAACTGCCTCATCCTGGTCACGAGCCGCAACCAGCTCACCGGCCTCGCTGTGTGGCACGGAGCCCAGCGGATGACGGTGCTCCCGCTCAGCGATGACCAGTCCACCGAGTGGTTGGGCAACCACCTGGGAACCCGAGCTCGGGGGGAGCCCAGGGCGCTCCACACACTGGCCTCCATGTGCGGTGGCCTCCCGCTCGCCATGCAGATCGTCGGTCAACACGTGAGCAGCCACCACGAGCGGCGCCTCGCCGATCTCGTCGCGGAGCTCCGCGACCAACGTTCCATGCTGTCCATTGGGGACGGACACGAGAACGCCATCCTGCGCACCGTCTTCTCCTGGAGCTACACGACACTCACCGACGACTCGAAGCGGCTCTTCCGCCTGCTGGGAATCCACCCCGGGCCCGAGTTCGGCGTCGAGGTCGCCGCCGCCCTCCTCGGCTCGTCCACACCGGACACCCGGGTTCAACTCGACGAGCTGGTCGGCGCGCACCTGGTCCACCAGACCGCCATCGACCGCTACCGGATGCACGATCTCCTGTGGGAGTACGCGAGGGGCCGCGTGCTCGACGAGAACACCGAGAGCCGGAGCGACGCGACGGCGCGGATGCTCGACTGGTACCTCCACACCTCGAACAACGCGGACGAGGCGATCGCACCGCTGATCGAGCGGGTCCCCGTGCCGCCTCCCCGCGCGGAAGTGCGCCCCGGCCGCTTCGATGACGACCGCAGCGCGATGCGCTGGTTCCGGCGGGAGAAGACGAACCTCATCGACGTGACCCACCTGGCGGCACGCCTGGGGTTCCACCGGCACGCCGCTCCCCTGCCGAGCACCTTCATCGACGCCTTCCGCCGGATGGGCTTCTGCGAGGATCTCGTCCCGGTGTTCGACATCGCCGTCCGCGCGGCCAAGGTCCTTCAGGACAAGGACAGGGAGGCGTCGTCGTTCAACAACCTGGGCAGCACACTGGAGTCGTTGCGGGAGTTCGACAGGGCGGGGCAGTGCTTCCAGACGGCGTACGACCTCTACGCCGAGCTCGGTGACCGGGCCGGGTGCTCCGCCGCGCTCCACAACCTGGGCACCCACCGCGTCAGGACCCGGCAGTACGATGAGGGAATCGAGTTCTACCGCCGGTCCTGGTCGCTGTCCACCGGGATCGGGTTGCCCGGCGAGGAAGTGCGGGCGTCGCGGCGGCTCGCCTGGGCGTACGTCCAAGCGGGACGCCACCTCGACGCCATGCCGCAGTACGAGCACGCGCTGGGCCTCAGCAGGACGATCGACGACCTCCGGATGCAGGGCACGATTCTGGCCGAGCTGGGCGAACTCCACTACACCACTGGTGACAGCGGCGCGGCGGCGCGCTGCTGCCGAGAGGCGCTCACCCTGTACCGCAAGTCCTTCCACCCGTCGGGCGCCGGGCTCGCCCACACCGTGCTCGCACTCGTCGCGGCCGACAGGAAGGAGTGGCGGGAAGCCAGACTGGACGCGCGCAAGGCGGTCGAGTTCTGGCAGCGGGCTCGGGATGACGAAGGCACGGCGCGTGCCCTGGACGTCCTCGGCCGTGCGCTCCTCGCGCTCGGACAACCCGAGGCCGCGATCGAGGAGTGGAGTCGAGCGCTGTCCCTGTTCCGCGCGCTCGACCATCCCCGCGCCGAAACGCTCCGGACCGAACTGGACCGGTTGATGGAGAGCATTCCCCGCCTGCGCTCGACGTGGACTGCGTGACGGGTCAACAGATCCGGGCTTCCCTCGCAGGTGACGCGGTGCTCACTTGCCGATATGGAAACCCTGGCCGCGGGGCACCTGAAACGCTCCAGTAACTTTCGGGAGCGTGCAATCCACACAAAGGTTGTCACGTCACCACATCGGGCCGCTCCCCATCAGGTCGCTGGTCCTCGTGGTCGCGCTGGCAGTCGCGCCCATCATCACAACGGACGTACCCGATCGTACGACCACCTCGTCGACCCGATCGGTCGCGGCGGAGGAAGACCCGGGCGACGCCGAAGGGAAGAACGACAGGACGAAGCAGCCCGGTAGGGGTTGATCGATCAGTTCGTGCCGCCGGTCGTGGTGGTGAGGAGGGTGAGGGCGGTGGCTGAGGGGGATCGCTGTTCGGCGTGGAACAGGACCAGGCGTTGGCCGTCCTCGTCGGGGAGGGTGAGCAGTTCGTCGGTGAGGGTGAGGGTGCCGACGAGGGGGTGCCGGTAGTCGCGCGTGTGGTGCGCGCAGCCGCGCACGGGGTGGGCGGACCACAGCGCGGCGAAGTCGGGGCTGTGCATCGTGAGTTCGCCGATCAGCTCCGCGAGGGAGGGATCGTGCGGGCGGCGGCCGGCGATCTGCCGGAGGTCGGCGACGGTGTCCCTGGCCTTGTCCTGCCAGGGGGAGAACAGCTCGCGGACGTGTGGGTCCAGGAAGAACAGGCGGGCCCAGTTCGGTCGGGTGGTGGCGCTCTCCGGCGCGCGGCGGTCGAGGTGTCCGGCGAGGAGCGCGTGGGCCATGCGGTTCCAGGCGAGGACGTCGGTCGTGCGGCCGAGCACCAGGGCGGGAACCGGGTCGAGGGCGTCGACGAGCGCCCGGACGCGGGGGCGCAGTCGCTCGGGTCGGGGGCGACGGCGGGTTTTGTGAGTGGGGCGCGCCAAAGCGCGGAGGTGCGCGCGTTCGTCGTCGTCCAGGCGCAGCGCGCGGGCGATCGCGTCGAGGACGGCGTCGGAGGCGTTCTGGCTCTGCCCCTGTTCGAGCCGGGTGTAGTAGCCGACGCTCACCCCGGCCAGGTGCGCCAGCTCCTCGCGGCGCAGACCGGGCACGCGGCGGCGCTCGCCGTAGTCGGTCAGGCCCACGTCGACGGGGAGGAGGGCGCCCCGGCGGGAGCGGAGGAACTCCCCCAGCTCGGATCGGTGATCCATCGCTCCAGGATGCGCGATCGCCGGCCGTGATGCCTACACCTGGCAGGGGCAGGCACGCGGGCGCGGGTGGACGCACGATCGATCTCGTCGAGTGACGACGAGTGTCGCGGAGTGATCAGGATGCGTGCGATCGTGGCCCACCGCTACGGCGGTCCCGAGGTTCTGGAGCTCACCACGCTGCCCCGACCTGCGCCGGGCCCCGGCGAGGTGTTGGTGCGCGTGGTGGCGGCGGGCACGAACCCGGTCGACGCCCACGCACGGTCCGGCGCGGTGCCGGGCTGGTTCGGGCCCGGCCCGCACGTGTGGGGCTGGGACGTCTCCGGTGTGGTCGAGGCAGTCGGGCCGGGCGTGACCGCCTTCGGCCCTGGCGAGGCGGTGTTCGGGATGCCGCGCTTCCCGGGGGTCGCCGGCGGCTACGCCGAGTACCTCTCGGCTCCGGTCGGGGAGTTGGCGGCCGTGCCGGACGGCGTCGACCACGTGGGCGCGGCGGCGCTGCCCCTGGCCGGGCTCACCGCTCTCCAGACCTGGGAACGCGCTGGGCTGGCCGAGGGACAACGGGTTCTCGTGCACGGCGCGGCCGGCGGGGTCGGGCATCTCGCGGTGCGGATCGCGAAGGCGCGGGGCGCGCGGGTGGTCGCGTCGGCCCGGCCGAAGCACCACGACTTCCTCCACCGTCTGGGGGCCGACGACGTGGTCAGCGTCCCGGAGAGCGGTGAGCCGGTGGACGTGGTGTTCGACTGCGTCGGAGACGACAGGCTGCTCTCGGTCGTCCGGCCGGGCGGCGTGATCGCCGTGGTGCCCGGCGCCGCGCGGGGCGCGATGGCACTGGAGGCGACGGCCGGCCAGGTGGGGGTACGCGTGGTGCGCCACGTCGTCCACCCCGACGGGCGCGGCCTCGCGCAGCTCGCGGCGCTGGTCGACGCGGGTCGGCTCGCGGCGGAGGTCTCCCGCGCGCTCCCCCTCGCGGAGGCTGCCGAGGCGCACCGGTTGCTGGAGGCCGGCCACGGTCGGGGCAAGCTCGTCCTGGTCGTCGACCCGGAGGGGGTCGGCCGGTGAAGATCGTGGTGATCGGCGCGAGCGGGACCATCGGCCGGGCGGTCTGCGCCGCGCTTCGCGCTCGGGGCCACGCGGTCGTCGCCGCGTCCCGCTCGGCGGCGGTGCGGGTCGACGTGGAGCGACCGGACACAGTGGACGCTCTTTTCGCGACTGTGTCAGGGATCGACGCGGTGGTGTGCTGCGCGGCCAGCGGCGGGCTGACCACGGTCGACGCGGGAAGCGACGAGGAGTTCACGTTGGGACTCCACGGAAAGCTGCTCGGCCAGGTCCTGCTGCTGCGCCGCGCGGTGCACCACCTCCGCGACAACGGCTCGGTCACCCTGACCGCCGGCACGTTCGAGACACCGATGCGCGGCAGCGCGTTCGGCGTCCTGGTCAACTCCGGCCTTGAGGCGTTCGTCGGCGCCGCGGCGCGCGAGATGCCGCGTGGCCTGAGGGTCAACGTCGTGAGCCCTGGGTGGGTGCGCGAGACACTGGCCGCCGTGGGGCGCGAGGGCGGGACTCCGGCCGCCGACGTGGCCCGCGCCTACGTGGACGCCGTCGAGAACAGCGGAATCACCGGAAGGACCCTGATCCCCACCGTCCACTGAGGACAGTGAGGGCAGTGGGGGCAGTGGGGGTCACGCGAGGAGGGCGGGGAAGCGGGGTTCGCCGAGCCGGGCTCCGTGGCGGGGGATCCACAGGCGCTTGGCGACGTCGAGGACGACCGAGACCTCCGCCTGCACCACTTCGTCCACACCGGACAGTTGCTCGTCCATGAAGTCGGCGAGGGCGGTCTCGTCCCGGAAGACGGCCTGGCACAACAGGCTCGCCGTGCCCGCGACCCTGGCCAGGTACCGGGTGCCCGGGTAGCGGGCGAGGGCGTCGGCCACGGCCGTGGTCCGGCCGAACCGGGTGTTCAGGCTGATGATCGCCTCGGTGCGGTAGCCGAGCACGCAGGGCTCGATGTCCACCCGGGGCCGGACCAGCCCCTCGTCGAACAGGCCCAGCACCAGCCGGCGCGCCCGCGGCTGGGTCATGTCCAGGGCGCGGGCCAGGTCGGCGAAGGCGAGCCGGGCGTCGGCCCGCAGGAGCTCCACGGCCCGGCGCTCCTCCGCCGACAGCGGGCGCGGCCGGAGCGCGAACTCCCCCTCCGGCCGGGCCAACTCCCGGCGCTGGGCGGCGGTGAGCCGGGGCAGGCTCCAGGACGACGCCTTGCGCAGCACCCGCAACTCGATCTCGCTGCGGGTGGACAGGATGCCGGGGACGGCGGGCAGCCGGGCGGTCAGGAACTCGGCGCGGGCGCCGCCGCCCGGCACCGCCGTGCAGTAGACGCTGGCCCGGCCCGCCGTCGTGCAGCAGAAGGCGACCTCGGGCATCTCGGCCAACGCCCGCGCGACGTCGTTGATGCGCTGCGGCTCGGTCCGGACGAAGCTGTGCACGCGGGTGCCCTCGGACAGCAGCGACCGGTGCACCTCGCCGACGAACCGCAGGATGCCGGCCTCGACCATCCGCTCGACCCGGCGGGCGACGGTGCGGCCCGACCCGCCGAGCACGTCGGCGATGCGGTCGAAGGGCGCGCGCGGGTCGAGCTGGAGCGCCGCGATGACGTCCAGGTCCACCTCGTCGAGGTCCACGGCGTTCCGGTCGATCCGCGCCGGGGCGAGCTCGACGGCCTCCGCGTCCCGCCGACGTGCCGCACCACCCATGCGCCGATCTTAGGACGCACCGATGCGATGTCGAAATCGAACGAATCGCGGATACCTATTGACGCTTCGGTACGCAGGTGCTTCCCTTCCCGTCCATATCGTACGTCGAGGGCTGTCACGAGGAGTGATGCATGGCTGACACCGGGCTACGACGGCGGGAGCCGGCGCTCCTCCGCTTCCTCGGCGCCGTCGAGCGCGCCGGCAACCGGCTGCCCGACGCGTTCTGGCTGTTCTGGATCCTCAGCGGCCTGCTGCTGGTGGTCAGCGCCCTGGCGGCGGGCGCGACGGCGCAGGCGCCCGGCCAGAGCAAGACGATCGTGGTGCGCAGCCTGCTCTCCGGCGAGGGCCTGCGCTCGATGGTGGGCGACGCGGTGGAGAACTTCGTGTCGTTCCCGCCGCTCGGGCTGATCCTCGTCGTGATGCTCGGCGTCGCACTGGCCACCGAGACCGGACTGCTGCACGCCCTGCTGCGGGCCAGCATCGTGCGGGTCCCCGCCGGCTGGCTCACCTTCGCGCTGGCGTTCACCGGCATGACGGCGCACGTGCTGGGCGACAGCGCCTACGTGGTGCTGGTCCCGCTGGGCGGCGTCGTGTTCGCGGTGCGCGGCCGCAACCCCCTGCTGGGCGTCGTGGTGGCCTTCGTGTCGCTGTCGGCCGGCTACGACGCGAGCCCGCTGGTGACGCCGACCGACACCCTGCTGGCCGGGCTGACCACCTCCGCCGCCCACCTCATCGACCCCGGGTACACGGTGTCGCCGCTGGCCAACTACTTCTTCGCACTGGCCTCCTCGGCCGTGCTGGCCGGGGTGATCACGCTGGTCACGGAGAAGGTCCTGGTGCGCAGGGCCGACGCGGTCGGCATCGACGAGGAGGCCGCCAGGACCGCGACCGCCGAGGCCGGCGAGGAGATCCGGCTGTCCCCGGTCGAGCGGCGCGGCCTGCGGTGGGCGGGCCTCGCGGCCGGGCTGGTGCTGCTGGCCTGCGTGGCGGCGCTGGTTCCCTCGGGCTCGCCGCTGCGGGGCAAGAACGGCGGCATCCTCGACTCCCCGCTGCTGAAGGACGTCGCCGTCGTCATCTTCGTGCTCTTCTTCCTGGCCGGTCTGGCCTACGGCCTCGCGGTCGGGAAGGTGCGGCGCGGCGGCGACGTGCCCCGGCTGATGGCCGAGGGCACCAAGCCGCTGGCCCCCGCGCTGGTGCTGTTCTTCTCCATCTCCCAGTTCCTCGCCTACTTCAAGTGGACGAACCTGGGCCCCTACGTGGCGGTGAAGGGCGCTGGCTTCCTGCACGGCGGCGCGATCCCCGCCCCGGTGCTGCTGCTGGGCATGATGGTCGTGGTCACCTTCATCAACCTCGTCGTGACCAGCGGCTCGGCCCAGTGGGCCCTGATCGGCCCGATCTTCGTCCCGATGTTCATGGTGCTCGGCGTCTCCCCGGAGCTCACCCAGGCGGCCTACCGGATCGCGGACTCCTGCACGAACGCGATCACTCCGATGAGCGCCTACTTCGTGATGACGTTGGGGTTCATGCGGCAGTACCGCAGGGACGTCGGGATCGGCACGCTGACCTCGATGACCCTGCCGGTCGTCGCCGCGATGTTCGCCGCATGGGTCGCGATCCTGATGGCCTGGTGGGGTCTGGGCCTGCCGCTGGGCCCCGGAGTGCCGATCCGCTGAGCAGCCGCCGCCCGTTCCCGAGACCGCACGCAGCCGCCGCCCCTTCCGCAACGCCGCCTTCCCCGAGCACGAGGAGGACTCCCATGACGTCGGCGACGCCGACGAACCAGCCGCTGGGCTGGCTGACCGCGCACACGGACGACCTGGTGGCCGACCTGGCGCTGCTGGTGGCGAGCGAGTCGCCCAGCACCGACCCCGACCGGCTCGACCGCACCGCCGACCTGCTGCACGACTGGCTGACCACCCGGCTGCCCGACGTGGCTGTCCGCCGCGTCCGCCCGCTCGGCGACGACCGGGGCGGGATCGTGGAGGCGGTGGTCGACAGCGACGCCGCCGAGAGCGCCGGCGAGGTCCTGGTGCTCGGCCACTACGACACCGTGTGGCCGGCGGGCACGTTGGCCGACTGGCCGTTCACCGTCACCGACGGGGTGGCCACCGGGCCGGGGGCCTTCGACATGAAGGCGGGCCTGGTCCAGGCGGTGTGGGCGGTCGCGGCCCTGCGCCGGTTCGGGATCGCGCGCCCGAGGGTGCGGTTCCTGTTCACCCCGGACGAGGAGGTCGGCAGCCACGGCTCCCGGCCGGTGATCGAGCACGCGGCCGCGGCGGCGGTCGCCACCCTGGTGCCGGAGCCCGGGGTCGACGGGCGGGTGAAGACCCGCCGCAAGGGCATCGGCCTGTTCCGGGTGGAGGCCAGGGGCGTGGAGGTGCACGCCGGCCTCGAACCGGAGAAGGGCGCGAGCGCGGTGACCGCGCTGGCCGAGGCGCTGCTCGCCCTGCGCGGCATCGCCAACCCCGCGGTGGGCACCACGCTGAACCCGGGCGTGGTCGAGGGCGGCACCCGGCCCAACGTCGTGGCCGGTCGCGCCCACGCCGAGGTCGACGTCCGGGTGAGCACCGACGCGGAGATGCGCCGGGTGGAGCGCGAGCTGTCCCGGCTGCGCGCCGGCGACGACCGGGTCGAGCTGCGGGTCACCGGCGGCTGGAACCGGCCGCCGATGACGCCCAACCTCGGCAGCATGGGGCTGCTGGGGATCGCCCGCGACGTCGCCGGGGAGCTCGGCGGCGTCCTGGACGAGGTCAGCGTGGGCGGCGCCAGCGACGGCAACTTCGTCTCGGCCCTCGGCCGGCCGGTGCTCGACGGCGTCGGCGCGGTCGGCGGCGGCGCGCACGCCAGGACGGAGCACGTCATCGTCGACCGGATGCCGTACCAGTCCGCGTTGGTCGCCGGCGTCATCGCCCGGCTCGCGGTCACCCAACCGCAGGACGTCATCACCAGCGCCGACGACAACTGAGCCAGCCGCGTCAGGTGCGGGCCGGGGCGGCGCTCCGGCCCGCACGGCGTTGTTCGGTTCCGATCGGCGCTGTCCGGCGCCCGACCGGCATCGCCCGGTCGCGGGAACGCGTCGGGTTTCCCGACCATGGCCGCCGGGTAGGCCCCTTCCGGCGCGCGTGGCGCCGCCGCGCGCGGACGCACGTTGCCGCCGTCCACCGGGGTGGTCGGCGTCGCGGGTCGCGGGTCGCGACCACGACGCCCTCCCCCGGTCCGACACGCGAGCTGCGTGACAACGGCCAGATCTCACGGGAGGCCCGCATGTCAACCTCGTCCGATCGACGGGACAACGGCCCTGGCGGCGCGGACGACAAACAACGCCAGCTCGACGCGGTCCGGGTCGACCTGACCGGCACCGAGCTGACCACCAACCAAGGGGTGAAGATCGACCACACCGACGACTCGCTGACCGTCGGTGAACGCGGTCCCACTCTCCTGGATGACTTCCACGCCCGGGAGAAGATCACCCACTTCGACCACGAGCGCATTCCGGAACGGGTCGTGCACGCGCGCGGCTCCGGCGCGTACGGGTACTTCCAGCCCTACGACGACTGGCTCGCCCCGTACACGGTCGCGGAGTTCCTCACCAACCCGTCCGTGCAGACCCCCACGTTCGTGCGGTTCTCCACCGTCGCCGGCTCGCGCGGCTCGGCCGACACGGTGCGCGACGTGCGCGGGTTCGCCACGAAGTTCTACACCCGTCAGGGGAACTACGACCTGGTCGGCAACAACATGCCGGTGTTCTTCATCCAGGACGGCATCAAGTTCCCCGACTTCGTGCACGCGGTGAAACCCGAACCGCACAACGAGATCCCGCAGGCGCAGTCGGCGCACGACACGTTGTGGGACTTCGTCGCGCAGCAGCCCGAGACGCTGCACATGATCATGTGGCTGATGTCGGACCGGGCGCTGCCCCGCAGCTTCCGGATGATGCAGGGCTTCGGCGTGCACACGTTCCGGCTGGTCAACGCCGAGGGGCGCGGCACCTTCGTGAAGTTCCACTGGAAGCCCATCCTCGGCGTGCACTCGCTGGTGTGGGACGAGTGCCAGAAGATCGCCGGCAAGGACCCGGACTTCAACCGGCGGGACCTGTGGGAGTCGATCGAGGCCGGGAACTTCCCGGAGTACGAGCTGGGCGTGCAGCTCGTGCCGGAGAGCGACGAGTTCGCGTTCGACTTCGACCTGCTGGACGCCACCAAGATCATCCCCGAGGAGCAGGTCCCGGTCCGGCCGGTGGGCCGGATGACGTTGAACCACAACCCGGACAACTTCTTCGCCGAGACCGAGCAGGTCGCCTTCCACACCGCGAACATCGTGCCCGGCATCGACTTCACCAACGACCCGCTGTTGCAGACGCGCAACTTCTCCTACCTGGACACCCAGCTCATCCGGCTGGGCGGCCCGAACTTCCCGTTCATCCCGGTGAACCAGGCGATCACGCCGGTGACCAACAACCAGCGCGACGGCTACCACCAGACGATGATCCACAAAGGACGGACGAGCTACTTCAAGAACACCCTCAGCGGCGGCTGCCCCGCGCTGGGCGGGCCGTGGCCGGACGTCTTCTCGCACTACCAGGAGAAGGTCGAGGGTCACAAGATCCGCAAGCGCAGCGAGAGCTTCAAGGACTTCTACAGCCAGGCCACGCTGTTCTGGAACAGCATGTCCGATCCGGAGAAAAAGCACATCGTCGCGGCGTTCCGGTTCGAGCTCGGGCACGTGGCGCACAAGCACGTGCGCCAGGCCGTCGTCGACCAGCTCAACCACGTCGACCACAACCTGGCGGTCATGGTGGCCGGCGGGATCGGGGTGAACCCGCCGGAGCGCGAGGTCCAGCCCAACCACGGGCGCAGCTCGCCGGCGTTGAGCCAGCTCAACACCGCCATGGACAGCGCGTTCAGCCGGAAGGTGGCGATCCTCGTCGCGGAGGGCGTCGACGGTGTCGCGGTGCGCGCGCTCGTGGACCAGCTCAAGGAGCACGGCGCGATTCCCGAGTTGCTGGCCCCGCACGACGGGGCGGTGCGCACGGCGGACGGCGACGAGCTCCAGGTCGACGCGGCCATCAACACGATGGCCTCGGTGCTCTACGACGGCGTGGTGGTGCCCTGCGGCCCGCAGAGCGTGCAGATGCTGGCCTCGGACGGCTACGCCGTGCACTTCGTGACCGAGGCGTACAAGCACCACAAGGCGGTCGCCGCGTTCGGGGCGGGCGTGGACCTGCTCGACCAGCCGTGGGCGAGCGTCCAGTTGGCGCGCGACGACGAGCCGGTGGTCGTCGACCAGGGTGTGGTGACGTCCGCGAAGGCCAGGAACGACCTGCCGGCCGAGTTCGCCACCGCGTTCTGCGACGCGCTCGCCAAGCACCGGGCCTGGGAGCGCAGCACCGACGGCGTGCCGGCCTGAGGAGAAGCGCCTCCGGTTCCCTGCCCCTGTGGCGCCTCTCGGCCACAGGGGCAGGGACCTTCTCGCCCTTCATCCAGTGCCCTTTGCGCACAGCCCTTCGTGTGCCGTCCTTCGTGTGCCGTCGTCCTTCGGGCGCCGTCCTTCGTGCGCCGTCCTTCGTGCGCCGTCCTTCGTGCACTGTCCTATGTTCACTGTCGTCTGGCTTCTTTCAGGCCGTTCGCCCGGCCGTCATCTGACCTGCCCATCGACTTCCGTCGCGCCACAGAGCTCTCCGTCACCGCCGTTCTGTCCGAAGTGGACTCCCTGTTCGGGTGAGCGCCACCTGCTCCAACACGGACGCCGTCCGCTCCGCCATGCGCTCGACAGCGAAGTCCCGCACCGCGCGTTCCCGCGCCCTGGCGCCCAACTCCGCGCGGAGCGCGGGTTCGCGAAGCAGGCGGGCGAGTGCCCGGACCAGCGCGGGCCGGTCCTCGGGCGGGATGATCAGCGCGGCGCCGGTCAGCGCGGCCCGGTGGTCCCCGACGTCGGTGGCGACCGACGGCACGCCCGCGGCCACCGCCTCCAGCAACGCCAACGACAACGCCTCACGGCGGGAGGGCAGGCAGAACACGTCGCACGAGGCGAGCAGGCCGGGCACGTCCCGACAGTGGCCGACGAACTCGACCGGCAGCCCGGCCGCACGCCGCCGGAGCGCCGCCGCGTCGCGGCCGTCTCCCGCGATCACGACCCGAAGTTCCTGCCCCTGGGAACACAGCTCGGCGACGGCGTCGAGCAACAGGTCGAACCCCTTCTGCGCCGTCAATCGGCCGACCGAGGCGACGACGGGCGGACTGTTGTCGACGGGTTTCCGGGGGTGGGGTGGAATCTCCACGCCGTGCCGAACTCTGACCACCCGGGCAGGTGAAACGCCCAGTGGGCCAACGAGTTGCTCCGCGATCGGCTCCGAAGGCGCGATGACGGCGGCGAGACGCCCGTAGGTCTCCCGGAGCCGGTCCCGGCCGATCCCGTTCCCGATGTGGCCCTCCAGGTGCAGGGTGGCGACCGTGGGCGCGGCGCGGAGCGCGGTGGTCACCGCCGCGTGGTCGCTGGCCGGGTCGACGAGGTTGACGTGCACGACGTCCGGCCGCAGCGCGGCCAACGCCTCCGCGGTCGCCGGCGCGGACCACCGGTGTCGCCGGAGGGGCACGACCACGACGTCCGAGAACGGCAGGCAGTCGACGAAGTGCTCGGCGACGTCCTTGCTGACCACCACCGAGCAACGGAGCCACGGCGGCGCGAACCGCACGACGCGGCGGACGTACACCTCCGCTCCGCCGAACGCATCGCTGTCGACGACGAACACCGCGTGGAGCCGGGGAAAGACGGAGGGCCGACCGAAGCTGTCCGGTCCACTGAGGACAGAGGCGTCACGGATCACCGGACATCACCTCGATCCGCGCCGTGCCGGTTCGTACTCCCGCACCACGCGCTGGTAGACGTCGAGCACCCGTTCGGCCAAGCTGTCCCAGGTGTAGCTGGCCGCGCGCCGGCGGGCCCGCGAGGCGAGCACGTCGGCCAGCACCGGGTCGTCGACCAGGCGTTGCAGCGCGCCGGCCAACGCCACGATGTCGCCCGGCGGGACGAGCAGGCCGTCGACCCCGTCGCGGACCACGTCCGGGATGCCGCCCACCCGCGTCGCGACGACCGGCACCCCGACGTGCCGGGCCTCCACCAGCGCCGTGCCCAACTCCTCGTACCGCGAGGGCATGACCAGCAGGTCCACGTCCCGCAGCAACGCCGGAACCTGGTCGTGCGGAACGAAACCGAGGAACCGCACCCGGTGCGCCAGGCCCAACACCCCGGCCAGCCGGGACAGCCGGGCGCGCTCGGGGCCGTCACCGGCCAGCACCAGGTGGGCCGATGGCACCAGGGCGAGCGCGCGGACCAGGTCGGCGACGCCCTTCTGCCGGTGCAGCCGGCCGAGGAAGAGCACGCGGGGCCGGGGCACGTCGACCAGGTGCGCGCCGTCGGCCGAGTGGAACAACGCGCGGCGCACCCCGGAGGGGATCACGTGGAGCCGGTCGGCGGGCACACCGTGCGCCGCGAGCAGCCGCGCGAGCCGGGTCGTCAGGGTGATCACGGCCTGCGCGCGGCGTTCCCCGTACCGCTCCAGGGTTCCGCCCAGGACCCGCAACACGGCGGAGCGCGCGCCGCTGATCGGCAGGGTGTGACGCATGCTGCTGTGGACGGTGAGCACCAGCGGTAGCCGGTGCCGCCACGCGGCCGACAGCGCCAGTGGCACGATCGCGATGTCCTCGCCCAGGTGCGCGTGCACGAGGTCGGCGCGGGCCGCGAGCCGGTGCACGACCCGCGCGGCCGGCACCGCGTAGCACTGGCGGAACACCGGGAAGCGGGCGCCGAGCCGGACGAGCGCCGCGTGCCGTCCGAAGGAGGAGCACCGCACGCCGCCCGGCGGCCCCGTGGTCACCACCGTCTGCCACACGCCCAGGGCATCGAGCGCACGGGTGAGCTCACCCGTGTGGGTCTGCATCCCGCCGACCGGGTCGAACCGGGGCGGGGGCAGGGCGCCGGCGGGCGCCGGCTCGAAGACCGAGGACAACCGCAGGACACGCATCGGGTCACGCATCGGGTCCCCCTTCCGGTCACCCGGACCGTCACGACGACGGGTGGCGCCCCGGGCTACGACCCGCCCCGACGGGGTGAGCCGTCCCACTGGCGGGACAGCGCCGGTTCTGGGTATCCCGCCCCTGCCGAACTACGCACGTCCTCACTCACCCGGGGCCGGCCGCCCCGGCGGACGGGGGATGTCGGTGCGGGGCGGCACCGCGGAACAACGATGGAGGGAAACCCACATGAGTGAGCTCCAGGGCCTGCCGCCGCAACAGCAGGAGCCGCCGGGCCACACCGGGGAGATGCGCCCCCAGCCGAGGGACTCCATGGCCGACTACGTGGGCAGGGGCCTGCTCGCCGGGCGCCGGGCCCTGATCACCGGGGGCGACTCCGGGATCGGCCGCGCCGTCGCCATCGCCTTCGCCAAGGAGGGCGCGGACGTCGCGGTCGCCTACCTCAACGAGCACGAGGACGCCCAGCACACCGCGGAGCTGGTCGGCGAGGCGGGGCGACGGTGCGTGCTCATCCCCGGCGACCTCGCGCACGCCGAGCAGTGCCAGCGCGCGGTGCGCCAGACCGTCGACGAGCTCGGCGGGCTCGACCTGCTGGTCAACAACATCGCCGTGCAGAGCCCGGTGTCGGCGCCCGAGGAGATCACCGAGGAGCAGTGGATGCGCACCTTCGACGTGAACATCCACAGCTTCTTCCGCACGACATGGGCGGCGCTCCCGCACCTGTCCGACGGCTCGTGCGTCATCAACACCGCCTCGGTCAACGGCCTGCGCGGCAACAAGTCGCTCATCGACTACTCCGCCACCAAGGGCGCGGTCATCGCGTTGACCTACGCGCTCGCGCAGGCGCTGGCCGACCGCGGAATTCGCGTGAACTGCGTGGCCCCCGGTCCGGTGTGGACACCGCTGATCCCGTCGACCTTCGACGAGGAGAAGGTGGAGAGCTTCGGCCAGAAGGTGCCCCTCGGCCGAGCCGCCCACCCCGACGAGATCGCGCCTTCCTACGTGTTCCTCGCCGCGAACCGGCTCTCCTCGTACTACACGGGCGAAGTGATGGCGCCGCTCGGCGGGGAGACCATGCCGGGCTGAGACACCTGACCCCCAGCTACCGTCCACAGTAGACAGACCTGGCACCTGACAACCGGTCCCCGCTGGGCGCCTGGTTCCCACCCACCTGAGGACAGCCCCCACCCGTCCCGGGGGGCGAGCCCCGCTCCAGCCTATCGATCAGCGAAGAACGGGGCCAACACACCGCCGAAAACCTGTGGACAACTCGGGAAATGGCATCGCCCGACCGGGTTAGATCGGCCCAACTGTGGACAACTCCCGCTTCTCGACTTGCGGGGATGCCCGACCGATGAGACAAGGAAGGGTTGCCAACATCCAGCGCCCGGCTCGCGATCGACATCACCGCGCCCAGGCTGATCCCGGTCGCCTCCGCGATCTCGACCTCGGGCAACCCGCCGCAGTAGCGCAAGCCCCCCCCCGCGCCTACCTGCGCGGCTCCGGAATGTGCCGCACCACCATCAGTCCGAAGCGCACGCACCGGACGGGCTGGACACCGTGCTGGCTGCCTCTCTGCTGGGCGCACAGGGCCGCGAGACCGCGGTGCGCCCCGGTCTGTCCACAGTGGTCCTGACCGAGGCACGGGAACTCCAGCCCGTTCTCCCCGCTGCCGACGGGAAGGAACGGGTGAGCGCCGGCGTGGCCGGGGAACCGCCCCGGACGGCACAGAGAGGCGGGCTCCTCGTCCGACCGACCCGACGCCAGCACGAGCCTCCCGGCGACCGGCCGGTCGTGGCGGTTTTCGCCGCGCCACCGGTCAACGCTCTCGGCCCACGCCAGGCGGCTCGCCGCCCGGTGCCACCCCCGCTCGGCCGCCAGTTTCCGCACCGCGGTCAGGCACCGCCGCTCCGCGTCGAACCAGGCGCGCGCCGCCGACGGGCTCGTGAGGCGTTCCGGCCACACGCCGGGCGCGAGCGGGTCGTCCTCGCCCCAAGGCTGACCCGGGGCGAGAAGGCGGACACCTGCCGTGGCGGCGTGCACGTAGTGGTCGACCACTCGCCGGAGGGCCGCGGTGCGGAGATCCGCGCGGAGGTCGTCCTGCGCTCGTTCGGCGGCGTAGAGGCGGACGAGATCGTGCACGCGGTAGCGGCCCGACGCGCTCTGCTGGACCAGGTGGGCGTTCGCCAGGTTCGCGAGCAGCGACCGGACTCGCCGAACGGGCAGGGCCGCGAGGCTCGCCACCGCCGGCAGGCCGATGTCCGGACCCGGTGCGAGGGCCACCAACCGGAGCAGGTCGGCGCTGTCCGGTTCGAGAGCGCGCCAGGAGGAGTCGAACACCGATCGGAGGTCGACGCCGAGCTCACCCGCGTCCAGGGCGTCGAGCCGGGTCGCGCCGTCGCGGAGTTCGGCGGCCAGCGCCGCCAACGGGAAGTCGGGGCGGGTTGCGGTGCGGGCGGCGACGATGCCGATGGCCAGGGGCAGACCGGCGCAGCGGTCGAGCAGTTCGGCGACCGCCTCGGGCTCGGCCAGCATCCGCGCCTGGTCGAGGTGGCCGGCCAGCAACGTCCGGGACTCGGCCGGAGTCAACGGGTCCAGCTCCAACAACCGCGCGCCCTGGGTCGTGGCCAGCGCGGTGAGCCGGCGGCGGCTGGTGACCAGCACGGCGCAGGAGGGGCTGCCCGGCAGCAGCGGGCGGACCTGCTCGCTGTCGGCGGCGTTGTCCAGCACGACCAACACGCGCCGCTCGGCGAGCAGACTCCGGTACAGCCCGACCTGACTGTCCACATCGGACGGAACGGCGGTGGGGGCGACGCCGAGGGCGTGGAGGAAGCTCCGCAACACCGCGGTCGGGGCCACCGGCCGCTCGCGCGCGTCGTACCCGCGCAGGTTGACGAACAACTGCCCGTCGGGGAACCGGTCGAGGTTCTCGTGCGCCCAGCGCAGGGCCAGCCAGGTCTTGCCCACGCCGCCGACACCGCCGACGACAGCGACCGCCACCGGGCCGCTCCCCCGCCCCGGCCCACTCCCCCACTCCGGCCCGCCCGACGCCCCACCCAGCACCGCGTCCAGCCGGCCGAGTTCGGCGGCCCGGCCGGTGAACCGCGCGGGCAGGCCCGGTAACTGGCGGGGCGCCGGTGGCGCGCTCGATTGCGGCGCGACGCGCGCGGGCGTGGCCAGTCTCGGATCGCCGTCGAGGATTCTCTGGTGCAGCCGCTGGAGGTCCGGCCGGGGATCGGCGCCGAGCTGCTCGGCCAGGCGACATCGGAACTGCCGGTAGTGGTCCAGCGCCTCGGCCGGACGGCCGCACCGGTGGAGCGCCAGCATGAGCTGCCCCGCCAGCCGCTCGTCCAGGTCGTGCCGGGCGGCCATGGCGGTCATCGCCGGCAGCAGCGCGTGGTGGTCGCCCAGCCGCAGCCCGATGTCGTTGCGGTCCAGCTCCGCGCACCAGCGCTCGCGCTCCAGCGTCCGGCGCTGGTCGTCGGCCCAGGGCGTGTCCAGTCCGGTGAAGGGGTCGCCCCGCCACAGCGCGAACGCCTCCGACAGCAGCACCAGGGCGTCGGCGTCGGCGGCCGAGCGCGCCTTCGCCACGAGGTGGCGGAAGCGGTGCAGGTCCACCGCCTGCTCCTCCACCGCGAGGGTGTAGCCGCCCGGCCCGCGCGTGATCACCACGTCCGCGGCGGCGAGCGCCCGCCGCAGCCGGTACAGGTAGCCGTACAGGGTGTCCCTGGCCTGCCGGGGCGGGTGCTCGGCCCACACCCGGTCGACCAGTCGGCCGACCGGCACCAGCCCGTTCGCCTCCGCCAGCAACACGGCCAACACGCTCCGCTGCCGCGCGTGCCCCAGCTGCACCGGCTCACCGTCGACCAGGGCCTCGACCGCGCCGAGCACCCGGAACTCCACCCGTCCGCCAACCCGCACCACCCGACCGTCCCAGAGCGGCCCCAGATTCGTCCCAGGTTTGACCCAACCCCGTTGATCACACTCCCGGGCGTCCCCCGTTCAGGGGTGTCCCCGTCGCCTGCCCTACGAGGAGTGATGAGATGCCGCGCACTCTGGCCCGCCGTCTTGTGACGACTGTCGCACTGGTGGTCACGGCCTCCGCCGCGCTGGTCGGCCCCGCGTTCGCCGACCCCGGCCAGCCGACCGAGGACGTCCAGCAGGTCCAGGAACTCGCCGGGCTGCTGGACGCGGCGGCAGCCGAGGACGACCAGGCCGCCGCGCCCGAGGCGACCGAGGACGACCAGGCCCCCGCCGCCGAGGTGGCCGAGGCCGACCTGGAGGCCCTCGCCGCCTCGTGCGGCAGCGGCAGCGACACCGCGAAGGTGGCCGACCCGACCAACTCCCGGTACAAGGTCACCCGGCGCATGTGCGTGGCCTACAAGGCCACCGAGAAGCACGCCAAGGACAAGAAGATCCGCTGGAGCAAGGGCCAGCACTGCTTCCGGAACAAGGACGGCAAGAACTACCACTACGACGGCGTGGCCTGCGACCTGATGTACGTCTCGGGCGGCGGCAAGGCGACCGGGTCGACCCTGACCAAGGGCAACAACCTGAAGAAGTGGCTCGTCGCCAACCACAAGCGCCTGAAGCTGGACCACGTGATGTGGCAGGGCCGCATCTACTCGCCGCGCACCAACTGGAGCCAGAGCGGTCGGCCGCAGCCCGGCTGCGCCGACGGCAAGGGCGGCAACACCGTCTGCCACCGCGACCACATCCACGTGGCCGTCAAGCGCTGACCCCCGCGCCGCACGGCACGCGCCGCGGCCCGGCCACCAGGTGTCCCCTGGTGGCCGGGCCGTGCCGTTCTCAGCCACCCGCAGATAACCGACCAGTTGGTATGCCGCGCCGGTGGCCCGAGACGGTAAGGCCGGCGTCCTGTCGTTGGGCAGGCCCGACAGAATCCGCGGCTCCGCCCTACCCGGTCGGCGACAAAAACCGGAGAAGCGGGCACCTTTTCGTGGTTCCGTCGCGTTAGGTGGTGCGCGGCGGTGGCACGCGCCGCGCCACCGCCGGCGAATTCGGGCGATCCGAGGACATCTGAGGGGACATGAAGCACTTCGCGTTCGTCAGCCCACCCGCCTACGGCCACGTCAACCCCACCCTGCCGCTGGTCGAGGAGCTCGTCGAGCGGGGCCACCGCGTCAGCTACGCGACCGGCGAGGCCCTGATCCGCACCGTGACCGACGCCGGGGCCGCACCCGTCCCGCTGCCCTCCGAGCCGCCGTCCAACGCTTTGAACGACATGCGGTTCACCGCCGACGGCCTGGCGGCGATCCTGCGCGACGTCGTCGCCGACACCCGGGCCGAGCTGCCGATCCTGCTCGACGTGTTCGGCGCGGACCGGCCCGACGCCGTGTGCCACGACCTGATGAGCCTGTCCGGCCCGATCCTGGCCGACAAGCTGGGGGTGCCGAACATCGCGCTGGTGCCCATGTTCGCCGGCAACGAGACGTTCTCCCTGTCCCGTGTGCTGATGCCGGAGACCTTCGACGCCAACCACCCCGACCTCGTCGAGGCGAGCCAGCGGATGGCCGCGTTGGCCACCGAGTTCGAGCTGGGGATCGACCCGCGCCCGCTGGAGGGCAGCGTTCCCGACCTGAACCTCGTCGCCATCCCCCGGGAGTTCCAGATCGCCGGGGACAGCTTCGACGAGCGGTTCGTGTTCGTCGGCCCGTCGCTGGGCTCCCGGGAGCAGGTCCGCGGCTGGGAGCCGCCGGCCGACGGCCGCCCGGTGCTGTTCGTCTCGCTCGGCACCGCCTTCAACGACCGCCCCGACTTCTTCCGGCTGTGCCTGGAGGCGTTCGGCGGGACCGAGTGGCACGTGGCGATGGCCGTCGGCGAGCACGTCACCCGGGACGACCTGGGGGACGTCCCGGCGAACGTCGACGTCCGGCCGTTCTTCCCCCAGCCGGCGGTGCTGCGCCACGCATCGGTGTTCCTCACCCACGCCGGGATGAACTCCACGATGGAGGCGCTGTACTTCGGCGTGCCGCTGGTGGCCGCGCCCCAGGTGCCCGAGCAGCGGGTCAACGCCCAGCGGGCGGAGGAACTGGGGCTGGGCCGCTGCCTCACCGCCGACGACATGACCGCGACCGGGCTGCGGTCGGTCGTGACGGAGATCCACCGCGACGACCGGGTTCGGGCCAACCTCGCCCGCATGCGCGAGATCGTCCGGAACTGCGGCGGCGCCCGCCTTGGCGCGGACCGCATCGAGGCGCACCTGGACGCCCGCACCGCTGGCAGTGAAAAGATTTCGCGTCATTCGGGAGTGAGTGGAGACTAACCGGTCCGAGTTGGCCTGAACAGCCAGCCACGTCCACGTGCCTGTCGCCCGCGTCCGCCGGACGCGGGCGACAGGCGTTTCTTTCCACAAATAACCGCATCATCGCCGCCCGATAGGCGTATTGCCCACTCCCACCCCAGCTGTCAAGGTGCTCCCGACGACACCGCCGTTTCTCGGGGAGGGAATTCATGGGGCGCCACGACAACAACCGCGACGGTGCCGGGGAGCTGCAAACCGACAAACTCGCCAGTTGGGCCGCCGACGACGACGGCAACGCGCACGAGGCACAGGACACCGGCGACAACACCGGCGACGAATAGGCAATCATTGATGACTCACTGGCGCGAACGGCTTCCCGTTCCGCGCGACCAGTTCGTTCCGCCCGTGGTGTGGGTTGACGACCTCATCACGGGCGGATACGTCTCCGTTTCGCGCGAGGACGACGAACCCGCATGGCGGAAACTGGTCGACGCGGACGAACCGATCATCACTCAGGTCGACGACGGGAAAACCCCGCCCGGCGGTGTCGGGCAACAGATCTCCAGCTCGTGCAGTGCGCCCTCGGTCGTGGCGGACATGCTCGACGCGCTGGACGCACGGCCCGGACACGACGTGCTCGAAATCGGCACCGGAACGGGATGGAACGCCGCCCTGTTGTCCCGGCGAGTAGGCGGGTCGGGGCGCGTCGTCACGGTCGAGGTGGACGCCGCCCTCGCCACCGCCGCCCGAGCCGCCCTGCACGAGGCGGGGTACGAGCCGCTCGTCGTCGCGGCCGACGGCACCGAGGGCTACCCGTCGGGCGCGCCCTATGACCGGGTGATCGCGACCGCGTCCGTGCGCGCCATCCCCCGGGCCTGGATCGAGCAGACCCGACCGGGCGGCGCGATCGTCGTTCCCTGGGGGTCGGACTACTGCAACGGCACCCTGATGCGGTTGGACGTCCGCTACGACGGGTCGGCTGTCGGCCGGTGCGGATCGCACGTCGAATTCATGCGGGTGCGATCCGCACGGCGCTACTACATGGAACCTGCGGCGGACGAACAGGCAGCGGCGGACACCACGACGACCACGCTCACGGTGCGGGACATGCGGGACATGACGGTGTACGGGCGTGGCGCGATGATCATCGGTCTCCGCGTTCCGCGCTGCTACCTCACCGTGGAGGACCCGGACGACGATCACCGACGCTACGAGCTGCACGACGTCGGGTCAGGCTCGTGGGCGGCCGTCGACCTCGTGCGCGGCGAGCACCCGTGGACGGTCCGCCAGCTCGGCCCACGCCGGCTGTGGGACGAGGTGACAGCGGCACACGCCTGGTGGACCAGCGAGGGGCGCCCAGGACCCGAACACCTCACCCTCACGATCGACACCGAGGGCGGACACTGGCTGTCACTGGACAACCCCGGCGGCACCAGATGGCTACTCACTCCGTGAGAGTTGTGCGGCGGACCGCACCTGAGCCCATCGATCGCCTGGAGCGCCGGCTGTACCGCAGCGAATCTGTCCACTGTGGACTTATCAGCGGCGGGTCGCGAATGTGGTGGAAGGTGGTGCCGACATGAACGACGCTCGGCCTCTTGTTCTCGCGCCACCTGGCTGGATCACGCCCACGGAGCGGTGGAGGTGTTGGCGCACCGCCCTCGTGGCCGCCGACACCGTGCTCCACGTCGCGGTGATCATTGATCCGGTTCCCGTCAAGGTCGGCGACGAACCGGAAGGTCAGTGGGCCGTCGAGTTCGAGTCCGACCAAACCCGGAGTGCAGCCCTCCCTTCCCCGGCCGAGATCGCCTCGTCGGTGCGGCTGGAGATCACCGATCCGGACGGTCGGACGGTCGCCGTGTTCGAACGGGCGACTCTGGTGGGAGAACGCCACGTCACGGTCAGCGGAACCGCCAACTACGCGCCGCACCCGGGCGAGTACCAGCTCCGCATCACCATTGGCGCTGTCCACGCCCAGTACAGCGGCGGCTTTCGCGTCCTCCCGTGACGGTCCGCGCATGAGTCCCGTGGCGCGGGGTACCTCTGGGGCGGGACGGAGCGGAGGCGGACATGGGCGCGGAACATCGGCTGGCTCGGGCGCACGGCGTGTTCAACGTCCTGGCCGGGCTGTGGCCGCTCGTGAGCATGCGCAGCTTCGAGTGGGTCTTCGGGCCCAAGGCGGACCGGTGGCTGGAGCACACCGTCGCCGGACTGCTGATCACGACCGGGTGCGCCCAGCTGCGCGCGGCCGACGGGGCTCCCGAGCTGGCCAGGGCGCTCGGGGTCGGCGCCGCGGGCACCCTGCTCGCCGTCGACCTGGTGTACGTGCCGCTGGGCCGGCTGCGGCCGACCTACCTACTCGACGCCGCGATGGAGATCGCGTGGATCGTGGCGTGGGCGCGAAGGCGCCGGGGGGTGACGGGCTACCGCTCGGCGGCGGGTCGGACCGGGGTCGGGTGCTGGCCGGCGATGCCGTGGACGATGCCCAGGGCGAGGAGGTCCTGGGGGCGCAGGCGGAGCTGGTCGGCCGTGCGGGCGACGTCCTCGGGCTCCCGCTTGAGGATCGCGGTCGCGGCCTCCGGCGCGATCACCGAGAAGTAGCCGTCCGGCGTGATCCACACCGTGTCCCTGGAGGCGAGGGCGAGCGCGCCGCCGGAGCCGCCCTCGCCGATGACCAGGGTGGTGACCGGCACGCGGGCCTCCGCGACGGCGACGAACACCTCGGCGATCGCCGGGCCGACCGCCGCGCGTTCCGCGCCGGCGTCGTTCGCCGCGCCGGGGGTGTCGACCAGGGTCAGCACCGGCAGGCGGAGCCGGTCGGCGAGGCGGATCACCCGGGCCGCGGTGCGGAAGCCCGCCGGGGTGTTGGCGGCGCCGCTCTGCGCGACGTAGACGACCGATTTCCCTTGCCTGCGCCCGATTCCGCACAGCATCCCCGCATCGGCGCCGCCGGCCCGGTCACCGCTGAGCGCGTATCGCAGGTCGAAGTAGTCGTCGAGATAGGCGCTGGCGCGCGGACGCGCCGGGTCACGGGCGTTGCGCACCGCGTCGGCGCCGGTTGCCGGAAGTTCTCTTCTCCCCAACGCGCGGGGCACGTCCGGCGGGGCTGGTTCCGGTGCGGTACGGGGTGGGAGAAGGCCGAGCGCGGTCCCGAGATCCGCCCCCAGCCGGTCGACCGGCACGATCCGGTCGACCTGTCCGTACTCGAACTTTCCCTTGCTGGCAAAGAAATCCGCCTCTTCTCGCCCACCACCGCGAACCCGTGCTCCGGCGAACGCGACCGTGGCGTCGGGCAGCGCGAGGACGACGTCCGCGCTCGCCGAGACCGACGCCCACGCGCCACCCGAGGTGGGATGGCGCAGCACGGTGATGTGGGGCAGCCCGGCGGCCCGCAGTCGGGTCGCCGCATGCGCGATGCGCTGCATCTGCACCAGGGAGCGCATGCCCTCCTGCATCCGGCTGCCGCCCGACGCGACCAACGAGACGACCGGCAGACGACGTCGGATTGCCACCTCGAAGGCATCGACGATCCGTTGCCCGGCAAGGGAACCGATCGACCCGCCGAAGTAGCCGAAGTCGAACGCGACGAGCACGCACTCGTACCCGCCGACCTCGGCTTCCCCGCAGCGAACCGACTCCGACTCCCCCGTCTCCGCACGTAGCCGGTCCTGACGCTCGCGGTAGCCGGGCCAGCCCAGCGGATCGGCCGGTCCGGCGTCGCAGTGCGGAAACTCGGTGAAGCGGCTGGCGACCACGCGGATGACGTCGAGCGCCCGACGTGCGTCCATGGCCGCTCCTTCCGACCGGGAACACCCCTCCCCACCTTGCCCACCCAGGGGTTGCCGACGAGCCCGGAATAACGCAGATCACGAAACTCGCGGCTGGCTCACCCGGTACATCGCGACGCCGTGGCCGGGCACGGACGCGCTGATGACGCCGGTGGTGGAGGTCTCCTCCCCGGTCCAGAGATCGCGCAGGGCACGGGGACCGCCGCCCGCCAGACCGATCTCCTCCGCGGTCGTGCTGATCGTCGTCGGGTCGGCCGCCCGGTTGAACAGCACGACAGCCGTGGAGCCGTCGGACATCGGCTTGCCCCAGACCTGGGCCCCGTCGCCGGAGTCGCGCAGCAGTCGCCCCTGGGAGCCGCCCCAGTCCTGGTTCACGGCGATCACGTCGCGGTTGGTGAGGATCGCCCTGGTCCCGTCGCTCATCGCCGTGAGGTCGTTGCCCGCGATGAGCGGCGCGTTGAGCAGCGCCCACAGGCTGAAGTGCGCCACGTACTCCGTGTCGGTCATGCCGCCGTTGCCGACCTCCAGCATGTCCGGGTCGTTCCAGTGGCCGGGCCGCGCGAAGTCCGCCAGCTCGCGCTGCCGGTCGAGGATGTTGACCACCCCCAGGAACCACGAGTCGGGCGGGGTCTCCCAGGCGTCGACGATGTCCGGCGTGGTGCGCCACAGGTTCCCGCCGACGACGGGGCCGAACGACCAGGGCGACTCCTCGCCCCAGTTGCAGATGCTGTAGACGATCTCGCGACCGCTGGCCCGCAGCGCCTCGCCCATCCTGCGGTACCGCTCGGCGGCGGGCCGGCCCTGGTGGTGGCAGTTGTCGTACTTCAGGTAGTCCACGCCCCACTCGGCGAACGCGCGGGCGTCGACCTCCTCGTGGTCGAGCGAGCCGGGCATGGTCCTCTGGCAGGTCATGGTGCCGGCGCTGCTGTAGATGCCGAGCTTCAGCCCCCTGGCGTGGACGAAGTCGGCCAGGGCTCCGATCCCGCCGGGGAACTTCGTCCGGTGCGGCCGGAGCCGGCCCGAGGCCGGGTCCCGGTCCGGTTCGGCCCAGCAGTCGTCGATGTTGACGTACTCGTACCCGGCGTCCCGCATGCCCGAGGACACCAACGCGTCGGCGGTCCTCCTGACCACGTCCTCGGTGACGTCGCAGCCGAACTTGTTCCAGCTGTTCCACCCCATCGGCGGGGTCCTGGCCAGCACGCCGGCCGGAACACCGGCGGCGGCCGCCGCCGGCAGGGCGGACTCGGGAGACGCGACGACAACGCCCCCGACGAAGACGCTGAGAAGGACGACGACCAGGGAAAACAGGCCACGGGTTCCTGCCCCTGCGCTCGGCGACGACCACGCGCGCCCCACGCCCACCACCTCCTGCGCCGTCCCCTGGTCATGATGCACGCGGCGCCTGCGGCCGGCCCGTCGCCGCCGTGCCCGGTGTCCGAGCCGGTGAACGACGAACGGGGGGGTGCGGCCGTGCTCGGCCGCACCCCCGTCGGAGGTCGTCAGCAGTAGAGGTTGCCGCCCGGGTCGACCCCGAGGATCCGGGTGAAGTTCCGGTAGGCGTTGACCCGGCTCTCCACCTGCGCGGGGTTGCGCCCGTTGCACTCCAGGGCGCCGTTGATGCTGCGGATGGTCTCGCCGAAGCCGCGGTTGTTGACCATCGCGTCGTGCGGGGTCATGGTGCCGGGGCCCCGCTGGGTGTTCCAGTACCACAGCGCGGTCTTCCAAGACACCGCCGCGTCCCGCTCGACCAGCCACGGGTTCCGGAGCAGGTCGATCCCGAGGGCGTCGCCGGCCGCCTTGTAGTTGAAGTTCCAGCTCAGCTGGATCGGCCCGCGGCCGTAGTAGGCGGCCTGACCGGCGGGACAGCCGTAGGGCTGGTTCCGGTCGCAGTAGTGCGGGTAGTTGCCGGTGTTCTGCTCGACGATGTGGACCAGGCCGCCGGTCTCGTGGTTGACGTTGGCCAGGAACGCCGCGGCCTCCCGCTTCCGGGTGGCGTCGTCACCCGTCCTGGCGAAGCCCGGGTACGCGCTCAGCGCCGCGGTGAGGCCCTGGTAGGTGTAGAAGGAGTTCCGCCGCGGGAACATCTGGTTGAACTGGCCCTCGCTGACCACGAACTTCGTGTTGCCGCCGCCGTCGTCGCAGCGGTGCGGCTCCCAGTACCAGGTGCTGATCACCGGGTCGTAGCCCGGGTTGGCGTGCTTGGCGCGGTAGTACTGGCCGTTGGTGTAGCGCACGATCGACCCGGCCTCGTACCACTTGCCGGCGACCCAGTTGGGGGCGTTGCACGCCGCGGCGACCGAGGGCTGCTCGGCGGCGGATGCGGCCACGGGGATGCCGATCGCCAGCGCGACCGCGACCGCCAGGGCGGACAACGACGCGAAGAGACGCCGTCTCAACACTTGACCACTCCTTGTGTCGGGGGCGGAGCCGCGCCACAGGGGGAGGCGCGACTGTCTGGCAGATCAGCAGTTTGGTCTGAACCAGTCAAGGGCTCCGGCGGGGTTGCCTCGCACATTGAGCCACATGGACCCGCGAACACCTGCCGCACGGACTCCCACTTCGCGTCCCCGACACCGACGAATGCCGAGAGACGGACAGAAATGTGTTATTTCACCCGACGTTGACCCGTTTTTCCCCAACGCGCCGGGCCCGGCCGACTCCGTCGGAAGCACCAGGAGAACCCCGTCACCAGGACTGATGGAGCCGCGAGCGGCGCGACGGCCCGGCACCTGCCAGAGAAGATCTCCACGCGCTCTGGCGGGACAAACGAGATTGAGGCCCGGCCGCCGACGTCGACGGTGATCCGACAGGATTTTCCGGAACTTTTCCGCGCGAGCGGGGTCCGGGGAGACGGGGTTTCGGCGCGAATACACCGCGAAAAGATGTGGAATCGGCGGGTCGAGCTCGTCGCCCGCCGGGACGGACGCGGCCGTGCTGCCCAACCGGAGCGACAGCACGACCGCGTCCCGGACCCGCCGCCGGGGCGGAAAACCCCGGCGGGTTCCGCGGCGTCAGGCGAGCAGGCTTAGCACGGCGTCCGCGAACGCCTCCGGCCACTCCTGCGGAGCGTTGTGGCCCACTCCGGGCAGAACGCGGTACTCGAACGGCCCGGTGAAGAACTCGCGGTCGTCGAGCACGTCCGGCCCGCCGATTCCGTCGTCCTCGCCCACCATCACGACGGACGGGACGGTGATGCGCGGCTGGCGCGCGATGCGGTCCTCCAGCTCCTGGTACCGGGGGTCTCCCTCCACCAGGCCGTACCGGTGCCGGTAGGAGTGGATCACGACGTCGACGAAGTCCGGGTTGTGCAGGCTCGGCGCGCTGGCGGGGAAGGCCTCCGACGCCTCCTCCCAGGTCGGCGACCAGGTGCGCCACAGCAGCTCGCAGAGCTGCTCGCGGTTGCGCTCCAGCCCGCGGCGCCCGCGCTCGGAGTGGAAGTAGTACTGGTACCAGTAGGTGCGCTCCCACTCCGGGTTGGTGGGCTCACCGGAGTGGGCGATGTCCTGGACGTTGTAGCCGTCGACGGTGACGAGACCGAGCACGCGCTCGGGGAACAGCGCGGACACGATGCACGCGGCCCGGCCACCCCAGTCGTAGCCCCCGACGACGGCCTTCTCGATGCCCAGCGCGTCCATGAAGTCGACCAGGTCCTGCGCCAACGCCGCCTGTTGCCCCGACCGGGGCGTGCTCTCGTCCCGGAACCGGGTCGCGCCGAAACCGCGCAGGTAGGGGGCGAGCACGTGGGCGCCCCGCTCGGCGAGGACCGGGGCGACGTCGTCGTACGCCCGCACGTCGTACGGGAAGCCGTGCAGGAGGATCACCGGCGTCCCGCCGCTCTCGCCCGCCTGCTCGTACGCGATGTCGAGCACCGGGGTCGTGACGTGGCCTGACGAGGAAAAACTCATGTCCGGATCATGTCACCGCGCACCGACAGCCTTCCCTGTGTTTCCCGACTCCCCACCCGGCCCCGCCGGGGAGGGCGCGTCGGCTTGGGCGGTGCGGGGGCCGGGTATCCGCAGGGCGTGGAACACGAGCGGCGTGAACAGCGGGAACAGGCCGACGAGGAGAAGTACGACCAGGACAGTCGCACGTCGCTGGCGGAGAACGCGCCCGAGGCGTTCGACGAGGGCGAGACCATTCCCGGGCGCAGCGACTCCACGTCGCGTCACGACGAGGCGAGCCCGACGGGCAACGTCGGGACGACGGACTTCGCGCCAGGGCGGGGGCGCGAGAAGCGTTAGGCGCCGCCCGGAAAGCCGCTGTCCGGAAAGCCGAGGCCGGCAGCCGTCAGTACCTGTCGTACCCCTCGGCGTCCTCGACGCGGTAGTCGTCCTCGTCCTCCTGGACGACGCGCTCCTGCTCGGCCAGGTCGGCCTCGTTGGCGTCGGAGCGGACGCCGGACGCCACGTCGCCCCCGACCCGGTCCCGGTCGTCGACGAGGTCGC
Organism: Streptoalloteichus hindustanus; assembly: GCF_900129375.1. GTDB lineage: Bacteria > Actinomycetota > Actinomycetes > Mycobacteriales > Pseudonocardiaceae > Streptoalloteichus > Streptoalloteichus hindustanus. Next base: position 328,254 of record NZ_FQVN01000002.1, on the reverse strand, counting down.
GGCGCTGTTCCTCCCGGTCCGCCACGGGCTCCTCCAGGTCCAACCCGGTCCCCGGCGCGAGCCTGGTCTCCCGTCGGGCGTCCTCGGCGTCGTGCGCGTCCTCGGCCCGCACGTCGTCCGGAACGGTGGGTTCGGTCATCGCCGCCGTCCTCTCGGTGCCAGTTGTCGCCAGTTGTCGGTTGTCGCCGGTCGTCGCCGGTGATGGTTGGTCGGGGGCAGTCCCGCGCCGGCCTCCGTCGGATTTCCGACACCCGCCGCATACCTCCGCCCAGGGCGCGCCAAACCCGGACCGGCCGGGGGGTGCGCCCCGTTTGTCCCGGGGAGCGCCGGGGTAGGCCGGGACCGGGCGCGTCACCGGGCCGGTGCCCGCGTGCGCCGGGGCCGGGGGCCGCACGTCAGGTCGACACCGCATCGGATCCACAGGAGCGGGGAGGACTGCCATGCCGGACCCAGGCAGCCACAAGTACGACATCCAGCGGGCGCGGCTGCGCGCCCGGTACGACGACCAGGGCGTCCCCGACCAGAACGCCGACCGGGCCGCGAACGAGGAGTTGCAGCGCGAGCACCCGCCCCGCCGGGTGGGCTCGCCCGAGCGCGCGGCCGGGCCGCTGGGCACGAGGGGCACCAGCCGGGGAGACCCCTCGCTGGAGGACGTGGCGAAGGCCCCGGAGGGCGGCGGGATCGGGCTGCACAGCGCGGCCTTCAACGACCACACCATGATCCCGAACCACTACGCCCTCGACGGTGACAACGCCAGCCCGCCCCTCCAGTGGGACCACGTCCCGGACGGGGCCGAGGAGCTGGCGCTGGTGGTCGAGGACCCGGACGCCCCGGGCCGCACGTTCGTGCACTGGGTCGTCACCGGCATCGACCCCTCGGTCACCGAGGTCGGCGAGGGCGCGGTGCCGGAGGGCGCGTCCGCCGGGCGCAACGACTTCGGCGACGTCGGCTGGGACGGCCCCCGGCCACCGGTGGGCGAGACGCACCGCTACTTCTTCCACCTCTACGCGGCGGACCAGCCGCTCGGGCTCGGCGAGGGCTGCACGGCGGACGACGTGCGGACGGCGTTGGCGGGCCACGAGGTGGCCAGCGGCACGCTCGTCGGGCTGTTCGGCCGCTGACGCCGGGGACCGGCGCCGCCGATCCGCCGCTATCTCACCCGGTTGTGCCGCGACGACACCCACGCGAGCAAGGGCGTCGGGCCTAGCGTCTGGAGATGACGGCAGCGGCGTCGCGAACCGCTGCCGAGCACAGGGGTTCCACGGGGGACGAGCGGGAGGCCTCCTCCCGGCGCGACTCGTCCGTCGCGGGGCCTCGCCGGCTGGACCGACAGACCCGGTGGCCGCGCCGTCGCACCACGGCACGGCTGCCCGGACGCCCGCGAGGGCGTCCCGCCCGGCCGTCACGACGCGCGGAACCCCAAGCCAGGGGTGGTCGCCAGCGCCGGATCGGTCCAGCCGGCGCTGAGCTCTCCCCGGGGTCGCGCCGGCGCTTTCCCGGAGGGCGGCGCGGCACCTCCGGAGGCCAGAAGCCTCAGCCGGGCGGCGGGACCGGGTCCGCGTAGACCACGAGGTTGTCCGGGTATCCCGCGCCCACCTCGTCGAACGGCCCCGCGCAGGTCACCAGCGCGAGCCGGTGCGGGCCGTTCGGGTCGAACAGGGCACGCGGGAGCGCCCACTTCGGGTGGGTGCGGCGGGCGACGACCCGGTAGTGGTGCCGGCCCGCGGGGGTGTCGACCTCCACCGGTGCGCCGAGGGGGAGGTTCCTGAGCTGGAAGAACGCCCCTTCTCCCGTCCACACGTCGTCGACGTGGCCGGCGATCATCATCGTGCCGGTCGCGGACGTGGGCGCCGCCCCGCCGGTCCACCAGCCGACCTTCCTCGGGTCGCGGGGCACCGCGAGGGACCCGTCGGGGTGCACCCGCGCCGGTTCGACGAACGCGGTGATGCCGAGGGTGGGCAGGCGCAGCCAGGACGGAGCCACCCGGGTCGGGGGCGGGGGCGCGGACGTCGGCGGCGCGGACGCGGAGGTCCCGGTCGGGACCGGGAGGGAGGTCGGGGGCAGCGGCCCCACCATGGGGCGGGTCGATGTGGCCGGGGTGGGCCGCGCGACGGACAGCTCCCCGATGTCCTCGGTCCGGGCCGGGGACAGCACGAGAACCGTGCCGAGGGCGGCGAGCGCCGCCCCCAGCGCCGAGACGGTCGTGGCCGCCCCGGGGCGGCCACGACCGAGCAGGGCGTGGGTCACCGCACCGGTCACCGCACGACGCGGTCCCGACGGGAGAAGCCCCGACGCAGGACGACCCCGGCGACGACGAGGAGCAACCCCACCGCGAGCAGGACCACCCCCGGCCCCTGCCAGGCGGAGCCGGCGGCCAGGCCCGCGCTGCCCGCGTTGATCGTCGTCGGCGCGCCGACCTCCCCGGCCGCGCCGAGCAGCGCGTCGTGGTGGGCCTTGACCACCGGCGCGGCGTCGGCGGCGACCTTCCTGGCCTCCGGCGAGGACCCCTGCGCCAGCTCGGTCTCGCCGAGCCGCATCGCCTTGGTGTGGGCCTCGGTCTGGGTGCGCACGAAGAGGGCGTCGAACTCCTCCGCGGTGGCGTTCTGCAGGCGCTCGTGCGTCGCCTTCTGGTCCGCGTCGGGAGCGTCGGGCAGGGCCACGCCCAGGGCGACGGCGGTCTGCGTGAGCGCCTCGTCCAGGCGGGTGTGGTCCTCCTCGAAGCGGGCGCCGAGGTCGCGGACGAGGGGGCGGGAGCCCCGGCTGCGCGCCAGCCGCCCGGCGTCGATCTCGGCGAGGTTGGCCTGGTGCGCCTGCTGGAGGAACTGGCGGTCCTGCTCGGACACACCGGGATCGGCCTGGGCGACGCCGGCCGACGCGGCGAGAGCGATGACGACGGCGCTGACCAGCCGGCCGAGCCGTGGCAGGGTGAGCATCAGGAACGTGTCCTTTCTGGCAGGCGGATCGGCGTGCGTCCGGTCGGTCCACCCCCTCCGACTGCGAGCCCGGTCGGCGGGGAGCGGCCTACCTCGTCCCCCGTTGCCCTGGCTCCCGGCCGTCCCCGCCGCGGCGGACCAAACCCGCGCGCCGACGACCGGCCGGTGTCACCGGGATCATCCTTCTGGCCACCGACGACGAGACGGCGGGACGACACGCGCACCACACATCGCCCATTCCGGTCTTCTTGCCCCGCCGGACTCCTCCCCGGCGCGCTCGCCCGGCCTCCCGACCATGAAGGGACGGCCTGCTCACCGCTCGACCCACCGGTCGCGCGGAGCGGTTCTCCGTCCGATTTGGACTTCGATTCGGGCTCCGACTCGGACGCGGTGAACACTGTGGACACCCGCCGGACTTCCTTGATCAGCAAGGAATCCGAGCGGAGCGGCGCGGGGCCGCTCCCCGCCGGACCCGACTTGTCCGGCAGAGTGGGAAAAAGGCCCGGACCGGGTACCTCCACCCCATGGCGCTCAACACGAACACCCCCATCGCCCCGGTCTCCGCGGAGCTCGGCGACTTCCCGCGCACCGCGATCGTCACCGGCGCCGACTCCGGCATCGGGCGCGCCATCGCCAGCGCGCTGGCCCGCGACGGCGTGCGCGTCGGCATCACGTACAACACCGACGTCGAGGGGGCGAGGGGCACGGCCGAGGAGGTCACCGAACGCGGGGGCACGGCGGTGGTCCGGCACCTCGACCTCACCCGCCTGCCGGCGGCCGCCGACGTCGTCGACGACCTGGCCGAGGAACTGGGCGGCGTCGACGTGTTCGTGAACAACGCGGGCACCGGCAGCAGCGCCCTCGCGGTCGACACCGACTTCGACGCCTGGCGGCACGTGGTCTCGGTGAACCTCGACGGCGTCTTCCTGTGCTCGGTGCGCGCGGCGAGGCGGATGGTGGCGGCGGGCCGCGGCGGGCGCATCATCACCATCACGAGCGTCCACGAGCACACCCCGCTCGTCGGGTCCGCGCCCTACTGCGCGGCCAAGGCCGGAGCCGGGCTGCTCATGCGGACGCTCGCGCTGGAACTCGCCGAGCACGGCATCACGGTGAACTCGGTGGCGCCGGGGGAGATCTCCACGCCGATGACCGGGCAGACCGACGTCGACCCGCGCACGCGGTCCCGGCCCGGCATCCCGTTGGGTCGGCCCGGCGACGCGCGCGAGGTCGCCTCGGTGGTGGCGTTCCTGGCCTCACCGGCGGCCAGTTACGTCACCGGCGCGTCCTGGCCGGTCGACGGCGGCCTGTTGTTGATGGGCGCCGTGGGGGCGCACCACCTGAAGAGCACCGACTGGCGACAACCCTGAGCCGGAATCCCCGGCAGGGAAGGGGAAAACGCGAGCCAGGGCCGTGGGTGGACGCGTCCCCCGCGCGCGTCCACCCACGGCCCCACCTCACCTCGGCTCCCCCGCGGCCCGGTCACGTGCCGGCCGGCGGGGAAGCGTCCTCCGGCATGGCCTCCCGCAGTTTCGCCAGCGTTCGGCTCAGCAGCCGGGAGACGTGCATCTGCGAGACCCCCACCCGCTCGGCGATCTGCGTCTGGGTCATCCCCTCGAAGAACCTCAGCACGAGGATCGTCCGCTCCCGCTCGGGCAACGAGGCGAGCAGCGGCCCGACGGTCTGCTGGGCCTCCACGTGGTCGAAACCGGTGTCGTGCTCGCCCAGCCGGTCGGCCAGCGCCATCCCGTCGCCGTCGGCGCCGACCAGCTCGGCGTCCAACGAGTCCGCGCGGTAGGCCACGGCCGCGCGCAGCCCCTCGAAGATCTCCTCCTTGGGCACCCCGAGGTGCTCGGCCAGCTCGCTCGGCCGGGCCGCGCGCCCCAGCCGCTGGGACAGCTCCCGGTTGGCCTTGTTCAGCGACAGCGACAGCTCCTTGAGCCGCCGGGGCATCCGGACCGCCCAGGTCCCGTCCCGGAAGTGCCGACGCAGCTCGCCGCTGATCGTGGGGATCGCGAAGCTGAGGAAGTCCGAGCCGCGGTCGGGCTCGAACCGGTCCACCGCGTGGATCAGGCCCACGGTGGCGACCTGCGCCAGGTCCTCCTCGGGCTCGCCGCGCCGGGCGAAGCGCCGGGCCAGGTTGCGCGCGACCGGCAGGAAGCCGGTGACCAGGTGGTCGCGCAGCTCCGCCCGGCGCGGGTCGTCCGGGTCCAGCGCGGCCAGCTCCCGCAGCGCCGGGACGAGGTGCTCGTACTCCCCCCGGCCCGCGCCGCCGGTCGACTCGGCCCCGTCCGCCGCCGGCTCGGCGTCGTCCAGCGGCGCGCCGGTCGGGTCGGCGGCCGTCGCGTCGGTCCTGTCGACCGTGTCCGCCGCGTTGACGTCCGCCGTGTCGATGTCCCCTGTGCGGATGTCCGCCGCGTTGATCTCGTCGGTCGCACCTGTCGTGTTGGTCGTGTTCTCGGATGTGCCAGTGACGGTCACGGCGCCTCCGAACCGGCCGGGGTCCTGGTGAACTCGACGCACACCCGGTGCCCGCCCCCGGCGGCGGCCGTCACCGAGACCCGGACCACGTCGACCAGCGCGGTCAGCAGCCGCCAGCCCAGCGAGTCCTGGTCCGGCCCCGCCGGGGCCGCCGACCACGCCTCCAGCGACACCCGGACCGCGTCCGGGGCCGCCTCGAACCGGCAGCACAGGGTGTCCGAGCCGACGATCACCTCCAGCAGCGCGGCGGCGGCCTCGTCGACCGCCATCTGCACGTCGGAGATCGTGTCCAGGTCGTGGTCGCGCCGCATCGCCAGGTCGCCGGCGACCAGGCGGAGCAGCGGCAGGTTCTCCACCGCCGCGTCCAGTCGCAGCTCGACCCTGGTCACCGGGTCCGTGCGCCAGGCCCGCCCGTTGGTCACCGCGGTGTGGCCGCCGTCGCCGTGCCCGTTCGTCGCCGCGCGCCCGGAGTCCGTCGCCGTGCCCGGACGGCCATCGCCCCGCCTCACGACGCCCGCACCTGCCCCTCGATCGCGAACACCGCGTCCAGGCCGGTCAGCTCCAGGATGCGCAGCGCGTACCGGTTGACGTCGCTGAGCACGACCCGGCCGCCCCGCTCGACCACCGCCTCCCTGGCCCGCACCAGCGCGGCCAGGCAGGCGGAGTCGAAGAAGGTGACCGAGCCGAACGACACCGCGACCTCGGTCACGCCGGCCGCGAGGACCTTCGCCACGTGGGCGTCCAGCTCGCCGACGGAGGCGTGGTCGATCTCCCCGTGCAACACGATGACGCCCCGGGAGCCGTCGACCCGCGATGTGGCCGACGCCCCCGCGCCGCTCGATCCGGCGCCGCTCGATCCAACGCTGCCCGGTCCGACGCCGTTGGACCCCACGCCTGTCGGCGCGGCGCCGTTCGTCCCGATGCGGTCGTCCCTCGTCATCCGGTCGTCTCCCCGGTCACGTCCGGCCGCGCCCGGCCTCGGGCGCGGCGGCTCCCGTGGCCGGGAGCCCCCCGCCCTACTTCCCGGGCGGGGGTGCCCGCTAAACCCGATGGGCGGAACGAGACGCACGTCTCACTCCACGCGCGTTTGCCCGGGCCCCGCGCGGGCCACCTCCTAGCCCAGAAGCGTGGGAGGGCGAGTGGGGATGAGAACGGGGGAACGTCGATGTCCGGACACCGCCGACAGCCGGGGCGGGGACGGGGAAGACACCGGTCACGGGCCGGTGGCCGGCGGACCGGGACGGGGCGCGGCGGAGGGCGGACAAGCGCGCGCCCTTCTGCGTACCCTGACGCGCGATCGTGTGGTCCCGCCCCGGGTCCGCGGCGGCGACCGCCCCGAACCGCGCGCCACCGCGTGCGTGGCACGCGCCGCGCGCCGGCCGAAGGAGCCATGACGGAACTGCGACGCCCCGCGCCGGCCCTGGCACGGATTCCGCTGGTGGACGGAATTCCGCCGTTGCGGCAACTCCGCGAGTTCGCCACCGTGCGGCTGGCGGGCGCTCCACCCGAGCTGGTGCAGGACGTGCACCTCGTGTTGACCGAACTGGTCACCAACGCCTACCTGCACGCGAGCGCGCCCCGCTCGGTGGGTCTCGGCCGTCTGGGGGACGGGGCGGGGGTGCGCGTCGAGGTGAGCGACGGGAGCGCCGCGCCGCCCAGTGTCCAGCCGTTCTCGTCCACCCGCCTGGGCGGGCGCGGGATGCGGATCGTCGACCAGCTCGCCGACGAGTGGGGCGTGCTGCACAGCGACGGCGGCGGCAAGACCGTGTGGGCCGTGATCCGGGGCGCCGCCTCCGCCCGCGGCCGCGTGGGCGGGGCGTCCGACTCGTCCCGTCCGGGCGATCCGCCCGCCCCCGGCGCACCACTGTCCACAGAGGAATGAGGAACCCGGTGAGCGGCGGAGTCCTCGGCGCTCACCGGGTTCCTGGCGTTGAGCGCCCGTCAACCGATGCCCTAGATTTGCCGCGCGGCAAACAAATGCCCGCCCACCAGGCGGGCGGCGAACACCGCGACGAACACCGAGCCCACCCCCGACCCGCCGGAGCTGTGCACACGATGGCCATGACGTTCGACCAGAACGCCAACGACGACGTCGCGGACTTCCTTCTGGAGCACGAGGAACGCATCACCGAGGACTGGTTGCGGGCGGGGTTCTTCGCACAGCACGGCGGTCAGGAGCCGGAGCAGGCCAGAGCCGACTGCCGCGCCGTGCTGGCCGCCGTGGCCGACGCCGCGCGCACCGGCCGGGCGCACGACCCCGCCGCGCCCGGGTTCCTCCAGGTGCGCGCGCTGCTCGGCGACCTCGTCGCGATGCGCACCCGGCACGGCGAGTCGCCCAGCCAGACCGCGCTGGAGCTGAGCCGGCTCAAGCAGCCGGTGCTCGACCTGTGGACGCGGCACCGGCGGGGCGACGACGACCTCACCGCGCACGCCGTGCTGCTGAGCACGGCGCTCGACACGCTGCGGCTGGCCGTGGTGGAGACCGCGCTGAGCGCGGGCGCCGACATCATCGCCTACCAACAGCAACAGCTCATGGAGCTGTCCACGCCGGTGATCAAGCTGTGGGACAACGTGCTCGCGGTCCCGCTGATCGGCACCCTGGACAGCGCGCGCAGCCAGGTCGCCATGGAGAGCCTGCTGCAGGCCATCGTCGACCACCAGGCCGCGGTGGCGATCCTGGACATCACCGGTGTGCCCACCATCGACACCATGGTCGCCCAGCACCTGCTCAAGACCGCGATGGCCGCCCGGCTGATGGGCGCCGAGTGCGTGATCAGCGGCATCCGCCCGCAGATCGCCCAGACGATGGTGCAGCTCGGCATCGAGCTGGGCGAGGTGAACACCCAGGGCACCCTCGCCGACGCCCTCGCCTACGCGCTGCGCCGCATCGGCCTGTTGGTGGCCAGGGCGGAGAACGCGTAGTGCGGCCAACGGGAGCGGTTCCCGTCCTCACCCTCGGCGACGTGGTGCTGGTCAGCATCCAGGTCGAGCTGCACGACGAGCTGGCGCTGCGGCTCCAGCAGGACCTGGCCGAGCGGGTGGCGGCGACCGGAGCGCGGGGCGTGGTGATCGACGTGTCGGCGATCGACATCGTCGACTCGTTCCTGGCCAAGGTGCTGCACGACATCAGCGCGACGGCGGCGATGCTCGCCTCGACCGCGGTCGTCGTCGGCATCCGGCCCGCCGTGGCGATCACCCTGGTGGAGTTGGGGTTGCCGCTGCGCGGGCTGCGCACCGCGCCGTCGGTGGACGTCGCCTTCACCATGCTGGGTGTGCGACAGTCCGCGGGATCGCCCGCGTCGACGGTCCCGCCGCCCGCCGCGGAGCACCCGTCGTCGGACGTCGGCCGTGGGCGGAGGGAGAACGTGGGCGCCCACGAGCAACTCCCGCCGAGCCCCCGGGTGCGGGAGATGGGGTGAGCACCGCGATGGAGGCCAGGGTGGTGACGATCGCCACCGAGCTGGACATCGTGCGGGTGCGACAGACGGTGCGGGACATCGCGGTGCGGGGGCGGTTCTCCCTCGTGGAGCAGACGAAGCTGGTCACCGCGGCGAGCGAGCTGGCCCGCAACGCCCTGGTGCACGGCGGGGGCGGCGAGGTCTCGGTGAGCGCCGAGCCGGCCGGCCCCGGCGTGCGCGTGCGGCTGGTGTTCGTCGACCACGGCCCGGGCATCGCCGACCTCGACCAGGCCCTGACCGACGGGTTCACCACCGGCTCCGGGCTGGGCCTCGGGCTGGGCGGCGCGCGGCGGCTGGTCGACGAGTTCCACATCGAGTCCACGCCGGGCCGGGGCACCACGGTGACGATCAGCTCGACCTCCGGCGGCGTCGTCCGATGAGCCGACCCGACCTGCGGATCGACCAGCCGGGCCACGTGGGCCCGGCCAGGGCGCTGGCGGTGCGGGCCGCGCACGTCGCCGGGCTGCCGCAGGCCGTGGTCGACCGGGTGGCGCTGGCCGCCACCGAGCTGGCCAGCAACCTGGTCCGGCACGCCGGCGGCGGCAGCCTGCTGGCGCAGCAGGGCCCGGCCGGGCTGGAGCTGCTGGCGCTCGACCTCGGCCCGGGCATCGCCCGGGTCAGCGACAGCATGCGGGACGGCTTCTCCACGGCGGGCACGCTCGGGGCCGGCCTGGGCACCGTGCGCAGGGCGGCCGACGAGTTCGACCTGTTCTCGCTGCCCGGCGCCGGCACGGTCGTGCTCGCCCGGTGGCGGCGCGCCGAGCGGCTCGGTCCGGTCGTGGGCGCGGTGGGCGTGCCCGCGCCGGGCGAGGACGTCTCCGGCGACGCCTGGACCGCGGTCCGGGGCTCGGGCGTGCTCACCGTGCTCGTCAGCGACGGGCTCGGGCACGGCCCGGCCGCGGCCGCGGCGAGCCGGCGGGCGGTCGCCCTGGTCCGGGAGCACCCCGACGCCGACCCCGCCGCCCTGCTCGGCACGCTGCGGTCCGGGCTGGCCGGCACCAGGGGGGCCGCGGTCGCGGTGGCCCAGGTGCACCACGGCACCGGCCGGCTCCGGTTCGTCGGGATGGGCAACGTCGCGGCGCGGCTGCACGCCGACCGGTCGGCCGGCGCGCGGCGCCTGGTCTCCCGGCCCGGCATCGTCGGGGTCGGCCAGAACCGGCCGGCGCTGATCGACACGGTGCACCCGTGGGGTCCGGAGAGCCTGCTCGTGCTGTCCACCGACGGGGTCAGCGACCGCTGGTCGCTGGCCGACTGGCCGGGGCTGACGCGCCACGACCCCACGACCGTGGCAGCGTGGGTGCTGTGGCACGCGAACCGACGGCGCGACGACGTGTGCGTGCTGGCGCTGGCCGGGGCCCGGTGGTAGCGCCGTGACCGATCTCCACTACCGGGTGACCGGCGCGGCCGAGGCGGACCGCGCCCGCGAGGGGCTGGCCCAGACCGCGGCCCGGCTCCCGCTGGACGCCGCGCACCGGGCCCGGCTGCTGGCCGAGACGGCGCCCTGGCTGCGCCGGCTGGCCAGGGAGGGCGGCACCGTCCGGGTGCGCGTGGAGGGCGACGCGCCGGAGGCGCGGCGGCAGCTCGCCGAGATCGCCGCCGGCGCCCCGGTGGACGACCGGGTGCTGCGCCCGCTGCTGGACCTGCTCGACCAGCAGACCGACGCGCTGGCCTGGCACCAGACCGAGCTGGAGCAGACCAACGCCGGCCTGCTGGCGCTGCACGCCCAACTGGAGGAGCAGCGCCGGCGGCTGGCGTTCCTCGACCGGATCAGCCGGGAGCTCGCGGTGTCGCTGGACCCCGAGCAGGTGCTGGGCACGCTGGTCCGCCTGCTGCGGCAGCAGGAGTTCGCCGACGAGGTGCACATCTGGACCGTCGACGAGCGGGGACGGCTGCACCAGCCGCTGGCCGACCCGACGACCGACGGGCAGGCCGCCGGCGTCGACACCGCGCAGGTGCTGCGGTCCGACGCGGCGCGCCTGGACCACGCCGACCGGCGGCTGTGCCTGCCGCTGCGCGTGGGGCCGCAGCCGCTGGGCGTGCTCGCGCTGTGCCGCACCGCGACGCCGTTCCGCCCCGACGAGCAGGACCTGGCCGCGCACATCGCGAGCCGGGCCGCGTTGGCCCTGCGCAACGCGCGGGAGTACGAGCGGGAGCGCGAGCTGGCCGAGACGCTCCAGCGCGCCATGCTCCCGACGCTGCCGCCCCGCGACCGCGCGCACGTGTGGGCCGAGTACCGCCCGGCGACGCGCGGCGTGAACATCGGCGGCGACTGGTACGACGCCTTCTTCCGCGCGGACGGCTCGTTGGTGCTGGCCATCGGCGACGTGACCGGCCACGGCCTGGAGGCGGCGGTGCTGATGGGCGAGCTGCAGAACGCGCTGCGCGCCTACGCCGTGGAGGGGCACGGGCCCGGCATGACGCTCCGGCTCGTGCACGACCTGCTCCGCCAGCAGCGGACCGGGCTGTTCGCCACCGCCCAGGTCGCCGTGCTCGACCCCGGGGCGTCTGTCGTGCGGTGGGCCAGCGCGGGGCACCTGCCGTTGCTGCTGCGCGGCCCGGACGGCCGGGTGACGTCGGTGGAGCGGCCCCAGGCGCCCCTGCTGGGCGTGCCGGTCGACGTGTCGGTGCCCGAGCACGAGACCGAGCTGCCGCCCGGCGGGGAGGTGCTGCTCTACACCGACGGGCTGGTGGAGCGGCGCGACAGCGACCTGGACGCCGGGCTCGCCCGGCTCGTCGCGGCCTGGAGCGCCGCCCCGTGCGGGCCGGCGGAGCGGACCACCCAGCACCTGCTGGACGCGCTGCTCGGCGCCGGCCGGCACGAGGACGACGTCTGCCTGCTGCTGTACCGCCACCCGGACCCGTCCGGCCAGTCCGATCGGCCCGGCCAGTCCGGCCGGTCCGACGCGGCCTGACGGCTCCCCCGCCGCCGCGCCGGGCCGGGTCAGTTCGCCGAGGGCGGCGGGTCGGCCAACGCGGCCGGCAGGTCGGGGTAGAGCGCGAGGGCCGTGGTCAGCCCGGTGAGCGCGAGCGGCCGGGACACCGCCCGGTTGCGCACCACCAGGCGGAGCTGCGCGCCGCGCGCGGCCAGCTCGCTGTGCGCGGTGACGAGGACCGCCAGGCCGCTGGAGGCGAGGAACCCGACACCGCCGAGGTCCACCACCACGACCCGGGCGCCGGCGGACTGGTGGCCGGCCAGCTCGTCCCGCAGCGTCGGCGCGGTCAGCATGTCGATCTCGCCGTCGGCGGCGACCACCACCACGTCCGCGCCGCGCCACTGGCTGCGCAGTCTCAGCAGCGAGCCGGCCGTGGCGTCCTGGTCCGGTGACGTGCCCGGCGACGCCGGGGGCGCGGCGCCCGGTGGCTCCTGCGTCCCGCTTCCGTCCTGGCGGCTGGTCGGCTCCATGGAATCGCCTCACGTGTCCTTTCGCACGGCAGCTTGATCGGGTGCGCCCGTCGCGGGCAACCGACCGTAACGCCGATTCTTGCCCAGGGACAACAAAGCCTGGTCGGGGCGGTCACGCACCGTGGTGGGCGGGTCGGTCGCCGGCCGGTCGTCCGCTACGCTTTTGCCGCACGACAAAGACCGTGGCCGAGGAGGTGACGGATGCGGGGCCCGCGTTCCGCCGCGTCCACCCTGGCCGAACCGCCCGCCCCCTGGGACGGCGGCGTCGGGCGCGCCCGCGGCGCGGGGCGCCGTGGCGGCAACGCCGTTCTCGTCGCGGTGGCGGAGCTAACCGGGGTCCTGGCGGACCAGTCCCAGCTCGACCGCGACCGCCCGGAACTCCTCCAGCCCCGCCAGCAGCGCGGACCGGCCGACGAGGGTCATCGCGTCGAGGACCCGGCCCAGCTCGGCGCGTCGAGCGGTGCGCAGGTGGTTGAGCACGCGTTGGCCGTCCCCGGTCAACGTCAGCGTGACCTCCCGCCGGTCGGCCCGCCCGCCCCGTCTGGCCAGCAGGCCGGCCGCCTGGAGCCGGTCGCACAGCCGGCTCGCCGAGGACGGGATCGCACCCAGCTCCTCCGCGAGGCCGCCGAGGTTGATGTCGTGGTGTCTCTCCACCACCAGCAGGGCGCGCAGCTGGGACGGCGAGACCTTCGGGTGAGTGGTCTCCGTCCCGTGCCCCCAGGCGGTCACCAGCGCCTCGGCCGCGGCGGCCACCGCGGCGGGCAGGTCGGCGGGAAGAGGATGGGGATCTCGAACCTGCGCCATTCTCCGCTCAAACACGTCAGCTGATCACGGGCTCGCCGGTGCGCCGGAGGACGCGGACGTCGACGTGGGGGGCAGCCCCCGCGCCCCCGGCGCCCGCCGCCGGCCGGTGTCGCGGTCGCCCGACCCCGACCCACCGGCGACCTCGCCCGCTCCGCGCACCGCTGGCCTCCTTTCGGGGCACATTGTCCACGCCCGCGATCTCGGCATCGACAACAGCGCTCACCAGCCCGTTCCGTGCCCGGTCCGCCGGGGCGACCCGTGCGGCCCGGCTCGTCGGCGGCGCTGGCGGCAGCCCGCGCGGACCGACCGGGACGGCCTCCGCCACCTGCCGCGTCGACCAGTCGTGCGACTCCTCGCCAGTGGCGCGACCGCGTGCGGCCGGACCGCCCTCATCGTCCACAGTGGACAGAACGGCGGGGGCGCGCGGCCGCCGGGCGCGTCGGGAAGCGGCCGGACGGACCACGCCCCCGGTCCGCCAGGAGCAGGACGGTGCTGTCACCGATCCAACACAGGGAGTAGTGTCAGGAGCGATGGAGGACGTGGGGACCGGAACCCGCGACGCCGTGCGGCTGGACCCGCTCCAGCCAGGTGATCACGTGGGTTGGATCGTGGGCTCTGCCGAGGAGTACGAACGCCTCTCCCGCTGGTGCCTGGCCGACGGCGCCCGGGCCGGGGACAAGCTGTTCGTCCTCGGCTCACGGGCCGGTGGAGCGGCGCGCGCGACGCACCTGCCCGAGCTGCCCGAGCACACGAGACTGTCCCCCCTCCGGTCCGACGCGCTCGACCCGGACGCGATGGGTCAGGTGTTCGCCAGGGAGACGGCCGCCGCCTGCCACGAGGGCTACCGCGGCGTCCGGGTGCTGGCCGACATGGAGTGGCTGCTGGACCACCCGCCCGCCCCGACCCTGGAGACCCTGGTCGACTTCGAGCTGCGCCTGGGCCGCATGGTGGCCGAGATGGGCGCGATCGTGGTCTGCGCCTACCGCGCCCGCCGGTTCGACCCCGGCACGGTGGCGCAGGTGATGTGCGTGCACGGGCTGGAGATCGGGGAGAACCGGCCCGACCGCGGTTTCCGCATGTGGAGCAACGGGCAGAATGTCTGGGAGGTGCACGGCGAGGTTGACCTGTCCAACGCGGCGGCCTTCCGGGCCGCTCTGGAGACGGCGTTGTCCGACGGCGACTCGCCCGACGGGCCGGCGCGGGAGCCCAACGGTGACGCGGCGGCCACGGTGCGGTTGCGGTTGTCCGGGTTGCGGTTCATCGACGTGACCGGGATGCGCACACTGGCGCTGGCCGCCCAGTCACGTCGTCCCGGCGTGCGCCTGGTGGTGCAGGCCGCGCCGAGGAAGTTCCGTAGGTGGTGGGAACTCCTCGGCTACGACCAGGACGGCGACTGTGGAGTGGAGATCCAGGCATGACCGGCCCGCGCGTGAGGGCCCGGTCCCCGCGTGTCCACCCGCGTCCGGCGCGGCGGGCTCCAGGAGGTGGCGCATGACCACGACCACCGGCCCGGGGGCTCCGCCCACGCCGACCGAGTTCCGCCACGAGGCGTACCTCTACCGGGGCGAGGCCGAGTTCCTCGCCGGCATCGTGCCGTTCGTCAGGGACGCCGTGGCCGCCGCCGAGCCGATCCTGGTCGTCGTGCCGCGACCGAAGATCGACATGCTGCGCGCCGCGCTGGGCGGCGACGCCGAGCGGGTGTGCTTCGCCGACATGGCGGAGCTGGGCCGCAACCCGGGGCGGATCATCTCCGCCTGGCAGGACTTCCTCGCCGAGCAGGCTCCGGACGGCCGCCGGGTCCGGGGCATCGGCGAGCCCGCCTACGCCGGCCGCAGCGAGGACGAGTTCGTCGAGTGCGAGCGGCACGAGTTCCTGCTCAACCTCGCGTTCCACGACTCGCCCGCCTGGTGGCTGCTGTGCCCCTACGACATGTCCGCGCTGGACGCCGGGGTGGTCGACCGGTCCCGGCAGACCCACCCCTACGTGCTGCAGGACGGCGAGCACCGGCCCAGCCTGGGCTGGGTGGGCCTGGCGGAGGCGGCCGGGCAGCTGCTCGACCACCCGCTGCCGCCGGCCCCCGACGACGCGGCCGAGCTCACCTTCCGCGACGGCGGCCTGCGGGCCGTCCGGGAGCTGGTGACGCGGCGGGCGGCCAGCGCGGGCCTGCCCGTCGACCGCGCCGGCGACCTGGTCCTGGCGGCCAACGAGGTGGCCGCCAACAGCGTGCGGCACGGCGGGGGCCGGGGCCGGCTGCGCCTGTGGGTGGCGGCGCACGCCGCCGGCCCGGTGCTCGTGTGCGAGGTCAGCGACCGGGGCCGGATCGCGGACCCGCTGGTGGGCCGGCGCCGCCCGACGCTGGTCCAGGACGGCGGCCGCGGCATGTGGATGGTCAACCAGCTCTGCGACCTCGTCCAGGTCCGCACGTCGGGCCGGGGCACGGTGGTCCGCCTGCACATGGCGGTGGACTGACCGCCTCGCCGCCGTCGAGCGGCGAGGCGGGCCACGCGTCCCGTCGCGTCCCGTCCTCAGCCCCCGCTCGTCCGGCCGCGCCTGAACGAGTGGTTCCGAAGTCGAAGCGGTGACCGGAAGCAGCCAGAAGGCCGCTCAAGACCAGCTCGTGCCGACCCGCCCGATCACCCTTCCCACCGCACTCCGCGTCGACATCGACAACTCCCCGAAGGGCGGCCCCGGGAAGCTCAACCACCCAAGCTGTCCCCACGCGGAGCTGGTCACTCCCACGGTGGCGTAAGCACTTTTGGGGTCCGGGCCCGCTGGTTGCGGTTTCCACCCGCCCGGATGCCCGGCGCGATCCGAACATCTGCCGGGCCGGCCCAACGACAACCGTCGCCCGCCCGCCGCCTCGTCGCCCCACCGCCGGCCAAGCAGGTCACACGCCTGTCCGCCCGCCGACCCCACCCCGTGAACCGGCCACCGTCTGGATCACCGACTCCGCACCGGCAGAGCGCGCCCGGCCCCGCCCGAGGTGAAGCGCCCGCAGTGGGCCGACTGAGCGAAACAAGACGCTCCCCCGGCACTCACGCTGGTTGTGGGGACCGCGGCCACACCTGGTCCGCACCTCCGCCGGGCTCCCAGCCACCTGAACACCGGCCGACGTCAGGACCGACGAGCGACAGGACTCATGGCGGCCCGCGACCGCCAGCCCTGCCCGCTCACCGACCGCCTCGGCCTGCTGACCACCGCCGACAAGGGCTACGTCTCCCACGAAGTCGACCGCTACCCCGCGAGGCGTCCGGAGTGCTCCGCACGACGGGCGTTCGAGATCAGTTCGGGATGATTTTCTGACCGCACTCCACGACAGGACCGACAACTACCGGCAGGCAGACCCCGACGAGGTCGACCGTCGACAGCACACCGACGCGGAGCCGGTCGCCCTCGCGGTCGCCCAGGCGTTGTTGGGCTTCGCCTCCAGGCTCGCTGGCCGCGGTTCCCGCCGGTCCGCGTGCCCACGGCGTTCCGCTCTCCGCCAGGCCGGTCCGGCGACAACAACGCCTGCGCGCCGCGCTGCCTCTGATCGAGGTGACGCGGCTGATGGCGCCTGACACCCACCCGTGACCCGACCCGGACGGAACCACCGACTGCACGCCGGCAGAGCCCGTTCGTCGCCCGAGGTGAAGCGCCCGCAGTGGGCCGACTGAGCGAAACAAGACGCTCCCCCGGCACTCACGCTGGTTGTGGGGACTGCGGCCACACCTGGTCCGCACCTCCGCCGGGCTCCCGACCACCTGAGCACCGACCGACGTCAGGACCGACGAGCGACAGGACTCATGGCCACCCAGCTCAACGAGGCATCCGGCGAAGGCGTCGCAGTCCTTACCGCCCAACGTCTCCTGGCCCTGACCTCCGACCACTGACGACGCGTTCGGCCGCATTGCGGGAAAACCCGGACGCGCCAGGCATTTCGCCCCTGCGGCGAGAGCGCCGGTCAGGAGCGGTGGGGACCGCTGAAGGTCTGCTCCCGGCGTTCGCCGTCGGCGGTCTCGCCGAACACCCGCGCGTCGCCGTCGGAGCCCGACGCCGCGGCCGGCGGGGTCGGCGCGGCGGCCGAGTCGGACCGCGACGGCCGGTCGGGCGCGGCCACCCGGACGCGCGGCAGGGAGTCGGGGTGCTCGCGGCGGAGCCAGTCCACCAGGCCCTCCCGCACCAGGCAGCGCAGGTCCCACAGGGTGGGGCCGTCCGCGGCGCTGACCAGGGCGCGCACCCGCACCAGCGCGTGCGTCGCCTCGGTCACCTGGAGCACGCACACCCGGCCGTCCCACAGGTCGGTGCCCTCCGCCACGCGGCGCAGCTCGTCCCGCATCGCGGCGACCGGGGCCGTCCAGTCCAGGTCGATCTCGACGGTGCCCAGCAACGCCGACTCGCGGCGGGTCCAGTTCTCGAAGGGCGTCTTCATGAAGTACGACGTCGGCAGGATCAGCCGTCGGTCGTCCCACACGTGCACCACGACGTAGGTGAGCGTGATGTCCTCGATCCGCCCCCACTGCCCCTCGACGACCACGACGTCGTCGAGCCGGATCGCGTCGCTGAAGGCGATCTGCATGCCGGCGAACACGTTGCCCAGCAACGACTGCGCGGCCAGCGCGGCGATGGCGCCGATGACGCTGGCCGAGGCGAGCAGGGTGGTGCCGGCGGCGCGCGCCGAGGGGAAGGTCACCAGCATCGTCCCGCCGGCCAGCACCGCGACCACGACCACGGTGACCCTGCGGATCAGGGTGATCTGGGTGTGCATGCGCCGCGCGTGCCTGTTGTCCCGGACGTCGGTGCGGATGCGGGCCAGCGCGACGTCCTCGACGACCATCAGCAGCGCGGCCACCAGCCACGCGGTCGCCCCGATCGACACCAGGAGCAGGGCGTGCAGCAGGGGGTCGCGCCAGGCTCCGGTGGTGGTGCCGCCCAGCAGCACGAGGTGGACGGCCAGCGCCACGGCCAGGACCTGCCCGGGGCGGTAGGCGCGGGCGGCCAGCTCGGCGACCAGCTCCGCCCGCCGGCCGATCCGGCGGAGCACCCGGTGCAGCAGGGCGACCGCGGCGAGCGCGACGAGCGCGCTGGCCACCACCAACGCCACCAGCACGACCAGGTCCTGCCACCGCGCGGACAAACCGGGGACTCCTTCCGCTCACCGAAGCCGATCGGGGCGGCGGCCAGCGGTCGGCCGGCCGTCAGTCGGCCAGCAGCGGGCCAGCACCGCCACCCTTCGGTGAGCCCTACCCGTTCGGGGCGGACCGGTCACACGGTCGGCCCGCCGCGCCCCGCCCCCGGGAGATCCATACCCCGCCTGACCTGGAATTCACCCGCGACGGTGAAGTACGCCACGCCCACCCGCGACCAACCTCCTGCGGCCGCCGGCGGGGTTCCCCCGGTGTTGGGTGGAACCGCGTCACCCGGACCGGCGGTGCTGCAGCGGCGGCCTTGCGTCGCGGAATCGGACGTTTCGACACTGATCCGGCCCTCGGGCGACCCCGCCAGGGGGCGCCCTCCGGCCACCGGGTGAGGAGAGACATGGGCAAGGCGCTCGTCACGCTCGTCAACCCGAACAAGGTGCACCCGCCGATCGCGCCCTACGCCCTGGACATCCTGAGCACCTCGCTGGAGGCGGACGGGTTCTCGGTGGAGGTGCTCGACCTGACCTTCGACCGAGACGACTGGCGGCCGCTGGTGCGGGCCTACTTCGCGACCCGGCGCCCGCTGCTGGTCGGCATCACCATCCGCAACACCGACACCGTCTACGCGCAGCAGCAACGCGGGTTCGTCGACGAGCACCGCGAGATCGTCGACGAGATCCGGGCGGCCACGGCGGCGCCGGTCGTCGGCGGCGGCGTGGGGTTCTCCTCCCTGCCGTTCGCCCTGGTGGACCACCTGGACCTCGACTTCGGGATCAAGGGGCCCGGCGAGGTCCCCCTGGTCCTGCTGGCCAACGCCGTGCTGCGGGGCGACCCGCCCGACCGGGTGCCCGGGCTGATCATCAACGAGGGCGGCGCGGTGCGCCAGGCGCGACCGGACCTCGACGACGCCGGCCGCGTGGGACAGGTGAACCGGGGCGCCGCCTACACCCGGACCTCCGGCCAGCCGTGGCGGGTCGACAACCTCCGGTACTACCAGCGCGGCGGGCTCGGCGTCGTGCTGACCAAGAACGGCTGCCCGTTCGCCTGCTCCTACTGCGTGGAGCCGGACGCCAAGGGCAACCGGTTCGCCCGCCGCGAGGTCGGCGCGGTGGTCGACGAGATGGAGGCGCTGCTCCGCCAGGGCGTGCTCGACCTGCACACCGCCGACAGCGAGTTCAACCTCAACATCGCGCACAGCAAGGCGGTGCTGCGGGAGGTCGTCCGGCGCAGACGCGCCGACCCCGGGTCCCCGCTGCGCGACATGCGGTTGTGGGTCTACATCCAGCCCGCGCCGTTCGACGAGGAGTTCGCCGACCTGCTGCTGGCGGCCGGGTGCGCCGGCATCAACGTCGCGCCCGACCATGTGCGGGACGAGCTGCTGGACGTCTGGAAGGTCACCAGGGGCGGCGCGCGCTACCACACCTGGGCTGACCTGGAGCGGGTCTGCGCGCTGGGCGCGGAGCGGGGGATCGCCACCATGGTGGAGGTCCTGCTCGGGATGCCCGGCGAGACCGCGGAGACCATGGCGGACTGCGTGCGCCGCACGCTGGCCCTGGACGCCACGGTGGTCGGCTACACCCTCGGCATCCGGATCTTCCCCTACGCCCCGCTGGGAATGCAGCTCGCCGAGCAGTGCGGCGGCCTGCGAACCGTGCCCGGCCTCCAGTCCAACACCGCCCTGGACCCGATCGTGCTCACCCCGCTCGCCGCCTGCCCCGACCGGGTCTCGTACGAGCGCCAGTTCCTCTTCGACGCCCGCGGCCGGTTCCGGCCGGTGTGCTACTTCTCCCCCGAGCTGCCGGAGGACGACGCGACCCTGCGCGCCCCGGCCGGGCGGTGGCGCAACAGTCTGCGGCTCCTGCGGTCGCTCGTCCCGCCCGACGAGCACCACCGGGTCATGCTCCCCACCGAGCCGGGGCTGACCGAGGAGGACAACAACTACGCCGACAACCCGTTCCTGCTGCACCTGACCGCGCTGGAGTACCGGGGGGCGTACTGGTCCCACTGGCGTGACCGGGACCGGATCATGCGGGAAGCCGCCGCGCCCACGGTCCCGGTGTCCGGGACGTGACCCACCGGGTGGCCGGGCCGGTCGCCGCCGTGGTGAGCAACGCGACCAGCACCAGCACGGTGAACCCGAAGGTGTCGACGAGGTGGAACCGCAACCCGATGCTGGCCACGACCAGCTCGGTGACGCCCCGGCAGTTCAGCAGCACCCCGAGGCACACCGCCTCGCCCCTCGGCGCTCCGGCCAGGCCGGCCGCCACGCCCGCGCCGACGAACTTCGTCGCGCTGGCCACCACGAGCACCGCGACGAACACCAGCCAGTGCGCGGGGGAGCTCCCGAACGCCCCGAGCGAGACGCCCAGCCCGACGCCGGCGAAGAACAGCGGGAGCAGGACCGTCACGGTGAAGCCCCGCAGCAGCTCGTCCACCCGATCCACGACCCCGGAGTGGCGGGGAACGACCGTGCCGAACAGGAACGCGCCGATCACCGGGTGCAGGCCGATGAGCTGGGTCGCGGCGGCCGCGCCGAGCGCCCCCGCAGCCAGCAGCGGCAGGAGCAGGTGCCGCGAGGACGGACGGGACACCACCCGCCGGACGACGGCGTCCAGCGCCGGCCGCACGCACCCGACGACGAACGCCACGAACGCGACGGTCAACACCACCGTCGTCGTCCAGGAGCCGTGGTCGGCCGTCGTCGCGGCGAGCAGGACCGTGAGCGCGCCCCACGCGAGCGCGTCGCCGACGGCGGCGCAGCCCAGGGCGAGCGTGCCGACCGGGGTCCCGGCCAGGTCCACGTCGGTCAGGATGCGGGCGAGCACCGGGAGCGCGGTGATCGACAGCGCCACCCCGAGGAACACGGCCGAGGCCGGCCCGCGCGTGCCCAGGACGTCGTCGGCGAGCACCGAGAGGGCCACGCCCGCGACGAAGGGCAGTCCGGTCGCGCCCGCGACGACGGCGCCCAGAGCCCGGCGACGCGCTCGCACCTGGTCGACGCGCAGTTCGCAGCCGACGAGGAACACGAAGGTCACCAGGCCGAGTTGGGCGGCGAGCCCGACCGCGGGCAGCACGGTCGGCGGGAACAGCCAGTCCCGCGCCGCCGGCCAGGCCAGTCCGAGCCCGGACGGGCCGAGCGCCACCCCGCCCAGGATCTCCCCGATCACCGGCGGGTGCCCCAGCCGGGCGCACAGCGCGCCGAGGAGGTGGCAGACGACCAGGACGACGGTCACCGCCAGCAGCAGCCGGGCGACCGGATCACTGTCCACTGTGGACTTTTCCTCGGGCGCGAGCGACCACGGGACGAGCGCGACCAGGAGCGCCCCGACCGCCAGCGCGGGCGCGACCAGCCGCGGCCACAGGGCCCTTCGCCCGCCAGCCACCGCGCCTACCGCGTTCTCCTGTCCGCTGTCCACGCCGCCCCCTCCTCCTCGCCACCCGACGCCGGGTTCTCCCAGGAGGCGCCCACGGCCGTGCCCTCCCCGTCCGGGGCCGGGGCCGGGTCCGGACGGGGAGGCGGGGAGTCCGTCAACCAGGAGGCGAAGGACCGCAACCCGTAGAGCAGCGGCACGTCGGAGGTCTGCGTCACGTGGACCACCTCGCCCAGCACCAACGTGTGGTCCCCGACCTCGACGGTGCCGGTCAGCCGGCACTCGGCCAGCGCGAAGGCGTCATGCGCCAGCCACGGCAGCCGGGCCAACCCGGCGGGCCGCCAGCACACCTCGGCGAACCGGTCCAGGCCGGGCGAGGAGAACACCTCGGCGGCGCGCCGTCCCCGGTCGTGCAACAGGTTCACCGCGAAGCCGCGCCGTCCGCACAACGCGCGCAGCGTGCCGCTCGCGCTGTGCAGGCTGACCAGCAGAGTGGGCGGAACCAGGGTGACGCTCGACAACGACGTGCAGGTCAGCCCCCGAGGACGGTCGTTCTCGTCCCGGGTCGTCACCACGGCGACCCCGGTCGGGAAGGCGCTCATCAACCGGCGGAAGGCGTCCGCGGCCACCGCCGGCGCGGTGTTGGACGGAACGGTGCTGGACGGAACGGTGCCGGACAGAACGGTGTTGGACGGAATGGTGGCCGGTCGGGGCGGACGCGGCGCGACACCCACGGTTTCCCCCTGCTCCCCACCGGTTCGGCGGCGGCCACCGGTGGCAACGTGGGAGGCTCGTGCCGTCCAGGGTAGGGATCACCGTGCCGGACGGACCCGAACCGTTCGGATTCCAGTCTCACCAACCCGCGCGCGACGGGCGATCCGCGCCCGGAAAACCCCTGTCCGCCCTCACTTCGCGTGGAGGCGACGCAGGTAGTCGTAGTTGGAGGGCAGCGTCGCGACGAGCTCCCGCTGCCGGTCGCGGACCGTCGAGAACCGGCTCTCCACCGAGTCGAGCGACCGGGGCCGGTGGAGCAGCAGCGGCAGCGGGCGGTCGGGCAGCACTCCGAGTCCGGCGAGGACGCAGTAGTAGTTGCCGTTCGTCCACACCTTCCGGAAGTCCAGGTCGACGCTGCCGTAGACCGTGCTCTCGTCGTCGCTCGCCGGCGGGTTGACGACCATGCCCGCCCGGTACATCGCCACCTTCTCCTGGATGCCCTCGGCCAGCCGCAGTTCCTTGTTGGCCTTCCAGAACGGGGTGTCCACGCGCGGGGAGAAGTAGAAGTGCGCCTGGATGAAGTCCCGGGTGTCGTCGAACATCGTCTCGATCTCGTGGTTGAACCGGTCGATCAGCGCCTGGTCGAAGCGCCGGTCCGGGAAGTGCGTGACCAGCCGGTGGATCGCGGCGGTGATGAAGTAGATCCCGGTGGACTCCAGGGGTTCCAGGAAGCACGACGACAGGCCGATGCCGACGCAGTTGCGCACCCACGCGCGCCGGTTCCTGCCGACCCGGAACCTGATCCGGTTGAGGCGCGCGGTCTCCGGGTCGAGCCCCCACAGCGCGCAGAAGTCCCGCACCGCCTCGTCGGGCTCGGCGAACCGGCTGGAGTAGACGTACCCGGTGCCGAACCGGCCGAGCATCGGGATCCGCCACGTCCAGCCGGACTTCATGGCGATCGCCGAGGTGTAGGGCTCCACGCCCTCGCGCGCGCTGTCCTGGGGCACGGCCGCGGCGACGGCGCTGTCGCACAGCAGGTGGTCGCTCATGTCGACGAACGGCTCGCCCATCGCCTGGTTGATCAACAGGCCGCGGAACCCGGAGCAGTCCACGAACAGGTCGCCGTCCAGCCGCCGCCCCTGCCGGGTCCGCAGCGCGGTGATGAAGCCCCGCTCGTCGAACTCCACGTCCACCAGCTCGTCCTGCACGTGCTCGACGCCCTGCCGAGCGGTGGCGAAGCGCCGCAGGAAGTCGGCGACGAGGTGGGCGTCGAAGTGCCACGCGTAGGGCATCGCCCGGTTGCCGTCGAACCAGCGGGGCGCGCGCTTCGCGTCCATCGCCGGTGTCTCGCGCAGACAGGCGTAGTCGAACGGGTCGTCCGTGCGCCCCCGCAGTCGGTCGTGGACCCAGTAGTGCGACAGCGGGATGCCGTCGTGGCTCGGCAGCGTCCCGAAGGAGTGGTAGAAGTGGTCGGGGCGGCCGTCCACCCACCGCGCGGTCGGCTCCCCCTCCCCCGGGGTGCGCCAGTTCACGAACTTCACGGCCATCTTGAAGCTCGCGTTGCACTCGGGCATCCACTCCTCCTCGGGCAGGCCAAGGAAGTCGAACAGCAGCTTCTGCAGGTTCGGCACGGTCGCCTCGCCGACGCCGATCTTCGGGATGGTCGGGGCCTCCAGCACCGTCACGGACACCGTGCCGTGCAACGCCTTCCCGAGGTACGCGGCGGTCATCCAGCCCGCGGTGCCACCGCCGAGCACGACGACCTTTCTGATCCGGTGGTCCATCTGCCTCCCGTCTCCGCGTGGGTGGTTCACCAGCGCTCCGCGTCGCCGGTGCGGTTCCGCACCCGCACGGGGAGTTCGCGCAGGTGGTTGGCGAACACGCTCCACCCCCTGCGGGGCGGGCCGGCCAGCTCCAGCCGGGGTCCGGCGGTGAACAGCTCCGTCAGCAGGACCCGCGCCTCCAGCCGGGCCAGGTGGCTGCCGAGGCAGTAGTGCGGACCGCCGCCGCCGAACGTCACGTGCGGACGACGGCGGGTGCTGTCGAAGCGGTGCGGGTCCGGGAAGACCTCCGGGTCGCGGTTCGCCGCGACGTACCACAGCAGCACCATGTCGCCCGCGGCGATCACACGGTCCCCGATCCGCACGTCGCGCCGCGCGTGGCGCGCCATGTGCATCACCGGCGAGACGTGCCGCAGCAGCTCCTCGACCACGCCCTCCATGCGGCCCGCTCCGGCCGCGGCGCGGAGCTGCCGCTCGACCGCGGGCTCCTCCAGCGCCAGCCGCACCGCCTGCCCGAGCAGGGTGTGCGTGCTCTCGATGCCGGCCGTGACCAGCAGCAGGAAGTACGCGTTGTAGTCGGCGGAGCGCAACCGCTCCCCGTCGACGTCGGCCCAGGCCAGCTCGGTCATCACGTCCGCGGCCGGCTGGCGCAGCTTCTGCTCGCGCAGCCAGTCCGCGTACTCGAACGCCTCCAACGCCGCCTGGAGCGAGGCGTCGACGCCGTTCTCGTCCACCCCGCCGAAGACCATCGCGTGCGCCCAGCGCACCATGTGGTCCAAATCGGCGTCGGGCACGCCGAGCAGGGCCGCGATCACCTGCGCCGGCAGGGCGGCGGCGACCTCGGCGACGAAGTCGAGCACGCCCGGTCGGCGCAGCCCGGCGACCAGCGGCGCGGCCAGGTCGCGGACCCACCCCTCCAGGCGGGCGACGCCGCGGCGGCCGAAGCCCCTGGCGGTCAGCAGCCGCAGCCGGGTGTGCTCCGGCGGGTCGTGCAGGATCATCGCGCCCTTCTGCAGGGCGACCGTCTCCGGGCAGCTCGGGTACATCGCGCCGAGCGCGGAGGTGAAGTTCTCCTGGTCCTGGGAGACCGCGACGACGTCGGCGTGCCGGGTGAGGGACCAGAAGCCGCCGGTGGGGGCGCCCCAGTCGGTCCCGGTCCAGTGCACCGGGTCGTCGGCGCGCAGGCGGTCGAACACCGCGTGCGGGACACCGTCCGCGAAGGACCGGGGATCGGACAGGTCGACGAGCGTGTCCTGGAGGCCACCGCCCACGAGGTGCTCCCGTTCGGCCGTAGGGTGTGGTTCCGGCATGGGGCGTCAGGCCGACGCCGTGGGGACGGACTCCGTGACGAACTCGGTGAGCAGGCAGACGCCGGCGACGACCTGGGTGGAGGCCGGCGCCAGCCCCACCGTCGCGGCCAGGCGCACCAGGTCCTCGGCGCTGCGCAGCCGGCCGGCGAACAACGCCAGCACCATGAGGTCGAGCCGGGTGGTGAGCTCCCGTTCGACCGGGGCGTCCAGCGGCAGGCCGGAGACCAGGACCCGGCCCCGGCGCCCCGCCGCCTCCGCGCAGCGCCGCAGGATGCGCTCCGCCTCCAGGTCGTCCCAGTCGTGCAGGATGTTCGACAGGACGTAGACGTCGGCGCCCGAGGGCAGCGGGTCGAAGAAGCTGCCCGGCACGACGACGCAGCGGTCGGCGACCCCGGCCCGGACGAGGTTGGCGCGGGCCGCGGACGCGGTGTGCGGGAGGTCCACCAGCGTGCCCAACAGGTGCGGGTGGGCCCGCAGGAGCTCGATGAGCAGGGTGCCGTCGCCGCCGCCCACGTCCACCACCTGGCCGACCTGCGACCAGTCGTGGCAGGCGGCCAGCCGGGGCGCGACCACCGAGGTCGACGCGCCCATGACCGCGTTGAAGCCGTCGCCGAGGTCGGGCTCGGTCGCCAGGTCCTTCCAGAACGACCGGCCGAACAGCAGCGGGTAGACCGCCTCCCCGGTGCGGATCGAGTGCGTCATGGCCAGCAGCGCCTGGTCCATCCGGGAGCTGATCCCCTCCGGGTCGATCCAGTCCATCCGGCTGCCCCGGTGCTCGTCCCGCAGCAGCCGGCCGACGTCGGTGAGCGCGAAGACCCGCGGGGAGGGCTCGGCGAACACCCCGCAGCCGACGAGGTGCCGCAGCAGCCGCTCCAGGGCGCCGGCGTCCGCGCCGGACCGCTCGGCCAGGTCGGCCAGCCGGGTCGGGCCGCCGGCCGCCAGCTCCACCACGCCCAGCCGGACCACCGCGCGCACCGCGGCGGGCGTGACGAGGTCGGTGAGCCGGCGCAGCGCGGGCGCCCCGCCGAAGACCCTCGCCGCGTCCTCGGCCACCACCTCCACGAGCAGGCCGGCCGGGTCCACGACCACGAAGGACCGGCGGACGCCCTCGGTCACCAGCGGCCGGGCCAGCCGCATGCCCTGCCGGACCACCTCGGCGTGCGCCCGGTCCAGGTCCAGCACCTCGACGGTGAGCTGGAACCCCTTCCGCTCCGCGCCGGCGCCGTCGACCCGCTGGAAGTCGAGCCGGAGCCGGGGGTCCACCGGTGAGGCCAGGCGCAGCACCGACTCGCTCTGGGTGGTGGCGGTGAACCCGAGCACGTCGACGTAGAAGGCGCGGAGCTGGCGCAGCGCGTCGGGGCGGTCCACGGGGATGGTGGGGCACAGGGCGGTGGTGGTCACGAAAACTCCAGTGGGGGCGAGGGAGTGGGCGGGGAATTCCGGGGGCGCGACCTTCCCGGAATCCACCGGTTCCCGGGAGGAACGTTTCCTCCCCGATCCCGGCAAACACCGTCGGCGGGATCGGGGAGGAATGGTTGTTCGAACGGGTTCGGCGAGCGGAACGGCATTCCTCGGGCCTTCCAGACAATCAGTCGGGCGTCAATCTCGCCGACCCCGGTCGGGCACTTCACCAAGAGCGGCCCGCCCCTCGGTCGATTCGTCGGTCGGCGTCGAGCACGGCGGCGGCGTGCACGGCGGCGCCGGGCGCGGCCGCGCCGCCCGCGCGGCTCAGATCCGGCCGATCAGCTCGTTGCCGATGGCCTTGGCGTCGGTGCCGGCGAAGAAGTCGTACATGTTGCGCGCGAACTCGTTCCTGGACAGCTCGCCGTCACCGTCGACGTCCATCCGCTGGAACACGTTGCCGGCCTCGTCGGCCGGGACGCCCAGCGCCCTGCCGTACCGCACGAACTCGTCCTTGGAGATCTTGTTGTTCCGGTCCGAGTCGACGACCTCGAACAACGCCTCGGAGTACTGCGTCATCGCCTTCCGGATCTCCTGCTGCCGGATGCTCGTGACGCCCTGCACGTACTCGTCCAGGGTGAGCTCCTGCTCTGGGCTCTTGCCCACGGCCTTGACCAGCTCCTGCCATGCGCGGCGGTCCGCGTCGAACAGCTTCACGGACTGCGGCGCGTCGACGGGCACACCGAACTCGGCCGCGATCCGCCGGACCTGGTCCTCCAGGTCGCTGAGCGACACCGTGCCCCGACCGGTCACGTCGAGGGCCTCGAAACTCTTGGCGATCTTGCGCTGCCGCAGGTCGCCCGATGCCACTGCCATGATTTCCTCCCTGTGTCCCGAAACGGAGCGCATCGGCCCTCGGCGGGCCGGCGTCTCCGCCATCACCCCGGCGCCAACACAACCACGGTGTTCGGGGCCGGGCAAGCGACGACGGAGTGCACCGCTGCCGGTCGTCGGAAAATGCCGCTCGTGGGTGAACTAATCACCGAACATCGCACCGAGGGACACGGAGAATCCCGCGAAAGTGCCGTCGTCGCCATTCCTGATCTCGGTTCGCCGCCCCGAAGGTGGGCGGGGCGGCCCCGGTGCGTCGTGGCGGGGGACGGCGGGGTTCCTGTGGGTGACGCCCCGAGATCGGCCCACCCCGCGCCGGCCCTCAGGCCAACCCCCCGGTCGCCCGCAGGTTCTGGCCGGTCATCCAGCGCGCGTCCGGGCCGGCGAGGAAGGCGACGACGTCGGCGATGTCACCGGGCCGGCCGAGCCGGGCCAGCGGCGTCATCCGCACCGCCGCGGCCAGGACCTCCTCCGGGTTCCCCGACCGCAGCAGGTCGGTGTCGGTGGCCCCCGGCGAGACGGTGTTGACCGTGATCCGCCTGCCGGCCAGCTCCCACGCGGCGACCCGGGTGAACTGCTCGACCGCCGCCTTGCTCGCGGCGTAGACGGCCACGCCCGGCTCCGGCATCACGGTGTTCGCCGTGGAGATGTTGATGATCGCGCCCTCGTCGCGCAGCCGCTGGGCCGCCTGTTGGATGGCGAAGAAGGTTCCCCTGGCGTTGACGGCCATCAGCCGGTCGTAGATCTGCTCGGTGGTCTCGGTGATCGGCGCCGCCACGACCTCGCCGGCGTTGTTCACCAGCACGTCCACCCCGCCGAACGCCTGCTCCGCGGTGTCGAAGAGCCGCGCCACGTCGCCCGGGTTCGCCAGGTCGGCGCGCACCGCGCGCACCCGGCCGCCGGCGGCGCCCGCGTCGGCGACGGCCCGGCGGGCCAGGTCCTCGTTGCGCAGGTAGCTGAGCACGACGGCCGCGCCGTCCCTGGCGAACCGCTGCACCACCGCCCGCCCGATCCCGCGCGAGCCGCCCGTCACCACCGCCACTTTTCCGTCAAGGACACGCATTCCGACCTGCCCTCCCGCGACGTCTCAGGTTGTCGGGTCCGGTTCGGCGCCGACGCCGGGGGCGACGTAGACGGCCACCCGCGCCGGCCGGCCGCGCTGGTCCGCCGGCCGGCAGGAGACGAGCGTCTGGGTCCTGGTCACCACCCACGGCCGGTCGGTGATCGCGCCGAGCGCCGTCGAGTAGGGGTGCGGGTCGACCCCCTGCGTGATCATCAGTCGGGAGACCCTGCCGTGCGCCCACGCGTCGTTGTGCGCGGCGAGCGGGATGTCCACCGCCGCCGAGTCGGGCACCGGGTCGCCGGGCGCGAGGGTGAACCACAGCGTCGGCGGGCTCGCCCAGCCCGGCCCGCGCCCGCCGGTGGCCACCCGGAGCGCCGAGGAGATCCGGCCCGGGACGTGACCCCTGGCGATCCCCGCGTGCGCGTCCAGGGCCGCGGCGTCGCAGCCGGTCGCGACGTACACCCGGACCCGCCCCCGGTCGGGGCCGGACAGCCGCAGGGCGAGGCCGACCGGCTCCCCGCGGGGCGCGTCCAGTCGCTCCAGGTGGGTCAGCACCGCACGCCACGCCCGCGCCACGCCCAGCCGGGCCAGCGCCTCGGCCGTCACCTCCCCGGCCAGGCGCGGACCGTGGACCCCGGGGTTGAGGTAGACGTGGAACACCGGCGCGCCCTCGGCCAGCCAGGAGACGCCCTGCCACAACGGGAAGAGCCCCTGCGGCCAGTCGGTGGCGAACAGCTCCTCCACCCGCAGGTAGGCGTCCAGCGCGGTGCCGGGCCAGCCGGTGAGGCGGCGGAGGAACTCCCGGCCGGCGTCCTGGTTGGCCGGCGGCGACGGCCGGTCCGCCTGCGTCTCGAAGTCCACCAGGACCTCGGCCACCCGGCCCCGCCAGACCAGGGCCAGCTCGAACGGGACGCCCTCGGGCGAGATCGCCGAGCGGTAGCGGGTCCGCTGCCGCACCGGGACGTCGCCCCACGACGCCCACAACCGCCGCAGCTCCCCCACCACGGCCGAGCACCGGGCCGGCGGCCAGCCCAGGGCGCGGCAGGCCCGGCGCAGCTTGTCGCACGCGAGGTCCGTGACGCTGGTGTCCGCCCGCGCGGCGCCCGGTCGAGGCGCCGGCGCCTCGGCCTCGGCTTCCGCGGCGGGGTCCGCGGTCGGGTCGGGCGGGCTCACCCCGCGCCCCGATCCGCCCCGACGGCCGCCGCCGCCCGCTCGCCACCGCCCCAGGTGACCGGCAGCCGGAGCGGGCTGCGCGCCTGCATGCCGCGCGTCCACGGCACCTCGTCGGGCGGCGCCGCCAGCGCCAGGTCGGGGAAGCGGCCCAGCAGCATGGTCAGCGCCACCTCCATCTGCACCCGGACCAGGGAGGCGCCCAGGCAGTGGTGCAGGCCGTGGCCGAACGCCAGGTGCGGGTTGTGCCGCCGGGTGAGGTCCAGCCGGTCCGGCTCGTCGAACACCTCGGCGTCCCGGTTGGCCGACGGCACCGCCGGCAACACCGCCTCACCCGCCCTGACCAGCGTCCCGCCCAGCCACACGTCCTCGGTCGCGTAGCGGGCGAACGTCACGTGCGCGATCAGCGGCACGTACCGCAACAACTCCTCCACCGCGCGCGGCGCCAGCTCCGGCCGGGACCGCAGCAGCTCCGCGTGCTCCGGCTGGGTCAACAACACGAACAGCGAGGAGGCGAGCTGGGAGGCGGTGGTGTGGTAGCCGGCGAGGAGCAGCACGTTCGCCAGGTCCACGAGCTCCTCCTCGGAGCAGCTCCCGTCCCGGTCGCGGGCGCGGACGAGCCCGCCGAGGAGGTCCTCGGTCGGCTCCGCGCGGCGCAGCGCGACGAGCTCGGCGATGTAGCCGTACATCGCCTCGATCCGGACGGCCACCTCGTCGGCCGGCAGCGCCGTGATGCTGAAGAACGCCTCCAGCCAGTGCCGGAACCGGCTCCGGTCGGCGTAGGGGACCCCGAGCAGGTCGCAGATCACCAGGCCGGACAACGGGGTGACGAACGACCGGACCAGGTCGACCGGCGGCCCCTGCCCGACCATGTCGTCGGTGAGCCGGCGGACCAGCGCGGTGATCCCCGGCCGCAGGTGCTCCACGCCGCGCCGGGAGAAGGCGGTGGCCACCAGCCGGCGCAGGCGGGTGTGGTCCGGCGGGTCGACGCCCATGACGCTGGTCCTGATCACCAGCGGCGTCAGCCGGGCCTCGTCGCGGCCGGCGGCCGCGGCCCGGCTGAACCGGGGGTCGGTCAGCACGGTCCGCACGTCCTCGTGCCGGGTGACCAGCCAGGCGTCGTCGCCGTGCGGGACGCGGACCCGCAGCAGGGTGCGGCGCTCGCGCAGCTCCGCGTAGGTCGGGTGCAGGTCCAGCCGGACGGCCTCGCCGAACGGGTAGCGGACCGGCGCGGGGGTCCCGGTCATCGGCCGTTCCCCCTCCCCCAGGTCACGGGCAGGCGGTCCACCGTCCTGGCCTGGATGCCGGTGGCCCACGTGATCTCCTCGGCGGGCACCGCCAGCTCCAGGTCGGGTAGGCGGGACAGCACCGCCGGCACCGCCACCCGCATCTCCATCCGCACCAGCGCCGCCCCCAGGCAGCGGTGCGGGCCGAACCCGAAGCCGAGGTGCGGGTTGGACTCCCGGTGGAAGTCGAGCTCGTCGGGACGGGCGAACACCTCGGCGTCCCGGTTGGCCGACGGCACCGCCGGCAGCACCGCCTCACCCGCCCTGACCAGCGTCCCGCCCAGGTACAGGTCCTCGGTCGCGTAGCGAGCGAACGTCACGTGCGCGATCAGCGGCACGTACCGCAACAGCTCCTCGACGGCGTTGGACGCCAGCTCCGGCCGCCGCCGCAACGCCTCCGCGTGCTCCGGCTGGGTCAACAGCACGTACATCGACGCGGACAGCTGGGCGGCGGTCGTGTCGTGGCCGGCGATGAGCAGGATGCTGACCAGCCCGACCAGCTCCTCCTCGGTGCACCGGCGTTCCTCGTCGCACGCCCGGACCAGCGCGGTCACCAGGTCCTCGCCCGGCTCCCGCCGCCGGCGCTCGACCAGCTCGGCGAGGTAGCCGCGCAACGCCGCCATCCGGGCCGCCACCTCGTCGGCCGGCAGCGCGGTGGTGCTGAAGTAGGCGTGCAGCCAGACCTGGAACTTCGCCCGGTCCTGGAAGGGGATGCCGAGCAGCGCGCAGACGACCCGGCCGGCCAGTGGCACGCAGAAGGCGCCCACCAGGTCCTGGGGCGGGCCCTGCTCGACCATCCGGTCGAGCAGTTGGTCGGCCAAGGCGTGCACCCAGGGCCGCAGGTTCTCCACCCGGCGCATGGTGAAGGCGTGGGCGATCACCGCGCGCAGTCGCGTGTGGTCGGGTGGGTCCAGGCCCATGACGCTGGTCCGCAGCGGCAACGGCGTCAGCCGCGGCTCGTCGTCGGGGTCTCCGGCCGCCCGGCTGAACCGGGGGTCGCCGAGCACGATCCGGACGTCCTCGTGCCGGGTGGCCAGCCAGGCGTCCTGCCCGTGGGGCAGGCTCACCCGGACCAGCGGTCGCCGCGCCCGCAACTCGGCGTAGGCCGGGTCGAGCTCCAGGCCGATCAGGTCGCTGAACGGGAACGGGACGGGGTCGGCGGCAGCCACTCCGTCGGGGGCCCACGACAGTTCGCTCATCCGGTCCCTCTCCCTCTCGTGTCCCCCCGCGTGTCCCCTCGTGCGTCACTGCTCCGCGTGCTTCCCGACCCTGGCGCGGGCGGCAGGAACCCGGTCTCGCCGAACCAGCGGAGGTAGCGGCCGACCAGGGCCGCGTCGAGGTCGGGGAACCGGACCGGCGAGCCGGCCAGGCCCCGCTCGGTGTTCGTCCGGTCGAAGCGGAGCCGGGCCAGGCCGACCAGGCGGGGCAGCGCCTCGCCGAGCAGCGCGCCCGCGCCCAGCGCCTCGCCGCCGGGCTCGTGGGCGCGCTCCTCCAGCAGGCGCACCCACCGGTGGTAGGGCGTCGGGGTCAGCTCGTGGCCGAGGGCCCGGAGCTGGTCGAGGACCACGCCGAGCGCGAGCGGCCGGGGGCAGGTGAGGTGGTGCGCCCGGCCGAGGGAACCCGGCGACCGGGCGAGGTGGACAACGGCGGCGGCCACGTGGTCGACGGGCACGAGGTCGACCACCGGCTCGTCGACGTGCGGCAGGTCCGGCGCCGCGCCCAGGAGCACCATCGCCCGGACGAGGTGCCAGAACGCGTCGTCGGCCCCGCCGACCCCGGTGCCGGAGTGCCCGCTGACGCGGCCCGGCCGGTGCACGGTGACCGGAATCCCCCTGGCGTGGGCGTTCCACACGTGCTGCTCGGCCATCCACTTGCTCGTCACGTAGCCGTGCGGCAGCAGGGATCGCGGCGGGACGTGGTGATCCTCGCGGACGACGTCCTGCTCCCCGTCGACGGCGACGACCACCGCCGCGGTGGAGACGTGGTGCACGGGCGTGACCCGGTGGCGGGCCGCGAGCCGCAGGACCTCCTGGGTGCCCAGCACGTTCGCCGGCCGCAGGCGGGAGTGCGGCTCGACCCCGCTGACCCACGCCCCGTTGTGGTAGATCGCGTCCAGGTCGGCGGCCAGCTCGTCGAACGCCGCGCTCGACAGGCCGAGCAGGGGTTGGGCGAGGTCGCCCACCAGGGGCGTGATCCGGGCCGTCGCGGCGTCGTCCCCGAGCCGGTACCGCGCCAGCGTCGCCCGCAGCCGGGCCGCCGCCTCCGCCTCGCCGGCCGCGCGGACCAGGCAGACCACCTCGGCGCTGGTGCGGTCGAGGAGCTCCCGCAGCAGGAACGCGCCGAGGAAGCCGGTCGCGCCGGTGAGCAGCACCCGGCGGGGGTCGCGGTTGCGGTCCAGGTCGGCGGGGGCGCCGCGGGCGACGGCGATGTCCGGGGCGAGGGGCGGCTCCGCCGCGAGGTCGGCCACCGGGCCGCTCCGCTCGGGGCCGGCGGTGTCCGCGCCGGGCGGCGTCCACACCGGCGGACGGGCGCGGCCCGCCTCCGGCGTCCTGCCGGTGGCCCGCACCGCCTCGACGGCGGCGACCAGCTCGGCGACGGTGGGCCGCTCGAAGACCACGCGCACCGGCAGTCGGACGCCGAGCTGGCGGTGGACGCGGCCGACCAGCCGGGTCGCCAGCAACGAGTGGCCGCCCAGGTCGAAGAAGTTGTCGTCGACCGTGACCGACGCCCGGCCCAGCAACTCGGCGAAGACCGCGCAGAGGATGCGTTCCGCCGGCGTCCTCGGCGCGCGCCCGCCGACCGAGCGTCCGAAGTCCGGAGTGGACAGTCGGCCGTGGTCGACCTTCCCGTTGGCGGTCAGCGGAAGCGCGTCCAGGACGACCACGGCCGAGGGCACGAGGTACTCCGGCAGCGCGGCGGCGGCGTGCGCGCGCAACGCGGTCTCGTCGACGGCGCGGTCGGTTCCGCCGCGCACCACGTAGGCGACCAGGCGTTTCTCCCCGGAGCGGTCCTCCCGCGCCAGCACGACGGCCTGCGCGACGCCGGGGTGCCCGGTGAGCACCGACTCGATCTCCCCTGGCTCGACCCGGAAGCCCCGGATCTTGACCTGGCCGTCGGCGCGGCCGACGAACTCCAGCTCGCCGTCCGGCCGCCACCGCACGAGGTCGCCGGTGCGGTACATCCGGGTGCCGGGAGCACCGAACGGGTTGGCCACGAACCGGCCGGCGGTGAGCCCCGGCTGGCGCAGGTACCCCCGCGCCAGGCACGGTCCGGTCACGTACAGCTCGCCGGCCACGCCGGGCGGCACCGGCCGCAGGCGGTCGTCGAGGACGTGCGCGCCGGCGTTCACCGTGGGCCGTCCGATCGGCGGGACCCGGTCGCCGGACAGCGGCCGGCTGAGCGCGGCGCACACCGTGGTCTCGGTCGGCCCGTACCCGTTGAGCAGGGCGCGTCCGGCCGCCCACCGCCGGGCCAGGCCGCCCGGCAGCGGCTCGCCGGAGACGATCAGCCAGCCCGGCCCCGGCAGGTCCTCGGGCGCCATCACCGCGAGCGCGGCCGGGGGCAGGGTCGCGTGCGTGATCCGCCGCTCCCCGACCAGCTCGGCCAGCGCCGCGCCCGGCACCAGCCGGGCGGCCGGGGCGGTCACCAGCGCGGCCCCGGTCAGCAGGCTGCCGCACAGCTCCCAGACGGTGCCGTCGAAGCTGGGGGAGGCGAACAGCAGGACCCGGCTGTCCGGGGTGACGCCGAACCGCTCCACCTGGACCGCGGCCACCCCCGCGAGCCCGGCGTGGGTGACCACGACCCCCTTGGGCCGCCCGGTCGATCCGGAGGTGTAGATGACGTACGCGGGGTTCGCCGGCGAGAGCGGGGCGCGTCTGTCCACATCGGACAGATTTTCGTCCACACAGGACTCGATGTCGGCCGCCGTCTCCGGGCCGTCCAGGACGATCCAGCGGAGATCCCGCCCGCCGTCGCGCGCCCGGCCCGGGCGGGGCATCCGGTCCAGCGCCGCCCTGGTCGTCACGCCGAGCGCGATCCCGGCGTCCTCGACGATCAGGGCGAGCCGCGCGGCCGGGCAGTCCGGGTCCAGCGGCACGTAGGCCGCGCCGGCCTTGAGCACGGCCAGGATCGCCACGACCAGCTCGGCCGAGCGCGGCAGCGCGACGGCCACCAGCCGCTCCGGGCCGACGCCGTGCCGGACCAGGTGCCGCGCGAGGCGGTTCGCCCGGCGGTTCAGCTCCCGGTAGGACAGCGACTCGCCCGCGGGCGCCGCCACCGACTCCACCGCGAGCGCGTCGGGAGTGCGCTCGACCTGGGCTTCGAACAGCGCGGGGAAGGGCAGTTCGGGCAGGGCGCGCGCGGTGTCGTTCCACTCGACGAGGCGACGCCGCTCCCGCGCGCCGAGGACGTCCAGCTCGCTGACCCGTTGGTCGGGGTCGGCCACCACGGCCCGCAGCACCCGCAGGAACCGGGCCACCACGGACTCGGCCGTGCCGTGGTCGAACAGCTCCGCGTCGTACTCCAGCACTCCACTGACACCGCCCGGACCGCCGTCCGGCGCCGGCCGCTCCGCGAGGCTGAACACGAGATCGAGCCGACACGTGCCCAGGTGCGCGCGCTCGGGCCGGGCCCGCAGCCCCGGCAGCCGGAACTCGCCGGCGGGGGCGTTCTGCACCGCGAGCATGACCTGGATCAGCGGGTGGCGGGCCAGCGACCGGGTCGGCATCAGCGCCTCCACCAGCCGCTCGAACGGCAGGTCCTGGTGCGCGTACGCCGCCAGGTCCAGTTCGCGCACCTTGGCGAGCAGGTCGCGGAACCGGGGGTCGCCCGAGGTGTCCGTGCGCAGCACGAGGTTGTTGACGAAGAACCCGACGAGTTGCTCCAGCGCGTCGTCGGTGCGCCCGGCGATCGGGGTGCCGATCGGCAGGTCCGTGCCCGCGCCCATCCTGGTCAGCAGGGCGGCGAGCCCGGCGTGCAGCACCATGAACAGGCTGGTCCCCGTGCGCTGGGCGAGGTCGAGCAGACCGGCGTGCAGCGCGGGGTCGATCTCGACCGGCGCGGCGCCGCCCCGGTACGACGAGACCGCCGGCCGGGGCCGGTCGGTGGGCAGGGTGACCTCCTCCGGCAGCCCGGCGAGCTTGTCGGTCCAGTACGCGAGCTGACCGGAGGCCTGGCCGCGCGGGTCCTGGTGATCACCGTCGACCCCGAGCAGATCCCGTTGCCACGCCGTGAAGTCCGCGTACTGCACCGGCAACGGCTCCCAGTCGGGCGCGACGCCGACCACGCGCGCCGCGTAGGCGGTGGCCAGGTCCCTCCACAGTGGACCAAGCGACCATCCGTCGCACGCGATGTGGTGCAGGGTCAACAACAACACGTGCTCGGATTCGCTGCCGGGCGGCCGGTCGTCCAACTCGAACAGCGCGGCGCGAATCGGGATCTCGGCGCGCAGGTCGAAGCCCCGGCGTCCCTCGTCCCGCACCAGTCGCGCCAACGTCGCCTCGGTCGCACGCCGCACCACGACCTCGGGGCGCGCGTCGGCCAGCACCACCTGCCGAGGGTTTCCCCCGTCGTCGCTGAGGATCGTCCGCAGGCTCTCGTGCCGATCGAGGACATCCCGCAGCGCGGCGGTGAGCGCGGCGCGGTCCAGCCGGCCGGACAACCGCATCGCCAGCGGGACGTTGTAGGTCGCGCTCGGGCCTTCGAGGCAGTGCAGGAACCACAACCGTCGCTGGGCGAAGGACAGCGGCACGAC
The DNA here is from genome assembly GCF_900129375.1 of Streptoalloteichus hindustanus. Classification (GTDB taxonomy): domain Bacteria; phylum Actinomycetota; class Actinomycetes; order Mycobacteriales; family Pseudonocardiaceae; genus Streptoalloteichus; species Streptoalloteichus hindustanus. Next base: position 291,319 of record NZ_FQVN01000002.1, on the reverse strand, counting down.
GTCCGGGCGGGGTCGGCGCGCGAGCGGCGGGCGGAGCGGGCGGTCGCCCAGCCGGTCCACCAGGGCGGCGACCGTCGGCGCCTCGAACACGGCGCGGACGGGCAGCTCCGCGCCCAGCACCGCGCGGATGCGGCTGACCAGCCGGGTCGCGGACAGCGAGTGCCCGCCCAGGTCGGTGAAGCTGTCGTCGATCGTCACCCCGGGCACGCCGAGGATCTCGGCGAACAGGGCGCAGAGCCGGGCCTCGACCGGCGTCCGGGGCGCCCGGCCGCCGACGGTCGCCGGAATCCCGGGTGCCGGCAACGACTTCCGGTCCACCTTGCCGCTGACCGTCAGCGGCAGCGCGTCCAGCACGACCACGGTGGCCGGCACCATGTGCTCGGGAAGGCACTCGCGCAGGTGGGCGCGCAGCCGCGCGGGCAGTCCCCTCGCGTGGCGGGCCGCCGAAGGATTGTTGGTGTAGCGGGAGAACCAGCGCGCCGACATTCGTCCAATCGGGACAATCGATCCGTTGTCCCTGCCTCCGGGGTCGGCGCCCGCCGTCCGGTCCACCGGGAACCAGGACATGTCCAGGCACAACGAGGACGCGCGGGTGTCGGCCTCCATGAGGACGTCCAGCCGCCCCTCGTCGTCCGCCGGAGCCCAGGTCGTGGCCACCCGGTAGCCCAGGGCCGCGCCGAGGTCGTGGAACGCCTCGGGGTCCACGGCGTCCACGGTGCCCACCGGGTCAACCATGTCCACTTTGGACATCTCGTCGGCGGAGAGGTGGGCCGGTCTCGCCAGGTCCGGGAACTCCCCGCGGGCCAGGGCCCGCACCGCGTCGAGCGCCGGCCGGAGCCGGGCGTTGGGCACACCGGTGAGCCACAGCCGCGTGGGTCGGAGCCGGATGAGCCGGTCGGACAGCGCCCGCAGGTCGCCGACCTCCCGTTCCCAGCACAGCTTCTCGCCCTCCCAACACCGCTCGTGCTCCGCCGGCGCCGGCTTCCGGCGCAGCACGACGTCGTAGCGGTAGCGCGACATCTCGTTGTGGTGCCGTCCGCGCCGCACCCGCAGGTCGACCCCGGCGACCAGGGAGTTCCGCGCCGCGAACGCGGCGAAGAAGTCCGGGTCGACCAGCAGTTCCCGGTCCGTCGCCACGGCCCGGTCGACGGCGGCGCGCAGGGCGGCGGGGTCGGACCGCTCGCCCCCGGCGTGCCGCCGGAGCTGGACCTCGGTGTGGAAACACCGGTGCAGCCGCCGGTTCCGCACGTCTCCCACGAAGACCGCGCCGCCCTCGGCCACCAGGCCGAGGACCCGGCCCAGGACGTCGACCAGGTAGTCGCCGTGCGGGAAGTACTGGGCCACCGAGTTGAGGACGACCGTGTCGAAGTGGCCGGCGGGCAGTCCGTCGAGCACGTCGGCGGGTTGGGCCCGCAGTTCCACGCGAGCGGCGAGCTCCGGGTCCCCGGCGACCTGCCGTCGCAGGTTCTCGATGACGGCGGCGGAGAAGTCGGTTCCCCAGTACGACTCACAACGCGGCGCGAGGTGCGCCAACAGCAGGCCAGCGCCGACGCCGATCTCCAGCACCCTCCGGGGCCGCAGCCGCGCGATCCGTTCCACGGTGACCGCGCGCCACTCCCGCATCTGCTCCAGCGGGATGGGCTCGCCGTCGTAGCTGCTGCGCCACCCGGAGAAGTCCTCACCGAGCGGGCTGTCCGTGCCGTCGACGCCGTATGTGCTGTTGACGCCGTATGTGCTGCTGGTGCTCGCTGGCCCCCGCGCGTACAACGCCTCGTAGACCTCGCGCCACTCCGCCACGTGCTCGTCGGCCGCGGCGGCCAGGCCGGCGACCGCGGCCCGGTCGGGGACGACGTAGCCCACGAGCCGGGGGTCGCCCGCCGCGTCCTCCCGCAGCACCACCGCGGCGCGCGCGACAGCGGGGTGGTCGACGAGCGCCGCCTCCACCTCGCCGGGCTCGACCCGGAACCCGCGCACCTTCACCTGGTCGTCCGCCCGGCCGACGAACTCCAGCTCGCCGTCCGCCCGACGCCGGACCAGATCTCCCGTGCGGTACATCCGCGTTCCCCGCGGTCCGAACGGATCGGCGACGAAGCGCTCCGCCGTGCGGGCCGGCCGTCCCCGGTACCCCCGCGCCAGGCCGGGACCCGCCACGTACAGCTCCCCGGTCTCGCCGGGGGCCACCGGGGTCAGGTCCGGGCCGAGCACCCGGACGCGGGTGCCGCGCACCGGCCGCCCGATCGGTGGGTTCTCCTTACCCGACAAGGGATCGCTCATCGTCGCGCAGACCGTGGTCTCGCTCGGTCCGTACGCGTTGACGACCCGGCGGCCGGGCGCCCAGCGGCGGGCGAGGTCGGCGGGGAACGCCTCGCCGGCGACGACCACGGTGGCGTCGGCCAGCACGTCGTCGTGGGGCGACAGCTCGGCGAGCGCCGAGGGCGGCAGCGTGAGGTGCGTGATCCGGTGCTCGGTGAGCGTCCTGGCGAGGGGACGGCCCGGCAGCGTCCGGTCGGCCGGCGCGAGGACGAGGGCCGCCCCGGTCAGCAAACCCATGCAGATCTCCCAGAACGCCGCGTCGACGCTCACCGGGGCGAACTGCAGAACGCGACTTCCCGGACCGACGCCCAGTCGCTCGCGCTGGCTCGCCACCAGCGCGCCCACCCCGGTGTGGCTGACGACCACGCCCTTCGGCTCGCCCGTCGAACCGGAGGTGTGCACGACGTAGGCCGCGTGCCACGGGCTCAGCGGCGCCCGCCGCTCGGACTCGGCCAGGTCGGTGGCCGGAAGCCCGCGCAGTTCTCCGACGACGCCCGGGTCGTCCAGCGACCAACAGGGGGCCGCCTGGTCCGGCAGGGCCTGGGCGGTGCGCCCGGTGGCGAGAACGAGGGCGGGCGCGCCGTCCTCGACCAGGTGCGCCAGCCGGCGGGCGGGCAGGTCCGGGTCCAACGGGAGGTACGCGCCGCCCGCCTTGAGCACCGCGAGCAGGGAGACCACCAGCTCGACCGACCGGGGCAGGGCGAGCCCGACGGTCCACTCCGGACCCACGCCCCTGGCGACCAGCCAGCGGGCGAGCCGGTTGGCCCGACCGTTGAGGTCCACATAGGACAATGAAGTCAGCTCGGCCAGACCAGTTGGTTCGCCGGTTGGTTTCTCGGCCCCGAGGACGACGAGCGCCGGCGCGTCCGGTGTCCGGATCACCTGTTCCTCGAACAGGTTCGACACCGTCCGCGACGCCGTCCCCGGCGTCGCGTCCGCCCCTCCGGTCGACGTCGCCAAGCCGGAGGGCGACACCTGGCCTTCGACCACCCGCATCCCGGGTTCCTCCCCCGCTCGTCCGGCCGGGTCAGGCGGCGGAAACCCGCGACGGGGAACAGGAACGGCAGGACCGGCATCGCTCGCGCATGGCTACCAGGGTCGCACCGCGCGCGGGGAACTCCGCGTCTCCCGCCGGGACTTCACCCCCTGAACAGGGAACCAACCCCGTGGGGGTGTACTGGCGTGCCGGCGGGCCACGGGCCGCGACAAGACGTTCACCCGCTCACGCCGGCGCCACACCTCCGCAGTCTGAATCATCCTCGCGTGTCGCGCACCCCGACCGGTTCTCCGACGGTCTGCTCGAAGACCTCCGCCACCGGGCGCCGGGGCGTGACCAGGGGCGGCAGGCTCCCCGCCGGCCGGACGCCCACCCGCAGCACGAGCTGCGGGAAACCCTTGCCGTCCAAGACCTCCCAGCGCACGACGTCCCGCGTCCTGGGCACCTCCAACGCCTGGCTCAGCGGGGACGCGGCCAGCCCGTGCAGTTCCGCGGTCAGCAGGGCCGCGCTGACCGCCTCGCCCGCCCGCAGCCGGGACGACCGGTCGTCGGCCACGGTGCCGACGACCACGAGCTGCCCCAGCTCCTCCGGCGAGGCCCACCGCCGGTGCAGCCGGGCCGGCGCGCCGAAGTCCCGCATGACCATCTCGCCGTAGCGCAGCCCGGACGAGGGCGCGCTCACCTCGGGAATGCCGTCCCTGGCGTGGATTCCGCGTCCGGTCCAGGCCGCGAGCTCCGCCCGGTAGGCGTCGTCCCCGCTCTGGATCGCCGCCGCGGCGGCGAAGGCGGCCGTCAGGACGTCGCGGTGCTCACCGACCACCACCCACGCCTCGGCGCCGTGCTCCCTGGCCACCGCGGCCATCGCCGCGAGCGAGCCGGGCGGCGCCGGACGGCCGCTGTACGGGCGTCGATCCGTTGCCCTGGCGTCGATCGCGGCGAGGACGGCGTCGTCGTACTCGCCCGGCGCCCGCCGCCCGGTGAACCGGATCGCCGCGAGGTGGTCCGGGTCGGCGGACGAGGGCAGCCGGTGCACGGCGGTGTTCCAGCCGAGCACCGCCAGCGCCGTGGTCATGTGGTGCAGCGTCGCGCCGCACCCGAGCAGCAGCTCGCGGTCGCCGGGGTCGGCCGACCGCAGCGAGCGCGACCGGTCGGCGTGGAGGTGCAGCGCGTCGTGGTCGGCCCGCCAGCGCCAGGGTTGGGCGTTGTACGCGGAAGGCGCCCGGCACGCGAGCGCGACCGCGGCGCGCAGCACGCCGCGGTCCGGTGTCATCGTGTTCATGAATGTGGTTACTCCCGATCTTGCCCGCCGACGATCGCACCGGGCCGCGGGGGTCACCAGGGTCGAAGGACCTCAAGGTTGGTCAGGAGCGAGTCGGGCCGAGGTGGCCACCACTGCCGAGCTGGTCGGACCGACTCGCGACACACCGCCATCTTGGGCTGGCTGGCGTTATCCGGCACTACATGTAGTATCCCGTCCGCCGATGGTTCATCGGGCTCCTTCGGGAGCGCGGTGAGGCAAGAGGGAACCCGGTGCGAGTCCGGGACTGCCCCGCAGCGGTGAGCGGGAACGACCGCCGTCATGAAGCACTGGGCGCCGCCAGGCGCCTGGGAAGCGACGGCCAGTAGGTCCGCCGGTGGAGACCGGCGGGTGCCCGCGAGTCCGAAGACCTGCCATCGGCACGCGCACCGACGGTGCGCGTCGGTCCGGGACCTCGTGGGTGGGTGGGCGGACGACTCGGCGCACCGCGCCCCGAACGGGGTCGCGCCGCCGGCTCGTGCTCCCGCTCCGCGTCGGCCCCGGCCACGTCATCGAGCTCGCGAGGAGAGAGCCGTGATCGTGTTCGGCATCGGTCTGGTCTGTGCTGCCCTGGTCAGCGCGGTTGTGCCCGCGCCGCCGGGGGCCGTCGCCCGCTCCGCAGCACGCGCGGTCTGACCGGCCGGCGCCCCTCTCGTCGCCGCGTCGCCGCCTCGCCGCTCGACGCGCGAATTCCCTTCCACCACGGCGTGTCCGCCGCGCTCTGCCGCCGGCGACCGCGCCCACCCCTCGCCACCCACGGAGTCCCAGCATGTCCGAGCCGCCCCTGCGTTCCGCCCAGCTCCTGGCCGACCGGGCCGACGAGCAGCCCGCCCCCGCACTCACCGTGCGCCACCCCGACGGGCGCACCACACCACTCGACGTCGCCCGGCTGTCGCTGGTCGTCGAGGAGGCGTGCGCCGGCCTGTCCGGGGTCAGCGCCGCCACCGTGCTGGCCGAGACCCTGCGCAACCTCTACGACGGCATCAGCCCGGCCGAGCTGGCCGTCGCCCCGGTGATGGCCGCCCGCCCCCTGGTGGAGACCGACCCGCACTACTCGCTGGTGTGCGCCCGGCTCCTGCTCGACAAGCTGCGCGGGGAGGCGTTGGGCTTCCTCGCCGGACGCGACGAGCAGGCGAGCCACGCCGAGATGGCCCGGCGCTACCCCGCCTACTTCCCCGCGTTCGTGGCCAGCGGCGTGGAGCTGGGCCAGCTCGACCCCGAGCTGGCGCGGTTCGACCTCGCGCGGCTGGGCGCGGCGCTGGTGCCCGACCGCGACCTGGACTTCCAGTTCCTCGGGTTGCAGACGCTCTACGACCGGTACCTGCTGCACTCCGACGGCCACCGCTACGAGCTGCCGCAGGCGTTCTTCATGCGCGTCGCGATGGGCCTGGCGCTGCGGGAGGACGACCGCGAGGCCAGGGCGATCGAGTTCTACCACCTGCTGTCGTCGTTCGACTTCATGTGCTCGACGCCGACGCTGTTCAACTCGGGCACCACCCGGCCGCAGCTCTCCTCGTGCTTCCTGACCACTGTGGAGGATGATCTGGAGAGCATCTTCCACGGCATCAGCAACAACGCGCTGCTGTCGAAGTACGCCGGTGGTCTGGGCAACGACTGGACGCCGGTGCGCGGCATCGGCGCGCACATCCGGGGCACCAACGGGAGGTCCCAGGGCGTCGTGCCGTTCCTGAAGATCGCCAACGACACGGCGGTCGCGGTCAACCAGGGCGGCAAGCGCAAGGGCGCGGTGTGCGCCTACCTGGAGACCTGGCACATCGACGTCGAGGAGTTCCTCGACCTGCGCAAGAACACCGGCGACGACCGGCGGCGCACCCACGACATGAACACCGCGAACTGGGTGCCCGACGAGTTCCTGCGCCGGGTGCGCGCCGACGCGGAGTGGACCCTGTTCTCCCCCGACGAGGTGCCCGACCTGCACGACCTGTACGGCGTGGCGTTCACCGAGCGGTACCACGCCTACGAGCAGGCGGCCGACCGGGGCGAGATCCGGGTGTTCCGCCGCGTGCGCGCGCGGGACCTGTGGCGGCGGATGCTGACCATGCTGTTCGAGACCGGCCACCCGTGGATCACCTTCAAGGACCCGTGCAACCTCCGCTCACCGCAACAGCACTCGGGCGTGGTGCACTCCTCCAACCTGTGCACCGAGATCACGCTGAACACCGCGGCGGACGAGGTCGCGGTGTGCAACCTCGGCTCGGTCAACCTCGCCCGGCACGTGACCGCCGACGGCATCGACCACGACCGGCTCCGGAACACGGTGCGCACCGCCGTCCGGATGCTCGACAACGTGATCGACGTGAACTTCTACACGATCCCGGAGGCGCGCCGGTCCAACCTCCGGCACCGGCCGGTCGGTCTCGGCCTGATGGGCTTCCAGGACGCGTTGTTCGCCCTGCGGCTGCCGATGGCCTCCTGGGCGGCCGTGGAGTTCGCCGACCGCAGCATGGAGGAGATCAGCTACTACGCCATCGAGGCGTCCTCGGAGCTGGCCGCCGAGCGCGGCCGGTACGAGACGTTCGAGGGATCGCTGTGGAGCAGGGGAATCCTGCCCATCGACTCGCTGGACCTGCTGGCCGCCCACCGGGGAGCGGACCTCGAGGTCGACCGTTCGTCCACTCTGGACTGGGACGCGCTGCGGGAGCGGGTGCGCGCCGTGGGCATGCGCAACTCCAACGTCATGGCCATCGCCCCGACCGCGACCATCGCCAACATCTGCGGCGTCGGCCAGTCGATCGAGCCGCTGTACCGCAACCTGTACGTGAAGGCCAACATGTCCGGCGACTTCACCGTCGTCAACCCGGACCTGGTCCGGGAGCTGAAGGACCGGGGGCTGTGGGACGAGGCGATGGTCGCGGACCTGAAGTACTTCGACGGCGTCCTCGGCCCGATCGACCGGGTTCCCGCCGAGCTGAAGGCCCTGTACGCCACCGCCTTCGAGATCGACAGCCGGTGGCTGGTCGAGGCCGCGTCCCGCCGGCAGAAGTGGATCGACCAGGCCCAGTCGCTCAACCTCTACCTCGCTGAGCCCAGCGGCCGCAAGCTCGACGAGCTGTACCAGCACGCGTGGGTGCGCGGCCTGAAGACCACCTACTACCTGCGCTCGCAGAGCGCGACGCACGTCGAGAAGAGCACCCTGCGCGGCACCGACGGGAAGCTCAACGCGGTCGCGCCGGTTCCGGCGCCGGTGGCCCAGCCCGCCGCCTGCTCGATCACCGACCCGGACTGCGAAGCCTGCCAGTGACGGCCCGGAAACCAGTTCGCCACCACACGAGGAAAGCACCGAACATGACCAACACGGAGCGCGCGGCCGACCCGACCGGCCTCGGCGAGATCGACCGCAACGGGGCCAGGGTCACCGTCGACGACAAGGCGATGATCAACTGTCGGGCGGACGTGAACCAGCTCCTGCCCCTGAAGTACCACTGGGCGTGGGAGAAGTACCTCGCCGGCTGCAACAACCACTGGATGCCCACCGAGGTGTCGATGCAGGCCGACATCGCGCTGTGGAAGTCGCCGGACGGGCTGACCGAGGACGAGCGCAGGGCCATCAAGCGCAACCTCGGCTTCTTCGCCACCTCGGAGTCGTTGGTGGCCAACAACGTCGTGCTCGCGGTGTACCGGCACCTGACCAACCCCGAGTGCCGGCAGTACCTCCTGCGCCAGGCGTTCGAGGAGGCCGTGCACACCCACACCTTCCAGTACATCTGCGAGAGCCTCGGCCTGGACGAGGGCGAGCTGTTCAACATGTACCGGGAGGTGCCCTCGATCACCGACAAGGCGGCGTGGGCGCTGAACTACACGCAGCACCTGGAGGACCCGTCCTTCACCACCGGCACGCCCGAGCGGGACCAGGCGTTCCTCCGCGACCTCGTCGCGTTCTACGTGGTCTTCGAGGGCATGTGGTTCTACACCGGCTTCGCGCAGATCCTCTCGTTGGGCCGGCGCAACAAGATGGTCGGGATCGCCGAGCAGTACCAGTACATCCTGCGGGACGAGTCGATCCACCTGAACTTCGGCATCGACGCGATCAACCAGATCAAGATCGAGAACCCGCACCTGTGGAGCGAGGAGTTCCAGCAGGAGATCCGGGTCATGCTCGGCGAGGCGTGCGAGCTGGAGGTCGCCTACGGCCGCGACACCATGCCCAGGGGCCTGCTCGGCCTCAACGCCGAGCTGTGCGAGCAGTACATGCGCTTCATCACCAACCGGCGCTGCGCCCAGCTCGGCCTCGCCCCGGTCTTCGGCCCAACCGAGAACCCGTTCCCGTGGATGTCGGAGATGATGGATCTCAAGAAGGAGAAGAACTTCTTCGAGACCCGCGTCATCGAGTACCAGAACGGCGGCGCCCTCGACTGGGACTGACCCCACGAGGAGCCCGCCCCGAGTCCGGGGCGGGCTCCTCGTGACTCATGGGCTGTGCGCCGCGATCAGCGGCCGAAGGCCGGCAGGTCGATGTCGAGCCAGGTGAGCGGCCCTGACGGCGGCCCTGGCGGCGGCTCGGTGCCGGCCGAGGCGCCGCCAGCGCCATCACGGCAAGCGTCGCACTCGGGCCAGAGCCAGTAGGGGTACTTCGGCAAACCGCCGCGTGCTTCGATTTCCGGTCCGCACAAGAGCTTCACCATGTGCCCGTCGGGGACCTGCGGCCCCAGGTACGCGTGCCTCTCTCCCGAATGCGGCTGCCAAGTCACAGAGAACATGGCCCCGCCCTCCGCGCGTTCTGCCAACAACACCGATCCCCTCCCAGGGACACGAGAACAATGGGGGCGCCTGAACTGGCGCTCGATCACGGCAAAGCTTTCTGTCCTCTGTGGACAGATGTGGTTGGTAGTCACTCTGTGCGGGGGTGGCGGGACCGGTCGCCGTTGTTGTCGGGGCACCGACCGGTCCCGCCGCCCGAGGCCCCCCTGTCGGGGGCCTCAGCGCCGCACACCTGCTCTCACCGCCCTGGTGGGAGTGGAAGACCCAGGGCCGAGCAGAGTGCGCGGTGGCTCATCTCAAGTTGGTCAGCAGCACCGCGCTGACCAGAACGAGGACCCTCGCGCATACGACCAGAGAGACACGTTGCCGTCGAACAACGCCATGCCTACGACTTCGTCTCCACCGCCACGCTCCTCCCTCGGTCGCTTGTGAGCGATCAGGAAAGCGTGAACACCGCCGATTCTCTCGATGTCGGCGTAACCCCTGCCGCTCGTGGTGAACGCTATGAGCGGCGGCGGTCAGAGCCTTGACAACCTGTCAAGATCACCCTGTTAGCCGAGGCGTACCCCCATGCGGTGAACCATGCCGCGCAGCTCCCGCCCGAGCGCGTCCCGCTTCGCCCGGTTGGCCAGCTCGGTCACGGACGCGCGCACGAGAGCGTTCGTCCGGATTCGCTGCGGAGCGATGTCCTCCGCCCGTCGCAGCGCGAGAACGCCCCGCTCCCGGGTCTTGGGACTCTCCACCAGCGCACGACCGAGATCAGCCCAGTACATCGCCTGCCGCGCCGCTGAGGGCACGGCGTCCGGCCTCGCCGCTTCGGCGGCCTCAGCGACCTTCGGCCCCCACCCCAGTTCGGTTCCGATCGACACGCGCCAGATCGCGATATTGGCTCGTCCAAAGTAGAGGCTGCCGAAAGTGCCCACCTCCGGGAGGCGGGAGGCGATCTCCTCGGCTTCCCGGAGGTGAGCCTCGGCATCGTCCGCTTGCCGTTTCGCCGCGGCGGCGAGCGCGCAGCTCAGGTGCAACATGCCATACACCTGTGCGACTTCCGGCGAACCGAGTTCGCTCTGGAGGCTGTTCGCCGCACGCATCGATATCGTGACCTGGCGGGGGCGGTCGGAGCCGCCCAAGGCGTGCGCTCGAAGCCACGCGGCCAGACCTGCCCATTCCGGTGAGCCAAGGGCATCGGCGACCATCTGCGCGTGCAGTGCGGCGAGCTGCGGGAGTCCCTGCGCCCCGAGGTTCTTCGTCAACACCGTCGCCGTGTGGTAGCAGTCCATCAGACCCAGCAAGGCGTCTGTTCTGTGTTCTCCTCCGGCCTCGTGCACGGCGTGCAGCTCCGCCAGCAGTCGCGGCAGAACCAGACCCTGGGCCGCGTAGTCGCACGCCGGGCGGAGTTCCTGGTTCAACCGCCGTAGCTCGGCTGCGATCACGGGCCACGGCCGGGGCTCGACGTCGCTCGGCTCCCCGAGTCGGTACTCCGACAGCGCGGTCTCCACTCCGGAGATCGCGGCCTGAGCCTCGGCCGTGACCGGATCGCGCGAAGGAAAGGGGAAAGCCATCAGCTCGGAAGGGGCGACCCGAAGCGCGTCCGCCAACGCCTCCAGCAGATGACGGCTGTTGATCTGCCGTTCTCCGCGCTCAAGGCGGGACAGGTAGCTTTGGCTGATCCCCGCGAGTTCCGCTGTGGCGGCCAGGGAGCGCTTTCCGCGAAGCGCGCGAAGCCTCCGGCCGATCAACACCTCGTCCGAGTCCACGGCAACCTCCCGCCGAAGTACGGCACGCCCACGGTACCGTCGTGACCTCTCACGGTGACGTGTCTGGCGTCACATCAAGGTAGGCGGAAGTGCTGAACAGGAGAGAGCCCTTGCCTTACCAGGTTTCCGTGTGCGGCCCCCGGCACTGCAGCGAACAGGACCGCGAACACGCCTACGAAGTTGGCCGGTTGCTCGCGCAGCGCGGTGTCGTGGTGATCTGCGGGGGCGGCATCGGCGTCATGGAGGCCGTCGCTGCGGGCGTGCGGGCCGAGAACGGACTGGTGATCGGTGTTCGTCCCAACGACTCTCGCGAAGGCGCGTGCCCTGACCTGTCGGCGGTGGTGGTCACGAACATGGGCGAGGCGCGCAATGCCGTCATCGTCTGGTCGGCCGATGCCGTGATCGCCGTCGGCGGTTCGTGGGGCACTCTGTCGGAGGTCGCGTTGGCGATGCGGCGCGGCAGCATCCCCGTGATCAGTCTCGGTGGCTGGACCATCCGCGACGCCGCCGGAAATCCCGTGCCCGGAATCGAGATCGCCACCGACCCCGCCGATGCTGTCAACCGGGCTACGCAGCGGACTCTTGTGGAGGCAAGTGGTGGGGCGGCAGAACACTCGTTCTAGTGGTAGATCCACGCTTTCGTGAGCCGAGTTGTCCACATGCCGCCGAGTTGTCCACAGCGGACGAATCTCGCCTCGTGGCGGCCTGGTGTTCGGCGATAGGCTGGTCGCGGGGCTCGCCCCCGGGACGGGTGGGGGCTGCACTCCGGCAGGTGAGTGGTGGGTCAGGCGCCGCGGGGTGGGGTGGCGCGGAAGGCGGCGAGGATGCGCTCGGCGGCCAGGGTCGGGGTGAGCGCGCCGTCGCTGACCTGGCGCTCCAGCTCCGGGGCCAACGCACGGACACCGGGGTGGTCGTGCAGGTCCTGCAACAGCCGGTCCCGCACCATGGTCCAGGTCCAGCCCACCTGCTGCTGTCGGCGCTTCGCGGCCAGTCGGCCGCTGGCCGCCAGGGTGTCCTGGTGCCGGATCACGTGCTGCCACACGGTGTCCAGCCCGATGTCGTCCCGGCCGCTGCACGTCAGCACCGGGGTTTCCCAGTCGCTGTCCGGAGAACGCAGCAGCCGCAGCGCGCCGGCGAGCTCCCTGGCCGCGCGCCGGGCGTCGCGTTCGTACTCGCCCTCGGCCTTGTTCACCGCGATCACGTCGGCCAGCTCCAGCACGCCCTTCTTGATGCCCTGGAGCTGGTCGCCGGTGCGGGCGAGGGTGAGGAACAGGAAGGTGTCGACCATGTCGGCGACGGCGACCTCGGACTGCCCCACGCCGACGGTCTCGACCAGCACCACGTCGTAGCCGGCGGCCTCCACCACCACGATGGTCTCGCGGGTGGCCTTGGCGACGCCGCCCAGGGTGCCGGCCGTCGGCGAGGGGCGGACGAAGGCCGCCGGGTCGGCGGCGAGCCGGCCCATCCTGGTCTTGTCGCCGAGGATGCTGCCGCCGCTGCGGGTCGAGGAGGGGTCGACGGCCAGCACGGCGACCCGGTGCCCGGCGGCGGTCAGCCGGCTGCCCAGGGTGTCGATCAGCGTCGACTTCCCCACGCCCGGCACGCCGGTCACGCCCACCCGGCGGGACTTCCCCGCGTGCGGCAGCAGTTCCACGAGCAACTTCTGCGCGAGGTCGCGGTGGTCGGGGCGGCGGGACTCCACGAGGGTGATCGCGCGGGCGATCCACGCGCGGGCGCCCGCGAGCACCCCCTCGGCGTACTGTCCGACGTCGATGGCGGGCGGCATGGGTCAGCCGTCGTTCCCCGTGCCGTCCCGCGAGCCGGCGCCGGCGGCGTCCCCGACGATCGCGGCGACGTCGTGGCCGAGCCGCTCGGCCAGCATCCCCAGCAACCCCACGGCCGCCTCGGCGACCACCGTGCCCGGCGGGAAGATCGCCGCCGCGCCGGCCGCCCGCAACGCGTCGTGGTCCTGCGGCGGGATGACCCCGCCGACGACGACGAGGATGTCGTCCCTGCCCAGCGCCGCCAGCTCGTCCCGCAGCGCGGGCACCAGCGTGAGGTGCCCGGCCGCCAGCGAAGAGACGCCGACGATGTGCACGTCCGCCTCGACCGCCTGCCGCGCGACCTCGCCCGGCGTCTGGAACAGCGGGCCCACGTCCACGTCGAAGCCGAGGTCGGCGAAGGCGGTGGCGATCACCTTCTGCCCCCGGTCGTGGCCGTCCTGGCCCATCTTGGCCACCAGGATGCGCGGCCGGCGCCCCTCGGCCAGCTCGAACGCGTCGGCGGCTTGCCGGGTCCGCTCGATGTCGCTCATCGGTCCCGCCTCGTCCCGGTAGACGCCGGAGATGGTGCGGATCTGCCCGGAGTGCCGGCCGTAGACCTTCTCCAGCGCGTCGGAGATCTCCCCGACCGTCGCCTTGGCCCGCGCCGCGTCGATCGCCAGCGCGAGCAGGTTCTCGTCGAGGCCCTCGCCCCGGCGGCCGTGCAGCGCCGCGTCGGCTGCCCTGGTCAACGCGTGCAACGCCGTCCGGCACGCGGTCTCGTCCCGCTCGGCCCGCAGCCGCCGCAGCTTCTCGACCTGCTGCGCCAGCACCTCGGCGTTGTCCACCTTGAGCACCTCGATGGCCTCGTCGGCGTCCACGCGGTACTTGTTCACGCCGATCACCGGCTGCCGCCCCGAGTCGATGCGGGCCTGCGTGCGGGCGGCGGCCTCCTCGACGCGCATCTTCGGGATGCCCTCGTCGATGGCCCTGGCCATCCCGCCGGCGGCCTCCACCTCCTCGATGTGGCCCCACGCGCGGCGCGCCAGGTCGTAGGTCAGTCGCTCCACATAGGAGCTCCCGCCCCACGGGTCGATCACGCGCGTGGTGCCGGACTCCTGCTGCAGCAACAACTGCGTGTTCCTGGCGATGCGCGCGGAGAAGTCCGTGGGCAGCGCCAGCGCCTCGTCCAGCGCGTTGGTGTGCAGGGACTGCGTGTGCCCCTGGGTGGCGGCCATCGCCTCCACGCAGGTGCGCACCACGTTGTTGAAGACGTCCTGCGCCGTCAGCGACCAGCCCGAGGTCTGGCAGTGGGTGCGCAGCGACAGCGACTTCGGGTTCTTCGCTCCGAACCCCTTGACGAGCTTGGCCCACAGCAGCCGCGCCGCCCGCAGCTTCGCGACCTCCATGAAGAAGTTCATGCCGATCGCCCAGAAGAACGACAGCCGGGGCGCGAAGGCGTCCACGTCCAGGCCGGCGTCCCGCCCGGCCCGCAGGTACTCCACGCCGTCGGCCAGGGTGTAGGCCAGCTCCAGGTCGGCGGTCGCGCCGGCCTCCTGGATGTGGTAGCCGGAGATGGAGATCGAGTTGAACTTCGGCATCCGCCGCGAGGTGTAGGCGAAGATGTCCGAGATGATCCGCATCGACGGCCGCGGCGGGTAGATGTAGGTGTTGCGGACCATGAACTCCTTGAGGATGTCGTTCTGGATGGTCCCCGCGAGCTGTTCCGGCGCGACCCCCTGCTCCTCCGCGGCCACGATGTAGAGGGCCAGCACCGGGAGCACCGCGCCGTTCATGGTCATCGACACGCTCATCCGGTCCAGCGGGATGCCGTCGAAGAGCTGCCGCATGTCGTAGATCGAGTCGATCGCCACGCCCGCCATGCCCACGTCGCCGCGCACCCGCGGGTGGTCGCTGTCGTAGCCGCGGTGGGTGGCCAGGTCGAAGGCGACCGACAGGCCCTTCTGCCCGGCGGCCAGGTTGCGCCGGTAGAAGGCGTTGGACTCGGCGGCGGTGGAGAAGCCCGCGTACTGGCGGACCGTCCACGGCTGCGTCACGTACATGGTCGGGTACGGCCCGCGCAGGTACGGCGCGATGCCGGGGTAGGTCGCCAGGAAGTCCAGCCCGTCGGTGTCGGCGGCCGTGTAGAGCGGCCGGACCGGGATGCCCTCCGGGGTCTCCCACACCAGGCTCTCGACGTCGTTCCCGGTGCGCTCCCGCACCGCATCGCGCCACCGGTCCAGGTCGGGCGCGGGCACGGGCGCGGCGGAGCCCAGCTCGACGTGCCCGAAGTCGGGGATCACCGTGTCCGCCATCAGGCCACTCCCAGGTCGCGCAGGGTCGTGCGGAGAACGTCGAGCGCGTCGCAGCCGGCGAACAGGTAACCGTCCACACCGGACTCCGCGTCCGTCCCGGCGCGCTCGCCCGGCCGCCCGGCCAGCCAGACGCGGGACGCGCCGGCCGCCCGCAACGCGCGGGCCACCGGCGCGGCGGCCTCGGCGTAGACCTTGTCGCTGGAGCACAGGCAGGCCACGGTCGCGCCGCTCGCGGCGAACGCGCTGGCGATCTCCTCGGGATCGAGGGTCGTGCCGCTGGTCGGCGTCTCGACTCCCCCGGCCTGGAAGAGGTTCGCGGCGAAGGTGGCCCGCGCGGTGTGCGCGGCGACCGGGCCGAGCGTGGCCAGGAAGACCGTCGGCCGCGTGCCCGTGGCCGCCAGGTGCGCGTCCGAGCGGTCGCGCAGCGCCTCGAAGTCGCCTGCGTAGCGGCGACGGGGCAACCCGCCGCCGACGGGCGCGGGCGCGGCGGCGCGCTCGGGAAGCCGCTCGGTGAGGTTGGGGAACTCGCTGACCCCGGTGATCGGGTCCCTGCGGTGCGCGACGCGCTCCCCGCGCCGACGCCAGGTCTCGTCCAGCCGGCGCGCGACGAGGCCGTCGGCCAACGCCGCCGCCAGGCCGCCGGCCCGCTCGATCTCGGTGAACCACGCCCACGCGGCGGCCGCGAGCTCGTCGGTGAGCCGCTCGACGTACCAGGAGCCGCCGGCCGGGTCGATCACCCGCGCCACGTTCGACTCCTCCAGCAGCAGCGACTGGGTGTTGCGGGCGATCCGGCGGGCGAAGGCGTCGGGCAGGCCGAGGCAGGCGTCGAACGGCTGGACGGTCACGGCGTCCGCGCCGCCCACCCCGGCCGCGAAACAGGCCACCGTGGTGCGCAGCATGTTCACCCACGGGTCGCGGCCGGTCATCATCGCCGAGGACGTCACGGCGTGCTGGCGCTGGCCGCGCGCCGCCTCGGCCGCACCGCAGACCTCGCCGACCCTGGCCCACAGCCGGCGCGCCGCGCGCAGCTTGGCGATCGTGAGGAACTGGTCGGCGGTGGCCGCGTAGCGGAACTCCAGTTGGCCGAACGCGGCGTCGACGCCCAGTCCGGCGTCGGTCAGCGCGCGCAGGTAGGCCACGCCGGCCGCGAGGGAGCAGCCCAGCTCCTCGGCGTCGCTGCCGCCCGCGTCGTGGTACGGCAGAGCGTCCACTGTGATCGCTCGCAGCCGGGGGAAACCGTTGGCGCACCGCAGGGCCAGCTCGGCGGCCGGGTCGAGGGAGTGCTCGACGCCGGTGCGGGCGCGCAGGCCCAGCGGGTCGGCGCCGAGGTTGCCCGTGAGGGCGCCGGGCACGACGCCGCGTTCCGCGGCCAGCCCCAGCAGCAGCTCCGCCGCCTCCGTGGTGCGCGCCCCCGCGTCGAGGACGACGGGAGCGAGGTCGAGGTAGACGTCGGCGAGCACCTCGGGCAACGCCTCGACCGGGAGCCCGTCCTCGCCCAGCGCCAGCCACATCGAGGTCACGCCGTTCTCCAGGTCGGCGAGCACCGCCTCCCTGGTCACGGCGACGTCGGGGTGGGCGTGCCGCTGCCGGACGTCCCAGCCGGAGACGACCCCGCCCTCCGGCCGGCCGCCCCGGACGAACGGCGGCAGGCCGGGCAGCCCCGCCCCGGGCGCGGCGCCGCCGGCGTCCTCGGCGGTGTGCAGCGCGGCGACGGTGATGCCGTCGTAGGTCGTGCTGGCGAGCAGGTCCTCGACGGGGCCGGGCACGGCGGCGAGGTCGCGGCCCGCCTTGCGCAGCACCCCGGCGACCAGCTCCCGCCACTGGTCGCGGCCCGGCGCCGGGAAGTCGGCGGCCAGGCTGAGTTCCTCCCTCGGCACCGTCATGCCGCGAGATGGTAGCCAGCATCACCGACGGCCGGACGTGCCAACGTGTGCCTGATCACGCTCGGTGAGCCGACCGTACCGGTTCCGATGCCGGCGGCGGCGTCGCGCAAGGTGAGCCCGCGTCCTCAGTAGACGGGGACGGGGCGGTGACCGCGCCACCTGTCCGACGAGAACCGGCGGCGGCGAGCGCGTGGGCCCGTCGCTCGGGCTCGCCTCTCTCGGGTGAAACCGGACTTCCCCGAGGCGTGGCCCGCCGCCGCGCGAGGCGCGCGCATCGTTGTCGAGAAACGACTTCGACAATGGCGGGGAAAGGGGTTGGCGTGACCGGGAGGCATTCGCGACCGGCTGCTCTGCTCCTCCTCGACCCGCGCGTCGTTCCGGCGACCCTGACGCCCGGATCGAGCGTCGCACCAGGACCTCGGAGCGGCCGCGCTCTCGCGGCTCCGCCAACCCCGGCTGGTCGTGGCGGGCGGCCCGGCCGTCACCGAGCACGTGTTCGCGTCGCTGTTGGCCAGACCCCGGCGGCCGGCCGAAGCCGACGCCGACACCCGCGGTGGCGGTAGGACATGTCTCGACCCCGCGCCGCGGTCGGCGAGCCGGGAGAGCCTCCCGCCCTCCTGGGTCTGACCGCCCGTCGCGTCCTCCTCTCACGGGGCGTCATGCCCGCGTCCGCGCCACTGCTGCGTCCGAGCTTCAAACCCGCCGTCCGAACGACGGCCGGAGGGAGCAACGCGTACCGCCTCCCGGCCGCTTGACCAGCGTGGCCAGCGATTCTCGCCAAAGCATCGATCCTGATCACCCGGGCTACGGCGGGACTTCCCGGTCAATGGGGCCGAAAACGTGAATTCATTTCGGTCACCCGCGAGGAACAACGGGACGCGTCTTTCCGAGTGTTTCCGGACGCGGACGTGGCCGGGCACGGAAATCGTCAGGTTCCATGGAATGGGCGCCACGACGAGTTGACCGTCGATTTCCTCCGGCGCCGATCAGGAAGAACACCCGAGGACAGGAGTCACGTGATGAAGCGGACCGTCTCGCTCGCCATGATCACCGGCCTCGCCACGGCCCTGCTGCTGGGTGGCGCCGGCGCCGCCCAGGCGAGCGGCGGCCACCAGTGCGCCAACGGCGTGGCCAACGTCGTGACCTGCAACGACACCGACACGGTGGTCCCCGTGAAGATCGAGATCGAGGGGAACCGCACGCTGACCGACGCCGAGCTCTCCGTGCTGGAGGACAGCCTCAACGACATCGACGTCGACGTCGAGGCCATCAAGCTGGTGGTCGTCGACGTCTACCGCTCGTTCAACCCGTCGATCGACATCACGGTCGACGACGTCAAGGTCTGCGTCGTCGCCGTCTGCTCCTGAACGAGAAGGAACGCGTGCGGTGAATCGGGGGGAACGGGTTCCGCCCGTTCCCCCTGTCCCGCCGCGCGCCCCACCCGTGATCCGACGACGCACGCCGGTCCGGCCGCCACAGGCCCCCCACGGCGGCCAGACCGGCCCGTCCCGACTGCGGTTTTCCACAGGGTCGCACCTGGGGAACACAACAGGTCAGGTCTGCGGTTCACCTCGTGGTCGTGACCGACCCGCGCTTCTACCTTTTTCCGCATGGCCAAACGAAAAACGCTGATCCCGCTCCTCCTGACCGCGCTCACAGCGCTCACACTGCTCGCCCCGGGCGGTCAGGCGCTGGCCGCGGCTCCCTCCCGACCACCGGGGGCGGAACTCCAACGGCGGCTGGACGACCTGGTCGCCACGGGAGCGGCCACCGCCGCCCTGCTCCGCGTCCAGGACGGCCACCGGGCCTGGTCCGGCAGCGCCGGGGTCCGCGACCTCGCCTCCGGCCGGCGCGCGAATCCCCACGGCCACTTCCGCATCGGCAGCATCACCAAGACCTTCGTGGCCACCGTGCTCCTCCAGCTCGTCGACGAGGGCCGGCTCGCCCTGGACGACCCCCTCGACCGGCACCTGCCCGGCGAGGTGCCGCACGGCGACGTGATCACCGTGCGGCAGGTCCTCAACCACACCAGCGGCCTCTACGACTACGCGCACGAACGCGACCTGTCCGTCAACCGGTGGCGCGGCGACGCCAGGTTCCGCACCCACCACCCCAAGAATCTGCTCGCCGTCGCCGCCGCGCGCGAGCTGTACTTCCCACCCGGCACGGGCTGGCACTACTCCAACACGAACTACGTCGTGGCCGGTCTGCTCGTCGAACGCCTCACCGGCCGTCCGTACGGCTCGGAGGTCGAGCGCCGCATCCTGCGGCCCCTGCGGCTGCACCACACCTCGGTGCCCGGCGCCAGTCCGCGTGTCCCGGAGCCGCACGCCCACGGCTACGCCCTGGTGGACGGGCGGGACGTCGACGCCACCGAGATGAACGTCTCGCTCACCTGGGCCGCCGGGGAGATGATCTCCACGACCGCCGATCTCAACCGCTTCTTCGACGCCCTGCTCGGCGGTCGGCTGACCAGCCCGGCCTCCCTCGCGGCCATGCGGCAGACGGTCGAGACCGGGACGACCTTCCGCTACGGCCTGGGACTCCAGCAGTTCGACCTGCCCTGCGGCCGCAGCGTGTTCGGGCACGGGGGAGAACTCCTCGGCTACCTCACCTACGCCACCCGCGCCGCCGACGGCCGCCAGGCCACCCTGTCCTTCAACCCCTACCGCGGGAAACCGCCGGCGGAAGCCGTGATCAACATCTTCGCCGCGGCCTACTGCCCGGCGACCACCCAACCGTCCTGACGTCAGCGGTCGGCCACGAGCTCCATCCGCCAGGTGAGCCAACGGGAGATGACATGCAGTCCAGCCAGGGACGAGGCGTGGCCGACCGTCTCGTCGTCGAGTTCGCGAACCGACAGCTCGGTGACGCCGGGGTGCTCCCGGCGGAGGTGGACGACCAGCTCGGCGAGCAGGGCCGCCAGGTCGGCCGCGGGCGCGTCGCGGTGCACGACCTTCTCGACCAGGGCCGTGTGGTCGGCGACCGCGGCGATGAGCTGGGCGACGAGGGCGCCCCGAGGGTGTCCGGGGACAGGGTCTTGGAGAACAGGGTGTTCGGCGACAGGGTGCTCAGAGACAGGGGGGTCAGAGACAGAGCCCAACAGGTCCAGCGTCAGCACCGGGTACCGGTCGTCGGCCAGGTACTCGGCGACGTCCTCGACGTCCCACTCCACCCCGGTGGCGTCGTGGTAGAGCCGGGCGTACTCCGGGAGCAGGTCCTCCGGCACCGGCTCACGCGTCCGGCGAACCTCGACGGCGGGCAGGCCGTCCGGAGCCGGCCAGGCGTTGAGCTGACGCGTGCCCCAGTGGCGCCCGACCTCCGCCCGCACGGTGGCGCCCAGCTCGCTCGCCGCCGGACCCTCCGGCGTGTCGTCGACCCCGCTCCACTCCAGGGCGGCGAACCCCGCGCCCGCGGCCTGTTCCGCCGCACCGGCCAGCAGTCGGACGACGACCGCGGACTCGTCGACGTCGTGTCCGGAGTGGACCGTCGCCCCGAGGGGCCGCGCCTCCCTGGCGACGAGCAGCAGGTCGGCCGTGGCCGCCGACTCGTCCTCCTCGTGGGCGGAGACCCTGGCCCAGCCGAGAAGTCGGCCCTCTCCCCTGGCGACCACGAGTCCAACGGGGTTCGGCCAGTCGTCGTCGCCGACCTCGTCCGGCGGGGGCTGCCCCAGCACGACGAGGAGTTCCCGCACGAGGCCGGCCTCGGCCCCGGGATCGCTGACGAACTCCAGCGAGACGTCCGTGCGCGTCACCGGCGGCCTCCCCGTCGTCCTGCCAGCACCCGCCGACCGGTCCACCTTGGACGTCCTCTGTGGACACCAGGAGTGACCACAGTGGACGAACTCGCGGCGTCCCTGCCGCGGCCGGCCTACTGGCCGGGCGCCCGGAAGATCACGGGAGGAACCGACGAGGCCGCCGGCGCCTGCTGGCTCCTCGGTTCCCGCTGGAGGCGCAGCTCCCGCGGCGCCTCCTCCTCGGCGGACTCGGCGACCGCCGACGACGCCGACGGGGCCGCCGCCTCGTCGCGGTGGGCGTCGGTGGCGTCGAGCGCCCTCCTGGCCTTGCCGACCCACATCGCCCACATCACCTCGTCGCGCGTGCCCCTGGCCTCGGCGAGCACGACGGAGAGCGCGCCACGCACCCGCGCCGACAGCACGGCGTCACGGCGGACGGCGGCGAAGATCCGCAGGGAGTGGGCGTCGTTGCGCTTGACGATCTGGCGCACCTGGTCGACCAGGGCCTCCCTGGGCAGGGCCAGCCATTGGTCGACGATGTCCGGAGTGGTGGGCACGTGCGGGTCATCCTCCCAGGTCCGGTTCACCGGTAGCACGAGGTCATCATGGGCAACCGCGGCGCGGTCATCGGGCCGGATGGGCCGATCGCGCGACAGACTACCCCGTTCGGGTTATCACCCCGAGGTCGAGGCGGATGGAGACGACGACCGGGCGCCATCGCACTCTCCACGGACGAACAATTCCCCGACTCATGGAATTCCCCCGAAAAAGGGCACGGGCGGCGGCGCCAGGATGAACGACCACCGTCGCGCCTGTTTCCGGGTGACACCACCGACCCTACCCCCTGCGGGTGGCGAGACGCCATGCCGGAGCGCGCTTCGTGGCACGGCCCACCACGGGGCGCCCCGCCGGGAACAGCGTGTGCGGCCGTCGATCCCCCGCTCGCCGGGGGAAACCGGCGGCGAACCCGGCGCGATCGTCCACGATGGACCAGGGACTTTCGGTTGCCGGGTCGGCAACCGCGCTCCCGCCGGGCCCGGGCGCGCCCCGCGCCGGCCGGCGCTGGAACGATCCACCGAACCCCGACACGCTGGCGGAACGGCGGACGTGTTCGCCGGCGGTGGACAGAAGGACGACAGAGCGGAAATCGTTCCGATATCGCCCGCCGGCGACGAACAGCAGGGCAGAATCCGGTTGATCACCAGCCGGGAAGGGGTCGCCGTGGGCAAACTCAGCCGCCTCGCCAGGGCCAGGGCCGACTACCTCGGATTCCTGCTGGCCCACGAGTGGCCGGTCGTGCTCTCCGGCGTCGGCGTGCTGCTCGGCGCGGTGACGATCCTGCCCAGCGCCGTGGGGATCGTGCTCTCGGTGATCGCGCTCGGCCTCGGGTCGGTCACCTTCGTCCGCGACTTCCGCCTGCTCCGGCGGCGGTGGTCGGCCTACGACTTCTCGTTGATCGCCGCGCCGTTCCCGGTGGCGGACATCCCGCCGCCCACCGCCTACCCGAACGCGGCGTACCTGCACATCCCCAACCGGGGCACCGCCCTGGTCAGCGACGAGATCGACCAGGACCTCGCCGCGCGGGCGCTGCCGGTCGAGGTCGACGAGCAGCCGTACCGGCTGCCCCGCCAGCTCAAGGCGAGCGCGCCGTACGTGCTCCCGGTGCGCAACCGCGGTCGCCTGGTGTTCAACGGACAGGTCGTGGGCATGCGCGGCGACCCGCTTCCCCGCGCTCGGGGCGCGGGTTCTCCGGTGACGTTGCACCGGGCGCGGTTCTTCGACGCTCAGTGCTCCAACGAGATGTGCTCGTTGCGCATCACGCACCGGGAGACCGGCGAGGAGTTCGACCCCCGCCGGCGGTTGCTCACCGACGCGGGCGGCCGGCTGCGCACCCTCGCGGAGAGCGAACTCGCCGACGTCGTCGGCATCTCCACGGTCGCGGTCACCACCGACGGCGTCCTCGTGCTCGTCCGCCAGTCCGACCGCAACATCGCCAGCGCGTTGCTGCTCGCCCCGTCCGGCAGCGGGTCGCTGGAGCCCCGGGACCTCGGCGACGCGGTGACCGACGCCGGCGGCGCCCTGCAGGACGTGCTGCGCGTCGGCATGGAACGCGAGCTGTGCGAGGAGACGGGCCTGCGGGCCGACGAGATCGCGGACACGAGGGTGGTGGGGTTCGCGCGGTGGATGGAACGCGGCGCCAAGCCCGAGTTCTTCGCCCTCACCCGGCTCACCGTGGCCGCCGCCGACCTCGCGGGACGCCGCCTGGCCTCCGACGAGCGGCTCTACAGCTCGGGGCTGCTCACCGTCCCGGTGGACCTGCGCGCCCTCGGCCGGGAGCTTGGGGCCGGGGTGGACCTGCTCGCGGCGAGCAGCCTGCCGCCCCAACTCCGGGAAGACGGGTCGCTACCCCTGTTGGTCGCGCTCCGCGCCGCCGCCCGCTGGCTCGTGCGGCAGCCCGAGAACGCACCCGACAACGTCGCTGACACCGCAGGAGAAACCGACGCCGAAGAGCCGGACATCAGGGGAGGGGAAACACGAACGCTTCCGTCGCCGTAGCCGCGCGACAGCGGGAACGGCCCGCGGGTCAGAGCCGGCGGTGCATGATGTGGAGCCCGACGTAACCGTGCACCGGGTGGTGGAAGCCCTCCGGCAGGGTTCCCAGGACCTCGAACCCCAGCGAGCGCCACAGCCCGACCGCCCGGGTGTTGGTCTCCACGACGGCGTTGAACTGCATCGCCCGGTAACCCTCGGCCCGCGCCCGGTCCAGGACGTACTCCCCCAACGCCCTGCCGACACCCCGGCCAGCGTGCTCGGGCGCCACCATGAAGCTCGCGGTGGCGATGTGCGCCGCGGGCCCCATGTGGTTCGGCCCCATCTTGGCCGAGCCGAGCACAACGCCGTCGTCGACAGCCACCACCGTGCGGCCCGGCGGCTCGGGCATCCACATCGCGCGGGCCTGGTCCTCACCGACGTCCCGGGGCCAGCTGTACGTCTCGCCGGCGGCGACGATCTCACGGAGGAAGGGCCAGATGGCGGGCCAGTCGCCGGGCAGCGCGTCGCGGATCTCCACCGGGACACCGTGCCCGCGAACCCCGTCGCGGGCCACCCTTTTTCACCGCACCGGGCCCCCGGGCCCCGGGGGTCAGGGGGTCAGGGGGTGCCGCCGGAGACCAGCTCCGCCCGCAACCTGATCGTCGTGCCGGCCAGCGCCTGGCTCACCGGGCAGTTCTTCTCGGCCGTCTCGGCGGCCGCGGCGAAGTCCTGCGTGCTCATCCCCGGCACCGACGCCCGCGCCCGCAGCTCGATCCCGGTGATGCCCTGCCCGGGCACGAAGGTGACCTCCGCGCGGGTCTCCACCGACTCCAGCCGCACTCCCCTGCCACCGAGCTCGTGGGCCAGCGCCATGGAGTAGCAGGCGGAGTGCGCGGCGGCGAGGAGCTCCTCGGGGCTGGTCCGGCCCTCCGGCTCGTTCGCCCGCGAGGGCCAGGTGACCTCGTGCGACCCGATCCCCGACGAGTCGAACGACACCGTGCCCGAGCCGTCCTGGAGCCCGCCTTCCCACACGGTGTGCGCGGTGCGGATCGTCATCGGTTCCCTCCCCGCCGGCGTTCGTACGGACTGTCGGACGGTTCGGCACGCCCTGCCACCCGGACCCCGGCACACCACCCGAACCGACGACCGGCCGGTCCGGGACACGGGGTGGGCGACGGGGTGGCGGGCGCGGTACGTTGCCTGCCGGAGGTGCCACCGTGAGCAGCGCCTACGAACGAGCGGCCCGACGCGCCGTCGGGTGGCTGACCGACCGGCTGGCGGACGACGGCTCCTTCCGGGAGGCCGACGACGACATCGCCTGCTACTACAAGGCCCCCTACCTGTTCGCCCTCGCCGGGCACCCGGCGGAGGCCAACCGCCTGCTCTCCCACGTCCACCGCCGGTTCGGCCGCCACGACCACGACTACCGGACAACGGCGGAGACCAAGAGCGCGAACCCGGCGTTCGAGGAGTTCTGGGCCTACCCCAACGGGTGGATCACCATCGCGGCCCAGCGGATGGGCCGGTTCGACGTGGCGCACCCGGCTTTCCGGTTCCTCCGGTGGTTCCACCAGCCCGCCACGGGCGGCTTCCGCACCCGCGGACCGCAGCACGCGCACAACATGGGAACGGACGCCCTCACCACAGCGCACCTCGGGCTGGCGTCGCTGTACTTCGAGGACATGGAGCGGGCGGAGGGCGCGGGGCGCTGGCTCGCCGAGACGCTCCGGCTGCAACCCGACCTCGACGTCGGCCTCTACCTGCGGCGCGACGGCGCGGGCGCGGTGGTGCGCGAGTTCCCCGACGCCGAGGCGGCGTTCCACGTCGTCAGCGCGACCGAGCCGGACCAGGCCTACTTCATGGTCGGCTACCCGATGGCGTTCCTGGCCGCGCTGCACCGCGCCACCGGCCATCCCGGCCACCTGGAGGCGGCATGGGGCTACCTCGACTTCGCCCTGCGCTGCACCGGGAACCTGCGGAGCTGCCACCACAGCCACAAGATCGCCTGGGGCGCGGCCGCCCTCGCCAGGACGACCGGCGACCAGGACTGCGCCACCCTGGCGACGGACATCGCCGACCACCTCCTGTCCACACAGGACGACAGCGGCGCGTGGTTGCCCGACCAGCCCGCCCTCACCCGATTCGACCAGACCGCCGAGGTCGCGATCTGGCTCCTGGAGATCACCGCTGCGCTCGACGGCTGGTGACCGCTCAGCCTCGCCCCGCAAGGCTTTCTTCTCCCACCGGACCGGCTCCTCACCATGTCTGTCCATTGTGGATTCAATGCCCGACCTGAGCACGCGCTGCCAGGCGGACAACCGGTTCCGACACCATCCCCTTTCCTGACTCCACAGCCGATTCCCGCCGGGATCAGTCGCCAAAAACGATCACAATCAGTTCCGTGAACGACACGGACAACGCACTACTGACGTACTTCGACGCCGCGGCAAGAGGATTCGGCGACCGCCTGCGGCAGGTGCCGGCCACGCACTGGGAAAGCCCCACTCCCTGCACGGAGTGGAACGTGCGACAGCTGGTCAACCACATGATCCAGGGCAGCCGCACCTACGTCGCGCTCCTGCGCGGGGGCAGCAGCGGCGAGTTCATGGCGAACCTGAACCAGCACGCGCTCGACGGCGACCCGGTCGCAGCCCACCAGGAGGCGGTGGCGGAGTGCCGCGCGGCGTTCCACGCCGACGGGGCGCTCGACCGGATCGTGGACTACCCGTTCGGCCCGGTTCCCGGCCGGCAGTTGCTCGGCCTCTACGTGGTGGACGCGGTCGTGCACACCTGGGACCTGGCGCGCGCGGTCCAGCTCGACGAACGACTCGACCCGGACACGGTGCGCTGGGTGCTCGACAACTTCCGGTGGATCTACGCCAACGTCTCCGAAAGTCCGATCAGCGACAGCGCCGAGTACTACGGGCCGCCCACGACCGCGCCGTCCGGCCCGACATCCCCGCAGAACCGCCTGCTCCACGCCATGGGACGCACCCCTTAGAGCCCGTTCGGGACTGATCTCAGGGCACCGGCGCAGAGAACCGCCTGGACCTCGCTTCCCACGTGCGGACGTGGCGGCGATCGGTTGAGGCACATGGAGGTCCGCCACTGATCTGCCGGCGGCGAGGGGCGGTTTACCACCCGGCCTGACAGCCTCGCCGTTCGCGCTGTCAGCCCGCTGTCAGCGCCACCCGGATCGTTCGGGACGAACCGAACGGGCCCGTCACGACGGGCCCTTCCGAACGATCCGGGAGAGATGTCATGCCTCATCCACGCCGGTGGTGGATCCTCGGCGTCCTGTGTACGGCGCTGCTGGTGCTCACCGTCGACAACATGATCCTCACGCTGGCGATCCCCTCGCTGATGCGGGATCTGGGCGCCGGCCCGGCGGACGTCCAGTGGATCCTCGACTCCTACATCCTCGTGTTCGCGGGAGTGCTGATCACCGCGGGCAGCCTGTCCGACCGCTACGGACGACGCCGGCTGCTGATCATCGGGCTCGTCGTTCTCGGCGGGGCGTCGTTGTTGGCGTCGTTGGCGGACCAGCCCTGGCAGCTCATCGCGTGCCGCGCGCTGATGGGCCTGGGCGCCGGGTTCGCGATGCCCAGCACCATGTCGATCGTCATCGTCGTGTTCGACGAGGCCGAGCGCCGGAAGGCGATGTCGATCTGGGGCATGGTCAGCATGGTGGGCATGGTGGCCGGGCCCACGCTCGGCGGCCTGTTGCTGGAGCACTTCTCGTGGGGCTCGGTCTTCCTGGTGAACGTGCCGCTCGCGGTGGTCGCCCTGATCGGCGTGTTCGCCCTCGTGCCGGAGTCCCGCGGGCCGTCCCGGCGGTCCGACCCGCTGGGCGTGCTGCTGTCCGTCACCGGGATGGCCACGGTGGTGTGGGCGATCATCTCGCTGCCACACGAGGGGTGGTCGACGGGGGTGGTCGTGGCCCTGGTCGTGGCCGCCGCCGCGCTCGTCGGGTTCGTGCTCTGGGAGTCGCGCGCCGAGCACCCGATGCTGCCCCTGGCCATCTTCCGGAGCCGGGACTTCAGCGCGGCCTGCCTGTCCACGGTGCTGCTCGTGTTCGCCACCGCCGCGATGCAGCTCGCGTTCACGCAGTTCCTCCAGCTCGTCCTCGGCTGGGGCACGATGGCGGCCGCGCTGGCGTTCGTGCCGATGGCGGTGGCCGTGGTCGTCTTCAACGTCGTCGGCGCCACGCTCGCCAAGCGCGTCAGCAACAAGGCGATGATCGTGACCGGGATGCTGACGATCGCCGCGTCGCAGGTGGTCATCGCCATGATCTCCCCCGGCGACGGCTACGCGCTCATGGCCGTCGGGCTGGTGGTGATGGGCATCGGCACCGGGCTGGCCGCGCCCTCCGTCTACGCCACCCTCATGGGCGCCATCCCGCGCGACCAGGCGGGAGTGGGTTCGGCGGTCAACGACACCGTGCAACAGGGCGGCACGGCGCTGGGCGTGGCCGTGCTGGGCAGCGTGCTGTCGGCCGCGTACACGGCCGCGCTCCCGCCGGCCGTGCCCGACACCGCCAGGGCGTCGCTGTCGGACGCGCTCGCCACGGCGGCGGCGACCGGTTCGGCCGAGCTGGCGCGGACCGCGCGTGAGGCGTTCCTGTCGGCCATGTCCGCGGTGAGCACCACCGCGGCCCTGCTCTCCGTCGCGGGTGGCGTCCTCGCCCTCGTCCTGCTGCGCCCGCGCGCGGCCGAACACACCACTGCCTGACGCAGGAAGGGAAACTCCGATGCGACAGCTCGACCCCAGGGCCTACGAGGCCGCCGAGAAACTGATGCCGCACCACCGGCACACGCTGGTGTCCCGCGACCGGATCAGTCCTGTGTGGACCGACGGCGGCGCCGGGTTCTGGTACCGGGCGGACAAGCGGTTCGTGCTCGTCGACCCGGCCGCGGGCACCCGGAGACCGGCGTTCGACCACCAGCGGCTCGCCGAGGCGCTCGCCACGGCCTCGGGCCAGGACGTGGACGCGGCGGCCCTGCCGTTCGCGGCCATCGAGCTCGCGGCGGACGGCGTGGAGTTCGCCGCCCGCGGCGGGTACTGGCGCTGCCGGCTGGACACCTACGAGGTGGAGCCCGCCCAGCCGGGCCCGGCCGTCGACTTCGTCGAGCTGGCCTCGCCCGACCGGCGGCACGCGATCTTCCGCCGCGACCACGACCTGTGGGTGCGACGGCTGGCCGACGGTCAGGAGTGGGCGCTGACCACCGACGGCGAGCAGGACCTCGACTACGCCACATCCCCGGACTGGTGGCAGTACTCGGTGCTGGTCAACAAGCTCGGCTTCCCGACCATGCCCCCGGCCGCGGCGTGGTCGCCGGACGGCACCCGGGTGCTGACCCACCGCACGGACCAGCGGGGTGTGCGCCGCACCCACCGCGTCGAGGCGCTGCCGGCCGACGGCGGCCCCGCCAGGCTGCACACCCAGCGGTACAACCACACGGGCGACGAACGGCTGCCGCTGGCCGAGCTCGTCGTCCTCGACATCACGACCGGCGCCGTCGTGAACGCCCAGGCGGAACCGCTGCTGATGTCGGTGGTGTCCCCGGTGTCCATTCGGCGGGCCTGGTGGGCGGCCGACGGAACGGCGGTGTACTTCCTGCGGCAGTCCCGCGACGGGCGCGCCCTCTCCCTGGAGCGGATGGACCCGACGACCGGGCGGGTGGACACCGTGGTGACCGAGACCGGGGACACCAGGGTGGAGCCGAACCAGTGGTCGGAGGGACAGCCGCCGATGGTCGCGGTGCTCTCGGGCGGGTCCGAGGTGCTGTGGTACTCCCAGCGCGACGGGTGGGGCCACCTCTACCGGTACGACGCGACCGGCGCGCTGAAGGGGCGGGTGACCTCCGGTGACTGGGCCGTCCGCGAGATCCTGCACGTCGACGAGGAGCGCGGGCTGGTGTACTTCACCGCCTCCGGCCTGGTCGCCGAGGACCCGTACCGCCGCTCGGTGTGCCGGGTCGGCATGGACGGTTCCGGGTTCGTCCGGCTCACCGACGACGACCTGGACCACGCGGTCACGGTGGCGCCGAACGGCGCGTACTTCGTCGACTCGGCCTCGACCCACGACACGCCGCCGGTGACCACCGTCCGCGACTGGGCCGGAAAGATCACCGTCGAACTGGAGCGCGCGGACATCTCCGGCCTGCTCGCCACGGGCTGGAACCCGCCCGAGCGCTTCCGGGTCAAGGCCGCCGACGGCGTGACGGACGTGTACGGCGTGCTTTACAAGCCGCACGGCTTCGACCCCGCGCTCCGCTACCCGGTGATCGACCACCCCTACCCGGGTCCGCAGACCAACCGCGTCCACCCGACCTTCGACCCGGGCTTCTACGGCCAGGAGGCCGAGGGGCTGGCCGCGCTCGGCTTCGTCGTGGTCGCCGTCGACGGACGGGGGACTCCCGGACGCGACAAGGCGTTCTCCGACGCGTCGTTCGGCAACATCGGTGCCGCGTCCGACCAGGTCGCGGCGCTGCGACAGCTCGCGGAGACCCGGCCGTGGATGGACATGGACCGGGTGGGCGTGATGGGCAACTCGGCCGGTGGGCACCAGGCGGTGCGCGCCATGCTCGACCACCCGGAGTTCTACCGGGTCGGGGTGGCCAGTTGCGCGCCGCACGACCTGCGGTACGTGCACGCCGAGTTCCCCGAGCGCTACCACGGCATGCTGGACGAGGTTGACTACGAGCTGGTCTCGAACGTGGACCGGGCGGACCGGCTCCAGGGCAAGCTGCTGCTGGTCCACGGCGGCATGGACCCCAACGTCCTGGTCGACCACACCCTGCGCCTGGCCGAGCGCCTGGTCAGCCTCGACAAGGACGTCGAGACGCTGATCCTCCCCGGGGCCGAGCACCTGTTCCTCGGGTACGAGCACCACCTCTTCCGGCGCCGGTGGGACTTCCTGGTGCGCAACCTCATGGGGGTGGAGCCGCCGGAGCACCGGATCGCCCCGGTCGCGTTCAACTGGGAGGTCCTGGCCGCCTGGTTCTGACGGTCACGCCCGCAGCCTGGCGAGGGCGTCGTCCCGCGACAGCTCGGCGCCCCGGCGGTACGCCTCGTCGTACTCCGGGGCGCCGAGCCGTTCGGTGAGCTCGG
The DNA here is from genome assembly GCF_900129375.1 of Streptoalloteichus hindustanus. Lineage (GTDB taxonomy): Bacteria > Actinomycetota > Actinomycetes > Mycobacteriales > Pseudonocardiaceae > Streptoalloteichus > Streptoalloteichus hindustanus. The sequence goes on along the minus strand of NZ_FQVN01000002.1, from coordinate 260,897 downwards.
CGACCAGCTCGGTCAGCTCGGGCTCACCCCGGTCGAACGCGCCGCGAATCGCCTCGCTCATCCCCAGCGCGGTGGCCGCACCGGTCGGGTCGCCCTCCAGGTGGAGCAGCCGGGCGAGCAGTTCCGCGGCGGGGGCGACATCGCGCAGGGCGAGGACCGCCTCGACGACCGTGGGGAACAGCTCGCGCGCCTCGGCGGCGCGCCCCGCGGTGATCAGGTTCGCCATCCGGGCCGGGACCACCAGGTGGGCGATCGCCTCCGGCAGCACGGACAGCTCGTGGGCCACCTCCTCCAGGCGGTCAAGCGCCCGGTCGGCGAGTTCCGGCTCGCCGAGGCGCCGGTGCAGGTCGGCGACGCAGCGGTGGAACCCGAGCTCCGCGTGCTGCCGGACCTCGCCGTTCAGCAGCCGGCGCGCGGCGTCGACCTCGCGCCGCGCGCCGGTCAGATCACCGCCGCGCATGCGCTCGGTGGCCAGCCACGTCCGGTGCCAGATCTCCTCACCACCGCCGAGTTCGGCGACGAGGGCGGAACTGCGTTCCATCGTCGCCACCGCCCTGCGGTGCTCGCCGTCGACGGAGTGGGCGCGGGCCGCGTCGAACAGCGTCACGGACAGCGCGTAGCGCTCGCCGATCTCCTCGGCCTTCTCCAGCGCCACCGCCCGCGCCGCCAGAGCGCCCTGCCAGTCACCGCGGTCGACCCTGGCCACGGTCTCCACGTAGAACGCGCAGACCCGCGCCCACCGGTCGCGGTGGTGCTTGGCCCGGTGCAGCGCGTGTTCGGCCAAATCGTCGAGCCCGTACAGGAACGCCGCCCCGACGACCACCGGCACCAGCACGCAGAACCGGTCGACCGCCCCGGTGCGGACGCACTCCTCGACCAGCGCGCGAGCCGTTTCCCGCTCGGGAAACCACGCGCGGTTGTTGGTCAGGACGTGCAGCGCGTTGATGGTCGCGCGCACGTCCTCGGGCAGTGCGTCGCCGAGTTCGAGCACCTCGGCCATGAGCTCTTCCGACCTGGGTTCGAACCGGATCGACCAGTACCAGTACAGCGCCAGGAGCAGCCGCCACGAGGAGTCGGCGTCCCCGGTCGCGACGGCCGACCGGAACGCGAACACCAGGTTGTCGTACTCGGCGTCGAAGATCGCGTACCCGCGCAACTGGTCGCGGGTGCGCAGCAGCGGCTCGTTCTCCTCGGCCAGTTCCACGAAGTGCCGCACGAAACGGGCGCCGACCGCCGGCCACTCGCCGCTGTGCCGCAGCTTCTCCGCCGCGTACGCCCGCATCGTCTCCAGCATCCGGTAGCGGCCGTCGGCGGTCAGCTCCACGAGGGACTTCTCGACCAGCGAGTCCAGGAGGTACGGGCTCCCGTCCGGTGAGCACACCGCCGCGGCCGCCCGCTCGTCGGCTCCGCCGGGGAAGACCGAGAACCGCCGCGCCAGCGCGCGTTCGGGCTCCGACAGCAGGTCCCAGCTCCAGTCGATCACCGCCTGCAGCGTCCGCTGGTGGGCGAGCGCCGTCCGATTCCCCGAGGTGAGCAGGCGGAACCGGTCGTCCAGCCGACGCGCCACCTGGTCCACGGTCATCGACCGCAGCCGGGCGGCCGCCAGCTCCAGCGCGAGGGGGAGCCCGTCCAACCGCCGGCAGATGTCCACCACCGGGCCGAGCGTGGACTCGTCGAGCGCGAAACCCGGTCGCACGGCGGCGGCGCGGTCGACGAACAGCCGCACGGCCGCCGACTCGGGCGCCCGCTCGACCGTCGCGGGCACCTCCAGCGGCCCGAGCCGGCACAGCGCCTCCCCGGTGATCCCCAACGACTCCCGGCTGGTCGCGAGCACGTTCACGTGCGGCAGGCGGTCGAGAAGCCGGTACGCGAACTCCGCGACGTCCGCGGTCAGCCGCTCGCAGTTGTCGAGCACGAGCACCGCCTCGCCGCCCCGCAGCAGTTCGACCACCTGGTCGAACGGGTCGTCCGGCTGGGGCCGCCCCTCGGGAAGGCGCAGGTCGGCCGACCGGAGCGCGCCGCGGACCGCGTCGGCCAGCCCGGCGGGCGAGTCCAGCCCGGCCAGGGAGACGAACCACACCCGCCCGCCGCCGTACGCCCGGTGCTGGGTCACCGCCTCCACGGCCAACCTCGTCTTGCCCCCGCCGCCGGGCCCCACGATGGTGACCAGCCGCGCGGTCTCCATCAGCTCCAGGACCAGCTTCACCTCGTCGTCCCGACCGACGAAGCTGGTCAACCGCACCGGCAGCCGCGGCTCCGAGCGCACCGCACGCCGGCCGTGCTCACCGCGCAACACCGCGACGTGCGTCTGCCGCAACTCCTCCGACGGGTCGACGCCGAGCTCCTCGGCCAGCACGCGGCGGATGTCCTCGTACACGGCCAGCGCGTCGGACTGCCGTCCCGCCGCGACCAGCGCGCGCATCCGCAACACCGCCAGGCGCTCGCGCAACGGGTGACGCCTACCGGCCGCCTCCAGATCGGCCAGCACCTCGGCGTGCCGGCCCAGGCGCAGCGCCGCGTCGAACCGGTCCTCGCCCGCCGCCACCCGCAGCTCCTCCAGCCGCGCGGCGGCCTCGGCGAACGGGCTGCCGGACAGGTCGGTCAGGGGCGCGCCCCGCCAGAGCCCGAGCGCCTCGTCGAGCGACGCCGACGCGCGAAGCGGGCGGTCGGCGGCCAACTCCCGCCGGCCCCGGGCGACCAACTCCTCGAACCGGTGCACGTCGACGTCCGACGCTCCCAGCGCCAGCCGGTAGCCGCCGGCCACCGACTCCACCGACTCCGGCCCGCCCAGCGCCCTGCGCAGCCGGGAAACCAGCGCCTGCAACGCGTTGACGGCGTCGGCCGGCGGGGTGTCACCCCACAACCGGTCGATCAGGGAGTCGGCCGGCACCACGCGTCCCGGGTCGAGGGCGAGCCGGGCCAGCAGCGTGCGCAGCCTGATCCCGCCCACCTCGACCGGCGCGCCGTCGGTGTCGTAAGCCCGAATCCGTCCGAGCAGTTGAACCCGCACCCACACCAGCCTTCCAGGCGCTCAGCGAACATCCGACGCCGGGACGCGCCCCGCTTTCTGCCAGCGACCCTCTCCGATGGTCAGTCGCACAAGGCAAGCGTCACGCGATGCGGCGGGCCGAGAAGGACGAGCGCTCAGAAGCACGAGCGCTGAGAAGGACGACGTGCGCAGAAGGGCAGCGTTCCGAGAAGGGCAGCGGTCTTAGTGATCAGTTCAGAACGAGCTTGCGTAGGCGGATGATCGAGCAGGCCAGGCTGAGCATCGCTTGGTGGACGTCGGCTCGTCGTTCGGTGCGGACGCGGAGTCGTCGGAAGCCTTTGATCCAGGTGAAGGTTCGCTCGACCGGCCAGCGGCGCCCATCCAGGCCGGAGCCGTGCTCCACACCGCGGTGGGCGATCAGCGAGGTGATGCCGCGGGCGCGGACCAGGCGGCGGTACTTGTCGTGGTCGTAGCCGCGGTCGGCGGAGAGCCCGCGTGGTCGCCGGCGTGGTGTGCCGACCACGCCTCGGATCGGTGGGATGGCGTCGATCAGCGGGATCAGTTGGGTGACGTCGTTGCGGTTGCCGCCGGTCAGGGTGATGGCGAGTGGGATGCCGGTGGCGTCGGTGATCAGGTGGTGCTTCGAGCCGGGTTCGCGTCGGTCGACCGGACTCGTCCCGGTGTGGTCCCCCGTTGAGGGCACGAAGGTGTGTGGAGTCGACCAGCGCGGTGGACAGGTCGAGCAGACCGGCCGCGCGCAGTTCGGCGAGCAGGCGTTCGTGTCACTGCTGCCACACCCCGGCCTCGTGCCACTCGGTCAACCGCCGCCATCAGGTGGGCCCGAGGCTGGCGAACAGGGCGGGGCAGCCGGTTCCAGCCGATGCCGGTGCGTACCGCGTACAGGATGCCCTCCAGGGTGGCGCGATCGTCGGCACGTTGGCGGCCGGGATGACGGAACCGTCGCGGGTGCACCGGGATCAGGGGCTCCAGACGGGCCCACAGCTGGTCGGTCAGGACCTCCTCACGCACACGCTGACTTGGTACGCCCTGCGTCACAGGCAAAGCCGACATCCAGCTCGTTCTGAGCTGATCACTAAGAAGGGCGGCGTTCCTAGAAGGGCGACGCGCTCGGCGTGGCGGACGCGCTCGGGACGTCCTGCCCCGGTTCCACCGCCCCTGCCCGCCAGGCGTCGACGAGCTGCGCGTAGAGCGGCGAGCTGGCGCGGAGCTCGTCGTGCCGGCCGAGGAGCGCCCGGTCCCCGTCGAGCAGGAGCACCCGTCGCGCCCGCATCGCGGAGCTGAGCCGGTGGGCGACCACGACGAGCGTCCCGCCGCGCCGGACGAACGCCTCCTCGGCCCGCGCCTCGGCGAGCGGGTCCAGGTGCGAGGTCGCCTCGTCCAGGATCACCACGCCGGCCGCGCTGGCGTGCACCCGCGCCAGCGCCAGGAGTTGGCGCTCCCCCGCCGAGAGCGACGCGCCGCCGTGGTCGAGAATCCCGTCCAACCCGCCCAGACAGTCCACAATGGACAATGCGCCGACCTCGTCGGCCGACCTCAGCAACGCGGCGTCGTCGGCGTCCACCGCGAGCATCGCCAGGTTCTCCCGCACGGTGCCGCCGAAGACGTACGCCTCCTGGGGAATGAGCGCGACCACCCGCCGCAACTCCACCTCGGACACCTCGTCGACGCGCGCTCCACCAACGCGGATCTCGCCCCGCTGCGCGGGAAGCAGACCGGTCATCAGACGGACCAGTGTGGACTTGCCGATGCCACTCGGCCCCACGACCGCGAGGTGGTCCCCCGCCGGGAGATCCAGGTCGAGGGCACGCACGACGGGTTGGGCGCGCGGCCCCCACTGGAAGGTCAGGCCCCGGATCGTCACGTCCGGACGTGGACCGCTCCGAACCATCCCCGAGTTCCCCGCCCCGCCAACAGGATCGGGGACAGACACCTCCGCCAGCCTGCGCAGCGTCACGACAAGGCGGACCGCCGCGGACCCGACGACCTGCACCAGGCTGCGCAACGCCGGTTGGACGCCAGTGGTCAGGTAGGCCACCGCCGCGACCACGGCGCCCGGGCTCATCCGCCCCGCCGCGACCAGTCCGGGCGCCGCGACCAACACCAGGGCGAGCGGGAGGTAGCCCCCGACGGCCACGACCACCACGCGGAACGCGGACGCGACAGCCAGCCGGACCGCCGTCCTCTCCTGCGCGTCGACCTCCGCGATGATCTCCTCGGCGGCCTGGCGCTGCGCGCCGCACGCGACGACGTCGCGCATGCCCGTCAGCACGGACGCGGCGGCCTCAGCGGCGCTTTCGTCAGCGAGAACGACCTTCTGCTGCCTCCGCACCAGGGAAGGCAACAGCACGACGAACAGGCCGAGTGCCAGGAGCAGCGGTGGAACCACGAACCACACGAGATCCCGAGCTGTCGCGAGCAACCCGACCACGGCCGCGACCGCGGTCACGACCAGCGACCTCGCCTGGACCAGCAGCCCTCCGGTGACGTCCCTGACGACCTCGACGTGCCGGGTCAGCCGCGCCACCACCGCGCCTTCCGGCAACCGGCCGCCCCCAGAGCCCCGCGACAGGACACCGCGAACCACCGCTGTGACCAGGGCGTCCCGAAGTGGCTCCACCACGGTGCCCAGACCGGCGAACACCTGGCGGGAACCGAGCGCGCCGAACACGGCGACCGCGCCGAACGCCGCCAGCCAGGCGATCCCCGCCGCGATCCGGCCGACCGCGAAGCCCCGGTCGACGGCCAGTCCCAGCAGATGACCGGAGAGGAAGCCGGGCACGCCCTCGACCAGGGACCAGGCGACCAGCACGAGGACGGCACGGCCCCGCCCGGAAAGCGCGCGGCGGTAGAGCCGGCGCCCGCTCCGGGGAGAACGCGGCCGATCTCCCGTCACCTTGTCCCGCAACGTGATCACCTACGGCTCACAGCGCCGCGAACACGGAGCGGTAGTCGGGCTCGTCCCACAGCTCGTGGTGCGGCGCGCGGCCCCGGACCCGCCCCTCGTCCAGCCACAGCACCAGATCCGCGCGGCGCGCCGTCGACAGGCGATGCGTCACGACCAGCCGCGTGCGGTCGGGGAACGCCGTGGCGACGGCGGCGGTCAGCCGCGCCTCGGTCGCGGTGTCCACACTGGACGTGGCGTCGTCCAGCACCAGCACCCGCGCGTCACGAGCCAAGGCCCTGGCGAGGCCGAGGCGTTGCGCCTCACCTCCGGACAGCGGCACCCGAACCAGTGGCGTCTCATACCCTTCCGGCAGGCGCGTGATCACGTCGTCCACCTGCGCCGCCACCGCCGCCGCGCGCACGCCCTCCCCGGACGGCCTCGACTCCGGAGCGAGGCCGTAGGTGATGGCCTCCGACACCGTCGATCCCAACAGCGTCGGGCGTTCGAACGCGCAGGACACGAGGCCGCGCACCGCTTCCGGCCGGAGATCTCGAACGGGCACGCCGTCCAGGAGCACCTGCCCCTCGTCGGGTTCGAGCAGACCCGCCGCGACGGCGGCGAGGGTGGACTTCCCAGCGCCGGAGCGACCGACGACCGCGACCGTCGCCCCCGGCGGCACATCCAAGTCCACAGTGGACAGAACGGGGGCGCCGCGGTCGTCGAGCACCGACACCGCGCGCAGCGTGATCCGCCCCTGTCCCGGCGGCGCATCCCGACGACCGCCCCCTCCCGGAGCGGTGTCGAGAACGTCGAGGACGCGCGCGGCGGCGGCGCGAGCGCGCGCCAGTCTCGTCAGGTGCGACCCGTATCCGATCGCCATCATGCCGAGCGGGACGTAGCCCGCGGCGGCCACCAGGTCGCCGACACTCGTCCGGCCCTGCGCGACACCGACACCGGCCGTGATCAGCACCGCGACCTCCACCGCCGGCAACAGCAGCCCGGCCCGCCAGGCCAGCGCGGCCTGCGCGCGCCACATCCCGTGCCCGGCGGCGGCCAGATCCGGCAGCGGACGCAGAACCCGGTGGGTCTCCCGCTCCACAGCGCCGGCTGCCTCGATGGTGCGCATGCCGCGCACCGCGTCGAGCAGGCGCGCGGACAACTCACCGGAAACCCGCTGGTACGCGGCCACATCGTCGGCCGTGCGGCGCAGGTGCCCGCCCGCCAACCGGAGCGCGACGGGGACGCTGGCCACGAACACCGCCGCCAACCGCCAGTCCAGCAGGGCCAACGCGACCACGGCTCCCACCGACACCGCGACCGCCGACACCAGCCGCACGCAGATCGGCCCCACACCGCCGGCCTCGGCCGCGTCGCCGCTGATCCGACTGACCACGTCACCCGGGGCGAACCGGCGGTGTCCCCGCAGGTCCATGCCCAACAGGTGGCGGGTGAGCCGTCGCCGGAGCCACGCCGCGCCCGCGTTCGCGCACCGCGCCTGGGCGACCTCGCCCACCGCGTCGGCAACCGCGATCGTCATCGCCAGCGCGACGAGCCACCACGCCGCCGACGCGCTGCCCGCCGAGAGCGCGGCGTCAACACCCCGCGCGACAGCGCCCGGCAGCAGCAGCGCGGCGACCGCGCCGACCACAGCGCTGACGACGAGCCACCCCAGCCACCCCGGCGTCCGGCGGACCACGCCGCACAGCAACCGGTCGGCGGGATTCGCTGGCACGGGGAGTTCCTTCCGGCCGTCGACGGGGCGATCATGGGGGGAGGTGGGAGCGGCGCAGTCCGGATGCGCCGCTCCCACCCCGTCAGGCCCAGCGTCAGCAGGTGAGCAGGCTCAGCGCGCTGTGGCCGCAGTGGGTGAGCAGGCTCAGGTTCGAGCCGCCGCCGCCGTGCTCCATCGCGCCGCCGGCGTCCGGGGTCTCGGTGGCCTCCATGGCCTGCAGGTCCAGCACGAACTCCATGGTGTTCTCCTCACTGGTTACTTTCGGGGGGTCCAACCAGCGTCGGGGCTGGCTGGTCTGGGAGCCGGCGACGGGTCGCCGGCAGGGAGCCGGCGGACAGGAACGGCAGCGGAGCCGTCCCGTCCACCGCGTGCGCGATGGCCAGCAGCACCCCGGCGTTGCCGGTGGCCACGTCCATCGACAGCCGGAGGAGCTGGTTGCCGGGGAAGGCGAGGCCCGTCGCCCGCGTCTCGGCGGCCGTCTCCGCCGGCGCGCTCCGGGCCGGGTGCGGCAGCGCCCACCAGCCGAGCTGGCGCAGGTGCCGGCGGACGAGCGCGGCATCGGCGGCGTCGCCCCGGCAGTGCCCCGCCGACACCAGCGCCGCGACCAGACCGGCGCGGCCGAGGAACAGTCCCGGCTGGGCGACGTACTCGCCGCGGCAGGCCCGCAGGACTCCGTCCAGCCGCTGGGCGGAGGGCGCGTGCGGCGCGACCGCCGTGAGCTCGGCCAGGGCCAGCGCGACGCCGGCGCTGCCGACCTCCAGGTAGGGCAGCGTGCGCTGGCTGCCGTCCCGCACCTGCCACGAGCCGTCGGAGCGCTCGACGCACTCCCGCAGGTCCCACTCCATCGCGCGGTCGGCGGCGTCGATCCACCCGTCGTCGCCGGTCCGCTCGTACAGCCGCAGGAACAGCAACGCGGGACCGGACCACCCGTGGGCCAGACCGGCCTTGCCGTTCGGCCCCGGCTCGGGCGGCGCGCCGACGAGGCGGTCGGCGAGCCGGTCGCCCACCTCGACCGCCTGTCGCACGCAGGCCGGGTCGTCCCACCGCTCGCCGAGGTGGAGCAGGTTGAGGCCGATGCCGGAGAGCCCGCCGGACAGGGTGTGGTCCCGCATCCGGGTCACCGAGGGCGCGTACGCCTCCACCAGAGCGCGGGCGACGTCGCGGTGCCCCAGCTCGTCCAGCACGTGCGCGACGCCGTGCGCGCCGTCGAAGAACCCCGGGCGGCGGGGCGGCTCGGTGTCCAGGGTGTCGAGCAACCACTGCTCGTGCTCGGGGAACCGGCCCGCGCCGGTGACGTGGAAGGCGTGCAGCACACCGGCGGCGCCGTGGGCGAACGTCGTCCCGCCGTTGACGAACTGGGCGATGTCGCCGGGGAACAGCCGGTCACCGCGGTGCGGGGTGGCGCTGCGCAGGATGCCCTCGACGATGGCGGCGCGCACGGCGCTCCAGTCCGGCTCCGGCTCGTCGAACGGCGTGGCGCCGGCGACGGGCCCGGGCAGCCCCGTCAACGGGTGCGGGGCGTCGGCGGCCGGGGTCAGCTCGCGCAGGACCTTCTCGCGGTAGTCGGGGGGAACGGGGAAGCGCTCCTGGACGACGTCGACGAACCGCGCGAGCTTGCCGGGTTCCAGCGCCGCCACCAGGTTGACCGGGAGGAACAGCCAGAGTCGCAGCGCGGCCAGCGCGTACTCGTCGACGGCGACGCCGGCCCGGTCGGCCGGCGCGGCGAACCCGGGGGCGCCGAGCGCCGGCCGGCGGGGTTCGTCGAGCTCGAAGGCCAGCTCGAAGTCGACGAGGGCGACCCGGTCGTCCTCGTCGATCAGGATGTTGTTCGGGTGCAGGTCGCCGAAGGCGAGCCCGCGCCCGTGCATGGCGTGGAGGAGCCGCTCGACCTCGTCGACCACGCGCAGCGCGCGGTCGGTGTAGTCGGCGAGGACCTGGGGGGAGCACGCGTCCTCGGGTCCGGTCAACGGGTACTCACGGCCCAGCCACTTGCCGAGGGTGGTGCCCGGCAGGTGCTGCTGCACGAGGAAGTGGTGCTCCCACGCGGTGAAGAAGTCGTGCAGGACCGGGACCCCGGGCACGCCGGCCAGGCGTTGCAGGACCCTGCGCTCGCGCTGCAGGCGGGTGACGGCGTCGGTGCCGTCCCGGTCGAGCCCGGCGTGCGGGCGCGCCTCCTTGAGCACCACCCGCTCGCCGCCGGCCCTGGGCGCCGCGACGTAGACCCCGCCGCCGTTGGAGAAGTGCAACGCGCTCTCGACCCGGTACGGGAACGCGTCCGGATCGCCCTTCCCCCTGGCCGCGACGTGCGGTTCCAGGAATTCCGGGACCCGCACCCACGGCGGAACGCGGAAATACGGCTTCCGCTCGTCGGGAACGAGGTTTCCCTCCGGCGTGCGCACGGCCGGAACCTGTTGCCCGGCGTCGTCATTCGTCCACATGTCCACGAATGCGCCCCACCGCACGTACAGCGGTCCCGGGCCGTAGCGCAGGTCGCTGAGCACGTACGGCCCCTGCTCGCCGACCAGCCGGGCGGACAGCTCGCGCAGCACCCGCTCCAGCCCGGCCTCGTCGGGCGGGTAGATCGTGACCAGCTTGCCGCTGGCCTCCCTGGGCGCGTACTTGGCGTTGCGGGCCAGCAGGACACGCGGGCCACGCAGGAACTTGAAGGCGATGCGGCCGACGGTGCAGTAGTCCCAGACCTGGCGCAGCACGCGTTCGGCGTTGTCGATCGTCGCGGAGACGTGGATCTTCCACCCCTGCTCCGGCAACCGGTGGCCGTGCGGGCGGCAGACGGTCCAGACGTCCCGCTCCGCGCGCCACCAGCCCACCGGCAATGACGGCAGGGAATCCTCGAAAACCGTCTCGGCGGAATTACCACGGGTGGGAGCGTCGTAGAACAGCGGATCAGCGAAGCAGTACGCCTCGTACCGCACGTCCATACACAGGCCCTTCCCGGATGGTTTTGCCCGCACATACGGCGTGGCGACGACCGGGATATTTCCTCACAGCTCGGGCCCGGGGCCAAGGCTCCATTCCAACGAATCGGGGTCGTGGCACGGACGTCAGGAAAACGCTAGCTACCGGCGAGTTCTCCACCGAGCGTGACGAGAAAACGCGGTTCCACCACCCACACGCACCACAACTCGATTGGACAAGCAATCACGCTGCCCCCGAGCGGGTGAACCAGCGGCACGCGGGGATTTCCGGCCCTGCCCACGGGCGCGACGACCAGCGTCGATGACGCTCGTCATCCGAAAGTCGGACTCATCACGCTATGTTTCCGACCAAACGAGGGACTTGACCACACACCGTGACGAGATCGGCGCCGGCCGGTAAGCAGGTCCGTCCCGGAATGCGGAACACGGCGTTCCCCCAGCTCGGCCTGCACCGGACCGCGCCGTCCCAGGTCACGGCGACCGACGCGGTCAGGGGACGCGGACGGAGCACTCCACTGCGTCACTCCGGCGGAGCGCCCGTCAGCCTTCCGGCTCCGCGACGAACAGGGGTACCGCACCGCGAGCCCCTGTGATCACCGCGCCGCCGGCTCAGCCGTCCCGCCGACCCCCGTCCCACTCGCGCAACCCGGCCAGCGCCGAGGGCGGCGCGGCGCTGTGGAGCACACCCAGCCGGCGGGTGGCCCTGGTCAGCGCGACGTAGAGGTCGTTCGCGCCGCGGGGCGACTCCGCCAGGACCAGCGCCGGTTCGACGACCAGCACGGAGTCGAACTCCAGCCCCTTCGCCCGCGCGACGGGGAGCACCACGACCGGGCGCTCCAGGTCCGGGTCCTCCCCCACCGACGCCCCGGGCACCGCGGCGAGCACGGCCGCGCCCAGTTCGGCGACCAGCGACGCGGGCGCGATCACCGCGACCCGCCCCTCGCCGACCGCGGCCACCTCCTCAACGGTCATCCGGGCCAGGCGGTCGGCCAGTTCGGCGCGCGGCGCCGCGCACCGCCACGGCTCAGCGCCGCTCGTGCGCACCGACGTCGGCGGCTCCGGCGGCGGGTCCAGCGGTGGGCCCAGGTCGGCCAGCACCGCCGCCGCGACGGCCATGATCTCGGCCGGGGTGCGGTAGTTCACCGTGAGCCGCTCCAGGCGCCACCGGTCGGCGACGTAGGGGCGGAGCACGTCGTCCCATGAGGACGTGCCGGCGAGGTCCCCGGTCTGCGCGACGTCGCCGACCAGGGTCATCGACCGGCTGGGGCAGCGCCGCATCAGCATCCGCCACGCCATCGCGGACAGCTCCTGCGCCTCGTCCACGATCACGTGCCCGAAGGTCCACGTCCGGTCGGCGGCGGCCCGCTCGGCCACCGTCGCGTGGGCCCGGTCCTCGTGCCGGTCGGCCAGCGCGCCCGCGTCGACCAGGTCGGAGGCCAGCACGACCTCCGGGTCGTCCTCGCCCTCCACGTCCTGGGTGGCCGAGCCGGCCAGGATCTCCAGCACGCCCTCCGCGTAGGCGACCCGGTCCCGGCGCTCCCGCTCGGCCCGCGTCCTGGCCACCCGGTCGTCCGCGCCGAGCAGCTCGGCCGCCTCGTCCAGCAGCGGCACGTCGGCCGGCGACCACCCGCCGGCCCGCTCGCGGAGCAGCAGGCCGCGCTCGGCCTCGGTGAGCGTCGGCGCGGCCGAGGCCAGCAGCTCGGGCCGGGCGAAGAGGTCGGCCACCAACCGGCGCGGGGTCAGGACGGGCCACAGCGCGCCGAGCGCCTCCCGCACCGCCCGGTCCCCGCGCAGCTCCCTGCGGATCTCCGCGACGTCCTCCTCGTCGAGGAGGTTCCCCCCGCCGTGCACGTCGGCGCCGACCAGCTCCGCCATCTGCCGGGCCAACGCCTCGACGACCTCGGCGACGAACACCTCCCTGGCCTCGTTGTGCCGCCGACCCGTGCGCCGCGCGCGCTCCCGCGCCCGCTCGCAGGTCTCACGGTCCAGACTGAGGACCTGGTCGTCGAACTCGATCACCCACGGCTCGTCCGGCACCCGCTGCCGGTCCCGCACGGCCGCGGCCACCACCTCCGCCATCACCGGCCTGCCCTTGATCTCGGCCGCCTCGGCCGTCTCCGCGCGCCGGGCGCTGATCCCGGGATACAGATCGGCGATGGTCGACAGCAGCACACCGGTCTCCCCGAGCGAGGGCAACACCTGGCCGACGTACCGCAGGAAGCCGGCGTTCGGACCGACGACCAGCACACCGCGCCGCGCGAGCCGCTCCCGCCGCGTGTACAGGAGGAACGCTGCGCGGTGCAGCGCCACGGCCGTCTTCCCGGTGCCGGGGCCGCCCTGCACGACCAGCACGCCCTGGTGCTCGGACCGGATGACCCGGTCCTGCTCGGCCTGGATCGTCTCGACGATGTCGTTCATCCGTCCCGTCCGGTCGGCGCTCAGGGCCGCCAGCAACGCGGCCTCGCCGACCAGCCCGTCACCGCCGTCCGCCCCGTCCGCCGCGGCCAGGTCGAGCAGTTCGTCGTCGATCGCGACCACCGTCCGCCCACTGGTGCGGATGTGCCGCCGCCGCCGGACGCCCTCCGGTGCGGCGGCGGTCGCGACGTAGAACGGGCGCGCCGCCGGCGCCCGCCAGTCCACGAGCAACGGCTCGTAGTCGTCGGACTCGTCGAACAGCCCGAGCCGGCCGACGTAGCGCCGCTCGCCGTCAGCCAGGTCGAGCCGGCCGAAGCACAACTTGTTCTCCGCCGCGTCGAACCGGGCGAGCTGCTCAGCGCACCGCGCGGCGGCCACGTCCCGCTCCAGCACCGCCTGCGGAGTGCCCCCGGACTCCCGCAACACCCCGGCCAGCCGTGCCGAGACCTCCCCCCGCAGCCCGTCGAGCCGCCCGTACAGCATCGAGACGTATTCCTGCTCCCGCACCCTTTCCCCGGTTGACAACCCGTCCCCCAATTCACTAAAATGACGACAGCTTATTCGGCGACCACTCCGTCGTACCCAATCCTCGAAGGTAGCGCACTGACCGGCCGCGCGCCACACTCGATCCAACTCGGATCACTCCGCTCGCGTGAAGATCCCGATCAAATTCTGTCGCGCCCCCTTGACAGTTTTCCAGAAATGGAACAGGGCGCGAATCGCCAACAACACGAGAGGGGCGGCCGTCAGGGCCGCCCCTCTCGTCGTTCATGCCTCTAGTTCATGCGTCAGACAACGCGGCAGCCGTCGGGAGCGGCCGTGATGTTGAACTCGTTGTACCAGCCGGTGCCCACCAGCTTGCCGAGGTCGCGACCGGTGTCGGCCCAGGTTCCGTTGAGGAACTGGTACCGGTACCACAGCAATTCTCCGTTGTTGTCCGGCCGGGCGCCGTACAGGATCTCCCCGCCAACGGAGATGATGGAGTTGAACATGTTCCAGCCGGAACCGTTGCGCTTGGCCTGCTGGGTCCACTGCCCGCTCTTGGCGTCGTAGACGTGCCGGAACAGGTCACCGTTGGGCGTGCGGGTGTAGAGAACGCCCGGGCCAGCGCCCACGATGAGGTCGTACTGCCCCCAGTCGCCGGCGAGCACCCGGTGGTCCAGCTTCTTGCTGGCCGGGTCGTACGAACGCCAGTGCAGCTTGCCGTCCGGCTCGATCGTGTAGACGTGACCGTTGGTGTCGACGGTCATCCGGTTGCGGTAGTCCGGCGTGACGTAGCGGTCCCAGCCGTTGCCGTTCTCCAGGACGTCGTACTGGGAGCCGGCCTGGTTCGTGTCCCAACCGTTGCCGTTCCAGCGGTAGCGGCGGAACTCGCCGTTCTGCACGGCCAGGTAGAACACCCCGTCAGGCGCGGCGACCGTACGCGCCCCGAGCCATCCGCCCCCGATGATCCGCCCGTTGTAGTCGGCCCAGCTGAAGGACCCGTTCTTCGGGTCGGTGTGCTGGTACTCGCGGACCTCGCCGTCGTTACGCACCACGTACAGCGGAACGGCGGGCTTGCACTCGATGCTCAGGTTCGGGATCTGCTGCCGAATCCAGTCGTTGAGGTCGTCCACGCGAGTCTCGGTGCCACCCTGGCGGGTCTGGCTCTCGCCGAGGCAACCGTTCTGCCACGAGGTGTGATCGACCGCGACGAGCTCGGAGGTTCCGTTCGCCTCGCGGATCACCGGGGCACCGGCGTCGCCCTTGCACGTGCTGGTGTTCCCCGAAACCCCAGCGACCTCGAACGTGGTCTTACCGACGTTCTTGACCTGGAACGACGCGGTGTTGAGCTGGTTGGGCACCCACTCCGTGGCGGTCCGGCCGAAACCCGCGACACGCAGGGCTTCACCGTTCCTCGGCGCCGCCTTGCTGATCTTCACCGGCGTGATCCCGGAGACCGGTGCGGCGAGCTTGACCAGTGCCACGTTGCGGTCCTCACGCGGCACAACACCAGCGATCTTGGCCACCTGGCCCGCGTTGGTGCCCAGGTTGGTGCGGCCCACGGTGACAGTGCCGGCGTCGGCCTGAACTCCCGTGACACAACTCTTGGTGGTGATCACCCACTGAGCCTCGATCAGGGCGCCGGAGCAGGCGCGCCCCGGCAGTTCGATCTTCGCGGTGTACTGGTGGGTGCCGTCCTTGACGGGCGTGCCGCCGCTGATGGCGTGAGCCGGCGCGGCGACCAGAGTCCCCACCCCCAGCGCCGCGGCGACCACGGTGGTGCCTCTGACCGTTCTCAGGCGAGAGCGTGACATAGGTATGTCCCCTGTCTTTCGGGAATGAAGGCGAAGAGGGTCAGGAGGAGGCGTCCAACCGCAGCAAGGTCGTGGGCTCACCCGGCGGTTCGGTGCTCACTCCCACCTGGGTGGAGCCGTTGGGGTTGACGTCAACGACCTTGTGCTCACCAGCGTCAGTTGTCAGCTCGGCCTTCAGCTTGTGCCCCTTGGTGGATCCGTAGCCGTCACCACGAATCTCGTACACCGCGGGAACCTTCAGCGTGAGGTATCCGGCCGGGGCAGTCACCCGGAAGCAGATCGCGCCCTTGCCGCCCGCACCGATCCCCTCGTTGGTACGCACCCGGATCAGATCGGTTCCCGAGGAGCACTCGGCGAACAGAATGTGACCGTCCCCGGCGATCAGTTTGACGCCGTACTGCTTGAGAATGGCGTCCGCCCCCGGGTAGGCGTAGTCCTCGACGGTCGAGGGCTGCTGCTCCGTAGGCGGCTGGTCACTGGCCTGGGCAGCCAGGGTCGCTGTCGCCCCGAGGAACGCAGCCGCTCCCACTGCGCCCGCGACCGCGAGGAAACGGGGAAGTCGTCGCATGAACGATCCGCCTTGTCTGATTTGTTCGGATTGAAAGTTGTCGCCGGTGTCGGCGCAACCAGGTAGATGAGCCTGTTTCTGAGGCCGAGAGGACATTAGGTTTCGACACTGCTTTTAGTCAACACGGCGCGGCCAGCGTGCGGGACGTCACAGAGGCGAAATCTCTCCCGCATGGCACACGGCGAAAGTAACACTCCATCAGTCCGCGCCATCTCGCGCGGTACGAGGTTGCGAGTTTCCGCGGTACGCCCCTGACATCGCGCGCATCAAGCAGCATTCGCAGAGCCGCAAGGACAGATCAGTCCAGAACCGCACAAGCCTAAGCTTCCCTCCCCGTGATCGCGCTGGTATCACGCGCTCATCTCCGCTGACCACTCTCGCCGTCGCGGTACGCGCGAAGCCCAGCCCCGAAGGAAACAGTCCCGCCGCTCCTCTTCGACAGAGAGCACGTCAATACGCCAGAGAAACACTAACGACGGCTCAGTACACTCCAGCGTTCACGTGGTTTCGCTCTTCTCCCGAGCCTCACGCGCCACATCCGGATCCGGGTCTGAAAGGAGCTTCTGTAGAACACTGTCCGGAATAGCATCCCTGCACGCCACAATCCAGCGAACCTCAGCTTCCGGGTCAACGGCAAGTGTCAGGAGAACATCTTCCGGGCATTGATCGTTATCCGCCACCGCGCATCGCTCGTCCACATCACCACTCGCGGCAACGCGGCGAAGGACAACGATGTCCCGCGTCCGCAACAGGGCGAGACGCCGTACATACGCGTCAGGTCGCCGAGCAGGGTGTCGACAAGCCACTCCGCCCCGTGAGATTCCTGCGCGACGCGGTTGAGAACCACACCTCCACGCACGTCCGGATCAGGATCACGAGAAAGCTGCTCCAACAGCTCGGGGGGACAGTGGGGGTTACCTGCGACATCAGACCTGATGAGGTAGGTCGAGTGTGCGCCTCACCGAAGTTCCTCGACCAACTCCGTCCTGCCGAACGCGGCGCTTCGAACCAGCTCGTCGGAGTCGTCCACCAACTTCGTGATCACATCCTGTGGAGTGTCACGACAGTCGGCGACAGCCTTGCGCACAAAATACTGGTCACTGGTCGCAAGAACTCGAACAACGTCCTGCGGAACGCCTTCACGAACGCGGGGAAGCGGAGGATATCCACGGTAGTCATCAACGAACTCTCCATCGTGATACCACGACGGAGAATTCAGAACCCTGTCACACCCACCCTCGTAGACCTCTCGACACAACACGCTCGCCCCATCCGTCAACCAGCCGAGACCAACCGGTCAACGTAAGTTGATCAATAAGACCGCTGGTCGCGATCTCGGCGCATCTGCATATCCCTGGCATATCTTGCGACATCAGGGTCCGGGTCGCTGACGAGTTCCAGCAAGAGACTATCGGGGCAAAGTGGATTAGCGATCACCGCCTTCCTGATATGGCGCGGAAGATTTTGCGCAGCCCAGTAAAGCGCCTCAATGCGATTTGTCCTACGGTACGCCAGCATACGCACGGTGGGATTCTCATCCTCAAGGAAGAGGTCGATAACTTCCTGCGGAGCTTGCTTGTAGCTCACAACCGCGTTACGTACATGGGGCTCGCTGCTCCTGGCCACAGTACGGATGACGTGTTCCGGGAGGCAGTCACGGAGGCGCGGCTGGGGCGCACGACCTATATCGACGATGAACTCGAAATCATGACACCACGTCGGCCCTTCAAGTTCCCGATCGCAACCACCCTCGTACACATCCTTACAAATCACTACTCCCCCTCTCTATTCATGACCATTTCTCGCTTATGATAGCACTGAATAGCGGGGTCGGTAGAGGCGAGCGTGGAGCGCCGCCTCCACCAACCCCACCTGCGACTAACAGTATGGCTTATTTACCGGGATGATGTACCCAGCCTCGCAGAGCTGCTTGACATTCATACCATCCAACCGAAATTGAATCCCTCCCCCAACCTGTCTGAACCCCGGCGCGATCTCACCCTTCCAAATTATACCCAAAGATCCATCCCACTTCTTGACCCATCGATAAACATGGTACGGCAGATGGAGACTTCCAGGCGGAAGTGCGCGCTTCTCAAAAGCGGTTCCAGCGTCAGAAAGAAAGGTTCCCGTAGGCCCTCCAAAACGATCCCAAACCTCACCCGCCTGTGGGACGTACTCCTCCTCAATAGTACCCTTTTTAACCCCAGGGAAGGCTGGGTATTTCCACAACAGCTCCCCGTTAGGTCCTCGCGTCGTGAACTCGCGGAGAAACTGGTACTCGAGGTCCTTCCCGTTTCCGTAGTATTCTTTGAAGTTCTCCCCGATCAGGTTACGAGTCTCCGCCGGCAGTTCCTCGGTACGGGGAGCTGTCATTTTCGCGGCCCGCGCCTCTTCAACAAGCGCATCGACCATGCGGACGTACTCGGTTTCGACGCGGGCGACTTCCAGCTGCGCCTGGAGGGCCTCCGCAGCCTTGGGGAGGACCTTGGCGGCCGTGCCGGTGGCCGCCGGGATGACCCGCATAGCGACGGGAATCAGGCCGGCGCTCTCCGGAGTCGCGAAGAAGAGCACCTCAGCGGCGACCGGGAAGTAAGCAGTAGCGAGAAGGGTCACCTCTGCGGCGAGCATGAAGTAAGCCGCTGCCTCCATCATCTGCACGAAGGGCGCGATGATGGCGAGTGTGTTGGTGTGCTCGAAGTTCATACTGAACACCGAGCTCAAACAACCGGGAACAAGTTCCTGGTCGTTTTTATCGACACATTGTCCGGTATTTATCCAGGCACGCTGAAACTGATCGTCGAGCGTCTTGGGGATCTGGCTGACACATTCGGCGACCGCCTGGGCGTCCTTGCGGTTCTTGGTGCACTCATCGGCTTGGTTGGCGACGAGGTTGCCCAGCACGTTCTCCCGGATCTTGCTGATCGCGGCGTTGTACGCCTCCTTGTACGCGGTGTGAGCGGCCGCGGCGTCGTCTTTGGCAGCCTTCTCGGAATCACGTGCGCGTTGGGCCGACGCGTACGCCTGCTGGGCATAGCTGGCAGCTTGACGCGCGGATGCGGCAGCCCAGACAGCCGAGCGTGCTGCCCGTCTGGCGGCGTCCTGGGCGGAAGAGGCGGCTGCGTTGGCAGTCTTGGCCGAGGCTGCTGCCTGCTGAGCGGACTTCTCGGCCTGGCTGGCGGAGTCCGCGGCCTGACGTGCGTACTCGCCGGCGAGGTTCGCCGCTGCCCGCGCCTGCTCGGCGTAGGTGTTGGCCTCCTGAGCCGCGCCTCGAGCGCGGGCCGCGACCGCTTGGGCACTGGAGGCCTGGGTGTTGGCGTCGGCTGCGGCCTGGGCGGCCCGGTTGACGTAGGCCGCCACAGTGGCGTTGTGGACAGCGGTGTCGTGGTCGCGCTGCGCCGCGACGTGTTGGCCGACGGTCACGAACTGGTGCAGCATCGTCGCGGTACCGTCGAGGGCGATCTGCGCAGCAGCCTTCAGCTCCGGCCCACTGTCCTTGTTGGCCAGGATGCGGTTGGCCCGGATGCGCTCGTCGTGCTCGGCGGCGACGTAGCGACCGTTCGCGAGAAACTCCCGGATGGCTTGTCCGTCATCGTCGACATCGAGAGCCTTCTGCGCCGCGTCCCGTGTAGCGACCTCGCCATTCTGCGTCGCGGCGTGCAGGATGCGGTTAACGCTGATTCGGTCGTCGTGGTATCGGCCCGGGTAGTCGCGCTTGTCGAGAAAGTTCCGGACGTCCTCGTTCGACCCAGCCAGCGCCTTCCTCGCCGCGTCGCGGAAACCCTGGCTGGAGCTGTCGGCCGTCAAGCTGGTGAGGGTGATCCGGTCGTCGTCACCGGCGGCAGCCGCCATACCGCCCTGCACGTAGTCGACGACCTCGTCGTCGGTGCCGGCGAGAGCGTTCTCGGCAGCCGTCCGGCTCCACGCACCCGTGGAAATCACAGCGAGGCGCAAGGCGATCTTACGACCACGGTTGACAGTGGTCGCTCGGTCTGCCTTGGAGTCGGTGGCCTCCCTGACCCACTGCTGGGTTTCGGCGTCGCGGCGAGCCGCCTGCGAAGCATCCCAGGCGGCCTGGGCCTGCTGCTTGTTCATGGCCTCGACAGCGGCTCGCGCGGTCTCGCGGTCCTGGTCGACCTGCGCGGCCAGTCGGTCGGTGTCGGCCTTGCGGGCCAAGTCGTAGACCTCGCGGGCCTGGGTGGCGGCGTCATTGGCCCGTTGAGCTGCCTGGGTTGCGGCGTTGGCATGAGCGGTGGACTGCTGGGCCGCATCCCCTGCCTTGCCGGCGTGGTCGGCGGCCTCGTCAGCGGCTCGGGCCGCCTCCTCCGCATCTCGGGCAGCGCGCTCGGCCGCTTCCCGCGCACGACGCGCGGCATCGGTGGACTGGGCAGCCAGGGCGGTGGCGGCCTGGGCGGCTCGGGTGGCACGAGCGGCCTGACGGCGTGCCTCGGCGGCTGCCTGCTGGGCACGTCGAGCCTCCGCGGCTGACACGCCAGCGTGTCGACCAGCATCGTGAGCGGCCTGAGTCGCGTCGTTCGCGTGATTGGCGGCACCGGCCGCGGCGTCGGAGGCTTGCTTGGCCTGCTTCCCCGCCTGCTCGGCCTCCCCAGCCGACTTGGCCGCGGCTCCGGCGCTACGAGCCGCGTCGCGCGCGGCCTCGGCGGCTTGGCGCGCCTCGGACGCCTTGGTGGCGTCGGTGGCTGCGTCCGAGGCAGCGGAGTAGGCGCGGGAGGCAGCCTGCCCGGCCATGGCGGCGGCCGAGGCCGCTCGTGTGGCGGCATTGGCGGCCAGCCGCGCCGCGGCGTTCGCGGCATAGGACGCCGTGACCGCTTCCTGGGATGCCTTGGCCGCACCCAAGGCGGCGTCGGCGGCTTGGCGCGCGGCAGCTCCAGCAGTCTCGGCGTTGTTCTGGGCGCTGTCCAACGCCCGCTTGGCCCTTTCAGCGGCTTGGCGAGCCAGCTCAGCTTCCTTGACCGCCTGCTCGCTGGCCTGTTTGGCGGCCTGCGTTTCGCGGGAGGCGTCCTGCGAGGCGTCCTGGGCCATCGCGGCGAGCTGGGCGACGGACGCGGTCTCCTGGTCACGAGCGGCCGCCACCGGCCACTCGGCGGTCAGAAACGCGGCCAGAGCCTGGGGAGTGCCAGCGTCCAGAGCCCGCTGGGCGATCTTCTTCACCTCCGGACCTCCGGAGGCCATGATCTGGTTGACCCGAATACGCTGGTCGTGCTCCGAGGGGGTCTTCCAGCCAGAGTTGAGGAACTCCTTCAGCGCCTTGGGATCCTCGGCATCCAAGGCCTTCTGCGCCGCGGCCCTGAGCGTCTGCCCGCCAGTGGCCATCATCTGGTTGACCCGGATACGCAGGTCGTGCTCGGACGGTGTCCGCCACCCCGAGACGAGGAACTCCTCCAGCGCCTGGGGATTCTCCGTGTCCAGGGCCTTCTGCGCGGCGCCCTTGACGGTGGGGCCGCCGGAGGCCAGCATCCGGTTGACGCTGATACGGCTGTCGATCTCGGCGACCCGCCGGTAGTCCTTCCCCAGGAACGCGTGGATGTCAGCGTCGGAGCCGAGCAGGGCCTTCTCAGCGGCGGCGCGTGTGGTCGGACCACCGGTACGCCACAACGCCGCTACTCTCGCACGGTCACTGTCAGGATCTGCTGTCGGCGGCTCAGGCCCTCCGGCCACTGCTGGCGGAGCCGCGACGATGCCGACCATCAGCGAAGCGCTGACCAGCAGGGCGGTTCCGAGCCGGCCCGCGCGGAACCGGCTTCTTCTACCGCTCATACACTCTCTCCTTTCGTAATCCAGGCATGACAAAACCGCGTGCAACCAAACGAAGGGTTACACGCTGAACCAACGACACATCTGAGAGCGAAGCCCGTCAGCCGAGTTCAGCTGCTCGTCGAATTGACGATTCCTTCTTCCCCGACCAGCTCCGCCCGCATTGTGAGCACTGCCCCATCAACCGGGGTGAACCGTACTGCGCCTGGGCGGGTAGATCAAAGTGTGTGACGACAGACACTCGCCAGCATGTCTACTTTGTCCGAAAAGGTTGGTCAAGGCCACTATTCGCTGAATCAGTCCAGTTCCCAGGAAGGCAACCTATCGATCGCCGCACGCTTCTGAAACCGTATGGGACAAGCGGGACCCCAGGCCGGAGCTTCTCTTGTAGGCGCGGCGGATTCTGCGGACGCCCGATGCCACGGGCACACTCGCTCCTGAGCATCTCGAACTCGCCTCGACCAAAGCCGAAGGAAAGCAACTCCAAGAATGCCCACAGCCCCAGACGGGAAGGGTGCGGCTTTACCCGCGGTACGGCGACCCCTCAGACTGGCGGTGTATCGCGCAGGTGATGCCACTGTCCCGGTTCTTGGTCGTTTTCGCATCCCTGGGCCGAAAAAAGGCGGACAAACTCTGGACGCGGCTTCACCGCCCAGGTGGTCGTCAGGGGGCGCTGAGGCCCATCGACCAGGAAACAGAGCCCAAACTTGACGCGAGGGATTCCCATTGGGCGAGTGGGCACAGGTTGGCCCCCACAGGAGCGAGCCGACATGCGACGGAGCGGAGCGGCTTCCTTCGCCGGAGATGGCGACCTGCTCCATCTTCAGCAACAAAGCGAGAGGGGCGGTCCCGGAACGGGACCGCCCCTCATGGGTTGGTGGGTGGGTCAGACGGTGAAGCCGAGGGCGCGGAGCTGCTCGCGGCCCTCGTCGGTGATCCGCTCCGGGCCCCACGGCGGCATCCACACCCAGTTGATGCGGAAGTCCTTGACCAGGCCGCCGCCCGGGCCGCCGGTCAGGGCCGCCCTGGTCTGGTCCTCGATGACGTCGGTCAGCGGGCAGGCCGCCGAGGTCAACGTCATGTCGAGGGTGGCGACGCCGTCGTCGTCCAGCCGGATGTCGTAGACCAGGCCCAGGTCGACGACGTTGATCCCCAGCTCGGGGTCGACGACGTCGCGCATGGCCTCCTCGAGGTCGGGCACCGCGGCCTGGTCGGCCGCCGGCGCCGACGGCTCGGGCAGGCCCGCCACGCCCCGGGTCACGTCCTCGCTCATCGCGCTCCCACTTCCTGCTGCCGCTCGGCCACCCGAGCCACCGCGTCCTTGAAGGCCATCCACCCGAGCAGCGCGCACTTCACGCGGGCCGGGTACTGGGCCACCCCGGCGAAGGCGATGCCGTCCTCCAGCACGTCCTCGTCCGGCTCGACCTGCCCGCGGCCCTGCATCAGCTCCAGGAACGCCGCGTGCTTGTCGAACGCCTCGGCCACGGTCCGGCCCACGACGAGGTCGGTGAGGACCGAGGCCGCGGCCTGGCTGATCGAGCAGCCCTGGGCGTCGTAGGAGACGTCGTCCACCACGGCCGCCTCGCCGTCGCCGACCAGGTGCACCCGCAGCGTCACCTCGTCACCGCAGGTCGGGTTGACGTGGTGCACCTCGGCCTCGAACGGCTCGCGCAGCCCGCGCCGGTGCGGGTTCTTGTAGTGGTCCAGGATGATCTCCTGGTACATCTGGTCCAGCTTCATCCCCGGCTCACACCCCGTCGCGATCCGCACCGGCCCCGTCGGCCGACGTTACCTCGAGGCCGAAGAACCGCCTCGCCTCCCGCACAGCGTCCAACAACGCCCGGACGTCGTCCATGCCGTTGTAGACGTAGAAGGTGGCGCGCACGGTCGCCGCGACGCCCAACCGCCGGTGCAGCGGCCACGCGCAGTGGTGCCCGACGCGCACCTCCACGCCGACGCTGTCCAGCACCTGGCCGACGTCGTGCGCGTGGATGCCGTCCACCACGAACGACACCACGCCGCCGCGGTCGTCCATCTCGGTGGGGCCGACGATCCGCACGCCGTCGATCTCGGCGAGGCCGGCCAGCGCGGCCGCGGCGAGCTCGTGCTCGTGCGCGGCGACCCGGTCCATGCCCAGCGCCGACAGGTAGTCGACGGCGGCGGCGAGCCCGATGGCCTGCGAGGACATCGGCACGCCCGCCTCGAAGCGCTGCGGCGGCGGGGCGAAGGTCGACCCCTCCATCCGCACGACCTCGATCATCGACCCGCCGCTGATGAACGGCGGCATCGCCGCGAGCAGCTCCCGCCGCCCGTAGAGCACGCCGACCCCGGACGGGCCGAGCATCTTGTGCCCGGAGAAGACGGCGAAGTCCACCCCGAGGGCGTGGAAGTCCACCGCCATGTGCGGCACCGACTGGCAGGCGTCGAGCACGGTCAGCGCGCCGACCTCGCGGGCCCGCGCCACGATCGGCGCCACCGGGCCGACCGCGCCGGTCACGTTGGACAGGTGGCTGAAGGCCACCACCTTCGTCCGCTCGGTGACCAGCTCGTCCAGCCCGGTCAGGTCGATCCGGCCGTCGTCGGTGACCCCGAACCACCGCAGGGTGGCGCCGGTGCGCTCGCAGAGCTGCTGCCACGGCACGAGGTTGGCGTGGTGCTCCAGCTCGGTCACGACGATCTCGTCGCCAGGGCCGACCCGGAAGCGGTGCGCCTCCGGGCCGGCCGTGGCGGCGTTGCTCATGGCGTAGGCCACGAGGTTGACACCCTCGGTGGCGTTCTTGGTGAACACCACCTCGTCCGGGTCGACCCCGACGAACGCGGCGATGCGGGCCCTGGCGCTCTCGTAGGCGTCGGTGGCCTCCTCGGAGAGCTGGTGGGCCCCCCGGTGCACCGCGGCGTTGGAGGTCTCCAGGAAGGCGCGCTCGGCGTCGAGCACCGGGCGGGGCCGCTGGGAGGTGGCCCCGGAGTCCAGGTACACCAGCCGGTGGCCGTCCCGGACCGTCCGCTCCAGGATCGGGAAGTCCTTGCGGACGACCGCGACGTCCAGCGGCTCCTGACCTCCGGGTCGAGCCGTCGAGTCCGCGACTGCCGTCACGTCCGCGCCTCCTTTCGCCTCGCCGTTCGTTCGCGTCGCAGGGGTTGACACGTCGGACCTCAGCTGGCCGCGCCGGTGCTGGCGGCCTCCTGCTTGCCGGTGTACCGCACGTAGCCCTCGGCCTCCAGGCGCTCGGCCAGCTCCGCGCCGCCGGACTCCACGACCCGCCCGTTGGCGAAGACGTGCACGAAGTCCGGGGTGATGTGCTTGAGGATCCGGGTGTAGTGCGTGATCAGCATGATGCCGGTCTCGCCGTGCTCGGCCTTGTACCGGTTCACGCCCTCGGACACCACGCGCAGCGCGTCGACGTCCAGGCCGGAGTCGGTCTCGTCGAGGATGGCGAACTTCGGGCGCAGCAGCGCGAGCTGCAGGATCTCGTGCCGCTTCTTCTCACCGCCGGAGAAGCCCTCGTTGACGCTGCGCTCGGCGAACGTCGGGTCGATGTCCAGGTCCGCCATGGCCTGCTTGACTTCCTTGACCCAGTGCCGCAGGGCGGGGGCCTCGCCGCGGACCGCGGTGGCCGCGGTGCGCAGGAAGTTCGACATGGACACGCCCGGCACCTCGACCGGGTACTGCATGGCCAGGAACAGGCCGGCGCGAGCGCGCTCGTCGACGCTCATCTCCAGCACGTTCTCGCCGTCGAGCAGCACCTCGCCGGAGGTGATCTCGTACTTGGGGTGGCCCGCGATCGAGTAGGCCAGCGTCGACTTGCCGGAGCCGTTCGGGCCCATGATCGCGTGGGTCTCGCCGGCCTTCACGGTGAGGTCGACGCCCCGGAGGATCTCCTTGGGCTCCTCGTCGGTGAGGACCGAGACGTGCAGGTCCTTGATCTCGAGAATGGCCATCGGTTTCTTCGTTCTCCTGGTGTGCCGCGAAAGTCTGTTCAGTTCAGTACTGCGGTGGTGTCCACATAGACGTCGCCGTCGCGCACGCTGACCGCGAACACGTCGACGGGCTCGGTCGCCGGCAGCGAGTTGGGCTTGCCGGTGCGCAGGTCGAAGCACGACCCGTGCAGCCAGCACTCGATGCCCTTGCGGGTCACCTCGCCCTCGCTCAACGCCACCTCGGCGTGCGAGCAGACGTCGTGGAGCGCGTGCACCTCGTCGCCGTCACGCACCACCACAACGGGGGTGCCGTCGACGTCGACGCTGACCGGCTGGCCGTTCTCCAGCTCGGCGAGGGCGCACACACGGGTCACGCACCCACCGCCTCAAGCTCGGCCTCGATCGCCTTCTCCAGCCGCTCCCGCACCTCGGGCACGGAGATCTTCTGGAGGACCTCGCCGAAGAAGCCCCGCACCACCAGGCGGCGGGCCTGCTCCGTCGGGATGCCCCTGGCCTGCAGGTAGAACAGCTGCTCGTCGTCGAACCGGCCGGTGGCGCTGGCGTGGCCGGCGCCCTCGATCTCGCCGGTCTCGATCTCCAGGTTCGGCACCGAGTCGGCGCGCGCCCCGTCGGTGAGCACCAGGTTCCGGTTCAGCTCGAAGGTGTCGGTGGCCTCGGCGGCCGCCCGGATCAGCACGTCGCCGATCCACACCGTGTGCGCGCCCTCGCCCTGCAGCGCGCCCTTGTAGGTCACGTTGCTGCGGCAGTTGGGCACCGAGTGGTCGACGAACAGCCGGTGCTCCAGGTGCTGGCCGGCGTCGGCGAAGTACAGCCCCTGCATGTCGACGTCGCCGCCGCGGTCGGTGAAGGTCGCGGTCGGGCTGATCCGCACCAGGTCGCCGCCCAGGGTCACCACGGTGTGCTTGAGCACGGCGTCGCGGCCGATGCGGGCGTGGTGCGCGGAGACGTGCACCGCGTCGTCGGCCCAGTCCTGGATCGCGACCACGGTGAGCTGCGCGCCGTCACCGAGCACGAACTCGACGTTGTCGGCGTAGGCGCCGGAGCCGCGGTGGTCAAGCACCACGACGGCCTCGCCGAACGCCTCGGCGCGCACCTGGACGTGGCCGTAGGCGGTGTTGCCCTCGCCGGGGCCGGTGACCACGAGCGTGGTCGGACCGGACGCCTTCGTGTCCTTCGGGACCGTCACGACCGTCGCGGAGCCGAACGCGCTCCACGCCTGCGCGGCCACCCGGTCGCCCGGGGTGCCGGCGACGCCGAGCCGCTCGTCGCCCCGCTCGACGGTCTCCACCCGCACCTCGGGCGCCGCCGTGACCTCGACGGTGGCCGCGCCGGTGGCCGGCGCGGTCCCGTCGTGCAGGCCACGCAGCCGCCGCATCGGCGTGAAGCGCCAGTCCTCCTCGCGGCCCGTGGGCTTCTCGAACGCCTCCACGTCGAAGGACGCGAAGCGCTCGGCCCGGGACGCCTCCGGGATGACCGGCCCACCGTGCGAGTGCTCGCCGAGCCCCTTGGTCGGCGCGGTGGTCCGCTCTTCGTTCGACACCGTCATGTCAGCCGACGGCCCCTTCCATCTGCAGCTCGATCAGGCGGTTCAGCTCGAGGGCGTACTCCATGGGCAGCTCGCGCGCGATCGGCTCCACGAAGCCGCGCACGACCATGGCCATCGCCTCGTCCTCGGTGAGGCCGCGGGACATCAGGTAGAAGAGCTGGTCCTCGCTCACCTTGGACACGGTGGCCTCGTGGCCCATGGCCACGTCGTCCTCGCGGATGTCCACGTACGGGTAGGTGTCCGAGCGGCTGATGTTGTCCACCAGCAGCGCGTCGCACTTCACCGTCGACTTGGAGTGGTGGGCGCGCTTGTGCACCCGGACCAGGCCGCGGTAGGAGGTGCGGCCACCGCCGCGGGCCACCGACTTCGACACGATCGTCGAGGAGGTGTGCGGCGCGAGGTGCTCCATCTTGGCGCCCGCGTCCTGGTGCTGGCCCTCACCGGCGAACGCGATGGAGAGCACCTCGCCCTTGGCGTGCTCGCCCATCAGGAACACCGACGGGTACTTCATCGTCACCTTGGAGCCGATGTTGCCGTCGATCCACTCCATGGTCGCGCCCTCTTCGGCCTTGGCGCGCTTGGTGACCAGGTTGTAGACGTTGTTCGACCAGTTCTGGATGGTCGTGTACCGGCAGCGGGCGTTCTTCTTGACGATGATCTCCACGACCGCCGAGTGCAGCGAGTCGGAGGAGTAGATCGGCGCGGTGCAGCCCTCGACGTAGTGCACGTAGGCGCCCTCGTCGACGATGATCAGCGTCCGCTCGAACTGGCCCATGTTCTCGGTGTTGATCCGGAAGTAGGCCTGCAGCGGGATGTCGACGTGCACGCCCGGCGGCACGTAGATGAAGGAGCCGCCGGACCACACGGCGGTGTTCAGCGCGGAGAACTTGTTGTCGCCGGCCGGGATGACCGAGCCGAAGTACTCCTGGAACAGCTCGGGGTGCTCCCGGAGGCCGGTGTCGGTGTCCAGGAAGATCACGCCCTGGGCCTCGAGGTCCTCGCGGATCTTGTGGTAGACGACCTCGGACTCGTACTGCGCGGCGACGCCCGCGACCAGCCGCTGCTTCTCCGCCTCGGGGATGCCCAGCCGGTCGTAGGTGTTCTTGATGTCCTCGGGCAGCTCGTCCCAGGTGGTGGCCTGCTTCTCGGTGGAGCGCACGAAGTACTTGATCGAGTCGAAGTCGATCCCGCTGAGGTCGGCGCCCCAGTTCGGCATCGGCTTGCGGTCGAAGATCTTCAGCGCCTTGAGCCGGGCCTCGAGCATCCACTCGGGCTCGTCCTTCTTCGCCGAGATGTCCCGGACCACGTCCTCGTTCAGGCCGCGCCGGGCGCTGGCGCCGGCCGCGTCGTCGTCGGCCCAGCCGTACTCGTAGCGGCCCAGGGTCGCCAGGGTCTCCTCCTGGCTGAGCGGCTGCTGCGTGGTGGGTGTGCGCTGCTCGGCAGCGGCAGTCATGCGGGCTCCCCTTCGCGTTGATGGCTCGACCCTGCGAGGTCGCGCTGCCCATGGCTCGACCCTGCGTGCGGGTCTCGCGCCGGGATCCGTGCGGTTTCTCCCGCCTCCTGCGGCGCGCCGTCCGCAGTCGGCTCCGGGCACGTCGGGTGGTCGGCCGCGGGCGCGTCGGCGGCGGCCGAGGCGCGCTCCGCGTCCTCGGTCGCCGGGGCCTCGCCCAGCGGCACGTGGGTGGTGCACGCGGCGTCGCCGCGCGCGATGGTCGCCAGGCGCTGCACGTGCGTGCCCAGCAGCTCGGCGAAGGCCGCGGTCTCGGCCTCGCACAGCTGCGGGAACTCCGCGGCCACGTGCGCCACCGGGCAGTGGTGCTGGCAGAGCTGCTCCCCCATGCCCACCCTGCGGGCCGAGGCAGCGTAGCCCTCCCTCGTGAGCGCGGTCGCCAGGGCCTTCGCCCGCTCGTCCGCGCCCCGCCGGGCGGTCACCGCCGCGCGGTGCCGGTCGACGAGCGCGCCGATCCGCCGCTCGGCGAAGGACCGCACGGCCTCCTCGCCCGCGTGCTCGGCGAGGAAGCGGAGCGCGGCGACCGCGAGGTCGTCGTAGGCGTGCCCGAACCGGGCCCGCCCGGCCTCCGTGAGGAGGAAGAGCTTGGCGGGGCGGCCGCGGCCGCGCCGTCCCCGGCGGGGGGCGTCCCGCGTGCACGCCTCACCGTCGGCGACCAGCGCGTCCAGGTGCCGGCGGACGGCAGCCGGGCTCAGCCCCAGCTCCTCGGCCACCGCGGCCGCGGTGACCGGGCCCTGCTCCAGCAGGAGGCGGGCCACGGTGTGCCGGGTGCTGCCGTCCGGGTGCTGGGTTCCCGGGTGCTGGGTTTGGGCTCCCGGCGGCGTGCCGGGGGCGCCCTGCGCCGGCGCGGCGGCCGGGCGCGCGGCGTCGGCCGCGGCGGCCACGGAGCCCGTGGCGGCGGCCGATGCGACGGTCCCGGCGTTTTTCACAACACGAGTGTTACCTATTTCGGGGAGGTCGGCAAAGCCCCTGGTGGCCCACGGTGACCGGGTTCACGCGTCACCCGTTCCGCGCAGGCGGCGCGCGGGGGCGAACACCCAGGGCGATGATCCCCACGAGCACCTGCCCGAGATCGGAGAAGTCCGGCCGCGGCTAGCGGCTTCCCGTGCCGGCGGACGGCGTGCGGCATCGTGCGCGCCGGCCCGCCGCCACCCCGAACATGATCTTGCGCACGCCCGGGCCGGCCGCGGGCAAACTCCAGGTGGGAGCCATTCGACGGGGCGCTCCTCGCTACCCTTCGCGACGTGGTGGCGGGCAAAGCGGTCGGCAGGGTGGCGCGAGGCACGAGAGCGCACGGCACGACCGCGACGGAGGGTGGACAGGACGCGGTGGACGACCAGCGACGGGCCCCCGCCGTCGAGCCGGCGGCGGGGCGGATCGGCACACCGGAGGAGCCGGCCCCCCTCGACCGCGGCGAACGCCGCCAGCTCGACGTGGTGCGCCGCTTCGGCACCGTCGGCTCGCTGCTGCTCGCGGTGGGCGCCCTCGGCGCCGGCGCCAACCCGGTGCTCCCCTCCGTGCAGGGTCTGCGGCTGCTCGGCCTGCCGGCGCGCCTGCCCACGGCCTCGCTGGCGGTCGCCTACGCGGGGCTGCTCATGGTGGTGCTCGCCTGGCTCGCCCTGGGCCGGCTCGCCAGACCCGGCCGGCCCCGGCTGATCTCCCGCAGCCAGCTCGACCGCACGCTGGTGATGTGGGCCGCGCCGCTGGCGCTGGCGCCGCCCATGTTCAGCAGGGACGTCTACAGCTACCTCGCCCAGAGCGAGATCGCGGCCAGGGGGCTGGACCCGTACCTGGTCGGCCCGGTGGACGCCCTCGGCCCCGACCACCCGCTGACCAGGGGCGTGCCCAACATCTGGCGCGACACCCCCGCCCCGTACGGGCCCCTGTTCTTCTCCTTCGCCAGGGTCATCACCTGGGTCGCCGGCGACAACGTGGAGCTGGGCATCCTGCTGCACCGCGCGCTGGCGCTGGCCGGCCTGGCGCTGATCGTGTGGGCGCTGCCCCGGCTGGCCCGCCGTTGCGGCGTCCAGCCGGTGAGCGCGCTCTGGCTGGGCGCCCTCAACCCGCTCGTGCTGTTCCACCTGATCAGCGGCGTGCACAACGAGGCGCTGGCGATCGGCATGATGCTCGCCGGCTTCGAGGTCGCGCTGCGCAACCGGCGGGTCGCCGCGGTCGTCGGCGCGCTCCTGATCACCTGCGCCGCCGCGGTCAAGATCTCGGTCGCGCCCGCGCTGGGCTTCCTCGGCGCGGCCCTCGCCCGGCGGCGCGGCGGCCGGATCAGCGACCTCGTCAAGGTCGCGTTGCTGCTCACGGTGGTGTTCGTCGCCGGCCTCGTGGCCACCTCGCTGCTCAGCGGGCTCGGCTTCGGCTGGACCGGCACCCTGGACACGGCGAACAAGGTCAAGAGCTGGATGTCGCCGGCCACCGCGCTGGGCATGCTCGGCGGCGGCATCGGCATCGCGCTGGGCCTGGGCAACCACAGCGACGCGGTGATCGCCCTGACCAGGGCGATCGGCATGGGCCTCGGCGGGTTGGCCATGGCGGCCCTGCTCTGGCTGTCGTTCCGCAGCTGGGGCCGGCACCGCGTGCGGGAGCCGCTGGCCTGCCTCGGCGTCTCGCTCGGCCTGTTCATCCTGCTCGGCCCGGTCGTGCACCCCTGGTACCTGCTGTGGGCCGCGATCCCGCTGGCGGCCGCCACCAACTCGGCGCGCTTCCGCACCGCCGCGACCGGCATCAGCGTCTTCCTCGCGCTCATGGTGCCGCCGCCCGGCTCGACCTTCGACAACCGCGTCTACGTGCTCTGGCAGGCGGTGGTCGCGGCCGTGATCGTGGTGCTGCTCCTGCTCTGGTTCGTCCGCAGGGTGCTGCTGCGCGAGCAGGGATTCCCCACCGCAGCGCCCCTTCCCCCGACCCGGTGACCCGGATCACGGTTTCCGCTGGTGGCAGGCCCCGTGTGGGGCCCGCCCACCGGCACGGCCTACGCTTGCCCGCCGTGAGCCCGAACGCCGATTCACCGCCAGCAGTCGAGGTGTCCGGGCTGGTCAAGCGCTACGGGTCGACCACCGCCGTGAACGGCGTCGACCTGCGACTGGAGCGCGGCCAGGTGCTCGCGCTGCTCGGCCCCAACGGCGCGGGGAAGACCACCACCGTCGAGGTGTGCGAGGGCTTCCTGCGACCGGACGCCGGCCGCGTGCGCGTGCTCGGCATGGACCCGGTGGCCGACGCCGAGCGGCTGCGGCCGCGGGTGGGCGTGATGCCGCAGGGCGGCGGCGCCTACCCGGGTGTCCGGGCCGACGAGATGCTGCGCCTGGTCGCCGCGTGCGCGGCCAACCCGCTCGACGTCGACTGGCTGCTGGACGTGCTCGGGCTCGACGCCGCCCGACGCACCCCGTTCAAGCGCCTGTCCGGGGGCCAGCAGCAGCGGCTGTCGCTGGCCTGCGCCCTGGTGGGCCGGCCGGAGCTGGTGTTCCTGGACGAGCCGACCGCCGGCATGGACCCGCAGGCCCGGCGCACGGTGTGGGACGTGGTGTCCGCGCTGCGCGCCGACGGCGTCGCGGTCCTGCTCACCACGCACCTGATGGACGAGGCCGAGACGCTGGCCGACCACGTGGTGATCGTCGACCACGGCCGGGTCGTGGCCGAGGGCACGCCGGAGGAGCTCACCAGCGAGCGCGCCGAGCGGCAGCTCCGGTTCCGGGCCCGGTCGGGCCTGGACCTCGACCTGCTGCTGAAGGCGCTGCCCGAGGGCTGCCACGCGGTCGAGCCCCACCCCGGCTCCTACCTGGTCACCGGCGAGATCGACCCGCAGGTGGTGTCCACCGTGACGGCCTGGTGCGCGCAGAACGGCGTGCTGGCCAGCGAGCTGCAGGTGGCCCGGCGCAGCCTGGAGGACGTCTTCCTGGAGCTGACCGGACGGGAACTGCGCTCGTGACCGCGCTCCCGAGAACGGCGGCGCTCCCGAAGACGACAGGGCTCGCGAAGACAACGGGGCTCCCGAGGACGACGGGGCTGGGAACAACCTCCACGAGCAGGAAGGCATGACGGTGTCGCTCACGAACGCCTCCGGCCCGACCGGGCAGCGTTTCGCCGCCGGCACGTTCCGCCCGCGCCCCGGGCGCGGCCGCCTGCTCGGCATGCTCGCCACCCACACCCGCACCGAGGCCGTGCTGACCCTGCGCAACGGCGAGCAGGTGCTGCTCACGCTGTTGATCCCGCTGGCGCTGCTGGTGGGGCTGAGCGTGCTCGACGTGCTGCCGCTGCCGACCCCCAGGGTCGACGCGGTGACGCCCCGGGTGGTCGCGCTGGCCGTGATGTCCACGACCTTCACCGGGCAGGCGATCGCGCTGGGCTTCGACCGGCGCTACGGCGTGCTCCGCCGGCTCGCGGCCACCGCGCTGCCCCGGTGGCTGCTGGTCGCCGGCCGCGTGCTGGCGAACCTGCTGGTGGTCGCGGTGCAGCTCGTGGTCATCGGGGTGGTCGCCGCCCTGCTCGGCTGGTCCCCCGCCCTGGGCGGCGTCGGATGGGCGCTGCTGTTCGTCCTGCTGGGCGGGCTGGCCTTCGGCGCGCTGGGTGTGCTGCTGGGCGGCTCGCTGCGGGCCGAGATCGTGCTCGCGCTGGCGAACACGGTGTGGTTCGTGCTGCTGCTGGCCGGCGGCATCGTCGTGCCGCTCAGCTCGCTGCCCGGCGGCCTGGCCGCCGTCGTCCAGTTGCTGCCGTCGAGCGCGCTGGCCGAGGGCCTGCGCACCGCGCTGGTCGACGGCGCGTTCCCCGGCTGGCAGCCGCTGGCCGTGCTCGTGGGCTGGACCGCGGTCGCCGGCCTGGCCGCCACACGCACCACGCGCCTCACCTGACCCGCGTTCCGTCGGCCCCGATCCGGCGCGTCCGGACCGGGGCCGACGTGTCGGTGGCGGCCGGCGTGACCGGGACCGCATTCGGGGCGACCCGCCGCCGGGACATGTAGCCACACCACCTACCATCGCCACCGTGCCAGCCTTCTCCTGGTTCTCCCGCCTCCCCGCCCCGTCCCTCGCCCTGCAGCGCGCGTTCGCCGTCGCCGCGGTGATCACGCAGGCGGGCATCGCGGTGACCGGCTCGGTGGTCAGGGTGACCGGGTCCGGGCTGGGCTGCCCGACCTGGCCCGAGTGCTTCCCCGGCAGCCTCACCCCGGTCGCGCACCCCGAGTTCCACGCGTTCAACCAGTGGGTCGAGTTCTCCAACCGGCTGCTGACCGGCGTGGTCGGCTTCGTCGGCGCGGCCTGCCTGATCGCCGCGCTGCTCGTGCGGCCCCGCCGCCGACGTCTGGTGTGGCTGGCGGCGAGCATGCCGGCGGGGGTCGCGGCGCAGGCGGTCATCGGCGGCTTCACCGTGCTGACCGGCCTGGTCTGGTGGTCGGTGGCGGTCCACTTCCTGGTCTCGATGGTCCTGGTGTGGCTCGCCGTGCTGCTGCTCCGCGCGGTCGGCGAGGGCGAGGGTCCGGTGCGGCGGCTGGTGCCCCGGCCGCTGCGCGCGCTCCAGGTGGCCAACGCCGGGGTGCTGGCCGCGCTGCTCGTCGCGGGCACCCTGGTGACCTCGGCCGGGCCGCACTCCGGCGACTCGAAGACGCCCCGGCTCGACCTGCCGATCGCCACGCTGGCCCAGGTGCACGCCGACCTGCTCTTCCTCTACCTCGGCGTGCTCGTCGGCCTCGGCTTCGGCCTGCGCGCCAGCGGCGTGGACCGGCGGATCTGGTCGCGGTACTGGTGGCTGATCGGCGTCGTCCTCGCGCAGGGCTGCCTCGGCATGGTCCAGTACTGGACCGGCGTGCCCGAGGTGCTGGCCGCCATCCACGTCCTGGGCGCGGGGGTGGTCGTCGTGGCCACCGCGGCGTTGTGGACCGCGACCCGCGACTACGGCCCGATCCCGGCGCCGCCCACCCCGGCCTCCGGCCGGACGGCGGACGCTCCGGCCACCACCGCCGCCTGAGACACCAGCGGTGGCCTGAGGCGCGGTGATCCCGGGGCGGTGAAACCCTGGGGCGCGGTGGTCAGGCGCGCTGAGCGTCGCGGGTGTGCTGGAGCCGCCGCCGGAGGTCGTCGAGCGCGCCGGACAGCGAGCCGTAGACCTCGTCGACCGTCCGGAGCCGCTCGGCCCGCTCGGGGTCGCCCGACATCAGGCGCAGACCGCCGGCGGTGAGCTCGCGGACGCCGGCGATCGCCTCCAGCCGGCCCTGCACGAAGTCCACCCAGCGCTGCTCGTCCACCCGGTACAGGGCGGCGAGCCGGCCCCGGCGGGTCATCTTCCGCACCAGGCCGTTGCCGCCGAGCAGGCGCAGGTTGGTGCTGATCGAACCGCTGCTCGCCTCCAGCGCGGCGGACAGCTCGGCGGCCGTGCGCTCGGGTGGGTTGCAGACCAGCAGGTACCCGAGGATGCGGCCGGCGATGAGCGGTAGGCCGTCCCGCTCGAAGGTCATCGCGAAGTGCTCAACCCAGGACGCCAGCAGGTCTTCCCGCGCCATGGCCGCTCCCTCTGCTCCGGTGGGCCCTTGACCCACTTTTCAGTGGACACTGAAACCGCAGACTAACCAGGGTGCACCATGTGATCAACAGGGGAAGTTGTCCACAGACCCGTGATCCTGTCCACAACAACCCGATCGTCGGGTGAACGCGGGCCGGGTTCCGGGGCAGTTGTCCACAGGCGACGCTTTGCCCGTGGAGCGCGGCGCGGGGAGCCGATAGGCTGGAGCGGGGCTCGCCCCCCAGGGCGGGTGGGGGCTGTCCTGGGAGAGCGGACGGCGCGCGGACGCGGGCCAGAGCCAGAGCTGACCAGGGGCAGAGCCAGAACCAGGAAGATCGACAACGGGGTGACCCGCTGGTTACCTTCTCCCTCACCCGGTCGTGGAAGAACGCGTGAGGTGGGCATGGAACTGGTGGTCCTGGGCACGGCGACGCCCTACCCCCGGCCGGACCAGGCCTGTTCCGGGTACCTCCTGCGCGCGGCCGGGACCACCGTCTGGGTGGACGCCGGACCGGGCACTCTGGCGAACCTCCAACGCCACCTCCGACCCGACCAGCTCTCGGCGGTCTGGCTGTCGCACACGCACGCCGACCACACCGCCGACCTGCTGACCGCCTACTACGCCCTGGCCTTCGCCGACCTGTCCCCCGCCGCGCCGATCCCGGTCTTCGGGCCGCCCGGCTGGGCCGAGCGCATGGAGGCCTTCCTCGCCAGCGGTCAGCCCAACCCGATGAAGCGGGTGTTCGAGGTGCACGAGCTGCACGACGGGCACGAGGTCGACCTGGCCGGGCTGCGGCTGACCAGTCGCGCGGTGGAGCACGGCCTGCCGGCGTTCGGGCTGCGCGCCGAGCACGGCGGGCGCAGCCTGGCCTACTCCGGCGACACCGGCCCGTGCGCGGCGCTGGAGGACCTGGCCAGGGGCGTCGACCTGCTGCTCTGCGAGGCCGACTCCAGCACCTGGCCGGCCGGCGAGCCCCGCTGGCACTGCACCCCGGAGGACGCGGGAGAGACCGCGCGCCGCGCCGGCGCCGGCCGCCTCGTCGTCACCCACGTCGGCCCGTCGCTCACCCCAGGGGAGGCCACGCGGCGCGCCGAGGTGGCCTTCGGGGGCCGCACGCACTGCGCCCGCGAGGGCGACGTGTACTCGCTCCTCTCGGCGTGACCCCCCTTCGGGTGGGAGATCGCGACCGCGCCTCAAGATCACGAGTGGCCCGTCCGATCCGTGTCTGGCTCACCCAGGATCGGAGGAATTCATGCGGGGGAAGCTCGCGGGCTCGGTCGCGGTTGGTCTGGCCGTCGCGCCCGCCCTGCTCGTGACGCCCTCGGCGGCGGCGCGGCCCGAATGCGTCCACGTCTCGCCGGACGCGGCGCGCTACGTCGAGGTCGACCGCAACAACGTGTACCTGGTCGACGGCTACCACGAGGGATGCGTCGAGCGCACCTCGCGGACGGTCAGCGGCGGCTTCTGCCCCGACGAGGACGGCTGGGTCCGCTGCAACGCCTGGACGAAGGGAAGACAGGAGAAGACCTTCCTGGAACTGCAGGACTCGTCCTATGTGGACAAGGAGGCCCTGGCGCCCAAGCCGGAGCCCCAGAGCGCGGAGCCCGCGGCCGACCAGCCGGACAGGCAGCCGGAGCCGGCCGCCGAGCAACCCCAGCCAGAACCCGAGCCCCAACCCCAGCCCCAGCCCGAGCCCCAACCCGTCGGTGGTTCGGCCGAACCCCAGCCCAGCTCGGAGCCGCCAGCGGACCAGACCGACCCCGGCGCACCGGAGCCACAGTCCACTTCGGACACCGAGCCCGCGCCCCAGCCCGATGTCGTCCAGTCCCCGGCGCCCGCGCAGGGCACCGCCGGCACTCCGGCCCCCGACACCGCCGAGAGCCCGGGCGCGGACACCCCGGCGCCCCAACCAGTTCCCGAACCGCCGGCGGCCCCCGCCGCTCCCGAGGCCCCACAACCAACCCCAACGAACCCTCCGCCGGCCCAGCCCGAGCCTGGTTCCCCGAGTTCACCCGCCGGGACGGCGAGCGCACAGCCTCAGCCCGTCACGCCAGCCCCCGGCTCCTCCCCCGCCCCGAGCGCGCCGCCACCCCAGCCCACCGCCGGACCTCCGGCGTCGCCGTCAGCCCCGAATCCCCGGGGAACGCCGGCGGTCCAGCAACCAGCTCCGGCCCAGCAGCCAACTCCGATCCAGCAACCAGCCCCGCAGCCCGCCGCCCAACCAGCGGCCCGTCACACCTGAGGGCGGCCGAGCTGGGATCGGGGTCAGAGCGCGGACAGCGCGAGGCGGACCGCCGAGGCGTACCGGGCGGGCGCCTCCGGCCCGGTCTGGCCGAAGCCCAACGAGGGCTCGATCAACTCCAGCTCCAGCAGGAGCTGTCGGCCGTCGGCCCCCCGCAGCACGTCGACCCGCGCGGACACGAGGTCGCCGCGACGCAGCCCGAACCGGGCCGCCACCGCGTCCAGGGTGTTCTCGGCCAGCTCGCGCTGCTCCGCCGTCGGCGTGGTCGCCGTCAGCCGCTCCGCGAGGTACGGGCCGGACGTCGCGTCGCCCAGCATCGGTCCCTTGTGGAACGAGTGCGAGTAGACGCCGCCCAGGTAGACCAGCGAGGTCTCCCCCTCGGCGGCCACCGCCGGCTGGTAGGGCTGCACGAGCGCGAGACCGCGGTCGGTGTGCAGCTCGGCCAGGTGGCTCTCGGCCAGCGCCCGCTGGTCGGGGGCGAACCGGCGCGTGCCGCGCGAACCGGCGCCGACCGCCGGCTTCACCACGACCTCGACGTCCGGCCAGTCCGGGACAGCGCCCGGCGGGACGAGCTCGGTGGGCACCACCGCCACCCCGTCGGCCGCGAGGTCGACGAGGTAGGACTTGTCGGTGTTCCACCGCACCACGTCCGCCCGGTTCGCCAGGCGCGGCACCGAGTCGCACCAGGCGAGGAACTCCTTGCGGCGCAGGGTGTAGTCCCAGGTCGCGCGGATCACCACCAGGTCGGCCTCGGCGAAGCCGGCGTCCTCGTCGTCCCACGGCGCGAACGCGGCGTCGACGCCCACCTCCGCCAACGCGGCCGGCAAACCGGCGTCGTCGGGCTCGGAGACGGGCATCGCCGCACAGGTCGCGAGCAGGACGCGAGGACGGCTCACCGCCCGGCCATCCGGTGCCGGTGCCGCGGCCCGATCTTGACCTGGGCGGTGGTCTCCAGGTCCCAGCCGGTCAGCTCCAGGCCCTCCACGGCGGCGACGACGGCCTCACCGGTCGCCACGTCGGCCACGACGACGTCGCCGAGCGCGCCGTCCTCGCCGACCAGGGTGACGCGGGCGCCCTTGCGCCCCAGGTACTGGACCACGGCGCGGCCGGTCCTGCCGTGCTCGGCGACGAACCGGCGGGCCGCGTTCACCGCCGACGCGGGGGCGGCGGGGGGCTGGCTGGCGGCAGTCTGATCAGACACGAGCGGAGCCTAACCCGCGAGTAGCCGCGATGGTCGACAAAGCCGGAGCCGATCACCTGTCAGCCGGGAACAGCCCGGGGGCGAGTGGATGTTGTGCCGGACAGGACGACAGGCGAGACGATCACGAGCGGTGAGGAGGCCCGATGCGGGCAGTGGTGGTGCGGTCCCACGGCGGTCCCGAGGTGCTGGAGTCGGCCGAGGTCGACGCGCCGACGCCGGGCGCCGGCGAGGTGCTGGTCGAGGTGGCCGCGGCCGGGGTCAACTACATCGACACCTACCACCGGACCGGCGCGTACCCGCTGCCGCTGCCGTTCACACCGGGGCTGGAGGGCGCCGGCCGCGTCGTCGCGGTCGGCGAGGGCGTCACGGAGTTCGCGGTGGGCGACCGGGTGGCCTGGGGCAACACGCTCGGCAGCTACGCCGAGCACGCGGTGGTGCCGGTCAGCGACGCGATCGCGGTGCCGGACGGGGTGGACCTGGAGATCGCGGGCGGCGCGTTGTTGCAGGGGATGACCGCGCACTACCTGACCCACTCCACCTACCCGGTGCGGCAGGGCGACGCGGTGCTGGTGCACGCCGCCGCCGGCGGGATGGGCCTGGCGCTGACCCAGTTCGTGAAGGCGCTGGGCGGCCGGGTGATCGGCACCGTCTCCACCGAGGAGAAGGAGCGGCTGGCGCGGGAGGCGGGCGCCGACGAGGTGATCCGGTACACCGAGACGGACGACCTGGCCGCCGAGGTGCGCCGCCTGACCGACGGCGCGGGCGTCGCCGCGGTGTACGACGGGGTCGGCGCGACCACCTTCGACGCCAGCCTGGCGAGCCTGCGGCCCCGGGGCGTCCTGGCGCTGTTCGGGGCGGCCAGCGGGCCGGTGCCGCCGGTGGACCCGCAGCGGCTCAACGCCGCGGGGTCGGTGTTCCTCACCCGGCCGACCCTCAAGCACCACGTCGCGTCCAGGGAGGAGCTGACCTGGCGGGCCGGGGACGTGTTCCGGGCCATCGCCGAGGGGACGCTGACCATCCGCGTCGGGCACCGCTACCCGCTGGCCGAGGCGGCCACCGCCCACGCCGACCTCCAGGGTCGGCGCACGACCGGCAAGCTCGTGCTCCTCCCCCGCTGATCTCCAGGTCTGATCACCGGGAAAACCACCAGGGGGCCTTCCGTCATGTGACGGAAGGCCCCCTGGGTTGTTTCAGGTCTCGCGGAGGACTCAGAAGGGCCAGCCGAGGGCCGGCCAGCCGAGCAGCGAGTCCACCGACATCCCCACGCACACCAGCATCAGGTACGTGTTCGAGAGGTGGAACAGCTTCATCGGGTTGGTCTTCGCCCCGCGCTTCGTGGCGGCGTGCAGCCGGTGGGCCACCACCAGGAACCAGGCGCCGGCGACCACGGCGGAGACCGCGTAGAGCCAGCTCGTGGCCGGCACCAGCAGCAGCGACCACAGCACCGTCGCCCACGTGTAGAGCACGATCTGCCGGGTCACCTGGACCGGGGTCGCGACGACCGGCAGCATCGGCACGCCGGCCCTGCGGTAGTCGTCCTTGAACTTCGTGGCCAGCGCCCAGGTGTGCGGCGGCGTCCAGAAGAAGACGATGCCGAACATCACCAGCGCCGGCCACTCCACGGTGCCGGTGACCGCCGACCAGCCGATCACCACCGGCATGCAGCCCGCCGCGCCGCCCCACACCACGTTCTGCGCCGTCCGGCGCTTGAGCACCAGGGTGTAGACGAGGACGTAGAACAGGATCGTGGCCACGGCCAGCACGCCGGCCAGCAGGTTCGTGGTCGCCCACAGGAACACGAAGGACGCGACGCCGAGCACCAGCCCGAACACCAGCGCGTGGCGCGTGCTCACGCTGTGCTTGGGCAGCGGCCGCACCTTCGTGCGTTTCATCACCGAGTCGATATCGGCGTCGGCGACGCAGTTCAACGCGTTCGCGCTGCCGGCGGCCATGATGCCGCCCACCAGGGTGG
Source organism: Streptoalloteichus hindustanus (assembly GCF_900129375.1). Lineage (GTDB taxonomy): Bacteria > Actinomycetota > Actinomycetes > Mycobacteriales > Pseudonocardiaceae > Streptoalloteichus > Streptoalloteichus hindustanus. The sequence goes on along the minus strand of NZ_FQVN01000002.1, from coordinate 220,377 downwards.
CGAAGAAGGTCCCGAGCGGCGGAAGTCCGCGCTGGGCCAACAACATCGCCGGGATGGTGGTCACCAGCAACAGCTCGATGACCCGCGGCTTGACCAAGCCCACGTACGCCCGGAGCAGATCGCCCGGGGTGCGGGCTCGGGAGGCTGTGGGCAGCTCGACGGCGGTGCTCACAGCGCCCCCCGCGCAGCGCTCACCGGCGGCATGGGACTCCTCGTCGGTTCGGGTGTCGACCCTGGACAGTGGGCCGTGGGGAATGGTAGTCGCACTACTCAACCATCCACCCGCCGGGGTGCTTCGCCCCGCGTGGGTGGTGGCGTGCGGATCACGCGATCAGCGGACCCGGACTAGGCTGACCCGCGGACGAGGGAGAACCAGCGGGACGGGCCGGACGACGACATCCCCCTCGTACGTCGTCCACGCCCCCCGCGAATCAACTGAAGTGGGAGCAGCGTCCGTGTCCGTCACCGACGAACTCACCCGTCTGACCACCCCCAGCACGCCGGCCGACTGGACGGAGCTGGACCGGCGCGGGGTCGACACCGTCCGGGTGCTCGCCGCCGACGCCGTGCAGAAGGTGGGCAACGGCCACCCTGGAACCGCGATGAGCCTCGCGCCGGCCGCGTACGCGTTGTTCCAGCGCGTCATGCGGCACGACCCGAGCGACCCGGAGTGGATCGGCCGCGACCGGTTCATCCTCTCCGCCGGCCACAGCAGCCTCACGCTCTACCTCCAGCTGTACCTGTGCGGGTACGGCCTGGAGCTGGAGGACATCAAGGCGCTGCGCACGTGGGGCTCCAAGACCCCCGGCCACCCGGAGTACTGGCACGCGCCGGGCATCGAGATCACGACCGGCCCGCTGGGCCAGGGACTGTCCTCGGCGGTCGGCATGGCCATGGCGGCCCGCCGCGAGCGCGGCCTGTACGACCCGGAGGCCGCGCCCGGGCAGAGCCCGTTCGACCACCACGTCTACGTGATCGCCTCCGACGGCGACATCGAGGAGGGCGTGACCTCCGAGGCGTCCTCGATCGCCGGCGTGCAGAAGCTGGGCAACCTGGTCGTCATCTACGACGACAACCGGATCTCCATCGAGGACGACACCCGGATCGCGCTCGGCGAGGACGTGGGCAAGCGCTACGAGGCCTACGGCTGGCACGTGCAGCACGTGGACGGCGGCGAGAACGTCACCGCCATCCTGGAGGCGCTGGAGGCGGCCAAGGCCGAGACCGAGCGGCCGTCGATCATCATCCTGCGCACGGTGATCGCCTACCCGGCGCCGACCAAGATGAACACCGGCAAGTCGCACGGCTCCGCGCTGGGCGACGAGGAGATCGCCCGGATCAAGGAGATCCTGGGCTTCGACCCGCAGCGCACCTTCCAGGTCGACGACGACGTGCTGGCGCACGTCCGCGGCGTGGTGGAGCGCGGGCGCGCCGCCCACGCCGAGTGGCAGAAGGCGTTCGACGCCTGGGCGGAGGCCAACCCGGAGCGCTGCGCGCTGCTGGAGCGGCTGAGCAAGCGGGACCTGCCGGAGGGCTGGGAGAGCAAGCTCCCGAGCTGGGAGCCCGACCCCAAGGGCATGGCCACCCGCAAGGCCTCCGGCGAGGTGCTCGCCGCGCTCGGCGAGGTGCTGCCCGAGCTGTGGGGCGGCTCGGCCGACCTGGCGGAGAGCAACAACACCACGATCAAGGGCGCCGACTCCTTCGGCCCGGAGGAGATCTCCACCAGGGAGTGGAAGGCCAACCCGTACGGCAGGACGCTGCACTTCGGCGTCCGGGAGCACGCGATGGGCGCGATCCTCAACGGCATCGCGCTGCACGGCGGCACCCGCCCCTACGGCGGCACCTTCCTGGTGTTCAGCGACTACATGCGTCCGGCGGTGCGGCTGGCCGCGCTGATGAAGGCCCCGGTCGTCTACGTGTGGACGCACGACTCGATCGGCCTCGGCGAGGACGGCCCGACGCACCAGCCGATCGAGCACCTCGCCGCGCTGCGCGGCATCCCCGGCCTGTCCGTGGTGCGGCCGGCCGACGCCAACGAGACCGCCGCGGCGTGGAAGGCGATCCTGGAGCGCACCGACGCGCCCGCCGGCCTCGCCCTGACCAGGCAGAACGTGCCGACCCTCGAGGGCACCAGCGCCGAGGGCGTCGCCAGGGGCGGCTACGTGCTGGCCGACGCCGAGAACGGCCAGCCGGACGTGATCCTGATCGCCACCGGCTCCGAGGTGCAGATCGCGGTGGAGGCCAGGAAGGTTCTGGCCGCCGACGGCGTTGCCGCCCGTGTGGTCTCGATGCCGTGCGTGGAGTGGTTCGACGCGCAGGACGAGTCCTACCGGGAGCAGGTCCTGCCGGCGTCGGTCAGGGCTCGGGTGTCGGTCGAGGCCGGCATCGCCATGCCCTGGCACCGCTTCGTCGGCGACGCCGGCGAGACGGTGTCGATCGACCACTTCGGGGCCTCTGCCGACTACCAGACCCTGTACCGCGAGTTCGGGCTCACCACCGAGGCCGTGGTCGACGCGGCCCGGCGCAGCCTGGGCCGGACCCGCGAGGCGTGAGGGAGTGACTGACGTGAGCAACAACCGACTGGCCGCGCTGAGCGAGGCCGGTGTCTCGATCTGGCTCGACGACCTGTCCAGGGAGCGGCTGGAGTCGGGCAACCTGGCCGCGCTCGTGCGCGACCAGCACGTCGTCGGCGTGACGACGAACCCGACGATCTTCGCCGCCGCCCTGTCCAAGGGCGAGTCCTACGACCCGCAGGTGCGGGAGCTGGCCGCCAGGGGCGCGTCGGTGGACCAGGCCGTGCGGGAGATCACCACGACCGACGTGCGCAACGCCTGCGACCTGTTCCGCGCCACCTGGGAGCGGACCGAGGGGCTGGACGGCCGGGTGTCCATCGAGGTGGACCCGAGGCTGGCGCACGACACCGAGCGCACCGTCGCCGAGGCGCTCGACCTGTGGAAGACGGTGGACCGGCCGAACCTGATGGTGAAGATCCCGGCCACCGTCGCCGGCCTGCCGGCGATCACCCGGGTGCTGGCCGAGGGCATCAGCGTCAACGTCACGCTGATCTTCTCGGTGGAGCGGTACCGCGCGGTGATGGACGCCTTCCTCGCCGGTCTGGAGCAGGCCAGGGCCAATGGCCACGACCTGTCCCAGATCGCCTCGGTCGCGTCGTTCTTCGTGTCCAGGGTGGACACCGAGATCGACAAGCGGATCGGCGAGCTGGGCACGCCGGAGGCCGAGGCGCTGCGCGGCGAGGCCGCCATCGCCAACGCCCGGCTCGCCTACGTCGCCTACGAGGAGGTCTTCGGCGGCCAGCGGTGGCGTGAGCTGGCCCAGGCCGGCGCCCGACCGCAGCGCCCGCTGTGGGCCTCCACCGGCGTGAAGGACCCGGCCTACTCCGACACCCGCTACGTGGACGAGCTGGTCGCCCCGGCCGTGGTGAACACCATGCCGGAGAAGACGCTGCTCGCCGTCGCCGACCACGGCGAGATCACCGGCGACACCGTCACCGGCCGCGGCGAGGCGGCGCAGGAGGTCTTCGACGCGCTGACCGAGGCCGGCGTGGACTTCGACGACGTGTTCGCGGTGCTGGAGCGCGAGGGCGTGGAGAAGTTCGAGAAGTCCTGGGCCGAGCTCCTGGAGACCGTCACCGAGCAGCTCGACCGGACGAAGGGCTGAAACCGGATGAGCACCGAGATCCGCTCGTCGGAGTCGCACGCCGCCATCGCCGTCGACATCGTCCACAGTGGACTCGCTGCTGACGCGGCCCCGCTCGCCGACCAGTTGGTCGGCGAGCGGGCCGCCAGCAGGCTGACCACCCAGGACGCCACCCTCTGGGGCCCGGACGCCGAGCCCGAGGCGTCGATCCGCCTGGCATGGACCACGCTGCACGAGACCTCCCGGCCGCTGCTGGCCGAGATCGACGCCCTGGCCGCCGAGCTGCGCGCCGAGGGCGTGGACCGGGTCGTGCTGGCCGGCATGGGCGGCTCCTCGCTGGCCCCCGAGGTCATCTGCGCGACCGCGGGCGTGCCGCTGGTCGTGCTGGACACCACCGACCCCGGCCAGGTCGCCGAGGCCCTGGCCGGCGACCTTCGGCGCACCGTGCTCGTGGTGTCGTCCAAGTCCGGCTCCACCGTCGAGACCGACAGCCACCGCCGGATCTTCGAAAGTGCTTTCGCACAAGACGGAATCGATGCAGGATCGCGCATCGTGGTGGTGACCGATCCGGGCTCGCCGTTGGCGGCGCTGGCCGAGGAGGCCGGGTACCGCAAGGTGTTCCTGGCCGACCCGCACGTGGGCGGCCGCTACTCGGCGCTGACCGCGTTCGGCCTGGTCCCGGCCGGGCTGGCCGGCGCCGACATCGCCGGCCTGCTCGACGACGCCGCGGCGGCGGCCGGCCGGCTGGCCGCGGACGACGCCGACAACCCCGCGGTCCGGCTCGCCGCGGCGCTGGGCGCGGCCCACGCGACCGGCGCGGAGAAGGTCGTGCTCGCCGACACCGGCTCCGGGATCACCGGCTTCGCCGACTGGGCCGAGCAGCTGATCGCCGAGTCCACCGGCAAGGAGGGCACCGGCCTGCTCCCGGTGGCGGTCGAGGGCCCGGACGCGCCGGGCTTCGCCGACGCCCGCGACGACGCGACCCCGGTCGCGGTCGGCCCCGCCCAGGGCGACGCGCGGATCAGCACCACCGGCTCGCTCGGCGGGCAGTTCCTGCTGTGGGAGTACGCCACGGCCCTGGTCGGCCGGCTGCTCGGGATCAACCCGTTCGACCAGCCGGACGTGGAGGCCGCGAAGAAGGCCGCGCGCGCGTTGCTGGACGAGCAGTCGCCCGCCGGCCCGGCGGTCACGCCGACGCTGGTCGACGGCCCGGTCGAGGTCTACGCCTCGGGCGGCTCCTGGCTCTCGCCGGGCGTGGCGACCGTGGCCGACGCGCTGCGCGCGCTGCTCGCGGCCACGCCCGACCACGGCTACGTGGCCGTGCAGGCGTACCTGGACCGGATCGACGACGCCTCGATCGCGCTGCTGCGGACCGAGCTGGCGCGGCGCTGCGGGGTGCAGACCACCTTCGGGTGGGGACCGCGGTTCCTGCACTCCACCGGGCAGTACCACAAGGGCGGCCACCAGAACGGCGTGTTCCTGCAGGTCACCGGCGCGGTCGACGCGGACCTGCCGGTGCCGGGCCGGCCGTACACGCTCGGTGAGCTGCAGCGGGCGCAGGCGCTCGGCGACGGCCAGGTGCTGGCCGAGCACGGGCGTCCGGTGCTGCGGCTGCACCTGACCGACCGGATCGCCGGCCTGTCCCACCTCATCAAGGCTGTGCAGGAGGTCAAGGCGTGACACAGGCCTGGAGCAACCCGCTTCGGGACGAGCGGGACAAGCGGTTGCCCAGGATCGCCGGGCCGTGCGGTCTGGTGATCTTCGGGGTGACCGGCGACCTGTCCCGCAAGAAGCTGATGCCGGCGATCTACGACCTGGCGAACCGGGGGCTGCTGCCGCCGGGCTTCGGCCTGGTCGGGTTCGCCCGCCGGGACTGGGCGGACCAGGACTTCGGCCAGGTGGTGTACGAGGCGGTGCGGCAGCACGCCCGCACCCCGTTCCGCCAGGCCGTGTGGGACCGGCTCGCGGAGGGCTTCCGCTTCGTGCCCGGCACCTTCGACGACCCGGCCGCGTTCGACACGCTCGCGGCCACCGTCAAGGAGCTGGACGAGGAGCGCGGCACCGGCGGCAACCACGCGTTCTACCTGTCGATCCCGCCGTCGTTCTTCCCGGTGGTCTCCGAGCAGCTCGCCCGCTCCGGGCTCACCGACCAGGGCCCTGACCAGTGGCGCCGGGTGGTGATCGAGAAGCCGTTCGGCCACGACCTGGCCAGCGCGCGCGACCTCAACCGGGTCGTCAACGAGGTCTTCCCCGAGGAGTCGGTGTTCCGCATCGACCACTACCTCGGCAAGGAGACGGTCCAGAACATCCTGGCGCTGCGCTTCGCCAACCAGCTCTTCGAGCCGCTGTGGAACGCGCACTACGTGGACCACGTGCAGATCACGATGGCCGAGGACATCGGCATCGGCGGCAGGGCCGGCTACTACGACGGCATCGGCGCCGCACGCGACGTGATCCAGAACCACCTGCTCCAGCTCCTGGCGCTGATGGCGATGGAGGAGCCGGGCTCCTTCCACCCCAGGGCGCTGCGGGCGGAGAAGATCAAGGTGCTGTCGGCGACCAAGCCGGTCGGCCCGTTCGAGGACACCACGGCGTACGGGCAGTACACCGGGGGCTGGCAGGGCGGCCAGAAGGTGCTGGGCTACCTGGAGGAGGAGGGCATCGCGCCCGGCTCCACCACGGAGACCTTCGCCGCCATCACCTGCGAGGTCAACACCCGCCGCTGGGCGGGGGTCCCGTTCTACCTGCGCACCGGCAAGCGGCTGGGCCGCCGGGTCACCGAGATCGCGGTGGTGTTCAAGCGCGCCCCGCACCTGCCGTTCGACGCCACGATGACCGAGGAGCTGGGGCAGAACGCCCTGGTGATCCGGGTGCAGCCGGACGAGGGCGTGACGATGCGGTTCGGCTCCAAGGTGCCGGGCGCGACCATGGAGGTCCGCGACGTCACGATGGACTTCGGCTACGGCCACGCGTTCACCGAGAGCTCGCCGGAGGCCTACGAGCGGCTGCTGCTGGACGTGCTGCTGGGCGAGCCCTCGCTGTTCCCGGTGAACGAGGAGGTCGAGCTGTCCTGGCAGATCCTCGACCCGGTGCTGCGGTTCTGGGCCGAGCAGGGCACGCCCGAGCAGTACCGGGCGGGCACGTGGGGGCCGGCGTCGGCGGACGCGATGATGGCCAGGACCGGCAGGCACTGGAGGCGGCCGTGATCATTGATCTGCCAGCGACGACGACCTCGCAGGTCAACAGGAAGCTCGTCGAGCTGCGGGACCAGGGCGGCGCGGTGGCCCTGGGCCGGGTGCTCACCCTGGTGATCGTCACCGACGACGGCGAGCAGACCGAGGCGGCCGTGGACGCGGCCAACGAGGCCAGCCGCGAGCACCCGTGCCGGGTGATCGTGGTGGCCAGGGGACCGCGCAAGGCCGCGGCCCGGCTGGACGCGCAGATCCGGGTCGGCGGGGACGCCGGGGCCAGCGAGGTGGTCGTGCTCCGGCTCTACGGTCCGCTGGCCGACGAGGGCGCGAGCTGCGTGGTGCCGCTGCTGCTGCCGGACGCGCCGGTCGTGGCGTGGTGGCCGGGCAACGCGCCGGCCGCGCCGGCGGAGGACCCGATCGGTCAGCTCGCGACGCGGCGGATCACCGACGCCGCCGCCGAGAAGAACCCGATCAAGGCCCTGGACATCCGGCGCACCTCCTACGCCGAGGGCGACACCGACCTGGCGTGGACCCGGCTCACCACGTGGCGGGCGCTGCTGGCCGCCGCGCTGGACCTGCCGCCGTTCGAGAAGGTGACGGCGGCGACGGTGACCGGCGGCGCGGACTCGCCGTCCACCGACCTGCTGGCCGGCTGGCTCGCCGCCTACCTGGACATCCCGGTCAGCCGGCGCAAGACGCCGGCCGGCGAGGGCATGCACTCGGTGGTGCTGGAGCGGAAGTCCGGCGCCGTCGAGCTGGTGCGGCCGGACGGCAGCGTCGGCACGCTGACCCAGCCGGGGCAGCCGCCGCGCCGGGTCGCGCTCCAGCGCAGGGAGAACCAGGACTGCCTGATCGAGGAGATGCGTCGGCTCGACCCGGACGAGGTCTACGACGCGACCCTGCGGGCGTTGCCCAAGGTCAAGCAGGCGCGCACGGTCAGCAAGCCGGCCGAGCGGGTCCCGGCGAAGGCGGGCGGGGCGAAGGCCGCGGCGGCCGGGAAGGCCGCTGTGACGGCCGAGGCCCCGGCCGAGGGCACAGCCGAGGAGCCGGCCGGCGAGCCCGCCAAGGCCGGCCCGAAGGCCGAGCCGAGGAAGTCGGCGAAGGCCGACGGGAAGGCCACCGCGAAGTCCGACGGGAAGGGCGCCGCGTCGACCTCGGGCAAGGGGGCCGGCCGGGGCAAGAGCGCGCCCAAGTCGGCGAAGCGGTCCGGCAAGAAGTCGAGCGGAGCGCAGCGGTGACGCAGCCCCAGGTCGTGGTGCACGACACCCCCGAGCTGCTGGCCGCCGCGGTGGCGGCCCGGCTGGTGACCGCGCTGGTCGACGCGCAGGCCGCGCGTGGGACGGCGTCGCTGGTGCTGACCGGCGGCCGGACCGGGACGGCGGTGCTGGAGCAGCTCAGGGACGCGCCGGCGCGGGACGCGGTGGACTGGTCGCGGGTCGACGTCTTCTGGGGCGACGAGCGGTTCCTGCCCGCCGGGCACCCGGACCGCAACGAGACCCAGGCCAGGGAGGCGTTCCTGGACCACGTGCCGGTCGACCCGGCGCGGGTGCACGCGGTCGCGGCCTCCGACGGGCGGTTCGGCGACGACCCGGACGCGGCGGCCGCCGCGTACGCCGAGGTGCTGGCCCGGGCGGCCGGGCCGGGCGACCACGGCCCGGTGCCGGTGTTCGACGTCTGCCTGCTCGGCGTCGGCGAGGAGGGGCACACCGCCTCGGTGTTCCCCGACTCGCCCGCGGTGCACGAGACCGAGCGCACGGTCGTGGCGGTGCGGAACTGCCCGAAGCCGCCGCCCACCCGCGTCTCGTTGACCCTGCCGGCGATCCGCGCCTCGGCCGAGGTCTGGCTGCTGACCACCGGCGCGGCCAAGGCCGGGCCGGTGGCCATGGCCCTCGGCGGGGCCGACGAGGTCGAGATCCCGGCCGCGGGCGCGCGCGGCCAGCGCCGCACGCTGTGGCTGCTGGACCACGCGGCCGCGGGCAGGACGCCGGGCGCGGCCCACCCGGCCTGAGAAGTCCGTCCACGGCGGGTGGCCCGGTCCCGGGCCACCCGCCGTGGCGTTCGCCCCTCACCTCTGTTCCGCCCTGTCCGGGAAGAACCTCCGACTGTCCAGGACCCGTCTCCTGACCTGCGTAGAGAACGTGGATGAAGTGGCAACGTCGTCCACAAAGGGTTGATGCCGGATGAGCATGACGAACATCGACGACGAACATCGACATCGACGATAACCTGCTCGCCGAGGCCATGCGGCTGATGGGCACCACAACCAAGAAGGACACCGTTAACGGTGCCCTCGCCAACTATGTCGCCCGCCTACGGCGTAACGCCGCACTCTAGGATCTCGGCCGGCGCGGCGCGGCCGGTCAGTTCGATGCCGCCGAAGCCGCTCACCACGCGGCCAAGCGCCTCCGCCAACAGGACGACAGCGAGTAATCACGCGCTACCTCATCGACATTTCGGCAGTATGGCGACTGGCGCGTGATCCGGTCCTCCGCGACGCCTGGTCCGAGCTCATCGCCTCGGGCCTCGTCCACATCTGCGCTCCCACGCGCACGGAATGCCTACGGTCAGCTCGCGACCTCGCCGACCGGGACGCCATGGGGGATCTCCTTCACGAGATGTTCGAGCTGGTGGCAGTCCCCAAGAACGCCTGGATCTGGGCTGACAGGGCCCAGTACACCCTCACCACGAAAAGTCGGCACCGAGGCGCCCAGGACCGGTTGACCTTCTGGTTGCCGCGACGGCGGCACACCACGGTTTGACGATCCCGCACAGCGACAACGACTATCGGACGATCGCCGCTGTGCTCGCCGATGTCACCGAGCAGGACATCCACGCTCGTAGCGAGTCCTGACCGGAGCTGGACGAAGGACAGCGCTTCTGTGGTGTCTCCGGGTTGACCGTCCGGGGCGTGGTGTCGGGCCTCGATCGGGTTCGCGGGCCAACCCGGTGTGACGGTTCGGACGCATGGGCGACAGCGCCTCACCTGTTCTTGTTGTTCTCGGACCGGTACGGGGAAACTCCACCGGGACCGACCGTCGCCACGCCCTGTCACCGAGGAGGCCCACGATGCCCCTGTCCCGCGCTGTCCGCGACCGCGTCCGGGCGTTCCTGTCCGCCGACGAGGAGATCCGGTTCCTGTTCCCGGCGACCGCCGTGTCGGTCGGCACCGCGTTGGGCAGCCTCGTCGGGATGGCGGGCTACCTGGTGGCCGTCACGGACCGGCGGATCGTGGTGCTCGCCGGGAGCTGGTTCCGCAGGAACCGGCCCGTCTCGCTGTGGACCGAGCTGCCCAGGGCGACCCGGCTCGGCCCCGTGGACACCTCGCTGACGCCGACGATCACGGTGGGCGGGCTGGTGTTGGAGACCGACGAGGAGTACGTCCCGGTGATCCGCGCGGCGGACGCGGAGCTGGCGGGGGTGGACTGCCTGCCGCCGGACCCGCTGCCCCACCTGTGACGCCCCGCCGGCCGGCGGCGGGGCGGGCTGGCTGCGGCCTACTCCTCGCGGTCCGCGCGCCGTTCGGCCTGGTGGGGGGCGTTCGGGAGGCCGGCCGCGCGGCGGGCCGCCCTGGCCGCCGCCCTGGCGGACAGCTCGGCCACGATCGCGGCGAGCCGGTGCGGGTCCACCGAGCTGGCGCCGGGGCCGAACTCGATGTCCCACACCGCGCCGCCCGGGCCGACACGCACGGCGACCACCCCGTCCGCGCTGCGCGCCCACGCGCTGATCCGGTCCATCGTGTCGTCCCTTCCGCGCCGGTCCCTGCTGCCGATCGCTGCTGGCGGGTCACCGCTCCACCCGAGCATGACCGATGATCCTGGCGTCCTCCCCCGCCCTGACACCGACTTTGCGCGGTTCGTGGGGCGGCTCACGTGGTCAGGGCCGGAAGAACCCCGGCTGGTCGGCGAACTGCCCGACGGCGGCGGCGGTCACCCGGTGGTCGAGGCGGGAGCCGTCGGCGAAGTGCCAGACGAACCGGTGCCGCTCCAGGGTGCGGGGCGCGGGGCCGATCTCGACGCCGCGCAGCGCGTCGACCGGCGCCGACCACTCCGGTCCCTCGCCGGGCGCGCTCCCCTCGACGGCGCTCGCCGGCCGGTCCGCCTCCCCGCCCCGGGAGATCAGGTCGCGGCCGAGGCTCATCACCCGCCGGCCGACCGACAACCCCGCCTGACCGAGCTCCCGCGCCGTGCCGACGATGCCGGTCCGGTCGGCGACCACGAGGAGGCGTTGGTCGGTGCGCACGACGGTGGCGCGACCGGTGGCGGCCTTGGCGAACTCGGCGGCCAGGCAGTCCGGCCGGTCCCCGTGGACCTCGCCGTTGGGGTCGGGCGCGGTGCTGTCGCCGGAGGCGCCGTCCGCCATGGCCGCCGCCGCGACCCACGCGGCCGCCTTGGCGGTGCGGAACGCGGTCTTGCCGACGCCCTGGACGAAGCCGACGGCGTTGTTCTGGCGGCCGTCCCTGGCCAGCCCGGTCACCTGGAACCGGGGCCGGTGCAGCGGGAGCCGCAGGAACCACACCACCCGCTCGCCCGGCCGCAGGCACCTGTTGATCTCACTGTGGTCGGCCACGCCGCACCCTTCTCCCCTCCACCGACGACGACAGTCCAGTCTTCCAGCCCTGCCCCCGGGCACGCCCGGGGTTCGCGTCGACCCGGCGGTCGCCCCACCGCGCGGCCGCCGGCGAGCGCGCCGCAAAGTTGATCATGGCAGCCGCCGGCGACGGCGGACCGGCGAACGGCACAACGCTTCCCGCACGCGAACAGAACTTTCGGGGGTTGTCCCAACCGATGGGCGATTGGCCGACCGTGGCGGTGACCGTGCGCCGCTACGCTCGCGGTTAACCACCCGGACGAAGTACCTTTACCTCCGTCGATCGAGTGGCAGGAGGTAGCGGTCCTGGTCGCTCACGAGCTGTTGACGGGCCAACCGACCGGTTCCGCCCCGCTCGTGCCCCGGCAGCGTGGGCGTTCCACACCCCGCGTTCCCTGGTGGCGCCGAGTGTTGCGGCCGCTCGGTCGGTGGCGCGCGTACGCCTGGGACGCGGGCGCGATCCTGCTGGCCGCGGCCGACCTGGTGCTCGCGGTCGGCGACCCGCAGGCCAACGTCCCGCCCTACGCCCACGTCATGTCGTGGGTCGCGTGCCTGGGTCTGGTGTTCCGCCGCAGGTTCCCCCGGACGGTGCTGGCGCTCTGCGTGCCCGGTCTGCTCGTCGGCTACGCGCTGGTCGCCGCGGAGGTCGCGCTCTACACCGTCAGCCGGCGCCGCCCCTTCAGCTGGCAGGTCGTCGTGGGCTGCCTGGCGGTGTGGGCGTCGGCGTTCGTCCTCTGGCCGCTGCCCACCTTCCTGAACCTGTCGCTGCACGACGTGCTCGGGCGGTTCATGTACAGCGGGCTCCAGGCGCTGGCGCCGTTCGCGCTCGGCCTGCTGATGCGGACCCGCACCGAGCTGTCGCACCGCGTCCGCGAGTTGGCCGAGGGGCGCGAGCGGGAGAAGCGCCTGCACGCCCACGCGGTGCTGGCCCAGGAGCGCGCCCGCCTCGCCCGCGAGATGCACGACGTCGTCTCGCACCAGGTCACGCTGATCGCGATGCAGGCCGGGGCGCTGCAGACGTGCACGCCCGACGACGAGGCCAGGGAGGTCGCGCGGGTGATCCGCCAGCTCAGCGTCCGCACGCTGGAGGAGCTGCGGCAGATGGTCGGCGTGCTGCGGGTGACCGCGCTGGACGCCGACGCCGCGTCGCGTCCCGGGCTGAAGGACCTGCCGGAGCTGGTGGCGCACAGCGGCGTCCCGGTCGAGCTGTCCCTGGGCGCCCTGCCCGAACCCGTGCCCGCGCCGTTGTCCACCGCCGCCTACCGCACGGTGCAGGAGGCGTTGACCAACGTCCGCAAGCACGCCCCCGGAGCACCGACCTCGGTGCTCCTCGAGGTGCGCGAGGACCACCTGGCCGTCGAGATCCGCAACGGGAACCCGGCGACCAGCGCGTCGGCCCCGGCGTTCCCCTCCGGCGGGCACGGCCTGGTCGGGCTGCGCGAACGCGCCGAACTCCTGGGCGGCGACTTCCAGGCCGAGCGGACCGAGGACGGCGGGTTCCGGGTCCTCGCGCGGTTCCCGTTGGCCCACACCCGAATCCCGGAGACCGACCAGCACTGACGGTCACCGACCAGCACCGACCAGCACCGACGCGCACTGACCAACGCCGACCAGCACTGACCAGCCCGGCACGAGAACGCCGATGGCCCCGGCAGCACGACGGTGCTACCGGGGCCATCGGTCACCGGGCGGACGGCGCGCCGCCGGCCCGGAACGTCTCACTCACCTCGCTGGGCGCGGAGCTTGGCCAGGGCCTCCTCCAGGATCGCCTCGCCGTCGGCGTCGCTGCGCCGCTCCTTCACGTACGCCAGGTGCGTCTTGTACGGCTCGTTGCGCGGCGGGTCCGGCGGACTCTCCTGGTCCTTGCCGGCGGGCAGTCCGCAACGCGGACAGTCCCACATCTCGGGTTCCTCCGCGTCGAGCGCGAACGACGGGCGCACCTCGTGCCCGTTGGCGCACCAGTACGACACTCGGCGCCGCGGCGCGGACTCGCCGCGCTCGGACTCGCCCATCGGGCCCGCGCCGACCCGGGTTCCGCGAATCGCGTTACCACCAGCCATCGACCCTCACACCCCCACCAGGTGGTCTTGCCCCAAGGTTCGAAGTCGCGGGCCTGCTCAGCCGACCTTGAGCAACAGCCCGACGCCCACCGCGGAGATCACCCAGATGGCGGCGACGAACAGCGTCAGCCGGTCCAGGTTCTTCTCCACCACGGTCGAGCCGGACAGGCTCGACTGCATGCCCCCGCCGAACAGCGAGGACAGCCCGCCGCCGCGACCACGGTGCAGCAACACCAGCAGCACCAGCAGGACACTGGACGCGATCAGACAGATCTGCAGGAAAAGCTTCATCTCAACCCTCGCTGTCAGGCGGTCGACGTCACAGACTACCCGGCCGATGGTCACCGCTGAACGGCTAGTGGATCTTCGAACCTGACGGTTCTCCGCCAGGACACCAACTTAGCGTCCCCGGCGGACGACGCACCGCAGTGGCCCCGCGTCCCGACTCCGGTCGGCCCCCGCGGCGGGCACGCGGACCGCGCGCCGGGGGCCGACCGGAGCGGGAGATCACGGCAGCGGGCCGCCCGCCGCCAACGCGCAGAGCTTGGCGAACTCCTCGCCGTCGAGGCTGGCCCCGCCGACCAACGCGCCGTCCACGTCGTCCTGCTTGACCAGCTCGGCGATGTTGCCGGACTTCACCGACCCGCCGTAGAGCACGCGGACCGCGTCGGCCACCTCGGCGCCGTACTTCTCGGCGAGCTGGGCGCGCAGCGCCCCGCACACCTCCTGCGCGTCGGCCGGCGTCGCCACCCGACCGGTGCCGATCGCCCACACCGGCTCGTAGGCCACCACGACCTGGCGGACCTGCTCGGCCTTCAGGCCCTTGAGCGCGGCCACCAGCTGCGCGTTGCAGTGCGCAACGTGGGTGCCCTGCTCCCGCACCTCGACCCGCTCGCCCACACACAGGATCGGGGTGAGCCCGTGCTTGAGCGCGGCCCGCACCTTGCGGTTGACCAGCTCGTCGTCCTCGTGGTGGTACTCGCGGCGCTCGGAGTGCCCGACCACCACGAAGGTGCAGCCCAGCTTGGCGAGCATCGGCCCGGACACCTCACCGGTGTACGCGCCGGAGTCGTGCGCCGAGATGTCCTGCGCCCCGTGGGTCAGCAGCAGCTTGTCGCCGTCCACCAGCGTCTGCACGCTGCGGATGTCGGTGAACGGCGGCAACACCGTGACGTCGACCTTGTCGAAGTACTTCGCCGGCAGGGCGAAGGCGATCTTCTGCACCAGGGCGATGGCCTCGAAGTGGTTGAGGTTCATCTTCCAGTTGCCCGCGATCAGCGGCTTGCGCGAGGCCATGCTCAGTCCTCCAACACCGCGACGCCGGGGAGCTCCTTGCCCTCCAGGAACTCCAGGGAAGCCCCACCACCGGTGGAGATGTGCGAGAAGCCGTCCTCGGGCAGGCCGAGCTGGCGCACCGCGGCGGCCGAGTCGCCGCCACCGACGACGCTGAACGCGTCGCCGTCGACGAGCGCCTGGGCGACCGCGCGGGTGCCGCCGGCGAACGCCTCGAACTCGAACACGCCCATCGGCCCGTTCCAGAACACCGTCCTGGCGTCGGACACCTTGGCGGCGAACAGCTTCTGGCTCTCCGGGCCGATGTCCAGGCCCATCCGGTCGGCCGGGATCGCGTCGGCCGGCACCACCTGGTGCTCGGCGTCGGCGGCGAAGGCCGTGGTGGCCAGCACGTCGACCGGCAGCACCAGCTCCACGCCCCGCTCCTCCGCGGCGGCCAGGAACCCGCGCACGGTGTCGAGCTGGTCCTCCTGCAGCAGCGAGGAGCCCACCTCGTGGCCCTGGGCCTTGAGGAAGGTGTAGGCCATGCCACCGCCGATCACCAGGCGGTCGACCTTGGTGAGCAGGTTGGCGATCACGCCGAGCTTGTCCGACACCTTGGCGCCGCCGAGCACGACGACGTAGGGCCGGGCCGGGTTCTCGGTGAGCCGGCGCAGCACGTCGACCTCGGCCAGCACCAGGCCGCCGGCGTAGTGCGGCAGCCGCTTCGCCACGTCGTAGACCGACGCCTGCTTGCGGTGCACCACGCCGAAACCGTCGGAGACGAACGCGCCGGCGGCGCCGTTCTCGCCCGCCACCAGCGCGGCCAGCTCGTCGGCGAGCGCGCCGCGCTCGGCGTCGTCCTTGCTGGTCTCGCGGGCGTCGAAGCGCACGTTCTCCAGCAGCGCGACGCCGCCGTCGGCCAGACCGTCCACAGTGGACTTCGCGGACGGGCCGACCAGGTCGGTGGCGAAGGCCACCTCGGCGCCGAGCAGCTCACCGAGCCGCCGGGCGACCGGGGCCAGGGAGAACTCGGACTTCGGCTCGCCCTTGGGCCGGCCCAGGTGCGCCGTCACCACCACCCGGGCGCCGGCATCGGCCAGCGCCCGGATGGTGGGCAGCGACGCCCTGACCCGACCGTCGTCGGTGATCCTCTCGCCGTCCAGCGGCACGTTGAGGTCGGCGCGCACGAGCACGCGCCGACCCCGAACGCCCTCGGACAGCAGGTCGTCGAGCGTCCTCACCGGCGACCTCAGAGCTTCGAGGCGACCAGGGCGACCAGGTCGGCCAGCCGGTTGGAGTAGCCCCACTCGTTGTCGTACCAGCCGACGACCTTGACCTGGTTGCCGATGACCTTGGTCAGCGGCGCGTCGTAGATGCACGACGCCGGGTCGGTGACGATGTCGGTGGAGACGATCGGCTCGTCCGAGTAGCGCAGGATGCCCTTGAGCGCGCCCTCGGCCGCGGTCCGGTACGCGGCGTTGACCTCGTCCAGGCTGACCTCGCGGGACAGCGTGACGGTCAGGTCGGTGGTGGAGCCGGTCGGCACCGGCACGCGCAGCGCGTAGCCGTCGAGCTTGCCGTTGAGCTCCGGCAGCACCAGGCCGATGGCCTTGGCCGCGCCGGTGCTGGTCGGCACGATGTTCAGGGCGGCGGCGCGGGCCCGGCGCAGGTCCTTGTGCGGGCCGTCCTGCAGGTTCTGGTCCTGCGTGTAGGCGTGGATGGTGGTCATCAGACCGCGCTCGACGGTGAACGCGTCGTGCAGCACCTTGGCCAGCGGGGCCAGGCAGTTGGTGGTGCAGGAGGCGTTCGAGATCACCGTCTGCGAGCCGTCGTACTTGTCCTCGTTGGCGCCGAGGACGACGGTCAGGTCCTCGCCCTTGGCGGGCGCGGAGATGATGACCTTCTTGGCGCCGCCCTCGTCCACGTGCTTGCGCGCGTCGGCGGCGTTGGTGAAGAAGCCGGTGGACTCGACCACGACGTCGACGCCGAGGTCCTTCCACGGCAGCTTGCCCGGGTCGCGCTCGGCGAGGGCCCTGATGGTCTTGCCGTCGACCTCGATGCCCTCGTCGGTGGCCCGCACGTCGGCGTCGAGCCTGCCCAGGATGCTGTCGTACTTGAGCAGGTGCGCCATGGTCGCGACGTCGCCCAGGTCGTTGAAGGCCACGATCTCGATGTCGTGGGAGCTGGCCTGGACAGCACGCCAGAAGTTGCGTCCGATGCGGCCGAAGCCGTTGACACCTACGCGAACCGTCACGGTTCTTTCTCCCTATGGCTCGACCCGGCCGGAAACCGGGCGGGGTTTTGTCCTCACCGGCCACCCTAGCGGCCGAACGGAGTCGCTGGTCACATGGGCTGCCGCCGTTCTGGATCGAACCAGTTGGGCGGAGTCCGCGCTAGCCCCCAATTGGTCTGAACCAAATACGGGAAAGCCGCCCTGCGTCCGTCGCCTGAAAGCATTCCGCCGCCGCGATGGGGCCGCGCCGGGTCGCGCGGCCCCACCCCGACGGCGGAAGTTGCCCAGCGTGATCAGCGTGACATCACGCGACCGCCGCGCCGGCCCCGTTGGCCGCGAGCAGCTCGGCGACCCGCGCCCGCACCTCCGGGGTGTCCAGCCCGCGCACCGACACCGTGGTGCGGCGGCGCAGCACGTCCTCCACGTCGCAGGCCCACTCCTGCCCGATGGCGTGCACCACCTGCGCCCAGATGTCCGGGCCGTCCGGGTGGACCCGCTCCAGCAGCGCCGGCTCGGCGGCGGCCAGCGCGACCACCTCGTGGCTGTGCGTCCCGTAGTGGGTGGCCAGGTGCGCGGCCACGTCGTCGGGCAGCTCCGGCGCGGCGGCCAGCAGCACCCGGCTGACGCTGTCCGGCTGGGCGGCGCCCGGCAGCGGGGCGGCCGCCCGGTCCAGCGCCTTCTCCAGGCCCGGCATGCCCAGTTGGGCCGCCACCCTGGCCAGCACCGTGCCGCCGATCTTGCGGAAGGTGGTCCACTTGCCGCCGGCCACGCTCAGCATCCCGCCGGAGCCGACGGTGATGACGGTCTCCCGCTTGGCGTTCTTGGTCTCCCCGGGGCCGCCGGGCAGCACCCGCAGACCGGCGAACGCGTACGCGATCCGGTCCCGGTCCAGCGCGTCGGCCTCGATGCCCAGCGCCGCCTCGCCCAGGATCTGGTCGACGTCGGCGTCGGTGCAGCGCACCTCGGCCGGGTCGCCCTCGTACGCCTCGTCGGTGGTGCCCAGCAGCAGCTGGCCCTCCCACGGGATCGCGAAGTTCACCCGGACGTCGTCGATCGGCGTGGTGACGGCGGCGCGCCACGGCCGCTCCGTGCGCAGCACCAGGTGCGCGCCCTTGGACAGCCGGACGCTGGGCGCGGCCTTCGGGTTCTCCATCCGCCGCAGGTGGTCCAGCCAGGGGCCGGTCGCGTTCACCACGACCCTGGCGTCCACGCCGAACTCGGTTCCGTCGACCCGGTCGCGCAGCTCGACGCCGGCGACCCTGCCGCCGACCTCGCGCAGGCCCGTGACCTCGGCGTGGTTGAGCAGCACCGCGCCCGACTCGACGGCCGCGCGCGCGGACATGACCGCGACGCGGCTGTCGTTCATCTGGTGGTCGTAGTAGAGGGCGCAGCCGCGCAGGCCGGCCAGCTTCAGGCCGGGCGCGAGCTCCCTGGCCCGCGCCGGCGAGACGACCTTGCCGGTGCCGTCGCCGAACCCGGACAGGGCGCTGTAGAGCAGGACGCCCGCGCCCAGCTTGAGCCGGGAGTGCGGGCCGTCCTCGAACACCGGCACCAGGAACGGCAGCGGCCGGACCAGGTGCGGCGCGAGCTTGTCGCCGAGCGCGCGGCGCTCGACGTGGTTCTCGTGCACCAGGCGCACGTCGCCCATCGCGAGGTAGCGCAGGCCGCCGTGCACCAGCTTGGACGAGGCGCTGGAGGTCGCTCCGGCGAAGTCACCCCGCTCCAGCAGGGCCACCCGCAACCCGGCCCGCGCCGCGGCCCACGCCGTGGCGATGCCCAGGATGCCACCGCCGACCACGGCCACGTCGAACGTGCCGCGGCCCAACTTCTCCCTGGTCAGTGCGCGCTGCTCGGCCACCGACTCGGACATCGGGGAACTCTCCTTCCAGTGTTTGTGCGGGACACCCGCACCCCGTCGCCGCCCGCAGCCGGAGAACCCGTCTGCGGACAGCCCACATGGGTGGGGCCGGACCGGTGTCATCACCGGCCCGGCCCCCGTCTCACTCGTCGTCCTCGTCGATCCAGTCCATCGTGCGCTGGACCGCCTTCTTCCACTTGCGGTAGCCCTTGTCCCGGAGCGCGTCGGCGGCGTCGCCCGTCGCGGGCAGCCACTCGGCGGCGCGGTGCCAGTTCTCCCGCAACGCGTCGGTGCTGGGCCAGAAGCCCACCGCCAGACCCGCCGCGTAGGCGGCGCCCAGGCAGGTGGTCTCGGCGATGATCGGCCGCACCACGGGCACGTCGAGGACGTCGGACAGGAACTGCATCAGCAGGTTGTTGGCGGTCATGCCGCCGTCGACCTTGAGGGTGGTCAGCTCGACGCCGGAGTCGGCGTTCATCGCGTCGACGACCTCGCGCGTCTGCCACGCGGTGGCCTCCAGCACCGCCCTGGCCAGGTGGCCCTTGGTGATGTAGCCGGTCAGGCCGGCGATCACGCCGCGGGCGTCGCCCCGCCAGTGCGGGGCGAACAGGCCGGCGAAGGCCGGCACGAAGTAGCAGCCGCCGTTGTCGTCGACGGTGCGGGCCAGCGTCTCGATCTCCGGGGCGCTGGCGATCAGGCCCATGTTGTCGCGGAACCACTGCACCAGCGACCCGGTCACCGCGATCGCGCCCTCCAGCGCGTAGGTGGCCGGCTGGTCGCCGATCTTGTACCCGACCGTGGTGAGCAGGCCGTTGGCCGACTGGACGGGCTGCTCGCCGGTGTTGAGCAGCAGGAAGCTGCCCGTGCCGTAGGTGCACTTGCCCTCGCCGGGCGCGTAGCAGGTCTGGCCGAACAGCGCGGCCTGCTGGTCGCCGAGCGCCGAGGCCACCGGCAGGCCCTCCAGGGTGCCGGTCGCGTGCCCGTAGACCTCGGCGGAGGAGCGGATCTCCGGGAGCATGGCGCGCGGCACGCCCATCGCGGCGAGCAGCTCGTCGTCCCAGTCCAGGGTGGCCAGGTCCATCAGCATGGTCCGGCTGGCGTTGGTCACGTCGGTGACGTGCCGGCCGGTCAGCTTCCAGATCAGCCAGGTGTCCATCGTGCCGAACAGGACCTCGCCGCGCTCGGCCCGCTCGCGCGCGCCGGGCACGTTGTCCAGCAGCCAGCGGATCTTCGGGCCGGCGAAGTAGGTGGCCAGCGGCAGCCCGCACCTCGCCCGGAACCGGTCCTGCCCGCCGTCGGCGGCCAGCTCGCGGACCAGCTGGTCGGTGCGGGTGTCCTGCCAGACGATCGCGTTGTGCACCGGCTCGCCGGTCGTGGCGTCCCACAGCACCGTGGTCTCGCGCTGGTTGGTGATGCCCACCGCGGCGAGGTCGTGCACGGTGATCGACATCTTCTGGAGCGCACCGTGCACGACGTCGAGCACGTTGGCCCAGATCTCCTGGGCGTCGTGCTCGACCCAGCCCGGCTTCGGGAAGATCTGGCGGTGCTCCTTCTGGGCGACCGAGACGATGCTGCCGGCCTCGTCGAAGACGATGCACCGGGAGGAGGTCGTCCCCTGGTCGATGGCGGCGATGTAGCGGTGGCTCACGGCGGCGTCCCTCGTGTTCGTCGTCATGGGGTCAGGAGGCGGCGGGGTCAGAAGGCAGCTGAGGCGAGCAGGCCGGCGGCCGCGGCGCCGAGCAGCGGCCCCACCACCGGAACCCAGGCGTAGCCCCAGTCGGAACCACCCTTGCCGGGGATCGGCAGCACCGCGTGCGCGACGCGCGGTCCCAGGTCGCGGGCCGGGTTGATGGCGTAGCCGGTCGGGCCGCCCAGCGACATGCCGATGCCCACGACCAGCAGCGCCACGATCAGCGTGCCGGTGCCGGACAGCTTCAGCCCCTCGGTCTGGCCGCTGCCCAGGATCACGAAGACCAGCACGAACGTCGCGAGGAACTCGGTGACCAGGTTCTGGACCGGGTGACGCACCTCCGGGCCGGTGGCGAAGATCCCGAGCACGTCGTCCTTGTTGTGCGCCCGGAACTGCCCCAGGTAGGCCAGCCAGCACAGGACGGCGCCGACGAAGGCGCCGAGGAACTGCGCGGCCAGGTAGAGCGGGACCTTGCCCCACTCACCGGTCCTGGTGGCGATGCCGATGGTGACGGCGGGGTTGAGGTGCGCGCCGGACAGCGACTGCGTCGCGTACGCGGCGGCGAGAACGGCGAAGCCCCAGCCGAAGGTGACCACCGGCCAGCCGGCGCCCTTCGCCTTGGACTTGGTGAGCGTGACGGCGGCGCAGACGCCGTTGCCGAGCAGCAGCAACAGCGCCGTGCCGAGGAACTCCCCCAAGAAGATCGACTTGTCGGTCATGGGCATCCCTTGTTGGGAAGGGCCGGAACCTGCCCGGCATCGTTGACGGGAGTCGGCGTACGGGGGGTCCGAATGCCGTTCGACAATGTCGTACGCCGGTTGGCGCAGATTCTTTGCTCACCCGAACGCGGAAGTCAAGACCCGGTTACCGGTCAGTTACCTCGATCAACGGCCGAACCGGTCCGGAGCCCGACCAGCGCCCGACCCGCGCCGAGGGCACGGCGGAGTACGCGGTCCGCCAGCGTCGGCACACCGCGTCGAGCCCTCGTGGGCTCACCAGGGGATGGCCCCCAGGTCACGCGATATCGCCCTGGCCGCCTCGCGCACGTAGGACACCAGCTCGGCCCGGGGCGTCCCGGCGTCCTCCCCGGCCAGCCCGCACAGCCGCTCGATCGGCCCGGAGATCCCGATCGCGCCCACCGTCACGCCCCTGCGGTCCCGGATCGGCGCGGCGACCGAGACCTCGCCCTCGACCATCTCCTCGACGTCGCTGGCCCAGCCCCGGCTCCTGACCTCGGCCAGCACCGCCCGGAGCCGGTCGGGGTCGGTGCAGGTGGCCGGCGTGAACCCGGTCAGGCGGGCCGGGTCGAGCTGGTCGACCGGGTCGTTGGCCAGCAGCACCTTGCCCAGCGCGCTCGCGTGCGCCGGCAGCAACGCGCCGACCTCCAGCACCTGGCTGCTGTTGTCCGGCCGGAACACGTGGTGCACGACCAGCACCTGCCCCTCGTGCAGGGTGCCGATCCGCACGCTCTCCTTGCTGCGCGCCGCCAGGGAGTCCGACCAGTTCAACGCGCGCGTGCGCAGCTCGTTGACGTCCAGGTAGCTGCTGCCGATGTGGAACAGCGCCGCGCCGAGCTGGTACTTGCCGGTGTCCGGGCTCTGTTCCACGAAGCCCACGTGCTGCAACGTCCGCAGGATGCCGTGCACCGTGCCCTTGGGCAGGCCCAGCGCGGTGGCGAGCTCGGCGACGCCCATCTTGCGCGCGCCGCCCGACAGCAGACGCAGGATCGCTGCCGCCCGCTCGATGGACTGAATAGGCCCCGGCATGCGGATCACTGTACAACCGCGTTCGACATTGTCGAACGGGTGCGGGGGCTGGCGACAGCGTGCCCGCCGCGCTGGCACCGGCGGACCCCGGCACGCGGTCCCGCCGGTGTCCCGTCCGGGCGCCGGTCACACGTCCGGTTGGACCTCGGCGCCGACCCGCGTCGTCAGCGCCGCCGGAGCCGCCCGGCGTCGCCATGATGTCGGCGGTTCCGCGGCCGGCGTCGCCATGAGCCCCGGAACCAGGACCGCACCGCGCGACGTGCGGCCGGCACGGAGCCACCCGGACACCCCGACTTCGCGCGGCCGGGCCGCCGAACGCCGTCGGTGCGGCGACACGGACACCAACACCAACGACAGGAGCACCGTGCGCAGGATGTTTCCGCCCCGCAGGGCAGGACTCGGGTTCGCGTTCCTGATGGGCGTGGCCGCGCTTCTCTTCCCGACCACCCCCACGGCCGGCGCCAGCGCGGCGTCCACGGCGTCCGGCCCGGACGTGTGGACCGGCAGCACCACACTCGTCGACGGCGGCGACCGGGCCGCAGCCGACTGTCACCCCAAGGTCGACTTCCTGGTCAACAACAAGGCGGTGAAGCACCCCGAGACCGGGGACCCGCACCTGCTGGCGACCGAGGTCCGCGACGGCTCGCCGGAGCCGGGGGCCCCGGTCGGCCTCAACCACTTCGTCCGGAGCGACCACCAGCTCCTGGACATCTGCGTCGACCCCGAGGAGCGGCGCGCGCTCTACCTCAAGCCCCGGCACTCCCCCGACCGCTCCCTCTGCTACGGCGTGCCCCGGCGCAACAACGTGGACAACGGCGCCCTGACCCAGGTGCCCTGCGCCGGAACCCGGGACGGCACGACCTTCGCCCTCTTCGACAAGCACGACGAGGACAGCAGCGTCGTCCTCAAGGTCGTGCACCGCGACCGCTCGGGGAACACGACCTTCAAGTGCGTGGTCCCCTCCGGCGGGCGGGTCGGGCCGGCGGAGAACCTGGTCCAGGTCCCCTGCGACTCGGTCGACACCACCAAGTCGCAGAACCGCTGGATGTTCGTCGGTCTCCCCAGGACTGACGAGCAGTAGAAAGAGCAGTCCCGCGGCGGTCTGGTTCGTGCGCTCCCACGCCACGAACCAGGCCGCCCGGTCGTGATCAACGCCCAAACAGCTCCAGGTGACAGGGAAGACCCGGCGCTCTGCTCAACCTCGCGTCGCTTGTCACGAGGGGAAGATTCAAAGCCGCAGCCAGTGCCACGTAGAGCGCGTCGTAGAAAGTGACGGCGCCGCGCAGCTGCCAGGCGGCGTTCGCCAAGGGGCCTGTATGGGGATACCTCTGCTCAACAAGATGTGGCAACGTTCGCAGGGTCATCGTCGCGAGCTCCGGACTCACGTCTCCGGCCAGTTCGAGACGACGGAGAACGTTTCCCACCTCGGCGTCCAGGTGGTGCGGCGCATGGCACCTCGCCTTGCCGATCCTCAATCGGAGCTCAGCCGCCGCCTCATCCTTGTCATTCAGCGCGGCGAAAAGATATGCCGAAGCATCAATGACGAACTCGTTCACCGACGCTCCGCCGCGACGTGCGCCGCGAGACTCTCCGCCGTCACGTTACGCGGGCGCTCCTCGGCGAGCGCGGCCTCGATCTCGGCGAGCACTTCCTGCTTGGTCCGCTGGCGCGCCATCTCGATCACCTGCTCCCGCATGTAGGACTGGATCGACTGGCCGGCCGCGCGGGCCCGCTGCCTGATCACCTCGTACGCCTCTTCGGGAACATCTCTGATCTGGATAGTCGCCATAGCGCGAGAGTAGCGCTGTAGCGCTACTCTCGCGCTCAACGGGCAGACGATCACGCCAGCAGGTGAGGGGGCGCCGGTCATGCCTCCGCTTCGAGCATCTCCGGCGTGACCGCCGACTCGGTGTCCGGCACGCCCAGCTCGCGGGCGCGCTTGTCGGCCATCGCCAGCAGCCGCCGGATGCGGCCGGCCACCGCGTCCTTGGTCATCGGCGGCTCGGAGAGCTGCCCGAGCTCCTCCAGCGACGCCTGCCGGTGGCTCAGCCGGAGCTGACCCGCCGCCACCAGGTGGTCCGGCGCCTGCTCGCCCAGGATGTCCAACGCGCGCGCGACCCGCGCCGCCGCGGCCACCGCCGCCCGCGCCGACCGCCGCAGGTTGGCGTCGTCGAAGTTCGCCAGCCGGTTGGCGGTCGCCCGCACCTCCCGGCGCATCCGGCGCTCCTCCCAGGCCAGCACGCTGGAGTGCGCGCCGAGCCTGGTGAGCATCGCGCCGATGGCGTCGCCGTCGCGCACCACGACGCGGTCGGCGCCCCGCACCTCCCGCGACTTGGCCTGGATGCCGAGCCGCCGCGCGGCCCCGACCAGCGCCAACGCCGCCTCCGGCCCCGGGCAGGTGACCTCCAGGGCGCTGGAGCGGCCCGGCTCGGTCAGCGAGCCGTGCGCCAGGAACGCGCCCCGCCACGCGGCCTCGGAGTCGCAGACGCCGCCGGACACCACCGGCGCCGGCAGACCGCGCACCGGACGGCCCCTCGGGTCGAGCAGGCCGGTCTGCCGCGCCAGGCCCTCGCCGTCCCTGACCACGCGCACCACGTACCGCGTGCCCTTGCGCAGGCCGCCGGACGTGATCACGTGCACGTCCGAGGTGTGCCCGAACAGCTCGTGGATCTCCTTGCGCAGCCGACGCGCGGTCGACCCGGTGTCGAGCTCGGCCTCGACCACGACCCGACCCGCCACGATGTGCAGGCCACCGGCGAACCGCAGCAGCGAGGAGACCTCGGCGCGGCGGCAGCAGGTCTTGGTCACGCTCAGGCGGCTCAACTCGTCCTTGACCGCCGCGGTCATCGCCACGGGGCGTCCTCCTCTCGCTCTGCGGCGCGCGGGTGCGCTGACGGCGGGGCAACGCCCCCGCCGGCGCCGCTGTTCCCCGTCGCCGTCGCGACGCCGTCGCCTTCCGGCGGGAAAGCCTCCCGCAGGCTCGCGGCCAACGCCTCCGGGTCGTGCCGGGCCGACCCGGACGAGACCGCGGCCACCCGGCCCAGCACCGTCCTGGCGCCCAGCTCCGCCGCGGCGCGCCGCAACCGGTCGGGGGTGGGTGTCGACTCGTCGGCCACGACCGCGTCCACGCGCAGGCGCGGCGCGTGCTCGGCCAACACGTGCAGGTGCTGCTCCGGCGAGAAACCCGCGGTCTCCCCCGGCTGGGGCTCCAGGTTGAGCACGACCACGCGGTGGGCCGAGGTCCGCACCAGCGCGTCGTGCAGCTCGGGCACCATCAGGTGCGGCAGCACGCTGGTGAACCACGAGCCGGGGCCGAGCAGCACGACGTCGGCGTCCAGCACCGCGCGCACCGCCTCCTGGCAGGCCCTGGGCATGGCGGCCGGGTCGTCGGCCCGCAGCAGCCGCACGCGCCGCACCCGGCCGGGCGTGGTGGCCACGGCCACCTGCCCCCGGATGCGGCGCACCGCGCGCGGGTCCTCGTCCAGACCGGTCACCTCGGCCTCGATGTCCAGCGGGTCCTCCGACATCGGCAGCACCCGGCCGCGCACGCCCAGCAGCCGCCGGGCCTCGTCCAGCGCGGCCACCGGGTCGCCGAGCACCTCCAGCAGCCCGGCCAGCACCAGGTTGCCGACCGAGTGCCCGGCCAACGCCCCGCTGCCGCCGAAGCGGTGCTGGAACACCTCGGCCCACAGCCTGCCGCCGCCGTCGGCCGCGGCGAGCGCGGCGAGCGCCTTGCGCAGGTCTCCCGGCGGCAGCATGCCCAACTCGCGGCGCAACCGGCCGGAGGACCCGCCGTCGTCGGCGACGGTGACCACGGCGGTGACGTCGTCGGTCACCCGGCGGAGCGCGCCCAGCGTGGCCTGGAGCCCGTGGCCGCCGCCGAGCGCGACCGCGCGAAGTCCCGCCTGGTGCCGTGGGGTGGAGCCGTTGGTGCCGTTGGTGCTGTTCGTCACTCGCGCCCCAGGTCCCGGTGCACGACCTTGACCGCCATTCCGTCCTCGGTGGCCAGTCTGCTGGCCAGTTCCTCGGAGATCGCCACACTCCGGTGCTTACCACCGGTGCAGCCCACGGCCAGCGTCAGGTACCGCTTGCCCTCGCGGCGGTAGCCGGCGCCGATGAGCCGCAGCAGCTCGTGGTAGCGGTCCAGGAACTCGTCCGCGCCCTCCTGGGTGAGCACGTAGTTGCGCACGTCGTCGTCCAGGCCGCTCTGCTCGCGCAGCTCGGGGATCCAGAACGGGTTGGGCAGGAAGCGCACGTCCATCACCAGGTCGGCGTCCATCGGCAGGCCGTACTTGTAGCCGAAGGACAGGACGGTGACCCGGGTGCGGGTGCTGGCCTCGGTGCCGAACGCGTCCTCGATCTTGGCCCGGAGCTGGTGCACGGACAGGCCGCTGCTGTCCAGCACCAGGTCGGCCTCCTCCCGCAGCGGGGCCAGCAGGCGGCGCTCCGTCTCGATGCCGTCAGCCAGCCGGCCGTCGCCCTGCAGCGGGTGGCCCCGCCGGACCGCCTCGAACCGGCGGATCAGCACCGCGTCGGTCGCCTCCAGGAACAACACCCTGGGCTTGTAGCCCCTGGCGTCCAGGTCCTTGATCACCGAGGCGAGGTCCTCGGTGAACGCCCGGCTCCGCACGTCCATCACCACGGCGACCCTGGTGATCGCGCCCCGCGACGTCGCCCCCAGCTCCACCATGGTGGAGATCAGCTCCGGCGGCAGGTTGTCCACCACGAACCAGCCGAGGTCCTCCAGGCACTTGGCCGCGGTGCTGCGACCAGCGCCGGACAGCCCGGACACGACGGCGACCTCGATACCCGCCTTCTCCCCGCTCACTACCTCTCCCCGTTCCGCCCGGCTCCCGCCGGGTCAGTGCTCGCTGTGTCGTCTCCCCCGACACCCCGCCGCGCGGCGCCGTCGTCCCCCGAGCCAGCTCCCCCGGCGCCACCGGGGAGTGCTCCGCCACCAGGCCCCCCGGCCTGGGTCCCGCCCGTCGCCGCCCCCGCGAGCGGGGCCGTCGGCGCTGGTTCCGCCGCCGGCGCTGCCGGCGCCACCGGTGCTGCCTGCGCCACCGGTGCTGCCTGCGCCAGCGCTGCTGGCGGTGCCGGCGGCGTCCCCTCGCCGTCGGCGGCGGCCCCACCCGCCTCGCCCAGCAGCGCGGCGTGCACCGCCTCCGCCGTCCGCCGGCCCACGCCGGGCACGGCGCTGATCTCCTCGACGCTGGCCTCCCGCAGGCGGCGCACCGAGCCGAAGTGCTTCAGCAACGCCGCCCTGCGCGTCTGCCCGAGCCCGGGCACGTCGTCCAGCGCCGAGGCGGTCATCCGCTTCGAGCGCTTCTGGCGGTGGTAGCCGATGGCGAACCGGTGCGCCTCGTCGCGCACCCGCTGGAGCAGGTACAACGCCTCGCTGGTGCGCGGCAGGATGAGCGGGTCGGCCTCCCCGGGGACCCACACCTCCTCCAGCCGCTTGGCCAATCCCACCACGGCGACGTCGGTGACACCCAATTCGGCGAGCACGTCGGCCGCCGCCTCGACCTGCGGGGCGCCGCCGTCGACGACCAGGAGGTTGGGCGGGTAGGCGAACCTGCGCGGCCGACCGGTCTCCGGGTCGATGCCCGCGGGGCCCTCCCCCCCGGCGGCCTCCCCGGTCTCCCGCAGGTAGGCCGTGAACCGCCGGCGGACGACCTCGGCGATCGAGCCGACGTCGCCCCGCTCGGCGCCCTCGCGGACCGCGAACCGCCGGTACTCGGACTTGCGGGCCAGGCCGTCCTCGAACACCACCAGCGAGGCCACCACGTCGCTGCCCTGCACGTGGCTGACGTCGACGCACTCGATCCGCAGCGGCGCGGTCTCCAGCCCCAGCGACTCCTGGAGCTCCTGCAACGCGGCGGAGCGGGCCGTGAGGTCGCCGGCGCGGCGCAGCTTGTGCTGGGCGAACGCCTCGGTGGCGTTGCGCGCGACGGTCTCCATCAACGCCCGCTTGTCGCCGCGCTGCGGCACCCGGAGCTGCACCCGGGAGCCCCGCAGCTCGCTGAGCCAGTCGGCGAGGGTGTCGGCGTCGGCCGGCAGCTCCGGCACGAGCACCTCCCTGGGCACCGGGCTGCCGCCGCCGGTGTCGGACTGCTCGGCCAGCGCCGCCTGCTCGCCGTAGAACTGGCTGAGGAACTGGGCGACCAGGCCGGGGGTGTCGGCCTCCTCGACCTTGTCGATCACCCAGCCGCGCTGGCCGCGCACCCGGCCACCGCGCACGTGGAAGACCTGGACGGCGGCCTCCAGCTCGTCCTGGGCGAAGGCCACCACGTCGGCGTCGGTGCCGTCGCCGAGCACCACGGCCTGCTTCTCCATCGCCCGGCGCAGCGCGCCGACGTCGTCGCGGAGCCGCGCGGCGCGCTCGAACTCCAGCTCCTCGGCGGCGGCGGCCATCTCCCGCTCCAGCCGCCGCACGAGCGAGTCGGTGCGCCCGGCGAGGAAGTCGCAGAAGTCCTCGACGATGGCGCGGTGCTGGTCGGGGGAGACCCGGCCCACGCAGGGCGCCGAGCACTTGTCGATGTAGCCGAGCAGGCAGGGCCGGCCGATCTGCTGGTGCCGCCGGAACACGCCCGCGGAGCAGGTGCGCGAGGGGAACACGCGCAGCAGCAGGTCGAGCGTCTCGCGGATCGCCCAGGCGTGGGCGTAGGGGCCGAAGTACCGCACGCCCTTCTTCCGGGGGCCGCGGTAGACGTGCAGCCGGGGGAACTCCTCGTGCAGGGTCACCGCCAGCACCGGGTACGACTTGTCGTCGCGGTAGCGGACGTTGAACCGGGGGTCGAACTCCTTGATCCAGGAGTACTCGAGCTGGAGCGCCTCCACCTCCGTGCTGACCACCGTCCACTCGACGGCCGCCGCGGTGGTCACCATCTGCCGGGTGCGCGGGTGCAGGGTCGCGAGGTCGGCGAAGTAGGAGGAGAGTCGGCTGCGCAGGCTCTTGGCCTTGCCGACGTAGATGACCCGCCCGGTCACGTCGCGGAACTTGTAGACCCCTGGTGCGTCCGGGATGGTGCCCGGTGCCGGGCGGTAGGTCGACGGGTCGGCCACGCCCTCAGCCTACGGGCCGGCACCGTCACCCACCCATTCGTGGGTGACGTTTCCGGATTCCCCCTCGGCCGGGTACACCACCGTGGATAAGCTGATCAGGTGACGTCGCTGCCTGCCGCCTTCGCCCAGCTCCCCGAGGACGGCGAGCGGTTGCGCGCCCCAGCCGGCGAGTACGTCGTCCGGCTTCCCGGCTCCGCGACCGGCGGCGCGCTGTCCATCGTGGAGTTCCGGTTCCCTCCGGGCGCGCTGGGCGCGGCGCCGCACGTGCACCACGGCCACGAGGAGTACTTCTACGTGCTCGACGGCGAGGTCACCTTCGACGTCGACCGGGGAGCGCGGACGGTCGGCGCCGGCGGCGCCGTCGCGGTCCCCCGGGGTGTGGCCCACGGCTTCCGCAACGAGGGCACGGCGTGGGCGCGGTGCCTGTTCGTGCTCACCCCCGCCGGGTACGAGGACTACTTCCGCGCGATCGACCGGGCGCTGACGCACGGCGAGGAGCTGACCGGCGACCGGCTGGCGGCGCTGCGGGCCCGGTTCGCGACCGAAACGCTCTGACGACCGGGGCGCTCCGGGGCCGGGGCGCTTTGGAACCGCTTTGGAACCAGGGTGCTTTGGGACCGCGGCGCTCTGGGCCGGGCGTTCCGGACCGCGCCCCCCGGCTCGGCCGCAGTGGTGCGGAGCCGGGTGATCCGTCAGCCCCCAAGCTGTCACCTCTCCGTGTTGCTTCCGCTACCCGCCGCTGCGAGTGCCGGAAGCCGCACCTACCGTCGAATCACGGTCGGCGATCGCCATCCCTCGACGGACCGGTACCGGTCCGGCACCGCCCTCACGTGTGGTCACCCCACGCGGGGCTGACCGCAGTGGCCGACCGCGTCGGCCCGCCGACCGGCGAACCCGCCGCCTGCCCGCGCGCGCATCTCCTGACGCACCCAGCTCACCGACGCGCGCACCTCACTGACGCACGCACCTCCTGACCAGCCCTTCGTGACGCTCACTCGGCCTCTCGGAAGTGGAGAACGTCGCCATGGCTCTCTCGTCGTCGTTCGCCCCGGTGCCCCCTCCGCCCCGCCGCCGGCGCGGTCGCCGCCCGGCCGCCCCGGTCCTGACCTCCCTCACCGCCGGCGCGGTCGCCGCGGCGGCGCTCGTCGCGGTCGGGCCGACGGCCACGAGCGCCGCCCCCACCGCGGCCGGGGACGGAGCGGAACCCGAAGGCCGCGTGTCGCACAAGGTGTCGGTCGCCGGGCTCGCCAGCGGCGCGCGGTTCCGCGGCTTCATCGTCAAGTACCGCGCGGGCAGCGCGCCCGCCGGTGGCGACCTGAACGCCGCCCAGGCCGGGCTGGGCGCGCACGACGGCGTCCACCTGTCCGCGGCCGCGCCCGTGGCCCTCGGCCACGTCGTGGTGCGCCCCGATCCCGCACCGACCGACGCCCAGCACGCCGAACGGCTCATGCACACGATCGCCGACCACCCCGACGTCGAGTTCGTGGAGCCGAACCTCGTCCTGCCGGCGCCCGGCCTGCCGGACCGTTCCACCGCCGTCGGCCCGAACGACCCGCGGTTCCCCGAGCAGTGGTCCCTCCAGGGGCCGCCCCGGGAGCCCGCCGGGGTGAACGCGACGGCCGCGTGGGCCTGGGGCGCCAGGGGGAAGGGGGTCGTCGTCGCCGTGGTCGACACCGGCCGCACCGCCCACCCCGACCTGGACAGCCGGTACGTCAAGGGCTTCGACTTCATCACCGACGACCTGATGTCCAGGGACGGCGACGGGTGGGACGACGACCCCGCCGACGAGGGCGACTGGACCGTGGAGGACGAGTGCGGTCCCGACGTGCCGGGCGGCGCGAGCACCTGGCACGGGACGCACGTCGCCGGGACCGTGGCCGCGGTGGCCGACGACGGCTACGGCGTGGCCGGGGTCGCCCCCCAGGCGCGGATCCAGCCGGTCCGCGTTCTCGGCGCGTGCGGCGGGACGATCGCCGACGTCACCAACGGCATCGCCTGGGCGGCCGGGCTGCCGGTGCCGGGCGCGCCGGCCAACCCCACGCCGGCCAAGGTGATCAACCTCAGCCTCGGTGGCCGGGAGGACTGCCCGAGGGCGCTCAACTCGGCGCTGCACGAGTCCTACCTGCGGGGCGCGATCGCGGTGATCGCGGCCGGCAACAGCAACGGCCCCGCCGACGAGCACACCCCGGCCAACTGCACGGCGCCCAAGATCGTGGTCGCCGCGCTGGACCGCGAGGGCAACCGGGCCGCCTACTCCAACCACGGCTGGCCGGTCGACGTCGCGGCACCGGGCGGCGAGACCCGGCCCACGCGGGAGAACGGCGTGCTGTCCACCGTGAACACCGGGCAGCGGACCCCGGCCGAGCCCGGCTGGGCCTACTACCAGGGCACGAGCATGGCGACGCCGCACGTCGCCGGGCTCGCGGCGCTGCTCCTCGGGCAGGGCCTGAGCCCGTACCTGGTGAAGTGGGCGATCCAGAACACCGCCCGGGTGCTGCCGGGGGTGTGCGACGCGGAGTCCCGGTCGGAGTGCGGCGCCGGGATGATCGACGCCGGCGCGGCGGTCGGCATCGTGGCCAACCTGGTCTCCGACGCGAAACGGGTGGTGCCGCTGCCGGCGTTGCCGCGCTGAGTCGCACGGGCTGAGTCGCACGGGCTCAGTCACACGGGCTCAGTCACACGCGCTGAGGCGGACGCACCGAGCAGCACAGGCTGAGCCGCGCCGGGCGCCGGCGGCGCGTTCAGGCCAGGACCACGTGCTCGCCCTCGACCTTCACCGGGACGGCGGTCAGGCCGCGCGTGGCCGGCCCGCGGCGCAGCGCCCCGGTGGGTCCGTCGAACTGGCTGGCGTGGCAGGGGCAGGTGATCACGCCGTCGACCGGCGGGGGCACGGTGCACCCCTGGTGGGGGCAGGTGGGGTCGAAGCCGCGCACGTCGGCCTCCGCCGGTCGGACCAGCAGGAGCTTGCGACCGTCCGGCCGGTCCACGACCCGGCCGCCGCCCAGCGGGATGTCGGCCACCGCCGCCACCGGCGGCGGCCCGGCCGGCGAGGACGGGGCGCTCGACGACGTCGGCTCCCGTCTCGGCGGGCTGACCGGCGGGACCGGGGGCTCGGTCCCCGTGTCGCACCCGCCCCAGCCGGGGGCCGACAGCGTCACCGCGAGACCGTGCAGCACCTGCCGACGTCGGGGTCTCACCTCGTCCATGACCAGCCTCCAAGCTCGGCGCTGCGGTCATGGGACGCCCGGCGCGGACAGTGCGCAAGCCGGCGGGCGCGGGCGTCATCGATCGGGGAAGCGCTGGTCACGCCGGTCGCGGCCGATCTTGCGGAGTTGTCCACAGGTGAGGGCGGGGGTCGCGGGTCCGCGTGGGTCCGAGGGGCCCGGATCACCGGTTGTCCACAGGTCCGGTGGCGGAGTTGTCCACAGTCACCCGGTTTTGTCCACAGCGCAGCGTGATGCCTTTTGACGCTGTGTGATGGGCCGATAGGCTGGAGCAGGGCTCGCCCCCCAGGGCGGGTGGGGGCTGTCCTGGGACGGGAGGCGTTCCGGGGGCGGACGAGGATCACCGGTCCGGGTGGGGGCCAGCCCGCCGCGCCGGCGATCACCGGCGGCTCCGACCGGTCGTTCCGGGAGCCACGGGCGCGCCGCCGCTCCGAAGCGGGTCAGGCGAGGACGACCTGGCCGTCCCGCACCGCCACGGGCACCGCGGTCAGGCCGCGCACGGCCGGCCCCCTGCGCACCTCGCCGCTGCTGGCGTCGAACTCGCTGCCGTGCGTCGGGCAGACGGCCACACCCCTGGCCGGCTCGGACACCAGCGCGCCCAGGTGTGGGCAGGTGGGGTCGAACGCCCGGACCTCGGCCTCGGCCGGCCGCACCAGCAGCAGCCGGCCGCCGTTCGGGACGTCGACCAGGCGGCCGCCGCCGACCGGCAGGTCGGCCACAGCGGCCACCTTCGTGCCCGGCTGCGCGCCGCCCACCCCGCCCTTCCGGGCGGTTCGGGTCGGCTCACCGCACGCCGCAACGACGCCGGGCGCCGCCAGCGCCACCGCAAGGCCGCACAACACCGACCGGCGCGACCGCACCGCGTCGCCCGCGTCGCTCACCCCGGGACCTCCCTCGCTCGCTCCCCCGATCCTCACATCCGGGGTCGCGGCGACGTGCGGCCGGGTCGGCGCCGGGCCGGCTCAGTACTCGGGCACGACGGTCCTGGCCACCGCGAGCACGGCGGTGAACGGCGGGAACCAGCGCCGGCTGGCCGTCGGCGGGTTGGCCCAGGTGACCGGGCCGTGCGGCGTCGGGCTCGGCGGCAGCGGGACCTGGTGCGGCGCGCGCACGAACCGCACCTCGGCCGGCGTGGTGAGCTGGGTGGGCAGCAACGCCACCAGCTCGGCCAGGAAGACCCAGCGCGGCTGGGGCCCGGGCACCGCGAGCACCGGGCCGGCCAGCATCCGCGCCCGCAGTCCGGCGAGCACGTCGACGCCGCGGTGCTCCGGCATGGTCAACGCCGTGTGGGCCGAGCTGAGCGGCAGCAGGATCCCGTTGTCCGTCACGACCACCGGCCAGCCCATCAGCCGCGCGTAGCTCGCGGCGATCTCGGGCATCGACCGTTCCGCGGCGCGGTCCTCGGGGGCGACCGCGGCGGCCACGGCGCTGTGCGTGCTTCCCATCACGGAACACCTTCGGCTTCGGGAACAGGTGGTGGGCGGCCGGTGACCAGGAGGTCGTCCCGGTCACCGTCCGCAGCAGCAGGGTGCGCGGGTGTCGCAGCGCGTTCCACACGTCGGGTGGTTGTCCGGGATACGCCGGATGGATCACACCGTCGGATGGGGGCGAGTGGGTTTCATGCACCGCGTGCATGGACACCCGTTGACCAGCCCATACACTGCGTGCACGGTCAGTTACGGGGGCAACGCCATGCAACCGATCGGATTACCCAGCTCCAGCGCCCGGCGCGTGTGTCCGTGCGGAGCGTTGATCGCGGCGGACAACCCGGACCGGCTGTGCCACGGGTGTCGGCGCAACGCTCGCCCGGAGGTGGGCGGTCCGCCCCAGCTCCCCGCCGCCTTCTGGGACCACGCGGCGCTCGCCGAGGCGTTCGCCGACCAGGACATGGGCGCGTTGCTGGCCGCGTACCGCCACCACCCGCACCACGTCCACCGGATCACCCAGGACCGGCTGGCCGCCTGGCTGGGCATCAGCCAGGCCCAGCTGTCGAGGTACGAGAACGGGCAGAACCCGATCGAGCGCATGGACCGGCTGCGGCACTTCGCCGAGGTGCTCGGCGTGCCGGCGGAGAAGCTGTGGTTCGACCGGACGGGCCCCGCGCGGCAGGACGACGGCGACGCCGCGGCCCCGCCGGACGTGCTCGGCGCGCCGTGGGACGCGCCGAACGTGGCCCGGTCGGTCGAGGAGACGACGAGGAGCGACTTGGCGATCAGCAGACGTGCGGCGCTCACCGGAGCGGCCGCCGTGGCCGTGGGACCGGCCCTGGTGGAACCCATGCAGCGGTGGCTCAGCCCGCTGCAGCCGCTGGCGCGGTGGGCGTCGGGCTCGGCCATCAGCGAGGACGAGCTGGCCGCGTTGCAACGGGTCGCGGCCGGCTTACGCGGCTGGAGCCTGCGGGGCAGCGCGGGACTGGCCCGCAAGGCCGTGCTGGGCCAGCTCAACGAGCTGGCCGACCGGCTGCGCCGGGCGCCGGCCGGGTCGACGACCGAGCGGGCCTTCTTCGTCGGCGCGGAGCTGGCGAAGGTGGTGGCGACCATGTCCTGGGACGCCGGCATGCACCAGGCCGCGCAGCGGTACTACGTGCTGGCCGTGCGGATGGCCAAGGCGGGGCGCAACGACCCGTTCGCCGCCTGCTGCCTGGCGGCGATGGCCCGGCAGATGTTCGACCTCGGCCGGCCGGAGGACGGCCTGGAGCTGGTCCAGCTCGGCCAGTACGGCACCCGCCGCAGCGCGTCGCCGACGCTGCGGGCGCTGCTGCTCACCCGGGAGGCGTGGGCGTACGCGCAGATGGGCCGGGTGCCGGAGTTCCACCGGGCGGTCGGGATGGCGCAGGAGTGCTTCACCGCGCGCGACCCGGCGGCCGAGCCGGCGTGGCTGGACAACTTCGACGAGGCGGAGCTGGCCGGTGTGCTCGGCGCCAGGATGCGCGACCTGGCCCGGCACGACCCGCGCCAGGCGGGGTTGGCGACCCAGCACATCCGGCGCGCCCTGGCCCTGCGGCACCCGTCGAAGGTCCGCAACCGGGCCTTCGACGTCATCGGACTGGGGCGCGCCCTGGTGGTCGTCGGCGAGCCCGAGGAGGCGTGCCGGCTGGTCAGGGGGGTGCTGCCCACGGCGGCCAAGCTGCACTCGGGGCGGGTGCTGCGGAAACTTCAGGACTTCGCGCGGGAGACCGGCCGGTACCGACAGGAGACCCCGGTGCGGGAGACGCGGGACGCGATCCGCACGGTGTTGTCCGCCTGAGCACGGCCGCCGGAGGCCGACGGGAGTCGCCGCCTCCGCGGGCCGTCCGGTGACCGACCGCGACGACGGAGGTGGAACGCGGTGCGCGTCGGCATCACCGGGCACTCCAACCTGACCACGCCCAGCCTGCCGCTCGTCGGCCGGGGCATCCGGGCGGCCCTGCCGCCGGAGCCCGGGTTGACCGGGGTGAGCTGCCTGGCGCCCGGGGCGGACCAGGTGTTCGCCAGGATCGTGCTCGACCTCGGCGGCCGGCTGGAGGTGGTCCTGCCGGCCGCCGACTACCGGGAGCGGCTGCGACCACCGCAACGACCCGAGTTCGACGCGCTGCTCGACGCGGCGAGCAGCGTCCGGGTGCTGCCCTTCCCCCGGTCGGAGCGACGCGCCTACGCGGCGGCCAGCCAGGAGGTCATCGCCTCGGTGGACCGGATGGTCGCGGTGTGGGACGGCCGGCCGGCCGACGGCGCCGGCGGCACGGCGGACGTCGTGGCCAGCGCGCGCCGGCACGGGGTGCCGGTGCAGGTGGTCTGGCCCAGCGGCGCGGAACGCGGCTGACGCGGGCGCGTCGGCCCAGGGTCCGCCAGCCGAGGCCCGCCAGCCGGGGTTCGCCAGCCCAAGCCCCTGGGGCCAGGTCCGTCAGCCCAGGTCAGCCGGCCCAGCCCCCTCGGCTCAGCCCCCTCGGCCCAACCCCCTCGACTCAGCCCCGGGCGTGGGCCAGGACGGCCTCGACCACGGCGTCCGGCTCCTCCTCCGGGATCCAGTGGCTGACGCCCCGCAGCTCCACGTACCGGTACGGGCCGGTCACGTGCTCCGCGCACCGCTGGGCGCCGACGGGGCCGAGCGCCTGGTCGGCCGTGCTCCACACGTAGGTCGTCGGCACCCGCACGGGGTCGACCGGCTGGGTGTCGATGTCCGCGGCGCGGTACCAGTTGAGCGCGGCGGTGAGCGCGCCCGGCTCGGTCATCGCCCGGACGTGGGGCTCGGCCAGCTCCTTCGGCAACGCGCGGAAGACACCGCGCAGCCGGCTCGCGTCGTCGGCGAGCAGCGTCTGCTCGGCGCGCCCGCCCTCGGCCCGGAACAGGTCGATGTACGCGGAGCGGCGGGCCTGGTCGGGGTCGTTCTGCCGGGCCCAGGCGAAGGCGGCGGGGTGGGGGACCGACAGCGCGGTGAGGCTGCGGACGCGGTCCGGGTGCTGGGCCGCGAGCTTCCAGGCCACCAACGCGCCCCAGTCGTGCCCGACCACGTGCGCGTCCGCCGCGCCGAGGGCGTCGAGGAGCGCGACGGCGTCGTCGACGAGGTGGACCGTCGCGTAGGCGGCGACGTCGGCCGGCCGGGCGCCCGGCGAGTAGCCCCGCTGGTCGGGGGCGATGGTCCGCAGCCCGGCCGCGGCCAGCGCCGGGGTGACCAGGTCCCAGCACCGCGCGGTCTGCGGGAAGCCGTGGAGCAACAGGACGGGTTGACCGGTCTCCAGTCCGTCGACGAGCACGTCGAAGGTGAGCTGGCGGTGTTCCCGAACAGCCGCGTCCTTCTCGGCGCCCCGCGCGTGGTCCTCCTCGCGCCCGGAGCCGCCGACCTGGGCGGGGTGCGTCACCGGACGGTCGAGCCGAATCTGCATGTCCGCAACGTAGTCGAAAACGATCAGCCCGCCACCGGTGCCGTCGATCACGTCCGCGCCGGTCCGCCAAGGACCCGATCCCCGGAAAGTCCCAACCCGCCGACCCGCAGCCGCCCACCCGCCAACCCCGCCGACGACCGCCGACCCGTCGACGCCTCGGAGATCAGGCGCGTCAGCGGGTCCGGGCGGACGGAGACCACCGGCGGTCAGCGGGTCTCCGACGAAGCGGAGCCGACCCGGCTCACCGCGCCGGCGGCGTGAACCGCTCGACCTGCCGCACCAGGCGGCGCAACCGCAGGCCGGCCAGCGGGGCCAGCGCGTAGCCCGCCATCGGGTGCGCGAACCAGGCGGCGCTGCCCAGGCTCACCGCGTCCGCGCCGGCCCAGAAGTACTCGCGGCAGTCGTCGAAGGTGCGGATGCCGCCGGTGGCGATGATCGGCAGCGTGACGCCCGCGTCCCGCAGCTCGGCGACGACCCGCAGCGCGATGGGCTTGATCGCCGGGCCGGAGAGCCCGCCGAAGCGGTTCTTCAGCAACGGCTCACCGGTCCGCGGGTCCAACCGCAGCGCCTTCACGGTGTTGATGGCGGTGAGCGCCGACACGCCGTGCTTCGCCGCCAGCTCGGCGTGCCCGAGGTAGTCGTAGTCCGGCGACAGCTTGAGGATGACCGGGTGGTTGCTGCGCGGCACGGCCTCGGCCAGCACCGACTCGATGATCTGGTTGAAGTCGAAGTTCACGTTGTGGCAGGAGACGTTGAACTCGACCGCCGCGATGTCCCCGGCCGGCACCGCCGCGTTGACCTTGTCCACCAGCGTCACGAACTCCTCGGCGGAGAACCCGCCGAGCGAGATGATCGTGCGCTGGTCCCGGGTGCGCGGGTAGTAGTCGCGCAGGTAGGCGTCGATGCCGACGTTGCACCAGCCGAAGGCGTTGATCCACCCGCCCCGCGTGTGCCGCAGCACGCGGGTGTACCGCTGGAGCAGGCTGGGCAGCTCGCTGAGCTTCCAGTCGTCGCGCAGCGTGAAGTGGCCGTCGCGCGGGCGCACGGTCAGCGTGCGCGTGGTGATCGCGCCGAAGCTGCTCAGCGGCACGAAGTTCGAGATCGGGCTCATGCCCCAGCGGAACACCGGGACGTTGGCGACGCCGTAGCCGAGCAGGCTCGACGAGGTGACCAGACGGTTGCGCAGCACGATGTCCCCGAGCCGCACGCCCTCGCCACTGCCCACACCCGTGATCGCCGCCACCGTCGCTCCCCTGCCCGTCGCCTGCCTGACCAGCCCATTCTTCCCCATGGCCGGTGGTGGCCGGACACCGGCGCTGGCCGGTGGCGCTGGCCGGTGGCACGCCCACTCGCGGGGAGGCGGCCCGGCCAGCGCCAAAAGCCGTGCGCACCCGGGCGCGAGGCCCGGGTGCGCACGGGGGACGGCTCAGGTCAGTCGACGATGTTCTTCAGGCGGCGGGCCTTGTACTGGCTGTCGCCGGACATGCCGTAGGACAGGATGCGGTGGTCGGTGCCGTGACCGCCGCGCTGCTCGTAGGCCCAGTACTTGGTGTGCGCGTCGTTCGCCCACTTCTCGAAGATGACCACGTGCCGGGTGCTGCTGCTGCCGATCTTGTCGATCAGCAGGTCACCCTTCTTCAGGTCCTTCTTGTTGATGGCGACGGTGTGGCCGTCGAACAGGCCGACCGTGTTCGGGCCGGGCTTGGCCAGCTTGGCGGCCATCGAGACGTAGCCGGAGCAGTCCTGGCGGTAGCCGTCCCGCCAGACCTTGCTCTGGCTGTAGGGCACCTGCTTGCCGTTGTTGGCGGTCAGCCACACCTTGGCGCGGGCGATCACGTCCTTGCGGGAGACCTTCGGCGCGGCGGCGATCTCGGCCTCGGTGACGGTGGACGTCGCCTCGGCCTCGGCCTCGGCCACCGCGACGGGCTCGACGACCGGCTCCGCGGCCGACGCGAGCGGGGCGGAGAGCACTCCCCCCAGGCCGACGAGCGCGGCCACCAGCACGACGGCCCGACGCGTGCGACCGGCAGTGTTCCTCATGGCTTTTCCCCCTGTTCTCGCCGTTCGGCGGTACGCGTCCCAGGCTGGCAGCGGGGCGCCGCGAGAATCAATAAGAATTCTTTTATTCGGAAGCCTCTCCCAGTACTCCCGCTCGACTCCCACCCGACTCCCGCCACCGACGCCGGGAGCGAGGGGAATGCGCCCCGTTCATGATCTTTGTCGTCACCGTGCGGCGCTCACCCCGAGCACCCGCCCGAACGAGCTCACACGTGGTCTGGTCCATTGCCGGCGCACTCCGGCAACGACACGCGAACAGGCGCGCCAATAGCGATCGAACTCACCCCCGAGTCGCACCCGCGGCCACCGTCGACCCTTTCTCGAATTCATGACCAGTGGTCACGCAACCCAACTGTGAGAGAAACTTGCACGAAGATGTTCTATTCATGATCTTCATGCGAGCGGGGCGCCGACCGGAGAAATGGTGGGGAAAACACCGACGGGGGCGACACCAGGTCGCCCCCGTCGGGGATAACGCGTCGGAGCGGCGGTCAGGTCCGGCTGGCGCGGTAGAGCCTGCGCAGCGCGCGCATGGCGTGGACCGCGCGCTCGCCGTCGGTCGACTGGATCGCCATGATCGACACGTACTCGTCGTCCGGCAGCTCCAGCCGCGCGAACGACGCGCCGTCGGGGAAGCTCAGCGCCTCCACCTCCGACCACGGGTAGCGGGTCGTGCCGTAGATGTTGCGCACCTCGATGCTCTCCGCGTCGGCGCGCACCCGGGGCCGGGTGAACAGCAACGCGGCGGCGGCGAGCAGCACCCCGACGCCGACCATCGCGACCTGGTCGGCGGTCCGGAAGAACACCCCGGTCGGGGTGTTCTTCAGCAGCACGGCGACCACGGTGAACACCGCGACCAGCACGATCGCGACCGCCCACGCGACCACGGCCGCCTTGTGCGGCCGAACGACGAGGGGCTGGGGCTGCGTCTCGGTCATGGTGCTCATTCAAACCCCTGCTCGGTCCACGGCTGCCGCAGCCCCCGCAACACCAGTGCGGTGTCGAGCGCGGCCACGCACGCCTCGAAACCCTTGTCCTCGACCGAGTCCGGCAGACCGGCCCGGTCCAACGCCTGCTGTTCGGTGTCGCAGGTGAGCACGCCGTTGCCGACCGGGGTCGACTCGTCGAGCGCCACCCGGGTCAGACCGGCGGTCACCGCGTCGCAGACGTACTCGAAGTGCGGGGTGCCGCCCCGGATCACGACGCCGAGCGCCACGACCGCGTCGTGGTGCTTGGCCAGCGCCTGGCACACGACCGGCAGCTCGACCGCGCCGGTCACCCGCGCCACGGTCGGCTCCCGGACGCCGGCCTTCGCGGCGGCGGCCAGCGCCCGCTGGAGCAGGCTCTCGGTGATCGTGGTGTGCCACCGGGTGGCCACGACGGCCAGCCGCAGGCCGGCGCAGTCGGGAACGTCGATCTCGGGGCGTCCTGCGCCGCTCATGCGGTCGCTCCTCCTCCGGTGTCCTGCGGGCGGTGGTCGTGCGCGGGGTCCAGGTGGTGCAGCTCGTGCCCCATCCGGTCCCGCTTCGTGCGCAGATAACGCAGGTTCTCCGGGTTCGGGCGGACCGGCAGCTCGACCCGGCCGACGACCCGCAGGCCGTAGCCCTCCAGCCCGACCCGCTTGGCCGGGTTGTTGGTCAGCAGCCGCATCGAGCGCACGCCGAGGTCGGCGAGGATCTGCGCCCCGGTGCCGTAGTCCCGCGCGTCGGCGGGCAGGCCGAGGGCGAGGTTGGCCTCCACGGTGTCGTGGCCGGAGTCCTGGAGCTGGTAGGCCTGCAGCTTGTGCATCAGGCCGATGCCCCGGCCCTCGTGCCCCCGGATGTAGAGGACGACGCCCCGCCCCTCCTCGGCCACCCGGCCGAGCGCGGCGTCGAGCTGCGGGCCGCAGTCGCAGCGCAGCGAACCGAACACGTCGCCGGTCAGGCACTCGGAGTGCACGCGGACCAGGATGTCCTCGCCGTCACCGATCTCGCCGTAGACCATGGCGATGTGCTCGATGCCGTCGAGCAGGCTGTCGTAGCCGACGGCGCGGAAGACGCCGTGCCTGGTCGGGATGCGGGCCTCGGCGACCCGCTCGACCTGCTTCTCGTGCCGGCGCCGGTACGCGA
Organism: Streptoalloteichus hindustanus; assembly: GCF_900129375.1. GTDB lineage: Bacteria > Actinomycetota > Actinomycetes > Mycobacteriales > Pseudonocardiaceae > Streptoalloteichus > Streptoalloteichus hindustanus. The sequence continues at coordinate 178,747 of NZ_FQVN01000002.1, read as the reverse complement.
TCAGGTCGGCGATGGTGATCAGCTTGAGGTCGTGCTCGGCGGCGAACACGGCGAGCTCGTCCCGCCGGGCCATGTCGCCCTCGTCCTTCTGGCTGACGATCTCGCACAGCGCGCCCGCCGGCCGCAGCCCGGCCATCCTGGCCAGGTCCACGGCCGCCTCGGTGTGGCCGCAGCGGCGCAGCACGCCGCCCTCCTTGGCCCGCAGCGGCACGACGTGCCCGGGGCGGACGAAGTCGCCGGCGCCGACCGACGGGTCGGCGAGCAGGCGGATCGTGCGGGCGCGGTCGGCGGCGGAGATGCCGGTGCTCACGCCCTCCTTCGCGTCCACCGTGACGGTGTACGCGGTGCCCCGCCGGTCCTGGTTGGTGTGGTACATCGGCGGCAGGTCGAGGCGGGTGGTGTCGTCCTCGGTCAGCGCCACGCAGACGTAGCCCGAGGTGTAGCGCACCATGAAGGCGACCAGCTCGGGCGTGGCCTTCTCGGCGGCGAAGATGAGGTCGCCCTCGTTCTCCCGCGACTCGTCGTCGACGACGATCACCGGCCGGCCGGCCGCGATGTCGGCCAACGCCGCGTCGATGCTGTCGAAGTGGGTCACCGGGCCTCCTCGCTGCTGTCCGACCCCGGGCCATTGTCCCCCGGCCGGTCGGCGCGGGTTCCGGGGAGGTGCGGCACGGCCAGCCGTTCGACGTACTTCGCCAGCACGTCGACCTCCAGGTTCACCAGGTCGCCCGGCTGGCGCTGACCCAGCGTGGTCAGCTCCAGCGTGGTCGGGATGAGGCTGACCGCGAACTCGTCGTCGCCGGCCTCGACCACGGTCAGCGACACGCCGTCCACGGCGATGGAGCCCTTCTCCACCACGTACCTGGCCAGGTCGTGCGGCATCCCGATCCGCACGACCTCCCAGTGCGCCGACGGCTCCCTGGACAGGACCACGCCGGTGCCGTCGACGTGCCCCTGCACGATGTGGCCGCCGAGGCGCTGCCCCACCGCCGCGGCCCGCTCGAGGTTGACCTGGTCGCCGGCCGCCACCTTGTCCAGGCTGGAGCGCCGCAGCGTCTCCCGCATGACGTCCGCGGTGAACGCGCCGCCGGAGACCTCCACGACGGTCAGGCAGACGCCGTTGACCGCGATCGAGTCGCCGTGCCTGGCGTCGGAGGTGACCAGCGGGCCGGCCACCGTCAGCCGCGCCGCGTCCGGCAACTGCTCGACGGCGACGACCTCGCCCCGCTCCTCGACGATCCCGGTGAACACCCGCTGCCTCCTCAACCCGCTGTCAACTCGTCGTCCGCGCCGGGCTCCCCGGGCCCGGGGCGGTATGCGTCCCGCGCGACGCCCACGTCGCTACCGGCTCCCCGGCGGCGCTGCCGGAACCGCGCTGATCCGCACGTCGCCCCCGCTCGTCGTGACGTCCTCGACGACCAGCCGCAGCGCGTCCGCGATCGTCGTGATCCCGGCGTCGGCGAGCGCGGCCGGGCCCGCGCCCAGCAGCGTCGGCGCCAGGTAGGCCAGCACCCGGTGCACCCGGCCCGCGGCCAGGAACGCGCCGGCCAGGCGCGGGCCGCCCTCCAGCAGCACGTCCACCACGCCGCGCCCGGCCAGGGCCGCGAGCACCTCGTCCACGTCCCTGGTGCGCAGGTGCAGCGTCTCGGCGCTGTCGTCGAGGACGCGCGCGCCGGCCGGCAGGTCGCCCTCGCCGACCACGACCCGCAACGGCTGGCGGTCGGCGAGCACGCCCTCAGGGGTGCGCGCGGTGAGCTGGGGGTCGTCGGCGAGCACGGTGCCGAGGCCGGCCACGATCGCGTCGACCTGCCGCCGCACCCGGTGCACCTCCGCGCGCGACTCGGCGGAGCTGATCCACTTGCTGGTGCCGTCGGCCGCGGCCGACCTGCCGTCGAGGGTGGCCGCGTACTTCCAGGTCACGTGGGGTTGCCCGGTGCGCGCGTAGTGCAGCCAGGCCCGCAGCGGGCCCCGCTCCACCTCGCGCGCCAGCAGGCCGCTCTCCACGCGGACGCCCGCGGCGCGCAGCACGTCCGCGCCACCGGCGGCTCGCGGGTTGGGGTCGACGACCGCGTGGACCACGGCGGCCACCCCGGCGCTGATCAACGCCTCCGTGCACGGCGGGGTGCGCCCGTGGTGCGCGCACGGCTCCAACGTCACGAACGCCGTGCCGCCCCGCGCCCGCTCTCCGGCCGCCCGCAACGCCATGACCTCGGCGTGGGGGCCACCGGGGGGCTGGGTGGCGCCGACCCCCACGACCTCACCCGCGGCGTCGAGCACCACGCAGCCGACCGGCGGGTTCGGGCTGGTCGTGCCGCGCACGTCCTCGCTCGCCGCGACGGCCAGCGCCATCGCGGCGCGCGAGGAGCGGTCCCATCCGCCGGAGGGGTCGACGTCCACGGTGTCGTCTCCCGTCGTCTCCCCGTCGCCCCGGCTCAGCCCCGCGCGCGGTGCGCGGCGTTGGCCGCCTGCTCCCGCAGCGCCCGCACGGCGCGGCCCGGGTCCTCGGCCCCGTAGACGGCGGAGCCGGCAACGAAGCAGTCCACGCCCGCCTCGGCCGCGGCCTCGATCGTGTCCGCGTTGATGCCGCCGTCGATCTCCACGACCAGCGTGAGGTGGCCGGTGTCGACCAGGCGCCGCGCCTGCCGCGCCTTGTCCAGCACGTCCGGGATGAACGACTGGCCGCCGAAGCCGGGCTCGACCGACATGACCAACAGCGTGTCGTAGTGCCGCAGCACCTCGACGTAGGGGTCCAGCGGGGTCCCCGGCTTGATCGACAGGCCGGCCTTCGCGCCGGCCGCCCTGATGTCCCTGGCGATCCGCACCGGGTCGGCGGCGGCCTCGACGTGCACCGTGACGTTGTGCGCGCCGGCCTCGGCGTAGCCCACGGCCCAGCGGTCGGGGTCCTCAATCATGAGGTGGCAGTCGAGCGGGATGTCGGTGGCCGCGCGCAGCGACTGGACCACCGGGAGGCCCAGCGTCAGGTTCGGGACGAAGTGCGCGTCCATCACGTCGACGTGCAGCCAGTCCGCGCCCTCCCCCGGCGGACCGGCGACGGCGGCGGCCTCCTCGCCCAGGCGGGCGAAGTCGGCGGACAGGATGCTGGGTGCGATCATCGGACGATCGGAGCGGGCGCCTGACACGCGCGCAGTGTATGTCCTGCCCGCGACCGCTCCCGGCGCAGGCGACCTGATCCGTCCTGGTCACCGGGCCGGGCCCGGTGAGGGACGTGACCGGTGTTACTCACGAGTAGCGGCAGGGCCCGGCTCCGCCCCGGCGCGCCCCGGTCAGCGAGCCCACCGGACACACCTCCCACGAGCGACACCCGCCTGTGTTGAACGGTGCTCAACACAGGTGGGTGGCTCGGAGTGAATCAGACGCGGCGGAACAGGGCGCAGAACATGGCGTCCGTGCCGTGCCGGTGCGGCCAGAGCTGCACGTGCGGCCCGTCACCGAGCTGGGGGACGTCGGGGAAGTACGGCCGCGCGTCGATCTGCTCGATCTCGGGACCGGACTTCTTCGCCCGCCGCAGCACGTCCGCGACGATGCCGAGGGTCTCCGGCAGGTGCGGCGAGCACACGACGTAGGCCACCACGCCGCCAGGACGCGCCAGCCGCAGCCCCGCCGCCAGCAGCTCGCGCTGCAGCTTGGCGAGCTCGGCGACGTCGCCGGGCTGCCGGCGCCACCGCGACTCCGGCCGTCGGCGCAGCGAGCCCAGCCCGGTGCACGGGGCGTCGACCAGCACCCGGTCGAACGCGCCCTCGGGCAGCCCGCTGTCGCGTCCGTCGGCGACGTGCACCGTCACCGGGAGGTCCCGGGTGGCCTTGCTCACCAGGTCCGCGCGGTGCGGCGCCTGCTCGACGGCGTCCAGCGAGCCGCCGTTGAGCTCGACCAGCGAGCCGAGCAACGCGGCCTTGCCGCCGGGGCCGGCGCACAGGTCCAGCCACCGCTGGTCCGAGCCGGTCAGCTCCACCCGGGTGAGGGCGAGCGCGGCGAGCTGGCTGCCCTCGTCCTGCACCCCGGCCAGTCCCTCGCGCACCGGCTCCAGGTCGCCGGGGTCACCCGCGCCGGCCTCCAGGTGCACGGCGTAGGGCGAGTAGGGCGCGACCTCGCCGCCGGTCATGGCGGCCAGCTCCTCCGCGCTCACCGCGCCCGGCCGGGCGGCCAGGTGCACGGCGGGGCGGGCGTCGTCGGCGGCCAGGGCGTCGGCCAGCTCCGCGCGGGCCGGGCCGAGCGCGTCGGCGAACGCCTGCACGATCCACCTCGGGTGGGCGTGCGCCAGCGCCAGGTGCCCCACCCGGTCGGTGGCCTCGTCCGGCGCCAGCTCGCGCACCCAGGTCGGCTCGTCGTGCTCGGCGACCCGGCGCAGCACGGCGTTGGCGAACCCGGCGGCGCCCGAGCCGAGGTCGGCCCGCACCAGGTCCACCGTGGACGCCACGGCGGCGTGCGACGGGATCCGGGTGCGCAGCAACTGGTAGGCCCCGAGCCGCAACGCGTCCAGCAGGAGCCCGTCGATCTGGTTGAGCGGCCGGTCGCTGCACGCCTTCAGCACGGCGTCGAGCAGGCCCTGCGCCCGACAGGTGCCGTAGGCCAGCTCGGTGGCCAGCGCGGCGTCCCGGCCGGTGATGCGCCGGTCCCGCAACAGGCCCGGCAACACGAGGTTGGCGTAGGCGTCGCGCTGCCGCACGGCCCGCACGGTGTCCAGCGCCGCCTGGCGGGCCGGGTCCTCGGTCGGCGGACGGCGCGGCCCGGGGCGCCGCTGGGGCGGACGGGACCGGTGTGGCCGGGCCGGTCGCCTGCGCTGCTCGCTCATCCCAGCCGTTCTCCCGCCTCGATCCTGCTGCCGCGCGCCCAGTCGGGGGCGGCCATCCGCTTCTTGCCCTGCGCCTGGACCTCGCCCAGCTCCACCGCCGAGGTCGCCGTGCCGACGAGCACGCGCCGCTTCTCCACGCGCAGCTCGCCGGGCACCAGTCCGTCCACATCGGACGGTTGGACCGGCCCCAGCTTGACCCGCTCGCCGCGGAAGACGCTCCACGCCCCCGGTTCCGGGGTCACCGAGCGGACCAGCCGGTCGACGGCGAGCGCGGGCAGCGCGAAGTCGACCCTGGCGTCGTCCACGGTCACCTTCGGGGCGAAGCTGACGCCCTCGTCCGGCTGCTCGACGGCCCGCACCGAGCCGTCCGCAATACCGTCCAGTGTGGACAGTAGCAACCGGGCGCCGGACCCGGCCAACCGGTCCAGCAGCTCGCCCGCGGTGTCCCTGGGCCGCACCGGCTCGGTCACCACGCCGAACACCGGACCGGCGTCCAGCTCGCGGACGAGGCGGAACGTGGACGCGCCGGTGATCTCGTCACCGTGCCGGACCGACGCCTGCACCGGAGCCGCCCCCCGCCAGGCCGGGAGCAGCGAGAAGTGCAGGTTCACCCAGCCGTGCCGGGGAATCGCCAGCGCCGCCTTCGGCAGCAACGCGCCGTAGGCGACGACCGGGCAGCAGTCGGGCTCCAGCTCGCGCAGCCGGGCCAGGAAGTCCGGGTCGCCCGCCCGCTCCGGCGTGAGCACCTCGACGCCGTGCTCGTCGGCGAGCGCGCCGACCGGCGAGCGGACGAGGCGGCGGCCGCGCCCCGCCGGGGCGTCCGGCCGGGTCACCACCGCGACCACCTCGTGCCGGGACGAGTCGAGCAGCGCCCGCAGCGCGGGCAACGCGACCGCGGGCGTTCCCGCGAAGACCAGCCTCATCGTGCCTTCCCGAACAGCGGGTGCGGACTCTGCTTGACCACCGGCGCCGACTCGCCGAACCAGCCCGCCCGCCGGATCTCGCGCATCGCGGCCTTGCGGGTCTCCGGGTCCAGCCGGTCGACGAACAACACGCCGTCGAGGTGGTCGGTCTCGTGCTGGATGCACCGGGCGAGCAACTGGCTGCCCTCGACCTCGACCGGCTCACCGTGCATGTTCCAGCCCCTGGCCACGACGTGCAGGTGCCGGGTGCAGTCCCAGCGCAGACCGGGGATGGACAGACAGCCCTCGGGGCCGTCCTGCACCTCGTCCCCGACGACGTCGAAGGTGGGGTTGATCAGGTGCCCGCCGAAGCCGTCGCAGTGGTAGGTGAACACCCGCAGGCCCACCCCGATCTGCGGTGCGGCCAACCCCGCGCCGCCCTCGGACTCCATGGTGTCCCACAGGTCCCTGACCAGGCCGCGGAGTTCCTTGTCGAAGTCGACGACCTCGGTGGCGCGGGTGCGCAGCACCGGGTCGCCGAAGAGCCGGATGGGCTGGACGGCCACAGGTCTCCCCTCGACTGGTGTCTGGTGACGTGCCGGCGACCCGGTCTCGGCCGGCACGGGCGCCGAAGCGAGTCTACGGGCGGTCCCGCGCACACCCGGCCGGAGAGTGCGTCGGTCGGCCGGCGGCGCACCCCCGCTCGCGGCACCTCCGGCCGGCCCCAGGGCCTCCCGTCACCGGGCACTGTCGGGGCGGGCGGCCACCCGGTGTTCCGTGGGGGTCATGCCGCGGCGGCGCTTGAACGCGACGCTGAGGGCGAAAGCGGTCGAGTAGCCGACTTTCCGGGCGATCGAGTCCACGGTGGCGTCGGTTTCCCGGAGCAGGTCGGCCGCCAGGGCGAGCCGCCAGTCGGTCAGGTAAGCCATGGGCGGTTCGCCGATCTCGGCGGCGAACCGGCGGGCCAGCGCGGCCCGGGAGATCCCCACCTTGGCGGCCAGGCCGGCCACGGTCCAGGCGTGGGCGGGGTTCTCGTGCAGCAGCCGGAGGGCGGTGTCGACCGCCTGGTCGCTGATCGGGCGGTACCACGCCGGGGCCCGGGTGCCGGGGCGGTCGAACCACGCCCGCAGGGTCGAGACGAGCATCAGGTCCAGCAGGCGGTCGAGCACCGCCTGCTGGCCCGGTCGGTCCCGCACGACCTCATCGGCCACCGCGTCCAGCCAGGGGCAGCGGTGGTCGGCCGCCGACAGGACCAGAACGTCGGGGAGCGCGTTGAGCAGGCGATCGCTGATACCCGCTCCCCCGGAGTAGGCGCCGCTGAGCAACAACGCCGGACCGGTCTCGGCGACGCCGCAGGTCCGGACGGGCAGCGACACCTCGGCCGACGCGACCGCGCTCCTGGTGCGGGCGCAGTAGTCGTCACGCGTGATCACCTGGTCCGGCGGCGTCAACGGGTCGTCGGCGACGGTGTACGGGGCGGGACCACGAAGGACCGCGACGTCGCCCGGCTCGACCGGCACCGGCCCCGCGTGGGCCGGAACGAGCCACGCCCGCCCGGCCAGCGCTGTGATCAGGGTCAGCTGGGCGCCGCTCGCGAAGCGCACGGACCACGACGGGCTCGTGACGGTCCGGGTGACGAGGGCGCCCCGGGCTCGCACCCCGGCCAGCAGGTCCGTCAGCGTGTCCACCCGTCCGAAGGTAGACGGGCGAACATCGGCCCGAGCGTCCTGACCATGGTTCCGCCGGGGAAGGACGAATGGGATTGTGCGCATGACTCAACATCCGATCCTGGTGACCGGCGGCACGGGCAAGGTCGGGCGGCGGGCCGTCGCGCTGCTCCGGGACAGCGGCGTTCCCGTCCGCGTCGGCTCGCGCTCGGCCACGCCCGCCTTCGACTGGTCCGACCCGACCACGTGGGACACCGCCCTGGCGGGGGTGCGGCGTGTCCTCCTCGTCCCGCACGACGGCGAGATGCTGACCCGGCCGTTCGTCCGACGCGCGGAGGAGCTCGGCGTCGAGCGCGTGGTGCTGCTCTCCGGGCGCGGCGTCGACGTGCCCGGCTACATGCGAGAGAACGGCGCAGCCGGCCTGACCCACATCGACGGCGAGGACGCGGTGCGCTCCTGCGGCCTGGAGTGGACGATCGTGCGTCCCGGGTGGTTCGCGCAGAACTTCAGCGAGGGGTTCTTCCGCGACGCGGTGCTGGCCGGGGAGCTGCGGCTGCCCGCCGGCGACGGCGCGGCCAGCTTCGTCGACGCCGAGGACATCGCCGCCGTGGCGGTCGCGGCGCTCACCGAGGACGGCCACGCGGGGCAGACCTACGAGTTGTCCGGGCCGACGGCGGTGACGATCGCCGAGGTCGCGGCGCTCATCGCGAAGGCCACCGGACGCGCGGTCCGCTACGTGCCGCTGTCCGTGGAGGAGTTCGTCGCCGAGCTGGTCGCCCAGGGGTGGCCGAAGGCCGACGCCGACGACTACGCCGACGTGATCGGCCCGATTCGCCGCGGCATGGACAGCCACCTGTCCGACGGTGTGGTGCGCGCGCTCGGCCGCCCGCCGCGTGACTTCGCCCAGTTCGTCGCGGAGGCGGCCGCGGCAGGGGCCTGGCAGGACTGACAACGCTGGTACCCCGGGCCGGGGAGGCTCGCTGACCAACCCTGTGGCGGGTCGGTCAGCGGTCTTCCCGGCAGCGAGGCTCACTGACCTTGCCCTGGTGCTGCCGGCGTGGGACACCGGCAGCACCGGGCAGGATCACGAGGCCCAGGGCCGCTCCTGCTCGGCGTGGTGCGGCGTCACTCTCCTGGGCGGATCGGCCGCAGGACGGCGGCGGCGCCGCCACCGCCCCGGACGCTTTCGGCCGCGGCCACCCACCGACCGTCCGGCAACCGCTCCACGCCGGTGGCCAGGCCGATGCTCGCGCGGGGTTTGAACTGGTGCCCCCACGCCGCCAGCGCGGCCCGCTCGCCCTGGCCGCCGAACGCCGCCTCGACGTCGGTGGTCGCGGCGTTGCGTTGGCTGGCCCTCGGCTCGGCGATGGCGTCCACCAGGGACAGGCCCCGGTCCAGCCGCCCGGTGAGGACCTGGAGCACCGTGGTGATGATCGTGGCGCCCCCGGGGCTGCCCACCGCCAGCACGGGCCGGCCCTGCGCCAGCACGATCGTCGGGCTCATCGAGCTGCGCGGGCGCTTGCCCGACTCGGGCAGGTTGGGGTCGGGCACACCCGGCGCCAGCGGCGTGAAGTCGAAGTCGGTCAGCTCGTTGTTGAGCAGGAAGCCGCGCCCCGGCACGACGATGCCGCTGCCGCCGGTCTGCTCGATGGTCAACGTGTAGGAGGCGATGTTGCCCCAGCGGTCGGCGACCGTCAGGTGCGTGGTGCTCTGCCCCTCGTCCGGCTTGGACAGCGGCTCGCCGTCGGTGGCGCAGGGCCGCGGGTCGTGGGGGTCACCCGGGGCGACCGGCGCCGGCAATGCCCGGTGCGGCTGGACCAGGCAGGACCGGCTGTCGGCGAACCGCTGGCTGAGCAGTTCCCGCGTGGGCACGTCGACGAACTCCGGGTCGCCCACCCACCGGTTGCGGTCGGCGAAGGCGAGCTTGCTCGCCTCCAGGAAGCGGTGCAGGTACTCGTCCTTCGACAGCCCGGTCAGATCCGTCCGCTCCAGGATGTTCAACGCCTCACCGACCGTGGTCCCACCGGAGGACGACGGGGCCATGCCGTAGACGTCCAGCCCGCGGTAGCTCACCCTGCTCGGCGCCCGCGTCAGCACGGAGTAGGAGTGCAGGTCGGCCTCGGTCATCCGCCCCGGGCGCACGGTGCGGCCGGACGCGGGGTCGACCGGCGGGTGCTGCACGGTGCGCACCACGTCGCGGCCGATCTCCCCGTGGTAGAGCACGTCCGGTCCGCGCTCGGCGAGCAACCGGTAGGTGCGGGCGAGGTCGGGGTTGCGCAGCACGGTGCCCACCTCCGGCGGCTTGCCGCCGGGCAGGAACAGGTCGCGGGTGGCCGGGAACGCGGCGAACCGCGCGGCGTTCTCCCGCACCAGCGACTGGAAGTACTCGTCGACGACGAACCCGCGCTCGGCGATCCGCACCGCGGGGCGGAGCACGTCCGGCAGCCGGCGGGTGCCGAACCGCTCCAGCGCGGTCCGCCAGGTCATCGGGGTTCCCGGAACACCGACGGACAACCCGCTGGTGACCGCCTCCTCGAAGGGGATCGGCCGCCCGTTCTCCAGGAACAGGTCCTGGTCCACCGCCGCCGGCGCGGTCTCCCGTCCGTCCAATGTGGACACTCTGCCGGTGCGCGCGTCGTAGTAGACGAGGAACCCGCCGCCGCCGAAGCCGCTGGAGAAGGGTTCGGTGACGCCCAGCGCGGCGGCGACGGCCACCGCGGCGTCGGCCGCGTTGCCCCCCTGCCGGAGGACCTCGATGCCGGCGGCGGTCGCGTCCGCGTCCACACTGGACACCGCGCCACCGTAGCCGACCGCCTCGGCCCGCTTGGCCAGCGTCTCGGGGGTGGCGCCCAACGCCGGCACCACGGCCGGAACGGTGGCGACGAGCAACGCCGCGAGCAGGGGAGCCCACTTCCGCAGCATCGGAACCTCCGGTGAACGATCGAACACGTTCCGCCACTCTGCCGGCACACGTCCGTCGCAGACAACCCGGAAGTCCACAAGGTGTGACTGCGGAAAACCGCAGTCACCTCGAACCACCCCGGATGCCCTGGGCGCCAAAGGCCTCCGGAACGCCCACCCACCTCGGAGAGATCTCGGAAGGAGTTGCCGCGCCTGCCCGACTGGGACCACACGAGCAGTGCTCGGCGGAACGTGCTCTCGGAGCGACCATCTCCCACCAAGTGAGACACCGAAGAACGAGCCCCAGAACGGAGGCTCCTCGGCCGATCACCTGCCCTGCGCCCAGAAACCGCGCAGATCCCCCGCCGCCGCTGGACAGCCCCCACCCGTCCCGGGGGGCGAGCCCCGCTCCAGCCTATCCGCCGAGCGAAGCGCCGCGAAAGCCCGCGCCCCCGGCCTGTGGACAACTCGACCAGCCCTCACCCGCCTGTCGGGTCTTCTCACTCCATGGCACAGCGGCCACCACGAGGCTGTGGACAACTGTTTGCCTCAGCACGACTTCGGTGCTATGCCGCAAAACCATCCCTGCGCACAAAGCGACGAGCACAACCCCAGACCACGCGAGGCAGTCAGTTCCCCGCAGTACTCGGAGCATGAGCACTCAGAGCATGTCGAGCGGGTCGAGACGCACCCGGACCGCCTCGGCCTCCTTGCGCGCGGTGCGCACCGCCTGCGCCTCGGCCAGCGCAGCGGCCAACGCACGCCCGTCCGGCCGCGGCACCCGCACCAACACGCGCTCGCGCTCCGCGACCCCCTCCTCGTCGACCTCACCGAGCGGCACCGGCCCGAGGATCTCGGCGGACTCGGGCAGCCGCGCCCCATCCACCAGGTCGGCGACCGCGGCCGGGGAACCGTCGACCGTGGCCATCCGCACCGCCGGCGGGAAGCCGAGCTCGGTCCGCCCCGCCAGCTCGGCGGCGGCGTGCCACGCCGGGTCCCAGCGCACGAGGGCCTGCACCGGCGTGAGCCCGGACTCCGCGACCACCACGACCCGACCGCCCCGCCCCGCCGGCCGGACCAGCGCGGCGGCGGTGAGCCAGCGGCGCAGCGCCTCCTCCGCCGCCCGCAGGTCGGGACGGGCCAGCAACACCCGACCGTCGAGCAGCAGCGCGGCGCCGTAGCCGTCCTCGGCGACCGGTTCCGCGCCCGGCGTGGCGACGACCAGCGCGGGCTGGGCCGGCACGGTGGCCAACACCTCTCCCGCGCCGGACGTGCGCACCGCGACGCCCGGGAACGCCCGGCCCAGCTCCTCCGCCGTGCGCCGCGCCCCGATCGCCGTGGCCCGCAACCGCCGCGAACCGCAGGACGGACAGCGGAACGCCGCCTCGGTCGCGCCGCACCACCGGCAAGCCGCGGGGCGCGCCGCCTCCCCCCGCCCACCGGCCGGGCCGGGCAGCGCCAGCGGCCCCGCGCAGCGACGACAGCGCGCCGGCTCCCGGCAGGAGGCGCAGGCCAGCCCGGGCACGTAGCCCCGCCGCGGCACCTGGACCAGCACCGGAGCGCCGGCGGACAACGCCCCCCGCGCCGCCTCGAAGGCCACCGACGGCAACCGCGCCGCGCGCGCGGCGGGATCCCTCGCGAGCTGGGTGTCGTCCTCCCCGATGGCGGTCACCCGGGGCGCGGCCGCCCGCACCGCGTCCCTCGGGGCGACGATCTCGTGCGCCCAGTGGGAGTCGACCAGCAGTTGCGCCTCCGCCGTCCTGGCGAAGCCCGCCACGAGCAGCGCCGCTCCGCTCAGGTGCGCGCGCTGCGCGAGCACGTCGCGCGCGTGCGCGTAGGGCGAACGCTGCTCCGCGTGCAGGTCGTCGCCGTCGTCCCAGACCACCAGCAGCCCGGGGTCGGCGACCGGGGCGAACGCCGTCGCCCGGGTTCCGACCACGACCCGCGCGGACCCCCGCAGCACCGCCAACCAGCGCCGGTACCGCTCGGCGGGGCCGAGATCCGCGGACAGCGCGACCACGTCGTCCGCGCCCACCAGCTCGACGCACGCGGCGTGCACCCTGGCGAGGTCGCGGTGGTCGGGCACGACGACCACCGCGCCCCGACCGGCCGCGGCGGCCGTGGCCGCGGCCTCGGCGAGCCGGCGGGGCCAGTCCTCCCCCGGCAGCGCCTGCCACACCGCGTGCGCCGGGCGGCCGGCGTGCACGGCGTCCAGGAAGATCCGCCCACGGGGGTAGCGGTCCCAGCCAAGCGCCGCCGGCCGCTCCGGGACCGGCGCGGGGTCCCTCGGCGGCTCGGCCTCGGCCCGCGCGTGCCGGGGCGGGATCGCCAGCCGCAGGACGTCGACGAGCATGCCCGCGTAGCGGTCGGCGACCGCCCTGGCCAACGCGGCCGTCGCGGGCGGTAGCACTGGTTCCGACGAGACCACGCGGTCCAGGTACGCCAGCCGGCCGGGGTGCGCGGACTCCTCGACGCGCTCCAGCACGTACCCGTCCACGACCTTGCCGGCGAACCGCACCCGCACCCGGCAGCCGGGCGTCACGTCGTCGTCGAGCCGGTCGGGCACCAGGTAGTCGAAGGGCCGGTCCAGGTGGGCCAGCGGCACGTCGACGACCACCCGCGCGACCGGCGACCGGGCTGCGGGCTGCGACTCCCCCCGCCGGGCACGCCCCCCTGACTTCCCCGCTCGTGTCATCACCGCTGGTCTACCAGACCCCACCGACCTCGACGCCCGCCTGCGACCACTGCGCCGTCAGTGTGACGAAACCCCGCCGCCACCATCACCCTCAGAGACCTCCGAACCAGCCCGAGACGCCGAACCAGAAGACATTTCCCCGGGCCACCCCACCGCAGGTCAGCTTCCAGTTCACCCAAGCGCTGAGTGCGGTCAGCGTTCGCGGCGGTAGACGCGGTAGCTGACGGTGCGTACCTGGGGAATCGGCTGGTCCGCATCCAGCCCGCTCCCAGCGAGCACCGCCGCGCCGATGTCCGGCAAAGCCCCGAGATCCTGGCCGGGAAGCCAGCGATGGGTGGTGTGCACGGCGTCGGCCACCGCCTGCCGTGGCGTCACCGCAACCGCTCCGCTCACCTCGACGAGCTCGGGCGAGCCCAGCCCGAGGCGCAGGAACGCGCTGTCGAGCTCCTCGGGACCGTCCAGGTCGGCCCGAACCGGCTCCAGACGCAACCCACGCGCCTCGGCCGCGTCGTGGACCGCGCCGACGAGCTCCCGGAGCGGGCCGTCGTAGAGCCGCCAACCCAACGACAGTGCCAGCACGCCGGCCGGCCGCAGCACCCGGACGCACTCGGCCGCGGCGGCGCGCCAGTCGGCGAGGTGGAGCAACACCCGCGCGAGGTGGACGCCGGAGCAGGAGCCGGACCGGACCGGCAGACGGCTGGCGTCACCACGGAGGAAGGGAGCGTTGGGAGCACCGGCCTGCCGGGCGTCGGTCAGGTCGAGCAGCAGCAGCGGCACCCCGCGCCGGGCCAGCTCGGCCGCGAGGCGGCCGCTGCCCGCCCCGACGTCCAGAACCGGACCGAGGACCGAGTTGGGAACCGGACCGCCGCCGCGGAACAGCCCGGCCAACGTGCCGTAGAGCTGTTCCGCGGCGGCGGAGGAGAGGTCTGGCGCCGGCTCGCCCAGCGTCACCGGTCAGAGCCCGGCGGCGGCCTTGAGGGCGTCGACGCGGTCGGTCCGCTCCCACGGCAGGTCCAGGTCCGGCCGGCCGAAGTGGCCGTACGCGGCCGTCTGCGCGTAGATCGGCCGGAGCAGGTCCAGGTCCCGGATGATCGCCGCCGGACGCAGGTCGAACACCTCCGAGACGGCCGCCTGGATCTTCGCCGGGTCCACGGTCTCGGTCCCGAACGTCTCCACGAACAACCCCACCGGCGCGGCCTTGCCGATCGCGTACGCGACCTGCACCTCCAGCCGCGACGCCAGGCCGGCGGCCACGGCGTTCTTCGCCACCCACCGCATGGCGTAGGCGGCCGAGCGGTCCACCTTCGACGGGTCCTTGCCGGAGAACGCGCCACCGCCGTGCCGGGCCATGCCGCCGTAGGTGTCCACAATGATCTTGCGGCCGGTCAGGCCGGCGTCACCCATCGGACCACCGATCACGAACCGGCCCGTCGGGTTCACCAGCAGGCGCACGTCCTCGGTGTCCAACCCCAGCTCGGCGACCTCCGGGGCCACCACGTGCTCCCGGATGTCCACCCCGAGCATCTTCTCCAGGTCGATGTCCGCCGCGTGCTGCGTCGACACCACCACCGTGTCCAGCCGCACCGGCTGGTCCCCGGCGTACTCGATCGTCACCTGCGTCTTGCCGTCCGGGCGCAGGTACGGCAGCACGCCGTCCTTCCGCACCCGGGTCAACCGACGCGACAACCGGTGCGACAACGCGATCGGCAACGGCATCAGCTCGGGGGTGTCGGTGCACGCGTAGCCGAACATCAGGCCCTGGTCGCCGGCACCCTGCTTGGCGATCTCGTCCTCGGACTCGCCCACCCGGCTCTCGTAGGCGGTGTCCACGCCCTGGGCGATGTCCGGCGACTGCGCGCCGATCGCCACATTCACACCACAGGAGTTCCCGTCGAAACCCTTGGCCGAGGAGTCGTAACCAATACCGAGGATGACTTCACGCACGATCGAGGGAATGTCGGCGTACGCCTCAGTGGTCACCTCGCCGACCACGTGCACCTGGCCCGTGGTCACCAGCGTCTCCACCGCCACCCGCGAGCGGGGGTCCTTGCGCAGGAGCTCGTCCAGCACCGAGTCACTGATCGCGTCACAGATCTTGTCCGGGTGACCCTCGGTCACGGACTCACTGGTGAACAGCCTACGGCTCTGCTTGGTCACGGTTCTCCCCACACCTGCGGGCTTCGGAAACTACGGCCAGACTACTGGTGGGATACCACCACTGGCTCATTCGGACAGTATGTGGACGATTTCGTCCCAGACGTGCGAAGCGAAGTGCGCCTTGGAGCCGTGCGGGATCGTCCGCTCGGATCCACCCGCGGCGAGCAGCCATCCGGCGTTGTCCTCGACCTCGAAGGCCCGGCCGTCCCCCACGGCGTTGAGAACCAGCAGGTCACACCCCTTGCGGGCGAGTTTGGCCCTGCCGTGGGCGAGCACGTCGCCACCCGCGTCGCCGGTCTCGGCGGCGAAGCCGACGACGAGCTGGCCCGGCCGCCGGTCCCGCACCAGTTCGACGAGCACGTCGGGGTTGCGGGTCAGCGCGACCGGCTCCGGGTCGCCGTCCGTTTTCTTGATCTTGTGTTCGACCGTCTCGCGCGGCCGGAAGTCGGCCACCGCGGCGGCCATCACCACGATGTCGGCGTCCTTGGCCGCGGCGTGCACGGCGTCCCGCAGCTCCAGCGCCGTGCCCACGCGCACGACCTCCACGCCGGCGGGCTCGGCCAGGCCGGTCGTGTTCGCGCCGACCAGCGTCACCTCGGCGCCCCGCTGGGCGGCGACGCTGGCCAGGGCGTAGCCCTGCCGGCCGGAGGAGCGGTTGCCCAGGAAGCGGACCGGGTCCAGCGGCTCCCTGGTCCCGCCCGCGGACACCACGACCCGGCGGCCGGCGAGGTCGCGCGGCAGCGCGTCGGGCCGGGCCAGCAGCAGCCGGGCGAGCTCGACGATCTCGGCGGGCTCCGGCAGCCGGCCCCTGCCGGTGTCGGCGCCGGTCAGCCGGCCGCTGGCCGGCTCGGCCACCACGACACCCCGGCTCCGCAGCAGCGCCACGTTGTCCCTCGTGGCCGGGTGCTCCCACATCTCGGTGTGCATGGCCGGCACGAGCAGCACCGGGCACCGGGCGGTGAGCAGGGTGTTCGTCAGCAGGTCGTCGGCGAGGCCGTGCGCGGCCTTCGCGAGCAGGTCCGCGGTGGTGGGCACGACGAGCACGAGGTCGGCGGTCTGGCCCAGGCGCACGTGCGGCACCTCGGGAACGTCCGCGAACACGCCGGTGCGCACCGGCTGACCGGACAGCGCCTCGAAGGTGGCGGCGCCGACGAACCGCAGGGCGGCCTCGGTGGGCGCGACACGCACCTCGTGGCCGGACTCGGTGAGCCGGCGGAGCACCTCGCACGCCTTGTACGCGGCGATGCCGCCGCCCACGCCCAGTACGACGCGTGGACGGCGGCCGTCGACCTGGTGTGTCACTCGCCCTCGGTGTGCTCGAGCAGGCCGGTGTGGATCTCGCGCAGCGCGATCGACAGCGGCTTCTCCCTCGGCCCCGGCTCCACCAGCGGGCCGACGTACTCCAGCAGGCCCTCACCGAGCTGCGCGTAGTAGTCGTTGATCTGGCGTGCCCGCTTGGCGGCGTAGATGACCAGCGCGTACTTCGAGCTGACCTTCTCCAGAAGGTCGTCGATCGGCGGGTTGGTGATGCCCTCCGGCGCGGTCAGCGCCGGCGCGGCCAGGGCGCTCAGCTCGGTGGGGGTGGTCACTCGCATGCTCCTGCGGTCAGGGGTTGGGTTGGTGCGGCCGGGCTCACCAGCAGCGTGCCGCCGAGGCTACCCGGCTGTCGGCGTCACGAACGCGAGTGGGGACTGAGCCCCGGGCCAACTACCAAGGTTAGCAACTCGGCGGCGGCGTTCCGCACGTCGGTGTTGACCACGGTGGCGTCGAACTCCCCGACGGCGTCCAACTCCTCCCTGGCCGCGGCCAGTCGGCGGCGCACCACCTCGGGGTCCTCGGTGCCCCGGCCGGTCAGCCGGTCCACCAGCACGTCCCACGACGGCGGCAGCAGCATCACGAGCTGGGCGTCGGGCATGGTCGCGCGCACCTGGCGGGCGCCCTGCACCTCGATCTCCAACAGGGCCGGGCGGCCCTCGGCCAGCGCGCGCTCCACCGGACCGCGCGGGGTGCCGTAGCGGTTGCCCGCGTACTCCGCGTGCTCCAGCAGCTCGCCGGCGCCGGCCATGCGGTGGAACTCCGCGTGGTCGGTGAAGTGGTAGTGCACGCCGTCGACCTCGCCGGGTCGGGGCGTCCGCGTGGTCACCGAGACGCTGAAGAAGATCTCGGGGCGCAGCCGGCGCAGCTCGGCGAGCACGCTCGACTTGCCGACGCCGGAGGGTCCGGAAACCACGGTGAGCCGAGGTCGACCGACGGTCGACCCCGGCTCACCGCTGGGCGTGGTGCTCACTCGCCGCCGAACTCGGCGAGCAGGGCCTTGCGCTGGCGGTCGCCCAGACCGCGCAGGCGGCGGCTCGGGGCGATCTCCAGACGCTCCATGATCTGCGCGGCGCGGACCTTGCCGACGCCGGGCAGAGCCTCCAGCAGCGCGGAGACCTTCATCTTGCCCAGAACCTCGTCGCTGTCCGCGGCAGCCAGCACCTCCTTCAGGTTGGTGCCGCCGCGCTTGAGGCGCTCCTTGAGCTCGGCGCGGGCGCGACGGGCTGCAGCCGCCTTCTCCAACGCTGCGGCCCGCTGCTCCTCGGTCAGCTGGGGAAGGGCCACGATCTCCTCCGTGGTGTGGGTTCTTCTAGATCGGTGCCGCGACCGTACCGACCGCTTCTGACCGGGCACAACGTGGGGCGGGTGTGTCAACGCGACGCTTGCGGTGACCTTTGCCGCACCCACGCCGACCGCGTGGTCTCGGCGGTGGACGGCGCTCGGCCCTCGGTGGGCCGACCGCAATTACTACCAACTCCGACCGACGGCCGCACACACGAGGGCCAGTGTCGTCACCAGCGGCGATGTGCTAAAAGCCGCGCCACACAAGGGTTTTCGCGCGAGCCGAGGGCGACCCGCGCGGGTTGGTGAACGGTTTGTGAATCGATTAAGCCCAGGGTCGGAGGGGTGCCGAAACATGATCAACAACACGTTTTGCCGCCCTCACCGCCGCCGACGGCGAGGGGCCGCCCCGCACCAGCGGGGCGGCCCCGGGAACCGCGAATGTGACCTTTGTTCCGCTCCGAACAAGCAACTCCGAGCACTCACGGGCAATCACGAGCGGGTAAAGCGCCGCCAGGGCGGTTGATCGTGAGTGGACAAGGACGCGAAATCCGCGGGCTCCGCGCTCAGGACAGCGCGGCGGCCAACTCCTCGGCCAGGCGTCGCGCCTGATCCCGCAGCTGGCCCACCTCCGGCCCGTGCCGCAGCACGTCCCGCGACGTCGTGGGCAGGACCTGCGACAACACCGGGCCGAACACCCGGCGCAGGTCCTCGGCCGTGCCGCCCTGCGCGCCCAGCCCGGGCGCCAGGACCGGCCCCCGCAGCCGCGACAGGTCCAGCCCGGCGGCGGGGTCGACGGTCGCGCCGACCACCACCCCCACCGAGCCCAGCTCCCCGCCGACCTCCGCCAGCTCGGCCGCGTTGCGCTCACCGGCCGCGTCGACCACGGCCTGCGCCACGGTGCGCCCGTCCGCGCCCACCGCCCGCTGCACCGAGCCGCCCTCCGGGTTGGAGGTCATCGCCAGCACGAACACCCCGCGCCCGTTGGCCGCTGCCGCGGACAGAGCGGGGTCGAGCGCCCCGAAGCCGAGGTAGGGCGAGACGGTGACCGCGTCGGCGGCCAGCGGCGAACCCTCGGTGAGGTAGGCCGCCGCGTAGGCGTCCATGGTCGAGCCGATGTCGCCGCGCTTGGCGTCGAGCAGCACCAGCGCTCCCGCCTCGCGGGACTCCGCCACGACCCGCTCCAGCACCGCGACCCCGGCCGAGCCGTGCGCCTCGAAGAACGCCGACTGCGGCTTGAGCACCGCCACGTCCCCGGCCAGCGCCTCGACCGCGGTCATGGCGAAGCGCGTCAGGCCGGCGACGTCCTCGGTCAACCCCCACGCCCGCAACAGGCCGGGGTGCGGGTCGATCCCCGCGCACAGCGGACCGCGCTCGGCGACGGCCGCGGCCAGCCGCGCGCCGAACGGGGTCACCACGCGGACTCCCGCAGGGCCTGCTGGAGCGCCTGCAGCGGACGCACGTCGATGTCGTCGCGGATCATGGCTTCGATGCCCTGGACCGCGGCCGCGGCGCCCTGGACGGTGGTGATGCAGGGGATGTCCCTGGCCACCGCCGCGGTGCGGATCTCGTAGCCGTCCACCCTCGGGCCGCTGTTGCCGTAGGGGGTGTTGATGACCATGTGGACGTCGCCGTCCAGGATCTGCTCGACGATGTTCCCAGCACCCTCGTAGTGCTTGCGCACCACGGTGCAGGGGATGCCGTTGCGGCGCAGCACCTCAGCGGTGCCCGTCGTCGCCATCACCTCGAAGCCCAGGTCGGCCAGCCGCTTGACCGGGAACACCAGGGCGCGCTTGTCCCGGTTGGCCAACGACACGAAGACCTTGCCGCTGGTGGGCAACGACCCGTAGGAGGCGGTCTGGGACTTGGCGAAGGCCTGGCCGAAGGCCACGTCGATACCCATGACCTCGCCGGTGGACTTCATCTCCGGCCCCAACAGCGAGTCCACACCGTGGCCTTCGCGGGTGCGGAACCGGTGGAACGGCAGCACGGCTTCCTTGACCGCCACCGGCGCCTCGGCCGGCAGCACACCGCCGTCGCCGCGGGGCGGGAGCATGCCCTCCTCGCGGAGTTCCTTGACGGTGGCGCCGAGCATGATCCGGGCGGCGGCCTTGGCCAGCGGCACCGCGGTCGCCTTCGACACGAACGGCACCGTCCGCGAAGCGCGGGGGTTGGCCTCCAGCACGTACAGCACGTCGTCCTTGAGCGCGTACTGGACGTTGAGCAAACCGCGCACGCCGATGCCCTTGGCGATGGCTTCGGTGGAGCGCCGCACGACCTCCAGGACTTCCTGGCCCAGCGTGATCGGCGGCAGGGCGCAGGAGGAGTCGCCGGAGTGGATGCCGGCTTCCTCGATGTGCTCCATCACGCCGCCGAGGAACACGTCGTGGCCGTCGCAGAGCGCGTCGACGTCGATCTCGATGGCGTCGTCGAGGAACCGGTCGACCAGCACCGGGTGCTCGGGGGTGATCTCGGTGGCGCGGGCGATGTAGGCGGCCAGGGTCTGCTCGTCGTAGACGATCTCCATGCCGCGCCCGCCCAGCACGTAGGACGGGCGGACCAGCACCGGGTAGCCGATCTCCTCGGCGATGCCCTTGGCCTCGGCGAAGGAGGTCGCGGTGCCGTACTTCGGCGCCGGCAACCCCGCCTCGGTCAGCACCGCGCCGAACGCGCCCCGGTCCTCGGCCAGGTCGATGGCGTGCGGCGGGGTGCCCACGATCGGCACACCGGCCTCGGCCAGCCGCTGCGCCAGACCCAGCGGGGTCTGCCCACCCAGCTGCACGATCACCCCGGCCACCGTGCCCGAGCGCTGCTCGGCGTGCACGACCTCCAGGACGTCCTCGAAGGTCAGCGGCTCGAAGTAGAGCCGGTCGGAGGTGTCGTAGTCGGTGGAGACCGTCTCCGGGTTGCAGTTGACCATCACCGTCTCGTAGCCCGCGGCGCGCAGGGCCATGGCGGCGTGGACGCAGGAGTAGTCGAACTCGATGCCCTGCCCGATCCGGTTCGGCCCCGACCCCAGGATGATCACCTTGGGCCGCTCGCGCTGCTCGCCCACCTCGGACTCGGCGTCCGGGTCGAGTTCGTAGGCCGAGTAGTGGTAGGGGGTGCGGGCGGCGAACTCCGCCGCGCAGGTGTCCACCGTCTTGAACACCGGCCGCAGGCCCAGCTTGTGCCGCAGGGCGCGCACGCCCTCCTCGCCGGCCAGCTCCGGGCGCAGGGCGGCGAGCTGCCGGTCGCTCAGGCCGGCCCGCTTGGCGTGGCGCAGCAGCGGGGCGTCCAGCACCGGCGCGGCCAGGATCTCCGCGCGCAGCTCCACCAGCGAGGCGATCTGGTCCACGAACCACGGATCAATCCCCGAGGCCTGCGACACCTGGTCGACGGTGGCGCCCAGGCGCAGCGCCCGCTCCACCGTGTAGAGGCGGCCGTCGTGGCCCTCGCGCAGCTCGTCCAACGTCGAGGCCAGGGTGCAGCCCTCGGGGTCGGGGGTGGTCCAGAACCCGGCGCGCTTGGTCTCCATCGACCGCAGGGCCTTGCCCAGCGCCTCGGTGAAGTTGCGGCCCACCGCCATCGCCTCACCGACGCTCTTCATCGTCGTGGTGAGGGTGGGGTCGGCGCCGGGGAACTTCTCGAACGCGAACCGCGGGACCTTCACCACCACGTAGTCCAGCGTCGGCTCGAAACTCGCCGGCGTCTCACCCGTGATGTCGTTGCGGATCTCGTCCAGGGTGTAGCCGATGGCCAGCCGCGCGGCGATCTTGGCGATCGGGAACCCGGTGGCCTTCGACGCCAGCGCCGAGGACCGCGAGACCCGCGGGTTCATCTCGATCACGACCATCCGCCCGTCCCGGGGGTTGATCGCGAACTGGATGTTGCACCCACCGGTGTCCACACCCACCGCGCGCAGCACGTCGATGCCCACGTCGCGCATGCGCTGGTACTCGCGGTCGGTCAGCGTCATCGCCGGGGCCACGGTCACCGAGTCGCCGGTGTGCACGCCCATCGGGTCGATGTTCTCGATGGAGCAGATCACCACGACGTTGTCGTGGTGGTCGCGCATCAGCTCAAGCTCGTACTCCTTCCAGCCGAGCACGCTCTCCTCGATCAACACCTCCGTCACCGGGCTCTCGGCCAGACCGGTGGAGGCGATGCGCTCCAACTCCTCCGGCGTGTGCGCCATGCCCGAGCCCAGACCACCCATGGTGAAGCTGGGCCGGATGACCACCGGCAGGCCGAGCTCGGCGACGGTCTCGCGGACCTCGTCCATCGACCGACACACCCGCGAGCGGGGGACCTCGGCGCCGACGGAGCGGACGATGTCCTTGAACAGCTGCCGGTCCTCACCCCGCTGGATCGCGTCGATGTCGGCGCCGATCAGCTCCACCCCGTACTTGGCCAGCACACCCCGCTCGTGCAGGGCGACCGCGGTGTTCAGCGCGGTCTGACCACCCAGGGTTGCCAGGATCGCGTCCGGGCGTTCCTTGGCGATCACCTTCTCCACGAACTCCGGGGTGATCGGCTCGATGTAGGTGGCGTCGGCGAACTCCGGGTCGGTCATGATCGTGGCCGGGTTGGAGTTCACCAGGCTGACCCGCAGGCCCTCCTCGCGCAGCACGCGGCAGGCCTGGGTGCCGGAGTAGTCGAACTCGCACGCCTGGCCGATCACGATCGGCCCGGAGCCGATGACCAGGACGTGCTGGATGTCGGTGCGGCGGGGCATCAGAGACCAGCCCCCTTCGAGGCGTGGGCCGACGTGGCGGCCATGAGGTTGCAGAAGTCGTCGAACAACGGGGCGGCGTCGTGCGGGCCCGCGGCCGCCTCCGGGTGGTACTGCACGCTGAACGCGGGCACGTCGAGGGCGCGCAGGCCCTCCACCGTCCCGTCGTTCGGGCAGTAGTGGCTCACCATCGCCGCGCCGAACGGGGTGTCGAACCGCTCACCCGGCTCGCCCTCGATCGCGAAGCCGTGGTTCTGCGCGGTGATCGCCACCCGACCGGTCTCCACGTCGATCACGGGGATGTTGATGCCCCGGTGCCCGTAGCGCATCTTGTAGGTGCCGCGCCCCAGGGCACGCCCGAGGATCTGGTTGCCGAAACAGATCCCGAACAACGGAACCCGCCGCTCCAGAACCTGCCTGGTCAGCGCGACCGCGTGGTCAGCGGTCGCGGGGTCACCGGGGCCGTTGGACAGGAACACCCCGTCCGGCTCGACCGCGAGCAGGTCGTCGAGGGTGGAGGTCAGAGGCAGGACGTGCACCTCGATACCCCGGGCGGCCATCATCCGCGGGGTGTTGGCCTTGATGCCCAGGTCGAGGGCGGCCACCCGGAACCGACGCTCACCCTGAGCGGGCACCACGTAGGGCTGCGCGGTGGTGACGTCGCCGGCCAGGTCAGCACCGGCCATCTCCGGCGCCGCGAGCACCTGCGCCCGCATCGCCGCCACGTCGGAGACCGCGTCGCCGGAGAAGACCCCGGCGCGCATCGCGCCCCGCTCCCGGATGTGCCGCGTCAGGGTGCGGGTGTCCACCCCGGCGATACCCACCACGCCCTGCGCCGCCAGCTCCGCGTCCAGGGAGCGGCGCGACCGCCAGTTCGACGGCACTCGCGCGGGGTCACGCACCACATAGCCGGCGACCCAGATCCGCCCGGACTCGTCGTCCTCGTCGTTCCAGCCGGTGTTCCCGATCTGCGGCGCGGTCTGCACCACGATCTGCCGGTGGTACGACGGGTCGGTCAACGTCTCCTGGTAGCCGGTCATCCCGGTGGAGAAAACCACCTCGCCCAGCGAACAACCACGCGCGCCATAAGCGTGGCCACGAAAGACCCGCCCGTCCTCCAGAACGAGAACGGCGGGAGTGTTGTCGATCATCGGGTGTTCTCCCGGTTGGGGTGGGCCAGCGCGTTCAGCGCGCTGACCCACTCGGAGTAGGAAGCCTTGTCGTCGCCGCGGAAGCCGGTGTCCAGGAGGTGCTCGCCGAGCTGCCAGGTCACGACCAGCAGCCCGTCGGGGCCCATCACCTTTCCGGCCAGCGCGCGGTCGGTGCGCGCCTCGCGCAACGACTCGGCGGGGATCCACAGGGGGGAAGCGCCGTTCCGCTCGACCAGCAGGCCGGCGTCGGTCAGGCGCAGGGAGGCCGCGGCGCGGTGCCCGACGTCGCCCACGGCGACCCGGTCCTGCCAGTCACCGGCGGTCGTCGTGCCGACGTAGACGCCGGTCGCCGCGGTGAGCAGCTCCGGGCCGGGCAGGGCCTCGGGCGCCGGGGGGAAGGCGGGCAGCACCGCGGCCTGTCGTCGCGCGCGGTTGCGCCAGCCCCACCACATCCCGGCGGCGCACAACACGAAGAAGGCGAGCACCAGCAGGCTCAGCAGGAGGCGTTCCATCAGTGCCGCACCTTCCCGTCCCACGAAGTCGGCCGCCCGTGGAACACGGTGCCCACCACCCGTGCGGGCAGCTCCATGCCCTCGTACGGGGTGTTGGCGGCGATGCTGGCCAGCTCGGCGCCGCGCACGGTCCAGCGCGCGTCCGGGTCGACCAGCACGAGGTTGGCCGGTTCGCCGACGGCGATCGGCCGGCCCTGGTCGGGCAGCCCGGCGATCTCGGCGGGCCGCTCGCTCATGACGCGGGCGACGCCGCGCCAGTCCAG
Organism: Streptoalloteichus hindustanus; assembly: GCF_900129375.1. Taxonomy (GTDB): domain Bacteria; phylum Actinomycetota; class Actinomycetes; order Mycobacteriales; family Pseudonocardiaceae; genus Streptoalloteichus; species Streptoalloteichus hindustanus. The sequence continues at coordinate 154,377 of NZ_FQVN01000002.1, read as the reverse complement.
CAGCCCGGTCTCCACCATGGTGCGGACCACGATGGACAGCGCGGTCTGCAGGCCGAGCATGCCCGGCCGGGCCGCCGCCCACTCGCAGTCCTTGTCCTGCACGGCGTGCGGCGCGTGGTCGGTGGCCACGCAGTCGATCACGCCCTCGGCGAGCGCCCTGCGCAGGGCCTCCGCGTCGCCGCCCGTGCGCAGCGGCGGGTTGACCTTGTTGACCGGGTCGTAGTCGGTCAGCCGCTCGTCGGTGAGCAGCAGGTGGTGCGGGGTGACCTCGGCCGAGACGACCGCCTCCGCCATCCGCCCCGCGACGCCGGCCGGCCGGTTCCTCGCCCAGCGCAGCACGTCGGCGGTGCCGGCGGTGGAGACGTGGCAGACGTGCAGCCGCGCGCCCACGTGCTGGGCGAGCAGGCAGTCGCGGGCCACGATCGACTCCTCGGCCACGGCCGGCCAGCCGGTGAGGCCGAGCCGCGCGGCGACCTCGCCCTCGTGCGCCTGGGCGCCGACGGTGAGCCGGGGCTCCTCGGCGTGCTGGGCGACCACGCCGCCCAGCGCCCTGGTGTACTCCAGGGCCCGTCGCATGATCAGCGGGTCGAACACGCACAGCCCGTCGTCGCTGAACATCCGCACGCCAGCGGCCGAGCGCGCCATGGTGCCCAGCTCGGCGAGCTTCTCGCCCCGCAACCCGACGGTGACCGCGCCGACCGGGTGCACGTCGACCAGGCCGACCTCGCGGCCCCGGCGCCACACGTGCTCCACGACCACGGCGTTGTCGGCGACCGGGTCAGTGTTGGCCATGGCGAAGACGGCGGTGTACCCGCCGAGCGCGGCGGCGGCGGAGCCGGTGGCGATGGTCTCGGTGTCCTCGCGACCCGGCTCCCGCAGGTGGGTGTGCAGGTCCACGAAGCCCGGCAGGGCGACCAGCCCGTCGGCGGCCAGCACCTCGGCGCCGGTCGCGTCGGCGGCCGACACGTCGGCCCCCATCGCGGCGACGACGCCGTCGCGCACCAGCAGGTCGATCGGCGCCCCCTCGCCGTACGGCCTCGCTCCCTTGATCAGCAGTGGGGACGTCACACGGTCTCCTTGGTCCTGGTCTCCTCGGCTCCTGCGGCGAGCAGGTGGTACAGCACCGCCATCCGCACGTGAACGCCGTTGCTCACCTGCTGCGTGATGGCGGCGCGCGGCGAGTCGGCGACCGCCGAGGCGATCTCCATGCCGCGCAGCATCGGCCCGGGGTGCAGCACGACCGCGTGCTCGGGCAGCATCCGCAGCCGGGCCTCGTTCAGGCCGTAGGCGATCGAGTACTCGCGGGCCGACGGGAAGAAACCGCCGTGCATGCGCTCGGCCTGCACGCGCAGCATCATCACCGCGTCCAGCGCGGGCAGCTCCGGGTCCAGCTCGTAGCTGACCGGCACGTTCCAGTCGTCCACCCCGGCCGGCAGCAGCGTCGGCGGGGCGACGAGCACCACCTCGGCGCCCAGGGTGCGCAGCAGGTGCACGTTCGAGCGGGCCACCCGGCTGTGCAGCACGTCGCCGACGATGCCGACGCGGCGGCCGGCCAGCTCGCCGAGCCGCTCCCGCAGGGTGGCGGCGTCGAGCAGGGCCTGGGTGGGGTGCTCGTGCATCCCGTCGCCGGCGTTGACCACGGCGGTGCCGTTGTCGGACAGCCAGTGGGCCAACCGCTGGGCCGCGCCGGACGCCGGGTGCCGCACGACGACGCAGTCCGCGCCGGCCGCGGCCAGGGTGAGCGCGGTGTCCCGCAGCGACTCGCCCTTGCCGACCGACGAGCCGCCCGCCGAGACGTTGATCACGTCGGCGCTCATCCACTTGCCGGCGACCTCGAACGAGACGCGGGTGCGGGTCGAGCTCTCGTAGAACATCGTGACGACGGTGCGACCGCGCAGGGTCGGCAGCTTGCGCACCTCGCGGCCGAGCAGGGTGGCCTTGAGCTTGGCCGCGGTGTCCAGCAGCTCGGTGGCCGCGTCCGCGTCCAGGTCGAGCGTGCTCAGCAGGTGCCTCACGCCTCCTCCTTCGCGGGGCGGCGCAGGACGACGCGGTCGTCGCCGTCGATCTCCGACAGCAGCACCGCCACCTCCTCGGTGCGGGCGGTCGGGATGTTCTTGCCGACGTAGTCGGCGCGGATCGGCAGCTCCCGGTGGCCGCGGTCGACCAGCACCGCGAGCTGGACCGCGCGCGGGCGGCCGAGGTCGCGCAGGGCGTCGAGGGCGGCGCGGACCGTGCGGCCGGAGAACAGCACGTCGTCGACGAGGACGACCAGGCAGTCGTCGATGCCGCCGTCGGGGAGCCGGGTGGACTCCAGCGGGCGGGCCGGCCGACGGCGGAGGTCGTCGCGGTAGAGCGTGATGTCGACCGCGCCGGTGGGCACCTGGACGCCGGAGAACTCGGCGATGCGCGTGGCCAGGCGACGGGCCAGCGGGGTGCCGCGGGTCGGGATGCCGAGCAGGACGACGGCGGGCTCCTGCCGCCCGGCGTCGAGCGCGGTCTTCTCGATGACCTGGTGGGCCATTCGGGCGACGGTGCGTGCGACGTCACCGGCCGAGAGCAGCTCGTGCTCGGCGGCCGGTTCCGTCGCGCCGCCGCGAGGGCGTGGCGCCACGGAGGGACCTCCTTCCCCGCCTCACTGGACGGGTCCTTAAAGGACGTCGGACGTCGACCCGGCCGGGTCGACTACCTCACGGTATCAGCCACCCTCCGTCAACCTTCCGGGTGGTGTACCGCTACTCGCCCGGCTGCCGCAGCGTGATCAGCTTGACCTGGTGACGACAGCGAGCAACCATTACTCTGCGTATTGATCTGGGCTTCCCCGCGGCACTCGAATACCGGCTGACGGGGCGAACGAAACGGAGAACCGCCACATGGGCGACTACGCCAAGGCGCTGGGCGCCAAGCTCCGCGCTATCCGGCAGCAGCAGGGCCTCTCGCTGCACGGCGTCGAGCAGAAGTCCGGCGGCCGGTGGAAGGCCGTAGTGGTCGGCTCGTACGAGCGCGGCGACCGTGCCGTCACGGTGCAGAAGCTGGCGGAGCTGGCCGATTTCTACGGGGTGCCGGTGGCGGAGCTGCTGCCCGAGGGGCGGGTGCCGTCCGGGGCCGAGCCGGCCACCAAGGTCGTCATCAACCTGGAACGACTGCAGCAGCTTCCCGCGGAGAAGGTGGGCCCGCTGGCCCGCTACGCGGCCACCATCCAGAGCCAGCGCGGCGACTACAACGGCAAGGTGCTGTCCATCCGGACCGAGGACCTGCGCTCGCTGGCCATCATCTACGACATGACCCCCGGCGAGCTCACCGAGCAGCTCATCGACTGGGGCGTGCTGCCGCCGGAGGCGCGGCCGGCCAAGGAGGACTGAGCCGGCAGGGGCCGGCGGGCCCCTGGCCGACGACGAACGGGCTCGGGTGCGACCCCCTCGCGGGGGCCGCGCCCGAGCCCGTTCGCGTGTCCGCGCCCGCCACCGGCCGGCACCGCCGCGGCGCGGCCGGCAGCCCGTCCCGCACCCTCGGATCCCGGCTGCACTGCGCTCACATAATTGCCGCAGCAACAAAAAATGTGGCCCGCCACAGCACCCGCACTGCGCCGAACGAGCGACAAGCCCGCTAGTGCGTTCGAGTGATTTTGCCTACCCAGCACGGGCCAGCGAGGGCCCGGTCCACCAACCGTTTCCCAACCCGGGGGCAACCCGCCGCAGACACGCCAGCACGCCCCGTCCGAACCGGACGGGGCGTGCTGGTGGTGGTGGCTGAGCGCCTAGTCGGAGTCCAGCGAGGCGCGGAGGTGGTCGGCGATGCCGGCGATGCGGCCCAGCACGCCGTTGACGAACCGCGGCGAGTCGTCCGTGGACAACTGCTTGGCCAGCTCCACGGCCTCGTCGATCGCCACCGCGTCCGGCACGTCGCCGGCCCACAGCAGCTCGAACAGCCCCAGCCGCAGCACCGCGCGGTCCACCGCGGGCATCCGCGGCAGCGTCCAGCCCTCGGCGTGCTCGGAGATGAGCTGGTCGATCCGGGACCGGTGCGCGGTCACGCCCTCGACCAGGGTGACCGTGTAGTCGTTGATCGGCGGCACCTCGGGCGACCCGATCCGCTCGGACAGCAGCGTGACCGGGTCGACCCCACGCAGGTCGGCCTCGTAGAGGACGTCCACCGCGCGCTTGCGCGCCTTGCTTCGAGCTCCCACGTCAGCTGTTCACACGGCCCAGGTAGCGCCCGTCGCGGGTGTCCACCTTGACCTTCTCGCCGGTGCTCACGAACAGCGGCACCTGGATCTCGGCGCCGGTCTCCAGGGTGGCCGGCTTGGTGCCGCCGGTCGCCCGGTCGCCCTGCAGGCCGGGGTCGGTGTGCTGGATGACCAGCTCGACCGAGGCCGGCAGCTCGACGTACAGCGGGGCGCCCTCGTGCGTGGCGACCATCGCCGTGGTGTTCTCCAGCATGTAGTTCGCGGCGTCGCCGACCGTCTCCCGCGGCACGTGGATCTGGTCGTACGTGTCGCTGTCCATGAAGACGAAGTCGGTGCCCTCCTTGTACAGGAAGGTCATCTCCCGCCGGTCCACGGTGGCGGTCTCGACCTTCGTGCCCGCGTTGAAGGTCTTGTCCACCACCTTGCCCGACAGCACGTGCTTCAGCTTGGTGCGCACGAAGGCGCCGCCCTTGCCCGGCTTGACGTGCTGGAACTCGACGACGGACCAGAGCTGGCCGTCGAGGTTGAGCACCAAACCGTTCTTCAGGTCGTTGGTGGTGGCCACGGTGGTGGTTTCTCCTGTGTGCTGCTGCCTGGCGCCGGCCCGACGTCGGACCGGCGCGTGGACTCGACCGTCGCGCCGCGCCCGCGGACCACCCGCACCGTGTTCCGTGCGGGTCCCCGCGCCCTGCGTCCCGCGGGCCACCCACCGGGAGCTCCCGGTGGCGGGCCGCCGCGGCACCGGCCGACGGTCAACCGCGATTCAGATGACCACGAGGTCCTTCGTGGTCAGGGTGAGGAGCTCGGGGCCGCTCTCGCGCACCACGAGCGTGTCCTCGATGCGGACCCCACCGCGCCCGGCCAGGTACACACCGGGCTCGACGGTGACCGCCATACCGGCGAAAAGTGTACCTTCACCGGCCTTGGACAGGGTCGGAGCCTCGTGGATCTGCAGGCCGACCCCGTGCCCGAGACCGTGCAGGAAGTGCTCGCCGTGCCCGGCGCGCTCGATGACCTCCCTGGCGGCGGCGTCGACGTCCCGGAACGCCGTGCCGATCCGCAGCGCCGCGCGGCCCGCGGCCTGCGACTCGGCCACCAGCTCGTACAGCTCGCGCTGCCAGTCGGCCGGCGGGCCCAGCACCACGGTGCGGGTCATGTCCGAGTGGTACCCGTCGACGAGCGCGCCGAAGTCCATCTTCACGAAGTCGCCGGCGCGCAGGACCGCGTCGGTCGGCCGGTGGTGCGGGACCGCGGAGTTCGCGCCGGTGGCCACGATGGTCTCGAACGACGGGCCGGCGGCGCCGTGGTCGAGCATCCGGGTGTCCAGCTCCCTGGCGACCTCCTTCTCGGTGCGCCCCGGCCGCAGGCCGTCGTGCTCGATGAGGTCGGCCAACGCGCGGTCGGCGGCCGCGCAGGCCATCCGCAGCGCCTCGACCTCCTCGTCGTCCTTGACCAGCCGCAGGTCCTCGACGACGCCCGGCGCGCGCACCAGCTCCACGCCCTCAGCGGCCTTGGCCAGCGTGTCGAGGCCGTCGACGGTCACCTTGTGGCTCTCGAAGCCCACCCGCCCGAAGTGCGCGGCGTCGCGGCCGGCCCGCGCGGCGAGCGCCAGGTCGCAGGGCCGCTCGATGACGCGCTCCAGGTCCGGCACCTGGTTCTCCGCCTGCGTCAGGTAGCGCCCGTCGGTGCAGAAGGCGGTGCGCCGCTCCGCGCCGGACTCGTCGGACGCGTGCACCAGCAGCGCGGCGTTGGAACCGGTGAAACCGGTGAGGTAGCGGATGTTGAGCAGGTCGGTCACCAACACGGCGTCCAACTCCCGCTCCCGGAGCTGGACCCGCAACGCGGCACGACGACGAGCATGTGACTCGGGCATGACCGTCAGCCTAGCCAGTTGGCGATCGACCTCAAGGAGCCTTTCCACCGGGAAACCCCGCCGCACCCGCACCGCCTCGTGCCGTCGGAACGTCACGGGCTCCCCGTACCGTCAGCCCCGCCTGAGCAGGGACGTCCGCGCGGCCCAACGAAGACGTCGGGACCGTGCGCGCACCACGGCGTCGCACGGCCCCGAACCTCGGCTCTCCCGATCGCTCGACCCCGGTCGATCGTCCTCGATGCTCGACCTCGGTTACTTGACGCCCGCGGCGTCCATCCCGCGCAGCTCCTTCTTGAGGTCGGCGATCTCGTCGCGGAGCCGGGCCGCCAGCTCGAACTGGAGCTCCCTGGCGGCGTTCATCATCTGGTCGGTGAGCTGCTGGACCAGGTCCGCGAGCTCGGCCCGCGCCATGCCCTTGACGTTCCGCTCGGCCAGCACGCCCGAGCTGCCCCGCGGCGCGCCCGGCTCGCCGGCCGCCTTCTTGCCGCGGGTCGCGGCCCGCCCGGACCCGCCGACCTCGACCTTCTCGGTGTCCTCCGCCTCGGAGTAGACCTGGTCGAGGATGTCGCTGATCCGCTTGCGCAGCGGCTGCGGGTCGATGCCGCGTTCCTCGTTGTAGGCGATCTGCTTCGCGCGACGGCGGTTGGTCTCGTCGATGGCGTGCCGCATCGAGTCAGTGATCTTGTCGGCGTACATGTGGACCTCGCCGGAGACGTTGCGCGCCGCCCGGCCGATGGTCTGGATCAACGAGGTGCCGCTGCGCAGGAAGCCCTCCTTGTCGGCGTCCAGGATCGACACCAGGGACACCTCGGGCAGGTCCAGTCCCTCGCGCAGCAGGTTGATGCCGATGAGGACGTCGAACTCGCCCAGCCGCAGCTGGCGCAGCAGCTCGACCCTGCGCAGCGTGTCGACCTCGGAGTGCAGGTAGCGCACCCGGATGCCGAGTTCGAGGAGGTAGTCGGTCAGGTCCTCGGCCATCTTCTTGGTCAGCGTGGTGACCAGCACCCGCTCGTCCCGCTCGGCCCGCACCCGGATCTCGTGCACCAGGTCGTCGATCTGGCCCTCGGTCGGCTTCACCACGACCTCGGGGTCGACCAGCCCGGTCGGCCGGATGACCTGCTCGACGAACTCGCCGCCGGCCTGGGTCATCTCGTACGGCCCCGGCGTCGCCGACAGGTACACCGTCTGGCCGATGCGGTCCTGGAACTCCTCCCAGGTCAGCGGGCGGTTGTCCAACGCGCTGGGCAGCCGGAAGCCGTGCTCGACCAGCGTGCGCTTCCGCGACGCGTCGCCCTCGTACATGCCGCCGACCTGGGGCACCGTCACGTGCGACTCGTCAACGACGAGCAGGAAGTCCTCGGGGAAGTAGTCGAGCAGCGTCGCGGGAGCGGTGCCCGGCGCCCGATCGTCGATGTGCCGGGAGTAGTTCTCGATGCCCGAGCAGAACCCGACCTGGCGCATCATCTCGATGTCGTAGGTCGTGCGCATGCGCAGCCGCTGCGCCTCCAGGAGCTTGCCCTGCTTCTCCAGCCGGGCGAGCTGGTCGGCCAGCTCCTGCTCGATGCCCCGGATGGCGCGCTCCATCCGCTCGGGACCGGCCACGTAGTGAGTGGCCGGGAAGATGCGCAGCTCGTCAACCTCGCGCACGATGTCGCCGGTCAGGGGGTGCAGGTAGTAGAGGCGGTCGATCTCGTCGCCGAAGAACTCGACCCGGACCGCCAGCTCCTCGTAGGCCGGGATGATCTCGACCGTGTCGCCCCGCACCCGGAACGTGCCGCGGGCGAACGCCAGGTCGTTCCGGGTGTACTGGACGTCGACCAGGGCCCGCAGCAGCAGGTCGCGCTCGATCTCCACGCCCTTCTGGACGTGGATCGACCGGTCCAGGTACTCCTGCGGCGTGCCCAGGCCGTAGATGCAGGACACCGAGGCCACCACGATCACGTCCCGCCGGGTGAGCAGGCTCATCGTGGCCGAGTGCCGCAGCCGCTCGACGTCCTCGTTGATCGAGGAGTCCTTCTCGATGTAGGTGTCGGTCTGCGGGACGTACGCCTCGGGCTGGTAGTAGTCGTAGTAGCTGACGAAGTACTCAACCGCGTTGTCGGGGAAGAACCCGCGGAGCTCGTTGGCGAGCTGCGCGGCCAGCGTCTTGTTCGGCGCCATCACCAGGGTCGGCCGCTGGAGCCGCTCGACCAGCCACGCGGTCGTGGCCGACTTGCCGGTACCGGTCGCGCCGAGCAGGACGACGTCCCGCTCCCCCGCCCGGACCCGCCGTTCGAGCTCGGCGATGGCCTGTGGCTGGTCACCGGCCGGTTGGTAGTCGCTGACCACCCGGAACCGGCCGTCCGCGCGCGGAATCTCGCTGATCGGACGGAACTCGGAGCGGGCCTTCACCAGTGCGTCGGACACGTCTTCGAGAGTAGGCCGGTCGGCCGACAAACTCGGGCGAACGTGGCAAACGTGTCCGGACCCCGCCCTCAGCAGTCACAGGGACAACAGCAGCAGTCGCATTGGCCGCAGTCGCACGTGCCGCAGTCACAGCCGTTGCCGCACGACACCCGCCACTTGCCCGTCCACGCTCCGGGAAAGGGGTCGCGGAGGCACTGCTGGCACGTGCCGCACTCGTAGAGCAGCGCGAAACAACCCACCACGAGGCCCCGGGTGGTGGGAGGCTTGGTGAGCTTCGGCCAACGCCAGCACAGGCACCTGCGCTCAGGTTCATCGCGCAGCGCGTGCCGGGGCGACTTCGGTGGCGCGGGCGGTGCCGGCGGAGGCGGGCCGTCCGGACCCGGTGGCTGCTCCGAGAGCCCCTCAGTCGCCCGCCTCTGGTCATCAGGGCGGTCGTGCACGGGGCACGTCGAGTCGTGCTGGCCGGGCTGGCCGGGCTGGCCGGGCTGGCCAGGCGGGCCCACCTGAGCGAAGACGCGACGAACGGCGTGCTGGAGCTCGTGGACGAGCAGGGCGTGCACGAGCTCGTCGTCGATGAACTCGGCGTCCTTCAGCGCCAGCGCGACACCGGTCACCGCGTCGTCGCACAGCCGCCGAGCCTCGGCGAGGTCCGTGCCCGTGGCGAGCAGCGGGTTCCACGCGCCGAGGCGCTCGTCCTCCGCCAGGTCCTCGACGGCGTCCAGCAGGTGCGCGACCCGGCCGAACAGCCGCCCGGCCTCGGCCAGCGCGTCCTGGTTCCCCGGACGCCCGGCCACCACCGCCGTGTGCGCGAACGCCGCGGCCGTCGCCGTCTCGGTCGGCTCGGTCACGTCGAGCACCGAGGTGCCGAGACGCGCGCCCCGCTCCACGTCCTGCTGCCGCCGCACGGCGTCCACCAGCACGGCGGTGTCGAAACCGACCGCGCGACCGGTCCTGGCTCCCTGCTCCGCCCAGCGCCGGGCGACCACGCGCGCGGACCCGGCGACGGGTCGGCGGGCGAACAGGCCGTCGCCGTCCGCGACGTGGTCGTCGACCTTCGCCGAGGCCAGCACCAGCGACACCGCCGCCGCCAGCCGGGCGCCCTCGCCCCGCGCGACGTCCGCGCCCCGCATGCCGCGCAGCGCGCACGGCCCGGCGGAGCGCCGGCGGCCCCGCTGGCCGGCCTGCGCCTCGACCAGCGCCGACACCACGAGCCCGTCGTAGTTGGTGACCAGCCGGGCGAGCTGCCCGTGGTCGTCCCGCAGCGCCAGGCACAGCCCGCACAGGTGCGCGAGCCACGCCGTTCGCAACGAGTCGGAAAGTCGGTTCCGGCAGGGCCGGATGATGCCGAACACGGTCCCCCTCCCCCACGCCGACGACCGCGACGCCGACGTGGCGGAGATCCTAGCCACCGTGATCACTCGTCCGGGCTATCTCGACCGGTCGGGCCGCGGCGGGAGTGCGTAGGGTTCGGCCCGTGACGCTCAGCGCTGCCGACGAGGACACCGGGGCCGGCGACGACATGGCCAGCCACATCCACCCGCCCAAGGTCGAGGTCTTCGACGTCGCGGCGATGACCAACACGGACCCGAAGGGTGTGGTCCGGCGGGTCGACGAGTACCGCGTGGAGCCGTTCGGGCTGTACATGGCGCGCCGGATCGTCGACCACCCGCGCATGGACTACGTGGAGTCCTGGTTGCTGCCCCGGCTGGGCCTGCGCGTCACCGACTGGCGTTGGCTGCCGGGCCAGGAACGCGACCAGGACTACTACGTCGACATCGTCGACATCGCGGTGAGCGGCGCGCGCTGGACGAGCACCGACCACTACCTCGACCTCATCGTCCGGACCGGGCGCGAGCTGGAGGTGCTGGACTCCGACGAGATGCTGGCCGCGGTCGGCGCGGGGCTGCTCGACCCGGACACCGCCCGACGGGCGATGGAGCGGACCTACCGCACGGTGGAGGGGATCGCCCGCTGCGGCTACGACCTGCCCACCTGGTTGGCCGAGCACGGCGTCACCCTGCGCTGGCGCAGCCAGCGACGGCGCGGCTGATCCGATCGGTGGCGGGCTTCCGCGGGTGGGCGCGTCCACCCGCGCCGCACCCGCGCCAGATCGCCCCGCTCGCCCCGTTCGCCCCGCCGAACGTCCAACCGGCGCTCAGCCACACGGAGCAGCGGGCGTCAACCGCCGATCAGGTTCGACCGGGTGGCCGCGACCCGATCGATACGGCACCGCCGGGAAGCCGTGATGTAACGAATCGACCCGAGTGGTCACCCCTCGCACACTCACCGCTACGCTCAGGCCGCGTGGGCGCGGTCATCACTCCGCAGTTGGTCGACATCGTGGACACCCTGACGGCGGAACGCAGTTACTCCTCGGGCAGCAGTCGCCACCTCAGGACCTGCCAGGTGGAACCGTGGGGCCTCCGCATGGAGTACCCCACCCCGGAGGATCCGTTCGCGGACTCCGAGGTCACCTGGTTGCTCCCCGAGACGGGGCTGCGACTGACCCACCAGCGGCCGCGGTCCAGACACGCCAGGGGTGGCCCGACGGTGCTGACCGCCGTGCGCGTGCAACGGGACTCGCGCACCTGGCGGACGACCGACCTGCTGCTCGGGCTGGCCGTGCCCGGCGGAACCTCGGCGCGGATCGTCCGCTCCGAGGAGTTCGCCGCCGCGATCGCCGGCCAGGTCCTGCGGCCCGGTGACGCCGACCTCGCGTTGCGCACCATCCACCGCACGCTGGAGGAGATCAGCCGGCACCGGCACGACCTCGGCGCCTGGCTCCTCGCGCACGGCATCTACGAGCCCTGGCCCCCGATGTGAGCGCCTGCCCGTGGTGTCCGGCGAAGGCCGCCGGCCACCCGGGCAGGTTCGTCACGTCGGGTCGGGCGCCCACCCCGCGCGGGCGGCCCACTCCTCGGCACGCGCCGACGCCGCCACGAACCACGGGTCCTTGGCGTCTCCGTACTCGGGGATGGTGCGGTTGCCGTGCTCCTCGGCGAGACGCCGCTTGAGCCGCTCGTACTCCTCGCGCGCGGCGTGGTCCGCCCGGAGCCAGGCCGGGAACAGCAGCGCGTAACGCCACCCGGGCGAGCCCACCACCCGCAGGTGCACGTTGGCCCACCGGCCGGGGTCCGCGCTGGCGTGCGTGCGCTTGCGCCAGTGCTCGGGGTCGGGATCGACGTCGACGTGCGGCGTGTCCCGGTCGAAGGCGGGCAGGCCCGGGAAACCGGCGTCGGCGAACGGCTCGGCCAGCGCGTCGGCGTCCGCCAGGGAGGCGACCGTGACCTGGATGTCGATCACGTCCTTCGCCGCCAGTCCGGGCACCGCGGTGGAACCGATGTGGTCGACCCGCAGCGCGCGGTCCCCGGCCGCGACCCGCAGCCGGGCGAGCAGACGCTCCGCCTGCGCGGGCCAACTCGGGTCGGGGGGCACGACGCGGGGAGCGCCGCGCTCCGGGCACCGTCGGAGCCGGACGTTCTCCTCGTAGGGCCGCAGGCGCCGCGCCCACAGCGCGTCCACCTGGGCGTGAACCCGCGCGGGCTCTCCGGAGTTGTCCAGCCAGACGTCCGCCACGGCCCTGCGCTGCTCGTCGTCGGCCTGGGCGGCGATCCGCGCCCGCGCGTCCGCCTCCGCCATGCCCCGGGCGGTGACCAAGCGGCGCACCCGCTCCTCCACCGGCGCGTCCACGACGACCGCCAGGTGGAACCCCGCCGCCATCCGGTTCTCGACGAGCAACGGGACGTCGTAGACCACGACGGCGTCGGCGGGCGCGGCGGCCATCAGCTCACCGGTCCGCCGCCCGACCCGGGGGTGCACGATCGCGTTGAGCCGCTGGCGCGCGGCCTCGTCGGCGAAGACGACCGCGGCCAGCGCGGCGCGGTCCAGGGAGCCGTCCGGGGCGAGCACCCGCTCACCGAACTCCGCCACGACCTCCGCGAGCCCCTCGGTCCCGGGCGCGACGACCTCCCGGGCGATGCGGTCGGCGTCGACCACCACCGCCCCGAGCTCGGCGAACCGCGCGGCCACCGTCGACTTGCCCGACCCGATACCCCCGGTGAGACCCACACGCAGCACCGGACGAGTCTGGCAGGCCGCGCCAACGGGCTTTCCGCCCCTCGTCACGCCGGGGTTCACTCGGGCGGGTCACATTGGTCCCTTCGGTCGCTTGACACGCCGGACCCCTTCGCGAGGTCCGCCCCGGCCACCCCGTACGGTTAGAGAAGATCGACTTGGGGTTGGAGGGGGCCATGCGGCGGGAAACACACGAGGGCGGTCGGCACCGGTTGGGCGACCCTGGTCTGGTGCACTGCGCCACCCATCCCGAGGTGGCGGCGGCACTGGCCCGACGGCGGGTCTGGTGGAACGTCCTCCGCGCGCCCCAGCACCTCCTGCTGGGCCGGCGCACGCGCCCGGCTCCGGCGGCGCCGCACTGGGCGTCCACCCAGGCCGCCTGACCTCCTCTGGCGGAGGATTCGCCGGCCGCAGACCCACCACGCTGTTCCGCGCCTCTGGCCTTGACCCGTCGGCCGGCCGCGCACCGAACAATCCTGTTCCGGCAGCTCTGGCACACTCACGTGCCCTTGCCTTCGCGCCCGGGCGTCGAGCCTGTCCCGTCCGACTGAGCAGCGGCACCTGACTCTCCGTGCCGCTCACGTCCCCGGGACAGCCCCCACCCGCCCTGGGGGGCGAGCCCCGCTCCAGCCTATCCGGGCACCACAGGGCGCCACCAACCCAACACGGAAAGCTGTGGACAACCCGTCGGCGTTGTCCACAGCTCCGCCGTCAGCGCTTGACAAGAAGACGCGCTCCGACCACCACGAACGTGCCGACCACGGTGACCGAACGCAGCGGAACGACCCCGGACAACCCGTGCCTTCATGCGGAAGGGCCCCGCACTCGGATCGAGTGCGGGGCCCTTCGGCGTCAGCCGTGGACGGCTAGTGACGATCAGGCGCCACCGGAGAGCCGCTCACGCAGCGCGGCGAGCTGCTCGTCGCTGGCCAGCGTGCCGCTGGAGTCGCCACCAGAGGTGTAGTTCTGGTCGGTGGCGGCCTCCGCCTCGGCCTCGGCGGCCTTGGCGACCTGCTTCATGTGCTGCTCGTAGCGGGTGTGGGCCTCGGCGTACTGCCGCTCCCACTCCTCGCGCTGCTTCTCGTAGCCCTCTTCCCACTCCTGGGTCTCCGGGTTGAAGCCCTCGGGGTAGATGTAGTTGCCCTGGTCGTCGTACTCGGCGGCCATGCCGTACTGGGTCGGGTCGAACTCCGAGTCCGGGGTGAAGCCCTCGTTGGCCTGCTTGAGCGACAGCGAGATCCGGCGGCGGTCCAGGTCGATGTCGATGACCTTGACCATGACCTCGTCGCCCACCTGGACGACCTGCTCCGGGATCTCGACGTGGCGCTCGGCCAGCTCCGAGATGTGCACCAGACCCTCGATGCCCTCGTCCACCCGGACGAACGCGCCGAACGGCACCAGCTTGGTGACCTTGCCCGGCACGATCTGGCCGATCGCGTGGGTCCGGGCGAACTGGCGCCACGGGTCCTCCTGCGTCGCCTTGAGCGACAGCGAGACCCGCTCGCGCTCCATGTCGACGTCGAGGACCTCGACGGTGACCTCCTGGCCGACCTCGACAACCTCGCTCGGGTGGTCGATGTGCTTCCAGGACAGCTCGGAGACGTGCACCAGACCGTCCACGCCGCCGAGGTCGACGAACGCGCCGAAGTTGACGATCGAGGAGACGACGCCCTTGCGGACCTGCCCCTTCTGGAGCTGGTTGAGGAACTCGCTGCGGACCTCGGACTGGGTCTGCTCCAGCCAGGCGCGGCGGGACAGGACCACGTTGTTGCGGTTCTTGTCCAGCTCGATGATCTTCGCCTCGAGCTCGCGGCCCACGTACGGCTGCAGGTCGCGCACCCGGCGCATCTCCACCAGCGAGGCGGGGAGGAAGCCGCGCAGGCCGATGTCGAGGATCAGGCCGCCCTTGACGACCTCGATGACGGTGCCCTTGACCGGCTCGTCCTTCTCCTTGAGGGCCTCGATGGTGCCCCAGGCGCGCTCGTACTGAGCGCGCTTCTTCGACAGGATCAGGCGGCCTTCCTTGTCCTCCTTCTGGAGGACGAGGGCCTCGACGTGGTCACCGACGGTGACGACCTCAGCCGGGTCGACGTCGTGCTTGATCGACAACTCGCGCGAGGGGATGACGCCCTCGGTCTTGTAGCCGATGTCGAGCAGCACCTCGTCACGGTCGACCTTGACGATGGTGCCCTCGACGATGTCGCCATCGTTGAAGTACTTGATGGTCTGGTCGACGGCGGCGAGGAAGTCCTCCTCCGTCCCGACGTCGTTCACGGCGACCTGCTGCTTGGCGGAGTTGGCAGCCGGGACGGTGGTGGTGTCGGTGGACATTAGGTGGGTTGCTCCGGTTACGGATAGGGGTCGTTGGCGTTCTGCCACGCGGCGGGTCGGCTCGACGGCGTCGGCCGACGGGACCGCCTGGCGGCGGACCCCCCGGTGGCAGCACCGTCAACACCGTCGATCACCACCTGATTCCGGCCCCGGCAACCCGGAAGTGACTGGGGCGCGGTCGCAGGCAGCGCAGACCCACTGCGCGCACGGTATCGTACGCGGCTTGGCGATCGCAGGGCAAACCCTCCCCCGGATGACACCTGGCCACCCGGCCGTGGCGGGCCGGAACGCCTGGGCGAACGCCGGACGAGAACACCGAAAACCACCCGGAAGGAGCATGGTGGGCGGCGAGGCGAACCACCACCAGTCGAGGGACGCGGCGGGTTCTCCCGGATCTCCGGGGTCCCCAGGATCGCAGGGACCCCTGGGATCCTCCCTTCCCCTCGGCGACGGCCCCCTGGACGCGTCGCAACGGCACGCCTCGGCCGAGGCCGCCCTGGGCACCGCGGGGGTGGTGAAGCGCACGGTGGACGCCGCGGAGTCCCGCATGGCCAGCCGGGCGTGGTGGGACGCGGACGCCGACGACTACCAGGCCGAGCACGGGGCCTTCCTCGGCGCCGCCGACTTCGTCTGGTGCCCGGAGGGGGTCCGCGAGGCCGAGGCCGGCCTGCTCGGCCCGGTGACCGGCGCGCGCGTGCTGGAGGTGGGCTGCGGCTCGGCGTCGTGCTCCCGCTGGCTGGCGGCGCGGGGCGCCCTGCCGGTGGCACTGGACCTGTCCGCGGGCATGCTGCGCCACGCGCGCGCCGCGTCGGACGAGACCGGGGTCGCGGTGCCGCTGGTGCAGGCCAGCGCCGACCAGCTTCCCTTCGCCGACGGCTCCTTCGACCTGGCGTGCTCGGCGTTCGGCGCGGTCCCGTTCGTCGCCGACGCCGGCGCGGTGTTCCGCGAGGTCGCCAGGGTGCTGCGCCCCGGGGGGCGCTGGGTGTTCGCCGTCACCCACCCGATGCGGTGGATCTTCCCCGACGACCCGGGGCCGTCCGGCCTCACCGTGGTGAATTCCTACTTCGACCGCACGCCCTACGTGGAGGTCGACGAGACGGGGCGCGCCACGTACGTGGAGCACCACCGCACGCTGGGCGATTACGTCCGACAGCTGCACGGGGCGGGGTTCGCGCTGCTCGACCTGGTCGAGCCCGAGTGGCCCGAGGGGCACGACCGGGAGTGGGGTCAGTGGAGCCCCCTGCGCGGCCGGCTGTTCCCCGGCACGGCGATCTTCGTCTGCCGCCGGTCGTGACCGGCGGCGGGCCCGAAGCGGTGCCGACGCGGTGACGCGGTGACACGGTGACGACCACACCACGAGGAGATCTCCGGTGACGATGGGCCATGACCTGCTGACGGCGCAGGCCGAGCGGTTCGCCGGACTGGACCCGCTGCTGCCCAGGGTCCGCGCCGTGCCCGAGGGCGACGTGCTGACCGCGGCGCTGCCGGACGGCGGCCGGGTCGCCGGGCTGCTCCTGCGGTCCCGCAACGGCCCCGGCACGCTCCCCTCGCTCTGGTCGGCCAGGGAGGTCCACGAACTCGTCCCCCTGGTGGGCGACGCCGGTTCGGCCGGGGTGGAGGTGCTGCTCCGGGCGTGGCGGCACCGCTTCGAGCGGGTCGGGCTGCCCGACGCGGACTCGGCCTGCGTGGTGGTGTGGCCGAGCCGGGACGCGCCCGTCGCCCGCGTGATGCTGGACCACGGGCTGGTGCCGTTGTCGGTGCTGGCGGTGCGCGTCGAGCCGGCGTTGCCGCCGCAGGCGGGCGGCGAGGTCCGGATCCGCCGCGCCACCCCCGCCGACCTCGACGCCGTCCACGAGCTGGCCATGGCCGAGCTGCGGTACTCCGCGCTGGTCGGTGGGGCGGTGGTGCGGCAGGACGCGGCGGCGTTGAAGCGCGCCGCGCTGCGGGCGCGGTTGCTGGGTCGCGACCCGGTGTGGGTGGCCGAGCGGGACGGCGTCGTGCTGGCCGTGGCCGAGTGCGCGTGGAGCGACCCGGACCCGTCGAGCTGGGCGGTCCGGCTGCCGCCGGGCCGCTGGGGCTACGTCAACTGCGTGTCGGTCCTGCCGGGCGCGCGGGGCGGGGGGATCGGGCGCCGGCTGATGTCGGTGGTCCACGCCGAGTTCGCCAGG
Source organism: Streptoalloteichus hindustanus (assembly GCF_900129375.1). Classification (GTDB taxonomy): domain Bacteria; phylum Actinomycetota; class Actinomycetes; order Mycobacteriales; family Pseudonocardiaceae; genus Streptoalloteichus; species Streptoalloteichus hindustanus. The sequence continues at coordinate 137,342 of NZ_FQVN01000002.1, read as the reverse complement.
GCGGGCGCGACGGGCAGCTACCTCTACTACCACTCCCCGAACCCGCTGTCGTCGGCGTTCTGGCCGCGCCAGGGTTACCGCCCCCTCTGGACGGTGTGGGAGGTCCGCCCCGCGAGCGCCCTGCGCTGACGCGCCGCGCCGTGGGCGGACCTCCCCCTCGGCTCGCTCCCCTCGGCTCCGTCGGCTCGCTCAGCCCCGGCCGCAGTGCCGGCACCGGCCGCGTCGGCGGGCGCGGTAGCCGAGGGCGGCCACGGTGAGCGCGACGCCCCAGATCGGCCAGACCAGCTCCGGCGCGGTCGTCGCCCAGCCCCCGCCCGGGAGGGTCCCGGCGATCGCGAGCCGGACGTACATCAGGCCCGCCGAGGTGACGATGACCGCGACCACGATCGCCGGCACCACCGCGGCCGCCACCGGGACCCGACGGCCGCGCAGCCCCGGGATCCAGCGCGGGAAGACCTCGCCCCACGGCCGCACCAGGCCGACGGTGAGCACCGCGCCGCCGACGGCGATGGTGGCGAGCCCGGCGCCCGCCCACCACAGGCCGCTGGCCTGCCCGGCCCGCAGGATGTCCTCGTCGATCCCGAGCGGGATGCCGAGCAGCCACGCGTAACGGGTGAGGGCGTAGAAGACGGGGAGGGCGACGGACACGGCCACGGCCCAGTTCGTCCGGCGTCGCACCTTGGCGAGGTCGGCCGCGCCGGTGTCCTCGCCCCGGCCGCAGTCGCCGCACGCGCCCCGGGTCCGACGCCCGTAGGCCAGGGCGGTGGCGGCCCACAGGAACCCGCCGACCACGCAGACGATCTGGTTGAGCACCGGCCACGGCACCGCCGCGGAGTAGCTGACAGGCGGCCAGCCGAAGGGCAGGCCCACCAGGAACAGCGGCGTGTAGGCCACCGCCATGAGCACGCGGTAGTCCGAGACGAGGATGAGCAGGACCAGCGCCATCACCCAGGAGAAGGCCATGGCGACGACGCGGACGCCGTTCTGGCCGCGTCCCCTGGCCATCACCACGGCCAGGACCGCGCCGACCAGGCCGAGCGCGGCGATCACCGGGCCGCCGATCTCGGCCCGCGCCGCGACGAAGACCGACAGGTCCGCCTTGGGGTCGTTGGCCCGCCCGAACGGGAAGCCGGCGCCACCCAGGCCCCAGTACAGCCCGAGCAGCCCGTAGACCAGGGACCAGACCGCGGCCGCGTAGCCGGCCCACGAGGGCCACCTCCGCCGCTCCGACACCGGCACCCTGGCCGTCCCCGTCGGGATGACGTCCATCACGCTCCCCCTCCCCCCGGTTCGTGACCGGGAATTCGGCTTCGGAGATCACCTTCACCGGCCAACGGGGGCGAAACCTCCCACTGACGGGCTATCGCACTCCCCCGAAAGAGGGAGCGGACCCGCGCCGCGGCCGTTTTCAAGATCACAAAGTCCCGGTTTGCCCCGGGCCCAGGTCCTGACGCACTATTTGAACTGACTGGTCAGTACAAAGGAGGCGGTGTGGAGATCCAGGCCCAGCGGGTGGGCGTCGACGGCGCGCAGGGAACGCTGCTGCGCCCAACCTCGCTGGCGGTGCGGTCCGGCGAGGTCGCGCTGGTGAGCGGCGAACCGGGACAGGGGCACACGGCGTTGGCGCTGGCCCTGTCCGGTCGGATGCGCCCCAGCTCCGGCACGGTGCTGCTCAACGGCAAGGAGGACCCGCGCCGCCTCCGGCGCAAGGTCGCCGTGGTCGACGCCCCCGGGGTGTCCGCGCCCGAGGACGCGTTGGACCTGGCCTTCGTGGTGCGGGAGGAGATGGGTCTGGGCGGCCACCGCGCCTCCCGGCGCTCCGTCGCCACCTGGCTCGCCGAGCGCGACCTCAGCCAGTACGCGCACAGCCGCTTCGACGCCGTCCCGCCGGACGTCCGCATCCGCCTGCTGGTGGAGCTGGCCGCCCTGCGCCGGGGCGTCCGGGCGCTCGTCCTGGACTGCCCCGACCGCCACGGCACCGACCCGCTGGCGTGGTGGTCGCTCGCCCGGCGTCAGGCCGAGCAGGGCCTCGCCGTGGTCGTGCTGTGCGCGCCGCCGGCCGCCGCGCTGCTGAAGGTCCCCAGCGCCCGGCTCGGCCAGCACGAGCAGCCGGCGCCGATCGCCGTCCGCGCGCCCGAGGGCGACCAGCCCGCCGGCGCCGCCCCCCTCTCCCCCACGATGACGCTGCCCATGGAGAAGTCGTGACCCCGTTCCGCCTCGCGGCCGCCGAGCTGCGCCGGATCACCGCAGGGAAGCTCCCCAAGCTCGCGGTGCTGGCCCTGGTGCTGGTGCCGCTCATGTACGGCTCGCTGTACCTCTACGCCAACTGGGACCCGTACGCGAACCTCGGCGAGGTGCCGGCCGCCATCGTGGTCGACGACCGCGGCGCCACCAAGGACGACAAGCCCATGCGCGCCGGCGAGGACGTGGCCAAGGAGCTGGTCGACGGCAGGAAGTTCGACTGGCACCGCACCGACCGCGCCGACGCCGAGGACGGGGTGCGCAACGGCCGCTACACGTTCTCGCTGACCTTCCCCGCCGACTTCTCCGAGGCCCTGACCTCCGCCGGTGACTTCCGGCCCAAGCAGGGCACGATCATCGTCACCACCAACGACGCGAACAACTACCTCGTCGGCACGATCGCCAACAAGGTCACCGACGAGATCCGCCGGGCGGTCACCGCCAAGGTCGGCAAGGAGGCCGCCGACAAGTTCCTCCTGGGCTTCAACACCATCGCCCAGAAGATGCGGGAGGCCGCCGACGGCTCGGCCAGGCTGGCCGACGGCAACGCCCAGGTCGACGCGAACCTGCGCAGGCTGAACACCGAGGGCCAGCGCAAGCTGCTCAACGGCCTCGACGAGATGTACGGCAAGACCAAGGACATGCCCGCACAGTCCAAGCAGCTCGACGACGGCATGAAGCAGGTCGCCGGCGGGCTCGGCCAGCTGCAGGACAAGACCAGGGACATGCCCGCCAAGACCAGGAAGCTCGCCGACGGAGCCACCCAGGTCGCCGAGGGGGCCAACCAGCTCTCCGACGGAGCCCGGAAGGTCGCGGCCGGCAACGCGGAGCTCGCCGCCAAGGCGAGCGAGGTCGGCCGGGCCGCGCAGCAGGTCACCGACCACCTGAACAACGACGACGTCCACAAGCTGGCCCGTCAGGCGTGCGCCGAGCACCCCGGCCTGCCCGGCTGCGACCTGGTCGGCAAGGCCAACACGCGGCTGAACGAGCTCAACGGCCAGCTCCAGGGCAAGGTCGCCGACGTCAACCGGCTGTCCGACGGCGCCAAGCAGGTCGCCGACGGGGCCAAGCGGATGTCGGACGGCGCCAAGCAGGTCGCCGACGGCAACAACCAGCTCGCGGCCAGCTCCACCGAGCTCGTCAACGGCATCGGCCGGCTGTCCGACGGCGCCAGGCAGCTCTCCGACGGGACCGGCCGGCTCGCCGCCAGCGCGCCCCAGCTCGTCGACGGCGTGACCCGGCTCCGGGACGGCGAGCGCGAGGTCGTCACCAACACCGACAAGCTCATCAACGAGGGCACCGCGAAGGCCAGGGACGGCGCCCAGGAGCTGGCCACCAAGATCGGCGAGGGCGCCGGCAAGGTGCCCAACCCGGACGACCCGACCAGGAAGGCCACCGCCGAGACGATCAGCGACCCGGTCGCGATCAACAAGCTGAGCGAGGCGGACGCCGGCAAGTACGGCGCCGGGCTGGCCCCGTTCTTCCTCGGGCTGTCGCTGTGGATCGGCGCGTTCGTGCTGTTCCTGCTGATCAAGCCGCTGAACGCGCGGGCGCTGGCCGCCGGCCAGCCGGCGCTGCGGATCGCGCTGGGCGGCTGGCTGCCGGCGGCGCTGCTCGGCGCCGCGCAGGTGACGCTGCTGTACACGATCGTCACCACGCTGATCGGGGTGAGCCCGGCGCACCCGGTGGCCACCTTCGGCCTGCTGCTGCTGACCTCGCTGGCGTTCACCGCGCTGCTGCACGGCCTGAACTCGTTCCTCGGCTCGGTCGGCAAGTTCGTCGCCCTCGTGCTGCTGGTGCTCCAGCTCACCACGGCCGGCGGCACGTTCCCGTGGCAGACGACCCCGGCCCCGCTGCACCCGCTGCACATGGTGCTCCCGCTGTCCTACGTGGTCGACGGCTTGCGTCACCTGATCTATGGCGGTTCGCTGTCCGGTATGGGCGTGGATGTCGCGGTGATCGTCGGGTGGCTCGTCGCCGGCCTGGCCCTGTCCGCGCTGGCGGCCCGCCAGCAGAAGGTGTGGACACCGAAGAAGCTCAAGCCGGAGCTGGTGCTGTGAGCGTTCCCAGGGGCGGCCGGACCGGGGCGTCCCGGTCCGGCCGCACGGAGGCGACCAAGCAGAAGCTGTTCGACGCGGCGTTGCGGCTGGTCGGGGAGCGGGGCGCGGCCGGGGTGACGGTGGACGAGATCGCCGCCGAGGCCGGCGTGGCCAAGGGCACCGTCTACTACAACTTCGGCAGCAAGGACGCGCTGGTCGAGGCGTTGCTCCGGCACGGGGTCGACCTGTTGTCCGAGCGGCTGCGCCGGGCCTCGGCGCTGACCGACCCGTCGGCGGCGTTGGAGGCGACCGTCGACGAGGCGCTCGGCTTCTTCGCCGAGTACCCGTCGTTCGCGCAACTCCTGGTCAGCGAGATGTGGCGGACGCCGGGCGCGTGGCGGGAGACCCTGGAGCTGCTGCGGGACGACATCGCGTTGATCCTGCGCGGCGTGTTGGACCGGTTGGCCGAGTCCGGCCGGCTCCCGGCGGGCGTGCAGCCCGCGACGGCGGCGGCCGCGTTGTTCGGCACCCTGCTGGTGGTGGCGCTGGACTGGCACGTCTTCCACCCGGAGCGCACCAAGGAGGACGTGCGCGAGTCGGTGATCGTGCTGATCCGGGGCGTCGCCGGCCAGTCCGGTCGCTGAGCCGACCCCCGGTCGCGGAGACCACCCGGTCGCGGAGCACCCGGTCGCGGAAACCCACCCGGCCCGGCGCCACGAGTTCCGTGGCGCCGGGCCGGCTCGCGTTTCCGGGTCGAGTGTCGAGTGCACGGTCCGCGTTTCGCGTCGTGTGTCCGGTCCGCGTCTCCGGGCTGAGTGCCCGGCCGGCCTGTCGCGCTTCCGGTGCTCAGCGTCGCCAGGGGCCCGGTTCGCCGATCTGGTGCGAGTCGGGCGGTTCTCCGGCCAGCGCCCGACGCACGACCGCCAGCACGCCGTCCGAGATCTCGGCGTGGGTCAACCAGCGGCTCACACCGGCACCGTGCCCGAGTCCGAGCACCGCGTGATGGGTGGGGTGGCTTCGCGGGACGGATTCCCGCGTCGACGGCTCGTCGCTTCCCCGCACCACGACAACCGGAGCACCCTCGGCCAGCAAGGGTGCGACGGCGTGCAGCACCGCCGTCCGGTGGCTCCCGGGCACCGAAGCCACCAGCAGGTCCGCCGGCCCACCGAGCGCCTCGCCGGCCGCCGTGGCCAGCGCGTCCGGCTCCGCCCAGTCGGCGTGCACCCACCGGGCCCGCGCCGGGTCCTGGCGTCGTCCCGTCGAGGCCGTCGGGGCCATCGGGACCTGGCCGGGCAGCCCCAGCGCCGCCCTGGCCGCGGCGCCGGGACGGGGTGGCTCGGTGGACGTCTCGGGCTCGGCGCGGATCTCCCTGTGCCGACGAGCCGGAGTGACGACGTGCCAGCCGTCGGCGAGCAGCCCGGCGACGCAGCCGGCGAGCATGCCCGTCCCGCCCAGCACGAGCGCGCGCCGCCGGCTCACTCGTCATCACCCCGCTGGGCCACCGCGTTCAGCGGGCCGGCGAGCCAGGTCTCGACCTGCCGCTGCCCCCGCAGCCGGACGATCACGAGTTGGCCCACGTCGGGGTGCGTCAACAGCGCGCGCACCTGGTCCCCCACCTCGCGGTAGGTCCGCCACGACCACCGCACGACGTTCTCCGGGTCGGTGAACATGTTGCGCAGCGGCGGCTCGACGTTGCCGTTCCACAACTGCTCCCCGCGCACGCGTCGCGACACCGTGCGCCAGATGACCCGGCTCATCACGAGGGACTTCGGGTGGTCCAGCCACACCATGGTGTCCGCGCGCTCGGCCAGCAGCCGGCGGACCTTCCCGTACTGCCACTCCACCGCCCACTGCCGCCGCGCGCTGAACTCCTCGACGTCGGCGACGAACTCCGGCCTCGGCGTCCAGTTCGGACCGTGGTGCAACGCGTCCAGCTCGTAGGCCGGCAGGCCGAGCCGCCGCGCGATCGCGGCCACCAGGGTGGTCTTGCCGGCGCCCGAGGGGCCGGCGACGAGCACCCGCCGCGGCCGGTGCGGAAGCGGGTCGGTGGGGCCCAGCGGGTTGCCGGGTGGGGACGGGGCCGGGGAGAGCATCCATCCCACGCTAGACGAGCGGTTCACTTCCCCCGCACGACAACACGCGCGACAGCCGCCCACGCCGCATGCCCTCGGGCGGCCACCACAGCACGGAGTGATCAACAGGGGCCGCACGTCGCTCTCGCACCGAACAACGACCTGGCCCGGCATTCCGGGCGCCCTACTCGGGACAGCCCCCACCCGCCCTGGGGGGCGAGCCCTGCTCCAGCCTATCGATCAGCCACTCGGCCCCACAACAGACCAACCCCGACCTGTGGACAAGTCAGAGGGGTTGTGGACAGCCATTTGACAACAGCGGAATTTTCCTTCCCGGGAGAACCCGCCGGCGAGGAGATCACCCACGGTAGGCCACCCCGGCAGCACCACCACACAATCGGTGGTGCTGCCGGGGTACACCCGTTCAGGCCAAGAGAAGGCGTTCGCCTGGCCGCCCACGGCTCCCGGCTCTCCGGGCGCGACGACCGGAGTCAGTGCGCCGCGTCGTCCCACGAGCGGCCGACGCCCACCGAGACCTCCAGCGGCACCGAGAGCTGGTAGGCGCCACCCATCTGCGCCCGCACCAGCTCCTCCACCGCCGCGCGCTCGCCCTCGGCGACCTCCAGCACGAGCTCGTCGTGCACCTGGAGCAGCATCCGCGACCGCAGCCCCGACTCGACCAGCGCCCGGTGCGTGCCGAGCATCGCGACCTTGATGATGTCGGCCGCGCTGCCCTGGATCGGGGCGTTGAGCGCCATCCGCTCGGCCATCTCGCGCCGCTGCCGGTTGTCGCTGGTCAGGTCGGGCAGGTAGCGCCGACGCCCGAGGATGGTCTCGGTGTAGCCCTCCCTGCGGGCCCGCTCCACCACCGCGTTGAGGTAGTCGCGCACCCCGCCGAACCGCGCGAAGTACTCGTCCATCAGCTCCCGCGCCTCCTCGGTGGAGATGCGGAGCTGGCTGGACAGGCCGTAGGCGGACAGGCCGTAGGCCAGTCCGTAGTTCATCGCCTTGACCTTGGCGCGCTGCGAGGGGGTGACCGCGTCCGGGGCGACCGAGAACACGCGGGCCGCGGTGGCGGCGTGGAAGTCGGCGCCGGACTGGAACGCCTCGATCAACGCCTCGTCCTCGGACAGATGCGCCATGATCCGCATCTCGATCTGGCTGTAGTCGGCGGTCATCAGCTCGGCGTAGCCGGCGCCGACGACGAACGCCTCTCGGATCCGACGGCCCTCGTCCGTGCGGATCGGGATGTTCTGCAGGTTCGGGTCGGTGGAGGACAGCCGGCCGGTGGCGGCGATGGTCTGGTTGAACGTGGTGTGGATGCGGCCGTCGTCGGCCACCGACTTGAGCAGGCCGTCCACCGTGGTCTTGAGCTTGCTCGCGTCCCGGTGGTCGAGCAGGTGCTGGAGGAACGGGTGCTGCGTGGTGGCGTAGAGGTTCTGCAGCGCCTCGGCGTCGGTGGTGTAGCCGGTCTTGGTGCGCTTGGTCCTGGGCATGCCCAGCTCGTCGAACAGCACCACCTGGAGCTGCTTCGGCGAGCCGAGGTTGATCTCCTTGCCGATCACCGAGTAGGCGTCCTGCGCCGCCTGCTTCACCTTGCCGGCGAAGTGCGCCTCCAGCTCGGCGAGCTGCTCACCGTCGACGGCGATGCCCACCGCCTCCAGGTCGGCCAGCACGCCCAGCAGCGGCAGCTCCAGCTCCGCCAGCAGCCGGTCGCCGCCGATCCGGACCAGCTCGGCGTCCAGCGCGTCGGCCAGGTCGGCGACCGCGCGGGCGCGCAGGATCTCGTTGCGCGCGGTGTTCTCGGCGTCCTCGTCCTCGCCGAGCAGGGAGAGCTGCCCGTCGGCGGCCTCCTCCTCGGCGCGCAGCTCCCGCTGGAGGTAGCGCAGCACCAGGTCGGCCAGCTCGAACGACCGCTGGCCCGGCCGGGCCAGGTAGGCGGCCAGCGCGGTGTCGGTGGCCAGACCGGCCAGCCGCCAGCCGCGGCAGCGCAGCGCGTGCGAGGGGCCCTTGACGTCGTGCGCCGCCTTGGGCCGGCCCTCGTCGGCCAGCCACCGCGCGAGCGCGGCGTCGTCCTCGGGCGTCAGCGCGGCCACGTCGAGGTAGCCGCCCTCGCCGTCGGCCGCGGCCAGGGCGATGCCGTCCAGGTCGCCGCTGCCCCGCCCCCAGCTGCCCCGGAAGGCCATTCCGGTGCGCCCGGAGGCCGTGTGGGCGTCGAGCCAGGCGGCCAGCGCCCCGGGCTCGATCCGCCCGCCGCGCACCTCGAAGCCCTCCTCGGCCTCCGGCTCGACGCTGTTGAGGGTGGCGAACAGCCGGTCCCGCAGCACCCGGAACTCCAGGTCGTCGAACAGCCGGTGCACCGCGTCTCGGTCCCACGGCCGCAGCGCCAGCTCCGTCGGCTCCACGCCGAGCGGGACGTCCCGGACCAGCTCGGTGAGCTGCCGGTTGAGCAGCACCGAGGACAGGTTGGCGCGCAGCGCGTCGCCGGTCTTGCCGCGCACCTGGTCGACCCGGTCGACCAGCCCGGCCAGCGAGCCGAACTCGCGGATCCACTTGGCCGCGGTCTTCTCCCCCACGCCGGGGATGCCGGGCAGGTTGTCCGAGGGGTCGCCGCGCAGGGCCGCGAAGTCGGGGTACTGCGTCGGCGTGAGCTGGTACTTCTCCTCCACCGCCGCCGGCGTGAACCGGTTGAGGTCGGAGACGCCCTTGCGCGGGTAAAGCACGGTCACGTTCTCGGTGACGAGCTGCAGGGAGTCGCGGTCGCCGGTGCAGATGAGCACGGCGAAGCCCTCGGCCTCGGCCTTGCTGGTCAGCGTCGCGATGAGGTCGTCGGCCTCGTAGCCCTGCAGCGACAGCGCGGGGATGCCCAGCGCGCCGAGCACGTCCTGGATGATCGCGACCTGACCGCGGAACTCGTCCGGGGTGGCGCTGCGGTTGGCCTTGTAGTCGGCGTAGGCCTCGGTGCGGAAGGTCTGCCGGGAGACGTCGAAGGCCACCGCCACGTGGGTGGGCTGCTCGTCCCGGAGCAGGTTGATCAGCATCGAGGTGAAGCCGTAGACCGCGTTGGTGGTCTGCCCGGTCGTGGTGCGGAAGTTCTCCGCGGGCAGCGCGTAGAACGCGCGGTAGGCCAGCGAGTGACCGTCCAGCAGCAGCAGCCGGCGCCCCTCGCCGGCGGGCGTGGTGGTCTCGGCTGTGGAGGGGGAGCGGACCTCGGTGCTGTTCACGCCGCGAGTCTAGGGCGGCCCGCCGACACCCCCGGTCGGGTGACCGCCGGTGGCCGGCGGGGGCATGAGGCTTTTCACCCTCCCGTGGCCACCCGGCGCGAGCAGGGAGTTTCCCCACCGTTCCCGGTGGCCGTCCCGCGTCGCCCTCGTACTCTCCTTGTTCACACGCCCCAAACGCCCCGCTCGATCTCCATGGGGGTCTCCCAGCGGCCGGCGCGGCGTGAGCCACACTCTGTTCTCCTCTGCCTCGGCAACGCGACAGGGTGGAGGCCCGCACAGACCAGGAGAGCCCCGTGGAGACCGTGAACGACCCCGCCGACTCCCCCGCCGTCGACTTCGGTGACGAGCAGCTCACCGAACGGATGGGAATCCAGATCACCTCGTGGGACCCGGACCGGGTGGTCGGCACCATGCCGGTGAAGGGCAACCGCCAGCCGTACGGCCTGCTGCACGGGGGCGCGAACGCGGTGCTGGCCGAGACGCTCGGCTCGGTCGCGGCGGCCCTGCACGGCGCGCCGGAGCGGATCGCCGTCGGCCTCGAACTGTCCTGCACCCACCACCGGGCGGCCAGGGAGGGGACCGTCACCGGTGTCTGCACCCCGTTGCACCGGGGCCGCACCACGGCCACCTACGAGATCGTCATCACCGACGAGGACGGGAAGCGCACCTGCAGCGCGCGCCTGACCTGCGTGCTGAGGGAGCGCCCGCCCGGCGAGTGACCCCGAGCCGCTGCGCGGTGTCGTCGTCCGACGGGAAGCCACGTCGGTTGACGGCACCGCGCCGCGAACACTCCGCAATACGCGAAGTTCGTTGTTCCACAAAACGTGGAAAATCGCGCCGTAGTCGTGCTGAGTTATTCCACGCCGCGCGCGAGGAAAATCAGTTGAGGTTCTCCAGCACGGCCTGCGCCACCGCGCGCATCGTCGTGCGCCGGTCCATCGCGGTCCGCTGGATCCACCGGAACGCCTCCGGCTCCGCCAGGCCCTGCTTGTCCATCAGCACGCCCTTGGCGCGCTCGACGAGCTTGCGCGTCTCCAGCCGCTCGGTGAGGTCCGCGACCTCGCCCTCCAGCGCCTGCAGCTCGGAGAACCGGGAGACCGCCAGCTCGATCGCCGGCACCAGGTCCCGCTTGGCGAACGGCTTGACCAGGTAGGCCATGGCGCCCGCGTCCCTCGCCCGCTCCACCAGGTCCCGCTGGCTGAACGCGGTGAGGATGACGACCGGCGCGATCCGCTCCCCCGCGATCCGGGACGCCGCCTCGATGCCGTCCATCTTCGGCATCTTGACGTCCATGATCACCAGGTCCGGCCGCAGCTCGCCGGCCAGCCGGACGGCCTCCTCGCCGTCCCCGGCCTCCCCGGCGACCTCGTAGCCCTCCTCGCGGAGCATCTCCACCAGGTCGAGGCGGATCAACGCCTCGTCCTCGGCGACGAGCACTCGACGCGGCCGGGCCTCGGCAGCCGACTGGGTCACCGGGGTCCTCCTGCGGGGTCACGACGAACATCGGGCTGAAAACGCAAACCGCAGCCTACCCCGCCCGACACACGCCCTGACCACCGGCTTCTGCGTGATCGATGCGACACCTCACGGCACGAGAACCACCTTGCCGCGCGCTTGACCCGACTCCAGAAGCCGATGCGCCCGCGCCGCATCGGCCATCGGGAGCACGTGCGCCACCGACGCCTCCAGCCGCCCCTCGGCCAGAAGCCGGTTCACCTCCCGCGCCGCCCGCGCCTGCTCCTCGTGACTGGCATGACTGAGCGTGAAACCCACGATCGACACGTCCCGGAGATAGAGGTCGAACGCCGGCACCGGGTCCTCCTCCCGCCGCGCCGTCACCACCACCCGCCCGCGACTCGCCATGCTCGTCACCGCCTCCGCCAACGGGATCGCGCCCGTGGCATCCCAGTGCACATCCACGCCCACCGGGCTCGACCACTGCTCACGGGTGTCGACCACCTCTGCGGCACCCCACCGCCGCAACCTCGCCAACGCCTCGTCCGACCTGGCCGTCGCGACGACGTGCGCTCCCCGCTCCACCGCGACCTGCACGACCGCCGACCCCACCGCGCCGCTCGCGCCGTGGACGAACACGCGCTCCCCCGCGCTGAGCCCCACCCGTTCCAGACCGATCAGCGCCGTCGTGGCTCCGTGCAACACCGCCACCGCGCCCACCGGCTCGACTCCCTCCGGCAGACGGTGGAGACGATCCGCCGACACCGCCACCCGCTCCGCCGTCGGCCCCTGGCGCCCCGCGTAACCCAGCGTCGACGCCCACACCCGCTCGCCCTCGCGCAGCCCGCCCGCGGCGCGCTCCACCACGCCCACGACGTCCCGTCCGATGACGAACGGCCGCGGCAGCTCCGTGCGGTACTTCCCCGAGCGGACGAACGTGTCCACCCAGTTCACCGCCACCGCCTCGGTCCGCACCACGGCCTCACCCGCTCCCGGCTCCGGCTCCGGCAGCTCGCCGTACCGGATCGCCTCCGCCGGCCCAGGCTCCTCGATGTACGCAGCCCACACGAAGTCGATCTCACCACCCCCCTTCGCCAACACGCACCCTGATCGCGTAAAGTCAACGGGGTCGGCCCCTGTAGCCCAATCGGCAGAGGCAGCGGACTCAAAATCCGTCCAGTGTGCGTTCGAGTCGCACCAGGGGCACTCCCAATGAACAGCCAAATCGGCCCCTGACCAGGCGCAGTCTGGTCAGGGGCCGATCTTGTTGCATCGGTCGGCGTTCGGCCGCCGCGGCCATGAGGGGGTGTGGCGCGCCCGCGTGTGCCCGTGTGCCCGCACCGAGGGCAGGCACTCGCACGAGACTTGTTGACCGAGACACCGTGTAGGCATCCGGCAGTGCTGTCGCGGCGGCGGGTTGATGGCGGGGTAACGGATGGTGAGGTAGTTGACGATGTGACGAGTGGGCATCAGCGGTTGTTCGCGGTCGAAGGGTTGGTGCGGGCGTGGGCTTACGGTCGTGGTGGCGGGACAGGAAGCCGAAGTGGCCGTGGATCACCGGGGTGGTCGTGCTGCTGTTGCTCGTCGGCGTGTTGTCGCGCGACCCGAAGAGCGGCACGCAGGAGCAATCGTCCACTGTGGCCGCTGCACCTGTCACCACGTCTTCGGTCGTCACGTCCACGGGCGTTGCCATCCCCACCGATCTCGTGGGCAAGAATCCGAAGGACGCGAAGGCGCAGCTCGCCGAACTGGGGTTTCGCAATGTTGTTGTGGAGTCGGTGGACGGGCGTGCTGTCGTTGTGGAGTCGAACTGGCGCGTCGTGACGGTGGACGGCGCCGGTTCGTCAGCGCCCACGTCGGCCAAGATCACGCTTCGGGTCGAGAAGCCGGCACCGCCGACGACAACCACCCAACCGCCCCTCACCACTCGCGCCCCCGAGCCGGCGCCGCCGCAGGAGCCGGCTCCTGAGCCGAAGCCGCAGCAGCCCGATCCGCCCGCGCAGAAGCAGGTCTACTACGCGAGCTGCGACCAGGTTCGGGCGGCTGGTGCGGCTCCGCTCCACCGGGGGCAGCCCGGATATCGGTCCGGTTTGGACAGAGACAACGACGGGGTCGCCTGCGAGAAGTAACGTTGCCGCACGGAGATCCACAGGTGGTGACGGGGTCGGGCGGTGCGGTTGGCGTGCCAGAATGACCGGTCGTGACCATTCGGGTGCTCATCGCGGATGACCAGGAGATGGTCCGTCGGGGGATGCGGCGGATTCTGGAGAGCCAGCCGGACATGGCGGTGGTTGGCGAGGCGGCGGACGGCGTGGCCGCGGTCGAGCAGGCCCGGTTGCTGCGTCCGGACGTGGCGCTCGTGGACATCCGGATGCCCCGCATGGACGGCTTGGAGGTGACCCGGCTGCTGACCGGCGCCGCGGTGCCGGTCCGGGTCGTGGTCGTGACGACCTTCGACCTCGACGAGTACGTCTACCCGGCGTTGCGGTACGGCGCTTCGGGTTTCCTGCTCAAGCGGTCGGGGCCGACGTTGCTGGTGGAGGCGGTCCGGGCGGCGGTGGTCGGGGACAGCCTGGTCAGCCCGTCGATCACGGTGCGACTGCTCCGGCACATCACGGGGAACCGGAGCGACCGGGGCCAGGTGGCCGAGCCGTTGACCGCGCGGGAGACCGAGATCGCGGCGAGGGTGGCCGAAGGCAAGACCAACGCGGACATCGCCGCGGAGCTGTTCATCTCTCCGGGCACCGTCAAGACCCACGTGGCGAGCATCCAGCGCAAGCTGGGCGTGCGGAACCGGGTGGGCGTGGCGGTGCGGGCCTGGGAGATGGGGTACGTGACCTGATCCCAGGTCGAAGCCTGTTGTGGCCTCCGCGGGAGTTTCTGGCTCCGAGTGGGAAGAGCGGGGAGTCCTGCCTGGTTGGGAGAACCGGGCGCAGTGCTGTCGAATCGAGTGGCCCGACGACGGTGCCTTGCCCGTGTGGTTGTTCACACCGGGGAAAGGTTCGACATGCAGACAGCACGACAGGTTCGGAACCTGCCGTCACTGACCGGGCTGCGGTTCGCCGCCATGCTCCCGGTCTTCCTGGTCCACGTCGCGTTGGAGGGGGTGTTCTCGGCCGACTCGGCGAACTGGGGCTTCCTGAACGGGCTTGGCACGAGCGGTTACGTCGCGGTCTCGTCCTTCTTCGTCCTCAGCGGTTTCGTGATCACGTGGTCCTTCGACCAGCGGGACACGTTGCGCGGGTTCTACCGGCGCCGGTTGGCCCGCGTCCTGCCGAACCACGTCGTGGTCTTCGGCATCGCGTTGGTCCTGATGGCGGCGTTCCGCATGGCCGTCGGCCTGCCCAACGCGCTGGCCCAGCTCCTGCTGGTGCAGGCCTGGATCCCGGACTACTCCTACCTCGACTTCGGCAACAGCGTGTCGTGGTCGCTGTCGGTCGACGTGGTGTTCTACGGGCTGTTCCCGGCCATCATCCTGGTGGCTCGCAAGATTCGTCCGCGGCACCTGTGGTACTGGGCCGGCGTGGCGGTGCTCGGGGTGGTCCTGGTCTCCACCGTCGCCATGTTCCTGCTGCCCGCGGAACCGGTCCGCCCGTTGGGCGAGATCTCGGAGAGCCAGTACTGGCTCATCCACTTCCTGCCGGTCTCGCGCCTGTTCGAGTGCCTGCTCGGTGTCGTGATGGCGCGAATCGTCCAAAACGGACAGTGGATCGGGCTCCGTCCACTGTGGGCGTTCGCCTTGCTGCTCGCCGCCTACGCCATCACGTTCCTGGTTCCCTACCCGTACCGGCTGACGTCGGTGACGGTGGCCCCGCTCGGGTTGCTGATCGCCTCGCTGGCGGTGGCGGACGTCGAGGGGAGGCGGACGCTCCTCAGCTACCGCTTCCTGGTCCGGCTCGGTGAGCTGTCGTACGCCTTCTACCTGCTGCACAACCTCGTGGTGCGGTTCGGCCACCTCGCGTTCGGCGGCGAGGAGGTGGACGGCGAGACGGTGGGCCGGACATGGAGCACGCCGGTGGCCCTGGCGCTGATCGTGGCCGCGTTCGCGCTGTCCCTGGGCGCCGCCTGGTTGCTGCACACCTTCGTCGAGAAGCCCGCTGTGCGCCGTTGGTCGAAGGCGGGGCCGAGGCCGCCGGCGGAACCGGCGGTGGCTCCGGCGGGCGCCACGGCGAGCTGAGCCCCGAGGGGCCACGGCGCCGGGAGATCTGCCGAAGGGGAGATGCGCCACATCTCCTCGTGCGCTACCCGGCGTCGTGGCCCCGGAACGCTACCTAGGCTGCTGGTTCATGCGGAACGAGCCCGGGCCGACGACGAGTCGGCGGCGTTTCTGGTGTGGTCTGGTGGTCGCGACGCTGTTGGCGCCGGCCCTCGCCGGGCCGCCGAGCACGCTCGTCGCGGCGGTCGCGGCGGCGGTGACGACGGTGATCGCGATGCTGCGCTGGCCGACCGGCAGGATCTCGCTCGCTTGGGCGGCGGTGGGGGCGGCCGTCGTCTCACTGGTCGCCGACCTCGTCTACTTCGGACCGCACGGCCTGGTCCTGTTGTGGTTGCCCTTCGAGGTGGCCGCTCTCCTGGTGCTGGTCGGCCGGGTGATCCGGCGGGTGCCGGACAGGCGGGTCGTCGCCGTCGGGATCGCGGTCTCGGTCGCGGTCCTGCTGACGCCGTTGCGGTTCGCGTCGCGCGCGCCCGCCACGACGACGACGGCGGCGGCCTTCCTGGTTCTGCTGATGGCCCTGCCACTGGCCGGCGCGCTCGGCGTCGGCCTGTACCTGAGGTCGTTGGACAACCGGCGGATCCGCGCGGTCGAGATCGCGCGCCGGGACCAGCGGCTGGAGGTGGCCAGGGATCTGCACGACTTCGTCGCCCACGAGGTGACCGGGATCGTGATCGAGGCGCAGGCCGCCCGGGTGGGCGACTACGACCCGAGGGAGGCCCAGGACCTGTTGCGCCGCATCGAGGACGCCGGCCTGCGCGCCCTGGCGTCGATGGACCGGACCGTGCAGACGTTGCGCGACCCCGAGAGTGGTTCGCTCGCGGAACCGCCACCGACCAAGGTGTACGGACTCGGCGACCTGCCGGAACTCGTCGAGCGCTTCGCCGGAACCGGGACGATGCGGGCGAAACTGGACATGCCGGACACGGTTGTCGGCGCGCTCCAACGAGATGCGGACAGCACCGCCTACACGCTCGTGCTGGAGGCGTTGACCAACGTACGGCGGCACGCGCCCGACACCAGAGAGGTCGCTGTCACCGTCGCGCCGGTGTCCGATGAGGTGGAGGTGATCGTGACGAATGACGGCGGGCAGGGCGGCGCTCTCCTGGGCACCGACCGGGCCGGGGGCGGGACCGGGCTGGCTGGCCTGCACGAACGCGTCACGGCCCTCGGCGGAACGATGGCGGCCGGACCGCACGAGCGGGGCTGGCGCGTGTCGGCAAGGTTGCCGGTGGAGACGCCTCGCCCCTGAGCGCCGAATCTCTGCCGAACGGGAGATGTGGTCGCTCCGGGAGAAGTCCACGCTGGACGGTGTCAACCCACAGCGGTCTCGGAGGAACTGGTGGCGTCTCGCAGGAAAGCGGTCGGCGTGGCGGTGGCTCTCACCGCCGTCGCCGTGGCCGGTCTCACCGGGTGCGACAGCAAGGAAAGCCGCGCGGACAACCGGAGCTTCGACTTCGCCGGCCCCAAGCTGACCATCGACGTGCGGGAGGCCGGCCTCCGCATCGAGAGCGGCCCGGCCGGCAAGGTCGCGGTGGACCGCGTGCTCAGCGGGAAGGCCACGGCCGAGGGGGCGGCCCAGCTGTCGATGTCGGGCACGACGCTGACCATGGCGGTCGAGTGCCGGGGCCTGGTCACGAGCTGTGGCGCGCAGCACACCGTCCGGGTTCCGCAGGGCGTCGCGGTCGAGATCAGGGGATCGGGCAGCTCGGTGACCGCGGTCGGCCTCACGGGCAGCATCAGCGCGGAGCTGCACAACGACGGGTCGCTCCAGGTGGAGGACCCGACCGGCGAGCTGAACCTGAACAGCGGTGGCGGCGGGATCATCGTCCACCGCGCGCGTTCCTCCGTGGTCACGGCGAAGGCGTCCGCCGACGCGAACGTCGACATCTCGTTCGCCGCACCGCCGACGCGGGTCGAGGTGCAGGCGGGCGGCTACGCCAACGTCACGTTGCCCGCCAGCCGGGAGACCTACCGCATCGATCCGCCAACCGCCGCCGGCGCGGGCATCGCCAACAACCCGGCCAGCCAGCGCGTGGTCGCGGTGCGGGCCGGCGAGGGCCGCGCGTCCGTCAAGCTGGCCGGGTAAGGGCGGACGCGACATGCTCGAACTGATCGAGGTCACCAAGGTCTACCGGGGCGGGAAGCGGGCCGTCGACGGGATGTCGTTGCGGCTGGGGACCGGGATGGTCGGTCTGCTCGGCCCGAACGGGGCGGGGAAGTCGTCCCTGATGCGGATCATGGCGACGGTCACCCGGCCCACCAGTGGCCGGGTTCTCTTCGAGGGCACCGACGTCGTGGCGCGGCCGAACGCGCTGCGCCGCGTTCTCGGTTACCTGCCGCAGGACTTCGGGGTCTACCCGAACCTGACCGCCCGCGAGTTCCTGTCCTACCTCGCCGCGGCCAAGGGGATCTCGGCGCGCTCGGCTCGTGCCCGGATCGACGAGCTGCTCACGCTGGTCAACCTCACCGAGGCCGCGAAGCGCCCGCTGGGCAAGTACTCCGGCGGCATGCTGCGGCGGGTGGGCATCGCGCAGGCCCTGCTGGCCGACCCGCGCGTGATCATCGTCGACGAGCCGACCGCGGGTCTGGACCCGGAGGAGCGGGTGCGGTTCCGCAACCTGCTCAGCGAACTCGCCGCCGACCGCGTCGTGTTGCTGTCCACGCACATCGTCTCCGACGTGGAGTCGGTGGCCGCCGACATCGCGATCGTGGCGCAGGGCCGGCTGCGCCGCCGGGGCACGCCGGAGGACCTGCTGCGCGAGATCGACGGACAGGTCTGGGAGATGCTCGTCCCTTCGGCCCACGTCAACGCGGTCCAGTCCCGGTTCGTGGTGAGCCGCATGGTGCGCACGCCCTCCGGGGTGCGGATGCGGGTGCTGTCGGCGGTGCCGCCGGTACCGGACGCGGTGCCGGTCACGCCGGACCTGGAGGACGTCTACCTCGACGTGCTCCAGCGTTCCTCGGCCGGGACGGCGGTGGCGCGGTGACGAGCACTGTCCACATCAGACCGGTGCGCGTCAGGACGGTGAGCGTCAGGGCGGTGGGCGGGCTCGCTCTTGGCGACTTCCGCGACCGGGTCCGGCGTCCGGCGTACGTAGTGATCCTGCTGGCCGCCGTGGCCCTGGGCTACTTCGCCACGCCGGGAGTCGACGCCCACTGGGTCATCATGCAGGTCGGCGAGTACCGAGGCGTCTACAACAGCGCCTACGTCGGAATGGTGACCGCGCTCGCCAGCGCCCTGTGGCTCACGCTCGGCGGTTTCTACGTGGTGCGCAACGCGATCGCGAGGGACGAGAGCACGCGGGTGGGGCTCGCGCTCGCCGCGACCCCGCTGCGCACGCCCGTCTACCTGGCGGCCAAGTTCCTCAGCAACGTCATGGTGCTCGGCTCCATGGTCGGCGCGCTGGCCGTGACGGCGTTGGTGATGCAGCTCGCGCGGGGCGAGTCCACAGTGGTCGATCCGGTCGCGTTGCTCTCGCCGTTCGTGCTCATCGCGATGCCGCTGGTCACCGCGACGGCCGGCGCCGCCCTGTTCTTCGAGCTGGTTCCCGGGCTGCGCACGGGTGTCGGCAACATCGTCTGGTTCTTCTGCTGGTCGGTGTTCGCGCTCCTGGGCCAGTCGCCGAAGTTCCCGCTCGGCGGAATCGGGGTGCACGCGGTCGTGCGGTCGCTGGTGTCCGAGATGGAGGCCCAGGGGCTCGACCTGACCAGCGGCGACTTCAGCCTGGGCCTGACCTACCTGGAAGACCCACTGAAGACGTTCGTGTGGAACGGTTTCACGCCGAGCGCGGACTTCGTGGTCAGCCGGCTGGGGCTGGTCGGGCTCGCGGTGGTCCTGGCCCTGCTGCCCGCCCTGTGGTTCGGCCGGTTCGACCCCGCCCGAACCCTCCGGATCTGGCCGGGCACGCCCGCGCCGGGCGACGCGCCCGCCACCGAGGCCGCGCCCGCCTCCCTCGTGCGGCTGGAGCACTCCCCTGACTACGTGGCGGACGCTCCCCGGCTGCCGCGGTCCGCCGTCGTCGCCGGCGGTTCCTTCGCCCGTCTGCTGTGGGGAGAGCTGCGCATTCTCGTGCAGGGTGTGCGCCCGTGGTGGTGGGGCGGCGCGGTGTTCATCGCCGCGACCAGCACTCTCGCCCCCGCCACCAACATCACGCGGGTCATGCTGCCCGTCGCCTGGCTCTGGCCGGTTCTGATCTGGTCCCGCCTGGGCACCCAACGGCACGAGCACGGTGTTTCCGCGCTGCTCGGCGCGTATCCGACGGCGCGTCAGCGACTCATCGCGGAGTGGCTGTCGGGGTTCGCGCTCACCGCGGCGGTCGGGATCGTTCCGCTGCTGAAGATGATGTCGATCTCGGACTGGGCCGGCGTGGCCGCGTGGACGGCGGGCGCGGTCTTCATCCCCTCGCTCGCGCTGCTGCTCGGCTCGCTGAGCCGCACTCACCGCCTCTTCCAGGCCGTTTACCTGCCAGTGTGGTACGGCGCGGTCAACGGCCTGCCCGTCCTCGACTTCATGGGCGTCATCCGCGTCGACGGCGAGCCCGCCGGGCTACCGCTCGCGGTGGTCGTCGGACTCGCCGCGGTGATGGTCGCCGCGGTGTTCCTGGCCGACGCTCTCGGCCGGCGCGTCCGGGACTGACCCGCGTCGGCTGAGGGGACTCGACCGCTCGTAGCGGCCCAGCATGGCGCGCAGCGTCCGCACCATCTGCTCGCGAAGTTCCGTTGGGGCGAGGACTTCGACGTCGTCGCCGAGCTTCAACAACTCGGACAGGGTGTGCTCGGCGGACTCGACGGGGATCGTGACCCGGGTCCAGCCGGCCGAATCCGGCTCGGACGCGGTCTCGTGGGCGGACCGCGCGAGGGCCGGCTCCAGGAAGTGCGGCAGACGCGCCAGCGCTCGGGGAGAGAGCCGAAGAGTCGCCTCGCCGTTGTGGCGTCGGGCGTCGAACTGTTCCAAGTAGACACGCCAGTGGCCGACGAGGTCGAAGTCCGGCGCGCGGTCGAAGGTTTCGGCGCCGACCTCGACGTCCAGGACCCGTGAGACGCGGTAGGTGCGCATCGTCCCGGCATGACACGCGACGAGATACCAGTGGCCCGCCTTGAGAACCAGGCCGTACGGCTCCACCGTCCGCGACACCGTGTGCGGTTCGGCCCAGCGCTCGTATCGCATCCGGATGACGCGCTGGTTCCACACCGCGTCGGCGACGACGGTGAGGTGCGGCGTGCGATCCCCGTCCCTGTACCAGGACGGCGCATCGAGGTGGAAACGCTCCGAGATCCGTTCCGCACGCTCACGCAGTTCTCCCGGCAGGGCGGCCAAAAGCTTGAGTTGAGTGGCGGAAACCGCCGTGCCCAGCCCGAGATCTGCGGCCACCGCGGGCAACGCGGTCAGGAACAGGGACTCCGCCTCGCCCGCGGTGAGTCCGGTCAGTTGGGTGCGATAGCCGTCGAGAAGCTGGTATCCCCCATCATGACCGGGCTCACCGTACAGCGGAACACCGGCCGCACTGAGGGAATCCATGTCGCGGTACACGGTGCGCACCGACACCTCAAGCTCCTCAGCCAGCTCCTTCGCCGTCATACGCCCACGGCTCTGGAGCAGCAGCAGAGTGGAGACCAGTCGGCTCGCGCGCATGGCCCCGAGTCTGTCCCACTCCACTGACATCGGACATCGGTGACACACCGCGCTTCCCCGCCCCGAGGACAGGAACTCGCTCGGCAGGCAACGAGGAAACGATGGCCTCGGCCCCTTCCGTCGGCTACCGCTCCCTCCCACTCCCGAACGGTACTGTCGCGATCTTGACCTACTTCTCCAGGATTGGGCGAAGCGGTGAACGAACTGACGGAGGCAGCGCGGCTTCTCATTGGCGAGGTGACGGACACTCGACGCGAGCAGGAGATCCTGAGCGACAGGATCGCATTCGTCGAGCTTCTGACCTTCGCCGGTCCCGACGAGATCGTCGCGATGCTGAACGACGTCACCGAGAAGGACTGCCTCTTCCCCGTGTGGGCACGCAATCTGGCCTACCGCCTGGCCTGCCTCCAACGACCCGACGACCCGGACCTCCTCAGGGAAGCCGCGGCCGACCTGTACAACTTCGGCCCCGACTGGGACGACATCTCACAGGCGATGACGGCGGAAGCCGACCGCATCGACCCCCAAGGAAAGATCCAACAGGACCAGTGACAACGACCTCGTCACCCGACCACCCGCAGCGGTCGGGCTCGTGGGGGAAGCCGCGAGGTCAGGGGAGGCCGCAGGGCTGACGCCCGCGACCTCCCACTGTCTCCGAGATTCGAAAGGGGCAGCGGGCGGATCTTCTCCACACCTGGCGCGGAACGCGGCAAAGTGGTGGCGCAGGGCAGGCGCGAAGCACTTGGATCACCAGACTGTGGAGACACCCGACGCACAGGGCGACAGCGAAACCGAGTTCTTCAGCACGACGATCACCGACGTGATCGACGTGTTCCGGGTGGGCCTCAGGGCGCTGCTGGATCGCGGCGCGATCTCCGAGCGGCACGTGTTACGCGTTTGCCCGCCTGCTTTCTGGTGATGGCCAGTTCGACACCGTCCAAGCCGTGGAGGTGGACGTGGAGACAGGTCAGCCAGGAGACCTGGTCGAGATTCCCTGGGAAGACACCGTCGTTTCTTCTCTACAGACGAGACAGCGGTGGGGACTGCGAGATCGTGAGCGAGGCCGTCGCAGCAGAGCGCCCCAGACGCTCCACATGAGATCCGCCACCGGTGGGGAGACGCGGAGGTCGAGTGGCGGCCAGCTTCCACCGCGCCACCCACTTCCCCAAACCACGACTCGACCCGTAGGACAGGAAAATGCGTTTCCCCATCGAAGGAAGCATCGACGACTTCTTCAGCATGAAGATCAGCGATATGATCAACATGTTTCGGGCGGGCCTCAGGGCGCTGACACCGATCGCGGACAGGGCGCTTCTCGGCTGGCGTGACATCGAGGTGCACGACGACTGGGACCACCTCGCGAATTGCCTTTATGAAGTGTTCGTCTCCCGACCGGTCGCGATGGATGCCCGTGCCCCCAGGGAGGCGAAGCAGCTACCCCGCTACGAGTTTCGGCCCGACTCGTACCACGACCACAGTTGGATTGTCGTTTCCACATCGAGCGGCGAGCAGTACGCCTTTGTGCGACTGCTCCCCGGTGACGGCGAGTTCGACAAGGTCGAGGCCGTCGAGGTCGATCCGAAGACTGGCCGGCCGGGAGATGCGGTGACGCTTCCGCTGAGCGGACAGGAGTTCCTTCTCGTCAGGAGGTACGACGACGGGGACAGCGAGATCGTCACCGAGGTCGCGCCGATCGAGTGATCGGGCTGTTCCGTGCGGCCTCTCCCACTCTTGTTTGGAGAACTGACGCACAACTACTTCTACCTGGGAGCCTACTGGGGGCCGAGACAAGAGGGCGTCGACGAGTGCGCCGGACGGCTGGCCCGCTTTCTCAGACAGTTGGAGCCCATCGACCCGATCCTCTCCTCCTGGCGGAGGGTGGGCAGGTCCAAGGCGGCGGCGACGCCGCTACAGCACACCCCCAAGGCACTGCGCCCTGTGGTGGAGTCCGGGCGGAACCGCAGTGGAGGCCAGGTGTTCGAGCACCTTGGCTTCGTCTTCAGTGTCTGGAACGGCGACCGAGAACGATCGGTGCAGCTTCGCTCCTCATGCGGTTCCTACGCTGCCGCCATGCTGAACACCGTCGTTGTGAGTCTCCCGGATCTGGACACCGAAAGAGATATTTCCGCGTCTCTCTACGACCCGAGCAAGCTCAGCGGCGTGTTGGAAGCCGTGGCCGACACGTGGGACCCCGACTGGGGAATTGTGACCTCCTCGTCGATGCGGGAGGACCAGAGCGAAAACAGGGAGCAACACATACCTTATGTCGGCGCGATGACCTATTTGTCGTTGGCCAGACCTCTGCCGGATGTTCTGCCCGAGGGTGTGAGCGTGGAACAGGTCGCGGGTGGGCATCTGCTCACGATTGGCGAGGACGTCACCGCTGTCACCAGCGAGAAGGCGCTCGCCCTACGTGATGTGCTCGCCTCGGCGGGCAGCCTGTACCCGACGCTGACGGACGACTGAGACGGACGACTGAGAACGCCTGGCGAGCGGTAGGTGCCCTTCCGGTGAGAAGGGCACCCACCGACGTTCTGACTTGGCCGGTTCGACGTGTCGCTCCAGTCGAATGACATGAACAACGAGACAGAAGGAGGCACCCTGTCCACCCTGCGACCCACTCTTCACACGGTGCGGCATTCGGGTGCGGGTCGGTTGAGCACCATGGCTCGTCCTCGGGGTGGTGACTGGCTCGATGACGAGATGGCCGGGTTGAGATCCGCCGGGGTTGGCGTTCTCGTCTGTGCCCTCACCTCCGAGGAGCTCGCAGACCTGGACCTGACCGAGGAGCCGCGAGCGGCGCGTGAAGCCGGGCTGCGGTTCGTCTCCGTCCCGATTCCCGACCGGTCCGTTCCCGATCTGCCTGCCGTCGTGTCCACTCTGCGCGAGCTCGCCCGGTGGTTCCAGGACGGGGCACACGTCGTCACGCACTGCCGCTTCGGAATTGGTCGGGCATCGCTGCTGGCCGCGGCAGTGCTGGTTCTGAACGGTGTCGAGCCTGGGGAAGCGTGGCGGCAGGTCGAACAGGCGCGTGGGCACAGCGTGCCCGACACTCCGGAACAACGGGAGTGGCCGAGCCGGCTGCTGCGCTGGGGGCAGGGCGACATCCTCGCTGCGTGAACCCTTTGCGGGTTGGTCCTTAGTGGACAGTGGCGGGCGCTGTGCTGGTGCCGAACGGGTTGTCGATGACGTAGCGCCACTTTCCGTCCGGTCCTCGGCGGGCGACGTCGGTCGCGGTGCCCTCGATGTGCACGTGTTGGCCGTCGGGGTCGGTGCCGTCGATGACCCAGTCCACGATGAGGAGGGCGATGTCGTCGGCGACGTAGGTGTGTCTGGGGTGGACGGTGATGGGCAGGCCCAGGGTGAGGAACCGCTCGTTGGCCTCCTGGCGCTCCGCGCCGGTGACGGTGCGTCCCTGGCGGGCCACGAAGACCGCTTCTCGCTCGTAGACGAGGTCGAGCAGGTCGCCGCGTCCGGTGTTGAAGGCCGCGGCGAACACGGCCGGGTGTTGGGCGGGGTCGGTCGTCAGAGGCACACTGGGCTGGTGGTCAGGGGAGGTCATGCCGTGAGCGAAGACGGTCGCGACGACGGTCACCAAACGGAAACTCACGGCTGGGACCCGGAGCTGGTGCCGGACGGTCGGGGGCGGACGCGACGTCCGGAGGCGGAGTGCCCGGTCGAGGTGGCGCTGGCGGCCGTCGCCGGGCGGTGGACCACGCTCGTGGTGCGGGAGTTGTCGCACGGGCCGTGGTCGTTCGGTGAGCTCCGGGAACGCCTGCCCGACCTCAGTGCCAAGATCCTCACCGAGCGGCTGCGCGAGCTGGAGGCGCGCGGGTTGGTCGTCCGCGAGCAGCTCGCGGGGTTTCCCGTGCGGACGCGCTACGCGCTGAGCCCGGCTGGCGCGCTGCTCCGCCCTCTCCTCATCCAGCTCTACGCGACCGGGGCGGCCCTGCTCGAAGCCAGGACGACGGCATAGCCGCGGTCAGGACGGGCGGACCGGTCGTTGTGGCGGAAAGTTCGGGTCGAACGGGTTCGGGGGGTCGACATCCCCAATATGCTCGCGGTCGTGACTCCCCCAGGGTTCGACCGCAGGGGTTTCCTCCGGGCCGCCGGCGCGGGTCTCACCGCGCCCGCCCTCCTTCCGGAGCCGCAGATGACACCACAGGCAGCCGAGTCACCTCAGTCACCTGAGCCACCCGGGTCACCGAACCCGCCGCGCCACGACCCGCGGGACATCGACGTGGTGTCCCTGGCCCGGACCATGATCCGGTTCGACACCTCGCACCACGGCCAGGGCGGTGTGACGCTGCCGCACGCCCGCGTGCTCCAGGCCGTCTGGGAGGCGCACGGTGTCAGCACTTCCCTTGTGCCGACGCCGAAAGCGGACAACGTCCACCTCATCGCCCGCATCAGGGGCACCGGAGCCAAAGCCCCGCTGCTGCTGCTCTGCCACTCCGACGTCGTGCCGGTGGAGCGCGAGAACTGGCGTCGGGACCCGTTCGCCGCCGAGATCGTGGACGGCGAGCTGTGGGGTCGGGGCGCGATCGACATGAAGGGCACGAACGCGGCGTTCATGGCCGCGTTGTTGCGGCTCGTCCGCGAGGGCGCGCGGTTCGACCGGGACGTGGTCTTCCTGTCGGACGCCGACGAGGAGGGCGGCCCGCACGGGACTCCCTGGCTGGTCAAGCAGAAGCCGGAGCTGCTGGAGGTGGGCACGGTGCTCACCGAGGGCGGTTGGCAACTGGCCCAACGGGATGGCCGCACGCCGATGCTGCTGTCCATGACCTGCCTCGACCGGGTTCCCATGGTGGTCCGGCTCAGCGCCAGGGGAACCGCGACGCACTCGTCGAAGCCCATGCCGGACTCGGCGATCCTCCGCGTCAACCGCGCGGTCAGCAGGATCGGCGAGTACCAACCGGAAGTCGCGCTCACCCCGATCAACCGCGGTTACTTCGAGGCGCTCGCGGGCGCGACGAACGACCCGGTGTTCGCGCACGCGATCCGACTGCTGCTGCACGCCCAGTCCCCGCGGCAGACCGAACGCGCCGCCCGACTCGTCGTGGAGCGCAGCCCCTATCCCTGGCTGCACAACGCGTTGCTGCGGACGACGATCTCCTACGTCATCCAGGACGGCGGCTACAAGACCAACGTCATCCCCTCCCGCGCCTCGGTCCAGATCGGAGTCCGGATCGTCCCGCAGGGGCAACGGCCCTCGGCCGTGCTGGACCGCTTCCGGTCCCTCGTCGGCGACGGGGTCGAGGTGGCGTTGGTGACGCCCGCCGGCGTGTCCCAGGACCAACTCCTGGCCCTGCTGGAGGAGCGGTGGGCCGCCGAGCCGGCGCCGACCGACACCGACGTCTTCACCGCGTGGCGGGCCGCGGCGGCGGAGGTCCTGCCAGGGGTTCCCGCCGTTCCGGCGATGTTCGAGGCGGCGACCAGCGGATATCCCTGGAACCAGCGGGGAGTTCCGGTCTACGGCATCTACCCCTACGTCGTGGACAACGCCTCGGTCATCTCGATGCACGGCGACGACGAACGTGTCCGCGTCGACGCGCTGCGTCAGGGCGCCGAGCTGGTGTACCGGATGTTCCGCCGCCTGACCGTGTGACGCCCCAGGCAGGACCTGTGTGGCTTCCCGAGCAGGGCCGAGGAAACGGCGGAACCGCCACGGCCCGGTCGCGGTGACGGACTCTCGCCGGCCGGTGGTCGGCGAGAGCCGTTCGCGGGTCGGCGGCTCAGGAAAGCTGGGCGAGGGCGGACAACGACGGGTGCGACGCCGCCACCAGGCGGTCCATCAGGAAGTTCAGCCACACCACCTCCATGACGTCGCGGCTCCTCCGCCGTCCGCCGAACAGGAAGCGCGCCAGCCCGGCGACCACGAACCAGTCGTCGACATCCTGACGCTCCAGGTACATCAGCGGCTGGCCCGCCCAGCGCTGCCGGACGCGTTGGGCCGCCGCCAGCGCCTCGGCGCGCATCGCCGACCGGTGCCGCGCCCGGAACGCGGCGGTCGACGCGGAGTCCTGGTAGGCGTCCGGGAACATCCGGTCCAACAGGTCCTCAGTGGACGGTGCGCGGCGCAGGCCGAACCAGCGCCGAGGCCCTGGCGCTTCGCCGTCGGCCAGGAACCTGGTCAACCGCTCCAGGATGTGCTCCACGACCACGGCCACGTTCTCGGACATCCGCACCACGACGCCGTCCGGCGCGGCCACCGCCTCCAGGTAGTCGACGTCCTGGGCGTAGTGGACCTCCGGTCCCATCAGACGCTCCGCACCACGCCGTGCAGCCCGTGGAGCTGGAGCCGGGCGGCGAACGCCTCGGCCTCCTCCCGGCCGCGGAAACAGCCGACCATCCCGGAACCGCGCTCGTGCACCTGCCGCGTCAGCCCCACCGCGCCCGGAACGGACAACGCGCAGAGCCGATGCAGCAGGTACGCGACCGTGGTGGTCGTGTTGATGTCGTCGTTGAGCAGCAGCACGTGCCAGTGCGACGTCGCAGTCACACCCGGGATATGGTCCGCCCCCGACGGACCGTTACCCCCGGCGCGCGTCGTCGGCGTCAGCTGACCTTCTTGGCGCTCTGCACGGCCTTGGCGAGCGCCTCGACGAGCGGAGCCGCTCCCGCGTAGGAGAAGCGCGGTTCGCTCTGCCACGGGATGACCTGGCCGGCGCGCACGGCGGGGAGGTTCGCCCACGCGGGACGGGAGGCCAGGTCGTTCGGCTGCAGGGCGGCGGTGCGGTTGTCGAGCATGATGATGTCGGCCGGGTACTTGGTGGCGTTCTCCCAGCTCAGGTACTCGAAGAAACCACCCTCGACCTTGTTGGGAACGACGATGTCCACGCCCAGCTCGCGGAAGTAGCTCAGGTCGGGGTAGACGTTCGGGTCCGACACGTAGAACAGCTCGGGGCTGCCCGAGGCGGCGATCACCTTCAGCCCGCCGTTGTCCTTGGCCGCCTTGCGCAGCGTCTCCGCCGCCCGCTCGAACCGCGCCTTCGCGTCGGTGACCGGCTTCGCCGTGAGGTCGGCCCCGAGGGACTGGGCCAGTTCGGAGTAGCGCTGGATGGCGGAGAGCAGCGAGACCTTGGCACTGCTGATGGCCACCGCGGGGGCGAACCCGAGGATCTTGTCCTTGCCCTCGTCGGGCACGAACCAGAGCGTGTTCGGCTGGAACATGTTGGTGACCAGCAGCTCGGGGCGCAGGCCCGCGTACTTCTCGATGTCGAAGGAGCCCCACTCGTTGCCGATGATGGTCACCTTGTTGACGTCGAGGTCGCCGGCCTGGACGTCGGGGCTGCCGTCCTTGCGCTTGGTGGGCCCGAACACGCCGACGATCTCGTCGCGGAGCCCGAAGTCCCACAGCGCGGCGGCCGACCCGACGTAGGCGGTGATCCGCCGGGGGCGGCGCGGGCTGGTCGCCCGCTCGTTCCGGTCGTCGGTGAACGACCAGGCCGCGTCCTGGGGCGAGCCCGACCCCGACCCCGACCCCGAGCCGGAGCCGGAGCCCGAGCCGCCGCCGGACCCGCACCCGACGACCAGGGCGCCGAGGCCGACGGCGCCGAACGCGGCGAGCAGGCCACGGCGGGAGAGCTGGGTAGCTCGGGGCTGCGACATCGTGGTGCCTTCCTTCATCTGTTCGGAGTAACGACCCCTCGATTAGGGCAGCCTAACCAAAGAACGGCCCAGTTCAACAATTCCTGTCCGAGCACACGGACCGCGCACGCCTGGCCCCATCGGGTGATCTCCCCACGCGCGTCAACCCAAGGTTGACGGACACCAATCGTCAACCTACGGTTGACGCATGGCTGAAGCACCTCGTCTGGACGACCTCATCAACGCCATCCGGCAGCGGCACCCCGACGGCGACCCGCTGCACCAGCTGAGCGACGCCGTCCTGCTCGGCGACCACCTCGGCGAACTCGCCGACCACCTGATCGGCCACTTCGTGGACCGCGCGCGGCACGCCGGCGCGTCGTGGACCGAGATCGGCCACAGCATGGGCGTCAGCAAGCAGGCGGCCCAGAAGCGGTTCGTGCCCAGGGGACCCACCACCCCCGAGGAGTCCGGCCTCGCCACCTTCGCCCGGTACGACACCTCGGCGCGGTCCGCCCTCGTGCGGGCGCAGGAGGAGGCGCACCAGGCCGGACACGACCACATCGCGCCGGAGCACGTCGTGCTGGGCCTGCTGCACGAGCCGGATTCGGTGGCAGCCGAGGCACTCCACGCGCTCTGCGGGTCGCTCGACGCCGTGCGCGAGGAGATCGCCGGAGGCTTCGGGCCGTCGACCGGGACCCATCCCCTGCCGATCCCGTTCACCGGCGAGAGCAAGAAGGCGCTGGAGCTGACCTCCCGCGAGGCGTTGCGGCTCGGCCACTCCCGGATCGGCGCCGAGCACGTGTTGTTGGGCGTCCTGGCCCTCGGTGAGGGCGACGCCGTGGCCGCGCTGCACAGGCTGGGCGCGACCAGGGACCAGGTCGAGGCGGAGGTGCGCCGGCTCCTCGCATGAGACAACCATCGAGGCAGGCCCGCGGTCCGGCACTCCGACCACGGGCCTGTCCCCTTGCCCCGCAAGGCGTTCCGGCAAGCGACGGGGAAGATCTTTCCACTGAGGACCACTGGCCAGGCCTGCCGGCGCCGGGCCAGCAAAGTCCTCATTGGACAGATGAAGGATCAATCCGTGACGGGATCGACGCGGCGGTCGAGTAGTCCCGCAGTGTGATGCCGTTCGCCGCCTCCCGCATGGACTTCATCACCTTCTCCATGATCCTGTCCTTCCCCGGCAGGTAGGGCATCATCCGCATCGACACGCCCCGCAGCCACGCCTGCCACCGGGTCGCGGGCACCATCTGGCGCGCGGCCTCCTGCCCGAGCTTCTGGTTCAGCTCGACGTACCCCCGCATCGCCTCCTCGTACCGCGCGAACGCCACCCGGTGGTCTCCCCCTGCCGACGCCAGCTCTCCCGCCAGCACGTAGGCCCCCACCAGCGCCGTGCTCGTGCCCTGCCCGGACGCCGGCGAGGGGCAGTAGGCCGCGTCCCCGAGCAGCGCCACCCGACCCGAGGACCACCGGGGCATCCGGATCTGGCTCAGCGAGTCGAAGTAGAAGTCGGGCGCGGTCGGCAGGGCGGAGAGCAGGCGCGGGATCTCCCAACCCTGTCCGGCGAACGCCTCCGTCAGGATCTCCCGCTGCTGTCGGACGTTCCGCCGGTCGTAGCCCGTCTCCGGCGTGCGGAAGAAGAACTGCGCCTTGGCGTTCTCGTCCCGCCGGACGCTGTACACGTTCGCCAGCCGCCCCGGGGCGGAGCAGATCATCTCCCACCGGTCCAGGTTGAGGTGGTTCGGCACGCTGAAGATCGCGACGCTGATGCCGAGGTCGTGGCGGAACGACTCCTCCGCGCCGAAGGCCAGCCCCCGCGTGCAGGAGTGCAGGCCGTCGGCCCCGACGACCAGGTCGAAGGTTCGCGGCTCGCCGCGCGTGAAGCGCACCCGCACGCCGTCGGCGCGCTGCTCGATCTCCGTGATGGAGGTGTCGAACAGGTACTCGACGTCGGTCCCGGTCGCCTCGAACAGGACGCGGGCCAGGTCGCCCCGCAGGATCTCCAGCTCGCCGGGGTCCCGGAAGCCGATCACGTCGGCGCCCAGGGTCGCGACGACCCTGCCCGCCGCGTTGAGCATCGTGCCCCCGCGCATGTCGGTGGCCTGCCGGCGGACCTCCGCCAGGAGCCCCATCCGCTCGACCACGTCGACGGCGACGCCCCGGACGTCGACCTTGTAGCCGCCCTCACGGAGGGCCGGCGACCGCTCCACCACCGTGACCGTGAAGCCGTGTCGGCGCAACCAGTACGCCAGCGCGGGCCCGGCGATGCTCGCGCCGGAGACGAGAACGTTCTTGTGTTCCACCGGAACTCCCCCTCAGTGGGCGTGGTCGACGGCCAGACCCGCCGACTGCGTAGCCAGTACGCTCTACTGCGTATCTCATACGCGATGCTGCGTATGCTATACACAGACGGGCGGGGAACGTCAACATCGGGGAAAGCGACGGCGATGGGCGAGGAAGCGGACGAGGGCGGCACCGGTGTGCCGGCGAGCATCGAGGCGGCGTGGGGCGTGCGGGAGCGGCCGGGCAAGGGGCCGCGGCCCGGCCTGAGCCTGGGTCGGATCGTCGGGGCCGCCGTGCGCGTCGCCGACGCCGACGGCCTCGCGGCGGTCTCCATGACGCGGGTCGCCACGGACCTCGGCGCGTCCACGATGTCGCTCTACCGCTACGTCGCGGCCAAGGACGAGCTGCTCGACCTCATGATCGACGCCGTGTTCGCGACCCCGCCGGAGGACCCGGCGCCGGACGAGGGCTGGCGCTCGGCGCTGTCCCGGTGGACCTGGGAGCACCTCGCCGTACTGCGGCGCCACCCCTGGGTGCTGCGGGTTCCGGTCACCGGGCCGCCGATCACCCCGAACCAGATCGCGTGGCTGGAGCACGGCCTGCGCTCCCTGCGCGGAACCGGGCTCACCGAGAGCGAGAAGCTCTCGGTGATCGTGCTGCTCAGCGGTTTCGTACGCAACGCGGCCGCGCAGGAGACCGTGATGACCGATGCCGGGGGGACGTCGGGCGCCGGCGCGCGGAAGGGCCGGCCGCCGTACGGACAGGTTCTGGCGAAACTGGTTGACCCACAACGCTTTCCCGAGGTCAGCAAGCTCATCCAGTCCGGCGTCACCGACGAGCCGGACGACCTGGACGCCGACTTCGCGTTCGGCCTCGACCGAGTGCTCGACGGCATCGACACGCTCGTCGGCGCGCGTCGCGGCCGCTCCACCGGCGACGACCGCGGCTGACACCAGCGCCCTCAGTCGCCAAACCCGGCTCGGAGGAAGAAAAAGAGCCGGGCGCCATCCCGACGAGGATGACGCCCGGCTTCTGTCCGTTGAGGACGAGTCCGTTGAGGACAAGACCGTCCACTGAGGACGATGCGCCGCGGAGCGGCGACTACGAGATGCGCTGCGCCAGTCCCCCGTCCACCGGCAGCTTGACGGCGGTGGTGAAGGTCGCGTCGAAGGCCAGGAACATCGCGGCCGCCGCGACCTCCTCCATGGAGCCGTGCCGGCGCATCGGCGTGATCTCGTCGCCCAGCCGGCGCAGCTCCTCCTTCCCCTCCCCCGGCGCGTCGATGCCCATCGACGGGGTGTCGATGAACCCGGGCGCGACGGCGTTGACCCGGATCCGCCGGGGCAGCAGCCCGGCGGCCAGGCTCTGGGCGAAGGACCACAGCGCGGCCTTCGTCGCCGAGTAGACGATCATGTCGGGGAAGCCGCCCGAGTCCGAGGCCGAGCTGGTGAACACGATCGAACCGCCGTCCCTGACCAGCGGGGCCAACCGCTGGACCGTGAAGAACGCGCCCTTGGTGTTGACGGTGAACTGCCGGTCGTACGTGGCCTCGGTGACCTGGGCCAACGGCTCCAGCTTCGCGTACCCGTGGTTGACGAACAGCGCGTCGACCGCGCCGAACTCCTCCTCGACCAGTCGGCCGAGCGCGTCGACGTCGGCCATGCTCGCCGCGTCGGAGCGCACCACCCGGACCCGGGAGCCCAGCTCGGTCCTGGCCGCCTCGGTGTTCCGCTCGTCGCGGCCGGTCAGCAGCACCTCGGCGCCGCCGTCGAGCAGCGCCCTGACCATCGCCAGGCCCATCCCGTGGGTGCCGCCCGTGACGACGGCCCTCTTCCCCTCGTACCTGCCCATGAGAATCCCCCTGCCGAGATCAGTTCTTGAGGAGGTCGACGACGACGGCGACGTCCTCGGCCCCGTGGCCGGCGGCGACGGCCTGGTCCATCAGCCGCTGGATGGGAGCCATCAGGTCGGGCCGGATGCCCTGGTCCAGGCTGGCCTGGACGATGTTGGGGAAGGCGGCCGCCTGCATCGCCAGGTTGGACACGACCTCGTGGCCGTAGTCGCCGGTGTCGAGCTGGTGGGCGAGCCGGTCCAGGTTGCCGCCGATCATGGCCTGCATCCACGGCCCGAGCATCGGCACGAACTCGGCCGCCGACACGTTCTCCGTGCGCACCATCGCCAGGGAGTGCCACAGGCCGGCGAACGTGCCGTACATGCCGCTGAGCAGGGCGAGGTCGAACAGCGCCGCCAGCCCGGCGTCCGCGCCGAGGTACTTCGCGGCGCCCAGCCGCTCCAGCACCTCGCGGTGCGCCTCGAACGCGGCCTCGGCCCCGCTGTAGAGCACGAAGGCGTGCTCGGTGCCGATGCCCGGCGGAATCGCCATGATCCCGCCGTCGACGTACTCGACGCCGTGCTCGGCCGCCCAGGCCGCCATCTCCCTGGCCTGTGCCGGGGTGCCGTTGGTCAGGTTGACCACGACCCGGCCGGCCAGCGCGTCGGCGACGGGGTGGAGCACGTCCCGCACGACGGCGTCGTCCCACAGGCAGACGACGACCAGCGGGCTCGCGGCGACCGCCTCGGCGACGGTCTCCGCCACGACCGCGCCCCTGGCGACCACGCCGTCGGCCTTGCCGGGGGTGCGGTTCCACACCGTCGTCGCGTGCCCACCGGCGAGGAAGGCCTCGACCAACGCGGTCCCCATCGCGCCGAGGCCGAGGACGGTCACCCTGGAGTTGTGCTGCGTGGAAATCGGACTCTCCTCACACTCGCCCGGCCTTCTCGCCGGTGTCGCTCATCGGGTTCCACCCTGCTGACCAGCGCTTCGGGCGGGCTTCGGGTCCGCTTCGGCCCGGCTTCGGGCGCGTGCCGAAGAGCGAGCCGGCTGACGTGTCGGCGCCCTGCACTACCGTGACGACGTGCGTTTCGGGGTGCTCGGTCCGTTGGAGGTCTGGACGGCGGACGGGAGACCGGTCCGGGTTCCCGAGCTGAAGGTCCGCGCCCTGTTGGCCGACCTGCTGGCGCACCGGGGCCGTCCGGTGTCGACGGACCGGCTGGTCGAGGACCTGTGGGGCGCGACCCCACCGTCGAATCCCGCCGGCGCGGTGCAGGCCAAGGTGTCGCAGCTCCGCCGGGCGCTGGCCGAGGCCGAGCCGGGCGGCCGGGACCTCGTGCTGTCCCGCCCGCCGGGTTACCTGCTCCGGGTCGACGCCGACGCCGTGGACGCGGAGCGGTTCACCGCGCTGGTCGCCGAAGCCCGCTCCACCGACGACCCCGCCACCCGGGCCGCACTGCTCACCGACGCCCTCGCGCTGTGGCGCGGGCCGGCGTTCGCCGACTTCGCCGACAGCGAGTTCGCCCGACCCGTGATCCACCGGCTGGGCGAGCTGCGCCTAGTCGCCGTCGAGGAGCAGGCCGAGGCGCGGTTGGCCCTCGGCGAGCACGGGACGCTGGTCGGCGAGCTGGCCGACCTGGTCGCCCGCCACCCCCTCCGGGAACGGCTGCGCGCGGCCCACCTGCGGGCCCTCTACCGCTCCGGGCGGCAGAGCGAGGCCCTGGACAGCTACCGCGAGCTCCGGGACCGGCTGGCCGAGGAGCTGGGCGTCGACCCCAACCCCGAGCTGACCGCCCTGCACCAGGCGATCCTGCGGCAGGACCCGGCACTCGCCGCCGCGCCGCCGCCCGTTTCCCCGGCCGCGCGACCGCGCACGAACCTGCCCGCGCCGATCACCCACCTGGTCGGCAGGGCCGAGGCGCTCGACGACGTGCGCTCCCTGCTCGACCGGCACCGACTGGTGACGCTCACCGGGCCGGGCGGAGTGGGCAAGACCCGGCTGGCGCTGGCCGCGGCTGCGGAACTGCTCCCCCGCTACCCGGACGGCGTGTGGCTGGTCGAGCTCGCCGGTCGCGGCTGGCAGACCGAGATGACGACGTCGTGCACGCTGACCGAAGTGGCCGAGACCGTGGCGGCGGCGCTGGAGATCCGCGACGACGCCGCCGCCGACTCCACGCCGGGCACACGACCGGCCGACCTGGCCCACCGGCTCACCGAAACCCTGCGCGCCAAGCGGATGCTGCTCGTGCTCGACAACTGCGAGCACGTGGTCGACGCGGTCGCCGAGTTCGTCGACGTGCTGCTGGGCGGCGCGCCGGACGTGCGGGTCCTGGCGACGAGTCAGGAGCCGGTCGGGCTGGCTGGGGAGACACTGTGGACAGTGCCGCCACTGGAACTACCCACGCCGACCGCGGATTCCGACCCGGTGACACTGGAACAGTTCAGCGCCATCCAGCTGTTCGTGGCACGCGCCTCCGCCGCCTCCCCCGGTTTTCGCCTCACCGCGGACAACGCGGCCACCGTCGCCGCGATCTGCCGTTGCCTGGACGGGATTCCGCTGGCGCTGGAGCTGGCCGCCACCCGCGTGCGCGCGCTCGGCGTGCCCGAGCTGCTGGACCGGCTCGACGACCGGTTCCGGCTGTTGGCCTCCGGACACCGGGGCGCGCCGGCCCGGCAGCAGACCCTCCGGGCGATGATCGACTGGAGTTGGGAGCTGCTGACCGAGGCCGAGCGCGTCGTCCTGCGGCGGCTGGCCGTGCACGCCGAGGGATGCGCCCTGGAGGCCGCCGAGACCGTGTGCGCCGGGGACGGCGTGAAGGCGCACGAGGTCCTGGACCTGTTGACCCGGCTGGTGGACCGCTCGCTCGTCGTCGTGGTCGACGGGTCGGACGGCGGCCTGCGGTACCGGTTGCTGGAGTCCGTCGCGGCCTACTGCCTCGAACGCCTCCGGGAGGCCGGTGAGATCGAGCAGGTGCGCCAGCGCCATCGCCACTACTACACGGAACTGGCGCTGCGGGCCGACGTGGAGCTCCGCGGCCGGGACCAACAACGATGGCTGGAACGGCTCGACGCGGAGACGCCGAACCTGCGCGTCGCGCTGGACAGCGCGGTGCGGCACCGGGACGTCGACCTCGCGCTGCGGTTGGTGAACTCCTTGTCCTGGTACTGGTTCCTCCGCGGCCGCCTCGGCGAGGGGCACCGGTCGCTCACCATGGCCCTGGCGATCATCGAGAACCACTCCTCCCGGGGCCACGCCGCACACGTGGCCGCGATGACCTGGCACATGAGCATGGCGATCCTGATGGGCGAGGGCGCCGACCTGGCGGAGCGCGCGGGCGAGGTGTTGGCGCTCTACGACGGCGACGACGACCTGGGACAGCGGTGCCGCGCCGAGTGGTTCCTGAACCTCGTGCTGATCGGCGTCGGCGATCTGGCCGCCCGCGAGGAACGGGTGCGCCAGATGCTGGACGGCTTCCACGCCCTCGGCGACGAGTGGGGTGCGGCCGCGGCGCTGGGCACCCGCGCCGAGCAGGCTCTCTCCCGGGGCGACCTCGACCTCGCACGGCGCAGCGGCGAGCGGAGCCTGGCCGCCTTCCGGGAGCTGGGCGACCGCTGGGGCCAGCTCAAGGCGCTCAGCACGCTCGGCAAGCTGGCCGAGATCGACGGGGACTACGAGTGGACTGTCCAGTTGCGACAGGACGGGCTGCGGATGGCCGAGGAGCTCGGGTTGTCGATCGAGGTCTCCTACCTGCTGTCCGAGCTGGGCAGGACCGCCCTGTTGCGCGGCGAGCACGAGCGTGCGACGGAGTTGCACGAACGGGCGCTGCGGATGGCCGCCGAGCAGTCGCACCGGCGCGGCGAGCAGTTCGCGGAGGTGGGGCTGGGGCTCGTCGCCCGGCGCGCGGGCCGGCTCGACGCCGCGGAGGCGCACCTGCGTCGCTGGCTCGACTGGTGCCGGCAGGTGGACGGGGACCTGGGGCTCGCGTTGATCCTGGCCGAACTGGGTTTCGTCGCCGAGGAGCGCGGCGACGCGGACGCGGCGTTGGCCCTGCACAACGAAAGCCTGGAGGCCGCGCGCACCACCGGTGATCCGCGGTCGGTGGCGCTGGCCCTGGAGGGGCTCGCCGGGGCGCGGTCCCTCGCCGGGCGCCACGGCCACGCCGCCGCCCTGTTGGGCGCGGCCACCGCCGCGCGGGAGTCCGTGGCCGCGCCCCTGCCGCCCGCCGAGCGGGGCGACGTCGACCGGATCACGGCCCGGGTGCGGGCCGCGCTCGGCGAGGCCGCGTTCGCGGTGGAGTTCGAGCGCGGCGCCACCGGCGCGCCCGAGGAGCTGGTTCGCGTCACCGCCGTCTGAGTCCACACAGGACTGCGCACGGCGCTCACGGCCGCGGCCCGCTCTCCTCCTGTCCCGCCCGCGGGCTGAGAAAGGAGCGCCGGTACTCGGTGGGCGAGACTCCTATGTGGAGGGTGAAGTGCCGTCGCAGGTTGGCCGCCGTGCCCAGTCCGCTGCGCTGGCTGACCTGGTCGACCGGCAGGGTGGTGGCCTCCAGCAGGCCGCGCGCGTGCGCGAGCCGCTGGTGCAGGAGCCAGCGCAACGGGGTGCTGCCGGTGGCGGACCGCAGTCGGCGGAAGAAGGTGCGCGGGCTCATCCCGGCCCGTTTCGCCAGGTCGTCGACGGTCAGGGGTTGGTCCAGCCGCTCGGTGGCCCACTGGAGCACGGGCGCGAGGCTGTCGTCGTCGGTCTCGGGCACGGGGAGCTCGATGAACGGCGACTGACCGCCGGGCCGGTGGGCGGGGACCACCATCCGGCGGGCGAGCTGGTTGGCCACGTGCGCGCCGAGGTCGGAGCGGACCAGGTGCAGGCACAGGTCGAGGCCGGCGGTGAGGCCGGCGCTGGTGAGCACGTCGCCGTCGTCGACGTAGAGCACGGAGTCGTCGACGAGCACCTCCGGGTACCGGCGGGCCAGGAGGTCGGTGTACATCCAGTGGGAGGTGGCCCGCCGGCCGTCGAGGAGGCCGGCGGCGGCGAGCGCGAAAGCGCCCGTGCAGAGGGAAACCACGCGCGCGCCGCGTTCGCTGGCCGCGCGCAGCGCGTCGAGGAGCTCCGGTGGCAGTTCCTCGCCGTTCCTGGCGCACTCGTCCGGCACCGAGGGGACGATCACGGTGTCGGCGTCGACCAGGTCGTCCAGCCCGTGGTCCGTCCTGAGGACGAAACCGGCGGCGGCCCGCGACGCCGCCGGGCGCGCCGCGCACAGCCGAAGGTCGTACCAGGTCGGGGCGAGGTCGGGCTGCGGGATGCCGAACACGGTGCAGGTGATGCCCAACTCGTACAGGTCCCACAGGGGGATGTCGGGGTCGAGGACGACGACGGCGACGGAACCGGGGCGCACGACAGGAATGCTACGGCACGAATTTTGCGAATGTCGTCAGTCCTGCCACTGTCCGTCGCGAGAGGACGGTGGAAACCTGGTGGCACAGGAGCAGCGCCCGACACGACGCAGTGAGTCCATTGTGGACTGACCTGTCGCGGAAACGGCGCGGGCTGCCCCCGACCGGCCGGCGGCACGAGCTCCACTCACGCGATGGACCGGTGCCCGCACCGACGCTCGCCCCTTCCCCGCCCGCACGACAAGGACGACACGATGACGACGTCTTGGCCCGAACTCCTGCTCGCGACCGCCACCGAGTGCACCGACGTCCTGGCGAGGGGCGCCGACCAGGACTGGTCACGCGACGCCGGCGACCTGGACTGGAGCTGCCGGACGACGCTGGACCACCTCGCCCTCGGGATCGTCGGCTACGCGGGCCTGCTCGTCGCGCGCCCCACCGACCGGTACATCACCCTCTTCGCCTCGCTGGACCCGCAGGCGCCCGTTCCGGCCTGCCTGGAGGGCATCCGCATCGCGGCCACGCTGCTCGCCTCGACGGTCCGCGAGACCGCGCCCGAGGTGCGGGCCTGGCACCCCTGGGGCCACTCCGACCGCGCCGGCTTCGCCGCCATGGGCGTCACCGAGCTGGTCGTGCACACCCACGACATCACCCGCACCCTGGGCTTCGACTGGACGCCCCCGGACGAGCTCTGCGCGCCGGCCGTCGCCCGGATCTTCCCCGACGCGCCCACCGGGCACGGCCCGGCCGAAACCCTTCTCTGGTGCACGGGCCGCCTCGCGCTGCCCGGCCTGGAGCGCCGCCAGGCGTGGCAGTGGGACGGGACCGTCCGCTGACGTCCCGCGCCAGCTCCGACGTCCACTGAGGACACTCGCTCCTCTGTCGTCAACGCCGCCGTGCTCACGGAGACCGTCCGTGATCACGGCGGCGTCGTCGCACGGACACGACAGATCTCGTCCGCAGAGGACACGTCACGGCGGGAACCCCGTCGGCAGGGGCGACGGAGGTCCCGTGCCTCCGTCAGGACAGGCAGGTGTCGCCGAAGTCTCCAGCAGTGAGCGCAGCGTCCCGGTGAACCGCTCGTACTCTGCCCGGTCGATGCGGTTGGTGATCGCGCCCGAGGTGACCATCGTGGCCTTCAGGAGGCCGGACGCGGTCAACTCGTAGGGCGGTCTCGACCGCCCTACGTGGTGAGCACGCCGAACTCCCACGTCTCCAGGCAGCGTTCCGCGTAGAACGTCCGCAGCTCGCGGTCCAGCACCCGGGCCAGTCGCTGCACCCGGCCGACGATGCCGACCGGCCACAGGTCGTCAGCCACACGCCCTTAGCTCAACGTTGGGGATTATCAAGGGCGCCGCGCTTCCCGGTCAGCTCCCCTCCCTTTCCGACCCAGCCGCCCGAGGGAGGGTTCCACCAGGCCGAAAGCACGTACGGCGGAGGCGGTGATCGCGTCGGCGACCCGCTCGTGAGCCTCGCCCGCCAGGATTCGCCGCAACGTCTCGTGGAACAGGACTCGGTGGACCGAGCCGATCAGCGCGGCGGCGGCGCGCACCGTGAGGTCGTCGTCGCCGTCCACCTCGTCGGCGAGCGCGGCGGCGAGCGCGTCCTCCTGCTGCTCGTGGATCTCCCGGAGCCGGGCGAGCAGCGCGGGACTGTCCACGATCATGCGGGCGAAGGCGGGTCCGCAGAAGCCGAGGACGGGGTCCCGTTCCGCCACTCCCGCGAGATAGGCGCGGCGGAGCGCGGCGAGGGCGGACTCGCCGGCCGGCCGCTCGGAGACGACGCGGGCAGGACGGTCGACGACCTCCTCGTACGCGTCGAGCGCGAGATCCTCCTTGCGCGGGAAGTAGTTGGTGACGGTCATCTTGGCCACGCCCGCCGCCGCAGCGACGTCCGCGATCGTGACCTCGGCGAAGCCGTGCTTGAGGAACAGCCGGGTCGCGCTGTCCGAGATCGCCTGCCGGGTCTGCCGCTTCCGCAGCTCCCGCAGCCCGGCGCCCGCGTGTCCGGTGCCTCCGTGTCCAGTGCCCGCGTGCCGGGCGCCCACAGCGGCCATCGCCCACCTCCCGAGGTCCGACCGGAGTTTAGCCTTGTCCCAAACTTAGGTCCGACCTATAGTTAGACCCGACCTAAGAACAAGACGACGAGAGGGAGGCGCCCGTGCGCCGACTGCGGCACCACGAGCACGGCGGACCCGAGGTCCTGCGGATCGAGGAGGCGCCGGTCCCGGAGCCGGGGCCGGGCGAGGTGCTGGTCCGGGTGGCGGCGGTGGGCGCGACGCTGCCGATGCTGGGCCACCTCCGGTCCGGGCCGGCCACGTCGTTGCCTTCCTGTCCGGGCGGGGAGATCGCCGGCGAGGTCGTGGCCCTCGGGCCCGACGTGCGGAAGTTCCGCGTGGGTGAGCGCGTCGCCGGCGTCGTGTTCGACGGCGCCCACGCGGAGTTCGTCGCCGCGCCGGTCGCGCTGCTCGACGCGGCGCCGGCGGACGTGCGGCCGGTGGACGCCATGGTCGTGGCCCGCAGCGGCCTGGTCGCGCTCGGCGCGCTGCGCGCGGGCCGCGTCGCCGAGGGCGAGCGCGTGCTCGTCACGGCCGCCGCCGGCGGGGTTGGGCACGTGGCCGTGCAACTGGCCAGGGCACTGGGCGCGGCCACGGTGGTCGCGGCGGTCGGGTCGCGGGACAAAGCGGACTTCGCGCGGGATCTGGGCGCCGACGAGGTGGTCTGCTACGACGACGAGGACTGGGGCGAGCCGGTCGACGTGGTGATCGACGGCGTGGGCGGCGACGTCCTGCGACGCGGGGTCGAGGCGCTGGCACCCTTCGGGCGACTGGTCTCCTACAGCGCCGCCGGCGGGCAGGTCGACGCGAACGCGCTGCGCGCGGGGATGCGCGGCGTGGTCGGCTTCGCGGTCGGCCGCCTCGCGTCCGCCCGGCCCGAGGTGGTGGAGCGGATGCGCCGCGAGCTGTGGGACTTCCACGCGGACGGGCGGCTGTGCCCGGTCGTCCACGCCGAGTTCCCCCTGGAGGAGGTGGCACGGGCCTACGCCGTCATCCAGGCCCGCGCCAACCGGGGCAAGGTCGCGCTCCGACCGTCCGTCCACTGAGGACAGTGGACGGACGGCGCGCGACGACCCGGGAGCCGGCTCAGGAAAGGCGGGGGAACAGCAGCTTCGCGTTCCCGTTGTCGATCTCGCGCCGGCGGTCGGGGTCCAACCCCTCGTAGGACGCCAACTGCTGGTCGAAGTAGGCCACGGCGGGCTCGGGCGCGAGCGGCCAGTCGCTGCCGTACAGCACGTGCCCGGGTCGGGCGAACGCGAGCAGGCTGGGCAGGGTGTCCGGCGTGCCGGACAGGGCGATGTCGAAGTAGAAGCTCCGCAGTTCCTCCAGCAGGGACGGGATTTCCCTGCCGGTCTCGAAGGAGAGCGCGAGGGCGAGGCGGTGTGCCGCGTAGGGCACGAACGCGCCCGCGTGGGCCAGCACGAACCGGATTCGGGGGAAGCGCGAGGGAATCTCCCGCCGAACCAGGTTCACCACCGCGCGGGTGGTGTCGAGCAGGAAGTCCGCGGCGACCGGCGGGATGCCCGGCACCGGCGCTCCCGGCAGGACGGCCGGGTGCACGAACACCACGGCCGAGCGCCGATCCAGTTCGGCCATCAACGGATCGAGCTCCTCGGCGCCGAGGTACGTGCCCGCGCTGTTGGCCAACAACACGACCCCGTCGGCGGACAGGTCGTCGAAGGCGTGGGCCACCGCGTCGAGAGCGCCGTCCACATCGGGCAGCGGCACGCTCGCGAAGAAACCGAACCGGTCCGGACGGTCGCGCACGAGGCCGGCGCTGAACTCGTTGACGCGGCCGGCCATCTCCCTGGCCTCGGCGTCGTCGCCCAGGTGCACACCGGGAAAGGTGACCGAGAGGATCGCCGTGGCGATCGACCGCCGGTCCATGACGTCCAGCGCCAGGTCCGCGCTCCACTCGGGCAACGGGCGCCCGCCGGAGTCGTGGATGCCGTGGCCCGCCAGCCATCGGACGTAGTCGGGCGGAAGCACGTGCTGGTGCACGTCGACACGGGCAGGATCGGTCATCGCGCTCCCTCTCCGAACACCGTCGGCGGAAGGCCCCCGGCCACACCGTCCACCCGGGAGCCGCCGATGTTGATCGACATCACAACGACCGTACTCGATCAACGACTGTCGGGTCCGACGCCGGGGACGGCGACCAGGGGGTCGGCTGTCGTCCCGTCGGCGAGTGGCGCGGTCCCCGGCGACGTCAAGCCCTCACACCAAACGAACGAATGTGGCGAATATCCGCCGGGACCCTTTCGCCCCGGCTGCTTGACTGTGCCCATGACGATCTCGCAACGTGACAAGGCCCTGCTGTTCCACGAACTGCACCGCAAGGGAGAGCCGCTGGTCCTGGCCAACGCCTGGGACGTGGCCAGCGCGCGGATCATCGAGGACGCCGGCTCGCCGGCGGTCGCCACGACCAGCGCCGGCGTCGCCTGGAGCCTGGGGATCGCCGACGGCGACCGGCTCGGCCGGGACGCCGCCGTCGACGTCGTCGCCAGGGTTGCCGCCGCCGTCAACGTTCCGGTCACCGCGGACATCGAGACCGGCTTCGGCGAGTCGCCCGAGGAACTGGCCGAGACGATCCGCCAGGTGCTCGACGCCGGCGCCATCGGCGTCAACCTGGAGGACGGCGTCTTCTCGGGATCGACCCCGCTGCGGGCGGTCGACGAGCAGGTGGAGCGCCTGCGGGCGGCGCGTCAGGCCGCGGACGCGGCCGACGTCCCCCTGTACGTCAACGCCCGCGTCGACACCTACATCCGGCAGGCCGGCGACCCCGCCACCCGGCTCCAGGAGACGCTGGACCGCGCGGCCGCGTACCTGGCGGCCGGCGCCTCCGGCATCTTCGTGCCAGCCGTGGTCGACAAGGACACGGTGAGCGCCCTGGTCAAGGGGATCGACGCGCCGCTGAACATCCTCGCCTGGCGGCCGGAGCACCCGACGGTTCCCGAGCTGGCGGAGCTGGGCGTGGCCCGCGTCAGCGTCGGTTCGGGCGTCGCCTCCGCCGCCTACGCGGTGGCCCAGCGCAGCATCAGGGAGCTGCTCTCGAAGGGCTCGTCCGCGGAGCTCGCGGGCGCCCTCGACTACGGCTACATCAACGGGCTGCTCGCCCCGAAGGCGTGAGCGACCGCCCCTTGGTCGTCGCTGTCCCGGGGGCAGTCGACCAAGGGGCGTTCCCGTCAAGCCAGTCATCGCACAACGACCCTCCAGTGTGGACAGTGCGCCGTGGTTCGACCGGGTGACAGCACCCGAGTTCTCCCCCGGGCGGCACGCGACGCGGTTACCGTTGCCGCCACGAGACCGGCCGGGAGGACACCGTGCTCCGTGCGACGCTCACCCTGGTTCTGTTGCTGGTACTGGGTTCGCCGGCCGCTCCCGCGACAGCCTCTCCCTCGGGAGCGCCGCCCCGACAGGCCGCCGAGCCCGTGATCCTGGTGCACGGGTGGCACTCCTCCGCGCAGGGCATGGCCGTGATGCGCGATCGTTTCACGGCGGCCGGTCACCCCGCCTTCGCGCTCGACCTGCCCGGCGAGGACAACGTCGTCAACGCCCGAGCGATCTCCCGCTTCGTCGACGACGTCCTCTCCCGGACCGGCGCGGCCAGAGCACACCTCGTCGGGCACAGCATGGGCGGCCTGTCCACCCGGCACTTCCTCAAGCGCATGGGCGGAACCGACCGCGTGCGCACCTACGTCTCCTTCGGCACCGGCCAGTACGGCTACCTGCCCGCCTGCCTGTTGGCCGAGGACCAGGGCGGCCAGATGTGCCCGTTCAGCGCTTTCCTCGCCGA
This sequence comes from Streptoalloteichus hindustanus, assembly GCF_900129375.1. Taxonomy (GTDB): domain Bacteria; phylum Actinomycetota; class Actinomycetes; order Mycobacteriales; family Pseudonocardiaceae; genus Streptoalloteichus; species Streptoalloteichus hindustanus. Next base: position 93,516 of record NZ_FQVN01000002.1, on the reverse strand, counting down.
CCTCAACGCCGGTGACGACACACCAGGCGACGTCGCGTACACGACGATGCGCAGCACGCTCGACACCCCGGACACGTACCGCCTGGACGGCGGCGCGTGCTTCCACGAGATCCCGGACGTGCCGCACGCCGAGGAGCCCGACTCCCCCGAGTTCTTCGCCGCCGCGCTCAGCGCCGTGCGCGGAGTCTGCCCGGGACGCCACGTGGAGTTGCCCATCAGGTGAACACCGGGCGACGCGCCGGTTCGTTCACAGTGGACACGGATCACAGTCGACACGGAACACATGGACACGGAACACATGGACACGGAACACAGTGGACGGAGCCCCGGCTCGTTCCCGCGCTCTGTTCGCTCCCGGCGGAGTTGACTTCAACTTCGGTGCAGGTTTTACGTTCGCTTCCGTCGCCGGAACAGCCCGGCGGCAGGGGCCGGCACGACCGGCACGACCAGAGATGGGGGAATCTCCGATGTCGCAGCAGAAGGTGATCCTGGTGACCGGCGCGACCGGCAACGTCGGGAGTCAGGTCGTCGCGCAGCTGCGCGGACTGGACGTCACAGTGCGCGCGCTGACCCGCGATCCCGCGGCCACCGACCTGCCCGAGGACGTGGAGGTCGTGGGCGGCGACCTCGCCGACCCCTCGACCCTGGAGGCGGCCGTGGCCGGCGTCGACGCCGTGTTCCTCGTGTGGCCGTTCTTCAGCACCGAGGCCGCGCCCGCGGCGCTGGACGTGATCGGCCGGCACGCGCGCCGTGTCGTCTACCTGTCGGCGGCCGGGGTGCGGGACGACGGCGAGCCGGAGAGCGGCGGAATCCAGTTCCACGCCGAGATGGAGACGCTGCTCAGGCGGTCCGGACTGGAGTGGACGTTCCTGCGGGCTGGCGGCTTCGCGACCAACGCCCTGATCTGGGCGGACCAGATCAGGGCGGGCGACGTCGTGCGCTGGCCCTACGGCGCGGCGGCCCGGTCGCTGATCCACGAGGCGGACATCGCGGCGGTGGCCGTGCGCGCCCTGACCGAGGACGGCCACCACGGGGCCCGGTACCACCTGACCGGCCCGGAGCTGCTGACCCAGGTCGAGCAGGTGGAGGCCGTCGGGGCGGCGCTCGGCCGCCCGGTGCGCTGGGAGGAGCTGAGCCGGGAGGACGCGCGCGAGCACCTGCTGGGCCTCGGCTGGCCGGCGGCGTTCGCGGACGGCGCGCTGGACGCGTGGGCCGCGCTGGTGGCGAACCCGGAAGAGGTGACGTCCACTGTGGAGGATGTGACCGGTGTCCCTGCCCGGACCTTCCGCCAGTGGGCGGCCGACCGCGCCGACGACTTCCGCTGAGCGGCCGCTTTTCCCGCCGCGCCAACCAGAAGTCAGAGCGCTCGACGGGCCGCCACGGCCGGTGTCACGGGCGCCAGAGCCAGCGGAACAGGTCCGCGAGGTCGACGAGCGGAGGAGGTTCGCCGACCTCGCGGAACCTGGCTGGCGGGGCGGAATCGTGGCGCCGGACGGGTCCCGCCCGCAGGGGTGGCTCCGAGATCGAGAACTGACCGACGTCCACCGCCCCGCCTGATTGAGCCGAGCGTTGCTGGTCGTGCTGCGCGCGACGCGCCGGGTCCCGGAGGACCGCGTACGCGGCCACCACCTCACCCAACGACGTCCCGCCGGCGGTGTCGGCGTCCCCGCTGTCAGGATGGTGTTGCCGCACCAGGGAACGGTAGGCATGGGCGATCTCCTGCTGGGAAGCCGTTGTCGGCACACCCAGCACCTCGTAGGGATCGCGTCCGTCGACCGGTTCCCCGATCATCTCGGATCATCTCGCCCCGTCCGTACCGCGCCCGGCGTCGCCGGGATGTCCTGGGACCAGTGCGGAGATCTTCCGCGTCGCGCTGCCCGGGTGGCCCGCGATGATCAACGGTGGCCGCAGCGGCGCCGCCTGGAAAGCGCCGCGCGGGTTTCCGGGGCACCTCGCCCGGGTCCGCTGTGAGGGAAGAACGCGGACCACCCGGGCAGCCGGTGTCGCACGTGCGTCGCTCCGCCGATCAACCACCTCCCTCCACCCGCTCCGGCCGTGTCTCCCGAGCAGCGGGTCAACCCGCCGCGATGTCGGTGTTCGGGCCGGATCTGCTTCTCAGTCACTGCCGCCGCCCCCGAGACCGGAGTCGGCGACGGCGCCCCGGGGCGTGGCGGAAACCGTGGCGGGAGCGCCACGAGGAGCGCGCCAACGCCCCGGGACCCGGTGTTCGGTCGTGGAGGCGGCGCCGGTCAGGCGCTGATCTCCTTGGGGGAGGTCTCGCCCCGGGTGATGGCGATCTTGCGTGGCCGCGCCCGTTCGGCGATCGGAATCCGCAGGGTCAGCACGCCCGCGTCGTAGACGGCGTCGATGTGCTCGGTGTCGAGGTTGTCCCCGAGGAAGAGCTGTCGGCTGTAAACGCCGCGGGGACGCTCGGCCACCACCAGCTCGGAATCCGGCACCGCCGGCCCCTTGCGCTCGGCCCGGACGGTCAGGACGTTGCGCTCGACGTCCAGGTCCACCGAGTCCGGGTCGACGCCCGGCAGGTCGAAGTGGACCAGGAACTGGTCGCCCTCGCGGTAGGCGTCCATCGGCATCGCCACGGGACGCGTCCGGCTGCCGTTGTCCAGGAGATGTTGGGTGAGCCGGTCCAGCTCACGGAACGGATCGGTCCGCATCAGCATCGCGGGTCTCCTCCTTCCACCTCGGCGTCTCCCGCTCGCAGGTGCTCCTTGAACCAACCCGGAGACGTGACCACGGCCACGACTCCGCCCCGACAAACGCGGACGTCGGGCGTCGTGTTCCCTTCTTCGTCCCCCGTTCGGGTGAATCTGGGGGGCTGATCCCGGGCACTTCCCCGGAACGGAGGAGATCGGCGGCCGGGGCGCGGGGGCGGCTAGGGTGCGGCCCATGCGCGAGCATGGCGAGCCACCGGCCCCCTCGGGCTACACGCCCCGGCTCCCCGCGGCGGAGATCGAGCGCGTCCGGCGCTGGCACGAGGACGCCTACCGGTTCCGGAAGGCGCTCGGGGAGCAGACCACCGACTACCTCGGCCTCACCCTGGTCGTCCCGCCCGAGGTCCAGCCGATCACCCCGGTGTCGTTCCTGCTCGGTGAGGCCGTCCTCGCCGAGGTCCGCGAGGAGGACCGCGTGCTCGACATGGGCACGGGCAGCGGTGTCAACGCCATCCTCGCCGCCAGGACGGCAGCCGAGGTGGTGGCGGTCGACATCAACCCGCACGCCCTGGAGGCGGCCCGCCGCAACGCGGAACGCAACGGGGTCGCCGAGCGCGTCGAGGTGCGCCACAGCGACGTCTTCGCCGCCGTCGACGGCCGGTTCGACCTGATCGTCTTCGACCCGCCGTTCCGCTGGTTCGCCCCGCGCGACCTGGCCGAGCGGGCCACCACCGACGAGAACTACCGGGCGATGACGGAGTTCTTCCGCCAGGCGCGGCGGCGCCTGACCGACCGGGGCCGGATGTTGGTGTTCTTCGGCAGCACCGGCGACCTGGCCTACCTGACGCGACTGGCGGACGAGGAGGGCTTCGGCCGGGAGGTCGTGGCGCGCCTGGACGCGACCAGGGACGACTGGCCGGTCGAGTACCTCACCTTCCGCCTGACGCCCTGACCAGCCCTGACCAGCCCTGACCAGCCACGATCGCCGGACGACCGGCCGGCTGGTGGCGCACGAGGGGGAAATCTGGAAGAACACGGGCATGACGCTCTTCCAGGGCCTCTCGGCCTTCCCGATCACCCCGTCGGCTCCGGACGGCAAGGTCCTCACCGACGACCTGCGGGCGCTGGTCCGGCGGTTGGTCGACGCGGGGGTCGACTCCGTCGGGCTGCTCGGCAGCACCGGCACCTCCCCCTACCTCGACCGCGACCAGCGCGCCGCGGCCGTCCGGGCCGGGGTCGAGGAGGCGGCCGGCCGGGTGCCGGTGATGGTGGGGATCGGCGCGCTCAGCACGCAGGAGGTGCTGCGGTTGGCGCACGACGCCCAGGAAGCCGGGGCCGACGCGGTGCTGCTGGCTCCGATCAGCTATGTGCCGCTGACCGAACAGGAGGTGTACACCCACTACGAGACCGTCGCCGGCGCGCTCGACATTCCGCTGTGCGTCTACAACAACCCCGCGTACACCCACTTCACCTTCAGCAGCAAGCTGATCGCCCGCCTCAGCGAGGTGCCGCGCATCGCGGCGGTGAAGAACCCCGCGCCCGCGGGCGACGCCGCCGTCAAGACCCATCTCGCGGGTCTGCGCGCCCAGGTCACGGCCGGGTTCTCCTGCGGGTACGCCATTGACTGGCTGTGCGCCGAGGCGATGTTGGCCGGAGCCGACGCGTGGTACTCCGTCCTCAGTGGACTCTTCCCCGACGTCGTCGTGCCGATCGCCCGCGCGGCGCGGGCCGGGGACCACGCGACCGCCCGCGAGCACCACGCGCGCCTGCAACCGCTGTGGGAGTTGCTCCTCGAACTGGGCAGCCTGCGCGTCGTCTACGCCGCCGCGAACCAGCTCGGCATCACCACCGCACAGCCCCCGCTGCCGCTTCTTCCCCTCGCCGAGGCTGATCGGCAGCGGGTGGCTCGTACCGTCGAAACCCTCGGCCTCGCCTGAGAAAGCTCGTTTCCGGTCGTTCGCTTCCCGGTGATCTTCCTCGGCCTGGCGTCGAGCGGTTCCGGTTCCACCCGGGACCGCTCGACGTCCGAACCGGGCGAACGACCATGTGCAGCGGTCCGGATCACCGTGCCGCCGCGTGCGCGGCGACCGCCTCCCCCGCGTGGAAGGACCTGCGGTACGCGGAAGGCGCGAGCCCCATCGCCCTGACGAAGTGATGGCGGAAGGTGACCGCGGTGTCGAACCCCACCGCGGTCGCGATCTCCTCGACGGAGGCGGACGTGGTCTCCAGCAGGGGCAGGCTGGCCTGCACGCGCTGCGCGATCAGCCACCGCACGGGCGTGGTGCCCGTGGCGCGGGTGAAGTGGCGCAGGTAGCTCCGCGCCGACATCGTCGCCCGCGCGGCGAGCTGGTCCAGGGTGATCGGCTGGTTGAGGTTCTCCAACGCCCAGGCCATGCTGCGGGAGATCCGGTCGTCCTCGGGGTCGACCCCGATCGGCGCCTCGACGAACTGGGCCTGTCCCCCCTCCCGGTGGGGTGGGACCACCAGCCGGCGCGCGACCGCGTTGGCGATCGCCGCGCCGTGGTCCTTGCGCACCAGGTGCAGGCACAGATCCATCCCGGCGGAGCACCCGGCGCTGGTGAGCACGTCCCCGCTGTCGACGTAGAGCGGAGCCGGGTCGACCTCCACGCTGGGGTACCGCGCGCGCAGGAGATCGGCGTAGCGCCAGTGCGTGGTCGCGACCCGCCCGTCGAGCAGACCGGCCTCGGCGACCGGAAACGCCCCCGTGCAGATCGAGACGATTCGGGCGCCGGCCTCGTGCGCCTTCCGCAGCACGGCGACCACCCGGGGAGACGGCGCCGTGCGCGGGTCGCGGACGCTGGGGATCACGACCGTCTGGGCTTCGGCCAGCTCCTCCAGCCCGTGCGGGGTGCTGAGCGTCGCCCCGCCGATCACCCGCACCGGCTCGGGGCGCTCGGTGCAGATCTTGAGGTCGTACCAGGGCACATCGATGTCGGGCCAGCGCAGGCCGAAGACCTCGGTCACGATCCCGCTCTCGTAGCCGGTCATGCCGTCGTAGGCGAGAACGGCGACGGTGTGGCCCGCGGTCCCGTCAGCGGTCATGGCGATATCTTAGCGATACGTGTCATCCACGCCAGTGGTCCGCGCGCCCGTCGCCGCCGACCATGGCCCCATGCCGAACACTCCCGCACTGATCAAGGCATTTCTCCGACTGTGCAAGGACTTCGCCTACGGCGTGCACGCCGGGCACGCGATCAGGCACGGCATCAAGCCGGGCCGCCCGCGCGAATCCGAGGCCGAGGCGCGGGACGACCGCCCCGCTCCCACTCTGTCCGTTGTGGACAGTGACGAGGCGTTCAGGAAGCCCCGTCGCCTTCCCGCGATGCGCCCGGCGGTGCGGCGGACACCATGCTGACCAGGGCGTCGGCCAGGTTCTCCAGGTAGTCCGGCGTGACGGGGACGTGCCGGCCCCGAAGCCGCCAGTAGAGCGGAGCGGCGATCAGGTCGAGCACGACCTCGCGGTCCAGGTCGGCTCGGACGTCGCCCCGCGCGACGCCCCGGTCCAGCAACGCCGCGCCCCGGAGGCGCCGGGGCTCGCCGACGTGTTTCGCCAGCGCGTCCGCCAACGCGGGGGTGCGGACCGCCTCCGCGAGCAGATCCGGGAGCACACTGCGGAACCGGGGGTGGTCCAGCCAGTCCAGGACCGCCCGCAGCGTCGCCAGGAGGTCATCGCGCAGCGACCCGGTGTCCGGAACATCGGCCAGCGGCACGCTCAACCGGGACACCACGTCCACGACCATGTCCTGTTTGGACGGCCAACGCCGGTAGAGCGCGCTCTTGCCGACACCGGCACGCCGGGCCACGGCGTCCATCGACAACCGGCCGTACCCGTGCTCGGCCAGCTCGTCGAGCACGGCCTCCGCGATCGACTCGGTCAGCTCCGGTCGGAGAACGGCGGCCCCGGTCGGAGTCCGGCGCGGCGTGGGTCGGTCGGCACTCATGCCCGAATTCTAACGAGTGGACGGGACGGTACCGTCCGGCGTACCGTGGTCGGGACGGAACCGTCCCGTCCACCCCTGCCAAGGAGCGCACCGTGTCCGACCACCTCAGCGTCGACGCCCGTCGCCGGCGCGCGCACAGCACGGTTGACGAGGCACTGCGGTTGTTGCTGGCCAAGGACATGGCCGGCTTCGCGGGCCTGTGGGCGCCGAACGGGACCATGGAGTTCCCGTTCGCGCCGGCCGGCCGCCCCCGGCGGCTCGACGGCGCCGCGGCGGTGCGGGAGTACCTGCGGAACTACACCGACCACCTCGACGTGCACGCGGTCACCGCGCAGACGCGACACGAGACCCAGAATCCCGACGTACTGGTCGTGGAGTTCACTGTGGACGGTGTGGCGGTGCGGACCGGCCGGCCCTACCAGCTCAGCTACGTCGCCGTGGTCGAGGTGGGCGCGGAGGGGATCGTCTCCTACCGGGACTACTGGAACCCGCTCGCCGCCGCCGAGGCCCTGGGCGGGCTGGACGAGCTGGTCGGCGGCACGACGACCGGCGAGGTGCGGCGATGAGCACCCGGGTCCTGGTCACCGGGGCGTCCGGCAACACCGGCCGGCCCCTCGTCCGGCTCCTGCGTGAGCAGGGCGCGTGGGTGCGCGCCGCGACTCGACACGCGGCGTCACCGGAGGCCGACGAGCACGTGCGGTTCGACTGGACCGATTCGTCCACCCACGAGTCGGCCCTCCGTGACGTCGACCGGATCTACCTCGTCGCACCCGTCGGCGTCGCCGAGCCGGAACCCCTGGTTCAGCCCTTCCTCGCGCTGGCCCGACGTGCCGGGGTGCGTCGGGTCGTGGTGTTGAGCTCCTCCGCGATCCGCGACGGCGATCCGGGCATGGGCCGGCTGAACCACCTGGCGCGCACGATGTTTCCGGAGTGGACGGTACTGCGCCCCTCGTGGTTCATGCAGAACTTCGTCGGGGACCACCCCGTCGCCCACGGAATCCGCGCCGAGAACCAGATCGTCACCGCGACCGGGGACGGCAGGGTCGGCTTCGTGGACGCCGCCGACATCGCGGCGGTCGCGGTGCGGGCACTGCTCGACGAAGTGCCGCACAACACCGAGCATCTGATCACCGGGCCGGAGGCGCTGAGCTACACCGAGGTCGCCGCCCTGGCCACCGAGCTGACGGGCCGCGAGGTCCGGCACCTGAGCGTGTCCACTATGGACTTCGCGGACCGGCTCGTGGCGGCCGGTTACCCCGCCGAGTTCGCCAGCGTGCTGGCCGGTCTGGACGAGGAGATCCGGCAGGGCTCGGAGGACCGGACGACCGACACGGTCCTGCGGGTCACGGGCCGCACCCCACGATCCCTGCGCGCCTTCCTCACCGACCACCTCCCGGCCCTCCACCCCGGAGAGAGGGGTGGTGTTTCACGAACCTGAACCGGGGAACCCGGGCACTGCCGGGCGGCAGTCACGGCACGCTGGGTAGTGGACGAGACGAGCGAGGCTCCATGAGCGGAACGAGGAAGCCGCGCGTCGTCGTGGTGACCGGCGCGAGCGCGGGCGTCGGACGCGCGACGGCCAGGGAGTTCGCCGAGCGGGGCGACCACGTCGCCCTGCTCGCGCGCGGGCAACACGGCCTGGAGGCCGCGGCCGACGACGTGACGGCCGCCGGCAGCCGAGCGCTGGTCGTTCCCGTCGACATGGCCGACCACCAGGCCGTGGCCGACGCCGCAGCGCGGGTGGAGGAGGAGCTCGGCCCAATCGACGTGTGGGTCAACAACGCCTTCAGTACCGTCTTCGCGCCGTTCACCCAGATCACGCCCGACGAGTTCCGGCGCGTCACCGAGGTGACCTACCTCGGGTTCGTCAACGGCACGCGCGCCGCGCTCGACCACATGCTGCCGCGCGGCCACGGCACGATCGTCCAGGTCGGCTCGGCACTCGCCTACCGCGGAATCCCGCTCCAGTCGGCCTACTGCGGCGCCAAGCACGCCATCCAGGGCTTCACCGAATCCCTGCGCTGCGAGCTCCTGCACGACGGCATGGACGTGCACGTGACGATGGTGCAGCTACCGGCGGTCAACACTCCCCAGTTCGACTGGGCACGCACCCGCATGCCGCAGAAGGCCCAGCCCGTCCCCCCGATCTACCAACCCGAGGTGGCGGCCAGGGCGGTCGTGCACGCCGCGAACCACCCGCGCCGGCGGGAGTACTGGGTGGGGTCCAGCACGGTGGGCACCCTGCTCGGCGACAAGTTCATCCCCGGCCTGCTCGACCGGTACCTGGCCAGGACGGGATACCGCTCGCAACAGGACGACAAGCCGGAGGCGCCCAACCGCCCGGCGAACCTGTGGAATCCCCTGGACGACGGGCAGGGCCGCGACTACGGCGCGCACGGCCGGTTCGACCCCCTGGCCAAGAACCGCAGCCCACAGCTGTGGCTCTCCCAGCACCACCGCACTCTCCTGGCCGGGGCGGCAGCCGTGCTCATCGGCGTGGCCTGCGGCCTGCGTTCCGCCCGCCGCTGAAACGCCGAGAACACCGCCCCGACGACTGGCTTTCGCCAGTCCGGGCCGGTGTTCTCGTGCGAGCCCCCGTCAACCCGGGGAAACCGGGACCTCCAGGCGTGGTCGCCGCGACCGCCGTCAGGAGGAGGGCTTGACCTCGCGGGTCAGCCGCGAATCCCACGGGCACCAGTGGCCACCGGGAAGGAACGCGCCGCCAGCCTCGTCCAGGTGATCATCGACGTACTGCATGTTGGCGTCGCACACCTCGATCGCCACCTCGAAGAACTGGATGGTGTCCGGGTCGAGGTGGTAGTCCCAGTGCGGGTTGTAGGGCTTCTTGGTCTTCTTGATCCTGCCGTGGACGTGGATCCGGTCCTTCTCCTCGCCCGACAGGATTCGCCTCGCGTGGGCGATCTTCTCCTCGTCGGTCAGCTCGAAGACGAACTCCTGCCCCCGCTGTTGCGTGAACGCGAAATACGCCGGCATGGCTCTGCGACCTCCATCGTTTTCCTCCGGACGGACGGCAGCGAAGCTATCGACATGATCAACTAGGCGGCAACTACCTGAACGTATGACACCCGTCTCACTGACCGTCACAGTTGCCCCGGAGTCCTTGCCCTCCCCTTACGCCATCAGGTGGGGAGGCTGACCAGCGCCGTCGCAGGTATGTCATTTCCCTTGACTTGTGACCGTGACCGTGAAATCTGTTCGGGACGAAGGTGTCCCGCTCCGCCGAGGAAGCTGGAGAACACACTCGCCCCCACCCCCTTCCGGTCGCACCCTCCAGACCCCCTCGGGGACGGAACACCCAGGTCACGGCCACTCGATCGCCAACACCGAAGGAGTAGCGATGAAGAGGGCGAAGAGGGCTCTGGGAGCCACCGCACTGGCACTCGGCCTCGTGCTCGGCTCCACCGGTTTCGCCACCGCGGAAACTCCCACCACCACGCAGTCGGACTGGTACGACTGCTCCACGGGCGAGGAAACGCCACGCAAGAGGATCAGGGAAAACGGCACCACCATCATTCTTGCCCACAACTGCACCGACAGGCCGCTCAGACGCAACGCCTACGTCCGCGACAAGATTCGCCGCTACCTCGGCTGCAAGACGATCCCGCCGCACCAGACCGTGAAATGGGAGACCCGCAGGAGTCTTCCGGGATACGGAATTGACGAGTGCACGAACGACTGAGACAGCGGAACTTGGCTCGCACGACCCGCCACACCGCTCTGGACCTCAGACCGTCAGGAGCAACGATGAAGAGGACTCTGGCAGCAGCCGTCCTGGCACTCGGCCTCGCGCTCTCCACCACCAGCGTCGCCACCGCGACGCCCCCCGAGGTCACGGCCGACGACAAGTTCGACTGTTCCAAGGGCGACCCGGCCCCGTTCACAAAGCGCTGGACCGTCCACAAGCTCATCATCCGAGTCCACAACTGCACGGACAAGCCCCTCCGACGCAACCCGTACGTCCTCTACGAAGGGCGCCGCAAGCACCTCGGCTGCAGGACCATCGCACCCCACGACACCGAGCAGTGGTGGACGCGGGACGGCATGCGAATCGGGCTCACCCCCTGTTAGGCCAACCAGGGAGTAGAACGCCGTCCGCTAACAACGGCGGTAGCCCTCCCGACAGGGCGGCCGGTCGCCGTAGGCGTGCAGGGTCGCCCGGCGTTCCCGGGCAGCCCACTCTCGACGGGTAGCACACTCCCCAACCAGCACATGGCAAACGTCGCACTCCGGCCACAGCCACTCCGGCCCTTCCAGAGGATAGGTCGCGACGGGCACGGAGAGCCGGCAGAAGAGAGTGACCACGTCGCCGTCCGAGCGCTTCGCGCCCGGGTAGGCGTGCCGCCGGCCGTCGTGCGGTAGCCAGGTGTGGCCAGGAAAGTCAAGAGACACAGCGAATCTCCACTGTGGACGAGAAGCGAGGAGGCGGCGGGGCCGAGGGAGATGCGCGGGGGAAGCGCTCCCTCCAGCCCCGCCGCCCCGGGGACCCAGCGCGGACCGAGGGGACGCTCAACTCCGCACTGGGGGAATGGAAGGCCGATCAGGCAACGCCCTGTTCCGGGCTGCCACCATCGTCCGGTGTGGACAGACGAACCTCGACCTCACAGAGTCTTCTGGCTTTCCCACCAGGCTTACTCGCGGCGACGTGCACCGTGACCAACCACCGCTGCCCAGGAGCGACCAAGTCGGGCTCCCGGACGAAGAACTCCCGAATCAGAGCCCTGGCGTAGACCTCAGGACCACCACGGCAGAAGTAGAACCAGTCGTCGTCGAGAGATTCCCTGCCACGCAGGACACGACAGCCACTTTCGATGAGGTAGTACTGAACCAGGTGCCGGCGCGGGGGAATCACGACGCACGCTCACCTTCTGCCACGTTGATGCGCCGCAGCCTGACGAGCGCGTCGTCAATCCGCCGCAGCGTTTCCGTTGACGCATCAGCAAGTTGCCGCCTGATCCGCGCGAGCCGCCGCGACGCACGCGGCCGCCGCACGTCTCCACGCCGCAAGAGATCAGCCACGGACAAGCCACCACCACGCGCCCCTAGCGCATGACGTGGCGACGAGGACGAAGGTTCGGCCAGGACCAGGCCGCCGAAGAGCGTGACGAATCCACCGATGACGAGGGGAACCACGGGATCGCCTCCCGGTAGGACGGTTGGCGTGCTGTGAGGTCAGGGGAGTCGCTGCTGGTTGGCGGATCACCATCTCCGCCGGTGATCTCCAGCCGACGACAGACAGAATCGGGGAAGATTGTCTGCCAGGCAAGGTCCACCACGCGAAAACTTTCTTGACTACCCGATCGGATGACGTTCGTCCTCGCCGCCGGCCTCGTAGGCTCCACGGGACAGTCCAGGCCAAGGAGGGCGAGTTGCCAGAGGACTTCAGGGCGGGAGTACGCCTCCGCCGAGTCGGCCGCGAACTTCGGAAGTGGCGAAACCGCGCGGGTCTGACGCTCGCCGACGCGGCGAAGGCGGTCCGCTGGTCATCCTCGAAGCTCAGCAAGATCGAGACAGCGTCCCAGCCGATCCAAGGCGTCGACGTCCTCGCGATCGCCCTGGGCTACGGCGTCCCGGAAGACGAGCGCAACCAGCTCTACCACGCCGCCCTCACGGCCCAGGACCCCGGCTGGTGGCAGGAGTACGACGACGTTCTGTTCAAAGCCGCACAGGACCTCGCCGAACTGGAGTCGGAAGCATCCCTTGTCCGGAGCTTCCATGCCCAACTCATACCTGGTCTCTTCCAGACGAAGTCCTACTTCGGCGCACTCGCCCATGCGTGGATTCCACCCGCCTCGGAAGAGGCCGTACGTCAGCGCGCCGAGGCGCGGTCCACCCGCCAGGAGCGGTTGTACGGCAACAACCCTCTGGTCGTAGAGGCGGTCATCTGGGAACCCGTCCTGCGTCAGGTTGTCGGAGGTCCCGCGGTGATGACCGAGCAGCTCGATCACCTGCTTGCACTCACGGAGATGGCGAACGTGACAGTCCAGGTGCTGCCAGCTCTCGGTGCCTACCCAGCCATGGGGTCCACCTTCGACGTGCTGTCCTTTGGCCAAGACCACTACGACGACGTCGTGTACCTGGAGACCCTCACGCATGGCATGTACGTAGAGGAGGTACACGACGTCGAGCTGTATAGGCTGAACTTTGCCGGATTGCAGGAAGCCTCGCTCGACGCTCAGGCGTCGACCAAGCTGATTGCGGAGATCGCAGGCAACATGCAGCACTGACAAGGAGAGCCCATGCGCACCGCCGACTTGTCACACGCCAAGTGGCGCAAGAGCAGTCGCAGCAACGGGGGCGGCGGCGCCTGTGTCGAGATCGCCGCCACCAAGAGTGTGGCGGGCATCCGCGACTCCAAGGACCCGGCCGGTCCGGCTCTCGTCGTCACATCGACCGCGTTCGCCGCGCTCGTGGACGCGGTGAAGACTGGCCGGCTCGACCTGAGCTGACCAACACAGCCGAGGGCGAGGGCCGACCAGCAGCGCTCCCGGTAGAAGAGAACTCACCCGCTGGACCAAGTGATCAACCATCAGTCCTAGGAGAGTGCCTATGCTTGCGCCCGATCTCACCCTGTCCGCTCCATGGCGCAAGTCATCTCGGAGCAACAACGGTGCCCATAACTGTGTTGAGGTTGCGGGGATCACCGGACACAGTGCCGCAGTTCGCGACTCCAAGAACCCGACCGGCGCGGCACTCGTCTTCACGCCGGCCGCGTTCGCCGCGTTCGTGGACGCGGTGAAGACTGGCCAGCTCGACCCGAGCTGACCCAACACAGCCGAGGGCGAGGGTCGACCAAGCGGCCCTCGCCCTCTTACAGAGCGGAACCCACGTTCTGAAGGGCCGATCAGCTGACCATGCCGACCTTCTTCGCGAGGCCGTGAAGGCGGTCCCGCGTCCGGCCCGCCGCGTTCATCATCTCGCCCACCATCTGGCGCGCGTACCCGTTGAACTGGATGGTTTCCGGCGCGGCGTCATACGCCTGGTCAAGCAGGGTCATCACGGCCTCATGCTCGCGTCGCTCGTGGTAGGCCCGTGCGACCTCAATGAGGTGTCGAGCCCGACGAGGGCGGGACGGAATGGCTGCCGGGTCGACGGCCGTTCCCTGCCGAGCCGCTTCCCCAGCCTGGCGTAGCTCGACGTGGATCGTCACGGCGTGCACTCGCATGATGCCCGCCGAGAACGAGGTCATCGGTTGGTAGTAGCCGGCGGGAAGCCGTCGGGCGGCCTGGTCCGCCTGGTCGAGAAAGCTCAGCGCGACTCCTTGGTCGCCCACGCGCGCGGCCGTGTACGCCGCATCGGCCTGGAGGGACCCCCACATCCCCAGCAGCTCGGGCGACCCCTCCGGGAGCAGCGGATCGAGAAGCCGAAGAGCACGGTCCGTCACTTCCTGTGCCTGCTCCCATTCGTCGGCGTCCCGGTGCGCCTGCGCCAAGGACCAGGCGGACATCGCAATCACACGAGGGTCCTCCGCCTCGTACGCCGCCGCCATCGCCCGCTCAACCGCTCGCCACAACAAACTCGCCGCCGGCTGGTAGGCGACGTAGAACGTCACCAGGTTCATGACCTCAGCGAGAAGCGCATACGCCTCACGCCGTTCCCGGGGCTCCAACGCACCTCGGACCGCCACCTGCGCATCCCTGATCAGCCCCGGGAGCAACTCGCGGTCTCGACCGCCTTCAACCAGCTTTTGGACTTTCCCAGGAGACCGGCGAGGACAGCCCTGGTCTTCCCCGAGCGCTGGCGATGGTACTGAGTTCGCTTGCCGACCGGTAGTTCTGGGGAACTCGGTGGGGTTCTGCGTGGCACCGTCCCGATGGCTCGGCGTCTCCACCGCTCAGGGTAGACAGGCAGGAACAATCTGCATCAGGCCCTGCGAACCCCCTTCCCTACTCAGTAACCTGAGCCAAGGCCAGGACCGTGCGACGCGAAGGAGGCACGTATGTATCCCGATCTCACCCTGTCCGGTCCATGGCGCAAGTCGTCTCGGAGCAACAACGGTGCCAACAACTGTGTTGAGGTTGCGGGGATCATGGGATGCAGTGCCGCCGTGCGCGACTCCAAGAACCCAACCGGCCCGGCACTCATCTTCCCGCCAGCAGCGTTCACCGCGCTCGTGACTGCCGTGAAGACCGGACGGCTCAACCTAAGCTGACCCAACACAACTGAAGACGAGGGTCCTCGCCCTCGCCTTCCTGTGACAGTTGCGGCCTCCACTGTGATGTTGTCCGACAAGAGTGTCTGTGCCCCTGGCTAGGCTCGCCGCGGTGTGAAGAACACGGGCTGGCCGCCAGGAAGGGGCACTCATGCCACCTCAGGACTCCCCGGTGCCGACGGAGTATCCGCAGTCGATCGGCAGGACCGCTCGTCGCGTGCTCGCCCTGAACGGCTACACGCGATACGACCAGCTCACCACCGTGACGACCGCCGAGCTGCTGAAGATCCACGGCGTCGGCCCCAAGGCAGTCCGGATCCTCCGCGAGGAGCTGGCCTCGCGAGGACTCAACTTCGCCGACTCCTGAACGCCGAGGTCGCGCGCCAGGCTCCGCGGTCACGCCCAGTTCCGGGAAGCCCTGATCACTCCCCCACCCGTGCGGCAAGATACGTGTACCGCACACGTTTGGGAGGGACGACCCATGGGTGAGATGGTCAGCGGCTTCTGGTCAGCCGCTGGTGACGCGGTGGCGAGAGCAGGAGCCACCATCGCCGGTCAGGCGGCCAACGCCGCCCGAGCGGTCAACAGCGGTGCAGGCGGTGGCGGGGGCGCCGCAGGCAACCACTTCGCGGTCCAGGCAGACAAGATCCCCGATCTCATCGCTGAACTGCGGCACGCCAAGGACAATCTGGCCGATGCCGCAGAGTTGGCGCAGAGCTCGGCGAAGATCGCCCCCATGGGCATGGACCCTTTCAGCCCATCAGCCGCAGAACGCATGGGGCCCAAGCTGGTTAACAACTACCTCGCTGCGAACAGGCGCCAGCAGGAGGACATCCAGCGTATGATCGACAGCCTCGAGGCCGCCAAGAAGACCTACGAGAACACTGAGGCTGCCAACAGTGCCGCGCTGAGGAAGCAGAGCTGACGTGACGAGCAAGGTTACGAAGACCGCCATTCCAGTTCTGGCAACGCTGCTGTTGGCAAGTTGCTCCGGAGGATCGGTGCGGGGTACCGCCCAACCCACCAGCGGCCCCGCCACCAGCGCGAACGCATCTTCGGATGCCCTGCCACCCGGTGTCCCACGCGTGCCGAAGACCTTGGACACCACGCGGTTCCAACAGGACCCCTGCAGCGTCCTGACGCCGGCACAGCTTCAAATGTTCAAGCTCCCCAATTCAGGCAGGACCCGCAAAGAGCCCTCCCCCGCATGCTCTTGGTCCGACTGGAGCGGACCGGCAAGGATGGGCCTGTCGGTCACAATTGCGACCGATCGAGACGGCCTGGCAGGACTCTACCGCCGACAAAAAAACCTTAAAGTCTTCGAACCCCTGGAAATCGAAGGTTACCCAGCAGCGATCGTGCTCGCAGCTCGGGACGAACGTCCCGACGGAGTGTGCGACGTCGAGTTTGCAGTCACCGACAAACTCAGCATTAGCGTGCGAACTACTCTAGAAACAGCCGACAAGGCAACGAATCCCTGCGGTCCAACGAAGGCCGGTGCCGCTGAGGTCCTGAAAACCCTCAAGGCCGCCAACTGACCCGGTGACGGCGGGGGCCCATCCTAGCCCCCGCCGTCACACGTTCCCGGAGCTGACTGTGCCGAAGAGGATTACAAAGATCGCCGTTCCGTTGCTGGGAACGCTGCTGTTGGCAAGCTGCGCCGGAGGATCAGTGCGGGGCACCGCCCAACCAACCAACAGCCCGGCCAACGGAGCCAGCGCGTCGTCTGACGCCCCTCCCTCCGACGTGCCCCGCGTACCGAAGGCGTTGGACACCACACGCTTCCAACAAGACCCCTGCACCATCCTGACACCAGCACAGCTCCAAGGGTTCAAACTTGGCGAGCCAGGCACGGCTTACCAGAACCCAGCTCCCTCCTGCTCTTGGTCCGATTCGAGCGGCCCAGCACGAATGGGCCTGACGGTCACCATCGCGACCGACCGAGACGGCCTGGCCGGACTCTACCGTCGCCAAAAGACCTATAAGGTCTTCGAGCCACTAACCATCGAAGGCTACCCCGCGACAGTCGTGGCGGCAGCACGGGACCAACGCCCCGAGGGAGTGTGCGACGTCGAGTTCGCCGTCACCGACAAACTCAGCATCAGCGTCCAGACTTCCCTACAGACCGCCGACAGGGCGGCGAACCCCTGCGGGCCAACGAAGACCGCGGCTACGGAAGTCCTGAAGACCCTCAAGGCGGCCAACTAAGGCATCGACGGCGGGGCCCATCCCAGCCCCCGCCGTCACACGTTCCCGGAGCTGACTGTGCCGAAGAAGATTAAGAAGATCGGCGTTCCAATTTTGGGAACGCTGCTGTTGGCAAGCTGCGCTGGAGGATCAGTGCGGGGCACCGCCCAACCCACCAGCGGCCCTGCCACGAGCGCGAAAACATCATCCGACGCCCTGCCTTCCGATGTCCCCCGCGTTCCCAAAGCATTGGACACTACGCGGTTCCAACAGGACCCCTGCAGTATCCTGGCGCCGGCGCAGCTCCAGATGTTCAAGCTCCCCAGTGCAGGCAAACCACGCAAGGAGCCCTCCCCCTACTGCATCTGGTCTGACTTTAGTGGGCCCGCGAAAATGGGTTTGTCGGTCACCATCGCAACCGAACGAGACGGCCTCGCCGGACTCTACCGCCGCCACAAGGACTTTAAAGTCTTCGAGCCACTGCAAATTGAAGATTACCCAGCAGCAATCGTGGCGACAGCACTGGACAAACGCCCACAGGGAGACTGTGACGTCGAGTTCGCCGCAACCGACAAACTCAGCATCAGCGTAAAGACCACCTGAATACCGCCGACAAGGCAACAAACCCCTGTGGCCCAACAAAGACCGCGGCTACGGAAGTCCTGAAGACCCTCAAGGCGGCCAACTAAGGCATCGACGGCGGGGCCCATCCCAGCCCCCGCCGTCACACGTTCCCGGAGCTGACTGTGCCGAAGAAAATTACGAAGATCGCCGTTCCGATTCTGGGAACGCTGTTGCTGGCGAGCTGTGCCGGAGGATCGGCGCGAGGCTCCGCACAACCCACCAGCGGCCCCGCCACCAGCGCAAACGCTTCATCCGATGCGCTTCCCCCCGACGTCCCCCGCGTACCGAAGGCACTGGACACCACACGCTTCCAACAAGACCCCTGCACCATCCTCACACCGACACAGGTCCAAATATTCAAACTTCACGAAGGCAAGCCCCGTCACAAACCAAACCCTACCTGCTTCTGGCATGACTTGGACGGCACGGCGAAGATGAGCCTGTCGGTCTCCATCGCGACTGACCGAGACGGCCTGGCGGGACTTTACCGCCAACAAAAGAACTTTAAAGTCTTCGAACCCACAAAAATCGAAGACTATCCTGCGGCAATCGTGGCCACAGCATTGGATCAACGCCCTCAGGGAGAATGTGACGTCGAGTTCGCCGTCACCGACAAACTTAGCATCAGCGTAAAGACTTCCCTGGAAACACCTGACAGGGCAGCAAACCCCTGCGGGCCAACGAAGACCGCGGCTACGGAAGTCCTGAAGACCCTCAAGGCCGCCAACTGAAGTTCGACGGCGGGGGCCATCCCAGCCCCGCCGTCACACGTTCCCGGAGCTGACTGTGCCGAAGAAGATTACAAAGATCGCCGTTCCAATTCTGGGAACGCTACTGATGGCAAGCTGCGCCGGAGGACCGGTGCAAGGCACTGCCCAACCCGCCACCAGCGCCAACACTTCATCCGACGCGCTTCCCCCCGACGTCCCCCGCGTACCGAAGGCACTGGACACCACACGCTTCCAACAAGACCCCTGCACCATCCTCACACCAGCACAGCTCCAAGCGCTCAAACTTGGCGAGTCAGGTACGACCTACCAGAGGCCGACCCCCTCCTGCGCCTGGTCGAACTGGAGCGGTCCAGCGAAGATGAGAATGTCGGTCACCTTCGCGACCGATCGAGACGGGCTGGCAGGTCTCTACCGCCGACACAAAAACTTCAAGGTCTTCGAACCCCTGGAAATCGAAGGCTACCCAGCAGCGATCGTGCTCGTGGCTCTGGACCAACGTCCAGACGGAGTCTGCGACGTCGAGTTCGCCGTCACCGACAAACTCAGCATCAGCGTCCAGACCACCCGGCTCAGCACAGACAAAGCAACGAACCCCTGTGGGCCAACGAAGGCCGGTGCGGCTGAGGTCCTGAAGACTCTGAAGGCCGCCAACTGAGGGGGTAGTGTGCGACGGCTATAACTGCTGGGGTGACCGGTCTTCCGACGCTTGTTGTTGTCAGTGGTCCGCCTGGGGCGGGTAAGACCACTCTTGCGCATGCGATCGCTCGGGCGGTCGGGTGTCCGGCGATCTGCCGGGATGAGATCAAGGAGGGCATGGCGCACGCCTCGCCTGGCTTCGTGCCGGGTCCGGTCGACGAGTTGAGTGTGCGGACGTTGCCGACCTTCTTCGGTGTGCTGGAGTTGTTGCTGCGGGCCGGGGTCACGACGGTGGCGGAGGCGGCTTTCCAGGACCGGCTGTGGCGACCCGGGTTGGAGGCATTGCGGGGCCTCGCTCGGATTCGCGTTGTGCACTGCGTGGTTGACGCGGGGGTCGCGCATGCGCGGATGCTTCAGCGGGCGAAGGAGAGTTCGCTTCGCCGGGTTCATGCCGAGCCGAATCCGGATGACCCCGCGGTCCACGCGGAGGGCCACAACGCGTTTCGTCGGGTTTCGGTCGAGGCGCCCTGGATCGAGGTCGACACCACCAGGGGGTACGACCCCGATCTCGGGGCGGTCGTGGACTTCGTCAGCGGCCGGAGCCCGGGAGGAACTCCTGGATCTTGGCTCGGACGCCGGAGCTGACCACGCGCCAGGCGTCCGGGTCGCCCCGTACCAGCGCCTCGGCCATCTTCTCCATCTGGTCGTAGGTGGCGTGCGGTGGGATGGGCGGGACCGTCGGGTCGGTGACGAACTCGACCAGGCAGGGGCGGTCGGCGGCCAGCGCCTGCTCCCACGCGCCCCGGACCTGGGAGGGGTCGTCCACCTTCACGCCGCGCAGGTCGATGCTGTCGGCGAAGCGCGCGTACGGGAAGCTCGGCAGTCGTTGGGAGGGCACGAACGTCGGTGAGCCGCCCATCGCGCGCAGTTCCCAGGTCACCTGGTTGAGGTCGCCGTTGTTGAGGACGCCGACGATCAGCCGGGGGTCGGCCCACTCCTTCCAGTACATGCTGACGGTGACCAGCTCGTTGATGCCGTTCATCTGCATGGCGCCGTCGCCCACGAGGGCGATGGCGGGCCGGTCGGGATGGGCGAACTTGGCCGCGGTGGCGTAGGGCAGCCCCGGTCCCATGGTCGCCAGGGTGCCGGACAGCGAGCCGCGCATGCGGCCGCGGAACCGCAGGTGGCGGGCGTACCAGTTGGCCGCGGACCCGGAGTCGGCGGTCACGATGGCGTCCTCGGGCAGCATCGGCGACAGGTCGTGGAACACCTGTTCGGGGTTGATGGGCTTGGCGGAGACCTTGGCGCGCCGTTCCATGACGTCCCACCAGCGGGAGACCCGGCTCTCGATCCCCTCGCGCCAGGAGCGGTCCGTCTTGCGGCGCAGCAGCGGCAGCAGGGCACGCAGCGTGCGCGCCGCGTCCCCGTGCAGGTTGACCTCGAACGGGTAGCGGAGGCCGAGCATCGTGGGGTCGATGTCGATCTGCACGGCCCTGGCGTTCCCATAGTCCGGGAGGAACTGGCTGTACGGGAAGTTCGAGCCGACCACGAGCAGGGTGTCGCAGTCGCGCATCAGCTCGTAGGACGGGCGGGTGCCGAGCAGGCCGATCGACCCGGTGACGAACGGCAGTTCGTCGGAGAGCACGTCCTTGCCGAGCAGCGCCTTGGCCACCCCGGCCCCCAGGACGTCGGCGACCTCCAGGACCTCGTCCGCGGCGCCCCGCGCGCCCTGCCCGATGAGCATCGCCACGCGCTCGCCCGCGTTGAGGACCTCGGCGGCGGTGCGCAGGTCCTCGTCCGCCGGCACGGGCACGCCCTGGCAGACGCCCAGGCTGGAGGGCACCATCTTGAACTCGTGCGAGGGCGCCTGGTAGTCCAGCTCCTGCACGTCGTTGGGGATGATCAACGCGGTCACGGTGCGCCGGGTGAGCGCGATGCGCAGCGCCCGGTCGAGCACGTTGGGCAACTGCTCGGGGACCATGACCATCTGCACGTACTCGTTGGCCACGTCCTTGAACAGGCTGAGCAGGTCGACCTCCTGCTGGTAGGCGCCGCCCATCGCGCTGCGGGCGGTCTGGCCCACGATCGCCACCACCGGGACGTGGTCCAGCTTGGCGTCGTAGAGCCCGTTGAGCAGGTGGATCGCCCCCGGCCCCGAGGTCGCGACGCAGACGCCGACGTGCCCGGAGAACTTGGCGTAGCCGACCGCCTCGAACGCCGCCAGCTCCTCGTGCCTGGCCTGGACGAACCGGGGTCGGTCCTTGGCGCGCGCCCACGCGGCCACCAGTCCGTTGATGCCGTCGCCGGGATAGCCGAAGACGTGCTCCACACCCCACTCGCGGAGCCGCCGCAGCAGGTAGTCGCCAACCTTCTCGGCCATGACACCTCCCACAGGCCAGCCTCGGCCCCACCCGGTCGGGTGCGGCCGCCGTCCTAAGGCCTTCCCAGGGCGTGTCGGCTGGAAACCCGCGCGGGGGTGGACTCAGCGGGACGCGTCGCTCCAGAGGTACTGGTGTTCGGGCCGGCCGGTCGCGCCGTAGCGCAGGCTCATGGTCGCGTCGCCGTTCTGGGCCAGGGCGGCGAGGTAGCGCTGCGCGGTCGCCCGCGCGATGCCCAGCTCGGCCGCGATCTCGGCGGCGGACCGCGGGACGCCGGCGGAGCGCAGGGCGTCCGCGACCAGGCGGGCGGTCACCGGCGACTGCCCCTTGGGCGCGGGGACGCGGTCGCCCTCGTGCAGCAGCCGCACCGCGCGGTCGATCTCCTCCTGGTTGACCGCGCCGCCGGGTCGTCCCCACTGCGCGCGGTACCGGGCGTAGGCGGCGAGCCGATCGGCCAACTGTTCCGCCGTGAACGGCTTGACCAGGTAGTTCAGCGCGCCGGCCGCGAAGGCCGCGCGGGCGGAAGCGCTGTCGGAGGCGGCGGTGAGCATGATCGTGTCCACCGTGAGCTCGCGGAGCAGGCTCAGACCCGACTCGTCGGGCAGGTAGTGGTCCAGCAGCACCAGGTCCGGCGCGAGCGCGCGCACCATCTCCCGCGCCTCGGCCGCGCTGCGCGCGGTGCCCACCACGGCGAACCCGACCACCTGCTCGGTGAACGCGGCGTGCACCTGCCCCACCCGGAAGTCGTCCTCGACGACGAGCACCCGGATCACGACCTCGCCCCCTCCCGTGTCGCGCCCGCCCTGTCCCCGAGCTCGGGGAGGTCGGACCCGTCCAGCACCTCGGGCATCCGGGCCACGAACACCGCTCCGTGCCCGGTCCCCTCCCCCGCGTCCGCCCCGGAGCCGGGGTCGGTCAGCCGGACCTCCCCGCCGAGACCGCGGACCGTCTGCCGGACCAACGCCAAACCCAGTCCCCGCCCCTCACCGTCGCGTGTGGACACTCCATCCGAGAAGATCGCCGACCGCAGTCGGTTCGGCACTCCGTCACCACTGTCCACAACGGACACGTGGAGCGTGGTCCCCTCGGCGAGGAGGTCGACCTCCACCCACGCCGGCCGGCGCGCGCCGAGCCGGGCCGCCTCCAGCGCGTTGTCAACGAGGTTGCCGACGACCGTGGTGACCTCGACCGGGGCCACGACCCGGCTCGGCACCCAGGAGGCCGGCCCGACCTGGAGCGAGACGCCCTTCTCCTCGGCCTCGGCCGTCTTCGCCGCCAGGAACGACTGGAGGTAGGGGTCGGCCACCGCCTCGCCGCCCGGCCCGAGCGCGGCGACCCCGCCGGCGGACAGCGCCTGGAGGTACTCCACGGCCTCCCGGTGGTGGTGGGTCTGCAACAGCCCGGACAACGTGTGCAGCCGGTTCGCGAACTCGTGCCGCTGGGCGCGCAGGGCGTCGGTCAGCCCCCGCACCGAGTCCAGCTCCCTGGTCAGGTTCTCCAGGTCGGTGCGGTCACGCAGGGTGAGCACCCCGCCGAGGTCCCGCCCCTCCCTGCGCACCGGCCGGTGCCTGGCCACCAACACCCGGTCGCCGGCCACCGTGATCAGGTTGTCCACCCGGCCGCCGGACATCGCCGCCCGGAGTCGGGGTGGCAGCGCCAGCTCGTCCACGGGCGTGCCCGGTGTCAACCGGAGCCCCAACAACCGCTCGGCCTCCCGGTTACCCACAGTGACCCGCCCGCGCGCGTCCACCGCGAGCACGCCCTCGCCGATCCCGGTGAGCACGGCCTCCCGCTCCTGGAGCAGCCCGGCGAGTTCGTGCGGCTCCAGGCCGAGCGTCCGGCGCTTGAGCAGCCGGGTGAGCAACGTCGAGCCGACGACGCCCAGCGCCAGCGCGCCGCCGACGAACGCCCCGGCCGCGCCCAGCAGCTCGTGGCGCGTCGCGGCGAGGTCGTCGGCGTCGAAACCCACGCTGACCTCGCCGACGACCGCGCCGGCGGCGTCCCGCAGCGGCACCTTCCCCCGCGCCGACAACCCGAGGGTGCCGTGCTCGACCTGGGCCACCTCGTGCCCGGCCAGCGCCCCGCCCGGGTCGGTGCTCACCCGCTGGCCGAGCTGGTCCGGGTTCGGGTGCGCGAACCGGATGCCCCGCTCGTCGGTGACCACGACGAACAGCGCCCGCGTCGCCAGGCGCACGCGCTCGGCCCTGGCCTGCACGACCCGTTCGGGGTCGTCGCGCACGACGGCCGCGGCCACGTCCCCGTCGGCGGCGACGGCCCGGGCCACGGCCAGCGCGCGCTGCTCGTACTGGTGCACGAGGTGGCGTTCCAGCAGCCAGCCGACCAGCGCGAAGCCGACCCCGACCACCAGCGTGACCAGGCAGACCTGCGACAGCAGCACCTGGCGGGCGAACGGCATCCGGGGCTGTGACATGCGCGGACGCTACCTCCCGCCGCGCCATGAGCAGAACGCGCGAAACGCGGACAACGCGGAATGGGAGAACAACGCCGAGAAGACTTCGCGGCGTGAGCGGGGTCACCTACGGTCCAGCGCCAACGAGACATCCGCTGATCGCGGCCACGACTTCCGCCTCCACGCGCGGCGGAGACGAACCAGGAGCAGGCGCATGACCGAAGATCCCGTGATCCGGTTGCGGGGCGCGACGAAACGCTTCCGAAGCAGCTCGGGCGGCGTGCACACGGCGGTGCACGACCTGACCATGACGGTGGGGCGCGGCGAGTTCGTCGCGGTGGTCGGTCCGACCGGCTGCGGCAAGTCGACGACGTTGTCCCTGGTCTCCGGGCTGGAGGCGCCCTCGGAGGGTGAGGCCGTGGTGAACGGCCGCCCGGTGGCGGGCATCCCGGACGGGGTCGGCTACATGTTCCAGGCCGACGCGGTGCTGCCGTGGCGCACGGTGCTGGACAACGTGGCCACCGGCCCGCGCTACCGGGGCGCCAGCCGGAAGGAGGCCAGGGAGCGGGCCGGCGACTGGGTGCGCCGGGTCGGCCTGGGCGGGTTCGAGGACTACTACCCGCACCAGCTCTCCGGCGGCATGCGCAAGCGCGTGGCGATGGCCCAGACCCTGGTCAACGAGCCGTCGATCCTGCTCATGGACGAGCCGTTCAGCGCGCTGGACGTGCAGACCAGGGCGCTGATGCAGGACGAGTTGCTGCGGCTGTGGTCGGGCACCGGCGCGGCGGTCATCTTCGTGACGCACGACCTGGAGGAGGCGATCTGCCTCGCCGACCGGGTGCTGGTCATGACCGCCGGCCCGGCGACGGTGAAGGCGGCGTTCCCGGTGCCGCTGGACCGCCCGCGCGACGTCGAGCGCATCCGGCTCACCACCGAGTTCCTCGACGTCTACCGGGAGATCTGGGAGTCGCTGCGGGAAGAGGTCGAGGAGACCAGGCAGAGGGGAACCCACCGTGTCGCGTGAGGGACTGGACGTGCGGGAGGCCGAGTCCCCCGCCACCGTGACCACCGGCGGGACCACCGGCGGGACTGCCGCCGAGCACGCGCGGAGCGCGCTGCCGGACACGGCCGCGCTCCAGCGCCAGGCCAGCGCGGCGCGGCGCCGCCGGCGCGCCGGCATGTGGGCGCTGCGCCTGCTCCTCGTCGTGGTGTGGCTCGGGAGTTGGGAAGCCGCGGCGACGTGGTGGATCGACCCGTTCTTCTACTCCAAGCCCAGCGCGATCGCCGTGCGGTTGGCGGAGTGGTTCGACATCGGCACCCAGTTCGGCTCCGTGTGGGAGCAGATCGCGGTGACGCTGGAGGAGGCGGTGCTGGGCTTCGCGCTCGGCGCCGTGGCCGGGGTGGTGCTCGGTGTCCTGCTGGGCCGCAGCCGGTACCTGGCCGACGTGCTCGCGCCGTTCATCAAGGCGGCCAACGCCGTCCCGCGCATCGTGCTCGCATCGCTGTTCATCATCTGGTTCGGCTTCGGGCTGACCTCCAAGGTCGCCACCGTGGTGGTGCTGGTGTTCTTCGCGGTGTTCTTCAACGCCTTCACCGGCGCCCGCGAGGTGGACCGCAACCTGTTGAACAACGCCAGGATTCTCGGGGCGAGCCGGGCGCAGGTGCTGGGCACCATCGTGCTGCCGAGCGCCACCTCCTGGATTCTGTCCTCCTTGCACACCGCGTTCGGCTTCGCGTTGATCGGCGCGGTGGTCGGCGAGTACGCGGGCGCGAGCAAGGGACTGGGCCTGCTGATCAGCAACGCGCAGGGCACCTTCGACTCGGCGGGCATCTACGCCGGCATGATCATCATCACGGTGGTCGCGCTGGTCGCGGAGTGGGTGCTGACCCTGGCGGAGAAGCGGTTGCTGCGGTGGCGGCCGCCGGCGGCCGGCGAGTCCTCGGCGGGGGTGTGAGATGCGCCGTCCACTGTGGACCCGGGGCGCGGCCGCGGCGCTGGCGGTCGTCGCCGTGCTGGCCAGCGCCGGCTGTCGGGAGTCGCGGACCGTGCCGGTCGGGGCGGACGGGCAGCCGGAGATCACTATCATGGTCGGCGGCGTGGACAAGGTGATCTACCTGCCGGCGATGCTGACCGAGCGGCTCGGCGGCTTCGAGCGCCAGGGGCTCCGGGTGAAGCTGCTCAGCGAGCAGTCCGGGGCCAACGCGGAGACGACGCTGCTGAGCGGGGACGTGCAGGCGGTCGTCGGGTTCTACGACCACACGATCGACCTCCAGGCCAAGGACCAGTGCATCACCAGCGTCGTCCAGCTCGCCGACGTGCCGGGCGAGGTCGAGCTGGTGGCGGCGGACAAGGCCGAGGAGATCCGCGGCCCCGCCGACTTCCGCGGCCGGAAGCTGGGCGTCACCTCGCTCGGCTCGTCCACCGACTTCCTCACCCGCTACCTCGCCGGGTCGGCCGGTCTGTCCACTTCGGACTACACGACGGTGAAGGTGGGCGCCGGCCAGACGTTCGTCGCCGGCATCACCAACGGCGGGATCGACGCCGGCATGACCACCGACCCCACGGTGGCGCAGCTCGTCAACACCGGGCGGGCGAAGGTCATCGCGGACATGCGCACCGAGGAGGGCACGCGCGCGGCCCTCGGCGGGCTCTACCCGGCCAGCTCGGTGTACATGAAGTGCGAGATCGTCGAACGCTATCCCGAGGTGGTGCGGAAGCTGGCCGCCGCTTTTGTCGAGACCCTGCGCTGGATGAAGCAGCACAGCCCCGAGGAGATCGCCGACCGGATGCCGGCCTCCTACGCCAACGCGGGGCGGGACCTGTACGTGCAGTCGATCCGCGACAGCGTCGGGATGTTCAACGGCACCGGCCGGATGAACCCCGAGGGCGCGCGGAACGTGCTGAAGGTCCTGAGCGAGTTCTCCACCAACGTGAAGCCGAAGAAGGACCGGATCGACCTGTCCCGTACCTACACCACGAAGTTCGTCGACCAGGTTCCGTCCTAGACCCTGCACTGGGCCCTGCACTGGGACGGGAGGTTCCGGGACCCGCTTCCCCCGGCGGGCCCCGGAACCTCGTCATAAGCCGGCGGAATGACCGGACCGCCCGATATCGTTCGGCGTCACCCCTGGTCCGCGCCTCCCGGCCGTTATGACATTTCGTTATGCCACAAGTCGTTGCTGGCCGTTTCGGGACCGCCCTACGCTCCGGGCACTCCCCTTCCCCCCGGCGCGAGGAGACTTACCGTGTTCCTTCGCAGGACGACACGCGCACTGGTCGCCTTACTGGTCCTCACCCTGGGCCTGGTGGGCGTCGGCCTCGGCACCGCGAGCGCCGCTCCCGAGGTCGACGCCAGCGCGGTCCGCACCCTCTACTACGACAGCAGCCGCGCGGGCGAGTTCAAGGAGGTGATCGACGAGGCGGCGGTCGTCTGGAACAACCACGTGAAGAACGTGAAGCTGCAGAAGGGCTCCTCCCGGGCCAACATCGTGGTCATCGCCGACAACGGCTGGCCCCGCGCCCAGACGACCAGCCTGGGCAACGGCCGGGTCTACATGGGACGCCAGGCCGTGCAGCAGGGCTACGACACGCTGCGGATCGCCACCCACGAGCTCGGCCACATCCTCGGCCTGCCCGACCGCAAGCCCGGCCCCTGCTCGTCGCTGATGTCCGGCAGCAGCGCGGGAACCGAGTGCCGCAACCCGAACCCCAACGCGCGGGAGATCTCCGAGGTGGAGCGCAACTTCCGTCGCGGCGCCGTCGTCGCCGAGGCCCTGCCCGAGGCCGTCCGCGTCTTCTGATTCCACTTCTGGTTCCCGCATTCCGACGTCGAACCCGTGCCTCGACGCGAGAACATCGCGTCTTCGTACGGGTTCTTCGTCGTT
This sequence comes from Streptoalloteichus hindustanus, assembly GCF_900129375.1. GTDB lineage: Bacteria > Actinomycetota > Actinomycetes > Mycobacteriales > Pseudonocardiaceae > Streptoalloteichus > Streptoalloteichus hindustanus. The sequence continues at coordinate 65,861 of NZ_FQVN01000002.1, read as the reverse complement.
TCCTCTGGTTCCAACAGGCCTGGCGGGGAGGAGACGCGAAGCGGGGGGTGCGCCCCCTCCCCGACTCCCGGTGTCCGGCCCCCGCGGCAGCTGCCGCGGAGGGGACCCGTGGTCAGGCCGGGACGACGTCCAGCGGCAGCTCCGACGCGCTGAGGAGCGAGTTCGCGTCGGTGTACCGCACCGCGTCCCAGTCCACGGACAGCTTCGCGTAGCGGTCCATGAGCAGGTTCAGCGCGATCTTCGACTCCAGCCGGGCGAGCGGAGCGCCCAGGCAGAAGTGGATGCCGTGCCCGAAGGACACGTGCGGGTTGGGGTCGCGGTGCAGGGAGAACCGGTCGGGGTCGGGGAACTGCCGCTCGTCCCGGTTGGCCGCGGCCAGCCACAGGATCACCAGCGCGCTCTTCGGCAGCGTCGTGCCGCCGAGCTCCACCTCCCTGGTGGTCACCCGCACCATGCGCGTGAACGGGGTGCGCAGCCGCAACGTCTCCTCGATCGCGGCGGGCACCAGGTCCCGGTCGGCCCGGACCTCGGCCCCCGCCACGGGGTTCTCGTCCAGGCACAGCACCATGTTGCCGAGCAACGCGGTCGTGCTGACGTGCCCCGCCACGAGCAACAGCATCATGAAGGCGCTGATCTCGTCGTCGTCCAGCCGCTCCCCGTCGACCTCGGCCTCGACCAGCTTGGTGGTCAGGTCGTCCCGCGCGTCGTCCCGGCGGATCTCGATGTGCCGACGCAGGTACTCGATCATCTCCAGGACGTTCTCGCGCACGACGGCCATCCGCTCCTCCGACGGCAGCGTCGAGTCGCTGCGGCCGCCCTCGAACAGGGCGGTGGCCCACCGGCGGTACTTGTCGCGGTCGGCGACCGGGACCCCGAGCATCTCCGCGATCACCGTCACCGGCAGCGGATAGGCCACGTCCCGCACCAGGTCGATCCGCCCCTGGCCCGCGACCTCGTCCAGCAGCTCGGTGGTGAGCTCCCTGATCCGCGGCCCGAGCTGGGCGACCATGCGCGGGGTGAACGCCTGGCTGGCGAGCCGACGCAGCTTGCGGTGCTGCGGCGGGTCCATCCGCACGAAGCTGCCCCGGTTCAACCGCTCCAGCGCCGGGTCCGGCGGAATGACGCCACTGGTGTCCGACGAGAAGGTCTCGTAGTCGGACATCGCCCGTAACGTCTCCGCGTAGCGGAACACCTCCCAGATGTTCTCCGACTCCCGCCGAAGCGGTGCGGCGTTCCGGAGTTCGGCCAACGCGGCCAGGAACCGGCGGCCACCGTCCTCGACGTCGATCGCGGTCAACTTCACGTCGCTCATCATCACTCCCCGGTCGATTTCGTCGTGCTGGCCTGGACTTCACGTCCCCGGCCCAGAGCCTCGACGCGACACACATCCCTGAACCGCGTGTACTCGCGGACCAGTTGCTCGGCGACGGTGGTCAGGTCGGGGTGGTCGAGGGCGTCCGGCGCCTCGAAGGCGCTGCGGAGCACGTGCGCGAGGGAGGCGGCCCGGTCCTCGACCGAGATGTCCAGTGCCGAGGGCAGCAGAGCGGTCGCCGAGTAGAAGCCCAGGTTCGTCGCCGACACCCCGAACACCAACTGGTCCAGGGTCAGCTCCGGCCGGACCAGGCCGTACTCCATCAACGTCCGGTAGTAAACGAGGTTGATCTGCGTCTTCCTCGCCTGCACCGCCTGCCCCGCGTCGGTGTGCACGAGCTTGCCGAGCATGTCGACGTCCGGCACGAACATCGCCCGGGTCAACGGCCGACGCATCGCCGCCAGGTAGGACAACGACCCCATGCGGTGCGGCAGCACGTCGGCGGGCTCGGTCCGCAGACACTCGACCAGCTCGTCCAACAACTCCGCCATCTCACGGAGCAGGACACCGAGGAACAACTCCTCCCGGCTCCGCCAGTGCAGGTAGAGCGTGCCCTTGCCCACCCCGGCCGACCGCGCGACGTCGTCGATCGTCACCCGCCGATATCCGTGCCGCAGCAACAGATCCGCCGCCGTGTCGAGAATGTGCTCCGCGCGCCGCTCCCGCTCCGTCCGCACGTCCCCCACTGCCTCAACCATCCCCCGCCCCCACCTCCGAAACACATGACCAGATACGAAATCTGGTCATCAGTCACGCGAGATCGACGCTAGACCCACCCCCACAGACCCGACAATGAGGCAAACAGCCCAACCCGATCAGCCAACCCGACGCGCCACTGACCCCGACCACCCACACGGCCAGGGCCAGCTCTCACCCACGACCAGCACCGGCCCCGGAGGGCCGGTGCTGCGTGCCGTCGCCTTCGAATACCTTCGGCGGGAAGTAGTTGCGATCCTCACCGGTCCCGGAGGGCCGGTGCTGCCCTGCCTCACCAGCAGGGATGGGTCTCCGCAGGAAGAACACCGGGGCTGGTCGTACCAGCGGTGGACGACACGCCGGCGAGGAGCTTCGGAAACTACCGAGGGTGTCGGCGAGCACCAGAGGTCCCGAAGATCACACGACCCGTCACGCGTGCCGAGCTGGGAAACCGTGGGTGCGAGCGGAGATCACCACGATCAGCGCCGGTAGGGCGAGCACGAGAACGCTCCAGGGTAGGGAGAGCGAGCCGAACAGGTCGAGGAGAACACCGCCGACAACCCCGCCGACCGCCATGGCCGTGTTCCAGAGGGTAACGAGAGCGGCCTGCGCCGGGTCCGCGGCTTCTCCGCCCGCATGACCCACAGCGGTTTGCAGGAGCGTGCCCGCACCGCCCTATCCGAGGCCCCAGAACGCCATCGCGATGTAGACCAGCACCGGGCTGTCGGACAGCGAAGCCAGGACCGAGGCCACCACGGCGAACAGGGCGACACTCACGATCGTGAGGGGTCGCAGCCAGCGGTCGATGTAGGCGCCCACGAGCCAAATGCTCACCATCGAGGCGATTCCGAAGACCAGCAACACGACGTCGGTCGAGTCAGCCATCCCAACGCGTGCCAGGAACGTGGTGACGTAGGCGTAGAGAACGGTGTGCGCCAGCACGTAGACCAGGGTGACGACCAGAACTGCCACCACACCGGGGATTCTGAGCGCTTCCGGAATCGTGATCCGCCGATCCCGTTGCTGGCCCGGGAAGTCCGGACCCCCCACAGCGATCCACACGATCACGACGACGGCGAGCACGGTCATGGCCGAGAACGCCACCTGCCAGCCGAGCGCGCCGCCGAGGAAGGTCCCCGCTGGCACGCCCAGAGACAGGGCGAGTGACACCCCGGTCATGGCGATCGCGACCGCCTTGCCCTGGAGGTGGGCCGGCTCCATGCGCGGGCGTACCCGGCCGGCAGGGGAAGCTTTTCGGGCTGGGCACTGGTGGTCCGCGAGCCGTGATCAAGCATGGCGTTATGCTCAAACCATCACACAAATGTGAGGGTCAAGCGGACGGACGGGAGGCCGGCACATGCGGATCGGAGAGCTGTCGGAGCGCACGAACACCCCTCGCCGGTTGCTGCGCTACTACGAGGAGCAGGGGCTGATCGTCGCCAACCGCGCGCCGAACGGCTACCGGGACTACGACGAGTACAACGTGGACCGGGTCATCCAGATCCGGGGCCTGCTCGACGCCGGTCTGCCGACCCGGATCATCAAGCAGATCCTGCCGTGCCTGAACAAGCCGCGCGTCATCCACTTCTCCGACGCGACCCCGGAGATGATCGCCACGCTGGAGCACGAGCGCGACCGGATGAGCCAACGCATCCGGTGCCTGACCCGCAACCGGGACGCCATCGAGGAGTACCTCCAGACGGTGTTGGAGAACGACCGCCGGAAGGCGGAGACCGAAACCGCGACGGCGTCCTGAGATGGCCGACCTCGTGCGAGAGAACACCACCGGGACGACGACCGTCGCGATCGACTGGCGGCGCAGGCTTCTGCTGGGCGTGGAATACGTCGCGTTGTTCTTCGGCGCTGTCTCGCTCTACGCGCTGCTCGACCGGCCCGGGAGCCCGATCCCGGTGCTGGTGCTGCTGGCCGTGGTCGCGGTGGTCTACCTGCGCCGCCAACCTGCCTTCGACCGCAGGTCGCTCACCAGAGGTGCGGCGGTCACCACCGAACTCCGCCCGATGCTGCTCCTCTGGGCGCTGGCCTCGGTCGCGATGGCCGTGGTGTTGGCCGTGGCCAGCCCGGAGCGCCTTCTCCAGCTCCCCCGCGAACAGCCATTGCTCTGGGGGGTGATCGTCGTGTTCTACCCGTTGCTGAGCGTCTACCCGCAGGAGTTGATCTTCCGGGGGTTCCTGTTCCAGCGCTACGCACCGCTGTTCGGCACCGGGCGGGCCATGGTGGCGGCGAGCGCGGGCGCGTTCGGGTTCGCGCACGTCATCTTCGGGAACTGGTTGTCGGTCGTGCTCACGATCGTGGGCGGCTGGCTGTTCGCCACCCGGTACCAGCGCAGCCAGTCGCTGATCGCGGCCTCCGTGGAGCACGCGCTCTACGGCGTGCTGGTGTTCACGGTCGGGCTCGGCGACTTCTTCTACCACGGCGCGGTGCACCGCTGAGACCTGCCGATCCTCTCCTGGCGGTCCCAGCGGGGCACCCACAGTCCTCTGTGGACGGTCAGCGCGGCGGGGTCACGTGACGACGATCGTGCCCGTGTACATCCCCATGGCGCAGGCGAACTTCACCTCTCCCGGCTGGAGCGTCCCCAGGTCGATCCGGGTCTCACCGTGGGCGGGCAGGACCCGGTCGACGTTGTGCCCGGGAACCACGAACGAGAGGGCGCACCCCTGCACGCCCTCGGAGTGGATCACTAGTGTGGTGGGCACGCCGGCCTTGGCCTCGATCCTCGGCGGGCTGTAGGAGCTGGCGCGGGCGGTGAGCACCAGGAGTTGCCCGCCCTTGTCGTCGCGCACCGCCTGTGCCGGCGGCTCGTCGAACCCCATCGCCCGGCCGATGTTGCTCGCCGCCACCGGCGACCCGGCCAGCTCCAACCCCCCGTTGAGCGTGAGGAGGCCGAGGAACAACACCACCAGCCCGGTCAGGGCGGCCAACCGCCCGCGCCAGGCCGTGGCCGCCTTCCTCGCCGCGTAGCCGAGGACGGCGAACAACGGCGCGGTGCCCACGACGAACACCGCCATGGTGGCGGCGCCCATGAGCGCGGACCCCGTGGTGAGCGCCAACGCCTCCACGGACACGGTGACCCCGCAGGGAACGAGCACCGTCGCCAGTCCCAGCGCAGCCGGGGCCACCGCGGCCCGAGAGCGGGTGCTGGAGCGCACGACCCTGCTCCACGAGTCCGGGGGCGCGAAGACGATCCGCCGGAATCCGGGCACGCCGAGCTGGGCCAGCCCCAGGACGATGATCACCGTCCCGGCGACCAGTTGGAGGGTCACTCGCACGCCCGAGGAAAGCTGAACGACACCGCCGAGCGCGCCCAGCAACGCACCGAGGACGGTGTGCGACACGAGTTTGCCGGCGAGGAACCCGGCGACGGGAGCCAGGTCGTCGCCCAACTTCTGCAGGGCGCCGCGTTCACCGGTGGTGACGGCAGCGGCGTCCTCGGTGTTCTCGGTGTTCTCCGTTTTCTCGGTGTTCTCCGTTTTCTCGGGCGCCGCGCCGGTTTCGGGGGGAGTCGCGACCGGCTCGGCTCGCTGCCGGGCGACGAGGCCGGTCAACAGGCCGCCCTGGACGGCGGCGCACGAGACGCCGCCGGCAACGAGCCCGGTGACGAGAACGGCGGTCAGACTCATCGCGGACCTCCGGGGACCGTGAGGAGGGGCCGGCGGCGTCGACAGCCATGTGAGCACGTGGCGGCCGGCGGCGCGTCCGGCATTCGGGGCTGACTTCCCCGCTGTCCGTGCGAATCCCGCCGTCCCGCCCGTCCGACGGCTGGCGGCGCCCCACTCTCCCGACAATCACCGTGCGTGGTCGGGCGATCCTGCTACGTTCGCGGCATCACGTGATCCGAAGGGGGCAGGTGTGACTGATCCGATGTTCATGGCGGTGGCGGGGGCGCTGGCCGGCAAGGCGGCCGTCGCGCTCGCGTCGAGTGGGCTGGGCTCGCTGTACCGGTTCGTCAAGGAGCGGTTGTCCGGTCGGGCCGACGACACGGCGGCGTTGGAGGAGGCCGAGGCCAGCCCGCAGGACGAGCAGCGGGTCGCGACCCTGAGCGCGACGCTGGAGCGGGTCGCGGCCGAGGACCCGGCCTTCGGCGAGCGCGTCCGCGAGCTGTGGGGGCAGGCCCGCGACGAGGTGCGCGCCGAGAGCGGCGGGGTGGTCAACCAGATCAACGGAACCGTGCACGGGCAGGTGTTCCAGCTCCGGGACGTCCAGGGCGGGCTGCACTTCGGCGTGCCGCCGCAGTCCGGCTCCTGATCCCTCTCGGACGCGGCGGGCGCGGCGGCGGCAGTAAGGTGGTCGTTCGTGCCTGATCGCGAGTGGGTGAGGGTTCCGGTCGGCCCGCATTCGCCGCAGTGGTCGACGATCTCGCCGGAACGCACCGTCCTGGGTGTGGTGCACAACGTCACCGCGGCCACCCGGCTGTTCGACGTGCTGCCGCTGCTCGACGGCGACCACCGCGTCCAGACGGTCTTCACCTGCACCGGCTCCTCACCGTTCCGCGCGGGAACCGACGAGTTCCTGGCGAGCAGGGGCGCGGCCGTCGTGCCGTGGGAACAGGCGGTCCAGCTCGACTTCGACCTCGCGGTCAGCGCCAGCTACGGCGGCGCCCTGCACGAGATCAGGGCGCCGCTCATGGTGCTCCCCCACGGAATGGGCTACAATAAATTCTTTGCTCGGAAACCGGAAACCGGAAACCGGAAACCGGAAACCGGAAACCGGAAACCGGAAACCGGAAACCGGTCCGCGTTCGGGCTCGGAGCGCAGTGGCTGCTGTGGGACGGCGAGCTGGTCCCGTCGGTGATCGTGCTCTCGCACGAGGAGCAGCGCGCCCGCCTGGCGCTGAGCTGTCCCGAGGCCGTCCCGGCCGCGCTGGTCGCCGGCGACCCGTGTTTCGATCGCATGCTCGCCAGTCGGCCGTTGCGGGACGCGTACCGGCGCGCGCTGGGCGCGGAGGGCCGCCGTCTCGTCGTGGTCTCCTCGACCTGGGGCGGGGACTCGCTGTTCGGCCGGCACCCCGACCTCGTCCGCCGGCTCGTGGCCGAGCTCCCGCTGGACGACCACCGGATCGTCCTCGCGCTGCACCCGAACATCTGGCACGGGCACTCGCCGTGGCAGGTGCGGTCCTGGCTGGCCGACTGCGAGCGCGCGGGGGTGGTGGTGCTGCCACCCGACGAGGGCTGGCGCGCGGCGCTGGTCGCCGCCGACGTCGTCGTGGGCGACCACGGCTCGGTGACCTTCTACGGAGCCGCCCTCGGTCAGCCGGTGCTCCTCGCGACGTTTCCCGACGCGGCAGTGGAACCCGCGTCGCCCGTGGGAATGCTGGGAGCCAGCGCGCCGTCGCTGGATCTCGCCAAGCCACTGCTACCGCAGATCGAGCACGTCGTGGACACCCACCATCCCGACGACTTCCGGTCGATAACCTCGCTCACCACCTCGGTCCCCGGCGGCTCCGCCGCGGTGCTGCGCGCGGCGATCTACCGCGAACTCGACCTGCCCGAACCGCCGGCGCTGGCGGAGAGCCCCGCCGTGCCCGTTCCCCCGGTTTCGCCGGTCTCGCCTCGGGCATCGCTGGTGCGGGTGGATCTCAGCACCGGGACGCCGGGCGAAGCCGAAGCCGAGGTGGTCAGGTTTCCCGCCGAGCCGATTCGGCACGGCCTCCCGGTGCCCGACGACACCCATCTCCGCGTCGACACCGACGAGAAGCACCGCCGCTGGCTGGAACTCGCCGACGTGCTCGTGCACCGCGATCCGGACGTCGACGCCGCCGAGTGGATTTCCGCCGCGCTCCGGGCGTATCCAGGCTGTGTTGTGGCCGCCGTCGTGACAGCGGAGGGCTGTGTCGCGGCGACGATGGACGGCGAGATCGTCAGCTTCGTCGTTCCCGATCCCCGGACCGATCCGGCGGTCTGCGCCTCGCTGTTGTACGCGTGGCGCAAGGAAGGCCGTCTCAGCACCGCCTTGCCCGAGCGGTTCACCGTGACCGTGGGAGCGCGTGTGACGACGGTGATCACCGAGCGGACGCCCGAACCGGAGTCGTCCGAACAGGACTGAACTTCAGTCCAGTTCGGACAGACGCCGGTGGAGGGCTTCGGCCTGCGGGAAGTGCCACGCCTCGTAGATCGTCAGGGCGTCTCGCAGGTGCTGCCGCGCGGCATCGCGGTCGCCGGCGGCGAGCGCCGCCTGGCCGAGGACGTCCAACGCCTCGGCCTGGTGGAACGGCCGGCCCAGCTCAGTCATGATCTCCAGCCCGCGCCGCGCCTGGTCTGCGGCTTCGGGGAACCAGCCCGCCCGCAGCAGTGCCTGCGCGGTGCTGATCGCCACCCGGCCCAGGTTGTAGGTGTCCGGTCGCACCGCGCCCTCGGCGGCGGGATCGGGCAGGGAGGACAGCCCCTTCTCCGCCAGGGCCAGGTGCTCCATCGCCTCGTCGCGCCTGTCCACCATGGACAGTGCCCGACCGAGGTGGTGGTGCGCCAGCGCCGTGCGGCGCGGTTCGTCGATCTCCATGGCCTGGCTCAGGTTCTCCGTCAGCACGGAGACGGCCTTGGGGTCCTTCTTGGCCAGCAGAACCAGTCCCAGGGACTCGACCGAGGTGGCCTGACCCTCCCGGTCTCCGGCCTCGCGGCACAGGCCGAGCGCCCGGGCGAACAGCTCCTCGGCCTGGTCGTACCGCTCGCTGAGGTGGTAGGCGAAGCCGAGCTGGTAGGTCAGTCGCCCCTCCGCCCGCCGGTCGCCGCACCACCGCGCGGACTCGATGCCAGCCTCGTGCGTCGTGATCCAGTCCTCGAAGAACTTGCCGTGGAAGAACACGGTCCACAGCGCCTCACAGAGTTGCCACGCGAGAACGTGCCGCCCGCTCTGGTGCGCCAACCGCACGGCCGCACGCAGGTTCGCGCGCTCGGTCTCCAACCACGCCCACGCCGCCGTCTCGTCGAACTCGGCCCACGGAAGCTGACGGTAGAGCGAGTTCAGGCGAGGCCGGGACGGCATCATCACGCGGTCAGCCTGGATGGTCTTCTCCAGGTAGTACACGAGGAGTCGATCCAACGCGACGGAATCGTCGTCGGACTCCTGGTGCTTGTCCGCGACCCACCTCGCGTGCAGCCGGACGAGCGAGTGCATGCCGAAGCGCCCCGGCACCGGCTCGTCCACCAGCCGCGCGCCCCGCAGTTCCTCCAGCGCCTCAACGAGGTCGTCGTCCTCGGAGTCGACGCCGAGCAGGGCCGCCAGTGCCTCCTGACCGATCTCCCCGTCGCCCGGGTGCCGTCCGAAGGCGCGGAACACCCGCGCCGCGTGCTCCGCGAGCTGGCGGTAGGACGTCTCGAACACCGCCTGCACGGACAGATCACCTGGCACCGCCAGCCGTTCCAACCGTCGCGACTCGTCGGCGAGCCGCCGGACCATCCGCGACAGCGACCAGTGATCGCGTTCAGCGAGCAGCACACCGACGACGCAGAGTGCGATCGGCAGGCCACCGCACAGCGCGACGACTTCCTGTGCCTCCGCCGGCTCCGCCGACACCCGGCCCTCACCGATCAGCCGTCCCAGCAGCTCGTGAGCCGCCGAATCCTCCAGCGGCTCCAGGTCGATCAGGACAGCGCCGTTGGTCCTGAGCCCCTCCATGGCTGACCGCGCGGTCACCACGACGACCGAGTCGTCCCCGCCGGGCAGCAAGGGTCGCACCTGCCCCGGAAGCGACGCGTTGTCGATCAACAGGGCGAGCCGTCGGCCCCTGGTCAGGGATCGGTAGAGCGCCGCCCGTTGCTCCAGCGTCGCCGGCAGGGCTTTCGGGTCGTGGCCGAGCAGGCGCAGCAGGTGGGCGAGCACGTCGTTGGGCGAGTCGCCGTGCGGGTCGTCCGCGAGGTCGACCTGGAGGTCGCCGTCGAACTCCGCCCGCCGCCGGTGCAACCAGGTCAACGCCACGGCGGTCTTGCCAACCCCGGCCACGCCCCGCACGACGGCCACCGCCGGACCCGGCCGGTCCGCGTGGGCCGCGACCGCGTCGTTGAGGCGGCGCAGCACCGGTTTCTGGTTGGTGAACGCGGGCGGTGGCGGAGCCAGTTGCCGCAACGGGGGCCGCTCGTTCCCCGACAGGTGCACGTGGATGCCGCCGTGGTTGACGCCGGTCTGGAAGGCGACGCCGGCGACGTCGCCGAGCTGGTTGATGATCTCCGGAGCCTCGTCGTCACGGTCACCGTGATCAGGTTCGTCGCGCACCTGCCCACCCCTCACAGCGGCACGAGCGGCAAGATCGGGTGCCGAGTCTACTCAGGCTCCGCAGCTCACGGTCACGGAACGAGCGCCGAAGGTGAGAGCGGATGGGCTAGCGTGTCGGGCGCGTGGCACGGTGTTCGACCCGGTCACCGCTCCGCGCGCACCCGTCCGCGCGGCCTGCCGCGCCAGCGCGGACCGGCGGACCGGACCGGGGAACGAAAGATCATCATGCCGCGTCCGACCTCACGGCCGGGGAACCGGTGGCCGGTGTGGCGGCGCGCGGGAGGACCGGGCGCGTCCCGGTGGGCGAACTGGCCGCCATCGTCGCGTGGGGTCAGGAACGGGGAACGGAGGGCGGCGGCATGAGCGCGCCGAGCCAGTCGGCACAGGTGTTCGTCACCGCGATGACCCATCGCGGTGCGGTACGCGCCAACAACGAGGACGCCTTCGTGGCCGGGCCGGCCACGGTCTCGGGCACGAGCATGGACGACCCGGTCGTGATCCGGCTGTCGCCGCACGCGCCGGTCGTGGTCGCGGTCGCCGACGGGCTCGGCGGTCACGCGGCCGGTGAGGTCGCCTCCGCGCTGGCGGTGCGCAGACTGGCGGAGGAGGGCCCGACGCTGACCAGCCGGGCGAAGGTGGCCACGACGCTGTCCCGCATCAACGACGAGCTGTACGAGATCCCCGGCCGGCAGCCCGAGTACTACGGCACCGGGACCACGGCGGCCGGCCTGGTGCTCAGCGGGAGCGGCGCGTTGTGGTTCAACGTCGGCGACTCCCGCGTCTACCGGGAGAGCGGAAACTACCTCGAACAACTCTCGATCGACGACACGGCGACAGCGCCCGGCGGGGACGCGACGGGCCGGCGGAGCTCGGTCCTCGCCCAGGCGCTGGGCGGCGCGGCCCTGCGCACCCCGGTCGAACCGCACGTGGCGGCGGACCCGGTGGACGGTCCGGCCCGCTGGCTGCTGTGCAGCGACGGACTCACCGACATGGTCGAGGTCGAGCGGATCGAGCGGATCCTCACCGAGGAGTCGACGAGCGACCCGCGCACCGTGAAGGCGTTGTGGGCGGCGGCCATGGACGCCGGCGGACACGACAACATCACCATCCTGCTCGTGCGCTGGTCCGGACCGCGCCGCGAGGACGACTGAGGACTGACGGGGAGATCCGGCGTCGCACCGGGGAACGAGCCCGTCGCCGGCGGGGCCGCCGGGCTCGTTCCCACCCCCGCCCGTTGTGTCCACAGTGGACGAAAAGCCTGTCCCAGAACTGATCGTCTGAGCCAGCGCCAGCAGATGGCAGGACGTCTCGTCGGTCCACTGTGCGCGGAGCTGCCGGTCACAGGCTGACGGAAGAGCTGCTCTTGTGCGCCGCCTTCGCGCGGCCCAGTCGCTTGTGGAGCGTGCTCCCCTGCCCCGGATACGTCATTCACGCCGGCGAGGGGCACCCGAGCGCGTGGCGGCGGCGAGATACCCGGCCTACTCGAACAGGTAGGACCGGGCCGCGCGCCACCGCTGGCCCCTCTTCCACCGCAGACCACCGCCGTACGGCCGCCGGAGATGCGAGTCCGGCGTGGTCGACCCCCTGCCAGTCCGCAGCCCACGGAGGCCCCGGTGACCGCTGACATGACCCAGGCCGGCGTCACGCCGCTCCACCCCGCCCAGACCGCCCTGTCCGCCGAGGACCGGCGCCGCTGGCGCGCCCTGCCCGCGCTCCAGCAGCCGGACTGGGGCGAGCGGTGGCTGGTCGACGAGGTCACCTCGGACCTGGCGGCCCTGCCCCCGCTCGTGGAGCCCGGCGAGGTGCGGACCCTGCGCCGCCTGCTGGCCGAGGTCGCCGCCGGCCGGCTCCAGGTCGTGCAGGCCGGCGACTGCGCGGAGGACCCCGCCGAGTGCGTGCCCGAGGTGCTCACCCGCAAGGTCGGCCTGCTCGACCTGATCGCCGGGGTGGTGCGGCTCAACGCCGACCGGCCCGTGGTGCGGGTGGGGCGCATCGCCGGGCAGTTCGCCAAGCCCCGGTCCCGACCGACCGAGTGGCACGACGGCCGGGAGCTGCCCGCCTTCCGGGGGCACCTGGTGAACGGCCCGGAACCCGATCCGGCCACCCGCCGCCCGGACCCGCTGCGGCTGCTCACCTGCTACCACGCCGCCCGGACCGCGATGGCGTTCCTCCGGACGAGCCAGACGGGCTGGGCTCCCTCCGCCGAGGCTCCGCTGTGGACCAGTCACGAGGCGTTGCTGCTGGACTACGAACTGCCGCAGGTGCGACGGGTGGCCGGCCGCACCCTGCTCACCTCGACGCACTGGCCGTGGATCGGGGACCGGACCCGCCAGGTCGACGGGGCGCACGTACGTTTGCTGGCCGTGGTCGACAACCCCGTGGCCTGCAAGGTGGGGCCGAGCATGACGGCGGCCGAGCTGGTCGCCCTGTGCGCCCGCCTCGACCCGGGGCGCGTGCCGGGCCGCCTCACCTTGATCGCCCGCATGGGCGCGGACGCCGTCGGCACGGCGTTGCCGCCGCTGGTGGAGGCGGTGCGGGCGGCCGGTCACCCCGTCGTCTGGCTGTGCGATCCCATGCACGGCAACACCGTGACCACCCGGGACGGCTGGAAGACCCGGTTCCTCGACGCCGTCGTGCGCGAGGTGCGTGAGTTCCAGGACGCGGTCACCAGGGCTGGCGGGGTCGACGGTGGTCTGCATCTGGAGACCACACCCCACCCGGTGCGGGAGTGCGTGTGGGACGAGCGCGAGAGCGCCGCGCTGGGCGCGGACTACACCACGTGCTGCGACCCGCGACTGAATCCGGAACAGGCCGTCGCGGTCGCCTCGGCCTGGCGCGCGACCTGATGGGTGGACCGGGAGGACACGGGGTGGACAGGCGATTCGTGGACCGGGTGGCGGTCGTGACCGGAGTGGCGACCACCACCGGGCGGAGGGTGACGCGCGCGCTGGCCGAAGCCGGCGCGCGCGTCGCCGCGCTCGACTCCGACGCGGGCCACCTGGCCACCGTGATTCCCGTGCTGCGCCAACACGACCTGCATGTGACGGGTTTCCCCGTCGACGTCACCTCATCGTCCTCTGTGGACGAGGTGGTGGCGGATGTGGAGCGCTGGATCGGCCCGGTGGAGTTCCTGGTGAACGCCGTCGAGCCGCTTCGCTCCGGCTCCGTTCTCACACCTGACGACAAAGACCTGAGGCCAGACCCGCCCGGAGTCGGGACAGTCTCCCGTTCGATCGCACGACGGATGGCGGCACGCGGCCACGGCGCGATCGTCACCTTGACCTCGACCAGCGCCATCGGATCTCACCCCCACCGCGTCGACCTCGATCTGAGCCAGAACGGCATCCGGTGCCACGTGCTCCCGGTCGACCAGGATGAGCACGGAACCAGTAGTCCACTATGGACAAGCCAGACGCCAGGAGGGGCGGAACTACCCCGCGACGTCACCGACGCCGTGCTACTCCTCCTGGGAGAGCGGAGCGCGCACGACGACGAAGACGCCCCATCTGACCCATAACCACGACCCCACCCCGAGACCGGTCCGGCGCGGCACCCCTTCACACCACACCGACACGCGACGCTCAACCAGCACCGTCGGATCTCGCCACCACGACCTCAACCCCCAATCTGACCCAGCACGACACCCAATCTCACGTGCTTTCCGCCGGCCAGGAGGCGCACAAAGGAAAAGCCCACTGTGGACAAGCCAGACGTCGGAAAGAGCAGACCAGCCCGCGATCGCAGCGACACCGTGCCGCTCCTCCTCGGAGAGTGAGCGCACACGTAGGCGAAGGCACCCCCACCTCCACCCATGACCACGACCCCACCCCCGGGACCGGAGCGGCGCGCGACCTCCTTCGCGCCGCACCAGCGCGATCGGATGTCGCCACCACGACCTCAACCGCCGATCTGGCCCAGCACGGCATCCGACACCACGTTCTCCCAATCGATCAGGACGAGGCGAGAAGGACAATCCACTGTGGACACGACAGGGAGGAAAGCGACCTAGAACCGCGACATCAGCGAGCCGTGCTGCTCCCACTGATCGAGCAGAGCACGCGCGCCGGCGAAGACACCTCGCCTAACCCATGACCACGACTCCACCCCACGCGGCGCTCGGTCAGCGCCATCGGGTCTCGCCCCGCGACCTCAGCCTCGATCTGGCCCAGAACAGCATCCAATCTCACGTGCCCTCGGTCCGTCAGGACGAGCACGAAGGGGACAGTTCACTGTGGATAGATCAGCTAGGAAGAGCGGAACAGCCGCGTACCGTCAGCGACGCCGTTCTGCTCCTCCTGGGAGAGAAGAGCACACGCGCCGACGAAGACACCCCACCTGACCCATGACCCATGACCGCGTCTCCACCCCGAAGCCCGTGCGGAACGGTGTCCCCTCCCGCGTCGCACCGGCGTGCGGCGCTCAGTGCTCTGGAGCTCTGGAGCTCAGCGCCTCAGTGCTCGTGCGCGAACCGGGCCAGCTCCACGCGGGACCGCACCTCGAGTTTTCTGAAGATCTGCCGCAGGTGGTAGTTCACGGTGTGGGGTGAGAGGAACACCCGGGCGGCGACCTGCCGGTTCGTCAGCCCCTGGCCGACCAGGGAGGCGATCCGCCGTTCGGTGTCGTTCAGGCCGTCCCACCCCGTCGTGGCCGTCCCCCGCGCTCCGGAGGGCGGCGGACCCGCGCCGAGCCGGCTGGCGCCGCGCAGCAGGGCGCGGGCCTGCCGGGCGCCGGCCGCCACCGTGGCGAACCCCGGGTTGTCCTCGGCGAGGCGGTCGGCGGTGGCCGCGGCCGACTCGCCCAGCACCGGGTCGCCCACCGACATCGCCAGGCGCACCAGCCACGCCGCCGCGCCGGGCTCCTCCACGAACAACGCCCGGCGGGTGGGCAGGTCGGTGAACCGGGTGGTCAGCAGCTCCCGCGCGCGTCGCGGCCCCTCCCGCTGCGCGGTCACCAGCAACTCCACCCAGTCGTACTGCGGCGACGGCAGGACGGCGCCGCCGGCGGCCAGCGCCGTCCGGTACCGCTCCACGTGCGCGGCCGCCTCGTCGACCTCGCCGATCCGCAACGTGGTCGAGGCCAGCACGGCGTGCGCCAGCGGCACCAGCAGCCCCGCCCCGTGCTCGGTCGCGACCCGGGCGCCGGCCTCGGCGACCCGGTACGCCTCGTCCAGCCGGTTGGTCTGCGCGAGCAGCCGGGCGCGCACGATGGCCGGGCCCGCGGTGTGCCCGGTGACGCCCATCGGGTCGGTGGTGTTCTCCGCGACCCGCACCAGCGCCTCGGCCTGCTCGAACTCGTGCAGGTCGGAGAGCTCGGCGGACAGGGCCAGCATGGGGAAGCCCCGCCAGCCGGGTGTCGTCACCCGGGAGGCCGCGCGCACCGCCCGCGTGCCCCAGCGCAGCCCCTCGGCCAGCTCGCCCCGTTGCCAGGACAGGACCGAGACCACCGCCGCCGCCGTCACCGTGTCGACGGCGCCGGCGGCCCACCCCGACCCCGGCCCCCTGGCCGGCTCCCGCCCCGGCTCGACCACGTCCGACCCGGCCACCATCGACTCGGCCAGCTCCCTGGCCCTGGGCTCGTCGCACAGGAACAACCCGAAGATCCGGTTCGCCGCGGCGAGCCGGTACAGCGGGGCCGGCACGCCGCGCCAGGCCAGCACCCTGCCGGCGACGGCGACGGCCTCCCCGGCCCGACCCGCGGCCAGCAGCAGCCCGGCGATGGTGCACCGCAACTCGGCGGCCAGCGCCTCGGGCACCGGTTGCCGCAGCACGTCCTCGCCGAGCCGGATCGCCGCGTCGAGCTGGCCCCCCTCGGCCAGCGCGCGCACGGCCTCGGCCACGCGCACGACGCGTTGGTGGTCGTCCGGGTCCGCCACGGCGTCGCGCGCGTCCCGCTCCGGCCGCGTGACCTGGACCCACCCGTGCTCGTCGACCATGTCCTCTCCCCAGCGCGCTCCGGGCCGCCAAACACGTCCCTGACAACAGGAACGCCGGGCCCGGCTCCGAGATGCCACCCGATCCGGTGGAGCTGGCGGACCGGGGAGGCGGCGCGGACACCGCCTCCCCGATCACCCCCAGTCACGCGGTCACGCTCCCGGCAGGGACGGAACCGTGACCCACGACGGGACGAGCGCGCGGCGCTCCCCCGTCGAGACGAGCCGTCGCGCTGCGTCACCACGGTGGGCGGGCGGGACGGCGTGCGGAAACCCGAGGCCGGAGGGCCGGCGGCCGGTCAACGCCCGGGAGGCCGACACCGGGGGCGGCCACGGGAGGATGGCGGCGACCACGATCGGACCACCCGACCAGGGAAGAACAGCGCCCGCCGGCGAACGACGGCCCGGCGGGCGCGCTGTCGTGGTCGCGGTGAGCGCGACGGCCAGCAACAGGCGAACCCCACTCCGGTCGACGAGGGGAACCAGGACGAGCACCAGCGCCCGTCCGGGCGCGCACTGCCCGCGGCACCTCCTCGGCGCGGGGTCGAGCAGTCGCGGAGCCACCGCCCAGGCCACCCCGGCGGCCACGGCGGGGAGCAGGAAGGCCCACTGCCAGGAGGCGACGGGCACGACGGCGCCGGGCAGGGGGTTCGCGGACGAGTTGCCCGGCTGGGACATCCGCCCCCACGCTGTGGTCACCCGGGCCTGACGCACCGGGTCGGTGCGCACCGCCTGGACCAGCGCGGACACGGCGAGCACGGCCCCGACGCCCTGTGCCGACCTGGCAGCCGCGAACAGGTCGGCGTCCGAGGTCAGGCCGGCCACGACCGAACCGGCCCCGAAGACCACCACGCCGGCGCGGAGCTCCCCGCACAGGGCTCGGGCGCAGCGGGTGGAGCCCCGCGCGGATGTCCTCTTCACGCCCGCCACCCCTTCCGAACATTGGGTGCACCGACCATGGCGACGGTGAGGAGTGACAGAAAGCCGTCGCAGATACCGGCCGTCACCCGGACGCCGTACCCGCGGTCAGGTGGACACGGGCCAGGCGCGGTACGGGGGCCGGGAGAGCGTCAGGCCGCCGCGGCGGCGGACGGCTGCGCGTCGTGCTCGGCCTCGTCGGCCGAGGGGCCGCGCAGGCTGGCTCGGCGCAGCCCCGGGAACAGCGCGGACACCAGGACCACGCCCGCCACGCAGACCAGCCCGCCCAGGACGACCGCCGTGGGCGGGGCGACGAACCGGGCGAGCAGACCGGCCTCGACGTTGCCCAGCGACGGCCCCACGGTGGTCTGGGCCAGCCACACGCTGCTGACCCGGCCCTGGAGCCGGCCGGGGGTGTGGTGCTGGAGCAGCGCCCTGCGCAGGATCTCGGACACGATGTTGGCGAACCCGGCCACGGCGAGCAGCGCGAGCGCGACCGGCAGCGTCGGGCTCAGCCCGAACCCGGTGATGGCCAGGCCCCAGCCCAGGACGGCGACCACGAGCGCCCGGCCCGAGCCGGCGATCCGCCCGGTCCACCCGCTGGTGACCGCGCCCAGCACCGCGCCGACCGCCGGCGCCGCGTAGAGCAGGCCCACCGCGGCGGGGCCGGCGTGGAAGTGCTCGGTCGCCAGCGCGGGGAACAGCGCGTACGGCATGGCGAACACGACGGCGCACACGTCGACGAGCAACAGGCCGCCGATCACCGGGTTGCGCCGGACGAACCGCCAGCCCTCGGCGACCGAGCCGCTCCCCCGCCGGCCGGACGAGCTGGTGGGCGGCAACGGCCGGAGGAAGAGGATCAGGACGGTGGTCAGGAGCGTGCCCACGGCCGTGACGCCGTAGTTCGCCGCCACGCCCGGCCCGGCGATCACCAGGCCGCCGACCGCCGGCCCCACCACCGCGCCGAGCTGCGTGGTGGCGGCGACCAGCGCCGCCGACGCGGCGAGCTGGTCCCTGCCGACCAGGGCGGGAGTGGCCGCCATCAACGCGGTGCCGCTGACCCCGTTCGCCAGGCCGTTCACCACCGCGCACACGGCGACGAACCAGAGCTGCGGGCTGGGCAGCAGCGCGTTGGCGGTCAGCGCGGCGAAGCCGACCGCGGCGACGCCCCGGCCGAGCAGGATCAGCGACCGGCGGTCGAACCGGTCGGAGAGCACGCCGCCGACCAGGGTGCCGACCAGCATCGCCGCGCCGAGCACGAGGTTGACCAGGGCGACCTGGAGGGACGACCCGGTCAGGTCGTAGACCTGGACGGGCAGCGCGACGGTGGTGAAGCCGATGCCCAGCAGGGACACCACGCGCGCGGCGAAGACGAACCGGAAGTCCCGGCTGGTCCTCAGTGGACTGACGTCGATGACCATCTGGCCGAGGCGCATCGCTTTTCCCGTCCGATCTCGCTGGCCCCGGCGCGGACGCCGCGGTGACTGGGGAGGGCCGGCGGTCGGGCGCCGACGACGGAGGCGCCCGACCGTCCCGCCTCAGTGCGGCTGGTTCTCGTACCGGTCCTCGTCGGCCCGGTCGTGGTCGTGCCTGTGGCTGTACTCGGTCTCGGAGATGCCGCGCTTCCAGTAGCCGATGGCCAGCTTGCGCCGCCGGTCCAGGCCGCGCTCGTGCTGCCAGTGCCGACGCAGGTCGAGCACGGCGGCCGACTCCGCGCCCGCCCAGGCGAACACCGACTCGTCGGTGGGCATCTCGACCGAGCGCGCCGCGTCGGCCAGCAGGGTCCCGGTGCCGGCTGGCGCGCCGTCGCGGTGCAGCCAGACCAGTTCCACACCGGCCGGGCGGACCAGCTCCTGCTCCTCGCGCGCGTCCGGGATCTCGACGAACGCGTAGCCCCGCGCCGTGGCCGGCAGCTTCTCCAGGATCACGCTGATCGCCGGCAACGCGGTCTGGTCGCCGGTGAGGAGGTACCAGTCGGCTTCGCGCACGGTCAGCCCGCCCGGCGCGCCGACGCCGAGGATGTCGCCCGGCTTCGCGTTGGCCGCCCAGGACGAGGCCACGCCCGCGTCGCCGTGCAGCACGAAGTCGATGTCCATTTCGGACGCTTCGCGGTCGTAGCGGCGGGTGGTGTAGGTGCGCACCGTGGCCCGGACGTCCTCCGGCGGCCACACCAGCCGGCCGTCCTCGCGGTGCGGCATGACCGGCTCGGCCTGGCCGGGCCGAGGGATGAACACCTTCATGTTGGGGCCGAGGTGCTCGTGGTCGGCGCCGGGAAGCGTGTCCTCGCCCACCGGGGTCACGGTGATCCGGCGCATCAACGGCGTCACCTCGGTCGTGCGCACCACGCGCATCGGCTTGCCGAGGCGACGGGCACCGCGCTCACGGACGGTGTTGGGGGCGGTCATCGGACCATTCCCTTCTCAGAGCTGCTTGAGAATGTCTTCGATCTTGTTGAGCATCGCCTCGGCCTGCCCGTAGTGCAGGGTGTTGAAGTACGGCAGCGGGAAGACCCTGTTGTTCTTCACCGCCCGCAGTCCCTGCCACACGGGCTGCTCCAACACCGGCTTCACCTGCGCGGCGATGCTGCCGTCGCTGTTGCCGCGCACCAGGATCACGTCGGAGTCGGCGAGCGCGTCCATCTGCTCCACGGAGAAGTTCTTGGTCGTGCCCTGCTGTCCGGCCGAGGACGCGCCGAACTGCACACCGGCGTCCACCAGCACGACGCCGCCCCAGGAGCCGGGCAGCACCAGCGCCCACTCGCCGGAGCGTCCACCCTGGACCATGCTCCACTTCGTCCTGGCCAGGGCGTCGGCGTACTTCTTCTTGATGCCGGCGGCGCGTTCCTCGTAGCGCTGCCTGACCTTCTCGCCCTCGGCGCGCCGGCCGACCGCGTCGGCGGCCTGGAGCGCGCGGTCCTTCCAGTCGCCGGCGGTCTTGGCGGCGAACAACGCGGTCGGCGCGAACGCCTTGTAGCTCTCGGCGTTGGGGTCGGGCGCGTGCGCGAGGTGCGTGCCGAGGACGAGGTCCGGCCGCAGCTCGGCCACCTTCTCCGGCTTGGCCTCGTTGGACTTGCCGACCTTGGGCAGCCCCTGGAGGCGGGGCACGTAGTCGGCGAGCAGGGCGTTGGTGTCGAAGTCGGCGACGCCGACCGGCGTCACGCCCACGTCGAGCAGCGCGCCGGGCGTGTAGTGGTCGACGCAGACCACGCGCTGCGGGTTGGCCGGGATCTCCACCGGGCCGAGCGCCGTGGTGATCGTCCGCTTCCCGCCGCCGACGGCGGTGGGGCTGGCCGAGGCGCCACCGGAACCGCCGGAGCCGCAGGCGGTCAGGCCCACCAGGGCGAGGGCCCCGGCCGCCCCGGCGAGGAAACGGCGGCGGGAGACGCCGGCGGCGTCCCCTGCCCGGTCAGGTCTGGTGGTCATCGGTCGTTCTCCGCAAACTCGGCGCCGTGCTGGTGGCGGGTCCCCAACATCAACCTTAGGTGAGCCTATCCTTAACCTTGCCCGGTCAACACCGCCGCGGTGGTGACGACCGTCGCTTCGGTCGGACCGTAGGTGTTGATCAGGGCGACCTCGGGGTCCACCAGGCGCCGCCAGCGGGCCACGCGGTCGTGAAGTGCCGCCTCACCACCGATGATCACGGCGCGCACCGTCCCGGGGAGAACGCCCTCGCCGGCGTCCATTCCGTGCACGACCTCGTGCCAGAACGCGGTGGGCAGGTCGAGGAGTGTGACCCTTTTCACGGCACACGAGTCCAGGAAGCGCGGCACCGACTCCAGCATCTCCTCGGTGCGCAGCACCAACGTCGCGCCCGTCGTCAGCGCTCCGAACAGTTCCTCGATGCTCGCGTCGAAGTGCGGCGCGGCGAACTGGAGCACGCGATCGGCCTTCGTGATCGCGTAGCGCCGGGTGGCGGCGGCCGCGAAACTGGCCAGCGCGCCGCGACTCACCAGGACTCCCTTGGGCGTCCCGGTGGAGCCCGAGGTGTAGATGACGTAGGCGAGCGCCTGGGCGGGCACCGTCGGGAGTGGAGCGTCGTCCAAATTGTCCAAATTGGACGGTTCCACAGTGGACTTGTCGGCGGACTGGTCGTCAGTCCACTCGGCGGAGTCCACCACGAGGACGTTCCGGCCCCGCACCAGGTCCACGTGCTCCGAATCCGTGACCACCAGCGGGTTTCCGGCGTCGTCGAGCACCCCGTTCAGCCGGGCCGCCGGCCACCCGGGGTCCAGGGGGAGATAGCCGGAGCCCGCCAGGAGAACGGCGAGGATCGAGACGACGATCTCCGGGCCGCGCGGCAGCAGCACCGCGACCGGGGAGTCCACCCGCGCGCCGTGCGCGACCAACCGCCGGGCCGACCGCTCCGCCTCCGCGAGCAGCTCGGCGTAGCTGAGGCGGCGGTCGCCGTGCTCGACGGCGACGGCGTTCGGACTCTGCCGCGCCTGCTCCCGCACCAACGCGAGCACGTCCGGCTGCTCGTCCGCGGCCGGTCGGCCCATCGGCGACGGCGCGGCCAGCCGGGCGTGGCGCAGTTCGGCGAGCGTCACGGTCCGGACCATGCGCGCGTGGCCCAGCGGCTCCTCCGGCGCGTCGAGCGCGGCCCGCAGGAAGGTCACGAAGCTGGTCAGGTGGGTGGTCAGGACGTCGGGCCGGTAGAGCTGGGCGTTGGCGTCCAGCTCGACCTGGAGGCCGCCGTCGGCCATCAGCCGGATGCCCAGCGACAGGTCGTCCACCGGACCGGCCGAGATGTTGCGCATCGTCGCTTCGTGCGCGCCGAACCGCAGGCGGTAGTCGAAGGGCATGATGTTGACGACCGGGCCGAACAGCCGGCGGTCCGTGCCGACCATCCGCAGGTCGCGGCGGAGCTGCTCGTGCCGGTAGCGGTGGTGCGGGCGGGTGCGCCGCACCTGGGCCGCGACCTGGTCGGTCAGGTCGAGCAGCGACCGCCCGGTGTCGACCGGGACCCGCAGCGGCACGATGTTCATCACCATGCACGGCACGCGCAGCGCCGCCGACCCCAGCCGCCCCATCACCGGCAGGCCCAGCACCACCTCCCCGGCCCGGGTGACCCGCGCGACGTAGGCGGCGGTGATCGCCAGGGCCAGGTCCGACCACGCGGCGCGCGCGCCGGCGGCGACCCGCTGCAACCGCGTGGCCTCCTCCGGGGGCAGGCGCAGCGTCCGGCGCAGCACGTCGCCGGAGATCGACGGCACGCCCTCGGCCAGGCTCACCGGCTCCGGCTGGTCGGCCAGGTGCTCGGCCCAGAAGTCACGGCTGCGGGCGTGGCGGTCCGAGGCCAGGTGAGCGGCCTCCTCTTCGACCACAGTGGACAGTCGGCCGAAGCCGGCCTCCGGCGGTTCCTCGCCGCCGGCCAGGGCGGTGTAGACCTCGGCCACCCGCCGCAGGATCATCGCGGCGCCGAAGCCGTCCACCGCGACGTGGTGGATCCGTTGGTACCAGCGGAACTCCTCGGGTCCGGTCCGCAGCACCGCCTCGGTGAACAACGGGTCGCGCGCGAGGTCGGTGGGCCGGGCCATGTCGGCCGCGATCCACGCGTCCGCCGCGGCCACCGGGTCCGGCTCCTCCCTGAGGTCCACGACGTGGAAGGGCCAGTCCGCCGGGGTCAGGTCCTGCCACAGCACGCCGTCGTCGTCCCGGACGAACCGGGCGTGCAGGGCCTCGGCGTCGGCGAGGGTGCGCCGCACCGCGACCTCCAGCAGGTCGACGTCCACCGCGCCGTGGATGACCACGCACTCCGCCGTGTTGTACATCGGGCTGGTCGGGTCCATCTCCTGGCCGAACCAGATCCCGTGCTGGGCGGCGGTCGCCGGCAACCGGGCGGGGACGGCCGGGGCGTTCGTGGTCGGGTCAGCGCTGTTCATCGCACAGTTTCCGATCTCGGGAGCAGGGTGGCGCTCAGCGGGCGAGGAGGTCGGTGACCGGCGTGCCGAGGTCCCGCGCCATCCGGTCGAGGAGATCCCGGTAGGCGCTGGCGATCCGCTCGACCTCGTCCCTGGTGAACAGGTCCGGCCGGTAGTCGAGGGTGACGTGCAGGCCCTCGCCCGGGATCACCACCATCGTCAGCGGATAGTGGGCGGCGCCCCGGAACTCGGTGCCGACCACCTCGACGCCGGGCAGCGGACGACGCAGTCGCTCCGCGTCCATCGGGTAGTTCTCGAACACCAGCAACGTGTCGAACAGCTCGGGCGTCCCGGTGAGGCGTTGCAGGCGGGTCAACGAGGTGTGCTGGTAGGGCAGCAGACCGGCCTGTTGGTCCTGGAGCCGGGCCAACGCCACGTGGACCGGCTCGTCCGGCCGCCACCGCACCCGCACCGGAACGCTGTTGCTGAGCAGACCGATCACCGTCTCGACGCCCGAGATCTCCGGCGGTCGGCCGGAAACCATCGCGCCGAACACGACGTCGTCCCTGCCGAGCCGGTCGCCCACCAGGAGTCCCCACGCGCCCTGCACGAGGGTGTTGAGCGTGAGCGCGTGCTGACGCGCGCGCTCGCCCAGGGCCGAGACCAGGTCGGTGGGCAGGTGCAGGGCCACCTGCTCGGGGCGCACGGCCACGCGGGGCGCGGGGGCGACCAGCGTGGGTTCGTCCAGTCCGGCCAACGCCTCCCGCCACGCCGCGTCCGCCGAGGGCGTGTCCTGTCTGTCCTGCCAGGACAGGTAGTCGCGGAACGGCACGACCCTGGGCAGCGCGTCGGGGTCGCCGCCGGCCGCGTAGAGGGCGAACAGGTCCCGCATGATCAGCGGAGCGGACCAGCCGTCGGACAGGATGTGGTGGCTGGTGAAGACAAGCCGACTGCGGTCACCGCCCAGGCGCAGGAAGGTGAGCCGCACCAGCGGCGGGCGGGCGAGGTCGAACCGCAGGGCGAAGTCGAGTTCGGCGATCTCGGCGGCCGTCCGCTCCACCTCCGTCGCACTGTCCACTTCGGACAGATCGAACTCCCGCCAGGGCAGCGTGACCGAGCCCGGCACGACTTGGACCACCTCGCCGTCGCCCGTTGCCGCGAAGGCGGCGCGCAGGTTCGCGTGCCGGTCGAGCAAGGCCTGCCCGGCGGCGCGCAACCGCTCCCCGTCCAGCGGGCCCCGGAACGTGAAGACCGCCTGCGAGGTGTAGACGTCGGTGCTGTCCTCGGCGAGCAGCCGGGTGTGCCGGGCCATGACCTCCTGGAGCGGGCTGAGCGGCAGCACGTCCGCCAGATCGGGCCAGTCGGCCTCCAGTCGCTCGACGTCCCGCTGCGACAACGACACCAACGGAAGGTCCGACGGAGTCCGCCCGCCCGAGCCGGGGCGCTCCGCGTGCGCGACGAGGCCGTCCAGAGCGGTGAACCACGCCTCGGCGAGTCGCCGCACCTCGGCCTCGTCGAACAACTCAGCGGGCCACGACCACGTCACGGCCAGTTCGGGCCCCTCGGGCCGGTCGTGGGTCAGCGCGTTGACGCTCAGGCTGTGCGGCATGGGTGAGGCGGGGTCCGCGCCGCTCCGGAGCGCGCGGTCGCCCACAGGCTCCCAGTCCGTGTCGTGGCCGGGGCCGCCAGCGGGCATCGCGAACCGGCCCAGGTAGTTGAAGCCGATCTGCGGCGTGAGCTCCGAGCGCAGGCAGTTCCCGGTCTCCTCGTTGAGGTAGCGGAGCATGCCGTAGCCGATGCCGTGGTCGGGCGCCGAACGGACCTGTTCCTTGACCCGTTTCACCGCCGCGCCGACGGACTCCGCGCCGGTGCGCATCTCCTCGTCGGTCAGCACACCGGGACCGATGCGCACGGGGTGAATGCTGGTGAACCAGCCCAACGTGCGCGACAGGTCGACCCCGTTGACGATCTCTTCGCGGCCGTGCCCCTCCAGATCGACCAGGACGCCGTCGCCACGCCGACCGCGCCACGACTCGACCGCCATCGCCAGCGCGGTCAGGAGAACGTCCTGCACGCCGGCGTGGAACGCGGCCGGAACGGTCGTGAGCAGCGGCGTGGTCCGCTCCGGCGGCAACGCCAACGTGAGGTGCCGCGCGGTTCCGACGGTGTCGCGGGCCGGATCGAACGGCCGATCGCCGAGCAGCCGGTCCGGGCCGTCGAGAATGCCGCGCCACAGCGCCAGTTCCTCGGTCCTGCGCGGCGTGTGCGCCTGCTCGGCGAGCAGGGCGGCCCACCGGCGGAACGAGGTGCCCACCGGCTCCAGCTCCGGCGTCCGGCCGGCGGCGACCGCCTCGTACGCGGCCCGCAGGTCGGGCAGCAGGATGCGCCAGGACACCCCGTCCACGGCGAAGTGGTGCAGTACCACGAGAAGCCGTCCGGGCCGCTCGCCCGCGTCGAACCACACGAACCGCGCCAGCTCCCCGGTCTCGGGGTCCAGTGTTCTCCTGACCGCGTCGACCTGCTCGTCCACCGCGGCCGACATCGCATCGTCGTCTACTGTGGACGCGTCAACTCGGTGGACCCGGTCCTCCGCGCGCACCGCGCCTTCCGGAGCCACACTCAGACCCCGAGTCCCATCGTCCCCCGCGATCAGCCGCATGCGCAGCACGTCGTGGTGGTCCAGCACCGCCTGCACCGCAGAGACCAGGGCGTTCCACCGCAGTCCCGCCGGAACGCGCACGAGCATCGACTGGAAGAACCCGCGCGCGGGCGCGCCCGTCTCGAAGAACCGGCGGAACACCGGCGTCGGCTCCACCTCGCCGACACCCGCGCCGCGCTCCTCCGCGAGCGCGCCGTCCCCGACCTGGCCGACAACCCCAGCCAGCGCGGCCACGGTCCGGCGCTCGAACAGATCACGGGCCGACACGACGAACCCGGCCCGGCGCGCCCGCGCGATCAACTGGATGGCGATGATGCTGTCCCCGCCCAGGTCGAAGAAGCTGTCGTCCACGCCGACCGAGGGCAGCCCGAGGACCTCCGCGAACACCGCGCACAGCGCCTTCTCCACCGGCGTCCGCGCGGCACGACCGGAGGAG
Source organism: Streptoalloteichus hindustanus (assembly GCF_900129375.1). GTDB lineage: Bacteria > Actinomycetota > Actinomycetes > Mycobacteriales > Pseudonocardiaceae > Streptoalloteichus > Streptoalloteichus hindustanus. Next base: position 39,765 of record NZ_FQVN01000002.1, on the reverse strand, counting down.
AGCGCGCCGAAGTCGGGCGCGGGCAGTCCCTTCTGGTCCACTTTTCCGTTGGGCAGAACCGGAAGCTCGTCGAGCACGACCACCGCGGCGGGCACCATGTAGTCGGGCAGCCCCTCGGCGGCCCGCGCCCGCACCTCGGCGCCGTCCACCCGGCGGTCCGGCTCGGGCACGACGTAGCCGACGAGCTTGCGGACGCCGGGCTGGTCCTCCCGAACGACCACCACCACGTGCCGGACGTCGGGGTGGGTGGCCAACGCCGCCTCGACCTCGCCCAGCTCGATCCGGAAACCCCGCACCTTCACCTGGTGGTCGGCTCGCCCGACGTACTCCAGCTCGCCGGTCGGCAACCAGCGGACCAGGTCGCCGGTCCGGTACATCCGCGAGCCCGCCGGCCCGAAGGGGTCGGCGACGAACCGCTCGGCTGTGAGGTCGGGACGCCCCAGGTAGCCCCGCGCCACACCGGGGCCGGCGACGTACAGCTCACCCACCGAGCCGACCGGGCTCGGCCGCAGGAACCGGTCCAGCACATAGGTTCTGGTGTCGGGGTCGGGCCGGCCGATGGGCACGACCGAGTCCACATCGGAGTCGGCCGTCCCGTCGTGCTCCCACAACGTCGTGTTGACCGTCGCCTCGGTCGGGCCGTAGGCGTTGAAGAACCGGCGGCCCCGCGCCCACCGGCGCACCACCTCGGGCGGGACCTTCTCCGCGCCCGCCACCAACGTCACGTCCTCCGGCAGCTCGCAGCCCGGCGGGAACATCGCGAGCAGCGAGGGCGGCAACCCGAGGAAGTTCACCTGGTGCCGACGCAGGAACGCCACGAGCGGCTCACCGGGCGCGCGCAGCTCCGCCGGGCAGATCACGAGCGTTCCCCCGGACAGCAGGGGGATGAGCGTCTGCCAGAAGGCCGCGTCGAAGCTGGGCGAGGCGAAGTGCAGGGCGCGGGTGTTCGCGTCCACCCCGAACCGGGCTGTCTGGGTGGCGAGCAGCTTGCTGATTCCCGTGTGGGCGACCACGACGCCCTTGGGTCGTCCGGTGGAGCCCGAGGTGTAGATGACGTACGAGGCATTGTGGACAGTCAGCGGTGAACGGCGCTGCGCGTCGGTCAGGTCCGCTTCCGCGTGCTCCACCAGCTCGGCGAGGGTGTCGAGATCGTCGAGCACGACGCGCGGCACGTCCGGCGCGATCCGCCCGGCCGCGCCCTCCTGCAGGGCACCGGTGGTGAGCAGGCACACCGGGTCCGTCTCGGACAGCATGTGCTCCAGCCGGTCGGCCGGGTAGTCCGGGTCCAGCGGCAGGTAGACGCCGCCGGCCTTCTGCACGGCCAACAGGGTCAGGACCATCTCCACCGAGCGCGGGACCATCACGCCCACGAACCGCTCCGGGCCGACGCCCCGGGCGACGAGGTGGCGCGCGAGCTGGTTCGCGGCCGCGTTCAGCTCCGCGTAGGTCAGCTCGACCACCGGGCTCCGGTCGTCCTGACCGTCCTCAGTGGACTTCCCGTCGACTCGAACGTCCTCGAACACCACGGCGACGGCGTCCGGTGTGCGGGCGACCCGCTGCTCCCACAGCTCGGGCAGCGTCGCCACGGCGAGGCCGCTGTCGGTGTCGTTCCACTCAACCAACACCCGCTGGCGCTCCGACTCCGACAACGGGTCCAGCCGCGCGACCGGGGTCTGCGGCGCGTGGGCGATCGTGTGGAGGATGCGTTCCAGCGCTTCGGTGATCCGCTCCACCTCCTCGCGCCGGAACAGGTCCGGGCGGTAGCCCAGGGCGAGCCGCAGTCCCTCTCCGGGCATCACCACGAGCGTCAGCGGGTAGTGCGTGGCGTCGGTGACGTCGACGGAGCCGACCGTCACGCCGGGGGCCAGCTCACGCCCGCGCCCCGCGCTGAGCGGGTAGTTCTCGAACACCAGCAGCGTGTCGAACAGCTCCGTCTGCCCGAGCATCCGGTGCAGGCTCGTCAACGCCGTGTGCTGGTAGGACATCAGCCGCGTCTGCTGCTCCTGGAGCCGGGCGAGGACCGAGACGACCGGCTCGTCCGGGCGGATGCGCACCGGGATCGGCAGGGTGTTGCTGAGCTGGCCGATCATCGTCTCGACACCCGGGATCTCCGGCGGGCGACCGGAAACCATCGCGCCGAACACCACCGTGTCGCGCGCGGTGAGCTGGCCGAGCAACAGCGCCCACGCGCCCTGCACGACAGTGTTGATCGTGACGCCGTGCTTCCTGGCCTGGTCGGTCAGGACGGCGACGAGGTCGGCGGGCAGGTCCAGCGCGACCTGCTCGGGGCGGGGCGCGGGGCGCCCGTCCTCGGCGATCACCGAGTCCGGCGGGGCGACCAGCGTGGGTTCGTCCACTTCGGACAGCGCGGCGCGCCAGGTCCCCTCCGCCACCCTGTCGTCCTGCGCGGCCCGCCAGACCAGGTAGTCCCGGAACGGCACGGCCCTCGGCAGGCTCGCGCCCCGGTCGGCGTAGAGGGCGAACAGCTCGTTGGTCAGGACCGGCATGGACCAGCCGTCCAGGAGGATGTGGTGGTTGGTCAGGACCATCCGGTGCCGGTCGGGGCCGAGCCGCACCAGGGTCAGCCGCAGCAGGGGCGGGCTCGTGAGGTCGAACCGCCGTACGAAGTCCTCGCGCGCGACGCTCCGGGTCCGTTCGTCCTGTGTGGACTCGTCCAGCCCCGACAGGTCCTCCTCCCGCCACGGCAGGGTCGCCTCGCGCGCCACGACCTGCACGGGCCGCCCACCGAGGGCCTGGGGGTAACAGGCGCGGAGGTTGGGGTGGCGGTCCACGAGCGCCTGCCCCGCCGCACGCAGGCGGTCGCCGTCGAGCGGGCCGTCCAGGGTGAAGACGACCTGCACGGTGTAGACGTCGGGGTTGTCGTCGTCGCGCAGGAGCGAGTGGAAGAGCAGGCCCTCCTGGAGCGGGGTGAGCGGGAGGACGTCCGCCAGGCCGCCGTGCTTCTGGTAGTCGGCCTCCAACTGCTCGATCTCGCGCTGCTCCAGGGAAACCAGCGGTAGGTCGGAGGGAGTGCGCCCGCCGGAGCCGGGTGTGTTGGCGTGGGCGACCAGGCCGTCCAGCGCGGCGAACCACGCCTCGGCGAGTTCGCGCACGTCCGCCTCGGAGAACAACGCGCCGGCCCAGGTCCAGGACGCGACGAGCTCCGGACCGCCGGGGCGGTCCTGGCCGAGCACGTTGAGGTTGAGGCCGTAGGGCAACGGCGCCGTCGGGGCCTGCCCCGCCGTCAGGGCTTCGCTGTCCGGCACCGGACCCCAGTCCTCGGTCTCCGGCGTGGCGAACCGACCGAGGTAGTTGAAGCCGATCTGCGGCGTGGGCAGCTCGGCCAGCGCCGGCCCGGTCTCGTCGGCCAGGTGGCGCAGCAGGCCGTAACCGATGCCGTTGTCCGGCAGCGCGCGCAGTTGCTCCTTGACCCGCTTGAGTGCGGCCCCCACCTCGGGCGCGCCCGAGCGAATGTCCTCTTCGGACAGTGCGCCGGGCGCGATCCGCACGGGGTGGACGCTGGTGAACCAGCCGACCGTCCGCGAGAGGTCGACGCTGTCGACGACCTCCGCACGGCCGTGGCCTTCCAGGCCGAGCAGGACGCCGGCCCCGGTGTCCACGCCCCGACGTCGGCGCCAGCCGTCGACCGCGAGCCCGAGCGCGGTGAGCAGGACGTCGTTGACCCCGGCGTGGAACGCAGCCGGAACGGTCGTCAGCAGCGGCGCGGTCCGCTCCGCCGGCAACGTCAACGTCAGGTGGCCGGCGGTGGCGGCGGTGTCCAGCGCCGGGTCCAGGGGCCGCGAGGTGAGCAGCGGGTCCGGGCCGTCGAGCGCGCCGATCCACGTCTCCGCCTCCGACGTCCGCAGCGCGGCCTGCTCGGTGAGCAGGCGCGCCCAGCTGCGGAACGAGGTGCCCACCGGCTCCAGCTTCGGCGTTGCGCCCGCCACGACCGACTCGTAGGCCGCGCGGAGGTCGGGAAGCAGCACGCGCCAGGACACGCCGTCCACCACGAAGTGGTGCAGCGCCAGCACCACGCGGCCCGGCCGGTCCCCCGCGTCGAACCACACCACCTGGGCCATGACCCCGGCCTCGGGGTCGAGCCTCCGCTGCGCCGCCGCGGTCTCCTCGGCGACCACAGTGGACAGTTCCCGCCCGGACATCCCCCGCACGGAGATCCGGGAGACCAGGCCGGCCGCCTGGACCGAACCGGGCTGGGGCACGTGGAACCGCCACGGCGCGTCGGCGGCGCAGGTCACCGACGCGCGCAGCACGTCGTGGTGGTCGAGGACCGCCTGCACCGCGGCGACGAGGTCGTCGAGGAGCATTCCCGCCGGGGCCCGCACGGTCATCGCCTGGAAGAGGCCGGCGCTCGGCACTCCGCGCTCCCGCACCCAGTGGAAGACCGGGGTCGGCTCCACGTCGCCGACGCCGCTGCCCGGCTCCTCGCCCACGACGTCACTGGTCAGGGTGCCGGCCACGGCGGCCAACGCGGCGACGGTGCGGCGCTCGAACACGTCCCGCGCGGTCACCGCCAGCCCGGCCCGCCGCGCGCGGGTGATGAGCTGGATCGCGATGATGCTGTCGCCGCCGAGGTCGAAGAAGCTGTCGTCCACACCGACCGCGGGCACGCCCAGCACCTCGGCGAAGACGGCGCAGAGCACCTCCTCGATCGGGGTGCGGGGCGCGCTGCTGGCCGGCGTCGCGTCGAACACCGGGGCGGGCAACCCCCGCCGGTCCAGTTTCCCGTTGCGCAGCACCGGCAACCGGTCCATGACCACGACCGCCGACGGCACCATGTAGTCCGGCAGGCGCTCGGCCAGCCACCGCCGGACCTCGGCGGGCTCCGGCGTCGCGCCGGTCGCGGCCGGCTCGACGTAGCCGACCAGCCGCCGGTCGCCGGGCCGGTCCTCGCGCGCGACGACCGCCACCTGCGCGACGGCGGGGTGCCCGGCCAGCGCCGACTCCACCTCGCCCAGCTCGATCCGGAAACCCCGGATCTTCACCTGGTCGTCGGCTCGGCCGACGAACACCAGGTTCCCGTCCGCGCCCCACCGCACCAGGTCGCCCGTGCGGTACATGCGCTGCCCCGGCTCGCCGAACGGGTCGGCGACGAACCGCTCCGCCGTCAGCCCCGGCCGGCCCAGGTAGCCGCGGGCCAGCCCGGCCCCGGCCACGTACAGCTCGCCCGCCACTCCGACCGGGACGGGCCGCAGCGACCCGTCCAGGACGTGGACCGTGGCGTTGTCCAGCGGGGTCCCGATCGGCACCCCGTGCTCGCCGGCCCCGTGATCACCGGCCCCGCGGTCATCGGCGTGCGGGCCGGCGGGAGCGGGCCCGGTCTCCTGAGCGGTCATGGACGTCTCCCCCAGTGGCGACGGGTCGGGCGGGCGGCGGGCTCAGACGAGGGTCGGGACGTCCGCCGTCGTGCGCGGATAGACGAACAGGGCCGCCCGCTTGTGCGGCAGGTCGACCTCGCCCAGGAAGTGCAGGCCGAGCTTGACGTCCATCCGGCGGGCGGCCTCGTTGCGCGCGTCCGGCTCGGACACGATCCGCGCGCACTCGGCCTCGGCGGCGAAGACGCCGTCGATGACCGCCTTGAAGAGCTGACCCCCGATGCCCTTGCCGACGCGGTCCTTGTCGCCGATCGCCACGTGGTAGCCGACGTCGTGCGGCCGGGCGTCGTAGTGGGCGGCCACCACGTCCCGCGCCGCGCGGTACAGCTCGACGTAGGCGAAGGGCTCGCCGTCCAGGTCGACGACGAACGGGCGGGAGTAGGTGCCGGCGAGCTGGCCGGCGAGCGCGCGGGCCCACCGCTCCCTCGGCCACGCCTGGTCCCAGTACGGCGCCACGTGCGGCGCGTTCATCCAGCCGTGGATCAGGTCGAGGTCCGCGCCCTCCGCCTGGGCCAGTCGCATCCGCCACGGCCCCGCCAGCTCGGGGATCGGCGGCGGGCCGACCTCCAGCACGGCCGGGTCGAGCCCCTCCCGGATCTCCCGGCTGTACTCGGCCTCGACCGCCGACGGGACGTTCGTCACCGTGTTCACTCTGACCAGCCCTTCCGTGTTCCCCAGGAACGCCACCCGGCGCGCGGGCGGTCACCGTGCGTGACACAGTGAGCACCCGCAACACCAAAGTGAGGTGAGCCTAACCTTATTGGGAGCACTCTGACACTCGTCAACAAATACGCAGCTCAGATCACAGCTCCGGACGGACCGCGCCCACCCGGCCGAAGCCTGACGCTCGGCTGGTGGGGAAGGAAGGGGAGAAATGGCTCGCCCGCCGGGAAACCGACAGATGCACGACATGGTTTGCCGTGCCGGCGTCGCTCGCCGCCCCCTGGTCCCAGCACGAGACGTGCCCACGCGGCGGAACCGCGTGGGCACGTCGGGTGGAACGGGCAACAGCAGAGGGCAGGAGAGCGACCAGAAGCGCGGGAGGGCCTGTCGGCCCTGACCTCTAGTTCGCGCGCCTGGAACGGAAGTACGCGTTGGCAGCCGGGAGGAACATCAGGCTGACGGCGGTGAGCACGGCGAGCACGTGCACGACGCGGCTCATCCCGAACACGAGATCCATCGCTCCGAGCTTCTCGACGAACGAGCCGAGGGAACGCCCCTGGGCGAGAGCGCTGATCGGTGGGACCACCATCGAGGCTGTGCCCAGAACGCCCAGCCCGAGCGCGAGGAAGGTCCTGCCCCACGGGCGCCCCCTGCGCATGTGGAGCGCGGCCACCACCGCGGCGACGAAGACCGGAATCCGGATCACGAGGCCCGTCACGACCTGAGCGCCCGAACCCGGCCCGTTGGCCACCAGGCCACCGACCGCCAACACGGTCTCGAACACACCCGCCCCGACCGCGACCAGCCACAGCGTGAAGGCACGCCGCACCGGTGTGGGCGGCGCCGACGGGTCGACGGCTTCCACGGGAGACGCGGCGGACGGGGACGCGGTACGCCGCAGGGGAATCGACATCGCGGGCTCTCGATTCGTGAAGAGCGATCAGGGTTGTCGCCGGACGCTTCCGATACTCCCGGCGGAACCCGCCCGCGACCTGCCTGCCACCCGGCCGTTCTCCTCGGGGGGCAGCCCTACCCCGACACCTGGGGCTGACAGGAAACGCGCGGTTTCTTCCCCGATCCCCAGTGGGAACCCACTTTCGATCCGGATTCACCGTCCTTCGACCACTGTCCTCTGAGGACACCCCGAGTGGACACCCCGAGTGGACACCCCGAGTGGACACCCCGAGTGGACACCCCGAGTGGACAGACCGGAGGCGACCAGAGCCGGGCCGGCGGAGTGGAGCGGACAGGGTCGAACCCGGTCACGGTCGGTGGAGGGGACGGGCGTTCGCCCGTCCCCTCTGTTCACCAGTTGTCGCCCGTGGCTCAGATCGAGTGGCCGCCGTCGATGGCCAGCGCGGTGCCCGTCACGAACCGCGCCTCCTCGCCGGCGAGGTAGGCGACCATTGCGGCGACGTCGGAGGTCTCCCCGAAGTGCCCCACGGTGGTGAGCACGCGCTGCGACTCGGCCGCCGGCCCGTCGACCGGGTTCAGGTCGGTGTTGATCGCGCCCGGCTGCACCAGGTTCACCGTCACACCGCGGCCCGCGAGGTCCCTCGCCAGCCCCTTGGTGAGGCCGACCAGCGCGGACTTGCTCATCGTGTACAGGCTCGCGCCGGGGAAGGGCACGTGCCGGCTCAGGGCGCTGCCGATGCTGATGATGCGCCCGCCCTGGCCCATGTGGGCCGCCGCGGCCTGCGAGGCGACGAACACCGATCGGATGTTCACCGCGTAGGACTGGTCGGCCTGTTCCACCGTCAACTGCTCCAGCGGGGCCATGATGCCCACCCCGGCGTTGTTCACCAGGATGTCGAGCCGGCCGAACTCGGCGACCGTGCGCTCGACCGCGCCGACGACGGCCGCGGCGTCCGCCGCGTCGGCCTGGATCGCCACCGCCCGGCGCCCCAGGGCCTCGATGCGCCGCACGACGGTGTCGGCCTGCTCGGCGGAGTGGACGTAGGTCACCGCGACGTCGGCGCCGGCCCGGGCGAGCCGCTCGGCGACCCCCGCGCCGATCCCCCGGCTCCCCCCGGTCACCAACGCGATCTTGCCGGCGAGGTTGGACATGACGAGTTCTCCTCTGTTCCCAGTTGGTGTGGAGATCAGTTCTTGTCGAGCGGTGCTCTTGTGGGACTTTTGTTCTCGAATGCGGCGGGGCAGGAGCTGGTCCCGACCGCCGACAGGTCAGGCCGGGTCGACGCGGGACGCCTCGTCACGCACGACGTCGGCCACCGCCGCCGGGTCCCAGTAATAGGGGCGGAACTCGGTGACGAGCCCGTTCCGCACGGTGTTCATCTGCAGGAGCGTGGTTTCCAGCTCGCGCCCGTTCCTGGCCCGGAACACCACGCGCAGGAAAACCGCGACCCGGTCGCCCTCCGCGACGTGCGTGCGGTCCAGGAACTCCACGGACTCCCAGCACCCGGCCATCGCGGCCAGGAAGCGCTCCATCCCCTCGTGGCCGCGCCAGACACCGCCGTAGGGCAGGCCGGGAGCCGAGTACAACACCACGTCGGGCGCCAGGAACCGTGCGACGTCCGCGAAGTCGGCGACACCGGGGCCACCAGCGGCGAAATACGCTCGCTCCGCCTCGTAGAAACCGTCGAGCACGGCCATCGCGTTCGTTTTCTGAGATTGCGGGGAATTATCCCCAAAAAAGGCACCGTCGACGGCGCTGTTCATTGTCTCTCCTGCTTCCGCGTTCGCTGGTGAGACCAGTCAACCAATCGACCACGGCGGATGCTGGCGCGTTTCGGACACGGCGTTGGCCCGTGCTGGGCGCCCTCCCCCGCAGCCCGCGCGACGCGGCGAGAGCCGCGCAGCCGGGTAGAAAAGACGTTGGTACGACTGGAAAGAGAGCAGCCGATGAACTGTCCTCAGTGGACGAAAGCTGTCTGGTAGGCCAACAACCGGGCGTACGAGCCGGACGGCGCGTGTCGATCCACCACGATCAGATCTCCGAGCCTGAGCAACAACGAGTCGGCGTGCCCGTCCGCGTACCGGACGACAGAGCCGAGTTCGGGGCGGGCAGACAGCACGCGGACGGGCACGGTCTGCGTCGTCACGGGATAGGCCGATCTCGGGGAGAGTGGACACGACGCGGCCGACGCCGACGCGCGGTGCACGGCGTTTTCCCACCTGGGCAACGAAACTCCCCACGACGCGCACCGCAGACAGCTCGGCATCCGCTTCCTCTGCGTGCGAGGGCAGCACCGCACAGGTCACGCCGCCCAGGGCCGCCACTGCCGAGCGGGGCGCACAGCGCTGACGTGCAGGGCCAGCGCGTCACAAAGCCGGTGGTGGTTCCCGCACCTCGGATCACCTCGTCCTGCGTGGAGGGCTCAGTAGCGAGAACGCAGAGCCGCTCGGTGGCAACGCCCAGGCAGCCGCCGCGTACGCCTGACGCCACCACGCGGACAGGGGTTCGCGCACGGCGGCCCAGACCGAGCCGAGCACCTCGCCCCCCGCCGAACCGCGACCGCGCAACGCGGGAGCACGCCGTCCAGCCCGAGATCGACGTCGGCCGGCTCGCTGACCGCGTTGGCCAACTCGACAAGGTCTCCCGACAGGTCTCCGTCGAGCTCGCCGCTCGCGGGATTTCCGACGAGCAGGGAGCGCGTCAGTGTGGCAACCCGCGACCACGACGCGGCCGGTGCGCGGGCGAGCACCGGCACGCCGCTGTCTCGCGCCGCCTTCCGGATGGTGTCGTCGACGGCTACCGGCACCCGGACCACCAGACCCGCGCCGCCGGCCGCTGCGGTGGCGACGAGCAGCACCGCGACGTCCTCGGGGCCCCTACCCCCACGTCCAGCACGAACCCGCCGCGCGGCACCACCAGCTCGTCCAGCGGTCGTGGATCACGACCGAGGTGACCTCCGCGTCGAGGTCGCCCGCCGGGCAGGCCAGCTCCAGCACCGTGGGCCCGAGATCGGCCAGCACCCTGGCCAGACTCAGCCGGGGCGAGGGCGACGGCCGGACCACTTGGCTGCGGTACGACCCCCGGGCGCGCCGGTCACGTGGTGATCCACTCGGTCCAGGTCGTCACCTCCCCCAGCACGTCGGCCTCCGGCTCGACCCCGAGGCCCGCGCCGGTCGGCACCGTGAGGTGCCCGTCGACCAGGGTGAACGGGGCGGTGACGTCGCGGGCGTAGTAGCGGTCGGACGCCGAGGTGTCGCCAGGGAGGCCGCAGTTCGGCAGGGCGGCGAACGCCACGTTGGCCGCCCTGCCGAGCCCGGTCTCCAACATGCCGCCGCACCACACCGGCACCCCGTGCGCCGCGCAGACGTCGTGGACCCGCCGCGCCTCCAGGTAGCCGCCCACCCGCCCCGGCTTGACGTTGACGACCTGGCACGCGCCCAGCGCCAGCGCGGTGGCCGCCGCCCTGGCCGAGGTGATCGACTCGTCCAGGCAGATCGGCGTGCGGAGCCGGCCGGCCAGCGTCGCGTGGCCCCGCAGGTCGTCCTCGGCCAACGGCTGCTCGACCATCAGCAGGTGGAACGGGTCCAGCCGGGCCAGGTGCGGGGCGTCGGCCAGGGTGTAGGCGGCGTTCGCGTCCACCTGGAGCGGCAGGCCGTCCCCGAAGCGCTCGCGCACCGCGCGCACCGGCTCGACGTCCCAGCCCGGAGCGATCTTCAGCTTGATCCGGACGTAGCCCTCGTCCAGGTACCGGGCGACCAGGTCGAGCAGCTCGTCGACCGAGTCCGTGATCCCCACCGACACTCCGGCGGGCACCCGCGGCCGCACCGCGCCCAGGTAGGTCCCGAACGCCATGCCGACCGCCCGGAGCTGGGCGTCCAGCACCGCCGTCTCCACCGCGGCCTTGGCCATCGGGTGCCCGCGGAACCGGGCGAAGGCCGGCCCGCAGGCGGACGCGTCCGGCGCGGGCAGTCCCAGCAGCGTCGGCACGAGATATCGCCGGACGACGTCGGTCGCGGCGTTGACGTACTCCGACGAGTAGACCGGATCGGCCATCGCGACGCACTCGCCCCAGCCGTCGGCGTCCGGGGTCACCACCCTGACCAGCAGGACGTCCCGTTCGGTCTCCACCCCGAACGAGGTCCGGAACGGCGCCACCAGCGGCAACGCCACGCGACGCAGCTCAACACCTGTGATCTTCACGAGTCCGCCTCCAGCACGTACCATCCGCCGCGCGTCGCGCCCGTGACGCGCCGCCCGTCCGCCATGCCCTCCTGGAGGGCCTCCCGCACCGCTGCCCGCCACCGCGCCGCCAACGCTGGGTCGGACCGGCGCAGCGCCTCGACGTCCTCCGGGACGGCGACCAGCCAGACCGACCCGTCCGGCAAAGAACCGCCGGGGACCACGGGCGCGCCCGTCGGCGACCGGCCCAACCGCACCCGGGCGGTCGCCCGCAACCGGTCGGCGTCGGGCCCGCACCGCCGCCCCGCCGCCGCTTCGACAGCCCGCGCGCCGTCCAGACGCCACTCCACGAGCAGGCGGTCCGAGCCGGCGCCGGCGTTGATGGCGTCACTCATCTCGCCATAGAAGTCGACCAGATAGGCGGCGGGCACAGCGCCCAACTTGGTGATGTTGAAGAAGGCGTTGCGCCGCACCAGCGGGTCGAAGGTCCAGCTGACCACCGTCACCCCCCTGGCCAACGCCCACGCCCGCTGGTGCAGTTTCAGCGCCGAGCCGACCGCGCGGTCGTGGTGCTCGGGGGCGACCCCGACGACGTGCGAGTGGAGGTGCCCGTCGGCCGCGAAGAACGCGACCGCCGCGCCCACCAGCTCCGCGCCCCGGTACGCCCCGGCGACGTAGCCGCCGACGAACTCCAGCGCGCGCAGCAGGGCCACGTCGATCGGCTGGCTCACCGCGCCGGCCTTCCAAATCCGGCCGAGCAGCGCGGCGGCGGCGCTCTGCGCGGGGACGTCGGTGAGCTCGACGAGCCGTAAACCAGCGCGGGCCGCGACAGCGTCGGCGGCTTTCCGCGCCTCCGCAGCGAGCGCGTGGGAGCCTCCGGTCACCGGAGAACCACCTCCTCCAGCCCGACCCAACACTGTCCACTGTGGACTCGTAAGTGCCCGGCACAACGAGAACGGACACCCGGCCATCTCATCGAGCCCCTGGGGCCGACGCTAGACCGGCCGCCACCCTCGACGCTTCGTCCAGCACCACCAATTTCCTGATCGGCGTTCTCCGTCCAGCACACAACGTCCTCCCCACTCTTCGGTCATGTCGTCCGTCCGCCGTCCACGCGTGTCCGCGTCTCCCCGACCTCGGTGGGCGTTCGCGGTGAGCAGACGTCGAACGGCAGCTCACGATCCCGGTGTCGCAGCACCCGCGCCGGGTAGTCGACTGTGTTCGCGGGCAGGTCGTGCACCGGAAACCAGCCCAGTTCCGCACACCGGTCGGGCCTGCGGAACGCCGGCTCACCCCGCCACCGCGTGGCGTGGAAGAAGAAGACGAGGCGGCCGTCCCGCGCGCCGGACTGGTGGTGCGTCACGTGCCGGAACTCCAGGTCGGCAGGATCGACCTCGACCCCGATCTCCTCCCGAACGGCCTGGACCACCCGGTCGATCTCCGACTCCCCGAGCACCAACTGGGTCGAGGGCAGTTGCCACATGCCGTCCTCCGCCCCGGCCCGCGCTGGACGGGTCAGCAGCACGCTGCCGTCCGACCGACGCAGGACCAGATGAATGTCCACAATGGACTCCCGATGGAGACCGCCACCACCGTCCTCCCGGTCGGCCCCGTCAGCCATGGTGGGTCGTTCGTCCTGGTAGGCCCGCGCCTGGAGGGAGTACATCTCCGCGTAGTGGCCGCCCAGCGCCATCAGGTGCTCGTGGTCCCCGCGCTCGACGATCCGGCCCTGGTGCAACACCACGATCTGGTCGGCCTGCCGGACGCTGGCCAGCCGGTGGGTGATGAGCACGACGGTCCGCCCCTGGCCCAGCCGGCGTAACGAGTCGTAGACCGCGGCCTCGGCCCTGGCGTCCAGCGCCGCGGTCGGCTCGTCACAGATGATCAGCGGAGCGTCCCGGTACAGGGCGCGGCCGACGCTGATCCGCTGCCACTGCCCGCCGGACAGGTCCCTGCCCTCCCGGAACTTCTTCGACAGCAACGTGTCCCAACCCAGGGGGAGCTCGGCGACCACCGCGTCCACCCCCGAGTCCCGCGCCACGCCGGCCAGCACGCGCCCGTCCGGGTCGACCCGGGTCGGCCGGCCCAGCCGGACGTTCTCGCGCACGGTGAGCGGCCAGTGGGTCGGGGTCTGCATCACCACGCCGACCCGGTCGGCCACCGAGTCGCCGTCCACGGCGGCGAGGTCCACGCCGTCCCAGGCCACCCGGCCCGCCGCGGGGAGGTAGAGCCCGGCGAGCACCTTGGCCAGGGTGCTCTTGCCCGACCCGTTCTCCCCCACCAACGCGACCACCTCGCCCCGCCGGACGGTCATGCTGACCCCGGTCAACGCCGGCCGCTCCGCGCCCGGGTAACCGAACTCCACGTCCCGCACCTCGATCAGCTCGGGGTCGCGGGGAGCGCGTCGCCCGGTCACCGGCCGGGTCCGCTCCGCGGCGCTGTCCAGGAAGGCCCGGTAGTCGGCGATGTACAGGCCCTGCTCGTAGAGCCGGTTCACGGCCAGCACGACCTGGGTCAGGGAGCTCCGCCCGGTGCGGATCGCGAGGACGGCGGTGCCGGCGACGGCCAGCGGGGTCAGCCCCGCGAACAGCAACCAGCCGAGCGTCGCGTAGGCGGCCCCGGTCCCCAGCCCGGACAGCGCGCGCCCGGTCACCCGCACCCGCGCCTGCCGCAGGCCGAGCCGGATCTGCTGGGACTCCAGCGCCGTCGCCAACCGCCGGTACTCGGCGAGCAGGAACGACTGCGCGGTGAACGCCCTGACCTCGGCCGCCGGGTCCCGGTCGACCATCAGGTCGCTGATCATCCACAGTCGACGGTTGAGTTCGATCGTGCGCCGGACGAGGTCGTAGGCCAGCCGCGCGACCCGCAGGGCCGCCCACGCCTCCGGCACCACGGACAGCAGCAGCACCGGGAGCAGGAGCGGGTGCAGCACCGCCAGCGCGCCGGCCGCAGCCACCAGCGAGATCACCGCCCCGACCATCGTCACCATGCGGTCGGTCGCCCCGTGCACGTTCAGGACGCCGCGGTCCCTGGCCCGCTCCATGGCGTCGTGGAAGTCGGACTCGTCGAACGCCGCCAGCTCGACGTGCGAGCTGGCCTCGACCAACGCGTCCTCGGCCACCCGGCGCACGCTGGGGGAGAGCCGGGCGGTGGCGGCCGAGACGCCGGCGTCGGCGAGCCCCCGCGCCCCGTACACGGCCACCACCAACGCGATCACCGGCAGCGCCGCCGCCAGCCGCTCCGGGGTGGGGCCGGCCGCGAGCAACGTGGTGAGCGCGTTGGCGGTCGCCAGCAGCCCGCAGGCGGCCAGCCCGCCGGAGACCAGTTCCAGCGCGAAGGCCGTGCCGAGCGCGACCGGGCTGGCCCGCCACGCCAGCCGGAGCACCACCCGCACCGCGGCGGGCAGCCCCTTCGCCATCTCCCAGAGACCCGCCTGGGAGACCGCGTCGTCGTGGGCCCGCCAGTGCGGGGTGGCCAACCGCTCGGTCGGCGACAACCCGGGCTCCGGCAGCGGTGTTCGTCGCCACCACCGCCAACGCGCGCGACGGGCCCCGACGTCCGCTTCGGTATCGGCCCTGTCGGTCCTGTCGGTCCTGTCCGTCCTACCCCGCCCGCTCACGTGAACCTCCCGGGATCGGTGATCTGGTCGCGAGGGGAGCGTGGGCGGGAACACCGACAGCCCGAGCGGCATCGGCCGAGAAGGAACTCGCAGATCACCCGTGTGGGGTGCGCGGGTCACCCCGCCGACGGACCTCGCATCACCCGATCTCCCACCCCGTCGGAAACCGGCGCCCCTCGTACAGTGCCGGGGAGTTCAGCCGGGTCGGTGCGCGTCGCCGCACGTCGGCGTCGAGTAGCACCGAAGGGGAGACACCGTGCGACGCGTTGGCCTCGCGACCGCCCTGATCGTGATCACCCTCGGCCCGGTTCTCGGGGCCTGCCATGACCAGACCGGGGTCGCGCCCCCGTCCCGGAGCAGTCCGCCGGCCGTCGAGACCGGCGGGCAGCGCGCCTCGTCAACCGCGCCGACCGAAACACCGTCCGGGGCGCCGTCCGCGGCGTCGTCGTCGAGCGCCCAGTCGGCCGGGCCGGTCGCCTGCGGGGACGTGCCCGTCCCCGCCACCGGCGGGAAGGCCGCGGTCCACGCCGACGCCGGGCCCGGCGGCCCGGTCCCGTGCGCCGACGCGCTGCGGGTCCTGGCCGCCTACTTCCGGGACGCGCCGACGATGGCCGAGGGCTCCGGCGGCTTCCTGACGGTCGAGGGCTGGGAGTGCGCCACCGCCTCGATGGGCTCGGCCACCCCCGGCCGCACCACCTGCCGGGACGGCGACCGGAGCGTCCACGCCCAGCCCTGACCGGAAACGGGCCACGCCGGCGGGACGGAGCCCGCCGGCGTGGCCCTCGGGAGGGATGACGTCGGGTCAGGAGACGGCGAGGGCGGCGTACCGCTGCTCAAGCCGCTGCTTGATGTGCGCCATCTGCACCTTCGAACTGCTGTTGATCTTCTCGGCCACGGCGTCGTCCGGCCACGGCGCGTCCGAGCGCATCGTGAAGTCCTGCTGCCACCGCATCTTCACGCCACCGGGGACGTCCTCGTAGGTCCAGTGCAGCCGCATGTACTCGAACCAGCCGAGCTCGATGCGCCGCGCCGTCACCGTGCGGTTCGCCTTGTCCATCGTGCGCTCGGAGATCCAGGTCCACACCTCGCCGTTGGGCAGCGGGTGCATGGTCAGGCGGAACCGGATCGTGTCGCCGTCGCGCTCCAGCACCTCGGCCCCGGAGTACTCGGTGAACAGGTTCGGCCAGTCCTCGACGTCGTTGGTCCAGTCCCAGACCAGGTCGAAGGGCGCCTCGATGACGATGCTGTTGTCGGTGTGAGCGGCCATTCTCAACGCACCCCCGCCTGGATCTGCCGGTTGACGAACTCGACGGCCGCGTTGGGCGTCGGCATGTGCGTGACGGTGTCGTCGGGCATCGGCACCCCCGTCCGTTCCTGGATCCTGGCCTGGAACGCGAGGACCGCCAGTGAGTCGTAGCCCAGCTCGACGAACGGCGTGTCGCCGATGTCCCCTGCCAGGTCGACGCCCTCATCGACACCCGCGCAGGACCGCATGATCTCGACCAGGTCCGTCAGGGTGAACTCGGTGGGCTGCATGCCTTTCCTCTCGTCGTTCAGTTCTGTGCGGCCGCCCGCAGCACGAGGGCGGCGTTGAATCCGGGGTAGCCCCTGGCGAGCACCAGCGCCGTCCGGAGCGCGGCGGGACGCGGTCGCCCGAGGACGAGGTCGATCTCGAACGCCGGGCGGCGCACGTTGACCATCGGCGGGATGACGCCGTCCCGCATGGCCAGCAGGGCGGTGACCACGTCCAGCGCGGCGCTGCCCGCGACCAGCCGCCCGGTGGCCGCCTTGGTGGTCGTGACGGGCACGCCGCGCGGGCCGAACACCTCGGTCAGCACGCGCGCCTCGGCGGCGTCGGCCGAGGGGTGCCCGTGCGCGTCGGCGAAGACGACGTCCACATCGGACGGTGCGACTCCCGCGTCGGCCAACGCCGTCTCGACGGCGCGGCGCAGGCCGGGAGGCCGTCCCCGCCCCGGCGCGGGGTCGAAGGTCGCCGCGTGCCCCGCGACGACGCCGTAGGGCCGCGCCGCCCGGGCCACCGCGCGCTCCGCCGGCTCGACGACGAACATCGCGCCGCCCTCGCCCGGCAGGTACCCGCCGGCCGCCTCGTCGAACGGCAGGTACTCGCCGACCGGGCTGAGCATCCCGCCGGCGATCTGCGAGGTGAAGGCGGCGGGGTTCAGCGCGGCCTCGGTCGCCCCGGTGAGCACGACCGCCGACCCCTGGGCCAGCGACCGCCGCGCCTGGGCCACCACGTCGAGCCCGCCGGCCTGCTCCGCGACGAGCACCCCGGACCAGCCCTTCATGCCGTGCCGGATGGAAAGCTGACCGGTGGTGGCCGCGTAGAACCACGCGATGGACTGGTAGACCCCGACCCTGCTCGGGCCCTCGGCCCACAGCGCCTGGAGCTCCCGCTGACCGAACTCGTTGCCGCCGGAGCCGCTCGCGGTGTGCACGGACAGCTCGTACTCGGGCAGTTCCGCCGGGTCGACGCCCGCGTGGGCCAACGCGAGCTCGCCGGCCAGGAGGCCGAAGTGCGTCCACCGGTCGGTCTGCACCACCAGCCGGCTGGGCACCCGCGCGCTGTCGAAGTCCGGGATCTCGCCGGCGACGCGCAGGGGGTAGCCCGTGGTGTCGAAGCG
Organism: Streptoalloteichus hindustanus; assembly: GCF_900129375.1. Classification (GTDB taxonomy): domain Bacteria; phylum Actinomycetota; class Actinomycetes; order Mycobacteriales; family Pseudonocardiaceae; genus Streptoalloteichus; species Streptoalloteichus hindustanus. Next base: position 22,353 of record NZ_FQVN01000002.1, on the reverse strand, counting down.
CGTGATGGGGCGGATGCCGCAGGCGCCGGCGAGCAGGTTGCGCCAGTACTCCTCCAGCCCGACGCCGATCGCGGTGACGGCGGACATCCCGGTGACCACGGCGGCGTTCCTGGCGTCCCCCGTCCTCCGCGCGGTCGCCGGGACCGCCGTCGCGACGCTGGTCATCGGCCACTCCCTGCCGGTCCGCGCAGGACCATCGCGGTCTGGAAGCCGCCGAACCCGCTGCCCACCGACAGCACCGCGTCGACCCGGCGCTCCCTGGCCACCAGCGGCACGTAGTCCAGGTCGCACTCCGGGTCGGGGTTGTGCAGGTTCGCCGTCGGGGGGACCACGTCGTGGTGGATCGCCAGCACCGACGCGGCCACCTCCAGCGAGCCGATCGCGCCGAGCGAGTGGCCCACCATGGACTTGATCGAGCTGACCGGCGTCCGGTAGGCGTGCTCGCCCAGGCTGCGCTTGAAGGCCGCCGTCTCGTGCCGGTCGTTCTGCTTGGTGCCCGACCCGTGCGCGTTGACGTAGTCGACCTCCTCGGCCGGCATCCCGGCCTCGGCCATGGCCAGCCGGATCGCCTCCGCCATCTCCACGCCGTCGGGCCGCAGCCCCGTCATGTGGTAGGCGTTGCACCGGTTCGCGTAGCCGTCGACGGTGGCGTAGATGCGCGCACCGCGACGCCGGGCGTGCGTCATGGACTCCAGCACGAGCACGGCGGCGCCCTCGCCCAGCACGAACCCGTTGCGGAGCGCGTCGAACGGGCGGGAGGCGTGCTCCGGGTCGTCGTTGTTCGGCGAGGTCGCCTTGATCGCGTCGAAACAGGCGACGGTGATCGGGGAGATCGGCGCCTCCGAGGCGCCGGCCACCATCACGTCCACCTCCCCGTCGGCCACGAGGCGGGCGCCGTGGCCGACGGCGTCGAGGCCGGCCGTGCAGCCGGTGGACACCAGCGCGACCGGTCCCTCGGCGCCCGCGAGCCACGCGACCTCGGCGGCGACCGAACTGGGGACGAGGTGGTGGTACAGGTGCGGGATGGCGTAACGCGGGTCGACCTCCCAGCGCGCGCCGCCGTCGCTGAGCACGACGTACTCCCGCTCCAGGCTGATCGTGGCGCCGACGGCGCTGCCGATGCTCACGCCGACGCGCTCCGGCGGCGACTCCCCCAGCACACCGCTGTCGGCGAGCGCCTCGTTGGCGGCGACGACCGCGAACTGCGCGCACCGGTCCATGCGCCGGACCTGTTGCGGTGACAGGTGGTGCTGCGCCGGGTCGAAGTCGCACTCGGCGGCGATGCGCGAGCGGTAGCCGGACGCGTCGAACCGGGTGATGGCCCTGGTCGCGGTGCGGCCCGCGGTGAGCAGCTCCCAGAACTCCTTGACGCCGACACCGCCAGGGGCGACGACGCCGAGCCCGGTCACGGCCACCTGAAGGCGGGTCACCCGAGCGCCTCCACCGGACCCGACGGTCCCCGGCTCGCGGTCGTCTTCTCTCTCGGGCGGAACATCGGCGGCCTTCCCTGGGTGTGTGTTGCCGGTCAACGGTTGGAAAGGCAACGCGCGCCCCGGCCCCTGCTTCAACTCGTGCCACCCACGGGTGTGTCATTCACCCACTCGCACGCGTGGCAAATGCTGCCGCTTTGCCCACCCTGTCACTCTTCGTGAACAGCACCGCACCAGTGGTTATCGAGGCTTCGCCACGCGCTCGACGCGCGCACTGGTCACCCTGGTTCAGGGCGACCCGACACGCGACCGTCCCGGACGCCCCCACCCCACGGTCGAGCCCCGGACTCCGGGCGCAGCAGGGAGGTGTGACCGCGATGCCGGGCCCGCGGCGCGCCCTCCTGAGCACGGTGGCCACACTCGTGCTCGTGGCCAGCTCGTCACTGGCCATGCCGGCCGCGTCGTCATCCAGGCACACCGCCGCGCTGTCGGCGACCACTCCACCCTCCGAGAGCTCGCCACGGCCAGCGCCGCCCGCGCGGCCGATGCGCTACCGGCGGTCGCCCGCGTCCCGGTTCCCCCCGACTCCGCTTCCGCCCTTCGTCGCGCCGACCCGGTCTCCCGTCTCGCTCGCCGCGCTGGACCCGTTGCTCCCCGCGGACCCGACGGCCCTGCCCGGTCGGTTCGTCGTCCCGCTGGTCCCGCTCGGGCCGCTCCCGCCCGACCCCGTCCGTCCCGAACTCGCGGTCGCCGCGCGGGAGGCCGCTCCCTCGGCCCGGCTGGGCATCCAGGTCCTGGACCGCGACAGCGGCCGCACCGTCGTCGAGTGGGAACCCGAGCAGCAGTTCGCCAGCCAGTCACTGGTGAAGCTGCTGCTGGCGGTGGACTGGCTGCACACCCACGGACCGCCCGACGCCGCGCGCCGCTACCGGCTCGGGCGCATGCTCGCGGTCAGCGACGACAGCGTCGCCGACGAGCTCTGGTCGACCAACGGTGGACCGGAGATCGTGGACCGGATGAGCGAGCTGGTGGGGCTGCGCGGCACCACCCCGCCCGCCGATCCGACCATGTGGGGCGACACCCGCACCACGGCCGCCGACATGGTCGCCCTCTACCGCTACCTGCTGGAGCGCGCGCCGCCGGCGCACCGCGCGCTCGTTCTGGACGCACTCGGTGCGTTCGCGCCTTCCGCCGCCGACGGCTTCGACCAGGCGTTCGGCATTCCCACCGTCGCGCGCGGACAGCACTGGGTGGTGAAGCAGGGCTGGGCGTGCTGCCTTCCCGGCTACTCGCTGCACACCACCGGGGTGGTCGGCGCGAACAACCGCTTCGTCGTGGCCGTGCTCAGCGAGCACCCCACCGCCGGGCGGTGGTCAGCGGCTGTCGCCGCCGTCAACGCGGCCACCGCGGCCCTCGTTCCCGCCCTCGCGGCGTCCTGAGCCGTGCCGGACGACCCGCGGCCCCTTCGGCGCCTCGCGCAGGCCCATGAGCTCGGCGACATCCCTGCGGACCTGGTCGAACTGCGCGGAGAAGGCGTCGCCCGGGCACTCCGTGGCCAACCAGTCCCGGTGCCGGGAGACCGTGTGCACGGCCTTGGTCAACCCGCTGTCCGGGTTGCGGTACTCGATCACGCCGAGGGGGTCGAGCCCGCAGGCGCGGCAGAGCAGCGCGAGGGTGAGCGCCAGGCTGCGGCGCGCGTGAATCGTCGGTCCCTCCGTGGTGAAGGTGCCGAGCAGGCAGATCCCGATGTTGCCGGGATTGCACCCGCTGACGTGTCCCGCCGTCACCGCACGGGCCGTGCCGTTGAGCGGGAGCCGTTCGAGGACCGGGAGCAGGTCTCCCCCGGAGTGCCGGCCCTCGTAGATCGTGCCGAGCGGGTCGATGAGGAGGTGGTACCCGATGTCGCCCCACCCGCGTTCCGCGGTGTGGTAGCGGTAGACGGCGCGGACGGTCACGCGCGGGTCGTTGTCGACCGGTGTGGCCGTGTGGTGCACGGTCAACGCCTGCACCGGTGAGAACTCCCTCGGCCAGACCTCCTTGCCGTCGGCGTCGAACCGTAACGACTCGTCAGCGCCCCAGCCGGCGCGGGTCAGGAAGGACACGGCACACCCCCGATCCACAGTGGACGGTCGAGCCGGTGCGGCGGTCCGGCACGACCTGCCGCGCCCGCCCTTCAGGGGCGGGTCCTCTACCCGTTCTTCCTACCCTGCCCGGGGAATCGGCGGAATCCGCCAGTGGGGCGGTCCACTCCGGTTTCGGTCGCGATCCCCCGGGTTCTGGCGTCCCGCCGGGGTGATCCGCTCCCGCTCGACGTTGCGACGTCAAGGAAGTGGCCGGGGACAACGGCCGCGGCGGGCTTTCCGGGAACACTTCCGCTCGGGGCGGCGTCCACGCCGGCCGGTCAGGTGGAGGACCTTCTCCTGGCGACCCCGCGGTTGACGACCACGGTGAGAAAGCCCGCCACCAGCAGGATCAACAGCAGCTCGACGGCGCCCACGCTCCCAGCGAAACCCACGAGCTGCAACAGCACCAGCGTCAGGCCACAGAAAACCAGGATGGACAACAACGTGCCCATACCCCGTTTCGCCGCCACGCGATCCCCCGTCGTCCAGGGAGACCATCGCGTCCCCCGACCACATCCCATCGCAGTCGGGGGACGGTGTCATCCGTCATTCGTCCTTCGCGGAGCCGAAAATCCCTCGCGCCCGGCACGTGCCGCGACGAACGAGCCAGAGCACGGGCCAGGCGCCGACGAGACCCATGCCGACGGGAATGCCGGCCTGCCAGGCGGGCGCGCCCAGCGCGGACGCCTGGGCCTGCGGGTTGTGGTCGCCGATGCCCTGCCACCGCGTCGGCGGCAGGACGATCACCCTGGCCTTGCCGATCACGTTGTCCACCGGCACCGTGCCCTGGGCGTCGTCGTCGACGTGCGCCCGCGAGTCGGCCGAGAAGTTCCGGTTGTCGCCCATCATCCACAGGTGCCCCGCCGGCACGGTGATCCGCCCGAAGGGCGGGCTCATCTCCGGCCCGCTCCCGTTGTGCCAGTAGAGGTAGGGCTCGTCGAGCAGCTTGCCGTCGACGCGGACGCGGTGGGCCTCCTCGTCCCACTCGACCGTCTGGCCGCCCACCGCGATGACCCGCTTCACGAAGTCCCGCTCGTCCGGCTGGCCGATCCCGACCGCGGACGCGAGATCCTGGAACCACCGCATCACCGGATTCGACGACCGGCTCCCGGCGACGTCCGAGTTCCGGCCCCACGAGTCCGGGCCCTTGAACACCACCACGTCGCCCGGCTCCGGATCCGAGAACCGGTACGTCACCTTGTCCACCAACACCCGGTCGTTGGTGCACCCCGTGCAGCCGTGCAGGGTCTGCTCCATCGACTGCGACGGAATCACGTACACCCGCGCCAGGAACGTCTGGATCAGGAACGTGAGCACCAGCGCGGTGAGCACCAGCAGCGGGAACTCCCGCCAGAAGGAACCCTTCTTCTTGCGCCGGCCGCCCGGCTCCGGGGCGGACGCGTCGGGAGCCGACGACCCGCCCGCGGCCGGGGCGTGGCGCGGCTCGTCCTGGGATGCTGTCGAAGACGCCAAGTCGGACACCCCGCCAGACTAGGCGAGATGATCACTTCGACCCGCTGACCAACACACGCGCCGGTCGGCCGGACCGTTGCCGGGCGGCGCCTCCACCCTCCCGGGTGACCCCAGGTCAGCCCCCACCCGTCCCGGGGGGCGAGCCCCGCTCCAGCCTATCGGCCGAGACCCCCGCGCCGACAGCGCACCACGAGCTCCTGTGGACAACCGCGGAGCCTGTGGACAACTCCTCACCCACAAGTGGGACACAGCCCGAGATGGTCATCTTGGTGTGCTCCACTGGAGGTTTCGTCTTCTCCGCCCTGGAACCGGACGCCCACCACGCAAGCCCGGAACAGGGAGCTCACCACACAGTTCACCAGAACGAGCGACGGCCCGAGGACCGCCACGTCCTCGGGCCGTCGACCCGGTCGTCCGCCGCGAAGAGCGCCCTACCGCAGTTCCTGCGACGACTTCCCGAGCAGGCGCCGGGCCACGATGAGCTGCTGGATCTGTTGCGTGCCCTCGAAGATGTCGAGGATCTTGGCGTCGCGGGCCCACTTCTCCAGCAACGTGTGCTCGCCGTACCCCAGACCTCCGCACAGCTCCACGCAACGGAGGGTGATCTCGGTGGCCACCCGGCCGGCCTTCGCCTTGGCCATCGACGCCTGCAGCGAGTTCGGCTTGTGGTTGTCCGCCATCCACGCCGCCTGGAGCGTGAGCAGGTACGCGGCCTCCCAGTCGGCCTCGGCCGCGATCAGGGCCGCGGCGGCCGCCGGCTGGATGTGGGCAGGACGGTCGTAGTCCACCGTCACGCCGGCCTCGGCGAGCAGCCGGCGGGTCTCCTCCAGGGCGGCGCGGGCCAGCCCGACCGCCATGGCCGCCACCAGCGGCCGCGTGTTGTCGAAGGTCTGCATGACGCCGGCGAAACCGCGCTCGACGTCGATCTCCGGGCTGCCGAGCAGGTTCTCCTTCGGCACCCGGACGTTGTCGAGCCGGAAGTGCGCGGTGTCCGACGCCCGGATGCCCAGCTTGTGCTCCAGCCGCACCAGTTCGAAGCCCGGCGTGCCCTTCTCCACCACGAACGACTTGATCGCCGCCCGTCCCCGGCGGCGGTCCAGCGTCGCCCACACGACGACCGCGTCGGCCCGCTCGCCCGAGGTGACGAAGATCTTCTCCCCGTTGAGCACGTAGTGGTCGCCGTCGAGCACCGCCGTCGTGCGGATCGCCGCCGAGTCCGAGCCGCAGTCCGGCTCAGTGATCGCCATGGCGGCCCACCGGCCGCGGAAGCGTTCGAGCTGCTCGTCGTTGGCGACCGAGGCGATGGCCGCGTTGCCCAACCCCTGCCGGGGCAACGCGAGCAGCAGACCCACATCGCCCCAGCAGAGCTCGATCGTGCCGAGGACCGTGGCGAGGTTGTTGCCGTTGCGGACCTCCCCGTTCCCGGCGCTCCGCTCCCGGCGCACCCCGGTCGCGCCGGCGCCGCTCTCGCCGGAGGCGTTCATGCCGTCGAGCACCGCCGCGAGCATGTCCAGCTCGGTCGGATAGCTGTGCTCCTCCCGGTCGTAGCGCCGGGAGTGCGGTCGGAAGATCTCGGTCGCCACCTGGCGGGCCTGGTTGACCAGCGCCGAGAACTTCCTCGGGACCTCAAGGTTGATCATGCTGTTGTCCGTTCCCTCGCGCGGCGGCGGCCCTAGACCAGGACCACGCCCTCCATCACGCCCACCGCGCGCAGGTCGCGGTACCACCGCTCGACCGGGTGCTCCTTGACGAACCCGTGCCCGCCGAGCAACTGCACGCCGTCGCTGCCGATCGCCATACCCCGGTCCGCGCACAGCCGCCTGGCCAGCGCCACCTCGCGGGCGAACGGCAGGCCCTGCTCCGCCCGGCTGGCGGCGCGGTAGGACGCCAGCCGCATGCCCTCCAGCTCGATCGCGATGTCGGCGACCCGGAACGCCACGCCCTGCCGGTGGCTGAGCGGCTCGCCGAACGCCTCCCGGCCGTTGACGTAGGGGATGACGTAGTCCAGCACCGCCTGCGCGGTGCCCACGGCCAGCGCGCACCAGCCCAGCCGGGACAGCCGCACGCAGTCGGCGTAGACGTCCGACGTCCCGCCGCCGAGCATCGCCCCCGGCGGGAGGGAGACGCCGTCCAGCACGAGACGGCCCATGCCGGCCGCGCGCAGACCCATCGCCGGGTCCGCCTCGATCGTCACGCCCGCGGTGTCGGACTCCACGAGGAACAGCACGGGCGCGCCGTCCAACTCGGCGGCGACGACGAACAGTTCGGCCTGGGCGGCCCGGGGCACGAGCGACTTCACGCCGTCGAGCACGTAGCCGCCGCCGGCCCGCCGGGCCTTCGTCCGCAACGCGAACGGGTCGAACAGCGGGCGCGGCTCGACCAGGGCCAGCGCCGCAGCGGGCACGTCGTCGCCCACGAAGGCCGGCAGGTAGGTGGCCTGCTGCCGTTCGTCGCCCCACAACACCAGCGCGGTGCTCACCGCCGTCGGCGCGAGGCAGGCCACGGCCAGGCCCATGTCGCCGTGCGCCATCGCCTCGGCGACCAGGACGTTGGTCATCGCGGAGCGCTCGTCGCCCGCGCCACCCAGCGCCTCGGGCACGCCGACCAGTCCGACGCCGAGTTCGGCGGCCCGGCCGAGCAGTTCGGCCGGTGGGGCGCAGCGGGTGTCGGCGTCGGCCGCGGCGGGGCGCAACTGCTCGGCTGCGAACTCGACGACGGTGTCGCGGATCAGCCGCTGCTCGTCCGTCGGGGTCAGGTCGAACAGGCCGCGTTCGCCCGCGCTCGGCAACCGCGCGGGTTCGCCGCGCTGGCGCACCGCGCGGAACGAGCGAGTCGCCGCGCCGAGGGTGCGGAACCCCGCCCGCGTCGCCTCGAACGCCACGCGCTCCGCGGGTTTGCGCAGTCCGAGTCGATCGAGGACCGACGCGCCGCCCACCCGGTTGACCAGCGCCAACCCGATGCCCATGACATCGCGTCGGAGCCAGCGGGCGCGTCGCCCGCCGTGACCGTTCCTGTCGGCCATCTCCGCTCCCTCCCGGGCTGCCCAGCCCGACCTCCACTTACCTACTCTAGAGTAGACTTACTCACAAGTAAACTAGTGCGACCACCTCGGCCAAGGTGGGAACAGAGGCCGCCACAACGTTCCGCGCAGGGATTGCCGACGGATCGTTCGCCACGTCACGACGAGACCGAGGGCCGCAACCTCCCCTGAACTGTCCACTGAGGACAAACGGGGAACAGAGAGCCTCGTTTTCCGCAGCACCAACGAAAACGGGGCTCCGCCGAGTTGTCGTCGACGACGATCCGCCGCCAATGCCGGGAAGCACCGGGATCGCCGATCGACAGCACCGGCGGTGACGGACGTGGCACGGGTACGAAGCGTGAACGCGGGTATCCCTGGGGCGAGCAGGCCGCCGAGCGGAAGGGGTGTGCGCAGCATGCGGTGGCGACTTCGGGGAGCTGTCGTCGTGGTCACCGGCGCCTCCAGCGGGATCGGACGGGCGACGGCCCTGGCGTTCGCCCGCCACGGCGCGGCGGTGGTCCTCGCCGCGCGTCGGGCCGCGGCGCTGGAGTCCGCCGCCGAGCAGTGCCGCGCCCACGGCGTGCCGGCCATGGCGGCGCCGGTCGACGTGACCGACGAGGAGGCGGTGCGCGAGCTGGCGCGGAGCGCGGTGGACCGCTTCGGGCGGCTCGACGTGTGGGTGAACAACGCGGGAGTGACGTTGTGGGGCCGCACCGAGGAAGTCCCGATGACGGTCTTCCGCCGGGTGATGGAGACCGACTTCTTCGGCTACGTGCACGGAGCCCGCGCGGCGCTCCCCCACTTCCGGGAACAGGGCAGGGGCGTGCTGATCAACAACGCCTCGTTGTTGTCGGTGGTCTCGGAGCCGTACGCGGCGGCCTACGTCGCCGCCAAGCACGCCGTGCTCGGCTTCGCCAAGTCGCTGCGCCAGGAGCTCGCGCTGGACGGCCTGGCGGGCCGCGTCCGGGTGTGCTCGGCGATGCCCGCCACGATCGACACGCCGTTGTTCCAGCACAGCGGGAACTACGCGGGTCGCAGGGCCAAGGCGATGCGCCCGGTCTACCCACCGGAGCGGGTCGCGCGAACCCTGGTGAACCTCGCCCGGTGGCCCCGACGCGAGGTCTTCGTCGGCCCCACCGGCCGGATGCTCGCGCGCCAGTGGCGCATCGCGCCCGCGCTCACCGAGCGGGTCACGGCCTGGGTGGTCGACCGCGACCAGTTCGAGCGGCAGCGCCTGGTGCCCGCCGACGACGGCAACCTGTTCGCGCCGGTGGGGTTCGGCGACTCCGTCGACGGCGGCTGGGGCGGCCGCCGGGCCCAGGCGCGACGCCGCGCGCTGACCGCCGCCGTGGCCGGCGCCGGGTTGGTCGGGGCGACCGCCACCGCCCTGCGTCGCCCCAGGCGATGACGGTGGAACTGACCAGCCGGTGGACGGCCGCCGCCGGCACGCGGGTGCACAGCCGCACCGGCGGAGCCGGTCCGCCGGTGGTCCTCGTGCACGGGCTGGGCGTGGCCAGCCCGTACTGGGAGCGCACGGGCGCGTTGCTGGCGCGGTGGTTCCGGGTGCACGCGCCCGACCTGCCCGGCTTCGGCCGCACCCCGGGACCGCGGGAGGCGCTCGACATCCACCAGCTCGCGGAGGCGCTGGCCGACTGGATGCGGGCCGCGCGGGCCGCTCCCGCCGTCCTGGTCGGCAACTCGATGGGCTGTCAGATCATCGTCGACCTCGTGGTGTGCCACCCCGACCTCGCGCGCCGCGTGGTGCTCGTCGGCCCGACCATCGACCGCACCGTGCCCGGCGCGTGGTCCCAGGTTCTCCGGTTGGCGCGCAACGGCCTGCGGGAGCCACCTCGGCAGTTCTGGGTCGTCGCCAGGGACTACGCCCGCGCCGGCCTGGGCCGGGTCCTGCGGACCTTCCTGCTGGCCATGGCCGAGCCCACCGAGACCCTGCTCCCCAGGGTGCGCGCGCCGACGCTGGTGGTGCGGGGCGAGTGGGACAGGCTGGTCACGGCGACCTGGGCGGCCCACGTGGCCGACACGGTGCCGTGCGGCCGCCTGGTCACCCTGCCCCGCACCGCGCACACCGCGAACCAGGGCGCACCGGGGCCGCTGTCCCGGGTCGTGCTCGCCTTCGCCGTCCAGGAGATCCGCGCCCAGGAGATCCGAGGCCAGGAGATCAGAGGAGCCCGGGAGATGCGAGGAGGAGCCCCGTGAGCCGGATGCTGGCGGCCCGGTGCCTCACCGACTTCGACTCGTCGGTCTGCGGCGTGCGGGCCGTTTCCCGGGCGCTGCGCGGCCGCGACGTCGGAACCCTGGGCCTGCTGCCCTCCTCGCGCGCGCTGGCCAACAGCTTGGCGAGCCTGCCGGAGCCGGTACGCCGCCGGCTCTTCGTGCTCACCGGACAGCAGCAGGGCGCGCCCGAGCGACTGGTGCGCCGCCTGCGCGCCCACGACCTCGACGAGTGGGTGACGTCCCAGTACGGTCCCGGCCCCTACCCCGCGGTGCTGGTCGGCGCGGCCAGTGGCGCCGCGGTGCACCTGTGCACCGCGATGGGCGCGCCGTTCCTGCCGCAGACGCTCCTCGTCGGGGTGCGACAGTCCACAGAGGACATTGACGACCCGAGGGCGGCGATGGCCGCGTTCGACCACGCCGGCCGTCGTCTGGTCGAGGCGAACCCGGACCTCCAACTGCACCACATGCACGACCCGAACCAGGACCGCCCGATGTTGGCCCGGTTCGGCTACTTCCGGCTCAAGCGGCTTCGCCTCGGCCCGGTGCTGGAACGGTTCTGCCGACAGCGGCTGGCTCCCGGCGGCACGATCCTGGTGCTCGACTGCCGACTGCGCTGGCCGTCGACCGCGCTCGGCGAGCGCCGGTTCTTCCAGTTCGGGGCGCTGGGCGGGATTCCGGCGGCGGAGTACCTGGCCGGCAGCGAACGGGTCGGCCGGTTCCTCGCGGAGCAGGGCGCGCCCGTGCGGCGGTGGGACCCTCCGGAACCGGACGGCGAGACGGCGGAGGCAGAGTGGGGATTCGACCCCGCACTCTGGGACGACGTCGAGCTTCTGGCGCGCCGCTACGGTTTCCGGGCCCGGCGGATCGTGGTCGACCACCCGGAGGCGCTGAGCCCGTTCGTGGCCGACCTGTACCGCGACTGGTACCGGAGGCGGGGACTGGCCGCCGACCGCCTGCTGGTCGAGAGCTACAACCAGACCGAACCACTGTGGACGTTCCGGCTGGGGGCGGTTCCGCTGTGGCTGCACTTCCCGGTCACCTCGGCTTATCAGCGGGCACAGGAGTACCTGGACTCCCGAGGCGTGCCGGCCGAGATGTTGGTGAGCCTGTTCGCCAACGGACTGCGTTCCCTGGGGCAGGTTCCCCTGGACCAGTGGCGGGAACTCGCCGCACGCGCCACCCGGCACGGAGAGTTGATCGGTGTCGCCGAGCACGCGTATCCCGCTGATCTCGGTTCCACCGCTCGGTATGCGCGATCCCTGGCCCGCTACGGCCCACGGCACCCGGTTCCGCCTCCACTGCCCGTGTCAGCGGTGGAGGACTTCCTGCCCCTGGACTGAGGATCACTTCAGCCCGGTCCCGGTGATGGGGCGTCCCGACGCCGTACTCGGGCGCCGCGATCCGACAGGGCACTCAGACAGCGTGTTCAAACAGCTTGTTCAAACAGCGTTCTCAATCGAAGAAACGCGCCATGTGCACGGCGTCGGCCTCGTCCTCCGGGCCGCGCACGGGGGTCAGGTCGGCGAACACGGTCGCCCCGTCGCACGCCGCGTGCAGTGGACGCCACCGCCGCTCGCGTCCGGGTTGGACGCAGATGCCCTTGATCGTCTGGATGTCCAGCAGGCGCACGTGTGTGGGGTCGGCGACGGCGTTGACGTGCCGCCACCACGGCGCGAGGACGTGCAGCACCCCGCCCGGCCGCAGGACACGGTGGCACTCGTCCACCAGCGGCAGGAAGTCCACGAGGTGTTCCAGCACGTGCACGGTGAACACCCGGTCCACCGACCCGTCGGCGAACGGCAGCCCGTCGGACAGGTCCGCCAGCACGTCCACCGCGCCGGTCAGCCGCTGGTCCACGCCCACGTTGCCGGGGTACTGCTTGGTCGCCCCGCACCCGAGGTCGAGGACCACCGGCTCCCGCCCGGCCACGACCACCCGGTCCCACACCGCGGTCACGCCGTCGAGCCGGCCGATCAGGTCGCGCAGGACCGCGAGGTGCTCGGCCCGGTCGAGTGCTCCCGTCAGGTGGGCCACCCCGCCCGCGAACCGGACCTCCACCTCCATGCCCCGCACCCGGTCGTCGTACTTGAGCAGTTCGGCGGTGGCGGCGGCCAGGTGCTCGTCCCACCGCCGCACCCGGTCCTCCGAGGGCGCGAACATCCGTGTCGTCACCGTGCCTCCCGTCTCCGGACCCCGCCGCTCACTTCCGCCCGGCTACCCGAGCCGCCAGCCGGGAAAACGCTCTTCGCCGGCTGGGCTCACGCCCCGTCGCGACAGCGGATGCTCAGGTAGTCCCCCTCGTCGGTGACGGTGGTGCCGAGCGCGGCGCAGGCCAGGGCGAAGCGGTCGCGAATCCACTCGTACTCCTGCGGGTCGGCCAGCCGGGTGTGGCAGTAGTCGAGCGCGATGGGCACGGCGTCGATCCGGTCCAGCCCGGCCCGGTCCAACGTGATCAGGAACAGCAGGCCGCGGTCGTTGCGCAGCCAGGGGTGCGTGGCGTAGTCGTCGACGAAGTCGCCGAGGTCGAACAGCACGGAACCGCCGACGCCGTGGAACACGTGCGCCGAGTGGCCGGCGACGACGGTCGCGCCCGCCTCGACCAGTTCGGCCGCCGCCTTCCGGACGTAGGACAGCGGAGACGGCACCATGTTCGGCCCCCAGTGCGGCGTCACGAGGACGACGTCGCACTCCGCCCGGAGCCGCCGGATCTGGTCGGTGAGCCAGTCGGGCACCCCTTCCGGCAGGTCGGCGTGCGCCACGCCGGGCGCGGACGCGCCGGCCGCGTACTCGGCGGGGTGGTCGGTGACGCCGAGGACCGCCAGGCGGAGCCCGTTCACCTCGAACGTGCGCGCTGCGCGGGCCCGCTCGACGTCCGTGCCCGCCCCGACCACCCTGATCCCGACCCGGGACAGGTGGTCGAGCGTGTCGAGGAGCGCCCTGGCGCCGTAGTCGAGCGCGTGGTTGTTGGCCAGCGTCACGCAGTTGACGCCCAGTTCGGCCAGGTCGGTCGCGGCCGACGGCGGGGCGCGGAACCAGAACCGCTTCTCCGGGTCGGGCCACGGGCTGCCCCGCTCGGAGACGCAGCACTCCAGGTTGAGGACGACCAGGTCGGCCTGGGCGAGGGCCTTGCGGACGCCGGCGGAGAACAGCTCCCGCCCGCCCGGTCGCCGCAGCCGCTCGGCGACGCCGCGCCCGAGCATCGTGTCGCCGGCCATGGCGATCCGCACGGCCATGGTCACCGTCCCTTGCGCAGGAAGGACCGCAGCGTCCGCAGCGGCCAGGTGTTGATCACCTCGTCGGCGGTGAGCCAGCCCCGCTGGGCCGTGCCGACGCCGTACCGGAGGTAGGGCAGGTGCACCACGGAGTGCGCGTCGCTGTCGACGGCGAACCGCACCCCGTGCCGGCGCGCCCGCAGGATGTTCTCGTCGGACAGGTCCAGCCGGTCGGGGGCGGCGTTGACCTCCATGGCGGTTCCGGTGCGGGCGCAGGCGCGGAACACCTCGTCGAGGTCGACGTCGACGGCGGGCCGCCGGCCCAGGAGCCGGCCGGTGGGGTGCCCGATGATGTTGACGTGCGGGTTCTCGCAGGCCCGCACGAGACGGCGGGTCATCTCGGCCGCGCTCTGGTTGAAGTGCGAGTGGACGGAGGCCACGCACAGGTCGAAGCCGGCGAGGAACTCCTCCGGCCAGTCGACGCCGCCGTCCGGGTCGATGTTGAGCTCGGTTCCGTGCAGCAGCCGCATGCGGTGGTGCCTGCCGTCCAACGCGCGCACCGCCTCCCGCTGCGCCAGCATCTTGTCGTCCGACATCCGCTGCATGTAGAGGTTCGGCGCGTGGTCGGTGACCGCGTAGTAGGAGTGGCCCAGCCGCGCGGCGGCCGCGACCATGTCGTCCAAAGAGGACACTCCGTCGGTGAGGTCGGTGTGGGTGTGCAGGTCGCCCCGCAGGTCGCCCTCGGCCACCAGGTCGGGCAACTCGCCCCGCAGCGCCGCCTCCACCTCGCCGCGGTCCTCCCGCAGCGGCGGCGGGATCCACGGCAGGCCGAGCCGCTCGTAGACCTCCTCCTCGGTCTGCGACACGACGAGGTCGCCGGTCCCGACGTCGAACAGGCCGTACTCGGAGAGCTTGAGCCCGGCCCGCACCGCCCGCTCGCGCAGCCGGATGTTGTGCGCCTTGGAGCCGGTGAAGTACTGCAGGGCCGCGCCCCACGCGCCCAGCGGCACGACCCGGAGGTCCACCTGGAGCCCCTTGGTGGTGCGCACCGAGGTCTTCTTGTCCCCGCTGGCGATCACTTCGTCCACATAGGACAGATTGGTGAAGGTCTCCACCAGCGGGCGGGGATCGTCCGCCGCCGACAGCACGTCGATGTCGCCGATCGTCTCGCGGTAGCGCCGCAACGAGCCCGCGTAGGTGCACCGGGCGCACCCGCTGACGGCGGCGAGCTCCGCGACGATCTCCTCGGCGAGGTCCATCGCGACGTTGAGGTGCACCCGGTCACCGGCCTGCTGCATCACCGCGATGCCGTGCAGGATGTTCTCCTCGGTCCGCTCCCCGAACCCCCGCAGGCCGCGCAGCCGCTCGGCGCTGATCGCCTCCACCAGCTCGTCCACCGAGGAGATGCCCAGGTCCCGGAACAACATCATGGCCTTCTTCGGCCCCAGCCCCGGGATCGCGGTCATCTGCCGCACCCCGGCGGGAATCCGGGCGCGCAGCTCCTCCACCACCCGCACACCGCCGGTGCGCAGGTACTCCTCCACCTTCTCGGCGATCGAGCGCCCCACGTGCGGGATCTCCTGCAACGCCTTCGGGTCGAGCCGGGACACGTCCTCGTGGTAGCCGCCGACGGCCCGCGCCGCCTTCTCGTAGGCGCGGGCCTTGAACGCGTCGCCACCGGTGATCGAGATGAGGTCGGCGTACTCCTGGAGGAGGGCCTCGACCTCCTCGTTCGGCCGGGCCATGCCCCGAGTCTAGGTCGGTGGGGACGGGCTCGCCGGTCACCGCGGCGCCCGCCGACACCGGGGCCGACCCGCCCGGGCCGCGCCACGGCGCTCACTCAGTTGGCGGAAGCATGGCCTCCGACGAGGGAGAGGACGGGCCATCCGGTGGCGTCTCGCCCGACCCTCGCCTAGGTCAGTACGTGGCGTGTCCACGCCATCACTCCGGGCTGCCGAGGAGCGCGACGTGGCGAAGAAGCGGGAACACGACGGACACGCCGAGGCGGTGGCGGAGCCGGACCCGCCGGCCGCCGGGCAGCGGCGGACGCGGCGGCGCCGGCAGCGGGCGGGCACCGCCGTCCCGACCGGTCGAGCACTGGCCCGATGAGCGCGCCGGCCACGGACGCGCGCCCCGACGCCGGGCGGCGACTCGGCGTCCGCGACCTCGGTTTCGGCCTCGGGCTGCGCACGCCGCACCTGCGGCACGTCCGCGAGCACCAGCCCCGGGTCGACTTCTTCGAGGTCGTCTCGGAGACCTTCCTCGACTCCCACGGCGGGCGCCGCCGGGCACTCGACGAGATCAGCGAGCACTACCCCGTCGTCCTGCACGGCGTCTCGCTGTCCATCGGCAGCGCCGACCCGCTCGACTTCGACTACCTCGCCCGGCTCAAGCGCCTCGCCGAGAGCGTGCGCGCCGAGTGGGTCTCCGACCACGTGTGCTGGACCGGCGTGCTCGGCCTCAACACCCACGAGCTGCTGCCGCTGCCGTTCACCGAGGAGTCGCTGGCGCACGTGGTGCGCCGCGTGCGCACGGCGCAGGACTTCCTGGAGCGCCGGCTGGTGCTGGAGAACCCGAGCAGCTACGTCGGGTTCACCGCCTCGACGCTGTCGGAGTGGGAGTTCCTCGCGCGGATGGCCGAGGACGCCGACTGCGGTCTGCTGCTGGACGTCGGCAACGTCCACGTCTCGGCGGCCAACCACGGCTTCGACCCGGAGGAGTACCTGCGGGCGCTGCCGCACCACCGCGTCGCGCAGATCCACCTGGGGGGCCACCGCGACCACGGGTCGCACCTCGCCGACACCCGCGACTGCCCGGTCGCCGACCCGGTGTGGCGGCTGTACCGGACGGCCGTGCGGCTCACCGGCGGGGTGTCGACGCTGGTGGAGTGGGACGACCAGGTCCCGCTGTTCCCCGTCCTGGAGGCGGAGCTGGCCACGGCCCGCCGGCACGCGGCCCGCGCGCACGACCAGGACGGCGCCGATGCGTGAGGACTCCGAGCTCGCCCGGCTCCAGCGCTGGTTCCAGGCGGCGGTGCTGGCCCCCGAGGAGCCGGGCCCGGAGACCGAACGCCTGCTCACCGGGTCCGACCGGCAGACCGCACGCCAGCGGCTCGCGGTCTACTGGCGGCGGTACCGGTCGCGGCTGCTGGAGAACATGCGCGCCCTGCACCCGGGGCTGGTGCACCTCCTCGGGCGGGAGCTGTTCCACCAGTTCGCGCTGAGCTACCTGGAGGAGCACCCCTCCCGCGCCCGCACCCTGCTCGGGCTGAACGAGCGGTTCGCCGAGCACCTGGCGCGCACCCGGCCGAAGCCGAAGGACACCGCGGGCACCGGCGGCACCGGCGATGCCGACGGCGGCCAGGCCTGGCCCGACCTGGTGATCGACATGGCGCGGTACGAACGCGTCCGCACCGAGGTGCTGGAGGGGCCCGGCGCCGAGGACGCGCCCCGGCTCCGGGAACTCCCGCTCGGCCCCACCGGCCCGCTGCCGGACCTCGGCCTGACCCCAGCGCCCTGCCTGCGCCTGCTGCGCACCACGTTCCCGGTGCACGCCTACGTCGCCGCCGTGCGCCGGGGCGCGGACCCGCTTCCGCCCGAACCCCGGCCGACCTTCGTCGTGGTCACCCGGCACGACTTCGAGGTCGTCACCCGGGAGGTGACGCCGCGCGCGCACGCGACGCTGGGGGCGCTCGTCTCCGGCGCCACCGTCCGCGCCGCCCTGTCCGGCCTCGGCCGGGAGCAGGCCGTCTCGTGGCTGCGGGACTGGGTGAACAGCGGCTTCTTCGTCGCGGTCACCCCGCCGCGGCCGGCCGAACCCGACCAGCGCGCCACCGCCCGGTCGCCGGTTCCGGTCGTGGAAGGCACGTCCTGACCGACCGGACCGGTCGACTCGGCGGGGAAGCGCGGACCGCGAACGCGTCTCGACACCCGGGGGTGTTCGGCTGTCGGCGCGGTGCGGTAACACGGTGCGGTGCGCAGAGAGTTGGGCGGCGGGTGGTCGATCGACCTCGACGGGACGGTCGTCGGCCGGGTGATCGGCGCGAACACCCGGTTCACCGGGTTCGGCCGGACGGTCTGGGCCGCCGTGTGGGACCTGCCCGCGGTCGAGCCGCCGGCCGAGACGCTCGCCTGGCTCAAGACGGGCGCGCGCCCCCACGGCCTGCGGGGGTTCGAGGAACCCGGCTCCGACGACGAGGAGCTGCGGTACGCCTCGTGGTGCCGGGAGACCGCGGCGGGCCAGGACCGGTACGGGCTCTACGCCTACACCGTCCGGCCCACCTCCTACGTCCACACCGCCTTCCTCGCGACCGTCGCCGACGACCTCGACTGGGCCGTGACGGCGTGGCGGTCCCTGCGGCACCGGCCCGGCCGCGACCACGGCGGGGCGCCGCTCGCCGGGAGCTGACCGCCGCCGACCGCCGGCTCACCCGGGCAGTGCCACTCTTCCGGGTTAGGTCGACGGCCAACCACCACCGACGGTGCCGCACGGCCCGGGGGTGCGACACTTTCGGGCCGTCCTGTCGCGTGCGCCCTGCCGGCCCCGGACGCGGGGCGCACGATCGACGGGGGCGGGCCGTCGTGTCCCGCCACGACCGCCGCGGAGCGTGCCGATGACGACGACCGCCGGTCCCACCGCGGAGCGGTACGGGGACCACCTCTTCCACCACGGTCACCCGAGTGAGTTCGCCCGGTTGAGCGCGATGGCCGCCGCCCTGGACCCCGGCAGCCGGGCGCACCTGACCGGGCGCGGCGTCGGCCCCGGCTGGCGGTGCCTGGACCTCGGCGCCGGCACCGGCAGCGTCAGCCGCTGGCTGGCCGAGCAGGTCGGCGACGGCGGCGAGATCGTGGCGGTGGACCAGGACGTGCGGTTCCTCTCCGGGATCGAGGAGGGGAACGTGACCGTGGTCGAGGCCGACGTCACGGCCGAGGACTTCGCGCCCGGCCGGTTCGACCTGGTGCACGCCCGGTTCCTGCTGATGCACCTGCGCGAACGGGAGGCGTTCCTCGCGCGCGTGGTCGACTGGCTGCGCCCCGGCGGCTGGCTGGTCGTCAGCGACGCCGCCGACCTGGGCACCCCCTCCTCGGACAACGCGGCCTACCGGGCCACCATGGCCGCCTACTGGCACGCCGTCGCCGCCACCCTGGGCAGCGACATCACCTTCGGCCGCCGGTACCCCCGTCCGCTGGCGGCGCTGGGACTGGGCAACCTGGGCGTCGGCGTGCACTTCCCGGTCGTCGCGGCCGGCTCGGGCATCGCCGAGTGCTGGCGGCTCACCCTGGAACAGACCCGGAACCACGTCCTGGCGACCGGCGCGGTCACCGCCGAGACCATCGACGAGACGCTGCGGTACCTGGCCGCGCCGACGACCTGGGACCTGTCCCTGGCGATGATGACCGCGTGGGGCCGGAAGGTGTGAGCGCGGCGGCGGGCGCGGGCGGAGCCGGGAGGACCGCCCGCGCCCGACCGGTGGGGGTTACCTCCAGGGGATCTGCGGCGACCGGTGGAACCCGATCCCCATCCGCTCCCAGCGCGGGCCCTGCGCGCCCAGCCGCTCGCGGAAGCCGTCCCAGTCGCGCGCGGCCTTCGGCGACCAGCCCAGCTCCGCGATCGCCGGCAGCCGGGGGAAGGCCATGTAGCTGACGTCGGCCAGGTCGGTCAGCGTCTCCGTCCACAGTGGAGACTCGACGCCGAGCACCGAGGACTCCGGCAGGTCGGCCAGGTGCCCGCCGGGCTCCCAGCCGTAGGCGTCCCTGACCTCGATGTAGCCGGCCCAGGTCAGGCCGAGCTTCGTGCTCCGGTCGTACTTCATGTCCAGGTAGGTCCGGTTGGCCGGCGACATGATCACCTTGTTGCCACGCTTCGCCGCCTCGACCACCGCCGGGCTCTTCGCCGACCGGCCCCAGTACTGGAGCACCGCGTCCGAGGGCGTTGTCGCGTTGGCGATCTCGTGCCAGCCCACGGGCGTCTTGCCGTGCCGCCGCACGATGGGCAGCGCCCGCTCCACGAAGGCGCGGTAGTCGGCGGGCGAGGTGGCGTGCGTCTCGTCGCCGCCGAGGTGCAGGTACGGGCCGGGCGTCAGCGCCGCGAGCTCGCGCACGACGTCCTCGACGAACCGGTAGGTGATCTCCTTCGGCACGCACAGCGAGCTGAAGCCGACCTCGGTGCCGGTGTAGAGCGGCCGCGCCTTGCCGTCGCAGTTCAGCTCGGCGTAGGAGGCCAGGGCGGCGTTGGTGTGGCCGGGAACGTCGATCTCCGGAACCACGGTCACGTGCCGCCGCCGCGCGTGCTCGACGATGTCGCGGTACTGGTCCTGCGTGTAGTAGCCGCCGGGCCCGCCGCCCACCTCGGTGCTGCCGCCGTGGGCCGCCAGCCGCGGCCAGCTCTGGATCTCGATGCGCCAGCCCTGGTCGTCGGACAGGTGCAGGTGCAGATAGTTGATCTTGTAGAGGGCGATCCGGTCGATGTGCCGCTTGACCTCGTCCACGGTGAGGAAGTGCCGCGCCACGTCGAGCATCGTCGCCCGGTACCCGAACCTCGGGTAGTCGAGCACCGTGCCGCCGGGCACCCGCCACGGGCCGCGCTGCCGCTCGTCGCTCTCCACGCTCGGCGGGAGCAACTGCCGCAGCGTCTGGACACCGGCGAACAGGCCCGCCGGCCGCTCGGCGCGGATCGTCACCGCGCGCGTCGTGACGTCGAGCTGGTAGCCCTCCGCCCCGACCCGGGGGTCGGCGCCGCCCAGCCGCAGCAGGATGGCGTTGCCGGTGTAGCCCCTGGCCGGCATGACCGGCAACCAGTACCCGGTGGACCGGCGCAGGAGGTCGGCGAGCTGCTCGGCCACCTCCTCCGCGCCCGGATCCACCTGGATGCGGGTGAGCGGGTTGATCGAGAACGTCTCGTCCGGGTTGGCCCGGGACTCCACCGGGGCCGGCACCACGTCGCCCAGCCGCGTCTCCGGCGCGGCGGCGGCGACCGGCTCGGCCCCCGTCGCGACGCCGGACAGCCCAGCCAACAACAGCGGAGCCACGAGCAAGGAGAGCAGGGCCCGCCATCGTGCGTGTCTCATCGGTCGTCCCTTCCGGCGGCGGCCATGCGACAGCCGGTCCCGGCCGTCGGTCCCCACAAGGCACGAAACCACCGCGCGGAACGGGTTGTAAGCCGACGAACGGCTCAAAGCCGCCGAGGCACTGCGGCCGGACAGACCTCAGATCCGCACTCCGCGCAACGCGGCGGCTTGGGAGGAACCCACGTCGCGCGCGTGGTCCAACGCCGCCCGCACAATGGCGCGCCCCCGGCTCGACCGGACTTCCCCGACGTGGGGCCAGAGCAGCCGCAGGGTCTCCTCGGCGTCCCGCCACGCGCCGGCGAGCACCTGCGCACGCATCAGCATCGCCAGGTGGATGTACGCCCCGCGCCGGGCACGGGCCGGAGTGAGCTCGACGCAGCGCATGAGGTTCTCGATCGCGTCCGACCAGTTCTCCGCGCAACCCGCGACCATGCCGGCGTGCCAGGCGAGTTCGCCCTCGGTGAGCCACCACGCCCACGCGGGGTCAGAGTCTCTGGTGCCGTCCTGGTGGAGGCCGACGGCCTTCCGCCAGACGCGGCGGGCCTCGCCGTCGGCCCCGGCCTGGGCCAGGGCGCGCGCCTCCCGGATGCGGAAGAGACATTCCAGGCGTGGGGAGAGCGAGCGGGAGCCGAGGACGTTCCGCGCCAGGCGCAACGCCTCGACCGGCCGCCCCTGGTCGGCGACGTGCATGGCTGTGTTCTGCACGACCAGCAGGTCCAGGCTGGCGTCCCCGGCGACGGCGAGATGGTGCCGCGCCGCCAGGTTGAGCCGGCGCACCTCGTCGTGCAGGCCAGCGTCGTACGCCAGCCATCCGGCCACCTCGGCCAACTCCCCGATCACGGCGTGGACATCGGGTTCGACACCGGCCCGGCACGGGTGGGTGGCCACCTGTCGTCGCGCGGTGGCCACCGCCCGGATCGCGAGCGGGGCCGAATCATCTCCGCCGGTCGCGACGTCCAGGTGGAGCAGTGTTTTGACGAGGTTCCGCGCCACCGCCAACCATTCGGCGTCCAGCGGTTCCCGTTCCTCCAGCGACCAGCCCTTCGCTCCGGTCGGCTCGGTGTGCTGACGGAACACAGCGCCCAGCCCATCGCCAGCACCACAAGCATCGACGGCCACTCGCGAGAAGCCCTCGGGCGCGGCCCGATGCCCACCCTCGCTGTGCGGGATCGAGGCCCCGCCGTAGTGCACTCGCTTCGCGAGTGCCGCCTGGCTGATCCCGAAAACGGTGTGGGCCGCCCGAAACGCGGCGCCCATCCGGAAACCCTCGG
This sequence comes from Streptoalloteichus hindustanus, assembly GCF_900129375.1. Classification (GTDB taxonomy): domain Bacteria; phylum Actinomycetota; class Actinomycetes; order Mycobacteriales; family Pseudonocardiaceae; genus Streptoalloteichus; species Streptoalloteichus hindustanus. The sequence goes on along the minus strand of NZ_FQVN01000002.1, from coordinate 524 downwards.
TCTTGCCGGTCACGTCGCCTGACGCTAGCCCACACCCCTACACCACACGATCAAGCAAGTGGGCGTCCTGCCCACATCCGCCCCTGGCCGACCTCGCAGCGTTTCCTGGCTCCTGGCCGGAGCTTCCCCGCCCCCGATGGGGACAGTTCCGCTCCCCGCCCTGTGATGCCGGTGGCTCCGCCACCGGCATCACTCCGCCACAGCACGAGAACCGCTCGGAGAGCGATCGGTAGGCAGCGTGGGCGGCCTGTTCGTCCCTCCCAGTCGCACCTGGCTGCCGTTTGCCGGCAAACGGCACGCGCAACCCTCCGGCCGCAGGCCCAACGGCATGACCGTGAATGGCTGGACGTTCCCGCACTTCCCGGTCACGCAGCAGCGCTGCGACGAGAGCCGCGGTGGTCAGCTGGAAGTGGTTCGCCTGAGTTTCTCGGTGATCAGTGCGCGGAGGTCCTTCTTCGACACCTTCCCCACCCCCGTCTCCGGGAACGACTCCACGAACTCCACCCGATCCGGAATCTTGAACC
>NZ_FQVN01000030.1 GCF_900129375.1 Streptoalloteichus hindustanus | reverse complement strand
GAAGCCGAGGTCGCCGCGGAGAAGGCCCGGGCCGCGGCCAACGAGGCCCAGGCCGCGGCAGCACGCGCGAACGAGGCCGCCACCCGCGCCGAGCGCGAGGCCGGGGCTGTGCATGCCCAAGCTCTCAGGGCTAGGGCGTCGGCGGAGGAGGCCACCGCCGCGGAGGCCCGTGCTGCTGAGAAGGCACGTAATGCGGTGAATTTGGCGCAGCAGGCGGCGGTGGAGTCGGCGAAGACGTTGGATGCTGCCTATCGCACGCAGGATGAGGCCAATGCTGCGGCGGTGGAAGCCTCGACGGCGGCCACTCAGGCCGGGATCGCCACCCGGGCGGCCGAGGCCGCGGTGCGGTCCGCCTCCGGCATCGCCGCCCCGGCTGATCAGGCGATCAACCTGGCCAGCCCGTTCGCCCAGTCCGACATCGACGCCGACTTCGTCGTGGCGGTGGCCAACCGCGCCAAGGACGTCGGCGACTCGCAGGTCCAGGCCGCCCAGAAGGCGGCGGCCGACGCCGCCGCCCAGGCGCAGAAGGCCGCCGAGTCAGCCAAGAACGCGGCGGGAGAAGCAGCGGTGGCTTTCCGGGCTGCCTCGGCGGCGGCGAGTTCCGCGGCTGACGCGGCCAAGTCAGCGGCGGCAGCCCAGAAGTCGGCGGCCCAGTCAGCGGTCGACGCCGCTGCGGCGCGTCAGGCCGCGGCGGAGGCGCAGGCCGTCGACGCCCAGGCCCAGGCGGACGCGAAGGCCGCCAGGGCCGCCGCCGACCAGGCCGCCGCAGATGCGGCACTGGCGGGACGGTTCGCCGACCAGGCCGAGGCCGACGCCCGCGCGGCCCGCAAGGCCGCAGACGACGCCACGCGCGCGGCCAACGAGGCCAGCGCCGCCGCCGACCGCGCCGCACAGGACGCGGCCGCCGCGAAGCAGGCCGCCGACCAGGCCCAGCGGGACGCTGACGCGGCACGGGCCGTCGCCAACCGCGCGCAGGAGCACGCCAAGGACGCGGACCAGTCGGCCACCAGTGCCGAGAACTACGCCAAGGACACCGAAACCCGGCTCAAGAACGCCGAAGCCGACGCGAAGGAAATCCAGGCGCAGTTGGCCGAACTCCAGGAGCAGCTCCGCCGGGAGGAGGAGGAACGGCAGCGCAAGGCGGTCGAGGAGGCCATCACCGACGACAGCGCGATCACCGAGCTGACCGCCGAGGAGGCGGAGGCGCTCCGCGCCGAGAAGGGTCAGGCCGGCATCGACGAGTACAACAAGGCCCTTGCCCAGGCCAACAAGGACCTGCTCTCCTTCATCAAGGAGCAGGGTGGCGACATCATCCTGGAGCTGATCGGCTTCAACGACGCCAAGCGCTGCTTCACCCAGGGCGACTTCATCTCCTGCGTCATGACCGTCATCAACGCCCTGCCCATCCTCAAACTCGCCTCGGTCC
>NZ_FQVN01000013.1 GCF_900129375.1 Streptoalloteichus hindustanus | reverse complement strand
GGCGAGAAGTGCCGAGAGTCAGCGAGACGCGTTTGCCCTGTTCAAGCCCGTAGTTGGGGCCACAGCGCAGGTCACGCGCGTAGCGCGATCACTTCCTGAAGATGTGGGCGCTGACCCGGCCGCGGATCCACGGGGACTTCCTGCTGCTGGACGAGGCGCAGGACACCAACCCCGTGGTCGAGCAGGTCTTCCTCGCCCAGGGCGCGCACGCGCAGCTGGTCATGGTGGGCGACTCCGCTCAGGCGATCTACGGCTGGCGCGGCGCCAGGGACGTGATGACCGGCTTCCGGGGCCGTCAGCTGGCGCTGTCGCACTCGTTCAGGTTCGGACCCGAGGTCGCCGCCGAGGCCAACCGATGGTTGGCGATCGCAGACGCCCCGATCCGACTCACCGGCGCACCGACCATCAACAGCCGTCTGACCACCGCCACCAACCCGGACGCGATTCTGTGCCGCACCAACGGCGGCGCGATCGCCGAGATTCTCACCCTCCTGGCACAGGGACGCCGGATCGCACTGGCCGGACGGGCCTCGACCCTGAAGGAGCTGGCCGAAGCGGCGCGCGACCTGAAGCAGGGACGGCGCACCACTCATCGCGAGCTGTTGCTGTTCTCGACCTGGGGCGAGGTGCAGGAGTACGTCGAGTGGGACCCCGACGGCCGTGACCTGCTGCCGTTCGTCGACGTCATCGACCAACACGGCGTCGATGTCGTCCTGCAGACCCTCACCCGCCTCCGCGCCGAATCCGACGCCGAGGTGACCGTCTCCACCGCACACGCCGCCAAGGGCCGCGAATGGCCGACCGTCCGCATCTCCGGCGACTTCCCCGAACCCACCGACGAGGAGAACACCACCGTGGATGGGGATCCACAGCCCGGCCCGATCGAGCCCAGTGAAGCCCGCCTGGCCTACGTTGCGGTCACTCGTGCCCAGCAGCAGCTCGACCTGGGTGGGCTGTCGTGGATCAACCAGCACCCCGACGGAAGCCCCTCCACCGCCTTGAGCGCGGTGAGCCGGTAGCGGCCGGGCCCATCGCCCGAGAACAGCTGGTACACCGCGTCGTGTTCGCAGACGTCGGTGGGTGCCACCTGAGGCGGCTGATCGCTTTCCCCACCGTGCGGTCCTGGTCATGCCGCGCGAGGCGACGACACGGAAACGAAGCTCCGGAGAGATCGGTGTTCGCCCAGTGAACTATCGTTCACAATTGGGGTCGCCGAGGGTGGTCACCCGGACGATCACTGTCCACAGTGTCGTTCCCGCCGGGAACGGTAGCGTCGCTCGGCACTCGACACCGTCTGGAGGACGCATGCCGCGCCCCGCCACCGCACCGGACACCACGGGCGAGGAGCTCGTGGGCCCGCTCGACCGCGGGCTGACCGTCCTGCGCACGTTGGCGACCAGCCCGGAGCCGCGGCTGCGCCCCGGCGACCTGGCGCGCACCACCGGCCTCGCACGGGCCACGGTGGACCGGATCGTCTCCACCCTCGCCCGCCTCGGCTACGTCCGCGTGGACGGACGCGAGGTGCTGCTCGCCCCCCAGCTGCTGGAGGTCGGCAACGCCTACCTGACCGCCAGCTCCCTGCCGGCCGCGCTGGAGCCGCACCTCGCTCGCCTGTCCGAGGACCTCGACGAGGCGGTGTCGGTCGCGGTGCCCGACCAGCAGGACGTCCGGCTGCTCACCCAGCGAACCCGGCCGCGCGCGGTGCGGGTCTCCTTCCGCATCGGACTCCCGCTGCCCGCCGACCGCTGCTCCCCCGGACCGCTCTTCGCCACCTCGTGGAACGACGACGACTGGCAGGCCTGGCGCGAGAGCGCCCGTCTCCGGGACCTCTCCCCGGCCGCGGTGGCCGACTTCGAGCAGCGCGTCGCCGAGGCACGGAAAACCGGTTTCGCCGTGGACGACCAGTTCCTCGAACCGGGCCTCATCGCCGTGTCCGTCCCGTTGCGGGACGCCGACGGACGAACGGTGTGCACGGTGAACGTCGTCAGCGACACGAGCCGGCACACGGCGGCCAGCCTGGCCGAACACGCGCTGCCCCGCCTGCGGGCCGACCTCCCCGCCATGACCGCGGACCTGGGCCGTTCGCCGGCGACGGACCCCTCTGCGGCGGAACCCCGCACCGCCACCTGGCTGCGGGACTGGAAGGACCAGCTCGGACCGGAGTTCCTGCAGTCCCTGGCCCGTGGGCTCGCGGTGCTCACCGCGCTGCGCCCACCGGGCGGCCTGACGTTGTCGGCGGTGTCGGAGGCCACCGGCCTGCCCCGGGCCAGCGCCCGCCGCGCCCTGCTCTCCCTCCAGCAGCGGGGTTACGTGGCGCCGACCGGCGACGGGCGGCGCTTCACACTCCTGCCCCGGGTACTGGAGCTGGGCTACGCCAAGCTGTCCCGGCTCGCCTTCGAGGACGTCGTCCAACCGCACCTGGCCGAACTCGTGGAGCAGGTGCACGACTCCGCCTCGGTGGCGGTCCTCGACGGCGACGACATCCGCTACGTGGCCCGCGTGTCCACGGTGCGGATCATGAGCGTCGACCTCCGGGTCGGCACCCGGCTCCCGGCCTACGCCACAGCGATGGGGCGCGTGCTCCTGTCCGGACTACCACCGGCCGAGCTGGCGGACCGCCTGGACCGCGTCGAGCCGCGCGCCCTCACCCCACACACCCGCACCTCGCGAGCCGCGCTGGCCGACGCGGTGGCCGACGCGCGGCGGGACGGACACGCGTTGGTGGAACAGGAGCTGGAGGAAGGGCTGCGCTCCATCGCGGTCCCCCTGTGCGACCGCGACAACCGGGTGATCGCCGCCGTCAACGTCGCCTCCCCGATCGGCAGCAGGACCAGCGCCGAGATGCGCGACGAGGTGCTGCCGGCGCTGACGGCCGCCGCCCACCGCATGGCGGACGACCTCGCGGCCGTCATGGAGCGAGGACACCTGACCCTCCCCTGACCCCGAGCCAGCCCGCACCGCCGCGAAGTCCGAATAGCCGGGCTCCACCATCCACAGTGGATAGTCCTCAGTGGACAGATGTTCACCCCGCCTCCGACTGGTCGAACCCAAAATCCGCCCCGTGCGTGTTCGAGTCACACCAGGAACACAACGGCCGGTGAGACACGAGCCCACCGGCCGTCGACTCGTTCAGCTCAGAATCCTTCGGCTTCCTGCCACCGCACACAGGTCGGGCGGTGCCCGCCGGACTCGTGGAACTCGTGCACAGCTGCCCGAAGCTGGTCGAGGGTGATCGCCGCGTCGTCTGGGAACGGGTTGGCGGCACCGATGTCCTTGTGCAAACTCGCCTCCGGCACGGGGCGATCGGACTTCGACACCCAGGGACAGTCGAAGCCCGGGCCGACCCAGGCGAGCGCCGCGACGTGGTGGGTGGGGTCGATGTCGATCTTGAGCCCGTGGTCGGGGACCTGCAGGCGACCGAACCTCGGGCGCTCAAGCACAAAGGCCGAGGGGTTGTGGTTGTAGGTGGGAGCGGCGGCGATGATCCGGTCCAAGGCGGCGTCGACCTCCTCCGCGGTGCGCGCGATGATGGGACCGCGGTCGGACTGGGATTGGAGTCCGAACTTCACCGTGTAGGTCACCCTCTGTGCCTTCTCCTGCAGATGTGGGTTCCCACGTCGTCGTGGATGATGAGCACCTGGCCTGGCTGAGGACATGCTCGGCGTTCCAGCCTCCGCAGAGCTAGCGGTACATGCCCCCACAGATCTCTCTTCGCTGTGGCCTTGTCGGGCTGACCAGAGCACATGCGAATCATCAGATCACCGTTCGTGTGCACGGTGGCGCCGAGATGCTCGTGCTTGCGAAGGCGCTCGAACGCGCGGGTCGCCGCTGACGCGAACTCGGGGAAGACCTCGGCGAACCGATCGAGGCAGCGGAAGATACTGTCTGAGGGCGCGAGCGAGCCGTCCCCTTTCATCCACGATCAATACGCGTGAGAACGCCACGGGGCCGGTTCTGGTCGTTCTGGCCGAGACGCTGGCCGCGTTCGTGGCGGCAGCGAAGCTCAGCAAGCTCGACCTGCGGTGAACACGACGAAACACAACAGCCGGTAGGACACGAACCCACCGGCCGTTGACTTATTCGACCCAGACTCCTTCCTGCCCCAGTCAGAATCCGTCCGCTTCCTGCCACTGCACGCAAGTCGGCCGATGCCCGCCAGACTCGTGGAACTCGTGCACAGCCGCCCGAAGCTGGTCGAGGGTGATCGCCGCGTTGGCGGGGAAACGCAGGCCAATGCCGAGATCGCGATACAGGTCGACCTTCGGCAGGGGGGTGTTGGACAGCGTCATCCATGGCTGATCGAAGCCGGGGCCGACCCAGACGAGCGCCGCGACCCGTTGGTCCGGGTCAACGTCGAACTTGAGCCCATGATCGGGAATCTCGGCAGGACCGAACACGGGACGCTCAACCACGAACGCGGTGGGGTTGTGCCGATAGCCGTAGTCGACCGCGGCGGCGATGACACGGTCCAACGCCGCGTCCACCTCCTCCACGGTGCGGGCAGTGAACGATCCCCGGTCAGTCTTGGCCTGGAGGCCGAACTCCAGCGTGTAGCTCACGCCTGCGGTTCCCTTCCCTTGTACACATGGAGCGAGGACACCTGACCCTCCCCTGACCCCAGGCCGGCCCACACCACGCCGCGAAGTCCGGACAGCCGAACTCAATCATCCACAGTGGATAGTCCTCGGTGGACAGATGTTTACCCCGCCTCCGACTGGTCGAACCCAAAACCCGCCCCGTGTGCGTTCGAGTCGCACCAGGGGCACCACATCTTCTCTGCCGACGTTGATCGGTGTGAGCTCATGTTCACGCGTCTGGCCGAGTTGGCGCGTGACCCCGATGGACCTGTCGATCTCGTCAGGCGGATCGCGCAGAGTCGAGTGAGAAGGGATTTGCCGGATGACTACCCCACACAACACGCCTCGCCCTCGCTGGTCGTGGCGCAAGTCCTCCCGCAGCAGCGGCGCTAGCCACGGGGCTTGCGTTGAGCTGGCGTGCGACGGCGAGGCAAGTGCCCTGCGGGACAGTAAGAACCCCACGGGGCCGGTACTGGTCGTGCCGACCGAGACGCTGACCGCGTTCGTCGCGGCAGCGAAGCTCAGCAAGCTCGACCCGCGGTGAGCACGAAGAACACGACGGCCGGTGGGACACGAACCCACCGGCCGCTGCCGTACTGAGCTTCCTCTCAGAATCCTTCGGCTTCCTGCCACTCCACGCAGGTTGGCCGGTGTCCACCTGACTCATGGAACTCGTGGGCGGCGGCCCGAAGCTGGTCGAGGGTGATCGTCGCGTTGGCGGGGAAACGCAGGCCAATGCCGAGATCGCGATACAGGTCGACCTTCGGCAGGGGGGTGTTGGACAGCGTCATCCATGGCTGATCGAAGCCGGGGCCGACCCAGACGAGCGCCGCGACCCGTTGGTCCGGGTCAACGTCGAACTTGAGCCCGTGGTCGGGGAACTGGAGGGGGCCGAACGTTGGGCGCTCGAGGACGAGCGCAGTGGGGTTGTGGTAGTAGCCGTTGCCGACCGCAGCGGCGATGACACGGTCCAACGCCGCGTCCACCTCCTCCACGGTGCGGGCAGTGAACGTTGCGTCATCAGCCCTGGCCTGTAGGCAGAACTCCAGTGTGTAGCTCACCCTTGTGACGTGTCCTTTCCCTTGAAGATATGGGTTCCGTCGTCATCGTGGATGACCAGCATCTGGCCTGGTGCCAGTACACCTGGGAGTAGCCGGCGACATCCGTACTTCATCCGATCGATCCTATTGTTGATGGCCAGCTCAGCCCTATCGGTGCCACTAAGCCGCATCCGGTAGGCGACCATCACCTCCACATGCTTCGAGGTCTCCAGGTTCGTGTACTTCGTAGGGACGAGGCTGGCTTCCACCATGAAGCGTTTCAACTCTTCGTCCAGGCCATCCTCCTGCGCCCCGCTTCGCACAGTGTGCTCGATGCCGTCCTCGTCGACGTAGACCCCGGTGGTGGGTCCCTTGCCACCGGGTCGGACGGGTAATCGCGCCCGCGCCCGCTGACCCCACCCACGATCCACCGGGAAAGGCCGTTGTGCCGGTGCCGCAGCGGAATCTGGGGCTGGTCGTCCCGTCGGGGAGCCATCGGACGCCAGGCGGTCGGCGAAGTCGTGAAGCCGCTTGGTCAGTTCCGCAAGGAGCAGCCTGAGCTCGTCGAGGCGGTCATTCGTCGACGCGAGCATCGCCACGATCTGGACGGGCTCGTCAGACCAGCTTCCCTCAGTGGCGGCCACGACCGCGGTTTGGCACTCCCGCAAGCAACTCTCGGCGACCACGATCTCCTGGGACGGAAGCTGGTCCGCAACGCTTCGAACAGCCTGGGCGACCTCCGCGAGAGCCGACACAGCCCCCTCCTTCATCACCAGCCCGGCCTTGGCGACAAGCAGCGTCGCGGCCAGGGGTGACAGAACCGAGCCGATCGGACTGATGATCACCCGGTCGAGTGCACGCGTAAGCCTGCTCCCGCCGTGCCGGTCGTTTGCCACGGCTGCGCGGGCCGCCGATGGCGGGCGGCAGGTGCCCGGCCTGCCGCGACCGCCGCAGCAGTCGGCGGCCGTAGTTCGTTCGTATCCGCCGTTCGGTCCAGCTTCGCGCCGGTCGGCATGCGGCCTTCGTCCGGGTCGCCCTCGACGTAGGCGCTGTCCTGATCCACATCTCTTCCGACGACGTCTTCGACGGCGCCGCTCCGCCCTACGCACCCACGGACGCCCCGCACCCGGTCAACGACTACGGCCGAGGCAAGCTCGCGGCCGAACACCACGTGCTCGCTCTGGCTCCCCGGGCGGTGATCCTGCGGGTTCCCGTTCTCTACGGCCCCACCCGCACCTGGGACGAATGCCATGTCACCGCGATCGCACACGCCGTCGCCGCAGGCCAGGCGGTCACGCGGGACCACACCACCCGCCGCTGCCCCACCCACGTGGACGACGTCGCCGTCGTCGTCGACCTGCTGGTGCGTCACGCTCGCCAGCACGCTGTCCCCGCCGGAATCTGGCACTACAGCAACAGGGAGGGCTTCACCAAGTACGAGATCGGCCAGCTCGTCGCCCGCGTCCACGGACTGCCCGTCGGTCATCTCGTCCCCGATCACACGCCCCTGGTCGATCGGCCCGGGGACTGTCGGCTGGACGTCACCACGCTGGCCGAGCTGCTCGGGCCGCTTCGCCTGCCCACGCACGACTTCCTCACCCGCATGGCCGTGCACCCGGCCGTGGATCACCCGAGCCGATCCCTAGCATCAACACCCTGTTCCGGCCACCACGCTCTCCGTCATCGGAAAGGCCCCACGTCCCGTGAAACTTCTGGTCACCGGCGGCCTCGGCTACATCGGCAGCGTCGTCACCCACCGGCTGCTCGACGCCGGCCACGAGGTCGAGATCCTCGACGACCTGTCCACCGGCCACCTCGACGTCCTCCCCGACGGCGTCCGCCTCCACCAACACGACATCCACGACGTCGACCAGGTCCTCACCCGCCACGCCGGCTTCGACGGCGTGCTGCACCTCGCCGGCCTGATCTCCGCCGGCGAGTCGGTCCACCACCCCGACCGCTACTGGGACGTCAACGTCACCGGCTCCCTGCGACTGCTCGCCGCGATGCGCGACGCCAGCGTGCCCCGACTGATCTTCTCCTCCACCGGCTCGATGTACGCGCCCAAGGGCATGGACACCCTCACCGAGACCGACCCGATCGCCCCGCCCGGCCCCTACGCCACCACCAAGTACGTCACCGACCTGGCCATCACCGACCACGCCCGCGCCTTCGGGATCGCCGCGGCCAGCCTGCGCTACTTCAACGCCGCCGGCGCCGCCGGACGGCTCGGCGAACGCCACGACCCCGAGACCCACCTCATCCCCCTGGCCCTGCACGCCGCCGCCACCGGCGGCACGACGCGGATCTTCGGCGAGGACTACCCCACCCCCGACGGCACCTGCGTCCGCGACTACATCCACGTCGAGGACCTGGCCACCGCCCACCTGCTCGCCCTGCAGGCGGTCCAGCCCGGCCGGCACGAGATCTACAACCTGGGCAACGGCAACGGCTACAGCACCAAGGAAGTCCTGGCCACCGTCGAACAGGTCACCGGGACAACCCTCACCATCCAGGTCGACCCGCCCCGTCCCGGCGACGCCGTCGTCGTGGTCGCCTCCGCTGACAAGGCCGCCCGCGAACTCGGCTGGCAACCCCAACACCCCGACCTCACGCGGATCATCGGCGACGCCTGGGCCTTCCACCAGCACAACACCCTGAGCCACCCAGCGATCCAGTGACAGGAGCCGTCGTTCCTCTGTGACGCTGGCAGTCCCCGCGATGCGGTCAGGCCCGCACCGGGGCTGCCAGCCCGCAGCACACGCGGATCACCTGGCAGCGCTGGGAACTGGCTACCCTCGACGACACCAGCCACCTACCCCAGCACTGCCGCTTCAGCTGACACCTGACGTTCCGTGTGAAAGGCGCGGCCTTCCAACGATCTCTCCTGGGATTCCCGGGCAGGCACAGCCGCGACCAGCCAGAAGCCCGCTCGCAGGCAGAACGCGGACGGCCCCCTCCGGTGGTGCTGGTCCAGCGACCATCACGTTCGACTGGTCCACGTCTGTGATCCGAGGGCCTGCTGACGATGACGTTCTGCCCAACAAGGCAGCAGCGTCCGTCACCAGGGCGCCGCGGCAGGAGCCAATGAGGTCTGCGTCTACTCGTCAGCGGCGGGTTCGGGCCATGTTCGCAACGAAAGGATCGAGGTCGGACTCGAGTTTCCGACGAACATGGCGGGGGCACGCTGGGTTGCTCGCAACGCTGAACCGGACGTATTTCGCGGGATCAGCAGCCAGGTTCTCGAGCAGGTTCGCCGGGCAGTTGGGGTTCTCCGCGACCCGCTGTCGGTCCTGCTCGTCGGCGCTGGCCGCTGCGGTACGTATCAGCGCGGGGTTTCGCGTGTGCGACAGCGCCAGCGAACGGACAGCGTAGCCCGGGTCGTTCGCTCTCGCGTCCACCACATGCTCAGGGGTGGCCCGATTGGTCACGACACTCATCCGGACCATTGTTTCCGGGTCTCTGCTCAGCAGTTCCAGGATGTCCGTCGGGCACCGAGGGTTGCTTGCCACCGCCATACGAGTGCGCCAGGGCCCGTGAGGCCATGCGGCGATGGCCTCGTGTAGCAAGCGGGCCGAGCGTGTCTGCCCGAGAGCCGCATTCCGCACATCCTCGTCGGGATCACCGACGAGTTCATCGATGACGTCCTCGGGGGCGTCCTGACACAGTCCTACGGCCTGTCGAACTTCGTGTTCCTGGCTGCGCGCCAGGGTCCTGATCAGCGCCTCCGGGAGTCCTCTCCGGAGATACGGTCCGGTCGGACGGCCATCCACATCAGGTTGCCACTCGTCGTCGTGGCACCAGGTCGGCTCCACAAGAGGCCGATCGCAGCCACCCTGGTAGACATCGCGACACAACATTCCTCGATGGTCTCAATCGGGGCCGCCCGATGGCTCTGCCGGGGTTTCACGATGTGACCACCAGAACACACCTGGACATTGTCACGTAACTCGTGCTGGCCTCCTGGACCACCTTCATGTCCACTCCGGCGGCCAGCGCCATCGTGGCCGCGCCATGACGCGGATCGTGCAGGCGGATGGGCGGCAACCCCATCTTCCCAACCAGGTCCTGGAAGTGGTTCGACACGTGGTTGGGATTAAGCGGTGATCCGTCGGGGGCCATGTAGATCAATCCCAGTGTCCTTCCAGCTTGGGCCCTCCGCGCACGGGACTGGTCGGCTATGGCGGCAACACCGAACAGGTCTACCCGCGGGTCGGGAACCGGTTGTTGCTGCCGGAATCGTGGTCGGACGAGTAGAGATCACCCGCTGCACAGGATGCGCTTGCGTGGCAAGGAGAAGCTGGCTCGTCCGAACACCTGCCGGTCAGGGTTGATCGTGTGGTGTGTGCGTGGTGCGCCCGGTTGCGCCGGCGCCTCATCCGGCACGGGATGCGTCTGGGTCGGAGTCCTGGGCGGGCCGGCTCGATCGGTACTGTCCCGGGGCGACGCCGAACTGTCGTTTGAAGGCGTGGGAGAACGAGAACGGTGACCCGTAGCCGACCTGGCGCGCGATGTTGGGCAACGGCAGGTCGCTGTCGCGCAGCAGCCGGGCCGCGGTGGTCATCCGCCACCAGGTCAGGTACGCCATGGGCGGCTGCCCGATCAGCGTCGTGAACCGCCGCACCAGGGTCGCGCGGGACACCCCGACGCGGGCGGCCAGGGTGTCGGCGCGCCAGGGCGCCGCGGGGTCGGTGTGCAGGGCTTCGAGCGCGGCGGCGACCTCGGGGTCGCGCAGCGCGCGGGGCCAGCCGGACTCCGCGCTCTGGTCCAGCCAGGCCCGCACCAGGTACACCAGCAGCAGGTCGAGCAGTCCGGTGAGGACGGAGTGCCGACCGGGCCGGTCGGCGTGCACCTCGCCGCCGAGCAGCTCGATGGCCGCGCGCAGCTCGGGGTGGCGCCCGACGTGGGCGGGCAGGTGGATCACCTCGGGCAGGCCGGCCAACAACGGGTGCGCTCGTGACCGGTCGAGCCGGTACTTGCCGCACAGGAACTCGACGGGGCCGTCCGGTTCCTCCACCGCCGCGTCGAAGGGAAGCGCTCCCGCGGCGCTCGGCGAGTCCGACAGCACGTGGGAACTCCCGTGCGGCACCAGGACGATGTCGCCGGCGTTGATCGGCGCGGGTTCCGCGCCGTCGACGATCAGCCAGCCGGAACCGCGCAGCAGGACGTGGAACCCGACGCCGTCGTAGGGCATGAGCCGGTAGCGCCACCGGGACCCCAGGCGCATCCGGTTCGAGACGGCCCGCCCGGTGCGCATCATCTCGATCGCGTCGCTCAACACGTCCACGGCGAGATCCTAGCGATCGAGGATGAGCCGATCTCGTATCAGGATGCGTGGATCACGCATGGAAACGCGCAGGTCGGGGCCATACGGTCGTGGTGTGAACAACTTCCAGCTCGGCGAGGTCGAGATCAGCAGGGTCATCGAGTGGCAGGGCGAGTTCGGCCCGGCCCGGCACCTCGTCCCGGACAGCCCGCCCGAGCTCTGGCGGGACAACGAGCCCGCGCTCGCGCCGGACCACTGGCTCCCGGGCACCGACACCTGTCGCGGCGCGATCCAGACGTGGGTGCTGCGCAGCGAGGGTCGGGTGATCCTCGTCGACACCGGCCTCGGCAACGACCGGGACCGACCGCAGAACCCGCTCTTCGACCACCTCACGACCGGATACCTCGACCAGCTCGCCGAGGCCGGGGTTCGCCCGCAGGACGTGGACACCGTCGTCAACACCCACCTCCACACCGACCACGTCGGGTGGAACACGATGCTGCGCGACGGCGAGTGGGTGCCGACTTTCCCCAACGCCACCTACCTGATCCACCGCGCCGACCACGATTTCTACGACCCGCGCAACGCCCACCGACGCCGCGCGCCCCGCGACGACCAGGAGCGACTGCGACAGGAGGGTGACCTCCTGGTCCACGCGGACAGCATCGCGCCGATCCTCGGCCAGGCCGTGCTGTGGGAGGACGACCACCGCATCGACGGCAACCTCAGCCTGGAGCACACCCCGGGACACACGCCCGGCTCCGCGATCCTCCACCTGTCCTCCGGCACGGACCGCGCGGTGTTCGTCGGCGACGTGCTGCACAGCCCCGTGCAGATCTTCCAGCCCGACCACAGCAGTTGCTTCTGCGAGAACCCGAGGGAGGCGGCCACCACGCGCCGCCGGGTCCTCGAACGCGCCGCCGACACCGGCGAACTCGTGGTGCCCGCGCACTTCGCCGGCGCCAGCGCAGTCGAGATCGCCCGAGAGGGCGCTCACTTCACCATCACCGGCTGGGCTCCCCTGACCTCCTGACTCCGAAAGGCATTGCGCGGTCCGCCACGCCGTGCCCGCGAGGCTGTGAGCGTTTCCTGTCCGGAGATCCGTCAAAGTGCGTCGCCACCTGCGGCCCACCCCACCAGCCACCAAACCCAGTCCACAATGGACACGGCCGACCACGTCCGCGCCATCCAACCTCAGGCAGGGCTTCTGCTTCGCGCTCGCCCGCTTCGGAACGCGCCAGGACATGCTGGCGCTGGTCGACTACCTGATGACTGACCGGTCAGTCATCATCAACCCATGCCGAGAAGAGTCGACCGGGAAGCTCGCCGGGAGGAGATCCTCCAGGCCGCCGTCCGGGTGTTCGCCCGCAAGGGATTCACCGCCGCGCGCATCGACGACGTCGCCGCCGAGGCGGGAATCGCCAAGGGCAGCGTCTACCTGTACTTCGACAGCCGGGACGCGCTGCTCGCCGCCGTGTTCGACAGCTACGCCGCCCACTCGGCCGGCGTGCTCGCGGCGCGGTCGCAGGGCTCCCCGCTGGAGCGGCTGGCCGACCTGGTCTCCACCACGATCCAGTTCCTGGCCTCCCACCCCGACCACGCCAGGGTCCTGCTGGACCTGTGGTCGTCGGGCCCACCGCTGGACATGGCCGCCGTCTACCGGGAGTACCGCGAGGCGGTCGCGGGGTTGCTGCGGGAGGCGCACGCCGCCGGCGAGTTGCGGCCCGGCATCGGAGAGCGGCACGCGACCGTGATCGTGGGCGCAATCGAGGGCTGCCTGGTGCAGTGGCTGGTCGATCCGAGCGTGCCGCTCGCCGAACTCGCCGACCCCGTCATCGAGCTGTGCCTGGACGGAGTCCGCGCATGACCCTCGTCGACCGCCTGGTCGCCCCCGGCGCGAGCCGGGGCGAGATCGCGACCAGTTTCGGGGCCGCCGTCGTCGGCGCGGCCCTCGCCCTCGTCCTCACCGTCCGCGCCGACCTGCCCGCGCTCGCCGTGCTGGTCGTCGCGCTGGTCGGTTTCGACCTGTTCGGCGGCGCGGTGGTCAACGCCACCGCCTCCGCCAAGCGTTGGCACCACCGGCCGGGCCGGACCCGCTGGCACCATCTGGCGTTCGTGGCCGTCCACGTCCAGCCGTTCCTGCTCGCTCTGGTGGTGCCCGGGTTCTCGTGGCTGATGGCGGCGACGAGCTACGGGGCAGCACTCGTCGCGGCCGTGCTCGTGGTGTTCACGCCACCCCCGCTCCGCCGACCGGTCGCCTTCGCCCTGACGGCGTTGGCTCTGGTCGCGGTCACGAGCCTGACCACGGCCCCCGCCGCACTGGCGTGGTTCGCCCCGCTCCTCCTGGTCAAACTCCTGCTGGCCCACCTGATGCCCGAGGAGGCAAGCCGATGAATTGGCGCTGGGAAGCGAAACCGTCCCGGGTCAGGCGCGGAGTTGGGCTTTTTTGGTGTAGCGGAGGTGGAAAGCGAGCAGGCCGGCCAGCACCACCCACCACTGCACCTTGGGGACCAGTGCGACCAGGTCGATCGGCAGCAGGTACACCAGCGCGATGTTCACGACGGTGTCGACCAGCAGGACCGCGCCCCACACGGCGGTCAGCACCCGCATCCCGCTGCGGAAACGGTGGTCGTGCTCCCAGCGGGCCTCCCACTCGCGGGCTCCGGACTCACCGGTCCTGGTCACCGCGACCGTGCGGCCCAGCACCAGCAGCGCGGGCCGTCCTCTGAGGACAGTGACCAGCATCCACGCGCCGAGCAGACCCAGCAACGCCCCGACCCAGCTCTCACGCACGACCAGTGCGCGGGGGTCGTCGGTGAGCAGGCCGATGACCACGCTGAACACCATGACGCTGACCGTGAACACCGCCATCAGGTCGAGCCGCCGATCACGCGCCAGCCGGTACGCCGGGTGCGGCAGAGCGATGAGGACGCCGGCCATCAACGCCCACCACTGCCCCACTCCCGCGAGCCGCAACCCGTAGTACGCCGCCATCGGCACGACGACGTCGAAGGCGACGGCGGCGGCGTTGCGGCGCAGGAGCGCACGCGTACCGGCGCGTCGCTCGGCGCCGATCTCGCGCCGTGGCCCGGACATGGTCGTCACCTCGGCTCACCGCCGCCACGGCGCGGTCGCGCGTTCGAACGCGTCGGCCAGTTCCCGGCCGCACCGTTCCAGGTCCCGGGCCGGGCCCTCGCCCTCCTCGCCCGTCGCGTGGGCGCCCACCACCGCGTCGATGGCTCCGGTGAGGGCGTGCGCCATCACCCACACGTCGAACGCGCCGAACTCCCCCGCCCGCTGCCCGTCCCGCAGGTGCGTCGCGAACAGCTCCGCCCGGCTGGTCACCACCGCGCTGTCGACGATCACCTGCCCGTCGGCGTCCCTGGCGTTGTTCAGGATCTCCAGCAGCGCTCGGAGATGCGCGGGGCGGGAGCCGACGATGTCCACATTGGACTCGATGTAGGCGCGGAGTTTCGCGGCGTACCCGGCGGCCGCGTCGATCCTGGGCCGCATGAACTCCGTCAGCACCCGCACGATCTCCTCGGCGCAGGCCCGCACGAGGTCGTCCTTGCCGGCGAAGTGGTAGGAGATCATGCCCGTGCTGCTCAGCCCCGCCCGTTTGGCGATCCTGGCGAACGAGGCCCTGGCGTAGCCGAGCTCGGCGATCACCTCGATGGCCGCGTCCACGATCTGGGCCCGGCGGCCCGACTCGGTGAAGGTCCGTTCCCGCTGACCACCCGACGCTTTTGCTCGCATGAGCAAAAAGTAGCAGAACCAAGCAAAAGGGACGTGGTCCCGTCGCCACGGGGAACAGGCGAGGTGGCCGACATCGCGTCTGACCACCCCGCCTCGTGCCCCCGCGCCCCGTCAGCCCTGCCCTGACGCGGCAGCGAGGGGTATGGCTACCCCGCGACGGACCCGCCCCTCGCCGGCTTCCCTGCGGATGGCGCTCGGTCCGTCGTCGCTGGTACCCAGCCTGGCAGCACGCGCACCGGGACGCCGTGGCCAAAGGTCCCTACTTGTGGCCCAGAGGTCCCGGACCAGGCGGTCAGCGTCCGCCGCCCCTCCCCGTCCAGATCGCCGGAGCGAGATAGTGGGGCTCACGGTTCCCAACGAGCACGCAGAACGCCGTCCTCGTCCGGAAGTACGGCCGCGAGCAGCGGGTGACGTTCGTCCTCGACCGACTTCAGGCCCATCACGGCACGCGCCGTCCGCGCCACCTGGGCAGCCTGTCGCGGGGAGAGCGCGACGCGCACGAACCGGTCGGTGATCACGCCGTTCTCGTCCTCCCAGACGAGCTGGTCCACGTCGTCCTGGGCCAACCTGCGAAGCACAGTCGTGTTGTCGGTGTCCAGCTCCGGCCACACCAGCACCCTCGCTCGTGGGGCAAGGGCGGCGCGCACCGCGTCGATCGTGGTGCTGTGCAGGCGATGCCAGCGGGACGCGCCCTGGACGTACCCCTCCTCCAGGATCACCGTGCCACGACGGTCGACGAGTTCGGCCACCTCGGCCCAGAAGCTCTCGTCCGCGGAACGCCGGTCGACGGGCTCGTCGAAGGACGGGTCGTACGGGGAGGCGACGAGCCGTTCCGGAAACAGGCCCAGCGCGCGGGCATGGGCGACGGCCCGGTCACAGGGCTCGGCGCTGCCGACGTACATGTACTGGTCGAAGCCGATGTGCACGAAGAAGCGCCCCTCCACCTCCAACCGGCACCAGGCTCCGGCTTCACGCAGCATCACCCGCACCAGGTCGACGCCGAGCGCGAGGGGCACCTGCGCGCCGTCGTGATAGCCGGCGAGGTCAGCGGGGAACAACCCGATCAACCCGTGGCCCTCCATCGGTGCCTCCGCGCCGAAGCTGATGCCAGGGGCCAGTTCCGGGTCACGGATGGTCAGGGTGGTGACTCCGGTGTCCTCGGCGAAGGCGGTCACCGCGGCGAGGTAGGCAGCCTCCAGGACGCCGTGATCACTGGTGACGTCCTGGTCGCCGACGTAGTGACCGTGCTCGTCGCGGTCGGCGGGGTCGAACTTGGTGACCCGGTGGACATACGGCAACACATGCGGCCCATCTCCTTGGCGTTCAACGCAGGCCGGGAGCACGGTACGCACCGGCAGCGCGCGATTCGACCGAGAAACGCGAGAAACGACTCGTCACAGGCCCCGGGCGTCGTTACTCGCCCAGCGGCGCACCTCGCCAGCGCCAGTCCCCTCTCCGACCGCGACCGGGAACGTCGATCCGGTCGGTCGCCCACAACAGCGCGGTCCACGGGTCGATGTCGGCCAACTCGGCAGCGACGTCGGGAAACATGCGGGCGAGCACACGGGCGCACACATCGCGGGACGGGTCGAGGGTGGTACCGAGCCCCCGAGCGATGTCCTCGCCGTGGACGAGCAGTTCCACGCAGCCCATTCCGGCGAAGCCTTCGGGATCGGCCATGCCGGTCGGGTGGTAGGCGCGCGCACCGGGTGCGGCGGTGCGCACCGTGGACGCGAGGATGCCCGCACCGGTGAGCGCGAACTCCAGCGCCTCGGCCGCGGACGCGTCCTTGTCAAGGCTGGCAAGGAATCGCACATACCGCGTGGAAGGTCGGGCGACGAGCTGGGCCGCGTAGGACAGGAGGCAGTCGCCGACGTGGTCGGCGGTGCTCCAACAACTCCACGTCCCGGTGCCCGGCGCCGCCGCCCAGTCGTGGTCGACGGCCGGACGCAACGCACTGTCCACAGTGGACATCGCCGAGTCGAGATCACGGGCGGAGACAGTCAACGGCGCTCCCACGCGAACGAGGTGAGTTCGGTCGGGCCGCATCATCCCCTGACGCCACCGCCGCTGTCGCCGGTACTGCCGGGCAGGGCGATGCAGAAGGCGGGGTCCCAGTCGGAGGGACCAGGACCCCGCCCGCCGCCTCACGACGGATCAGTCGACTTGGACACTGCTGCCGAACGGGAACGACGCCGTTCCGCCCTGTTGGACGAAGCCCACCATGGAGCCCTCGCACTTGTCGTCGTCGTAGACGTAGGCGAGGCGGTCGGTGAAGTTCGTGACCGTCAGCGGGTTCCGGGTGCTCGCGTAGCAGCCGTTCGGGTCCTCGTGCTGCTTGCCGTCGACCACCAGCGTTCCCCGGGCCGCCCCCGCCGCGGTGGGCGCGGTCACGGCCGTCGCCCCGGCCACGGCGAGAGCCGCCAGCACCGTCATCGCACGTCGCATGATCGTTTCCTCTCGCTCGTGGGCGGGCCCCGTACTCCGCCACCCACCGCGAGGGTCTGCGGTCCCCGCCCCGGAAGCCCAGACCAGCGGGCCATGACCAGCCGTCCGAGTTACCCTGCTTCACCTGGTCCGGTCACCAAGTCGTGACGGTGCGTGAGCAGTCGTCGTCGGGTGAGCTGTCACGTCCACGCCGCCGGCCTCGTCCCCGGTGCATGACGTTCCTCCGCATCGGACTGTGGTTCCTGGCCGCCACGCAGGCAGGCGTGGGCGGCTGGGCGCTGCTCGCGCCCCAGGGCTTCTACGACGGCTTCCCCGCGCCCGGCCACCACTGGGTCGCGATGTTCCCGCCCTTCAACGAGCACCTCGTACGCGACTTCGGCGCCCTCAACCTGGGGTTCGCGGTGGCGCTCGCGTTCGCGGCGGTCACCGCCGACCGGCTGCTGGTGCAGGCCGTCCTGGCGGCGTACCTGACGTTCTCGGTGCCGCACATGGTCTTCCACCTCGGACACCTCGACCACATGCCGGTGGTCGACCAGGTCGGCAACGTCGTCACGCTGGCGTTGGCGGTCGTGCTGCCCGTGGCGCTGATCGTCGTTGTCCGCCGCCGGGCGACAACCTGACACCAGCCCCGCACAGCGGTGGCCGCGAGCGCTCCGAACACGACGGCACGGCACGGAGAATCCGTGCCGTGCCGTCCGGAGCCGAGCACCACCACCGGGAAAGTCGTCAGGGCGGCGGACCGGAAGGGGTCAGCCCCACCGACGCATCGCGGGCTTCTCCACGAACTCGTGCAGCGCCCACGCCACCAGCACCGTCACCGCCAGGGTCCCCCCGACGAACAGCAGCACGCCCGGAACGCCCCAGGACTGGTCCTGACCGACCAGACGGCGCATTCCGGACAACACCGGCAGGTGCGCCAGGTAGAACGCGAACGAGATGCGGCCCAGCCAGCCCATGACCGGGGTGCGCAGCAGACCGCGCCGCTCGGCCAGGTCGTTGCGCGCGGCGGCGGCGATGGTCAGCAGCACCGGGACGATCGTCACCGCCGCGAACGCGTACGGCGCGGGCACGAACAGCGCCACCACCGACGCGACGGCCAGCAGGGCGACCGCCCCGGTGAGGGGCAGCCCCCGCCACCGGCCGTCGATCACCATCCTGGCCATGACGATCCCCATCACGAACTCCAGGACCCGCACCGGCGGGAACACGTACCCCAACCACAGCTGCATCTCGGGCGACAGGGTCAGGTGGCTCACCACGGCGATCAGCGCGACCGCGCCGACCAGGCCGACCAGCGTCATGGCCAGCCGGTGCGCGGGGACGCGGTTGATCCAGCGCACCAGGACGGGGAACATCAGGTAGAAGAAGAGCTCGGCGGAGATCGACCAGCTCGGCCCGTTCCCGGAGACGGTGAACCGGTTGTCCGGCAGCCAGCTCTGCAGCAGGAAGAGGCCGGGCACGTCGGCGGCCGAGCTGCCGGCGCCGGTCAGCAGCAGCAGGCCGGCCGGGTAGGTCACCAGGTGCAGCGGGTAGATCTTCACCAGCCGCCGGCGCCAGAAGCGGCCCACGGCCTCCGGGCGCGCCGACCAGGTCAGGATGAAACCGCTCAGCACGAAGAAGAACGACACCGCCGTGTGCCCGACCGTGCCCACCAGGAAGAGGTAGACCGAGCGGAGGTCGGGGTCGGCGGCGATGTGCAGCAGGTCGAGGCCGTAGGGCAGGTCGTCGGCCTGGATGGCGAGGTGGAAGAAGAACACCGACAGCGCGGCGAACGCGCGCATGCCGGTGAGCGAGGGAAGCGCGGGTCGCCGCACGCCGTCAACGGACATGCGCTGCTCGTGGAACGTGATGGTCATCGAGGATCTCTCCGTGCATGGCAGGGGACGGACCGGGGGCGCCGCGGGATCAGCGGCCGAGCGGGTTCACACCGTGCGCGCGCGTCCCGCGCCGAGCCGGGCGCGGGCGGGCGCGGTGCCCGTCGCGCCGGGGCCGAGCGGGACGCGCGGAGCGGTGTCGTGGGAGTGGTCCGCCATGCCCGTTAGGCTGGACACCCGCGTCGAGGTGATCAAGTACGCACTTCGAGGTGGGTGGTTACCCCAGGGACAGTGAGCAGGTAGGGGGCGTGACATGCCGATCGTGCGGAGGCCGGGGGCATACCACTGCGGGACCGACGCGGCGATGGACGTGATCGGCGGGAAGTGGAAGGTGCTGATCCTCTGGGCGCTCGACCAGCGGCCGTTCCGCTTCGGCGAGCTGCGGCGGGCGATCCCGGGGGTGACCGAGAAGGTGCTCGCCGCGCAGCTCCGGGAGCTGGAGGACGACGGTATCGTCCGGCGCGAGGTGTACGACGAGGTGCCGCCCCGCGTCGAGTACTCGTTGACCGAGACCGGCGTCTTGCTCAACCAGGCCCTGATCCCGCTCGGGATGTGGGGGCAGAAGCACGTCCTCGGCTCCAGCTACACGCCGGCGGCGTCCTAGGAGGACGATCCACTTCCCCCTCGCGGGGTCCCGGCTGGCCCACGGACAGCGCGTGGGCTGTTTTCGGCGTGCGCGGAAAACGCGGAAACCGCCGTCTCTGTCGGGAAACTGTCCACGGGTTTCGACCTGTCCACCGAGGAACCGGGCACGGCCTTGTGGCCCCGGTTCCGGCCCCGCCACACTCCGTGATCACGCACAGCGGTTCACGGACGTGCCCGACGACGTGGCGAGGTCTGCCGACCAGTCCCCGACCTCCCGCGTTCGCCCCGGGTTCACGGCGGCGTGGGCGCCGGTTCGGACTCGCTCGGTAGACAACCGCCGCAGCGAAGCGGACGGAGGCAGGCGGATGTTGGAGCGGCGGAAGGTCCTGGCCGGCGCGGTGGCGATGGCGGCGTGGGGCGCCCTGTCGCCGGTGGCCAGGGCGGCGCAGCCGGTGCGGAAGTTCCCGATGCCGTCCGGCCGCGAGCTGACGGTGCTCGTCACCGGCGACGCGGGCACCGGCAAGGCCGGGCAGTGGGCGGTGGCGCGGGCGGCCAAGGAGGTCTGCGCCCGCGAGGGCCTGTCGCTGGCGGTCGGCCTGGGCGACAACATCTACGAGAACGGGCCGGAGAGCCCGGAGGACGACGAGTTCGACACCAAGTTCGAGGAGCCCAACGCCGGGCTGGACGTGCCGTGGCTGATGGTGCTGGGCAACCACGACTGCAGCGGCATCATCCCGGGCAGCGGCGGCCGGCCCGCGCGCGGTGACCACGAGGTGGCCTACCACTCCCGGTCCGCCCGCTGGTGGATGCCCGCGCGGTACTACTCGGTCGCGGTGCCGCAGCAGGCGGCCCAGCCCGTGGTGGAGTTCTTCGCCCTGGACACCAATCCCGTCGCCTCCACGGTCATGCAGACCGATCCGCACTACTACTGGAACGGCCCCTTCATGCGGGCGCAGCGGGCCTGGCTCGACCGCGCGCTGCGCGAGTCGAAGGCGACGTGGAAGGTCGTGCTGGCCCACCACCCGTTCCGCAACAACGGAAAGCACGGCAACGCGGGCGAGTACGACGGCATCACGGTCGGCGACTACACCAGCGGCCGGCACCTCGCCGAGCTGTACCGGGAGATCGTGGTGGGCCGCGCGGACTACGTGCTCTCCGGCCACGACCACACGTTGCAGCTCCTGGACACCGCGCCGGACTGGAAGGGCACCGAGCAGGTCGTCTGCGGCGCGGCGGCCAAGCACGGCGACGGCACCAGCAAGGTGACGAACAAGTCGTTCTGGCAGGACTTCAGCAGCCTCGGCTTCATGGTGATGAAGATCCGGGACGACCGGGTCGTCCTGGACGCCTACACGGTCGACGCGGACACCGCGCGGCCCACCCTGGCGCACAGCCGAACCCGCAAACGCTGAGCCTCCCCCGTGTCGCGGTTGGGCGGGCCGGTGTCCTGAGCCAGTCAGGACACCGGCCCCCTCCTCCGGGAGTCTCCGGCGGGCTCTGCCGCGTTCCCTTGGCGTGCGACGCCTTCCTCGCCCGCGAGCATCGACGCCCGAACGACCCCTTGTCGCCCAACCTCTTTGGCGCACACTGGGTTGGTGCGGATCCTGTCGTTCCCGGAGGACGCCACCCCGCCCGACCTGCGCCAGCAGGTCATCGAGCTCCAGCACGAGGGATGGCCCGGACACGAGGCCCTGCCGCCGCTCGACCCGGCGGCCCGGGTCGGCCGGCACACCACGCACGATCCCGCGCTGCGTCCGCTGTCCCTGCTGCTCGTGGACGGCGACCTCGTCCTGGCGGCGCTGGACATCCTCACCAAGGAGATCACCCACGCCGGACAGCGGTACCGGGCCGGCGGGCTCGGCAGCGTCGTGACTCGCCAGTCGGCGCGGCGGCGCGGACACGGGCGGCGTCTCGTCGCGGCGTCCCGGGAGAGGATGGCCTCCTGTGGTCTGGACGTCGGCCTGTTCACCTGCGACCGCCCGCTCCAGGGGTTCTACGAGAGCGCCGGCTGGCATCTGCTGCCGGGCGCGGTGATGGTCGGAGGAACCCCGGAAAACCCCTATCCCAGCGACCAACCCGGCTTCGACAAGGTGGTCATGGGCAACTTCTTCACGCCCCGCGGCCAGCAGAACCGGCGCGCCTTCCACCACAGCCGCGTCGAGGTCCACCCCGGGGAGATCGACAAGCTCTGGTGAGATTGACGCGTTCTCCCCGAGCCAGCACGGCCGCGGGGGCGGGTGGCCGCTACCGCGCTCGCGAGTGCCGGTCCTCCAGGCGGGTCACCGTGCGCTGGTTTCGACCCGACGCGGTGTTGATCACGTCGTCCAGGACGTCCCGGGAGCGGACCAGGTCGTTGATCATCCGGTTGATGCGGTCGCGTTCGGCCGTGAGGTCGGCGACCAGCCGCGGAGAGGCGATCTCGGACGGGCCGCCGTCGGCGTCGCGCATGCAGGGCAGCAACTGGGCGATCTTCGCGCTGCACAGCCCGGCCGCGAAGAGCTCCTGGATGCGGATGACCCGGTCCACGGCGGCGTCGGGGTAGTCGCGGTGCCCGCCCAGCGTGCGGACGGCGGTCAGCAGACCCTGCTTCTCGTAGTAGCGCAGTGAACGCTCGCTCACCCCGGTGCGCCGGGCCAGTTCGCCGATCCGCATTCCCCACCTCGCGACTTGAACCTGACACTGGTGTCAACTTCTACCGTACCGGCATGACGAACAGCCGAGAGCTCCCCCGCCTCCTCCAGCCCGCCGACCTCGGCGCCCTGCGCCTGCCGAACCACCTGGTCATGGCACCGATGACCCGCAACCGCGCCGCCGCCGACGGCACCCCGACCCCGATCATGGCGACCTACTACGCGCAGCGCGCCACCGCCGGGCTGATCATCGCCGAGGCGGCGACGCCGAACGCCGTGGGACAGACCTACCCCAACATCACCGCGATCCACAACGAGGCGCACGTGGCCGGGTGGCGGCGGGTCACCGACGCGGTGCGCGCCGAGGGCGGCCGGATGTTCCTGCAGATCCAGCACGGCGGACGCATCGGCCACCCCGACACCAGCGGGCTGCACCCGGTCGCGCCCTCACCGATCCCCCTCCCGGAGACGATCTTCACGCCGCACGGGCACCAGCCCCCGGTCGTGCCCCGCGAGATGACCGCGGCGGAGATCCGGTCCACTGTGGCCGACTTCGCCGCGGCGGCCCGCAACGCCGTCGACGCGGGCTTCGCCGGCGTGGAGGTGCACGGGGCCAACGGCTACCTCCTGCACCAGTTCCTGGCGCGCAACACCAACCAGCGCGCCGACGACTACGGCGGCCCGGTCGCCCACCGCATCCGGTTCCACGTCGAGGTCGTGCGCGCGGTCGTCGAGGCCGTCGGCGCGGAGCGGGTGGGCCTGCGCCTGTCCCCCGGTCTCGTGGTCAACGGCGTCGAGGAGGACGACACCGAGG
The DNA here is from genome assembly GCF_900129375.1 of Streptoalloteichus hindustanus. Taxonomy (GTDB): domain Bacteria; phylum Actinomycetota; class Actinomycetes; order Mycobacteriales; family Pseudonocardiaceae; genus Streptoalloteichus; species Streptoalloteichus hindustanus. The sequence goes on along the minus strand of NZ_FQVN01000013.1, from coordinate 118,105 downwards.
AGATCTACCCGGCGCTCGTGGACGCCCTCGCCGACCTCGACCTGGCCTACCTGCACATCGTGTTCGCCGACCCGGACAAGCCCGTCTTCCAGGAGATCCGGAAGCGGTGGGCGGGGCCGCTGATCGCCAACCCGGCGCTGCCGCAGAACCCCACCACCCTCGACATCCACCACCACGGCGAGCGTCTGCTGGCCGCCGGCGCGGACCTGATCGCGCTCGGCCGCCCGTTCCTGGCCAACCCCGACCTGGTCGAGCGGCTGCGCGTGAACGCCCCGCTCAACCCGGTCCAGAGCGCGCACCTGATGTACGTGGGCGGCGAGACCGGCTACACCGACTACCCCGTGCTGGCCGACCTGCGCCAGGAAACCGAGGCGGCGCAACCGGTCGCGCCCTGAGCACCGCTCCCCTCCCGCGCCGGCGCCCCTCCACGAAGATCAGCCCTCGACTTCTAACCCCAATGGGGTTACATTGGGGGTACCCACAGGGACGACTGGAGGACCCCGTGATGCCGAAGATCAACGTGTACCTGCCCGACGACCTGGCGGAGGCGGTGAAGGACGCCGGCGTGCCGGTGTCGGCCATCTGCCAACGCGCCCTGGAACAGGCGGTCCGCCGGGTCACCGCCATCCGCGAGGCGGTCCTGGTCGACCTCGACGACGAGGAGCCGGTCGGGGCGCTGGCCCACTTCACCCCGCGCACCCGCACCGTGCTCAAGCTGGCGGTCGACCAGGCGAGGCAGGACGGCGCGCCCCGGCTGGGCACCGAGCACCTGCTCGGCGCGATGCTGGCCGAGGGCACCAACCTGGCCCTGCACGTGTTGCGGGCCATGGACATCGACCCCGAGCGCGTGGCCCGCGAGCTCGACCGCCAGCGCCCCGCGCCCCGGGAGGCGCCCCCGGAGGACAGCGACCCCCGGCGGTTCGACGGGCCGGCGGCCAACGCCCTGGAGATGACGGTGACCGAGGCGACCTCCCTCGGCCACAACTACGTCGGCTGCGAGCACCTGCTGCTCGGCCTGGCCGCCGAACCCGACGGCGTCGCGGGACAGGTGCTGCGCGCCCTGGGCGCCGACGCCCGGCTCGCCCGACGCGCCGTCACCGCCGCCCTGGCCGGCTACGTCCACCTGCGGGCCCAGGGTCAGCAGGCGGCCCAGAGTCAGCCGGGGACGCAGGGCCAGCCGGGGGCGCAGGGCGGGCAGCCCCAGTCGGCGACGCCGGCGGGCGTGCAGCAGGCACTCGCCGTGGTGGTGCGCAAGGAGATCGAGCCGCTGAACCAGCGCATCGCCCGACTGGAGGAGCACCTCAACCTGTCGTCCACACAGGACTGACCCCGAGTCCTTTGTGGACGGTGCTCAGTCCACAGAGGACGAGGAAGCGGAAAGGGCGAGGCCGCGGAGCTTCGCACGGGACGCGGAACCCGACGACGCGGTCCACGCGTGCATCCCGCCCAGTTCGAGGTCGACGGGCAGCGACAGGTTCTGGTAGTTGAGCGTCAGCTCACCGACCTCGGGGTGGTTCAGCACGAAGACGCTCTCGCCGCCGTGGCTGCACTCCAGGACGTCGTGGTCCTGCCACATCCGTTCGAACTCCGCGCTTCGCGTCCGCATCACCGACACGTGCCCGCGCAGGCGCTCGTCGTGACAGCGCCGGGCCGAGGCGGCGCGCAACATGCCCACGTTGACCCGCGCGAGCTCCGCCCACGCCTTTCCCAACAACGACCGCGTGCTCTCCGCGAAGAACAGCCAGTGTGACAGGGTCCGCTGGCCGGGCGGCATGGCGGCGAAGTCGCCGAACACCCGCACGGCCAGCGGATTCCAGGCCAGCAGCTCGGTGTGGTGGCCGAGCACGAAGACCGGGGTCAACTCCATGGAGTCCACCAGGTCCAGAAGCTGCGGGCGCACGACCGGCGCTCCGGCACGGTCGCCACGACGGCACACGGGACGAACCAGGCTGTGCAGGTAGGCGCGCTCGTCCCTGGTCAGCCGCAGGGCGCCGGCGACCGCGTCGAGGACCTCGGGGGACACGTTGCGGCCGTGGCCCTGCTCCAGCCGGACGTAGTGGGTGAGGCTGACGCCGGCGAGCTGGGCGAGTTCCTCGCGACGCAGTCCCGGGACGCGCCGACGGTGTCCGTGGTCGGGCAACCCGACGACCTCCGGCCGCAGCCGCGCCCGACGCGACTTCAGGAACTGGCTCAACTCGGCGCGGACATCCCCCTCCACCTGATCAACGCTACCCGAGCCGTCGCGGAGACCCGGCGATCTCGATCACCCGACTTCGCGGTCGATCCGCGACCACGCGCAACCTGCCCAAGAACTGAGTACCCAACACCAGGGGCTGGGTAGCGGCCCTGCTCGTCGTCAGGCTGTCAACGACACCGAGGTGCGCCGTGATCCACGGCGGCCACCACGGTCCCCATCCCGCCCGTGTGCGGGACCTGACATCGTGCCCAGAGCAGACAAGGACGCAGCCCCATGGCCTCCCCGCGCATCGTCACCCGCGAGATCCACCTCGCCTCCCGTCCCGACGGCGAACCGACCCTCGACCAGTTCGCCCTGGTCGAGCGCGAGCTGCCCGAACCCGCGCCGGGCCAGATCCTGGTCCGCAACACCTGGATGTCGGTCGACCCCTACATGCGCGGCCGCATGAACGCCGGCCCGTCCTACAACCCGCCGTTCCGGCTCGGCGAGGTGATGGAGGGCAGCGCCCTCGGCGAGGTCATCGCCTCGCGCGACGCCGCCGTCCCCGTCGGGGCCACCGTCACGCACTTCCAGGGCTGGCGGGAACACGCCGTCCTGGACGCCACCGCCGCACGCATCGTCGACACCTCCCTCGCCCCGGCCCCGGCCTACCTCGGCGCCCTGGGCGCGACCGGCCTGACCGCCCACGTCGCCCTGACCGAGGCCGCGCCGGTGCGACCGGGCGACACCGTCCTGATCTCCGCCGCCGCCGGCGCGGTCGGCAGCGTGGCCGGACAACTCGCCCGCAAACTCGGCGCGGCCACGGTGATCGGCACGGCGGGCGGACCGGACAAGACCGCCAAGCTGGTCTCCGACTTCGGTTTCGACATCGCCGTCGACTACCGCGCCGGCTCACTGCACAACCAGATCGCCGACGCGGCCCCCGAGGGCATCGACGTCTACCTCGACAACGTGGGCGGCGACCACCTGGAGGCCGCCCTCGACGCCGCCCGCCCCGGCGGCCGCTTCGCCCTGGTCGGGGCGATCAGCGGCTACAACGCCACCGAACCGGTGCCCGGCCCCCGCAACCTCTTCCACGCCTACACCAGGGAACTCACCCTGCGCGGCGTCTTCGTCCCCTCCCACTACCACCGGTGGCCGGAGTGGATCGAGAAGGCGGCCGGCTGGCTGGCCGACGGCTCACTGCACACCGAGCAGACCGTGGTCGAAGGACTGGACCAGGCCCCGGCCGCGTTCCTGGGCGTGCTGCGCGGCGCCAACATCGGCAAGATGCTCGTCCACCTCGCCACCCGGTGACGACGGCGTCGCGATCAGTTCACGGCGTCGACAACAAGGCGGGAGGTGAAGCCAGCGGCCACGAGCCGGTGGTAGGCGGACACCACGTCGCCGGGGATGTCCTGGGGGACGGCATAACCCGTCGCCGGGTACTCCATGATCCGCTGAGGATCGCCGACGAGGTCGTCGACGACGAGCTTCTCGTCCCCGATCGTCGCCACGTACTCCCGGTAGGCCAGGGGCGCGGAGGAACACAGGACGGAAACCTCCGCCCACTGCTTGGCACAGGTGACGAAGGCACGGAGTTCCCTGTACCGCATGCTGATCAGCAGGACGGAACCCACGGCGACCCGGGCATCCTGAAGGACTTTCTGGGACAGCTCGATGTTCTGCCCGGTGTTGGTGGCGTTCGGTTCCACGAGGATGACGGCGTCGGGCACTGCCAGCTCCAGAGCCCGCTCCCGGAACGCGACGGCCTCTCCCCCAGGAAAGCGGCCGGCGCTGGCCGCGCTGGTGGCACCGGTGACACCACCACGGGGAACATGCCCTCGTGGTGGAGCGTGGCGGCGTGCGCGGCCACCCCGAGGTCGTAGCTTCCCAGCGCGATGGCCGCCGAGCAGGGACGCAGCTCATGCCGCATCTGGTGGCAGGACCAGATGCGTTCGGCGTCGCGACGCTGGTTCTCGGTGACAGCCTTGACGACGCTGGGTGACATGAAGACGCTCCTGGCTCCTGGGCGGCGTCGGGTCGCGCCTGCCGCGAGTCACAGCTCCATCGGCTGCCACCGCACCACCGTGGGGCGCTGCCCGGTCTGGCGGTACTCGTCCAACGCCACAGCCACGAGTTCGGCGGGCACCTCGGCGCGAGGCGGGAAGTCGACCTCGAACCACACGGGAGGCTCCCGCTCCTCCCCACCTTCCTCGTCCTCGCCGAGCGTGTACCAGGCGCCCTCGGCGTCGGTGTAGAACAGCGCTCCACGTCCGTTCCGCACGCCGAACACCATCTCGGAGAACCCCTCGTGACTGGGGTGGTGGGCGGTTGCTCCGTCAACCCGGGGGTCCTCCAACAACCCCACCACGCGGGCCAGGCTCTCGGCGTCGCGGATCAACTCGCGGTGCTCCCGCCACCGATCGTCCTCGACAGTCCGCCACATCACCTCGATCGTCATACGTCCTCGTCTCCGACAGAGGCCCGGCTGAAGGTTCGAGTAGGACCCGATGGTGGGGTCACCCGTGTGGCCCCACCATCGGCTTTCGCGTTACTGGGCCGCGAGGCGGGCGCACTGGCGGCAGGTGCGGGCCGAGGCGGCCACGACGGCGTGGGAGAACGCGGTGAGCGCGCCGGCCAGCACCATCAGCGTCCAGTGGGTGGCCAGGGCCGAGGTGGTGGCGAGCCCGAGCGTGGCCACGCCCATGGCGACGGCCGCGCCGGTTCCGGTCCAGGCGATCACGAGCGGCAGCCGGTGCGGGGTGGGCAGCCAGCGGGCGAGGGGGCCGGTCGCGGCCAGGGCCGCGGTGGCCAGCACGCCGGCGACGGCCGCCAGCCCGGCCAGGTGCGAGGCCAGCGCCCGCAGCGGCCAGTCCGGGTCGTGTTCGGCGGTGCGGATCAGGATGCAGACGAGGGCCAGGACCGGGACGGTGACGGCGGCGGTCCGGGCGGTGTGCCGGGCCTGGGCGATGGTCAGCTCGCGCTGGAGCCCCGGGAGGAGTTCGTCGACGGTCCCGAAGTCGCGCACCGCCCGCCGGGCGGCCTCGTCGCCGGGCGCCTCGTCGGAGGCGTAGGCCGCGGCCGTGTCGGTGAGACCGTCGCGGATCTCCTTGACCATCCGCTCCTTGGCGCGGTCGGGGCCGTGCAGGGCGGCGGAGAGCGCCGCGACGTAGTCCTCGATCGGGCCGCCGGGTGCGGCGGCGATCCGCTCGTCGAGGGTGGTCACGAGGCGGGCCGCGTCGAGGCGGCGGGGTTGAGGACGGAGCCGATCGCGGAGGTGAACTCCTGCCACGCCGAGCGCTCGCTCGCGAGGCCGCGCCGGCCGACGTTGGTGAGCTCGTAGCAGCGGCGGCGGCGCTCGCCCACGGACTGCCAGCTGCTGCGCAGCAGTCCGAGTCGCTCCAGCCGGTTCAACGCGGGGTAGATCGTGCCCGTGCGCAGCTCCAGCGCTCCCCCGCTGCGGTCCTGGACCGCGGTGATGATCGCGTAGCCGTGCAGCGGCCCGGCTTCGAGCACTGACAGCAACATCGCGTCCAGGTGACCTCGTACGGCGTCCGGCCTCATAGGTAGACACCCTATACAAGGGTGCGTAGACGTGCTATCTATTGCCAGCCAACATATAGGACAGCTACCTGTTAAGGAACTTTCGGTGACCAAGCTGATGCTGTCGGTGCACGTCCTCGCGGCGATCCTGACGGTCGGACCGATCGCCGTCGCCGCCTCGCTCTTCCCGCGCTACGCGCGGACCGCGGGAGCGGGCGCGAAGGGGACACGAGCCGCCACCATCGCCGCGCTCCTGCACCGAATCTGCCGCGCCTACACCATCGTCGGCCTCGCCGTCCCCACCTTCGGCGCCGCCACCGCCGCCCAGCTCGGCGTCCTCACCGACACCTGGCTGATCATCTCGATCATCCTGACCGCCATCGCGGCGGTCATCCTCGCCGCGGCCATCCTGCCGCGCCAGCGGACGCTGCTCGCACCCGGGGAGGACGTGGCCCGCGACCAGATCCGCACGGTCGCCGCCCGGCTCTCCATGCTCACCGGCGTCTTCAACCTGCTGTGGGCGGTCGTCGTCGTCCTGATGATCGTCCGCCCCGGCTCCACCACCGGAGCCTGACCGCGAAACCCCCAACACTCAAAGGAGAGTGACATGACGACTGTCTACGATGGATTACCGTTCCCGCGGACCGACCTCGCCCGGGCCGCGACCCAGTTCGCGCGGGAGAACGTGCACGCCGCGATCTTCAACCACAGCATGCGCACCTACCTCTACGGCCGCTTCCTCGGCGAGCACCGAGGTCTGCGCCCCGACGAGGACTACGACGACGAACTGCTGTTCCTGGGCTGCGTGCTGCACGACGTCGGCCTCGGCCCCAAGGGCAACGGCGACCAGCGCTTCGACATCGACGGAGCCGACCTGGCCGCCGAGTTCCTCACCAAGCAGGGCGTCGACCCCGAACGGATCGAGGTCGTCTGGGACGCGGTCGCACTGCACCTGTACTTCGAGGTCGCCTCGCGCAAGCAACCCGAGATCGCCCTGGTCACCGAAGGCGCGGGCTACGACCTCGGCCCCACCGGCCCGGCACTCCCCCCGGGCTACGCCGACCGCGTCCACGCCGTGCTGCCCCGCCTGCACACCGGCGCCGTGCTCTACGACCTCGTCGTCGAGCAGGCCCTCGCGAAACCCCAGAAGGCGCCGCTGTTCAGCTTCCCCGGCGAACTCGTCCGCCAGAAGACCGGGGACGCCTGGCCGACATGGCGGCAGCTGATGGACAAGGAGCCGAGCTGGCACGACTACGACGGCTACCGCCCCCGCACCGGATGACCCGCGCCAAGCTGGTCTGACCTCTTTCACCCACGCAAGTTCGCACGCACCCCGGGGAAAGGCCGGTGTGGGCAGGTCATCTGCCCACACCGGCCCCCGCGCGCGGGGCGCGGCGCGCCCGCACCCGTTGTGAGGCGCCGCCGGCGGACACATAGTGGAGGTGCCCTGGTCGTCATCCTTCGAGGAGGAAGGATGCTCCTGCGCACCTTCGCGGTTCTCGCCCTGTTGTTCACCCTCCCGGTTCCCGCCACCGCCGCCACACCCCACTGTTCCGGCTACGTGGCACTGACCTACGACGACGGACCCCACAAGCAGTTCACCCGCCCACTGCTCTCCGCGTTGCAGTCGGTGGGCGCACGGGCGACGTTCTTCAACATCGGCTACAACGAGGAAGCGAACCCCGACCTGCTGCGCGCCACCGTCGCGGCGGGGATGTGGCTCGGCAACCACAGTTGGTCCCACCCGCACCTGACCAAGGTCGACCCCGCCGAACTGACCAAGCAACTGGCGGAGACCCAACGCGTCACCCGCGAGATCGTCGGGCAGACGCCGACGCTGTTCCGGCCGCCCTACGGCGACACGAACGCCGCCGTGGAGGCCGAGGCCCGCAGGCAGGGCATGGCCCAGGTGATGTGGACCGTCGACACCTGGGACTGGGCCGGAGTCAGCACGGAGAAGATCGTCAAGGCGGCCAGCACCGCCAAGGCCGGCGGCATCATCCTGATGCACGACGGCCACCGCAACACCCTCGCCGCCGTCGTGCCGATCGTGCGCGACCTCCGCGCCAGGGGCCTGTGCCCCGGCAAGATCGTCAACCGCGACGGGACGGCCGTGGTGACCGCACCGTGAGGCGGTTGCCCCGTCAGGCGGGCACTTCCTCGCACTGACCGTCCTGAGTGGACACATCCTTGACGAACACGACCGCGTCGACGCCGCCGATTCCCCTGGCGTCGAGCGGAATGTAGCGCGGGTCGCCCACGACTCGGGGAGCCAGCGCGGGATGACCGTCCAGGGCTCCGGCCAGCGCGTTGGCCGGATACAGGGCACACGCCTCGGTGGCGTCGGCGAGCACCCCGTGGAGGCTGTCCGGCTCCGGCCCGGCAACGCCGAGCTCGGGGGCGACACCGAAGTCGGAGGCGATCACCGCGTACCGACCGCCCAGGCGGTCCGCGGTGATCGCCCCGGCGCTCCACCACCGCAGGTCCATCTCCCCCAGCCGCCAGTGGCCGCGACTCCGCTGGAGGTGGGCGTTGTGGGCGAAGACCAGTGACAGCCCCCGCCGCGACTCGGATTTCGCCAGCGCCACAAGGTTGTCCGCCATCATCGCGTCGCGGATCGCCAGCATCCGCCCGACCCGCCCCGGCCCGGGATCGGCCATGGCGGCGTGGTAGCGCAACATCCCCTGCGTGATGCGGGCGAACAGGCACGCCTGGTCGAACTCGGCCGGCGTGCCGGCATGCCGGAGGCCGGGCGTCTCGGTCTCCAGCACCGCGACCAGATCGTCGGCGATCACGCGGAGCTGGTGCGCCTCGGCCGACCCGCCGACCGACTGCGTGGAGTCCATCGCCGCCGCCGGGTTGGTCCAGGCGTCGTCGTCGCCGAGCAGCGACTCGATCGTCGGGAGGGAGTGAGGAACCCGCTCGGGCCCGAGGTGGGCCGTGAGGAAGCGGTGCAGCCCGGTCAGAGTGACCCGGGGGCTGGCGGCGCTGGTCATCTCCGTGGGGGCGTCGAACCCGAAGAACCGGATCTGGTCTTCCGGCTCACGCCCCCGGTTGACGTCGCGAAGCCAGGTGACAAGCTCCCTGGCCCCGGGCAGGCCGCCGAACCCGTGACTGAAACCGGTGGACAGCACGGTGTCGATGTCGCCATCACCGGTGGTGACGTAGTCGTTGACGACCGGGGACGTCAGGCAGTTGCTCTCGACCACGATCGAGCGGCAACCCTGGTGCTCCACCAGATGCCGCAGCACGCGGTTCCGCAGCAACGGGAACACCCCGAGGGCATGCGTGGGCTCCCCGAGCCCGAGCAACTGCGGCCGCTCCGGCCGAGAGTCCAGGAAGTGGTCCAGCGCGGCGCCAAGACCGGCGTCGTCGGCGAAGTGCCAACCAAGCGAACGCACAGCGGTGGGAAGTGACACGGAATTCCCTTCCTTGCGGTGATTCCAGCACCTTCCACCGTATCCTTGAACTTTCCGTTGAAACTTCGACTGGTCTCAGCCCGAGGATGAGCGTAAGAACCCTCAACAGGAGGTCAGGGGTGACACGACAGGGCGCCCTTCGCCCGGCGGACCTCGCGCGCGAGCACGGGCTGTCCGCGCAGGCGGTACGCAACTACGAGGAAGCGGGCATCCTCCCGCCCGCCGACCGCGGCCCCCAGGGCTACCGCCAGTACTCCCCACTGCACGCCCAGGCGCTGCGCGCCTTCCTCGCCCTGCGCGCCGGCTTCGGCCACCAGGTCTCCGCCGAAATCCTGCGCGCCGCCAACGCCCACGACGACGAGACCGCCTTCCGGCTCATCGACCAGGGCCACGCCGACCTGCTGCGGGACCGCACCACCCTCGATGAGGTGGCAGCCGCCCTCGGCGAACTGACCTCCGCCGAACTCACCCCGACGACGGACACCGCGCCCCTGACCATCGGCGCCCTGGCCCACCGCCTCGACGTCCACCCAGCCACGCTGCGCAAATGGGAGAACGCGGGAATCCTCCACCCCACCCGCGACCCCGCCACCGGCTACCGCCTCTACCCACCCGACACCGTCCGCGACGCCCACCTCGCACACCAACTCCGACGAGGCGGCTACCTCCTGGAACACATCGCCCCCGTCATCACCCACGTCAGAGACGCAGGCGGCATCGCCCCCCTGGAGGAAGCCCTCCACACCTGGCGCACCCGCCTCCACCACCGAAGCCGAGCCATGCTCAACGCCTCAGCCCACCTCGCCCACTACCTCGACCTCAGACCACCCCCACCCACAACGAGTGATCTACTGTGCTGAGCACCAAAACCGAACAGGTCAAAACCACGCCCACGACCCTCTATCGCCGCAGGTCACGAAGGGTCGGCCCCGCGCACGCGGGGATGAGCCGTGCTGGAACGTGGTCCGCGCCCCATCTCGCGAGTCGGCCCCGCGCACGCGGGGATGAGCCCTTGGAGGGCGAAGCATCCGCACATACCGCTTCGTCGGCCCCGCGCACGCGGGGATGAGTCGCGCCGCCTCGCCGCCGCCGACCAGCTCGGCGAGTCGGCCCCGCGCACGCGGGGATGAGCCCGTGCTCGCCGCGCTGCACTCCCACATGAGCGGGTCGGCCCCGCGCACGCGGGGATGAGTCTATGGACGTGCCGTCCGTGGCCGAGCTGGATGAGTCGGCCCCGCGCACGCGGGGATGAGCCCTACGCCCGCGCCGCCGTCAGCGTCGGCGACGGGTCGGCCCCGCGCACGCGGAGATGAGCCGCGCACCGCGAAGCGTTCGCCAAGGCGGCCGAGGTCGGCCCGCGCACGCAGGGATGAGTCCGCTGTGAGCGGCTGCTGACCTGGATGGTTCCGGTCGGCCCCGCGCACGCGGGGATGAGCCCGTCCCGCGCCGTCTCCAGCGTGGTGTTGGGTCGGCCGGCCCCGCGCGCGGGGGTGGGTCGAACGAGTCCGCGATGGCGTAGGGCATCCCGTCGTCGGTCCCGCATCTGCGAGTGTGGGGAAATGAGAAGGTGGGGTGGCTGGTCCCCACCAGCCACCCCACCCTGTCGCCTCTGCTCGTCAGCCCTGGAAGACCGAGCCGAGGATGTGCGACCCCGGTTCCCCCGAACCACTGGGCTTCCCCCTCACCGGCCCCGATTCCGGTCTTCGAGGGTTAGTCCCGTCGCTGGTATCCATGTTGGCTCAGGCGCCAGCGACACGCCGGGGACCAAAGTCCTGACCTGACACCCAGAAGTCCCACCCCAACAGCCCGTGCGGAAGTGGCCTGCAACGTTGATGAGCAGACCCGGGCGGCCTACCGATACCGACTCCTCCGGTCCCCCTGTCGCGGCGGCCGGCGGTCTCGGTGTGCAACCGCAGGATCAGCGCGTCCAGCTCGGGAACGTTGCCACTGGTGTGGGCGGCCTGGTTGATCTCGGCCAGGTCGGCGTGGGACACCGCCCGACGGGTGGAGGCAGACGTCAGGGTTTGGGAACCCTCCTGGCCGGATTGTGGCCTTGATTGGCCACCTTGGAAGGCCCGTCCCTGAGGCGGCTTATCCCTCCTCGAAGGGTTGCCAGACCACACATTCCGGTCGCCGGCCGGCCTCCACCATCTCCACCAGCGCCTCCTCCAGCTCCGGCAGGGGGATCTCGCAGCGGGCAGGGAACTCTCCTTCTGCGTAGACGGGAGGATCTTCCGGTCCATCGCCGAGGGTGACCCAGCCGCCGATGTCGCCATCGCTGTAGAGCAGGGAACCGCGATCGCCGCGCACACCGATGATGATCTCGTGGTCCGGCCAGCCGCTGGGCAGCAGGGGACGCTGGGGAAGGTAGGCGCGGGCGTCGGTGGTGTCATGGCGCGAGAGCGCGACGATCAACTGGCGAACCTGCTCAGAGGTGGTAATGGTCAATCCCTCGGTTCTCCAAACGTCACCGTCCACGACACGCCAGCTAGCTTCCAACGTCATTGTTGAATCCCTCGGTAGACCCAGCGTCGGCCACTTCGTCGTTGACCGCGGTGCCGGCACCTCTGGCGTCGCCTGCGATTAGCCGCCGGCGTGCCCGAACTGCTAGCCGACCGAGTTGGGCCGAGCTGCCGTGCACCCTGGCGTTCACGACAGTGACTACCCTCCGCTGCCCAGCACATCGCACTGATCCCTCACGTAGCGCACCATGCTCTTCGCGGCCCAAGCGCGAGAGCCCAGGATTTCGCGTCCCTACCGCAGCCCAGGGTTGCCTTCCTCGATCGGCACGATCGGCGGTAGTTCGGGATGCTCGTACCAGCAGTGCCGCACCCTTGCCCACCGCACATGACTCAAGCGGTGATGCAGCACGGGCCCCGAGAACGACGTCACTCCGCTGTCGTCGGCGTTTGTTTCCAGGATGTGCAGGGCGGCTCGTCGCCACCGCTGCCATGGCTGATCGCCACCGGAGGTCATCGCCGTGAACAACGCAGCACGGTCGTCTTCGCGTAGCCGACCAGAGGGCTCACGGTTCTGTCCGGGGCGCTGCGCAACCGCCTGGCGCGCCCGCTGGTCATCGGTCAGCACCGCAACCGCCTGCCGCATCGGGACCCGAAGCATGTCGTAGATCCGCTGTTGGCGGGCCACCCGGTACAACGCGAGCGCGACCAGGACCACCGCTGGCCTCTCAACAACGTAATCCCGGTCGGTGACGCCGACCGCATCCGCATCCTGGCGGGCGGTCCAGACAGCAAGGCCCAGGGCGTAGTCCAGCAGCGTGGTGAAGGGTGCGGTGCCACGAAGTCCGCGTACCAGGCTCTCCCAGTCACCCTGCCCAACCGTGAAACCGAAGCGGGCTGCGACGACGTCCACCTGCGTGTCGTCGGGATGGCGGAAGCTGTCGTTGTCCTGCTCGCCGCTCATGCTCTACCACGCTAGCAACGCGAGACAGCGAGGATGCGGAACAGCGTGTCGCTGTTGCCCAGTTTCCTCGCTATGGCAACGGAACGTCCTTCCTTCCGACCGCCCGTCCGTCTATCTCGCGCTTCGACCGCCACATCATCGTTCCGGGTAGCGCGAAGACGAATCTCGCGAAGTTTCGGTCAAGCGCCGGGCGGATGCTGGCTCGGAGCGAACATCGAAGTCAAGGCCATTAAGATCACCTCGGTAAACAGTCAAAACGAGGGGCACAAAGGTTTTCATGAGAACGAGACGCCTTCCTGTCGTCTTCGCCGCGCTCGCCTTCGCCGCCAGCGCCTGCACGAGCACACCGGAGACATCCTCAGCAGCACCAGCAACGACCACTCAGACCACTCCGGTCCCCTCGACGACCGTCTCGAAGCCCCCTGAAGAGCCTTACCTGACCGCGACTCCCACGCTGGAGCTGAGCGAGAACGCCGCCCGCCCCGGCACCAGGCTGAAGTTCGGCGAGCAGGCGGTCATCCCGTACTACAGCTCCTACGCGAAGGGACTGCTCGGAGTCTCGGTCACCGTCGACACGGCGCCGGTCACGGAAGAGGAGATCGGCAAGCTGGCGCTGAAGGACGAGGACAAGAAGAAAATCCGAGGTAAGACGTTCTTCTTCGTCCGCGAGAAGCTGACGAACATCGATGGCGCCAACCTCACCAGAATCCGGGTGCCGTCGATGCACGCCACCACCAGGAGCGGCGGTTGGCCCGGATCGGTGCTCGCGGTCGGCCGCTCCGTCGACGTCACGGGCTGCCAGGAGGAGGTGTTCGCGCCCCCGAGTTTCTCGACCAAGGGCGCGGAGTACGAGACGTGCGAGTTGATGTTCGGGATCATCTCGGACCCGATCGTCTCGTTCTCGTACACGAAGGCACCCTACGAGGACTCCCCTTCGCACTCGGTCACCTGGCACAGGTAGCGGGACAGGCCGCCCGAGCGCGTTCTGGATCTGGTGCGGCTTCCGCGCGATGGCGTCCGGAAGCGAGGGTGGACGGACGCTGGCGCACTCGACGGCGGTGCTGAACGTCGCCACTCCGACACATTCTGGGGGTCGATCCTCCCTACCTGAGAGAAGGAGGGTTGCCCCCGGGAGCGTCAACGCCTGGGACGAGGATGGGCCGCGCTCACGGCGTGACAAGCGGTTCGGTCTCGTATGCGCGGTGGAGCAACTCCACGAACGGCGACACCTCGGGGAGGGCCACCGAACCGGTGCGGCGCACGGTCACTCTGGGCGTCCAGGAGTTCCGACGACCGGAACGCGGCCGGTGTCGACGGCGAGCGCGTGCCCGGCGACGGTGAACGTCAGGGGCTCGTCGTCGGTGTGGACCTCGTAGCCCTCCAGGAACACGGGCACGGCGATCCGCGCTGGGAGCCGGTCCAGCGGGGGGCCGGCGCAGTGGTCGCCGGGGCCGGACGCGGCGAGTTCGGCGGCGAAGCCGTCCAGCAGCGTCGCCAGGCGGCGCAGGGCCGGGTCCGGCGGCATCGCGGAGACGATCTGCGCGGCCCCGGAGACCACGTCGTGGTCGATGCCCCGCCAGCCAGCGCGTGCCAGGTCGTCGAGCCAGGATCGGGCGGCGGCCAGCAGGTTCACCGCCTGCCCCTCGGAGGGCTCCACCGCGGACACCTCGCCGAGGGCCCGGCCGGTCGCCTCTCCGAGCCTGGCCGTGAACGCGTCGTGCGCGGAGCCGAGCAGCGCGGTGTGGGCGACGGCGAGGGCGCCGACGGGGTCCCCGTCGGCGGCGGCCTTCTCGGTCGCCTCGGTGACCACGGCCGCCAGCGGCGAGCCGGCGACGGCGTCGGCCAGCGCCGTGAGGCCCTCGCTCTGGAAGGTTGGGGCCCAGCAGTCCGGCCCCGAGGACCCGGTCCACGGCGTCGACGGCGGCCAGGGCCTCGTCCAGCCCAGCGACGGGATCAGCCGTGTACCCATGCCACGGTCGCCCCGACCTGGGTTCCCGGGAGACTCGAACGGCTCCTTCGGGTCGCCGGAGAAGTTCGCGGTGGCGAGCACATCGCCCTCGATTCCTGCCCGTCTGGCTCATTTGCCCACCGTCGGTGGCCTAGTCGTCCCGCGGATCACACCCCGCACCGCTGACGGCCGCCTTCTGTTCGGTTCTGTGGACGGCGGCAGGCTCTGGTGTGGCGATGGTGGCGGGGGTGCGGGCGGCCGCTGTCCGACCGGCTGGTGCTGATGATGAGACTCCTATCGGCGACCAGGTGCCCCGATACGAGCGCGCCCCGAGAAGGTGCCAGCCTTGGCTGGAGGCCGCGACGGTCCTTCTCAATACCGGTGGGCCTGACACTGCGGACCGGAGTCCCAACACAGCTGATAGGCGGCCACGAGATCGCGGTGGAACTCCTCATCCAGCCGCTCGAACGTCGCCCCTTCCGCGGCGAGGTCGATCACCACCGCCAACGCCGCCTCGTGCCGTGCCCACACCTCTTCCGGCGCCCGATGAGCCGTCAGGCAGCGCCGCGTCGTGTGCAGGAACGACAGCAACACCGAACCGTCCCCGCCCAACACCGCACGCCCCAAGCCGCACAGCCGGGTGTGGTCGGCGGACTTCCCCACCGGTTGCAGGAACCGGCGTACCACTGCGAAGTACTCACCCAACACCACCCCAGCGCGTGCCACGGGCCGCACCGTAAGCCCTTGCCACCCAAGCAAACCTCACGTTTCAACCCGTGTGAGGCACCTGACCAACGCTTCTGGAGGAAGACCGGCCCGTCAGACGGCTTGTGGCAGGTCAGCTGGCCAGGTCCCGATAGGTGAGGACGAACCTGCTGTGGGTCTTGTCGATGGCCGGTCCGGCGAGTTCGCTGTCCGGGGTGTTGGCGGGGTAGACGGTCAGCATCGGCTTGTGCTGGTCTCGCTCCGGCGCCCAGGCTCGGATCCGGTCGCACAGGTACTCGGTCAGCTCTGTCGCGGCGGGACCGTGGCCGATGGCGCCCAACTCCCAGCGCGCCTCGTCGCCGGTCTCCAGGCGACGAGACGTGAGGTAGGCCAGCGTGCTGCCCTCGACAAGCGCCATGCGCCACCACCCTGGTACCGGGTCGCACACCTCGGGCGGGACATCAGCGTGCACCTTGATCCGGCAGACCCTGGGATCGGCGACGGTCAGCTGGAGCCAGAGGCCGTCGTGCGACTCGTTGCCGCCCAGGCTGACCCCGGACCACGCGGTGACGCGGGGCTGGTCGAGCACCGTGTGGAGCGCGGCGATGTCCACGGCCTGGTCGCGGTCCCAGTGGAGTGTGACCAGGCCGTCCGAGGTGATCGAGCCGCTGAGTTCGCCGTCGTCTTCGCCGAGCAGGTACACGAAGCCACACAGGTGCAGCGAGTCGGAGACCAGCCGGCCGTGGGTGTGGGTGAAGGCGACGCTGCGCCCCTGTCCACGCCACCGCAGCGGCGCAACCAGGCGTCCCCCGGGGGCGAGCTGTTTCCACCACTGGACGGGGATGTCCCACGGTGAGACGGTGGCGATCAGGCGGTCGTAGGGGGCGTGGTCGGGGTAGCCGAGCGCGCCGTCACCGGTGATCACGTGGACGTCGCCGTAGCCGGTGGCGGTCAACGAGCGTCGAGCTCGCGCGGTGACGTCCGGGTCGATGTCGATGGTGGTCACCAGGTCCGCGCGTCCGGTCAACTGGGCGAGCAGGCAGGCGTTGTAGCCGGTGCCGGCGCCGATCTCCAGGACGCGGTTGCCGGGCTGGACGTCGAGCTGGTCGAGCATCGCCGCGACCAACCACGGCGCCGACGCGCAGGACGACGACCGACCGTCGACGAATCGGTGAGTGATCACCGCCTGCCACGGGTCATAGGCGAGCGACAGGTCGGCGTCCGGCACGAACTCGTGGCGCGGTGTCGCAAGCAGTACCTGCTCGACCTCGGCTCGGTGCGCGTGTCCGGATGTGCGGATCCTCTCCACCATTGCCGCACGCAGCTTTTCAGCCGAGCTTGGTCGCCGAGAGCGTGGCGGAGGCGGAGGCCGCCGCGCCGCCTCCGGCCTGATGTCAGCCGGGGCGGAGCCCGCTGTGATCCGGGTTTTGCCGGCATACGAGGACGGTTGGGGAGATCCTCTGAGAGGTTCCGCCTGATCTGACGCGGGAGCTCGACATCATCCAAGCCGGCAACGTCGAGCCGGACATCCCGCGGCACGGCCAGCTTCCTTGCCTCCAAAAGCACTGGAAGCAGTGGCCAGCATCGCGAGTCGACGGAAGACGGCGGGGGCCGTCGCGTCTGGTCCCCGCCGTCGGTTTCTCTCCGGGGCGGCTCAGACCGAGCCGCCCCGTCTTTACCGTGTTGACGAACGCGGTGAACGCGGCCGGCGCGAACACGAGCGCCGGGGCGGTCGGGTTCTTCGAGCCCCGCACCGCGGCGACGTTCGCGGCAGCGGCCACCTCGACGCGAGCCCCGTTCTGGAGCGAGATCGAGAAGATCGCGTCCCATCAGCGGGACTTCGACATCGCGTCGGAGGTCTACGACCAGTGGCGTGAGGCGGTGCGCGTGCGCCAGGACGCGACGCCGCGGATCGACGGAGGCACTGGACTTCTGCTGCCGGTGGGAGCGGATGGCCGACCGGGTCCGCCAGCGCCAGCCGCTGCTGTCGACGCTGGTCGCGCGCGTCGAGGAGCGCTGCACCGGCTTGCGGGACCTGGCGGCCGCGCGCGCCGCGCCGCTGAACGGGGTGTTCACCCACAACGGCCGCTCCTGCAAGCGGATGGGCGGCCCGCACCGACCAGCGCCACCAGGACGACCCTCAGTTCCCGGTGGTGCGGGTCCTCGACCAGCGGATCGGCGCGGTCCGGTCCCTGACAGACGATGAAGGAAGCCGCGTTCTGGGAATGGTCCTACGTGGAGATCCTGGGCCACACAGGCGTTCGTGCCGAGGAGCTCGTGGAGTTGGCACCACACCAGCATCGCCAATCCGAGCGGGATGACGCGGCTACTGCCTACCTCCCATGGGCAGAAGCGGACGTTGGGACGCGCGGATCTGGCCGGCTAGCGTCAGAGGGAGCTCACCGGTCAGCGCGTGTGAGCGTTCGGACTCGGCATGGTGCCCGTGGTCGAGCGGATCGGCCGTTCTGGCTGGGCGTCGGTGTTGGTCGGGTCGGCTTCGCGGAGGCGGGCTGTTCAACGACGCGTGGGGATGTGTTGGCCGGCTGTCGCGGGGTCGCGGGTTGGTGATGAGGTGGGCCACGCGACGTCGTCGATGGCGAGCCACGGCGCGACGGCCACGACCGAGGGTGTGAGCCCGGTGAACGCCTTGACCTCGCGGTGGAGGTGGGACTGGTCGACGTAGCCGCACTCGGCGGCGACGTCGGCGGCGGTGTGGCCGGTCGCGAGGAGGTGGGCGGCGTGGTCGAACCGCACCAGTCGGATGGCGCGTTTGGGGCTGATTCCGAGTTGGGACCGGAAGCGGGACCACAGGCGCTTGCGGTCCCAGCCGACCTCGCCTGCCAGGCTGTCGACCTGTGTCTGCCCTCGGCTTGTGAGCGTCCGCCGCCAGGCGTGGGCGACTTCCGGTTCGACCGGCGTGCGGGCGCGCAGCCGTTGGCCCACGACCTCGGCCGCGATCGTGAACCGTTCGTCCCACGAGGTGGCGGCGCGCAACCGGTCCTCGATCCGCCCGGCGTCGCGGCCCCAGACGTCCGCCAGGGGTGCCATCGTCCCGCTGAGGTCGGGTGATGCGTCGAGCACCGCGGCCGCCACGTCCGGCTCCAGCCGGATCTGGAGGCATTCGGCCACGCAGCCACCTGCCCGCAGTTCGCCGGGCATGAGCCCGATGACGACGCTGCCGCGCTCGTGGCGGCCGCGGCTGCTGCAGACGACGCTTTCCCCCTCGCTCAGGTCGATGAGCAGGATGACGGATGGGTGCGCGACCATGGCGATGTCCACGGGGGCGGGGAGACTCTGGCGGAACCCGGCCATGCTGATCCCCGGCAGCCGATTCGACCGGCGCGGGACCGCGATGTCCACCGTTCTCCAGTCCGGCGGTGTTCCGGTCGGCAGCACACGACCAGCCTAGGGGTCGGGGACCACGGGCGGGGCGCTCAGTGTCCGTTGCCGCGCGGTCCAGCCCAGCAGCAGTTCGCTGATCGCCTCGGGCACTTCCAACGCGGGGAGGTGTCCAACGCCGGACAGCAGCTCGATCCGGGCGGTGGGCACCGCCTCGTACTGGCGCACCGACGACGGGTCCCAGCGGGGGTCGGCGGTACCGAAGATCACCAGCACCGGGACGGTGAGGGCTGCCAGACGATCGGGCACGCTGCGCTCGGCGATGTACTCGGTGTTGCGGCGCAGTATCGTCCTGAACGTGCGGTAGGAGATGTTCTTGAGCTCGGCGACCGCGTCGTCGGGCACGTCCACCGGGCGAGCGGCCGTTGCCCGGATTCCCTTGCGAACCATCGCGTCCGAACGCCTCGACCAGATCAGCGGACCGAACGGCGGGCTCAGCAGGATCCGAAGGATCAGCGGCTGGGGACGCAGCGCGTCGGGATGCGGGCCGCAGCTGATCAGCGCGACCGAGCCCACCAGGTCGGGGCGCTGTTCGGCGAGGGCGGTGGCGACGTAGCCGCCACTGGAGTGCCCGACGACGGTGACATGACCGAGGCCGAGGTCGTCGAGCACCGCCGCCACTCCGCTCGCCTGCGCGGGCACGTCGTAAGACGGTGACGGTGGGGACTGGCCACAGCCCGGGAGGTCGACCCGGATGACGTGGTGGTGGCCAGCAAGGGCCGGGACCACCGGGCTCCACGAGGCACCCGAGGCCCCCGATCCGTGGATGAGCACCAGCGGCGGCGCCTGCCGCGGACCGTCGTGCACCACGTGCATCCCCTGCGCACGCTCAACACCGTTCTCACGCATGCGAGGATGGTGCACGGATCGCCGACCACCAGTCTTGGACAAATGTCGTCGTGCGACTGTCGTCGCGGGACTGTCACCGCGTGCTCAGCTCCAGCGAGCGCTCGAAAGACGTCCGCTGGTCGGCATCACAGGACATTGCGCGATCGCCCAGTACTCCAGCCGCAGTTTGTGATCACGGCCTACTAGCGTGCGGATCTTGTGCTGACCGGTGGAGGCATCGCCGTGTGGACGACCGGCCGGAGGGGCTGTTGGCCCCGATCGCCGGGGACGGCGCCCCGGATGGGGGGCAGCGCCTGTGCAACACCGCCACCTGGGATGCCGGTGGGGTGCGGGACGACGTGCGGGGCTACGTGGCCGAATACCTCGCCTGGCCCCGAGGGGGTGTTGATCGTGGACGAGACCGGGTTCCTGCCCAAGGGCACCAGGTCGGCCGGTGTGCAGCGCCAGTACTCCGGAACCGCCGGAGGCATCGGGAACTGCCAACAGGACCACGAGTTCCGG
This sequence comes from Streptoalloteichus hindustanus, assembly GCF_900129375.1. Classification (GTDB taxonomy): domain Bacteria; phylum Actinomycetota; class Actinomycetes; order Mycobacteriales; family Pseudonocardiaceae; genus Streptoalloteichus; species Streptoalloteichus hindustanus. The sequence goes on along the minus strand of NZ_FQVN01000013.1, from coordinate 98,139 downwards.
TCCTGGCTGGATCAGCACCGGATCGGCTCTGTCGTCGCGGTTCCCCACAGCCGGCCGTTACCCGGGGGTGGGTTCGCCACGGCTCGCGTCGACCACCTGATCGCTGGAGGCCCCGCAAGGGGCCGGGAAGTGGTACTCCGCCGGGGACGGCGCCCACGGGCCCCGCTGGGTATGACTGGGCCGGGGCGACCGTGCACACCATCGCCGAACATCCCGGACGGGGCGCGGTGGTTGGTGGTGCGCCGCCAGATCACTGTCGAGGGCGTCGAGCCGGAGCTGGCCCACGAGCTGTGTTGTGCTCCGGCCTCGACCTTGGATGAGAGGTTGGTTCGGGTGGCCGGGGGCACGGTGATCGAGGTGTGTTTCCGGGCCGCCACGACCGAGGTCGGTCTGGACCAGTGCCAGGTGTGGCGAGCTCTGCCGTCTGTTGGCACACCTGACTCGCTCCACAGTGGACATGGTGGGTGGGAGTGGTGGCTGTGGTGACGACGCCACCAACACCGCGCCAAACAAGTCCACTACCAGCGAAGACACGCCCAGCATCACAAACCACGGCTGGAGTACCAGACGCACTCCTCACCGACCACCGTGAGGGCACGTTGGTCATCATCGGCCACAGCGAGACCATCCACGCCGCCCTCACCTACCTGATCGGCACACCCGTCCTGCGTACCCTCCACCTCACCGTCGCCCCCGCGAGCGTCACCACCCTGCGCGCCGTTCGCGAGCGCGACAGCGTCCCCATCACCTGGCAGCGCTGGGAACTCGTCGCGCTCGGCGACACCACCCCTCTACCCCAGCGCTGCCCGACCATTGGTGGAGAGAAGACACGATGAACCCACGATCGGCATTCGAGGCCACCCTCCCCGGTGGCCGCCGCCTCACCCGCCCGGCCCGCGATCTCCCCGCCCCTGCACGTCGACGGCGACGGCCTGCCGATCGGCGCGCACCTGGTGGCCGCATCCGGGGCGCGAGGACCCGGTGGCCTTCGTGGGCCACCGACCGCAGCGCAGGAGTGGAACAGGTTGTCACGCTGACGACCGGCTGACACCGCGTTCCTGAACGCCCGATATGCGGCATGTGCGGACATCCGGCGATCGGCGTGGATGCAGGGCTCGTCATCAGTGTGCGGTGAGTCCGCCGTCGACAACGAACTCGGCTCCGGTAACGAACGAGGATTCGTCGCTGGCCAGGAAGAGCATCATGGGAGCGATCTCGGCGGGGCTGCCCGCGCGGCGCATGGGGGTGCGCACGATGTCGGGTTGTTCATCGCCCTGCTCGTCGAGCAGGTCCTGGATCATCGGGGTGGCGATGACTCCGGGGTGCACCGAGTTGACCCGGACTCCGCGGGTCGCGTACTCGACGGCGGCGGTCTTGGTCAGCAGCCGCACTGCTCCTTTGGTCGCCTGGTAGGCGGCGGCTGCCCCGCTGCCGACCAGGCCGAGCACCGAGGAGGTGTTGATGACGGAGGCGTTGCCGCAGGCGCGCAGCAGGGGCAGGGCGGTCTTCATCCCGAGCCAGGTGCCGGTCTGGTTGACCGCGACCACCCGGTCCCAGCCGTCCTTTGTGGTCTCTTCGACACCGGGCCAGTCCACGACACCGGCGATGTTGGCCAAGACGTCAAGGCGGCCGAAGCGCCGCCGGGTCAGCTCGATCACCTCGCTCCAGTTCTCCGGCGAGGAGACGTCGAGCCGGGCCGCCAGCACATCGGCGCCCTCGGCTTCCAGGGACGCGGCGAGCCCTTCCACCGCGTCCTGGGCGATGTCGGTGACGACCAGGCTGGCTCCTTCGCGGGCGAACAGTTCCGCGGTGGCTTGTCCGATGCCGCCGGTCGCGCCCGTGATCAACGCGACCTTGCCGACGAGCCGTCCAGGCATGGTGTGCTCTTTTCTCTCGTTGTGTTTCGCGGGGTGTCAGGCCGCGGTGTAGCCGCCGTCGGCGGCGACGACCGCGCCGGTGATGAACCCGGACCGAGGCGAGGCCAGGAAACCGATCACCTCGGCGATCTCCTCGGGCTGCGCGACACGGCCCAGGGGGTGGGCGTCGCCGAAGGAGCGCAGGTACTCCCGGCTGTCGGCCCGGAAGTTGTCGAGCATGTCGGTCTCGATCACACCGGGGGCGACGACGTTGGCACGGATGCCATGCCGGCCGCCCTCCAGCGCGAGCACCTTGGTCAACTGCGCCAGCGCCCCCTTCGACGCGCTGTAGGCCGCCGCGTCGGGCAGGCCGACCGTGCAGGCGAACGAACCGACGGTGACGATCACACCCCCACCGCGTTCACGCATCACCCGGAACGCCTCCCTGGCGTGCAGAAACGTTCCGCGGGCGTTGACCGACATCAGCTCGTCCCAGTCGGCCGCGGTGGTCTCGGTGATCGGCTTGTTCACCGATCGACCGGCGTTGCCGACCAGGATGTCCATGCCGCCGAACCGGTCGACCGCCGCGGCCACCGACCGCACCGCCATGTCCTCCCGGGACACATCACCCACCACAGTGGACACCCGGTCGAATCGGGTGGCGAGATCGTCCACCTCGGGGCGGAGGTCCGTGGCCAGCACTCGCGCGCCGCGGGCGTGCAGCCAGGCGACCGTGGCCGCGCCGACCCCACGGGCTGCCCCGGTGACCAGCGCGACTTTGCCCTCCAACTCACGGTCGGAACGTGGCCCGCTCACCGCGGCGCCTGCCCACGGCGCTGAGCGGCGGCGGACTCGCGATGGAGAACGAGATGCTCGTGGTAGAGCACACCACCGCGGATATCGCCCGTCGCGGTGAAGCCGGTGTCGTCCACGTAGTCGAGATGGTTCCCGGTCACCGTGTAGCGACCGGTGAAGGCGCTGCGCTGTTCGCCGCGCGCTTCGTCGTAGCGCCCGTCTGCGCGCAACTCCTGCCGGATATGCCCATCCGCGGTGACCCACGTGCCGACCACGTCGATATCGCTTGTCATACCGACCAGCGTCGGCGACGGCGCGAAGCGAAGGCAGGACGTGTGGTGGCTGGGTGTGCCGCACCCACCCAACCAGGCAGGCAGCGACCTACCCTGCTGCCATGGGCAGTGGTGAACTGGGTGCGTTCCTGCGCGCGCGCCGCGCACAACGATCTCCCGAAGACGCGGGTGTGCTCTACTCCGGCCGACGCCGGGTGACCGGACTGCGCCGCGAAGAAGTCGCCGTGCTCGCCGGGGTGAACGCCGACTACTACACCCGCCTGGAACAGGGCCGCGAGACCCACCCGTCACCGCAAGTGCTCGACGCCCTCTGCCGCGCACTGGATCTCGACCCCGACGCCCGCGGGCACCTGTACCGACTGGCAGGCGCCGCACCGGACAACACGCCGGCGCCGGTTGCCCAGACGGTGAGCCCCGAACTGCGGCAACTCATGGACGGCTACCCGCACACCCCCGCCTTCGTGCTCAACCACATGCTGGACGTCCTGGCCACCAATGCCCTCGCCGACGCGTTGTTCTCACCATTCCGCGCGGTGGACAACCTCGCCCGCATGACTTTCCTCGACCCCGCGGGACGACGGTTCTACGCGCGCTGGGACTGGACCGCACAGGCCACCGTGGCGAACCTGCGGGTAGCCGCGGGCCTCACCCCACACGATCTCGGTCTGCGGCGCCTGGTGGCCGAGCTCAACGAGGGCAGCGCGCACTTCCGCGCCTTGTGGGAAACCCACCAGGTGCGCGGCAAGACCCGTGAACCCAAACACCTCGTGCACCCCGACGTCGGCCCGCTCACCCTCACCTACCAGGCATTCGACGTGCGCAGTGCCCCCGGCCAGCAACTGATCATCTACCACGCCGAACCCGCCACACCCAGCGCCCACGCCCTCGCACTGCTGAGCAGCCTCCACGCCACCACACACCACGCGCGCACGGTCGACACCTGACTCGCGAAAACGGCCCCGAAGGCCACCCCCAGAAACCACACGTCCCCCTCCCGCTCCCGCAACAGCCCCCGATCGAAGCCACGCCCTGGCTCTCGGACCCCGAATCCCGTCGTGTCGCCGAACTCGTGACCTCCGCCCCCGCCCTGCGGGCCTACGCCAGGACGCTGCGGACCAGTTGCGAAGCCGCGCTCGCCCAAGGCATCGCCGAGCAAACCGGCCGCGACACGTTCCTGGGCAAGGAGTTGGGTGTGGGATGCGGCGCGGGACGGTGTTGGAGCCGTTGTCGCCGGACCGGTCATCGCGTCGGGGCGGAAGCGTGGTCGGCCAGGTCCATGCGAGGGCGGACCTGGCCTGGGAGTGGGGCTGGGTGGTGTCGGTGGACTCCAGCCTCGTCCGGGCCCGGTCGGGCGCATGTCGGGTCTTCGAACCTCACCGTGCCCGGTGGGCACGGGCCGCTGTCAGCGGTGTCGCCGAGCCCCGATCGCAGATGCATAAAGGTCTTATATAAGACTGCTATGCTTCAGGTGTGAGTCGCCGAGACGCCGCGCACGGCGCTTCCGAGGCCATCGGGTCAGCCCTCTACGGTCTGGCCACCAGGGCCGTGAGACGCCTTCCCCGCGACATGAGCCTGACCTCCGCCGCCACCCTGGCCACCCTGGACAAGACCGGCCCGCGACGGATCACCGATCTGGCGGTGGCCGAGGGCGTCACCCAGCCCGCGATGACCGTCCTGGTCCGGACGCTGGAGGAATCCGGGCTGGTCGAGCGGAAGAAGGACCCGTCCGACAAGCGGGTCACGCTGGTGTGCCTGACCGAGGCCGGCGCGTCCTACGTCCGGACGCGACGCCAGGCGGGCGTCGACGCGTACGCGCGGTTGATCGACGAACTCACCGGCGACGAGGTCGAGGCCTTGGCGGCAGCCCTTCCGGCGCTGCTGCGTCTGGCGGAGCTGGAAAGCCGCGCCCGACAGGAGTCGGGCCGGTGACTGCGGACCAGGCTCATGACCAGCCCATGAGCGCTGCCCTGACACGTTCCGAGTCACGTCTGCTGGTCCCCGCCCTGCTGTTCATCGCCCTGGTCGTGGCGGCGGTCGGCAGCCTCGGGACGCCGCTGATCACCAGTGTGGCGACCACGTTCCACGTCTCCCTCGACAGCGCGCAGTGGACGCTGACCATCGCCCTGCTCAGCGGCGCCGTCGCCACACCCGTCCTCGGCCGGCTCGGAGCCGGTCCGCACCGGCGGGCCACGATTCTCGCCACGCTGGCGATCGTCGTCGTCGGCAGCGCGCTCACCGTGCTGCCGCTGCCGTTCGCCTGGCTGCTCGTGGGCAGAGCGGCCCAAGGCGTCGGACTCGGTCTCACGGCGCTGATGATGGGCGTGGCCCGCGACCACCTTCCCGAGCAGCGCAGCGCGCCCACGATCGCCCTGATCTCGGTGGTCTCCATCATCGGAGCCGGCGTCGGCTACCCGCTGGCCGCGCTGCTCACCGAGTTCGGCGGACCGCGGGCCGCCTACGGCCTCGGCCTGCTCGTCACCGCCATCGCCTTCGTGACCGCGTGGCGCTCCATGCCCGCAGCTCCCGAAGGCCGCTCCGCACGCGTGAACGTGACCGGCGCGCTCCTCCTGGCGGGTGGACTGCTCCTCGTCCTGTTCCTGGCCGGCGAGAGGAGCCTGTGGAGCCGACACCTCGCCGTGGCGGTGACCCTTGCCGTCGCCGCCGTACTCCTGCTCTGCGTCTGGGCCGTGTCCGAACTGCGCACCAAGACGCCCCTGGTCGACGTCCGGGCGGTACGACACCCGGCGGTCGCCGGGGCGAACATCGCCATGTTCGTCGGCGGGAGCGGCATGTACCTCCTGCTCACGCTCATCACCCGCTACGCGCAGACGCCGCACAGCGCCGGCTACGGCTTCGGACTGAGCACCTTCGTGGCGGGGCTGGTCCTCATCCCGTTCTCCGTGCTGGGGTTCGTCGCCGGCAAGCTCACGCAGCGGGTCCGCGAACGGATCGACGGCCCCCTGCTGCTGGCCGGCAGCGCCGCCATCGTCGGCGGCGGGTTCGTCCTGTTCGCCACCGCCCGGTCCAACCTGGCCGAACTGCTCGCGGCCATGGGCGTGCTGGGCTTCGGCGTCGGCAGCTTCTCGGCCGCCATGCCCGGCGTCATCCTGGCCGTCACCCCCAAGAGCGAGACCTCCAGCGCCATGAGCTTCAACTACGTCGTCCGCAGCGTCGGGTACGCCCTGGGCAGCGCCATCGGCGGCCTGATCCTGGCCGCGGGCACCGACACCGGCCGCCTCCTCCCCGACGACGACGCCTACACCACCGCGGCGCTGGTCGGCGTCGCCGCGATGGCGATCACGACGCTGACCAGCCTCATCCTCGCCCGCCGACGCTCACCCGAGACCAGTCCGATCACACCCCCATCCGGTTGATCGACGTCGTCCCCGTCGGCTCGCTGACCCACAGCGCGCCGGCGATGGATCTGAGTAGGTTTCCGATGATCAATTCCGAACGCAGGAGGAACCGTGGCCAAGGGCTACTGGGTCAGCGTCTACCCCACCATCACAGCCCCTGAGGCGCTTGAGGTCTACAACGAACTGGCGGGCCTGGCCGTCAAGGCCGCGGGCGGGCGGGTGCTCGCCAGCGTCGGCAGCCGGGTCGTCGCACACGAAGCCGGAATCGCCGAGCGCGTTGTCCTGATCGAGTTCGACAGCTTCGAACAGGCCGTCGCCGCATACGAGAGTGCGGCCTACCAGAAGGCGCTGGCCGAACTCCCCGACGGCTTCCAGCGCGACTTCCGCATCACCGAGGGCCTCGTCTGACGACCGAGGCCGCGTCGGCGACGAACACCAAGCCGACTCCCGGGATCACCCCGGCGCGCCACGTCCCGGGCGCCGTGGGTGATCACCGGCTCACCTGAGTGTCATGGCCGGGGCGTTCTCACGTCGGTGACGCCGGTGCGGGACCTGCTGTTGCGGCTCAAGAGGGCAGGTTCTCGGGGCAGTGCGGGGGGGATCTGACCCGGGCGCGGGTCGCCGAGTTGTGGATGGGTGCCCGGCATCAGACCGAGTCGTTGGGGCGGATCCTGTTGCGGCGCCTGGACGACTTGCACGACGTGCTGCGCCCGGATGTTCGGGAGCTGGTCGACGGGCGGCTGCACAACCCGAACTTCCGATCGAACCGGAGGTCGCTGCTGCCCTATACCGAAGCTGAGTGGTCCCGGTTGGTCGAAACGTGTCGGTCGATGATTCGGACGTCGTTTGTCGGCTATCGGGACGCTCGCGCCATGGCCGAGCGGGCGGCGGATCCCCGGACTTCGGGTTGGAGCGCGGACAGCGCGCAGTGGCTGCTGTCGCATCGAGGCCCGGACTCGGGTCGGGTGCTGTCGATGCTGCTCGCGGCCCACCGCCGCGCGACATCGGCCGGAGCGAGCCTGCACCTGGTCTCACGGCCGGCCTTCCTGGACCGGCTGCTGCACCGGACGAACACCCACGTGCACCCGACCTCCACGCGCGCGGCGCGCACGGACCAGGCCGGCTGAGACCCGCGACCCCCTGAGACCCGCGACCCGTGGAGGGGCCGCGGGCCGTGGAGGGGCCGCGGGCCGGGTGCGGTCAGCGTCGGCGAGGTCCGGCTTGCGCGCGTGCCTCGGCGGCGTCCAGGTCGGCCGCGTCGGTCAGGGTCACGTTGTCCTCGTAGGTGACCGAATCCGGGACGGCGTCGCTGCCGACCGGGTCGGCGTCCCACACGTTGCCGCGGTAGACCACGTTGTCCAGGGGCGGGTGGACGTGCAGCACGGCGGTGTTGTCGGCGCGCCGCACCACGTTGTCCGCCACGGTCATCCACGCCGCGCCGTAGTCGGTGTAGAGGGCGAAGTTGTACGGGGTGCGGGTGTCGGTGACGACGTTGCCGCGCACCACCGCCCCGTCCTCGTGCGATTCGCCCTGGGGCCCGGACACGTAGATGCCGCCGCCGTCGGCCAGCACGCCCATCGCGCCGGTGACGTGGTTGTGCAGGATGCGCGTGCCCTTCGCCGGGCCGCCCACGATGCCGCAGTGCGGTACGTCGTCCACGCGGTTGTGCGCGACTGTGCAGTCCACCGTGGCGAGGAGGGAGATGCCCGGCGAGCCCGAGTGGTCGAGCCCGACGCGGTGGACCACGCTGTCCTCGACCACCGCCCGGTCGGTGCCGGTCAGGGTGATGGCGCCGGCGGCGAGGGTGTCGAACCCGCACCCGCGCACCACGGTGTCCGCGCCACCGGTGACGCCGAGCGCGGTCGAGCCCAGGCGGGTGAAGCGGCAGCCCTCGAACCGGATGCCGGTGGTGCCGACCAGGGACACGCACGCCGGGACGGTCTCCGGCTCGCCGGTGACGGTCAGCCAGGACTGGCCTTCCACGACGACCACGGTGTCGATCCGGCCGCCGTCGTGGAAGCCGTTGCCGTGGTAGTGCAGGAAGCCCCGGTCGCCGGTCGGGCGCAGCCAGGTGGTGTCGGCGAAGGTCAGGCCGCGGAAGGAGATGCCGCTGGCTCCCGTCGCCGTCAGCAGGGTGTCCCGTTCCGGAGCGACGACCCGGGTGGCGGCGGGGTCCTCGCCGGGGCGCGGGAGGTAGTGCAGGACGTGCTCGCCGGGGCGGGAGCGGTCCAGGGCGAACGTGCCCGGTTCGGTGAGGAAGGACGGGTCGTTCTCCACGCGGGTCGGCAGGCCGGGGCCGGAGGAGGTCTGGCCGTCCCAGGAGGAGTTGTAGAGCTGCCGGGCCCAGGAGAAGGCGGGCTGCTTCATGGTGATCGTGCCGTCCGCGACCGACTCGACCGCGAGCCGGGCCTCGGTCCACGGGTAGACGCCCCGGTGGACGAACTCGACACCCGCTCGCCAGTCGAGACGAGCATCCGTGACGTAACCAGACTCGTTTTCACTCACCTCGCCCGGGATCCCGTCGATGGCGGCCCGGTCGACGCGCCGACCGTCGACGGTGAGGTGGCGGGTGTCGAGCGTGCCGACGTCCATGACCCAGACGCCGTCACCGCCCACCCGCCAGCCGGCGATCACCCGTCCGCCGCTGATCACCACCTCGTCCTGCGCGGGTGTGCCGAACCCGTTTGCCTGGTAGGTGATCCGGCTGCCTTCCCGCGCGGAGTCCTCCTCGGTGAACTCCCACGGCCCGGGGTAGGTGCCCGCGCGCACGTGGACGACCACGTCGCCCGCCGCCTCCCGGGCCGCCCTCCGCGCCCGGTCGATCGTGGCGAAGGGCCGTTCCGGGGTGCCGGGGGCGTCGTCGTCGCCGTCGAGGGCCACGTGAACTTCGGTTGTGTATGCCATAAACGTATTTATACTATAAACAGGAGGTGTCGGGTGGCGCAGGACAACGAGCGGGTCGAACTGCTGTGGCGCGACGAGGACGCGCGGCCGGGGTTGAGCCCGGACCGGGTGGTGGCCGCCGCGGTGGAGGTCGCCGACGCGGAGGGCCTGGCGGGCTTGTCCATGCGCAAGGTCGCCGAGCGCCTGGGCTTCACCACGATGTCGCTGTACCGGCACGTGCCCAGCCGGGAGCACTTGGTCGACCTCATGCGTGACGCCGTCCTGGACCCGCCCGCGCCCGACGACACCGGCGCACCGTGGCGCGAGCGGCTGGAGACGGCCGTCCGACACGGCTGGGAGCTGCGCAAACGCCACCCGTGGCTGGCCGAGGAGCGCAGCACGCGGCACCTCCCGGGGCCGAACGCGCTGGCGTACTACGAGCACCTGCTGAGCATCCTGGCGAGCACTCCCCTGCCGCCGGCGGAGGTCGTGGCGACGGCGGGCCTGCTCGGCCGCTTCCTCGACGCCGAGGCCCTGGCGCTGGTCGAGGCGGCGCGCGCCGAGCGGGACAGCGGAGTGAGTGACGAGGAGTTCTGGGGCGCGCGCGACGGGCTCTGGTCGCGGATGAGCCGCTACCCCACCCTCACCGCGCTGTGGGAGACAGGCGGTTTCGAGCAGTCGGACCCGTTCGAGTTCGGTCTGGCGCTCCTGCTCGACGGCGTCGAGTTGCGCATCGCGCAGCGTGAGGGAATGCGTGACGAAACCTGCGCGATGTGCGGCGGGCCGATCGAGCAACCCGCCTCGGGCCGTCCGCGCGCCTACTGCTCGCGACGTTGTCAACAACGCGCCTACCGCAGCCGGAAGCGCTGACACCACCGGCATCACGCCGGCGCGGTCAGGTCCTCCAGGCGGACCGTGCTGCGCGGCTGCTCCGCACGCTCCCCGTCCAGCGGCTAGGCACCAGTCTGACCGGTCACCTTGCTGCTCCGTCGATACATCAGGCGATCGCGCTCGATCCACGAGACCAGCGCCGGTCAGCCTGAACGATTGGCCTGCTGACCAACCCAACGCGACACCCGTGAACGATATGACCTGAACACCGAGGCGAAGCAGGAAACGAGACACATGACCGTCCAGTTCGGACTCGGATCCGTACGGCGCGAACTCGCCGGACCTGGACACGGTCTCATCGAGACACGGCCACTGCGGCGAGAAAGTGCCCGCTGGCGATCTTCACGCCCCGGCACGCGGTGAACCTGCTGCGCATGCAGGCGTTCTTCGCCCGCCAGTGGCGGCATCTGCCCTCCGCACAGTTCATGGTGCTCTTCGGCCCCTACGCCCAGCGCATCGACGCCATCCTCGCCGCTTTCCGCGACCGCGACCCCGAGTTGCTGGTCCGAGCGGTCCACGACGTCGCGGACACCGACGCTGAACTGCCCCTGCTCCCGGAGGAACGCACCACCTCATGACACCTCACCCGTCACCGCCGCCAGCCAGGTCATCGGCCGGTCACCGTTCGCGGGCATGGATCTGTGTCGCGAGATCGGCATCAGCGTCGCGCCCGGCGCGGCAGGACCGAACTTCGACCAGGACGTCTGGGACTTCACCCCGGTTACCGACCTGGCCGCATACATGGCCGCTTCGCACAAGCGCTGGAACCTCGCCGCGATCCGCAATCCACTGTGGAGGGTCGTCGCCAAGGAGTACCTGGTCGCGCTGATGGTTCCCACCCACGAGGCGGTGCGGAACCTGCCGAGCGCGTTCCGCGTCGCCCGCACGGTCCCGGCCTGCGTGAACAAGCACTACGAGCTGATCCGCTGGCTAAACTGGCTGACCGACAACGGCGTCACCGACCTCGGGCAGGTCGACGACCACCTCTGCGACTCCTACATCGCCGACCGCCGCACAGGCCACGACAAGGACGGTGCGATCATCGAGAAACGCGGCGCGGTCAACGGCGCGGCCCAAGTCGTGGCCGGTCTCGCCCAGTATCACGACCTGTTCACCACCGACCGCTACCCAGCCGGTTTTCGGCCCTTCGGCGGGAAAGCGGCCGTCGCGGTTGCCGGGCTGAAGACCCCGGCGGAGAACAGCACGCCGCCGGTGCCGGCCGAGATCCTCCAGCCGATGCTGGCCGCGGCGCTCTACGTCGTGGACACGCTCGGCCCACACGTGGCGTCGCTGACCCGCCACATCAAAGCGGAGCGGGACCGGGTCAACCGGCTGCCCGCACCTCGCAGTCCGGGCTGGGACGTGCTGCTGCAGGCCATCAACCGGCGCGTGACCGAGGGCAGGCCGTTCAATCGTGTTCCGTCGCGCATCGAGCGATCACCAGATACGCCGTCGACGAGTCCGATCCGCTGTGGGGGATCTCGCTGCGCGACGTCGCGGCCGAGGCCGGTTTCAGCCATTTCCGCGGTGAATGGCTGGCGGTCCTGCGGCCCGCGCTGAGCGGGCCGTGGCACAAGTGGGGATCGACGAACCGATCGGCCGCAACGCCGCGCTCGTCGCGCGAGCCGACGACCAGGGCGAGGTGCCCTGGACACTGCCGTTGTCCGAGCGCCACGCCCGCGTCCTGCCCGACGTCGTCCGCACGGCCTGCCTGCTGGTGGTCGCCGCCGCCACGGGCATGCGTTCCTCGGAGTTGTTCGAGCTCGCGCTGGGATGCCGGCTCCCACCCGAGTGCACGGCGCCCGGCCTGGTCCGCTACCGGCTGGCCGGGAAGGTTATCAAGCACCGCGGTCACGGCGGCGAGGCCGACGAATGGGTCGTCGTCGGCGAGGTCCATCGGGCGATCGCGCTCGCCGAGCAACTCTTGGACACCGACGCCGAGCCTGGCACGTTGCTGTTCGGCCGCACGGTCTTCAAGAACACCTACGGAACCTTCCGGAAATGGGTGAACGGGCCGTCGGGGCAGCGGCTGGGGCTCGCCCCGATCCCCGAGGCGCCGGTGGAGTTGCGGATGCTGCGCCGCACCCTGGCGATCGAGCTCGCGTATCGGCCGGGTGGGCTGCTGGCGGCGAAGGTCGCGCTCAAGCACATCAGCGTGGTCACCACCGAGGGCTACGCCGGACGACCGGGCTGCGCCCAGGCGAAGTTCCTGGCCGAGGTCGGCGCCGAGGAACAGAAACGCAACCTCGGCCTGATCCTCGACGAGATCGACAACTACCAGCGTGGTGTCCGGCCCTCGGGACCGCACGCCCACGATCTGATCGAGTTCTTCGACGCCGTCGACGGCAAGCTCACCGACGAGCAACGCGCGGCACCGAAGATCATCCTCAACGATCAGGAGCTGCGCCGGATGCTGGCCAAGCGCGCCAAGACACTGCACCTCGGCGTGGCGAACTACTGCTGGTTCACCGACCCCGGCAAAGCGCTGTGCCTGCGGCTGGCCGGCACCCCGACCGCGGATCGGCCGCTGATCGGGATGTGCGACTCGGCCCGCTGCCCGCAGGCCACGCACCACCCCTGTCACCGACCCGTCTGGGAGCAAGCGGTGACGAGCACGACGGTGTTCCTCGGCAACCTCGGTCGCGGGCAGACGACCGAGAGGACGCGGCTGGAGGCACAGCTCGACCGGGCTCACCGAGTGCTGGCCGCCATCGACGCCGCGAGCGGCCCGGCAGGCTCCGACGCGGAGGCGACCTGACCGATGGGACGACTCACCGACCAGACCCGCGCGCAGAAGGAGACCACTATCCGGGCGGCGATGGACCGTCTGCTGCGCGGAGAGATCCCGCCTGGCGGCAAGTGCGACGTCAAAACCCTCGCGGCGGCCAGCGGGGTCACCCGCGCCGCGCTCTACAGCACCTACCTGCACCTGAAGGAGGAGTTCGAGCGACGGCGCGACCAGCTTCGCGAAGCCGGCGTCATCGCCGATCCACGCGACGCCCAGATCGACCGGCTCAAGGAGCAGGTCCGCCACCTCCAGCAGCGGCTGTCAACCGCCGAACAGGACAATGCCGACCTGATCGCGTTCCGCACGCAGGCCGTGTCACAGCTGGCCGCTCAGCACGACGAGATCACCCGGCTGCGCGCCGCTCTGACCAGCGCCAACAACGTCCGTGGCCTGGCCTCGACCCGCGATCGGGCCTCCGCTCGCCCATAGTTCCGCGACGGCACCCCCGGCCAGCGATTTTGTGCCGGGTGGCGCCGGTTGCGAGAGTCGACGAGTGACCGAGCAGCGTGAAGACCAGGACCGCGAGCCGCCGACACCCCGGAGCGGCTACACCGCCACCGCCGTGCTGTCCTCGCTGATCGGCACCGCCGGGAATGTCGTCACGGTCGGCCTGCTGCGCGGCGTCGCCTGGGCCGCCCGCGGTCTGCGCGTCCCGGCTCGCAACGCCCTGCTCGCCGACGTCGTTCCCGCCTCGACTTACGGGCGTGCCTACGGGTTCGAACGCACGATGGACAACCTCGGCGCGATCGTCGGCTCGCTGTTCACACTTGGCCTGGTCGCGGTGTTCTCCGTGCGCGCCGCGATCCTGATCTCAGTCATCCCCGGACTGCTCGCCGCCTTGGCGAAACTGTTGCGATCACTGACCGTGAAACTGGCCGCCAGCGGGGAATCGAACTGGCCGTCCATGAGTGGCCGTCCACGGGGAATTCCCACTGGCCACTGACACGCTACTGCCAAGGCGGCTGGTGGCCGTCCGACGGCAGCGTGGCACTGTTCGATCCTGGACGGATGCGAACAACCCGCTACCGATACCGGGGCGCAGCAATCCCCACACCATGGGCGAGCACGGCCTGAATCAAGCGACCCCAGCGGCCTTGTGGAGAGCCGGATGCGTCGCCGAGGCGCACGTCCGGTTCGGGAGGCGGCTCAAGGAAACGGACCGACCGAAAGGTCGGCACCGCGCCTTGAGCCGACCTCACAACCTCGTTTGTGATCCCGCGTTTCTTCTGGTGGCGTGGGATCGCGTGCGGAACAACAGGGGCGCACGCACGGCTGGAGTGGACGGTATGACCGCCCGCTACATCGAGGCCGAGCGTGGGCTGGAGGGGTTCCTGACGGGCCTGCGGAGTGATCTCAAAGCCCGTACCTTCCAGCCACTGCCGGTACGGCGACGGGCGATCCCCAAGGCGGGCGGCAAGGTCCGTTACGTGGGGATCGCGACTATCCGCGACCGGGTGGTCCAGGCATCTCTGAAGCTGGTGTTGGAGCCAATTTTCGAGGCGGACTTTCTCCCGTGTTCCTACGGGTTCCGCCCGAATCGCCGGGCTCATGACGCGGTGGCCGAGATCCACCACCTCACGTCCCGCTCCTGTGAGTGGATCGTGGAAGGTGACATCAAAGCCTGTTCGACGAAATCTCGCATCCGGCTCTCATGGACCGAGTACGGGAACGGGTTGGAGACAAACGCGCTCTTGCCCTGGTGAAGGCGTTCCTCAAGGCGGGCATCCTCACCGAGGACGGCACGCTGACGGACACCAACGCCGGAACTCCGCAAGGGTCGATTCTTTCCCCGTTGCTGAGCAACGTGGCCCTCTCGGTCCTGGACGAACACATCGCCCACGGACCAGACGGCCCCGCAGCAAGCCGGTTGGACAGGGCCAAACGGCGCCGTCGTGGTCTGCCCAACTACCGGCTGGTCCGGTACGCGGACGACTGGTGCCTGGTTGTATCAGGCTCCCAGGCGCATGCCGAAGCCCTGCGGGAGGAGATCACGGGAGTCTTGTCCACGATGGGTCTGCGCCCGTCACCAGAGAAGACTCTCATCACCCACATTGACGAGGGCACCGTGTTCCTCGGCTGGCGCATCCAGCGTCACCGAAAGCGAGGCACCGGCAAGCACTACGTCTACGTCTATCCAGCCAAGAAGGCGCTGGCCGCCGTCATGGCCAAGGTGAAGACGATCTGCCGGCAGAACACGAACCTGCCGCTCGAAGTCCTGCTGCACCAACTGAACCGGATGCTGCGGGGCTGGACCGCGTACTTCAGGTACGGATGCTCGAACGCGACCTTCAGCTACCTGCGCTCCTATCTCTGGCAAGAGATCGTCAGGTGGAAGAACCGCAAGCATCGGCGCACGTCATGGAAACAGCTACGCCGACGCTACGGCATCTGGCCCGCCAATGGTGACGTGACGCTGTTCGATCCGGCCAGGGTCAGCACGAAGCGCTACTACTACCGGGGAACACGCATCCCGACCCCATGGCCGAGCACAACTTGAGGAAAACCACGCGACCCCTTTCGGGGCTTGTGGAGAGCCCGGTGCGCTTTGCGGCGCACGCCGGGTTCGGGAGGCGGCTCGGAGAAACCCACCAGTGGCAACACCGGCAGGGCGCTCCGAGTCGACCTCACTTCTCCGCAGTCAGCGCGGAATCCCAGTGGAGCAACGGAAAGGGGTGCGTCGCTCATTCTGCTTGGCATGGAATCAGCCCTGGTGCTGCGTCAGGTCGCCGGCGAGAACCCGGTGTCCGGAACGCCGGTGCCGGCCTAGCCATCCGGCCGTCCGGACTGTTCGCAAGATCCCGGCGGGCAATGTCAGGCTGATTCCGATTGTGGGACGAAAGCGGTGAGCGCGTCGAGGCTTTGGCGCACGGCCTCGGCGCCGTACTCGAACATCTGTCGTTCGTAGTCGCCGATCGCGCCGAGGAGGTCCCGACGGCCCTCGGTTAGGCAATGGCGCAGCAGGTCCGCGTCGCGCAGGGCGGTGTTCGCGCCGTTGCCACCAGTCGGGGAAGTGGCGTGGATGGCGTCGCCGAGCAGCGTGACCGGGCCGGGCGCCCAGTGCTCGCGCGGTTCGACCACCCTGATGGACAGCAGAGTGCTGTTGTCCGGATCGGACTGCTCGATGAGCGCTCGCAAATCCGGATGCCAGCCCTCGATCCTGGACAGCACGGTTTCCTGCGGGGTCACGTCGCCGCGCGAGCCGTCCGGCGGCAGGATCATTGCCCAGCGCACGTAGTCACGGACATCGGGAAGGACCACCTCGGGTGCCAGTTCTTCGGCCGCTTCCTTCGGCGGGGTGCGGAAACGCATCGCGCCGAGAAGCAGGCTCACGCCGTCTCCGGCGATCTTCGAGCCGAAGGCCCGCTCCAGTCCGGCAAAGTGCTCGGTCAGCGGCGTGCGGCCGATGACGAACCTGACGCCGGTGTCGGTCGGCGTGGTCTGCGGCGACAGCACAGCGCGGACAGCGGAGCCGACGCCGTCCGCCCCGACGAGCAGGTCGGCGACAACAGGGTCGCCATGGGCGAACCGAGCTTCGACCCGGCCGTCGTCCAGCACGTCGTAGCCGGTCAGCGTGGCCCCGGTGTGCACGGCGAGCCCGGTCAGCAGCAGGTGGCGGAGTACGTGCCGGTCGATCACGGTCCCGGTTCTGCCGGGGCCGAGCTCGCCGATCTTGTTCAGCCACGGGTCCAGGACCAGTCGCTCGCCGTAGGCGTCGCCGGTGATCGCGTCCAGCAGCGGGTGCCAGCGTTGCGGCAGGCAGCCGCGCAGCGCCGCTGACCCGGTCGGGCTCAGCACGAGCCGGTAGCCCTGGAACCGCGCGGTGATCGCCGGGTCCCGCTCGTACACGTCGGCCTCGATCCCGGCCCTGCGCAGGCCCTGTGCCAGGCACAGACCGCCCAGACCGGCTCCGGCGATGGCAACGCGCATCACACACCTCCTGAACTTAGTTCGTCTTGACGAACTAAGTTCTAGCACTCGAACTTAGTTCGTCGCAAGCGCTAGCATGCTCCACATGCCCTCCGATCCCCGGCAACGCCGAGCAGCCCGGCACGCCCAGCCCTCCGGTGACCTCGCCGCTCCGTCGTCGCCCAAGATGCCCATCACGGTCGACCGGATCACCGACGCGGCCCTGCAGGTCGTGGCCACCGAGGGCTACGACGCGCTGACCATCCGCCGGATTGCCGCGGTGCTCGGCACCGGGCCGTCGTCGCTGTACGCGCACATCGTGAACAAAGACGACATCGACGATCTGCTCGTCGGCCGGCTCTGCTCCGAGATCGTGCTGCCCGAACCGGACCCGGCTACGTGGCGGACACAGATCCTCGACGCGTACGCCCAGATCCGCGACCAGTACCTGAAATACCCCGGTATTTCCCGGGCCGCACTGGGTATGGTCCCCACCAACCTCGACACACTGCGCGTCCGCGAAGGGCTCTTCGCGATTCTGCTCGCCGGGGGCATCGAACCGCAGACCGCCGCGTGGGCACTTGATGCCCTGTCCCTCTACGTCAGCGCCTACGCCTTGGAGCAGTCGCTGGCCCGGCAGCGGCGGAAACACCCGGACGACGAATGGGTTCTGGGCCACGAGGAGCTGCTGAGCCGGTTCACCGCGCTGCCGGCCGACACATTTCCGCATACCCGGCGCTATGCCGCCGAGCTGACCTCCGGCACCGGAAACGACCGGTTCAGATTCACCCTCGGCCTGATCATCAACAACCTCAGCCGACCCCAGCCGTCATCCGGGACACAACACGACCGTTGACACTCAAGTCGGCTATGAGGGGACACCAGCGGGGCTGGCTCACGGGCGTCGCCCGAAGGGTGATTGTTTCGAACGAGGATGCTGGGCACGTCCATCCGTACACGACTGAGCAGACAACGCAGTACGCCGACACGCCCCCTGCGGACCCGGGCCCGCGCCCGGTCCTGCACGGCCAACACGATCGCCGGACTGCTCTACACCATCGCGTCACCCGCAGTCGCCTTCGGCTGCGTCGCCGTCTGCATGGCACTCGCCCTCGCCGCACTGGCCTGGGCCGCCAAAACCACCCCGTCCGCTTTCTACGCAATCCGACTGCTGAGCAAGCTCCTGCGCCGGCAATCGGGACGCTCAAGCGAAGTATGATCTACAGCACACAATCGTTGCGAGAAACGAGACACGTGACCGTCCAATCCGGACTCGCGGCCAAGAACTCCACGCCGCCCGAACAGGACACGGACTCACCTAGACACGGCAATTGCGGACAGAAATTGCCCTTTACGCCGACAACCACAGCGGGTGGGGAGAGCGGCTCGCCCGGTTCGCCGTTCTGCCCGGCGAGGCGGTACAGCACCTGGTCGACGAGTAGCCACATGCGCCGCGCGGATGCCTGATCCGCAGGCGCGACCGTGACGACGCTGTCGTGCGCAGCTTGGTTACCAGCCGGGCGTTCAAGGGCGAAGGCACTGCGACCAGGGCTCGGGCGACCCGGTGGTCTCCGAGACGGTCGAGCACGCTATCGCCGTACTCGAACAGCTCCCGCCCCCGAGGGGGACTATCTGTTCGCGCCGTTGCCCGGCTCCACCGGGTACCGCTACGGCGACACCGGCGATCCGCAGACCACGACCGCGGTGAACCGGACGCCCAATGCGTTCGATCCGACCCGGCTGCTGGCCTGCCTCGCAGTGGGCCGCCCGGCGCCTCTCCCGTCGACTCGCGACGTCCACCGCGCCCACGTTGTCAGGCGCCGCACTCGCCCAGCCTCATGTCAGGGGTGGCCCGTGACCCAGTACCCGGCTCGTCCGGCCTACGACTGGATGAGCGACACGATCTACACGCCCTGCCGGCGGCGACGCCCGGTCACCCTGGTCCGCCACCAGCACACCTGCCCCGACGGCACTCCCGTGCTGGTCACCGCGCAGTGGCTGTGGGCCACCGGCACCACCGTCCACCGGTGGCGGATCGCGGGCAGGCCCGCCGGGACGACCAGCGCGCTGTGCCGCCCGGAGTCGCCGCCGGACTGGTCACGGGTTGACGCCGAACACCCCGCCGGTCCGAGCACCACTGTGTCGTCGCCGTCAGTGAGGAGAACCATCGTGACCGACCCCTACGCCCGTCCCGTCCGGTCCTCGCCACCGGTTCCGCCGTCTGTCGGGTCGGATCCCGACCCCGTCGCGGTGGCCGGGTCCCCCGCGGGCGCTCCGTCCGTCCCACCGCGGTCTCGTCCCAGCGCGACCGCGGCGAGAGCGCCGGTGTTGCGGGCCCGCACCCCGACGCCGCGGGTCGCGCCGCCGCTGATCCTGGTCGAGGGTGGGGAGAAGACCGGCAAGACCTGGTTGGCCGCCCAGCTCACCGCCTCCCCCAGGGTGGGCCGGTCCTACTGGATCGAGTGGGGAGAGAAGGAATGCGCGGAGGAGTACCTCCAGATCCCGGGTGTGCGCTACACGATCCTCGACCACAACGGGACGATCGAGGACGTCGCCAACCAGGTCTACGCCGTGCGCGCCGAAGCCCAACGCGCCGCCGACGCCGGACAGCCGCCGGTCACGTTGACGGTCGACACGATGAGCTGGGAATGGGAGGTCCTCAAGGCGTGGGCGCACAAGCGCGCCCTGTCGGCGCCGTCGGTGAAGGCCCGGCTGCAACGCAACCCGGACCTGGCCGCGGAGGACATCGGGGTGCCGATGAACATCTGGCAGGAAGCCACCGAACGGCACTACAAGCTCATGCGTCTGCTGCAGAGCATCCCCGGCGTCGTCACCCTCATCGCCCGTGGCAAGGAGGTCACGGCCCTGGACGGCCAGGGCCGGCCCATCCCGGGTGAACGGTCCTACCGAGTCGAGGGCCACAAACACCTGGCCTACGACTGTTCGGTGTGGGTCCGCCTGTCCCGCGACCATGCGCCGCTGGTGGTCGGGGCGCGCAGCGTGCGCGCCGGGATCCGTCCCGGGGTGGACAAGCCCCGCTGCGTGCCGGAACTGTCGTTGGAGTGGCTGGTGTTCGACGTGCTGGGCTACCGCGCCGAGCAGAACAGGACCACCACGGGGTCCGAGGTCGTGGCGGGCGCCGCCGCGTCCTGACCGTGCCCGCCTGTGGAGGTGCGACCGGCCCCTGGGTCAGGGCCGGGTTCGCCGCCTGACTGTTCCTGTTTCCCTGTTTCCCTTGGCTGGCAACGTGTTTTGCTTCCACCGGGTGGGAATGTTCTCCACAGTGGATGGTGGACGGCCGCAGAGTCGCCGTCCTGCCACCGATGTCGGCCACGAGTTGGTCTCGGTGGTCTCTTTCGTGATCGTCCGTCAGGAATGGGGAATCGTGATGAGACGTCTTGTCCTGGGATGCGTCGCGCTCGCGCTCGCCTCGGGGGTGGTGCTCGCACCGAGCGCGGCGGCCACCCCCGCGCCGAGCCCGTGTGGTTTCTACAAGAGCAACAGCGACGCGTTCTACCACCACTGTGGCGACACCTGGGTCTGGGTCGAGATCCAGCCCGCCGGCTCCGCGGACTCCTACGAGATCTGCGTCGCGCCGTGGTGGGAGGGGTGGCTCGGCACGGCCAGGGAGATCACCAACGCCTGGTACACGCGAGTCGCCGTCCGCGAAGGCGGAGGCTGCGCGGACCTCCGCAAGCCACGGAAGTAGCACCGGGGGCCGCCGAGCTGGGGCACCACAACAGGGGCAGTGGGAGCGGCCGGTTCGCCGGCCGCTCCCACTCCTGTTCCTCTCGGCCGTCTCGTGGCCTCCACCCCACCGGTTTCTGCTCCGCCGGTGAGGCGCGTTGCCCAGTTGCCGATCCGATCACGGGGCTTGGCAACACGCCAGATCTTCCCCGTGCCCGCCGACGTGGCCACAGTGGATCACGTTCCACAGGGGAAGCCCCCGCCGCCGGAACCGTCGACGAGAGGCGGAACCGCCCACCACGACACAGCATCACGAGGGGGAGCACATGCGCCTGTCCGAGCACCGCCGGATCACCATCCAGACCTACCCCCACGGTCCCACCGGTGTCCGTATCCACGCCAAGGGATACCTGATCGGCACCTACGACCGCCCCGACAACGATCTGCTGGTCTACCGGCCGACCGTGGTCGTTCCCAGCGGGCACCAGTACGCGCTGGCCGCCACCCCGACCTCGTTGGAGGCGGTCATGGCGGTCGTCCACGCCGCCGGGGACCACGACTACCAGCCCCACCCCATCACCATCCACCCGGGCGCCGACCCCCGCGGGGAGCCGCGGTTCGCGGCCCGGTGCCCGACCTGCGACCGGGCGGGCCTGCCCCGCACCCCCGTCTACCCCACCCGCGCCGAGGCCTACGCGCGGGCGATCCACGACCACTACCAGATCGTCGGGCACCCGGCCGTCCTGGCCACCGACCCGAGGCCCCTGCCCGACAACGGGCCAGCCACGACCGGCACGCACACACCACCACGGCTGCACCTCATGGCAGGCCACCAGTAACACCATCACCGGCCGCAAGGCCGCCCAGACCTCCCCGACCCGAACCCGCACGGCAAGGACCGCACCGGTCCGCCGTGCGGGTTTCGTGTTCCCCGCCCATTCCCGCCTCCCCGCACCTACAGGAGACACCCGTGAACGACCTGCCTGACCACGTCGCACCCGAGCGCTTCCACCACTGCGCTCTCACCGCCGGCATCCCGCCGATCAGCCTGCCCTGCGGCGATCCCGCCTGCGACGCGCAGCCCGGCCAGCCCTGCAGCCCGTTCCGCGCCCACGGCGATGCCCAGCCCGTGTCCCGCGCCCAGCTCCGGCGCGTGCGGGCGGGCGGGTACGCGGTGCGGACCTGTCCCCGGTGCCAGGGCAGCGGGCACGACCCCTGCGACCCCACCCGGTCCCCGTGTCGGTGCGCCGTCGACGGGGTCGAAGCGTTGAACCTCCGCGCCCTGGACCTGATCCACCGCATCCTGCGCGCCCCCGACCCCGAGGAGGAAACGCGGCTGCGCACCCAGGCGCACCGGTGTCTGGCCCACGCCGTCGCCGCCGCGCTCCGGGCGCACGGCGTGTCCGCCCTCGTCCGCTCCTACGGCCCCACCGGCTACGTGCTGCGCCTGGACACCCCGCACGGCCCGGTCACCGTGGCGGTCAGCAACCGGCGCCCCCGGTGGGACGACGCGGTCGCCACCGCCCGCGCCGTGCTGGCCACCCTGCTCGGCCGCATCGCCACCAGCCACTGACCCCGCCCCCACCAGCAGGAGCTGATCATGAAGTCGGCGACGAACGACGTCTACGCACAGGCCATCCTCGCCGCCCGCACCGAACTGGCCCTCGGCCACGTCGCCACCATCGTCGGCGGCCCCAGCCTCACCCACTGGCGGGTCCTGCGCCGGCGCGCCGCCAACGCCCACGTCATGGCCCGAGCCCTGCTCGACCTCGACGCCCGGCTGCGCGCCGGACTGCGACTTCCCCGCCCGTGGCATCCGGGGCGCCGCACCAGCGAACCGGAGCTGCTCTGTCTGTCCACTGTGCTGGACCGCGTCGCGGCGCGGCTGCGGGCCCTGGCCCACCACGCCCGAGACCAGCCTGACCCCAGGATGCCCGCAGGGCTGCGGGCCCGTTACCTCGACACCCTCACCACGGTCGCGGCCACCCTCACCGAGCACAGCACGCGGCTGCGGGATCTGGTGTCACGACATCGGTGATCCCCCGACACCGCCAACCCGCCCCACGCGACTGGCCCCTGTCACCGAAGGACACCCGTGATGACCACTCCACCTCTCGTCGCCCAGCACGTCGACCAGTTGCTGGACAACCCGGGACCAACACACCGACCGGATGATCTCGACGCCCTCGCCGAGAGCATCGCCGAGGTCGGCCTCCTGGAACCCCTCGTCGTCCCCACCCCCACCCCAGGGCACGTTCGTCGTCCACGCGGGGCATCGGCGGCGGGACGCCTGCCGCCGCGCCGCCCACCTCGTCCTGGACCGCGCCCGCCGGGCCGGCGCCGACCTGGACGCGGCGCGGGCACGGGCCGACCGGCTGGTGCGCCCGGAGTGCGTCATCCGCCCGAACCTGGCCGACCACCCCGGGATCGCCACCTGGTGATGCCGCTCGCGGAGAACAGCGCCCAGACCCGCAAACCCCTGACGACCTCCGAGACCGCCCACACGCTCAGCCTGGCGTTGGAGATCGACGGCCTGCACGTCGACGGGTTGGACCTGGAGTTCGCGGCCTGACTGGAGCAGATCACCGACCAGCCCCGCGTGCTGCGGAAGGTGCCGCCTCCCGCACTCCCGCGAGGGCACGGCCATATCCGCACCCAGCACACCAGCCACGTTTCCCCGTAGGAGGCCGAGCGGCGGGATGCGGAACGCCGAGCAGCTGGCGTCCCCGCGACGCGGCGGCCGCCCTGTTCGGGTGGCAGTACGTGCAGCGCCACGGCTACACCCTGTCCGATCCCGAACTCGACCACGTCAACCGCCGGCGGGACGCCGTGGACCGCGGCCACGCAGACGCCCCCCGTGGACAACCACCACCAGGAAAGGACGTTCGCCATGACGGCCGCCCTCGCGCGCACCCGCACACCCGGCCGCGCCACACCCACCACCAGCACCGTGTGTGCCGTCGTGCTCCGGGTGGCCGGGCGACCACCCACCGGCACCCACCTCCACGCCCCCGGCACCCCGGAGCAGGAGGTCACCGTCCGCATCGGCGACCTCCTGCTGTATGTCCGGGACGCCGTCACCGCGCGGCGCCTGCGCCACGGATGGGCCGCCACCGGTCCCCTCGCCCTACGGCTGCCCCACCGGGCCATCCCGGAGCGGATGCCCACGGTCACCGGCTGGCCGGTCACCGTCGCCCTCCGCCTGACCCACCAGGTCGAGGTCACCCCCGCCTGGATCCCCCACACCAGCGGCCAGGCCCTCGACGTGCTGCGCGTCCGCATGGACCGCCTCACGTGGGAAGTCCTCGACCAGCGGTCCTGGCAGACCATCCTGGACGTTCTCCGCGACGCCGAAGACCGTGTGGCGGGCATCCGGCGTTCCTCGTCGCACCCCCACCAGTAGGGTCGGCGTCAGGACAGCGCAACCGGTGCCGGGCAAGGAAGTGTGGCGGTGACTCGGGGTCTGCTGCTTCTCGACGTGGACGGGCCGCTCAACCCGTACGCGGCCACACCCCACCGGCGCCCACCGGGCTACCACACGTTCCGGCGCACACCGTCCGGCGCCTGGTACAGCGGCCGCGACGTCCGACGCCACCGAGGGCTGCGAGTGTGGCTCAACCCCGCCCACGGCGCCATGCTCCGTGACTGCGCCGCGGCCAGCGGGCTCGACCTGGCCTGGGCGACGACGTGGCTGCACGAGGCCAACACCCGGATCGGCCCCGTCCTGGGGCTGCCGGAACTGCCGGTGATCGAGTTCCCGCGCACCGACCTGGACCCGGTGCGGGGCTGGCTGCCGGGCGGGTCATGGAAGTGGCGCGCGGTGGCCGACTACGCCGACGGGCGTCCGCTGGCATGGCTGGACGACGAACACGACCAGCCGGAGTTCCCCACCGCGCGCCGCGCGTTCCTCCAGCGGCGAACCGACATCCCGACGGCGCTGTGCCACGTCGACCCCGCCCGCGGCCTCCACACCCAGCACCTGGCCACGATCCAGGACTGGGCCGACAACCTGAGCTGACCCGAAGGCGCCACGGGCAGCTGCGCCGAGGCAGGGTGCCGGCATCCCGTCGTGGTCCCCCGTGCCCCGCTGGTGGACGCCCACTCCCCTCGCGCACCGACCAGCGCCGCGGGAGGCGTCCGGGTCACCCTGGCCGCGGAACGCGGCGACGCCGACCGATGCGCCACCAGTTCCACCGCCGGTTCGCCTGGAGGCGGCTCCGCTGGTCCGCGGCACCCCCACGACCCATTCCCCTACCACCACAGGAGAAGTGATGTGGCACGCGTTGAGTGAGGCCATCGCCCTGTTCGCCATCTCCCTGCTCGGCTGGCTCGTCCTGGGCATCCCCACCCTGCTGGGCGCGCTCATCGAGCGGCTCAGGCCCAAGGACTAACCCGTCATTCCTCTGTGGACACCGGTCGGTGTGGGCAGCGACACCGGCTGCCCACACCGGTGTCCGATGGCGTTGTTTCCCCCCGCGTCCGCAGCCGTGAACGCGCTCGCGGTCGCCCCACACCTCAGCTCTCTCGTCGTCGAGGCGTTCCGCTCCGGAAAGGACTCACCCCATGCTCGCCACCAGCGCGCCCGTCGCGCCCCCTGCGCTGGACCCCTCCCGACTCTCCCCCTGGCGGCTCCTCGGAACCCCGGTGGACCAGTGCGCCACCGCCCACCAAGCCCTCCGACACGCCGGCCTGGCCGGATGGAACATCCGCAAGCTTCCCCTGTCCGGCAGCGAGATCACCGACCACGGGGTGGACGTCATCGACGCCCCGGACCAGGTGATGCTCGTGCGCACCGATCCCCGCACCGGCCGCACCCACTATCTGTCCACAGTGGGCAGCGGTTACAGGATCTGGCAGAACGAGGACCAGGCCGACGTGCTGGACGCCCTGTGCGGGCAGGCCAAGGCGACCGGCTTCACCGACGCCGGCTCCCTCAACGGCGGCCGGACGACGTTCGTCACGATGCGGCTGCCCGACGGCGTCCGCGTGGTGGGCGACGACCACATCGACCTGTACCTGGTCGCGTTCAACACCCACGACGGCAGCGGCGCCTTCCGGGTCTGTCTCGTGCCGTTCCGTGTCTCGTGCGCCAACCAGCTCCGCGTGGCGATCGCGCACGCGGTCTCCCAGGTCGCCCTCCGCCACACCCGACGCGCCCACCTCGACATCGCCGAGATCCGCCACAAGCTCGGCCTGATGGACGACTACGCCGGCGCCCTCGACCACCACGTCCACCATCTGGTGGCCGCGCGCATGACCACACCCCAGTTCGAGCAGTTGGTCAACGAGCTCTGGCCCGTCACCGAGCCCCTGTCCGCCCGCGCCCGCGCCAACCACGACCGCCGCACCGACCACCTCCTGCGGCTGTGGTCCCACGCCCCCACCCAGGAGAGTGTCCGCGGCTCCCGCTTCGCGGCGTGGATGGCCGTCACCGAGTACCTCGACCACCACGCCCCCGCCACGGCCCCTCAGATCCGGGCGCGTCGCGTGCTCACCAGCGCACCCGTCACCCACCTCAAGCAGCACGCGTTCGACCTGCTCACCACCTGAGCCCCGCACACCTGCGACCCCGCGACGCCCTCGGCCCCCCACAAGGCCTTGCGGGTGCTCCCCCATCCCGCGGTCCGGCAGCGGCACCCACCCCCACCGACAACACGTCGATCGTCAGGAGACCTCCCATGCCTGGAGACACCGTCATCACGGTCATCGGGAACATCACCGCCGACCCCGAACTGCGGTTCACCCCGTCCGGGGCGGCGGTCGCCCACTTCACCATCGCCTCCACCCCCCGCGCCTTCGACCGGCACTCGGGTGAGTGGCGCGACGGCGAGACCCTGTTCCTCCGGTGCAGCCTCTGGCAGCAACCCGCCGAGAACGCCGCCGAGAGCCTCACCCGGGGCACGCGCGTCCTCGCCCAGGGACGCCTGGCCCAACGCTCCTACGAGACCAAGGATGGAGCGAAGCGGACCGTGGTGGAGCTGGTGGTGGACGAGATCGGCCCCTCCCTGCGCCACGCCACCGCCAAGGTCACCAAGACGACCCGCAGCACCAGCGACACAACAACCATGTCGACCACGTCCACCTCCGACCCCTGGACGTCGGCCCCACCCACGCCCTCAGCGGCCGGACTACCGGACGAACCCCCGTTCTGATCACCAACAGGTGCCACCACCGAACCGACGAGCCAGGCAGACCCAGATGACATCCCGGCCGGCGCGCTGGCCCCGCTGGGATCTCATCTGGAGTCGACAGCGCACCGGTGATCGAGCGGGCCCGACCAGCCCCCCAGGATGAGGGGCACCGGCTCTCATCCTCCGCCCCACGTTCACCGCACCCTGCCCACCACCTCCGCCAGGTCCACTGTGGTCACCGGGACCCAGGAGGACCTCCGCGGACACCCACCAGCGAACACGCCGTAACACCTCACGTTCACCGTTCCCACAGCACAGACCACGGTGGAGACACAGTCTGCAAACAGTGCTGTAGGTCGTGTTGAAGGTGTCCTGTCCGATCGAACCTGTCCGTGTCCGGATCTAGGTGTCGGTGGTGCTGCCAGTGCTCAGAACTGGCTCTGTCTGAAGTTTTGTGGTGCGTTGTCGTCGAACGCCTCGAACAGCAACCGCGCTGATCGCGAGCACGAAATCGAGTGGCCGGATGACACCTGACACAACCAGATATTGAACGTTACAGCGTCCCATACGTGCCCCGGTCACACCGTCATGCACTTCGCCTACTGCGACGCCGACAACCACATCTGGCCAGTCGCTCGGCTCCACGCACTCGCGTTCGCCGAATCGCGTTGCCGGGCCAGATCCTCACCCACGTCGCCACGCCGCAGGATCGCCGCCACCCTGCTGCCGCTCCACACCCGGCCGGCCAGCCACATCCATCGTCCTCCCCCACTCGCAACGGCGTCGTCGCCGACGACGGACAGACGTCACCCAGCTCGGAAGCCCGCCTCCTCCCCTCCCGCACCCCTAAGGCATCACGCCTGTCCGGCGGAGCCTTCCCGTTCGGCGAGGAACCGGTCGAGCAACTCGAAGAGCACCCGGAGAACATGTGCTTCCTGCTCGGGCGTGAGGTCGGCCCCGCCCTGCCATCCTGGGAGGGCGATCTGCAGAATCTGGGCTTCCCAGACAAGGTTGCCACTGACCTCGTGGTGGGCCATCAGCCACTCGCGCCAACCATCCAGGCCAGACCCGCCATGTCGGCGGGCAGCCTGGTCGTAGCCGACCATGAAAGCCGTCGTCGCGTTGAGCGTCGTCTTGCTGATGAACATGCCCGTGTGCGTGGCGAACTGGGCGAAGAACTCGCGGTCACTCATCTCGATCAAATTCGTCACGTCCCGAATTCTGCCGTCTCGGTTGTCGACCGCGGGGCCCGGCCAGAGCCCGTCGCGGGTCCGGTGGGCTCGCCCTTCGAGGAAGAGGCTCGCGGCGGCGCGGGTGACCTGACGAAACCGGAAGGAGGTGCTTGGCCGCCGGAGTCGCCCCCACGCTCAGGATCACCCCCGGCGCGGCCGCCCGGAGTCGGATCGGCCCGGTGGGCACGGGCGTGTCCTGTGCGCCGCCCGAACCCGCCCCGGCGGCAAGAGCCGTCCTCACGTCGGCCTCCTCTTCGGCCAGCGGGCCTGCGCGTCGCCGTGGCCCCCACGCGCCGGCAGAGCGGTCCCCGGGTTGGTGGTGCGTTCGTGTTCGGCCTCAGGCGACACCGGCGCGCGCGGCGAACTCGCGCAGACCGGGCAGCGCTGGCCCAGACGACCGCAGCTGCCTGGTGAGGCGGTGAGCCCAGGGGCGAAGCCGAACCTCCTGCGGGGCGGCGCGTTCCGCAGCCAGCAGAGCGGAGAACGCCTCCCGCCTCTTGCCCCAGGCCTCGTAGGCCAGCGCGACGTCCTCCCAGTAGCGCACCAGCCGTTCGGTGACCGTGATGGAGACGGGCCGGATGGCGCGGGCGGCGTCGATGGCGGCACCGCAGTCACCGAGCCGGCGATGCACGCTGATCTGGTACACGCCCAGGTAGTGGGCGTCGACCACGGAGGGGGTCAGCGGCTCGGGCCGACCGTGCCGGGTGGTGC
The DNA here is from genome assembly GCF_900129375.1 of Streptoalloteichus hindustanus. Lineage (GTDB taxonomy): Bacteria > Actinomycetota > Actinomycetes > Mycobacteriales > Pseudonocardiaceae > Streptoalloteichus > Streptoalloteichus hindustanus. The sequence goes on along the minus strand of NZ_FQVN01000013.1, from coordinate 69,610 downwards.
GGGCGGCGGCCGCCGCCTCGGAGTGCAGGTCCAGGGCGGTGTCACGACGACCAGCGATGGCCGCGGTGTAGGCGCCGGTCTCCAGCAACATGGCGTAGGCCGCGGTGTGGCCGGGACCGGTCAGGCCCGCGTCACGGTGCAGCCTCTCGGCGGTGTCCACCACCAGGTGCTGGGCCTGATCGGTCTGGTCGAACCTGCGGAGCACCACCGCGCCCATCTGCGCGGCCTCGGCCTCGACCGCCAGGTTCCCGGAGGTCCGCGCGGCGGACAGGGCCTGGTCCGACAGGCCGGCGGCCAACCCGTCCTCGCCCAACCGCAACGCCAGCCAGGTGGCGTGCCGGTAGGCGGTGGCCATCAGCGCGTCGACCTGACAACGCTGATCGGCCTGCACGGCGGCGCGGGCGGCGTGGGCGTACCGGATCACGCGGGGCAGCCCGGAGGCCAGATGGGAGTACCGGCAGGCCAGGTAGTCGGTCTGGGCCTGGTCAACCAGGCGCCGCAACCCGGCCACCGTCACGGGCTCGTGGGCCTGGGCCTCGGCGCGGGGCGGACCCAGCAGGGCGGCCCCGGCGACGCCGAGCACGCCGGCCATCAGGTTCCGCCGCAGCACGGCATCACCGCCCTTCCCGGCGTCGGTGGGGCCTACGGTAGCGTCCCGCCGCCGAGGCCCTTGGGCTTCACGAATCCGTACTGGTGACCCAAATCAGCCAACTCGAACACGCTCTCGGCGGGCGGCTACTGCAACGAGCTCACCGCAGATGCCCCATGAAGCCACCACCCCTCGGCCAGGAAGTCATCGATGCGGCCCAGCAGTGTGGGCGAGAAGAAACGCCCTCTCACTGAGACACCCGGGCAAGACCTGCCAACGAGGGCACCGAGCGACACCTCAGGCCACACAAAATCAAGACGTCACCGGATGTGAAACCCTGCACGGGAACTTACGCCCTCCGCGTTCCCCTCGAAGGTCGAAGCCGACAACGAACTCGCTCGCCAGGACACCTTCCTGGAGCAGGACGAGGACGACACGTCCGGAGCCCGCACCTCTCCTCGCCTCGCTGACCAGTTCGACCGCATCCGGGGCGAGGTCGATGACTTTCCTGGCGGGTCGTCGACCAGGCCCGGCTCCGCGCGATGTTGGCCACGCGGCGGGCCGGAGAAACCGGTACGCCGGACACACTGCGTGAACATGTCCGGCACGTGGAACGTGAACTGGCGCAACGCACACGGGAGGAGCGAGACGAGATCGTCGCGCTCCGCCGCTCTGTCGACGTCCTCGCCCAGCACGGGCACGCGCTCACTGTGGAGAACGAGGCACTGCGCACAGCGCTGTCAGAGCATGCCCAGCTCCGGATCCTGCCCACGCCACTCGCGGGCCGTTGACCGTGCGGGAAGACAGGAGCGCGGTCACGCCCCGACATCGGGGATGTCGGGGCCTGTCCCACGTCGTCGTGCCGTCAGTGCGGGAACGTGTCCACACGTCCGCCCGAGTTGGCACCGGTGGGGTCACGGCAGCCGCACCGACCAGTCGGAGCGGCTCAGCCACAGATCGTGGGTGCCGTCGCGGTTCACGCGCAGCCCGTAGTGGTCGATCGTCGGGTTCCCCTCCTGCTCCCACCGGGCGAGGATGGGCGCGATCTCGTTCCACAGGCGCCGCGGCCCGGCCTCGGTGAGGATGGCCTCGCCCTCTCCGCCGGGCTGGAGATCCAGCCGCAGCCACGAGCCTGTGACAGCCTCGTACCAGTGGTAGGCGCGCGGCGCGCCGTCGTCGTGCACCAGGACGAGCTGGCTGTGCGGGGCGACCAACGCGGCGAACCCCGAGATGACGGTGTAGGTGAGGTTCTGGGGCAGGGACACGACCCGCCCGGTGCCGGTCAGGTCACGGGTGGCGGCGAGGGCGTGGGCCGCCGACATCGGGTTCGGTTCCTCGGCGCGGCGCAGCCGCACGAACCCGGCGGGGCCGAGGAACCGGCCAGAGACCGCCGGTTCGTCCCCGTTGCGGCGCAGCAGGACGATGCCCCTGGCGACGTTGACCAGGATCGCCCCGCCGGGGGCGAGCTGGTCGATCCAGGCCGTGGGCACGCGGCCAACGCCGCAGGTGGCGAGGACGCGGTCGAACGGCGCCCGCTCGGGGCAGCCCGCCGCGCCGTCACCAGCCCGCGCAGCTGGCCGGTAGCCGGCGTCAGCCAGGGCCTGGCGGGCAGCGTCGACGAGATCGGCGTCGACGTCGAGGGTGGTGACGTTCTGGTCTCCGAGGCGGTGGCAGAGCAGGGCCGCGTTGTATCCCGTGCCCGTGCCCACTTCCAGGACGCGGTGGCCGTCGTGGACGTCCAGGGCCTCCAGCATGTCGGCCATCAGCGACGGTTCGGTGGAGGAGCTGGTTGGTTCGGGGCCGGTGAAGCGGGTGACGAGGGTGTCGTTGCTGTAGGCGGCCCGCAGGGCCTGCTCCCGCGTGGCCGGATCGGGGTCCCGGGTGTCATGGTCGGCCCGGTCACCACGAGGACCGACCAGGGTGAAGCGGGGGACGAACAGGTGGCGGGGCGTGGCCAGAAACGCCGCCCGCCAGGGCGCGGAACGCAGGAACCCCCCGGTGGTGAGCTGGTCGACCAGGTGGGCGCGCAGTTCGGCGGTGGGGTCGCTGGTCGTGGTGGTCATGTGGTGGTTTCTCCCGTGTCGCTGAGTTGGTCGGCGAGGGCGTCGGCGATGCCGTCGCGGTGCGGGTGGTCTGGTCGTGCCATCAGCTCGGCGCACAGTGCGCAGCAGAAACGGCGCTCCCCCACGGGGCATCGGCCGCTGTCGGTCTCCACAGGACAGCCCGCGGGCCCCTCGCTACGCGTCAGGTGCGCGGATCGCCTGGGACGGCACCACGACACCATCACGGATCTCCGGTTGGTGCCAGGTTCCGTGCCCGAGGCCGGGCAACCAGCCATGGCGCGTGCGGTGTTTCAGCTCCTCCGCGCCGATCACGAGGCGCAGGGTGACGGGCATGGTGAACTCCTCGATCCGATCGAGCGTGAGCGGGATGGGCTGCCCGGAACGCGCCTCACTCGGCGGGTGTCGGGGTGGCCGCGGTGGTGGCGGTAGCCAGGGCAGAGGACAGCGGAGGCGGTCCGGGGAGGTAGCGGCGAGTCGCAGGTTGGGGACTTCGGCGACGAACGGGTCGGGAGCGACCTGGAGATCCGTCCACTGTGGAGTGTGTCCACTGTGGACTGTCCGATGGGGTCTCTGGTCGGTCGCGTTTCGCGGGTTTCCTCCGCGCGCTGGGCATCCGCGCGAGAAGCTCCACGTCCACGGCATCGCCGCGGGAACGCAGCACGCTCTGGATCCGGCTCAGACAGCGGTCTGCGCAGATAACGATGTCCCTGCTGACCGAGCCCACCGTCCTACGTCACCCGCTGCTGGAGCGCCTCGACGGCCGGAGACATGCCGAGCAGGTGATCGCGCACTCCGCCGCCCACACCCCGACGGCGATTGGTGGCGCCGCGTCACGCCTGGGCGCCGCGAGACCCCACCGGTCTGGCGTGTCGCGGCCGCCGTCCTCACCTGGCCCACCCGCCCCGAACAAGAGGGGGCCGCGCCATGGCCACCACCGCCCGGCTCCGCCCCGCCGGGCCCGAGCCCGAGCCCGCACTGGCCGAGGTCCTGCACGACACACTCACGCCCGGCCGGACCGAGATCACCCGCTGGCGCGAGCACCCCACCCCATCCCGCCTCGCACCCAGCGTCTACGGGGAGTCGAGCCGGTCACCGACGCCGACCTGGCGGTGCACAGCCTCCTCACCACCCGCCTGCGCTCCCCTACCGCCGCCGGATGAGGCCGAGATCGGTGGCGGTGGCGACGGCGGCGGTACGCGAGTCGACGTCGAGCTTGGTGTAGATGCGGGCCAGATGGGACTTGACGGTGCCTTCGGTCAGGTGGAGGCGCCGGCCGATGGCCTGGTTGGACAGGCCGTCGGCGACCAGGGCGAGGACCTCGGTCTCGCGTCGGGTCAGGGCGGTGCCCGGCGTGCGCAACCGGTTCATCAGCCGGTCCGCGACCGTGGGCGCCAGCGTGGTGCCTCCGGCGGCCGCGGTGCGCACGGCGGCGGCCAGGTCCTCGGGCGGGGCGTCCTTGAGGAGGTAACCGGTGGCGCCGGCTTCGATGGCGGGCAGGGTGTCGGCGTCGGAGTCGTAGGTGGTGACGATCAGGACTCGGGGGGCTCCGGGCCGGGCGGTGATCTGGGCGGTGGCCTCGACGCCGCCCATGCCGGTGCCGAACCGCAGGTCCATCAGCACCACGTCGATGTCGCCCTCGGCGGCGCGGGTGACGGCGTCCTCGGCGGTGGCGGCCTCGGCGGTGACGACCAGGCCGGGTTCGGTGTCCAGGAGGGCGCGCAGCCCGGCCCGCACGACGGGGTGGTCGTCGGCCAGCAGCAGGCGGATGGGGTTGTCGCCGGTCATGGGCGGGTCTCGGGCTGGGTCGGGGCTGGCGGGGTCAGGGGCACCTGGGCGGCCAGGGCGGTGCCGTGGCCGGGGGCGGATTCGATGGTGAGCGCGCCGCCGAGGGCCTCGGCGCGGGCGCGCATGGCGGCCAGCCCGAACCCGCCGGTCTCCGGGTCGGAGGCGGGCAGGCGGGCGGGGTCGAAGCCGCGTCCGTCGTCGACGACGTCGAGGGCGACGTGGTCGCCGAGGTAGCTGAGGGTGAGGTCGGCGGTGCTGGCCTGGGCGTGGCCGACGGTGTTCGCGAGCGCGGACTGGGCGATGCGCAGCAGCGCCACCTCGTGCGCGGTGGTGAGCGGGACGGGGTCGCCGGTGAGGTGGAAGCGCGTGGTGAGCCGGTGCCGGGCGGACGTGGTGGCGCACAGGCGTTCCAGGGCGCCGGCCAGGGTGGTGCCCTCCAGCGTGGGCGGGGTGAGGGCGGCGACGAAGCGGCGGGCCTCGGCGAGGTTGTCGACGGCGGCCTGCCGCGCCTGGTCGATGTGGCGGGCCGCGTGCTGCGGCGCCTGGGGCAGGGCGCGTTCGGCGGCGCGCAGCAGGAGTTGGATGCTGGACAGGCCCTGGGCGAGGGTGTCGTGGATCTCGCGGGCCAGGCGGTCGCGTTCGGCGAGCACGCCGGCGGTGTGCTGGGCGGCGGCCAGGTCGGCGCGGGTGGCGGTGAGTTCCTCGATCAGTCCGCGGCGGTGTTCGCTCTCCCGGTACAGGGCCTGGTACCCCCACACCACCGCGACCGCCACGGCGGCGCCGAGCGCGGGGCCGATGGCCATGGCGGGGCCGAAGGAGTGCTGGTGGGCGGCGAAGCCCGCGATGGCCGCGGCGGCGGTGGCGGCCACCGCCGCCAGTCCGACCCGGCGGGACAGCAGGTGCAGCTGCAGGAAGTACAGCGGGAAGGCCACCCACACCGCGTCGGGCGACAGGGCGAGCAGCGCCAGCCAGCAGCCGCCCACGGCGGCCAGCCACAGTGCGGCGGCCCGCCGCGAGCGGCGTAGACGCGGCAGCAGCGGCCCGACCGCGTACAGCAGGCCGCACACCGCCGACGCGGCGACGATCAGTCCGGCGTGGGGCCGGCTGTCGGTCAGGGCCCGGACGGCGGCCAGGGCGAGCAGGCCGACGACCAGCAGGTGCAGGCACCAGGCCAGGGCACGGGTGGTCGGGGTCAGGGCGGCGGCGGTGTTCACAGTGCCTCCCAGGGTACGGAGGCCGGCGCCCCGGGGGCCTCTGTCGAAAGTGAGAACCCGCGTGCTGTCGTTCGGCCCGCCCGATGCCGTCCCGCGCCACAGGCGCGCACGGCGGGCCGGCTGCGACGGTGGAGCCGTACCGCTTCCACCGTCGGAGAGGCAGGCCGAGGTCGTGTTCGTCGCCTGGAGAGACCTGAGGTTCGCCAAGGGGCGTTTCGCCCTGATGGGGACCGTCATCGTGCTGATCACCCTGCTGGTCGGGCTGCTGTCCGGGCTGACGGCCGGACTCGGCCAGCAGAACATCTCAGCGATCACGGGACTGCCCGCCAACAAGATCGCCTTCCAGGCGCCCAGCGGCGGACAGGACCTGTCGTACTCCAACTCCACCGTCACCGAAGCGCAGTGGCGGCAGTGGTCCCAGGCGCCCGGTGTCGACAGCGCCGAGCCGCTGGGCATCACCACGACCAAGGCCACCGCGGGAGACAGGAGCGCCGCGGTCTCGGCCTTCGGCGTCGAGCCCGGCTCCCGCCTCGCCCCCCACAGCGACAAGATCACCAGCGGTGCGGTGGTGCTGTCCACCGCGGCCGCCGACGACCTCGGCGTGCGAGCCGGCGGCTCCCTCACCCTGGCCGGCCAGCCGGTGACGGTGGCCGCCGTCGAGGGCGAGGCCCACTTCAGCCACACCCCGGTGATCTGGACCAGCCTGGACACCTGGCGGAGGGCCGCGCCGCCCACCGGCGGCGGGCAGGGCCCGACCGCGACCGTCATCGCCCTGACCACCACCTCCCAGGCCGACACGGCGGCGATCGACCAGCAGGCCGGCACCACGACGGTCTCCGTCGACGACTCGCTGGCCGCGATCGGCTCCTACACCTCCGAGAACGGCTCCCTGCAGCTGATGCGCGGCTTCCTGTTCGCCATCTCCGCCCTCGTCGTCGGCGCCTTCTTCACCGTCTGGACCATCCAGCGCAGCGGCGACGTCGCCGTCCTGAAGGCCCTGGGCGCCTCCACCGCGGGCCTGCTCAAGGACGCCCTCGGCCAGGCCGTCGTCCTGCTCGCCGGCGGCACCCTGACCGGCACCGGCATCGCCGCCGCCCTCGGCGCGCTCGTGTCCGGCTCCGCCGTGCCCTTCCTCCTGACTCCCGCCACCGTCCTGGTCCCCGCCGCCGTGATCGTCCTTCTCGGCGTGCTCGGCGCCGCCCTGTCCATCCGCCGCATCACCGCCGTCGACCCGCTGACCGCCCTGGGGAACCTCCGATGAGCCTGAGCCTGACCGACATCACCCTCACCTACCCCGACGGCGACACCCGCCTCACCGCCCTCGACCAGGTCAGCCTGGAGGTTCCCCGGGGCACCCTGACCGCCGTGGTCGGCCCCTCCGGCTCCGGCAAGTCCAGCCTCCTCGCGGTCGCCGCCACCCTGATCACCCCCGACAGCGGCAGCGTCACCATCGACGGCCAGACCACCACCGGCCTCAGCCGCGGCGAACTCGCCGAACTCCGCCGCCACAGGATCGGCATCGTCTTCCAGCAGCCCAACCTGCTGCCCTCCCTCACCGCCGCCGAACAACTCCAGGTCATGGCCCACATCGACGGCCGTCAACCCCGCGCCGCCCAGACCCGCGCGAGGGAACTCCTCGACGCCGTCGGCCTCGCCGACCAGGCCGGCCGCCGCCCCCACCAGCTCTCCGGCGGCCAGCGCCAGCGCGTCAACATCGCCCGCGCCCTGATGAACGACCCCACGCTCCTGGTGGTCGACGAACCCACCAGCGCGCTCGACCACGAACGGGGCGCCGCCGTCATCGACCTGATCACCCGCCTGACCCACGAGCGGGCCACCGCCACCGTCCTGGTCACCCACGACCGAACCCACCTCACCGCCGTCGACCGGATCACCGAGGTCCACGACGGGCGACTTCGCCCTCCGACCACCACCCGCTAGGTGCCCCCACACCGAAGCCCTGGAACTTCGCAGCCGCCGTCCTCTACTCGACGGCGTACGCGGCGACCCGGTGCGACACGACCAAGGCGTGCCAGTCGCCGACGCGGGTGTCCCTCGTCGTGCTCAGGTGCGGGGGAAGGTGTCGAGCACGACCGCGATCCGGATCTCGGCCGGTAGAGGCTGCGCGGGTAGCGGCAGAACTCCGGCGAACCTGGTCCGGTTCTTCGTCGGCTTGATGTGGCCGTGGAGTCTGTCTCGGGCCAGGTCACAGGCGGCGACGAGATGGTGGAACCCGTGCGGGCGGGTGCGGGTCGCCCGCCCGCACCGGGCAGGGTTGCCGGTTCGGGGGCTTGGTGCCTCCCGCCGCGCTCGGTCCGCTCCCGGCCGGGGTGGGGCCGGAGGTTGGGCGGCCCGAACTCGTCCAGACACAAGACGACGCGGGCCCCCGTGGCTGAGGTCGTCGACCACCCCTCGGCGACCAGGAAGTCGGCCAGCGTGGCCGGGCTCCGGGTCGACAACGGCAGGCCGTGCTCGGCCGTCGTGGGCTTGGGCTTGGCGTTCTTCTTGATGTCGCGGTGTTCGGGAAGGGCGAAGGTCGTGGTTCGACCGGCCCCTGTGCTTCGGGTGGAGCGAGTCGAAGCCGTCGACGTTGACGGTGCGGATCACGCCCCGGACCCGGTCCGCGCTGGTGAACGTCACCTCGGCGATCTCCGCCCCGGACATGCCCCGGGGCCGACAGCAGCACCACCTACGCCCGGCGCCAGGTCACCACCGACCCGGTGCCCCCGCCGATGATGCGCAGCAGCCGTCTGTCCTCGTCGTCATCGCTCTCACGCCAGCCGCACTCGCTCCGCGATCAACACAGCGCGCCGGTCGCGCGCCGCTGCAGTGGGAACCGGACGACGCGTCGCCTCAGCACAGCACAAGGGCGTTGACGCGGCGCTAGCCGGGATTCACAACCTCGTCATCCGCGTGCGCGCCGAACTCGGCGACGCGCACCTCCGCGATGCGCTCGTACCGGCGGATCCGATCGGTCCACTCCGTGTCGACACCGAACGCCACCTGCGCGAAGCCCACCCGGCCGACAGCCTCGGCCAAGCCCGGATCGCCAGGGGCCAACAACCGCACCGGCGCGTCAAGCGCCACGGTGTGCGGCGGCACGAAGTACTCGTCCGGCAGAACGGTGCGCGCATGGACGAGCGCGCCGACAGCGACAACCGAGCCAGCCCCCAACCGTGCGCGTTGCAGGACCGTCGCCGTGGTCGCCACATAGACACACCTGCCGACCTCACAGCCCAGCAGCGTGGCATGCGGCCCCACGAAAACGTGGTCGTCGACGAGCACCGGCTGATCACCGGCGACCGCGGACCCGCGCAGCACCGCGTTCTCGCAGATCACCGACGCCTCCCCGACCTCGATCCGCGACCCCTCGGCGTCGAGCACCGCTCCGTACATCACCCGCGCCCTCGGCCCCACGCGGACATCACCGACCAACGTGGCCGTCGGGGCGACGTAGGCGGTGGGATGGACCCGCGGTTCACGCCCGCGATGCCGGATGCGGATTCCCTGCGCTTCAACGATCACGAACGGATGCTCACCCGACCGACCACGAGCATGCTGGCGGATTTCCGACGTCGCACTCGCCCAGACCCGCCCAACCCGCGATCCGAGGCACTACGAGGGCGAGCGTTCACCGCCTGCAATCACGGGAAGGGCCCACGCGAGCGGCCTGGTCACCTGCCGCACCAGGCCGCGCGCACCCCAGGCTTCCCCGAAGGAAATCCTTCGCGTCGGGATGCCATGGTTCCTCTCCCTTCTCGCCGTGACCAAGGGGTGGTTCACGGACCTCTGACGAGAAGGCGCTGGCGAGCGCGCTGTCGCCGCATCTGTCGACTGCCGGGCGGCTTGAGGCCAGCGACGCGCACACCTGCGGGTCGTGCGGGGACGGCGACGTCAGGAACCCGGCGGCACGATCAACCGGGCTTTCACGAGCCGGATATCGCGAACCCACGACGAACAGACCTCGTCGAGCACGCCGAGCAGCGGCTCGACCCGTCGACGTCGCTGCGGCTGGGCGGACGCGGCGCCGGAACCGTCCGCCGCTCGCGGGCGGGACGCATGTCCGGGACGTGGGCGGTCCGAATCGTGTCTCCAGCCGCGATGGCCGCGCGGGTAGCGAACGCACCACACAGGACGAACCGGGAACACCCGCTTCCAGCCCGACATCCGCTGGGGAACACCGGCAGGCCCGGTGCCCGCGCCCTTCACGTGAGAGGAGCAGCTCATGGATCTGGAACCACCAGAACCGCTTCGCACCGCCCTCACCGAGGCCGACCACGCCTCACAGACCGCCGCGGCCCGGATCCGTCACCTGCGGCTGCTCAACGTCGCTCGCCTCGTGCGCATCCGGCATCCCACGGCGACGGCGGTCGTGGTCGACGTCGCGCACAACCCGGCTCGGGGAGTGCGCCTCGTCGGAACCGTCGACTCCGCAGGCACCGTCCTGTGGCCGACCCCCACGCCCGGTTCCCCGCCCCGGAACACCGCTGCCCCGACTCCGCCGTGGTCGCACGGATCGAGCACGACCTGACCGCCGCACTCCACAACACCACCACCCCGCCTTGCGACACACCCCAGCGAGCCGGAACCGCGCAGCCGGAACCGCTCCGGATCCCGCTGCCGACCTCCGCCGAAGTCCGCGTCGCACTGGCCCCGCAGACCGGCAGCGCCCACACCCGTCGACGCGCCCGCCACTACCACCGAACCGCCAGGTTCCACTCCGCGCGACGCGCCGACGAACACCCCGCGATCAGGCTCGCCGGGGCCCTGGTGTCCGTCCACATCGACCCCGACCGCCCCCGCCCCACCCTGTGTGTCTCCGTCGATCTGGACGAGGTCGTCGACGAGCTGCGGAGCCTGCGGGACGAGACGGTCGCGCTGCGCATCCAGGTGCGGGGCGAGTCCGTCTACGTCGATCCCGTCGAGTAGCCGCACACCACACCCCAGCCCCAGACCGAGCCCGGTCCCCCAAGCCGAGAGGAGCCTGGCATGGCCGAGGACGCCGCGACCCTCACCGCACTGCCGTCCCTGTCCGCCTGGATCTCGCCCCCACCACCCCCACCGATCACCGACGTGCGCCCGCCCCAGGGCTACGTGCCCATCCCGCACGGGTGGCTGTACGCGTGGGAGCGCTGCCCGGAGTGCCGGGGCCGTGGCGAGCTGGTGTTCGACCACCCCGACGACGGGCCCCACCCCGAACCCTGCGACTGCCTCTGGGATCCGCTCCCCGAGCCCACCCGGCCAGTCTCCCTCGCGATGCCCCACCGTGTGTCCACACCGGACGGCTCGGTGGCAGTCGCCCTGGTGGCCGCCGAACCCCACACCCCCACGCCACCACAGCAGGGCGGGCTGCGGATCCTGCTCCGGCACGACCTGTACCCCCGCGGCGAGGAAGCGGAGACGGAGGTGTTCGGCCCCCAGACCCGCTACGTGGTCCTGGAACGCGCCACCCACGACCTGCCCTGGCAGCAGGTCACGCCACAGCTCACCGAGACCGAGCTTCAGGATGGGGGCCAGCGGCTCACCGCACGTCCCCTTCCCGTGCACCCCGCGCTCACGGAATGGCTCGACACCCTGCTTTCCCGCCCCTGAAGACCGGACGGCCAGAGCGACTTCTCCTTGCTCCGGCCACTGTGGACTCACGCGCCGCGCGGCGTGGGCCAGGAACCCGGCCACCGCGCCGGCCGGGCGAGTGCCGGCCGCGCCGCTTCGTGGAGATCCGGCCTGAGACGGCCACCGATCCGGCCATCCGCGTGGTGGTGACAGCGAAGTCCTGCCCCTGATCAGAGGTTTCAGCCCCCCCAGCCCGGGCCCGGACACAGCACGACCTGCTCGTGCCCGAAGGGAGCCGATCCGGGAGACGGCACAGCACACGCGGGACCCCGACGCCACGCCGCGACCACCGATCCCGGACCCCCGCTCCCGGTTCCCCTCCCTCACCGCGAACAGCGCGTCACCCCCACCATCCAGCCCACCGGCCCATCGGCCTGCCCGCCCACGCCCGAAAGGAAAACAATGACCAGGCACTACCTCACGCCCACAACCCCCCAGATCGCCGATTACGTCGTGGTCGGCTACGACCGCCCCCTCAACACCTTCTTCGCCCAGGTCATGAAGGAGAGCACCGACGACGAACCACAGTGCCTGCTGTGGAAGGGATGCGACGACAACGACATCCTCAACCCGCGCGAGGTCATCGATCTCGTCCGCGACTACGCCCACATCCCCGACGCACTGGTGGACGCACTCACCCTCGACATGCTCAGGGCACAGTACGGGTCAACGGAGGAGAACAACGCCGTCACCCACTGGTCCCGCACCGGACGCATCAACCCATCGCCACCCGGTAACGCGTGAACACACCGTCACCGTACTCCCGCGCACCCCCTCGAAGCAGGGCGACCAACGACAGCAACCGCCGGGTGAGGTGCCCGATCACCACATGCTCGGGCACCTCACCCCAACAACAGAAGACACGACGACGAACACCGCACCCCGCCGGCGTCCTCAGAGGTATTCGCGATCCCCCGCAGCAGCCCCCGACGAACGGCGCACCCTGCACATCGCCCACTCCCACCCACTGGTGTGCCGGCCGACAACCCCGGCACACACCGTCGCGGACGAGATCGCGCCGACCGCAGCCTGTGGACGGCGCTGTCCCACGCCGTGCGCCGCCGCCGACAACCCTCCTCCGCCCCTCTGTGCTTCCCCGACGCGGCGCAGGCTGGCTTCTCCCACGAGCTGTCCCCTTGCCGTCGGTCAGCCGGTGCGAAACTGACCCCAGGACGACTCGGCGTCGACGCCGCCGGAGCCACCCACCACGCCGATCCACAGAAGCCACGGGAACCGGCTACACCCGGGCCACCCAGCCAAACCAGCTGTGAAGCGCCTCGGCGCGACCATCCGCTTCTGCACCAAGGCTGGTCGCCTGGCCACGGCGAAGGACCGGCGTCTCGTCGCCCGACCGCGACCGGGTGCTGGCCCTGGACCGGCTGCGGCGGGTCCGGGCCGTGGCGGACTCGGCTGAGCACGCGGTGACCACCGCCGACACCACAATGCCGCCAGAGGCCACGGCCGGCGTGCTCAAGCACCGGCACCGCCACCCATGCCCCAGCACGACCCGACATCGCCCAACGACTGGACGACTACCGCGTCCACGACCGCTACCAGGTCGACGCAAACGCCACCTGTCCGGCGTGCTCGCTGAACTCCGGCTGCGGCAAGGGCTACCACCCGGCCGCCGTGGTCGCCGCCGGCGGCCGGATCGTCGACGCAGACCACGCCGAAGGGCACCGGCTGCTGCCGCTGATGCCCGAACGACCGGCCTGGTGCTGCGACCACGCCCCCGGCGAACTCGACGTGATGATCGTCAGCAAGCTGCCCACCACACCGGACCCGCTCGGCGCGGCACGCGACTACCTGCCCGCCCGCGCGGCCGGGATCGTGGTCGACACCACCGACGGGCCGCTGCGCGTCGTCGGCGCCTACGTGCCCTCCCGCGACGCCACCGCCGAGAAAACCGAACGCAAGAAGACCTGGATCCAGCGCTTCGGCCACGCCCTGGACATCACCGCCGGCGAGGCGCCGCTGCTGCTCGGCGATCTCACTGTGCTCGACCCACCCACCAACCCGCGCACCGGGGCCAGTTCGCGCCGTTCGAGTACGCCTTCTACACCGATCTCACCGTCCACCACGGCTTGGTCGACCTGTTCCGGCACCTGCACCCCGACCGCGTCGAACACAGTTGGTCCCGCCGCACGGACCTCCGCTACCGCTACGACCACACCCACGGCTCAGCCACCCTGACCGAGGCGCTCACTGGCTGCGAGTACGTCCACGAGACCAGGGAACTCACCCCGGCCGGCTCCCGGCTCACCGACCATTCCGGACTCGCCGTGCGGCTGGCGCTGACCGCGACCACGCCGCTGCTAACGTCGGACCCCGCCACGGCGGCCACGCACGCCGAGCCGGAGCCGACGCTGTTCTGACCCACGCGATCTCCGCCGCTCGTCGTCGGCTGCCGGGCCACCTGCCCGTCAGCCGACCGCGAGGGGACCCGCCGCAGGATGACCGTCCCGACCAGCACCGGGCCCCGCATCGGCGCCCGCGTCCTGCTGCTGGACCCCGCCGACCGCGTGCTGCTCATCCACGCCCTCGACCCCGCCGACCCCGACCACCACTGGTGGGAACTGCCCGGCGGCGGCCTGGACGAGGGCGAAGACCTTCACGACGCCGCGCGGCGCGAGGTCGCCGAGGAGACCGGGATCCTGCTTCCCGTACTGGGCCGCGAACTGTGGGTGCGTGAATCCCGGTTCCGCTACCAGGGCCGGGACCACCACCGCGTCGAGCACGTGTTCCTCGGCCGCACCCCCAGCACCGCGCCGCAGGTCGCGCTCAAGCCCACCGAGAACGAGAAGGCCGGGCTGATCGAACGCCGCTGGTGGACGGCGGAGGACCTGCGGCAGTGCCGCGACAAACTCCTGCCCGCCGAACTGCCGGCCCTGCTCGACGACCTGCTCGCCGGCCGGTTCAGCCCTGCGCCCCTCACCCTCACCGGCTGACCGCCAGACGTCGCGGGTGCTCTGCCCCGGCCAGGCGAAGAGGTTGCCGAACGTGCTGGTCGACGTGCACGAGCCGGGCCCGGGGGGCCTCGTAGCCGGAGTTCACCACCGGGGCCAAGCCGATGTCGCACGCCTCCGAGACCAGCAGCGCCACGACCGAGGTGGACAGGACGACGCGTACCGCCGGGACGCCCGGAACATGCTGGTGGCCCACCCCGTGGGGGTGGGCCACCAGACGTCGTCGGTGACCTGACCGCCACAGCAGTCACCCTGCCCCGGAGACCGGAGCACGAGTCGCCAGACAACCACCGACGCCGGCGCCGGCCTGGTGGCGGCGCCGAACCCGCGGCCCCTCGCCGTGCACCACCCGCTGCCCGACGGTAGGCGCTCGCCTCGCGGCCGCGGCCGTTGTCCCGCGGCGAGTCATGGGGACACGGTGTTCCAGATCCTCACGGTGGCCATGTAGATGGCGGCAGCGCCGTCGTACGACAGGTCGCTGAGGTAGGCGACGCGCTTCTGCGCGGTCAGGACGCAGAACCGGCTCTCCTTGGTGACCTCAAGGGTTTCGGCGCCCCGGGTGCTGATCAGATCCTGGCACTGCTGGCGGGTCGGCTCCGCGGACCCCTCCCAGAGCGCGATGGTCGGTCTCGTGGTGAAGAACCCACCGCCGAGCCCGTACAGGGTGGCCTTCTGGTCCCGTTGGTCCGTGCCCCGACCGCGTTCGTAGTGGACCCACACGCTGGCGCCGGTGTTGTTGGAGAGCACTTCCGGGGGAACCGGATCGAGCTTCACATAGGTCAGGTTGATGCGGCCGGCCCACCGGACCTCATCTCCCTGGGCGGTGGACGGAGTGGACCGGACCGACGTCGTGGGGGCCGGTTGTGGGTTCTGGGCGGACGTGCCGGGAGCGCCTGTCTGGGTGGCCGGGGCACCCGAAGGCCAGTTGGCCGCGACCAGACCGACGGCGGCGACCGTGACGAGGACCGCCCCGGCGCCGATCCAGGCGGCCTTGCTGATCGGCCGCTTCGGGGCGGGGGGACCGGGCGTGCCGTGGAAGTGCACGTCGCCCTGGATGGTGTGGGCCTGGAACGAGGTGCCGGTCACCTCACCCGACATCGAGTTGTGCGCGTCGCGCTGGCGCTCCTCCGACTCCCGCATGAGGGTGATTGTCCGATCGCCACGGCTGGTGTGGGTGGCGTTCGGGGATTTCGCGCGGTGTCCCGAGATCTCCTCGTCGTGTTCCTCGACCTTGTGGGATGCCGGGGATGCGGCGGAGGCACGATCCAGACCAACCCACAGCCTGGGCGTCCTCGTGTTCAGCCCGGACACTACGGAGTGGACGGGACGTCATCCCTGCTGTCCGAGTACGGGTGGGCCGAGCTCCCCTTCGAGGATCTCGGGGCCGACCCCTGGGAGCTTTCCTTCGACACCACCGGATTCAAGCGGCACTTCTACCGCGATCATCGGACACCGCCATAGGACATCGGCATGGACCCGGACAGCTACGACGAATGCTGCCGGAGCGCCCGGCGCGAGCTCTGAGACGCGCTGGTGGCCCACCCCGTGGGGGTGGGCCACCAGATGTCGTCCGTGGCCTGACCGCCACAGCGGTCACCCTGCCCCGGAGACCGGAGCACGAGTCGCCAAACAACCACCGACGACGGTTTGGCTCGCAAGCCACAGGCCTCGAAGGAGCCTTTATTAACGAGCCGCCGCCAGGGTAGTCGACGCGGGAGCCGGTTCCGCCCCTTCGCCGCGACACCACCCCACCGGGTGGCACCGGAGCTCTCAGGACAGGCGGGTGGCATCGCGCTCCCCTGTTGAGCAGGCGGCATGGGGACGGACCGGGGGCCGCCGGTCGGGCACCGACGCGAGTCCCAAGACCGGAGCAAGGCCAGCGATGGCTGAGTGATGTCGCCGACCGCCGGTCGGGCACCAGCGTGAGTCCAAAGACCAGCAAGGACCAGCCTCCGAAGAGAGAGGGGGGTTGGTCCTGCACGTTGCGTTCCGGGGGGCTCTGGTGGTGCGTTCTCTCCCCGTCGACCTCTCGTGACACCTATCACACCGGGGCAAGGGCGCAAGCTGGGCACCGACAGTGCGGTACCAGCGGATGTTGCGCCCTTGCCCCGGCGTGATCGGGCGGTGTCACGGCCGACGGGGAGAGAACGCAAGGAGCCCCCCTTTGTTGGGTCACCACAAAGACCCCCCGGTCAGCACCCACACCAGTCACGTCGGGGACTCACGCGCACACCGGAACAGCAGAGAACACAACGCCGTGACCGCATTATTCCACCAGTAACGCAATGCGCGTCAACGCCCGGTGTCGCGCACACGCTCACATTTGAAGAAGCCATGACGGGGAAGTGTGTCCACGCCATGGCGATACGGCTCTGACCAGCAGAAATGCCCTGATCGAGCGACGCGCAGAATTCGCCCACAGCACCGCCCTTCTTCTAGAATAGAGACATCAGAGGAACCGGGGAGAGATCGCCAAATCTCACCCCGCGACCCCTGAAGTCAAAATTCTCGAAGAAAGGAATTCCGGTGATGACTGTCACCGATAGTCAGCCTATTGCTGTCGTGGACCTGATCAGCGCCCTGGACGCGCTGATCGACAGTGGGGACCGGGACCAGGCGAAGAAGCGCGCCGCCCACCTCATCGAACGCGCCGACCTACGCGACCTCCTCCTCATCCACCGGTGCGCCCACGTCCTCGACCGCCGGCCACGCACCGCCGTGGCCATCCTCCGCGACGCGTGGAAGCGCTCCAACGAACACGCGCGCCACGTCATCGCGGCCATGGCCCGCGTCGACCGCCGCCCCCTCCGGACCACCACCAACCCCGACCGCGCGCCCCGCTGGACCCGCGACACCCACTACCAGGCACCCCGAGACGTCAACACCGACACGATCTACACCGGGAGCTCCGAACAGCGCGACGAAATCCACGCCCGCACACGAACCACCGGAGAATCCGCCTCCGCCGCCGCTGTCCGCCTTGCCGACGCCTACCGCGTCCGATGCGAGTACGAAGACACCCACGCCGACGAAAACGAAGGATGGGAGGACCACGAACTCGCCGGCTACCAACTGGACTACGTCCGCGCCAACGTCCCTCCCCTACGAGGCCTCACCTGCGTGTCGTGCTGGATGGAACGCCCCGACAGCGACAACCGCCGCACCCCCGACGACGGCTTGTGCGCCCCCTGCCGGGACGACGGACGACCCGGCATCCCCGCCAGCAACAACCCCGTCGCCGCCCGCTGCGCCTACCTCACCCGCACCTACCGCACAGCCGGTCTCGTCCTCCTCCGCCGCTACTGGCGGGACGCCACCGACACCGACCGCGCGCAGATCCAGAAGTGGACCGCACAGCACCTGCCCCGACGGTTCGCCCCCACCCGCGACAACCTCCCCCAGCGTCGACACCACCCGAAGGACGAGCGGGACCTGATCGCACGACTCAACCACACCCGACAGCTACAACCCACCCACGCACGATCCGTCGTGTCCCGCGAGTGGAAACGCGCCACCCCACGCGGACGTCAGGTCATCCAGCTCTGGATGGAACGCCACGGCGACACGCTGCACCGCCCCTCCACCATCACCACATGGCTCCCCGAGCCACCAGCGGTCTGCCAGGGATGCGGCAAGGAAGGCCGCTACCGCCGCGCCACCGGCCGCCCCGAAGGGCGCTACCTCCGCCGGGACCTGTGCGTCGACTGCCGACGCCCCCACCCCCAGCCCCGCCCGATCCCGACCGCCCTCACCCTCGCAGCCTGACACGGAGGCCATCCCATGAACACGATCCGCCGCATCCGGTCCTTCCTCACCGGATGGCTCGCACCCACACCCACCACCGCCGAGTGCGTGTGCTGCCGCATGGCGATGGACGAAACCCTCATGCCCGAGATCCCACGGGTGTGCTTCAGCTGCTGGGTGTGCTGCGGCCTCGACGAGCACGTGGACTGACCGCCACGACCCACCACGCCAACAAGCCGGTGGTGCCACGGACAAGCCGTGGCACCACCGGCTTTTCCTCGCACCGCCCGGTGGAGTCCGGGCTACTTCCGACCGCACACCACCACCAGACCGTGACGAGCGCGCGGGTGCTCACCCTGATCAGGTGGCCGGGGCGCTCGACTGCCGCGCCGCCTCCGCTAGCGCTCCGCCGGCTTGCCACCGGCCCCCAGAAACCAGCACCACCCAGAGACAGGCAACACCACCGCTGGCACAGCAAACGTCACCGCGCCACCGTCGAACAACCCCCACAACACCAGCGACAACACCCCAACCACCGAAGCCCCCGGCAGCGTCAACGCGCAGCGCCCCGCGCCGCCAGCACGGCTACCCATGCCCCCACCCCCTCACCCCGACACCACAACCCATTCCCTCCCCGCCCACCACCACACCCCACCCTCCCGATCCCAGCCGCCCGGTCACCGTCCCCACATCACCGTCCCCACAGCACTGGTTGCAGACAGACTCGGCGCCGTGATGCCTGTGCGTGCGGGAAGAACGTGGGTGTGTTGCCAGTTGCTTGATCCGCTGGTGTCGCGTGTGGATAGTGAAGGTGGCTGTCTCCCTCCCCGTTCGTGACAGCCCGACGTCCGTGGTCGATGCCACTGGCCGCACGGGGAGGTGAGTGGCCGTGATGTCGTTGCGGAAGATGACGCCGGGCGGGTACGAGTACCTCACCGGCACCACCGCCTGCGGCGACCACTCCCTGGATCCCGGCGAGTCCCTGGCCGACTACTACGCGCGTCTCGGCCATCCTCCCGGCGAGTGGATCGGCACCGGCGCCGACATCCTCGGCGTCAGTGGAACCGTCACCGGCGCGCAGATGACCGCGTTGTTCGGTGAGGGACGGCATCCCCTCGCTGACGAGATCCAGTCTCGGCTCATCGCCCAGGGCGTGCGGGTGGACCAGGCGTTGCGCCACACCCAGCTCGGGCGGCGGTTCCCGGAGTACGGGGTCGTCGGAGACCTTCGGCGCCGGGTCGGGCGGGCCTACGTCGCCCACAACCTGCGCAACGGCCGCGCGCCCCATGATCCGATCGACGAGACCGTGCGGGCGGGTATCCGCCGCGGCGTGCAGCGGGCGGTGTTCGTCGAGCAGCACGGCCGTGCCCCCAGCGATGACGCGGAGCTCCGGAAGTGGCTGGCCCAGGAGCGCGCCAAGACCAAGACCGCGGTGTCCGGGTACGAGTTGGTGTTCGCCCCGCCCAAGTCCGTCAGCGTGGTGTGGGCGGTGTCCGAACCCGAGACCGCCCAGCGGATCCTTACCGCGCACCAGCGGGCGGTGGCGGACACGGTGCGGTGGATCGAGACGAACGCGGCGTTCACCCGCTGCGGCGGCCAGGGCCAGGCCCAGGTCGATATCGACGGGATCTGCGGGGCGGTGTTCGTGCACTGGGAGTCGCGCACGGGCGACCCCCACCTGCACACCCACGTGCCGATCTCGGCGAAGGTCCGGCGGTCCTTCGACGGCAAGTGGACCACGTTGGACGGCCGTACCCTGCACGCCGCCGCGACCACCGCCAGCCAGTACTACGACAGTCGGCTGCGGGACCTGCTGCGCGATGAGGGGGCGCGGTGGGTGCAGCGCCCCGCCGACGGCATCGACCTCCGGCGCCCGGTGTGGGAGTTGGACGGTGTGCCCACCCGGTTGCTGCGGGCGTGGTCCCGACGCTCCCAGCAGATCGAGGCCGAGCGCGCCCGCCGGATCGTGGCGTTCGTCCAGGCTCACGGCCGTGAGCCCGAGCCGCGCGAGCTGGTGGAGCTGTCCCGCCGTGCCCAGTACGCCACCCGACCGGCCAAGCGGGCTCCCCGCACGTTGGGTGAACATCGGGTGGGGTGGCGGCGTTTCGCCGCGGCGGTGATCGGCCCTCGGGGCTGCGACGACCTGGCCGCCGACGTGTTCTGCCATCGCCAGCAGCTCAGCCCCGTGGACCTCGACGCTCTCGCGGCGCGCACCAGGGCGGTGGTGGCCGAACGGCACGCGACGTTCACGCGATGGAACCTGGAGGCCGAAGCTCATCGCCAGACCGCGGGTCTTCGGGTCGCGTCCGATGCCCGGGAAGCCGTGGTCGGGGCCGTGGTGGACACCGTGCTGGCCATGCCCGGAACCGTGCCCGTGCACGCACCCCACGTGGTCCCGGAGCCACACGGCGTGGACTGCATGCGACGGCGTGTGGGGAACGAAGGCGTGCTCACCGACCACCATGCCCCGCGGTACACCATCACCGACACTCTCGACGCCGAGGCGGATCTCGTCGCCGCCGCGCGCCGCACGGACGGGCATCGGTTGCCGGCCCAGGCGGTCGTCGATGCCCTCACCGGGGCCGCCGCCCACGGGCTGGTGCTCAACGCGGGCCAGCGAGGGTTGGTCACCGAGTTCGCCACCTCCGGGCGACGCGTGCAGGTGGCGTTGGCGCCGGCCGGCACTGGCAAAACCCGAGCCATGATGGTGCTCGCCGATGCCTGGCGTGACACCGTCGGCGGGCAGGTGTACGCGTTCGGGCCCTCCGCCCGAGCGGCGCACGAACTCGGCGAGGCGATCGGCGCCGAACCGCACACCCTGCACCAGCTCACCACCGCCCTGCGGCACGGCGTCGTCGACAAGGCGTTCCCGATCCAACCCGGGGATCTGCTCATCGTGGACGAGGCGGCGATGGCCGGCACCCACACCCTGCACACCGTCGTCCGGTACGCCCTGGAGCGGGGGGCGGATGTGCGGCTGGTCGGGGATGACGCCCAGATCGGCGCGGTCGAAGCCGGCGGCGCCGTCCGGCTGATCGCCACCGATGTGGGCGCGACGACCCTGACTGAGGTGGTGCGGTTCGAGGACCCGAAGCAGGCCGCCGCCAGCCTCCTCGTCCGGGCTGGCCACTCCGGCGGGCTGCGCTACTACGAGAACGCCGGTTGGGTGCGGGGCGGGTCACTGGAGACGCTGCGGGAGCAGGCGTACCGGGCGTGGCGGAAGGACCTGGAGACGGGCCGGGAGACCCTGCTGATCGTCTCCCGCGTCCGGGACGTCGTCATGCTGAACCACCTGGCTCGGGAGCGACGTGTCGCCCGGGGTGAGGTCGAGGCCGCGGGTGTGGCGTTGCACGACGGCACGTTCGCCGGGGTCGGGGACTGGATCGTCACCCGCCGGAACAACCGTCGTCTCACCACCACAGGGGGTGGGGCGTTCGTGATGAACGGCGACACCTGGCGGGTCCTGCGCCACGCCGATGACGGAGGGGGCCTGGTGGTGCGGCACCGCGTCTTCGACTGGGAGGTGCGGCTGCCGGCGTCCTATGTGGAGCGGTACGTCGAACTCGCCTACGCCGCGACCATCCACCGCTGCCAGGGCATGACCACCCGGGACAGTGCGCATGTCCTGATCCCCCAGGGCATGACGAGGGAACAGCTGTATCCGGCGATCACCCGCTCGATGCGGGAGAACCGCCTCTACGTCGAGACCGTCCAGCACGTCGCGGACCCGGACTTCCACGAGGAAACCCCGCCCGAACGTCAGGCCCTGCGCGTGCTCGCCGCGGCGGTGCGGAACAGCGACGTGGAGTTCTCCGCCACCCAGGTCCTGCGTGACCATCTCGCCCGGACCGAATCTCTGGCGACCCTGCTGTCCCATCACGACTACGGCGCCGAGCAACTGGCCACGGCACGGCATCGGGCGCTGCTGGCCAGGCTGTGTCCGACGGTGCTCACCCAACCGGACACCGACGACGACGGCCTGCCCGAACTCCTGGAGTACCTGCGGGAGAGGGAGGACGTCGGGTGGCAGGCCGACCGGCTCGTCCCCCACGCCCTCGCTCGCGGCCCCCTGCCTCCGGAGGACCCCGCCAAACCCCTGTTGGCGCGGGTGCGGGCCCACACCGCGAACAGTGAACCGCCGGCGCCGATCCGGGAACCCCTCCCCGAACAGATCACGCGGTGGCAGGCGCTTGTGGCAGGAATCCTGTCCACAGTGGACGTGACCACCACGGAGTGGGATGTGGTGTGGTGGCACGCCGCCGCCGGAGAACACGTGGGGCTGGACGCCGACAACGCGCTCCTCGCCGCCACCCACACCGTGCACCGGCACCCCCGCCGCCCCGGGGCGCCCGCGCACGAGGCTCTCACCCACGCACTGGTCGCCCAGTTCCACCAGCAGAAGCAGCACAACCTGGTGCCGGAGCCGGTGGCGCTGCCGTGGATGCACCGCCTGCACCACGGCACCGTCCACCCGGTCACCGGCCCGGAGCGCGGGCTGGAGAGCTATCTGTGTCAGGTCAACCAGGCCGTGGGCAGCCGCGTGGCCGAACTTCGGCTCATCGCCACCCACGAGCGCCCCGTCTGGGCCCGACCACTGGGGTCACGACCCACCGACCCCACACAGGCCGCACGGTGGGACCACGCGCTCGGCCTGGCTGCCGCCTACCGCGACACCTACGCCGTCACGGACAAGAACCGTGCTCTGGGGGCGCGGCCCAGCGGTGCCGGGCGCCGCGCCCACGCCTACCACGCAGCCCACGCCGCCTGGTGCGCGGCGCTGGGCCAACCGGTCACCACACCGGTGTCGTCGGCGCCGCATTTTGGGCGGGTGGAGGGTTTGCCGCCGCACCTGCGCCGTCATTCGGGAACGCGACCAGCGGCAAGCACGGCCTCGCCTCCTGGTGCGCAGCAGCAGCAGTCCACGAGGTCGACGTACCAGAGCAACGCCCAGCAGTCCGCCGCTTCGCAGGCTCCGCACCACACCGTGGGACAGAGCCAGGGAAGCCGGCAGCACACGTCCCCGCCCGGGCAGGGCGTTCCACGGGCGTCGTCGTCCCACAGCGCCACACCACCCCCACACGCGGCGGCCCCACACGCGGCGGCGTCCGCCACTTCCTCCGCGTCAGCCCACCAGCACGGCGGTGCCGCGCAGCACTCCACCGCCGCCTCCCAGCCCACGCCGCCCAGGGCCGCCACGAGGTCGTCCGCAGCGACGGCGCACGCCGCGACTGGGGGTACGGCGACGTCGCCAGCGCCCCCGATGACGGCCTCGTCCCCGACGGCGGCCTCGGCGCCGCAACCTCCTCCAGCCCGGCAGCAAGCTGCGGCCGAAACACCGCTTTCCCGCAGCCATCAGTCCTCGGCCACCAGGAGCAGCCCCATGGCCACGTCTTCCGCGAGGCAGCACAGGAGAGAACAGGCCCGACCGGGCGCGCTGCGCGACGAGGTCCTCCGCTACAAGTCCCGCCACGCCCGGGACGACCATCCACCCCACGAGGATCGTCGTGGTCACGACGAGCATCTCGGGGACGCCGAGCGTCGCGGCGACGACCACCGCCTCGACCACAGCGCCGACCACCACCTCGGCCACGGCCTGTAGCTAGTGGGGCTCACTCCGAGCTGGGCACGCCACGAGTCCCGGTCCTCGCCTCTCCGTCCACTGCGGCGACACACGTCGTGGCCGGCGAGCGCAGGTCGGCCTCTTCGGCCGGTCGCGTTGTCCAGGATGACGACGTCAGACGACGTCCCTCAACACCTCGCGGCAGCGCCGCACCTCGTCGGCCACCTTCTCCATGTCCCAGCGGACAATCTCGTGCGGGACTGAGTACTCCCCCACGCTGTGGATCACAGGTTCGTGGTGAGGGTCCTCATCGGACACCTCCGCCAGCGACAACGAGTCGCGCCGAGCACGTGGGGAGGACGGCGAGTGGGTGGGCTCGCCCCGACCGGCCGGCGCGTGGACGAGCAACGATCACCCGTCGCACTCGGGCTGCCGGACCAGCCTGGCCTTGGGCAGGTTGAAGATCGATGACCCGGTCGACGGTCCGAGGCGGACCGACTCGCCGATGAGGACTCACGACGGCGGCAGCGTCTCGTACCTGACGGGCCCGTCCACTCCCTCTGCCCTCAGATGGCGACGACAGGGCCTTCACGTGGTGGCGGGCCAGGGCTTGGCCTTCGCCAGCTCCTCATGCACCAGGCGCAGGAACTTCCGGACCTCGGTCTCGCTGAAGGGGGGTTCCAGGGCGGCGGTCACGGGATCCGGCTGCGCCAACGCCTGCTCGATCGCCCGCGAGTAGGCGGCGGGACGGTCAAGGAAGTACTGCCCGGCGAGCATGGACTTCACCATGCCGGCGGCGGCTTCGCGGTCCAGGCCGGGAGCGGAGAACAGCGCGTAGATGATCGCGTTCAGCTCGGCGGGGTGCTCGATCGTCATCTCTCTCCTGGGTGAAAGGTGATGAGGTGTTCGTCGCCGTCCTTCACGGGACCTGCATGATTCCAGCTCCTCACGGTCACCTGGAGCGGGGATGGCTCCATCTACGGGTCGGAACTGTTCTCTGCTGTCCAGCGGTCGGGTCTTGCCGGGGCGCCGGCGGGTTGGTGGTCGCCGTCCAGGCAGGAGCGGTGGACGTAGTCGGGGATGCGGGCGGTGAAGCCCGGCCGGTAGCGGTCGTGCCAGTACTGGGCGTTGCCGGGGTGGGCGGACTGGCCGATGTTGCTGTGGCGCCAGTAGGCCGCGAGGGTGGCGACCTCGGCCGCCAGGCCCGGGTGTTCCCGCCAGCAGGCTGGGATGGGGTGCTGCGCGGCGCCGCCCGGGGCGCCGACGTAGGTGGCGTTGTGGAAGTCGACCCAGGCGGCCAGAGCCGCACGGGGGTCCTCGGCGAGCTCCGGAGGCTGGAACCAGCACCAGGGAGCGGGATCGACGCGCCCGCGTTGGTCGTCGGCCACGAGGGCCTGGACGATGTCGCGGAGTTCGGCGAGTTCCTGACGCAGCGCCGAGATCTGCTCCTCGGGCGACGCGTCTGTGGAGGGCGCGGCCACGGGGTGTTCCGATCGAGCTCGCGTGCCTTCCTCGTCGTCGTGTCCGCTCGTCACGGGGCCGTTCCGGAGGTGGGGTCAGGCCCAGTGGGAGGGGCAGGGTGGGCTTGGGGTTGTGGTGGGCGCGCTGGTGGGCTCGGAGCACGGCTCACCCCGTGGGGGGTGTGCAGGAGTTGGTCGACCTGGGTGAGGCGCAGGTCCAGGAGGACGGCGATCTCGTCGCGGCGGCGGCCGACATCCCGCAGTGTTCGCACGGCGACGGCCATGTCCCGGCGCACCTCGGCCAGCTCGCGGTGCAGTCTGGCGTCCTTCTCGGCAAGGCCCGCCCACGTGCGCAGGGCGTGCTCCTCGCGGCGTTCGGCCTCGCGGCGGGCGGCGTCGAGTTCGGCCTGGCGGCGCCGCATCCGGGCCAGGCGTTGGCTGACGGCGGTGGAGCGGTGGGGCCGCTCGGGTGGGGTGGGCGGGGTGGTGGTGTCGGTCACCTCGACCTCCGAAGGCGGTGGAGGAGCGCAGGAGTGGGTCGGTGGCGGACGTGAGGGGTTCGTGGCGCGGGCGCGGTGCTGGGTCCTTCGTCGGTCAGGTGGCCGTCGGGGCCGATGGGGATGTCGCCGCCGCGGACTCGGGTGAGGTCGGCGCGCAGGTGCGGCCAGTCGGGGCGGGCGGTGACGTCGAGGGTGTGGGCGAGGATCGGCCGGAGGTGCCGGTGCAGCACGAGCACGCGGCCGCGGGGCAGGGTGCGGATGTCGCCGGGCCGGTGGGTGGGGACGGTTTCGGTGCCGACGCTGGTGGAGCCGACGCTGAGCAGGGCTGGGCTGTGGGCGTGGTAGCGGATCTGGTCGTGCTGTCCGGTCAGGACCGAGAGCCATTCGAGGGTGGTCTTGTCCTTCAGTCCGCCGAAGACGGTGAGGCTGGTGGTGTTGTCCAGAAGCTGCCGCAGGCCGGCCGATCCGTAGCGGGCCTCGGCCTGGGCCAGGGACTGCAGGGCGTAGTGGATGAGCACGCCCCTGCCGGCGGAGTCGGCGATGATGGAGGGCAGGCGCGGCACGGGCGTGGCGGTGCACAACTCGTCCAGGACCGCGGTGGCGGGTGGGTCGAGGCGCTCGTGGTCCTGTTCCAGGGCGAGGTCCTGGGCGGTGGTGAGCCATTGTTCGACCAGGGCGGTCAGCAGCGGCGCCGCCTGGGCCGACTGGTGTTCACCCGCCACGATGAAGATCGAACCGCGCTGTGCGATCACGCCGGGGATGTCGAGGCCGGCGCCGTGGGTGGGGGTGGCGAGGGCGCGCAGCTGCCGGTCCATGATCGGTTCCAGCACGCGGCGGACGGACAGCCAGACGGCGTCGGCGGTCTCGGCGACCATGGCGAGTTCGGCGCGGAGGTTGCGGGCCAGGTCCGGTTCACGGGGTTTGAGGAGCTCGACGGGTTCGGGGTCTCGGAGGACCGCCCAGGTCACGAGGTCGGCGACGTCGCGGCGGTGGTGGGCCGCGGCCACCAGGTATGCCTGGAGCACGCTCTTGGCGCGGTCCCGGAACACCGCGTCGTTGCCGGAGTCCAGACGGGCCAGGTCGAGGGAGGCGGACTCGACCATGGTTTCGGCGCGACGACGCGCCACCGTGGTGTCGGTGCAGCCCTCGATGGGGGACCAGCGCACGGGGGCTGGCCAGGTGACGGTGCCGGTGGCGTCGACCACCAGCACCGGCCCGCCCCGGCGGGCTCGCGCCAAACCGGCCATGAGCACCAGGTCCGGTTTGGAGGAGGAGCACAGCAACGCCCCGGGGGCGGCCAGGATCTTGTGGACGAGGTCCTGTCGGGACTTTCCGGCCTGGGTCGGCGCCAGGACCGCGGTGGGGTTCTCCAGCGGCGCCCACATCGGCTGGCGGGTGCGGGGCGCGCGGTGCAGGGGAACCGCCACGTCCTCGATGCGGCAGCGGGTCCGCTCCCGCCCGGTGAGGGTGGGGCGGGTGACGGCGGCGGTGCGGCGGGCGGCGTGTTCGGACAGCTCGGCGTGGATCTCGCCCCGGGTGGCGTGCCCCGGGGGCATGGGCGCCAGCCGCCGCCAGGCCAGGACCGTGGCGGGGGCCAGGGCGGCCACCGTGGCGGCGGTGAGGCCGAGCGTGATCGACCACAACAGCACCGGGTGCTCGCTGCCGGCTGGTCCCCAGGGTGCGGGAAGTCCGAGGCCGGGCTGGTCGGGATGGGCCAGCACGGTGGCCGCGACGTGCCCCCACTGATCCCAGGGTGGCATCCGCCAGAGACCGGTGACCAGGCCGGTGGTGGTGGTCACCGCCAGGCACAGCAGCCCGGCTCCGCCGAGCAGGGCGGCGCCGAGGCAGGCCAGGACACCGAGGAGGACCAGGTCCTGGCGCAGGGTGGGCGGCGAGGTGTGACGGACAGTCATGTCGGCCTCCGGATCGCGCTGAGCACGGGTGTCCAGGTGGTGAGGGGGTCGACGCGGACGGTGTGGCCGGGTTGGGGGGCGTGGACGAGCAGGCCGTGGCCGAGGGCGAGACCGACGTGGCCGGGGCGGGCGTGGGTGCCGTCGGCGCCGGGGATGAACAGCAGGTCGCCGGGGCGCACCGCGTCCGGGCTCGGGACCGGGGTTCCGGTGTGGACCTGGTCGTAGGTGGTGCGGCCGAGGGCGACGCCGACGGCGGCCCAGGCCCGCAGGGTCAGCCCGGAGCAGTCCCAGCCGTCCGGGCCGACCCCGCCCCACACGTAGGGTTTGCCGAGCTGGTCGAGGGCGAAGGCGACCACGGTGCGCAGGCGTTCGTCGTCGGGTGGTGCCCACTCGGCGGGGACGCGCGGTGCCGTGCCGGGACTGGGGGCGGAAGGCAGGCCCGAGCCGCCTGGACCGCACGGGGGTGACGTGGTGGGCGTGGGGGCGCCGCTGTCCGCGCCGGGCAGCAGAACGGGATCGGGATCGGCCGGTCCCGTCCAGTGCCGGCCGACCAGCAGGGCCGCGTCGCTCGCCCACTGCGTGTAGGCGTGTGGGCAGCAGGAGCGTTGCACGCTGTCGGCGGCGCGCCACAGGTCGATGCGCTGCCAGTCGGGGACCCGTACGAGCGCGTCGAGGAAGAGACTCGTGGCGTGGACGGGGTCGGTGAGCTGGTCGCGGGCGCCCCACCCCGTGGAGGGCCGCTGCTGGAACAAGCCGACGCTGTCCCGGTCTCCGTGGTCCAGGTTGCGTAGCCGGGACTCCTGCATGGCGACGGCGACCGCGATCACCGCGGCGCGTCGGGGCAGGCCGCGCTGGGAGGTGACGGCGGTGATGGTGTGGGCGTTGCTGGTCTGCTCGGCGGACCAGGTGTGGGTTCCGGTCATCGGCCCACCGCCGGGCCCGCCTGCCACCAGCCCGCCCGCCGCGGGGGCGCACAGGGGTGCGGCGTGGCCAGCGCCGGCGAACACCAGCAGCACGGCCAGGAAGGGCGTGATGCCGAGATAGGCCGAGGCCGCCGCCCACAACCATCGGGTACGGGTCCCGCGGCGGCTCACTGTGGCGCCCCGTTCATCGGGGAGGCGTCCGCGGCGGTGAGGCGGACCGCGCCGACGATCGTTGCGGTCGCGGCGGGTGGCGGCGGGTCGTAGTGCCGCCAACCGCACTCCTGGCAGATCCGCACGAGCCGACAGCCCGCGCCGGTGTTCAGGGCGGGAACCGCGGGCCCGAAGCGGTGGACGACGACCAGGTGGCCGACCTGGGGCTGCCAGGTCAGGCACCGCGCCGTCCGCAGGCACGGCGGGCAGGAGGCGGTGGTGAGATCGTCGGTGACGTGCCAGCGGGCCGCGTGCGCACTGGCCACCAGCTCGGCCAGAGCGGGGAGCCAGTCCTCGCCCAGCGCGACCCGGACGCGGGGCACGGGGCAGGGTTGGGTGTTGCCGCAGGCGCACACCAGTTCCAGGAGGGCCTGGGCGGACGTGCTCGTGGTGGGCGGCATGTGTCTTCCCCTCTTGTGTGCGGGTCGGATTCGCGCGCCGTCGACCGGGGCGGCGGGCGTGGAACGGGTTCTGGTGGTCAGCGCCGGCGGGGCCGGAGTTGGGCGTTGGTGTCGAACAGGCGCTTCTCGGGGGAGGTCAGCACCGTGGTGACCTTGAACCCGGGGCGGGTTCCCAGCTTCCACAGGGCACGGCCCGGCCGGCCCGTCGCCCAGCCCGTGATCGCCTGGTGTTCCCGCTCCCCCAGCGCGAGCGCGTCGGCGAGTTCGTCGGCGACGCGTGTGGACTGTCCGAACAGGACACGGGTCGCGCACAGCGCGAGCAGGTCCTTCGCGATCGCGGTTTCCGTCGACCCCGCCGCGCCGACGGTGAGCAGGTCGGAGGGTTTGTGGGCGGCCAGGACCTGGATGGTCTGGTGCCGGCGCGACAGCCTCAGGTCGGCGTCCACGGTCTGCACGGCTCGCAGCCCCAGGCGCATCTGACGCCACACCTCGTCCCGGACCACGAGGCGGATCTCGCCGTCCCGGCGGAGATCGGTGGCCGTGGACACCCACGAGCCGAGCAGGGTCAGCGCGAACGCGATCGCCTGGTCACCCCGGCTGGCCAGCCGCTCCAGGTCCAGTGACTGGATCGGCGCCGACCAGTCGAGCCTGACCGTGGTGTCCCCGTCGAACAATCCCGCCAGGGGGCCGCGGATCAGGGTGCCCAGGGCGTCGGTGATCCCGCGCATCGCGTCGAGGAACTCACGCTCGCCGGGGAACCTGGCCTGGCGCCACAACTCCGGGTCCGGGTGGGACAGCGCGTGGTGGACCTCGGGGATCGTGACCGACCGCATGCGGTCAGCGCCACCGTCCACGCCCGCCAGTCGGCGCAGCGTCGCCGACAGGACCATCTCGTGGGTGGGGGTCGCCGGGTGGCCGGCGGCCTCGGTCAACGCCACCAGGAGCCGCACCCAGCGCCCCACCGTGGCGGAGGCTTCCTCCGCCCGCTCCCGCGCCGTCAGGCCGGACCATCGGGCGCCCAGCGGCCCCAGGTCCAGCGGGTTGATGCGTACCCCGGGCGCGCCCACCCTGATCGGCTCCGCCCCGAGGGCACGCACCACGGGGCTGTACTCCCCTTTGACGTCTCCGGCGATCACGGTGCGCACCCCGAACGGCATCAGACGCACCGCCAGCGCCAGCACCGCGCTGCTCTTGCCGCGACCGGGTTCGCCGAACACGATGATGTTGGGGTTGCTGGTGATCCCGCCGAGCACCCACTCCACGGGGTGGCAGTAGAAGACGGCTCCGGACAACGCGTCGTAGCCCAGGCGCGCGCCGACGGGCGGCAGGGTGGCGGAGTCGAGCAGCGGCCAGAGCCCACCGATCTCGCTGGTCGCCGCCCGGCACACCACCAGCGGCGCCTCCACCGGGCTCCATCCCCAGCCCGGCCGGGAGATCCCCCGTCGCGGGACGCGCGGTCCGGTCTCGCTCCGCTCCGGCGCGGGTTCGGGGTCGCGGGGCCGGGCAGGGGGTTCCGGGCCGAAGGCGCGGAGCAGGGAGGCGAGGGTGCGGCCCTGGGGGCCGCGGGGCGCGCTCACCGCGCCCTCCTGATCCGCGTCCAGCGCAGCTTCGGCAGGCCGAGTCCGACCGGGACACAGGCGGCGACGAACGCGTTGTCCTGCGCCAACTCCAGCCGGAGCAGCCGGATCCGGCCGGTCGCGGTGTTCTCCAGTCGGGCCGCGTGGTCCTCCACCTCCCAGTCGGCGGGGACGGTCACGGACACCACGGCGGCGTAGCGCACGATGGCATGTCCTGCCGCGACCGCGTTTTCGTCCCCGTACGCCTCGCGCACCGCCCGTTGGTCGGCGGCGGACACGGCGAATCCCCGGCGTGTCTTGATGTCCCTGATGAGCGCGTGGCGCTGCCGTTCGACCCGCACGGCCCGCCGTGCCAGGTGCGGCGGCAGGATCTCGTAGTGCACCGCCAGCGCCCGCCGCTCTCCCACGGTGCGCGGGATCACCAGGGATCCCAGCGATCCGAACAGGACACCGGACTCCGGGAGCGCGGCGTAGGTGACGGAGGTGAACCCGTCGTGGGTGTAGGAACGCGCGGCGGGCGGTGGGGCCGCGGTCGGTCCGGCGGCCGCCCAGCACGGGTGCTCCCCCGTCGCGTGGGGGTTGAATCCGCTGCGGACGGCCGCGGCCAGACCGGGCGAGTCCAACCACTCGACGTGGGTGCATCCCATACCGCGTAGCTGGTCCTCCACCCCGTCCAGAGCCCGGTAGAGGGTGTGGGCGCGGCCGTCCGGTCCGCCGCCGGCGGCTGCGGCGGGTCCGCGCAGGGCGGTCTCGGGTGCGGAGACCGCGAGGAACATCTCGTGGCGGATGCCGCGCTCGGCGAGGGTGCGACGGAGTTCGTCGGTCACCGCGACCGCCAGGTCAGGGGCGTCGGGCCGGTGGTGGGTGGCCCGCCACGTCTCGTAGGCGGCGCCGTCGTCGGGGGCGGTGCGGACGT
Organism: Streptoalloteichus hindustanus; assembly: GCF_900129375.1. GTDB lineage: Bacteria > Actinomycetota > Actinomycetes > Mycobacteriales > Pseudonocardiaceae > Streptoalloteichus > Streptoalloteichus hindustanus. The sequence continues at coordinate 38,176 of NZ_FQVN01000013.1, read as the reverse complement.
AGACGCTGAGGCGGGTGATCGTGTCGTGGTGGGCGAGTCCCCGCAGCAGGGCGCCCAGCCGCACGGCCAGCGTCTCCCGCTCGTCGTCGCTGGCCAGGCCCACGCCCTGGTGGGTGAGCCGAGCCACCACGGTCCACTGGTGGTCTGCGGTGTCGTGGACCAGGCAGAGGCGTCCGTGGTCCTTGTAGGTCGGTCCGTCCACGAACGACAGTCGGGACAGCGCACCGGGCAGATCCGGTTCCTGCGGTGGGAGGACTTCACCGGCGGCGATGTGGGACTGCCACGCCGACCAGCCGGTGAGCGCCCCGACCCGATGGGTGGCCCAGTGCAGCATCCACCGCGCCGCGGGGCGCCCGCGGAACGGCACGACGACCAGGCCCGCCGCCGCCCCGCAGATTCCCAGCAGCAGCATGCTGTGCTGCCAGTTCCCGGCGGCCAGTGAGGTGACCACCGGGATCGCCAGCAGCAGGCACGACACGGTCTGCCCGAGGGTCAGCCCCATCAACCATTCGCCGTGTTCTCGTCGTGACAGTCCGGTGTAGACGCGTGGGCTCATGCCTGATCAGGGCTCCCTGGCGGTGCTGCCGGCCTCGCCGGTCGCCGCGGCGTCCGGTGCCGGCGGAGACGGCAGGGGTTCGGCGGTGGGCGGAGGTTCGGGTTCTGGCACGGGTTCGGGTGGCGGCGGGGCTTCGTCGCGGGCCGGGGTCGCCTGCGCGTCGGAGTCGGGCGCGTCGGTAGGAGGCGGCTGCCCCTCGTCCGCGGCCTGTTCTGCGTCCTGTTGCTGGGCGACGCGGTCCTCGTCGTCCTGGTCGTCGCGTTGGGCACGGGCGGCGTCGAGGTCCTCCTCGGCTCGCCGGGCGTGGTCGTCGTCCCCGTCCTCGGCGAACCGACCCCACCGGTCGGCACGGTCGGTGTCGTCGGTGTCCTCGTGGTCGTCCTCGGCGGGGGCGAAGCGTTCCTCGTGGGCGCGCTCGTCGGACTCCTCGTCCCCGCCGGTCAGACCCACGCGATCCATCCCGGTGTCGTAGGGGTGGCGGCCACCGGCAGCGGCGAAGGCCTCCCGCAACGCCTGCCCCGCGCCGGTGTTGGGGTCGACGAAGCTGAACAACCGGAACAGAACCACCGGGCTGTACAGGCTCACCAGCAGCAGCCCGCAGGACACGAGGACCTCCGCCAACCCCTGGGCGCCGCCGGTGGCCAGCACACCCAGCGAGATCGACAGGGCGAGCACGGGTTTCATGCAGATCGCGGCGAGCAACCAGCGCACCGTGACCCAGAACCAGTGGGCGGTCACTCCCGACAGCAGGCCCGCCGCGGCCAGGGGGGTGCAGCCGACCAGGATCAGGATGGCCGCGGCCCGGAACAGCATCTCCAGCAGGTAGCCCAGCGCCGCGGGGATGATCCCGAACAGCGCGCCCAGCCCGAGGGTGACGGCCTTGATCGAGTCCTTGGCGCCGTCGGTCAGGCTCGTGGCCCGCAGGGCGTCGCCGAAGTTGTTGACCTTCAGGGTGGCGCGCAGGATCCCGGTGGCCAGGCCGTCCGCCGCGGCCAGGAACAATCCCGCACTGCCCCCCACCACCGCGAGGGCCAGCCCGTACTGGACAGGCCCCGTCACCAGACGCAGCGCTCCTCGCCCTCCCCTGAGCATCACGGAGATGAGGTGCGCGAAGAACAGGCCGAGGGCGACCAGCCCCGACAGGTACAGGGTCAGCGGCCAGATCGTGCCGATCGGGCCTTGGCTGGTGGAGACGGTGATGGGGAAGGCGTCGGCCAGCTCGAACGCGACCCGCAAGAACTCCAGGCCGCAGTCCCAGATCGCGCGCATCGCGGTGTCGAAGGCGTCCCTGGCGATGTCCTTGATCCAGTCAGGCACGGCGGACCTCCCGGTAGCCGGCGGCGAGGCAGGCGTCGCTGCCGGGCCAGGCGTGCGGGGCCGGGGCGGGCAGCGGACCGGGGGCGACGCGCCATCCGACACCGGCCCATCGCATGGCCTGGCAGTCCCCCAGCCCGCCCCGCGCGGCGCCGGCCTGGTAGGTCACCGACATCTCTCCGAGCACACACACCACCACGTAGCGGCCGCGGTCGGTGCTGCCTTTGACCAGGCCGTGGGTGACGCGGTACTGGGCGCGCAGGTCCGGGACGGGGCCGGTGGCGGGTGCGCCGGCGTGGACGCGCAGCGCGACGACGGTGCGGTGCACCCCGGTGGTGGCGGGATCCGGTGCGCCGGGCATCGCCAGGTGCCGGTAGGCGCGCTCCACCAGAGCGGGGTCGGCCCCGTGCAGAGCGGTCTCCCACAACACCACGAGCTGCGCCAACGCCCCTTCCGTGGAAGCCGTGAACTCGCCGGGGACCCATCGGCCGGTCTCGGTGGCCGCAGGCAGCACGTGGGGTTCCGGGCCGCGGGCGGTGGACAGCGGTTGGGGGCGAGCCGCCTCCGGCGGCAGGGAGGGCATCGGGCGCTGCGCCAACTCCCGCTCGTCCCCGCCACCAGAACTGTCCACAGTGGATTGTTCTCTGTGGATGGTGCGGAACGACGGCCCGGGAGCGAGGTGGAACAGGGCGATCACCACCGCTCCCGCCAGGGCGCCGGCCAGCAGCGGCAGCAATCCCCGACACCGAACACGGACACGTGGACGACCTGGCATCGCGTTCACCCGCCCGCGAAGGAGCTGATGAGCTGGTAGCCCATGCCGTAGAAGAGGCCGCCGGCGCAGGCCACGACCATGCCGATCACGCCGATCCGGGCCAGACGGTGATGGTCGAACCACCGGCCCGCGCACCACACCGCCAGTGCGGTGAAGAAGCACCCCACCACCGACCACCCGGCGAAGCCCTTGGCCATCGCGACGATGTCGATGATGGGTTTGGCCCACTCGGGGGTGATCGGGTCCGGGTTGGGCGGCAGCTGTCCTGGCAACGCGTGGCGACTCATCGCACGATTCCCCTTCCTGGCCTTCCCCACCAGGGCGTGGTGTGCCGGCGGGGTGTGAGTCCGAGGTCGGCCAGCAGGGGCAGCAGAGCCCTCCGCGACCGGGATGGCGTGATCTGCGGGCCGATCCCACCGCGGACGATCTCGGGGTGGTGTGGGAGAAACCGCGCCGAGGTGAGCAGGGCGCTCACCCTGCGGCCGGCCGCGCCCACCACGCCGCGCGGCCAGCGCCGCGCTCCCGACACCACCAGGGCCCGCACCGGGACGACCAGTCCGGCGTGCACCCACGGCTCCAGGCGGGCCAGGAGCTGCTCGGCGGCCACCAGGCTCGGCCGGGACGGGCGCACGACCAGGACCGGGCACGGGGCGGGGGTTCCGCGTCGCATCCACACCCCGGGACCACCGGCCGGGTTGGTCGCCAGCCGCCACCCGTCATCACCGGTGTCCACCACCGTCACGCGGGGAGTGCCGGTGGGCGGGGTCCACCACCGCGGGCCCGGAACCAGTCCTGGCGTAATCACCGGCAGGGTGGTCTCCAGACGTAGCACCAGGGCGGGGCCACGGTGGCCGCACCGCAACCACACCCGGGCGTGCGGCGAGGGCCGGCGCGGTCCCTGGGCGGGTGCTGCGGCCGAAAGCCCACTGCGGGCCGGGTCGTTCGGGTCGATCAGCAGGGTTGGTCCCCCAGAGGCGAGCAGATCGGTCAGCACCGCCGCGACGACGCTGGCCCCCACCCCCGCACCGGCCCCCAGCACCGGCACGACCTGACCGAACGCCCGCCAGTCCAGGTGCGCGGGTTCGGCGGCGCGGACGGCGTCCTCGTCGATCACGCGCAGCGCCGCCGCCGCACCCACCGCGACCTCCCCTGCCAGTTCCCGCACCCGCTCCGGGTCGGCGCCCGCGTGTGCCGCGTTCGCGGCGGTGAAGGCGGCGGTGTCCACCACCCCGGCCAGGTCCTGCTCCGTCCCACCGGGATGGGCTCGGTGGGCGATGCCCGCCCACCGGGGCGCCGCCGCCACCCAGGGCGGGATGGAGGTAGGGGTTCCGGGCAGCACCGGCCGTTGCCCCGCCTCCCCGAGCGGGTCCGGCCGGTGCTGCCCGCGCGCCCCGCCCGCACCGTCGGTGGTGGCCTGGTCGGCGGCCGGGGCGGCCCATCCCGCCCCGGCCCGGTGGAGCGCTCCCCCAGCCCCGAACAGGGGCTGTCCGTGGTGTGGTTCGGTCATGACGTCCTCCGTGCGCGAATGACGCGAGAATCAACGCGAGACCGCACCGAGGCACGAAATGTTCCGAAGGGCTCACACGTGCGTTTCTCGCACCACCACTATCGACGACGGATCATCCGAGGCACAGGGTTCTCGCGTTGCCACATCACCTGGCAATGACAACGAACGGGAAGTCGGCTGGGCATCGTCTCGCCTGTGCGTGGGAGGGGGAACGCTCATCGCTGATGCGCAAGGCGGGGTTTCGGCTGGGGCTGGCGCGATCCTGAGGAACTCGGGATCGGGGGGCTACGACTCGAACATCTGTTGCCAAACGAAGGACATTCCAGTTGATGGCAACCGGCTGGAACACGACCGTGGCAACTGGTGGTGAGTGAGAACATGCGGCCGTCGGCGGGGCGGTGGCACTCACCGGAACGACGTGGTGGCTGTCTCTGCCACTGGGCCTGATCGCAGGACTGGCGCTGTCGATCGGACGGCGAGCCGTCCAGCGTCGCCGTCGTGACCGCACCTGAACGCGACACGACGTCCCTGGAACCGGCGACCGGTTCCAGGGACGCCACCACGTCCTGGACGTGATCCCCGGCGAGGTCTGCCCCCTCGGACCGAGGGTTCGCTACCCGACACAGCCACCGGATGACCTGTGTCCGTCAGGCATGACCGGCAGCACCACAAAGAGCGGCCTGCCATCTTCCAGAAATCCGCGGAGCACCACCGATCGCCCCGCCGCAGCCGCCCGACGAGGCCGTGGCGGTTGGGGTGGGGCGATGGCCACCAGCGCTCCCCCGGCGTCCAGCACCCGGTCGCAGGCCACGGCGAGCTGACGCGACGGCGCCCGCCGCCCTACCTCCACTTTGCAGAGCTGTCCGGCGCTGTAGGCGACCAGGTGTCCCAGCTCCCGCAGCGTCAGGCCACGACGCTTGCGCCACCGCCGCAGCTCCGCGCCGAACACCCGCCGCCCCGGGTAGCCACCAGAGCCGTTCATCAGATCCCCCTTCACCTTTCACAGCACCTCCTTCCGCTGGGCCTTGTGGGCAGAAGCCGAAGGAGATTTCCCTTCTTCACCACTGAGGTCATGGCGGTGAACGTCACCCAACAGCCGGGTGTTGTTGTTCTTTCCGCCGTGATGGCACGTCGGGCTGGCGTCCCCCAGACACACCGCCGCCACGCGCGCCGAGTCGCCTTGTCCTTACGCCACAACCAATGCCGTGTTCGGCATCGCCGCGAGGATGAGGTGCCGATCGGTGGTGGCCTGGCCGGGTACGACCTCGGCCGTGCCGGCCCCACCACGATGGTGTCGAAGACGGCCATCCGGTTTTCTCCCTGCTCACGCACGAACCAGCAGGCCCCACCTGTCGTCAGCCCTTCCCTGGGGTCCGCTCCGCGCTGTTCCGATGGAGGCGGTGATTCCGGCCCGCCGCGGCAGCTCCCAATGGGAGACCGCGAAGCGGAGTCGAGGAGGCTTTCTCTCCCAGACGAGGTGTCAACCGAGCATGCGGTGATCGTCCCGTCGCGGCGTTGGCGTCATCAAGGGTTGCCATGTCGCGACACACAGGCGACAGGGCAACACAGGCAGCAGTTGCTCCCGGAAGGACTTGCGCACAGCGGGACGACCACGCCGAACACCACCCTGCGTGCGCGCACTCACGCGCGTACGGGAGGTGATCGCGTCATGTCAAGGAGGCGCGTCCCGCGCGAACCACCGTGTCGGACTCGTCGTTCACAGCCAGGGTGGGGAACCCGGCCACGACGGCGCCGCACCCCGGGCGAGGAGCGGCCTCACCCCTCGGACAAGCCGCAGCGATTGATCACCGCGCGCTTCGGTGTCGGACTCGCTTCTCCCCCGCGCCTTCCCCGCCACCCCGGCGGGACCGACTGTTCCCAGCGCCGCCGTCACCCGTCCTCGCTGCGGCGCGAGAAACTCTCGCCACGGAGTCGCTCGCGGATGCTGGTGGCGCGGGCGGAGCCGAGTTCGTCGAGCAGCTCCGCGGCCTCGCTCCACGCGTCGTGCGCATCCTGCGGCCGTCCCATCTCCGCCACGAGATCACCCACCCGCTCCAGGGCGTCGGCGGTGCCGAACCGGTCACCCAGGCGACGCCGCAGAGCCAACGACCGCTCCAGGTGACGCAGCGCCTGGTCCAGCTCGCCACGCTCTCGGTGAACCTCGGCCAGGACGGCCAGCGTGTGACCCTGCCCGTAGCCGATCCTCAGCTCGGTCTGGATGGCCAGCGCCTCGGTGAGACAGCGGTGCGCCTCCTCGATCCGGGCGGCGGCACGGTGGACGTCCCCGAGGGCGGACAGGGCCATCGCCCGGCCGTGCTGGTCGGTGGTCTGCTCGAACAGCGTGAGCGCCTCGCGAAGACGCGCACCGGCCAGGTCGAGATCGTGTCGGTCATGGGCGACCAGGCCGAGCCCGGTGGTGGCCCACGCCTGCCCGCGCGGGTCGGCGAGCTGGCGACGGAGGTCGACCGCGTGCCGGAACTGCTGTTCGGCCCGGTCGAGATGGCCCCGGCCGCGCAACAGGTAGGCGTAGGTGGCCGTGACCCAGGCTTCGCCGTTGGTGTCGCCGGCCAGTCGGGCGGCGCGCTGGCCGAGCTGGTGGAGCCGGTCGTAGACGTGGTGGGGTCCCCGCATCATCAGGTAGGTGGTCCAGGCGACGGGGAACTGCCACGCGGCCTCGTGCAGGTCGTGGTGGAGCGCCAGCCGGGTGACCGCGACGATGTTGTCCTCCTCGGTGCGGTACCAGCGCAGCGCGTCCTCCCGGGAGGAGAACTCGTGGGGAACCACCCCGGGCAGCGGCGCCTTCAACGGCAGGGGGCGCAACGTGGGTGGCGCGATCACGGCCCGGGCGTTGTTGGAGGTGTGGAGGTACCAGTCCACGAGGCGGGTGGCGGCGTCGCCGCGCTGCTCGTGGGTGTCGAGAGTGGTGGCGAGTTCGCCGGCGTAGCCCCGCAGCAGGTCGTGCATGCCGTACAGGTCGGGCCCGGTCTCCTCGGCCAGGTGCGCGTGGGTCAGGGTGGTCACCAGTCGGTGTGCCTCGGGAACCGCGAGACCCGCCAGCGACGCCAACGCCGGCAGGCTGATCTGCCCCGGGTGCAGGCTCACCAGCCGGAACAGCCGCGCCGCGTGGGGATCCAGGGCGGTGTAGGACCAGCTCAGGACCGGGCGGATCGCCGTGGTCTCGTCGTCGTCCACCGCCAGCGCGCCCAACAGGTCACCACTGCGGGCCAGGTCGTCGACGAGGTCGGACAGGCGGTGGTGGGGGCGGGTGGCCACCCGCTGGGCGGCGATGCGCAAGGCCAGCGGCAGGTACGCGCACAGCGTCGCCAACCGCCCGACCGCGTCGGGTTCGGCGGCCGCGCGGTCAGCGCCGATCACAGCGCGAAGCAGGGACTGGGCGTCCTCGGGCGACATCAGACCCAACGGCACCCGCCGGGCCCCGGTCCACATCATCAGGCTGTCCTGCCGGGTGCGGCTGGTGATCACGACCACGCAGCCCGCGGCACCCGGCAACAGCGGCAGGATCTGGCGGGACGCGCGAGCGTTGTCCAGCAGGACCAGCACCCGGCGAGGGGCCAGCAGCGACCGGACCATGGCGGCCCGTGGCTCCAGGGAGGCCGGGATGTCGCTGGGCTGGACGCCGAGGGCGATCAGCATCTCCTCCAGCACATCCCCCGGTTCGGCCGGCTCGCCGTCGGCGGCATACCCCCGCAGGTCGGCGTACAACTGGCCGTCCGGGAACCGTGGGGCGACCTGATGAGCCCACCGCAACGCCAACGACGTCTTCCCGCACCCGGCGGCGCCGTCGATCACGATGACCGGGCAGCCGGCGTCCAGCGCCTCATCCAACGCCGCCAGTTCGTCGTGCCGGCCGGCGAACTCCGCCGACACCAGCGGGAGCTGCGCCGGCCGGAGCGCTCCCTCCCGGGCGGCGGCGCTGGTCTGAGCGCACCGCACCAACTCCCCGCCCACGTTCAGGGCCTGGTCGCACGCTTCGGCGAACTCCACCGTCGCGGCACGCTCCCCCAGCTCGACCTTGCTGATGTGCCCCGCGGTGTAGTGGACGATCGCGGCGAGTTCCCGCAGCGACAGCCCGGACGCCTCCCGCGCCCGCCGCAACCGGTCCCCGAACCCCGCTGCGCTGTCCTGGTTCTGGTTCCCCCTCTGGCCGGTCATCGTTCCCCCTGAGCCGTTCGTGTCCTCGTGCCGGCAGAGCAGACACCCACCCACACGCGCAGACGAGACGAATCGGTGATCTTGCACCGGCGTGCCCGACGTTTTCCCCCTGCCGAGTGACGGAAGCGACCAGTGGCCGTCATCGCCCGCGGCCCCAGCGGCACGTCCGAGTGATTTTCCCGTTCACGAGGCGTTCCCCGGCGGCAACGACCACAGGATCAAGGAAGATCCACAGCGACTCGGCAGCCCCGTCAGGAGAGAACAACAGGATGGCCTCGTCGCCGCGTGACCGTGACGTTCCACCCCCGCCCCGGCTGGAGGAGATCAGCGACGGTCTCTACGCGTACGTGCAACCCGACGGCGGCTGGTTCATCAGCAACTGCGGCGCCCTCGTCGGCCGCCACGGCGTGATCAGCGTGGACGCCTGCTCCACCGCGCAGCGCACCCTCGCCTACCTCGACGCCCTCAGCACCGTCACCGACCAACCGGTGCGCACCGCCGTGGTCACCCACCACCACGCCGACCACACCTACGGCCTCTACCTGTTCCAGGACGCCACCATCATCGCCCACGAACACTGCCGGCAGGCCGTGATCGACCAGGGCCTGGGGCTGCGATCGGTGCCCTGGCTCGCCCCCGTCGACTGGGGCGACATCCGACTCGCCCCCGCCACCCTCACCTACACCGACCGCCTCACCCTCTGGCTCGACGACCTCCGCTGCGAGGTCCTCCACGTCGGACGCCCCGCCCACACCGTCGGCGACACCATCGTCTGGGTCCCCGACCGCAAGGTCCTCTACGCCGGCGACCTCATCTCCAACGGCGTGACCCCCGTGCTCCTGCACGGCTCACTCACCGGCTGGATCCACGTCCTGGAACACGTCGTCAAACCCCTGGGCGCCCACACCGTCGTCCCCGGCCACGGCCCCGTCTGCGGCCCCGAGACCATCGACCACGTCCTGGACTACCTCCACTTCGTCCAACGGGTCGCCACCGAAACCAAACAGGCCGGACTCACCCCCCTGCAAGCCGCCCACGAAACCGACCTCGGCGAGTTCCGGGACCTGGTGGACCCCGAGCGCATCGTGCTGAACCTGCACCGCGCCCACGCCGAACTCGACGGACTCACACCCGGACAGTCCCTGAACATGAGGTCCGCGATGCAGGACCTGGTCGCCTACAACGGCGGCCGCCCCCTCACCTGCCACGCCTGACCACCCACACAGCCAGCGCACCAGGTCCTCCCCACACCCCGGCGTCGCCATCAGGCACCCGAGCTTCCCCTGTGCTCGGCGCATTCCCTTGCAGCCCCTCACAGGAGCGAGCGATGAGGACCCAACAGTAAAGCCGCAGGTCAAAAGCACGAAACGGTCATGGTGGCCTGGGGGATTGCGGTGAACCTCCGGACGTGCATGCCCAGGCGTGAGGCTCGCTGCACCCACCCATGATGGCTGCAGCCGTGGCAGTGGTGGTGGGCGCGCAGGGGTGGTGCGGTAGTTGGGCGATGGTGTCGAGCACGGCGCGGATGTCGGCCTCGGCCTGGGGCGGCTTCGGTTTCCCGTAAGGGGCTTTGATGGTGCGCCCGGTCTCGGGGTAGTGCAGGATGCCGCACCGGTTAGGAGGGGACCGGTCTAGGCCAAGGGAACAGAAGCGCAGAAGCGGTGTGAGACGGCCGGGGACGAGCGGGGCTCTCCCCGTAGCCTCTGGGGCCATGGATGATCACGCTCGTCACATCCCCCCGCCGGACCCGGACGCCGCGTCCTGGTGGGAGTACCGGGAGATCGCCGAGATGAGGATCGAGTCAGCCCAGCACCTGGATCACCAGGCCCGCCAGGAGAAGGACCCGGATGAGGCCGCACGCCTGGTGGGCCGCGCGCAGCTACAGGTCCTGACCGCGCTGTACCACCAGCTCCGCGCCATCGGCGACCACCAGGAAGTGCTGGCCCAGCAACAACAGCAGCTCGCCAAGCGGCTCTCCGACCACGCCCAGGCCCTCGCCGATCACGCCGGCGGCATGGCCGACCACCGTGCCGCCCTGGGCAGTCACGTCCAAGCCATGGCGGAGATGACCAAGGCGATCGCCAGCCACGGGGAAGATCTTCGCCACGCCCTGCAGGGCTGGAGCCGGTGACGAGACGAGACGACGCTGCCCCGGCCTGGATGGCCGGGGCAGCTTTCCGCTTCGTCGGCTAGCCGCGCCGCGTCTCGATCACGGCGAGCGAGGCGTTGTCCTGCGGTGCCAAGCCAACGTCGGCCGTGGCGTCCAGCAGCGATCGGGCCAGCTCGGCCACGCCGGCGTGCCGGTGGGCGGCGACGAGCTCGGAGATCCGGTCGTCACCGAGGACATCGTGCAGCCCGTCGATGGTCAGCAGCACCAGCTCCGCGTCGGTGACGGCGCTGGGCGCGGTGCCGACCGTGACGCGGGCCAGGGTCGTGCGCTGCAGCCGGTCGTAAGCAGCGGCCAGCTCCTCGGGTGGCCACGGTGCCGCCGCCACGCCGTGGGGGGTGGTCCTCCGTCAGGCGCACTGTGATCCTGGTGCTCGTTACTTGTAGACACCGAGTGCTGTAGACAGCGCTGTGCCGCTGTCTACAGGACTGACCTTGAAGGTGTTCTGCCGCCATCACCGGCCACGGCCGCTGGCCCTGCCGGTCCCCCGTCGTCCTGGACCATGTCCGCACCGCCGACCGCTGGCAGGACATCCCCTGCGCGGCATCGGCCTGTCGCCGGGGTTTCCATCCGCCTGACGGACGGAAACCCCCGACAATCTTTCCGCCGCGGTCGTTCTCGGTGGTGGAAAGATCGCCGATCTTCGCTAGCGTTCGTGTGTCGGTGAGCAACGACGGCCTCGCTCGCAGATCTCCCTAGGGTGCCGGGATTTCGACCGGTAGCCGGCTCCGGTTGGAGCGGCCCGAACGGGAGACAAGGAGAGAGCATGGCCGGATCTGGAGACGCCGACGACAACGGGACCCCCGACAACAGGGGGGCATGGCCCCTGTGGCTCGCCCCAGCCTGTGCCGGGCTGGCCGTGGCGCTGGACGCGGTGACCGCCGTGACCAGCAGCTACCCGGTGGTGCAGATGACCACCAGGTTAGCCGCGGCCGGGCTCCGCCTGCTCGCGCACGTGACCCGCAAGCGGTAGGCGGAGAAGAGCCCGTTACCCCAAGGCCGGGAGGGAGCCGGTCCACAGGGTGCTGGCACACCCTGAGGCTCCCTTCCGGCCTTTCCCTGCCTTCTACCAGCGATGATTCACTCCACTAGGAGTGCTACTCGGACTGGTCCGGATTCCTCTGCGAGTGCATCATCACCCGACCATCATCGCGGGTGCCGGGATAGACCGTCTAGACGCACCCCCAGACGGAAGTATCTCCGAAGAACCTGCCGCCCCCGCGGCTGGTGCCGCAGGGGTTCCTCGTCCGCCGCCCTCGTCGGCGTCGAGCGCCTCGTGGTGCCGGCCGACGACGTCGCCGGCCGGTGCCCTCGCTGAGTTCGCCGCCGGGCCTGGCCGCAGTCCCGCGACTGCGGCACCGGCCGGGGAGGGGGAATCAGGTTCCCCCTCCCCGGTTGGTCGTCGGTCGTCGCTGTTCTCCGGACGTCCGAAGACGAGCCTGACCAAGCGTTCGTGGGCTCACGGGCGTGCTGCTCCCACAGATTCCGGTGGGCTGCCCCGGCGTTTTCGTACGGTGCACGCGGCCGACCAGCCCGCGAGGCCGTGGTCCTGATGCTCGCCGACGCCGGCCCGACGAACGCGCTGTCGGTCAGCGGTGCCCGCACGGCAGCGCGCGACGGGTCGCCGGCCCGGTCGGGCGCGAATCACAGGAGCTTTTGCGGGGCAGCCAGGCCGAACAGGCCGGCCGCCAGCAACTTCAGACCCGCCAACGTCCACCAGGACAGCCAGGTACCGACGAGGACTCCCACACCGATCAGTGCGAGCACGCCCGCCCCAGCCCACAGTTCCTTGCATTCCCTGCGCTCGATTCTGACGGCCGATGCGCTTCCACAGCTGGTCATAGCGGCGGGTGCTGATCGGCCGCCCATCGCGGTAGCGAAGGAGCTGCCCGTCCGGTGGGGCGCCGCGCTGGTCGACGTGCCGCTGAAGGTGCCCCATCAACCTGGCGAGACCGGTTGCCACCGCACGGTCTGCCCCTTCGCCCGCAGGAAGACCAGACACTGCTCGACATCGAGGTCGCGGGGATGTGGGCCAGGGCCCCGCCGCGGCGGCAGGCGGTTTCGGTGTGCAGCCGCAGCAACAGGGTGTCCAGTTCGGGATCGTTGCCCGTCGTGGCCGCGGCCTCGTTGATCTCCGCGAGGCCGGCATGGGACACCGCCCGGCGGGTCGAGGGCAGACGTCGGGGTGTGGTGACCTTCCTGGCCGGGTTGTGGGCCGGGTCGATGAGTTGCAGCACCCCTGCCCCGCCGCCCGTGTCCGTGCTCAAGTGCACTTGAGCACGCGACGGTGGCACCGTCGACCCACGTCGCTGCTGGCCCGTTGGGGTGGTGCCGGTGAGGTCGCCGCTGATCAGGCCGGTCGTGCCTGGACCTCCTTCACGTCGTTCCTGTGACGAGCGCACCAAGGCGTTCGCCGTGACGAACGCACTCCCGCTTCCCGCCGTCCCCGCGCTTCGCGCCACCGCCACCGTCTATGGCCTGGCAGCCGTCGACACCCGTGGCCGCGTCGCCGACCAGATCACCGTGCGGGCACTCGGCTGGGCGCCGGGAACCCGACTGAACCTGCACGAGGCTCAGGGCCTGTTGGTGATTCAGCCGGACCCCGAGGGCGTCTCGATCGTGGGCGGCCAGGGATACCTGCGGCTGCCCGCTCCGGTTCGGCACTGGTTCGGCCTGGTTCCAGGTGATCGGGTGCTCCTGGTCGCCGATCCCGCCCGGGGCCGGCTCGTCGTCCACCCACCCTCCTCCCTGGACGCCCTGATCAGTGAGTGCCACACCCGTCTGCTCGGAGGTGAACCGGCATGACCGCCCACCCCTCGTCACCACCGCCGGTCGCCGCGGAGTTGGAGGCGGCACGGTTGCTGCTGGACCGCATGGGCATCGCACCCGAGGACCTCCTGGCGGCCCCACGGTCGGACAGGGAAATCCCCACCTTCGCCACCTACATCCCCATCGTTGAGAAGGCTGTCTCGGAGGGGACGCGGCGTGTGTACGGCTCGTACTGGAACCGCGTTCCCGAACGCTGGGGCCACAGACGCATCGACGAACCAACCCCGTCGGAGATCAAACACCTGGTCGAGCAGGTCAAGCTCACCGTGGTGACCCGCCGGAACTCCCGTGGCGGACGAGGCGCCGCCGAGCATCTCGTCGCCGCCCTGCGCTGCGTCTACCGGCACGCCGAGAACGACGGGCTGATCACCCGCGGCCAACAACCCGGCGCGGAAGGTCCCCAAGCCTCGGCGCCTGCCCTCGACCCGCCGGGCCGTGGCTCACCAAGGGCTGGCCGAGATCATCCGCGTCGCCGCGACCACCGGCAACGACCCCGCGCTGGACACACTGTTGCTGCGGCTGCACACCGAGACCGCCTGTCGCCGCGGGGGCGCGCTCGCGCTGCGTCCCCGGGACCTCGACCCCGCACAGTCCTTGATCTTCCTGCGCGAGAAGGGCGAGACGGTGCGGTGGCAACCGGTCTCACCCACACTGATGGCCCACCTGCGACAGCACGGCGAACAACGCGGCGCCCCACCGAACGGACAGCTCCTTCGCTACACCAGCGGGCAACCGATCACCACACGCCGCTACGACCACCTGCGGAAACGGATCGGCGAACACCCTGCCCTGGGTGGCCACACAGGGCATCTCCACCCACTGGCTCCGTCACACCACCCTGACCTGGGTCGAGCGGAACGCCGGCTACGCCATCGCGCGCGCGTTCGCTGGTCACATCGACGGCGGCGACACGGGATCCACCGCGACCTACGTCCGGGCGAGCCTGCACGAGGTGGCGACCGCCCTGTCGGTACTCACCGATGAACACACCCCTTGGCGAGCAACGACGCAGACTGACAGGTGGGGCCCGGCCAGGTTCTTCTGGCCGGGCCCCACCTTCGACAGCCTGGTCTCGGCCGACCATGTTCGACGGCTCAACCCCGCAGCTGAGTCCCTTGGGCCGTTCCAGTCGAAGTTCGCGAAGACCGGAGCGCCTGACCTGCGGCCCGCCAAGCAGGGGCGAACACCGCGTGGCTGTGTTGTTCGGACTTTTGGCGGATTCCGTGGAGGGCCGCGGGCCGGAGACCGTTGGGGTATCGCTCGTTCGGATCGTCACATGAAGCCGGCCCGGACAGGCGGTGGTGACTCCCCGGCCGGTCATCACTGCACCGGGTGAACTCTCTCCGTGATGGGCACGGCGGCACACAGCGTGGACGGTGCGAGCCGATCACACCAGGAGGCATGGCTGATGGGCGCGTTCACGAAGCGGGCAGGTGACATCACGGCGGCGGTCGTCTACGACGAGCGGGGACACCTGTTCGTGTGGCAGCAGTCGCTGGAGGACAGGGATGAAGTGCGGGTGCTCTACCCGCGTGAACGCCGGTTGGTCGAGCAGGGCGAGGTCCCCGTGCTGCGGCTCACCGTTCGTCCCTATTCGGGGATGGTGGAAGGGGAGGGCTTCTACCACAAGGAGAGGTTCAGGTTCATGGGGAATCTGAGTGACGGCGTCACGTGGAGGACCAGCAAGCACCAGATGACCCTGAACTCCAAGCGGGAAGGTCAGATGTTGGAGATCCGCATGGACATCCAGCAGGAGGGCAGGACAATCAACTCCACGATCGTCGCACGCCTCCGCGTGTGACACCGCGGACCGCGATCGTTATTCGGTCGAACGACCGTTTCCAAGGTAGGTACGAATACCACTGCGGCTGGGCGGGGCGCGTGTTTGCCGAGTAGGTGTGGACGGCGGCCCGAGTTGCCCGGACCTAGTTGGCGGATCGCAGGCGGTTGCGCGGGAAGAAGCGCTTCGGCCGTTCGTTCGAAAATGTTTGGCGTGCGCTACCCCGTGGTCACGGTTCGGTTCGGAGGGAGCAGCGGGTCCAGTAGTCGAAGAGCTGGTCGGTCAGTTCGTTCAAGCGCGGCTCTGCGGCTCTCGGAGGAGTCCTTGGTGAACTCCTCGGAGTCCACGCCTGTCATATGGAGTAGCGAGAGCGCCGTCTGCTCCTTGGGGTGGAGTTCGTCCTCGGGAGCCGTCTGCAGGCGCACGAACGTCACGCTTTCCGGCAGCACGTTGTACTCGTCGAAGTGCAGGAACTCAGTCAGGCGTCGCCGCAAGATCTGCCAGATCTCGGGTTCGAGATCACGTTCGGCAGACTCGTCGTCACCGAAGGGCTTGTTGACCGCCTCGACGTGATCGTGTCCTTGTCCCTGGGGTGACGCTGTCGCCGGCCTCGGGGCACCGCATCCCCACCCTGCCCAGCGGACATCCGACAGACTTCGACGAGCTTCGGGACGACCCACGCCGCTACCGCACGGCCCCGTGAGACGCGAGGTGACGGACGGCACCCTGGGCCACAACGCCGAGAAACACGTCCGCACCGTAAAGCGGCCGCGTCCATGCCACGCATTCACACCCCAGGGCGGCCACATAGCGAGATCGATTCGTCCGCGATCTCACGTCGCGATGGTGGCGACACAAAACCGTCGACCCATCAGGGGTCAAGGTTTTCGTGGCCGGTTTCCTTGGGCGTTGAGCGGCGCTCGTCAACCAGAGCGATCTTTTGTTGGAGCGTCTTCCGGAACCGGTGTCGCATCTCCGCCTGATTGTCGCCGAACCGCGGAGTCGGCCGGCTTGCTTCCTCCTTCCGTGCGCCGAACGGGGCGGTTCGTGGCCCTGGCCTGGGCTGAAGCACACCCTTCTTCCAGACCTACCAGTCCGCTTCGCGGGCCGTCCATACCCTGATCCGATGACGATTGTGCGACGTGTAGGTGACACCTGACCCGGTCGGCCGAATTGTGCCGTCAGCCCTTCTGGTCAGCCGAGTCCGCCAAATAGCATGGCACCCGACCGAGGGGCACGGCGGAATCCGGCGTGATCCCACGATCGCCAGAGAGGCACAGGCGATGCTCGTTCTCGGCCCGGCCGGTGATCCGTTCCGCTCTTCCCTGACCGCCGAACCGAACGAGGTTCCGTTCGCCCGACGACAGGTGGTCCTCGCCTGGGATGACGGAGCTTCGGTACGGGCGACCGAGATCCGTCCCGGCATCGCGGTGAACGGCGAGCCCTCGGTCGCTCAGGCCCGACTCGCCAAGCTGGGATTTCCCACCGAACGGGAGCGGCCGGCGCTGTCGCCGGACGAGTTCGTCGCCGAGATCGCGGAGTTGGTGGAGCGGCTGCGACGCCGTCCGCTGGGGCGGCGGCTGGTGGACTTCTTCGGGGTGGCCGAGCCGCTTCCGGACCCGTTGCCCGGGGAGGTGGAGGGAACGTACGGCCAGGACCACCCCGACCACGGGATCAACCCCCGTGTGCTGGAGGCCCGCCTGGCCTCCGTGCCCGACCGCCGGGTGCCGATCAGGTTGGTGGTCCTGCAGGACGAGTCGTTCGCCGACCACGTCCACACCCTGGTGGAGCCGACGGCGAGGTCGGCGCCGGCGGCCGACGGGCGCGGGGCGTTCGCGACGATGGTGTTCGGTCCCCGCAACGGTTTCCTCGTCGACCGGGTCGCCATGGCGCCCGAGATCGGCCTGGCCCACCAGATGGTCCACGCCGTGCACATCCTGTCCGGGTCGCTCGACGTAGGCGGGGGTTCCGGTGCGGACGCCCCGGTCGGGACTCCGGAGAGACTCGCGCGGAGGATGTTCCTCGCGCGGACGGGCCGGACCCACGACAGCGTGTACCGGTGGGACGACCCGGCCAACGCCGCGGAGTGGAACGCGTTGTCGGCGGGGCAGAAGACGGCGGTCGCCGAGCTGAAGAAGCAGTACGACGAGCTGGTCGCCCTGGCAGGGCAGGTCTTCCAGCCGTTCACGCCGAGCGCGGTGAAGGCCGGAGAGGTGTTCTTCCAGTCACCGGTCGTCACGCTGGAGGAGGCTCGGACCCACGGCAACGATGTCACCACGGCCTGGGTCAGTGGGGTCCGCCAGGACGTGAACCCACGCCGACTGGGGCCGTCGCGGCGCCAGAACAAGTCGGACAGTTGCGCCAAGGCGAACATCAAGCGCATCGAGGACCACATCAGGAAACACCCGACGGACAAGAAGGCCGTCGAGGCGCTGGCCGGCGCGCAGCGGACCAGGCAGGCGCGCCTGGACGCGCGGACGCTGGACGAGACCAGGATCGCCGCGGAACTCGGCCTCCCCACCCGGGCCTCCTACGCCCCCACTCTGTCCAAATTGGACTCCGGCGGCGTCGAGGTGTTGTGGCAGCGTCACGTGTTCCTGCCGAGGAAGCGTGCCGACCTGCCCGACGCCGCGTTCCGGGACCCCGCCCCCTTCACCGCGCTCGTCGCGGCGTTGCCGCCCGACAGCGGCGCCCCCGACGACCCGACCCCGGTGGCCGACATCCGGGACTACGCTCAGAAACTAGCGGCCTGGGTGGCCGCGGATGGCCGGAGCCGAGAGCTGGGCGCCGGCTGGCGCCCCGGCGATCATCCCCTCTTCGACTGCACGACACGACAACGCCTGCGCACGGTGACGGTGGACCCGTCCCAGGTTCCTGAGTCCGTGAGGCAACGCGCGTCCGCTGTCGCCCAGGACGCGCTCCAGCATCCGGCGACACCGGTCAGCGGCAACGGGAACGAACGACAGCGACCCCGCGTGCCCGCGCCCCTGCCGCCCAAGCCGCCGCAACGAGAACGTCGAGACCGGTGAGGAGCCGCAGCGATGCTGGTGTCGGAGCTGCGATCGCGTATCGAGGACGCGGTCTCCAGCGGGGAACCGTTCACGCTCTCCGCCCAGGACCTGGGCCTGGACTACGCGGCGGAGTTCTTCGACACGTACCTGTCCGGTGATCTGGTGGTGCGGGAGCCGTTGGACCACGACCTCGCGGGGCTGCGGCTGTCCGGGGCGGCCCAGCTGGGGGAGGTCGGCGACCTGCCCCGGGTCGACGTGGTGTTCGTCGAGAACGCCGACCGGGTGACCGGGTTGCGGCTGGCGGCGCCGCTGACCGAGTGGGAGATCGACACCTCCTATCTCCGGCTGTCGTTGGACGTCTTCCGCGACGGGTTCGGCTTCGACGGCGCGGTCCTCGTGCTGGCCGCCGATGTCGGCGCCGAGGGCGGCCGGTCCTGGGCCGCCGGTGGGCTGGCGTTCACGGTGCGCTCGCACCGGGCGTGCCTGGTGGTCCGTCCGCCCGACGAGCCAGGTGGGGTGTACGAGCTGTCCGGGGAGTTCGGTCCCGAGCTGGGGCTGCCGGATCTCGCGGCGCTGGTGGACCTGCCCGGTCTGGACGCGCTCACACCGGAGGAGCTGGCTCTGCCCGAGGAGGTGCCCACCGGTGGCGCGCTCGCCGGAGTCAGCCTGCGGTGCGGCATCGACGGCACGAACGGGTTCCGCTGGATGTGGGTGGGCGTCGAACTGTCCAATGTGGACTGGGTTCTCGTCCCCGACCTGTTGCGCGTGGACCGTCTCGCGGTGCGCTTCGGCGTCGGTTGGGACGAGCCCGGGCTCGGGCTGCCGCCGGCGCGGTCGGTCTCCGCGGAGCTGGTCGCGGCGCTGCGGGTGGGCGGCGACACGGTGACCGCGCACATCAGCGTGCCGGATCTCGTGCTGACCGCGTGTCTGGACAACCCGGACGCCACCGATGAGCTGGTCGAGGACCACCTGGCGGAGTCCGGGATCGACGTCGGCGTGCGGGTCTCCCGCCTGGCGGTGGCGGCCCGGTTGGCCGACCGCTCCTACACCGTCTCCCTGGGGCTGGACACCTCGTGGCGGTTCTTCGAGGACCTGTCGGTGGAGGGGGTCAGCCTGGAGTTGTCGGGGATCGGTGGCGCGCCCGACCTGGTCACGATCACCGCCGGCCTCGCCGTGGCCGACGCGGTGGTCTGCCTGGAGGCGCGGCGGGAGGCGGGCACGGGCTGGCTGCTGGCCGCCGACACCACCGCGGCCCTGGAGTTCGCCGGGTTCTCGGACTGGCTCCGCGACACCCTGGGGACACCGCTGCCCGCCCCGCTGGCCGGGCTCACGCTCGACGAGGTCGCGTTGGCCTTCGACCCCACCGCCCAGGTCGCCACCGTCACCTGCGCGTGCTCCCTCCCGGTGGGCGAGGTGCTCGCTCCCCTCGCCGTCCACGCCCAGGTCTCCCGGGTCGGGGAACCAGCGTCAGTTTCTGGGGTGAGCTGTCCCTGCCGGCCGGAGGGGACGACTGCGTCGAGCGGTGGTTGGACCTGCGGCTCGCGTTCGACACCGACCCGGCCGGGACAGCGTTCGCCGCGTCCTGGCACGCCGACGAGGGTGTGCCCGCGCGCACGCTGCTGACGGCGCTGGGCTGGGAGACCGCCGAGCTTCCCGACCTGCCCTGGCCCGAGGCGCGGGGTGTGGTCGTGGCGTACGACTCGGCGACCAGGGCGTGCGTGGTGGGCGCGGGGACCGAGCACGTGAGCGTGCTGGCGGCCGCGGTGGGCGAGGGGGCGGGCCGGGCGAAGGTCCTCCAGGTGCGGGGGCGGGTCGACGCGCGGATGTCGCACCTTCCGCTGGTGGGGGACGCGGTTCCGGCCGATCGGGACGTCGTGGTGGCCGGCGCCCAGTTCGGTCACGCCGCCTCGGCGTGGACGCCTGCGCAGGTGGCCGCGGTCGCCGCGGCGCTGGACCTGGTCGGTGACGCGGCCCAGGTGCTGCGGCTTCCCGGGCTGCCCGCCGAGGGGTTGGCCGCGGGCCTGACGGTGGGGGTTGAGCTGGTGGTGGCGGGCAAGCCCACGCCGCTGTGGTTGGCGGCTGGTGCCGGGAACCGGCGAGCGGGAGGAGCGGCATGACGGAACTGGAGCGCCGGCCACGGCAGGCGGGCGGTGAGGCGTGGCGGGACCTCGGTCTGACACTGGGCCCGGTCGAGGTGCGACGGGTCGGGTTGAGTTACGCGCAGGGCCGGTTGTTCGTGCTGGTGGACGCTTCTCTGGCGGTGGGTCCGGCGCAGTTGGCGTTGGCCGGGCTGGGCTTCGGCATCGACAGTCGCTTCACCGTGTCCCCGACGCTGCGGGGCGCGGGCCTGCAGATGGACAAACCCCCGGTGCGCGTCACCGGTGTGCTGGAACGGCGCGTTGATCCGAAGTACGCGGAGTGGTTGACCGGCATGGCCGCGGTGGAGACGGGTTTCTTCGCGCTCCACGCGATGGGCAGCTACGCGCGCAGCCGCGACGGCTGGTCGTCGATGTTCCTGTTCGGCGAGGTCGGCGGCAGCGGTGACCGGGGGTTGTTCGGACCCCCGGTGTTCACCGTCATGGCGGTGTGCCTGGGCTTCGGCGTCAACAGCCGGATCCGCGATCCCCGGATCGACGAGGTGCGGGACTTCCCGTTGGTGCAACGGATCTCCGGCGGTGCGGGCGGGACCCCGGAGGAGGTGCTGGAGTCGCTGGCCGGCCCCGGCGGCTGGGTCACGCCGCGGGCCGGGGAGTACTGGGGAGCGGGTGGCCTGGAGTTCAGCTCGTTCCGGTTCCTGGAGGCCCGCGCGCTGCTGCTGGTCCACGGTGGACCGACGTGGCAGGTCTGCCTGATCGGCCGCACGACCCTCGACCTGCCCCGCAACAAGGCCGCGAGACGGCCGTTGGCCCGGCTGGTGGTCGACCTGGCGATCGCCTACCACGGCGAGCACAACCGGTTCTCGATGGACGCGGTGCTCGCGCCCGGTTCCTACGTGCTCGATCCGGCGGCCGAGTTGTCCGGCGGGCTGGCGCTGTACATCTGGGGCAGTGACCGCACCGCCTCGGGCGGGGGCAAGGGGTTCGTCTTCACCGTCGGCGGGTACCACAGGGACTTCCAGCCGCCCGGCTACTACCCGAGGGTGCCCAGGGTCGGCTGGCGCTGGTCCCGGGGCCCGGTCACGATCAGCGGCGAGGCGTACCTGGCGATCACCGACGGGGCGTTCATGGCCGGCGGGCGGCTGGAGGCCGTGTACGACAACGGGCACGGGATCAACCTCCGTGCCTGGTTCACGGCCTGGGTCGACGCGCTCGTGCGGTGGAAGCCGTTCTCCTTCTCCCTGTCGATGGGCCTGAGCGTCGGCGTGTCCGCGACGGTGAAGGTGGTGTTCGTCCGGGTCCGGGTGTCGCTGGAGGTCGGGGTCAGCCTGGACCTGTGGGGGCCGCCGATCGGTGGGCGCGCGCGGGTCAAGGTCTGGTTCATCTCCTTCACGATCGGCATCGGCTCCGGGCGCGACGAGGCGCCCCTGCCCGGGTGGGACGAGTTCCGGGTGCAGCTCCCGGCGGCGGTGGCGGTGGTGCCCCAGCGCGGGTTGCTGGCCGACGTGGACGCCGCGGAGACCGAGGCCCGCAAGGCCACCAAAGCGCCCCAGCTGGTCTCGGCCGACGGCTTCACCGTCGCCACCGAGTCGGTCGTTCCCGCCTCGAAGATCACCCTGAACGGCGCGCTGCTGGAGGGCGCCGAGAAGGACCGGATCACGATCCGCCCGATGGGCTACCGCGACGTGGTGTCCGAGCACAGGGTGACGGTCCACCGCTACGACAGCGTGTACCACCCGAAGGACAACGACTGGTCGGTGACGGTGGTGCGGCGGGGTGTGCCGCGGGCGTTGTGGGGTGATCCCGGTACGTCCCCGGAGCGGGCGATGAGGGAGGACGGTGTCATCTCCGGGTGCCTGTCCGGCATCCGGTTCCAGGTGCCCGCCCCTCGCCGGGAGGGCGAGCTCGGCCCGGTCCGCGGCGAGGCGCTGGAGGTCGACGAGCTGCCCCGCGCCGCGATTCCCCTCCAGGAGCGCGACCCGGCGGGGCCGCGCGCCGAGGCCGACCCGGACAGCGTGGCCACCATCAGTGATCCCGACGGGGGGATCGGCGCGGACGACACCGCCGGGCGCCGCACGGCGCTGTACGACGGGCTGGCGGCGCTGGGCGTGGCGCCGGGCGGCAATGCACCCCTCGGGGCCTACGCCTCCCGCGCGAGCACGCTGTTCACCGACCCACCCCTGATCACCGCCGCCTCGGGGAGGTGAACGTCGTGACCGACCCGCTCCAGATCACCTTCTACGACCGCCTCTCGCCCGCGGCGACCGCGGGCGTGTACACGATCCGCGCCGAACAGTGCCTCACCCGCGACGACGTGGACTTCACCGCCAGCGACCCGTTGCCCGTGGTCGAGCAGCAGTTCGAGATCCGGGCCGTGCGTTTCGTGCTCGACGACTCGTCCGTGCACGCCCACTACCCGCCCTCCGGCTCCCACGGCGACTACGGCTCGACGCTGCCGCACATCACCCTCAACCGGGCGATCCTGCCGTGGGAACGCGAACTGAGCGGGACGTTGGTGGTCGCTCGTGCCCCGTGGCTGGCGCTGCTCGTCTTCGCCGCGGGCGAACTGCCCGACGACCCGGACGGCAAGGGGTTGACCCGCACACGCACCGTCGACGCGCTCCGCCACCCCGAGGAGACCGACATCCTCGGCCCCGATCTCAGCGACGAGGGCATCACCCCGGGCATCGCCGCCAGCACCTGCCAGACGATCGACGTGCCGGCCCCGTTGTTCACCGCCGTGGTGCCGCGTGAGGCGGAGTTGTCGTACCTGGCGCACCTGCGTGAGGTGCGCACCGCCCCCCAGCGCACCCGGAACGGCGAGATCCTCACCGAAGGCGATTACGCGGTCCTGGCGGCCAACCGGTTCCCCCGCCCGGCCGGCGCCTACGCCGTCCACCTGGTGTCGTTGGAGGGGTTCATCGGCCTGCTCGGGCCCGACCAGCTCCCCTCCCACATCAACACCGTGCGGTTGTGCGCACTGCGGTCCTGGTCGTTCGTGTCCGATCCCCACGGCCAGCTCGACGCGCCGGGACTTCTCCGACGCCTGGCCGAGCCCGGCCGAGGCGACCCGGAGAACCTCGCCCTGCGCCTGCCGCACGAGGCCGGCTCCACCGACCCCGGTGCGGCGGAGCGACACGCCCGCGAGCGCCTGCGCCTGGGGTACACACCGGTCACCTACCGCGTGCGGTCGGGGGAGGTGACCTTCGGCTGGTACCGGGGCCCGTTCACCCCCCTGGTTCCCCAGCCGGTCCCCGAGGTGAGACGGGGCGGACCGCACACCACCGCCGACCACGCGCTGATCTACGACCCGGAGCACGGGGTGTTCGACGTCAGCTACGCGGCGGCCTGGACCCTGGGCCGCGCGCTCGCGCTGGCCGACCCCACCTACACCGAGGAGATGACCCGCGTCCGCCGGGAGGTCGCGGGCATGGCGGCGCGGATGATGGCGATGGGAGGTGACCCGGAACGCGCCGGGTTGGACCCGGACGCCGCGCGTGGCAACGCCTGGCGCACGGTGGCCGACGAGGGATTCGGCCGGTCCCTCGTGGACGCGCTCCGCCAACCCCCGGTGGCCGGGTCGACACCGATGACCGTCCGCCGAGAACGGCTGTCCCGTCACTCGGCGCACGCCCTGATGGCCGATCCCCACCGCCAACGGCTGTTGACCGCCGCCGCCACCACCCGCGCCCCGACCCTCCCGGGCTGGCTGGAGGGCCTCGCGCTGCTCCACCACGTCCCGTTCGGCTATCTCGTGCCCCACCCGGCGATGCTGCCCCCGGAGTCCCTGCGGCTGTTCCACGTCGACCCGACCTGGATCGCCGCGCTGCTGGCCGGCGCCCAGGACATCGGTGTCCACACCTCCCTCGACGTGCTCGCGCACCCGGCGGTGCGGGCGGGGACGGCGGCGGCGCGCGGCGCGTCGCCACCGGTGTCCGGTGTGCTGATCCGCTCGGCCCTGGTGCGGGCCTGGCCGGAGTTCGACCTGGTCGCCACGGTTCGGGGCAGGCAGGTCGGGGAGCTGCGTCGCGCCCAGCCGGCCGAGGACGTGCTGCTGTGCCTGTTCGACGCCGTCCCGGACGAGATCGTCATCCGGGAACCGGGGCAGGGCATCCACTTCGGGGTGGACGACGGTGACGTGATCAGCCTGCGCGACCTCACCCCCGGCCCGAACCTGGGCTTTCCGCTGGGCCGCCACTTCCCCGCCGAGGGCGCCATCTCCGACCACTACCTGCGGGACGCCCGCTCCGGGCGGGCCGTGTTGAACCTGTGCGACGCCGGTGGTCTCGTCAGCGACCTGGCCGACGTCGTCGCCCCGGACGGCCTGACCCCGCGTGCCTTCGCGCTCCAACTGGTCAACGCGCCCGTCGAACAACGCATCACCACCGAGGTGGAGGAGGCGAAGGCCCCGTGAGCGACACCGACCTGGTCGTGCCGATCCAGGTCCACGCCCTGGCCGTCAACCGGAAGATCCGCAGGTACGGGGAGTTCCTCCGCTGGTCGCCCCAGTTCTTCCTGATGCTGGACGAGGACGTCAGGGCGGGCGCGGAACCTCCGCCCTACCAGAACCTGGAGGACACGGAGAACTCGCCGTCCTTCGAGGGCGTGCACGTGCAGTGGCAGCTTCCCGAGGCGCTGACCACCGGTTTCTTCCACCCCGACACGGGGGACAGCGAGTTCCCATTGGTCCCGAACCGGTGGTTGGTGGTGCGGTACTGCGAGTTGGACGGTCAACGCCGGGCCGCCGGGTGGGTGGTGCAGAGCGACTACCTGCAGAACGGCGACCACGGGCTGGACGTCCCCGGCTCCACGACCTGCCTGGACCCCTACGCGTCCACGCCCACGCTGAACCGGATCGGGCGGGCGTGGGACCTGTCGCGGGGGCGCTGGACCGAACCGAGGTCCGGGCCGCTGTTCCTGACGGCCGTGGGCACGGGCCTGCCCGCCTTCGCCGCGTTCGCCCCGTACCACAAGGACGTCTTCCTCTTCCACGACACGCTGGAGGACCTCAAGCCCCACCAGTACGCGGACCCACCGGACACGGTGCTCAGTTACGCGGTCATCGGCTGGTACTCCGACGACGAGGCGGACATCCTGCGCACCGCCCACCGAATTCCCGGTCTGGTGCCCGGCGACGGCGAGGGCCTGGACGGCGTGCTGTCGGCACTGGGCTGGGCCGCCCCGGACGACATGCCGAACACGATCACCCACACCCGGTACTGCGGCTGCGTGTACGGCATCGGCTGGGAGGCCGACTGCCAGCACGACCCGCCCTGTTCTCACCTGGACTCCCACCACCCCGACGGAGAGAAGATCCAGGTCGCGGTCGGGCACTCCACCGCGGAGGCCGCAGCCGCCCTGGTCGCGCAACAGACCCGCTCGACCCGCTCGGCGGACCTCGTCCGCGCGTTGTTCGCCGACGCGCTCGACCAGCTCGACACCGCCGACGGCGATCTGGACCTGGACGAGATCACTCACCGCTCCTGGTTCTCCGGGCGGGAGGGCGGGCACGTGTGGCGGGTGGTCAACCGACCGTTGGAGGGCATGGACTCCCAGCCGCCACCACCCGCCCAACCGGAGTGGGTCCACGAGCTGAACGGCGACCAGCGGGCCTACGACCGGCTGGCGCCCCGCCTCGCCCACGACCAGTGGCGGCTGTGGACCCTGTGGTGGCTCCGCCAGCTCCCGCCGAGTCACCGCCCCCACGACTTCACCCTCGACCCCGCCGCGTGGCAGGCCGAGATCGACCGCCTCAGCGCCGCCGTGCGCGACCAGACGACCGAGGTGGCCGAGATCCTGGCGCGCATCCCGCACGCCATGGACCCGGAGGCCCTCCAGGCCGAGATCGACGAGTACGCCCACCGCAAGGGGCTTCCGGAGACGCTGGAGCTCAAACGGGTGCCGGCCGACACCTACCACCGCCCGGCCGACCCGGTCGTGGTGCTGGGCAACACCGGCAACACCGATGCCCTGACCAGGGACGAGGAGGACCCCCTGCCCTGTCGGGTGCCCTCGGCGCTGCTCAGCGAAGTCCGGATCGGCGACTCGTGGCACCCGCCCGAGTCCGCGCCCCCGCTGCCGAACCTGGAGGGACTGCCCGCGCTCTGCACTCCCCTGCTGAAGGAGTTCGCCCTGCTGGACCGGGCGGTGCGCGCCCCGCTGGACGGCTCCGATGACCGCACCGCGCTCCACGCGATCGTCGAGGACCCCACGAACCTGAGCAGGGGCGCCTGGCCGGAGCACACCCGCTGCTGGACCCAACCCTGGCTCCCGCTGTACCTCCAGTGGCGCGTCCTGCACTGCGCCACCCCCTACCAGGACGCCCAGAGCCAGCACTGGACCTTCGACGGCGACCGGTACCGCTGGAACGGCACCGGAGCCGAACCCGGCGGCGGGGACGGGAACCTGCGCTGGACCCAGTTCGAGGGACGGTCCTTCCTCACCCCCGCGCTGAAGTACGTGCTCCGCGAACAGATCCGCCGCCGGCTCCCCACCGCCCCCAGCGACCTGGTCACCGCTCTGCGGGCACTGCGCGACGATCTGTCCGAAGTGGACATCCTGTCCCAGTGCCTCGACGGCTTCGGCGACTGGTTGCTGCAGCACGACGGCACGGCCCAGACCACCACCGACCCCGGCGTCCTCGACCTGGTCGGACAGACCAACCACGTCCCCGACGGGGCCGGCGACCGGCGACAACGACGCTTCCAACCGGTGCGGGCAGGCCAGTTCGTCTTCGTCGAGCTCCACCTGGTCGACCGGTTCGGCCAGGTCGCCCGCATGGTCACCGCGCACCAGGCCCAACCCGCGCAGTTCGCCCCGATCCGCACCGACAGCGTCACACCCGACCACCTCCTGTACCCGAACGCCCCTGGCCCACAACGGTTCCTGCAACTGCCGCCACGCCTGATGCACGAGGCGCGGCTCCGGTTCG
This sequence comes from Streptoalloteichus hindustanus, assembly GCF_900129375.1. Classification (GTDB taxonomy): domain Bacteria; phylum Actinomycetota; class Actinomycetes; order Mycobacteriales; family Pseudonocardiaceae; genus Streptoalloteichus; species Streptoalloteichus hindustanus. The sequence goes on along the minus strand of NZ_FQVN01000013.1, from coordinate 11,037 downwards.
ACGCCGTGCCCGAGGAACGCGGCACCCCCGTCGCGGGCTGGCTGCTGGTCAACCACCTCGACCAGACCCTCCTGGTGTACGCGGCCGACGGGGACCCGCTCGGTGAGCTGCGGGTCGTGCACACCGCCGAGGGCACCAGGGCCACCGCCTGGAACGCCCTCCCCCACGCCCCCCACCGCCATCCCGACGACAGCGACTTCCAGGCGGCCCACCCCCACGTCGCCGCCTTCGCCTCAGGGGTCCTCGGGCATCCGCCCTCGGCCTTCGACGCGCTGATGACCGCGATCGACACCGCACTGGACCGCATCGACGAGACCAGTCCGACCGAGGACACCACGCCGGCCCGGCTCATCGGCCGACCCGTCGCCCTGGTCCGCGCCGACCTCGGGCTCGACCTGCTCGGCCCCCCGCTGGCCGACCCGAGTTGGGACACCGCCCTCACCCCGCCCGAGCCCGACTACCCCGAGCACCGGTGGAACGTCCGGCTCGGCCAGCCCGACCGGCTCGCCGACGGCCTGATCGGTTACTTCGCCGCCGACGACGTCGACGAGCCCACCCGCTACGAGACGTTGTACGTCGCGGACGCCTCCGCCGACGGCGGCTACCTGGCGCCCATCGGCGCCGGTGACACCCTTCGCCTGCCCGCCCGGCCCCCTGACCGGCTGGCGACCCACCACGTCACGCTCCTGGTCTGCCCGCACACCGCGGTGCACGCCACCACCGACGTCCTGCCCGTCCACCACCTGGCGGTCGCCGCCGAGCACACCCACGGCGCCCTGGCCCGCATCCGCGCCTCGTTCCGGCTCGACCCGCTGCTGGCCCCCACCCGGCGGGACGAGAACGTCACGGTGACCACCACGCTCGGCCACACCGAGGGTCACCCTCCCGAGCGGGTGCTCGACGGAGACCTCTCCACCCACTACCTCAGCGCAGAGCACGCCACCAGCGGAGACTGTGTCGCGCTCGACCTGGGCGCCGAGCGCCGGGTGGCGGGAGTGCACCTCGCCGGCGGCGACCCGCGGGGCGACCACGCCCTGGGCGCGTCCTGCCTGGAGTCCTCGCTCGACGGCACGGACTGGACCGCCCTCACCGAGCAGGGCCCCGCGGTGGAGATCAACCACCACCCGGCGGAGCCGTTCGCGGCCCGGCACATCCGCCTCCGGTTCACCCACGACAGCGACGACCGGGTCGCGATCCGGCAGATCACCGTGCTGGCCGACCCGCCCGAGGCCGGCATCGTCATGCCGCGGCCCGCGCCCTGGCACGGCGTCTGGACCTGGGCCGAGCCCCTGGCCACCGACCCGCCCCGCTGGACGGAACTGCCGATCCTGGCCGCCGACGACCTCCACCACCCCGACGACCCGATCCCCGTCGCCCGCTCCGGATACCTGCAACTCCACCCGGCCAGCCGCAACCAGCCGCCCGCACCGGAAGGAGAACGCCCGTGACGTCCCCGTCCTCTGGGCTCCTGCTGCCCTACGAGGTGGAGCTGGCTCCCCTCCGCACGGCGGCCGGCGAGGGCAGCCGGGTCCGGGTCACCATCGGCAGGGCCCCGCACGACCGGACGCGGTGGCCGGTCCGCTGCGCCCGGATCCTCCTCACGGTGCCGCTCACCCACGCCCACCCCATGCCCCTGGCGCTGCGCACCCGCGTCACCCCGGTCGCCTCACCCGTCCACGGTGGACAGTGGTGGGTCCACGCCACCACCACCGACCCGAACGCCCCCGTCTTCACCTGCGTCCCCGAAACCCCCGCCACCTTCGACGGCACCTGGTCGCTCACCGTCACCCTCGACCTCGACCAGACCGCGGCCGACGCCGTCGAGGTGGTCGAGCACTCGACGTCCGGCGACGGCAGCCTCCTCTCCCACGCCGGACGCCTCACCGCCACCCGCCACTCCGGTCCCTCCAGGAGCAAGCCGTGACCCGTGACCTCACCTCGGACACCAACTGGGTGAAGCCGGAACTCCAGACGAAGCCGAGCACGATCCTGATCAGCAACTTCGCCGACCACGAGTACGGCACCATCGCCCTGAGGTTCGGCCAGAACGTCAGCGGCGCCTCCTGGCCGGTCTACTGCGAGCAGATCGAGATCAGCGTGCCGGTAGGCACCCAGGGCAGCGCGCTCACCACAGCCCCCACCCTGATCAAGACGAAGGCCAGCGAGGTCACCGGAGCCGACCAGGGCACCCAGTGGCACATCACCTCCGACACCAACGACCCGAACAAGGTGGTGTTCACCTGCAAGCCGGAGACCACCGCCAAGTTCGACGGGACGTGGTGGGTCATCCTCACCCTCGCCGACATCGAGATCAACAGCGCGGTCGGGCCGGTCTCCCTCACCGTCACCGAGCGAACCTCCACCAACCCCACCAGCGGGTTCCAGGACCGCACCGGGCGGGTCGAGGTCGTCAAACGGGACGACACCTTCTACTTCCACAGCCTTCGCCCCGCCTCCACCATCGTCAACCGGGGGCAGACGGTGCAGCTGAAGTGGGAGGGGTCCAGGAACGCCACCTACACCATGTACTACTCGGCGGAGGACGGGACCGAGAAGAGCACCCCGGTCAGCGGCGGCTCCTGGACCTCACCAGCGCTCAACGACCACACCAACTTCACACTCAAGGCGTCCATCGGCGGTGAGGACCACTACCTCACCACCTCCCTCAAGGTGCGCAGCCCCAACATCTCCGTCAACATGCTCACCGCCGATGGGGCGAGCACGTTCAACAACAACGTCACTCTCGCCAGCGGCAAGAACCTGTCGGTCGGCGGCACGCTCACCGTCACCGGCACCAGCACCTTCAACAACAACGCCAGCCTGGCCAGCGGCAAAAACCTCACCGTAGGCGGCACGCTCACCGTCACCGGAGCAAGCACGTTCAACAACAACGTGACACTCGCCAGCAGCAAGAACCTCTCCGTAGGCGGAACCCTCACCGTCACCGGCACCAGCACCTTCAACAACAACGCCAGCCTGGCCAGCGGCAAAAACCTCACCGTAGGCGGCACGCTCACCGTCACCGGAGCAAGCACGTTCAACAACAACGTGACACTCGCCAGCAGCAAGAACCTCTCCGTAGGCGGAACCCTCACCGTCACCGGCACCAGCACCTTCAACAACAACGTCACAGTCGCCAGTAGCAAGACATGCAAGGTGGAAGGCACGTTCCAGGCCGGTCGGCTCTCCTCAAGCTCCTCCTACTACTCCCTCCACGTTGCGGCCGGAAGCGACGGCTATGTGGCGGCACGACGAGATTTCCGGGTGATCAAGAAAGACACGACCGACAGCAGCTCCAACCGTCTCCTGTGGATCGACTCCGCAAGTTGCCTCTTCCTCACCGGCGTGAAGGTGAACGGAAAACACGTGATCCGCCACGACGACCAGATCCAGATCACCACCAGCTACTTCTCCAGCACCCGCTACCTCAACGGCACGAGCAGGGAAAGCCACAAGGACCACAATGGAAAAAGCTGGCCGGTGACGATGTGGGCGCAGAACGACGACGCGGCCAAACTCAAGATCAAACGGCTCTGACCCCGGACCCAAGTCCACCTGATCACTCAGCCGAGTCCACGACCCTTCTCAGGCCGAGTTGGAGTGCCGCCGCCGTGGTGAGGTCGTTGCCCGACCTGCTCGGCCGCGGTCAGGTCCGCGACCACGAGATGAACACCAACTTGCTGGTCGAGGTGTGGCAGCGCCTGGTCCTCACCAACCCTGCCCTGCCAGCCGGGGTGGTCAACCACCGTGCCTACACCTTCTGCGTGCTGGACACCCGCACCGGGCGCTGCGGCACCGGCAGGTGTGCACTGCTGCGAAGGCCAGGAGGACCAGTTCGGGACGCTGAGGCTAGTGCTCAACGCGGTGGTGTGGAACACCCGCTACACCGACCCGACCACGCGGCGCTGCCCGCCCCTGGCGAACCGATCAACAACCTCGACGCCGCCCGCCTGTCACCGTTGGTGGACAAGCACATCAACCTCCACGGCCGCTACACCTTCGGCGCCCACATCCCCGCGCCCGGCGCGCTGCGGCCCCTGCGTGATCCGGCCGCCCGGGACCCCGACGCCGACCAGGAGTAGCCCCCCTCCGCAGAGGTGGGCCGCCACCCGGCGTGAGGATTGGTGGCCTGCCCCGCCCGCGACCCCGCGACCGGCTACCCTCCGGAGCAAATCGCCCCCGTGATCACCCACGTGATGAACGCAGGAGCCATCGCCCCCCTGGAGGAAGTCCTCCACACCTGGCGCACCCGCCTCCACCACCGAAGCCGAGCCATGCTCAACGCCTCAGCCCACTACCTCGACCTCAGACCACCCACCACCCACAGCGACCAGTGATCTACTGTGCTGAGCACCCAAACCGAACAGGTCAAAACCACGCCCACGACGCCCTATCGCCGCAGGTCACGAAGTATCGGCCCCGCGCACGCGGGGATGAGCCGTGCGGGCCGACACCCGCCGCAGGGAGGGTGTCATCGGCCCCGCGCACGCGGGGATGAGCCCCGTCCACACCGCGGTGTGGGCGACTGCCTCGCGATCGGCCCCGCGCACGCGGGGATGAGCCGATCGCCACGGACATGATGGTGTCCGCAGAGTTATCGGCCCCGCGCACGCAGGGATGAGCCGGCCAGCTTCCAGTGGAGCGTTCTACGCGGCATATCGGCCCCGCGCACGCGGGGATGGGCCCCGATAGTCCAGGCCGTCGAAGCTCCGGCCGAAGTCGGCCCCGCGCACGCGGGGATGAGCCACGGGGAGCACAGAAAAGACCCGCCCCTCGCTGGTCGGCCTCGCGCACGCGGGGATGAGCCCCTCGGTCTCGGCGTCGTCGGCCTCGGAGTCATTGGCCCCCACACGCGGGGGCAGTGAAAAAGGTGGGGTGGCTGGTCCCCACCAGCCACCCCACCCTGTCGCCTCTGCTCGTCAGCCCTGGAAGACCGAGCCGAGGATGTGCGACCCCGGTTCCCCCGAACCACTGGGCTTCCCCCTCACCGCCCCCGACTCCGGTCTACGAGGTTCACCCCGTCGCTGGTATCCAGCTTGGCTCAGGCGCCAGCGACACGCCGGGGACCAAAGTCCTGACCTGGCGTCCGGAGGTCCCACCCCAACGGTCCCTGAACCCAGCCCGTGCGGAAGTGGCCTCCAACGTTGATGGGCAGACCCGGGCGGCCCTACCGATGCCGGCTTCTCCAGTACCTGAACGGTTGTGGCGAGACGGGGCGCGGTACTGTCGCGCCGCGTCCGGCTCCTGTTCGTGTTCTCGTCCACTGTGGATGGTGGAGTTCTGTGAACAGCTCACCTCGCTCTGTCCGTGTCATGGTCACCGGGGGTGGGACCGGAGGTCACACCTATCCCGCTCTCACCACGATCCGCGCCCTCCGAACCAGGCTCGCGACCGATGCCGTGGCGCTGGAGGTGGTGTGGGTGGGAACAGCAGCCGGGCTGGAGGCCCGCGTCGCCGCGAACGAGGGCATCCCGTTCGCCGCGGTGGCCACCGGCAAGATCCGCCGTGCCCAGAATCCGCTGCGGATGCTGACCCGGGCCAACGCCAAGGACATGTTGCGCGTGCCGCTCGGCCTGGCCCAAGCCCGCGCACTCGTGGCGGAATGGCGTCCCGACGTGGTGTTGGCGACCGGCGGCTACGTCGCCGTGCCGGTCGGGATCGCGGCCGCGATGTGCCGGCGCCCCTTGGTGGTCCACGAACAGACAGTCCGGTTGGGGTTGGCCAACAGGGTCTTGGCCCGGGTCGCCACCCGCATCGCGGTGTCGAGCGAGGCGTCCCTGCCGCTGCTGCCCAGCTCGGCGCGGGCACGTGCGGTCGTGACGGGTAACCCGGTGCGGCCGGAGATATTGACGGGTCAGCCGGATCGGGCGGTTGTGGCGTTGGGCTTGCGCGGCTTCAACCAGGACCTTCCGACCGTGTACGTGACGGGTGGCGCGCAGGGTGCGCAGCAGATCAACACCCTGGTGCGGGATCTGCTGCCCTGGTTGCTGGAACGCGCCAACCTCATCCACCAATGCGGCCCGGCGAACCTCACCGACCTCCACGAACACGCCACCCGCCTCCCGCGGGAGCTGGCGGGCCGCTACCACCTGACCGGCTTCGTCGGCGGCGAGCTACCCGACGTGCTCGCCCTGGCCGACATCGTCATCTCCCGCTCCGGCGCGGGAACCATCGCGGAGCTGACCGCACTGGGCAAACCAGCGGTGCTGGTCCCCCTGGCCACCTCCGCCGGAGACGAGCAACGACACAACGCCCGCCAGCTCCATGTTGCTGGCGCCGCGATCGCCCTGCTCGACGGTGCCACGCCGAGCTCCCTGCGGGACGCGCTGGCTCCGCTCCTCATCGACAGTCAGCGGCGGGCTGAGATGGCGACCCGAGCGCGACAGCACGGACGGCCGGACGCGGCGGACAGGCTGGCCGTTGTGGTGCTGTCCGCCGCGTCCTGACACCGACGCTCAGGGAAGGTGCGATTCCACTCCGGACTCGATGAGCGTGAGACAGGCGGGTGTGACCTTCTCTCCGGCCACAGCACCAGCGACCTGAGACGGCCCGCTACCAAGTGCGACGGATGATCTACTGTGTTGAGAACCAAAATCGAACAGGTCAAAATCACGCCCACGACGCCCCATCACCCCAGGTCACGAAGTATCGGCCCCGCGCGCGCGGGGATGAGCCGCCGGCGCTGCCCCACTGGGCCGCTCGGGTCGTGTCGGCCCCGCGCACGCGGGGATGAGCCCGTGATCACCGGGCCGTGTCGGAGGATCACGGCGTCGGCCCCGCGCACGCGGGGATGAGTCCTCGCGGGGCGACATGGTCACGACTTCGTCCTCATCGGCCCCGCGCGCGCGGGGATGAGCCCCGAGGCGAGCAGGCAGAGCATCCTCGCCTGGGATCGGCCCCGCGCGCGGGGGTGAGCCCCACCCGTGCCTGCAGGATGCAGGGCTGATCGCATCGGCCCTGCGGGGGTGGGGTCAGGGGGTGGGGCCGAAGGGTTCGTCGCCGCGGATTGTGATGCGGTGCATCACTCGTTGGAAGTGGCCGTAGTCGTCGACGGCGTAGTGGGCGGTGCTGCGGTTGTCCCAGACGACGACGTCGCCCTGGGTCCAGCGGTGGCGGACGCTGTGCTCGGGGCGTCCGATCGCGACGAAGAAGATGTCGAGCAGGGCGCGACTCTCTACTTCGGACAGTCCGAGGATGGTTGTGGTGAAGCCGGGGTTCACGAACAGGCTCTTGCGGCCGGTTTCCGGGTGTACGCGGACCACGGGGTGCACGACGGGGTCGAGGGTGCGGATGCGGTCGCCGTCCCAGGTGTTGCCCTCGCCGCCGAGGCGGTTGTCCAGGTATTCCTGGAAGTCCTTGCGGCCGTCGTGCACGGCCTGGAGTTGGTCTGCCAGTCGTCGCAGGGGTTCGGACAGGGTGAGGTAGGCGGCTTCGAGGTCGGTCCAGCAGGTGTCGCCGCCCACGGTGGGCAGGGACACCGCTCGCAGGACCGAGCCCAGCGGGGGTCGCTTCATGAAGGTGACGTCGGTGTGCCAGACCGGTGCTTTGCCGCCGTCGGTGCTGTCCAGCACGTAGATTTCGGGGTGCTGGTCGTCCATGCCGGGCACGACGGGGTGGGAGGCGGTGAGTTCGCCGAGTGAGCGGCCGAACGCGACGTGGCTGTCCGGTGTGAGGTTCTGGTTGGGGAAGACCAGGACCTTGTGTTCGAGCAGGGCGGCGCGGATCTCGGCGACGAGTGCTGGGGTCAGTGGCTGTGACAGGTCGACGTCGTGTGCGCGCGCTCCGATGGCGACCGTCAACGGTTCGAACACGGTCCTGTTCTCAACGGTGGTGGTCATACTCGTTCCTCCACTTCTGTCAGGGTCGCGCGGACGGCTGCGGCGACTTGTCCGCGTAGTGCGGCGTACTCGGGCCAGGCGCGCAGTTCGGCCGCTGGCACTCCGGTGCGGGGCAAGGGAACCGCGATGTCGGCGGCGATCCGGCCTGGGCGGTCGGTGAGCACGATGATCCGGGTGGCCAGGAAGACCGCCTCGTCGACGCTGTGGGTGACGAACACCGCGCCCTGTCCGTCGCGGTTGGTGAGTGTCCGCACGTCTTCCTGAAGTCGCTCTCGGGTGAGGGCGTCCAGGGCGGCGAACGGTTCGTCCAGGAGCAGCAGGCGTGGGCGTGCCGCGAGGGCGCGGGCGATGGCGACGCGTTGCTGCTGCCCGCCGGAGATTTCCCAGACTCGGCGCGCGCCGAGCCCGGATAGTCCCACCTTGGCCAGGAGATCGACACTGGCTGCTGCGCGGTCCGCGCGGGGAACTCCAGCCCAGCGCAGTGCGGCGTTGATGTTGCCGTCAACCGAGCGCCACGGGAAGAGGCGGGGTTGTTGGAAGACCACGCCGACGTCACGGCCGGGGACAGGCGGCTGGCCGGCAAGTTCGACGGTGCCTGTCGAGGGGTGTTCGAACCCGGCGATGAGGCGCAGCAGGGTGCTCTTGCCGGAGCCGGATGGCCCGACCACGACGACGAATTCCCCGGCGTTCACGTGCAGGTCCAGCGGGCCGACGGCGGCGACGGCGCGGGTGCCCCGGCCGTAGTGGTGCTGGACTCCGGACAGGGTCAGCAGGGTGCTCATGACAGCTCCGGGACGCGCAGGGCGTTGCGGAAGGTGTCGAGCCCGGGGACGGTGTCCACTTTCTTCTGCTGTGCCAGGAATTCCGCGGTGTCCTGGAGCCGCTGGGCGAGTGCGCCGGGTGTGGTGATCGTGCCGAAGTAGTCGGGACTGTGCTGCTCGCCCAGGTCCAGGTAGATGTTCTGCTTGAGTTGGGCGAGCGCGTCGTCGCGGGTGCTGCCGAGTTGGCGGCTCACCGCTTCCGCGACCGGTGTGGGGTTGGTTTTAATCTGCTGGATCGCCGCGTTCGTCGCCTTGAGCCATTCGGCCAGGACGGCCGGGTGTCTGTCGGCGAAGTCCTTGCTGGTGACGGTGAACGTCATGGTCGGTTTGCCGGCCTGTGCGAGTTTCGCGCTGTCGGTGAGGGTCGTCCCGTTCTGGAGCAAAGTGGACAGTGCTGGTGTCCACAGGTAGGCGGCGTCGATGTCGCCTCGTTGCCAGGCTGCCACGATGTTCTGCGGTTCGAGGTCCACGAGGTCGACCCGCGCGGGGTCCACTCCGGACTGTCGGAGGGCGGCCAGCAGGCTGTAGTGCGAGGTGGAGCCGAAGGGGGTGGCGACCTTGCGGCCCACGAGCTGCGCGGCCTCGGTGATTCCCGTGCCGTTGCGGACGACCAGGGCTTCGCTGTCGCCGATGACGTTCAGCAGTTGGACAATCTGGTACGGGATGTTCAGCGGTGGGCACAGCGCCTGCGCGGTGGGGCTGCTGCCGATCACTGCGAGGTCGAGCGCCCCGCTGAGGAACGCCGTGTTGATGCTGGCTCCGGAGTCGAACGCGGTCCACTGGAACGTGTAGCCGGGCAGCGCCTTCTCCAGGGTTGCCTGGTCCTTGAGCAGTAGCGTGCTGTCGGCGAAGTTCTGGTAGGCGATCCTGACTTTCTTGCCGCCCGAAGCGGTTTTTCCGCCCACTCCGCAGGCGGCCAGCAGAGGAACGGCGGCGAGCCCGCCCAACCAGGACAGCGCGCGTCGTCGGCTCATGGTTGACATGACGGCCCTTTCGGTGCGGTGGAGCGGTTCAGGCGCGGCCACGCCACGGCGACAGCAGCCGGGAGAGGGCGACCAGGAGCGAGTCGATGAGCAGTCCGGTCACCCCGATGACGACCAGTCCGAGGATCACGACGGAGGTTTGGTTGTACCGCTGGGCGTTGAGCACCATGCCGCCGATGCCGTCCGCGCCGTTGACGGTTTCGGCCGCGACGACCGAGCCGTAGGCGATGCCGACGGCCAGCCGGACGCCGGTCAGGATCTCCGGCGCCGAGGCGGGCAGGATGACCGAGGCCACGACCTGCCAGCCGCGTGCGCCGAGCGCCCGCGCCGCCTCCACGTACTGCCGGTTGACCCCGGTGACGGCGGCCGCCGTGGCCACCGCGACCGGTGGGAAGGCGGCGATCATCAGCAGGTACACCTTGGGTTCCTCGTCGATGCCGAACCAGATGACCAGCAGGCTCAGGTAGGCCAGTGGCGGCAACGCGCGCAGGAAGGTGACCAGCGGCTCCACGGTGGCCCGCACCGCCGGGACGAGTCCCATCAGCAGGCCGAGCCCGACGCCGATGCCGATGCCGTAGACCGATCCGTAGGCCACGCGGCGGAGGCTGACCCCGAGGCGTTCCCACAAGGTCGAGCCGCCGTAGCCGCCCTGCCCGTTGCCCGAGTCGGACGTGACCAGTAGCTGGTGCCAGACCTGGCCCGGCGTGGGCAAGAGCTGCTCGGGCCAGATTCGGGCGAGGGCAACCAACTGCCATATCCCCACCAGGACGAGCAGGGCGAGCAGGGCCAGCGCCGGCCTGGTGAACACGCGCGCCCTGCGCGCGGAGCCACGGGGGCGGCTGGTGACGACGGGTCGTTCCGTCACCTCGGTCGACATGGGGCGGCTCTTTCCAGCAGCGAGACGACGTTCAGAAGCGGACGTCAATCTTCGTAACAGGGAATGTGCGCCCGTACGCAACAAGTCGCCGACCCGGTCCGCATGGTGAGAACTTCTCGCGAGGCGACCAAAAACACGTCCGGGGACGATTTGCTGGTGCCCAGCGCGACCCATACCTGGCGCTCGACCATGCCCCTACCCGCCACGACGAGTGATCTACATCAGCCCAGGGCACGAAGCGTCGGCCCCGCACGCGCGGGGATGAGCCGGCAGGTTGCGGATGGCCTTGACCCGCAGCAGTCACGGCTGCGGGTCAAGGCCGATGCGTGCTGACGGGCTTAGAGATCTCCTGTCTTCCGGTCAGCCAGAAGTGCGGTGATGTAGTCGGTGGAGTCGTTGGTGTTCAGTGCCACGGCGCGGAGTCCTCGGATGGCTGTGGCGTAGTAGTCCACTTCGGGTTTGGTGTCCATGAAGGACAGTGCTCGGGGTGTTTCCAGGACGACGATGGGTGGGAGGTC
>NZ_FQVN01000024.1 GCF_900129375.1 Streptoalloteichus hindustanus | reverse complement strand
AGGGGTTACCGGTTCGCGGTTCCGTTCGAGGTGGTCTTCCCGAAGGGCCTGGTGCTGGTGGGGGAGCTGGGGCCGGACAACGAGTACCAGTCGCGGGAGGACCGGGCGGCGGGCAAGCCGGTGCGGCAGCGGGTGGACGAGGCCACGGGGTTGCGGCAGTGGAAGGGCACCTTCACCGACCCGAGCGCGGAGAAGGAGCGGGACGCCAGCGTGACGGTGACGTTCCTGGCGGAGGTGCAGCCGGTGCCGACCACGCCGGAGTTGCTGCCCGGCACGGGGATGCGGTTGGCGGAGTTGGAGGGGCTGAGGGCTGTTCCCCGGGTGGTGGGTGCCGGGGAGTTCAAGACGTTGGGGTGGTCGTTCTTCGCGACCGGGTTCAAGGCGTCCGGTGCCGCTGGTGGCTCGGGTGGTGGCCGCGCGGCGGCGGGCAAGCCGGCGGAGAAGCCGGACGGCAAGGCGGCGTAGCCGATGTACGCGGGGTCGGTGGGCGCGGTCCGGCTCGCTGAGCGGGTGCGGATGGTCCTGGACGCTCATGCGGTGGCGGCGCGGGTCGGGAACCGGTCGTTGTGTGACGCCTACGCGCTGTGTCTGGTGCGGGTGGTCTGCACGGTGCTGGATGTGCGTCCGTGGTTCGCGTGGCTGCTGGTGGCGGGCTGGACCGCGCCCACTGTCCCCGTTTCGAGGGAAGCGGGAGATGACTCGGATGGACAACACGAACGACCCGGCCGACCTGGACGAGTGCGGGTCTGCTTGCCCGGGAACGGGAAGCGGCGGGTTCAACCAGCGGGAGTGGGCGCGGGTTCCGTTGGGGGTCGCGTTGGAGTGCAACCGGATTCACCAGGAGGCCCGGGACGCCACGTTGGCGTTGGGCGGGCGGGAGGTGGACGAGTCGGCGGAGACCCGCCGGTTGTGGACCACGGTCATGCGGGAGCGGGACCGGATCACGATGGCCCTGGTGCGGGGCGCGGGCCTGGACTTCGCGGTGGCCTCGGATGTGGCGTTTGAGTGGGTGCGCTGCGGCCCCTGGCTTCCCCCGGGGACCGAGGATCGGGCGGAGTGGGTGGTGCTGGCCCCGCGTGAGGTGCGGGACGGGCACGGGCAACTGCTTGTGGTGCCGGTGGATGAGGACGACCCCGGGTGGTTGTCGGTGGTGTGCCGGCGGTGCGGGGTCGAGCTGGCCTCGGGTCCGGCGTCGATGCGATCGGTGCTGCTCGGCTTGTTCGGTATCCGTCTCCCCCAGACCCGGGGTGGTGGGTTGTGAGCTGGGTGGAGGACTTCCTGGTCTCCGACACCGCGTGCGACACGCAGGCGCGGTCGGCGCTGCACGCCCTGCGTATCCACCGGGAGGCGTTGCGGGCCTTGGTCGAGGCGGGCGCGCCGGTGGGGCGGTTGGAGTGCTTGGAGTCGGTGCAGGAGTGGGACCTGGCCTTGGACCAGGTCCTCAACGCTGAGGCGTTGTGGGCGGACCTGGTGGAGGTGGTGACCGCGCGGTGGTTGGCGTGGCGGGCGTTGTTGCGGGCGGTGGAGGCCGACCACCAGCGGTGGCTGTTGGCCCAGCACCCCGACAGTGAGCCGGCAAAGACTCGGCCGGTGCTGCGCCTGGTCCCCACGGGCGACACCGGCGGAGACAACAACGGAAACCGCAGCGGGGAGAACAACGGCAGCGGGAAGGAGTGAGGGACGGTGTCGGTGGCGTTGGCGTGGCGGATCGCGCGGGACCCCGCCGTCGTGGAGACGGCGTTAGACGAGGTCGGGCAGGCGGCCCTGGCCGCGAGTAAGGCGAAGATCGCGCTGCTGGGCGCGAAGGTCCGGGTGGAGATGCTCGCCCAGGACGTGACGGCGGAGTGGGACGCGGCGCTGCGGCGCTTGGCGATGGCCGGGCAGTGGTTGGCGTTGATGTGCGGTCCGGTGCGGGAGGCCGAGGAGGAGGTCCTGGCCGCCAAGGACAAGGCCGGCCGGTTGTGCCCGGAGTGGGGCGCGGGGCTGACCGGGGCGGCCGCGACGGCGGCGGCAGCGCTGGATCTGGTGGGGAGAACGCAGGCCACGATGGAGGAGTTGGTGGGCCTGGCCGGGCAGGCGCTGCAACACGCGGGGGCCGGGGATGAGACGGCCGTGGGGGCGTTGAAAACCGCGATGGCCCAGGTTGAGGCGGTCTACGGCGAGTTGGACGCGGTCCTGCCGCGGCTGCGGGAGGCGCGGTAGCCATGAAGATCCGCATTGAGGGCACGCAGAACGAGGTCACGGCGGCGGCGCGGCTCGTCGCGGAGGTGCTGGACGTGCACGAGGTCAGCCGCTTCTACCCCAACCGGGGACACTCCACGCTCGGGCGGGTCTACCTCACCGTGGGTTCGCCGGCCAGCCGGCGGGTGTGGGCGGAGGCGACGCGGTTGGACCGCCCCCAGCGGCCGGCGCTTCCCAGCGGAGAGTCCGACCGTGACCGCCGGGGCGGTGCGTGATGGCCAACGTGAGTGCGGCGGACGTGATCCGGGTGATGCGGGACGTGGCGACCTTGCAGGAGGCGGAGCGGACCGCTCGGCGGGTGCTCGCGGCGTTGGAGGACGCGGCCGGGGTGGTGGAGCGGGCGCAGGGTGATGTGGCCGGGATCGCCGGGTACGACCCGGGGGCCGCCGCGTTGCTGCGGGAGATCGTGGCCGCCTACTCCGAGGTCAAGCCGATCGCGGACCGGCTCGCGGCCTGGGCGGGGTGAGCGTGGTGTTCCTGGCCAAGCACGCGCGGCGGCGGCGTCAGGTGGTGGCGTGGCAGAACGCCGCGCACCGGATGCACCTGGCGCACTTCCACCTCCGGCAGGCGCTCACCGCGCTCGGGGAGGCGGAGGTTGGGCCGGAGGCCCCGGTCTGGGAGCGGCTGCACCGGGCTGCCTCCCTCGCGCACACCCTGGAGTTGGAGTGGCGGTGGGCCGCCCTCGGGCGACGGAGGCCGCAGCGTGAACGCGGATGAGGACCTGGCGGTGCTGGGCCGGCTCGTCGGCGACCTGGACGGCGCCCGGGAGGGCTTGCGGTTGGTGACCGCGCCCCTGATGAACGAGGTGGACGGCCCGGAGTGGGAGGCGGTGGACCGGGTTCAGCGGGGCCTGGTCGACCTGGCGGCCCAGGTGGCCGATCTGCGGTCACGCATCACGCGGGAGGCGGAAGAAGCCGAATCCCGCGACAGGTAAGGAAAAACCCGATGTGACCCCCTTGTGGCCGGGGCGCGGATGGTCCGGTGACTCGTTGGCAGCGAAAGACCGGGCTGTCTGCGCCCCTGGCCGGGGTCTCCCTTGGCAGGAGGGTTTCAGGTTATGGGCGCGCGTGCGGACGTGTCCACTGTCGTTGCGTGGCTCAACACCCACGGAACGACGCTGGTGTGGTTAGCGGTCGTCCTGGTCGGTGTCGCGGTCTTGCACAAGGTCGCGAAGCTGCTGCGGGCGGCGGGCGAGGCGGCTCGCCTGGTGGTGTGGGTGGTCAAGGTCCCGTTCCTCGGGGCGTGGTGGGCCGGTAAGGGCCTGTGGTGGTTGGGGCGGCAGGCGCGCCGGTTCTGGCGGACTAGCCTCGGCCTCGTCGGTGCCGGCGGCCTGGTGCTGCTCGTCGGTGCCCCGTCGGCCGGTGTGGTCGCCACCGTGGCCCTGGTGGCCGGGATCGCTGCCTGGTGCTGGTGGTTCGCCTGGCGCGAGTCGTTCACCAGGCTCGTCGGGATGCCGGCGCGGGGGTGGTGGCGGCACTGGGCCGTCTACGCCCCGCGCTGGGGCCGGTGGATGCGCCGCCTCGGCCTGGTCGTCAAGGACGTGATCAGCGAGACCAGTGAGGGTGTGCAGACCGTGGCCGCCGTCGCGGTGCCCCGGCTCGTCCGGGTGCACTCGGACCCCTGGTGGGACACCCTGCACGTGGCGTTGGCGGTGGGGCAGGCCCCGGAGGACGTCACCGCCAAGATCTCCCACCTGCGGACCGCGCTGCGCTCGGATCGCGTCCTGGTCCGCGAACCCGCACCCGGAGTGGTCGACATCGCGGTGCAGCGTCGGGATCTGCTGGCCACCACGATCCCGGCCCTGCCGATCCCGGACGTGGCCGGTGACCAGGTCGACCTCAAGGCGGCCACCATCGGCCGGACCGAGTTCGGTGAGCCGTTCACCGTGCCCCTGCTCGGCGGGCACCTGTTGGGCGCGGGGGAGACCGGCGGCGGCAAGAGCTCGCTGTTGTGGTGCCCGATCCGGGCTGTTGCCCCGGCGGTGCGGGACGGCCTGGTCCGGCTGTGGGGTGTGGACCCGAAGGTGCTGGAGATGGCCATGTGCCGGCCGATCTTCCACCGGCTCGGGACCGGCCCCATCGACGCGCACGCGATCCTGCTGGAGCTGCTGGACCTGTTGGAGCAGCGCAAGCGGGAGTTGGCCGGCGCGGCCCGGCAGGTGACGATCACCCCGGACACGCCGCTGGAACTGCTGTTCCTGGACGAGATCGGCGCGTTGTTGAAGTACCTGGGCACCCGCCAGCAACAAGCTGTCCTGGCGCAGCTCCTGGCGCTGGTGCAGACCCAGGGTCGGGCGCTGGGGTTCGGGGTCGCCGCGTTCGTGCAGGACCCGTCGAAGGACACGGTGCCGGTGCGGGACCTGTTCCCCAACCGGGTGTGTCTGCGGGTGCGGACCTCCTCCCAGGTGGACATGGTCCTGGGTGAGGGCATGCGGGACCTCGGGGCGCTGGCCGACCGCATTCCCCACCACCTGCCCGGTGTCGGCTACGTCCGCTCCGAGGATCAGAAGGAAGCCCTGCGGGTTCGGGCCGGCCACGTCACCGACGGCGATCTGGCTGACCTCGTCTCCGTCGTCTGCCCCGACGGCCAGAGCCTCAACGCGCCGATCCCGGAGAAGTACCTGGCCGCCGCACGCGGCGACGGCGACGGCGGTGGCGGCGCGGGTCGGCCGAAGCTGCGCCCCGTCGCCTGACCCTCTGTCGGGCTCGTCGCCCGTCTCCTTGCTTCGTGTGACACGTCTTGGGGGACTGTCATGTCTTCACCCATCACCGATCAGACCACAGTGGACACCAAGCCTGTCCACAATGGACTCAGCGGCGCGGACGGGTACGAGACCCGGGCCGACCGGCTGCGCAAGCCCAAGGCCCTGGACGTGGCCCGCGCGGTCGCCGAACAGCACGGCGTGTGCGCGCGGCCGGTGGTCCGCGAACGCGTCGACCTGGACACCGGCCGGGTCGATCACGTCCCGGTGCCGTGCGGGTCGACCCTGGCCAGCACGTGCGCGCCGTGTGCGGAGAAGAACCGGCGGCTGCGGATGGCCCAGTGCCGGGAGGGCTGGCACCTGGCCGACGAACCCGACTTCACCCCCGACCCGCCGACGGCGGAGCAGCGGGAGGTGTTGGAGGTCCGCGCGGACCTCGCGGCCGAGTACGCCGAACTCCGCGACGCCGGGGACGTGGCCGGGGCGGAGTCGGTCCGCGACACCGTGGCCGAGCTGGACCAGGTGCTGCGGCAACTCGGCGTCCGGGGCTCGCTTCCGCCCCTCGATCCGCCGGAGCGCACGCCGCGGAAGCGGTCGACGCGGCGGCGGCAGGACGTGCCGAACCTGCCCCGGCGGCCGGTCGCCCGGCGCACGGTGGGGCGGGTGTTCGCCGGCCGCTACCGGCCCTCCACCTTCGTGACCTTGACCTTGGACTCCTACGGCAAGGTCCACGCCGATGGGACCCCGGTCGACCCGGAGGGCTACGACTACCGGCGGGCCGCCCGCGACGCGGTCCACTTCGCCCGCCTGGTCGACCGGTTCGTGCAGAACCTCCGCCGCGCGGTGGGCTGGGACGTTCAGTACTTCGCCACCGTCGAACCGCAACGCCGACTGGCGCCGCACTGGCACGCCGCGATCCGCGGTGCCATCCCCCGCGCCGACCTGCGCGCCGTGGCGGCGGCCACGTATCACCAGGTGTGGTGGCCGCAGCATGACGAACCCGTCTACGGCGGGGACCGGGCACCGGTGTGGGACGACCGGGCCAGGGGCTTCGTTGACCCCGACACCCGCGCCCCGCTGCCGACCTGGGAGGAGGCCCTGGACGCGCTCGGGGCCGATCCGGACGCGGCCCCGGCGCACACGGTGTTCCTCGGCCCCCAGGTCCACGCCAAGGGCGTCCTGGGCGGCAGCGAGGAAGCCGGCCGGCATATCGGCTACCTCACCAAGTACCTGACCAAGTCCATCGACCAGGTCGTAGAACCCGCCACGGACCGGCAACAGCGCCACGCCGATCGGCTCCTGGCCGAGCTGCGCATCACGCCGTGCTCGCCGCGCTGCCCGGTCTGGCTGCTCTACGGGGTCCAACCCCAGGGAGCACGCCGGGCGATGGACCCCGGGGTGTGTCGCGGCAAGGCACACCGCCCCACCTCTCTGGGCGTCCCCGGCCGGCGGGTCCTGGTCTCCCGGAAGTGGTCCGGCAAGTCGCTGGCCGACCACCGCCACGACCGCAAGGCGTTCGTCCTGGCGATGCTGCGCCAGGTCGGCATCACCACACCCGACACCCCCTCGGCGCGGGTGTCCTGGGCACCGGTCCGGCCCGGTGACCCCGCCGTCCCACCCCGGGACGTGCTGCTGCTCAAGGCCGTCGCGGAACGGGTCCGGTGGCGGCGGGAGTACGACGCCGCCCTGCTGGCCGCCCACGGCCAACCACCCGCCCACAGTTCGGCAATCCCGCACGCCGCGTGACCACCGAGGAGGACGAGATGGGCAAGGCGGTGGAGCTGCACCCGTTGTGGGGCGTGGACGAGGTCTCGGCGTACCTGGGCGTCCCGGTGAAGACGCTCTACCAGTGGAAATGGCGGGGTGAGGGGCCGCCCGTGCGCAAGGTCGGCCGGTATCTGCGCTACGACCCGGCCGCCGTCCGGGCCTGGTTTGACGGACTCGGCAGCTCGGCTGCCTGAGGTGTTCGGCAACTCGACGGAAAGGAGATCCGGTGGGGCACGTCCAGGATCGCTGGTGGAAAGAGACGACGGACCCGGAGACCGGCAAGGTGAAGCGGGTCAAGACCAAGCTGTACGGCAAGGGACTGCGGTACAAGGTCCGCTACTACGCGCCTGACAAGACGGAGAAGAGCAAGAGCTTCCCCGACCGGGCGAAGACGCGGGCGGAGGACTTCCTGATCGAGATGGAGTCCTCCAAGCGGGAGGGGCGCTACGTCGACCCGAACGCCGGGAAGATCAAGTTCTCGGCGTACGTGCCCTCCTGGTACAAGGGCCAGTCGCAGGACGCTTCGACGCAGGAGAACCTGCGCCGTCAGGTGGAGAGCCAGCTTGTGCCGTTCTTCGGTGATCTTCCCCTGAAGGAGGTCGAGAAGATCTCGAAGGTTCGGGAGTGGTTGGCGTGGATGGGTGACAAGGGCCTGTCGCTGAGGTACCGACAACTCCTCTTCGACCGGCTGTCCTCGATCTTGAACGCGGCGGTGGACGAGAAGCTGATTCACTCCAACCCGTGCAGGGCGCGGAGTGTGAAGCGGCCCACTCCCCCGGAGAAGCAGATCAAGCCGTGGACGGAGTCGCGGATGCGGGCTGTGCGGATCGCGCTTCCCGAGCGGTACAAGATCACAGTGCCGCTGGGGGCGGGGGCAGGGCTACGCCAGGGGGAGATGTTCGGGCTGTCCGATGACGACATCGACCGGGAGGCGCGGGAGCTGCACGTGGTGCGGCAAGTCCGCATCGTGGGGAACCAGCTCGTGTTCGCTCCGACCAAGAACAAGAAAACCCGGTCGGTGCCCTTGGGGGACGGTCTCCTGGACGAGCTGGACGACTACATGGAGCGGTTCCCGCCGGTCGCGGTGACGCTCCCGTGGGAGAAGCCGGGGGGCAGGCTTCACACGGTGCGTCTGATCCTGGTGACCAAGGAGGGGCAGGCGTGCCGCAGGCAGGTGTTCAACATGGGCGTCTGGCGGCCGGCGTTCAAGCGCGCCAAGCTTGACTACCGCAAGCAACAGGATGGCGTCCACGCGTTGCGGCACCTCTACGCCTCGTCGCAGTTGGAGTACGGCGTGTCGATCAAGGCGTTGTCGGTGAGTCTCGGGCATCACGACCCCGGTTACACGCTGCGCGTGTATACGCACCTGATGCCCTCCAGCCACGACAGGAGTCGGAAGGCCGCTGACGCCCTGATCAAGCCTCGGCGGCGTGATGGGCGTCAGACGGCCTGACGACGGCCTGAGGAGATCAACAAGATGCAAACGGCCTGGTCAGGGGTAGAGCGTGAACCAGATC